>CAVRCW010000006.1:0-80458 GCA_963719765.1 uncultured Actinomycetota bacterium
GGGGGCCTTCCCACTTGCCCTCGGTGCGCTCGAAGGAAACTCAGCGTACTTCGACAGCGACTTCAAGGCCGAACTGAATGCACTGGCACAAGCCCAGGTTGCGATCTTCCCGATGGATGTTACGGGTGTCGCTGCGAGTGCGGCGGCGCTAACCAAGTACCAGCAGGAAGACATCATCGCCGACTCCACCGGAGGCCGTGCCTTCTACAACACAAACGATGTAACCGCTGCCCTCAACGAAGCGACGGAAGACGGCGGAAATTACTACACGCTTACCTACTCCCCCCCAAGTCATATGGATGATGGAAAATGTCACAGCATTGCGGTGAAGCTCGACCAGGGAAACTATCAGCTTTCCTACCGGCGCAGCTACTGCCGTGTTCCTCAGGTCTCCACCGCGGCAGATGAAAACGGAGGGAATTCCGGGGCATCAACGCTCGCAATTCCGTTGCAGGCGGGCGACGTACTGCAGGCAAACATGAAGCTGGGTGCACCCATGCTGCATGATCTGGTGTTCTCCGCGCATGTGCGCACCGAAGGTGGGGTGGTGGTGGCAACTGCGGGTCAAATGGAGCAACTGCAGGAGCAGGCCGCATTCTTCCGCACCCACCGCAGAAACCAGCCCGTAAAACCGCTGCCTCCCGTACGAATTCAAACCTACACCATCGACTACCGCGTGCTCGATCCCCAGTTCAAAGCGCAGGCGGAACGCAGCGGCAAACCGCCGACTCTCGAGTTTGCCGTCGCGGCCTTCGATAACGCTGGAAGAGTGCTGAACGGTGTGGTAAACGATGGCGTCCGGAGGAGGCCTCGACACAGGCATCAGAAAACAAGGCTGGATTGTTTCGGGTGCGCCAATCACTGGTAGTCCCGATAGACGCCAAATCCCTTCGAGTCGGCGTGCGTGACCGCACGAACGACCGCATGGGCACACTGGAAGTGCCGCTTCCCTGAAGCCGGAACCGGTAACCAAGGCGTCGAATCCGAGTCAAGAACCCTTAGCCCGAGTGGCTCAGTTTTGTTTTCAAGCCTATCTTTCGCGGGTCATCCCGAGCGGAGCCGTTTTTCGGCGGAGCGAGGGATCTCCCACTAGTCGTACCACGGGAGATCTGTCCCGGGGGTACACGATTTCGGGGCGAAGCATTCATAAGGAGTAAGCATTCCCCATCAACATTGCCGGCAGATCAAAGACCGTTTGAACCTCGCGTATACTCCAACTCCAACATGGCTGATGGCACCCATCTTGCGCCCCGGCGGCTTGAACTATCCCGCGACCTGGGCGTAAGCCACGCCTCGGCCGTCGTGGTCGGAACCATCATTGGCAGCGGAATCTTTCTTGTGCCTGCAGAGATGATGCAGGCGGTGGGCTCGGCGAAGCTCGTCTATCTGGCCTGGGTCGTGGGCGGGCTGCTGCTCATTTTTTGGCGCCCTGACTTACGCGGAACCGGGGCGATGAAGCCCGAGGCCGGTGGCGAGTATGTCTATGTCCGCGACGGATACGGACCATTGACAGGATTTCTTTACGCCTGGACTTGGTTTGTGATTGCGAAGCCTGGTTCGATCGCGACCGTGGTTACGGGGTTGGTCCGAATTCTGGGAACTTTTCCCCTATTCTCTTTCTTCGCGGTCAACCTGGTAGCGTGCCCCGTTTGCCCTGAACTGGGGACAAGTGTTTGCCATCGCCGCTGCCATCCTGATCTCATTGCTGAACTACCTGGGCGTAAAGAGAGCCGGTGAATTTCAGCTCGTGTTCACGCTGCTGAAAGTGGCGATCATCCTGGGAATCGTGGTGATCTGTTTCAGCGGAATGGGAAACGCTCCCGGCCGGGGATGGAGCAACTTCGCCGGCACTTCAGCGGCTGCCAAGGGTGGAGTCGCCGGATTCATGGCGGCCCTGGTGGCCGCGCTCTGGGCCTATGACGGATGGAACGACCTGAATATGGTGGCCGGTGAAGTGAGAGCAGCCGGAGCGAAATATTCCGATCGCTCTGATCGCCGGGGTGGCCACAGTAGGCGTGCTCTACATTCTGGTGAATGCGGGCGTGCAATATGTGCTTCCCGCCAATGCGCATCGCAGCTTCGCCGCGACCCGCATCGGATGCTGTGGCGCTGGTAATGGGCCGCATGGGCGCCAGCATTGTTTCGGCGGGCATGGCGCTGTCGATGCTGGTCACGCTCAATGGCACCATCATGAGCGGTGCCCGCGTGCCCTTCGCCGTGGCTCGGGACGGATATTTCTTTCCCGCGCTGGCGGAGGTGCACCCCCGTTTTCACACCCCGTCGATCGCGATTGTGGTGCAAGCAATGGTATCGATTCTTCTGCTATTGATCGGGGCAAATTTCCCGGCAACTCTTTTCGCTGACAATTTTTGCCGAGTGGCTCTTCTACATGATCGCGGGCAGCACGGTTTTTATATTCCGCAAGCGCGAGCCGCAGGCGATCCGTCCTTATCGTATGTGGGGCTACCCGTTCGTACCGATTATTTTTGTGGCCGTAGCCGCTGCACTTCTCTGCTACACCTTTAAAAATGATTGGCCAAATTCAGGATATGGAGTGCTCGTCATCCTGGCTGGAATCCCTGTCTTTGCCTACTTCGCTCGGCGACGGAATATGCGTGCAGCCTCCGACAGGCCGTAATCCGATTTAAGGCAGGATACCTTTCTGAACGAATCTCTATGCAGCACCGGACTCGCGGGGGTGATTCATGGGCGCGCTTTCCCTCCCGGCGCATCTGGAATTGCTGCTGTCGAATGAGCCGGTGTTCGACTTGTACCGAGCGGGGCCGTGGCGGGTGCCGGACGGGCTGATCGAGGAGATCCGCGAGCGGACCCGCGGGCTTTCTGAGACACCAGAGGCACGGTCGTTGCGGGTCGAGCTGGGTCGCGGTTTCCGGCCGGACGCGAACGCGGTGGCCGCGGACCTGCTGTGCATGGCCGGGTTCTTCTGCGGCCTGGGATCCGTGCGGGGCGGCAGTCACGCCTATCTCGAGTTCGATATTTTCGATGAGTTCCGGCAGAGCGTGCCGGCGAAGACGCATGATCCCCTGCAGTGGGTTGCCTACAGCCCGGTGTGGCGGCCGCCCGGTGACTGGCTGCTCAACGACGATGACCATCGGGTAGGTGCGCTGAAACTGGCGCGGCAGTGCCTGGATGTGCTGGAGGGGATCACGCCGCTGGACGAGCGGCGGAAAGCCTTAGTCGCGTTGTATGACCGGGCCACCGCCGATCCGGCCACTGAGGAGATTCTGCGGACCGGTTCGAAGCAGGACCTGGCGGACATGTGGGCCGCGGCAGCCGGGCCGGCCGAGCTGGCCGCACTGCCGGAACTGGCCGGGCCGGAGAGCTATTTAGCGTGGGCTTACGACGGGCTCGCGGCGGCGCATCAGCGGGTCGCGGCTGCCGTTCCCGGCATGTCGCCGCTCGCGCACGTTATGGCCGAGCTGATCTTGCAGGCTGGCCTGGACGCTGCGCCGGGCGCGCTGGCCGTCGCGGTCGGCTCGGATGGATACCTTGCGGTTCAGGAGCGGCTGCGCGAGTGTCAGGACCGGTTCCGGCCGGGGGCGTGGCGGGCCCGGACGCGCGGCTGGCTGGGCCGGGCGCTGGCCGCGGGCGAGATTGAGGCCTGCCGCGGCTGGCTGGACATGGCCGTGCGGATGACGAGCATCCTGCAGGGGCTGCCGGGCGCGCCCGTCATGCCGTCGCCGTGCTATGTGCCGGTGCCCGGGTTCCAGCGTGATGTGCGCGTGTTCGGCCGGGCCGCGCGGGTCGCCAACCCGCTGACGACCACGCTGGCTGCCAGGACCGACAGCCCTGGCGATTCCGGGGCTGCGGGCCGCGGCGGCTCGTTCCCGTCCCTCAGCCCGCGGGCAAGCGACGCGCGCATGCTGCTCGATCAGCTACCGGGCCTGGACGCCGTCCGGGCGCAGCTCACCGCCGCCATCGCGGTCGCCGAGGCCGAGCAGGCGCGCCAGGCCGCCGGCGTGACCGTCCGGCCGGGCTGGAAGAACCTGGTGTTCGCCGGCGCGCCGGGAACCGGCAAGTCCCGCGTCGCCGCGCTGCTGGCCGACGTCTACCGCGACCTGGGCGTCCTGCCCGCCGGCACGCTGACCGAGGTGACCAGGGCCGGCCTGTCCAGCGACTCCACCTCCGAGACCGCGCGGCTCTGCGAGGAGGCGTTCGGGCGCGCGGCCGGCGGGGTACTGCTGATCAGCAACGCGCACCTGGCCGGGCAGATCGCCATCAACGACCAGCTCGCACTGCGGCTGCTGGCCGACGAACTCGCGGCCCGCCGCGACGGCGGACTGGTCGTGATCCTCGCCGGGCCGCAGCGACCACTCGCCCAGCTTCTTGACGACAGCGCGGGCCTGGCCGACCGGTTCCCCGCCATCATCACCTTCCCGCCCTACACACCAGCCGACTTGGCCGCCATCTTCGCCCGCCGCGCCGCCGACGCCGGGTTCACCGTCACCACCGACGCCGCCGCGCAGGCCACGGCCGTGCTCGGGCAGGCTACCCGCGCCGCAGGCGGCCAGGCCGGCAGCGCCCGCCTCGCCGTGCGCCTGCTCGACCGGGCCGCCGCGCGGCAGGCCCGCCGCGTCATGACCACCGGCACCGACCCCTCCGCCCTCACTCTGCTCACCGACGACGACATCCCCGACGCCGCCGACCTCGCGGGGGCGAGCGGGACTCACGGCGACCCGCTCGCCGAGCTGGACACGATGACCGGCCTGACCTCCGTCAAGCAGCAGGTCCGGCTCCTGGTCGCCGAGGCGAAAGCCGAGCAGCTGCGCCGCGACGCCGGAATGCCCGTCCGCTATCCATCCCGGCACATGGTCTTCACCGGCCAGCCCGGTACCGCCAAGACCACCGTCGCCCGGCTCATCGCCGCCATCTACGCCCAGCTCGGCCTGCTGTCCTCCGGCCACCTCGTCGAGGTCGCCCGCGCCGACCTCGTCGGCCAGTACATCGGCCAGACCGCGCCCAAGGTCACCGAGGTCGTCGCCGGCGTGCTCGGCGGCGTGCTGTTCATCGACGAGGCCTACTCGCTTACCGTCAGCGGCTCCGAACGCGACTACGGGCCCGAGGCCATCGCCACCCTCATCAAGCTCATGGAGGACTACCGCAAAGACCTCGTCGTCATCGCCGCCGGCTACGAGCACGAGATGACCCGCTTCCTCAGCGCGAACACCGGGCTGGCGTCCCGGTTCCCCACCATCGTGCAGTTCCCCGGCTACACCGACGACGAACTCGCCGCCATCTTCGCCACCATGGCCGAGGCCGACGGATTCGTTCTCGCCGACGGCCTTCTCCCCCGGGTCCGGGCGATCCTGGCCGCCACGCCCCGCGGGCCCGAGTTCGGCAACGCCCGCCACGTCCGCAACCTGCTCGACCAGACCATCGCCGCGCAAGGTCTACGGCTCACCACGACGGACGACGGCAGGGCCGACGTGCGCGAGCTGCGAGCCGACGACCTGCCCGGCACGCCAGGCCTGCCCCTGCCGGAGGCCACCGGGCCAGGCCAGTACCTGTAGCGACGGCTTCATCAGATGCCGTCGGAGCTGGCGTGATTCACTGGACAGGTATACGGCGCCGGCTTCCCCGCAGCGGCAACCGGCAGATCAACATGGCGCTGCACATGATGGCCGTCGTCCAGCTGCGCAACCCGACCGAAGGCAAGCGGACTACAACCGGAAGATCGCCGCCGGCATCCCGGCAGCAACCCGATATCCGCTAGCAGCGGAGACAAGTCGTGCTGCTGCCGGGCCTGCGGGACCGCCGGTTAGGCACCACAGCAAACTGCCTGTCCAGGCGGCTCGGCGGTACCCAGGTTCTCCTGACTGCCGCGCAAGCTGACTAACGCGGTGACGGCGGCAAGTGAGGACGCGTTGGGGCGCTGACAGCGCGATCACCTGATCTTGAGGGCAGGCCAGGGTGTGCGGGATTCATGGCGACGTTCAGTTCGTGGTGACATTGCCGATGCCGAAGGCACCGTACAAGAACACGACCACGCCGGCCCGGGCAAACATGGCGCCGGCTATCCGCGTCACCCAGACCTGCTGCCTGACACGGTCCTCCATCGGCCGTTGCAGCAGCGTTTTCCACGGCTGAATACGGCGAAGGAGCCTTTCAGCACCTGACATCAACTCGATCGATCGCCTGGCATGCCAGGTGCCGAAACCGCGGAAGTTACAAGCCAGGACCAGGCCGCCCGCGATCAGGGCAATGCCTACCAGGGCGGCTGGAAGCCGAGCTGCCGGATGCAACGCAATTGCCCCCTCTCGTGCAGGCGTGGCCAGCCTACCGGCGACGGCAGCGATAGCGTCGCAGCTATCGACCACCCGCCCATGGACACGATGCCATCACCGGCGCCACAGTGCCGGGCCGCGCCCATCGCCGCACGCACCCCGGCCCAGCTGACTATTCAAGCTGACGGATCGCACACCACGACGTAGGGTGCGCCGGTGAGCATGAAGCAGGCAGCAGCGCCGCCAGACCGGGAGACCCCGTGACGGACCGGGCCGGGATACTGCCATGGCCAGACCAACGACTATGGGTCACCCTCAGGCCAGAGTGGACACCCGAGCCTGACCTGCGGTGGCTCATCGAGGGCAGCGCTCATACCCATCGCGGTCACCTGTACGTGTCCGCAAACGGCGGCCGGCTGCGCGTTACCGTCCATCCCGGCGACATCAGCGGCGGCTCGCCCGAGGCATGGCTATGGATCGATGGATTCCTGCGCGGCCAGGAGGCGCACCTGTTCGAGTTCCTGGGCGGTTCGGTAGACCTTCTTGACGACCACGACGAGGATGACATTGCCCGCTGGCTCGCCTGGAACGAGCGCTTTCGCCGGCACGGCTGGGCGCCGCATCTACAGCCAGTCCCAGCGGCAGACCCCATCCTGGACGAGCTGACCGGCCCTCAGCCCTGGGCATACTCCGGCGACCGATACTGGACATGGCAGCAAGGCGCATGGGCCGTGGCCGATCCGCAGCCCCCAGACCCCGACCCCGGGCATCCCGGCCGCGCCATGTACGCCACCCCGTGCATCCAGCGCGGCTATCACCTGCTCGCCAGCCAGGGATCGATCAGCGCCTGTGAAGACTGCAACTACGTGAACTAAAGCGCTCACGTCGCGCCATCGGCGGTATGTGCGGGCGTCTTAACCGTTGTCGTCGCCGCCGTGCAGGTTAGCCGCACCTTTCGAATCAGATTCCGCGGCCGAGTCGAACATCTGCCGTATCTCCGCCAGAGGCGGACGCGCTACGGGCACGTCGCTGACTTGTTCCCGCTCACCAACTGGGTCGCGCCGGGCGGCATTGATGAAGTCGCGCCGGGACAGCTCCATCGCGTCGCGCTGCACAGCCCACGCATCCTCGTCAGTGAGCTGCCCGTTCTTGATCTGTGCTCCACACAGCCAGAAAGCTCGGTCCATTTGCTTTGCCGCCGTACGCACCGCAGGGGTGCCAACCAGCCATTTCATCGCCAGCGCCTGATTCCAGGCCGTCCAGTCCGGCAGTTCCTGGTGCCTCCACTGGTCCCGCAACGCCAGCTGCATCGCTGTGGACTCCTGTACTACGACAGCGCATGCGTCAACTTGCTTGTCGCGGAGCCACTGTCGTCGCTGCGATCGGCTCGCGATCACGCCACCGGTGACCACGCCAACCAGCGTGACCACCGCTCCGCTCGCGCCGGAGACGAGTATGGCAATAGAGGCCGTCATGTCCGGACGATCTCACGGCTTGCCTGCGCGACGCGACGGCAACGTACGCACCATCACCCTTGCAGCATGAGCTCGCGTTTGGCGAGCATCGTGGCGCAGTTGTCAGACGGCTTACCGGGCGTCGGAACTGTCGCCCTGTGAGCCGCCCTCGAGGTTTCGGCCGACTTGCCGTCGCGGCTTCCCGAACAGATTCTCGTTGCTGCGCTGGACCTGCTCGGCGCCCTGTATTCCGAACCTGGCCTCCAGATAACGGTGGCGCGCCAGACGGCGTTCGCGGATCAGCTCATCTATGCGCGCCCGTGTCGCTGCCAGTTCTTCTGGCGTCGGTTCCGGAAGGTAGTCCCACAGCAGCACGTCCCGGAAGTCACGCAGGGCTGCGGCGACAAGATCCACCAGGGCATCCAGGTTCCCCTTGCTCAGAGTCAGGGCAGGTCGATCAGCTCGCGGATCGCCTCCTGCTCCTGGCCGCAGCTATCGAGCATCTGCTGGTACTCACGCGGATCGATCAGCTTGGCCGGGACGGCGCGTACTCCCCTCGACCGTTCGTCAGCGCTATACTGCAGGGCTGCTGCGCCGCGTACGAGGCGTTGCGCGCTGCTGACATCCGGGTCCATCAGCCAGGCGAACCTGACGGCTGCCTCGGCGATCACCCGGGACACAGATGCCTGCGAGAACAGGGGCATGGCCCCGTCACCGCCGAGAATCCTTGCCAGGGTGATCAGATGGTCCCACGCGTTGACGTAGACGAGCTTGGCCTGGTGACGGGCGTAGACCAGGACCTTGTACCGGCCCTCCGTAACCGGATCGGCATCACGATTGGCGACGGCGTCGTCATCCTGAGTCCACGGGCTGCCGGGCAGCGGCGCGCTTCCGAACTTCTCTATGGCCGCGCGGAGAGCGTCGGCTTCCTCCGTGAGCACCCGGTTGGAGACAAGCACCATCTCGGGCAGTGTTAAGCCTGCAGGCGGTCGTACAGTCACGTATCAATAGTCGCGGATTGGCAGCTTGTGCCGTGACCAGGTCCGGCGCTAGCTAATATGCGGGCAGCACCTCCTGACCTCATCTACAAGATCGCTAACTGGACGCGTACGGCATGCGGCATGTGCGGACGCTCGTAGCTGACAGGATGTAGCCATGGACCAGGCCGATGCCGCCTTCTACGCCGAAACGGAGGGTGGCGTCTTTGGAAGACTTATCGACTTCCTGAACCGGCTGGACGGAGCGCACATCTTCTACAAGCTCGACCACACCAGGCCCGACTCGGTCATGATCGACATCTCGCTACCAGGTGCTCGGTGGGAGGTCGAGTTTATGGCCGATGGGTCCATCGACATCGAACGTTACGAGTCGGTGGCGGGAGTGGAGAACGAACCGGGGTTGCTCGAAACAATCTTTGAGGACGCCGACCCACACTAGGAGCGGCATGACAGCGAGTTCGATATTTTTCTGAGTTGCACCATGGAGCCTCAGCAGCATGGTCAGGTTCCGCGGTCAACTGGCGGCGACATGGCGTGCAGCCGCACAGGTAATCTCGTGACCCGGGCCTAGTTCATCAGCGAGTTGCCCAATGTTGTCGCGGAGGATATCCGCAGCATCGCGCGCCGCACCATTCAGCACATTCCAATGGACGAGCATGAGCCGCAAGCTTCTGACTCGGCGGTCGTCGGGGCCGCGCTGATCGGTGGCGTCATCAACAAGGGCCTGAAATTGCTGCGCTGCTTTAGCTGGATCACCGGATTCACCGATCCACCAGGCGAGCGACCTGCGAGCGAACAGAAGGTGGATCAATTGCGGGTCGTCAAGCTCCACGACATCTGCTAGCCGGCGCTCTAGCAGGGCTACGGCTCCCCCTGGGTCTCCCGACTCGCCGAGGCACCATGCGTGCTGGTCGCGAATATACAGCGTTGTGCTGTGTAGTCGGCCATACATCGCGCATGCGTCTGCGACGAGCTGATCCCAGTCGCCAAGTGCCCGCTCGTAGTCGCCTGCTCGGGCCAGGCAGCGTGCCATCTGGGCGCGTGTGTGGAGAACGTCGTCGCCGCGACTGTGGAAGCGCTCCGTCATGTCTGTCAACAGTGCTGCATACATCCCGGCGGCTTGTTCCGGGTGTCCTGATTCGGAAACCCACATAGCAGCCTGGTCCCGGCACATGAGCGTCGTCTGGTGATCTTCCCCAAGGTGGCGGGCAGCGTCGGCTGCCACTTCCCGGTATTGCTTCACTGCGGCAGCGAAACTACCGTTATCGCCGATGATGTCGGCAGCGCCGGCGCGTGCACTGAGAGTGGTCTCGTCGCCAGAGCCAAGTACGCGTTCGCAATGCGCAACGATGTCTCCAGTCATCTGTAGCGCCGTCGTGCGATCGCTGCTCGTTTTATAAGAGGCCACGAGCAGCTGTGCTTGAAGCGTCTGCCGGTGATGAGGGCCGTAGGCCGCCAGCGTCCATTCAGCTGCATTCTCGGCGAAGCGAAGAGCAGCCGAGTGGCCTGCGCGTTCTTCGGCAAGCAGCGCACAGCGACGGGCCGTTGCTTGAAAAAGCCCGCCTTCCTCCGCTCGGCGGAACGCATTATCAGCCTCGTCGATCAGCGACCAGCCCCAAGCTAGCTGGCCGATGTCGAGCGCCTCACCAGGTGTCGCAATCGCCGTCAGCGCCTTAATAGATTCAGCTGGCATTCGCTGCTTGTCGATCGCATCAATGAGGTAATCAAAGGCGAGGAGCCCGCCGTCACCTGGAACGAGCAGGCTGCTTGTCGCGTACAACGGCGTCGTCGCCCATGTACGGGCGGCGTCTTCGCTCTCAGGTCGCAGACGGTCACCGCCGCGGCGCAGAAGGTACGGCCCATGAAGGTCATGCAGGATTTCCCGTGATAGCGGCCGGTGTATGCCAGCGCGGCGCGCGTCTACAGCGGCCAAGACCATCGCTGCTGCTCGCGGGTGGGTTCCCGGCGCCCAGGCATCGCGCCACTCGGCCAGCAACTGGGGAGCGGCTGCGAGATACTCCGCTATCCCGTACTGGTCCGAATGTTCAACTGCCTCAACCATCCGCCGGTCCTGACTGAACTGGCGCGCCCTGCCGATATCTTCCGCAGACCACGTGCGCGGAATGTCGAATCGTGCCGCCTGCCGCAAAACATCCCAGCCCTGCCGCAGCGCATCCCGGCCAATTCCTTCCAGCCCCGGCGCGCTGCGGCCGCTAAACTTCGCATACTCCTCCGACCGCATGGTCGCCACGATGAGTCTCGCGTCTCCTCGGGCACCCAGGACTTCGCGCGCAGCCGCGCCGGTGAGGCCACCCGAACCAAGAAACCGCTCGAGATCGTCCAGCCACAAAACCGTCCGCGGAGTCGCGGCGGCGCGAGCGGCGGCCGCCATCACACCGTCTCGGCGCGTGGGCTGGACCACGAGATAGCCTCGCAGTTCCGAACGCATTAGCTCATAGGCAGCTCGGGACTTTCCCGCAGTTGACTCACCCACGAGCAGCAGGAACCGATCACGTCGGAGCGCCCGTCCCAACTCAGCGTCGAACTGACGCGAGACAAACGGCGAAACCCGGTCTTCCAGCGAGGAGCCCAGCGTTACCGCCGGATGCACGCCCATCGCTACAGGATCGTCAAGATCCTCCACCAAAGGCAGGCGGCCATTTACTAGATGCCAGTTGTCGCCGCCGGGGGCGCGCCGCTGATCATCTCGAGCCTGCATTGCGGCAGCGCCGCGCGTACTCCATACACCTGCCAGCACCGACAAAGCCGCACCAACTCCGCTGGCAAGAGCGCCGAGCGGCCACAATCGGAGTAGAACCGCAGAACCCCCGGCAAGCAAGACCGCGACTGCGACGAAAGCCCATCCTCGTCGGACACCTATGCCGTCTCCCACGCCCAGCCTCCGGTGTGACATTCTCCCTTATGTTCTCAGGCCGCAGCTAGCGGCAGACGTTCATTCGCAGTTGGCCGCCACTGATGTGAACTCCGGGCGTGCGACTCTTGACATACCCAGGTCCAGATGCACGCCAGAGGGCCGCTTCCGCCGGCCAGATCCGCCTCTGAGTGAGCGGGCCGTCCTTGACCGCCATCGCGTAAGGGCCTACTCGCGGCAGAAGCGCGCATCCGGTCCAGCGCCCGCGATGCATAGGCATGCAATGCTGGTCGGCTTCTTGCCCGGCCCGGGCCCGAACGCCTATGACGGAGAGATCTTGATAGCCACGCGCGCCGGATGGCGAACAGATATCGATCACGAGCTACGTAGGCGCTATGGATGAGACGACTGCGGCTGAGCATATGCCTTGATCATCCTTAATTAGCATGTCATCAGGCTGTAGGGTCCATGCGTGCGCTGGTCAACGACGTTGGGGACATGGGCCCGGCGGGAGGCGGTGCTGGTCGCCGCGCTGGCCGTAGCAGCGGGAGTCGCTGCGCTGGCCGAGCCGTTGCACGCGCCGTGGCTGTTGGTGGCTGGTGCGGCCGTGGCGGCGGTGGGGGCCTTAGCTCGCGCGGGAGTGGCTGTCGGCCGGGGGCGCCTGGAGAGCCCGCGAGAGCGGGCTCAGTCGATGCGCAGCCTCCGGGTTGCAGTCGCGCCGGTCGGCGAGATCGATCCGACGATGGTTGGTGTCGACCCGGCTGCTCAGGCCATTCTCCCGGGTGGGCGGGTGCCCGCATATGTCGGGCGTGACGTTGACGCCGTGCTTCGGGAGGCGGTGGCTGAGGGGTTGCGTGGTACGGGTCCGTGGCTGCTTGTCGTCATCGGGCCCTCCAAGGTCGGGAAGTCGCGGACTTTGTTTGAGGCGTTGCACTGGCGTGCCTCGCACGGGGTGCTGCAGTTAATCGCGCCAGCTGACGGCGAAGGGCTGCGTGCGCTGCTCGTGCCAGGACAAGGCCTGCGGCTGGGCGAGAACCCGGCCGTGCTATGGCTTGATGATCTCGAGCCATTCCTCAACCAGGGCATCACGCTGCAGACCTTGCGCGAGTGGCACGTCAGCGGACCGGGCCGGATCGTGGCCGCAACCTATGGCGGTAAGGGCAGCGAGCAGATCGCTGGCGCCACATTGAGCGGCGTCGCCACGATCGCCGCCGATGTGCTGGCTCACGCCCGTGAGATACCGCTGGCGGTTACGGGCGTGGCTGAACTAGGTGAGCTGCGCGGTGAGCTCAGTGATGCCCAGCGCCAGGCCGTCGAGCGCCACGGCTTGGCGGCTTTTCTTGTGGCGGCCCCGGCGCTGGAACGCAAGCTCTTTACCGGACGGCACGCAGTAGGCGAAGAACCGTGCCCGGAAGGCGTCGCGCTCGTGTACGCGGCGGCTGATTGGGCACGATGCGGGCGCACCGACCCGATAGATGACGACACTCTTCGCCAATTGTGGCCTGTGTACCTGCCAGCGGGTATGGCGGCGACCGATCAACTGTTCGCTGCCGGGCTCGCGTTGGCACTCAGGCCAGTCGCAGGTACCGTTGCGCTGCTCCAGGTCGCTGCCAGCTACGTCGCCTACGACTACGTGGTCCATCTGATCGATACCAGGCCAGGTGGCGGGAGTCCCCGGACTGAAACGTGGGATTCGGCGATACAGACCGCCACCGATACTGAAGCACTCGCCGTTGCGGTAGCCGCCTACCAATTCGGCCTCCTGGATGAGGCTGCCGCGGCGTTGGACCGCGCGCGAGGCTCAGCGATCGACCAGATCGCCGCAGTCGCCGCCTACAACCTGGGGGTAGTTCTCGCCGACCAGGGCCGGTCGGAGGACGCGGTCGCCGCCTACGACCTGGTGCTGGCCCGCTACGGCGACGACCCGGCCCCGGCGCTGCGCGAGCTGGTCGCCACGGCGCTGGTCAACAAGGGCGTCGCGCTCGGCCAGCTGGGCCGGTCGGAGGACGCGGTCGCCGCCTACGACCTGGTGCTGGCCCGCTACGGCGACGACCCGGCCCCGGCGCTGCGCGAGCTGGTCGCCACGGCGCTGGTCAACAAGGGGTTCGCGCTCGGACAGCTGGGCCGGTCGGAGGACGCGGTCGCCGCCTACGACCTGGTGCTGGCCCGCTACGGCGACGACCCGGCCCCGGCGCTGCGCGAGCTGGTCGCCACGGCGCTGGTCAACAAGGGGTTCGCGCTCGGACAGCTGGGCCGGTCGGAGGACGAGGTCGCCGCCTATGACCTGGTGCTGGCCCGCTACGGCGACGACCCGGCCCCGGCGCTGCGCGAGCTGGTCGCCAAGGCGCTGGTCAACAAGGGCGTCCGTCTGGGCGTGCCGGGCCGGTCGGAGGACGCGGTCGCCGCCTACGACCTGGTGCTGGCCCGCTACGGCGACGACCCGGCCCCGGCGCTGCGCGAGCTGGTCGCCACGGCGCTGGTCAACAAGGGCGTCCGTCTGGGCGTGCTGGGCCGGTCGGAGGACGCGGTCGCCGCCTACGACCTGGTGCTGGCCCGCTACGGCGACGACCCGGCCCCGGCGCTGCGCGAGCTGGTCGCCACGGCGCTGGTCAACAAGGGGTTCGCGCTCGGCCAGCTGGGCCGGTCGGAGGACGCGGTCGCCGCCTACGACCTGGTGCTGGCCCGCTACGGCGACGACCCGGCCCCGGCGCTGCGCGAGGTTGCCGGGCGCGCGCATGAAGCACTAGCAGAGATATCGGACGATCACGAATAGGCCGTCTTGAACTTAGGTCTTGCACGGCGCGATCTCGCGGACACAACAACCCGGGGGCCAGGTGTCGAGATGGTTGGAATCCTGCTGCCAGAGCCGGGGTTCCGCAACCGTCGCATGTCATACAAGCATGCTCGGCCTGCGGATTCTCAGAGTCGTCCGTCGACTCCTAATAACCGGATTGGCATGCCCACCAGCGCATGACCATGCGCGCATCCGACGCGCGCTATTCGGCAAGGTCGGACCGGGCGATCGGGACAATCTCATGTGCCGGAGGCCATGTAGGCGGCGAGGATGTAGTTCGGGTGGCGGTCGAGGTTCTGGCGGGCGCGGTCGTAGCGCATGGTGGTGCGCGGGTCGGCATGGCGTGCGGCGATCTGCACGTCCCGGAGGTCGACTCCAGCGTCGAGCATCGTCGTCACGAAGGTGTGGCGGAGCATGTGCGGATGGGTCCGGCTGATGCGGACGCCGCCGATTCGCGCCAGATGGCGCAGCCGGCGCGTAGCGGCGTGCCGGTCCATCCTGGTCCCGCGGGTGTTGAGCAGGATCGGGCCGCTCGGGCGGTAGCCGACCGCGCGGTCGATGGCACGGCCGACGGCAGGTGGCAGCGGGATCAGGACCACCTTTGTTCCTTTGCCGCACACGCGCAAAACGCGGTGACCGTGTTCCTCACCGAGGTCGGCGATGTTGGCGCTGGTGGCTTCGAAGATCCGCAGGCCGAGCAGCCCGAGCATGGCGACGAGGGCGAAGTCGTAAGGACTGGCCGACTCGCGGCTGGCGGTGAGCATGGCTTCGAACTGCAGGTGCGTGAAGCCGAGAGTGGGTGATTCTGCCGGCACGGCTGGCCGCCGGACATGCTCGGCGGGCGAGTGGTCCAGGGCGCCATCGATGACGGCGGTCCGGTAGAAGCCCGCCACGACTGAGAAACGCCGCGAGACCGTGGACGGCTTAAAGCGGCGGATCTCCTGCATCCACCGGATGTACAGCTCCAGGTGCGGCCGCCGGGCAGCCAGCGGATTCAGGTCCCGCTCAGCGCACCAGGTCAAGAAGCAGCGAAGGTCCGATCGGGCATGCTCGCGGGACGAGCCGGTGAACCGAGTCAGGTACGCAGCCACAGCCCGATCAAGCGGACCTGCTGCCGGGGATGCATCATGCGCGCAGACAACTACGAGGTTATGCGGTGTCATGCCCTGACCGTCCACCCGAGGGGCGCTAACGCCAACACCTGTCACCGCGGCAGATGAGCGACGGGCCGCAACCGAGGCCGGGGGCGGCAAGCCCGCGCCAGGACATGCTGTGCCTGTGCAGCGCTGTGAACTGTCATCCGTGCCGGCTCAGGACCTGGACCTGCGCTTCACCTGGTGCCGAATCGACGCGGCCATCGTGGCGCACGCGAGGTTCGTGCCCCGCGATATCGACATCGTGTTCATGACGCCCGAGCAGGCAGAAGTTCGCATTCACTCCCGGCGCATGAGCAGCTCCGATCAGCGGGGATAGACATACTGGTACGACGCACAACCGACCCGACGGCAGGGATCCATGGACGTCGACATCCGCCGCGCAAGCGCCACCGACCTTCCCGGCCTCGTCGCGTCGAGTGCCGCGCTCTTCGCCGAGGACGGCGCCATCCGCGATCGCCTTCGGAACGCCGAATGGCCGCGAGACAACGGGCGTCCCTGGATCGAAGGGCTGCTCGCCGCACCCGACGCACTTGTTCTCGTAGCGGCCGACCACGATAGCAACGTCGTCGGGCACCTCATAGGACACTTCTATGCCGCCTCAGCGATGTGGACCGGTGCGCGCACCGAGCTCATCAGCACTTACGTCGCGCCCGAGTACCGCAGCCGCAGCCTCGGCAGTCGGCTCGTCGAGGCGTTCTTCGCCTGGAGCCGGGACCGAGGAGCACAGCGTTTCCACGTTTCCGCATACGCCGCCAACGAGTCGGCGATCCGCTTCTACCGCCACCACGGCTTCGCGTCACTGTCCATCGAACTGGCCGCCGACGCCTAGCCTGATGATTCCTCTCCAAGGCACATCGTGCTCGGTCGGCGGCATGAGCGCGCATTCGTTCGCAGTCTCAACGACGGCGACGTGGGGCTGTCGAGCGACCCGGGATAGAGGTGAACTGCTGGCTGCTCAGGCTGAACGCTCGGCGAGCGGTGGCCCTCGCGACATCTAGTCAGCTGTGAGTGTGCTCGGGTTCTCGCCTCGGTACGGAGTCCACAGATACCCAGGCTGGAACTCGACGTAGTTGTCGCCGAGGCCGAGTTCGGCGTGCAGGGCCTCGCAGAGCACGAGTCCGGGGATCGTCCCGTCGGCCAGCTCATCTACCCAGTCGCTCCTGAGTTCGGCGGGATCGAGAAATGCCTCCGGGTCCCAGCCGACCTTCGCCACGACATACCCGCTGAACTTGGCAAGCAGGCGATAGAGCCCTTGTCCTAGCTCAGTCAACTCAACGGCCGACAGCCTGGTCCTCGGGAGCGTCCCGTCCATGGGCAGACCCCAGCTGACGGAGACCGGGATTACTGCTAGCTCGATGTATGAGCCGGACCCGTTCAGCATCGAGCGGTGGAGGGGAAACCGTTGACTGCCAGCCTGAAGCGTCGTAGGGCTGGGATTGGTCAATGCGGCAGCCTGCGCTGCCTTCAGGTTGTCACCGAAGTTGACCACCAGCTCAAAGATAATCGCCATGGCGTCCTCAACCTATCGGTGGGGAGCTCGGCGTGCCGTCCGCGGCATGCGCGGGCGCCCGTGCTCAGCGACAATGCATGAACATACGGCCGAATCGCTCAACTGCTCGGCCGTGCCCAGATCGTCAAAGGTGTGGGCGCTCTTGATGAGCGGGCCCGGCTTCGGTTCCAGTCACCCCGAGCCCCAGAGACCAGCCCAGGAACCGTGCCACCGATCACTTCTCGACTTGCGCCTCGCCGGTCTTGAGATCAAAGGTCAGCCGGGCTAGCCGGTTGCGCAGGTAGGCGTCAGCAGGGCCCTGCTCGCCCCGATGCTCCATCCAGTCGTAGTCAGGGTGGAAGAAGTCGAACCATGCGCGCCGGGCCTCCCGGCGCGGGGCGTTCGTACACTTCGCCCTCTGAGCACGCGTTATTCCAGCCGGGAGGCGAGACGTCGGTATCGTAGGACATATTCACGAAGGGGTCGTTGTCTTCCTCGGTAAGCTCGGGGACGAAGGCGTACTCGCAGAGCAGGTTTCTGTCCGTCAGGGAGATGCTCCGGACGATCAGGTGATGCCCGTTAGCGACCTCGCCGATGTCGAGATCCAGCGAGTGCGTAACCTCCGGCTCAGGAGCCGAGATCGGCCGACCCGGCGGACCAATGTTCATCTCTCGAGGCGGGCCGCCGGTGCCATCGACGCAGCCATTAGGCAACGACCTTCGCGTTTCGCGCCGCCAGGGCGACATCTGAGCGAGCCCGCGCAATACTGTCACCCGCGCAGCGTAGCTCGCAGAGCGAGCGTGCCGTCATACTGGGATCTGGGCAGATGCGGTCTGTAGGACGGAGCGGGCCAGAGTCAAGACATGCGTGCCAGAGGACGTCAGCGCAATGCGCCTTGTAATGAAATTAATGGTGGCCGCCGGAGTGGTGGCCGCTGCTGCCGCTCTTGTAGGTGCCACGCTGGAGCGGTATGGGCAAGTTCTGGCTGACGACACTGAAAACGACTCTGCTCAGCCCTCTGAAATCGAGCGGCCTTCTGAAGATATCGATAAACTGAGCGTTCAGGCAGGGCAACGATTCGCTCGCCACCGGCGATCAGTCGCAGCTATTATGCCGCTCGGCTCTTTTTTGGCACTATGCCTTGGGATCATCAACGCGGACCATTTGCTTCTGGCAAGCTTCTTGGTATTAATGGCGCTAGCATCTGCTTGCTGGTCAGTACGAGGCCCGCGGCGACGTCACAATTGGCCCCATACCGTCACTGCAATTATCATGCTCGCCGTTAGCGCATCGTTAATAATCGGCCTTGTGATAACTTCTATAGTGCAGGTGGCGCCTGGATCAACAATTCTCGAGGCCACGTTAGTAGGTATTGCGGGACTCAGCATCACTTTGGCTACCGGGGTGACTTGGATAGCTAAGTGGCCCTTCGCGGAGCCGATGGCTCTTGGCTTAATCTCTATCAGCTTGGGCGCTCTATGCTGGCCAGGCCTGAGTCCCTTGCTGCAGCCAGTTGCCTATCCCGGTGAAGAGGGAGCAGCGCTTCTGTTCGCGGCGGACCCGGCACCGCAGCGTTTGTCTTTGACCGTCCAAACCGATCCGGACAACCTGTATGGTCAGCCCACGAGTGAGAGCTTCCAGATTACAAATCGTGGCTCTGGTCCAGACCGTTGGGCGCTCCTGCTACTGGCCGACGCGCGCCTGATTAGGCCTGCTGTTTCAGGATACAGAATGCTGATAATTCCGTTCACTATTGATTTCTTTCCGCCCGCGAGCCTTATGCCGCAGAATAGCCAGTCGAGCCTAGTCGGCAGCGTGTACGATAATGTGCTATTCGCATATGGTGGGCAGTTGCTCAACGGCAGCCTGGTAGGTGGTGCATCGGTCACCATTACCGGCAGATCACTTGGCCAGTTCTTTGAGGATTCGGCTGGTCGTTCAGCAGTCTCGCTGCCATTCTACGGCCAGGGTGAGCTTGCTGAGTTTGACGGCAACACCGACAAAGCTATCACTGGCGTGCTGGGAGCTTCCCCCTCCGTTATTCCGCCAAGTGATTTCATCGTTACCGTAGGCAGCGGTCCTCTCTATCCAACTGAATCACTCACTCTGTCTCAGCCTACGTTGGCTTTCGACTCGGATGACTCCTCGCAATTGAAATGGGATAGTCATTCGATCATTGGCATTAATTATCAGACTTTCAATCAGTCGGCAGCTGATCGTGCTACTGACACATTGTTTGTCTTCGCCATTCTTCTTGGAGTGGCAGGCGCGGGCGTTATTGCTAGCTTGCAATCGGCTGTCCACGCTGTCTTGTCGCGCACAGCGGGGTCAAAGGAGGAAGCGCCTTGACGGGGCGGCATAGCCGGGCTTCGCCTAGCTAGCTACGTCGACCTAAAAAACTCGTAGCTTCTGAGCGACGGGCCATCGGGCGGACCGACCCTGGTGGCCGGGCGGGCTCGGATGACAGCCACCGTCGACCGCCACGGCACTCGGTCTGACTAAGGAGTAGCAGAGATATTGCCTCCGGAACTGCCGGACGGGTCCTGATCCTCCGAATGAGCATGCTGGTGAGCACGTAAGTATGCAACATTAGGGTCGCACTATTTTCGGCATGTGAGTACCAATCATCCAGCGGGCGGTCGGAGATAGCGCAGTCGCGCCAACAGGTGAGACTGAGGGCGACGATGTTGTGGATGTGCGGGGTGGGGACGCCGTGTGGGCCGCAGTGGTGTTCGAAGGATGCGATGACCCAGCGCTGGGGTTTGGCGGGCGCGAATCGGGTGATGCCGGCTTCCTGCATGAGGCCGAGGGCTGCGCAGTTCGCTGTCCATGCACGGGACCAGATGGTCTGCAGAATGTTCCAGTGCTGCTCGGCGTCTCCGACATCGCCGGACTCGTAGGCGATCATCGCAGCGATGAAGGCCTGGGCGTGCTGTGCGGCGAGGTCGTCGGGTGGCTCCCAGATTAGGTCCGCGACCCGGCCGTCGGCGCAGATCTGTTTTAGGACGCCGGTGTCGACGTCGGAGCCGATCGGCAGTTCTTGGTCGGGGCAGGCGAGGCCGGTCCAGGTGCCGGCTGGCTCGTCGGCGCCGGCGTGTTCGAGGAGGTGCGTGAGCGCGCCGGTTACCCAGGTCAGGCGGAGCAGTCCTTCGGCTGGGCTAGTGCGGCTTGCAGGTGCGGGCATGGCGGTTGTCGCCTCTTTCGTCTGGTCGGACCGGCGGATTTCTGTTAGCGGGTGGCTTCCCGGTCGGCTTCGCGCTGGCGGACGAGTTCGAGCACGCGGGCGGATGGTCGGATGGGTGGTCGCGGGGGCTGCAGGAGGGCATCCGGCGCGAGGTCTGCCCAGGCCCGGGCGGTGGGGAGGATGTCGTTGCCGGGGTCGGCTTGCTGACGGGCGGCGAGTGTGGCGGCGAAAGCGGGGCCGGCGGCGGCGAGTTCGGTCAGCCACTGGGGTTCGGGTGGGATGGGCTGACCGGGTGTGAGAGTGAGGTCGCGGGCTTCTGCCGCGGTGACGGGTTCGGGCTCGGCGGAGCGCAGCGGCGGATACTGCTGCTCGGGGTGGCGGCGGCGCAGTTCAGCGTCGGCCGCGACGGCGAGACGGCGTTGAGCTCCGGTTGAGTGTTCCCAGGCGGCGCGGTCGTCCACGGTGGCGGCGAGGATGGTTTCACGTTCCTGGTAGGCGGCGGTCAGGGCCTGGTAGCTGGCGGCGAGCTGTTCGTGGCGGGCGGCGATGCCGGCGCGGCCGTGGTCGGCTGCGGTTTTGGCTTCGGCGGCGGCGCGGATGGTTTCGAGGCGGGCGTGCTCGCGGCCCAGGCGGGTCTGGCGGAGCTGGTCGCCGGTCCAGCGCGGCGCCCAGGCGGTCTCGATGGGGTAGGTGTCGCGCAAATGGAGCAGCTGGCCGTCGGGCAGGCCGCAGACGCTGCCGTCGCCGGCGGGGCCGAGGGCGGCCAGTGCCGTGTGCCAGGCGGCGCGCTTGTCAGGTGAGTCGCCGGCGGGTTCGGGACCGATGGGCTCGGCGGGGTGGTCGTAGCCGGGCAAGTTCGCGGTAGGCGCCGATGGCGACGGCGCGCCCGGTCCAGGCGTGCCGGCCGGGCGGGTCGGCGGGGACGGGCCCGAGTGCGCTGAGGGCCCAGGGCGGGGTGTGCTGCGCGGCGTGCTCGCCGATCCGGTCGGTGCGGGCGTCCATCGCGGCGGCGAGTTCGATGGCCAGGCGCTGCCGCGCGGGGTCGGCGATGACGGGGACCTGGGCGGACCAGCGGACGGGGGGCTGCGGGACGAGCGGGCCGGTGCGGCGGCGGATCCGGGCGTCGATGACCGCGGCGATGTCGCGGGCGCCGGTCAGGCTGCGTTCGCCGATCGCGTCGTGGAGGAGCTGGCCGGGGTCGCGGCCGGCGAGTTCGGCGGCGCGCAGGGTGCGCCACAGCCATTGTCCTTATGTCCCGGGGGGCTGTCTGGTACCCGGGCGGGCAGCGCGGCGTCGAGCAGGGCACGGTAGTGCTGCTCGCCGGCGGGCGGCGATCTCGGCCTGCCAGATGGCGTGGAGGATGGCGAGGTGGTCGGCGCTGGACAGGTTGCGCTGGCGGGTCTGGGTGGCGGACAGTTCCTGGCCGTCGCGCGTGACGACCTGGGCCAGCACCTGCCAGCGCTGCGTTCCCGTTCCGCGGCGTGGCGGCGGTCGCGGGCACGGGCGGCCGTCGCGCAGGGCGGTGAGCCGGTCGAAGCGGGCCAGCTCGGGGGCGGGCCGGGTGCCGGGGCTGGGGTCGGCGGTCTTCGGGGAGAGGGTGCAGACGTAGGCGAGGTTGGCGTGCGGTGCCGCGGCTCAGGGCGACGTAGGCGTGCTGGCGGTCCTCGGTGCCGGTGATCAGGGTGAGGCCGGTGTGCACGGTGCGGCTTTGCGCGACGTGGTCGGTGACCGCGTAGCCCAGCTCGCAGGTGCTGGTAGTCGCCGTACAGGAAGCAGCGGTCCGTCCACCGGCGTGGCCCCGGTGACCGGGTCGGCGTCCAGCGCGCGGCGGACCAGCAGGCCCGTTCCTGGTGATCGCCTCGATCCGCAGCAGGTCGCCGTTGGCCAGCGTCCGGCCCGGCTCGCCCGCCTCCACGGAGTGATCGTTGCGGGTGCAGACGATCAGGTCCCCGGCGCTGGCCTGCGCGCCGTCGGCGATGCGCGCCGCCGGGCCGGCGGCGACCAGGCCGAGGTGGATCAGGTCGTCGCGGATCCGGCGGGACAGTTCCCGGCGCCGGGCGTGGTCGGAGGCCATCAGCAGCGTGTCCTTGCCCTGCAGGGTCAGCGCCACGTAGGCGCGGGCCGCGGCGTCGGTCATCTGCTCGGGGTCGCCGCCGATGATCCGGCCGTGCTCGTCGTAGTCGGCCAGGACCGAGGCATCGCCGCGGCGCAGCCGCAGGCTGGCGGCGCGCTCCCAGTCGGCGCGGAACCGGACCGGCTCGGCGAGCTGGACGTATCCCAGGGCGGCGGCCATCAGGGACAGGCCGCCGCCGTTCTCCACGGCCTGCAGCTGCCCGGTGTCGCCGGCCAGGATGATCTTGCGCCGCAGGCCTCCGCGTGGCAGATCAGGTCGGCCAGGTCCGGCTGGAGATCATCGACGCCTCGTCGACCAGCAGCAGCGTGCCGGGGGCGATGGGACCGGGCCGCGGGCGCCGCGCGGGCCGGGCAGGTGGCCCAGGAACTGGGCGGTGTTGTAGCTGTCGGGCACCCGGGCGGCCAGGGTGTTGCGGGCCGACTGCGACGGGGTGATCCCGATCACCCGGTCCCCGCCGCGCCGCGGCCCATACCCGCGCGGCCTCGGCCAGGACGCGGGTCTTGCCGGACCCGGCCGGGGCGTTGATCACCGACACCCGCTGCCCGTCGGTCAGCACCGTGAACGCGGCGGCCGCCTGGTCGGTGCGCAGCCGGTCGCGCGTGATGGCTTCGGCGTGCGCTGTCCTGCGCGCGGCTGCGTCAGCGCCGCATCCAGCTGCGTGACGCTGGCGCCGAGCGCCCGCGCGGCCACCTCGCGCGGCAGCGCGGGCGCGCCCGCGCCGCGGGCTTGCGCGATCATGCGTTCTTCCATGCTCAGCTGGACGCGGGTGGCGTACCGCACGCCGCCGTGCCGCTGGTACACGCTGCGCCCGTCCGCGCGCAGCAGGCCGGGCGGCACCGGCGCGGCTTCGGGTGCCTCCAGGCAGACGACCTGCTCGAACTGCGCCGCGAGCGCGCGGTCGGCCAGGTCCTCCAGCAGCGCGCGGCCGCGGCCGGTTCCAGGCCGGTCCGGGGCAGGACCCGGCCCAGGTGCCGGACCAGGTCGGCCCTGGTGAACGTGCTCTTATCCTGCTGGGCCAGGGCCAGGGCCTTCTGCGCCGCCCGCCGCAGCTCCTGCGGGGCTCAGGCCGGCCGGTGCCAGCGCCGCGCCGGGCTCGCGCGCCCGTGCTGCTGCTCGTGCCATACCGACGGCGCGACTGACGCCAGCGGCACGCCGAGCGTGCGCGCGAGCCGGTCCGCCCAGTCCGCGTGCAGCCGCGTCGAAGTCGAGCGCGCCGTCGTGCTTGGCGCGCGCGGGTGGCGAAGTTCGACGCCTGCGCGAGCTGCGCCAGCTCACGCTGGCTCGGCTTGCGCCCGTAGCGCGCCTCGAACGCCCGCGCCCGCACGCGCAGGTCCGCGGTGATCGACACGCGGCGCGAGGAGAACACGCGCATCAGCGGCTCGCTGATCCCGGCGATCTCGAACCCGTGCCCGTCATCGCGCGCCACCCACTCGCAGGCCGAACCGGCGCGTCAGGGCCTCCTCCAGATGCTGGGACACGATCGCGGCCACGGCGCCGATGTGCTCGTTGTAGCCTAGCGAATCGGGCGCCCGCCACTTGCCGTCGGTGACGGTCCTGGCCACGTGCGCGATCTGGGAGTGCACGTGCAGCTGCATGTCGCCGTCGCGGGAGGTGTGCTGCAGCCAGTGCGCCACCGCCAGCTCGGCCTCCTGCCACTGCCCGGTCTCCCGCCCGTCCACCCGGCGCGCGTGCGACCCGGTGCGGGTGTACCCGGCCTCGCGCTGGAAGTAGCCGAACCCCGCGTGCACCGCCTGCCAGATCATCTGCGTCCACCTCGGCGACCAGGCCGGACCAGTACGCCTCGCCCGCCGCGTCGCCTGCCTGGCGGGCCAGGCGGGCGTTGTCGCCCAGCGAGGCGTGGAAGACCGAGATCGACTTGGAGAACGAGATCGTCAGGTCGAAGTACAACGGGCTCTGCCGGGCCCGCCGGGCTGCCTCGGCCCGCAGCTCCCGCTTGCGCTCGGCGGTCGCGTGCGGCTCGGCCGCCAGCAGCTGGGCGTACACGTCAGCGGCCGTCCGGCCGCGGCCGCGGCGGCCGGCCCAGCTGGGTGCCGTCCGGTGCCTTCCGCTGGCCGAACAGCAGGTCATACGGCTGCCGCTCCACGACCTGGCCCTGCTCGAAGCCCAGCGCTCGTAGCGCCCGGTCCCCACCACCGGCCCGGCGGTTCCCCGCCGTCCTCGGCGGCCCGGAGGTAGTAGCCGGCCGCATCCCGCTGCGCGGACGCGGTCTCGGCCTGGCGCCACACGTAGTCCAGGTCATAGCCCTTGCGTCAGCGTCGCGACGACGGCCAACGCCAGCCTCCGCGCCGCGTGCGCAGCGCCACAGAACGGACCATGATCATCAGATGGTGCATGGGTGTGCAGCGCAGGCTGATCATGAATCAAGGGTGGCAGGAGCGCCTTTCATGATCAGGAGCGTGGGGCGAGCAATCAGTGGCAGACGGGCGGGCGGACTAGCAGGCTGTCAGGCCGGACAGACATGGGTTCGCTGCGTTCAATGGCGGGAACGGCGCGGCGCGCCGGTGACGCCGAATCCACGAGCCGCACGCTACTCTGCGGCTTGGCGGCAGCCGTCGCTACAGTCCGTGGCTGCTGAGCCAGCGGGCCAGGCGCCAGATATGCAGACCGCGCGTCACGCGCCCAGACCGACGGCTACACAGAGCAAGGCCCGTCTTAGCCTCCCTGCATCATCAGCCGGACCGGTTCGCTAATCACGGCAGCGGCAGAGTCCAGGTCAGCCAGGCGGACTGCCAGAGTGGCGGCAGCGAGCCGCTCGGGCAGCGCCTCACCGAACTTAAGCCCAGCAAGCGCACGCTGATCGACCTCGGGCAGGCACAGTCGTTCCGCTGCATCGGCCGTGGAAACCATCCACAGCTCGTGCGTCAGATCGGAGCGCATGCGGATGCTGGCATCATCAAAGCGCTGCGAGACGTCGACGACATCGGACAGGGTGGCCGCAAGCGTTGCATTGGCCCGGTACCCGGCCCACGTCCACCACCGGACGTCATCGCCATCGCGAACTACGACGGTCCCGCCTGGATGTGCGGCCGGCAGCATGTCCTCGCGCACTTCTCCCAGCACGCGCTCAGCGCGCTTTGTTAGCAGGACAGGCGGATCCATGCCGAGCAGCACGTCGCGGACTGCACGTGTCAGCGCGAAGCTCGCCCCGCTGACACCCGGCGTCAGCCATCTCGCTTTCCCGCCGCCGTCAGCAGGCTCGACATAACAGCGCCTGCGCTTCCAGTCGATCCAGGTGACGCGCCAACTTCGCCCCCCGAGCAGCAGAAGCCGCGGGCCGTCAATCTTCTCCGTCAGCAGCATGGGGTCCGTGCGTCCGATCTCCTGCCGACCGGAGAGGACGTTGAACTGAGGTGGTGCGGTAAAGACGGCAGTCATGCCCATGAAATGACGGTGGCCGAACCGTGCCTCCGCCTCCGGGCCAATGAACAGCAGGCCGCCATCCTGATCGATAAAACCGCTGGCAACGAGATGCCGGAGGATCGGCTCGGCACTGCGGTCAAACGGCGCTAGCCCGTTCCACTCATCCGGCCAGAGCCCGTCGGCGATCCGGTGCTCTTGCAGGCAGAGCGCAAGCAGCTGTTGCGCGACGATGTGCCGCGGCTCGGGTGGCGCGACGACGGGCTCCACGTATCCCTGGCTCCACAGGTGCGCCAGGCCAGCGGTCCACAACAAGGAGCGCTGGTCCAGCGCGAGGAACAGGCAGTTCCGGCTGCTTCCGGGCCTGCGACCAGTTCGACCGATTCTTTGCAGGAACGAGGCAACCGTCGGCGGGCAGTTGACCTGAATGACGCGGTCCAGATCGCCGACGTCAATGCCCAGCTCAAGGGTCGACGTTGCGACAATGACGCAGTCGCGGGCTTCCGCGAATGCCTGCTCCGCCTGCCTGCGATCGTCCGCCGCGAGCGACGCGTGCGAGAGGTAGGTCGTGACGCCGATCTCGCGCAGAGCGGTGCCGAGTTCCTCGACGAGTTGCCGTGAGTCGCAGAACACCAGCCGCTTCTCGCCCCGATGCAGACCGGCTATGACCTTGGCGGCGTTACCGACCGTGCCGACGTAGTCGATCTCGACCTCACCGGGAGGGCGCCCTGCCGCCGATCCGGATGCTGGAGCGGGTGCCAGCACATCGGCGACCTTGGACTCCGGCCCACTCGTCAGGTCAGTCGCGACGACAACGGCTTTTCGCGAACCGCGGCCGGAGCCTTGCAGCCAGTGAAGGAGCTCGTCGGGATTACCGATGGTGGCCGACAGGCCAACGCGCTGGACCGGACGGCCTGCGATGCGGGACAGCCGTTCAAGAACTGCGAGCAGGTGCCAGCCGCGGTCGTCGGAGCCGAACGCGTGCACCTCGTCCACGACCACGGCGCGGACTCCCGCGAACAGCAGCGACTGCTCCACCCGGATGCCGATGAGCATGGCTTCGAGCGATTCAGGTGTGGTGAGGAGCAGGTCGGGCGGCTCCCGCAGGATGCGCTGCCGGGCAGCGGCGGTGACGTCACCATGCCAGATCGCGGCTCGTCGCCCAAGCCAGCTGGTGTACTGCTGAAGCCGCGGCAGCAGGTTATTCAGCAGCGCCTTGAGCGGACAAACATAGATCACCGACAGGGCAGTCCAGCGCCCGGATTCCATGGCCGTCAGCAATGGGAAGACGGCAGCCTCGGTCTTGCCGCCTGCGGTAGGGGCGAGCAAGAGAGTATCGGAGCCATCGAGTATCGGGCTGACGGCGCCATCCTGCAGGGGACGCAGGGTCTGCCAGCCAAGGCTGTTGACCAGATGATGTGTGATGACGGGGTGCAGTCGCCCCAGCCCGCTGGTCATGACTGTGCCTGGCACTGACTCGCGATGTGGATCACGGCGTGTCGATCTCGATGTCGTCGGCTCGGGCCGACTCAGCCGAGGCAACGGCAGCGGCGCTGCGCTCCTCCTCGGATAGCTCGGACGGAACGAGCGTCAGCGCATAGTGCCGCCGCGGATCAAAGTCGGGGAACTGATCGACTCGGTCCAGCACGTCGGCGGTGAGCTTCTTGAGGAAAATCCTGGGCGCAACGCCGACCTTTCCGCCCAGCGCCCCTGTCACAGCCGTGGCGAGCTCGGCTACGTAAACGTCGTCCACACGAGCGCCGACGCGACCAGGGTCGGCCGCCGCTGCAGCGAACAGGTCCCGCACCTTGCCGCCCAGGACCGTCAGCGAGTCCCGGTCGAATCCCGGTAGCCGGACCTGGACGGCCCGCGGATTGTCGAATCTGGCCTCGGTGGAGAAGTCTGTCGCCAGCCTTTGCGCGAGCGGGGGCAGTCGGCTGATACCACTAGGTCCGTCGTAAAACGCAGCTGTGCCCGTGATGACCAGGAACAAGCCGGGATATCTGCCAGAGTCGACCTCGTCGATGAGCTGGCGGAGCGCGTTGAAAGCCTTGTCCCGCATATCGCCCCGGACTCGCTGGAGTGTCTCTACCTCGTCGAGCACCAGCAGCAGGCCAGGATGCCCCGCGTCCCGCAGGACGGCGAGCAGGCCCTGCAGGAAGCCCATGGCGCCGAAGTGATCGAGCTCGCCGCGGATCCCGGCTGTGCGCCGGGCCGTGGCGGCAACGTTTGGCTGGCCACCGAGCCAGGCGGCGAGCGCATCGGCAGTGGCGGCGTCTCCGGCCACTGTGGCTGCGTGGTAGGCGCGGAGCCCCTGAGCGAAGGCCGGCGTCTGCCTGCTCACTATTGCCAGTCGCTGTTCAAGGAGGCGATCGACAGCATCGCTGATCGCCGCCTCCCCGCAGTTCTCCTGGGCTGCGTCCGCAGACGATGCGTCGGATTGCAAGATGAACAGCCACGAATCGAGCACTGCACGGAACGCGCTGGGCGGAAAGGCGGCTGTGCGCAGGGACTCCGTGACGCGCCGGTAGACCGTCTCAAGCCGGTGCAGCGGCGTCTGCGTCTCGGAAATCTGAACCTCTGCCGTGGCGAACCCCTGCCGGAGCGCACGCTCGGCAAGGAACCTGCTGAGGAACGTCTTGCCGGCGCCGTACTCGCCGCGGATGGCCTTGAAGGCCGACCCACCCGTGGCCGCAGTCTCCAGGTCAGCATCCAGCGCGGGGATGAAGCGGTCCAGGCCGGTGGCCAGAAGGTCAAGTCCGGTCGCCGGTACGGTGCCACGACGCAGCGCGTCGATCACCTCGCGGCGGCGACGAGGAGATACCTGATCGGTCACCGCCCGACCTCGAACTGCTCGCGCAGGAGCGGCTCGTCCAGCACCACGGTTGCACCGTCGGAATCCAGCCGCAGGACTGCATAGCCCTCGACGTTCAGCAGTCGCTGGACATGCAGGATCGCGCCGCGGAGCAGTGCCGGTGCTACTGCCAGCGCGCTCGCCGCCTGAGTCGGGGTCAGCCGGTGTGCGGGGGCGGCCAGCAGCGCTTCGAGTAGCTGCCGTCCCTGCGTGTCGGTGACGGATAGCCGGCCGACGATCTTCTTCTGCCTGGCGTAGGTCGCAGAGGCGATCACTGACGCAGCTAGCGCAGCTGCGGCAGATGGCGGCGCGGCGAACGAGCCCGGGACATCGGATTGACCGGGCTCGGCTGACGCAGCCGAACCGCGGCGATCGCTGGACGCAGCCCGCTCGGTGGCGCCGGGCACGTCGAAGAGCGTCGCCGACGCCTCCCCCGGCTTGCTTCGCAGGCGAGGATCCATCAGGGATTCGTCGGAGAGCTTCTCGCCAGCCGTCCGCACGGCGGCATTCGCGGCAGCGTCGGCCGCCGGCTTGACCGGACCTATCCACCAGCCTGGTTCCTGCGGCGGCGCCAGGCGCAGGTCCGTGTCGTCCGGCACCGCTCCTGCCACGAGTGCTACCACGGGGACGACGACCTCGGCCGAGGCCACTCCGCCATGGTAGCCAGCCTTGAGCGGTCCGTACCTGAGCTGCTCGTCCACGGCAAGCACCGCCTTCCCCTCGTGGAGCAGCACTCGGTGTCCGGCCACGAGGATCTCACCGGGACCAGCGGGCGTACTCGCAGGCCGGGACCGCCCGCTGGAGATCTCCGAATAGGGCCGCTGCACGCCCTGGCGCCGCTCGACGACATGACCGTGATCTGCCGTCAGGATCACGACGCGGCCCGCGTACCTTGCCAGCTCGAGCAGCGGAAGCAGGTGGCGGACCGCGTCTGCCGTCCATTCGGTGCCGGCGGGGTCAGACCGGTCCAGAGCGTCGTCGATCGTATTTAGCACGCAGGTGACCAGGGGCTGCCCGTCCACGTTGGCGATGGCTGCGGCGATGTCTCCTGCTACGGAATGACCCGGGCGCGCCGAGTCGAGCGGCTTCTTGTGAAACAGTGCGGCGCCCGGAAGGCCGTGCGCGCGCCAGAGCGCCTCGTAGCCCCGGCGCTCGGCCTCCTGACCGCCGGTACGCAGTTCGCCGCTGAGCAGCGAGGTTCGGCTCACTTCGGTGAGCGTCGGCAGCACGGCGAGGGCCGCGCCGCGCCGCGACTGCCCATGCAGTAGCGCCTCAGCCCAGCCATCGCCGACGCGCTCCAGCACACTGCTGACGATCTCGGTGCAGACACCAGCGCTCATGCCGTCTAGGACCAGCAGAAGCACAGGGGCCTTTCTGGCCAGCGGCAGCACGACGTCCGGCATCAGCTTCTCGAGGTACCACACCGTCCTGCCGGATCCGGCGGGTACCTTGCTGCCTGCACCTGTGACGTCGGCCAGCGCCGTCGCCAGCGCCGCATCGTGGGCGGCGCGCCGGGTCCTCGCGGCTTCAAGAATGGCTTCCAGCGCCGTGCCCTGCTCGGGATCGCTGACTCCCGGGGCGGCGTCGTTGACTGCGGAGTCGACCCAGGCATCAGCGTCGCAGAACCGGTCGACCAGTGCAGCTAGCGATGAATCATCCGCACTGGAGACATCAGCGGACGAGGCCGCCGACAGCCAGCGGGCGAGGCGGACCGCGGCGTGGAACCGCGCAGTCCGCTGGTCGCGGCCCGCGAGCCGGTGCCTGATGACGAGGTCCCAGTCGGCCTCTATAGTCGGCAGCTCGGTGAGCTTCAGCTGCGGATCATCAGGACCAGCAGGCTTGGCCTGCTTGAGCGCAGATCGAAGCGTCGTTGCCAGGTCGGCGAGCCGTCGGGACAGGCCAGCTGGAAGCAGATCGGAGCCGTCAGCCACGGCCTCGGCCTGTACTGCTCGCAAGATTTCGTCGGCGCGCGCCAGCAGCGTCTCACCGCGCACCTGGTCGCGCGGATCGCGGATTAGCTCGGCGATGAGCGCTTCAGCTTCGGCCGCCCACGAGGTTAGTGCGGCCGGTCTCTGCGCGCCGCCGAGCCGCGGTTCCAGCCGGATAAGACCATCCCGTGCGATCCGCTCAGCTTCGGCAGCCGACGCAGGAGCGGCACTAGGGTCGGCCGGAGCGCTTGCTTCGCTCAGCAGGCCCGCCACTAGTCCGAGCGGTACGACGTCGCGCGCGTCTCCGGCCCGCAGGAGGTGCAGAAGCGGTCCCGCAGGCGCGCCGGCACGCCCGGCGAGCCACGTGAGAACTGCGTCGACCAGCACGTCCCCGGCCAGCTCGCGCAGGTCGGCCACCCTGCCGCTGAGATTCTGGTCCACTGTCCACCGCAGGACGCTGGTGAGATCAACGACGGGGTCAGCCAGCCCGAGGTGCTCGCGGGCGACAGCCCCCAAGGCGTGGTCGCGGGTGAGAATCCCGGCGGGCGCCGGCGGCCAGCCCCCCGCGGGGGTCGCTGCCAGCAGTGCCGTCGCGACCTGGCGGTGACTGGCAGGCGCAGTCAGGACAGGATCGATCCCGCTGGCCGAGAACCGGAGCCGGACAGCCTCCCACGGATCTGGGGTTCGCAGCCGGCTCCCGATGAAGTGCGACACGACGCCTGCGCCGAGGTCCTCGTCGGGACGGTCGGTGAGGACCACAAGCCACTGGCCCTCATCCCGGTCCAGGAGTGCTTCCCGGACGGCCAGAGCGGACTCGCACGCCGCGATGCGAACGGTAGCCTCACCAAAGGTGAAGGTCGGTGAGCCGGACCACTCAGGCCGGGCTCGAACACCAAGCACGCCGCCGTGGTAGTCCTTGCGGACTGCCTCGTCCAGCAGGGCCCGGATGACCGGCAGCGACGCGGGAGCCACCTGCGTCACTCGGCCACCCGCCACTCCACGACAACTTCATCGTCACGGTGCTGCCGGAGAAACGCAGAAAGTTCGGCGATGGCATGGTCCGGCTGCGATCCCCTGGTGACGATCGCTTGTCCGCGCACCCGGCCTGGCGCAGGACCCGGACGCGGGCTGGGAGGCTGCGGCGGCACCTGGCGCTGGCCTTCCTCCAGCCAGTCAAATACGGCCTGCTCCGCGACGGAGAGGGCCTGCGGGAGCCGGATAGTGAACTCGTCGGCTCCGACAGCAGCGCGAAGCTCCCGAAGGATCGAGGCCGCCGCCCGTCCCCGCTCGTCTGGCTGGCTCTCGGCCGCCAGCAGCGGCGCCAGCCGCTCCCAGCGGAACTGCTGCAGAGCTCCGCTCACGCTGGTCGCCTGGGCCAGTGACATGGCCAGCACGGCTTCCGTCACCGGCAGATCCGTACGGGCGAGCGCCGCGACCACGCCAACGCGGTCGCCGGCGCGGCCAAGTTCCTGACCAAGCTGCGCGCCGGCGCGGGCGGTGCGGAGCCGGCCAGCCTGCTGGTCGCCAATGCCAAGGTGCTGGTACGCAACTTCGATGCGGTGGACGAGCGTAGACGCGACGTCTGCATGCGTTCCGGATTAGTGCTCGAGCTCCCGGCCAGTTCGGCTACACCGGTCGCAGTCAGGTACGGGTTCACGTAGATGCCAAAAATCTGCTCGGCGCGCGACGTTGCGGTCTTCCAGTCAGCAGGCGTCGGCAGCTGCTCCGGTCGCAGTTCCATCTCGGCGCGCGCGGAGCCGGGTTTCGGCGGCGTAATCGGGCCGCCGTGCTGGTACCAGGCTCGCTGGCGCAGCTCCGCCCAGGCCAGGGCGATCAGGTCAGTCACCTCGTCGCGCAGGCCGACCTTCGGGCTGATCGCGTCAATCCAGTCCCTGATCTGCCCGACTCTCACCGGGTCCTGCGGCTGCAATCCGTCTTTAGACGCACCTCGCTCGAGCGCTGTGCCCCAGCGAACGAACCTGTCGTCGCCGAAAAGGAAGTGCGTCTCGCCTACAGTTCCCACCCCAAGCGCGTTGGCGACCCTGCGCACCGCCGCGATGTCGCCTTCCAGGCGGACCCGGCCGTCAGGGTCCGCGACCGCGCGCTGTACGTGTGCGTAGACCGCGGCCAGGTCCCGCGCCGTAACCTCTACGTCAGGAGGCTCGAATCGCGGGTGGTCCGGATAGCTCATGCTGAAGGCCTGGTCGACCAGATTGGTAAATGCGGCACCGAGGCTTGCGCCTACGGGGGCAGCTGGCGCGAAGCCGGGATCGAGACTGACCAGGATGCGATCGTCAGTCCCGCCGTCGGCTAGCGTGCCCGGGCTCGGCGCAGCGGCACCGTAGCACTCCTGGATTGCCCGGCGCAGGCCCTCGCGCAGCGCGGTCCGCTGGCTCTCCAGAATCGCCTTAGCCTGCACGCGATCAACCTCAGAGAGGTGGTCCGCGTGCGTGGTCCAGCGCTCTCCGGTCCCTCCGAGCAGCCAGTCCAGCACGACCAGCCGGCGCACGTCGAGCATGCGCTCATCGGACAGGAACCTCGGCAGCCATGCGATCGTCTGGCTCTGCGCGCCGCCTTCCATGATCCGGTCCAGCCGCGCCAGGTCCTCAGCACCGGAATGGCCTTGCTCGTCGAACGGGTAGTCGATGACAATCTTCCAGGTCCCCGGCCGGGCCCGGAAGCTCTCATCACTGAGCCAGCTCGCGTCGCGGACGTTACCGAAGATGATGTCTACCTCGCGGCGCGAGCCGCGCCAGACGACCGGATGGACGATCGCGCCCAGGAGATCTGGATCGCGAGCCGATATGCCTATCTCCTCGCGGACCAGATCCTTGATGAGCTCTCGGCGCCGCCCTTCGTTGTCCTCTCCCCTGGCCTTCTCCACGATCGACTGGTAGTCAACGTCGGACAGCTGCACCCTGATGACCGGATTGAGCGGCTCCGCCCCGACGTGGATCTCTGGCACGCGCCGCGACCAGTCCCTGACTTTGCCCAGGACAATCACCGACTCGCTGCCGGGCAGCGGCGACCGGATCGACCCATGGTTGAGCGAGGCCAGGCGGCTCGCGGTGAGTTCCTTCAGCGCCGGCACCTTCGGGGCGACCGCGGAGAGCAGCAGTGTCTTCGCCAGCCGGTCATCGGTTCGGAAGCCGTCAGGCAGCGAGCCGCTAGCGGCGGCATCTGCCTCGGTCAGGCCATGAGCCGAGAGCAGGATGGGACGGAGCTTCTCGCGGTAGAGCGTAGTCGCAGAGCGGAACAGGGCCGCGGCCTGACTGTCGAGCGCGTCCTGACCGGTCACGATGTAGTCGAAGGCGTCGCCGACCGGGATCACCTCTTCGACCGTTGCGTCATTCCGGCGGGCAACCAGCATCTGCTGCATGACCTTGAGCGCTGTACGTTCGCGCTGCATGGCGCTGGCCAGTGACCGGAGCGTGGACACGAGCGCCGGGGAGAAGGGGTAGGTCAGCCGGAAGGCAGCCTCGTCCGCGCCTCGGTGCCGCTCGTCCGTATTGATACCGTCCAGCAGGACGTCCCAGATTTCCGGGCGCCGGTCGAGACCTGCGAATGCCTCGGCGAGCAGCGCGCCAGCATCCGGCTTGTCGGCGCGAGGCTGCAGCAGCCGCTTGTGCGCCACGAACGGCAGGTTGTCGTCGCCCAGGGTGATCGTCGTGAAGCGGCTCTCCTGATGCCGGAACGCGCGGTCCAGGGCCTCCTGCTCCGCTCCGCTCGCACCCGCATCCGCGAACCACCGGCGCAAGTCCATCTGCCGCGCCACGAAAGAGACGAGCGGGATCGCCCGGCTGCCAGTTCCGGTCTCGACCAGCTTGGTGAGCTTCTGTGACTCGCGCCGGAAGAACTCCCGGTCCTGTACGGAGAAGGCGAGCCACAGCACCAGCTCGTCGAGGAACAGCGCGATCGCGTCATAGCCCAGGGCCTGGGCGTGCCGTGCCATCGCCGCCAGCCCGGTGTCCAGGTCCACGTAGCTGGCCTGGCGTGTGTAGGCGCCGAAATACCGATCCACCAGCGCGGTCACCAGTCGCTGCCGCTGATCCGAGCCGGGCTCGGCGGCCCGGGCTGCGGCGTACGTCTCCACAGTCCAGGTGCCCGAGCCGATAAGCGCAGCCCAGGCATCGGTCGGCGACCCGCCGCTCCCGCCGTTCAGCCCGGCCAGAAATCTCTCGTCGCCGTCTCGTGCCCGCATCCGCTCGGCATCGGCCAGGATCGCGTCGGAGTGGTGCAGCGCGGGCAGCGGAGCCTTCGGATGACGCTCGGTGACCTGGCGGATATAGCCATCGAACAGCGCCTGCTCCAGCGACTCCGCCCCGATCAGGTGGAAGGCGAGCGGCAGTACCTTCTTGTCCAGCAGTGCATCGTCATGCCGGGCGATGACTTCCTGCATCTCAGCCTTCGCGCGAGCCGCCGGGTCGTGCCGCAGCAAGGCGTGCAGGACGGCCATGAAGTGGCTCTTGCCAGATCCGAACGATCCGGCCAGGAACGCTCCCCGGCTGATGCCCGACCGCATGGCCTCCGCAACCAGGCCGAGCGCGGTGTCGAACGCGTCGATGAGCGCAGGCGTCACCACATACTCGTCCAGAGTGCGCGCGACGGCGGTGCCCTCCACACTGTCGGTCAGGCGCAGAACGTAGTCCTCAGCGCCTGCCTGCTCAGGGATGTCGAAAATGTCATACAGGAAAGCGCTCATCGCTGGCTCCCGTTGGTGGCCGCTCGCCCGCGACGTCCCCTCGCAGGCGGCTCGGGACGCCACTCGGCCATTTCGTTCAGGGTCTTGCCGACCTGGGCTGCCCGTGCGGTGAGCTGTTCGCGGCAGAACACGGCCAGACTGACGCCGTAGGCCGGATCAACGTCGGCGTGCCACTGTTCGACCCACGGCTGGAGCTCCGCCAAACCTGCAATGAGGGGAACGAGGCGCTCGTCGGCCCAGCCGTCCTTCTGCCGCTCGGTGATGATGATGGACAAGGCCAGCGACTGCTGCGCGTGGTCCCAGCCAGCCCACCCGAGGACCGGCGTCGGGTCGGTCTCGCGGCCAGCGTTCGGGTACAGGATGAACCGCTCCTTGGGAACGTCGAGCTTCCCCCGCGCAGCCCAGTACGGCTGCCGGCGGAAATCGGCCGAGGTGTATTTGGGCGGTACCGGGATCGGGCCGACCTTCTCACCGGCGTCCTCGCGCCGCTGCAGCGCCCATGTTTCCTCCCAGGCCTCCCGCTTGCGCAGCCCGGAGTCCTTGTACCGGTAAGCCGCGAGGAACGGCACCGCCTCGTCTTCCAGCAGCCGGGTCAGCGACTGTGTGATCGGCACGTCCGGTCGCCCTTCCCAGAGCGCAAGCACCGAAGTCAGATCAGCTTCGCGGGCCACCTGGTCAGATAGCTGCCCGATGCTGCGCGGCAGTGGCCGACCCTGCGAATCGAACCAGAACCTCTTGTCCTCAAGCCGATCCAGCAGCCAGTCCCGCAGCGCTCGATCCTGCCGCTTTTCCCACGATTCTTGCGACCAACGCCGTTTATACTCCGGCTTCTCTAGCAAGCCAATGAATGGATTGCTCCCGATGGCATCGATTCGCCGCTGTACTACCTCGCGGTACGCAGCCGGCCAGTGCAGTGGGATCTCGGTCACTGGCGCAGATCCGTGGCGCACGAACCAGGCCGTGACTCCCTCGTCATTCCCCGACTCCGGAGCAATCGCGATCTCGAACGCTCGTTGACCGAGCTCAACCCGCGGTAGTTCCTCTTTATCGTACGTAAGTGGCTCGTCGACCAGTCCGTAATGGGCATATATCTCCCAGTCAAGTTCTTCTTGAACAGCGATCATCTGGTTACGTATACGTTCGGATTCCAACCGCGCGGCACGCAGCGACTCGTATGTAACTACTTCGCGGGCGGCGATCGCGCTTGGCGAGTTCTCGGCCAGCTCGCCTGCGAATGCGTCCAGAGCGCGCCCGCGTACCAGCGGCAGCGCTGCTGGTAGGGGGAAGTCCTCCAGCGTCGTGCCGGAGAACTCGAAGAAGCTCTCCCACGCATACCGAGCTGTCGAACGTTCGCCACCACGGTTACCTTTGTCGTGGCTGTTCTGTTTGAGCCAGAAGCAGGTCGCGGAGGAGTTAAGCACCCCAAGCAGTGCCAGGTGATCATCCTCAGTGGCGCCCTCCGGCAGCTTGATCACCGGCGCAGACCTGTTGAAAAGCCTCCCAGAGCGGTCGAAAACAAATTGGTTGTGTGTAGCTACAAAGGCAAATGCGATCCCATAGGGTGTTGCTAGCTTCGATGCGTAACGCTCTAGGTGAACGAACCAAGGCCAGCCGCGCTCTGTAACGGTCTCGCCAAAGAGGAGCCTCTGAGCCAGCAAAGCCCTAAACGGCCAGAGGACTTGCGAGACGACGACGCTATCGGGACTGACTGGAATGTCACCGAGCGCGTCTCTGTAGGGCCACCAGATCAGCTGGCTGCCTGTAAATGAGTAATCCCGCACAAGTTCGCCAATTGCCATCGGGCGGACGAATTCTTCGAGACCGCACACTCTGTTTGGCGCCGTAAAGAAGGCATCATCGGCTCCTGATGCAGTAGTTCGCCCGATGCTTCTTACGCGATTCCCAAGTACTTCTTTCGTATGCCGCTCGATAAGAGTCATCACCTGCTTCGCGCGGCCACCAGTAAGACTCCATGGGTGCCTTGCCAACAAGGCACGGTCTAGGTCAGTCACGGTGATCCAGGCATCATCCCAGCCCGGCTGGTCGATGTGCTCGGTGATGTCTGTCCATATGATGCCTTTGGCGGGATCATCAGGGCGGCCCGGCTCGCCGCGGACGCCGAGGACTGCGCGAACCGTGGAGTCGATTATGCGCTGGTTGCGCCCAACGATGATCACCGTCGGCGTGCCGTGGCCAGGAATGTAGGCACCGGAAGTATCGGCAACCAGCCGCAAGTCCTTTTTCGCGAGGAAGTCCTCGATCAGCTTCGAGCCGAACTCACGCTTCATGAAGGAGTTACTGGTGATCTGGCCGACCCAGCCGGGCCGATCACCGCTCTTAGCGAGCGAGAAGAACAACTCCATGAAGGGCACTGTCATCGCATAGGTGCCCTTGCAGACGTCAGCGTACTTGGCTCGGTAGATCTGATTGAGGGCCTTGTCCTTGACGGTGATGTAGGGCGGATTCCCAACCACCACGTCGTAGCGCCCTTCCTCCAGCAGCTGCAGAAGAAGGGGGCCGTCCTCGGTTTCGTAGGTGAAGGGCATGAATGCCGCACGATTCTCCATGCCAGGCAGGACATCATGGTCCGGACCGTGGATCAGCGAGTCACCAGTGGCGAGATGGAACTGGAAGGCCGGAGCGGCTTCCAGTGATCGCAGACCGCAGGCTTGGAGTGCGGCGAGGGTGAGGCGGAACCGGGCGATTGCCACCGCGAATGGGTTCAGGTCGACGCCGTTCACGGAGTCGAGCGCCACCTGCACCAGTGCCTGGCTGTCCAGATCGGGTGCATGCCGCTGCCAGCGGTCCAGCAGGCGAGCGAAAGCGCCGAGCAGGAAGTGACCCGATCCGCACGCGGGATCGATGAGCCGGAAGCCTTCCAGCGGTCTTTCGGCCAGCGCGGGTTCCAGCGTGCGGTCCAGGATGAACTCTTCGACGAAAACGGGTGTCTGGAGCAGCGCGTAGGTGTCCTTCGCGTGCTGCGACAGATCCTGGTAGAGGTCGCCGAGGAATCGGGTGGACAGCGACAGATCTGTCAGGTCGTGCACCAGCGCGCTGTCCTCGTCGCGTTCGCGCCAGAAGGCGAGCAGCTTCGTAGCCGCGTCGCCGGACGGAGCCACCAGGCCGAGGGCCGAATGTCTATCGACGAGCGCCTTCGTAGCCGGCAGCCGGGACAGGTAGCCGATGGCATCCAGGAGCCACTCGCGGTCGGTGTCCTCGGGGTTGGCGCGGAAAAACGCGAGCTGGGCGTCGAGCGCCTCCTGGCGGCGACCGCCCGGACCAGCGATCCAGACCGGTTTGAGCAGGCCGTTGTCCTCGCAGAACCGGATGAAAACGGTCGTCAGGACCCAGGCAACCGCGGCTTGCGTAATCCGGTCATCCCGCCAGACCACCCACGATGCCGCGGTCCGCTCCTTCTCGACCGCCTGCTGGTGCTCCTGCTTCCAGGAAGCCTCGCGATCCGGGTCAGATTGCAGCCGCCCCCGCAGGTCGGTTTCCAGCAGCAACACCTGACGCTGCAAGTCCGTAGTGAGTGCCGGTGTCGCGGTCACGATGATCCTCCGGTTACGGGTACGCGGACCTGAGCGTCGATCCACTCCGACGCCAGGCGGAAGTACTGTCCCGGCGCCGCGAGCGGCAGCGGGCGGCCGTCGATGACTGCGCCCTGGTTGCCGGGGAGCTGCGGCACAATCACCCAGATTGCCTGCCTGCGCGGGAGCGTCAAGTCGGCGCGGGGCGCGAGAATGCCGAGATGCCCGTACCGGGCAAGTGGTGCGACCTCGGTGAGCACGACAGGGCGGCCGCCGTCCGGAGCTTCTGCGCCGGCCTTGTCGATGGCAGCCTCGACAGCGGGCAAGCTGCGCCGCACCAGCACGTCCAGGCCCTCCGCCTCGCGACTGCCGGCCGGGGCAGCGTCCGCCGCGCGCACCATCTCCCAGGGCAGCCCGACCTCGGCAGCCTGCGCTCGCATCGCCTCGACCAGCAGTCCGGTGATGTCGAGGAGTGCGGCGCCGAACGCGGCAGTCAGGGATTGGGTGGCGCGGTCCAGCTTCCGGCCGTCGATGCCGAGCGCGAGGAACGACCGCCCCGACACGCTCTCGGCCAGCCGGTGGCTGACGTGCCCGCCGTTGATGAGCTCCGGCTGTCGTGACGGCATCGCGGTGTGCGGCCGTGAGCTGAGTCCGGTCGTGTCTGCAGTCCTGGCCGCCGAGCGGTAGGCACGGATCGACTCGTCATAGTGCAAATCCAGCCCGGCCTCGGTCACAAGCTCGTCGAGGCGCGGCCGGTCGGGCAACGGCAGCAGTGCCGGGAAACGCGCGCGGAGCCGGTCGCGCATCTCCTGCGTTGTGAGTTCCTGGGCGCTGCCGGCTCCGTTCAGCGCGAGGGCCAGCGCGGTTCTTACTGCAAGATCCCGATGGTGCAGTTCGAGCGAGCCGGAGAGCACCGCTTCCCGCGCGGTCGCGGCGGCCAGCCGCAGCACGCGCTCCCGTCCCGGAATGCCCTGGTCGGCGAGGGGGCCGACAGCAGATCGCCAGGTGTCCTGAAGTCGCGGTACGGCGCGGTCAGCGGAGACCAGTGGCTCGCCCGCAGCGGCGGCCTGCGCCACGAGCTGGTCCGCGGCCCGCCCTAGCGCCTCGGCCGGGTCGAGCAGACTCGGGTCCGTGGCAAGCAGGATGATGCGGCCTGCCCGTCGCCGTGGCGTCAGTGTGGCCCCCTCATAGCCAGCCCGGCCCAGTGCCTGACTGCGGTCCAGCGCCACCCGCACGAGGCCGGCCGCTATCCGGCTAGCGGCCACGGCCGGAATAGCTGCGGCGGGCGGCATCGCAGCTAGACCGGCGTCGGCCAGCTCGGCGACGGTCGCTACGCCAGCCAGGTCCGCGAGCACCTGCTGGGCTGCCCCGCACAGTGCATCTAGCAGGGCCCGGCAGGAGTCCTCGCCGGCCCATGCATCCTGCAACCCGCCAATTAGCTGCGCCGCCCGCGCCGCGGTGATTCCGAGGAGTGTGCTGAGCTCAACCTGACTGGCGAAGGGGTCGAGCCCAGGGTCGAGCCCGAGCAGCAGGCGGGCAATCTGGCGGCGCGCCTGCGCCCGCCGGCCGCCGGCATGCTCGACCAGCAGGTCAGCGGCGGCTACCGGGTCAGGCAGCGCCGCGCTGCCCCGTCCAGGCAATGCCGCGGTACCCCGGCCCGTGACGACCTGGCTGTATTTACGGCGCCATTCGGCGGCGCGGGACTTGACCTCGCGTCGGGTGACGTCGGCGACACCGGACATGCGGTTGAGCCGGACCGGGTCCACCGCGACAAGGTCCGCAACCGTGCGGACACCGAACTGCTCGAGCGCGGACAACGCACGGGCGGACAGGCCGGCCTCTGACAGTCCAGTGCTCGGCTGCGCTTGGTCAGCGCGGTCATCGGCGCCCTCGGGCACGGTTCGCGGTACAGGCGCAAACACTGCTTGCCATGCGGTCAGCATGTCCGCCGCCGTGTCGTATCGGCTGGCGGCGCTGCGAGCCAGAGCCTTACGGAAGAACGCAGTCAGCCGGTCGGCGGCCACCGGATCGAACATGCCTCGCTCGATCGACGCCTCCTCGTGCACCGAGGCTGGGTGGGATTCTCCGTCGCCATACCTCGGGCTGGCGCCGGTCGCCATCTCGAAGAGCACGACGGCCGCGGAGTACCTCTCGGCCGCCGAGTCGTAGCGCCCTCGGCCCGGCTCGTCCAGGAACGGATCGAGATACGGCGGCGTTCCTGCCGTTACCGCGCTCGCCCCGGCACGCGCCAGGGAGAAATCAAAGAGCACCAGGTGCTTGACCCGGTCACTGCGGCCCTCGCGGACCCCCAGATTGGCGGGCTTGATGTCCCGGTGGTCGACGCCCGCCCGATCCAGGGCGACAAGCGCCTCCAGCAGGTCACTGCCCCATCGCTCCAGGAGGTCGAGCGACAGCCGCTCCCGGCTGCGGAGAACCTCGGCGAGTGTTTCGTCGCCGGCGGACTCGAGTACGAGCGCGCACCGTTCTCCCACCATGATTGGTCCCTCGACCAGCCGGACCAGGCGGTGGTCGGTGAGCCCGCGCAGCACCTCGGCCTCGGCGTCCAGGCGTGTAGCGGCGCTGTCGTCTAGTGCAACTTTGAGTACCCGGACGGCATCGGGCCCCTTGTCGCCGATGGTCAGGTCGCTGACCAGCAGTCCGACGGCCGTCGACCCCTGCCCTAGGCGACGTTCGAGCCGGAAGCGCCCGTCCAGCACCATCCCCTGGACGGCATCTAGCGGATCGCCGCTTTCATCGTCCTCGGAGGTAGTCAGAATGCGCTCGGCATCGGCCAGCCTGGCCAGGAATGCCCGCGCATCGGGCAGCCGCTCGCTGACCGCCGACCTGGTGGCATCGAGCACCAGAGCCCTGACGGCCGGCGCTACCTGGGGCAGGTCGACGGCAAGATCAAGGCCGTCGTCGCGGTGCACTCGGTCTCGCAGCGATGCCCGGTCGGTTGCGGCTGGCCGGCCCGCAAGGACGTAGTAGGCGAGCGCGCCGAGCGCAAAGATGTCCAGCCGGATCCGGTCGGCGTCCCGGTTCCACACGCCTTCCGGAGCCTGGAAAGCCTCGGCCAGGCGCCGGTCGGCATCGGCCGGAGCGAACCTCGGTCCCGAGCCCTCTCCGGTGGCCAGCGGAACGGGTTCCGCGATTCCGAGGAGCCCCGTTACGCCGCTGGAGATGCCGGTCTCCGTCGCACCCGTTACCGCGCCAGCGCTCTGCCAGTCCCCCACCTGAACGCGCAACGTGCCATCGGCCTGGCGGCGGATCATAACGGCCTGCGGCGTCAGGCCCCGGTGCACGACTCGGTTGCGGTGGGCGTAGCCGACGATTTCGGCAACCTGCCGGAGGACGGATAGCTGATCGACCACTGGCAAGCCGCCGACCTGGTCCGCCAGCCAGAGGTCGAGACGCTGAAACCGCTGGTCATACGGATAGACCAGGCCGACGCCGAGGTCAGTGTCCACCATATCCCGCGGCCGCAGCAGCCCGTCATGGGCCAGGCGCGACATGATCCGGTACTCATGCTCGGCGAGCCGCCGTGTTGCCGTCCGAGCTGCGGCGGGCGCACCGGATGGCGTTACGAGGAACCGGATCCGGGCCTTGTCAGTGGTAGCGACCCGGTGAAAGGCCGGCCAGTCCTGCCAGCCGTCGCCCTCGCCGAGCGGCTCCTCGTCGATGACCCAGGTACCCGCTTCGCGCTGGCGGCGCTGGACGGCCCCGATCTGCGCCATCAGGTCCGCGACGATTGCTGACCGGTTGGTACCGACGGATTGGTTCGGGGTCGCGGGCTCGAGAAGCCGCCCGGAGATGCCGGGCAGGCCCATATCGGCTTCGTGCCCGTCCAGGCCGAACAGGTCGATCCGCGACGACGCCGGCAGATCACAGCGCAAGCCTGGGTGGTGCAGGAAGACGCACTCCTGCACGTAGGGCACTACTTCGCGCGGGTCCGGTATCCGCGTGCCTCGCTGCTGAGCCCAGTGCACCAGCTGGTCCTGTAGCCTGCTCGCCAGCCGCTGGGCCTTGCGGCGGGCGAGCTTGAGCGGCGAGTCTTCGGCCCGGTGGCCATCTCGCCGCCAGGTCATGTCGTCGCCGCGCAGGGTGCCCGAGTAGTACTTGAGTTCCACCAGGTGAAGCCGTCGCTGGCCTATGACCAGCAGGTCGACCTCGTGCCACTTCCCCTGGCTGTCGCGGAACTCAAAGTTGGACCAGGCGCGGAACGGATCGAGCTGCGGCAGCAGATCGCGAATTAGCCCGAGGCCCTCCGCCTCATGGCTGAACTGGGAGCGAGTCACCTCGCTCCAGCGCAGCGCTCGCGCCACGTGCCTCCAGCCTCCTCCGCATCTGTCAGCTATTCGCTGTCAGACCTAGCATCCAACCTGTGGAACCATACAGATAACTGACGCTTCGAAACGAACTATTCGTTGTCGTATCATAAGTAGCCTAAGTAGCCATTTCACTCACTGTGACCCACCGCCGTAAGCGAGCCAGCTCTGCGGCTCGACAGTCCTCCCGCCATCGACGACGCCGCTATCGCGGCTGACCAGGACTCCGTCGGCACGCAGGCGAGTGATTAGCGCGGCCAGACGAGCGCTGATATCGGGACCTCGCCGGTTCCAGCCATACAACCGCGCTACATATTCGGTGAGTTCGTCGTAACTAATCGCGCTGGCATCGCGGGCGATGCTCACTAGAGCCAGCATCAGCTCGTCGTCGTGGACGTGCTCAACTTTCCGCAAGAATCCATCTACCGGGGTACGGACCACGGTTGGTCCAGAGTCAGCGAGAGTCAGGAAATCCCCCTCGCGCAGAACGCCTCCGGTAAGAAGAGCGAGATCGAGGTTTTCCCGGATGCGTGCGCCTATGCGGCCGATGTCCCACGCCTCTCGAAGTCGCTGGTGCAGCACTGCGACATGTACAGGCGCCTCGGCGTTAACGACGGCAAGGACTCCCGCGACCATGTCGGTGTGACTGCCAGGCTCGCCCGGATCAATCCACACCGGCAGCCTCGGGACGCGTGCCATCTGATACGGCTTCGCCCAGGCTGGTTGGTCATCAAAGTGAACGCGCGTCGTCTCGATCTCTGGACGGCGCACGTCGTCATGCTGGCCCATATCCGTCAAGAGACCATGGACCGGCAGCGTCATGGCTTGTTCTATAGCTGCGCGCAGACTCTGCTCCGCACCGTTTCGATCCCTGTACCAGGCTGTCCCCCATATGCGATGCAGGTTCCACCCCAGGCCGCGCAAGACTTGCTCGCGTAGCCGGTCGCGGTCGCGCGCCACCTTGGACGAGTGGTACTGGTAGCCGTCGCATTCGACGCCCAGGGCGAAGACGCCGGGGTGGTCAGGATGCCTCACGCCGATGTCGATTCGGTAACCCGCAGTGCCGACCTGCGGAGTGACGTCGTATCCCCAGGACCTGATCACGCCGATGACGGACTCTTCAAACGGGGATTCCGCGTCGCCGCCCGTGCTCGTGTCAAGGGCGAGAGCTGCCATCCCCCTGGCGGCGTAGTCAAGGTAGCGGCGAAGGTGCCGGACTCCCTCGGTATGAACGGACTCCGAAATGTCGCCGGCACGGATACTGCTCACGATCTCGTTGCGGTACCGCGCGCGGGTGACAGCGACGTTAAGCCGACGCCATCCTCCTGGCCTGTTGAGCGGCCCGAAGTTCATGGTCAGCTTGCCGTTCTCGTCCGGACCGTAGCCGAGGGAGAAGATCAGCACATCGCGCTCGTCGCCCTGTACGGACTCCAGGCTTTTGACGAAGAATCCTCGTAGTCGGTCATTGCCGAAGAACCGGTCAAGGTCAGGACGCTCCCGGCGCGCGACTCTGAGTGCGGTTTCGACGGCCTCGGCCTGCGTCTCGCTGAAGGTAACCACGCCGAGCGTCAGTTCAGGCCGGGTGTCGTAGTGATGAACCACGCGCTCAGCTACCGCTTCGGCCTCGGCAGGGTTGTCGCGAGTACTCCCTCTGCGATAGGTACCGTGGACAGGAAAGAGCTCTACGCCTACGTCCGGCCCGTCACCGTGGACGCTCGGAAAGGTGATCAGTTGCCCCCGGTAGAAGGATGCGTTCGAGAACGCGATCAGCGCCTCGTGCCGGGAACGGTAGTGCCAGCGCAGGGTTAGGTAGCGGTACGCGCCGGAAGCCTTGGCGCTGTCCAGAATCGACTCGAACTCGGCCGTGTCGTCCGCGTCCTCTGACCATTCCTCTTCGTCATCGATCGTGGAGCCGCCGAAGAAATTGCTTGGCGGAAGCTGCTTCTGGTCGCCCGCGAGGATCAGGGCCGAGCCCCGGTAGATGCAGTTGATGGCGTCACCAGGGCTGATCTGACTTGCTTCGTCAAATATCACCACATCGAAATGCATGTCGGGGGTGAGGTACTGGCTCACCGCCCGCGGCGACATCATGAAGCACGGCTTGATCGCCTGCGTCACGTGACGGGACCGTTCAATCAGCGTGCGGACGGGCATGTGCTTTCTTTTCTTCTCCGCTTCGCGATGGATGACGGCGGCTTCGCCAACATCGGCACGCGGGCGCCTTGCTTTGCAAGAGCGGATGATCGAGCCCGAGGCTGCGGCGACTAGCGCGCGGTCGAGCTTCTGATACTCGCGCACGATCTCATCGCGATCCGCTGCTCGCACTGTCGCTAGATCCGGGTCTGTCGCGAGGTGATAATCCGCCCATTCCTGCAGCAGCGCTCGTTCGAGAACCTGGGGTACTTGCTCGGATGAGACTCCCTCGGCGATGCAGAACTCAATTGCGACATCGAGGCCATGGGCGGTCAGCGCTGCACGACACGACTGGTAGACGTGCCACTCATACTGTCCGCCGGTGTCCTCGCGTAGTGCCTCTATCAGGTCGCCTGCATCGTCGTAGTCATCGAGCTCAGCCGCCATCTCTCGCCTTCGCTCGGCGTCGAACGCATCGAGGAGAGAATCTCTGGCTCCCGACCACGCATCGGCAGCCGACTCCAGGTAGTTGGTCTGAACAACGCTGCCAGCCGCTTTAACCTGCAACGGGGTAAGCGCTGAGTCGCTGCCAGTGACGTTCGTGCGCAGGTGTCGTGCCCATTCGAGCGCAGACCTCAGTGACGCGATGTCTGTCCGGTAACCCGCGTAGAGACCGCCGAACGTGTCGCGGTACTCGGCGTCCCGTTCGGTCAGCCCTGAATACGCTCGATCAGCTTCGTCTCGTAGCGCCACCAGATGTCGGGCCTCGCCTACGGTGAGCGGTCGGCCCACGATGCTGCTGACCTCTCGCGTGAAGCCGCCCGCCATGGTTAGCGGCTGAAGGTGGGCACGCAGCCAGCCGATCGCGTCAGCGATCGTGCCATTGAGGAGTTCAGGGGGAGCTGGGGCCGCCCGGCGGGAAGCGCTGATAGCTGCAAACCAGCCGTTCAGGTCGGCGGCGGCGCCAGCAGCCACGTCGATGACCGCAGGGTTCGGAGCCGCGTCGCGCCCGATGAAAGCAGCAGCCCGGCTCAGGTCCTGTCCTCTAGCTGACCGGACAGCAGTATCCGCGAACCCCAGCACGCGGTCTAGGTGACGCCAGTCCGTGGACGGTCCGGCGTAGTACGACCCGAGGATCGACGCATGTGCCGCTTCTGCGGCAGCCAGCGCTTCGGAGGCCTGCTTCCACGACACCGCAAGGTGAAGGTTCTGCAGCGCAGAGTCTTTGTCGACGGTTTCTTTGGTGAAGGATGCGACGAGCTTGCGGTCGGCACGATAGTCGCCGGAAAGCTTGCCGAGAAGCCCGACATCGGCTAGCCGGGTGGCTAGATCCTCGACGTCCGCTTCTAGCACAGCTGGGGTGTAGAGGTTGCTGGCGTCTGTCTCGGCGCGGCCAGCCACGTGCCAGGCATCTCGGAGGATGACCGCCGCTCGCCGGGCGCCTTCCAGCCCTGCGTCCGAAAGCCAGGCCCGCTCGGGCCGGTCTTGTTCCGCGGCCAGGCTGGCGATCGCCAGGATGTTCCCGGCATCGTGGAATGTCTTCGGCACTCGGATTCCCAGGGTGCCGGCCAGACCTGTCATCGACCCGAGCCGGCCGTCGAGCATGTCTGCGTCCGCCGCGAACCTCTGATAGACCTCGGCGATCTCCGCTTCTGCCAGGAGATCTATGTTCGCGGCTCGAGGATAGAGGCCGTAGAGCGCACGCTCATCGATCTTCGGGAGTGCGCTCGACGGCGGCAACTGGCGCCACGCCACGCCGGCCGCCCTTGCCCCGGTGTCTTCGCAGGCAGCAATGTCGGCGAGATTGCCCGACAGTCGGTCTATTGCTTCTGCCACGTCATCCAGGAGGTCGGCGCCAAGCCACTCTTCTGGCAAGGCTGCTGGGCGAACAGCTAGATGCCTGACCATCCAGGCCAGAGTTACCGCGTGAGATGGGCGTGTCAGTCCCGTGGCCTCGGCAAACGCAATGTTCGCGCTGGTCATACTACGCAGTGAGCTGAGCGCCGACGTCGCTTGGTAGAGCCGCGAGTCCAGCGAGCCGGTCTCCGTTACTCCGCGCCAGACGAAGGTGCGGCTTTGCCTGGCAGGGCGCCAAACCCCTGACAGCCTTGCTGCCGTTGCCCGGATTTCGCCGAACGTTTCGACGGTAAGGTTCACCGGTGCGATGCCGGTCGACGGCGCCGCAGGAACATCGCGGAGCTCGGCAATCATTCCCAGGACGCGGTGCAGCGAATAACCCAGGGGTTCACGGCCGCGGTTCATTGCCTCCGCGTATGCATTGAGCTGCGTACGGCGCTTTCTGACCGTGTCTATGTCCATCGGCGGCATCGGCGCCGGGGGTACAGGAACTGTATCCAGGGCGGTCCCCAAAGCGACCGCTACCTCCTTGCGGGTGGCCTTATGCGAGTGCAGTTCCAGGAGGTAGGAGCGCAGGCCCACCTCCGCAAGCCGGTCTCTTACGACGTCGAGGGCTGCGGCCTTCTCCGAGACGAAGAGCACGGTCTTTCCGGCGTGTAGCAAGACGCCGACCATGTTGGCGATCGTCTGGCTCTTGCCCGTGCCCGGCGGGCCGTCCATGATGAACGACCGGCCTTCCAGTGCGGCCGCGATGCTCGCCCGCTGCGACGAGTCCGCGTCGAGGATCACCGGAACGCTTTCCGGCGCGGCGAGCCGGTCAACGTCCTGGTCAGGTATCTCATCGAAAATGAAATCAGCGGGCAGCTCGGTCTTGCCACCGAGAGCCAGCGCCGCCACCGCCGGGTGAGCAGCGATCTGGTCTTCGTTATCGAGCAGGTCCCGGTACATCGCCTCCTTGTCGAAGGAAAAGTATGAGATCACCATCGTCTCGGCGACCTGCCATCCAGCCCGGCTCTGCGTCGAGGCCCGTACCGCTGCGAAAACGGACTCCAGCGTGATGTCCTCGAGCTCATCGACGCGCGGCAGCTCTATGCCCTGTCGTGAGAGCTTGAGGGCGAGCGCCGGGTTGATGACAGGGTCCTCGGGCGCGGCCTTCACCTCAGCTCCCTCTGGGCCTACATCCTCTATCTGAACCGGAATGAGGAGCAGCGGGCTTTCAAAGCGGGTTCGGTCCTCATCGATCCAGATCAGGGACCCGAAGGCGAGGTAGAGCACCCAGACGCCGCGATCAAGGTATTCCTGATTCGACCGCCGGTAGAGCGTTCGCAACGCCCGAGTAAGGTCCTCCCAGGGTTTCTCGGTGTCCAGGAAGCCAGGCGACGGCGGTGGAACAGGACGCTCCCGGTCTGGGTCATTGCCAATGAGCTCGTCGTCCCTGCCAGCTTCAGCTTCCCGCGGCTGCAGTGAACGGATGCGGTAGCTGTTCCCGCGCGCAAGGCCGAGAAGGATCTCGGAAGCTGACGGCCGGACCACCGTGATCGCGCTAGCTCTGCCGGGTTTGAAGTTCAGCAGCCGATTTGACCGCGTGAGGTTGATCAGGCTATCTCGCCAGGTGTGGATCGCCTGACGGACGAGCGTCCCCCGGTCACGAGCGGGCCAGCCGAAGCCGGTGTCAATCACCTGATGTCCCTCCCCGGCCGGCCTATCAAGTGCTGCGTAATGGACACTTGCTGGCGATCACGCAGGATCACGAGTGGCCCGCCCCCACTACACATCCTCAGGCCTCCATCAGTCGTCTTGGGCGAAACAGTGAAGGATTCCTGCCTCTTATGGGAGCCCGGACCGGATGGCCCGCTCATGCCGCGATCACATGTGGCTCCAGCAGGCGGAACACGCCTTCGTGGGCGTCCCAGCCGTCGAGGACCGGGTCGGGATCCCAGCCGAGGAAGCCCGGCGTGGCGGGCGGGACGCCTTCGAGCAGGGCCCGGTCGCTGTCGCGGCCGACGACGATGCAGGCCTGGCGGTGCCGAGTGAGCAGTACGCACAGGCGGCCGGGGTCTAGGTGGAACGCGTCGGTGACGCCGGCGCCGGCCAGCGGATGCCAGGCGATGACGACCTCGAAGGTCAGGCCCTGCAGCCGGTTAGCGGTCTCGACTCGCACTGCGGACAGGCCATAGGAATCCAGCAGAGCGCGCAGCAGGTCCTTCTGGTCGTTGTGCGACACGCCCACCGCGATCTCCGACGGCAGCAGGCCGGTGAAGCCGTTCCGGTTCTCGCAGGTCACCTGAGCGCTGCGGGCCAGCAGCCGGTGCACCAGCTCGCGGATGATCACCGCAGTCGCCGGGTCGGCGCTGAGCACCGGCGCGCCGGGGAGGGTGACGTGTGCCCAGCCGGAACGCGCGGCCTCGTCGAGGCCGGCATCGATCGGGGCGAGGGCCTGGCTTCCCGGACCGGGACGGGTGAGCCGGATCGATCGCACGCCGGGAAGGATGGCCGCGCCGAACGGGTGCCCGGGGTAGAAGCAGCGCGCGATTGGAACGGCGCGCGGCTCCAGCCGCCAGGTGACCGGAATCTGGTGCACCGGCGTCTCGGGATGGTTGCGCAGCAGCACGCCGACTGCGGTCTGCAGCGGATCCTCGGGTCCGCCGCGCCAGTACGTGGCGTCGTCCAGCGGCGAGAACGGGTCGAGCTGGCCGGTGTCCCCCACCAGCAGATGCGTCGGGGCCACGCCCGCAGCGGTGTAGTAGCGGGCCGCGTCGGCCTGGTAGGCCTCGTCGATCACGAGCACGTCGAAACCGCCGAGCCCGTTGCGCAGGAACGCGTCGGCCAGCTTGTCGATCGTGGCGATCACGAGCGGGTACCGCAGCCGCTGCGCGTCCGCGGCGGACGGCTGGGTCACGCCCGGCAGCGCAGCGATATGGGCCGGCAGATCCCGGCCGATGCCGTGCACGAACGCGACGGGCAGGTCCGGGTTGAGCTGCTTCACCAGCTGGACCAGGCTCTGGACCTGGTCGTTGGTCGGGGCAGCCAGCGCGACCCGCAGGCCGGATGCGCGCAGCAGGCCAACGGTCGCGGCGACGAAGTGGCTCTTCCCGGCCCCTGCGGGCGCGGCGGCCACGACCGCCGCCTCCCGGCCGGCCAGCCGCATAAGGTCATCGCGCATATCTTCCTCGACCGCGGCAGCGGCCGCGATGACCGACTGGTCAAGGCGCTCATCGGCGCCAGCGCCGGCGCTGGCGCTCATGTGTACCTTCCCGGATCGGGCACGCTCGCGCCGTCGACCGGCGCGGCGGGCTGCTCCGAATCGCCCGCGTCGACCGGCTCCCCGTCGGGCACCGTCACATCAGGGCGGTGCGTCCACGGCGGATTCACAGGCGGCATCATCCAGAAACCGGACCGCCCCGTGCACAGCGTCGAGAGGGTGATGACGTCGCCGACGTCGGGCAGCCGCGCTGCGGTGGGCTTGGCGGTCAGCATGAGGACGACCCGTGACCCGGTCCCCTGAGGCTGCACCGACTCGACCTGCCAGGGGTGGTCGCCGGCCGTCGCCGTCCACCACAGGAGCTTGCCTTCGGGCAGGGTTACCGGGTCGGGGCTGTCTACCGCGATCACGGCCCGGCTGACAGCGCGGACTTTGACGACCACCTTTGTTTCCGCGATGGAGGCGACCGTGCCGCGGATCGCGTCGCCGTCCAGCAGGTAAGGGATCATGCAGGCCGGGTCCTCGACGGCGCGGTCTGCCTCGTAGTGCGCGAGTGCGTCCTCGAGCCTGCGCAGCGTGATCGCGGCCTGCCGCGGCGTGTCGGTGGTCCGGTAGTAGCCGCCGGGAATGACCCAGTCGACGTGGCGGCCGAACGCTTCCCGGTCGGCCTCAAAGCGCCGCGCGGCCGAGGGCGCGGCGGTGACCTGCCGTTCCCGTTCCACGACCCGGCGCATCAGCTCCCACACCGGATCGACGAGTCCCCGGTAATGGGCACGCAGCGGCCCGGCCAGCGGCTCGACGACGGAGGGGTCGGTGCTGGTGCCGCGCGCCGCGTTGAATTCCGCCAGCAGCGAGCCGGTGACGCGGTCGATGTCCTCGAGCGGCTCGGGCCCGATACGCGCCGACGCCTCGGCGGCGGCGGACGCGTCGAACGGGTGACGGCCCGGCCCGGGTTCGATCTGAGCGTCCAGGGCGGCGAGATTGGCCTGCTCGAACGGTGACAGCAGCGTGGCCCAGTGATCGGCCACGAGCCGGTCCAGCGGGAGGAGCAGTGCCTGGCCGGGAACCCTGGCGTTCCTCGCATGGAACCTCAGGTGCCGGCCCGCCTCCGTCAGCGCGGGATCCGGCGCGGTGCCGCCGCGGTCGGACAGGTAGGCGAGGTACCGGCCGAGCAGGCCGAGCGCGGAGACGGTCGCCCGGTTCGCGACCACGATCTGCAGCGCGTCCGTGGGTACCGCCTCGATGCCGTCCCTCCGCTGCCGCACCTCGCGCGACACGGCAGCCCGGCGGACGCGCGCGCACAGGTCGGCCGCGAACGGCTGGAGCGCGGCGAAGTAGAGGTCGCGGTTGCGCGGCTCGCCGGGCACTGCGAGCTGGAAGGGCCCGTCCAGCGGACCCCACGCGATAGCCGCGGCCCGGAACCGCTCACCGCCGAGGCGCCAGATCGCGACGGCCAGTGGCGGGTCGGCGAGGTGCACGTGCCGGAGGGTGGTGCGGCGCAGCGCCTGACCTTCTGCATAGATGCGGGCGGCGAAGAGGGCTTCGAGTGCGGTGCTCATGCCGTCCTCCGCTCGATGCGGGGAACGGCGGCTATTTCGTCGTAGAGCCGGCTCGCCCGGGCGAGCGGCACGGCGGCGGGTGCCTCGGCCGGCGACGCGGGCGCACCCTGGCCCAGCTCGGCGACGCGGCTGAGACTGGCGATCCCCGGCAGGGCACGGGCGATGGACCCGCCGACCACGGCCGGGTCGCCGTCGGCGAACAGCCGCTGCCGGCACGCCCACGCGAACCCGCACGACGTCAGGCAGCTCGCCGGCTCGTAGACCCGGCCGAGTTCGTCGGTGACATGGCCGAACTCATCGAGCCTTCGCGCCTCGGGCAGTGTGGTGTCGGCGATCGTGTCGAACGTGACCGAGGCCGGCGTGGACGCGGCCGTCTCCTGCACGTCGGGGACTGCGCCCAGCAGGCGCCCGATCCGCCGGATCCGGCTGGCGACGTCCTGCCGGTGCAAGGCCGGGGCCAGGCCGGTGTTGCGCGGGGTCACCAGCACGACCTCGTCGGACATGCACGCCGGGTCGACCCCGGACTGCTCGAGGGTGCGCCGGCCCATCAGCACGTAGGTGGCTGCCTGGTCCAGCGCCGCGCCCAGCGCGTCCTCGTCGGTCGGCCTGCCGTCCACCACCGGCCACGACTTGTTCTCCCCGACGATGATCCGGCCGCCGACGCCGATCGCCATCTCGTCGGCCTCGAAGAACCCTGGCAGGCCGCCGATGTCGGCGCGGAGCACCGCGCCGTCCAGGACGACGGGCTCCTGCGGCTGTTCGGCGATCTCCGCCATCCGGGTGCTGGTCACGTTCGCGCGCATGGCCAGGCCGGTGCGGTTCGGCTGGAAGCCTTCGCGCAGGTTCTCGATCGCGGCGAGCGAGAAGTCGGTGCCCAGTCCTTCGGTCAGTACCCGGCGCAGCTCGGCGTGCCCGTGCCGGCGCAGCAGTGCCTCGAACGCCACGCCGCGGCCGATGGCGAACGGGGACTGCCCGAAGGGCATCTCCATGCTCGTGCCGGCCAGGACCTTGTTGGTGTCGACGCGCGCGGCAAACGCGACCGCGGCGGTCGGGCAGGAGTGGACGTTGGCGAAGGCAGCAAGCCGCCGGACGTTCGCCTGAAGTGACGGGGCCCGCCCGCGAACCCGGTCCAGGACTGTCGCCCCGCCGGATGGCCGCTGCTGGCTCTGGCTGTTCACAGCAGGCTCACACTTCGCCCTCGGCCACGATGCCGATGCGGGTGCCCCACAGTTGCTGGTCGGCTGGCAGCTGACCGCGGGCACGGGCAGCCGCCTCGCGCCGCGATGGCTCGTCCCTGGCAGCCAGCGGGCCAAGCTCTGCCTCGGCCGCCTCGGCCACCCGGGCAGTGTCCAGTCCGGGTCCGTCGAGGGCACCCGGAATCGAGGCGGCCATGCCTGCCACGACCGGCGCCAGCCGCTCGGCGACCGCAGCGTCTCGCCCACTGAGCCAGGCCAGCTGCCGGGCAAGCTGCGCGGTAGCCGCGAGGTGATCGGCGCGCTCGGACCACGGACCCAGCAGGCGCCGCTCCAGCGGCCAGTCCGAGAGCGTGAGCAGGCCGCGCACTGGCTGGAAGAACCGTCCTTCGAGCGCGGGAACTACATACGTCGGGCGGGCGGTGCCTTTGTCCCAGGCACGTCGCTCGTCCCGGCGCAGGGCCGCAAGCATCCGGGGCTCGACACGCTGCCCGAACCGCGCTTCCGCATAGTCGGCCACGATCTTGGCGCGGCAGGCGACGCCGATCTCAGCGAGCGCGCCGGTGACGACCTGCCGGGCGCTGCGCGAAGGCGTGGGCGCGTGCTTCATCGGCACCACCGCAGGCTGTGCTTCGAAGGCCGGCGCTCCGTCGGCCGTAGCGCCGGTCGCCCTCGTGAGTGCTCTCTCCAGTTCCCTGGTCAGCCGGACAGCCTCGTCCCGGTCGCCCCCCTCAATAGCGGCCGCGACCTGCCGGGCAAGCCCGAGGCTCACCTCGTCATGGCTAGAGCTCATGGCTCTCACATTAATCGCTTGACTCCATGCATGTCCATGCTTTTTCATGAACAGCGCGACCGCGCTCACATTGCTCGCCACCTATGTCGAGCGGCTACACGGCCGCCGGAGGGGGAATGCGCGATTGCTTGGCATTTGCAACTAACGACCGCATGTATGTGACGCAGGCCGGCCTGAGCCGGTTTACCCCGCGACCAGGCGCCGGGTGATCCCGGCCGCGAGGCGAGTGCACGTCGCCACCGCAGCTACCCGGATTCACGGACCCGGTTGGTGCACACCATCACCCAGAGCACTGACAAGTACCGGCACCGCCGTCATTGGGACGGCCTAACCCACTCGGAGGGGAAGAATGACAACACCTCAGGTCCCGCCGCCAGGCGAGGACAGCACCGGGCAAGTCCCGTCGCCATACCAGCCCGGTCCTGCGGCGCCGCCAGGCCCTGCTCGACGGCGGCTTCGCGGCCGGAGCATCGGGCTGTCCGCGGTCGCCGCGTTGTTCGCCATCATCGTTATCGGCTCGATCGCCAGCAACGGCGGAAAGAGCCACCAGGGCAGTAGGCGGACGCCCGGTGCGGGCACCAGCACGGCCGCACCAGCCGCCACAGCCCAGGCGCTGAGCGCCTCGGCGCAGCAGTTCGCCAGCGACCTGCAGTCGAGCTCCCAGTTCAGCATCGGCAGCTCGACATCCAGCACGCAGATCGCCGCCTACGGGCAGCAGGTCTGCAGCATGCGCCAGGCCGGCCAGAAGCAGGCCGCGGTCGTCTCCTACACCGAGACAGGCTGGTCGAACATGTCGCCCATGCTGGCCGACGCGATGACGCGCCTGGCCGAGCACGACATGTGCGCCAATGATCTGCCCGGGCAGACCGTCACCTACATCGTCCGCGGCACGCCTGGCACCCAGGTGACCTACGGACCGGCAGGCTCCGACTACAACGGCAGCGTGCCGATGAGGGTGATTGCTCGTCTCGGCGACCCGGAGTACTACGCGATCAGCGCCCAGCTGCAGGGCGGCGGCTCGGTCCGGTGCTCCATCGAGGTCGACGGCATCCCGGTCTCGACAGCCAGCGCGAGCGGCGGTTACAACATTGCCGACTGCGAGATCGGCCAGGACCCGATCACCAGCGTGTGGGAGAACGACAACAGCGGATGACTGGCCCGGCGATGCGGCGGCGCCCGGCAGTCACCGGGTCCGCCCGTCCCGGCGCCGAGGCCTCGGCCGCATCTGCGGCCGGAGCCGTCCTCTTGACTGGCAGACCTCACGTGTGAAATAAGCGCAGCTGACCGGGTTTAGATCGCGCGACGCTCGCTAGCGCCGTTGCGGGATGCCGCGAGTCGGTCAATGCGGCACAGATGGGCGGGGAGTAATGAATGCATTCGTCGCGGGCGAGCGGGTCAGGCGCGCGGCCACCGGCGAGGACGGCGTCGTGCTCTCGAGCGGTGACGGGATCCTCCTGCAGGTTGCGTTCCCGTCGGGAACCGTGTGGATACACCCTGACGAACTGGGCCGACTCCCGGAAGGCCCGGCCGAGCGGCTCGCCATCGGCGAGCTCGGGCATCTTGAGCCTTATGGCCTGCGGCTGCAGTCGCTATACCTGAAGCATGCGTATCGGTATGACCCGCTGACGGGCCTGTCGAGCGCCCGTATCGAGCCGCAGCTGCATCAGGTATTCGTCGCGCACCGAGTGACGCAGAAGCTGCAGCCGCGGATGATCCTCGCGGACGAGGTGGGTCTGGGCAAGACCATCGAAGCCGGGCTGATCATCAAGGAACTGCGCGCCACGAGAACTGGTCGGCCGGGTCCTGATCATCGTCCCGGCCAGCCTCCAGCTTCAGTGGCAGAGCGAGCTGAGGTCCAAGTTCAACGAGGACTTCGAGGTGCTGGACGGCGCGGCGCTGCAGTATCTGGGGCGCGGCGGGGTCAATCCGTGGATGGCCCGGCCGAACGTGATCTGCTCGCTGCCTTTCGCCTCCAGCCCCAAGCGCGCCGAGCAGATCATCGAGGCCGAATGGGACCTGGTGATCTTCGACGAAGCTCACAGGGTGCGCCGGACGCTGCAGGGCGCGAGCAAGACCAGGACGACGCAGGCGTACAGGCTGGCTGACGAGCTGAAGGAACTCGTCAACGGCCTGCTGCTGCTGACGGCCACGCCGATGCAGGTGCATCCCTTCGAGCTGTACTCCCTGATCGAGCTTGTCGAGCCCGGGCTCTTCCCGACCTTCAGACCTACGACACGCGCCGGGGCTTCCTGCCGCGGCTGAACGCGCTCATGAGAGACCTCAAGGGCTGGAATGCGCTGTCTGACAAGCAGCGGGCCAGTTCGGCGGTGAGCGCAACAGCAAGATGCTCGATGAGCTCGGCGTCCCTGCTGACCGGGCGCTCGCGGTGCTGGGTCGAGGATCAGGAACGCGAGCGGCTGATGGACGTCCTCGTCGGTAAGCACCCGCTCGCCGGCGCGCTGGTCCGCAACCGCAAGGCCGAGGTCGGCGGGTTCATGCCACGCGACGCCAAGCGCATCCCGGTTGCCCTGGAGGAGGACGAGCTGGCGCTGTACCAGGACGTCACGAGCTACCTGCGCGAGGGCTACAACCAGGCCCGCGCCGAGCGGAACCTCGCTCTGGGGTTCGTCATGGTGACCTACCAGAAGATGCTCGCGAGCAGCTCGTATGCCGTGCAGGCAGAGTTTCCGGCGCCGCATCGCGAAGCTGAGGCTGCAGCTCAAGGAAACGCTGCCGCCGCCAAGGCCAAGCCGCCCAGCGAGAGCTACCTCGAAGAGCTCCGCGATGCCGAGGAGACAACGCAGGCACTGACGGAGCTGGAGTACGCCGTGGCGGATCCGGGCGGGCTGCTGCTGGAGATCAAGCAGCTGGAGGACCTGGTCGAGCGGCTCGGGCAGGTGCGGGACTCGAAGGCCCTGACGCTGCTGACCGCGCTCGACGGGATCTTCGACGGCGACCGGCAGGAGAAGGTCGTCATCTTCACCCAGTTCATCGAGACCCAGGAGTTCCTGGCCGCGACCCTGCGCCACAACGGCTATACCGTGTCGATCTTCAACGGCCGGATGGGCATGGACGAGAAGGAAGAGGCGGTCCGCAGCTTCAAGGCCAGCGACCAGATCCTGATCTCCACCGAGGCCGGCGGCGAGGGCCGGAACTTCCAGTTCTGCCATCTCATGGTCAACTACGACCTGCCGTGGAATCCGATGCGGGTCGAGCAGCGGATCGGGCGGCTTGACCGGATCGGCCAGAAGCGGCCGGTCTGGATCTACAACCTGTTCTGCGAGCAGACGGTCGAGGAACGCGTCCTGGAAGTGCTGGAGCAGCGCATCGGACATGTTCCAGGAGTCGGTCGGCTCGCTGGACCCGATCCTCGGCGAGGTCGAGCGTGACATCGAACGGCTGGTCCTGTCGGACGCGGCCAGCCTCGACGAGGGATTCCTGGAGTACGAGGCAGGGCTGGAGCGCCGCGTCCGGGAGGCCAGGGAGAAGGAGCGGACGCTCGCGGACTTCGTCCTGGACCGGGCCAGCTTGCGCCATGACCTGGCGACGGAGCTGCTCGAGCAGAGCCCGCTGGCCCGCTGGTCTGACCTGGAGCAGTTCGCCGCGCGGTGCCTGCCGTACTTCGGCGGGACGCTGAAAGACCACTTCGAAGGCGGTCAGGTCGTCTCGCTGTCACCCCGCCTCATGTCCCGCATGCAGCAGCGGCAGAGCACGATCCGCGGCACGTTCGACCCCGAGGTCGCGCGGGACAAGGAAGAACTCCCGTTCTTCGCCTTCGGCCACTGGCTGGTGGACGGGCTTGCCGAACTCCCGCTCTCCGTAGAGCCTGTCGACCACTGCGGTCCGCCGTGCTCGCGACGTTCCGTCCGGCGAGTGGGTCGAGGTCTACTACGAGATCCGCGGCGAAGGCGTCAGGCCGAGCGGCTGGTTCCTCCGGCACCTGGTCGGCCCCGATCTCGCCGTCCGGTCCGAGCAGATCACCGCGATGCCCGCGATCGGAGAGCCGCTCTCGCACTACGAGGTGCCCGAGCTGGGCCGGCAGCGCCCTGACGGCGAGCCGCCGGCAGTTCGAGGCGGACTACGAGGCCGCCCGCGGAGAGGTCCGGCGGCCAACGAGGCGGCCAGGGATGAGGCGCTCGACCCGGGCCGAGCGGATCTTCAGTTACCGGCGGGTCCGGCTGACAACGCTGATCGAGGAGCAGGAGGACTGGATCAGGGAGAAGGAAGCTCCGGCTCGGATCGTGACCGCCGGCGTGCTCCCGGCCCGGCGCGGTCAGGTCGCCAAGAACCGTGATCGGCTGAACAGCCTCAATCTTGAGCACGAAGCTGGAGCTCGAGGAAATCCGCGGCAGACAGCCCGGAGCCTCGGCGACGGTCCTCGCGGCAGGGATGGTGATCGGCGAATGATCGGCCGGCGAAACGAGCGAGCCCGTCGCCTACGGGATCGACTTCGGCACCACCAACAGCTCGATTGCGGTCGCATACCGGGACAGGATCGAGGTCGTCCCAGTTGAGTCGGGCGCAATGCCGGAGATCCTGCCCTCGATCATCTACCTCAACCGGGACAGGAACCGCGCCGCAGGCCAGGAGGCTGTCGAGCAGTTCCTGGTCACCGGATCGCAGAAGACGCCGTGCGGACGCTGCAACCTCGTGCACGTCGATAGACAGGAAGCGGGAAAGCGACTGCCAGGCAGTTCCGGCCCGGCGGCGGCTGCCACAACGCCAGGCTCATCTCCGGCATAAAGTCGGACTTGTCCGAGACGGACTTCATCTCCACGCACTCATGGGCCATCGATTTCACGCTGACCGACCTGGTGAGCGTGATCATGCGCCGTCTCAAGGCGCAGCCGACCGGGCGACCGGGGCGAATGTCCGGCGGGTCGTCCTAGGGCACCCGGTGGTGTTCGTGGGTGCCGAGGGGCCTTACTACAGGGAACGGCAGGGCCTGGCCGAGCAGCGGCTCCGGGACGCGGCAGCCCAGGCGGGCTTCACCGAGGTCGTGCTGCTGGACGAGCCCGCGGCGGCCGTCATAAATGAGGACCTTCGCGAAGGCGTGCGCACTGGCAGCCGATTTCGGCGGCGGGACCTTTGACGTCGCGGTCATCAAGTTCGCCCCCGATGGCGGAGACGTGATCGCTCTGACGGGCGTGGAGGTCGGCGGGGAGCAGTTCGACCGGCTGCTCTTCCAGGCCAAGGTCGCGCCCGCGCTGCATCTCAATGATGCCTACGAGGTCCGGCCGGGCCAGTATCGTGACCTGCCCAATCAGTTCAGGAGGCGCATGTCGACGCTGAGCGGCCTGAAGAACCTTGCTCAGCGACCCGAACACCGCGTCAATCCTCGGCGCGTTCCGCAGGCCGCAGAAGGCGGCGAGCGGCTCGAAGGCCGTCGAGAACATCATCTACGGCGGCTACGCCTACCAGTTCTACGCCGCCATCGAGCAAGCCAAGATCGGGCTGTCGACAGCGCCGAGCACCGTCATCGATTTCCACCGTCCCGGCATCGACATCTCCATCCCGGTGCAGCGTGAGGAGTTCGAACAGGTGATCGCCGCGCCGTTGCAATCCGTTCGCGCCGAGATCCTGCGCGCGCTGGAGGACGCGGGCATCGGCCCGGAAAGCGTCAGCCTCGTCCTGCGCACCGGCGGATCCTCCAGCATCCCGGCATTCGTCCGGATCCTGGAAGACATATTCGATCCGTCGGTGATCCAGGAACGACCCGTCTACACAACCGTCGTCCACGGACTCGCCACGTATGGATTGGGGCAATGGTCATGAGCGCAGAAGAGCAGCGACGCCGCATCCCTACCAGCGACGAACTCGAGCGCCAGGGCGCCCTCGCGCCTGCCACTGGCGAGCCGCGAGCCACGCGACGTAACGGTTTGCTGAGATTCTTCCGCGCTAGCCGCTTCCGCGTGTCCGACGACGTTGCCGCGCGCAAGCACATCGGAGCACCCGGCGTCCAGCCCCCGAGCGCTGCGCCGCAGGGTGACGATCAATCGGCAGCTTCCGGCCGCAGGCCGGAAACGGCTACCCCTGCCCCGCAGACACGCGCGCCAGCAATCCCGACTGCCCGCCGATCACCGGAAACGATTGTCCCCCGCACGATCCGCATGGACCCGTCAGTCAAGGAGCGCCGGGGGCTGGGACGGAGCAAGCCGCGATAGGGCCGCCGCTGGCGGCTGACGGCCTCAGCAGATCTTGACTGGAGTCATGTGGCCTCGGCAGGCGATACCCGCGGCCCGCGCCGATCCGTGCGGGACATGTACGATCCCGAACTGCCGTTCCGTGAGGCATCCGGACTAAGGCAGCTCGGCCGCAGGCGGTCACGCGTCACCACCGGCAATTGCCGCGGGTAACCGACGCCGACAGCTTCAGGCCGGGACGTTATCGCAGGACGACCCCGATGTACTCGGCGCCTTTGTGGTTAGCGATCACTAGATAGAACTCATGCCCGTCCCGCATTCAAGGGCGATGCTCACGTATCCGCCCCTGGTATGCCGGTACGATCCGGCACTGGCGTGGTTGAGCGGAGGCGCATATGCCGGGTAGCGAGTGGGCGGTCGAATTTCGACGGAGGCGCTTTGCGCAGCTCAGCGATGCTTACGATCAGAGCCCTGACCGGGTGGACTTGGAGGAGGTACTGCGGCATCGCGCGGGCGAGCGGCCACACGTGATCGCGTTCCTGGACGAGTTCCGGGCGACCGGTGACCTGGAGAAACTGCGGGGTTCGCTGGACACCTGGTCCAAGACAGCTGGTACCTACTTTGGCTTCAAGGGCCCGAACGGCCAGATGTACCTTAATCAGCTGACTAAGGACGGGCAGGCGCTCGAGGTCGCAGCCCAGCTGGCGCAGTGGTTTCAGCCGCCGTCCTCCGAGCAGCAGGCCAGCCAGTCGATTGACGAGCTCGCCGCCCTGACCGCGGATCTGCGCCAGCAGGGAAGCGCCGCTCAGCTCGGCCGGGCGCCGTTCCTCTTGTCGTGGATGTGGTGGGTCCAGGAACCGAAGCGATGGGTCCCGATCTGGCCGAGCCGGGAGAATCCGCTGGTTCAGCTGGGTTTCGCGAAGTCGGGATATGCCGCCGACCAGCAGGGCCAGCGCTACCTCGACTATCTGAACGTATGCCGCGAGCTCGGGCCAGATGAGGTCACCGAACAGGTCCTCTCGTGGTACTGGGGCAACCTTTCTGCTGTCGGCCTGGACCCGACTGCCTGCGAGCGATGCGGGCTGGCCCTCCGGCTTCCTCGCGAGCCAGGCGGCGACGATTCCGGCTACGAGCAGAACCTGCAGAACGTCGGCGTCGTCCTAGCCGACCTCAACAGGATCGGCAAGGCCCTCGGGGACCAAGTGTCAGCCGCTCTCGGCTGGCCGGTGCGGTCGGGCACGCCCGGACCGTTCTGGCATCCTGAAGCCGCCGCATCAGGGGAGACGGCTGGGTCCGCTGGCAGCCTGACGCGGGCGGGCTGCCCGCGGCCAATTTGCTGCTGGTGGTCGAGCCCGAACGCATCCAGGTAGCGCTGAACCCTTACGTCGCGAAGAACGGACCGGGCTTCACCGCGCGCGCCGTAGAGACGGTCCGGAAGATCCTGCCCGAAGGCTTTCACGAGACGTCGTGGTCCTATGCGCCCGCGACTGACGGTCCGGTCCAGCCCGGCTTTGCCCTGTTCGGCAAGGAGATCGACCTCCAGACCGCGCTCAGCATGCGCTCACTGGGGGACGCGGTCATTGCGGCGGCTTCTGCGCTGAAGCCGGTATTTGAGGCAATCCAGGCACTGGGCGCCCGTACGGAGGAAACTGCAGGCCAGCCTGTGGTACCGAGAACAGGTGCTGAGCAGAAGTGATCTCCAGGTTCTCGCCGATAGAATTCCAGACTGATCGCCCTTACCCGACTCCCTCCGACTGGCGGCAGGAGACGGAGCGGGCCATATGGGCCGACCGGCTGCGCTCAGACAGCCTGCCGACGATCGACTACGAGACCTTCCGCCGTCTGTACAACTCCAGTGTCTATGGCGGTGCCGGCCCGCAGTCCATTCTCAACATCACCCTCCGGGATGCCACCGAGGCGAGCTGGGAGCGGTTCCTGAGGACGCTGGACTACCTGCTGTGGGATGAGGGGGACGCCATCCAGGTCAGGATCAATCGCGTCCTCGACGAGGCCGACCTCGGGTTCAGGGGCTTCAAGGACTCAGTGATCATGAAGGTCCTCGCGGTCTGCCATCCTGACCGGGTCCTGCCTGCCTTCCCCTTCACCGGCGATCACGGAAAGGCGCGGATGCTCGGGAACTGGGGCTGCCGGTGCCGCCCCTGTCGGCTCCCGCCGGCCAGCGCCAGATCGAGTCGAACGACGCGCTGCGTCACGTCACGGAGCCGTTGTTTCCCGGCGACCCGTGGGCACAGGCCCAGTTCCTCTACTGGCTGCTCGACAGTGGCACCAAGCGGGAGGCCGGGACCGCCGACCTGGTGGACCCGCTCGCGGAGGCGTCCGAGGAGCTGCTGCTCGACCGGGCATTCCTGGACGACATCCAGAGCCTGCTCGAGGAAACGAAGCAGGTGATCTTCTACGGTCCTCCCGGAACGGGAAAGACATTCGTCGCCCAGCGGCTTGCGACGGCACTCGCCGGTGACGCCGCCCGGACGATGCTCGTCCAGTTCCATCCGGCGACAAGCTACGAGGACTTCTTTGAGGGATACCGGCCGCTGCCGGCGGCCGACGGGCAGATCGCTTACGTACTGCAGGACGGCCCGCTCCGGATCATGGCCGCAGCAGCCGAGTCCGACTCGTCGCACACCTACGTTCTCGTGATCGACGAGATCAACCGGGCACAGCTGCAGAAGGTGCTTGGCGAGCTGTTCTTTCTTCTCGAGTACCGGGACAGGACCGTCCGGCCGCTCTACCGGCCCGACGAGCCATTCTCCCTGCCAGCGAACCTGTGGCTGATCGGGACGATGAACACGGCGGACAGGTCAATCGCGATCGTCGATACGGCGCTGCGACGGCGCTTCCAGTTCGTGCCGTTCGTTCTCGACGACAGGGCCGACAACCCGATCGCAGGGCTCCTGCGCAGGTGGCTGCACGATAGCTCCGAGCCTGAGTGGGTGGCCGATCTGGTGGATCAGGTGAACCAGGAGCTTGTGAAAGCCCTGGGAATGGGAGACCTCGCGCTGGGCCCGAGTTACTTCATGGTCGAGGGCCTCGATGAGGCTCGCCTGCGCCGTATCTGGCGGTACCGGATCGAGCCGCTCGTCGAGGACATGTTCTTCGGAGAGCCCGAGAAATCGGAGCCGTTCCGGTTCGACAATGTCTGGGAGCGGTTCCAGGCCGTTGGCGGCACAGCCTCCGACGATACGGACGACGGTGCGAGTGACACCGGCCACAGCGCGCTGGGCGAGTGAGCGAGGTCTGATTGTGACCCGCCGCGTCATCGAACTCAGGGAGTGGGAGACCAGAGACGTCCGCCTGGACGACGCCGACGTTACCGCCCTGATAAGTCATCCTCAGAAGCCTGCGGCGGTCGAGCCCGCCCCGGCCCTCGGATTCTGGCGGCTCCGCGCCCAGGCGAAGGTCGGGGCCGTCCGCTTCGGGGACTTCGACCTGATCATCCGCCCGAAGGCGGGCCTGCAGAACGTCTTCTACCTGATGGGCGTGGAGCGGCCCCGGGACTGGTGGGGCCGCGAAGAGGTAGACCTCCTGGTCGATCACGACCTATTCGCGGGCATAGCCCGGCTGCTTGCGTACACCGTAGAACTCGCTATCGGGCGGGGAGTTCAGCACGGCTACGTCGACCGCCGCGAGCGTCTAGTCGCCCTGCGCGGCCGGGTTGACCTCGCCGAACAGCTGCGCCATCCCTGGATGCCAATACCGGCCAGCTGCCGGTACGACGACTACACGGCCGACACGAAACTCAACCAGCTGATTCGCGCTACGCTCGCCCGCGTTCTGCGGATGCCCGGAGTACCGGGCATCACGCGCAGGATGCTGATGCTCCAGCTCTCCGCGCTCGAGCAGGTGTCGCCGGAAGAACCCGATCTCCAGTGGGCAGACCGCTGGCAACCCAGCCGATTCGACCACCGCTACCTTCCGGCCGTCCGCCTCAGCGCGCTACTGCTACGGCGGCTGATGCTATCCGAGGCCGCCGGCAGCACCCGCTCGTGCTCGTTCCTCGTGGACATGAACCAGCTCTTCGAGCGGTTCATCGAGGAAGGCCTGCGCCGACGGCTGCAGGCTGCCGGGGATCGCATCCGGGTTGTCGGCCAGGACCAGCGGAACCTGGATCTGGAAGGCCGTCTCATGATCAGGCCGGACGTTGTCGTCCGGCGAGGCGCCGCGACGATGTTCGTCCTCGACGCGAAGTACATCCTTGCCGACGACGGGACGGCGCACGTGGACCATCACTATCAGCTGCTGTCTTACGCGATCAGGCATGGCATCAAGGACGTCGCGCTCGTTTATGTCCGTGACCCCTCACGGGCGGTGCCGTCGCTTGACCTCGTTGCCACCATTCGGAACGCCGGAGTGCGCATTCACTCCTGGGCGCTGGACCTGAGCCAGCGACCGGAGCACATCGAGTCGGGCATGGAGGCTCTCGCAGCGCGAGTGCTCCGCCTGTCTTCGTGCTGACGTTCCCATCGCCGTCCTCGGGGCCCTGGTTGGCCTGCTAGCAGCTGCGTATTTACCGGTGCGCAACACCCGGTACGCAAGCTTGCCGCTAAATGAAGGGGCAAAACGGATTTTGGATACGAAAAGCACAACGGGACTCTTGACCGCTGCCGGGCCTTGTGTCATAAGTCTGAGCTGACAGGTGTCAGGCAGCGAGCCGTGAGCGTCGGCAAGTAGGCGGCACCGATTGGTCAGGGGACATGCCGTGAGGCCGCGGGTCAGCACATGGGCACGAGCAAGGAAGATGCTGACATGTTCGCCAGGACGCGCTCGTTGCTGATCCAGGCTGCTTTCCCGGGAAAGCGCGTGGTCACCAGGGATTCGCTGGCGCACGTTGGCCAGCATCCGGGCCCGCGCCGTTCCGTGTGCGAGCTCGGCCTCGGCCGCCGATATCAGCTCCGACTCCGGTCGATGCGGCTGACGCATGCGTACCGCAGTGACCCGCACGGACAGCTACAGAGGAGAGGGGTAAGGGAAACCGGCCAGGCCGTGGCACCGGTACGCCCGCGAGCTAATGAGCACCACACTGCAGCCAGGACATGTCCTTAAAGACGGGCGATACGAGATCCAGCAGCTCTTGGGCAGGGGACAGGAAAAAGAGATATACCGCGCGTTCGACCGGGACCTTGATTGCCTGGTGGCACTCGATGTCTTCTCTGGCAGGAATCCGGTCATGCCCGGCGGGCGGACCCTCAGTGCCTGGGAAGCGCGCGTACTCGGCCATCTGGGTGATCACCCGAACATCGCGACCGTGCTGGATCGCTGGAACGAGGGCGATACCGCCTTCATGACTACCAGGTACCTCTCCGGCGGGTCCCTGAAGGAGCTGATCGCCGACGCGCGCAAGTCGGGCGGGTGGCTGCCTCCTGACGAGATCGTGCGGATCTCGGCCGAGATCGCGAACGGGCTCGCCCACATTCACGCTTGCGGCATCCTCTATCTGGATCTGCAGCCAAAGAACGTGCTGTTCGACCAGTGGCGCAAGATCCGCCTCGTTGACTTCGATACCGCGGCGCCGATCGACGACGCCGCTGCAGCCGACCTGTCGGACCGCGCGATAACCGGCTACCTGGCGCCCGAGTTGCTGGAGGGGGCACCCGCCGGCGAACGGGCCGACCTGTACTCGCTGGGTGTGACGATCTACGAGATGTGCCAGGGGTACCTGCCCTTCAGCTCCGGCCCTGAGGATGTCGAGGCTGCGCGGAGCCAGGTCCTGCTTCCCACTCCTGACCGGGACGACCTTCCGCCCGCCTTGACCAGCCTCGTGGAGAGCCTTCTTTCATCCATTCCCGAGCATCGCCCGGCGAGCGCGGCCGAAGTCCTCGAGCGCCTGGATCTGATTCGTGCCGGGAAGCCGCCGCCCGCGCCGAAGGCCGGTGACAGCCAGCCTTTCCCGCGACCCGACCCAGCGGAACTGCAAGCGCCCGTCAGGGCTAAGGCAGCTGACTACGCCGTCGGGGATGTCATTGACGATCGCTTCGAGATCCTGGAGATCATTGACCAGGGCGGTTTCGCCAAGGTGTACCGGGTCAGCGACGACGTCGAGGGCGAAGAGCGGGCGCTCAAGCTGTTCCACAGCGCAGCCGGCTATGACGCGGTCCGCCGTGAGCTCCGGGCGCTGCGCAGGATCCGTCATCCCAATGTCGTGGAGGTCTTCTGGGCCAGCAAGACCCGCGCCGGAGAGTGGTTCCTGATCACCGAGTTCATTTACGGGGAGCGGCTGGACGAGTTCGTCGGCGGTACCCGGTGCCTCCGCGACAGGGAGGCGGTCGATGTCGCGCTCGACCTGCTGGAGGCGCTCGTCGCGTTCCACCCGGATTCGGCGCGGCTCGGGGAGCTCGACGCCAAACGCCAGGAGGGCGACCTGTCCGAAGCTGAGTACCACGAGTGGCGGGAGCTGAGTGACCACGGGCTGGTGCACCGCGATATCAAGCCACTCAACGTGATCCTCACCCGCAGCGGGGCGAAGCTGCTTGATTTCAACATCGCCTCCCGAGTCGGCGATCCGGTACGGACCCAGTCGGGCACGCCCCCGTACCAGCCGCCGGACGCCGACCTCACCCGCTGGGAGGTCACGCCCGACCTGTTCGCGGTCGGCGTCATTCTCTACGAGCTGCTCTGCGATGGCCAGCACCCCTACCCGAATGCCAGGCCCATGGTCGACGAGCCGGTTATCGACCCGCGGAAACTCCGTCCGGACCTGAAGCCCGACCTTGCAGAGTTCCTGATCAAGGCGTGCGCCCCTGCCAAGGCGGATCGCTTCGCCACGGCGGCCGAGATGCGTGACGCGCTGCGCGAGATCCGCGCCCAGATATGACGCTGGCCGGACGGGACATAGCCAGCGAGCACGACGGCTGCACCCTGGCCTGAGCTACTGCGCACTACGCCGTAGTACAATTGACTACATGAGCCAGCCACTGAGCGTCCGCCTGACGGACGCGACCCTGGCCCGGCTCGGGAGCCGCGCCCGGCGCGTTCACCTCCCGCCGCGGACGCTCGCGCAGCGGTATGTGGAAGAAGGCCTGCGGATGGACGAGCACCCTCTTATCCGGTTCGCTGAGGGTCCCTCAGGCCGTCGCGCCCGGCTCGTCGGCACGGGGAAAGACGTCTGGGAGATCATCGCCGTCGTCCGCGATAACGACGGGAACGCGGCGGAAGCAGCTCGCTACCTCGAGATCCCGCTCGGCCTGGTCCAGGCCGCCGTCGCCTACTACGGCGCATACACCGCCGAGATTGATCAGCTCATCGAGCTCAACGAACAGGAGACCGCCGAGGCCCATGCAGCGTTCCTGGCTGGCCAGGCTGCCGTCCGGCGGTGAAGCTACTGCTGGACGAGATGCTCTCCCCGGCGATCGCCCGCGAACTGCGCGCGCGGGGTCATGATGCCGAGGCCGTAGCAGGCCATCCCGATCGCGAGGCCCTGTCGGACCCGGAGATCCTTGCGCTCGCCAGGGCCGAGCGCCGGGCGATCGTGACTAACAACCTGCGAGACTTCCGGCCGCTGCACACTGAGGCCATCACCCCGGGCGGCCTCGGTCACTACGGCATGATCTTCATTCCCGGCAGCTACCGGCGAACGAAAGCTGATACCGGCCGCATCGTCAACGCGCTAGAGGCAGTCCTTGCCGCGCATCCCGGCGAAGCAGACCTCGCCAACGGCGAGGCATGGCTCTGACTCGTCCCCAGGCAAACCCAGAGCACCAGCCCGCCGCCGCAACCTCGCCGGGCAGCCCGCCGGCCGGCTGCCATTCCCGCGCTTTCGCCGCCTCGGCGCTTTCGCGGCTGTACTCCAGATGCCGGCCGGCGCTTGTAAGGTCGGTCCCCACGGCCGCGAAGTGCTGCCGCAGCTGCTCCTTGGTGAAGAGCAGTCAGATGGGATGAAGCACTGGTCCTGATGCTACTTGCGGCAGGAGGTCGCTCAATGCCTCGTCTTCTCCCGTGGCCGCCGAGGTTTGATCATGCTCTGCAGAATGGCCAGCGCGCCTGCGCCTGGTGCGACGAGGTGCTCAGGCGACCAGAGTGGGTGGATCACTAGGCTGAGAGATCCGGCCAGCAGGACGAAATTTAGCTGTCCAGCTCTAGCTGCGCCACATTCTTACCGCGCATGAGACAGAGAAGCTTAATTGCCAGCTCATCGCCTGTTGCACCTGGAATGTCGGCGACAAGGAAGTCCAGCTCCGATGCTACGTTCTCCAAGACGGCATGGCTATAGATGTCGCGTTCATCGATTCTAGGGAGGATCCGTTCCGTCAGCATTCCCTTGAGGCTGCGCAATGTGTGCCGTGCACTTTCGCGAGACGCCGTATTATTTGCTGCCTCTTGGGCAGACTGTTCTGGAAGCTGGGCGTTGGCTCGTACTGGTAGCGTGGCACCTTGGTTGGCGGACGAATCGACGAGGCGTTGCACTTCGTCACGCAGAAGGGCCGTCGTCTTGCTAGGATGTAGTTGCGCGAGGCATATAGCAGTTCCGACTATCCATTTTCGTAGATCATCTGCATTCTGCTGCATCTTTAGTTGCTGACGCTGGCCCCTCATGCGACGTTGGTTGGTCAAGGCGCTGACCAGACCGATGAACGCAGCGGCACCAATTGCTACAGCTGCCGCCTCGGGTGCCGCCAATGCTCCTACCGCGTCCAGACCGCCAAACGTGCCACCGCCACAGACTACCGCGATCAAGCTGGTGGGAAGGGGCAGCTCCTGACGAGCCTCGATCTCAGTCTCGCTCTGGTCAGCTTCGCTGAGCGAATCCAGGATTCGTTTTGTCAGCTTCGCAAAACGTGCGCCCGTTACCGGAGTTCCAAGGTTTTTGTTAAGCACGGCCAGAAAGCAGTTCATCAGACGCTTGACTACGTCGATCGGATGATGAATTTGGTTGCAACCACAGTTAGGTATCAGATCAGTGGGGATAAGGCTCTCGGATGGTGGCTCTGTGGGCGGATCCAGGCCTGGCTCGCTGGTCTGGACTTCTCCCAAATGCGACGGTGTCGCTTCTAGCCTAACGATCGCCTCAGCGACCACCAAGTGCAATTCATTTTCAAGGCCCGCCTGGGTTTGGTCGAAGGGGTAGATCGGTGGCATTCGTCCGGCCACCTTGCGCAAGGGCCGCGTCCACCGAGATTTAGCGAAACCACGTTGGGCAATTAAGTCTGCTCTCACGGTGGGCATCAGAGCTACAACGCGTGAGGCATATTCCTGACGGGGCTTACTAGCACACTCGCCAGTTGCCGCCAAGGCACTAACGATTGTGTCAGTCAGCATAGCTGTGAGCGCGGAGCAATCTTTCCGATGCAGGTAGAGATCCTTCATGACGAAGAGAATAGGAGCCGTGGCCTGCTTCGCCAGGGACAAGCCGACGCCAGGAGTCACGTGAACGCCCTCATCAGCGGACCGCCTTTGTCGAGTGGGCTCACTCATGAGTAGAAGGTATGGCTTACTCTTACAGCTCGTCCAGCACTTGGCGGCATGCTGCGGTGCGGTACGGCGGATGATGCCCTGTTAGTCCTGGACCTTATGTAATCTTCTGGCTGGGCATGAGTCGATGCGGCCGGGCAGCTCGGGGGACTTCGTCTGGGCATCGACGTGGCTGGAAGGATACGAGGAGCCACCGACAGCGCACAAATGCTAAGCGCGGACAATGTGGTTCGCCGACATCCTCGTTAGCTGGAGACGACAGGCCACCCCTCGGTCGCTGGTGTCCGCCTCGATCAGCTCAGTGGCCGCCAGCCTCACGTGCTCACGGCGAAGCCGCTCGGCCTCGGTCAGGCCACCGCCATCGGCCTAGCTCATCACTCCGGCATAGCGCACGAGGCACCGACAGTCGGCAACGCTCGCAACCTCCGCCGTTAAAGATCTTTAGCCGCCCAATACATGGACCAGTTGACGTAGGAGATTAGCAACCTCTTCGAGGAATCCGGTGTGTCGTGACCTAGTTCGCGGCGGAGGGTGGCTGGGTCATGCTCGTGGAGTTGAGCGTCATAGCGATCATGTGCACTTGTCGACACGCCGGGAGTGCGGATAGCAGCCGCACAGGTTCGCCATCGCATCGAGGCCGCGAAAGGATCACGCGGCCGTAAACGCGCTCGTCGCGCGGCGGGACTGCCAGATTCGTTACGCCATCCAGGAGAGATAGACCTGAGTATTGGCGGGGGCGGCCTTCGGAACCGCCCCGCCTTTGCGTCAACGGTTGATACGTCGATGCTGTTGGGAACTTCCGAAGTAGTAACCCAACGCCAAGGTGAACAGCGGCACTAGTGTCGCGTGGCGTTAGTTCTTTGACGGTCTGATTTTCGCGAGCAATTCGTCAGCGTCCTTGGTCCAGGTGAATGGCTGGCAGCGGTCGTTGTAGGCGTCGATGAAGGTGCCGATCGCGGCGATGAGGTCCTTGACCGAGGTGAAGGTGCCGCGGCGGATTGCCTGGCGGGTGATGATGCCGAAGAAGATCTCGACCATGTTGAGCCAGGAGCAGCCGGTCGGGGTGAAGTGCAGGGTGATCCGCGGGTTGTCTTGCAGCCAGGCCCGGACGGCCGGGTGCTTGTGCGTCCCGTAGTTGTCCAGCACCACGTGCAGGTCCATGCCGGGATGCGCGGCGGCGACCTTCTTCAGGAAGCGCAGGAACTCCTGGTGGCGGTGGCGGGGGTAGCAGGCGTCAGCGGTGATCTTCCCGGTGGCGACTTCCAGGGCGGCGAACAGCGTGGTGGTGCCGTTGCGCTTGTAGTCGTAGGTCTGGCGGGCAGGCAGGCCCGGCCGCAGCGGCAGCATCGGCGCCGTCCGGTCCAGTGCCTGGATCTGCGATTTCTCATCCACACTGACCACGACCGCGTTCGCTGGCGGGTCCAGGTACAGCCCGACGACGTCGCGGACCTTTGCTTCCAGCTCGGGGTCGGTGCTGAACTTGAATGCCTGCAGCCGGTGCGGCTGGATGCCCCACCGGCGCCAGATCCGGGCCACCGACGCGAACGAGATGCCCAGCTCGGCGCCCAGGAACCGGGCCGACCAGTGCGTGATACCCAGCCGCTGCGGCGGGCGGCCGTCATCAGCCAGCGTCGCGATCACCACGTCGATCTCGTCGATCACCGCCGGCCGGCCCGAGCGCGGCTCGTCGTCCAGCGCGGCGATCCCGCCCTGCAGGTAACGCTCCCGCCAGCCGATCACCGTCGGCCGCGACACGCCCACCGTCCGGGCGATCTGGGCATTCGGCATCCCGTCCGCCGCCAGCAGCACGATCCGGGCCCTCTTCGCCAGGCCCGACGGCACGCTCGGCAGCCGCGCCAGGTCGCCCAGCACCCTGCGGTCACCCTCGCGCAGCGCCAGCGCAGGAGCTAAAGACATGCTCCATTGTCCCGCGGATCACACCGTAAAACAACTTCTAACACGCGACACTAGTGTCGCGTGGCGTTAGTTCTTTGACGGTCTGATTTTCGCGAGCAATTCGTCAGCGTCCTTGGTCCAGGTGAATGGCTGGCAGCGGTCGTTGTAGGCGTCGATGAAGGTGCCGATCGCGGCGATGAGGTCCTTGACCGAGGTGAAGGTGCCGCGGCGGATTGCCTGGCGGGTGATGATGCCGAAGAAGATCTCGACCATGTTGAGCCAGGAGCAGCCGGTCGGGGTGAAGTGCAGGGTGATCCGCGGGTTGTCTTGCAGCCAGGCCCGGACGGCCGGGTGCTTGTGCGTCCCGTAGTTGTCCAGCACCACGTGCAGGTCCATGCCGGGATGCGCGGCGGCGACCTTCTTCAGGAAGCGCAGGAACTCCTGGTGGCGGTGGCGGGGGTAGCAGGCGTCAGCGGTGATCTTCCCGGTGGCGACTTCCAGGGCGGCGAACAGCGTGGTGGTGCCGTTGCGCTTGTAGTCGTAGGTCTGGCGGGCAGGCAGGCCCGGCCGCAGCGGCAGCATCGGCGCCGTCCGGTCCAGTGCCTGGATCTGCGATTTCTCATCCACACTGACCACGACCGCGTTCGCTGGCGGGTCCAGGTACAGCCCGACGACGTCGCGGACCTTTGCTTCCAGCTCGGGGTCGGTGCTGAACTTGAATGCCTGCAGCCGGTGCGGCTGGATGCCCCACCGGCGCCAGATCCGGGCCACCGACGCGAACGAGATGCCCAGCTCGGCGCCCAGGAACCGGGCCGACCAGTGCGTGATACCCAGCCGCTGCGGCGGGCGGCCGTCATCAGCCAGCGTCGCGATCACCACGTCGATCTCGTCGATCACCGCCGGCCGGCCCGAGCGCGGCTCGTCGTCCAGCGCGGCGATCCCGCCCTGCAGGTAACGCTCCCGCCAGCCGATCACCGTCGGCCGCGACACGCCCACCGTCCGGGCGATCTGGGCATTCGGCATCCCGTCCGCCGCCAGCAGCACGATCCGGGCCCTCTTCGCCAGGCCCGACGGCACGCTCGGCAGCCGCGCCAGGTCGCCCAGCACCCTGCGGTCACCCTCGCGCAGCGCCAGCGCAGGAGCTAAAGACATGCTCCATTGTCCCGCGGATCACACCGTAAAACAACTTCTAACACGCGACACTAGAACGGAGGCCAGCCATTTCGTATATGAGGTTAGTGCACCGGCGGAAACGTCTGCGAAAGTCGCTGCTACTAGAGCCAGTGTTGTGGCAATCAAGATCACGCTGATCAGGACTAGGAGCATCTTGGCGATTGTCCCGCGGTTCAGCGCGTCGATAACATCCTCATGCTGTACAAGCTGTGGGCGGCTTAGGCCCAGGTAGGACGAATGGTTAGGCTCTTCGATGATTTCCTTTTGACTACTCACACGCTCCTTTTCTGCGTTTGGGTTACACCCGCAACCCGTGCGGGCTTGCGAAGAAGAAATCGGACCCCTTCGGCCTGCCGACACAGTTGCCCCTTTGGCAATCCTCGGTCCCTCGCCAGGGACCGACGTCGACGCTACTGGCCTCCGGCGACGCATGCCGTCGCTGGCTCTCATATCTATCAGCTCCTTTCATCTCAACGGAAGACAACTCGCTGCCTTTCCTTGGTGGTCGGGTCCTCGATTAGGACGAGTCGTCCGGCTCGCTGCTCCTCATCAAGGAACTTCTGTGTCGAGATCGACCGCCGGAGCGCTTCGGTCATCGTGACGTTGTCGCGCTGTGCCATATCCCTCAGCGCCTGAAGTACCTCATCCGAGAGGTTGACGGAGATCTTCGTGAAGCTCATGGTTCGCATCCTCCTCTCCTGCCTGCGGCGGTCTCCCGGTGCTGGCTCACGGCCCATCCTCCTTCCGTCTGCACCGCTACCATCTAGCGTATATATCTGAGCCATACCGCACAACCCTCTGAGGGCCACGGATGACGGCGTTCTGGAGGTTCACGCGGCATGGGTGTCAATGCGGGTAGACCGCCGCTGCTGATATTGCCGACCGCTCGGCGGCCAGATCGTCCGGATTAGGCCGGGCGCGTCGACCGGTCCCTTCGAGGTCACCCTGGCGAGCGGCTCCCCACCACTTCGACAGGCTGAACCAGATCCAAGGTGCAAGGCGGAGGCGTGCCGGGTTACTTCGACTAGCATGGGTGGTGGCCGTCTCCAACCGGACTCTCACCGACGAAGCTGAAGCCCTCCGCGCGGCGATGGAACGCTTTGGAAGTGCAGCCGCAGCTCAGCTACCCGACGGCGCCGAGGCCCCTAAGTATGGGGCTCCGGCAGTTCTAGCAACCTGTGCAGCACGGTGCTGAACGCGTTCGGCTGCCGCGGCGCAGGAACGCTTCGAGTCAGCTGGACAAGATCCACACCATTCCGGGCGTGCCCTTTCGGGCTGCGCCGGCCTGACGTGCCGGAATCGCCTCCTGGTCGGACGGGGGCCTGCAGCCACGATAGAACTGCGATAGAGAAACCGCACGCGCCGGACTGCCGGTCGCGTCTTACCAGGTCCGAGGTCATCTCGACCACGGACGGCTCACGGCCTCCGGAGCCGTGTGCGCAGGTTCGAATCCTGCTGGGGGCGCAGCTAGATGGCCTTAATCCGAATACCTGGTCTATTTGATGTTCTGACTCGCCTTCAACTAACCAGAGTTACCGAGATATCGCCTCAACGTGCCACTTATTCCCGCCGACAGCACCATTCTTGACGCGCGGTAAAGCCGCCCGACAGCTTGCCGGCGAGAGAATCGCGATAGAGATTCTCGCCCTGACGCCCAGGACGCACTACTTGGCCAGCTGGCTGCGCCCAGCACCGCAACAACTCAACGGCCGGCAAGACCGTGTGCCAAGCATCCGGTCCGAGTCGGCACTGCCTGGTCGGCGCCTGTCCGGACCCAGCCTGACCAGCGAAGACTCACAGGAGTGACATCATCGCGGGTCCAGTCAAGTCCAGCTGTTCCGATCACGCCCGGCCCTGCCACGCCCCGGCACCCACGCCCGGCGGCGAACGCGGCGCTTCATCATGGACGCCGCCCGACGTGTTCCGCGGGCCGACACGGAATGGACGATTCAGGATGCGACTGCGAACAACGTCGCGGCTTAACGGATCCCTGCCCATCTACTGAAGCTGAGGAGCGCGTCGCCGGGGGTGATGCTGGAGGCGCACAAGAGTTGCCGCTGTTTCGCGGACGCGGAGGTTGTGTCTGGTGTGCTCGGGAGCGATCCGGCGCGCAGCCTGGAGTGAGACGAGTGCCTCGGCTCGCTGACCAGCCCACAGTTGCGCACGCGCCAGCTCGATGAAGTAGTGGGAGCGGCGTTCAGCGGGCACCGCTGCTGGCGGCTGCCACCCGGCAGCGATCCGGAGCACCGCTCGGCTATCGCCCATTTCGGCGGCCGCCGTCAGCTTGTGGATCTGGACACTGGAGGGCCCGGACGCCGTCCCGCAATACACGGCATCTGGGACGCGCCGCGCAATATCGCGCGCCTCAGCTAAGTGGGAGTCGGCGGCCTCGGCCAGGCCGCCGCAAGCAGCCAGTACCCCGGCCCGCATGTGCAGGGACCCGTAAACCGCGAGCGCATCGCGCGAACTCCCGACCGCAAGCGGCGCGCTGGCCTCATCGAGGGCACGGAGCCCAGTGGCCGGGCGCAAGCTTGGGAAAAAAGCCTCCGCGCGCTGGCGCTCGGCGGCCAGGTTAAATCCGGGCCGGAAGTACTGGAAGGTCTCGGCGTTGTCGCTGCCTTCGGCGGTCACCGCGCCCAAGACAGCCGAGAACGTATGGCGGGGCACGCCAATCCAATCCGCCCAGGCGCCGAACTCGCGTGAGTCGTCCAGCACGGTCTCGCCGATATCGAAGACCACAGCCCGGATCGTCACAGCAGGGCCTCTCTCACTGGGCGGCGGACTCAACCTGGAGCGTACCCGTTTGGCTAGCTTCCAGGCCGCTGCGGCTGCACCGGGCGGTGACACAAGGTGTGTGACTTAAGCCCTCCGCACGCAAGGAGGATTTCAGGCGATAACTCGAACTCGCGTCCCTAGCGGCCGGCAGCGGAGGACGGGGACGCCAGGTGAGTGCGCGGATGGGTGGAAGCTAACGGACGCACGTGACGGCGGCCGTATTGCGGGATGCCCGGGTTCGTTTGTTCCCGGCCATTGGACAGCAGTCCCTACCTCTGCCCTGGCGGATGCCCGTGCCGCCGGCGTGCCACGCGATGTGTAATGCGCACCGCTGCTGTCCGTGCAGCTGCTCACCCCGGCATCTGAGCGTGGTGCGCGTTGGAACGTCAGTCATCCGTGAGCCCCCGTGGCCCTCGCATCCCAGGGAGCCAGTCATGAAGAGATCCTTGATCGCTGTTGCCGCCGCTGTCCTGCTCATTGGCGGCTCCGTGCTGGCTGCCGGGTCGCCGGCGCTTGCCAGCAGCCCGGTCGCGCCGCCGACGCGTGCGGCAACCAACCGCCCAGAGGCGTTCCCTCGCCATCACCAGGCGATCAAGCTGGACGTCAGGCGCGGCTCGTGAACAGGCGAGCTTTCCTGGGGTGGCGAGGGCGTTCCGGGCGACCCCGGCTTCATCGACCTCAGCGGCGTACTGCACTGACCGTGCGCCGATGGCCACGTGCAGCTCTGGCTGCACTATGACACGGTCGACAACCCCAGGAATGTGGAGGTCCGCAAGATCGGCCCGAAGAGCGCGGTAAGAACCCCGTTCGGGACGCACGATGACATCAACACATACAAGGACATCTACGTGTGGCTGTGCAGCTGGGAGGGCACCGTGCATCACGAGACGCACGCCGAATGCGGTAAACGAAAAGGTCCGGGCGCGAAGAAGTGAAATGAAATCGCCCGTCGGCTCTCTGTAGCAGCGGACCTGCATCGTCCGCTGCCGCAGAGGCCCTCACGGCCATGGTCGGCTAGACGCCGCGGGACGCCTCGACTCGGATGATGGCGGCCCGTACGGCCGGATGGCCCAGCACGTCGTCCGCGCCCGGCCGCCGAGACCAGAAGTCAGGCGGCCAGTGGTAGGTGCCCTCCCGCTCGGCCGCGCGCCCAGTCCAGGTGACCCCGGCACCGAAGTGGCCGACCACGAAGCTGAGCCGGGTGGCAGCGGTGTCCGGCTCGATAACGCCGAGCCCGGACAGGTCGAGGTTGGCGGTGACCGTCCAGAAGCCCTCGCCCGACGCGGCCGTGCCCGGCTCGCCCGCGACGACCAGGCCGAGCCGCTGGAACACGTCCTGGGCTATGGCTAGGGCATCCTGCTCGCTGGCCGTTTCGATCGCGAGCCGAACCCAGGCGATCCAGCGCGCCTCGGGCGGGTGCTCGCCAGGCGGCCGACCCGGTCCTGGCGGGGGCAGCTCGTCTTTCCTGCCCGGCGTCAGCGCCTTCCAAGTCCAGTCGTCCCCGGCCAGGACGCGATAGAGGAACTCGCGGGAGACGCCCGCGGTGACCGCGACTCGGCTGACTGCCCGCTCGGCCCTGATGCGCTCGCGGCCCCGGCGGATCGTGTCGCCCAGGGCGGCCCGTGCCGCGCCGGCCCGGACGAGGGCGGCACGGTGCCGCAGGTAGGCGGCGGCTATGTGCGGCCAGCTAATGTCGGCGGTCTCGATCTTGTCAGCGGCCTGGTCCGCCTGAGCTGCCAACGCTGCGGCCGCGCTGCGCAGGTCGGTGAACCGGGCCAGTGTGTAGGAGTCGTCGTTCGCGCTGTTGCCCGCCATGACGGCCAGGACAATCCCGTCCTGCGCGCCATCCAGCAGGTCGGCTGCGAACAGCAGCTCCCCTGTCGCCCCGTCGCCGACGCTCACGCTGGCCACCCGCTCGCCCCAGCTGGCGCTGAACAGGAACCGTGCCTGCTCGGACGCCAGGAGCTGGCGGCCCGTGACCTCGTCCGGTACCTCATACACCTCGAGCCGGTCCCAGCGCTCGCAGACGATCCACGCGTAGTATCGCGCCTCATAACTAACCAGGTGGAAGGCGAACTCTTCGCCCCAGGAATAGGACTCCACGGAATAGTCCCGCGGGTCGATGTCCGGAACATTCATCAGCACAGGTGTTCTTCTCACGGGCAGGCACCTCCCAACCGAGTGTGACGCTGAGTTGACAAATATGTCAACTTATATTCATTCGCTCGCGCTGCGATTGAGATGCCAGAGCAGACTGCCCGGACCCACAGCGTCAGCTCAGGGCGCGGTCTCGTGCAGGCCAACGCGCGGCCAGGCGCGGCCAGGCGCGGCCGAACCGGCACGCCGTTGCCCGACGTGATCATGGATTTGCCGAGCGCAGGTGCGCCTGCTCCGCCTGTGACGACAGCTTGCGGGGCGACGCGGGGCGCGGCCGAGGAGCTTCGCCCGATTGTTAGTACCGAGGCCAGTCGCACGCGACGCGGGACTCAGCTGGACAAGATCCAGAACAAGGCTGGACGGCATGGCTGCCGCATAGGCACGCTGACCAGCGGCGTCGGCCGAGACGTGCGACCGTGCCCCGAGGTGCCGCGAGAGACATGCGATAGAACAACTGCCCGCACATGGATCAGCAGCTCGTTTCCCCAGGTCAGAAGCATGCATTCGCTCGATCACGCACGGTCTCCGGAGCCGTGTGCGCAGGTTCGAATCCTGCTGGGGGCGCAGCTAGATGGACTTAATCCGAGTACCTGGCCTATATGAGGTTCTGATTCGCCGTCCCCCTAACCAGAGTTACCGAGATATTGCCGCAACGTGCCACTTATGACCGCTGACAGCACAGTTCTTGACCCGCAGTAAGCCCGCCCGACAGCGTGCCCGCGAGAATGGCGATAGAGATTCCCGCGCAGGCACCCAGAACGCACCACTCGGCCAGCTAGCTACACCCAAGCAGTGCTACATGCGACGGCCGTCAAGGCCGTGTGCCAGCATCCGGTCCGAGTCGGCACTGCCCGGGTTGCAGCGATCAGGCCACGGCGGCCTGAAGCAACGCCGGCAACTCGGTGAGGGTATCGATGCGCCAGTCGGCGAGCTTGCGGAGATCTGGATCCTGTGCCCACAGGTAGCCCCACGGGCCCCGGCGTATGAACGCGGTGCGCAGGCCTGCCGCCTTGGCTGGCTCAATGTCGTTGTGCCGATGGTCCCCCACGTAGACGGTCTCATGCGGCTGCCCGGGCGAAGCCGCGACGACGTGGGCGAAGAACTCGGGGTGCGGCTTGGCAGTGCCCCACTCAGCGGAGGTGGCCACTAGGTCGGCTGGCAGGTCCAAGCCGTGCAGGAACCCCGGCAATGTGGAGGTCCGCAAGATCGGCCCGAAGAACGCGGTGTGAACCCCGTTCGGAACGCACCATAATCCAGCCGCGAGGCCGTGCTGCATTTGCACGCATCGCGGGAATGGATCCTTGTCTTTTTTGTAGCAAGAAATATCGCAGATCGTGATGGTATCCTGCCATTGGCATCATGCCTCTCAGTAACACCAGACGAACCGGCGGCGTCTGCCCTCGCACGCGCCCGGCCAGGAGGAGGCGCAGTGACCGACACTCAGTGGGCTGATGTCTCTCAGTGGCAGCGCCCCGTCGATGACGCCTATCCGTGGCAGTTCTTCTGCTTCCGGTCCAACGACGGCGACTTACACGACTCGAACTTCGCCGCAAACCGTGCCTGGGCCGACAAGGCGGTCGCCGACGGGCGGCTATTCGGCTACATGGTGTACTACTTCTACCGTCCGGGGGTGAACGGCGCCGCCGTCCTCAAGGCCAGGGTGGGCAAACCGAACGATCGCATGGCCGTGATGATGGACGTCGAGTCCGACGCGGGCCAGGTCGCAGGCAATCAGTCAGCAGCGATTAACGCGCAGTTTGATGAGCTAGCCCGCTGGCTCGGCAACCCGAAGCTGGTCACGGGGTACGGCAACGCCGGCGATCTCGACACCCTCTGGCCGTCGAAGCCGCAAGGAATTCGGCTCGTGATCGCGGCATACGGATCCAACCCGGCCTACGCCGGCAAGTTCGCCCACCAGTACTCCGACAGTTACGTCACCCCGCCGTTCGGCGCATGCGACATCAACTCTGCCGACGGGATGAGCGTCGCCGACCTGGAGCGGATGTTCGGGTTCACCGCCAGCGCCCCCAAGCCGAAGCCGAAGGCGCCGAAGCAGCCGTGGCCCTACGGCCCGGACGACTACCTGGGCCTGCCTTCTCCCGATCCGCACTGTCACTCCGGGTACTACGGCGGCAAGGACACGCAGGTCGTGCTGACCTGGCAGCACCAGATGTCGCATCGCGGCTGGGTGATCTCGCGCGACGGGATGTACGGGCCGCAGTCCCGGTCAGTGTGCCTGCAGTTCCAGGCCGAGAAGGGCCTGGCAGCGGACGGCCTGTGCGGCCCCCGCACCTGGGAGGCTTCCTGGACGGCACCCATCACCTGACCCTCCCGGAGTCCGCCTCCCCGCTGCGCCCTGGCGCGGGGCCCGGCAAGGCACCGACCCCGGTCATTAGCCAGCGGACACGAGCGAGGCGCTATCGGCCGCAGGGACCGTCGTCGTCTGCAGCGGGAAGTGGCACGCCGCCCGGCGACCCGGACCGAACGACCGCAGCTCGGGCTCCTGCTCCGCGCAGATGTCCTGCGCGAACTGGCACCGGGCGCGGAACCGGCAGCCGGATGGTCGTCGCCAAGCTCGGAAGTGATGACGCCGGGAGCGAAATTGTGTTCGAGACCGGTCCTTCTCCCCCACGGCCTGGCGCGCTCCTGCGTGCGGGCTTGTCAGCTGGCTGCCTCAAGGTCGGCGTTGGGGTCCGCGGCGTGCCGCAGGACACGCGTGGCCGACGGTATCGGCAGAAGTGGTGGCTGCAAGATGGCGTCCGGGGCGTGGCGCGGCGTCGGCCTGAACGCCGGGTGGCGCTGCCCAGGTCCTGGTCGGGCTAGCGGGCGAGGCGGGCGGCGAGGGCGCGGGTGAAGGCACGCCGCTCGGCGGCGAGCTGGAGCATGGGCGGGCTGAGCCCAGGCAGTGGCAGCGCGGACCGGGCCGCCGGGCCGCCGGGTCGCCGGTTTCGGTGATTGTGATCGGCTCGGGCTCGCCGGAGCTCAGCGGTTCGAGTCGCTGTCCAGGGTCGCGGCGCCGCAGTTCGCAATCGGCGTCGACGGCAGCGAGCACTGCCTGGCGTTCCTGGTAGCTGTGCTCGAGGGCCCACTAGCTCAGCCAGTGCCTGGCG
>CAVRCW010000007.1:0-1395882 GCA_963719765.1 uncultured Actinomycetota bacterium
GGGTTGCCGGGTCCGCTGGGTGGTGGCTGGTTGCAGCCGGGCTGGTCAGGGTTGGCGGTGCAGGCGCTGCCGTAGCCGCCGCCGGGGCCGGGGGTGGGCTCGGGGTTGAGGCCGGACGGGTCGGACTGGGTGGCGGGGTTGTCTGCGGCAAAAACGCAGCCCACTGCAAAACCGGACCGAGTCGGCTCGCCTTCCGCTCCTGGCCTGCGGGAAACCGTTACCGCCGCTAACAGGCAAGATCATCTGCTGGCGGAAGGCCCGGACGCGAGTTTTCCGGCTGGCCTGTCCGCGGCCCGGTGGCGCCCCGCAGCGGGGGCATCTGGATTTCATGCCATGGCGTGCTGCTTGCGCGGTCCGGGCCGCAGCGGCACGACACCCGACACCGCAGGCCAGCGCGACGGCCGGGGCGGGCCGGTGTCGTGCTGCCTGCTGTTGGCGCAGGCAGGGGCGGTGTCGTGCCGGCACGACACATGTCGTGGGCCGGGGGCACTCAGTTCAGTTATCAAGCAGCGGGGCTGGGAGTAGCGATCATGCCAGCCATGCGCGCAGCAGGGAAGAGCAGCGGCTGGGACAGGCACCCAACAGGGCCGGCCTGCGGGTGCGAGGTGATGCGTGAAGGCGCGCGTGAGGTCTGGCGTGCTAGATCACGCGCTAGATGCTGTGCTAGATCTTCTTGCGGCGGCGGCGGCGGCGCCGCCGTCGTCCCGGCGCGGGGATTGTTGCACCGGGCCCGGTCAGCGTCCAGGGCGCTGACGCGTCCCTGCGGGACGGCCCTGCGGGCCGCCCTGGACCCTGCCCGCCCCGGCACGAGCATGGCGCCGGCCGGGACGACGCCCGGAAACTGGACGCTGACCGGTAGCGGGGACGAGCGGGAGGTAGCGGTGCCGCTACCTGCCTGTGGCCTGCGCCGGTGATGGCGGGCCGCTACTGCCGCTACCGGGCCGGGCGTGCTGACCTGGCCGGTAGCGGGTAGCGGCAGTTACCCGCTCGTGGCGGCTTCCGGCGTTCCTATGGGGGCGGCGGGAGGGTGGCGCGGGCCGGGAACCGGGAGCCAGCGACGGATCCGCTCGCGGCCCTCGCCACCGTCATTTGCTGATGATGCCGGCTGGGTGTGACAGTTTCAGTCGCCGGCGGCAGCTGCCCAGGTCAGGGTGTTCTGTGCGGCGGACAGGGCGTGATGCAGCCGCCGGGCGGCTACTGCTGCCGCGTCCAGGGCAGCGGTCACCTCCGCCAGGACGGCGGCCGGGTCGCCGGCGTGCGGGCCCGCGACGATCACCACCCGGCTGGCGGCTGACTCGGCCTGCAGGAACGCCAGGATCTGGGCCAGGGCCTGCGGCAGCCGGGAGGCGGCCAGCGACAGCGAGCCGGTGATGTCGTAGGCGTCGGCGGGATAGATCAGGCCGCCCGCGCCGGGGCGGGTGGCATGGTTCAGTGCCCGGATCGCCTCGGCGGCGTCATCGGCCGGGCGGGCCGCCCCGGTCACCGTGGGCCTCCCGTTGTGCTGGCGGCGGGCTGGCGGGACAGCCAGTCGGTGGTGGTGGCTTCCAGCCGCCGGTCCCAGAAGCTCGGGCCGGCCCAGGCGAACGCGCGGTCGTCCCGGCGGATCTGGCGTCGCAGCCTGCGCCGGGCCGGCCGGGAGCACAGCGCGTGCTCCAGCTCGGTGACGCGGCGTTCCAGCGCCTCGGCCAGGGAGTCGGTCATCAGCTCGAACTCGATTGCCTGCGGCCAGTCCGGGCCGCCCGGTGGCGGGGTAAGGGATGATACGGGCATGGTGCTGACCTCCTGTTAGGTCGGTTACCTAGCCCTGGCCGTCGCGTTCGCAGCGCGCGGCCAGGGCGCCCCGGCGGGTTCGCCGGGGACATGCGTCAGGCAGGTGCAGGGTGATCACTGCAGCCTGCGGGCGGGTGAGTGGCGGCGGGGTGTGTGCGGGCGTGGACGGCCTGCAGGGCGGTGATCGACACGTGGGTGTAGATCTGAGTGGTGGCCACCGAGGCGTGGCCGAGCATTTCCTGGACGTATCTGAGGTCGGCGCCGCCGTCGAGCATGAGGGTTGCCATGGTGTGGCGGAACAGGTGACACGATCCGGTCTTGCCGGTGGCGGCGGCGGTGATGTAGTCGTGGGTGAGCTGCCCGACCCGGAACTTGGAGATAGGGCCGCCGTCAGATGCGGTGAACAGCGCGGTGACGGCGGGGTCACGGCAGAGCCGGGGCCGGGCGTCGGCGAGGTATTTCTGCAGCCAGGCCAGGGCCCGCTCGCCCAGCGGCAGCAGCCGGTCCCGGTCGCCCTTGCCGGAGCGGATCAGCACCGTGACTTTCGCGTGGTCGATGTCGGCCAGCGCGAGCCGGGTGAGTTCGAGGCGGCGGATGCCGGTGGCGTAGAAGACCTCCAGGATGGCCCGGTCCCGCAGCCCCAGCACGGTGGTGATGTCGGGCTGGGCGAGCACGGCCTCGGCTTCGGCGGCGGTCAGCGAGGACCGGGGAATCCGGCGGGGCGGGCGGGGCAGTTCCAGGGCGGCGGCGGGGTCGGACAGGATCAGGCGGCGGGCGGCGGCCCAGGCGAACAGCGGGCGGATCGCGATCAGCCGGGCGGCCTGCGATGCGGTCAGCAGCGGCTGCCCGTTCGGCTGGCGGTAGAAGAACAGGTGCCGCTGGTAGCGCTCCAGGATCTGGCGGGTGACTCCGGAGGGCCGGGTGATGCCCCGCTCGCCAAGCCAGGCCGCGAGCTGGGCGGTGGCGTGCCGGCGGGTGCGGATGGTGGCCGGGGAGTAGCCGCGGGCCGCCATCCAGGTCTCGAAGTCCGCCCACATGGCCGGGAAGCCGAGCGGGTCGCAGGCGTCGCCGGGGAACGGGCCGGTGATCGCGGGGCCGGTGGCCTGTCCGCGGCGGGGCATCAGTGCTCACCGCCGGCTGGCGGATCTATGACTGCGACCCGGGTGCCGTTGACCGGGCCGGTATCCCCGCGTGCGGGAGTGATCACCGGCAAGAACGGCTGCAGATGCCTGCCGCCTGCGCGGATGGTGTGCCGTGTGCATCCCGGCGGGGGGCCGACCGCACCCCGGCCGGGGGCCGACCGGGAGCCGACCCGATCTTTGCAGGGGCCGACCGCTGCGGCTGCGGGGCCGACCGCTGCAGGTCGTAACTGCCGGCGGCGGCCAGGGCGGCGGGGTCGGCCAGGCCGGGCAGGAACGGGGTGCCGTCGGTGCCCTCGCCCCGCCAGGCCAGCTCGTAGGCGTAGCCGTGCCCGGCGGGGTGCGCCCGCAGCAGTTCCAGGTCCGCCAGCCGGGCCAGGTGCACTTTCAGCTGGGTGTCGCCGTACCCGGTGGCCTCGCGCAGCTCGCGGCGGGTGAACCGCACCCGGCCGGGCGTGACCTGCTGCCGGCCGGCCTCGGTCATCACGTAGCCGGAGATCGCGTCCAGCACCCGGCGGGTAACGGGCGGCAGCTCATCCAGCGACCGGCCCAGGATCTCGTGCGCCAGCTGGTTGGCCAGGCCGATGTCGGCCAGCGTCGTCTCGATATAGGTGACCTCGGTCCCGGCGATGGTGACGGTCTTGCGCTGCCGCTGGTGCTGGTGCAGCAGGGTGACCGCGTCGATCAGGGTCAGGTACTTGCCGTGATCACGGCGGGTGCGGGTGCGCCCGTCAGCGAAGGTGAGCAGGTCCGCCCAGGGGTTGACGATGGTGACGGGCTCGATCAGCCGCTGGGCGTTGCGGTGCACCGTGATGACCTGCTCGCGGCGGGTGCGGGCAGCCAGGCCGTCCAGGGTGCGGGCGTGCCGCTGGGCGGCGTGGATGGCCCGGGTCTGGGCGGCGTCCTCGTCGACGGCCAGCACCAGGCAGCGGTTCATCAGCTCCTCATCGACCTCGATCGAGGTGGTGGTCATCACGATCGCGGCCGGGCCGGTCACCTGGTAGGTGCGGGTGACCAGGGTGCCGGTGTCGGGGTTCTTGCCGGTGGAGGCGATCGACAGCCGGCCCTCGGACTGCAGCAGCTTGAGGGCATAGGCGGCACGAGCTGCTCCTTCTTCCTCCGCGACGGCCAGGACCTTGTGGGCCAGGTCGTGCTCGCCGAGGTAGAACAGCGACTGGCCGGTCATCGCCGAGTAGGCGATCACGTCTTCGGGCGGCAGCAGCGCCAGTGCCGCGTTCATCAGCGCGCTCTTGCCCGCCGCCGAGGACGACTGGACGATGACCGCCAGCGGCCGGTCCAGCTTGCGGGAGGTCGCGGCCAGGTAGAGGGCCAGGCAGCTGGCGGACTCCCCGGCGATCCCGGCTGCCGCGAAGTCGGCGGTGATCCGCCCGGCCAGGTCCGGGTCACCCAGGAACTCCAGGGCGGCGGCCCGCTCTGCCTCGCTCATGGCGGGCCCGGCGGACGAGGGCTGCCGGGCGGCGGCGATGGCCCGCTCGGCATGCTGCTCGCTGGCCAGCAGCACCTTCCCCAGGTCGGCCTTCACGATGTCAGCGGTGACGGCGAGCTCGCCAGCGGCGGCGGTGATGAACGCCTGCCGGGACCGGGCGGAGTAAAGGTCGAGGGTGTCGACGTGGAACCGCTCGCCGCGGGCCGCCAGGACATTCACCCGCAGGGCGCCGTGGCTGGTGGCCTGGTCCAGGCCGCGGACCCGCCACCGGCGGTCACCGTGCACCATCACCAGTTCCCCGCCCGCGGCCACGGCCGGGCCATCGCCCGGGTCACCGGGCAGCACCCCGCGGGCATCCCGCGGGCCCGGGGCCGGCAGTACGGGATCTGCCGCAGGGAGCGCTTGCGGCCCGGCGCCGCTTCCGGCCTGGACGGCCTGCGCGGCGCCAGCCTTCGCGCCCTTGTGATCGGCGGCCGGGGACGCCAGGTAGCCATGACTGCGACGGTGTCCGCTGCCATGGCCTGCCTGCCGGGCGGGGGCGGCATGGCGCAGCAGCACGCCGAGCGCGTCGCGGGGCGAGCGGGACGCCACGGCGATGTCGTTGATGTCCGCGCCGGCCGGGAGCGGCACCCGCAGGCACCCGACACCGAGCGGTTCAAGCTCGGCGGCTAGAGACAAAGCCCCGGCGTCGCCTGCCGGGTCGCCGTCATAGGCGATCAGCACCCGGCCGATGTGGTGCTCGCGGACCATGGCGGTGTGCTCGGATGTCCAGCCGCCCGTGCCGTAGGAGGCGGTGACGTGCCGGAACCCGGCGCACCACAGCGTGACCGCGTCGATCATCGACTCACAGACGATGACCTCGCCCCCGGCGGTGAACGCGGCCGGGTTGAGCACGCCCCGGTGCGGGCCCGGCAGGTAAAGGTGCAGCGGCGTCCCGGCACGCAGGTCCGTGCGGACCTTCCGGCCGTAGATCTCCCCGACCTGCCCCTGACCGTCAACGACAGGGATGACCAGGGAGCCGCGGAAATGCTCGTGCCCGGACTCGCGCAAGATGCCCAGCCGCTTCAGCCGGGACCGGACCTCATCCCCCGCAGCGGTCTTCGAGCGGGGCAGCCGGTAGCCCAGCGTCGGGTCGGCGAACCCCAGCCGGAAGGACTCCGCCGCCTCCCGGTCGGCGATCTTGCGGCGGTGCAGGAACGCCGCCGCGTCCGCCGACCCCGCCAGCGCGTCGTGGTAGAACCCGGTCACCTCGGCCAGCAGGGCAGCATCCTCCGCGCCGGGGGCGGCCAGCGCCGGCAGCATCGCCGTGCGGGACCGGGCCGCGCCCTGCGGCGGGGCTGCCAGCGACGGAGCGTCCGCCCGCAGCAGCTCCACCGCATGCCGGAAGCTGACCCCGCGCGAGCGCATCACCCAGTCGATCACCGACCCGCCCGCCTGGCACGCACCCAGGCAATGCCACAAGTTCGAGGACGGGGTGATCACCAGCGACGGCGTCGAGTCATCATGGAACGGGCAGCAGCCGATCAGGTCGGCGCCCTGGGACCGCAGCGCGATCCCGGCGGCCTCCGCCAGCCGGGCCACGCTCACCCCGGACTTGATCCGGGCGATCTCATCCTCGGGAACCCGTGTCATCGGCAGCCCTTGTCAAGAGAACAAATCTGTCTGCTCAGATATAGCTGATACGCTCTCAAGCGTCAACCAGTTCCGGAGGGCCGCCGTATGGTCAGCGCAGATCCCGTCCCGCTGCACCCGCCAGGGAGCGAGCCCGTGACCGACGCCGGCTTCGGACAGCGGCTGGCAGCCCTGCGCAGGCAGCAGGCGCTGACCCAGCAGGTCGTCGCCGACCGTGCCGGCGTGCACGTCACCAACATCCGCCGGTATGAGGCAGGCAAGGCCGCACCCACCGTCCACATCCTGCGGAACCTCGCCATAGCCCTGCACGTCAGCGCGGATGCGCTCCTGTTCGACCCCGCCGAGCGGAGACCCGCCGACGACCTCGCCCTGCACCTGGAAGCCGTCGGCCGGCTGGACCGCGACGAAAAAGCCGCCGTGCTCGCCATGATCGAATCCATGCTGCTGCGGCATGAGGCCCGGCGCCTGTCGGGACCCGGCGCCAGCCGGCAGCAGGCCGCGGGCGGCTAACGCCGTCCGGCCGGGCGGGAATGTCGGACCCGGCTGGCATCGTGGATCGCGGAGCGCGCCAGCGCTCCGGTAACACGGCGAGACGCGCCCCAGCGGGGGCGTCACCACTCACCGGGAACCATAGCCAGCGGCCCACAGGCATCACGAAACTCACGCAACGCGCGAACCAGGCCGCGTAGCCCGCACCCACTCATCGCACATACCCCAGTCCCGTAACTCGCCAGCACCGGCACCAGTCCTTGCAGGCATGCCGGAACGCTAACCCCGGGCATGCTGGCGCGCTCCCCACCCGACCGGTGAGGGAGCCAGCGATGAGTAGTCCGGACAGCCCTGCCCGCCATGCCGCCAGCCGCCTGGCGGTCCTGCGCGACATCGACGACGCCGCCCGCCAGTGCCGCCAGCCGATCCGGCTGACCGGATGGCAGCGCGAGCATGATCCCGCCACCGGGCAGATCATCGCCGCCGTCGACAGCGCCAGCCAGCCCGGCGGATACATCACGGTGCCGTGCGGGAACCGCCGCGAGGCCATCTGCCCCGCCTGCGCCCGGCTCTATAAGGGCGACACCTACCAGGTCCTCATCGCCGGGCTGCGCGGCGGTCACGGCATCCCCGAAACCGTCGCCCAGCACCCCGCCGTGTTCGTCACCCTCACCGCGCCGTCGTTCGGGCCGGTGCACCGCGGCCCCGGCCATGACGGGCCGCCGCCGCGGTGCCGGCCCCGCCGCGACAAGCCCGCCTGCGGGCACGGCCAGGCGATGTCATGCGGCCAGCGGCACCGCAAGGGCGACCCCGCGATCGGGCAGCCGCTATGCCCCGGCTGCTTCGACTACCCCGCGGCGGTGCTGTTCAACGCCAGCGTCCCCGCCCTGTGGGACCAGACCGCCCAGCAAGCCCGCCGCCAGCTCGCGGCCACCCTCGGCATGTCCCAGCGGGCCCTGCGCCAGCACCTGCGCCTGTCCTTCGGCAAGGTCATCGAATACCAGCACCGCGGCCTCATCCACATCCACGCCGTCATCCGCATCGACGGCCCCCAGGGACCCGCCAGCCCGCCGCCGCCATGGGCCAGCACCGCCATGCTCGCCGACGCGATCACCGCCGCAGCCGCGACTCCCGCCGTCAGCCTGCCGCACCCCCGCAAACCCGGCCGGGCACTCACCCTGGCCTGGGGCAGCCAGCTTGACGTCAAGGTCGTCCGGCGCGGCATCGGCGGCGAGATAGACGACCAGAAAGTCGCCGCCTACGTCGCCAAGTACGCATCCAAGGGCACCGAGGAAATCGGCGGCATCCCACGGCGGATCGAGTCAGCAGCCGAGCTGGACGACTGGCACGTCACCCCGCACGCCCGGAAGCTCATCACCACCTGCTGGCAACTCGGCAAGCGCGACGACTACCAGCCGCTCCGCCTGGCCCGGTGGGCGCACCAGCTCGGATACGGCGGCCACTTCTCCACCCGGTCCCGCCGGTACTCCGTCACCCTGGCCTCACGCCGGCAGGAACGCCGCGACACCCGCACCACGTGGATACGAGACCAGCACGGCCTGCCCGCCACCCTCGGCATCATCACCAGCGAATGGCACTACGCCGGCACCGGATAGCCCGCGCCGCTGACCATCCGCCCAAGATCGGTCCGAAAGTTTCTATTTCTTTATCAAGGGCGCCTCCGGCGCCGACGGCGAGTGGATCGCCTCTCGGCTACGGCTCCGGGCCCCGCCCGCTGTACTGGCAGCACCATCAGCTTCGGCCAGGTCGGATCAGGGATCGACGGCATCGACCAGGCCCGACAAGTAAGCTCGGGTAACCGCTCGCTGCATGAGCCTTGTCATGGGATAGGCCGCACGCGTCACGGGATGCGCTGGACGAGATAGCGATTCGATGACGAAGCGGGCATGACCGTTAGCATCCTGCTCGATAACGAACGCCTGCTCGCCCTCCTCCAGATGTAGCGGAAGGGTGCCATATGCGAAGCCCTGGCGGCCGGACTCGGTGATCATGTAGACAACCCGGCAGCAAACGGTGATGTACCCAACGGCAACCCGCCGATAGAGAACGACGGTCGCTCCGTCCTGCACTGTGGTCGGCGGGAAGACACCGAATCCGGCTCCGGTATGCGCTCTCCAATTGACGAGAGCATCAAATGCCCGGTTGAACGTTTCGGCTCTTGCCCCCAGCGACACCTCAGCCCGATCTCGCCGGTAGCCACTTGGGCCACGGGTCCCGACCATGCCCACAGGCTCATAGGTCACCTCCTGCTGAGACTGCTCCTCATGCAGCTCTGCCAGCTCAGTATCGCTGGGACGCCTTACCCGCACCGGGCCGCTGATCATTTCATCACATCGCAAAAGCGGCGATTGCCACGGGCAAGAGAAGGGCGTGGATCGCCAAAACCGACATGGCGGCGGCAGTAACCGCTGCAGTCCAGCGCCAGTGTCGAAATCTCGCCAGATATATGCCAAGAAGACCCGGACACGCCACGACGCCTAGACAATAGCTGACGTCGATACCGATGGTCGCTGGGCCGGGATTCTCGCTAGTGAGAGCGATAGCCAGCGCCAGCCCTACATAGTAACAACTACATGCCAAAGCGCACACCAAACTGGCGCCGACTACGCGAGCAACCTGGCCCGAGACCGACTGGCTCCGCATGTTAGTCATCCAGTCAAGAATATTCTCTTACCATCATAGTAGTCCTCGATGTTGGCAGCGAATCCCGCCCAAGTGCCGTGCGCGATCCAGAAGTCAATGTTCCTGATCCCCCACCACTGCGTCACGATGCTCCCATTGGACGAGGTAGAGACATCGAGGGATGTGTCACCATTAGATCCCGGCTGGAAGGCGAAGGTTATCGTGCGTCCCTGGCCCTCCGGATGGCCCTTGAGGGCGACGAATGAGAACGACGTTGCAGACACAGAGAACACTCGGACCGGAAAGCCCTGAGTATAGCCAAAGACGTGCTCCTGTAGCTGCATAACCTGACCTACCTGGAATTCGTCCTGACATCCTTCAATCGGGAACAATCCCGCGCATAGCTCTCTAGCAAAGGCTGCAAGCTGGAGAGGCGTGCCCTGGGGCCCCAAGTCGAATGAGTAGTTGTAAGAGGTAGCCGAAGCGTATCTCTTGCCGTCTTGGCCCTGGTCCGTGCTGCCACTGCCCGATGAGTTAGTGCGGCCGCAGTCGATCCCGAAGCGCGCACACATGGAACCGCTGCCGCCAGCGCTACCGGAGCCGCCGCCGTTGCCGGTGGTTCCGCTGCCGCTGCCGGGTCCGCTGGGCGGTGGCTGGTTGCAGCCGGGTGCGCTGGGGTTGGCGGTGCAGCCGCTGCCGTAGCCGCCGCCGGGGCCGGGGGTGGGCTCGGGGTTGAGCCCGGACGGGTCGGACTGGGTGGCGGGGTTGTCTGCGGCGTAGGCGTAGCCGCCCATCTGAGCGGGGTCGCCGGCTTCCAGGACAGGGTCGGGGGACAGGAACCGACCGGTGGCGGGGGTGTACTGGCGGGCGCCGATGGTGGTGAGGCTGTCGTTGGCGTTGACGGGGTCGCCAAGGTAGCCGTTGGTGCCAGGCCAGGTGCCGGTGGCAGTACCGCGGGGTGCGCCGTAGGGGGTGAACTGGCGCCAGATCGGGCTCTGGGCGTTGCTGGCGAGGGTGAGCAGGCTGGTGCCGTGCAGGTCGCTGGTCTGGAAGTAGTAGCTGGTGCCGCCGCCGGTGCGGACGGCCTGGCCGCCGCCGGGGAGGGGAATGTACCGGATGCCGGTGACCGTGCCGCTGCTGGTGGCAGTGAGTTGCTCGCCGAAGATGTACAGCGTGTCGCCGCCTGGGTTGTCGGCGGCGAGGAGGTTGCCGCCGGCGTCGTATACGTAGGTGGTGGTTCCGGCGGTGGTGGTGTCGGTGGACAGCGTGCCGTCTGGGTTCCAGGTGAGGGACTGGTTTCCTGAGCTCTGGTTGAGGGCGGTGGTATTGCCGTCGCAGTCGTAGGTGTAGCTCGCGCTGGCGGTGCTGCCGCCGGTGGTCGAGGAACTGGTAAGGGTGTCTGGCTGCTGGCCGCACGAAGCGGTGTTGGTGTTGTAGGTGTAGTTAGTGACCGTGCTGGTGCCGCCGGTTACCGAGTTGTCAGTTTCGCTGGCCTGGTTGCCGAGGGAGTCGTAGGCCCACTTGGTCCAGTAGGCGCCGCCGGGAATGCCGTCGCTGACGGTGCCGCCGGTTCCGGTGGAGGGGCCGGCGGCGCAGGCGGTGGTGCTGGCGCTGCTGCTGGTCCAGGCCTGGGTGAGCTGGTCGAGGGTGTCGTAGTCGAAGCACTGCTGCTCGGTCTGGGTGCCGGTGGCGGCGGTGGAGCGGGTGTCGGTTTCGGAGGTGACGTTGCCGGACGGGTCGTAGCTGTAGCTGGTGTCGTCGTAAGGGGTGGACGAGACCGCGGTGTTGGCGACCTGGGTATCGGTCAGGCCGCCAGTGTTGGCGTCGTAGGTGTTGGTGATGTAAGCGTTGGCGGTGGTGGAGCCAATCTCCTCGCGAGCGACCTGGCTCCAGGCCGTGTAGGTGGTGTCCTGGGCGTAGGCGGCCAGGCCGCCCAGGCCGCTGGGCAGGTCGAAGCCGGCGATGTAGGTGTGGGTGAGGGTCTCGGCTGGCAGCGATCCGCCGCCGGGCGAGGCCGGGTAGGTGTCCTTCAGCGGCAGCCCGGTGGTTGCTGTGTAGGTGTGGCTGAGGGTGTAGCTGCCCGCCAGCGCACCTTGGTCAGAGGGAACCGTGATCGTCTCGCCGAGGGACTCGCCGAAGACGTTGAAGCCCTTGTCCTGGAAGGTGAACGCGTCGCCGTTTTTGTCGTAAGCGGATTCGGTGGTGAGCTGGCCGATCGGGTCGGTCACGCCGGAAACGTCATTTGAGTTGTCGTAGGTCCAGGTGGCGATCGGCGGGGCGGTGTCGGAGGTGCCGTCGTACTCGCCGGTCTTGCGGTTGAGGGCGTCGTAGGTCCAGGTGATGGTGTTGTTGTCGGCGTCGGTGGCCTGGGTGAGGTTGCCGTTGTTGTCGTAGGTCATGTTCGTGGTCGTGCCGGCGTAGACATCGCCAGCAACGGGGCTACCGAGCTGTGGACCATATCCGGAGCCGTCGGCTGAGCAGGTGGCAGCGGAGGAACTGGTCCGCCGGGCCCGGGAGCAGGGCTTGTCGCTGACCGGCCCGGACGGGCTGCTGAAACAGCTGACCAAGACGGTGCTGGAGACGGCGCTGCACCAGGAACTGACCGAGCATCTGGGCCATGAGAAACACGGCGAGCCAGCGCCGGAGCCCGGCAGCAACATCCGCAATGGCACCCGGCCGAAGACGGTGCTGACCGAGAGCAGCGGCCAGGTGCAGCTCGACGTGCCCAGGGACCGGGCCGGCAGCTTCGAGCCGCAGATCGTCAAGACACGCCAGCGGCGGCTGACCGGCGTCGATGAGATCGTGCTGTCGCTGTATGCGAAGGGCCTGACGACCGGCGAGATCTCCGCGCACTTCGAGCAGATCTACGGGGCGTCGGTGTCGAAGGAGACCATCTCGAGGATCACCGACAAGGTGATCGAGGAGATGCAGGCCTGGCAGCAGCGGCCCGGGGATGGGTTGCGATTGGCAGCCTGTACTCGACCGATAGCCAACCGGGCAGCCTCGATGAATACCTGAAGGCCTTCCTGAAGAGGGCCACCGCTGGCTGGGTTGCCGTAGTACTCGAGCTGGCGGGAGTGCTCACAATCGACCGTTCCCGACCGGCTCGCGTCAAGCTGCGTTCAGACTGGTAGCCCGAATGCGGACCTAAACTTCCGAGCGTCGCCCAAGATGGTCTCCGGGCGTCCCGAAGCCTCGCTGCAGAAATCACGGAGCGAGTCGAGTCGTCGGCCGAAATAACCGCCCGGCCCGTTCACGGCCTCTCCCATTGCGGTGTAAAAGCCCTCGGTGTCGTTCTGTGAGGCCATACAGGGATCGTAGGCGTCTGAAAGTTGCCTCTCGTCGGTCTCGCGTTTGCCTGAACGTGTCGTGGCCTACCCTTCGGTGGCCGGAACGACAGCGTGGATGGGAACTGCCATGGCGCATGTGCTCGCCGTGGGTCAGCTCGTTCACACATTGGGCGCGCCGTGGTTTCGCGCCACCGAAGGGTCCGTGCGGACAGTAGCTGATGAATACTGGTGAACACGAATATTCATGTGACTATGCGTTAAAACATTATTCAGGTGAAAGATCAGAGCCATCCGCCTCTGGCGGAATTCAGGGTTCAGGCGGGAGGGTGGAAAGCGGCGGGAATTCCATGACAGCGGGCCTGATCGCAGCACCCGCCATCTTGGGGGGGCCGCGCATTGCGAAAGAGGATGACGAAATCATGACCACCCAGGCACCGCCGCCTGCTCCACCACCGCAGCCAGCAGCACCGATTACTGTCACGCTCGCCAACAAGGTCCGGCTCTGGTTCGCGGCCGGGTGCCAGGCACTTGCCATCGTGCTCCTCCTGATCATGGCCAGCTCGTTCCACTACTACCCTGTGATCGGCGTGACGGGGGCAGCCGGAGATGCGCTGACGCTGATCGGCTGGGCGCTGGCCCTCACGGTGGCCGCCGCGACGCTGGCCTCGATCAGCATGTACCGGTTCGTCAGGCCACGGCAGGCTCCTCAGCAGCCGGTTAGGCCGGGACCGTCCGCGACCGAGCCGATGGAGTCGCAGCAGTCAGCACCGGCGAGGCAAGCGAGCGGCTCATGGGTCTGGTCGCCGAAGTCCTGAGCACTGGCGCTGGCTCCCTCCGGGAGCTGACGGAACGCTCGGAGCGCGCGAACAGGTGAGCGGGTGATCACGATGAGGCTGACCGGAAAGCTCACAGCGGCAGCAGGGATCGCGCTGATGGCAGGCCTAGGCCGCGGACTGGCCGCGTGCGGACGGAGCAGCGGCAGCACCGGACAACAGGCAAGGGCACCACACCGCCAGGTGCAGGCAGCGTCATGGCCACCCAGGGTCCAGACGCATGGCATTTCTGCAGGGCCGCCAGCGGCCAGCGGCAGCGGCATCGCGGACTCTTGATCCGGCTCGCCCGATGCCGACAGCGCAGGCCAGCGGCCTGGGTCTCGGCAGAGCACGATTCAGCCGCTCAGGTCGTGGATGACATGGCCAGCCGCAACGATCAGGACGGGGGAACGTCATGAAGTCACTACCAGCCGTCGCAGCAGCCACCTTCGCCGCGGCAGCCGTAGGACTCGGGACGGGCGCAGCTTCGGCCGTGCCGACTAGCGGGCCGCCCATCAGAACCTACATACCGACGCCCGCCAAGAGCGAACTCCTCTACCGTCCGGGCAAGCTCTATCTGGAATACGGCCCGGAGCTCGTCGCAAAAGACATTCACTGGCAATACTGGCATCACGGCGACGCTCAGGCCACCGCGAACCTCATCGGATGCGACGAAGGATGCTTCGGGCTCGGCCACGTCACGCTGCACTTCCACGACGCCAGGTATCTGCGCATGAACGCATCGGAATTCGTCAAGGTGCATATCATCCACGCGAATTCCGGGCTCGGTGAGCGCTACTGGCACTGGGACGCTAGCGCCGATACATGGGTGGGATAGCGGGTCATGTCGCCACCGCTCGTCTGGGACAACGGCCACGCGCACGACCACGCCCGCAGCACGGCTCCACGGGTGTGTCGGCCGAGGTCAAGAAGATCAGGGCGGCGCTCTAAGCCGAGAACAAGAAGCGCGGCAGACATCCCATGTTCTGAAATGTCAAGCGGCTGCCTTGAGGTGGTGCTCCCAGGCGGTGGTCTCGTCGTAGTGGGTGCGTGTTTGGAGGCAGCCGTGCAGGATTCCGACCAGGCGGTTGCTGAGCTGGCGCAGTGCGGCCTGGTGGCCGGTGCCTCGGGCGCGTAGGGCCTGGTAGTAGGCGCGGGCGCCGGGTGAGCCGCGCATGGCGCAGAACGCCCACTGGTGCAGCGCGTCGGCAAGGCGGCGGTTGCGCGCGTAGCGGGCCAGGACCACTTTCCTGGTGCCGGAGGCGCGAGTGATGGGTGACGTGCCGGCGTAGTTCTTGCGTGCCTTGGGGCTGGCGTAGCGGCCGGTGTCGTCGCCGAACTCGGCCAGGACCCGGGCGCCGAGAATGGTGCCGAGGCCGGGCTGGCTGCGGTAGATCTCAGCGTCCCGGTGCTGGCCAAAATGGGCAGACACCACCTCGCCGAGTTCGTCGATCTGCGTATTCAGCGCGCGGATCAGCGTGACCTGGCCGGCCACGATGGCCGCGTAGGCGGCCTGGACTGGCGGCGGCTGGCGCAGCTGCGGCGCGCGCAGCACAGCCTGGATCTGCTGTGCTTTGGCCGCGGCGGCGCGGCGGCGTGCCCGGCCCAGGACGGCGGCGATCCTGGACTGCGACAGGGCCGCTGCCGTGCCGGGATCGGGAGCCAGCGCGAGCAGCTCGAGGGTGTCGGGCGCGTCCAGGTCGGCGAAGGCCTGCAGCGCCGCGGGGAAGAACTCGCGCAGTGCCGCGCGCAGCCGCAGCACGTGCCGGGACCGGTCCCAGATCATGCTCTGGTGCGCGCGGGCGATCAGCTTGATCGCCTCGGCCTGCGGGGAGTCCCCGGCGACCGGCCGGTGATGCGCCCGGTCCAGGCGGACGATCTCGGCCAGCAGGTGCGCGTCCGCGGCATCGGACTTCGCGCCGGAGGTCGAGTGCCGTTCCCGGTACCGGGCCACCGACATCGGGTTGACCGGGAACACCTCATACCCGGCCGCGACCAGCGCCTGAACCCACGGCCCCCGCTCGGTCTCGATCCCGACCTTTATCCGGCGCGCGGCCTCACCTTCGGGCAGATCCGCCCAGTCCGCGGGCATGTGACCGGCGATCAGGGCATGCAGCCGCGTGATCCCCTGCAGCCCCTCCGGCAGCCGCACGCGGGCCAGCCGCCGTCCGGACTCGTCCTCGATCTCAATGTCGTGATGATCTTCAGCCCAGTCATCGCCGACGAACAGCATCATTCCTCCCGCGCATCTCAGCAGAAACCGGCTGGCAGCGCGGAGGAGACAGCCAGCGATCTAATGGCCAAGTGCTCACCACGGCCGCGGGGCACGTCATCCCATCAGCGGTTACAGCCTCCCCACGACCAGCGGGCGCACGGTCTGCCGCAAGGCCTTCAACGGCCTGAAGAGTGGAGTGCTGACCCGCCAGCCGCTACCGGAACCGAGCCTGCCAAAACAGGCCGGCAGAAGCCATTAGAAGAGGATGCCTTCGCACCGTCAGGCAGCGGCCTGGCAGACTGCCCCGTGTGGACGAGCATGCTGATCTGGTTATCGACCAGCTGACCAGTCCTGATCAGGTCAGTCCCGGCCTGAGACAGGAACTAATCGGCTGCTGGATCACGGTCACTAACGCCGGCGGGGCGGTCGGGTTTCCGTTTCCGCCCGTCGACACCACGACCGTCGCGCCGGCGGCCGACCAGATCATCGCCGGCCTCAACCCCGGCCGCAGCCGGCTCCTCATCGCGCGGACCAGCGATACCCTGGCCGGGTGGGTGCACCTCCAGCGCAATCCATATTCGCTCATCGCTCACTGGGGCACCATCAGCCATCTGCAGACCCTCCCTGCTTGCCGCGGCCAGGGAATCGGAGGTGCCCTGATGGCGCACGCCAGGCAGGTTGCCCGCGCGGAGATGGGTCTGGAGCAGCTTCGCCTCGCCGCTCGCGGCGGCACCGGGCTGGAGCACTTCTACGGCAGGCTCGGCTGGACAGTGATCGGCCGCTGGCCCGCCGCACTCCGGTTTGCCCCAGGTGACGACCGCGATGAGATACTCATGATCCTCACCCCACTGTGACGCCGCCTAGCCACGCCGTTCGCGGCATGTGCGCGCGATCACGGGCAGTGCTCGCAATGCATAAACATACGGCCTGGCCGATTGAGTACTCGTGCCGCGGTCGGATGGCCAACGGGTGCGGGCGTGCTCATAACGGCGCGCGGAGCCCAGCCGTTCCGCGTGGCTGCCGGATCAGGCTCGAGCAGCGTGATCGGCGCACAGGTCTCGTCGATCTGGCGCGCTGCGGTCTTATGCGAATGGTCTTGGGCTCGACCGGATCTGTATGAGCGGACGCGCGTCCGTTCGGCATGCCTGAGTTCCGTGTCGGCGCATGCGGTGACAGTAACCAGACGGCTCAGGGGAAGCATCCTGCGGCCGGACGGCCAGGGGCTGATTTCGGTCGGCGACATCTGGTTCGGGCGCTACCATCGGCGGGGTGGCCCGGCTCGCGGCACCTACCCAGGGCCCCGGCTCGGCTGCCGATATCGCGGCAGCCACGTGGGACGTGACCCGGATCCTGGATCGCGCCGCAGTTTAAGAGCCCGCCTTGGGCGCTTAGTCGTTGTTGAGTAGCGGCTCGAGCACGTGGCGATACTGGTCCGGGAAGGTCCCGATGATGGTCAGCGGGTTGGCGTATTCCTCCCACGACACGATCTTGCCGTCGCGCCAGTCGAAGCGGAACACGTAGACGTTCTGATATGGCCGCCCGTCAGTGGTGACGAAGTCACCCCTGGCCTGCACGAAGGTCGTCCCTGCGTCGGCGGAGGCCGTGATCCGGCGGTCGATGAACCTGGCCGACTTCATCAGGGCGCTGATCGAGCCCAGGCGGGACCCGAAGGCCTGCACACCGCGGGCTGGCTCACCGTCGCCGGCACTGCCGAAGGACATTGGAGCGCTCCACACGATCTGGTCGTCGAGCATGCCGGCCACGCCCGCCCGGTCTCCGGCTTCGAGCAGGTCCAGGAACCGACTGGTCTGGTCGGCGAGTTCGGCTGTCCGCATCGGGGTTTCCTTCCTTTCGGTACTCAGTTCCAGTTAGTATTGGATACCTACAGGGCTCCGGTGTCAAGCGTTGCACTAGACTGGGACTATGGCCGATGAGCAGGCTCCGGCCGACTCGCTGACGGACCGAAAGCGCCGCCGCGCCAAGGAGGCGATCCGACGCGCGGCAGTGGACCTGTTCAGCGAGCGCGGCTTCGACTCCGTCAGCGTCACCGACATCGCCGAGCGCGCCGAGGTAGGCAGAACGACCTTCTTCCGCTACTTCGGCGACAAACAGGAGGTCCTGTTCAGCGACCCTGCCGAGGCGATCGCCGATACCCCCCAGTCCCCGCCAGCGCCGACGGAGCGGATCGGGTCCTCCATGACCGCCGCGCTCGCCGCGGTCCGCCGGCTGGTGATCGGCTACGTCGAGGGCATAACCGCCGATGCCGGCGCCTACCAGCGGCATCAGGAGCTCGTCGGCAGCCACCCGGAACTGTACGCTCGCAGCCTGGTCAAGCAGCGCCGCTACGCCGACGCGCTCACCAGCCGGCTCCAGAGCTTGGGGGCGACCCCTTCGACTGCCCGCCAGGCCGCAGAAATCGGGCTCGCCTGCTTCTACGCCGGCCAGGCCACGGCGCAAGACAACCCGAGAACCCTCGCCCGCCACATCGAGCGCGCCTTCGACCAGCTCCGCAGCTAACCCGCCGGAACGCCAGGACGATCAGTTGCGGCTGCTGGCGGCCGAGGGCACGGTGGCGCTGGGGATGCCGCGCGCAGCCGGCGCAGATCCGGGCGATCTGCACGCCTACAGTCACGGCAACCAGCGCCCGGTCATGGCGATGCCGCCGCGATCGCGACCGCTGGCGCTGTGCGGCTGCGACACGCAAGGCCTGGCCACAGCGCGGGACGAGCCAGGTCGTCGATCAGGTGCTGTGCTGCCTCGGCTGCCGGGACCTGACGACGTGATTCCGGCTTAATCGTGCATCCGTGTCGATGCTGGCTCCGATGGGGATCGGAGGTACTAGCACGTGCACTGGTGGTGACTCTCTCTGACGCTGAGCCAGAGTTCTAGGACAGCCGACTCGTGCTCGGCGATCGCTTGGTTGTCTTACGACTCCAGGTAATGGAGGACTGCAAGCACCCGTCGGTGGTCGGCGTCCGAAGGCGGCAAGCCGAGCTTGCCGAAAATGTTCCCGACGTGCTTCTCGATTGCCCGCTCAGAGACGACGAGGAGGCCGGCAATGGCGCCGTTGGAACGGCCTTCGGCCATCAGCGCGAGCACTTCGCGTTCGCGCGGGGTGAGGGCGGCGAGCGCGCTGGCGCGCGGGCTGGCGCGAAGCAGCTGGGCTATGACTTCGGGATCAAGAGCGGTGCCGCCCGCGGCGACGCGGCCGAGGGCGCGGACGAACTCGTCAACGTCGGCGACCCGGTCCTTCAGCAGGTAGCCGACGCCCGCCGCGCCGCCGGGCGACGCCACGCCGAGCAGTTCTGCTGCGTACCGGGTCTCGATGTACTGGGAGAACACCAAGACGCCGAGCCGGGGATGCTCACGGCGCAGAGCCACAGCCGCGCGCAGGCCGTCGTCGGTGTGGGTCGGCGGCATCCGGACGTCCACTATCACCACGTCCGGGTGGTGCGCCTCGACGGCGGCGCGGAGCGCGTCGGCGTCGCCGACCGCGGCGGCGACCTCGTGCCCGCTGTCTTTGAGGATCTCGGCGAGCCCGGCCCTGAGTACCGCGGAGTCCTCAGCGATCACTATTCGCATGCGGCATGCTCTCAGGTGCCGGATGGAATTTCGATGGTCACCACGGTGGGGCCGCCGTGGGGGCTGCTGATCTCCAGCCGTCCGTCTACGGTCCGCACCCGGCTTGCGAGTCCGGCCAGGCCGCCGTCGTCGTTCAGGCGGGCGTCTCCTGTGCCGTCGTCGGTGACTCGGAGCCGCAGCAGTCCGGGCAGCTGAACAGCTTCGATCGCGGCGTGCCGGGCGCCGCTGTGCTTGGCCACGTTTGCCAGCAGCTCGGCCGTGCAGTAGTAGGCGATGGTCTCGATCGCCGCCGGCGGGCGCCGCGGTACGTCGACGATCAAGTCGACGGGCACCGTGCTGCGCGCCCCGAGGGTGGCCAACGCGGTATCCAGACCAGTGTCTAGCACGGGCGGGTGAATGCCGCGAGCCAGGTCGCGCAGGTCGGCGATGGCCTCCTTGGCGCTGCTATGCGCGGCGTCGACTAGTTCGCGGGCCCGCTCGAGGTCGAATTCGCTGCCGGCCGCGTCGTCGCTGATGCCGAGCTTTTTTCTGGCCAGTCCGAGTTTCATGGCGACGGCGACGAGCTGGGCCTGCGTGCCGTCGTGCAGGTCGCGTTCGATGCCGCGTAGCCGGGCGGCTGAGTCGTCGACGGCGTATGCGCGTGTCTGCTCCAGCTCGTGCACTCGCTGCGACAGCGAGGCCGGGCCGAGCAGCTCGCGAATGAGCAACTTGTCCAGGGCGTTGGCCGCCCGCGTCGCCCACGGAGCGGCGAGCACCCAGATCGCGCCTATCGGGATCACCAGAAAGGCGCCGGGCAAGGTCAGGACATGGACGTTGCCGAACGGGCCCGGCATGGTCACTGGGTCTGGCTGGACCGTGCCGCCGACGCGGACAGCGACCTGGTGGAAGACCTGCCACCAGAGCGGGTAGGTCAGGTAGGCCAGCCCGCCGAGCCAGAAATACGCTGCGACGAAACCGCTGACCACCGCCACAGGCAGCTTCAGGACCAGGTAGGCACGTGCCCGCCAGCCGGCGGCGTCGGTGAGCGCGGACCGGACCCACACGACAAGGCCAGGCCCAGGGCGGAACGGCGGCGGCGCGGCGACCCGCACGCCCAGAAGCCGGCGGCCCAGGCCGCGGTTGACCTCGCCGAGGCCCCTAGCGCCGAGCGAGGACGCGGCTACCAGCGGCGCCCCGACGAGAATGCCTAGCACGGTAAGCGTGAGCGCGGCGCCTACGGCGAGGGTGGCGACCGTGAAGGCGAAGCCGGCGACACCAAGCGGCAGGCCGGCCATCGCGTAACCGAACTCGGCCCAGGCACGCCGGGTGAACGGCGCCCGCAGGATCGCGGCGACATGCCCCCGGACGCCCGGCCGGGCGCCAGCTGGGCGGGTCGCGAGGCCTGTCACCCGAGCAGTTCCGCTCATCACACCATTCTCCGCTTCTACCGGAGATTCACACATCGCGTCGGCCAAGCGACCAGGCAGCTGCGCCGAGCAGCAGCGCGGTCCACAAGCAGAGCACCCCGAATCCCTGCCACGGTGTGAGCAGGTCGGCCGGCTCCTGGTGCGCGTGCGTGATCAGCAAGCCTGCGTTGGTCGGCAGGTAGGCGGCGATGTGCTGGCCATCGACGCCAGGAAGCGTCCGGGCGAGGTTGGACACCACCACCACCACGCCGACCACCACCGTCAGGGCCGCAGCGGTGTGCCGGACCAGCGCGCCTACCGCGAGGCCGAGCAGGCCGAGCACGGTGAGATACAGGCCCATGCCGAAAACCGCGCGCAGTACCGCCGGGTCGCTGAGCGAGACCGGGATGTGACCGCGGATGATCTGCTGGGCGATGAGGAACGACGCGAATGCCACCAGCGTGCCGACGACGAACGCTACCGCGGCGAAGACGGCGGCCTTCGCGGCGAGCATCGGGGTGCGGCGGGGCACTGCGAGCACGCTGGCGCGGATCATCCCGGTGGAGTACTCGCCGGTGATCACCATCGCGCCGAGCACGCAGACGGGAATCTGCGCGATGTTGAGTGCCGCGGCGAGGAAACCGGTCGGATCCGCCAGGTAGCCCTGCTTGGTGGCCGCGCTGAGGGAATTCCAGCCTGCCATGCCTGCCGCGGTGATGAAGGTGTTGAGGCCGATGGCGGCCACCACCAGGATGCCGAGGGACCAGACCGTCGAGCGAACCGAACGGATCTTCGTCCATTCGGCGCGGACCAGCCGGCCGAAGCCGGTCCGGTGCGCCGGTTGCAGCGGGCCGCGCCCGCTGCGGATCACGGCTGCGGTGGTCATGACATGCTCCTGCCGTACTGGCTGGCGGTGGCCTCTCCGCGGACGGATGAGCCGTGACTACCGAACTCCACGTTGCCGGCGGTCATCTCGAGGAACGCCTCTTCGAGCGAGGCGCGCTGCGGCGTCAGCTCGTACACAACGATCCGGGCCCCCGCGGCCAGTTCGGCGATCCGCGGCGCCGGCACGCCGGTTACGGCTAGCACATTGGTTCCGCTGCGCCTTACCTGGGCGCCCTCGGAGATGACGAGCTGCGTGAGCTGAGCGGCGCCGGCTGTCTTGACCAGGACCTGCGGCTTGGAGTTGCGGTCGATGAACTCGGCTGTCGGGCAGTCGGCGAGCAGGCGGCCCTGGCCGATCACGATGAGATGGTCAGCGGTGACGGCCATCTCATTCATCAGATGGCTGGATACGAAGACCGTCCTACCGCCGGCCGCCAAGCGCTTCATCAGGCTCCTGATCCACAGGACGCCCTCCGGATCGAGCCCGTTGACCGGCTCGTCCAGGATCAGCACGCCAGGGTCACCGAGCAGCGCGGCCGCGACGCCCAGCCGCTGGCCCATGCCGAGGGAGAATCCCCCAGCCCGTTTTCTGGCGACGGCGCTCAGGCCAGCCATGCTGATGACCTGGTCCACGCGCTTGGGCGGCAGGCCTTGGGTCTGTGCCAGGCACAGCAAGTGGTTGCGGGCGGTACGGCCACTGTGCGCGGCCCTCGCCTCCAGCAGCGCCCCGACGGTGCGCAGCGGATCGGCAAGATCTCGGTACGGCCGGCCGTCGATGCTGGCATGTCCGGTGTCAGGCCGGTCCAGGCCGAGCAGCAAGCGCATCGTCGTGGACTTCCCGGCCCCGTTTGGCCCGAGGAATCCCGTCACTTTTCCCGGCGACACCGTGAACGAGAGATGGTCCACGGCGAGCTTCCTGCCGTAGCTTTTGCTGAGATTGCGTGCTTCGATCATGGTGACACCTCGTCACGAACAGGAGAACTCATGTCTTCATGCTCGTGACCCGGGACCACCCGTGCCCAGCGTGGCAACACCCGAATTGGCGGTTCGGCCAGCCCCACCACACCTAAAGCGGGTGCTCCGTCCAGCTTCCGGGCAATGACCAGTGTCGGCTTAGACGGCTCAGAGGGTGGCCAAAGCCGGGCGCCGCACCATCAAGGCGCAAATCTCTGACCGCAGATCCGCGGGTCGTGGTGCACCTGGCGGGCGGCGACGTGATCGTGCCGGGCGTCGTCGAAGATCTCGGAGCGTCATCCAGGTTTCCGTCTGTAGTATCGGCGCTCTCGGCAAATACACCGCAAGTTCCACCGGCTCGACGTCGCGCAAACGACCGATCACCCGGACGGTAATGGGGCTGCCCCGAACTGGCTGATCTGTGCTCGACGCCGCGCATATGCCATCGCAAATGATCGGCGATCTTCGATCGCCCTTGAGGACACCGAGAACGCCGGGCAACGCACTTCGGCGAGTTACAGCCGAGCCCTAGTACGTGAGTGAGCATGCAGGTTAACGCATGTAAAAATGCGTTAAACTCAACGCACTATTTTCGGCACGACCGGTCGATTCGGCATGTGTGGCCAGGCCGGATTCGCGACTAACTTGGCATCAGTAACGATCTTTAGCATGGCGTCGATGGCCATGGCGAACCGAGCAAGCTGGCACGCATATCGGCGGCCACGGCTCCGGAGCCGCGAACAGGAACCACCGCGGTGCCGACCACGGCGCGGCGGGCCACTGTGCCAGCACGGCAAGCCCGCGTCCTGCGGCAGGCGTCACGAGCCCGCCGACATTCTCATCGGCCAGCCGCTATGCAGCGAATGCTTCGCCTACCACGCCGCCGTCCCGGCCCTGTGGAACCAGACCGCACGAGCCCTGCCCTCAGTCCTGGCCATCAGCCGGCGCCAGCTCCGCGACAGCGTGCGCCTGTCGTTCGGCAAGGTCATCGAATACCAACACCGCGGCCTGATCCACGTGCACGCCGTCATCCGGACCGACGGCCCTCAAGGTCCCGACGATGCCCCGCCGGTGTGGTGCCAAGCTGCTCCGCGACGGCCGCCGCCGTTATCCCATCGGGGACCCTGCCCGATCCGCGCACGGCCGGCACCCTCGCCCTGCGATGGGGAGACCAGCTCGACGTTCGGCCCGTCCGCCGCGGCATCGCCGGGCAGCTGGACGACAGCAAGGTCGCCGCCTACGTAGCGAAATACTCGTCCAAGGGCACCGAGGACTGCGGCGGCATACCCCGCCGCATCCGGTCAGCCGCCGACCTGGACGACTACCACGTCACCCCCGCACCCCCGGAAAATGATCACCACCTGCTGGCAGCTCGGCCAGCGCGAAGAGTACGCCAGCCTGCGGCTCGCAAAGTGGGCCCACCAGCTCGGCTACTCCGGATGGTTCTCCACCCGATCCCGCCGCTCCTCCGTCACCCTCGGATCACGCCGGCGGGAACGCCGCGACACCCGCACCCGCCAGCACGGACTCCCCGACCAGCCCGGCATCATCACCAGCGACTGGCACTACGCAGGCCAGGCCGGAGCATAGCCGCCCGAGCTTTTCTATTTCTCTATCAAGGGCGCCTCACGGCGGCGAGCGCGGGGGCGCCATCGGTCCCAGTTCCCTGAGCTTGGTCGCATGTGCCGCGTACCAACGTGCAAGAGGCGGTCGAACCGTCCGCAGAGCGGCGGGACCGTCTATCAGAACGCTAATGGCAGCAGAACCAGCAACAAGCAACCGCCCGCCGGTTACCTGCCTATCGCCGGAGGCGAATTTGAAGACGGTGCACAACGTATCTTCCAGGGAAGCGTCATTCTCATGGATTAGCCTCTTGAACCGTGAGTTAGCGCTACTGGCCAGCTGACGCAAGTCGTCGGGAGTAGGCCGGCGCTGAAGGATGTCGTGCACTCGGTACTCCAGGATGTACCACACGTATATCGCAGCAAGACCCCGTTGATGATCTGTCACCTCTCGATCGAGGCTTTGCCAGAGTCCAGCGAACTCGTCAGCATCTCCCAGGTACGCCGTGCCGATTATGGTCTCCAGTCGGCGCCAGATGTCCTCGTCAAGCCCAGGCTGGTCCGGCGTAACGAAACTGAGCCCTCAATGCGAGCACGCCAGGGTGCTCGCAGTCACGACGCGCCCGGCCTTTCCCTGAACCCACTCGACGGGTAACGCCGATCCTCTGGAACGGCTGCCCACCCATGGCGAAGCCGACCCAGGGCACGCTACTGACCTTCTCCCACTGCGAAGTGCCAGCCCGATCCGGCTGGCCGGTTGCGCGGCTCAGCCGCATCACCTGTCCCGTGATTTACAGGCACCACCGGTCGCTTGGTCTCATCGGTCCCGAGCGCCAGCCAGAATGGCTCCCAGGCCAGGAACAAAGTTGGACTAGCATTCGAATTCAGCCTTTAACGAACGAACGACAGGTCTTCACTTTTGGCGCTGGCCTGGGGCGATGGGGGCGGCTGGCGGCCTTGCCCACAGGTTAAGCGGGCCGCGGCCACGGTGTTATGGGTGGTTTAGCGCTGCCAGCGAGGGTCGGCGTCGGCGATGTCCTGGCTGAGGGCCTCGAGGTCGGCGATGAGGGCGCGCAGCCGCCGCTGGTTGTCGAGCCAGGGCTGGTAGTCGGCGAGCTGGTCGTCAGATAGCAGCCGGGTGACGGTCTTGCCGTTGATTTTGCGGGTCCACTGGTGGTAGGGGCCGTGCAGCTGCGGCGGGTCGGCGTGGCAGCGGCAGTTCGGCTTGCCGCAGCGGACGTGCCGTTCGGTGAGGGTGCCGGGCAGGACGAAGCCGATGCTGGCGAGCTGGGCCGCGATGCGCTCGGCCCGGGCTTGCTGGCCCCTGGTTGGCGACACGTTCTCATCGTCGCATGCCGGGTCGGTGATCTCCGGCATCTCTTACAGTATAAGTGCTGTATGACAATGCCCGGCTATATCGCGTCCTGGCGGCCGTCGTCGGTGAGTGCCGAGGCTGCCCGCTTTGCCCGGCAGGTCGTGACGGCGGCGGCGCCGCCCGGCCGGGAGCGGGCGAAGAACCTGCTGTGGGCCGCGGGAAAGCTCGCCGAGTACGGGATCGGGCTGGGCCTGGAGCCGGTACCGCAGGTGCTGCTGCACCCGTCGGTGATCGAGCGGTTCGCCGCGCACGCGCCGGGGCTGACCAGCGTGTCCCGGCGGACGCTGCGGACCAGCCTGCGGTTCCTGACCCGGGCGGTCGTTCCCGCGCTATCCCCGCGAGACGCGCCGCTGCCCCGCGAGCGGGCCAAGGCGCCGTATACCCCCGCCGAGATCGGCGGCTACCTTGCCCTCGCCGCCGCGCAGCCCACCATCGCGCGGCGGATGCGCGCCGCGGGGCTGGTCAGCCTTGGCGCCGGCGCCGGGCTGATCCGGTCCGACCTGCGGGCCGTCCGCGGCACCGACATCAGCTGCCGGTCCGGCGGCGTCATCGTGGACGTCCGCGGCGTCCGGCCGCGGATGGTGCCGGTCCTGGCCCGCTACCACGACATCCTGCTGGAATCAGCCGGGTTCGCCGGCCAGCAGCTGGTCACCGGCGGTGCCGATCCCGCGCGGAACAACATCACCAGCCCGCTGGCCCGGTCCCTGAACGGCGGCGCCGGCCTGCCCAGGCTGGAGGGCAGCCGGCTGCGGGCAACCTGGCTGGCCGACTGCGCGGAACTGCTGGGGCTGGCCACCTTCATGGCCGCCGCCGGGATCACCTGCTCCCAGCGGCTCGGTGACATCACTGCCATCCTCGACCCCGGCAGCGAGGAGCAGGCGGTGACTCTGCTCGGCGGGCAGCGGTGAGCATCCCGCTCGCCACGCTCGAGGACATCATCGACCGATCCGGCGTCGCGCCCCGGATCGAGGAACTGCTGCCCGCCGGTGTCCGCGGCCGGCCTCTGCGGGTCCGCACCTTACTGCTGGGCATGATGCACGCCCTGGCCGATGACCGGCCCGCGCACCTGACCAGGGTGCACCAGGCGCTGATCGCGCCCGCCTGCTGCACCCAGCAGACCATCACCGTCCCCCCGCAGGTCACAGCCAAAACCCGGCAGAAACACGACTACCCATCAGCCCCACACCGACGCTCCCACGCCCGCCGCACCGGCTCCGAGCGGACCTTCGCGACCATCAAAGACCCCGCCACCACCAGCATTGCCCGCGGCTGGTGCCGCCTGACCGGCCTGACCCCGCTCACCCTGTGGATCGCCTGCCTGCTCCCCGTCCGCAACCAGCGCATCCTGACCACCTACACCGCCCGCCAGGCCGGCAACGCGCGCCGCGCCGCCGCCGGGCTCCCGCCCAAAACCAGGCGCCGGCGCCGCAAGACACTAGCGATGCTCGCCGCCGCGCCGCCATAACCAGGCAGCCACTCCGCATGGACCCGCAGCAAGACCTTCAACCGCATGACCACGCGGCGTCAGCACGCGAAAAACCCCGCAGACAACCAACCCCGAACTACACCACAGCGTCAGCGCAGCCCCTCACCGGACCCCCAGCACCGGCCGGACAGAATGTCAGACGCAAACGTGAAAATAGAGCCAGGTCAAACGTGAAGACCTCAACGAGCCCCCTTACGGAATCGAACCGTAGACCTTCTCCTTACCATCTAGGGGCGTAGCGGTTAGTGAAGGTCGTTGATGCAGTTCAGGGGCTCGCACTTGGCCAGCTGAGGTCGATGCGGTCTGCCGCGGTTGCTGCACTTGTCTGCTGCACGCCGTCTTCCTTGCTGTCGTGCTTCGGTGAGGCCAGTCCGCGGTCGAACGCGCATGACGGCCTGATTGTATGCCGGCATCAGAGGCTGCCAGTCCCCTCGTGGGCGATGGTCGCGGCACTCTCGTATCACCCTGCTGGGGTGATCCCAGCCGGAAGGCGAACCGGGATCGTGGGCAGTGCAGAGCTAGCAGGTAGGTATCGGAGGGGAAACACACATGAGCGTGGATATCGGTGCGGCTAGGTTCCGCGACGTCGGGGTCAACGCCTACATCTTCCTGTATCCGCTGGTCACGATGGAGTTGACGCGGAAGCAGAGCACCAACATCGAGTCTGGCAAACTGCCAGGCCGCGGGCCGATGAACACGTTCTCGCATATCCGGGAGTTCCCGTCTGCAGATTTCAAAGCCGTCGTACGGCCGAACTTCGACACGCTGTACTCGTCCGCGTGGCTGGACCTGACCGGCGGTCCGGTTGTCGTCTCGGCCGGTGCGGACTTGGATGGCCGCTTTTACGAGCTGCCGATGTATGACATGTGGACCGACGCGTTCGCCGCGCCTGGGCAGCGGACAACCGGAACCGAGGCTGGTAACTGGGCTGTCATCCCGCCGGGATGGCGTGGCGACCTGCCTGATGGCGTAGACGGGATCGACGCGCCCACGCCGTATCTGTGGATCATCGGGCGGACCCAGACTAATGGCCCGGCGGACTACCCGGCCGTGCGCAAGATCCAGGACGCATTCGGCCTGACCCCGCTGTCTCACTGGGGAGGCCAGGCTCCGCCGGCGAATGCCGTGGTGGAACCGGGCGTGGACATGGAGACGCCGCCGCTCGATCAGGTCAACAGCATGTCCGCCGAGGACTTTTTTAACTACGGCCTCGGCCTGCTGAACCTACACCCGCCGCACCTGACGGACTGGTCACTCATCGCGCAGATGCGGCGCCTGGGCCTTGAGGCCGGGGCCAAGTTCGCGGAGCTGGATCCGGCCGTCCGCAGCGCGCTGCAGGACGTACCAGCCGCAGCGATGCAGGCCATGCAGCAGGCATTCCCGCGCCTGGCGAAGGTCGTGAACGGCTGGCAGATGAACATCGACACTATCGGCGTGTACGGCAACTTCTACGTCAAGCGCGCCGTCGTCGCGATGGTGGGGCTTGGCGCGAACTCCCCTGAGGACGCCGTCTACCCGGTACTCCTGGCCGACGCTGACGGCAATCCCCTGGCCGGGGACAACGATTATGTCCTGCATTTCGACAAGGCCGGGCTCCCGCCGGTGGACGCCTTCTGGTCGGTCACCATGTACGACGCCGAGGGCTTCCAGGCCGCGAACTCTCTGAACCGCTTCGCCATCGGGGACCGCGACCCGCTGCAGTACAACGCCGACGGGTCACTCGATCTCTATATCCAGCACACCTCGCCCGGCACCGACAGGGAAGCCAACTGGCTGCCCGCACCGAAGGGACCGCTCGGCATCACGATGCGGCTCTACTCCCCGAAAGCAACCGTGCTCAATGGCACCTGGGGCCCGCCAGCGGTACGGCGCGGCTAGCTGCACGGAAGTGATCCACTCCTGGCTCCACCCATCGGCGCCAAAGTGACCGAGGCAGACCACCGTCCAGGGTGCCCGTAGGGCATCGCGCAGTGACGCGCCGTTAGGCGCGCCCTTGACGGTGGTCTGGCGCGGCTCAAAACTGGAGCGCCGGGGGATGGCCGTTCCCGCACGAGCGCGGTCGGCGGGCGTTGCGGCGGCCAGCCCGTGACGGGCAGTGTCTTGGGCAGCGTTCGGGCGGCAGCCCGCCGTGTGCCGCTCCCCCTCCCCGACCCCTGCGTCACCGCGCTCAAGCTCCGCAGGCATGAGCAGGACGCCGATCATGAGCGAGCTGGGAGAGCCTGGATCGAAACCGGTCTGGTGTTCACCACCCGCCACGGCACGCCGATCGAGCCCCGCAACTTCAACCGCAGCTTCGACCGCCGCATCACCCAGGCGCAGGTCTCGAAGATCACAGTGCACGGTGCGCGAAAGACATGCGGATCACTGCTAGCTGCCCTTGAGGTGCATCCCCGTGCGGCCATGCAGATCCTGCGGCACAGCAAGATCGCCATCACTATGGAGATCTACACCGAGGTACCCTCGGCCGCCACCCGCGCCGCGCTCAAGAAGCTCGGAGAGTGGCTCGACACCTGAGGGGCGCTGCTGCACTTTGGTGCTGCACCAAGATCAAAAACAGCCGGGCCCCATGACCAGAACCGGCTCTGATCTGCGAGCCCCCTTACGGAATCGAACCGTAGACCTTCTCCTTACCATGGAGACGCTCTGCCGACTGAGCTAAGGGGGCCGACCGCCGTGCCTCGCCGAGCTGATAGCCCGCCGCTGCATCGCCGCGCCAAGCGAGCATACACGAAGCCAGACTACGAATTGTGCCGCAGCTCGCCGGCAGCCGGCAAGCCGCCGCCAGCGGCGGAACGGAACTCCGCGTGCACAGCCGGCCAGGCGGCTGACAGCGGATCGATCAGCTCGAAGTGCCCGGTGGCCGGCAGCGTCACGAGGCTGACCTGATCACCCGCGGTCCTGGCTCGCGCCGCGTAGTCGCGACTCTGCTCCCACGGCACCCGGTCGTCGGCGGTTCCGTGTACCAGGCTGATCCGGATGCCGACCGGAAGCGCCGCGCTCGGGTCGGCCGAGGCGTAGCGGTCGGGGTATTGGCCCGGCCCGCCGCCCATAAGGTCTGCGGTCGCATTGTCGCCGAGCCCCAGCCGGAAGCTGGCCGCAAGGTCGCAGACACCCGCCAGGCTAACCACGGTCCTGACCGCCGACCTCGCCTCATCATCTAGATGACTCGCGGTCCAGAGCGCCAGATGCCCGCCGGCGGAATGCCCGGCCAGGATGACCAGCCGCTCGGCAACCAGCCCGGCCGTGGCCCGCGCCACGGCGCCTGGCAGAACGGTCGCGGCGACCCTGACGTCGTCGAACGTACCCGGCCAGCCGCCACCTTCCTGGCCCACGCGACGGTATTCGGGCGTGCAGACGGCGAGGCCGTCGGCCGCCAGCGCCTCCGCCAGCGGGGCTGTATGGGCTCGGTCGTAGGCGGCCCGCCAGAAGCCACCATGCAGGAAGAGAACCAGTGGCAGCCCGGCCGGGCGATCGCCGCGGACATGTGGCAGCCAGACATCAGCCACCTGATCGGACAGAGTCCCGTAGGGCAGCGTCAGGTCAGGTCCCCGCGCTGGCCGTGAGAGCACGTCCCCAGGGTGCATAACTACCGCATGGTAGGGCAGTACTTAGCTGGCGGCCGTCCCGGCACACCGTTAGCTGGCGCCGGTTTCCGGCGTATGGTCATGCGCCCCGCGATACTCCAGGTGAAGTAGCGGTGAAAATTTATGCTGCTATTTCCGGCTGCTAGGTGCCTCCGGGCTCGCGGTGCATAATGTGAGCAGCACGAGGGCGATTACGTTCTGGCAAGACGAGCACCGAAGCGAGGTTCCACTTGTGAGGGCGCAGCTCGCTAAGCCCGTAGTGGCGGGGGCTCTGACGGGATTCGCCTACATCAGCTGCGGCATGTTCGGCCAGGCCCTGGCGACGGAATTGCCGAGCCAGCCCATCGTGAACGTTGCCTGCTCATCTATGCCAAAAGATTCGGTCCTCGTAGCCTCGGTCACCAACACCGGCGACAAGTCCACGCCGGTCAAGATGTCCGCGGGGGGTAAGCCGGGTAAGACGTCATCCGCATCTGCCGGCGCGACCTCCAGCGCCAGCCGATCGGCCAGCGCGAGTGCCAGCCCGAGCAACTCTTCGAGCGCCACCTCCAAGCCGAGCAAGAGCGCGAGCGCCAGCACAAGCCCGAGCCCAACCTCGAGCCCGTCGACTACTGCGACCCCGACTCCCAGTCCGTCCTCGACCAAGAAGCCGACATCAAGTCCCAGCCCCACGGCCAGCCCTTCGCCCAGCGAGAGCCCCAGCCCGACGCCAAGCACCTCGCCGACTTCGCCGCCGCCAAAGCCAAAGACGACGCCGCAGCTCTGCGTTCACGTCCAGTCCTTCTCCAGCTCCTCGCAGGTCAAGGCCGGGCACTTCGCGAACTTCGCGGTCTGGGTCTGGAGCGCCAAGGCAGAGAGCCGCGGGGTCACGGTGGCCGTGAAGGTGGGCTATGCGGAATACGTCGGCTCGCCCCACTTCAGCGTCTGCCCGGCCGCCGACGGCAAGCAGTGCAAGCTCGGCGACCTCCCGACCGGTCAGGCCGATGAACTCCAGGTAGGCGTCAAGGTGCAGGCGAAGGCGGCGCTGGGCGAGCAGGTCCAGCTGACCGCGAAGGCATCCGCCAAGGGTGCGAAGTCCTTCGACGGGTCAGCGACCGACGTGGTCGTTGCCTCTTCCACCGGCAGTACGACCACCACGCCGACCCCACCGGCAACGCTGCCTCCGACGGACTTGCCGCCACTATCGGGAACGGGGTTGTCCTCCGGCAACCCGTCCAGCCTGTTCCCCACGGTGAGCCCGGCGCCATCTTCCTCGTCATCGGCGGGCCTGGGTTCGCTAGGGCTGCCGCAGGTGAAGCCGAAGAAGACCGTACATGCCGCCGATGTCGCCGCCACAGTGCCGCTCGACCCGCGGCTCATCGGCGGCCAGGTCGCCGGGCTGGCCGTGCTCGCAGGCGCTGTGGTCATCGCTATCGCCAGGCTGTCCCTGCGGACACCCAAGCCAAGCGACGACAAGACTGGCCAGCGCCCGCCGCACTAACACGAGCTCGGTGCCGTTAGCGTCGAGCGAGCCCGCACTGAGCTGCCGCAGCACCCTCGATGCGGCAACGCGCCTATTTGACGACGTGCTCGAGAAGCGGTCGCATTTCCCTCAGCTCGGTGCCGAGGCTCGAAGCGTTGAGTGTCGGCGACGCGATGACCCCGAAGGTGTCGTTGTCCGCCCAGACGCATTCGGTCAGGTGCCCGGAAAGGCCAGGTACGCAGGCCGCCTGCCCCCGCAGGGACCCTGGATTGATCACGAACGCGCCGGGCAGAGCCGAGGTCAGGCTGGAAATGAACGAGCTCGCCGAGCCAGACAGGTTCCCGCCCACGAACAGGACTATCTGCGGGCCTGACTTGGCGGCGGGGCCGCTGCTGTCCTCATAGACCGCGTCCACCACGTGGCTAGCCTCGCCGCTGCCCATCGACACGATCTTGCTACGCAGCGCGCTGGCTCCCATGCCGGTCGCCAGCGACGGCTCCTGCACGTAGCTCATGAGCCGCTGCGGGGTGCTGATCGCATGCGGCTGGCCAGGGCTGGAAATTACATCCATCGCCAGCACAGCAGCCGCCGCGGCGCAGCCGACGCCGCCGACGAGCAGCACGCTCCGGCGGACCTTGCGGCTGGTCTTCTTGGGTCGGGCTGTCTTCGGGGCGGCTGCCTTCGGGGCGGCTGCCTTCGGGCGCGCTGCCTTCGGGCGCGCTGCCTTCGGGCGTGCCGTCTTCGGCTGGGCCTTCGCCTTCTTGGGCGGGCTGACCTGCGTCACGTCGGGATGCGGTGCAGCCTTCAGCCTCGACTTCGCCGCAGCCTTCTGCTTGCTCTTTCCACGACCAGGGACCGGCCGTTCCACCGCTGGGGCAGAAGCCGAGGTTTCCGCCGCTGGACTCGCGTCATCAATCGGGGCCGGTCCGCGCTTGGCCGACCGGCCGCGCTTCGTGCCGCTCTGCTTACGACCGCCGCGCTCATCGCGAACTGGCAAGTCCTCGTGGTCGAGGTCACGTTCCCGCTCTGGGCTCGCCAGACCGGGGCGCGCGCCGACCGCGGCGCGCAGTTCGGTGAACGACCGACTGCCGTCGGGCTCAGCCGCGATGCCATGCCGCGACCCGCTTGCCGCCCCTCCGCCAGCCGGGGCACGCAGCACGGGTCCAGGCTGACTCGCAGCAGGAGCACCGAGTGCAGGCCGCGGCTCGGCCTGAGTGGCGGGCCAGGCCCTGGCATTGGCAGAGCGCCGTGGCGCGTCTGGCCAGCCGTCGCGATCGTCCACTGGCCAGCCCGCGCTGTGACGACTGTCAGCGGGCCATGCCTGGGCCTGGCGGCCTGGCGGGGCAGGTCGGTCTACTCCGGTCCGCCACTGGCTGTCTAGGGGCGGGCTGCCAGCGGTGCGCGGAGCGGTGTGAGCGCCAGGTAGCTGTGGGTCGCTGGCCGACGGCCGAGCACGAGATGGCAGCGTGTGGCCGCCCGATCGGGGGCGGGAGTCGGTCAGCGCCGCCGGCGGCGGAACGGACGAGGACAGCGGCCCAGACGCAGCGGGCAGGCGCGGTGGCCCAGAGGCGGCAGGCGAGCGCGGCGGCTCAGACACACGCGGCGGCTCAAAACCGCGCGGCGGCTCGGACACACGAGGTAGCTCACGAGCTCGCGGCGGCTCAGACACACGCGGCGGCTCAAAACCGCGCGGCGGCTCAAAACCGCGCGGCGGCTCGGCCACACGAGGTAGGTCAGGAGCCCGCTGCGGCTCGGCTTGCCGGGCGCCGCGCTGCCAGCGCCCAGTCGGCGGGTCGCCGACAGGGGCTGCGGAGTCCGCTTGCGGGTGCCGCCGTCCCCGTTGCTTGCGGGGCGGCGCGCTCTCTGGCCTGCCAGACGGCTCCTGGGCCGGCCCGGCCGCGCCAAGGTACCGGATCCAGTCGTAATCGGCATCGCCCTCTAGGGCAGGGACCGGATCCTTATCGCGGCCCCGAAGGCGGCCCCGGCTGCGCTGCGGTGGCTGGCTGACCGGCAACGGACCGCTCGGATGTTCCTCGCCGAACTGCCTGTTACCGGACTGCTCCTCGCCGTCATCGGCGTAGGGCCACCGCAGATCCTGCTGGTTCTGCGGCCATCCCGTAGTCATACGGCGCGTTACTCCTGAGACTGAAGCGGCGTCTCTTCCCGATGTGGAGTCAATACATCATGCTGCACAGCCGACCGTGACCGCTACGTTATCTGGGTTTCCCGGCCGGTAATGCGTTGGCTCTCGGAATGCCGCCCGCACTAGCCTGCGGGCATGGCAGGTGATCAGCATGGGGTGACGCCCCAGCACGAGGACTTCTCCGCCTGGTACAACGAGCTGGTCTTCAAGGCCGGCCTGGTGGACCGCGGCCCGGCCCGCGGGACCATGATCATCCGGCCGTATGGCTACCGGATCTGGGAGCTACTGCAGGCCGATCTCGACCAGCGGATCAAGGCAACCGGGCACCAGAACGCCTACTTCCCGCTGCTCATCCCCGAAAGTTACCTGCGCCGCGAGGCCGAGCACATCGAGGGCTTCGCCCCGGAACTGGCCGTCGTCACGCACGCGGGCGGCAAGGACCTGGACGAGCCGCTGGTCGTCAGGCCGACCTCGGAGACGATCGTCGGCGAGATGATGGCCAAGTGGATCAGCTCGCACCGGGATCTGCCGATGCTGCTCAATCAATGGGCCAACGCGGTCCGCTGGGAGATGCGCCCTCGGATGTTCCTGCGGACTACGGAGTTTCTATGGCAGGAGGGACATACCGCCCACGTCGACGCCGCAGATGCCATGGCCGAGACCATGCTTGCGCTGGGCTTTTATCACGACCTGGCCGCGCAGACCGCGGCCATGCCGACGGTGGCAGGCGAGAAGACACCCGGCGAACGGTTCGCCGGGGCTCAGCGCACGTTCACGATCGAGGGCATGATGCGGGACGGCCGCGCCCTGCAGGCCGGCACCTCGCACTTCATGGGCACGAACTTCGCCAGCGCCTTCGGCATTCAGTACACCTCAAGCGGCGGTGAACTCGAGCTCTGCAATACCACCTCCTGGGGGATGAGCAGCCGCATGATCGGCGGCGTGATCATGACTCATGGCGACGATCGCGGACTAGTACTCCCACCGGCGCTGGCCCCCTACCAGGTCGTGATCGTGCCAGTTGGCCGCGGGGATCAGGCGCAGGATGTGCTGCCAGCCGCAGTCGAGCTGGCCAGGCTGCTGGCCGGTGCCGGGATAAGGGCGCAGGTGGACGACCGGCTGCACCTGTCGGCCGGATTCAAGTTCAACGACTGGGAACTGCGGGGCGTGCCGATGCGGCTGGAACTCGGCCCGCGCGACCTGGCCGCAGGCACCGCGGTGCTGGCCAGGCGGCTCGGCGAGGGCAAGAACGGCCAGGGCAAGGAGTCTGTGCCGCTCGGCTCCGTCGCACAGCGGCTCAGCGGCGAGCTCGCTGACTTCCAGGACATGCTGCTGCGCCGTGCCCTCCAGTTCCGCGAGGAGCATACGGCGACGGCCGACAGCTGGCCCGAGTTCACCGCGGCAGTGGCCGGCGGCTGGGCGCTGGCGCTGCACTGCGGCCTGCCATCCTGCGAGGACGAGATCAAGGCCGAGACCAGCGCCACGCCACGGTGCATTCCGCTCGACGGGGAGCCCGCATCGGGCTGCTGCGTGCGCTGCCAGCTACCCTCCGCATATGGCAAACGGCTGGTCTTCGGGCGGGCCTACTAATAGCTAGACGCCCGCGCCCGTCAGCGCCCTAGGAACGAGAGCCGCTAGCCGGGTAGCGCCCGCGACCGCAACGCTCTCCGGGTCAAGTCGCGCTGCTCCACGAGCACCCGGACCATGCCGGGATCACGCCCGCCAGCGGCCAGGAAGGCATCGATCTGCGCGAGCAGATCCGCTCCGGCCGCGGTGCGCGGGAACAGCTCCTCGCCCAGCCGCACCCGCAGGTGCCCACCCCTGGCACTCCAGAGCCGCGGCAGCACCTCGAAGTAACGTGCGGCGTACGGCGCCAGCAGCTGCGCCTGCTCGGGCTGGTGGAACCCGCCGGCGATCTCGCGAAGGCTGTCGACCGGCAGGTCGGTCTCGGTGAGCAATCGCCACGCCTCGGCTTTGGCATCCGCGGCTGGCATCGCCGCCCGGCACGCCGCCGCGTGCCGGGCGCCAGCGTCCGTCGCGTCCTTCGCCAGCTCCGCATCGATGTCGGCAGGACCAGCGCGGCCCGCCGCCGCCAGCCGCCGCAGCATTGCCCAGCGAAGGTCGGGGTCCATGGTCAAGCCATCGATGCTGTCCCGGCCGGACAGCAGGCCAGCGACCAGGTCGAGCTGGTCGGCGGAGGTGGCGGTCCAGCTCAGTAGCTGCGCCCAGGCGAGCTGGTGATCAGTGCCTGGCTCGGCCGCCGCCAGCACCTCCGCAGCGACCCTCGCCAGCTGCTCCCGGCCTGCGGGCGCCCACTGCGGGTCGGCCAGCCGGCCGAGCGCGTAGGCGGTCGCGTCGAGCAGTATCTGCAGCGCCGTCACGGACGCCTCACTGGCGATGCCGCCCGCCACCATCGCCACGAAGGCCGGCACTTCCAGTTCCGCCTGCCCCACCATGTCGATGATCGAGCCCCAGCACACCGCGCGGGCCAGCGCGTCGTCCAGCTGACCGATCGACGAAGTCAGCGTGCGGATGGACCGGTCGTCGAACCTGACCAGCGCGTAGGTCAGGTCATCGTCGTTCAGCAGCAGCAGGTCAGGTTGCGGCAGGCCAACCAGCTCGGGCACGGCGGTGCGTGGTCCGGCGATGTCCGCCTGCACCTGATGGGTGCGGCTCAGGCGGCCGCTCGCACCGATGCTGTAGAGGCCGATCGCGAGCCGATGCGGGCGCAGCGTCGGATCGGGTCCCGTTGACTCCTGCAAAACTTCGAAGGATCGGAACGCACCAGCTTCGTCGAGCTCGAGTCCGGCCCTTAGGGTGCTCGGGCCTGTCGTCCGAAGCCAGGCGTCCGACCAGTCGGCCAGGCTCATCCCCGAGCTAGCCTCGAGTGCTCGCAGCAGGTCGGCGAGCGTGGCGTTGCCCCAGCCGTGCTCGGCGAAATAGGCCCGGATGGCGGCGAAGAAGTTGTCCCGGCCGACCCGCGCCACCAGCTGGCGGAGCACCGAGGCGCCCTTCGCGTAGCTGATCCCGTCGAAGTTGGCGATCGCCTGACTGAGCGTCGGGACATCGGCAGCCACCGGATGGGTGGACGGCAGCTGATCCTGCTGGTACCCCCATGCCTTTCTGCTGGTGCAGAAGGTGGCCCAGGCATCGGTGAACCTCGTGGCCTCGGCGCTGGACAGCGCGGCGCAGAACTCCGCGAAGGACTCGTTCAGCCACAGGTCGTCCCACCAGCGCATGGTAACCAGGTCACCGAACCACATGTGCGCCATCTCGTGCAGCACGACGCTGGCCCGCAGCTCGTACATCACGTCGGTCACCCTGGACCTAAACAGCAGCTGGTCGGTGAGCACCACGCACCCGGCGTTCTCCGTCGCGCCTGCGCTGTAGTCGGGCACGAAGGCCTGGTCGTACTTCGCGAACGGGTAATCCCCGCCGAACAATGAGGTGTAGTAGTCCAGGCCCTGCCTGGTCACGCCCAGGATGTCGGCGGCGTCGAGGAACTCAGCTAGCGACGCCCGGCACGCGAGCGCCAGCGGAATCACCTGATCGCCGGGCGTGGTGTGCGCGCCGCGCACCACGGTGTACTCCCCGGCTACGACCGCGAACAGGTACGTCGGCAGCAGCGGTGTCGGCTCGAAGTGCCAGGCCGCGCTGCCGGAATCGCCGTCGGGCTCGGGCGACCCGGCGACCTGGGGCTGGTTGGACAGCACAGTCCAACGCTCGGGCACCCGGACGCCGATGCTGAATGTGGCTTTCAGGTCGGGCTGCTCGAAGTTGGCGTAGACGGTCCGCGCGTAGGCGGGCTCGAACTTCGTATAGGTGTAGACCTTGCCGTCCGCCGGGTCGACAGACCGCTGCAGGCCCGTGCCGTCGGCCGAGTACCGGCAGTCGGCGACCACCAGAAGTTCGTTGTGCTCAGCCAGGTCCGCCAGCGCGATCCGGCCGTCGGCGCAGGCGAGTGCCGGATCGATCGACGTGCCGTTCAGGCTGATCTCGTGCACCCGGTCCGCGACCAGGTCCGCGTAGGTTGCCGCGCCAGGCTCGGTGCACTCGAACCGGATGATCGCCTGCGAGCCGAAGACCTCGCTGCCGCGGGTCAGGTCGAGCATGACGTCGTAGCTGCTGACCCGCAGCAGCCTTGCCCGCTCGCTCGTCTCGTCCCTGGTTATCTCCGCTGCCTGCATCCGCATACTTTAGGCCGGAAGCTCCCTGGACCGCAGCGCGCGCTCCACGGTGTCCCTGCGCTCGACCAGCAAGCGCACCATGGCCGGGTCGCGCGGCTGCGCGGAAAGGAACTCGTCGATCTGGCGGAGCAGGTCCCCGGATGCGGCGAAGTAGGGAAACAGGGCATCGCCAAGCACCCGCCTCATGTGGTCACCGCGGCTCTCCCAGATCTCCGGCAGCACCTGGAAATAGGCCCGTGCGTACGGCGCAAGCAGCTCGGCATGCTCGGGGTTGCCGAAGCTGGCCGCGACGGCGGTAATGCCCTCGTGGCCCAGCTCTTCCGACTCTGCCAGCAGCCGCCAGGCTGCGTCCTTGTGCTCGGCGTCACCGATCGCCGCCCGGCAGGCCGCAGCATGCCGCCTGCCCGCGTCGGTGGGATCGCGCTCCACTTCGGCGTCGATCTGCGCATCGCCGGCCCGGCCCGTCGCCGCCAGCCGCCGCAATAGCGCCCAGCGCAGCTCGGTGTCCACGGTCAGGCCCGCGACCTCCGCCGATCCGGCCAGCAGCGCGGCCAGCAGGTCGAGCTGCCCTGGCGTGATCGCCGTCCAGGCTAGGAGCTGCATCCAGGCGAGCTGGTGATCGCTGCCAGGCTCGGCCGCCATTAGCAGCGGCAGTGCGGCGCTGGCCAGCTGCTCCTTGCCCTCGGGCAGCCACTTCGGGTCGGCGGTCGAGCCCATCAGCCTGGCGGCCGTCATGTGCAGGGCCTGCAGGACCGAGACCGCCGGCTCCTTGCCCATGCCGCCAACCAGGATCTTGATGAAGGCAGGCACCGACAGCTCGGCCTGCTGCACCATGTCCAGCACGGCGCCCCAGCTGACCGCGCGGGCCAGCGAGTCAGTGAACTGCCCGATCGACTCGGCCAGCGTGGCTAGCGAGCGCTGGTCGAACCTGACCAGGGCATAGCCCAGGTCCTCGTCGTTGAGCAGGATCAGGTCGGGCTGCGCCAGCCCGACCAGGGCGGGCACGTCGGTCCTGGCCCCGGTCACGTCCACCTCGACCCGGTGCGTCCGCACCAGCTCGTCTCCTACCCGGTCATACAAGCCGATGTCGATGTGGTGGGGGCGCAGGGTCGGGTGCTCGTCACTAGCCTCCTGCAGCACTGCGAACGAGGTGAAAACGCCGCGATCGCCTGTCGTGAACTCACTGCGCAGCGTGTTCGGTCCTGCCGTCTGCAGCCATAGTCTCGACCATTCGCCGAGGCTGCGGCCGGAGCTGGCCTCCAGCGCGCGCAGCAGATCGGCCAGCGTCGCATTGCCCCAGCCGTGCTCGGCGAAGTAGTCCCTGATGCCGGCGAAGAAATTGTCCCTGCCCACGTACGCGACGAGCTGCTTGAGCACAGAGGCGCCCTTGGCGTAGCTGATCCCGTCGAAGTTGGCGATCGCCTCGCTCAGCGTCGGGACGTCGGCCGCGATCGGATGCGTGGACGGCAGCTGATCCTGGCGATATCCCCAGGTCTTGCGCGCGCCGCAGAACGTGGTCCAGGCGTCGGTGAACCGGGTGCCCTCCGCGCTGGACAGTGCGGCGCAGAACTCCGCGAACGACTCGTTCAGCCACAGGTCGTCCCACCACTTCATGGTGACCAGGTCACCGAACCACATGTGCGCCATCTCGTGCAGGATCACCGTGGCCCGAAGCTCGTACATCGTGTCGGTGACCTTGGACCTGAACAGCAGGCGCTCGGAGAATGTGACGCAGCCAACGTTCTCCATCGCGCCCGCGCTGAACTCGGGCACGAAGACCTGGTCGTATTTGGCGAACGGATAGTCGCAGTCGAACAGGTCCGCATAGTAATCAAAGCCCTGCCTGGTGACCGTCAGGATGTCGTCGGCCTCGAGGAAGTCGGCAAGCGAGGCCCGGCAGGCTACGCCAAGCGGTATGACCTGGCCGCGCGGGGTGGTGTGCGTGCTCGTCACGAGGTGATACTCGCCCGCGACGATCGCGGTCAGGTACGTCGATATCCGCGGTGTCGGCGGGAAGTGCCACACCGCCGCGCCGCTGCCGGCCGGCTCGGGCGCTGACGCCGGCTGGTTGGACAAAACCGTCCAGTTCTCCGGCGCGATCACGTGGAAGGTGAAGGCTGCCTTGAGGTCGGGCTGCTCGAAGTCGGCGTAGACGTTGCGAGCGTCCGCGGGCTCGAAGTTCGTATAGAGGTACACCTTGCCGTCGGCCGAATCCACGTCGCGGTGCAGGCCCTTGGAGTCATAGGTATAGGCGCAGTCGGCCACCACCCGCAATTCGTTCCGCGCCGCCAGCCCGGGCAGCGCGATCCTGCCCTCGGCGTAACTGGGCGTGGGGTCGATCGCGGTGCCGTTCAGGCTGATCTCCACGACCTGCGCGGCGATCAGGTCCGCGTAGCTAGCCGCCCCCGGCTCGGCGCAGTCAAACGTGATCACCGAGGTGGACCGGAAGAGCTTCTCGCCGCGCGTGAGGTCGAGCTCGACGTCATACCCGTCCACCCGCAGCAGGCGGGCTCGCTCGGCGGATTCGTGGCGGGTGATCTCGGCAATCGGCATGTGACGCTGTCCCTCGTTGATCATTTACTGCTGACGGCTCCTAGGTTAGGCCACCGGGCTCAATTCGCCGCGCCGCCCCCGACCTGGCCCGACCCGGTCCGCTAGCGGCCGGCAACTGCTACTTGCGGTACCGGGCAGCCAGGACCGACTATCTCGATAGGGACCAAGTACGGGGAGGCCGACCATTGGATGAGATCTATACATTCCTGGTCAGAGGACCGTCGAGCCGCCTTCCGCGCGGGTACATATGGCTGATCCCAATTTGGTTCGCCATTCTCGGCGGCGTCGTGGCGCTAGGGATCCGTCGCTTCGGGGGTCAGCTGCCGATATGGCTCGCCGGTACCGACATCGGCGGCATCCTCCTGGCGGGCATGGTCCTGTTCTGCGTGCTCCTGACGGTCCGCCGTCATGCCTTCAGGGTCGGCAAGGATGGCATCTGGCTCGGCGTCCGCACCACGCGCAAGCGTCCCAGGCTGCGCCAGGTGCACATCGCCTGGGCCGACGTGTCCCAGCTGCGAATGGTGTCCAGGCGGTACGGCGTGCTGCTGGAGATAACTCTCGGCCCGTCGGCCAGGATAGTGACCAGGCCGAGCCTCGGCCGTCAGGCGGTTATCCTGCTCGGCACGCTGATCATGCCCGTGGGCTTCGGACGAGGCCGGCCTGCGTTGACCGCAGCCCGTCCTGACCCACCCCGTTACCTGATAAAACTCTGCGATGTGAAACCCGCGGAATTGCGGCAGGTGCTCGCCGAGGTGAAGCCTGCAGCGCTGCCCGCGCGGGTCCTGACCAAGCCAGGCGCGATGCGGCAGCCGACGCTGCCGCGACGTCGGCCAAGTCCGCAGCCCACCAGCGCCGCCAGTCCGCACTGATCTGACTACCGGGGCTCTACGGCCCTAGCTGGTGACTCTAACGGCCGTCACAGTGTGGGGATGACCGTGGTTATTATCAGTTCTTGACGAGTAGTTCTCCCGCCGTACATCTGCAGGACGCCAACTTGTACCTGGGCTGCCGCAGAATCGCGGCCATGACTCGCATCGCACCCCCCAAAGTCCGTATTCTCGCTGGCGCCCTCGCACTCGGGGCCGTCGCCCTCGCGGGATGCTCAACCGCGGGCGCCAGCTCGACCGGCTCCGGCTCCAGTAAGGACGTGCCGCTCGTCCTGTACTCCGCGCAGGGCTACGACTCGGCCATGAGCAAGGCCTTCACCAAGGCGACCGGTATCCCGGTCTCGCTTGACGACAACTCCACCGGCCCGCTGCTCACACAGATCGAGGCGTCCAAGAACAATCCGAAGTGGGGCCTGCTCTGGGTTGACGGCGCGACCGCCTTCGCCGGCCTGGACGTGCAGGGCCTGCTGCAGAAGGGCTTCGAGCCCAATGTGCAGTGGAACAGCCTCGGCACTGCGTCACTGCCCGCCGACAAGAGCTACACGCCGACCGGCGTCACGCTGATGGCCGCTCTCGTCTACAACAAGACCAAGGTCCCCGACCCGCCAACGACGTGGTCCCAGCTGCTGTCGCCGAAGTGGAAGGGCGACGTCGGCATGAACGACCCGTCCCAGTCCGGGCCAACGTACCCGTTCATCGCCGGCATGATGAATTACCTCGGCGGGGTGAGCCAGGGCGAGGCGTTCTACACCAAGCTCAAGGCCAACGGCCTGGTCATTCACCCGACCAACGGCCCGACGCTGCAGGCGCTGACCAGCGGCCAGATCAAGCTCGCGCTGGTGCAGAGCTCGGCCGGCATCGGCTCCACGTTCGGCCCTGGTAGCGACCCGAGCCTGGCAGTGAAGTACCTCAACCCGGTGACCATCCTGCCCAGCGCGCTCGGCATCGACGCCAAGGCCCCGTTGCAGGAGCGCAAGGAAGCCGAGAGATTCATCGAGTACGTGCTGTCACCGGCCGGCCAGAAGGTCATGCAGACCGGCGATCCCTATGGCGACTCGCTGTACTACCCGGTCCTCCAGGGCGTCAATCCGCTGCCGGAACTGCCGTCGCTCGCCTCCGTGACAACCCAGAGCATCAACCCCTACAAGTGGGGCCCGCTGGAGGCGACCGTCAATACCTGGTTCGACGCCAACATCGTTCGATGATGGTCGGGGCAACTGCGCACTCAGGCTCCCCGCCCAGGGCCGCCGGGTGAACACAGCCGTCACGACGGAGCGGCCCGGCCCGGCTGACGCCGGACCGGGCCGGGCTCGCTGGCGCGGGCTGCGGGACCAGGCCCGGCGCATCACCGGCCGGGCTAGGCTGAGCGCCGTCGGGATGCCGGTGTTCTGGCTGCTGCTCGTGCTTTTCATCCTCGTGCCGTGCGCCAGCTCGCTGATCCTCACGATCTCGCCGCGGCTGTTCGACCAGGGCTCGCAGTGGTTGACGCTCACCTTCCTGCGGCAGGCGTTCAGCGGGTCGACGGGGGTCGCGATCACCAACTCGCTCTGGGTGAGCGCCGCAGCGGCCGCGCTGGGTCTGGCGATCGGGTTCCCGATCGCGTGGCTGGCGAACCGGACGACGCTCCCCGGCCGGCGGCTGGTCGCCGGCAGCATCTGGCTGGTGCTGCTGCTGCCGTCCTGGCTGCCGGCAATCGGCTGGGAGCGGATCGTCCAGCCCGACGGAGTGATGTCCAGGCTCGGGATCTACTCGACGTGGTTTTATCACCTGATCATGGGCCCGTTCGGCGTGGTGCTGCTGCTCGGGCTCCGGTCGGTGCCGTTCACGTTCCTGGCCGTCACGGCCGGTCTCGCGGGCCTCGGCCAGGAGTTCGAGGACGCGGCGCGGGTGCACGGCGCGGGCCGAGCCGCGACACTGCGGCTCATCTGGCCAATGCTCGCGCCCGCGATCTGGTCCGCGCTGGCGATCGGGTTCGCCGAGGCGATCAGCGACTTCGGGGTGGCCGCCACGCTCGCGTACAACTCCAACTTCACGCTGGCCACCTACCAGCTGTACGCCGACATCGGCAACTTCCCGCCGAGCTTTCCCGCCGCGTCCGCGATGGGCGCGCTGCTGGTGGCCGCGGTCGCGATCCCGCTCGCCGCCCAGGCCAGGGCGCTGCGCGGCCGCTCGTACCAGATGCTGTCCGGCCGGACCCGGCAGGCGGTGCGGCGCGAGCTGACCGGCCGTAGCAAGGCGCTGGCCGTGTCCGGTCTCGGGCTGTTCTACGTGATCGCGCTCGGAGTGCCCGGCTTCGGCGCCGTCAGCGCGTCGCTGCTGGCCGACTACGGCGGCTCGTTCTCGCCCACGCTGGCCAACTACCGGCAGCTGTTTCACCAGGCCGACCAGCTCGGCCCGCTGGAGCGGTCGCTGGCCTACGGCGTGATCTCGGCGTCGATCACGCTGGTCGGCGGCTTCATCGCGGCCTGGATGCTGGCCCAGCGCCGCCACAAGTCGTCCCGGCTGCTCGACTTCATGCTGCTGGCCGCGGTGGCGCTGCCAAGCGTGGTCTTTGCGGCCGGTTACATATTCGCCTACAACCTGCCGATGTTCTCGCGGCTCGGGATCGACCTGTACCAGACGGTGACGCTGCTGGTCATCGCCTACATCGCGTCGAGCCTGCCCACCAACGCCAGGGTGCTGGTGGGCGCGGTGTCCCAGCTGCAGCCCTCGCTCCGGGACGCGGCCCGCACCCACGGCGCCGGCGAGCTGATGGCCTGGGTGCGCGGGGTGCTGCCGATCGTGTCCCGGCCGTTGCTGATGGCCTGGCTGCTCACATTCTGCGGGGTGTTCCTTGAGCTGCCGATCTCGGAACTGCTGTACGCCCCCAACAACCCGCCCGCCTCGGTGGCCATTCAGGACAATCTCGGTAACTATCACTTTGGAGTTGGCATGGCCCAGTCGGTGTTCGCCGTGTGTATCGCGCTCGCCGTGGTGGCAGCCGTGATGGGCGGCTACCGGCTACTCGCGCCGGCCGGCTGGCGTCGGATCGGAGCCGCAGGCCGTGGCTGAAAGCATCGCCATTGAGGGCGTCAGCAAGGAGTACACCGGCGGCAGCCTAGCCCTGGAGGACGTGAGCCTGCAGGTCGAGCCGGGCGCCTTCGTCGTGCTGCTCGGGCCGTCCGGCTCGGGCAAGACCACACTGCTGCGCTGCCTGGCCGGCATCGAGCGAGTCACCGCCGGGCAGATCAGCATCGGCAGCCGCACCGTGGCCAGCGAGCAGGCACACGTGCCGCCGGACCGGCGCAACCTCGCCATGGTGTTCCAGGACTACGCGCTCTGGCCGCACCTGCGGGTACGCGAGAACGTGGCGTTCGCGCTGCGGCGCGAGCGACTGGCGAAGTCCGACGCGCAGGCTCGGACGATGGCCATGCTGGACCGGGTAGGTCTTGGCGCGCTGGCCGACCGGTACCCGAACGAGCTGTCCGGCGGCGAGCAGCAGCGAGTGGCCCTGGCCAGGGCTCTGGTGGCAGGCACCGGGCTGATCCTGTGCGACGAGCCGCTGTCCAACCTGGACGCGGACCTGCGCGAGCGGATGCGGGTGGAGATCTCCTCGCTGGTGCGGGAGTCCGGTGCCACCGCCATCTACATCACCCACGACCAGGCCGAGGCGTTCGCACTCGCCGACCAGATCGGGGTGCTGCAGGCGGGCAGGCTGATCCAGTTCGGCCGGCCGGAGCAGATCTACACCGAGCCGGCCAGTCCGTTCGTCGCCAGGTTCACCGGCCTGTCCGGCGAACTGCGCGTGCGGGTGGGCGACGACGCGGCCAACGGCGACGGCACCGTGCAGGTGCTCGGACCGGCGCTGCTGCGGCCGTGCCGGGCTCGCGCCTCGGGCCCGCGGCCCTCGTCCGGCGACGCGGTCCTGCTGGTGCGGCCCACCGGGGTGCAGATCTGCGAGCCTGACGGCGCCGGGCATCACCTGGCCGGCAGCGTGGTGGACGTGGCGTTCCGCGGCCGCGGCTACGAGCACGCCATCGACATCGCCGGCCACGGCCGACTGACCGGAGTGTTCGCCCCGGCCAGGGCCGAGCGGGGCGACCTGGTCGGCCTCCGGCTTGACCCGGCCGGCTGCCACGTGTTCGCAGCGGAATCGCCGGTTGTGCTCCGGGTCTGACGCCGTATCATCGCGGCACGGCTCGGTGCGCGGGACAAGCCCGGCATCGGGCGACCCCGTTCCCCTTCGAAGGAGCAGCAGGATGGCACACGAGGTCAAGGGCGTCATCGCCAGCGCCAAGGGCGCCCCGGTCAGCGTCACCACGGTGGTCGTTCCCGATCCCGGACCTGGCGAGGCCCTGGTCGCAATCCAGGCGTGCGGCGTGTGCCACACCGACCTGCACTACCGCGAGGGCGGGATCGGCGATGACTTCCCCTACCTGCTCGGGCACGAGGCGGCCGGGGTGGTCGAGGCCGTCGGCCCGGATGTGACCGGCCTGGCGGCCGGCGACTTCGTGATACTGAACTGGCGGGCGGTCTGCGGCCAGTGCCGTGCCTGCCTGCGCGGCCGCCCCTGGTACTGCTTCGCGACTCACAACGCCAGCCAGAAGATGACGCTGACCGACGGCACGCAACTCTCCCCAGCCCTCGGCATCGGCGCCTTCGCGGAGAAGACGCTGGTCGCGGCCGGTCAGTGCACGAAGGTCAATCCCGCGATCAAGCCAGCGGTAGCCGGGCTGCTCGGCTGCGGGGTGATGGCAGGACTCGGCGCGGCACTCAACACCGCCGGCGTCAGCCGCGGTGACTCCGTCGCGGTGATCGGCTGCGGCGGGGTCGGTGACGCCGCGGTGCTCGGCGCGAGCCTGGCCGGCGCCCGGAAGATCATCGCCGTCGATGTCGACGACCGCAAGCTCGAGTGGGCCAGGCAGTTCGGCGCCACCGACACGATCAACTCGTCCGCCGGTGACCCAGTCGAGCGGATCCGCGAGCTGACCGAGGGCAACGGCGCCGACGTGGTGATCGAGGCGGTCGGCCGCCCCGAGACCTACAAGCAGGCGTTCTATGCGCGCGACCTGGCAGGCACGGTGGTGCTTGTCGGCGTGCCGACTCCGGCCATGCGGCTTGAGCTGCCGCTGCTCGACGTGTTCGGCCGCGGCGGCACGCTCAAGTCCTCCTGGTATGGCGACTGCCTCCCCTCGCGAGACTTCCCGATGCTGGTCGACCTGCACCTGCAGGGCCGGCTGCCGCTGGACAAGTTCGTGTCCGAGACGATCGAACTGGACGGCGTGGAGGAGGCATTCGCCAAGATGGGCCGCGGGGAGGTGCTCCGCTCGGTCGTGCTGCTGTGACGCAGCCGGGAGCGCTAGCCCGCCCGGCCATCAGGATCGCCATGTGGTCGGGGCCGCGTACCGTCTCTACCGCGCTCATGCGGTCGTGGGAGAACCGGGCCGACACCGTGGTGGTGGACGAGCCGCTGTATGGCTACTACCTGGCCAGGACCGGGGTCGAGCATCCAGGCCGGGACGAGATCATCGCGAGCATGCCCGGCGACTGGCGCGCGGTCCTCGCGGAGCTCACGCACGGCCCGATACCGCCCGGCGCGTCGGTGTACTACCAGAAGCACATGACCCACCATCTGCTGCCTGAGATCGACCGCGGCGCTTTCGCCGGACTGCGGCATGCGTTCTTGATCCGCGAGCCGCGGCAGCTGCTGGCGTCGTATGCGAAGGTCAGGTCCCAGCCGGTGCTTGCAGACCTCGGGCTGGAGCAGCAGGCGGACGTCTTCCGCACCTTCGGCGGGCCGGTCATCGACTCGGCCGACATCCTGCGCGACCCGCGCGCCGCCCTGGAGGCGCTGTGCGACGCGCTCGGCGTCGGCTTCGAGCTGGCCATGCTGTCCTGGCCGGCCGGATCGCGGCCCACCGACGGGGTCTGGGCGAAGTACTGGTACGACAGCGTGTGGCGGTCCACGGGATTCGGCCCGTACCGCCCGCCCGCCGGCGATCAGCTACCTGCCGCGCTGGAGCCACTGGCAACCGCGTGCATGCCGTTCTACGAGGAACTGTCCGCGCACCGGCTGCTGTTCTGACCCCCTGGGCAGGCGCGGCAGCCCATGCATCTTCCGGCACACCGGCGCCGGGCCTGGTCAGCGTCCGGCGGGCTCGAGCACGCTGTCGTCGCTGGCCGGCTCGCCGCCAGTCAGCACATCCTCACCTACCGCGGTGCGCGGCAGCAGCAGACTCAGCAGGCCGCATAGCGCGAACGCGCCGACGGCATACGGCGCGGTGTGCCGGAGCGCGTCGGCGAAGGTGTGGCCGGCCGTGACCGAGCCGAAGAACACCGTGCCGAGCAGAGCCACGCCGACTGCGCCGCCGAGCTGCTGCGCGGTGCTGAAGATGCCTGATGCGCTCCCCGCCGCTTCCGCCGGAGCGGCCGCGAGCACCACGTTCACCAGCGGGATGACCAGCAGCGCCAGGCCCGCACCGGCCACCACCAGGCCAGGTACTACCGGCCACGGGCTGCCGTCGATGCCGACGTGGCTGACGAACGCGCTGACCGCGACAATGCCGCCTGCCATCAGCAGCGCGCCGATGACGAGGATCCGGCGGCCGTACTTTTGCGCGAGCGGGATGGCAGCCGGCGCGCCGATGAAGCTCCCGACGCTGAAGGCGACAGCCGTCAAGCCCGCTCGCAGCGGCGAGAAGTGCTCGCCGACCTGTAGCCACAGCGCGAACATCAGGAAGAAGCCCTGCATGCCCGCGGAGAACGACAGCTGCACGCCGAGCCCGGCCGCGAAGGCCGGCACCCGCAGCAGCCTGGCCCGCAGCAGCGGCGCGGTCCGCGGCCGCGGATGCCTTTCTTCGATGACGGCCAGCATCGCCACACCGAGCAGGCCGGCCGCGAGCACCAGCCACGTCCATGCTGGCCAGCCGAGCTGGCGGCCCTCGAGCAGCGGGTAAACGATGGCCACCAGGCTCGCCGCCAGCACGGCGGCGCCTGCCAGGTTCGGCTGCCGGGCAGCCGGATCCCGAGTCTCTGGCACCAGGCGCCACCCCGCAAGCAGGGCGAACACGGCGACGGGCACATTCACGAAGAAGACCGCGCGCCAGCTCCAGCCGAACAGGTCAGCCTCGGTGAGTACGCCGCCGAGCACCAGGCCCATCGCCGACGCGAATCCGAGCATGGCACCGTAGGCGGCAAACGCCTGGCCGCGCTGCCTGGTGCTCGTGAAGATGACCCGGAAGGTCGCCAGTACCTGCGGGGCCATGCTTGCCGCCGCGGCCCCCTGGACCACTCGCGCGGCGATCAGCTCCGGGCCCGTTGCCGCCAGCCCGGCGCAGATACTCGCCGCGCCGAACAGCGCGACGCCAAGCAAGAACATGCGCTTGCGCCCGCACCGGTCGCCCAGGCTCCCGGCGACGATCAGCACCGCCGCGAAGGCCAGCATGTACCCGGAAACGACCCATTCCAGCTGGGTGGGGCTGGCATGCAGGCTGCGCCTGATCGTCGGCAGCGCGACGTTCACGATCGTGACGTCGATCATGTCCATCAGCGCACCGACGATCAGCACTCCCGCGGCGAGCCGGCGGCTCCGCCCGGCCTGCCTGGCCTGCCTGGCCTGCCCGGCCTGCCCGGCCCGCCCGGCCTGCGACCTGGTATCCATCGTGCCGCCTCCGCACTCTCCGAACCGCGGACTCGAACTGCGGTCTCGTCTCGAACGATGTTCCGATACGAACAGTGTTCTATCATGGAGTGCTGTTCTAGTCAAAGGGCCGTTCGCTACTAGTACGCTGTTCTATGAAGCCGCCTCACTGCGGCTGGCCACTTCGGCGAAGCCGCAGCCGCCGGGAGGAACGTCAGTGCCCGAGTCCGCCGACGAAATCGCGGAAGTACCACCACCGCCCTGGCAGCGGCTGCCCGACCGGCCGGCCAGGCGCAGGCGCGACCCGATCAGCCGGGAGGCGATCGTGGCTGCCGCAATCCGCCTGCTGGATGCCGAGGGCCTTGACGCGCTGAGCATGCGCAGGATCGCTGACGAACTCGGCACCGGCGCAGCGTCCCTGTACTGGCACGTCGGCAGCAAGGACGGCTTGCTCGACCTGGTCTTCGACAAGGTCATCGGCGAGGTGACGATCCCGGACCCGGTGCCAGGCCGGTGGCGTGAGCAGCTCAAGGACGTGGCCCGCGCTCAGCGCGCCGTCAGCTTGCGCCATCCCTACGTGGTCAGGATCTCGATCGGCCGAATCCCGATGGGGCCGAATGCGCTGCGCTACTCCGAGCAGGTGCTGGCCATCCTCTCCTCCGGCGGCCTGCCGCCCCGGCTGGCCGTCCAGGGCAGCCATCTGCTCATTGCCACGGTCAACGGGTTCACGCTGGACGAGACGGGAGTGGGCGACGAGGCGAGCCCGGCCGGCTCGCACGAGGACGCCAGCGTCGTGCGGCAGGGCGCGGACATGGCCCGCGACTACCTCGCCAGCCTGCCGCCGCAGCGATTCCCGAACCTCGTCGCCATGGCCGACGAGTTCAGCTTTGCGGACCCGGACGAGCGGTTCGAGTTGCTCCTCGATATTTTCGTGGACGGCCTGGCCCGGAAGGCGGCCGCGATCTAGGAGGAGCAGTGCTGCAAGGTTTCGACGAGCGCAACCGAAATCTGATGGTCAGCGTGGCCGGCCGCTCAGCCACAGGGACCAGGCCGGAGTCAGCCCGTTCGACTCGGTCGTCCAGGGCGGCGACGCGGTCTGGGAGGGACTGCGCCTGTACGACGGAAGGATCTTCCGGCTCGACGAGCACCTGGCCAGGCTCCGCCGCTCGGCGCTTGCGCTGGCGTTCGAGCAGGTCCCCTCCGACGAGGAGATCGTCGCCGAGATCCGGCGCACCCTCGCTGCCAATGAGATGACCGACAACGTGCACATCCGGCTCACGCTCACTCGCGGAGTAAAGATCACCAGCGGAATGGACCCGCGGCTCAACCAGACCGGTCCGACCCTGATCGTGCTGCCCGAGCACAAGCCGCCCGTCTACGACGCGGGCGGCATCACGCTCATCACCTCCAGCGTGCGGCGCACTCCGCCCGACAGCCTGGACCCGAAGATCCATCACAACAACCTGCTCACCTCGATCCTGGCGAAGGTCGAGGCGAACGTGGCCGGAGCCGATGATGCGGTCATGCTCGACCACCGGGGCTTCGTGGCCGAGACGAACGCCACCAACATCTTCCTGGTGACGGCCGGGCGGCTGGGCACGCCTTCGGCCGCCGCCTGCCCTGAGGGCATCACCCGCCAGGTCGTGCTCGAGCTGGCAAGTCAGGCCGGCATTGAAACCTCGGTCGGCGACTTCAGCCTGACCCAGTTGTACACGGCGGACGAGCTGTTCGTCACCGGCACCATGGGCGGCCTGACCCCGGTACTTGAACTTGACGGCCGGCCGATCGGCGCCCGTAAGGCCGGCCCGGTCACGGCCACGCTGACCAGGCTGTTCGCCGGGCTTACCGCGACCAGCGGCACACTCGTCTGTTGAGAAAGACCTCTTTACCGGTAACGGGGCCGGCAGCGGCCAGTGCCGCCCGCACGCGTCAGCGCGACGGGGAGATAATGAGCCGCATGACCAAGCCCCAGGACGTACCCGCCGTCACGCTAACCAGCGGGGCCGCGATGCCCATGGTCGGGTTCGGTACCTGGAAGCTGCGCGGCCGCCATGCGCGCGACGCGGTCCTGGCCGCGCTGGCGGCGGGGTACCGGCATCTGGACACCGCCACGATGTACGGCAACGAGCACGAAGTCGGGCAGGCGCTGCGCGAAAGCGGCCTTGACCGCGGTGAGGTCTTCATCACCACGAAGATCCGGCCGTCTGACGCGACCCGAGTGCCCGCCGTGCTGCGCGCGTCGCTGCGCGCGCTTGGCACCGATTACCTGGACCTGTGGCTCGTGCACTGGCCGCCGTCACGACCCGCCGCGAGCCGACAGCTCTGGCACGAGATGCTGCAACTGCAGGCCGACGGGCCGATCAGGGACGTTGGTGTCAGCAACTACCCGCTGGCCCACCTCGACAACCTGATCACTGCGTCGGGCCAGGCACCCGCGGTGAACCAGGTGCACTGGAATCCCGCCCGCCATGACGCGGCCGTGCTGGCAGGTCACGTCGAGCGCGGCATCGCGATGGAAGGCTACAGCCCGCTCAAGGACACCAATCTCGACGATCCGGTGCTGACTTCCATCGCGGGCGCGCATGGCGTGACCCCGCCGCAGGTCGTGCTGCGCTGGCACCTGGAGCATGGCATCGCCGTGATACCCAAGTCCGCGCATCCGGACCGGATCGCAGCCAACATCGACCTGTTCGGCTTCCTCCTGACCCCGGCGGAAACCGCGGCCATCGACGGGCTGGCCAAGCACTAGCACCGCGGGGCAAGTCATCGCACACTGGCTGGATGGGACAGCCACCGCCCGTCAGCTTCCTGCCATCACGCGATGGGTTCGGGTTCTCTAACGCCTGGCCACGTGAGCCGGCTATCTCGCTGCCGGCCCCGTTCCGCCGGATCGGGATCGGGAACGCCGCCGCCGGGCTGTGCGGCGGCATGGTGTTCGCGGCGTTCGACTACTGGCGGGCAGGACAACCGCCGCCGGCGAGCCGGCCTGCCGCGGGCACGCCGCTGTACCAGTTCATCGTTCGCCGCCTCATCGACTCCTGGCATGTCCCGGCCGGCGTGCTGACGTACTACCTATGGATGATGCTGCCCGACGCGAACGCTAGCCTGCGCCCGTTCGGGCCCGCGATCGCGACCGTGCGCGGCGTGGGCTGGCGGACCGTCAACCGCCAGTGGCCGCTCGTGCGGGCCTTGATCGACGGCGGCGAGCCGGCCGCCCTCGGACTGGTTACCGTGGCATCGGCCTGGCCGGGCAACCTCGGCCACAACCACCAGGTACTCGGCTACGGCTACGAGCTGGTCGGCAGCGTCGCGACGATACACGTCTATGACCCGAACAGCGGCCCCGCCGATGACATCAGGATCACGTTCGACTCGGCCGCGCCCGCCGGGCGGACGAACTTCACGCACAACATCAACATCGGCTGGCCGGTCCGCGGCTTCTTCCTGACCAGCTATTCGCCCGCCGCACCGCCGGGAACCTGACCGGCCGCGCGGGCGACGATGCTCGCAGCCTCGGCCCGGCTGTTCACCCGGACGAAGGTCAGATGCTGGTTGGCCGGATCGACCTGCGCGGCCGTGTAGCGCTCGACGTACTTGTGATGCTGCGTCCAGGCCCAGCGCAGTATCGATTGCTCCGGGTCGAGCCGGAACAGGTTCCGCACCTGCTCGGTGTTCCCGTTCCAGAGCTCTACCCGGCTGAGCATGCGCCGCAGCGTCCGGCCGATCAGCTGGCGCATGATCTTGCCCCTCGGCAGGTCGAGCCACAGCACCGTGTCCGCTCGCCGCCAGACCAGGTCCTGGACCTTGCTGTAGTTACCGTCGACTACCCAGGTGTCGCCGGCGACGAACGCACCAACCCTGGCCCGGAATAGCTCGGTCCCCAGCGGCTGCCAGTTCGGCTGGTGGAAGACCGAGTCAAGCTCCAGGTGCGGCGCGCCCAGCGCAGCGGCCAGAGCCGCGGCCAGTGTGGTCTTGCCGGAGCCGGCGTTGCCAACCACGCAGACCCGGCGCACGGCCTTACCTTAAAGGCATCGCGCCGCCATGCCTAGCCGCGGAAAGCCGTTTCCGCCCGGCCCGGCGTCAGACCGGCAGGCTGGCCCGCAGCGCGAGGATAAGATTCACGGCGGCCCTGAAGGCCGGCTTTGGAAGCTTGCCGCCGTTGTAGCCGTCTTCCAGCCCGTCCATGGACTGGACGCCCTCGTTTGGGTTCTCCCCGGAGGCCAGGATCAGGTCCATGCCAGCCTCGGCGGCCAGCAGCGACCGGTTCTGGGTCGAGCCGAAGGAGCGCAGGGCGCCGGCCCCGATCGAGTCGGTGATGGTCACGCCGGCGTAGCCGAGCCGCCCGCGCAGCTCCCCGCCGACGATCGTGGGCGACAGGCCGGCCGGCAGTTTATGGTCGAGCGCCGGGTACTTCGCCCAGGACACCATGACCAGCTTGACCCCGGCCGCGATGGCCGACTTATAGGGACCCTCGTCGACGCTGCGCAGCGTCTGCGCCGACAGGTTGAGAGTGACAGGCACCTTGTCGGTATTCTGGCTGGCCGTCGCGGCGCCAAGGCCGGGGAAGTGCTTCGCCGTGGCGGCGACGTGGTCGGCCTGCTGGGCGGAGATGAAGTCCGCGCCGAGAGCTGCTACCAGTCCTGGCCGCATGCTGTACGAGCGCTGGTACTGGTCGTCGAAGTCGCCTGCCTTCCGGTACACGTCCAGGACCGGGGCCAGGTTGACGTTGAGCCGGTAGCTGAGCAGGTTTGCCGCCGCGCCCTTGCCGGCCTGCCGCGCGGCCGCCTCGGCGGCGGAGACTGGCCTTTTCGCGCCGATCTTCTTCTCGGACAGCACCGGCGCGCCTGGCAGGCGGCGCACCAGGCCGCCCTCCTGATCGGTCATCAGCAGCAGCGGGTAGCCGCGAGCCGGGTTGCCGGGGCTCTCGTTCGCTGTCACCAGCTCGCTGACGGCCCGAGTGAACTGCGACCGGTTCTTGAAGTTCGCGGCGAAGAAGATCACGCCAGCCGCCTCGCCTTGCCGGATCAGCGAGAGCAGGCTGGCCGGCGGCGACAGACCGGAAAAGCTGTAGATCACCCGCTGGCCGGCCAGCTGGCGCGCGGACATGCTGTCGACTTGCACCGTGTCGGCTATCTGGGCCGTAGTCCGGGCATCAGCAAGGTTAAGGTCGGATGTGCCGATGAGCGCCCCGTTCCGGTTATCGAGACCCGCAGCGCGCGTGGCTCGGCCGGCGACCGCAACCGGCGCGGCGGCCCGGCCGGCGTCGGCCCGCGCGTCAAGTCCCACGACGGCGAGGCCCGCGACGGCGACCGAGAGTCCGGCAATCGCAAGGCCTGAGGTCTTGGACCAGCGCAACGGGCGTTACCTCTCGATCGAGCCGGGTACAGGACCCGCTCGGGCGCATCAGCCGATCCCCTGCCTGTTGGCCATGCTACGAACTGATAACGCTCACCGCAGCGCATAAGCGAATGCTGCCCGTGAATCGCCGGACGCGCGGGGTCAGGTCGGCAGGCTGGCTCGCAGCTGCAGTAGCTGCGCGAGCTGCGCTTCGAACGCTGTCCTGGGCAGCACGCCGTGGGCTAGCCCGTTCCGCACGCCGTCCACGCACTTCCAGCCGGGCAGCGGCTTGACCGCGGTGCAGAGCAGCGCGTCCATGCCCGCCCTGGCGGCCAGCATCGTCTTGTTCTGCAGCGAGCCGTAGCCGCGCAGCGCCCCGGCGCCCATTGCGTCGGTGATCGTGACACCGTTGAAGCCGAGCCCGCGCTCGAGCTGGCCCTGCACGATCGTGGGCGACAGGCCGGCCGGCAGCCTAGGGTCGAGAGCTGGGTAGTTCGCCCAGGACACCATCGTCAGCTTCACGCCCGCACCGAGCGCTGCCCGGTACGGAGCCTCGTCGACGAGTTGCAGGGTCTGGGCGGGCAGGTTGATGGTCACCGGCTCGTTGTCGGTGTCCTGGCTGGCGGCGGCTGCGCCCAGGCCAGGGAAGTGCTTGACCGTGGCCGCGACGTGCCCGGCCTGCTGGGCCGCGACGAAGGCGGCACCGGCCTGCGACACGATGGCGGGGTTCATGCTGTAGGAGCGCTGGAACTGGTCGTCGAAGTCACCTGGCTGCCGGTACACATCCAGTACCGGGGCGAGGTTCACGTTCATGCCCACCGCCCGCAGGCCCGCCGCTGCCTGCTGGCCTGCTGCGGCGGCAGCTGCCTGCGGGCTCGCCGATGCGCCTATCTGCGCCTCGGACTCGGCAGGTCCCGCCCACTGCATCCGGCGAACCTGGCCGCCCTCCTGGTCGGTCATCAGCAGCAGCGGGTATCCGCGGGCCGGGTTCTGCGGGCTTGCGTTGGCGGCGATCATCTGGCCGATCACGTTGGTCAGCTGTTGCTGGCTGGCGATGTTGAAGCTGAAGAAGATGACGCCGCCGACGTCACCGTGCCGGATCAGGTCCAGCAGGCTGGGCGGCGCGGACAGGCCGTTATAGCTATAGATAACCCGCTGGCCTGCCATCTGCTCGGGCGACAGCCTGGCGATCTCGTGTGCCTGCGCCTTAAGCGCCGCGAGCTGTGCCGCCGTCGGCACCGCGGCGGCACCCTGGACCTTCTCGGCTGCCTGCTGGGCAGCCAGGTCGCCGTCACTCGGCGGGGCCTTCGGCCCGTTGCTGGTCGCGGACGGCGTTGCTGCCGCCGGCGACGACGCCAAGGGCCGGGTGGTCGGCGAGCTCGGGCTTGCAGCCGGGCTACTCGCGGAGCACCCTGCCGTGACCGCCATGGCACCCGCGGCGGCAACACCGCTGACCTGGCACCAGAGCCGTCGAGTTCGCAAGATTTGATACCTCCGTGGCCGGCCGGCCGAATGTTCGCCGCCCGTCTGACTAGAGCCGCCTGCCGGTCGGGCCCGAATGGCAAAACTATATGAAATGGCGCGAGCTAGGGCGAGTCGACCGCAGGACGCCTACATCACGGCTTCAACACCCGCCACCGGCTGCGTCTTCCCTTGCCTTCACGGCTGCGGCCTTCTGCTACCCGTCCTAATCGGGTGCCGGGGCACCGGCAGCCAGCGCTACCAGGTGCCGCGGTGCACCACCTCGTCGAACGGCCGCCGGTCGGGGTTGCGGATCGGTGCCAGCGGGCGATCAGCCGGATAGCCAAGTGAGATGAGGAACGCGCATGTCCGGCCCTCGGGCAGCCCGAGCAGCCGGGCCGCCGCGTCCTGGTCACCAACGCCCGCGTGGCCGCTGCCGATCCCGAGGTCCGCGGCGGCCAGCATCATGCTCATGGTCGCCTGCCCGAGGTCAAACTGGGTCCGCCTGGCCTGCGCAGGATCGCCGCCGGTAATCAGCGCGATGGTCGCCGCGGACGAGGCCACGTGCCCTGCTCCGACCCAGACCGTAGCCAGCTGCCGCAACTGCTCGCGCTCGGTGACCAGGACGAAGTCCCATGGCTGAGTGTTCTGCGATGACGGGGCGCGGCGGCCCGCCTCGAGGATCTGGTCAAGGTGATCCGCGCTCACCGGGCGGTCGGCGAAGGAACGCACGTTACGGCGCGAGGTGATGGCATCCCATGTCTGCATACAGACGATCCAACACCACCGCGGGGCCGGCCGCGCCGCTAGGGAGCGACCGCCGCCGCTACCGGATAGTTCCCGACCGTGATCGTCGCGATCGGCTGCATGGTGGTGGTGCTGATCAGCGTGACCTGCCCGGCGTACGGGCTGACTACCACGGCGGTCGTTCCGGACGGAGCGAGCGTGATCGCCGTCGGGTAGGAGTAAACCCCGATCGGGATCACCCGACCCGCCCTGCCCGTCGCGGTGCTGACCGGCGTCACGGTGCCCGAGATGGAGTTCACCACGAAGGCCGTTCGCCCCGACGCGGAGACCGCCACTGCTGTCGGCGAGTATCCGACCCGGATAGTGCGGCCAGCGCGTGTGCGCGCGTGCCTGCCCGGCGGCCAGGTGGCTGCCGCATCGATCGCCGTCACCGAGTCCGAGTCACCGCCGACCGCGTAGACCACGGCGCTGTCCGGCGTCACTGCCAGGGCATCGGGCGCCTGCCCGACGCGGACTGGGCGTCGGGTCCGCAGGCTGGCTACATCGATGGGCGTGACGGTGTCGGAGCCGTAGCCGACGACGTACGCGGCCCGGCCGTTCGGCGCAATCGAGATCGCGAACGGATAGCTGCCGACCGGGATCGGCGGCCTGCGCGGCCGAACTGTCCGGAACTGCCCGATGGGCCGACTGGGCCGACTGGGCCGGATCGGCCGGATCGGCCGGATGGCAGCCGGATCGGGGTCACCGAGGCGCCGCCCCAGTTCAGGACGAATGCGGTGCGGCCGTCTGGCGTGATCGCGACGGCCCTCGGCATCGCCCCCACGGCAATAGCGGGGCCGGGCGTGCCGGTCGCAAGGTTGATCGGGGTGACGCTGTCGGAGCCCATGTTGGTCACGTAGGCGAAGCGGCCGTCCGGGGTGATCGCGATGGCCTGCGGGTCAGGGCCGACCATGATCGGCTTTCCGGCCCGCCTCGTCGCCGTACTGATCGGCGTGACGGTGCCGGAGCCGCTGTTCACCACGTACGCCATCGCACCGTCGGGCGAGATCGCGATGGCCTCGGGGTCACTGCCAACCTTGATCGGCTTGCCCGCCCGGCGGGTCGCGAGATCGATCGGCGTGACCGTGCTGGACGCCGAGTTCACCACGAACGCGGTCGGCTGCGCGGGCCGACCGGCAGCCGGCGCTCCCGCGCCCGATCCAGGGCCCGACTGCGCCACGGCGGGATCCCCCGCTGCTGACGGCCCCGCTGCTGACGGCCCCGCGGCTGCCTGGCTGGCCGCGGCCGGCCCAGCCGCGGTCTTGCCCTGGGTGAACACGTCGTTTACCGGCTGCGCGTAGCGGTCGTTCGCTGTCAGGCTGCCGAGCCCGAGCGCGGCCTCGATAGTGTGCAGCAAGCTGTAGTGCGTATACCGGACCCGCGATATGTACCCCTGCCGGACGCCGGCCGAGCCGATCACGATGGTCGCGACCCGCTGAGCCGGGTGCTGATAGTCGTAGCCATCCTCGTCGAAGGTGATGATCGCGAGGGACCGCTGAGTTCGCCAGGCGGGCGAGCGCATGATCGCACCGAGTTCGGTGGCCAGGAAGGCGTCGCCGGCGCGGATGCCGCAGCCCTCCATGTCCGCGCAGTCGTCCGGGCTAACCCAGGCGAAATTCGGCGTCGTCGCGGCGCTAGCTAGGTCCGGCTGCAGTGCTTGCAGCGGGACCAGGTGAGCCGCGCAGAAGGCCGGCCGGTCGCGCACGTCGGCAAAGTAGGTCATCGGCATGTCGTCGTCCCAGTAGTAGCCGTGCACCGTGTCATCGCACGGCCCGTTCGCGCTCTGCAGGTATGCCTTCCAGCTCTCGTGCGCGGCCCCGATCAAGTCGCTGATGTTGCGGGCCCGGATGGTGTACTGCGGGTTCTCCTCCAGCGGATCGTCCAGCGGGACGCCGAACGTGCTGCCGCCGGCCAGGGCGAGGTAGTTGCCGTCGCTTGGATGCTCCTCAGCGAAGAAGTTGCCCAGCAGGCTCGCATGTGGCAGCAGGCTGTTGAGGAACGGAGCCTGCCTGGTGTTGCCGATGACCGCGCCGTAGTCCTCGTTCTCGAAATAGAACAAGAAGACATGCTGGTAACGGGGTATCTTCGCGGCCGGAGTCGTCAGGACGGGGCGGCGCGTCCGGGCGGAAATGCCGAACAGCAGGTCATCGGCGACTGCCCGGTCGTAGCCGGCCACCGGGGCGTTCGGGCCATCGATACCGCGTGCCGACCTGGCCATCACCAGGGTGACCCTGGCGCTGGCCGCGCCAGCGGGAAGCGTGCCCGCGGTCGCGCGGCGGGCCAGCCTGGCGACCGCCCCGTGGCCGCCGACGGGCCCGATGTCGCTGTGCCCGATGACCCGGCCGGTCGCGGACAGGAAGGCCACCGTCACAGTTGCCCAGCTCCGGCGCGTTCCGCCCAGCCAGGCAGACAGCCGGTATCGTGTGCCCGCCGGGGCGAGGCGGCCACTTGCCAACCGCAGCGAGACCACCTGCTGGAGCCGAGCCGTACCGCCTGCGCCGCCTGCGAACAACTGGCCACCACGGACAGCGGGCTGCTGCCCTGTCACTGCCGGGAAGTGCGCCGTGCCGTAGCGCACCACGGTCGGCAGACCGCTGATGGTGTCCCAGCCAGGAATCGTCACGGCGTCCCAGCCGGCCACGGAGAACACTCCTGCCTGCGCGCCGGGATTCCGCAGCAGATTGGGGCCGGCCGTGGCACTGGCCGGCCCGGGAGCGGCCAGCGCCGGCGATGACGCAGTTATCGCGCTGCCCACGCAGGCCAACGTGGCAATCACACTGAGTAGATGAATTCCGTGGCGCCGGATCATGGCTAGCTACCTCCCGGCCCGCAGGCGCGACGCCGATAGTTCACCGCTAATTCAGTATTTGTATGTCCATTCAGTTAATTCTGTGACAATGGTAGCCTGGCGGGCTGTTTCTATCGGGCCAATCGTGTTGCGACGATGCGGTCCCTCGAGGCGCCCGCTGATGCGCTGAGCACCCGGCCCTACTTGCGCCTTCATTGGCAGCAATGCTTGCATTGAATGCACGCTAGATTCGGAGGCACATGGCGATGACAACGCTGACGATCCGGGGCCTGGATCCTCAAACGCACGGACGGCTTCGTGTCGAGGCAGCGCGCCATGGACGTTCGATGGAGGCCGAAGTGCGGGCAATACTCCGCGAGCGATTGGCTCCGCGCCCCGCCGAGCGCGGTCTTGGCACCAAGATCCACGAGCGCTTCCGGGCCCTCCACGGTGAACTGCAGATCCCCGACCGCAGCAGCGAACTGCCTCGCGCAGCGGAGTTCGATCGTTGATCGTCGTCGACACCAGTGTCATCTCGGAGCTCATCCGCCAAGCCCCGGCGCCCGACGTGTTGTCCTGGCTTGATTCGCTGGCGGCGGATGAGGTCGCCACCACGGCGATCACCGCGGCCGAACTGCTCTGCGGCGTCGAACGGCTTCCAGAAGGACGCCGCAAGACTGAACTCTCTTCGGCAGTTCACGGGCTGCTCAGCAATGACTTCCAGAGCCGAGTCCTGGCCTTCGACGAACAGGCCGCCAGCCCATGCGCCGAGATCGTCTCTCGCCGGGAACGGCTCGGGCGGACCATCGGCGTAGCCGACGCACAGATCGCGGCCATCTGCCGCGCGGTCGGCGCGACATTGGCTACCCGCAACACCAGCGACTTCGAGGAAACGGGAATCGATCTGATCAACCCATGGAAGCTAGCGTGATCACCTCTCCGAGCAGTAGATGACAGCGTTTTCTGCGATGAACCCCTGATAACCCCGCGGATCCGGCCCACTCGCCCGCTTGGGATGGGGAGGGCCAAGATCCAGATAGCCAGACAAAACCGCCGCTGCAGGCGCGACTTCGGCACCGACCGGGGGCTGGCAAGAGCCAACGGGATCCGATTTCATGCCGCCTCCGGCAGGACGCCGCTCCAGCCAGCACCTGACCGTTTGACCGCCCGCTGTCACAGCCTCGCAGTACGCTGCCGGGGCCAGTTCGCATCGCAAGCACGTGTCGCGGCCCGGGCGCGGCGACACCGGAGGTAACAATGGTCACTCGAGACACCGCCTGGCCCCCCGGCACGCCGTGCTGGGTGGACCTGGGCGTCACCGACATCCCGAAGGCCAGGGCCTTTTACAGTGCCCTATTCGGCTGGGAGATCCAGGACACGCCGCCCGAGGCGGGCGGTTACAGCATGGGCGAGATAGCCGGCCAGCCGGTAGCCGGCATCGGAGCGAGCCAGGGCGATATGCCGATCTTCTGGACCACCTACCTGGCGTCCGAGGACGCCGACCTGACCGCTGCCAAGATCAAGGCCGCAGGTGGTCAGGTCATGATGGACCCGTTCGACGTCATGGACGTGGGCCGGATGTTCATCGCCGTCGATCCTGGCGGCGCCTTCTTCGGCGTCTGGCAGGCTAGGGCACACACCGGCGTACGGCTCGCCAATGAGCCGGGCTCGCTGATCTGGAGCGAGAACATGAGCCGCGATTACGAGGCCAACAAGGCCTTCTACGGATCCATATTCGGCTACCACTTCGGCGACATCGGCGCCGAGGGCATGAAGTACTCGACCCTCGATATCGACGGCAAGCCAGTTGGCGGCATTGGCGAGATCGGCTCCGACCAGCCGGCCCAGACCCCGGCCAGCTGGCGCACCTACTTCGCCGTGGCCGACACCGACGCGGCGGTCGCGAAGGTTACAGAACTCGGCGGCCGCCTGCTCGCACCAGCCTGGGACTCCCCCTACGGCCGGATGGCCGTCGTGAGCGACGACCAGGGAGCGGTCTTCTCGCTCATGAGCGTGGAGCCCGAGCAGGAGGGCTAGTCGGCCGCGTAATCGGCGTGCTCAGTCGACGACGGGCACCCTGGGCTCGGATTCTGTATGGCCGAGCCGCTCGGCCGTGCGGGTGGCCGTTTCGCGGGCCCAGGGCCCGCTTACGAGCAGCCCGAGCAGCAGCACGGCGATCCCGCATCCGGCCACGATCCACCACCCGACATGGCTGGCGTCGGCAAAGTTCAGCCGAAAGGATCCGTGCAGGGCGGAGATCGTCGCCGACCCGATCACGGCGACGCCCAGTGACGAGCCGACCTGGCGGCTGGTAGACGCGACCCCGGCCGCGACCCCGGCCTGCGCCCTGGGCATGCCGGAGACCGTGCTGTTGGTGATCGGCGCGTTCACCATGCCGAAGCCAAGTCCAAACAGGATGTAGCTAGCCAGCAGAACGACGGTCGCCGTGCCGTTCGTGATGTGAGCAAGGATCACCCCGGCCGCCGTGATGCTCGTACCTGCCACGATCAGCGGCGGCCTAGTGCCGGTGCTCGCGACGATCCGGCCTGACAGCGGCGAGAAGACCGCGGTCATCGCCGCCATCGGCAACGTGTACACGCCCGCAAGCAGCGGTGAGTAGCCCCGCACATCTTGCAGGTAGAGCGTGTTGACCAGCAGGAACCCGCCCAGGGCGGCGAACGCGCAGATCGCGATCACGACCGCTCCGGCGAACGGTGCGCTGCGGAAGAAGCGCACGTCGATGAGCGGTTCCTCGCGCCGGGGCTCGTATCGGACGAGCGCAACCAGCGCCGCGGCCGAGATCGCGAAGCAGCCGAGGATCTTGGCCGACGTCCAGCCCGATCCTGGTCCCTCGATAAGGCCATAGACCAGAGCAGCCAGCACGATGATCACCAGCAACTGCCCGACGGGGTCAAGCCGGCGGGCGCGTGGCGCCTTGGACTCCGGCACGAACAGCGCAGTCAGCACGATTGCCGCGATGCCGATGGGAATGTTCACCCAGAAGATGCCGCGCCAGCCGACCGACTCGACCAGCAGGCCACCAGCGAGCGGGCCGAGGGCCATGCTGAGGCCGATCACGCCGCCCCAGATGCCGATCGCGCGCGCTCGCTCGGCCGGACGAATGAACGTGTTGGTGATGATGGACATCGCCACCGGATTGAGCATCGACCCGCCGACTGCCTGCACCGCCCGGAACGCAACCAGCCAGCCAAGGCCAGGCGCGAGGCTGCACAGCAGCGACCCCAGGGTGAAGATGGCCAGCCCAGTCTGAAACGTCCGGCGCCTGCCGATCCGGTCCGCCGTCGATCCGGACAGCATGAGCAGGCTGGCTAGCACCAGCGTGTACGCGTCGATGATCCACTGCAGGCCGGATACGCCCGCATGCAATTCGCGCCCGATCGAGGGCAGGGCCACGTTGACCACCGTGACGTCCAGGCCGACGATGAACAGACTCATGCAGCAGATCGCCAGCACCAGCATCCGGCGCCCGTGACTCAGATCCGCTGTGCCCATTTAGGCAGTATGCCTCCCGCGGGGACCAGTACCGGACGGAGCCTCCGCCTGCGGCACAACACGCGGTCAACCTGGAGTTGACGCTGCTCGGCCGTCAACCTATGGTTGACCTATGACGCCTCCGCCTAGCCTTCAGGAACTGATAGACACCGTCCGCCAAGACAGCCGCTCGGACAGCGCGCTCGATCAGCTAGTGACCGCCGCGGCCACGGTCGCCCAGCTCGAGGAGACCAGCGACGCCCTACTCGGGCATTTCGTCGACCGCTGCCGCCACGCGGGCCGAACCTGGTCGGAAATCAGCAAGGCGCTCGGCGTCACTAAGCAGGCGGTGCACAAGCGGTTCGCTACTACCCTGGCCGATCAGATCATTGCCGCCGCCGCGAACCCTACGCTCGAGCGTTTCACTGCCAGGGCACTCAGCGTCCTGGCCGCAGCCATGCGGTACGCCCGCGCGGACGGCCCGGCACCGGTCAGTTCGGCGCACGTCCTACTTGCCGTGTTCGCCGAGCCAGAGGGGGTCGCGGCCAAGGTCCTCCTGGCGATGAACGTCGGCGAGGAAAGGGTTCGGTCCGCCATCGGGATTGCGGGCGGCGAGGCGCGCGCTGCCGGCGGCGGCACCGCCCCGGCCGGCGACGATGGCGTCGGCAGTGCCGAGCTGGCCAGGGCGGCAGTGAGAGACCTCACGCCGGACGGCCAGCAGGTGCTCCGCGACGCGCTCGCGGTTGCGCTGGAACTCGGGCACAACTACATCGGCACCGAGCACCTGCTCATCGGCATGTACCGGAACCCGGACTCGCCTGCCGCGGTCATCCTGGCCGAGGCCGGAACCACCGAGGCGCGGGCGCAGGCACACGTGCAGGACCTGCTCCGCGGGTACCGGCCAACTGACGGCTCGCCGTGATTCACTGGCGAAATGGAGCTAGGTGAACTTCCGGTCCTCGCGTTCCGCTCCATGACGGCCTGGCATGAGTGGCTCGCCGAGCATGTGGCGACGTCCGCGGGCGTATGGCTCAAGTTCGCTAAGAAGGGCGCTCCCGAGCCGACTGTAACGTTCGACGAGGCGCTGGATGTCGCGCTGTGCTTTGGCTGGATCGACGGTCAGATCGGCCGACTCGATGACGGCTACTGGCTGAAGCGCTTCACCCCGCGCAAGCCTGGCAGCAATTGGTCACAGATCAATACCGAGAAGGCCGAGAGCCTGATCACGGCCGGCCGGATGCGGCCCGCCGGCCAGCGGGAGGTGGACAAGGCAAAGGCCGACGGGCGCTGGGAGCGGGCGTACGCGAGCCAGCGCAATGCGGCAGTCCCCGACGACCTGCGGCAGGCACTGGACGCGAACAAGGCAGCCAGCGACTTTTTCGAGACGATCAGCAACGTCAACAGATACGCGATCCTGTACCGCATACATGTGGTCAAACGGCCGGAGACCAGGGCCAGGAAGATCGAGCAGTACGTGCAGATGCTGGCTGAACACAAGACGATCCACCCATGACGCCATGACGAGGCAGCCCGCCGGATGATGCCCGGTGACCTCGTCACGCGCTAACGCCGGCGATCGCCACGGCCGCGCGGGACAGCGGGCGGGAACTGCGCACCGTTGTCAGCCGATGTCGCGCGGGCGCAGCCCGGCCACGAGGTTCTCCAGCTTGCCTCGGACCTGGTCAGCCCCCGGGCCCGGCAGATCCTCGAGAATCTCCAGCGCGCTGCTCCAGGCGTCTCGGGCATCGCGCAGGTTACCGGTCTCGTTGTGGACGTCGCCAAGGCGGTTCAGGCTCTCGGCCAGACGAGCCCGGTCGCTGGACTCGACCGCAAGCCGGATCGCGATCCGATAGCTCTGCGCTGCTGCGGCGTAATCCCCGCGACAATATTGCGTCACGCCAAGCGTGTCCCAGGCGCTGGACTCCCCATAGAGATCCTCGAGTTCGTGAAATAGGCCGATGGATCGCCTACTGTGCGCCGCCGCCTGCTCATGGCTGCCCAGCTGAGACAGGCACCAGGCGATGTTGTTCTGGATCGCGGCTTGTCCACAGCGGTCGTCACCGGCCTCGAACAACTCGAGAGCTCGACGGCACTCGGCGAGCGCCGCCGCGAAGCTGCCTTGCTGGATCAGCGCGAAACCGATGCTGCAGAGTGCGCGGCCCTGGCTTTTGCTATTGCCGAACCGGCGTTCCAGCTCGAGGGCGTACCCGAATTGCTGCCGGGCTTGGTCGAAATCGCCAACCTTCGTGCTGACCTGGCCGAGCATCCGGTAGGCCCGCGCCTGGCCCCGCCCGTCCCCGGCTCGCTCGGCGGCGGTGAGCGCGGCCTGCTGGGTGGCCGCCAGATCGGCCAGGTAACCGCCTCGGTTCAGGAATCCTGAGAGGCTCCCGGCAAACCGGACCACCTGCGCGTCGAAGTCGGCAGTCACGGCCTGGCCGATCATTGCCACCATGACCTGCCGCTCGGCCTCGAACCAGGCGATCGCCGGCTCAGGGCCGCTGAAACTCTGCTCGATCACGCCGGCCTGCGGGGGCGGCATGGCATCCGGGTCATGACTCGGGTGGAGCACCTGCGCGGCCGCGCCAGCTGAGTACAAGTAGTGGTCGAGCGCGCGCTGAAAGGCCAGGCGCCGGTCGCGCTCGCTGTCGGTGGCGTGAGCAAGATCGCGCGCGTAGCCGTGCAGCAGGTCATGGAATGCGTACCGGCCGCACGGGTGCTCGGAAACCAGATTCGCGCGAGCGAGCTCCTGCAGGACCGTGCGCGCCTGGTCCAGGCTGACGTTCGCCAGGCTGGCAGCTGCCGGGCCGCTGATGTCGGGCCCCGGATGAAGACCGAGGAGGCGGAACATCCTGGCCGCGGGTTCGCTGAGGCACTGGTAGGACCACGAGAAGACCGTCCGCGCGCTGAGATTCAGGTCGCCGGCATCCAGCGCGGCTAGCCGGGATCGCGCGTCCTCAAGCTCATGCGTCAGGGACGTGATCAGGTCAGGCGGGCCCAGTACGACCCGCGCTGCGACGATCGCGAGCGCGAGTGGCAGCCGGGCGCACAATGCGATGACCTTGTCGACCGCCGCCGACTCATTCCTGACCCGATCCGATCCGAGCCGGCTTGCGAGCAACTCGCGCGCCTCCGCGCTGGCCAGCGGGCCAAGCGTCAGCGACAGGGCATCATGTGACGCGACCAGACCCACCAGCTGAGTGCGGCTGGTCACCACGGCCAGGCAGCCTGGCGTACCCGGCAGCAGCGGTCGCACCTGCTCATCATCGCGGGCGTTGTCCAGCACGACGAGCATTCGCTTGCCTGCCATCAGGCTGCGGTACAAGTCGGCCTGCGCCTCCAGGTTCGCGGGGATCAGGGCGGCTGGCACCTGCAGGGCATCGAGGAGGCGCCGCACTGCCTCGGCCGAGGTCACCATGGTGCCGGACCGATCGAAGCCCCGCAGGTTCAGGTAGAGCTGTCCGTCGGGGAAATGCTCGGCGGCCCGGTGCGCCCAGTGCACAGCGAGTGTCGTCTTGCCTACTCCCGCGCTCCCGCCGATCACGGCGATCACGGCCGTGTCCTTCTCGCCCGCTACCTGGCCCAGCAGCTCGTCAAGTGCCTGTAGCTCACAAGTCCGGCCGACAAAGTGCCTGACGGCCGCCGGCAACTGACGCGGCACCACCGATCCGGGTTGCCTGCTGCCCGCGACGCTCGTGTCCGCTAGCTCGGCTGGCGGCGCCGGCGCATCCATCGCGTCTGCACCGGTATTGAGCCGCTGGTCAACCGAGCCCGATCCGGCCAGCCCAAGCACGTCCGACAGCAGAACCACGGAGCTGCGGCGCGGGCGTGCGGTGTAACCCCGCTCGATGTCGCAGATCGCGCGGACGCTCAGCCCGGTGCGCTCGGCGAGTGCCTCCTGCGTCAGCCCGACCAGGGCCCTGCGGCGGCGTATCAGCTCCCCGAAACCCTCGGGCGAGCCGACTGACATAGCTATCACACCTGCCTTCAGATAACCGTGATTACCGAGCGAGACTGTTCTTATACCGAACGATTCACCCTTACACCGACGATTGAACCACGGTGCGCTCCCCGCCGCCCTGCCTGCGGCGCCCCTACCGGCAGTACTGCCGGTGAATCTGCCGATCGTTACGCCTGTATCTAGCCGACCCAATGGGCTCATAATCGCTGGGGTCGATCGGCGCGTCCTCCTCCCGCGCCGGCGACAGGCCGCGTCTCCTCCAGCGACAAGGCACAGGTCGGGCGGCTCTCCTACGGGGGCGCCGCCCGCCCGAGGCGGTGATCAGCGATATTCCGGACGCGGTCACCGCAGTCGGCGACGGCCGCAGCGGGTCAGCCGATATCCCGCTGGCGTAGCCCGGCCAGTCCCGCCGTTGCCAGCGCGAGGGTCGTGACGCTGAGCCAGATCAGCGGCGTCGCCGTCAGTACTCCGCCTGGCAGCTTCGGCACGTGCGTGAACGGCGAGATGTCCAGCACAGACTGCGACAGGTTGAAGGCAGGCCCGATTATCGCGATGAATCCGCACAGCCCGAGCGCAGTCCACACGACCGGTCCGCTCCACCTGGGCAGCAAGCCGACGAGCGCAGCCGCGACTCCGGCCACAAGCAGTGCCGCCGGGACTTGCACGAGGGACGCGCCCAGCAGCCTTGGCAGCTGCGTGCTCAGGCTCGAGCTCGCGATCCCGAACCCAAGCGCCATGCCGAGGCCGCCGAGGACGAGCACGGCCACTGTCCCGGCGGTGACAACGAGCAGATGGCTGCCGCCCCATCGCAGCCTGCTGATTGGTCCGGCCAGGACGAGCTCGCTCTGACCGTCGGTCTCTTCCGATCTGAGCGCAAGCACCACCGATACGGCGTAGCAGGCGGCTATCAAGCCGAGCAGGCTCATGCAGGCCGCCAGGTACGCGTTGGTCAGCGCCGCCTGCCCGCCGATCTTGAAAAGCGCCTTATCAAGCGCCTTGCTGGTGCCGATAAGCTGCCCGATCCCGTTCGCTACGACTCCGATCGCCAGGCCGCCGGCCAGGAACCCTGCCGCCCAGCCCGCCAGGGCGCCGCGCTGCAGCCGCCAGCTAAGGCCGACCGGGCCAGCCAGCAGCGGGCCGCCGGCGCTCGACCCCGGACGTGGCTGCAGGAGGCCAGATCCCTGATCCCGGTAGGCCGCGAGCACGAACGCCGCCGCGATTCCGATCACGGTGGCCGCCGCCGGCGCCGCGAGCACCCACCAGCGGTCCGCCGTGAACGGGCGGACCAACTCGGCCCAGCCGATGGGCGATAGCCAGGTGAGCCAGGTCAGGCCGTGGCTAGCGCCCGAGTCGCCGACGCCGCGCAGCAGGTAGGCCAGGCCGAGCGCCGCGATGGCCATCCCGCGCGCGCCGCGCGCCGTACCGCTGACCTGTGCCGCGATCGCAGCCAGCCCGGCGAACACCAGGCCGCAGGACGTCTCGGCGCCCGCGAACGCAATCGCGCCGGCCAGCGGCAGGCCGCTGGCGGCCAGTACCGCGGAGGTGAGCACGAACAGGGCCAGGTTGGCTGCCGAGGCCACCGCCACCGCGACGGTGAGGGGTGCGTGGCGGCCGACAACTGTCGAGCCGATGAGCTCGAGCCTGCCGGTCTCTTCGTCGGCCCTGGTGTGCCTGATCACCAGGAAGATGCTCATCAGCCCGGTCCCAAGAGCGGCGAAGGCCAGATAGCGCCAAGCCGCGATCGCCCCCAGCGAGCTGCCGTGCAGCTGGCCGTAGAGGAACGACAGCGCCTCGTCATGGTAGACGCTCGCCGCCACCGCAGCCCGGCTCGCGGGTGTCTTGTAGAACTCCTTGAGTCCGTAGCCTCCGGACGCGCCGATCGTGACGGTCAGCGCATAAACCCAGACCACCAGCAGGATCCGGTCCCGGCGGAAGGCCAGCCGGGCCAGCTCGCGCGCTCCCGCAAGCGAACTGGCCACACCCGAGGCCGCCGCGACCCCGCTGCCAGCACCCGGCCGCCCGGCCACTGGCGCCGTTACCGTGCTCACGCCCGCACCGGCCCGTCGTGCCCGGTTGCCACCAGGCTCCCGTCGTCGGCGGCGTAGTGCCGCAGAAACAGCTCCTCAAGCGTGGGCGGCTGGCTCACCAGCGTGCGCACCCCCGCCGGGACGAGCTTTCGCAGCAATTCGTCGAGCCGGTCGGAGTCCACCTCGCAGCGCACTCTGCTGCCGCCATCGCGGCCTGGATCCACCACCAGATCGTGAACGCCAGGTACCTGGTCCAGTCCTGCCGCCGAGCCTGCCAGCTCGGCGGAGATCGACGTCCTCGTCAGGTGCCGCAACTCGGTGAGCGTCCCGGTCTCGACCGTCCGGCCGGTCCTGATGATCGTCACCCGGTCGCACAGTGCCTCGACCTCGGAAAGGATGTGGCTGGAAAGCAGAACAGTGCGGCCGCGCGATCGCTCTTCCTCCGCGCAGTCGCGGAACACCGCCTCCATCAGCGGGTCCAGGCCCGCCGTCGGCTCATCCAGCATCAGCAACTCGGCGTCCGAGGCGAGCGCGGCTACGAGCGCAACCTTCTGCCGGTTCCCCTTGGAGTACGCCCGTGCCTTTTTGGCCGGGTCCAGGTCGAAGCGCTCGAGCAGCTCATTGCGCCGTTTGGTATCCAGCCCGCCGCGGAGCCTTCCGAGCAGGTCGATGACCTCCCCGCCGGTCAGGTTCGGCCACAACGTCACGTCGCCCGGCACATAGGCGAGCCTGCGGTGCAGTGCGACCGCCTCGCTCCACGGGTCGCCACCGAGCAGCCGGGCGGTGCCGCCGTCAGATCGCAGCAGCCCGAGCAGGATCCGGATTGTGGTGGTCTTGCCTGCGCCGTTGGGCCCAAGGAAGCCGTGCACCTCGCCAACCGCGACAGTCAGGTCCAGACCATCAAGCGCGACGGTCCTACCGAAGGACTTACGCAGGCCAGAGACTTCGATAGCGTCCACAGCGCGATACGATACACTAAATTCATAAAATCCTGAAAATAAGGAACGGGGTGCTCCGCCGAACTCGTGTCCGCAACGCAACGCAGCAACCAGGAAACCGAGCCAGTGTCCCGGTCGGCCGCCGGAGATGGGCCAGCCGACGGCGCGCATGCAAGGACGGAGCCGACGGCCAAGCTGGCCGCCAGCGCACAGCCGCGGCCCGAGCCTGCGGCCAAGCTGGCCGCCAGCGCACAGCCGCGGCCCGAGCCTGCGGCCAAGCTGGCCGCCAGCGCACAGCCGCCGCCGCAGCCGTCGGCCAAGCCAGCCGACAGCACGCAAGCGCATCGTGATCCGGCGGCCGTGCGGCAGTTCATCGAGCGATTTACCGCGCTGCTCACGCAGGCAGGGTTTCCGCGCACCCCGGCCCGGATCTTCGTCGCCCTGCTTACGGCCGACTCCAGCAGCATGACCGCGGCCCAGCTGGCTGACTTGCTGCAGGCCAGTCCGGCTTCGGTCTCTGGCGGCGCGCGGTACCTGGTCCAGGTCGGGCTCGTGGTAGCCGAGGGAGAACCGGGCTCACGCCGCCAGCACTACCGGATGTCCGTGTCCGTGTGGCAGGACATAGTCGCGCTCCGCGATCGGCAGTTCATCCGCTGGGCGGAAGAACTGCGGGACGGAGTCCGGGTTCTGGGCGCTGACTCCCCGGCCGGCCTGCGCATACTGGACACGGTGCATTACTTCGAGTTCATCAGCGAGGAGATGACCGGCCTGCTAGCGCGCTGGAAGCAGCTGAACTCGGGCCGGTAACCGAGCCGCCGCATCCGCCGGGCCAGGCGCGGCATCGGCCGCCGCGCCCGCCCTGCCCGGCTTTGCGACCTGCGGGATTAACCACCAGTGCTTCAGCGCTGGTAAGACTGATTCTGAAGGCAACGAGAAAGGCTCAGACGTGTCGCGTAATCCGGCTGACCTCTATGAGGTGGACCCCGGCGCGCCCACGCCAGATCGCGACCTGGCCATGCTCTATTACCTCGACGGCTTCATCGATGCCGGCGCCGCCGGACGGCTGCTTGCTGCGCACCTGACAAGTACGCTCGAGCATCAGCCGATAGCCAGCTTCGACATCGATTCGCTGCTCGACTACCGGTCGCGCCGACCGGTCATGACCTTCTCAAAGGATCACTGGGAGGACTACGACGGGCCCGAGCTGTCGCTGTCCTTGCTGCATGACGCCGAGGGGACCCAGTTCCTGCTGCTGGCGGGCCTGGAGCCAGACCGTGAGTGGGACAGGTTTATCGACGCCGTCATGCAGCTGTCGGACAGGCTCGGCGTTCGGCTCGCGGTTGGGTTCCACGGAATACCGATGGGCGTGCCGCACACCCGCCAGCTCGGAGTGACCGCGCACGCCACTCAGCCCGAGCTGATCGAGGGCTACCGGCCGCTGGTGGACAAGCTTCAGGTACCCGGTAGCGCTGCCGCACTGCTCGAGTACCGCCTGGGCGCGGACGACAAGGCGGCGATCGGGTTCGCTGTGCACGTGCCGCACTACCTGGCTCAGGCCGCCTACCCGGCGGCGGCGGTCACCCTGCTGGAGTCGGTCCAGCGGGTTACCGGCCTGGTACTGCCCGCCGATGCGCTGCGCGAGTCAGCCAGGCGTACCGACCTTGAAATCGCCAGGCAGGTAGAAGGATCAGCCGAGGTCGCCGAGGTAGTTCAGGCACTCGAACAGCAATACGACGCGTTCACCGCGGACCGCGAGAACATGCTCGCGGATAACGCCGAGCCGATGCCGACCGCCGAGGAGCTTGGCGCACAGTTCGAGCGATTCCTGGCCGAGCAGCAGGGCCGCGGCGACAACCCGGAGCCGTAATCGCGGGCCGGCGTTCCGGCTGCTCCGTTACTGCACCTCGTTCAGCAGGCCGGTCGCCACGTCGAAGACAAAGCCGCGCACGGAGTCCGTGTGCGGAATGAACGGGCTGGCCTGTATCCGCTTGATCGACTGCCTGACGTCCGCGTCGAGGTCCGAGAACGCCTCAGCCGCCCAGGCCGGCTTGATGCCAGTCTCGGCCTGGATGGTGGCCTTGAACCCGTCATCGGTGAACGTGAGCATGCCACAGTCGGTGTGATGGATGAGGATGATCTCCCTGGTCCCGAGCAGTCGCTGGCTGATGGCCAGAGAGCGGATCTCGTCATCGGTGACAACACCGCCCGCATTGCGAATCACATGTGCCTGCCCCTCGGCCAGGCCAAGGATGCCGTACACGTTTAGGCGCGCGTCCATGCACGCCACGACGGCGACTCCGGCCGACGGCGGCAACGGCAGCGGCCCATTGAAGGACTGGGCATAGCGGCGGTTGTTCTCGAGGAACTCATCAGTCTTCGACATGGAAGCTATATCCCCTATCAGCCTGACATTACGACCAGGAAATCGTATCTAGCCTGCACGAATATGTCGACTATTCCTAGCTGATAACTCGACCGCCGAGCTCATGCGTCCGGCCCGTTTTGACGTAGCGTTTGGGGCCTGCCAGACCCCGAACGCTACTGGATCATGGAAAAAAGCTAGGCCGGGCCGCGGGGCGGGGCGGGCGACCGGGGCGGCCGGGCACGGGCGGCTTCGCGGGCAGCGCTTGGGTGGGCATTCGGGACGTTTTTTCCGCCCTGGATCATGAAACCGGCGGTTAGGGAGGCCCGGGCGGCTTCGCTGGGTTCGGCTGGGCGGTCCGCGGCAGCTTCGCGAGGGTTGATTGGGCGGTCCGCGGCGGCTGACCGAGGCTTGATTGGGCGGTCCGCGGCGGCTGACCGAGGCCTGGCCCGCGGCGGCTGACCGAGGCCTGGCCCGCGGCGGCTGACCGAGGCCTGGCCCGCGGCGGCTGACCGAGGCCTGGCCGCGGCGGCTGACCGAGGCCGGGCCCGCGGCGGCTGACCGAAGCTTGGCCTGCAGCAGGTACAAAGCCGGGTTGGCACAGGGAAGACCGAGTAGAGCCTGGGCGTGGCGGGGTGTGCGCCGGCCGCGCATCGTCAGGCTGCGCAAGCTGGGGGGTATCGGAGCGCATGAGCAGGGCAGTAGGAAACGGAGGGTCCACGGGGGCGCATACTCCGGTCGTACGGGAGATAGAAGCGCCAGGCGTTCGCGTCCAGCGGGGCGAGGTGCTGGTGCCGACGCTGGTTGGCGACGAGCTACACGGACTGCTCAGCTGTCCGTCCGCGCCCCTGATCGCCGGATCGCTCCTGCGCAGGGGCCGCCAGGTGCGACACGCGCCGGTGCCGCGGCCTACTGACCCGCTCGCAGGCGGCGATGCCATCATGTACCTGGCCACCTGCCCGCAGCAGGACGGCATGACGGCCGCCATCGCCGCAGTTGCCGCCACCGGGGACAGGCTGGCAGCGAGCTTTGCCAGGGCCGCGGTCGAGGAGTGGGCGGCGATCGCAGGGAACCGGGTGCTGCTGGCCGCTGGCAGTCCGTGGTGCGCGGGCGCCCTGCTCGCTGCGAACAGCAGCAGGCAGGCCGCTGCTGAGCACGCGGACAGCGGCGTCGCGGTACACCTGCTCGGGCCGCTGACGCTCCCGCCCGAGGCGGCCGCCGAGGTCGCCGGTCTTGGTGCCGAGCAGATCACCTCGCTGGCGGACACCGAGGAAGGCGACGTCGTTGTGTTCCCCGCGCACGGGGTGAGCGCGGAAACCAGGGCAGAAGCCGCCGAGCGTGGCCTGACCGTCGTCGACGGGACGTGCCCGCTGATAGCCACAGCGCAGGAGATTGCCGGGCGGCTCGCCAGCAGAGGCCAGCACCTGGTGCTGATCGGCCAGCGCGACGCCGCGGGCACGGCATCCATCGCCGGCCGGGCTGCCGGGCGCGTCACACTTGTCGAGACCGCGGCCGGTACGTCGGCACTGAACGTGACCGATGCGCAGCGTATCTCCTACATGCTCCAGCCGGGCATGCCGGTCGAGGTCGCGGAAAGCGTCGCGGGCGCGCTGCGCTCGCGCTTCCCGGCCGCCCAGGGCACCGGGACGGCCAGCCTGTGCTACGCGGCATCGGACAGGGTCGCGAGCGTCCGGGCGGTGGCCACCGGCAGCGACCTGGTGCTCATACTCGGTGATACGCAGTCGAGTGACGCGCGCCAGCTCTCAGCGCAGGCGCGAGAGACCGGCGCCAGGGTTCAGGTGATCGGCGCGGTGCAGGACGTCACGCCCGCCATGCTCGCGGATGTCATCACGATCGGCATGGCCGAGTCGATCTCGGCGCTCGCCGGGCTTACCGGACAGATCATTGCCGCCATCGGCGGGCTGGGACAACTGACGGTCGCGCGCCGCCAAGTCAGCACCGCCCTGGCAGGCCCGCCGCAGTTCGCCGGCGCCCATGCCACCGACGCCGGGCCGGGGCTTACTGCCACCGGGCCGACCGGACTTACCGGGGCCGCCGATTCCACCGGGACCGCCGAGTCCACCGGGACCGAACTGGCCGGCACCGTGCGCTGACCAGCCGCTTCCGTTGGCAGCCAGCCGCTTCCGTTGGCAGCCGGTCAGGATAAGTTGAGCGGCATGACGGGCAAACCGGACGGGCAGCACGCCACCGCCGAATCGGGACAGGCCGGCCCGGCGACCCAGGGCAGTTTCCGGGGCCGCCTGGCCGCCGGGCAATTCGCTGTCACGGCCGAGATCGGGCCGCCGCGCGGAGCCGACCTCTCCCCCGTCGTCGACAAGGCGGGCGCCCTTCGCGACTGGGTCGACGCCGTCAACATCACCGACAACCAGAGCGCGGCCGTCCGGCTATCGAGCCTGGCTGGCAGCCTGGCCGCGGCCAGGGCCGGCGTCGAGCCCATCATGCAGCTCACCTGCAGGGACCGGAACCGGATAGCACTGCAATCGGAACTGCTGTCGGCCTCCGCGCTCGGTGTGCCGAACGTGCTGATCATGACCGGCGACCACCCGAGACATGGCGACCACGCCGACGCCAAGCCGGTGTTCGACCTGGACAGCACGCAGCTGCTGCGGGTAGCCATGGCAATGCGCGACGAGGGCACGCTGATGTCCGGCGGCGCGCTGAAGCCGCCGCCAAGCTGGCTGCTCGGCGCCGTAGAGAACCCGCCGGGACCGGCGCAAGCCGACGGGGCGACCAGCCCGGATGCCGCGGTCCGGCGGCTGGCGGCAAAGGTCGACGCCGGGGCGCAGTTCGTCCAGACTCAGTTCGTCTTCGACGTGCCGGCCTTCGCCGCCTGGATGCGACAGCTGCAAGACCTCGGCCTGACCGAGCGCTGCCACATTCTGGCAGGTGTCGGCCCGGTGCGGTCGGCCCGTGCACTGGCGCACCTGGCCCGGATACCTGGCGTGTACATCCCCGAAGCGGTGTCCCGCCGCCTGCTCGCCGCGGGACCCGAGCATGTCAGGGCCGAGGGCGAGAAGTTGTGCAGCGAGCTCATCGCGGCGCTCACCGGGGTGCCTGGAGTGGCCGGAGTGCACGTGATGGCGATCGGTGCCGAGCACGCCATTCCCGGAATCCTTCAGCAGGCAGGGATGGCGAGCAGGGTCACGACGTGACGGGTCGGATCCGCGGGAGCGGCTTGGCCACCTGGCCCCTAGGAATCGCCGCGCGAGGCAAGCTACCCTCGGCTGGACAGCCCGCCGAGAGAATTCCGCTACGGGCGTCCACGCCGGGCTCCGCCGATCGTCGTCCAGGTGACGACCGAGAACCGAGTGGAGGAACAGCCATGCAGTACATGCTGCTGATGCTCGCTACCGAGGACCCTACCGACAGCGAGGCTGCCGATCCTGCTCCAGCACCGACCCCGGCGGAGTCCGATGAGCCCTGCTGGATGCCCTGGCACCGGGAGATGACCGCCCGCGGTGTCAAGCTCATGGGCGGCGCTCAGCTCCAGCCGGCCAGCACCGCGACGACGATCGCCGTTGACGACGGCGAGGTGCTGCTGTCCGACGGACCGTTCGCGGAGACCAAGGAGCAGATCATCGGCTATGACGTGATCGACGTCGCCGACCTGGACGAGGCGGTCTACGTCGCCTCGCGGCACCCCGTCGCCCAGAATGGCGGCCGGGTCGAAGTCCGGCCGATCCTGCGCAGCTAGCGAATCCGGAGGACTTTCAGGTCCGTGACAGACGTCGAAACTGCCGTCACTGATGCCTTCCAGCATGAGTGGGGTCGGATAGTCGCCAGCCTGATCAGGGTGACCGGCGACTGGGACCTGGCCGAAGAATGCACCCAGGATGCATTCGCCACGGCACTGGCGCGGTGGCCCGCCGACGGGGTCCCCGACCGGCCAGGAGCGTGGCTCACCACGACCGCGCGCAACCGGGCGCTGGACAAGCTGCGCCGGAGCAAGACCGAGGCCGCCAAGCTGAAGGAGGTCGCGATGCTGGCCACGCCCGCCGAGCCGGCCGACACCGGCGACAGCGGCGTGACCGACGACCGGCTGCGGCTCATCTTCACTTGCTGCCACCCGGCGCTGTCACTGGAGGCGCGGGTCGCGCTGACGCTGCGGACGCTAGCCGGCCTGACGACCGCGGAGATAGCTCGCGCGTTCCTGGTTCCTGAGCCCACGATGGCCAAACGACTCGTGCGCGCCAAAAACAAGATCCGTGATGCCGGCATCCCCTATCGGGTGCCACCTGCGCACCTGCTCCCGGACCGGATGAGCGGGGTGCTCGCCGTTCTCTACCTGCTGTTTAACGAGGGTTACTCGGCCACGGCGGGAACGGGCCTGGTCCGTCGCGATCTTTGCACCGAAGCGATCCGGCTAGCCCGGGTGCTTACCAAGCTCATGCCTGCCGAGCCCGAAGCCAGCGGACTGCTCGCTCTGATGCTGCTGACGGACGCTCGCCGGCCCGCTCGGCTTGACGACGCCGGCGACGTTGTCACCCTGGACGAGCAGGACCGGAGCCGCTGGGACACCGGCGAGATCGGCGAGGGCATCGGGCTGCTTGAAGCCGCGCTCCGGCATCGACGGGCCGGGCAGTATCAGCTTCAGGCGGCTATCGCAGCCTGTCACGCCAGCGCGGCCGACGCCGCCGACACAGACTGGGCGCGGATCGCCCTGCTGTACGGGAAGCTGCGCGAGATAGTCCCGTCCGCAGTAGTGGAACTGAACCGCGCTGTCGCGATCGCCATGGCGGACGGCCCGGCAGTCGGCCTCGCAATCGTTGATGAGCTGGGCGCGGGCGGGCGACTGACCGGCTACCACCTGCTCGCCGCGACCCGAGCGGACTTCCTTCGCCGCCTCGGCCGGATGGACGAGGCGGCGGAGAGCTACCGGCAGGCGCTCGAGCTCTCCGCCACCGAACCCGAGCAGCGATTCCTCGCCAAGCGGATCGAGGAAGTCACCCGGTCGCGGTCAGGCTGACCGCGGGAACTGGCTGTGTCCTGGGGATGGCCCTGGGTCGCGGTGATGCCGGTTCGCCGGATCGCTCAGCCCTGGGGCAGGAGCCGGCTGGCGCCGGGGCGAGAATGCTGGCGATGGGGTTTGGCGTAGCGAAGGTGCAGCGCAATGGCACCGCTGGACGCCGCGGCCCACCCGCACCATACGGATGCGAACCCGGAGGCCGTTAGGCGGGCAATGATGACGACGGCGACCAGGTTGACGATGCCGAAGATCGTGACGTGACGGTAACCCGATAGCAGCAGCGGCCCGCACACCGCGATGACGTATGCGGCGGTGATCAGGAAACCGTCGTGCAGCCGGACGCTGTAGGCGAGGTGGTAGGGGGCGAGCCTGGCTGCGATGGGTCCGCTGATCATCGCGGTGAGCAGCACCGCGGCCGTCACGGTGCCGAGCACCGCGAACGGCGTCATCATCAGCTTCCGGTGTCTCGTCGGCTCCAGCGTGATGACGGCGATGGGGACGAGCACGGGCAGCGCAACCAGGGCGATCAGCAGGTAGGCCCATAGCGCGAGACGGCCGGCGCCGCGCGGCACATGGCCCTGGAGCCACAGCCAGACGACAGCCTCGATGAACTGGTGGGCGCCCAGCAGCAGGGGAAGCCACGCCAGCGCGATCAGCTCGCGGCGCTGGCGGACGTGGCGGACGGCGTCGATGCCGATCGCGCCGATCACTACGCCACCCACCAGGTCAGCCTGCGGGGAGAAGCACATGTCGGTCCTCAGGCCAGCACACGGCGATGGACCGGGATCGGCGTCGGGATTCGCTGCTCCGGCGTTACCACGCGGCGCCGGAGCCCATCAAGCACAGCATGGCACCTGCGGCGATCAAGGCACAGCCGCGCCCAGGGCGTCTCCAGAACGGTGCGCTGAAAGATGGCTGCCCACGCCCGGATGCTGCCCGCACACCGAGCTGGGTCAGGTGAGACTTTCCGGTGAGTGGCGAAGCGGATCGAGGAAGTCACCCCGGTCGCGGTCAGGCTGACCGCGGAAACTGGCCAGGCTGCCTGCCAGCTGACGGCGGCCCGGCATAAGCCTGGGCAATGTCCAGCCAGCGGTCGGCGTCGGCGCCATCGGCCGTTAGCCGAAGATCCGCGCGATGCCGACGACGGGTGACCAGCAGGCAGAAGTCGGCGGCCGGCCCGGCGACGCGCTCGACGGCATCGGGCGGCCCGAATGCCCACAGTTCTCCGCTCGGCGCTGTGAGCTCGACCCGGAATTCGGCGCCTGGTGGCGTCAGGCCGTTGTTCGTGAAGGCGAAGTCCCTAGTCCGGACGCCAAGCCAGACCAGATGCCTGATCCTGTCGGTTGCCGGCCAGTCCGCTCCGACCGCATCGCGGATGTCCTGACCGTGCCCTACCAGCTCCATCAGGCCGGTACTTGCCAACCCCGCGGGTGACATCGGCACAACCATCCATGGCACCCGCTCCCCCGCAGGTACCGAGGCGAGTGCGGCCAGCATGTCGGCGCGGGCGGAGCGCCAGTCGGCCAGGAGCGCGGCCGGCGGCTGCGAGAGATAAGCCGAGGCTGTCGCATCGATGTTGGCATCAAAATCCGCTGCCATCGAGTCTCGCCTGGCGATGAAGGCCGTCGGATCGGTCACTGCGAGCGCAGTGAGCCGGTTAGACGACTCGAGGTGGCCGATCTGATGCACGATGGTCCAGCCCGGCGCCGGCGTGGCCGCGTGCCACTGGTCCGGCTCGAGTCGGGACACCAGCTCATCCAGGTCGGCCCCCTCGGCCGCGAAATCATCGAGGACGTCAGCTAGGACTGCCACGTTCCCTCCGAATGAAGGAAGCCTGCAAAGGGCAGCATCAGCCTGCCGCACCGCGCGGAACTCGTGCAACTGACGGCATACTGGGCCGGAAACGCAGCGCGTACCCGGAGGCCTCCGTGCTCTTTCCGACCTCGCTTGTCGGCAGCTACCCGCAGCCAGACTGGCTTATAGACCGGGAACGGCTGGCGGGCAGGTTCCCGCCCAGGGTCAGGGCCCGCGAGCTGTGGCGTGTCGAGCCACGCTTCCTTGAGCAGGCGCAACGTGACGCCACGGCGCTAGCGATCAGGGCCCAGGAGCAGGCCGGGCTGGACATCATCACCGATGGCGAGATCGGCCGGGAGAGCTATTCCAACGCGTTCGCGACAACCCTTGATGGCGTCGACATCGACAATCCGGGCACCGCGCTTGACCGCAGCGGTCATCCGAACCCGGTACCGAGGATCGTCGGCCCGATCAAGCGGCGGACGTCCGCGGGCGTGGAGGACGTCCGATTCCTGCGCGCGCAGACAGACAAGACGATCAAGATCACGGTCCCAGGGCCGTTCACGATGGCCCAGCAGGCACAAAACGATTTTTACCAGTCCACCGAGGCGGCCGCATTCGGCTACGCCGACGCGGTCAGCGCCGAGATCGCCGACTTGTTCGCAGCCGGGGCCGATATCGTCCAGCTCGACGAGCCGTACCTGCAGGCGCGAGCGGAAGAAGCCAAGAAGTACGGCGTGGCTGCGGTCACGCGCGCGCTGGCGGGCAGCAGCGGCACCACGGCTGTGCACCTGTGCTTCGGCTACGCGGCGATCATCCACGACCGGCCGTCGGGCTACTCGTTCCTGCCCGAACTGGCCGACTGCCCGGCTGACCAGATCTCCATCGAGACGGCCCAGTCGGGGCTTGACTGCGCCGTACTCGGCTCGCTCCGCGGCAAGACGATCATCCTGGGCGTGCTCGACCTCAGCGACACCGCGGTGGAGACTCCCCAGGTCATCGTCCAGCGGGTCAGGCGGGCGCTGCCGTATGTTCCGGCCGAGCGGATCGTGCTCGCACCCGACTGCGGCATGAAGTACCTGCCGCGCGAGTCGGCGGACGGCAAGCTGGCGGCGATGGCCGCCGCGGCCCGGCTGCTGCGCGCCGAGCTGGCCGGCCAGGCTGACTAAGTGGTTTGACCCAGGCCAGTTCGCGGGCCCGGCAATTTAACATGTAATGGTCTTATTGCCGTCTCTTTGCGCATGGCAGGGATTCCGCAGCCGTGCGCTCGGCGATGCTGTCATGGTCATGACCAATTCTGCAGGTCACGTCGTGGCAGGCACGTTTCTCGGCTTCTCGGTCCGCGAGATCGTGGTGGGCCTCATTTGCGCAGCCGTGATCCTTTTCCTGCTGGGGGGTCCCATACTCGGCGAGATACTCCTCGGCGTCGTGGGCGCTGGAGCGCAGCGAGTGGCACCGTGGGTGTTCGTCATCGGACTGGTTGTCCTGCTCATCGGCCTGCTGGCCGCGGTGGGGCTGCTCACTGCCATAGGAGCCTGCATGCTGGGGGCTGTCCTGCTAGGCGTGGTCCTGAAAAACTACTTAGCTCCGGCGCGGGGTTGTCAAGATGCGCCTCCTTGCCATGGGACCTGGCCTTCAGCGAGGCGGAACGCCTCGCTGACCTGGCCGGCACCGGGTGACGGCAGTACCAGGAACAGCTAGCCCTCGCAGCGAGGCCTCTATGTTGCCGAATAGGCCGTACTAGATCTTCGCTATAACCTGACCCCAGCAGCCGGGGCCGACAAATACCCGACGGTTCCCAGGGGAGCACGCCCAATGGACACAGCCGCCCTCATTTTCAACTGGGTCTGCTGCGGCCTTGCCGCGACCCTCCTCGCCGCGACTTTGACTCGCAGTAGTCACACACGGCTAGGCCGGCCCGCCGCCCGGTGGATCGCCATTGCCGCCGTCGCGGGAACCGGGTGGGCGTATTCCATGTGTACTACCCACGCTCGCCTTGGGCAGGGCGGATGTTGCGGTGCCCATATGTCTTGTGATCGTCGGCGTGGTCGTCGACGTCGGGGCATCGCTGACGCGCGGGCAGGCCGGCGAACGACCACGGTGATCAACGCTTGTCTGGGCGGCACTACGTTCACGTCGACGGGAGAGACCCGAACGGGCGGGTCCGCTATGTGGCCGTGGCGCGGCACATGGGAGTGCGTCCATACGCGATCGTGACCCCTGACCTGGACGAGCTACGCCGCGCGTTAGGGCCCGGCACTCCGGCAGGGGGTGACGCGACCAAGGAGCTGCTGGCGGGAACGGGCGACAAACCGATCAGGAATCGAGAAGCGCCGCTCACCGAGCCTCACCTAGCGTGACCGTCATGACTTCCATCGAATTCGTCACCCTCGACGTGGCCGACCTCACGGCCGCCAACCGCTTCTACACCGCCGCCTTCGGTCTGGGCACTCAGGTGCGCCTGCGCGCCTCGGAGGCACCGACAACCGGCTTCCGTGGGTTCACGCTTTCACTCACGGTGTCCCAGCCAGCCACCGTCAACGGCCTCATCGGCGCCGCCCTCGACGCGGGCGCCACGTCGCTGAAGCCGGCCGCGAAGTCGTTCTGGGGCTACGGCGGCGTCGTACAAGCCCCGGATGGGACGATCTGGAAGGTCGCGACCTCGGCGAAAAAGGACACCGGCCCGGCCGCCGGGCAGATCGACCAGATCGTCCTCCTGCTGGGAGTCGCGGACGTGGCCGTGAGCAAGCAGTTCTACGTTGACCGCGGCCTCGCGGTCGCGAAGAGCTTTGGCCGCAAGTACGTCGAGTTTGCCACCGCATCCAGTCCCGTCAAGCTGGCGCTCTACGGGCGCCGTGCCGCCGCCAAGGACGCCGGCGTCTCGCCCGAGGGCACAGGATCGCACCGGCTCGTGATTGGCAGCGATGCCGGGCCCTTCACCGATCCGGACGGGTTCACCTGGGAACCCGCACCCGCTCTGAGCCGGGCGGCGCAGCACGACAGCACCTGAGCCATCACATGGGATCGCTGCGGTCCACCACCGTGCCTACCCCTGGCGGCCATGACTCGCCAGGGGTAGGCGCCGTTACGCAACGCTTCGCGCTGGCCGCACGGCCCCCTGCGGGCTCCTGGCACCGCAGCAATGCCGCGCCACGGGCGAAGCCCGCGGGCTCAGCCACGACACAGGGTTCGGCATCGATTGCGAAGCGACGTACGATCTTGCGTGTGACCAGCAGACCCGCCGCGGAGCAGCATCTGCGCGATCTCGCGCGGCTGCGCCGCGTCCGCGACCAGATCGACCGGGAGTACGCGCAGCCGCTGGACGTCGAGGCACTCGCCCGCGGCGCGCACATGTCGGCCGGGCACCTCAGCCGCCAGTTCCGGCTCGCCTACGGCGAATCACCGTACAGCTACCTGATGACCCGGCGGATCGAGCGCGCGATGGCGCTGCTGCGCCGTGGCGACCTCAGCGTCACCGAGGTCTGTTTCGCAGTCGGCTGCTCATCGCTGGGCACCTTCAGCACCCGCTTCACCGAACTGGCCGGCATGCCACCCAGCACTTACCGGGTCCAGGCGGCGCGTGCCACGGCGGGGATGCCACCGTGCCTGGCGAAACAGGTGACCAGACCGATCAGGAATCGAGAAGCGCCGGCCACTGACCCGCAGCTAGCCTGACCGGCATGGACATCACCATTCACGCGAGCTTCCTTCCGCACGACGACCCCGAGGCCTCCCTGGCCTTCTATCGCGACGCCCTCGGCTTCGAGGTCCGCACCGACGTCGGATCCGGCAAGATGCGCTGGATCACCGTCGGCCCCCCTGGCCAGCCAAGCACGTCCATCCTCCTGGCGCCGCCTACCACCGACCCCGGCACAACCGACGACGAGCGCCGCACCATCGCCGAGATGATGGCCAAAGGCACCTACGGATGGATCCTCCTGGCCACCAAGGACCTCGACGACACCTTCGAGCGGGTGCAAGCCAGCGACGCCGAGGTCGTCCAGGAGCCGACCGAGCAGCCTTACGGCATTCGCGACTGCGCCTTCCGCGACCCCGCGGGCAACCTGATCCGCATCCAGGAACTGCGCTGAGCTGCCAGGCGAGCCATGTGCACAGACGCGTATCGTGAGGCGCTGACACGACATCTCTCATCCACCGCGTCATCGGTGCCGGCCTCGACGCCGGCACCGAGCCAGCGCCACGCCACTGAAACCGGCAGCGACCGGTGGCACCGATGGCTACTCGATGGGCGATTCGGCGGCGACGTCCCCTACCGGGAAAAGAATCTGAGCGAGTTCCTCTACCCGGTGCGGGATACGGTCCTTGATAAGGCCCAGCTGGCCCGAGGCGACACGCTGCTAGACGTGGGCACTGGCGATGGCCTCATCGGATTCGGCGCGCTAGAACGACTCGGGCCATCAGGGCGTGTCATCTTCTCCGATATCTCGCAGGATCTCCTTGATCACTGCCGTAACGCAGCTGGTGCCGAGGGCCTGGCCGAACGGTGCCGCTTCGTGCTCAACCCAGCCGATCAGCTGACCGGCGTGCCGGACGCATCGGTGGACGTAGTCACGACCAGGTCGGTTCTGATCTTCGTCAAGGACAAAGCGGCGGCGATGCGAGAGTTCTACCGCGTGCTGAGGCCCGGTGGGCGGGTGAGCTTGTTCGAACCCATCAATGTGCTGATGTCGCGCCTGGACGCTGACCGGTTCTACGGATACGACATCGGCGCGGTCGCGGGTTTGGCCGCCAGAGTCAAGGCACTGTACCGGTCCATCCAGCCTGCGGACTCTAATCCCATGCTCGACTTCGATGACCGCGATCTGGTCCGCCATGCACAAGACGCGGGATTCCCCGAGATCAATCTGGAGCTGCGTGTCAGCGTGAAAACTCGCAAAGAACCGGTTCCCTGGGACCGTTTCATGCGCACGTCCGCCAACGCTCTAGTACCGACTTTCGGTGAGGCCATGGATCAGGCGCTCAGCCCGGCGGAAGTCGCCGAGCTCACCAGCCACCTAAGGCCACTCGTGGAGTCCGGGGCCGGGCGGGAGCGCAGGGCATTCGCCTACCTAACTGCCGCCAAGGAGTGAGCACGTCGAAGGACCAAGTCCCGTCAAGCCGACGGACTGCTACGACCTGACTAGAGCGCTTCCCGCACCCGTGAGAGAAAATCGGCCTGCTCCCTGTCGCTGGTGACCTTCATGCGCTGGAACCTGGCGTCGAGCTTGACGTCGACATAGAGGTCGCCGGCATCCTCGTGGAAGTGAAGGAACGCCCGGGATCCGCGCGAGAAAGATCCGCGGTTGCGCTCCCTCAACTGCGGGAGCCGACGCAGCTCCGTTAGCAGCGCCTCCAGACGATCAAGGTCTCCCTGCGTTGCATGCCGCACAAGTCGAGCATGACGCGGCACGAAAGGACACCGCAAGAACCCGAACACGCCCGGTAATTCAGGCCCCCGCCAATGCCGTACTGGCGTGTGCTTGCGCCGCAGCTCGGACCTCCTCGGCGACAATGGAGACTCACTTCGAGGGGAGCAAGCCGTGGACGAGGCAGTGAGTAGCTACATCGACGCCATCCCCGCCGCATGTCGCCCCCTGTTTGACCGGCTTCACCGGCTGATCCTTGCTACTTACCCCGACGCTGGCGTCGGGCTGTCGTACAAGATGCCCACCTATAAGGTGGGCAGCTGCCGTCTGCATATCGCGGCGTGGAAACACGGCGTGTCGATGTACGGATGGAAGCAGGGACGCGATGCAGGCTTCACTGCCCGCCACCCCGAGCTCATGACGAGCTCGGGCACCATCCAGCTGCGGCCAGAAGACGCGGCCGTCATCACCGACGACGAGCTCCGCGACCTCGTCCGGTCAGCCCTCGACCCCCGATAGTGGCCGGCCGGTTAGCCGAACCGCGGCCATGCGTTGCCCCGTCCTAGGGCTGGTCCAGCGCGGCGAACAGCAGCCCGCCGATCATCGCCAGGTTCTTGTGGAACTGGATCCGCTGCAGCTTGCGGGTGACCGGATCCTCCTCCGCCCAGTAGGAGTGCCCGGCGAAAGTGGTGGGAATCAGCGAGCCGGCCAGGGCCAGGGCGGAAAGCCGCGGGGCCCAGCCGAGCGCCAGCATCGTGCCGCCGAGCACCTGGACGGCGGCGTTCCCCCGCACCACCAGCTCGTCGTCGGCCGGCAGCGGAACCACCTTGCGGATGGCGGCCAGCACTTCGGCGGCCTGGTCGACACGCGCGCCTGGCGCCTGCAGGGCGTCGAAGCCCAGCAGGGCATAAGTGGATCCGGTGAGGATGCGGGCGGCAGGACGCAATAGCACCAGCATGCGCCGGGTCGTGGTCATGGCACCTCGATATCGGTCCGGGGATATCGCTCAGCAGGACTGTACGCGCCGGCACCGGAGCGGCGGCGCGGGGGCGAGCATCTGCAGCCGCCCGCCCATGGGCCGCGAGGGCTGCACGCCTCGAGCCTTGGCCCCTTGGAGACCGGCCCGCCCTAGCGGCTAGCCAGTCTGCTCTTGGCCCCGCGACTGCGGGGCGGTGCGCAGGTCCGGATGCGGCGAAAGCCGGGTCCAGCCTCGCCTGGTCCTGGTCAGTTCCGTGAACGGCGATGCCTGCAAGAACGCCCGGTGGTCGTCATAGTCCTGGCCGGTCTGGTCGCGGCCCTCAAGGTAGGTGTAATCAAGCAGGCGGTCGACGTGTGCCAGTCGCAGCCAGTCGGCGACCCGCCCGAGCAGCCAGGTCGCGACGCCGCGGCGGCGGTACTGCCTGGCGACGTAGAGGTTCCCGATGTCGGCCCACCCGCTATGGCGGGCGAGTCGTTCACCATCGGTGAAGATTTCCACTTCGGCGTAGCCGATCACCTCGTTACCCAGGACCGCCGACAGCCGCGTCCCGTTGACTCCGACCGACCGGCAGACCGACAGCCCGGCGATGGGCGGGTCGGCCGGACGACGCAGGTCCTCGACCACGGCTACGTACACGAGCTCGGTGTGCCCGTCATGCTTGAACCCGGCGCGGTCGTAAAGGGCGCCGATGTGTGGCCACTGCTCGGGCACGCCGTAGACGCCGCGCACCGGCAGGTCACCCTCCGCGTACTGACTACTGACTCCCCAGTCCTCGAGCTGGCGGAGGCAGGCGGTCATCAGCTCCTGCGCCGCGTCAGCCGCGTCGGTCCAGTAGGGCGGGCCGCTGAGCGCAGCCTCGGGCCAGAACAGCAGCCAGCGGATCTCCCCGGCATCGCAGTATGTCGGGCTGACGCGTTCGTCGGCGGCGTACCGGAGCAGATGCGCTGCCGCGACGACGCGCCGGCGCTGCTCAGCGACCAGGGTGACCCGCTCGGCAACCCAGGGATCGACAATGAATTCCGCTGGCTGGCGCTCCAGCTGGCTGAGCACCGTGCTTACCGACACCCCCAGGCCGGGGACGACAGCCGCCGCGTGCGCGTTAACCAGCTCAGTCAGCTGCTCCCGGTCACCTCGGCGGAACGGGCGCACCTCGATCGACGACATGAGCAGGCCTCCTCGACAGGCAAAGAACTCGAGAGATGAACAGGCCCGCTACCAGTGCGGTACGTCAAGCACTCTAACACCGGCCTGAGTCGTGTTCTATCCCATTTGTCCGTGGCGAGCCCGGCGGCCCGGGCAGACGCCGGGTACAGGCCGGCCCGGTGGGCATGGCCCGCGTGGCTGCGGGGATGGTCCCAACCGAGCAGGTGCCTTCGCTGGCCGCGATCAGGGCGAATGAAGTAGTGTGGAAGCACCTGGAGTGATTTGATGACAGCTTGGCGACCAGGACAAAAACGCCTAAAGAGTCCCGCGCCCCGCACGCGCCTCTCTGGGTAGTAAGAAACGGAGGAGCGCATGGCGGCAGGTGCCGAAGCGATCAGGCAGGCACTCGACAAGCAGATCCTCGTCCTCGATGGCGCCTGGGGCACGACCCTGCAAGGCCTCGGGCTTACCGCGGCCGACTATCGCGGCGAGGCGTTCGCGGACCACCCGCGGGACGTGACCGGGGACCCGGACCTGCTGAACCTGACCCGGCCGGATGTGATCCTCGACATTCACCGCCGGTACCTGGCCGCCGGGGCCGACATCGCCACGACCAACACCTTCACCGCAACCAGCATCGGCCAGGCCGACTATGGGCTGGAGGCCGCCGTCAGGGACATCAACCTGGCCGGAGCCAGGCTGGCCCGGCAGGCCGCCGACGAGGCCGGCGGGCGGCTGGTCGCGGGCTCGGTGGGGCCGCTCAACGTGACCCTGTCGATCTCCCCCCGAGTCGACGACCCGGCCTTCCGCACGGTGAACTTCGACCGCGTCAGGGCCGCGTATGCGGAGCAGATCGCGGCGCTGGCCGAGGGCGGCGTCGACATGCTGCTGATCGAGACGATCTTCGACACGCTGAACGCCAAGGCCGCCATCGCGGCGGCCCGCGAAGTGGCGCCTGACCTGCCGCTTTGGATTGCCGTGACGATCGTGGACCTGAGCGGGCGCACGCTGTCCGGCCAGACGGTCGAGGCATTCTGGACCGCGATCGAGCACGCGAAGCCACTGATCGTCGGCGTCAACTGCTCGCTCGGCGGGGCCGAGATGCGCCCCTACGTCGAGGACCTGGCCCGGCTGGCCACGACCTACACGAGTTCTCACCCCAACGCCGGGCTGCCGAACGCCTTCGGCGGGTACGACGAGCAGCCCCATGAGACGGCAAGGCTGCTGCGGGAGTTCGCCGCGGCCGGACTGGTCAACATCGTCGGGGGCTGCTGCGGCACCGGGCCCGCGCACATCGAGCAGATTGCCAAGGCCGTGGCCGGCCTGCCGCGCCGCGAACTGCCCGTCGCGACCAGCAGCGCCAGGTTCAGCGGACTGGAGCCGTTCGAGATCGGCCAGGACACCGGGTTCGTGATGATCGGGGAGCGGACGAACGTGGCCGGATCGGCCAGGTTCCGGCGGCTGATCGAGGCCGGCGACTACCAGGCCGCCTCGGACGTGGCGCTCGAGCAGGTGCGCGGCGGCGCGAACCTGCTGGACGTGAACATGGATGCCGACCTGCTCGACGGCGAGCAGGCCATGACCTCGTTCCTGAACCTGATAGCGACCGAGCCAGAGGTGGCCCGGCTGCCCATCATGATCGACAGCTCGCGGTGGAGCGTGCTCGAGGCTGGCCTCAAGTGCGTGCAGGGCAAGGGCGTGGTCAACTCGATCAGCCTCAAGGAGGGCGAGGAGTCGTTCCTGCAGCAGGCCCGCCGCATCCGTGACTACGGGGCCGGCGTGGTTGTGATGGCCTTCGACGAGGCAGGCCAGGCCGACACCGTCGAGCGCAAGGTGTCGATCTGCGGGCGCGCCTACGACCTGCTGACCCAGCAGGCGGGGTTTGACCCGCAGGACATCGTCTTCGACCCCAACGTGCTCGCGGTCGCGACCGGGATCGAGGAGCACAACGGATACGCCAAGGCGTTCATCGACTCGCTGCCGCTGATCAAGCAGCGCTGTCCCGGCGTGCACATCAGCGGCGGCATCTCCAATCTCTCGTTCTCCTTCCGCGGCAACGACGCCGTCCGCGAGGCCATGCACTCGGCGTTCCTGTTCCACGCGATCAAGGCCGGCCTGGATATGGGCATAGTCAATGCCGGGCAGCTTGTCGTCTATCAGGACATCGAGGCGAGCCTGCTGGAACTGGTCGAGGACGTCATCTTCAACCGGCGGCCGGACGCCACCGACCGGCTTGTCGCCTTCGCCGACACCGTCAAGGGCAGCGGCACCAAGCGCGAGCTTGACCTGTCCTGGCGGGACGCGCCGGTGGAGAAGCGGCTGGCGCACGCCCTCGTGCACGGGATCGTGGACTTCATCGAGGCCGACACCGAGGAGGCCAGGCTCGTCGCCGACCGACCGCTGGACGTGATCGAGGGCCCGCTGATGGAGGGCATGAAGATCGTCGGCGACCTGTTCGGCTCCGGCAAGATGTTCCTGCCCCAGGTGGTGAAAAGCGCGCGCGCGATGAAGCGGTCGGTCGCCTACCTCGAGCCGTTTATGGCGGCCGAGAAGGAGCAGGCGCTGCGCGAGGGCAGAGTCGACGCCGGACGCGTGCAGGGCAAGATCGTCATGGCTACCGTCAAGGGCGACGTGCACGACATCGGCAAGAACATCGTGGGCGTGGTACTTGGCTGCAACAACTATGAGGTGATCGACCTCGGCGTGATGGTGCCAGCCGCGACGATCCTGGACACCGCCATCGCCGAGGGTGCCGCTGCGGTCGGCCTGTCCGGGCTGATCACGCCCTCGCTCGACCAGATGGTCAGTGTCGCCGAGGAAATGCAGCGCCGCGGCATGCGCCTGCCGCTGCTGATCGGTGGTGCGACAACGTCGAAGCAGCACACGGCGGTCCGGATCGCCCCGGCCTATGACAATCCGACGGTGCACGTGCTGGACGCCTCCAGGGTCGTGGGGGTGGTATCAGACCTGCTTGACCCGACCCGCGCCGCGGAACTGGACACGGCGAACCGAGCCGATCAGGACCGGCTGCGCCAGCAGCACGCGGACAAGCAGCGCCGCCCGCTGCTGCCACTCTGGCAGGCTCGCGCCACCCGCGAGCAGGTGAGCTTCGACGATCTGCCGGTGCCCGCGTTCACCGGGACCAAGCTGGTCGAGCCCGACCTGCAGGTGCTTCGCCAGCTCATCGACTGGCAGTTCTTCTTCACCGCCTGGGAGCTGCGCGGCAAGTACCCGGCCATCTTGGCGCAGCCGGCCGCCCGCGAGCTGTTCGACGACGCCCAGGTGCTGCTCGAAGAGATCATCACGAGTCAGTCGCTGCAGGCCAGGGGCGTCTACGGGTTCTGGCCCGCGTGCGCGCAAGGCGACGACATCATCGTCGACGGCGGCCCCGGTTTCCCCATGCTGCGTCAGCAGATTTCACGCTCCGACGACCGCCCGAACCGCTGCCTGGCCGACTACGTCGCGCCTGACGGCGATCACCTCGGCGCATTCGCGGTCAGCATCCACGGTGCCGGCGAACTCGCGGGCAGGTACGAGGCGGAGAACGACGATTACCGGGCAATCATGGTGAAGGCGCTCGCCGACCGGCTGGCTGAGGCGTTCGCCGAGTACGTGCACCTGGAGGCCAGGCGCGCCTGGTTCGAGCCGGACGCTAGCCCGACCCTGGAGGATCTGCACGCGGAGCGGTTCCGCGGCATCCGGCCCGCCTTCGGCTATCCGGCCTCGCCCGATCACTCGGAGAAAGGCAAGCTGGTCAGGCTGCTCGACGCGGAACGTGCCGGCATCGGCCTGACCGAGTCCTTCGCGATGACGCCGGCGGCGAGCGTGAGCGGCCTCATCCTGGCCCACCCGGCGTCGCGCTACTTCGCGGTTGGCCGCATAGCCAGGGACCAGGTGGAGGACTACGCCGGGCGCAAGGGCGTCACGGTGGCCGAGGCCGAGTACTGGCTGCGCCCCAACCTGGCCTACGAGCCAGGGCCGTCATGAGGTCAGCTCGGTCAGTGAGCTGATCCGCTGGCCTGACCAGTCGGCTTCCCGCTCGACGGCGCCGTGCCTATGCCAGTCAGGGCCGGCCAGCAGCACCGCCCGCATGCCGACACCGCTGGCCCCGGTCAGCTCGCGGCCGCCGCCGTCACCGACATAGAGGCACTCCGCTGGGCTGACGCCGAGCCGACCCGCCACCGCCTGGAACAGCCTTGGGTCGGGCTTGCGCGTTCCCTCCAGACAGGAGAAGACGGCGGCGTCGACCAAAGCGGACAGCGCCAGCGCAGGCCAGGCGGCCGGGAGCTCGGCGGTGCAGTCAGAGACCAGGCCGATCCGCAGGCCACGCGCCCGCAGGCCGCCGATCACCGGCACTGCCTCGGGCCGCGGCGTGAACAGGCTGGTCTGGTGCCGCTGCCGCACCCGCGCCGCGGTCTCGATCTGTCCCGGCGTCGGCTGCGCGCCCATCCGGGCGGCCAGCGTGCGCAGCGTCTGCTCGGTGTCGCCGAGCGCGCCGGAGATCCGCTCGGGGAACGACTCGTCCAGCACGGCGACCATGCTGGCGGCCGGGACGCCGAGAGCGTCGGCCACGGCGGCCGCGTGCCGGACCCAGGTCGCATCGCTCGCGGCTGGCGTGAGCGTGCCGTAAAAATCGAACACCACGGCCCTCATGTCAGCGGTCAGGTCCTCCACAACCTAATCTTGGCGTAGTTCAGGTTCAGATCCACATTGAGCGAGGGGGCTACGCACAGTGAGCAGCGGACCGCGCCGAGCGCGCAGGCCAGGTGACCTGTTCGGCGCTGCGGTGAACCGGTCCTGGCGGCTGCCGCCCAAGCGCAACGCGATGACCGTCGACCGCGGGCTGACCGTGCCCATGCGCGACGGAACTATCCTGCTGGCCGACCACTACGCGCCGGTCTCCGAGGCGTCACGGCCGACGGTCTTGATGCGCAGCCCGTACGGGCGCGGCTGGCAGTTCGCCATGATGGCACGGCCGTTCGCCGAGCGCGGCTATCACGTCCTGCTGCAAAGCGCGCGCGGCACCTTCGGCTCGGGCGGCACGTTCGAGCCCGGAAGGTGGGAGGCGGCGGACGGCCAGGACACTGTCGAGTGGCTGCGTACCCAGGACTGGTTCAACGGCAGGCTGGCTACCGTCGGGGCGAGCTACCTGGCCTACGCTCAGTGGGCGCTAGCGACCGAGCCGCCGCCCGAGCTGACCGCGATGGCCGCGTACATCAGCCCGCACGACCTGGCCTCCGCCGGACAAGGACGCGGCGCGCCCGAGCTGTACAACCTGCTCATGTGGAGCGAGCTGATGGCGCGCCAGGAGCGGGACGGAACGGTGCGGGCGATGTGGCGCATGTACCGGTCAGACAAGCGGCTTGGCCGGGTGCTGAACCGGCTTCCGGTGTCGGCGACCGCCGAAGTCGTCGGGGCGGGCGCGCCCTGGTACGCCGAGTGGATGCGGCACCCTGAGCACGACGACCCCTACTGGGACGGTTACCGCGCTACGGCCGCGCTGGACCGGGTGAACGTGCCGACCCTGCTCATCACCGGCTTCCACGACTTCTTTGTCGAGCAGACGCTGCAGCAGTACCAGGCACTGCGCCGCCGCGGCGTACCCGTCGGGCTGACCATCGGACCGTGGAACCACATGGCCCTGGACATCGGGGTCGCGACCAGGCAGACGCTGTCTTGGCTCGACGCCTATGCAGATGGGAACGGGGGATTGCCTGGCAACCGCAGTCCGCGCCCGCAGCCGGTCCTGGTCTGGACCTCAGGGACCGGGCAGTGGCGCGAGCTGCCTGCCTGGCCGCCCCCCGACTCGGACGAGCAGACCTGGTTCCTGCAGCCGGGCGGCGGGCTCGCCGGTGAGCCGCCGGACTCGGGCGGGCAGCCGACAGCGTTCCGGTACGACCCGGCTGACCCGACCCCGTCGGTGGGCGGCCGCATGATGTCCATGGCCAGCGGTGGCAGCCGGGACAACACCGCGCTCGAGGCGCGCGCCGACGTCCTGACGTTCTCCACCCCGCCGCTGCGGGCTCCGATCAAGGTCGGTGGCGTGCCCTCCGTCACGCTGCACCTGACCTCGGATAACCCGCACTGCGACATCTTCGCCCGGCTGTGTGATGTGGACGAGCGCGGCCGCTCGCATAACCTCACCGATCAGATCATCCGGCTCACCCCGCAGCAGGTGACGCCGGGCGCGCAGGCCAGGGTCAGCACGCAGCTGACCGACGTGTCGCATGTGTTCGGCGTCGGGCACCGGATCCGGCTGCAGGTATCCGGGGGCGCGCACCCTCGTTTCGCGCGGAACCTCGGTACCGCGGAAGACCCGGCCTCCGGCACCGCCACGGTCCCTGTGACGCATCAGGTGCTGCACGACCGCGAGCACCCGTCCGGGCTCACCCTGCCGGTGCTCAGGGCCGGCGGGCTAGCGGCTGCCGCCACCGCCGAGCATGTCGGTCAGCCCGCCCGGTAGGCGCGGACGAACGCACGGGCTCCGCCCGTCGCGGCCCGGCGGATTTCCTCGTCGGTCAGCGACCGAGCGCCGAAGAGCGACCTGTTGTTGAGCTGCCCGAACGTGAGGGCGAACAGGTGATTGGCCGCCTCAAGCGGGTCCGTTATGTCGAGCAGGCCGCGCTCGGCCATGACGGCCAGCCGCTCAGCCAGCTTGTCGGTGATGGACCTGGGCCGCATCTGCTCGGCTTGCAGCTCGGGAAAGTGCGCGGCCTCCGTCATCATCAGTCGCATCAGCGCCGACCTCTCCGGTGCCCGGAAGGCGAACAGCGCTCCATCCACAGCGAATCCGGCCAGGCTCTCGGCCGGGTCGCTGACATCGGTCAGGTGCTTGTCGATGATCGCGTAGACGGCGTCGATCAGCGACTCGAAGGTCTCGTGGATGACGGCGAGAAACAGGGCCCGCTTGTCCTCGTAGTGGTTGTAGATGGTGCGCTTCGATACCCCGGCCAGGTCGGCGATTGCATCCACACTCGTCCGCTCGAAGCCATCGCGCAGGAACAGCTGGAGCGAGGCCCGCACGATGGCCGCCTTCTTCAGCTCGGATCCGCCCGCGGGACGGCCGGGGCCCGATCGCTGCGCGCTTCCAGCTAGCACGTCCCCCACCCGTCCTGGCCACCAGGCCCATCGTGCCTCGTCGTGTCTCGCAATTAACTGCACTCTTGAGTTTACCAAATTACACTGCACGGTGTAGTTTAGCAAACATGACGACAGCGACCGCCGGGACCGCCGGGACCGCCGGGACCGCCCCGGCTAAGCAGAAGCTGGACCCCGCGCTGGTCAGGCTCATCATCATCTTGCTGACCGGCGTCATCCCGGCCCTGCTCGACACCTCGATCGTCAACGTCGCGATCGATGCGATCGGCCGTGACCTGCACACGACAGTGTCGGCGATCCAGTGGGTCATCACCGGCTACCTGCTGTCCTTCGGGATGGTCATCCCGCTGAGTGGCTGGGCACTGGCCAGGTTCGGCGGCCGCGCCGTCTGGACCTTCTCGCTGGCCCTGTTCCTGACCGGCTCGGTCGCGTCCGGCGCGTCCTGGAGTGTCGGCAGCCTGATCGGGTTCCGCGTGCTGCAGGGCATCGGCGGCGGACTGATGCTGCCGCTGCTCACCACGCTCATTACCCAGGCGGCCGGCGGACGCCAGCTGGGCAGGCTGATGGCCAGCATCAGCCTGCCGGTCGCGGTGGTCCCGATCCTCGGGCCGGTGATAGCGGGCGTGATCATCAGCAACGCGAGCTGGCGGTGGATCTTCTACGTGAATGTGCCGGTCTGCCTGGCCGGGCTGGTCATGGGGTGGCGCGGGCTGGCTGGCACCAGTCCGCGCCAGCCCGCGGTGCGCCCGGACGGGGTCGCGGCCGCCAGGACCCGGCTCGACATCCGGGGCCTGCTGCTGCTCTGCCCGGCGCTGGCGGGGCTGCTGTACGGCCTGGCGCAGGTGGGCAGCCAGCACGGGTTCGGACACGCCACGGTCTACGTCCCGCTGGCCGCGGGCGCCGCGCTGCTCGCGGCCTTCATCACGCACGCGCTGCGGACGGCATCGGAACCACTGGTGGACCTGCGGTTGTTCCGCTCAAGCGGCTTCAGCGGGGCATCCTGGCTGCTGTTCCTCGCGGGCCTGTCCATCTACGGCGCCATGCTGCTGCTGCCGCTGTACTTCCAGCAGGCTCGCGGCTACAGCGCGCTCATGGCCGGCCTCCTGCTGATCCCGCAGGGCGTCGGCAGCCTCCTGCCACGCGCGATCGTGGGCAAGCTGACCGACAAGATCGGGCCGCGCCCGATCGCCCTGGCCGGGATCGTGCTCGCGGCGATCGGAACCGTGCCGTTCGCGCTCGCCACCGACCACACCAGCGACCTGCTGCTCGCCGCCGCCCTTGTCGTCCGCGGGGCGGGGCTCGGGGCCGCCACCATCGCCGTCATGGCCGGTGCGTTCCAGGGCCTGACCAGGCCACAGCTGCCGCACGCCAGCAGCCTGACCCGGATCATGCAGCAGGTAGGAGGGGCGTTCGGCGCCGCCGTGCTTGCCGTCATCCTGGCCAGCCAGGCCAGTGCGCAGGCCGCTACTGGCGCCGCCGGCCTGGCCGCAGCCTTCGGCAACACGTTCTGGTGGTGCGTCGGCTTCACCGCGCTGGCGATCGTGCCGGCCATGCTGCTTTCGGGGCCAGAGCGCGTGCGCGAGCGCAGCAAGTAGCCGCGCTCGGACGCTGAGCGGCGCACGGTTGCGCCTGGGTAACTATCCCCGGCCGGCTGCCTACCTGGTGGTATTTCCGCCTAGTGTGATCAAGAAGGCTTACGGGGAAGCGGGCAGCGTCGCTGTACCCGGAAAGTGAGATCGTGCGCTGCCGAGGGCATGTATATGACGCGTTCGCCGGGTATGCGGGCCGCGTTCGTCCTGCGCAGGATGCGCTATTACCGGCTGCTGATCGCGTGCATCCTTGCCGCCATCGTGATCATCACGGCGCTGGTGACCGCGCTGGCGAACTTCGCGGCCCGCGCGCTGCCGGCGGCCGCCGTGCAGCAGCTCGCCTCGGCGCGCGGCACCGCGATCGAGGTCAGTTCCTCGACAACGCCGTCGCAGCCGGGTCCGCCCGGCCAGCTGATCGCCACCTCCGTGCGGCATGCCCTCGGCGGGGTGCCGTTCGGCCTGCAGCGGGCCACGTGGTCCGATCCGCTGAACCTGCCGTCACCGCCGGGCGGCAGTGCGATCTGGACCGCGCAGGTCGCCACCATGGCGGGGATTACCGCGCATGCCAGGCTGGTCGCGGGCCGCTGGCCGGGATCCCCGCACGCGGGCCAGCCGGTAGGGGTGGCCATTCCGGTCGCCGATGCCAGACCCCTGGGCATGGCGGTCGGGCAGACGCTGCGTCTGCGTGACGGCGACAACCAGCGGCTGGCACTGCTGCGGGTAACCGGCTTGTACCAGGCCGCCAATCCTGGAAGTGACTACTGGGGCCTTGACCTGCTGCCGCCCGGTGGCATCGGTGTGCAGACCGGATTCCGCAGCTACGGACCGTTCATCGCCCAGCCTGGTGCCTTCACCGTCGGGGGCCTGACCCCAGGCCAGCTCTCCTGGCTAGTGACTCCGGCCGTAGCCCACATTCAGGCGGCCCAGATGCCGGCCGCCGCGGGCCGGGTTCAGCTCGCCATCAGCCGGATGATCCAGTCTGAGCTGGGGGTAACCACCAGCCTACCTGAACTGCTGAGCGGCATCGCGACGAGCTACCAGGTCTCGCGGTCGCTGCTGGTCATGAGCGCGCTGGAACTGCTGCTTGTCGCCGCCGCCGCACTTGCGCTGACCGCCAGGCTGCTCGCCAGCCAGCGCACGGACGAAGCCGCGCTGATGGAATCGCGCGGCCTCACCCGCCGGCAGCTGGCGCTGCTTTCGGTGGCGGAAGCCTTGCTGCTGGTGGTCGCGGCGGCTGCCGTTGGCGCGGTGGTCGGCAACTGGGTGGCTGGCTCGCTGGACTCCGCCGGAATCCTGCGCGCCGACCGGCAGCACCTGGCCAGCGCGGGCGCCGCGGCCTGGTGGCCGGCCGCCGCCGTCGCCGGGCTTGCGCTGCTGATCCTGGCCTGGCCTGCCCTCGTGCCGGGTGCCACTGCCGGCGTCACGGTCCGCAGGGGCAGGCAGCCAGCCGTCGCCCTGGCCACCAGGGCGGGCCTGGATCTGGCCCTGATCGCGCTCGCCGTCGTTACCGGCTGGCAGCTGCGCAGGTACTCGGTCATCGCCAGGAGCGCCACCGGCTCACTGGGCATAGACCCGGTACTGATCGCCGCGCCACCGCTCATCCTCATCGGCGCAGCGCTTATCCCGCTGCGGCTCGTGCCTGCTCTGGCCCGGCTTGGTGACCGGCTGTCGGCACGTGGTCGCAGGCTGATCGCGACGCTGGCGACGTGGGAGATCAGCCGTCATCCCGTTCGGCAGGCGGGCCCGGCGCTGCTGGCCATCCTGGCCGTCGGGACTGGCACGCTCGCACTGGCTCAGCAGCAGAGCTGGACCGAGTCGATACGCGACCAGGCCGCCGCCGCCGTCGGCGCGGACGTCCGGGTGAGCCTGCTGCCCCCGGCTGGCCTGCCGAACTCGGCCAGCGTCCTCGGCGGACACGTGGTGACGGCGGCGATGCCGGTGTCGGAATTCGACGGCGGCGTGGGCGGGCAGGTGATCGCCCTCGAAGGCCGGACGGCCGCGCAGGTCGTGCTGCTGCGCCGGGACCAGGCAACCCGACCTGCCGCTTCGCTCTGGCGGATGATCACGCCGACGGCCCGGCCGCCGGGTGTCGCCATTCCCGGCCGGCCGTACCGGCTGGCGGTCCTGGCCCGGCTGTCCGCGGTGGCCGCAGACGCCGACCTCGGGCCGCTGCCGGTGACCGTGACGCTACAGGCAGCCGACGGCGTCGGGTATGACTTGCCGGCCGGCGCACTGCGGGCCGACGGCCGCGATCAGGAGCTGACCGCGATGGTCCCGGCGCAGGCGCGGGTAGCGAGCCCGCTCCGGCTGCTCGGCATCACTGTCGGGTATCAGCTGCCTGGCTATCCGGGCCCGTCCCACGACGCTGCGGCCGCACTGGCGGCCCGCGCGCTCACTGCCGCGAGGGCCGCGCTCCGGGTACAGCTCGCTATTACCGGGTTCGCGGCCGCCGCCGCGCCGACCGGCGCCTTCCCGGCACCCTTTGCCGCCGGGGCGGCACTGGACACCTGGCGGCGCGGCGCGGGTTCTGCCACGCTGGCCGAGAACCAGGACGCCAGCGGCAGGCAGCCGGCCATCCTCGGCTGGCAGCCATCCGATGGGTCGGGCCGCACCCTGGCATTCCGGCCGGGGTACGGGCACTTGATTACCAAGCCAGGTAATCCTCCGCTGGCCATCTCGGCGACGCTCACGCTGGCCGCACCAGCCGGCCACGCCGCCCTGCCTGCCATCGCGACCGACGCGTTCCTCAGCGCCAGTGGCGATGTCGTCGGCGGCTCGATCGTGGTCGCGTCCGGTAGCTATCACATCCCGGTGACTATCGTCGCGGCGATTAAGTCGTTCCCCACTGCCGGGCCTGGTGGCGCACTGATCATCGACCAGAGCTCGGTGCAGGCGGCCCTCGCCAGTCAGTCCGCTCCGTCGCTGCCGGTCACCAGCTGGTGGCTGAGCACACCATCGGGGCGGGTGCCAGCTGGCATCCCGTCCGGCCAGGTGATGAGCCTGCACCAGGTGACGGCGCAGATGCTGGCTAACCCGCTGGCCGGGGCACCGGAGCGGGCGGTACTCGCGCTCATCGTCGCGGTGGCGCTGCTCGCCCTGCTCGGCTTCTGTGTCAGCGTCGCGGCCAGTGTCAGCGAGCGACGCCCGCGCAGCGCCCTGCTGGCAGCGCTCGGCGTTACCAGGACCGCCCAGGCCCGCCAGCTGTGCCTGGAGCAACTGCTGCTAGCGCTGCCCGCGGCGGCCGTAGGCCTGCTGGCCGGAGCGGGTATCGCGCACCTGCTGGTGCCTGCCATCACCATCACCAACCGGGCGACGCTTCCTGTCCCGCCAGCCCTGGTCTATGTGCCGGCCGGCTGGGCCATCACGCTTGCTGCCCTGGTGGCGGCCACTCCGGTGCTGGCGGCGGCCGTCACCGTGCTCAGGAAGCCCGACCCCGCTGCCGAGCTGCGTGCGGCAGGCACCATATGAGCGCCCGCGGGCGGCGCCGGGAGCCCGGCCAGCGCCGGGGGCCGCGGCCTGCCCGCGAGCAGGGACAGCGCCGCGAGCCGGGCCCGACGGCGGGCTGGCGGACGCTGGTCGGGACCGGCACCAGTGCGACCGCGGCGCTGGCCGTACTGATGCTGGTCGCGGTCTTCGTCGCCATGGCGCTGCCACGGGCCAGCCTCCGGCTCCGCACGCACGCGTTGCAGCAGGTCTTCGCTGAGCTGCCGGCCGCTGCCCGCACGATGACCGCCACGATCGACCTCGAGTCCTTCACCCAGTCGGTCGGCGGCGGATACCTGCCCGACCAGATGGCAAGCGCACACCGGGTGCTGGCCGGACAGATGACGGCCGCGCGAGTGCCCATCGAGCCAGCCGCCTCCTGGTCCAGCCTGACGATCGCAACGCCGCCGGCGCCGGGCGCGGCGCGACGCGCTTACTACGGAGCGATGCCTCCGCAGGTTCAGCTTGTCTACCGGGACGCGCTGCAGCGCTACGCTCGGCTCCGCGCCGGGACCTGGCCGACGGCGGTCACCAGGCAGGGCCAGACCACGATCTTCCAGGCTGCCCTGACGCCGGCCATGGCCGCGCGGTTCGAGCTGCACGTCGGGTCCAGGCTCAGCGTTGGCCCCGGCGTGGACATCGTGGTGAGCGGGATCGTCCGCCCGGCGGCACCGCGATCGGCGTTCTGGACCGAGTTCGCCGGACTAGGCGCGCCCTTTCTTACCACCACGAAATTCAGCGGCTTCTGGACTGGTGGCGTCTTCGTCGGGAGCGGCGAGATCACCGCGCTGATAAACGCCGTGGACAGCACGAACGCCCAGCTGACGTGGGTGTACCCCATGAACCTCAGTGCCGTCGGCGCTGATTCCGCCGCGGCGCTCTTGCAGAACATCAATGTTGCGACCGGCCGGAGCGAGAGCACGTTCTCCGGACCCGGCGCGACGGGCGTCGGCCTAGGCGTCAATTCGGGCGCAACGCAGGCCATCACGACCTTTGTCAGCACGGAGCAGGCGGTGACCGGCATCCTGTCGCTGCTGTTCGTCAGCCTGGCGGTGCTGGGGATTGTCGTCCTGCTGCTCTGCACGCAACTATGCGTCGACCGGCGCAGCGACGAGTTCGCCATCATGCGCGCTCGTGGCGCGACCCGCTGGCAGCTCGGCTGGCTGGCGCTGCGCGCCGGGCTGATCACGACCCTGCCCGCGGCCCTGCTGGCAATCGGCCTGGCCGTGATAGCGACACCGGGCGCCAGCAGCGTGCTGGCCTGGTGGCTGGCGATCGCTACTGCCCTGGCCGGGCTGATCGCCCCCGCGCTACTGGCCGCACGGCGCGATCCGACTGCCAGGCGCAGGCGCCACGGTGGCAGATCAGCACGAAAGATCGGCGGGATTCGCCGGCTCGCCGCAGAGCTGACATTGATCTGCGTGGCCGTCGCCGGTCTCATCGTCTTGCGGCAGCAGGGCCTCCCTTCGGCTGGCAGCGTCAACGCCCTGGCCAGCGCCGGGCCGGTGCTGGCGGCCGTGCCGGCCGCGATCATCGTCGTCCGACTGTGCCCGTTCGTCCTTCGCTGGCTGCTCAGGCTGGCTGGGCGCGGCCGGGGTGTCGTCGGGTTGGTCGGCCTGGCCAGAGGCGCGCAACGATCGGCGAGCGCCGTGCTGCCGGTCTTCGCGCTGGTGCTCGCGCTCGCGCTGGTGACCTTCGGCGGCACGATTCGCGCCGCGGTCAACAACGGCCAGGCCGCGGCGGCGTGGGCGCTGACCGGCGCCGACGCGATGGTGGGCTCGCCCGGCTCGACTATCGCGCTTACCGCACCAGCCATGCAGGCGATGGCTTCGGTGCGCGGAGTCCGGCTGGTGGCGCCGGTGGTCGAACTGCCAGGCGTGAACGGCCCGCTGGTGGCGACGGGCACCCCGATCAACGTCGCCTTCGTCGATCCCAGGCAGTATGCGGCAGTGCTCGCGCAGACCCCGGCGCCGCCGTTTCCCGCGGCGGCACTGGTACGGCCGATCGGCCGCGGCCTTGTGCCGGTAATTGCCTCGCCGAGCGCGGCGGCACTGCTGCGCAGCTCCGGCGATGTCGCGAACATCAATGACAACATCGTCCACGTGGTGGTGAAAGACGAGCTGACCAGCACCCCGGCCGCGGTCGCTGGCGCACCGTTCATCGTCGCGCCGCTGTGGGCCGAGGGCAGCAACCTGCCGCCCGAAATGATGCTGCTTTCCGGGCCACGGATCGACGAAGCGGCGCTGACCTCGGTAGTCGCCAGGACCGCGCCCGGCGTGAACGTCACATTCCGGTCGGCAGTGCAAAAGAGCCTCGCCGCGGCCCCGCTGCCGAGGGCCACCTACCTGGCGTATGCCCAGGGGTCGGCGGCCGCTGCCCTGTTCTGCGTGCTGGTCGTGCTTATCTCGCTGATGCTGGGCGCACGGGCCCGGGAGCTTGTCGACGCGCGGCTGTCCACGATGGGCCTGACCGCGTGGCAGGCCAGGAAAGTCGGCATCGTCGAGGCCGTCCCGTTCATCCTGGCCGCCGCCGTCGGCGGCGTGCTCGCCGCGGTCGCGCTCGTGCCGCTTATCGGTCCGGCCCTGGACCTGTCGGTCTTCACCGGCTCCCCTGGCAGCGTGCACATCCAGCCCGACGTCGCCATCCTGGTGATCGGCTCGGCCGCGCTGGTGCTGCTGGCCCTGACTGCCCTGGCCGCGCAGGCGGCTGCCGCGCATCACCGCGGTATCGGCAGGTCCTTGCGGGTCGGCGAATGATGCGAATGACGAAAGGAGGGCTGCGGAGATGTCTGCAGTGACGGCGGGCGGAAACGGCCGGCCACCGGTCGAGCCGGCATCGGGTCTGGCCGAGCTTGGCGCCGAAGCCACGCGCGCGCGGACCTCCTACGGCGACGACGCCCTGATCATGTGTGACCGGCTGGTTCGCATCTACCAGGCCGAGGGCGTGGAGGTGCAGGCGCTCCAGGGCCTCGACCTGCTTATCGCCAGGGGCGAGCTGACCGCCGTAGTGGGTGCATCCGGCAGCGGGAAGTCGACTCTGATGAATATCCTGGCCGGCCTGGACGTCCCTACCGCCGGGGTGGTCCGGGTCGCGGGCCGGGACCTGGCGGCGCTCAGCAGCCGCGACCGGACCGACTACCGGAGGCATACGGTCGGCTTCATCTGGCAGCAGACCTCGCGCAACCTGCTGCCGTACCTGACCGGCAGGCAGAACGTGCTCATGCCGATGCAGTTCAGCTCCGTCCCTCGGCGCGTACGCGCGCAGCGAGCCGGAGACCTGCTGGACCTGCTGGGCGTCGGCCACTGCGCCGATCGTGCTCCTGACCGGATGTCCGGCGGGGAGCAGCAGCGAGTCGCGATCGCCACGGCGCTGGCCAACGAGCCGGAAGTGCTGCTGGCCGACGAGCCGACGGGCGAGCTTGATAGCCAGACGGCTCGCAGCGTCTTCGCCGCCTTGCAGAAGGCCAATTCCGAGCTAGGCGTCACGGTCCTGGTGGTCACGCACGACCCGGAGCTGTCCAGCCAGGTACGCCGCACCGTGGCGATCAGGGACGGCCGTACCAGCAGCGAGACGCTGCGTCACAGCGCTACCGATGACAGCGGCGAAACGACGCATCATGCCGTCGAGTACGCCCTGGTAGACAGGGCCGGACGGGTACAGCTGCCGCGCGACATGATCGAGCCGCTGGACATAAAGGACCGCGTCCGGCTGGAGGCCGAACCCGATCACATCGGGGTCTGGCCGGACAAGCCGGCCGACAGCTGATCGAGTTCGCCGCGCCGACCGCTGAGCGCGTTCGCCGGGGTCCGCCGGACCCGGAGTGTTGCCGATATCAGGCCTGGGGAGTCCTCCCCACAACCACGAGGCGAGCCGGCCGGTCGTAGGCAGCACACCGGTCGAAGACCGTCTCGAGCTACAGGGGGACCTCCACGGCTGCTGCAAGGACCAACCAGGGTTCAGGCCCCGGCTCAACCTAGCTGACCGTCCAGTTGCTTCAGCGGGCACTTGCCGCGGGACATCGTCTCGATACCAGCGACCGGGGGGAAGATGGGCGGGTGGTTGTGCGTTGGCTCGGTTCGCGGTCCGTGCTTGTCCTGGCGCTGTCCATGGCCGTGCTCGGCGGGTGCACATCGGCGCGGCCGCACCGGGCGGCGGCGGCGCGTACGGCGGGCTGCTCTACGCGGGTGGTGGTCGGCAAGCCGCTGGCCTCGGCGGCGCCGGTGACGACCGTTGTGCCGGGCAGTCCTTATGCTGTCGTGGCCGCGCGGGCCGGCCGGTGGGCGTTCGCGTCGCTGTCCACCAGCGGCGGCGGTCAGATCGCGGTGCTGGCGGTGGGAGCCGGAGCGCCCCGGCTGGTGCGAACGGTCGCGCTGCCGGGCACGCTTGACCTCGATGCGTACGGTATGACGCTGACCCATGACGGGCGGCTGCTGCTGGTGGCTGGCTACACCGCGACGGCGGTGCTGAGCGTCGCGGCGCTGGAGGACGGCAGCCGCGATCCGGTACTCGGGGTGCTCAGCGACGCCGGGACCGGGCAGGTCGAGGTCGCGGTATCAGGCAACGACCGGTACGCGTTCGTGGCTGATGAGACGAGCGGCGGGCTGAGCGTTTTTGACCTCGCGCTGGCGCTGCACCGCGGCTTTCACGTCCCTGGGGTTGCCGCCGGGATCGTTCCGCTGGCCCGCGGCGCCGTCGGAGTCGCGGTGTCACCCAGCGGGACGCGGGTCTACGTAACCACCTTGGGTGGCTACGGCCCGCACGGGCAGCTATGGGCCGTCGACGCCGCGCGCGCGGAAGACGGCGCGGGCGGCGCCGCGGTGCTGGCCCACATCGCTGCCGGGTGCCAGCCGGTGCGAGTGGCACTGTCCCCAGACGGGAGCACGGCCTGGGTCACCGCCCTGCAGTCCAACGCACTGCTGGCCTTCGACACCGCCGACCTGCAGGGCAACCCGGCGCGTGCGCTGCTAGCCGTGGTTCCGGTCGGATCCGAACCGGTCGGGCTCGCCCTGGCCGACAACGGCCGCATCGCGCTGGTCGCAAACTCCAACCGAGGCCTGGTGCCGGGCACCAGCAACGACGCAACACAGACGATCAGCGTCATCAGCACCGTCGCCGCCCTGGCCCACCGACCTGCCCTCATCGGCGCCGTGCGCGCAGGCCTGTTTCCCCGAGACCTCAGCTATGACCCGGCCACCGGCCAGGTTCTGCTGGCGAACTTCAACTCGGGCAGCATCGAGCTTTTCCACCTCCCGCCAGCTCCGTGACACATCCCGGCCGCTGACGTTCAGGCCATCACAATCACTCCGGATGTCAGGCTGACGGGACTGGATATCGGCAGCGCGGACGGCTGCGGCGACACCGGCGTGTAACTGATCTGGATGCCGAATGAGCCGGGTGATGTCTTGGTGGTGGCGGTGAAGCTGGCGGTAAAGGCCACCCCGCTCTTGGCCAGCTGCCAGCCGCCGCGGTTGCTGTTCATGGCCGGGTTCCACCAGTACAGGCTGCCAGTTCCGGTCACGGTCCCCTGGGTGCTGGAGAACTTGTCGTAACCGTTCAGGGTGCCGGTCAGCCGCCAGTTCTCGTTGCTGACCAGGCTGATGCCACCTAGGTAGATACTCGTGTGCGGGATCTGGGCAACGATGAAGCCGAAACCAACGGCGCCGACGCCAGTTACCGAGTAAGTGCCCGCTCCTGCCGCGGCCAGCCCGGCGGTGGTGACTACCAGCGGATCGCTCGCGCTGGACGCGCCGCAGTTGGCGGTCCCGGCGTAGCTGGCGGTGATGGTATACGCGCCCGCCTGCCAGCCCGAAGTGCTGATTGATGCTCCGGTCGCCGCGCCGCTGCTGGTAGTGGTCGCCGACTCCAGCGGGTAGGTCCCGGCGGCGCCGGTCGTCGGGTTGGTGGCGAGGGTGAAGCTCACTGGCTGGCTGGCCTGGCAGGCGCTGGCCGAGCTCGACAGGGTCGCGCCCGGCACCAGGCTGGCGCCGACAGGGATCGACTGCGGGCCGGTATAGGCCAATGTGGTGCTGGCCTGGGCCACCGTGACCGTGCCGCCGGCGTAGCTGATGGTGTAGTTCGGGTCGGCGGCGCCGGTGCAGCTGCTCGGGTAATCCCCGGGCGGGCTGGCCGGTGTCGCGGTGGTCGAGCAGGTCGGCGCGGTCGTCAGTGACCCAGGGCCGTCGCCGCTGACGAACCCGGTGTAGGCCGGGGTAATCGCCGGCGGCGTGCCGCCATAGGTCATCGGCCCGCCCGAAGCCGTGATCGTCAGCGGGGCCGTGTCGACGATCAGCGTGAGCTGCTGCGTCGCGGTCTGCGGCGGGTTGCCTGTGTCGGTGGCCGACACGGTGAAGGTCGCGGGGCCCGCCGCCGTTGGGGTGCCGCTGATCGTGCCCGAGGCCGGGTCCAGGCTCAGGCCGGCCGGCAGCGTGCCGCTGGTCAGCGCCCAGGTATCGGGGCCGGTGCCGGAGGCAGCCAGCGTCTGCGAGTACGGCTGGCCGTAGGCCGCGTCGGGCAGGCTGGTGGTGGTCACCGTCAGCTGCGGGGCCTGGAAGGTGAACCCGTACACGTTGAACTGGCCGGACACCTGCGCCTCCCAGACAACGCTGGCCGCGCCGCCGGGGGTGACCGAGATGTCGTCCAGGACAGCGTTCACGCCCGGCGTGTTCGTGACCTGGTAATCCGTCTGGGTCGCCAGCGAGTAGACGAAGATGTTGGACTGGCCGGAAGAACCTAGATTCTCGAAGCTGATCAGGTCGCCGCTGACATGCGGGTCGGAGGACGTGCCGGGCGGGCTGGCGGGGAACGGAACTTCCTGTTCGGTGCCGCCGCCGACCGGCTGCCAGTAGATGCCCTGAACTCCCGCGCGGAGGGAGGAGTAGACGACGATGTTCCCGTTGGTGTGCGGCTGCTCGCTATCGACGCCGCTGCTGGCCCCGTCGGTCAGCTGGTTGCTCGTCCAGGTGCCGCCGCTGCCCAGGATTGCGTCCCAGACGTCGCACGGTGCACCGGACGCCTCGCACTCCACCCAGGTGACCACCGAGCCGTCCGGGCTGACCGCCGGCTCGAGGTTGGGAACGTTCGGGTTCCCAAGTTGCGTGACGGTCCCCGTCGCCAAGTCGTCCACCATGATCACCGGAGTCGCCGGGTCGGCGGTGAGATCGACCCAGGCCACGGTGTCACCCCCGACGGCTGGTTCCAGCCGGACAGAGTTTGGCTCAGGGTCGACCGCGGTCGGGGCATTACCGCTGCCGATGTCATAGCTATCGATCGAGAAGTTGCCGGAGGTGTCCTCGTGGGTGTACACGACGGTCGTGCCGCTGACGCCGGACAGCGTGTCGTTGCCCCCGTTGTTGTCGATGCTCTGGGTCTGGGCGGTGGCCAGGTTGTAGTAGTCGATCTCGGATGAGCCCGTGCCGTTGTTGGTGTAGGAGACCCAGTCGCCGCTGACGTGCGGATCCATGGAGTCGCCCGGGCCGTCGGCGACGGTGACGCTAGTGCCGGTGAGGGTCGGAGTGGAGGCCCCCGCCGGGGCCGCGCCAAAGAAGCTCAGCACGCCCGCCAGCAAGGCGGCAAGCCCGATGAGGGCGACGGATGATGACCTAGCTTTCATGGCCTGCCCCTGACGGTAGAGGATTCTGCTGCGCACTGACCCGGATGGTGCCCGCCGGGCCGCGGGGAGCGCCCCTGGCCAGGAGCCCGCGCGGCGTGGCGGCCGGTGACTGTGATGACGGCACGCGAGCGGGACAGCGCATATCCGGCCCTCCCTGAAGTGGCAACGCTGCGGGATTGTCGCGGACGGACAGGCTGCTCATGTTTGCCGGGAAGCTCTGGCCGTCGTCTGAGCCCATCGTGGCCCGCGGCCGGGGTGGTCACCACACGTGCCGGCCCACAGGAGAACCCACAGGATTGCGCCGCGCCGCCGGCAAGTGACGCTGCCGAACTGCCCGGACATGATCGCCGCCCTTCCCTGGAACGAGCCTGCGTGGCGACCGCACCCGGGTGCCGATGCGGCAGCCCAGGCTGGCCCGCCTGCGATGGCTTGCAGCGGACTATACGGAGGCGGCGTCCCGCTAACATCGGGGAAATCCCCTAGTCTTAAGCTCCTCGCCGCCGACTGACAGCCCTGTCTCGGCCAGCAAGGCGGCCAGCCGAGCCACCTAACCGCAGGCCGTAAAGGGTGTTCCGGCGGCCGAGCAGGATCGCACCCGCGGCACCGGCCTGGGGGTTGCAAGGGGCGGCCGTCCGTACCGCTCAGCCGAGCTCGAACTCGATGACGCCGCAAGTGAGTCCGGCTTCGATCAGCGGGCCCTAAAGCTGCCGCCGTCGCGGGCCGGTGCCGCCGGGCAGTGCGCTGGTGTCCGCCAGCTGGCTGCCTGCCCTGGCGGCGAGTACTCGCAGGAAGCTACCCGGCGCCCGGCGTCGACTTGCCGGCCTCGGCGGTGGCCGGCGCGCTGTCCCCGGCGGCCCCGGCGTCAGCTGACCCCGGCCCGCCAGGCCCGGCCGGCCCGGCAGGCCCGGCCGGACCCACCCCGCCGGCCCGCACCTCCAGATACCGATACCGCCGCAGCCCGTACCGGTGCAGCCGGAACTGCACGCACGTCCGCAGCACCCCCAGCCCGTACCGGATACTACGCGGCAAGTTAATCGACGACGCATCCTGCTGATACCGCGTCGGGCACGACACCTCCCCGATCCGCGCCCCCGCCGCCACCGCCTGCGCAATCATCTGATTATCAAACACGAAATCATCAGAATTACGATCAAACGGCAGCACCGCCAGCAGCGACGACGAAAACGCCCGCAACCCCGTGTGATACTCCGACAGCTTCTGCCCCAGCATCACATTCTCCACCGCCGTCAAGAACCGGTTCGCCACGTACTTATACACCGGCATCCCCCGCGCCACCGTATGCTGCGCCAGGATCCGCGACCCCAAGATCATGTCGTACTCGCCATACGCGATCATCGACGCCATGGCCGGCACCAGCAACGGCGAATACTGATAATCCGGATGCACCATCACCACAATGTCCGCACCCAGCTCCAGCGCCCGCCCGTAACACGTCTTCTGATTCCCCCCATACCCCCGGTTCCGCTCATGCCGAATCGGATCCAGCCCCAGCTCCCGCGCCAGCGCCATCGTCTGATCAGTACTGGCATCATCCACCAGCACCACCTCATCCACCACACCCAGATCCAGCTCCGCCACAGTCCGCGACAACGTAGCCGCAGCGTTATACGCAGGCAGCACAACAGCGATCCGACGGTTATTAAGCACCGGGGCATTCTACGGTAGCCCGATTCGCGGTTTAAACATGATGATATATTTCCTGTTTGCCGGTTCCCGGGGTGCGCCTGGCAGGATCGCAGGATGCTGCGCACCAGCCAGCCAGGCGAGGCTGACCGCGAAGTGCTCAGTCGCCGAGCTCGGCGCGGCGGCGGGTCACATAGTCCTCCAGCTCGGCCCGGATCGCGTCGTCCAGCGGTGGCTGCTGGTAGTCCTCAAGCGTCTTCGCGCAGATCTCGCCCGCCCTGGCCGTCGCATCCTTGCCGCCGAGCTTCAGCCAGCGCTCGTAGTTCGCGGTCGAGGACAGCAGCGGCCGGTAAAAGCAGTCACGGAATCGCCCCATGGTGTGCTCCGCACCGAGGAAGTGCCCGCCATGGCCGACCTCCTCGTGCGCGCCGAACGCCAGCGACGCCTCGTCGATCTCCAGCGGGGTGAACTCCACTCGCAGCATGCGCAGCAGCTCGATATCCACGATGAACTTCTCGAAGCACGACACGAGCCCGCCTTCAAGCCAGCCGGCCGCATGCATCACCCAGTTGGTGCCGGCCAGGAACGTCGGCAGCAGCGTCATCAGCGACTCGTAGGCCGCCTGCGCGTCGCAGGTCTGGCTGGAGTTCAGCCCGCCGCCGGTCCTGAACGGCAGTCCGAAGTGCCGCGCCAGCTGTCCGGTGCACAGCAGCCCGATGCCAGATTCTGGCGTGCCGAAGCTGGGCGAGCCTGACTGCATGTCGATATTCGACAGGAACGACCCGAAGATCACCGGGCAGCCCGGACGGATTAGCTGAGCCAGCGCTATCCCCGACAAAGCCTCGGCGAGCTGCTGTACCAGTGCCGCGGGAATCGTGACCGGGGACATCGCCCCCATAAGCAGGAACGGGGTGAGTACGACTGGCTGTCGAGCCGCACAGTACTCGAATTGGGCGTCGAGCATCCGGTCGTCCCAGCGCAGCGGGGAGTTGCAGTTGATCAGGGAAATGGTGGCCGGAACTGCCTCGATCGCGGCCCGGCCGCCGAACAGTATCTCGGTCATCGCGATGGTGTCGACGGCATTGGGCCCTGACACCACGTTCCCCATATAGATCTTGTCGGTGAGGGTCTGCAGCGCGAAGACCATGTCCAGGTGACGGGAGTCCAGCGGTGCGTCGTTCGGCTCGCAGATCACCCCGCCCGCGGAGTCCAGCTCTGCGAACGACTGCGACAGCATGCACAGGCGGCGGAAATCGTCCAGCGTCGCGTCCCTGCGTACGTCGCCCGCACGGACGAACGGCGATCCGTACACGGCACCGAAGACCATGTCGTCGCCGCCGATGTGCACACTGTTGGCGGGATTCCTGGCCTGCACGTCGAACTCGGCGGGTGCCTTCGCCACCTGGTCAAGCACGAAATCCGGATCCAGGTAGACGACCTCGCCATCGGTCCGCTGGCCCGCCTTGCGGAACAGCTCGACCGCCTCAGGCTTGGCGAACTGCACGCCAATCTCCGACACGATCCGCCGCCAGCCCTTGTCCAGCACTGCTATCGCATCCGGCGAAAGGATCTCGTACCTCGGCATCGCGTTACGGAACATTGCCACCTCAGGCATCGCGTAAATGGCGCTGGCTTGACCGCCACGAATCGCTGAATCTAGGATCACATCGTAGAACAAGGTTCCGTAGTATGGAACTGCGGATATAGGCAAGAACCTTAAGGCGCTGCAGTGACCAGTCCCACCGGAACTCAGGCCGTCGACCGGGCCGCTCAGCTGCTCATCGAGGTGACCAGGCACCGGGACCCGGTTTCATTCACCGAGCTGACGGTCGCCAGCGGGCTGGCCAAGAGCACCGCGTCCCGGCTGCTGACCGCGCTCGAGCGCAATGGGCTCGTCCGCCGCGATCTCGCCGGCCGGTTCTCGCCCGGCGAGGTGTTCGTCTCCTACGCCTGGCGCGGCGGGGTGGAGGCCGACCTGGTCAGCGTGGCCCAGCCGGTGCTGGCCGAGCTTGGCGAGCAGACCGGCGAGACGGTCAACCTGGGCGTGCCGCGCGAGGGCGGACTGGTCGAGCAGATCGCACAGGTCGACAGCAGGTACCTGATCGGCGGCACGAACTGGGTGGGGCTGACCGTCCCGCTGCATTGCGCGGCGCTTGGCAAGGTGCTGCTTGCCTTCGGTGCCGCGCAACTGCCGCCAGGCAGGCTCGAGCGGCGCACCGGCAAGACCATCACCAGCAGGACCGCGCTGGCGGCCGAGCTGACCGCGGTGCGGGAGCGTGGCTATGCGGTCACCATCGAGGAACTCGAGCCAGGCCTCGTCGCAGTGGCCGCGCCGGTATTCGCCGGCAGGCTTGCCGCGGGACGGCCGACGTCCCGCCACAAGACCGCACCTGGCCCGTTCGCCGGCTGCGCAGTCGTCGGAGCGCTATCGGTTTCCGGGCCCGCGAGCCGGCTGACGGCCAGCCTGCTGCCGGGGGCGGCGGAACACTGCATGGACGCAGCTCGATCGCTGTCGGCGCTGCTCGGCTACCAGCCGGCGTACGCTGCGCCGGCGTCGGCCCCCGGCCAGGAGCCGGGGCTGTACTCCGCTCAGAACACTGTCGAGGAAGGCGCGCCGTGACCCCAGAGGAGCTGCTCCGCCAGCTATACGACTACACCCTCGTCGGCAACGGCCCGGAGGTCCTCGACCTGACCAGGGCAGGCCTGGAGCTCGGCCTGGGCCCGGAGACGCTGCTGTACGAGGCGCTGATCCCGTCGCTCGAGGAAGTAGGCGCCAGGTTCGAGCGTGGCGACTTCTTCGTGCCCGAGATGCTGATAGCCGGCCGGGCCATGGCCGGCGCGCTGGAGATCCTCCGGCCGCTGCTGGCCGAGACCGGCGCGCAGACCATCGGGAAGATCGTGATGGGCACGGTCAAGGGCGACGTGCACGACATCGGCAAGAACCTGGTCAACATCATGTTCGAGGGGGCCGGCTTCGAGGTGATCGACCTCGGCGTGCAAGTGGCGCCGGAGAAGTTCCTGGACGCGATCCGCGAGCACCAGCCAGACATCGTCGGTTTCTCCGCGTTCCTGACCACGACCATGCCGATGTTCAAGGCGAATATCAACGCGCTGGAGAAGGCGGGGATGCGCGACCAGGTCATCGTGATGGTCGGCGGAGCGCCGGTGACGCAGGAGTATGCCGACGTCGTCGGCGCGGACGGATACGCCTCGGACGCCTCCGCCGCCGTGGCCCGCGCCAAGGAATTGCTGCAGCGGCGCCGCGCCGTCGCGCCCGCGTAGGCCTGCGATGGAAACCTCACTGTCGTCGGCAACCCGGCAACTGCGGATCGGCGGCGAGAACCCGTTCTGCATCATCGGCGAGCGGATCAATCCGACCGGCCGCAAGATTTTCCAGGAGCAGCTGCGGCGCGGCGACCTGTCCAGGCTCGAGATCGACGTGGCCGAGCAAATGGCGGGCGGCGCGCTGATGCTCGACGTCAACATGGGCGCGCCGCTGTGCGACGAGCCAGCGCTGATGACCCAGGCGGTCGGGCTGATCCAGTCGCTGTGCGACCTGCCGCTGTGCCTGGACTCGTCGATCATCGAGGTGCTCGAGGCCGGCCTGGCCGCCTATCAGGGCAAGGCGCTTGTCAACTCGGTCACGGCCGAAGACGAGCGGCTCGATGCCATTCTGCCGCTGGTCGCCCGGCATGGCGCCGCGGTGATCGCACTGCCTAACGACGAGCAGGAGATCCCGGAAGAGCCGGCCAGAAGGCTAGAACTGGCGCGCAAGATCGTCGACGTCGCGACCGGCAGGTACGGCATCCCCATCGAGGACATCGTCATCGACCCGCTCGCGATGCCGGTGGGTGCCGACACGACGCTGGTGCTGCGCACCCTAGAAACCATCGAGCTCCTGCGGGACGAGCTGGGCGTGAACATGACGCTGGGTGCGTCAAATGTCTCGTTCGGCATGCCCGATCGTGCTTCAATCGGCGCGGCGTTCCTGCCCATGGCGATAGCAGCCGGGCTCACCAGCGCGATCATGGATGCCCGGTCACCGCAGCTCGTGCAGGCAGTCAAGGCGGCCGACCTGCTTACCAACAGGGACCCGTGGGGCGCGGCGTGGATAGCGGCACATCGGGCCAGACAGGCCGCGGCCGCGCTATGACCCAGGCCACGGCAGGACCGGCCGTCGGACTGCCCGCCCGGGTCGACTTGCGGTTCGTGCCGGACGGCCCCTCCGTACGCGTGCCACCAGGCGTGACGCTGTTCGACGCTGCCAGCTGGAACGGCGTGGCCATCGACTCGACCTGCGGCGGGCACGGCACCTGCAAGAAATGCAAGGTCCGTATCGCGGACGGCAGCGTGCCCGCCTCTCCGCTCGACGCCCGCGCGTTCTCCGCCGACGAGCTGCGCAGCGGCTGGCGGCTCGCCTGCCGCGCCCTCGCCGATCGCGACCTGGCCATCGAGGTGCCGCCGCTGAGCACGAGGCCGAAGGCCGCTACCGTCGGCGTCGGCCGCCAGGTCATCTTGCGCCCGGCCGCGCAGAAGAGATACCTCGAGCTGGCCGAGCCGACGCTAGCCGATCAGCGCACCGACCTCGAGCGAGTGCTGGCCGCCCTGGATGACCTGGAGCTGCGGGTAGACCTGGCCGTACTGCGCGGCCTTGGCGCAGTGCTGCGCACGGCGGACTTCCTGGTCACCGCGGTAGTCGTCGACGACGTTCTCATCGACGTGCAGCCGGGAGACACGACCGGGCGGCTGTACGGGATCGCCTTCGACCTTGGAACCACCACGGTGGTCGCCACGCTGCTGGACCTGACCACAGGCACACCGCTCGCGGTGGCGTCCGTGCTGAACCGCCAGCAGCCGTACGGCGCGGACGTGATCACGCGGATCAGCGCGACGATGCTCGACCCGGCCGCGCTGGCCAGCATGAGCCAGCTGGCCCGCGAGACGCTGGCCGGGCTGGCGGCCGAGGTGTGCGCGCAGGCCGACGTCGACCTGGCGGACGTCACCGAGGTGGCCGTTGCCGGGAATGCGACGATGACCCACCTAGCACTAGGCATAGACCCAGAGCCGATCGGCGTCGCCCCGTTCATCATGGCGGCCAGGCAGTTGCCCGAGGTGCTCGCCGCCGACCTCGACCTGCCTGTGCATCCGCGGGCCCGCGCGTTCGTGTTCCCGGCGTTCGGCGCATACGTCGGCGGCGACATCACCGCGGGGCTGCTCGCGGCCGGAATGAACCGCGACGCGCGCACCCGGCTGTTCATCGATATCGGCACTAACTGCGAGATCGTGCTCGGCAACCGGGACTGGCTGCTTGGGACGGCTGCCCCGGCCGGCCCGGCATTCGAGGGTGCGGCCATCCGCTGCGGCATGCGCGCAGCCGACGGCGCCATCGAGGTCGTGTCGTGCACGCAGGATGGCTTGTCCCTGCAGGTCATCGGGGACTGTGAGCCGACCGGGCTGTGCGGGTCTGGCCTAGTAGACGCGGTCGCGGGCCTGATCAGGGTTGGCCTGCTCGACGGCTCTGGCCGGTTCGTGCCGGCCGAGGCGGCAGCCAGCCTGGCGCCGGGGCTGGCACCCCGGCTCACCATGCTCGGCCAGGAACGGATCTTCGTGCTGCACTGGCTGGGCGAGCCTGGTGACGCGGCCAGGTCGATCTACCTGTCGCAGCGGGACGTGCGCGAGCTCCAGTTCGCCAAGGCCGCCATAGCCACTGGCTGGCAGGTGCTGCTGGCCGAGGCGGGCCTGCAGGCCGGGGACGTCCAGCAGGTGCTGCTGGCCGGCTCGTTCGGCAGCTACCTGTCACCCGCGAGTGCAATTGCCCTAGGGCTGGTGCCGCGGCTGCCGGTACTGCGCATCGTCAGCGCCGGCAACGTCGCCGGCGAGGGCGCCAAGATGGCATTGCTCTCGGTGCGGGAGCGTGCCGCGGCGCTGGAGTTGCTTACGGAGGTGAGGTATGTCGAGCTCTCCGACCGCGCCGACTTCAACGACGCATTCGTCGACCAGCTGCAGTTCCCCGCCTGACGACAGCGCGGTCGGCACGGTGAGCCTCGACGCATCGGCCAGACCGGCGCCGCAGCCCGTGGCCGTGATCGCCTGCGGCGCGCTCGCCGGGCTGATCCGGCAGGTCGCCGCCGAACGTGGCTGGCAGCTGCACGTGCATCCGCTGGCAGCCGGGCTGCACAACCGGCCAGATCGGATCGGGCCCGCCGCGGAGCAACTCGCGCTCCGGCTGCAGGCCGGCGGGCACCGGGTCGTGCTCGGCTACGCGGATTGTGGCAGCTACGGCGCGCTTGACCAGCTGTGCGAGCGCCTGGGTCTGGCCAGGCTAGCCGGCCTGCACTGCTACGACGTGCTCGGCGGCGCCGACCAGGTAGCGGACGTGCTGGCCCGCGATCCCGGCACATACCTGCTCACCGACTACCTGGTAAGCACGTTCGCCAGGACCGTGCTGGCCGGACTCGGCCTGGACCGGTATCCGGAACTGTGGCCCGACTACTTCGGGCACTACCGGCGGCTCGTGTGGCTGGCTCAGGAGCGGGACAGCGAGCTCGAGGCGAAGGCGGCCGCGATCGCGCGCAGATTCGGACTGCCGCTGCGAGTCATTGACACCGGGACAAGCCGACTCGAGCGCGAGCTGGAACGGCTGATCCAGGCGCCGGGCCAAGCCGGTCAGCGGGCCGCTGGCTCAGCTGCCTGTTGAGCAATCAGGAACTACTTGTAGCCGGCTAGCACCGCGTCGAACGCCGACTCGGCCACGGCCACCCGAGTTCCTGCGTCAGCTGACGCGCGGTCGCGTACGGATCATCACAGGGCAAGAAAGACGGAGAGCAGGTACCGAACGTAGCTGCTGCGGCTGACAAGCGAGGATCAGCCGGGGAGCGACCCCGTTCCCGGAAATGGCCAAGAATATGACCCTGACGTTAAGGTTAGGTTCTGTCGAGCGCGAGACGACATGAAGGACACGACAAGGAGCGCGGATGGCGATCGAGGAACGCAGCATGGCGGTGGCCCCTGAGGCGGATGCGCGGGGCAAGCATTACAAGTGGATCGCGCTGTCGAACACGACGCTCGGCATCCTCATGGTCACCATCAACCAGTCGATCCTGCTGATCTCGCTGCCCGCGCTCTTCCGCGGCATCAACCTGAACCCGCTGGTGCCGTCCAACACCTCGTATTTCCTCTGGGTGTTCATGGGCTTCCTGCTGGTCACCGCCGTGCTCGTGGTCAGCCTCGGCCGGGTCGGTGACATTTACGGCCGGGTCAGGATGTACAACCTGGGCTTCGCCGTGTTCACGTTCTTCTCGATCCTGCTGTCGGTGACGTTCATGACTGGCGTCCCCGGCGCCCTGTGGATCATCATCATGCGAGTCTTCCAGGGCGTCGGCGGCGCGCTGCTGTTCGCGAACTCGACCGCGATCCTCACCGACGCCTTCCCGGTGGAAGAACGCGGCAAGGCGATGGGGATCAACGGCATCGCGGCGGTCGGCGGCTCGTTCCTCGGCCTGATGCTCGGCGGCGTGCTCGCCCCGATCGAGTGGCGGCTAGTCTTCCTCGTCTCGGTCCCGTTCGGGCTGTTCGGCACCGTGTGGGCCTACCTCAAGCTCAAGGACAATGGCATCCGCATCCCGGCGAAGATCGACTGGCTCGGCAATGCGCTCTTCGCCATCGGCCTGATCTCCATGCTGACCGGGATCGTCTACTCACTGCTGCCCTACGGCGGGCACCCGACCGGCTGGACGAATCCCTACGTGCTGACCGCGATCTTCGGCGGCATCATCGTTCTGGTGATCTTCGGCTGGGTCGAGACCAAGGTGCCCGCGCCGATGTTCCGGCTCAGTCTGTTCAAGATCCGCGCCTTCACCGCCGGGAACATCGCCGGGCTGCTCGGCGCGCTTGGCCGCGGCGGTATTCAGTTCATGCTGATTATCTGGCTGCAGGGCATCTGGCTGCCACAGCACGGCAAGAGCTTCAGCGTGACGCCGCTGTGGGCGGGCATCTCGATGATCCCGTTGACCCTCGGTTTCCTCATCGTTGGCCCGCTGGCTGGATGGATGTCGGACCGGCATGGCGCGCGGCTGTTCGCCACGACCGGCCTCGCGGTCTCGACCGTGAGCTTCCTGCTGCTCGAGCTGCTGCCGATCGACTTCAGCTACGTCTGGTTCGCGCTGCTGATCTTCCTGTTCGCGGTCGGCATGGGCCTGTTCTTCTCGCCCAACCAGGCCAGCGTGATGAACAGCCTGCCGCCCGAGCAGCGCGGCGCGGGCGCGGGCATGCTCAACACATTCCAGAACTCGGCCACCGTGCTGTCGATGGGCCTGTTCTTCACCATCGTCACGCTCGGGCTCGCCGCGCGACTCCCTTCACACCTGTACAAGGGCCTGGTCGCGGCCGGGGTCGCGCCGTCGGCCGCGCACCTCGTTGCGAACGAGCCGCCGATCGGCAGCCTGTTCTCCGCGTTCCTCGGCTACAACCCGGTCAAGGAACTGCTCGGGCCTACCGGCGCGCTGCAGCACATGGCCCCCAGCCAGGTGGCCTATGTCACCGGCCGGTCCTTTTTCCCGCATCTGATCGAGGAGCCGTTCGCTGGCGGACTGCACCTGGCGTTCACGTTCGCGGCGGGCGCGACCGTGATTGCGATCATCGCCTCGGCGGCGCGCGGCAAGCGGTACGTGCACGCCGACTGCGGTCGAGGCCGAGGCCCCGGCCGACGCGATCACAGGCGAGCTGCTGTCCCTGCCAGTCGACGCCGAGCTGGCCGATGAGGCGGGGCTGGCCAACGGCGCGGGGCTGGCCAACGGCGCGGGGATGACGAGCAGCGCGGGGCTGGCCAGCGGCGCAAGGCTGGCCAGCGAAGGCAACGCCGTCGGAGAGAGTCGGTAGCCGATGAGGACGAACGGCTCCACCGCCAGCGAGCCGGGCCAGGCTCCCGACGAGCGTGGCTCCACCGCGGCCACCCGCGGTCCAGCGCCTGGCAGCAGCGAGCCGCCGGCCGACAGTGCCGAGCCGCTGGTCGGCATCGGCGCCGCGGCGCAAATGGCCGGAGTCTCGCAGCGGGCGTTGCGCTACTACCAGCAACTCGGCCTGATCACGCCGCAAGGGTGCACTCCAGGCGGATTGCGTCGTTACTCGCAGGACGACCTGGCGCGGGTAGCCCGGATCCGCCAGCTGCAGAGCCTGCTCGGGCTCAACCTCGACGAGATCGCCCTCATGCTGCGCAGCGAGGACCGGATGGCGGAGATCAGGCGGGCCTACTACGACGAGGAAACAGGGTGCGCCGAACGACGCGAACTTGTCCGTGAGAGCCTGAAGCTGCAAGAGGACCTGCGGGCGACTGTCGAGGCCAAGAGACTGGGGATCGAGGGCTTCGTGACCGACCTAGACGCCCGGATCCTCAGGACCCGCGCTCTGCTCGATCAGATGGCAGGCTCTGCCGCGCCGCAAGCCAGGTGAATCCCGGCGAGACTCCAGGGCTCAGGCCCGATGGGCTCGTGCCGTACTAGAAATTGACGAGGGGCACTCATGTTCGTGAAGCTGCGTGACATTCCCACCAGGGCGGCAACCGGCGCCTTCATCATGCACTCGGGCCTCAGTAAGTGGAACGGCAGCGAAGAGCAGGCCAAGGGCGTGCATGGCATGGCATCCGGCGCATACCCGGTCCTGGCCGAAATGCCGCCGCCCATGTTCCTCAAGGCCCTGGCTGCCGCCGAGATCGGCATCGGCGCAATCCTGCTCACCCCCGTCGTCAGCAACAAGCTCGCCGGAGCCGCGCTGACCGCGTTTTCCGGCGGCCTGCTGACGATGTACATGCGCACGCCGGCGTTGCACAAGCCAGGCAGCATCTGGCCGACGCAGGCGGGCACCGCGATCAGCAAGGACGTCTGGATGCTCGGCATCGGTCTCGGCCTGCTGGCCGACGGAGTTGCGCCGAGCCCCGGCACCTGATGCCTGATGCCTGACGCCGGTGCCGGCGCAGGTGCAGGTGCAGGAAAAACTGTGCACGACGTTGGCGGGCTAGCTCAGGATTGACGCAGCCACTGCACCGGGATCCCGTGCGGCGTGGCGGTGCCGAGCACCTCGCTGTGGCCACCCGGCCAGGTCGTAAGCATGACCGGGCAGCCGCCCGCTCGTGACTGCTCCAGGTACAGGTAGCCGAACCCGGCTTCCGGCGTGGCCGCAGCGCCGAGCCTGGCCACGCCGTCGGCGAGCTCGGCGCGCTGCGATTCGGTCAGGTACTGCCGGAAGATGGAGTGCCAAAGCACCGTCCAGGTCCCCGCCTTGAGCTCAGTTCGGGCAACGGTATCCGTGGCCGATTCTGTCCTCAGATCGGCGGGCACGCGCTCGGCGACCGCCAGTGCACCGCGCAGCCTGACGAGCCGCTCCGCCTGGTCGGGCCACACGTAGGCGGTAAGGGTTAGCTGACCCTGCGCCGAGGTCGGATCGATTGGGGCCAGGTCACCGCCTGTGCGCTCGATGACCTTCAGCGCAGTATCCGGAGGAGCGGCACCCTGCCATCCGTGACTCAGCACGACCGGGGAGTCGGGGTCGCCGTAACTGCCCGCGTCACCTGGCACGTAATACAAGTCCGCGCGCAGATTCAGCCCGGCGCTGGCGCCGACCTCCACCAGTCGCACCGGCAAGCTGGCCCGTGCCGTGATGTTAAGCAGGCCGCCAATAAGCGCGGCTGACCTGCCGACCTCGTTCGTCTGCGGCGGCCGGTGCAGCCAGAGCCGGACCTCGTCACGATGCTCGGCCAGCGTCCGCCTGAGCGCTGCCCACGCCCTGGGACTGCCCGGCAGGGTATCTGTGCTGCCTCCTGCGGACGGGTACCAGGCCGCAAGCTCGGGCGCCTGGCCGGACAGCGCCAGCGCGTGCGCGCCGCCAAGCATCCGCAGTGCCAGCACATGCGCGGGTCTGGAGTCCAGATGCCCAGCCAGGACATCCGCCACGGGCCCACCTGCCAGCAGATCCTCGGCGGCCCGTGGCAGCAGATCCCCATACAGCGGGCTGCCGATTTCCCGGCAGGCCGCACCCTGCAGGCGCAGCAACTCGGCGGTGCGTTCTAGCGGAGATCTGGCCGCCTGCGAATGTGGCACGGCGGCCACTATCGCAGGCCCAGGTGCCTGCGGCGACGCCGGACTGGCCATCGGGCTCTAGCCGAGCATGACAGCTCAGCTGAGTACGACAAAGGTGCGAGGCCCCTGCATGTATGAGATGCAGAGGCCTCGCGCGGTCACCAGCCGTTCAGCCCTCCGATTGCTCGGCGGCCGCCGATTCCGGCAACCAGTACCGCCTCTCCAGACACCCTGGCTGGTCAGCGTTTCCGCCTTCCGGCCGGACCCTGGGATTGCTCCCTGGATAACTCTGGATTACTCCGGAGCCGGTATCCGTTGTGGCCGTGAAAGAATTTCTATCGCGCCGCGCGCCCCCCGCGCAAGAGGTTCCAGTAAACATTTCAAGATTCTTTCCAGGACCGCCGCGATGGCGCAGGCGGCTTAATCCAGTGTCCGTAATCACCGGCTTATCCGAAGTCGGGAAAGGCGGCGACTGGGCCGGCGCAAGAAACGAGTGAGGCCCCTCCATGTATGAGATGCAGGGGCCTCACCGCAGCTCAAGAACCGCGCTGACCTGCCGATTCCTCGGCCGCCTGCGCCTGTTCCTGAGCCGTACCTCCTCCGGCGACTCGTGCCGGAGTTCCGGTTCCCCGGTTCTTCGGCGGCCCCGGGGGTTGCCCTCCGGGAGGTCTACCGTGTTGAGGTGGTGAAGAGATTTCTACTGCTGTTGGCGGCTCGCGCGCAAGGGTTTCCGCTAACATTCTCAAGATTCTTTAGCTATCCACAGGATGCCGATTGTTATCCCCCAAGTCACCGGCTTTTCCACCGCCTATCCACAGCTTGTGCACAATTTGATCTAGGGCGACGCGGGTCGGCCCGCTTGGGCGGCTGCAGCCCCGGACAAGCTCCGGCCGCGCGACACAGATGAGCGAGCGCGAAAGTCCCGGCCGTCCGGGCACGTCCGGATCACCGCGACGCAAGCGCGGCGCCGGGCAGGCGGCTTGGTCACGGGCGGCCTTGCCCGGCCGACGAAGCCAAACCCTTTCTAAAGGATCTACCTACCCTTGACGAAGTGTTGGTTTAACCATGACTATTTCGCACTGTACGTTCACGGCGAAGAAATTGCACGCGGTGACGAAGCAGTTGAAACGGCTACATGGCTTGGCCGGTGCGGACCCCGTGGATCACTTTGCCCGGCCCCGCCGTGCCCGTCTCATCCGCTGGTCCACTGCGGCAGGAAAGACGGACGAAGGAGACCGCATGCTACGCCGCTGGACTATCCCCCTCTCCACCGTTGTGCTCGCGCTCGGCGTGTTCGGGCTCGCGGGCAACGCGTCTGCAGCGCCAGCCGGGCATCCGGCCAGCGCTCATGCCCGGTCAGGCGCGGTCGCCACACGTGGCCTCAATCCCGGCGGCGTCATGGTCAGGCGCGGCACGCTGCACACCACCGAACGCGGCATCCGTGGCACGGAGGTCGAGAGCTCGAACTGGTCTGGGTACGCCGTGACGGGCAGCAACGGTGCCTACAGCAGCGTCTCAGCCAGCTGGACTCAGCCCACAGCCACCTGCAGCGGCGGCAGGCACGGCCGCGGTGGCTCCGACACCTACGCCGCGTTCTGGGTTGGCCTGGACGGCTACAGCAGCGACTCGGTCGAGCAAACCGGCACGCTCATCGAGTGCGTCGGGTCTACCGCGGAATACGCCGGCTGGTACGAGATGTACCCGGCTGCGCTCACCACGTACTCGAACACCCTCAGGCCCGGCGATGCCATGACCGCATCTGTCACTTTCTCCGGGACCGAGACCTACACGCTGGTGCTGAAGGACGCTACCCAGGGCTGGACCAAGACGACAGTCGTCAACGAGACCGGGCTCGACCGGTCCTCGGCCGAGGTGATCACCGAGGCCCCGTGCTGCACTGGCAGCGGCGGCATCCTGCCGCTGGCCGACTTCGGCACTGTCAGCTATTCCGGCTCCGGCGACAACGGGTCCTCGATGGGGACGCAGAGCCCGACCGAGATCATCATGGTCGACGGCAGCGGCAACCAGGAGGACTCGACCAGCTCGATATCCAGTTCTGGCGCGTTCAGCAACACCTGGATCCGGTCCACCTGACCCGATGCCGGCACGCGCCTAGTTAGCCGATGGCCCGGCGACGTTTCCGCCGGGCCATCGCGCTGCTCACGGTCCGGTGCCGAGCGGCGGGCGAGCGTGCAGTGGACGCCGGGTGCGCCTAGGCGTGCTCCCTGATCGCGGATATCAGAGCCGGAATCAGCTCATGCAGGTCAGCTATCACGGCGTAATCCGCCCGGGAGATGATCGGGGCATCCGGGTCAGTGTTGACCGCGATGATGTGCCGGGCAGTCATGCATCCGGCCATGTGCTGGATAGCGCCGCTGATCCCGCAAGCAAGGTAGAGCTCAGGCGAGATCTTGGTGCCGGTCTGGCCAACCTGCTGCCGGTGCGGCCGCCAGCCGGCGCTCGTCACCACTCGGGACACACCCACCACTCCGCCGAGCAGCGAGGCGAGCTCCTCCAGGGCCGCGAAACCCTCGGGACCGCCCACGCCGCGACCGCCGCCGACTACAACCCTGGCGGTTGCCAACGACGCGCCCGCGCTTCGCTCGGCCGACTCGACTGCCTGCACCAGCAGGTCGGCATCGTCCAGCTCCGGCTCGAAGGTCGTCAGCACTGGGCCGGCCTGACCGGCAGCATCCGGCACGGCAGCATCCGGCACGGCAGCACCCGGCAGAGCAGCACCCGGCACAGCAGCACCCGGCACAGCATCGGCCGCGACGGTCAGCAGCGCGATGGGCGCATCGAGCACTGCCTCCTCCAGCACGCTGCCTGCCCAGCGCTGCCTGATCAGCTGCCAGCTGCCGGGTGCCTGCGGGCGCGCGGAAATGCAGTTCGCCGCGACCGGCAGGCCAGTCAAGGCGCCGAGATGCGCGAGCACCTCGCTGCCCCGATCGGTCGCCGCGGCAACGACGGCTGACGCCTGGCTGGACTCGATCAGCTGCTGCAGCGCCCTGGCCCAGGCCTGGGGCGCGTAGCCGACCAGCCGCCCCGGCGCGGATACCTGGCATACCGCGGTAACGATGCCGTCCAGCCCGGCCGGACTCCTGCCCGCGCCGAACACGACAGCTGTCAGGCCGGTATCGCAGGCCGCGGCGAGCGTTCGCGCGAAGGACACGGCGGCTAGCGAGGCGGCGGCGAGGTCGTCGCCCTCGCTTTCCACCAGGCACAGCACTGTCACGGCAGCACTCCGATGCTGGCCAGCACGTCGACCAGGGCCGGCACGGCCGCCACCCCGCGGCCCAGGACCTCGGCCCGCTGCCTAGGCGCCTCCGGTACGCGCAGTCGCTGCTTGCGCAGGCCATCGGGCTGCCACTGCGGCGCCCGCACGATGATCTCGGCGCGCTTGGCCCGCAGCCTGCCAGGCAGCGAGGGGTACCTGGGCAGGTTGATCCCCTCCTTCACGCCGACAACAGCGGGCAGCGCCAGGTCGAAGACCTCCTCGGCACCGCGCAGGTCACGGCCTGCCCGCAGCATGTCGCCGGACAGCTCGAGCCGTTTTATGCCGGTCACGCACGGCACGCCGAGAGCATGGGCGACCCGGATCCCGACCTGGTAGCCGCCTGTATCTGCCGCCTCGTTCCCAACGAATATGAGGCGGAACGGGGCGCCCTCCAGGCTAGGCGCGGCCGTCACGATCGCGTCAGCCGTGGCGATGGGACCCCACTCCCGGCCGTCGGTCTCCAGCAGGACGCCGCGGTGCGCGCCGAGCGCGAGCATGTCCCGCAGCTGATCGGCCGCCTCGGGCGGTCCGAGCGTGAGCACGGTCACCGTGCCGCCGTCGCGCTCGGTGATGCGCACGGCTTCCTCCACCGCGCACTCCTCGTGCGGGCTCACGGCGAACCCCGACATCCGGGTGTCTACTTCCTGGCCGTCGGCGGTCAGCAGCACGGTGCCGCCCACCATCGGCACCCGCTTCACGCAGACCAGGATGTCCATGCCGGTCAGCACCTGATGCGCGCGTTGGCGGGATCGAACAGCGGCGTCGATCCGGCCACGGCGACGGTTACCGGATATAGCTCGCCCATGTACTCCACCGTCAGCGCGGTGCCTGCGACTGCCTGCTCGGCCGGAAGATAGGCCATCAGCAGATGCTTGCCGACCGACGGCCCTGAGCCGGCGCTGGTGACATAGGAATGCCGGCCCCTGGCATCGACAAGCGGCTCGCCGGCTTCGGTGAGGACAGGCTCGCCGCCCAGCATGTACCGCAAGTCGCCGGCCTGCGACATGTGATCGTCGACTGTCAGCGTGCAGAGCAGCGCGGCCGGCGCTGCCGCCCGCTGCGCCAGGTAAGCAGCCTTGCCGACGAAGTCCTGCTCCTTCACCCTGGGCCTCGTCATCCCGGCCTCTACCAGGTTGTAGTGCGCGTCCAGTTCGGCGCCGAAGGCCCGGTAGCCCTTTTCCAGCCTGGCGGTCGTGCCGTAGACGCCAATCCCGGCGGGCACCATGCCGTAAGCCAGTCCGGCCACAAAGAGCCCGTCCCACAGCTTGGCGCCCTGCTCCATCGGCACGTGTAGCTCCCAGCCGAGCTCGCCGACGTAGGAGATCCTGGACGCCAGCACGGTTATCCCCTCGGCCTCGATCTGCCTGCAGGTGCCGAACGCGAAGCCCTCGTTAGAGATATCGTCGGCGGTGAGATGACCCAGGATGTCGCGAGCCTTCGGCCCCCACAGGCCGAACGTGGTCCAGGCCGACGTCAGGTCGGTGACGTGCGCGCTGCCGTCATCGGGCAGGTGGTCGGTGATCCACTTCAGGTCCATCATCCCGGTCGCGCCACCGGTGACGACGCGGAAGTGCCGCGGGCCGAGCCGCATGACCGTCAGGTCCGCCTTGAATCCGCCCGCCTCGTCCAGGAACGAGGTGTAGACGACCCGGCCGACCGGCACGTGCATCTGCGCGACCGCGAGCCTCTGCACCACGTGCAGCGCGCCAGGGCCGGTCACGTCCAGGATCGCGAACGCGGACAGGTCGAACAGCCCGGCCCGCTCGCGCATCGCCAGGTGCTCGGCATTGATGATCGGCGACCACCAGCGCGACTCCCACTCCCCGCCGCGATCCATGAGCTTGCCCGCGTACCGGTCCAGCAAGTCGCGGTTGCGCTGGTACCACATCGGGCGCTCCCAGCCCGCGGTCTCGTGGAACACCGCGCCGAGCTCACGCTCGCGTTCGTACACCGGGCTGACCCGGACGGGGCGGCCGGACTCCCACTGCTCGGCGGGGTGCACGATCCCGTACATCTTGTTGAAGCCCTCACGGGCCCGCGCGGTCACGTGCGCGGTGGTTTGCTGGTGCGGGTAGAACCTGGAGATGTCGGCCTCGTGGATGTCGATCTCCGGGGTCACCCCGCTCATCCACTCGGCCACCGCGCGGCCGATGCCGGGGCCCTCCTTGATCCAGCTGGCCGCTACTGACCACAGTCCAGGAACTTCGGGCGTCTCGCCAAGCACCGGGTGCCCGTCCGGTGTCATCGAGATCAGGCCGTTGATCGCGTACCGGATGCCGGCCCGCTCATCGCCGAGCAGCTCGGGCATCAGCTCAAGCGCCTGCCCAAGCTGCGGGTCGAAGTCGTCGGAGGTGAACGGCATCTCTGTCGGCGACAGCACCGCCGCCTCGATCGACGGGATGTCGTCCGGCGAGACGACCATCGGGCGGTGCGCGTATGAGCCGACCTCCATGTCACCGCCGTGCTGCCGCTCGTACATGTTCTCGTCGACGTCCCGGACGATCGGGTAGCTGATCTCGCCTTCGGTCCCTTCGAACAGCGCGATCGGGCCGACGCTGATCATCTGGTGCACGATCGGGGTGAGCGGGATCCGCGCGCCCGCCATCCTGGCTACCCGCGGGCTCCACACGCCGCAGCAGATCGCGCAGACATCGGTCGCGATTTCGCCCTTGGTGGTCGTGACCGCGCGTACCCGGCCGTCGTCGGACTTGGAGATGCCGAGCACCTCGGTTCCGGCGACCACGGTAAGCGCGTCAAGCTGCTGAGCCCGCTCCCGCATGAGCGTGCCCGCCCGCAGCGAGTCGACCACGCCCACCGTGGGGAAATACGCTCCGCCCAGGATCACCGCAGGATCGGTGTAGGGCACCAGCTTGGCTACGCCCTCGGGTGTCAGCAGCTCGGCCGGGATACCCCATGCCTTCGCGTGTGTGCAGCGGCGGCGCAGCTCGGTCATCCTTGCCTCGGTCCGCGCTACCTCTATCCCGCCACTCTCGGTGAAGACGCCGAGCTCCTTGTACTGCGCTGTACTGTCCTTCGTCAGTTCCATCATCATCTTCGAGTACTCGATCGGGAAGATGAAGTTCGACGCATGTCCGGTCGATCCGCCGGGGTTCGGCATCGGGCCGGTGTCCACCAGCACCAGCTCGGTCCAGCCGAGCCGGGCCAGGTGGTAGGCGAGACTGTTGCCCACGATGCCCGCGCCGATGATGACCGCGCTCGCCCGGTCCGGGATCTCGCTCATCTATGGTCTCCGCCGATCTGTCGGTGTCCTGCTGGTGCCGTTTAGCGCGCTGTGGCCGGCCTCGGTCGGCCCGAGCCGGCGAGGCATGAGCACGGACGACCTCCCCGTTCCCGGAAAAATCGTCCGTGCTCATGAGACCGCGCGCGTACGGGGCGCTATTCGACCGGGATCTCCTTGTTGATCAGGCCGAGGTCGATCCCCTGCCGCTTGCGCACTATCCGAGCGGTCACGTACACGACGACCGCGAGGACGTACATCCCGAGCATGAAGTACAGCGAGTCGTGCAGGTTCACGTAGTAGTTGTCGTTCGAGAGCCACTCGTACAAGTTGAAGCCAAGCAGCCCGATCGTGACCCAGCCGGCGACCGGGACGACCTGGACGCCGAAGATCCTGATCTTGCTAGCCGGTGACGCCCGCCACAGGTCCTTCTTGATGAACGGCAGCAGCACTACCGCGATCGAGCTGAACAGGAACGTCACGGCGATCACCAGCGTCGCGTCGTAGGTGTACTTCACAAAGGTGGAGTTGTAGGCGTACACCGCGCTCAGGACCACGGCCGGCAACAACATAAGGACCAGGGAGTAGAACGGGACCTTGCGCTTCTCCGATACCTCGGCGGCGCGGTCGGGCAGCACCCGGTCGAATGCGGCCGCGAAGATGACCCTGGTCGAGGACAGGAAGAGGGTGCCGACCCAGCCAAAGAACCACAGACTCATGATCAGGATCAGGATCACCTGGAACGCCGTGTTGTGCACCAGCCAGGCGGCGAACAGGACCGGGTAAGGCCAGACTGGCAGGATCCCCTTCGCGAGGAAGTTCAGCTGGTTGGAGTTCTGGTAGAAGGCCCAGCCCATGGTCTTGTCGATCAGCAGCAGGAACGCGACGGTCAGGACGACCGTGATCCACAGGCCGCCGAACATGCCGGACAGGACGCGCCGGAAGTCGCTCGCGCCGCGGATCTCGCCGTAGAGGGTGGCCCCCCAGTTCGGCCAGAGGATGAAGAACATCATTACCGGCACGAGCAACATCGTCGGCCCGAGCGGCCCGAAGCCGATGGGCTGGACGGCGACGCCGGCCTTGGTCGCGGCGGCCTGGGTGGCCGCGTAGCCGTTGTTGAGCCCGAAAAGCCTATGCGTCTCGAGGTTGAACGAGTTCACGAAGTCGGCATGGTTGTTGACCAGCAGCAGCACCACGATCACCGCGAAGCCGACGAGGCCGCCGTAGAAGCACCACTTCTGGAACCTGGCGTAGCCCGCCATCCCTATCGACACCAGCAACCCGGCCAGCACGATCGTGATCAGCGAGACCGTGAATATTCCGTTGTGCGTTTCGAACCAGACGGCCCCGCCGCCGGGCCAGGTCCACTTCAGCGTCGCCCATATGGGCTGGAAGAACTGGACGGCGAGTATGTTCCCGTAGATCGGCGCCCACAGCCACAGGATGAACCACCACCCGGTGGCGGCCATTACGAAGCCAAGGCCGCTGCCGAGGATCCTGGTCTGCCAGACGTAGTCACCGCCGGCCCGCGGGATCGTCACGATCAGGCCGGCGTAAGCGACGACCAGGAACGACACCCAGATGCCTGAGATCACTACCGACGTTATCAGCTGGCCCTTGGGAAACGCGGGGGCGGCGAAGGCGAACTCGTAGATCGCCAGCGTGACGAAGTTCGTCGCGAGACAGGCGTAGATCATTGAGTCCCGCACCGACCAGCCACGGACCAGGCCGGTCGCATTACGGAGGAACAGGGTCGGAGTCTCGCTAACAGATTCTGTCGCCATTTCCGCCTCTCAGTTAACGGCAGCCAGTGTCCCTGGCCGACCAGCCTTGTTCCCCGGCCGCCATGGTCCAGCGCCCGATGTCACCCGTTCACCAGCAGGTACTTGCTGACCTTCGCCTTCTTCACGTCCAGGTCGAGCACGGCGCCTTGCAGCACGCCGTCGCCGTAGACGCTGCCCGGATTGATCGCCATGGTGCGACCCATCCGCTTGATCGCGCGGCTCTCGTGTATGTGACCGTGTACCGACAGCATTGGCTGGTGCTTGAGGATCGCGTCCCGAACCGCAGTCGATCCGACGGGCTTCATCACCGCACCGCCGTGCTTTGGCCGCAGGTCCTCGTCGAGCGCCGGAGCCTCGTCCAGCCCGGTGCCATATGGCGGCGCGTGGAAGTTGAAGATCGCGCGGCCCATGTCCGGAACCAGGGCGGCGAGTTGCTCGATCTTGGCCGCCAGTTCTGGCTCGGGTGCCTCCCGGTACGTGTTCCACGGCGTGGGGTTGGTCCAGCCCATCGACACCAGGGAGAATCCGCCCAGGTCCATCAGCTTGCCCTCGGCGAAGCTGACGCAGGGCGAGGACTCGATGACGTGGTCGATCTCGAAGATGTCGTCGTTGCCGCCGTTGACGATGCACGGAATCTGGCCGCCGCGCAGCTTGCCGTCGGCCATGTCCAGCCACCGGTCCAGCGAGCTGATCATCTCCTGCTCGAAGCGCTGGCCGACGGCGGTCTCGTTCTGGCCAAGGTGACTGAGCTCATCCGGGCTGACGACCGCGGGGTAGAACCCGCTGTTGCGGATTCTCGCGATGACGACGTCGAGTTCCTGCTTGGAGTCCAGTCGCATCGCCTCGCCGCGCAGCGTCACCTGCCAGTAGCCGCCGTAGTCGACGATCGGGACCATGGCCTTGCCGGTGACATCCCCGCCCAGGACCACCAGGTCCGCCTTATAGAAGGCCGCCGAGTTGAGGAACTTGCGCCAGCACACCTCGGAGCCGTGGATGTCGGTGGCAAAGAAGATCTTCATGGATTACCACGCCTTTAGTTCGCCGCCTGTGCAACGGTGTAGCATCCGGCGCAACCGGGCGTCAAGATTGATAACGGCGAAATGGTGCCAGTCCAGCACGCAGGCCCGGCTGTCGCGACGCAGGCCAGCGGTGCCGCAATGCCGCGGCAAACGGCACCTGACGGCGAGCCGGTCAGTGCCCGACTTCCTCCGGCAGCTCATACCAGCGGATCCGGTCCCCGACGTTCGCGCGCAGCTTCCACTTCATGCTCTTGGGCACCGAATGGGCGAGGTCAAGCAGTCGCGCGGCCTGGGCGAGGGGGTCCTGCGGCCCGGCCGACGGCACCAAATCCGGCTTGTCGGTAGCCAGCGACGGGAGCTTCGCCAGGTTGGCGGTGACCGTTCGCCACCAACCCCAGTCAGCAGCCAGCAGCCGGGCGAACCGGTCGGTATCGAGCACCGGCCGGACCCCGCCGCCCTGGCCCGTGCCGCCGCCCTGACCCGCGCCGCTCTGCCCTGTCCCGCTCTGCCCTGTCCCGCTCTGCCCTGTCCCGCTCTCGCCCGTGCCTCCATTGCCCACGGACTGTGAGCCGCTCACCGGGGCGCCAGCCAGCAGGTGCATGATGTCCCTGGCATCCTTCTCATTCAGCTCGACGATCTGCAGCTTGGACAGCAGGATGTCGATGGCGTCCAGCGTGAGCGGCAGCATCGTGAACGAGGACCGGAAGTCCAGTACGTGGCACATGGTCAGCCGGTCCACCATGACGTCGATCGGCCGACCGGACGGCGCGTTGAAGTACATCTGCCGGTCGCCGTTAAGGCTGTTGAACCTTCGGTCCGGCACGCAGCCGCTGCGCTCCAGGTAGGCCACGACGTCCTTGCGCCCGCGGGACAGGCAGGCGAAGTCGATGTCCTGGCCGGCCCGCCGACGCGGCGGCAAGTCCGGGCAGATAACCCGGACCGCCAGGCCGCCAAGCAGTTTCAGGCCCAGCCCGGAGTCCGCGGCGCCCTGGGCAAGGGAAATGGCCTCTGGCAGCGGATCATCCGCGGCCTGGGTTGCCGGTGAAAGGCTGGCGTCATCTGCCACGACTGCTCCCTGGTCCCGGCGGGCGGCTAACTTCGCGCTGCCGTCAACCGCACAATACATCTCAGCCTGGACAGTGCGCCCGTTCGCGGTTATTGACTTCCATCGCGGGCCCTGGCCATTCTGGTTGCGTGTCGGACGGTGCAGTTGCCGCGGGTGCAACCTACCAGTCGGCCGAGCGCGTGCTCGCCCTGCTCACGAGCTTCGACGATGCCAGGATCGAGCTGGGCGTCACCGAGATGGCCCAGTCCATAGGCGTACATAAGTCCACTGCGTCCCGGCTGGCTGCGGCGCTCGAGCGCGCCGGGTTGCTCGCCAGGTACGGCCGCAGATACCGGCTCGGGCTGCAGATGATCAGGCTCGGCATGCTCGCGCTGCGCAGCTATGACCTGGTCGATGCCCTCCAGCCGGCCATGGCCGCGCTATCCAGGCAGACCGGCGAGACCATCAACCTTGCCGTTCCCGACGGAGACGGCATTCTGAACGTCGCCGAGGTGCCAAGCACCTTCATCGTGGGCTGCTCGGCCGGCTGGATCGGCCGCCGCACCATGCCGCATGCGGTAGCCAACGGCAAGGTGCTCCTGGCCTACGGCGCGCTCCCGCTGCCCGGCCAGCTCGACAAGTACACCGAAGCCACCATTACCGGCGCTGACGCGCTGCAGCGTGAACTGGCCGAGGTTCGGCGCAACGGCTACGCAGCGGCCGCCGGTGAGCTGGAAGCCGGCCTGGTCGCGGTGGCCGCTCCAGTCTTCGACGGCGACGGCAACTGCGTGGCGGCGCTGTCGGTGTCCGGCCCGAATTTCCGGCTGCCGCCCGAACGGCTGTCCTCGCTTGGCAAGCTCTGCTGCGACGTGCAGCGCTCGGTAGCCCCGAACCGGGATTAACCGCAGTTTGGTACCGGGCACCAGGTGCGGCTGCTGCTCTGGCGTTTCGCCGCCAGCTCCGACCGGCTCGCCCGGCCTGCTGTCGGCTGCGCTCGCCGTGGCACGCTGAGCCGGGACGGTGCCGGCGGCCGCCGGCCGAGCCTCATACGCGCTGGAGGCAGCCGCCTGGGCCGGGATGCCGCCGACCGGCGGATAGCTCGATTTAGCCGCCATCGGGCTTTCGCCGGGGATGGGCATCAGCTGCCGACCGCCCTGGCGGGCCTCGAAGGAGCCGCCAGATACCTCGGTCCCTGGCAACTCGCTGGGGTGCTTTACGGCTGGGTGCAGATCCGCGAAAAACACCGCGCCGATCCAGCCGGCCAGCGCGATCGCGACCACGATCGGGATAACGACAGCCTCAACGTCTGCATGAGTCATCGGCGGCCCCCCCTCGTACCGCTAGCCATACCCCGACCCGCGCGTTGCAGCGCGTCATATTTGGGGCGATAACCAGGAACCCCATCAAACCGGCCAGCGATTTGGCGCGGAGCCCCGGTCGATGGGAATAGCCATGCCAATCCTCCACACCCCCTCATCCGGCTTGCGCGCGCCGCGGACACATGGTGTGCGGAGCCCGCAGTGTTGGCCGCCAATGATCCCGATGTGTCATTCTAAAAACTGTGATCAGCCGTAAAAACGCTCACTGGTGGGTACTCGGCCTCGCCGGCTTCCTGTTCCTCGTGCCGCCGATGGCGGCGGTGATCACCGTGATCGTCTTGTTCATCGGCTACCTGATCTCGCTGCAGCTTCACCCGCACCGGTCCTGCCGGGCCTGCAACGGTACCGGCCGTCACTCCGGGTCGATCTATGGGTTCGCGAACCGGCCATGCGCGAGTTGTGGCTCCGCCGGCCGGCATCGCCGGTGGGGCGCACAGTTTTTCCATTCCAACAAGCAGGTGCGGGCCGAGGCCCGGTCCAGTGCTGCCGCACGGCGGCGGGGGCGGCCGCTGTAGAAGCTGTAGAAGAGGCGGCCGCAGAACAAGCCACCGCAGAACAAGCCGCTGCGGAACCGGGACAGCGTCAGGCCGCGGACGTCCAGGCCTTCTCGTCTACCACCGCCCGCTCTCGCAGTGGCTGCCACCAGTCACGATGGCTCGCGTACCAGTCAATGGTGTCGGCCAGGCCGCGGCCGAAGTCCACCTCGGGCGCCCATCCAAGTGACGCGGCGATGGCGCTGGAGTCCAGCAGGTAGCGCCGGTCGTGGCCGGGCCGGTCCGGCACGATCTCGATCATCGAGTGCGGCAGACCAAGTCGTCGCAGAATCGCCTCGGCCAGGTCGGCGATGCTGGCCTCGACTCCCGATCCGACGTTGTACGTCGCGCCGTCCTGCCCCTCGAACAGCACTCGCTCGATGGCCCGGCAGTGATCATCTACATGCAGCCATTCGCGCCGGCAGTCGCTCGAGGCGTAGACCGGCAGTGGCAGCCCGTCCAGGGCCCCGGTCGTGAACAGCGGGATCACCTTCTCAGGGAACTGGTAGGGGCCGTAGTTGTTCGCGCAGTTCGTGATCGTCACCGGCAGCCCGAACGTCTCGTGATAGGCACGCACAGCGTGGTCAGACCCGGCTTTGCTGGCGTTGTACGGCGTCCGCGGCCGGTAGGCAGACTCCTCGGTGAACGCGGACGGGTCGTCGAGCGCGAGGTCGCCGTAGACCTCACAGGTCGACACGTGGTGGAACCTGGCCAGCCCGGCACGCCGACACGCCTCGAGCAGCCGTTGCGTGCCGAGCACGTTGGTGGTGAAGAAGCGGCCAGGATCGAGCACGGCGAGGCTGTTGTGCGACTCGGCCGCGAAGTTGACCACGACGTCGATGCGGTGCTCGCGCAGCAGTCCTTCGACCGCGGGCAGGTCGCCGATGTCGCCGCGGACGAAGGTGATGCGATCGGCAACGTCGGCCAGGCTGGCCAGGTTCCCGGCATAAGTCAGAGCGTCCAGCGCGACCACGCGATCGGCCGGATGCCTGCTAGTCCAGAACCGGGTGAAGTTGGCGCCGATGAAACCGGCCGCACCGGTGACGAGCAGACGCATGGTGAGTCTCCTTTTCCCTGGGAACGGGGCGGCCCGGCGGACTGCCGGACTGCATTGCTGCCGTGCTAGTCGAAAGAGACCGCGGCGACTCCGGCGGGCTCGGTCCCCGCAGTCGCCGGTCCGCCGTGGAGTTCCACCTCAAGCCGGAACCGGTGGCCGAGGTAGCGGTGCTCGGACAGCGCGAGCGGTCGGCCGCCGGCCAGCAGCGCGACCCTCCTGACGAGTAGCACCGGCGTGCCGACCGCGGTGCCGAGCTGAGCCGCAACCGGGGCAGCGGCCGCGGTTGCCGTCATGGTCTGCCGGACCAGGTCGATGTCGTGGCCGTGACGCCGCAAGGTCGCCCAGACGCCAGGGTCCTCGGCCTCGGCCCGGCTGATCGGTGCGGCGAAGTCCAGCGGAACCCATTCGGTGGCCGTGTCTAGTGGGTGTTCGCCCGCGTACCTGACCGACTGCACCCGCAGCACCTCGGCACCGGCTGCCACCTCAAGCAACTGCGCGACATCGGGTTGCGCGGGCCGGTAGTCGTAGCCGACAACGGCCCTGGTCAGCGGCACCCCAGCCGCGGTCACCGCCGAGCGCGCATGCTGGAAGCGGCCCAGCGCGAGCGTCTGGCCGAACGATGCCCCGGACGTGACGTACCAGCCGGAGCCGCGTCGCGGTGTCACCAGGCCTTCGGCCTGCAGTTGCTCCAGAGCGCGGCGCACAGTCACTCGGCTCACGCCGTAGCGACGGCCGATCTCGGCCTCGCTCTCCAGCGCCCCGGTCCGACCGTAGTCGCCAAGCGCGATCCGCTCGCGCAGCTCGGCCGCGAGCGCAGCGAATCGGGGACCTGTCATAGATCTGTATGCTACATGTACTAACAACTACATGTACTAGCAACTACATGTACTAACAACTACATGCGCAAGCCGACTCAGCTTGTCAGCGACCTGGCTGAACGAGGCCGGCCTCGTAGGCGAATACGACCAGCTGAGCCCGGTCCCTGGCCGCGAGCTTCATCATCGCCCGGCCGGTGTGGGTCTTGACGGTCGAGTGGCTCACGTAGAGCCTGGCTGCGATCTCGTCGTTCGACAGGCCCGCCGCGACGAGCGTGACGACCTCCCGTTCCCGCGCTGTGAGCTCGGTAATGCCGGGGACGGCGCGGGGCGTGCGGGTTCGGGCGGCGAACTCGGCTATCAGCTGCCTGGTCACAGCCGGGGAGAGCAGCGCCTCGCCGCCGGCCACAACCCGCACCCCGCGGATGAGCTCGGCCGCGTCGGTGTCCTTCACCAGGAACCCCGCCGCCCCGGCGCGCAGCGCGTCGAAGATGTACTCGTCCAGGCCGAATGTGGTCACGATGATGACGTGCACGCCGGCCAGGTCCGGCTGGCTCGCGATCCGCCTGGTGGCCTCGATGCCGTCGAGCGCCGGCATCCTGATGTCCATCAGCAGCACATCCGGCTTGTCCCTGGCAGCGAGGGCGACTGCCTGCTGTCCGTTGGCGGCCTGCCCGACGACGGTCATGTCGTCCTCGGCGTCGAGCAGGGCCGCGAAGCCGCTGCGCACCAGGGCCTGGTCATCGGCCAGGCCAACGCGGATCACGAGCGCGCTCCGTCGGCCGCCGCGTCGGACTGCTGCTCGGCTGCCTCGGCCGACCCCGGCCCTGCAGGCCCGCCCTCCCCCGGCCCGGCCGGAAGCCAGGCCGAGACGAGGAAGCCGCCAGCTGCCTTCGGACCGACGTCGAAGCTGCCGCCCAGCTCGCAAACGCGCTCGGCCATGCCGGTGATGCCGTTCCCGGCAGGCCCAGTCCGGCCCGCCGGACCGGATTGTGCCGAGCTGCTACGCCTATAGGCGTAGCCAGGAGGCACAATCGCCGCTGCCGCGGCGCCGGCGCCCGCCGATCCGTCATCGTCGACCTGCACCAGCACGCCGGCTGGCTCATACCGGACGCGCACCGCTGCCGAACCGGCCCCGCTGTGCCTGGCGACGTTGGTCAGCGACTCCTGGACGATCCGGTACGCCGCCAAGTCGGTATCGGCTGGCAGTGGCCGCGCGTCGCCCTCCACTGTCAGCTCCGCCTCCAGGCCAGCGGCCCCGACAGCGGACAGCAGGTCAGGCAGCCTGGCCAGACCAGGAGTCGGCGTCCGCGGCGCGCCGGCCTCGGCCTGCTCACCGTCGCGCAGCACGCCGAGCACGGCCCGCAGCTCCGCGAGTGCCTGCTTGCTCACCGAATGGATGGCCGTCAGCGCTTCCTTCGCTCGGTCCGGCTGACGATCCATGAGATGCAGGGCGGTATTGGCCTGCACGTTGATCACCGAGATGTTGTGCGCCAGCACATCGTGCAGGTCCCGCGCGATCCGGATCCGGTCCTCGCTGGCCCTGCGGCGGAACTGCTCTTCCCGGCTGCGCCGCAAAGCGGAGGCGCGCTGCCCGCGGATTCTGATCAGCTCGGCGACCGCCAGCAGGACTAGCAGCCACGCGGCTAGCCCAAACGCCAGCGTCGCGCTGGGCTGGCCAGGCTCGCCTATCCGCCAGAGCGGCCACAGTACGGCCAGGTATCCGATGACGAGCGACCCCGCGGCCGCCGCGCGCTTGCCCGCTAGCTCGGCATTGATGAAGGCAGCGATCAGCGCGATCCAGATCATCCCGCCGCCGCCGATCTTGGCTGCCCACAGCGTGGCCGCCAGGCTGACGGCCAGCACCGCGACCGGGAACCGCCTGCGTGCTAGCAGCGACATGCCCGCGATCGCAAGCAGGAGGTAGACACCCCAGCCGGGCGCGGCATGCCGGTGCGCCGACCACGAGGTGGTGCCGTAACTGGCCGCGAGCTGGGCAGCCGTTACCGCCAGCGCGATCGCAAGGTCGACCGCCCACTGGCGGATTCGCCCGGCCGGCGGGCCTGCTACGGGCGACGCGGACTCAGTCATGACTACCTCTGACCGTATGACAGCGGCCCGCGCTGCGTCGTCGGCGTCCGGCTGACCTTCGGGCTGCCCGACTACGCCGCAGGTCTACCCGGCGCCGGCCAGCCCGGGCCGGCCGGAGTAGCCAAGTCGGACTGCTGAGCTGACGACGCTAGGGCTGGCAGCGAGCAGCATGGGCGACGGTAGCCAACTATGCCAATGGCGGAAAGGACGTCTGGTAATCATGGCGATCATCGAGGCCGCGGGCCTCAAGAAGCGCTACGGCCCCGTGCAGGCCGTCGACGGGCTGAGCTTCACCGTAGCGCCAGGGCAGGTGGTCGGATTCCTTGGTCCGAACGGGGCCGGGAAGACAACCACCCTGCGAATGCTGCTTGGCCTGGTGCGGCCGGATGAGGGCACCGCCACCATCGCGGGACTCCCCTACGGCGAGCTGCCCGCGCCTTCCCGGCAGGTAGGAGCCGTGCTGGAGGCGGCCAGCTTCCATCCGGGCCGGACCGCACGCAATCACCTGCGCGTGCAGGCGCTGGCAGCCGGCATAGATGCCGGCCGCGTCGAGGACGTGCTGGGCATGGTCGGCCTCGCCGATGCCGCTGACCGCCGGGTAGGCGGATTCTCGCTGGGCATGCGCCAGCGGCTTGGCCTGGCCGCTGCCCTGCTCGCTGACCCGGATGCGCTCATCCTGGACGAGCCAGCGAACGGGCTCGACCCGGAGGGCGTGCGGTGGCTGCGTGGCCTGGTGCGTGGCCTAGCCGCCGACGGCACCGCCGTGCTGATCTCGAGTCACCTTCTGGCCGAGGTCGCTCAGACTGTGGACTCGGTGATCATCGTCAGCCACGGCCGGGTGGTCAGCCAGGCTCCGATCGATGAACTTACCGCCGACGCGGCCCTCGAGGACGTCTTCCTGGGGCTTACATCCACTGAATAGGAGGTACCGCAGGTGATACGGCTGATACGGGTCGAACTGCTCAAGTTGCGCACGACCAGGCTGACCTTCGGGTTGTTCGCGACCGCGGCCGGCCTGACCTCGGCGTTCAGCCTTCTCGAGGCTAGCCGGGCTGGCACCAAGTCGGTCCCGCCGCTGTCGACCGCGGCCGGACTGAACGACATCATCACCGGCGGGGTCTGGTCGCTGCTGCTGGCTGCCGTCCTCGGCGTCACCGTAACCAGCGGCGAGTTCCGGCACGCCACCGCCACGGCCACCTACCTGGTAACGCCGCGGCGTGACCGGGTGCTCGCTGCCAAGGGTGCGGCCGCCGCTGTCGCTGGCGGCGTCTTCGGCCTGGCGGGCTGGCTGATCGCAACTGGTGTCGGCGTAGGTTTCGTCGTAGCGCACCGCTACCGGATGCCGATAGGGGATGCGACCATAGCAAGGTACGCGGTCGGGCATGTCCTCGCGGGAGCGCTGCTCGCAGCCGTCGGGGCTGGCCTGGGCGCGCTGGTCAGGTCGCAGCTGGCGGCGGTCATCGGCGTATTCGTCTGGGCGATCGTGATCGAGTCGATTGTCGGCGGCCTGTTCAACTCGCTGCAGCCATACCTGCCCTACACGGCCGCGACCACGCTGGCGGGAAGCACGCTCGGCAGCGCCGCATTCGGCCCGGCGCACGGAGCAGCCAGCAGTGCCAGCCCGCTGCCGTTCGCGGCCGCCGCGGCGCTGCTCGCGACGGTGGCGATCGCGGTCTCCATCATCGCGGCCAGGACGACTGTCGGCAGGGACATCGGCTAGCCGGGGACGCAACGCCGCGGTGTGCTGCCTGGCATGATCAGACGTCATAACCCAATGCTGGCCAGCCGGGCGCGGCCCTCGTCAGCCTCGGGCCAGACCCGACCGTGCCTCGCGGACGACAACCCGCCGCGGCAGCCGACTGCCTGGTTTACGGCGCCCGGAGACGGCGAGCAGACTATTGATAGCAGTTGGCAGCCACAACACACGGAGGATATGTGTCCACCGACCCCGGGAACAGCACGCCAGAGTCACGCGCGTACCGCGGAGCCCAAGAGGTCATCCGCGAGGTGGAGCCCAGGGTTGCGGAGGCGATCGCGGCCGAGCTTGCGGATCAGCGTGCTTCGCTCAAGCTCATCGCGAGCGAAAACTACGCCTCGCCCGCGGTCCTGCTGGCAATGGGCAACTGGCTGAGCGACAAATACGCCGAGGGCACCATCGGCCGGCGCTTCTACGCTGGCTGCGCCAACGTCGACACGGTCGAGGCGATCGCCGCCGAGCATGCCCGTGCCCTCTTCGGCGCAACCCACGCCTACGTTCAGCCGCACTCGGGCATAGACGCCAACCTCGTGGCGTACTGGGCCATCCTCGCCCATCGCATCGAGAGTCCGGCCCTGCAGAAGGCCGGCGTACGGCAGGTCAATGACCTCGCCGAGGAGGACTGGCAGCAGCTCCGCCGTGAGCTCGGCAACCAGCGGCTGATGGGAATGTCGCTGGATGCTGGGGGTCATCTGACGCACGGTTTCAGGCCGAACATATCCGGCAAGATGTTCGACCAGCGCAGCTACGGCACGGACCCGCAGACGGGCCTGATCGACTACGACCTTCTTCGCGAGGCTGCCAGGGAGTTCCGGCCGCTCATCCTCGTCGCCGGCTACTCGGCCTATCCGCGGCTGGTGAATTTCCGCATCATGCGCGAGATCGCGGACGAAGTCGGTGCCACCCTGCTCGTAGACATGGCGCACTTCGCAGGCCTGGTGGCAGGCAAGGTCCTGACCGGTGATTTCGATCCGATCCCGCATGCCAGCGTCGTCACCACGACGACCCACAAGTCCCTGCGCGGCCCGCGTGGCGGCATGGTCCTGAGTACCGAGGAGTTCGCCGAGCAGGTCGACCGCGGCTGCCCGATGGTACTCGGCGGGCCGCTCGGCCACATCATGGCCGCTAAGGCGGTCGCGCTGGCCGAGGCTCGCCGCCCGGACTTCCGCGACTATGCCCAGCGCATCGTGGAGAACGCGCGCGCCCTGGCCGAAGGGCTGCTGCGCCGTGGCGCCACCCTGGTGACCGGCGGGACCGACAATCACCTGGTCCTGCTCGATGTCAGCGGCTACGGGATCACTGGCAGGCAAGCGGAGTCCGCCCTGCTGGAGTCCGGCATCGTAACCAACAGGAACTCGATACCACAGGATCCCAACGGGGCGTGGTTCACCTCAGGCATCCGGCTGGGGACGCCCGCGCTGACGACCAGGGATTTCGGCCCCGCCGAGCTCGATGAGGTCGCCGAACTCATCGTCACGGTGCTAAAGAGCACCTCGCAGCAGACGGCCGCGAGCGGGAACCCGTCGAAGGTCCACTACACGCTGGAGGACGGGATAGCGGATCGGGTCTCCAGCCGCGCCGCCGACCTGCTCAGCAAGCATCCGCTCTACCCGGGCATCGATCTCGGCTGACGGCCGCCGCCCTAGCCGGTGATGACCTGGAACGTCGCGAGGGTCGGGTCGGCAGCATAGGCGATCCGGCCGCCGTCAGCAGCGACCTCGCGCAGCGCCGCGACAGCCTCCGCAGTGATCAGTTCGCCTGGTGCCAGCACCGGCACCCCTGGCGGATAGGGCGCGATCAGCTCGGCGCTCACGCGGCCGATGGCGACCTTCGCGGACACTGTCTCGTTCGCGGCGAAGAAGGCCTCCCGCGGCGCCAGTACTGTCTGCGGCTGAACGGTCCAGGCCGCGGCGGGCTCAGGATGCCGGGGCTCGCCGCGGCGCTTTTCGACCGACGCGATCAGCGTCTCGGTGAACTTCGCGATGCGCTCCTCGTCATCGGCGATGGTCGGGATCGCGATGATCGTGTCCCGATCGCCCATCTCCACCGGCATGCCCGCCGCGATGAGATCGGCCTCGACCTGGTTGCCGTTCGCCCCTGTCCCGGCCAGCAGTGCGACCAGCTTGGTCGGCTCGACGCCGGGGCCATCGAGCACGGCCAGGCCCGGCACCTCGCGCAGGCGCTTGCGAGCGGCGCCGACTCCGCGCAGCAGCCTGGCGCACAGCTGCTCGCCGTCTCGCGCCAGCAGGGCGCGGGCCGCGTCGATGCTGGCCATGATCGACCCGGTCGGGCTGGTGGTGTGGGTGGCCTCGAAGGCCCGGTCCAGCCGGGCCGGGTCGAGCCGCTCGGTGCGGGCCAGCACCAGCGCGCCCTGAGTGTAGGCCGGCAGCGCCTTGTGCGCGCTCGTCACCATCGCGTCGGCACCGGCCGCGATCGCGTGCCGCGGCAGGTCCGGATGGAAGCCCAGGTGCGCGGCCCAGGCCGCGTCCACGATCAGCGGCACGCCCGCATCGTGCGCGGCGTCCGCATGCCCGGCCAGGTCGCTGATCGTGCCGACATAGGTCGGGTCGCCGAGGAAGACCGCGCACGCATCCGGATGCGCCGCGAGCGCGTCCCGTACGGTCGGCACGGTAACCCCGGAAGGCAGCCCTGACACCACGTCCATGTCCGGCCTGACCCACACCGGGTGCAGGCCCGCGAGCACAAGCCCGAGCAGCAGGGAACGGTGCAGGGTCCGGTTGATGATCACTTTCTGGCCCGGCTCGCCGACCGCGAGCGCCAGGGTCTGGTTGCCGTGCGTGGAGCCGGCGACCGAGAACCGGCACCAGTCCGCGCCCCAGAGCTCAGCGGCCCGCGCTTCGCCGTCCATCCGCAGGTGGTCCGCGTGCTTGATCGTGTCCAGCCCGCCATAGAACGGCGCGTCGCCGGCGATCACGGCTCCGACCAGGTTCTGCAGCTGCTTGTGACCTGGGGTGCCCATCGGGATCAGCTCGCCGGCGTCGGCCCGGCCGGTGTAGTCCAGCCAGGCGGCCAGGATCGGGGCGTCGGCGCGCAGGCCAAGCGGATCGCGCGGATCGGGGGTGTTCATCCGCCTAGTGTGCAGGACGCGAGTGACGTGGTTGGTGCCAGGCTCGGTCAGCTGGCCGGCGGCCCCGCCTGGATCGCCGCCTCGACCTGAGCGGCAGTTGCGCCCGGCCCGAACGACTCGAGCAGCCACGTGACGTCGGCGGCTAGCATTCCGGCCACGAACTCGGCCCGCTGCGCGCCCGTCACCCGGCGGGTCGCGCCGCAAACCACCATTTCATGGGAACGGGGTGCGCCCAGCTTGGCCAGCTCCGCCCGCACAGCCTCGATCTCGGCTGGTCCGAACGTGAGCGGGCCGGTGCCGCCGAAGATCGGGAAGCAGCCCTGCACCCTGGCGGCGCGGGCCAGCGGCTTGCGGTTCGGCCACCGGCACGCGGCCCAGATCGGCACTTGGTCCTGCACGGGCTTCGGCAGCAAGGGCGGCGAGTCGATGCGGAGATGGGTTCCGTGATAGCTGACCCCGTTCCCGGAAAGGAGCCCGAGCAGGACGTCCAGGGACTCATCGAGCAGCTCGCCGCGCCCGCGGGGGCTAACCTCCTCGCCGAACGCGCTGAACTCGCGCCAGCCGTCGTCGCCCAGGCCGATGCCTGCCGTCAGCCGCCCGCCGGACAGATGATCGACAGTGCTGATCTGCCGGGCGAGAGTCCACGGGCGGCGGCGGGCGAGCGGCGTCACCATCGCGCCCAGCCGGATCCTGCTGGTCGCGGCAGCGATAGCCGCCAGGCTCGTCCACGCGTCGGCGACCGGCATGCCCGGTTCGGCGAGCATGTGGTCCCAGATGAACCAGCCGTCCCAGCCGGCCTGCTCGGCCGCCGCAGCCAGGTCGGCCATCCGGCGAGGGTCGGCGAGCTCGCCGAACGGGGGCAGGTAGATCCCGGACTTCACGACGCTGATCGTCCCCTTGCGTGGCGGTAGAACTCGACGTTGCCCGGCGGCAGCGGTGTGTTACCCAGAATCAGATCCGCGGACTTCTCCGCGATCATCATGACCGGCGCGTAGATGTTGCCGTTGGTCACGTACGGCATGACGGACGCGTCGACGATCCGCAGGCCTTTCAGCCCGTGCACCCGCATGCTATCCGGATCGGTGACCGACATCGGGCCGGTGCCCATCGCTGCAGTGCAGGACGGGTGCAGCGCTGTCTCGCCGTCGCGCCGGACCCAGTCGAGGATCTCCTCGGGTGTCTGCACGCCGGGCCCTGGCGACAGCTCGCCCGCGTTGAACGGGTCCATGGCCGGCTGGCTGAGAATCGTGCGGGCGACGGTGATGGCCTCGACCCACTCACGCCTGTCCTGGTCGGTCGACAGGTAGTTGAACCGCAGCGCCGGCTTTCCCGCCGGGTCCGCGGACGTGATCCGGACGCTGCCGCGGGCATCGGAGTTCATCGGTCCGATGTGCACCTGGTAGCCATGCCCGCCCGCCGGTGCGGAGCCGTCATAGCGGACGGCGATCGGCAGGAAGTGGAACATCAGGTTCGGGTAGGCGACCTCGTCGTTGCTGCGGGCGAATCCGCCGCCCTCGAAGTGGTTGGTAGCGCCAGGACCGCTGCGCAGGAAGAGCCAGCGCGCGCCGACCAGCGGGCGGTTGCGCCACTTCAGCGCGGGCGCGACCGAGACCGGCTGCTTGCAGCCGTACTGTACGTACACCTCGAGGTGGTCCTGCAGGTTCTCGCCGACTCCGGGTAGCTCGTGCCGTACTTCGACGCCGGCCTGCTCCAGCACCGCGGGGCTGCCGATGCCGGACAGCTGCAACAATTGCGGGGTGTTAATCGCGCCGCCGGACAGGATGATCTCCCTGGCCGTTGCCCACTGCCGCTTGCCGCCATGGGTGTACTCCACGCCGGTCGCCCTGGAGCCGTCCAGCACGATCTGGGTCACCATGGCCCGGCAGCGCAGAGTCAGGTTCGGACGGTGCAGAACCGGGTGCAGGTAGGCGCGCGCCGCGGACAGGCGCCGGCCGCGGTGCAGATTACGGTCGAACGGCGCGAAGCCTTCCTGCCGGTAGCCGTTGACGTCGCTGGTGAGCTGATAGCCGGCCTGCTGCACCGCCTGGAAGAACGCGGTGAAGAGGGGGTTATCCGCGGAGCCACGCTCCAGGACCAGCGGGCCGTCTCCGCCGCGGAACTCGTCGGCCCCGGCTAGGCAGGTCTCCATCCGCCGGAAGTACGGCAGGCAATGCGGGTAGTCCCAGTTCGCCATTCCAGGGTCGGCGGCCCAGCGCTCGTAGTCCAGCGGATTGCCACGCTGGAAGATCATCCCGTTGATGCTGCTCGAGCCGCCAAGCACCTTCCCGCGGGCGTGGTAGATGCGCCTGCCGTTCATCTCCGGTTCGGGCTCGGACTCGTATTTCCAGTCGTAGAACCTGCTGCCGATCGGGAATGTGAGCGCGGCCGGCATATGGATGAACACGTCCCACCGGTAGTCGGGCAGGCCCGCCTCCAGGACCAGGACCCGGTTCGCCGGGTCGGCGGACAGCCGGTTCGCCAGCGCGCAGCCGGCAGACCCGCCGCCGACAATGATGAAGTCGTAGTCTGCCGCCATTGTGCCGGGTATCCGTCTCGTCCGGTGGGTACGGGCGCATGCCCCGTGGTCTGGGGGTTCACGGGGCTTGCCGCCCGTGAGTCCGTTTCGTGGTCTGGCGATAATAACGCGACGCGTTCGGTGTCCAGCAGGTTACGCGAGCCCGGCGCCGCTCACCTGGATGAGTGTGACGTGCCGCGTGCTGGCGGATAATGCCATGCCGGCCGGGCGATGCGTGTGCCGGTAGTGCGGGCCCAAGTTATTCGCTGCGGTCGGCTACGAGGTCGCTGACCGCCTCCCGGACCAGGGAGCCGAGTTCGGCGCTTGAGAGGTTCTCGAACGCGTCCCCGGCCATGAACAGCCCGCCGAACACCGCGCCCAGTGAGCACGCCATCCGGACCCGGTCGCGCACTGACAGCGACGGATCGGCGAGTGCCTGCCGAAACCGCTGCTGGATGTCGTCGTGCTCCTCGTCGTGGTCCTTGCGGTGCAGTTTCTCCAGGGCCGCCTGGTTGCGCTCGTGCAGCAGGAAGAGCTTGCGCTGGGCCACCATCTGATCCAGCATCCCGTTGAGCAGCGAGCCCCAGACCTGGAGCGTCACGGTCTGGCCGGCCAGGCGTGCGAGCGCTGCCTTACCGAGCTCGTGCAGGCGCATGTGCAGCGCCATCAGGATGTCTTCCTTGGAAGCGAAGTGGTAGTAGATCGCAGGCTTGCTGATGTGCAGCCGCTCGGCAATCTCGCGGATGGAGGTGCCGTCGAAACCCTGGTCGGTGAACAGGTCCATGGCGACGTCGAGGATCTTCTCGCGCGTGGATGCGCCGGCCTGGCCGCCGGTGCTCTGGTCGCGGCTGCGCTGATCATCCAGGGCGGCCGTGCTCGGGCCCGAGCGGGCCGCGACTGCCGGGTCTGCCTGTGTCACAGGCATATTCTAGCGCCGAATGAGGGCTGACCTAACGTTCGGTAAGTAGCGTGTTATGCTAGACGCCGTGCTTACCGACCGTTAGGTAAGGAGAGATCGTTGAGCTACCAGAGGACGGCGGCCGATGGCTGAGGCGATGATCGAGGCCGATGGCCTGTTCAAGAGCTACGGCGAGACGCGGGCGCTGGCCGGGGTCAGTTTCTGCGTGCCAGCCGGGAGCGTGCTCGGGCTGCTCGGCCCGAACGGAGCCGGCAAGACCACCGCTGTGCGGATCTTGACCACGATGGCGCTGCCGGACGCGGGCCGGGCCCGAGTGGCCGGCATTGACGTCCAAGCCAACCCCGCCGCCGTGCGCAGGCAGATCGGCGTGGCCGCCCAGGACGCTACCTTGGACGGATTGCTGACCGGCAGGCAGAACCTTGCGCTGGTCGGCGAGCTGAGTGGCATGCGAACGGGCCAGGCCCGGACGAGGGCCGCCGAGCTACTCGAGCTGTTCGAGCTGGCCGACGCCGCCGACCGGGTGGTCAAGGGCTACTCCGGCGGCATGCGGCGCCGGCTGGACCTGGCGGCCAGCCTGATGACGCGGCCGCCTGTGCTGTTCCTGGATGAGCCGACCACGGGCCTGGATCCGGTGAGCAGGCAGCGAGTCTGGGAGGTACTCAGGCAGCTCATCGGATCGGGTGTCACGCTGCTGCTGACCACCCAGTACCTGGACGAGGCGGACGCCCTGGCCGACCGCATCGTGGTGGTCAATCACGGCCAGGTGATCGCCGACGGGGCACCGCGCGAGCTGAAGGAGCGCAGCCGGAGCGCGCACGTCGAGGTGACGCTGGCCGAGCCTGGGCCGGAGGCCGCCGTGGTGATCGCGCCCCTGGTGGGCGGGCGGGTATCAGTCAGCGACGACGGCCTGCGCCTCGCCGCTGCCGTGGACAGCGCACCCGGCCTCGCGACTGCCCTGGTACGGGCGCTGGACCAGGCGGGGCTGCTGGTGGACAACATTGAGGTCCGCCAGAACCCGTCCGCGTCAATCGGCGCCTGGCCGATGCAACACCCCATCGAGGCGTCGCTGGCCTGGTCGGTGCTGATCATCGCCGTGGCGGCGCCGCTCGCGTCCCGTTATTTCCGGCGCCGGCTAACCGAATAGCCAGGCAGCCATTTCGTCATCGGCATCCAGGCCGCCGCCTCTGTACTCGCCCAGGTGCAATGGACCGCCGCCAACGCCACTGCGATAGCCGACGCGGCAGCCGGTGCCGTTGCATGACGTCGGCCTGCCCGCGGGTCGGCCGGCGGGGCGGCGCCTCGTGTGCAGCTCGTGCCCATCGGGTGGGAGAATCGGCGGGTGCTCCCGGCGGACCAGCACGTGCACACGCAGTGGTCGGCCGACGCCCCGCACGGGTCGATGCGGGATGCGTGCGTGCGGGCGATCGAGCTGGGCCTGGCGGCGATCACCTTCACCGATCATGCGGACCTGACCACGCTGGCTGTCTCCGATGACGCCGCCGCCTGGATCCGGGCCATCGGCGGCACGGTCACCGGCGGCATCTTCGAGCCGCCGCCTCTGGATGTTGCCGGATACCTCGACTGCGTGGACCGGTGCCGGTCCGAGTTCGGTAGCAGGCTGCGGATCCGCGCCGGGGTCGAGCTTGGCGACCCGCACCTGCATCCGCAGGCGGCCGCCGCGCTGACCAGTAGCGGATTCGAGCTGATCGTCGGGTCGGTGCATTCACTGCGCCGCCCGGCCGGCTTCGCCGACGCCGCCGACCGCTATGCCGACTTGCCGGACGCGGAGGTCGTCAGGGAGTACCTGGCTGAGGTCGCCGCGATGGTCCAGACGTCGGCCAGCTTCGCCGTCCTCGCGCACATCAACTACGCGGCCCGGTACTGGCCGGGCCGCCAGGGCGCATACCGCAGCGCCGACTTCGAGGGTGACTACCGGGCTGCGCTGCGCGCGCTGGCCGGCAGCGGCCGCGCCCTGGAGATCAACACCAGCGGCTGGCTGCCGCTCGATGCCAGCCTGCTCAGCTGGTGGCGGGCCGAGGGTGGCCAGGCGGTCAGCTTCGGCAGTGACGCGCACGACCCGGTCAGCGTCGGCCGGGAGTTCGCCACCGCCGCAGCCCTGGCGCAGGCCGCGGGCTTCGGCCCGGGCAGCGACGAATCAGGCCTATGGCGGCGCCGCTGACTGGGAGCTGCCAGGCGACCCGCGCGGCACAGCTCGATCAGTTACGTCAGGCCGGGAGGATCGAGGGCCTGCCATCGTGACCCAGCACCCTGCAAAGCGAGAGGACCATTAGATATAAGACTCCAGCTACGACGGCTGCCTTTATCTACTTGTTTAGAGGATCATACTTCTAGCTATCTGCAGGAGCGCAGCGGAAATAGAATCCGGTTTGCCAGCCTCGCGCTCTAACGCGTTGCGCTTCGCGGATTTATACTTGTTCTTGAGAGATACAGCTAAAGGGGATGGCTGAGCCCGTCGTCGCGTTACTGAACACCGGCGAGGAGCTCGCTCGCCCAAGCAAGAGCCTGAGAGGAAGACCGTGTGACTTAACCGGCCTCATGACGGGGGGCAGGCAAATGAGACGCATCATTTTCGCGACTCTGATTGCGCTCGGCATCACGCTATTGGCACTCACCGGGTGCAGTAACAGCGGCAGCCCGCCCCCGGATATTCACATCCAGCAGAATAACAATGCCCCCACGTCGTCGACATCGCCGGCACCGGCGCCACCCAACCCCGCACCGCCTGACACACCGGGGTTCCTTGTTCCATCGGCTCTGGCCCAGTCAATGGCTAGCGAGCAGTCTCAGTTCCTGAGCGCCGCGCCCGCCTCAGATTACGACTCGACCGATAGCGCTCCGATCTCGATCAATTGCCAGAGCACCGGCACAGATAGCTTCACGTGTACCGGCAGCGACACCGATGGGGACGTCGGCAGTCCGGACAACGTCACGGTCGCTGCCGATGGCTCATCGTGGTCAGACACCGGCATGACCTGGACCGGCCCTGATGTCTCGGTCTCAGGTGGCTACACCGTAGGTCCTGTCACTGGCTGGCCCAGCAGCTAGGCCAGCCAAATGCCAGACACAGCCGTCACCGCACCTGGACTGTTCAGCTTTCGCAGCGACCGGTGGAAGGGTTTGTCCGGCGAGCGCGGGTCAGCTCAGGATGGTGTCCAGTGCGCGGCGGACTGCGCCTGGCCGTTCCAGCCACGGGAAGTGACCGCAGTCGTCCTCGATGATGTAACGGGCACCAGGCACGAGCGCGGCTGAGGCCACGCCGTGCTCCGGCGGGATTGGGCTAGCCGCGCCCAGCACGAAGACCGCCGGGATGGTCAGCCCGGGCAGCGAGCGCTCCAGGGTCTTGCGCTCGAAGTGCGAGTGGATTGACTCGAACGTTCCGGCGTAGCACTCAGGCGATAGCCGCAGTGGCGGCATCGGCGGGGCCTTGTCCGGCGCAGCGAAGTATCCGGGCCAGATGAGGGCCAAACCTTCCAGCGCATCGTCGATGGTGGCCTCGCCGGACTGGGACCGTTCCTGGAGTTCCTGCGCCCGCGCCGCCCGCTCGGGCGACATCCGCTCGGTCAGGGTCCGGCCCAGATCGCTCTCGCCGCCATCGGGCACCGCGCCGAGCGGATCGACCACGACTAGCCCAAGCAGGCGGTCCTGGTGCCCGGCCGCCAGATGCATGGCCAGATGTCCGCCCCACGAATGCCCGATCACGTACGCCCGGTCGGCGCCAGCCGCATCCAGCACCGCGATCGCGTCCGCGACATGCTGCTCGACGTCGAATGGCCCGGATGTAGTGGAGGGTTCCAGGCCGCGCTGCTGGAACCGGATAACGCAGAACGCGTCCTCAAGCTCGGCGGCCAGCGATGCCGTGTAATCCGACAGGCCCGGTCCGCCGTGCAGAAGGAGCACAGGCGCTCCGGACGCGGTCTGCGACGCCGCGATCACGCCCCCTGGGACGCTGACGGTAAATGCGCGCTCTCCTGGCCGTTCCGGCTGATCAGACGACAATCCCGCCCCCTCGATTCCAGGAACTCAAGCAAACGGCTACCCGGTCATGATCCTTGATTTGCAGCCTACGGCCGGTTGTGCGCGGATAACCGAGATCTGATGGATTCGGCCAGCTATGTCGCATGCCAGCCATCTGCGCAGGAACCGGCCCGGCCGTGGCCCCCGGGCCGGCATTCGCGCGGGCGTAGAAGTGGACGTCAGGGCCTGGCGAGAAAGATGACCGAACCTCTTCGATCCCGTCTTTGTCGAGGAGAACGGCGAGTGCGCCGGTGACCGCACTGTTGTAGCTGCGGTCCTGGGGGAAGGTCTTGGTTGAGACGAGAACAAGTCCGGCGTGTGCTTGCCCGGCGGCCCGGTACTGGCTGTCGAGGGGCATGAAGTCCTTGATGTTGGCGGTGACCAGGGCGCGTCCGGTCGCTGCGGCGTGGCTAAGGATCTGGTCGTCTGGAAGTGACGCCAGTGCGGGATCAGCTACGGCTGCGACGACATCGTGGCCCTTGGCGCGGAGCTGCTGGGCGATGGCGTCCGAGAACATCTCGTCCAGCAGCGGCGGGGAGCTCACCGGTCACCTGGCAAGCAGCTGGTGCTCGCGGCGCCACGCTTCCTCGGATGCGTGCTCGGCAGCGTCAGCGGCGGCGATTTCGGCGTCGACTTCGTCCGGGTAGGACGCCCAGTACCGGACCGCGGCGCAAGCTCGGCCGCGTCGCCCGTGAGAGCCCGGCCGCTAACTCATCCGCGGGGCGCCCCGGTACGTGCCGAACGACCAGTGGTTGCCTTCCGGATCCCTGACGGCGAAGTCGCGGGAGCCGTAATCGGTGTCGTGCAGGCCCATCAGCACCTCCGCGCCGACCGCCGTGGCCCGGGCGAACAGCACGTCGGGAAACTCGGTGACCACGTACGCACCGAACCCTCCGGGCCGAAGTGGCCAGTTGTCGCCCGTATCGCCGTCCCTGGCCGAGCCGAGCATGATGCCGCCGCCTTCCGGCCAGGCCAGCTCCGCATGGTCGACTCGATCGCCGGAGCCGTAGACAGCCGTCTCCTCGAAGCCGAAGGCGTCCACCAGGAACTTGATCAGGGCGCGAGCGTCGCGGGCCCGCAGCGAGGGCCACACCTGAGGTGGCGGAATCCTGTCGTCCATGGCTCTCACTGTGTCAGCGCGCCAGCGGGCACGGCTTGGAAGTTTCGGAACTCCTCCGCCAGCCAGGTGGTGGGCGGGCAGCCCGCGAACTGGCGGAAGTCCCTGTCCAGATGCGCCTGGTCGAAGTAGCCGCCCGATGCCGCCAGATCGGCCAGATCCAGCGGCTGGCCTGCCGCTAGCCGGCGCATCAGCCTGCGCCTGACCGAGTCGAACCGGATAACCCTGGCTGCCTCCTTCGGCCCGATCCCGGTCTCGAGCCGGAATCTGGTTCGCAGGTACCGATCGCTCCAGCCGGTCTGCGCCGCCAGCTCGGACGCAGATGTCCTGCCACCGGTCTGCAGCAGCCGCCGCCAGGCGTAGCTGACCTCGCTGCTGACCCCGGCGGCGCCGTCCGCAGCCCGCAGCCGGCCCAGCAGCACTCGCTCCAGCAGGGCGAACCGCTCAGGCCAGCTGCCCATCCCGCGGAGCTGGTCGTGCACCTGGCTCGCCAGCTGGCCGAACACGTCCGCGCCGTGCACGTCTATGCCCGCCAGTTCCGCCGCGGGCACGCCGAGCAGTGCACGCGCGCCGAGCGGACTTAGCCCCAGCTGGATCCCGGACTGCCAGCCCTGGTGAGTAATCAGCGCCGGCACCGTGTGCAGGCCGCCGACCAGCGTGTCGAAGCTGCCCGGCCGCTGGGCCGGGTCGGGATGCGCCGCGATGACCAGCGGCTCGTCAAGGGTGAAAATGACGGTCAGGTAGGGCGAGGGCAGACCGCGGTGACGGCTTGGCTCGGCTCCGGCCTGCCGGAAGCCCGTGCACGGCGCAAGATACGGCCGCAGCGGCGCAGCGGGCACGTGCACGACGTGCTCGCTCACGGGCAGGTCCGTGGCGGCGGCCATGACCTCATTGTCGCCCGGGCACCGTCATAGTGGTCCGGGTGACTGTCACGGCGCGGACGGGCTGAGGCTGGCAATCGGCGCGGTACAGTCACGGACGTGCTGTTCGAGCCGCGACTGCGCGAGGGCCTGCGTGACGGCACCATCACGGTAGCCTTCCGGCGCTGGCGTCGGGTCCAGGTGGTGGCCGGTCACGATTACCGGACTGGCCTCGGAATGGTCAGGGCTGCCTCGGTCGACCGCATGACGGCCGCCGAGATCACCACCGCCGACGCGCTGGCCGCCGGCTACCCGGACGTACCCGCGCTGCTCGCGGACCTGCGCGGCGATCCCGGGTTGCCGCTGTACCGGATCCGGTTCCGCCGCCTGGATGAGCCGGACCCGCGCGACGAACTGGCGGCAGCCGCCACGCTGACCGAGGCCGAGGCGGCCGGCATCGCCACCAGGCTGGCCCGGATGGACGCCGCCGGCCTGCGCGGCCCGTGGACCGCCGCGATCCTCGCCCAGATTGCGGAGCGGCCCGCCGTATCCTCGGTCTTCCTTGCGCAGGCTCTGGGATGGGAACGGGCCGAGTACAAGGTGCACGTGCGCCGCCTCAAGGCTCTCGGCCTGACGCTAAGTCTGGACGTGGGCTACCGGCTGTCGCCCCGAGGCCAGGCATACCTGGCCCGGGCCAGCCAGCAGCGGCCTGACCACGCTGGCTGAGCCATTCCTCGCGGAAGTAAAACGAGACTCGAGTGGGACTGCAAAGCATCTCGGGGCGACGAATATCCGGCTATGGTCGGCGACCATCCACTATGCGCCCGCATGGGCGGCAATCTGACATTCTCGCACGTCATGCGTCTAGGGGGTCTTATCGTGCACACCAGAAAACTCGTCCGCACTGCCGCACTATTTTGTCTGCCGGCCGCCTGCGCGCTGGCAGCCATTACGCCGGCCGCGGCCGCGGGCGGCGGGGCCGGCCTGCCGCGGCCCGGATCATGCCCGGCCACGCGCTGGGCCCGGTCACACCGCAGCCAGCGGTCAAGCCGTCGGCGGTGGCCGGCTACCTGTGGTCGCAGGGCGACACGTACTACAGCTACAACAGTTCGGGTCACCCGGTGACAGTCACGGCCGACGACCCGGTAGCCGGTGACTACTCCGTCTTCTTCCACGGCCTGCAGTCCATCGGATTCAACGGTGACGTGCAGGTGTCGTCCTACGACACCGACGACACATGCGTAGCTCTTGACTGGGGCGCGGAGTCTGGCAGCGAGGAAGTCCAGGTCGCCTGTTACACGCCCGCCGGCACGCTGGATACCACGTTGAACTACTTCGACGTGACCCTGACCGTGCCGCACGCAAAGCCATCAGGGGTGTTCGACTACGCGTGGGTGAACCCCGACAACAAGTCGGGCAAGCTGACCGGCTTCGGGGAGTACAACTCCTCGCACAAGACCAACCAGGTCAAGCACCTGGCCACCGGCCGGTACGAGGTCCTGTTCCCTGGCCCCAAGTCCACGGGCGTGCACGGCACCGTGCAGGTCACTGCCTTCGCCGGCGGCGGCGGTAACTGCGCGCAGACCGGCTGGGCTGGCACGAAGACCGGCGTCGAGGTCGGCGTGCATTGCTACTCCGTCACCGGGAAATCGCAGAACCGCGAGTTCGATGTCGTCTACGCCAGCGCGAACAACATCCTCGGCCTCAACCACGTCACCGACGCCAACATCCTGGCCAGCGGCAAGGGCGGCATCAACGCTCCGGCCGAGGAGTACCTGAGCGCCAAGCACGCGAAGGCGATCGTCATCGAGTTCTACACCGGCTATTACGAAGTCGCTCTGGCCGGCTCGGAGGGGAGCGGCAAGTACGGCGGCGACGTGCAGGTCAGCGCGGTGAATTCCAGGGACTATCGCTGTGAGGTCGAGGAGTGGGCGCAGCAGAGCACACCCGCCATCTACGTGACCTGCTACAGCACCGGCAAGTCTGTACATCTGGTCAGCACGCCCTTCACGGTGCAGTGGGTGGTGCCGTAGCCGATGACGACCGCGGCGTGACTCGCCGGGGCAGTAACGCCCAGCGAGTCACGCCGTGGCTGTCCTGCCTAGACCCGAGCGGCAGGCCAGGTAGCGATCCCGCAGCGCGGCGAGCGCGGCGGTGGTTAGCTCCCCGTGCACGCGCAGCCGGGCAACGCCTCCGTCGGGGAAGACCTCCAGCCGGACATGCGTGGCCGGCCGGCCGTCGGCAACCAGGAACCGGTGCCGGGTGTCGGGTTGCAGTCGCGCCCGCGGCAGCACCTCGCGCCAGGCCACGTCGGCCGGGGGTGGCTCGTAGCCTTCCCGAGTCGGCTCCAGGCTGGCGGCGAGCAGTAGCGCGGAGCCGGGCGCGTTCCCCACGAAATACGAGGTGTCTATCTCGACGTAGCGGATGGTGCCCGCCCCGGCCAGCGCGAACGTCACGTGATCGTGGCCGGCGTCGCGGCGCCGCGCGTTCTCCCAGCCGTCCGCCATGCCGTGCGCGAGGCCCGGCATGATCAGGTTCGCCGCCGACCCGTAGAACGCGTCCGAGCAGTCGACTAGCCGCCCGCCGTTCTCCAGCGCGGCCAGGTCGACGGTGCCGGACAAGAAGGCCGGGTCGGGCACCGGCTCACCGTGCACGCGCAGCCTCGCGACGCCGCCGTCGGGGTAGATCGACAGCCGGACGTGGGTCCAGCGGCGGCGGTCGGCGACAGCGTAGGAATTAACCGCGTCGCCGGCGGCGCTGGTCGGCGCGACCAGCGGCTGCCAGGTCATGGCGGCCAGCTCGGCGGGGGACGGGTAGCCGTCGCCGCTGACCACCTCGACCGACACCCGCGGCGGGTAGTTGCCGACGAAGAACGACGTATCGACCACGACCCCGTGCACGACCCCGGGCAGGCCGAGCCTGACGAACGCGTGGTCGTGGCCGGGCTCGCGGCGGCGCCGGGTCTCCCAGCCGTCGTAGACCTTGCCCTTGTGCCCGAACTCGCCCGCGGCGAAGGCCGGCCGCTCTGGCTTGATCAGGTTCTCCTTCTCGGCGAACAGCTCGTCGTTGGCGGCCACGACGCTGCCGCCCAGCCGACGCGAGGCCAGGTCGGGCAGCGCGGTGAAGTCCGGCTCGCCGGTCACGATCCACCGGCCTGGCTGGCCGGCCTGGCGAGCAGCCTGCCGCCCGGCTCGTCCTGCTGTGCAGTCCAGCTCGGGTATACCTGGCGGCCGCGCAGCCAGGTTCGCCTGACCACGCCCGTTAGCCGCTGGCCCGCGTACGGGGTCAGCTTGTGCCGGTGCAGCAGCGCTCCGGGCTCGACGGCAAAGCCGGCCTCCGGTGCGAACGCGACTAGGTCAGCGTCGCGGCCGACGGCTATCCCGCCCTTGTCCGGCAACCCGGCCATGGCCGCCGGGGCGGCCGCCATCCAGCGGGCGACATCGGCCACGGAGCAGCCCCGTTCCCGGCCAGAAGTCCAGACGACGGACAACGCCAGCTGCAGCGACGCGATCCCGCCCCAGGCGGCGGCAAAGTCGCCGGCCTCGAGCCGTTTCAGCGCCGGCGGGCAGGGTGAGTGATCGGAAACCACGCAGTCGATCATTCCCGTCCGCAGCCCTTCCCACAGCAGTTCCCGGTTGGCGCGTGCCCTGATCGGCGGGCAGCACTTGAACTGGGTCGCGCCGGCCGGAATCTCCTCGGCGGCGAATGCGAGATAGTGCGGGCAGGTTTCTGCGGTGACGCGCAGGCCATCCGCCCTGGCGGCGCGCAGCAACGGCAGCACCGCCGCGCTTGACACGTGCAGGATGTGCAGCCGGACACCGGTCCGGCGGCCGATCTCGATCACCTGCGCCACGGCGGCGGTCTCCGCCTCATCCGGCCGCGACCGCAGAAACCCGGCATAGTCACGCCCGCCGCGGCCTGCGCTCTGCCCGGCCCGCGCGATGCAGGCGGCGTCCTCGGCGTGCACGAGCAGCAGCCCGTCGAACTCGGCCAGCTGGCGGGCGGCGCGCTCCAGGACCGCGGCGTCAAGCGGCGGGAACTCGGGCACGCCGGAGTCGACGGTGAAGCACTTGAAACCGAGCACGCCCGCGCCATGAAGGGCTGGCCGCGCCGACTCGTTGCCTGGGACCGCGCCGCCCCAGAACCCGACATCGACCCGGCACTGGCCCTGCGCCGCCGCCCGCTTGAGCCGCAGCGCGGCCACGTCGGTGGTCGGCGGCACCGAGTTCAGCGGCATGTCCACGATCGTGGTAATGCCGCCAGCCGCCGCCGCCGCGGTGGCGGTCGCGAAGCCCTCCCACCGCGTCCGGCCTGGCTCGTTGACGTGCACGTGCGTGTCCACCAGGCCCGGCAGCAGCACCTCGTCCTCGGCCAGGTCGAGCACCGGCCCGCCGGTTTCTTCCGGTGGGCCGAACTGACGGATCGCGCTGATCTTTCCGTTCGTTACCGCGACCACAGCGGGAACGGGGCCGTCAGGCGTGACGACCCGGCGGGACCGCACAAGCAGGTCAGGGCCGGCGATCGGGCCGCCTGGCATCAGGTGCCCGTGATGTGCTCGGGCCTGATCGGGATGCGCGTCAGGTCCAGGCCGGTCGCCGCCCGGATGGCGGCCGCGATGGCCGGCCCGGACGAGATCGTCGGTGGCTCGCCGACGCCGCGCACCCCGTAGGGCGCGTTCGGGTCGGGATACTCGAGCACGTCGACCCGCATCGGCGGCATGTCCGCGATGGTGGGGATCAGGTAATCGGTGAACGAGGGGTTGCGGATCAGCCCGTCCTTTACCTGGATCTCTTCCATCACGGCGAGGCCGAGGCCCTGCGCGCTGCCGCCGTGGATCTGGCCCAGTACCGCATCCGGGTTCATTGCCTTGCCGACGTCCTGGGCGCAGTCCAGGCTCACGACCTTGACCAGGCCGAGTTCGGTATCCACGTCCACGACCGCGCGGTGGGCGGCGAACGCGTACTGGACATGCGCGAATCCCTGTCCGGTCTCCGGGTCGACAGGATAGGTGGGCCGGTGCCGCCACTGGACGGTCTCCTCGATGGCCTCGCCGCCCAGGACTTCGCCGAGCGAGGCCAGGTAGCCAGCACTGGCCGACACGACGCCGCCATCCGCCAGGTGCAGGTCAGGCACGGTGCGGCCGAGCCGCTGCTGGGCCTGCGCGAACACGCGCTCGCGGATCTGCCGGCAGGCGGACTGCACCGCGCCGCCAGTGACATAGGTCTGCCGTGACGCCGAGGTGGAGCCGCCCGAGCCGACGGAGGTGTCCTTGGGGTAACTGACCACGTTCTGCACGCCGAGCTCGGTGCGGCAGATCTGCTGCTCGACGGTAACAAGGCCCTGGCCGACCTCGGCTGCCGCCGTCTGCACGGTGACCGTGGCCTCGCCGCCAATCACCTCGAGCCGGACCCGGGCAGTCGAGTAGTCGTCGTAGCCCTCAGAGAAGCCGACGTTCTTGTAGGCCACCGCGTACCCGATGCCGCGGACGACACCCTCGCCGTGCGTGGTGTTTCCGACCCCGCCCGGCAGCTCGCGCAGGTCAGGCCCGCTGCCTGGCCCGCTGCCTGGCCCGCTGCCTGGCCCGCTGCCTGGCGCGCTGCCCTGGGGTCCGCCGCCGTTTGCCGCTGGCAGCGGGAATCCGGCCACCGTGTGCAGAAGTTCGGCTACCGGGGCCGCGCTGTCCACTATCTGGCCGGTCGGGGCGTGCGCACCCATCGTCATTGCGTTCAGGCAGCGCAGCTCGACCGGGTCCAGGCCGAGCGCGGCCGCGAGCTTGTCCATCTGCGCCTCGTACCCGAACGCGGCCTGCACCGAGCCGAACCCGCGCATGGCCCCGCAGGGCGGGTTGTTGGTGTAGACACCGTAGGCGTCGACGTGCACGTTCTCCACCACGTACGGGCCGATGCCCATGGTGCCGGCATTGCCGACGACGGCCGGGGTGCTGGACGCATAGGCGCCGCCGTCGAGCCAGATCTCGGCCCGGACGTAGGTCAGCTTTCCATCCCGGGTCGCGCCGTGCTCGTACCGCATGGTGGCCGGGTGCCTGTGCACGTGACCGAAGAAGGACTCCTCGCGGTTGTAGACCATCTTGACCGGCTTGCCGGTTTGCAGCGCCAGCATGCAGGCGTGCACGTGCATGGACAGGTCCTCGCGGCCGCCGAACGCTCCGCCCACCCCGGCGAGCGTCAGCCGAACTTTCTCCGGCGGCAGGCCGAGTGCCGCGCAGACCTGACGCTGATCCACATGCAGCCACTGCGTCGCGACGTACAGGTCGAGGCCGCCCTCGCCGTCGGGTACCGCGAGGCCGGCCTCGGGACCCAGGAATGCCTGGTCTTGCATGCCGACGTGGTAGCTGCCTGTGACGACCACATCGGCCACCGGGTCGGGGGCGCCCTTGCGGAGCTTCAGGTGCCGCACCAGGTTGCCGCCCGGATGCAGCGCGTGGGCGTCCGGGCCGAGCGCCGTCACCGGGTCGGTTACCGGCGGCATCGTCTCGTAGTCGATCTCGATTTTCTTGGCCGCCCGCAGGGCGATCTCCGGATGATCGGCAGCTACCAGCGCGACCGGCTCGCCCTGGTAGCGGACGACATCCTCGGCCAGCACCGGCTGGTCGGCGTGTTCCAGGCCGAACCGGTTGGTGCCGGGGACATCTGCATGGGTGAGGACGGCATACACGCCGGCCGTGGCGAGCGCCGCGCCGATCCTGATTCCGGTGATCCTGGCGTAGGGGTGCGGGCTGCGCAGGGTGGCACCCCAGATCATGTCGTCCGCCCACAGATCGCTGCCGTAGGCGAACTGCCCGGTCACCTTCAGCGTCCCGTCCGGCCTGGTGGCGCTATCTCCGATGCCACCCGGCGCGGGACCGCGCTGTTCCTGCGACACCTGGCCGGGGCTACGGATGGGCGTGCTCATCAACTGAGGGTACGCCGGAATTCAGGAGAGGGTCCTGCCGTGCGCGGTGCGGCTGGACACCCGCTTTCCGATGAAAACGCCGGTCCCGGGCCGGCGTTTCTTGCTAGTCAGCCGGCGGTGGGGTCGACCAGGCCGTCCAGCGGCTCGTCCGCGGAGAACCTGGCGACGTTGCCGCGGATCCGCTGCGCCAGCATCCGGTCCACCATCTCCGGCGTGTCGGCGGTGTGCGGGGTGATGATGCAGCGCGGATGCTGCCAGAGCGGGTGCCCGTCGGGGAGCGGCTCCGGGTCGGTGACGTCCAGCGCCGCGCCGCCGATGGTCCCGGAGTCCAGCGCGGCCACCAGCGCGTCGGTGTCGACGTGGCGCCCGCGCGCGACGTTGACCAGCCACGAGTCGGGCCGCATCGCTGCTAGCTCCTCAGGCCCGATGATCCGCTCCGTCTGCGGGGTCAGCGCCAGCGCGACGAAGACGACGAGCGCATCCGCGAGCGCGTGCCGCAGTTCGCTGGGCGGCAGGGTGCGCACCGCGTGCGCGACCGGCTCCGGGCTCCGGCGGACCACGGTGGCCGCAACCCGGAACGGTACGAGCTGTCGCAGCAGGCTCGCGGCGATGCCGCCGCCGCCGAGGATCGTGACCCGCTCGTCATACAGGCTGATCCCGGCGGGCGGACCCCAGGTCGTTGCCGCGACCCGCTCCGGCAAGGACCTCAGTCCGGCCAGGGCCAGCATGAACGCATGCTCGGCGACCGGCTCGGCGTACGCTCCCTTCGCGCAGGTCCAGGTCCGGCCCGGATCAAGCACGCCGGCGGCTGCCAGTTGCTCGATGCCAGCGGACGAGAGCTGTATCCAGCGAGGGTCCGTTGCGTCTAGGGCGCGGCGGAGCCCGTCGGCATCCCAGGAGGCCAGCCACACGAGCGCATCCGCCTGGTCGCCGATCGCTACCTGCTTGCCGCCGCCGTCGCGGATGGCCTGGTCCACGGACTCGCTAGAAACGGGCCCGACAGCTACTCGGGGTACAGTCACGTTCACCGACCCTAGCCATGAACCGGAGCTACGCCGGCCTCCGGGAGCCTGTCAGCGGCGGCCGACCAGGGCCGCGCTGGCCTTGCGCGCGGCTTGGGTGACCTGCCGCTCGTCGACCGTGACGATCCGGTCCCGCTCGACGACGGTCTTGCCGTTCACCAGCAGCAGCTCGAGCGGCGGCGGAGCACCGAGCACGAGCGCGGCGACCGGATCGATGATGCCCGCGTGCGGCAGCGTGTCCAGCCGCCAGAGCGCGATGTCGGCGAGCTTGCCAGGCTCGAGCGAGCCGATCTCGGCCTCCCGGCCGAGCAGCCGGGCGCCTCCCATAGTCGCCATCTCCAGCGACTGCCTGACCGACATGGCCTGCGGGCCGCCTGCTGCCCTGGCGATCAGCGCGGCCTGCCTGACTTCGCCGAGAAGCGAGCCGGCTTCATTCGAGGCCGGCCCGTCGACGCCAAGGCCGACCTGCACGCCCGCATCCAGCAGCGCCCGTGACCGGCAGATGCCCGCACCCAGCCTGGCGTTGGACGACGGGCAGTGCGCGACGCCGGTGCCGGTCGCGGCCAGCCGGCCAATCGCAGCGTCGTCCAGGTGCACGGCGTGCGCTAGCCAGACATCGGTGCCAAGCCAGCCGAGCGAGTCGACATACTCGACCGGCGTGCAGCCGAATCGCTCGGCACAGTAGTCGTCCTCGTCTGCGGTCTCGGCCAGGTGCGTATGCAGTCGGACGCCGCGGCGCCGGGCAAGCTCGGCCGCCTCGGTCAGCAGTTCGCCCGTCACCGAGAAAGGCGAGCACGGCGCGACGCCGACCCGCAGCATCGACTCGGGCGACGGATCGTGAAACTTGTCGATGGCGGCCTGCGTCGCGGCCAGGATCTCGTCCCGGCTTTCCACCACGTCGTCTGGAGGCAGCCCGCCCGAGCCCTTGCCGAGGTCCATCGACCCGCGGGTCGGGTGGAAGCGAACGCCGATGCCGGCGGCCGCGGCCACCGTCGCGCCGAGGACGTCACCGCCGGCCCGGGGAAGAGGTAATGGTGATCCATCGTGGCACTGCAGCCGGACCTCGCCAGCCAGCCGAGTGCCGCGGTGGCGACCGCCCTGACGATCTCGGCGTCCATCGCGGCCCACACCGGGTAAAGCTCGGTCAGCCACTCGAACAGCGTGGCGTCGGCCGCCATCCCCCTGGTGCCCCACTGGTACAGGTGATGGTGAGTGTTGACCAAGCCGGGAGTGGCCAGGCAGCCGCTGGCATCGATTCGCCGGACGGCGCCAGCGCCGTCGTTGGCGATCGTGGGGGCGGAGCCAGGCCCTACCGCGGCGATCTGGTTCCCGGCCACGATCACGTGCCCGCTGGCATGCTCGGCGCGCTGCCCGTCCATCGTCACGATCGCGCAGCCGTCGAGCACGACAGTCGGCGGGACTTCCGTGGGCGACGGCCCAGAAACCGAACCCGAACCCGCCGAGTTCCGCCCGGTCACTGGCTGTCTCCCGACAGATGGACGTCAGCGAGCTGGACAGCGGCCAGCCGGACGGCATCAAGGATCTTCTCGTAGCCGGTGCACCGGCAGAGGTTGCCCGCAAGCGCCTCGCGTATCTGCAGGTCGGTTGGCTGCGGCACCCGGCTCAGCAGATCGTGGGTGGCGACGACGAGGCCGGGCGTGCAGAACCCGCACTGCACCGCGCCAGCCCGGACGAACGCCTCCTGCACGGGGTGCAGATCGGCCCCGCTGGCCAGGCCTTCCACGGTGACGATGTCGCGTCCCTGCGCCTGGCCGGCCGCCACCAGGCAGGCGCAGACCGCGGCGCCGTCCAGGTAGACCGTGCAGGACCCGCACTCCCCCTGCTCGCACGCGTTCTTCGAGCCGGGCAGACCTAGCCGCTCGCGCAGCACGTAAAGCAGGCTCTCCCCTTCCCATACGTCATCGGCATGCATGAGCTCGCCGTTGACAGTCGCTGTCACGCGCACGTCAGTCAGCCTCCGTTGCCTTGCGCCGCGCCGCGGCGGTAGTCCTCCCAGGCCCAGGCCAGCGTCCGGCGGGCCATCACCGCGAGCGCGTGCAGCCGATAGGCGGCGCTGCCGCGCACGTCGTCGATCGGCGCGGCGGCCGCCTTGACCAGGCCGGCGAACTGCGTCGATATCGCGCTCGGCAGCTCCGCCCGTGTCTGCCAGAGGCCTTCGTCTTCCAGCGCGGAGGCGAGGAACTGCTCGGCCAGCAGAGCGCGCCTTGGCGTGGGCGCCGCCGAGCCGATCCCGGTGCCGACTTCGCCCCGGTCAGGATGCAGGGCCAGGCTGAAGGCGGCGACCGCGATCACCATCGCGTTCCGGGTGCCGATCTTGCTGAAGTGCTCGGGCCCGGAGGGCAGTGGCACGTGCACGGCCGCGATGAGCTCGTCGGGCTCAAGCACGTTGTGCTTCACGCCGGCATAGAAGTCATCGATCCCGATAAGCCGCGTGCCGCGCACGGAGTCCAGCTCGATCTCGGCGGCCGCGGCGAGCAACGGCGGGTGGCAGTCGCCGGCCGGCGATGCGGTGCCGAGGTTGCCGCCTACGGTGCCGCGGTTGCGGATTTGCGGCGACCCCACGGTCCTGGCGGCCATGGCCAGGCCCGGCAGCTTGTCGCCAAGCTCGGCGATCAGCCGGGCGTAGCTGACGCCAGCGCCGAGGCGGACTCGTCCGACGCACAGGTCCCACTGGACCAGTTCGCCGACCCTGGTCAGGTCGAGCAGCGCGGCCGGGCGGCGTACGTCGAAGTTGAGCTCGACCATCAGGTCAGTGCCACCCGCCAGCGGGACGGCCGCAGGCAACTCGGCCTTGACGGCCAGCGCATCGGCCCAGCTAGTTGGCTGGATGAAGTCCACGGCAGCTCCTTTGAGCCCCCATCTTTCCGCGCCGCTGGCCCGCATGCGCCAGCAACCCCGGCGAGCGACCCTTGGCGCCACGGCTGCTAAGCCGACGGGCGGCCGGCTGCCCATCTCAGCGCAGCGTTATGACGTTGGCGGTGATCAGCGCCGCGGCGTCCGATGCCAGGTAGGCGATCACCTCGGCGACCTGCGCCGGACTGGCCACATGCACGTGGGTCAGGCTCGAGTCGACGAACTCCCTGACCGCGTCGGTGACCCAGCCGGTGTCGGTGACTGGCGGCTGCACCATGTTGGCGGTAATGCCGTAGCCGGCAAGCTCGAGCGCCGCTGACATCGTGTAGTTCACTTGCGCGGCCTTGGCCGCCCCGTACGACACCTCCTCGGGGAAGCCCAGCTCTCCACCCGAGGTGAGCCCGACGATCCGGCCCCAGGTCGCGCCCCGCGCTACATGCCTGCGCGCGAACTCGCCGATCAGCAGCGCCGCGGCCATCGCGTCGACAGCGAACTGCTGATTCCATGACGCCGCGGTGACCGGCTGCAGGGACCGGCCAAGCCGGTCGGTCTCGGCCGGCCTGAAGGTATCCGCCAGCCACCCGGTGGCGTTGTTGACGAGTACGTCCACCGGGCCCAGCTGCTGCTCGGCCGCGTCGAACAGCGCCGCCGGCGCGGCCGGGTCGGACAAGTCGGCTTCCACCGCGACCGCCCGGCCGCCGGCCGCGGTGATCCGCGCGACAACCTCGTCCGCGGCCGCGGCCCGATGATCGCGGTAGGCCTGCGGGATGCCGGCGTCGAGCTCGTCGTCGACCCGCAGGTATGCGCACAGGACGGCGCAGCCGCGCTGCGCGAGCGCTACCGCTGTGGCCGCGCCGATGCCATGGTTGGCCCCGGTCACGATCGCGGTCCGGCCGCCAGTCACCAGCCTCACCCCTCTCCGCCGTGCCTCAGCCTGACCCGGCCACCGGCAGCCGACGGTATCCGAGCCGGCCCGCACAAGCCCACCGAATTAGGGGTCAGCCGGCGAACGCGGCCGGCGGCTCCCAGGCCGGGCCGGCCGGCGGCGCGTCATCGCGCTGGACGGCGCACTGGATGAGCCCGTACGGCCGGTCGTCGGCATGGAAAACCTCGCCAGGATTCTGCAGCCCGAACGGTGCGAGGTCCACGAGGAAGTGGTGCTTGTTCGGCGCCGACAGCCGGATCTCGGCGATCTCCTCGTGCTCCTCGAGCACCGCGCTGCCCATTTCCCACAAGGTCTGCTGCAGCGCCAGGCTGTGCACGGCGGCAAACCGCTCGACCAGCAGCCGCCGCACCCGCGGGTAGACATCGGCCAGATCGGGATCGGGCCGAACGAATCGCCACCTGGCCGTCAGCGACGTGGCCAGAACGCGATCGCGGGTCTCTGGCAGCGTGGTGTAGCGGTCCCTCAAGAACCCGGCGAACTCCGACCCCGTGGACTTCAGCACGACCAGGTCCCGCAGTCCGGACAGCATCCACGATTCGCGCGCACTGCCCTTTCCCTCGATGATGGCCGTCGCCGTGCGGACCTCCTGGCCGCTGCGGACAAACGCATGCGGGTAAGGTTCGCCGCCGACGCTGATCCGCTCCCACCGGTACTCGTCGACGTCCACCCTGGCCGCAAGTACCGGCCCGACGTCGTCGACGAAATGCCTGGCCAGCGCCAGCGCGTAGGCCTCGATCTGGCCCTCGCACTGCTCCTTGGCGTAGGCGAACGCGGTGTTCTTCTGCGTGTCGGTGGGAAGCACATGCGACTGATCACCGTGCAGGTGCGCCGCGTCGAAGTCACCGCGTAGCGCCGAAGAGACGTTCAGGTCACGGATCTCATGCTCGTGGCCATCGCGGTAGATCCGGACGACTCTCGTCTCTGCCTTGCCGTACTGGTTCGGGCCGAGCACTATCCCCATCGTCAGCTCCCCCGGTACGTGCTGTATCCAAAGGGACTCAGCAGAAGCGGAACGTGGCAGTGCCGGGCCCGGTCATGTACCGCAAACGTGACCGCCACCACGGGAAAGAAGACCGGCTCACCCGGCTGCTGGGTCTGCCGATAGGCCGCGGTATCGAACACGAGCCGATAGGTGCCAGGCTCGACCTCGGCCGGCCCGAGATCGCCAGCCCGGCCGTCGTAGTCGGTCCTGGCCCGGCCAATCTCGGTAGCGCCGGCCTCCGTAGCGCCTGGCTCGGCCACGCGCTCCAGCCGCACCGGGATGCCGGCCGCTGGCTTGCCGATCGCCGTGTCGAGCACATGGGTCGTGATAGCGCTCACGGGGCCCCGGCCAGCATTGTCCGCAGCCTAATGTCGTTGATCTTCTGCAGCTCAGTTCGCACGACCTGCCACTCCGTCTCTGGCCGGTTGCGCAGCCTGGCCCGCAGCACCGCGAGCAGCTGCTCGCCGCTCCGGCCGGACGCGCACACCAGGTAAATATGCCCGAATCGCCGCTCATACTCCAGGTTCGACTCGGCCAGCGCAGTTATCGTCTGCGTGTCAGAAGCGCTGACTCCGGCCTGCTCGCGCGCAGACCATTCCGCCGACTGATGACCGCCGCCCTTCGCACCGATCCGCGGGTGACCGGACAGCGCGGCTTGCAGGTCTTCCGTAGTCAGCCTGGCCACTATGGCGCTCGACTGGCGGATGGCGTCCCGTGCGGACGAGTAGGGTCGGCCAGCGGCCATCCGTTCGGCCCAGGCCGGCGAACTGCAGCAGGCGAGCAGTTCCTCGCGGGCCGCTGCCGATGACAGCGCGTTGAATCGTGCGACCTCATCGGCGCTCATGCCGTCACACTCTCGCGCGGCCAGCCGAGCGGCAAGCAACGCGGCCATGACGGCCAGGCACCGCCGCCGTAAACTCTGCTCAACCACATCCGAGACGCCTCGCCCGCGGGGGTCGTCGGAGTACCTGCAGAACGAGAGCCTTCGGCCTGGCTGCCTCCGTAGGCTCCGCGGACATCGGAGGGGAATATGCCGCCACGCCGCGGAACACCGCACATCCTGGCTGTCGCCCGTGGCGACGAGCCTGCCGACCTGCTGCTGACGGGCGGCATGATCTTCTCGCCTGGCACCCGCGAGTGGCTGCGCGAAGACCTGGCCATCGCCGACGGCGTCATTGCGGGCTGGGGCGCACGGGAGGCACGCGAGGTGGTCGACGTTTCGGGCGCTGCGCTCACGCCGGGCTTCATCGACGCCCATATGCACCTGGAGTCGACCAAGCTCTGGGTAGACGAGTTCGTCCGTGCCGTGCTGCCGCACGGCACCACCGCGGTTGCGGCCGACCCACACGAGCTGGCCAATGTCTTCGGTGTCCGCGGCGTGGGCGCGCTCGCCGGGGCAGCGGCCGGCCTGCCGTTCACCTTCGGGATCTGCGCTTCCAGCTGCGTGCCCGCCTCGCCGTTCGAGAGCCCGGGAGCGCAGGTGCACGCGGCCGAGGTCCTGGAGTTGCTGACCGAGCACGGCGCCATCGGCGTCGCCGAGGTCATGAACTTCCCCGGCGTGGTGGCTGGCGACCCCCAGTTGCTTGCGAAGATCGCGGCGGCGGGCGACCGGCGGGTGGACGGCCACGCGCCGGGGCTGTCCGGCCGGGAACTGGATGCCTATCTGGCCGCGGGGGTCGAGTCCGATCACGAGTGCACCACGCTCAGCGAGGCGGAGGAGAAGCGCCGCAAGGGCATGTGGATCTTCGTCAGGCAGGGCTCGGCGAGCAAGAACGTGGCCGACCTGATCCCGACGGTCCTGCGGCACGGAACGGAACGGATTGCGCTGTGCAGTGACGACCGGGAGCCAGACACGATCATGACCGACGGGCATGTCAACGACTGCGTCCGGCTGGCGGTCGCGTGCGGCGCCCGCGTCGAGGATGCGCTCGTGCTGGCCACCTCCAATCCGGCGCAGTACCACAACTTCCATCACCTGGGCTGGCTCGCGCCCGGCTATCAGGCGGATGTGCTCTGCTTCGATTCCCTCGACCGGATGCAGCCTGCCACCGTGTACCGGGCCGGACGACTGGTGGCGGCAGCCGGCCGGACCTTGCCCGGCGCCGTCCCTGACTCGCCGGCACCAGACTGGATGCGGGACTCGGTACACCTGTCGGAGCTGCCTGCTGCCGAGGCCTTCACGCTCGAGCCGCCGCCAGGCGGCCAGGCCAGAGTGATCGGCATCGATGCGGACACGCTCACCACCAGGCACCTGGTGCTGGACGTAACCGACCCGGCGTCGGCGGTCGCCAGGATCGCGGTCGCCGAGCGGCACCTGCGTACCGGCCGGATCGGGCTCGGTTACGTGCGCGGCTTCGGCCTCAGCCGCGGCGCCATCGCCTCGACCGTGGCCCACGATGCGCACAATTGCATGGTCGTAGGCGAGTCAGGACCCGCCGGGCCGGCCGAAATGGCGGTAGCGGTAGCCAGGCTCGCCGAGCTGGGGGGCGGCCAGGTGGCGGTGCTGAACGGCAAGGTCATCGCCGAGGTGCCGCTGCCGATCGGCGGGCTGATGAGCGACAGGCCCGCCGCCGCCGTCGCCGCCGTCGTCGAGCACCTCGAGCACATCGCCGCGACCGAGCTTGGCGTGACTATCGGCACGCCGTTCATGCACCTGAGCTTCCTTGGCCTGTCGGTGATACCGGAGTTGCGCATCACCGACCGCGGGCTCGTCGATGTCGATAAGTTCACCCTGACGGCAGTGGCGCCGGGCTGACCCTCCCGGACGCCAGCTGGCCCGACCTACGCGGCTACCGGGACCGGCGTCGCATCACCCTCGGCGCGGACCTGCCTGCTGGCCAGCAGGTAGTACACGACTCCGCCCACAGCCAAGCCGATGAACACGCTGAAGTCGGAGCCAAACTCACCGCCGTTCCGGCTGGCGAAATAGCCCACGTACGGCGAGTAGGCGTTGAGCCAGAAGGCCGCGCAGACCATGCCAAGCACCTGAGCGATGATGGCCGGCCAGTGGACCCCGCCGTTCCTGAAGTACCTGCCGCCCCGCTCATTCAGCAGCGCGTCGTGGTCATAGCGGTTGCGCCGCAGCCAGCTGTCGACCAGGAAGATCGCGCACCACGGACCAAGCCACAGGATGATGAACAGCAGGAAATCGGTCAGCAGCGTGAAGAAATGGGAAGAGAAGACCGCATAGGCGGCCACCCCGCCGCAGATGATGGTGTCGATCGCCACGCATTGGAGCCGCTTTAGCTGCGGGATCAGGCTCTGCAGGGTCACGCCCGATGAGTACAGGTCGAGCGTGTTGATCGCGAACAGCTGGACGATGGCGAAGATCGCGAACGGCCATACGAACCAGCCGGGATAGCCAAGGATCAGGCCGTTCACCGTTGTCGCGGTGGGCACCCCGGTGGCCACCGCGGCACCCAGGATTTCCAGCAGCGCCGACGGGATCGCTCCGCCGAGTGCGACGGCCAGCACGATGCGCTTCTTGTCGGCATCACGCGGCAGGTAGCGCGAGTAGTCATTGCCGTTCTCGGTCCAGCCGAGGCCGCCGGCGGAGATCACCAGGGCGAGGAAGATGGTCAGGGCACCCCAGCTCGCGGCGTGCGCCGGCACGTGCAGGTTGACTTTCGACGTGGTCAGTCCCGCCATCACAGCGAACAGCACGACGAACGGGATGGCCAGCCAGCGGAGAACTTTCAGCACGGCCGCATGTCCCAGCCACGGCAGTACTGCCTGGATCGCGACGGCGAGAACGATAAAGATGATCTTTGCCGCGGTTCCGGCGGTGAAGCCCGCCTTTGACGTGAGCAGGATTGCTGCGAACACGATCAGCGCGATGCCCTCGATCTCGAAGCCGACCTGGGTGACCCAGTTAAAGAACGACGGCAGCTTGTTGCCGCGCGGACCGAACGGCGCACGGCTGATCGCGAATACCGTCGTGCCCGCCTCTGGCCCTTGCACGCTAGCCAGCCCGGTCAGGAAGTAGAAGAGGTTGCCGACAATGATGACGCCCACGGCCTGACCGAAATTGAGCCCGAACACTACGACAGCGAGTGCCCCATAGACGACAAACTCAACATTCCAGACAGCCCCCGCCCACATCCAGAACAGGCCGCTCGGCCTTCCCCACCTGTCCTCGTGCGGCACGTGCTCAATGCCGCGCCGCTCAACCGTGGTCACCGACGGAACGGCGCCACCATCCGCAACTCCTGACGCACCCGAACTAGCCACTGACGGGCCTCTCTGCTTGCGTGTCCCTGTTTGCTGCCAGCACCAATCTCAGGCAGCCGCCGCGCGTCCGGCGCTGCCGCAAGGCCGTCAGCCACAGCATGGCCGATGCCGCAAGTCCGCCCGTCCGTCTGGCGAACCGGGCATGTACGACCGGCTGACAGAGCGGAGATTACTACGGCCCATAGCGGCTGGGAAGATCTCTGCTCAGCCCGGACACTCCGCCTCAATTGCCGGCCCCTTAGCCACATGTGTCTCAGGTCGTCGCCCGCTCGCACCAATCCGGGGCGGACGCCGGTTACGAACCCCAGCCGAGACCAGGTACAAGCGGGCTAAGTGACCGCCCGCGCGACCGATTCCCGTAACCTTCCAGTTTCGTGCGCGCAAACCTGGACGAAACGACCGCGACTCGCGCCGGAAGTGGAAGGTTATGCGCCGCTCGGCCCGCGGAGAGCCGCGCTCGACCCGCACGGACGCCGATCATCCCCATGACACCGACCCACAGCGCGGCCGCTGAACGAGTCCAGGGTGCGGCTGACTACCTGCTGCCGGGGAGCACGACAGATGTACGGCGGCGGCCCGCGAGGCGACCCCGTTCCGCCGTTAATTGATCTTTCGGTCCAAGCCAGCCCAGAACGGCTCGCGCAGCTTGAACTTCTGCAGCTTGCCGGTCGCGGTCCTTGGCAGCACATCCCTGACCTCGACCGATGTCGGGCACTTGAAATGCGCCAGCCGCGCGCGGCAGTGCTCGAGCAGGTCGGCCTCGGTCGCGGAGCTGCCCGCGCGCAGCACCACCAGTGCCTTGACGGTCTCGCCCCACTTGGCGTGCGGCACGCCGATGACCGCGACCTCGGCCACCGCGACGTGCTGGTACAGGCAATCCTCGACCTCCAGCGAGCTAACGTTCTCGCCGCCGGAAATGATGACGTCCTTCTTCCTGTCGGAGATCACCAGGTAGTCACCGGCCTCGATGTGGCCCTTATCGCCAGTGCGGAACCAGCCGCCCGCCAGCGCCGCAGCGGACTCCTCCGGCTGCTGCCAGTACCCGTCGAACACGTGGTTAGACCTGGCCAGTACCTCACCTTCGTCGTCGGTGTCGATCTCGACCCCGATAGCGGGCACGCCCGCGCGTGACTGCAGCCTGGCCCGCTCGGCCGGCGGCAGGCCGTCCCACTCGGCAGGCGCGCGATTAATGGTGAGCATCGGCGCGGTCTCGGTCAGCCCGTAGATCTGGATGAACTCCCAGCCCAGCTCGGTCTCGACCCGCTCGATGGTCTTCGAAGGCGGCGGGGCGCCCGCAACCACGATCCGCACCGTGCCGGCGCCAGGCACTGTCCGCCCCGCAGCGCGCCGGTCGGCCGCGGCGGTCAGGATCGCGGCGACCACGGCCGGGGCACCGCACATCAGCGTCACGCCGCGGGCTTCGATCCGGTTCAGGATCTCCTCGCCGTCGATCTTCCGCAGCACCACCTGAGGCACGCCCATGCCGGTAACCGCGTACGGCATGCCCCACCCGTTGCAGTGGAACATGGGCAGCGTGTGCAGGAATACGTCCCGGTCGGTGACCGCCGTGTGCCAGCCGAAGGTTGCCGCGTTAAGCCAGCAATTCCGGTGCGTGAGCTGCACCCCCTTCGGCCTGGCCGTCGTACCGCTCGTGTAGTTGATGCTCGCCGTGGCGTCCTCGTCGGCCGCCCACGCCGCGGGCTGGGCGTGGCCGGGCGCCGGGGCGAACATCGCGGCATCCGCCGTTCCGTCCAGCACGATCTTGTGCTTCACCGGCACGCCGCGCAGGCTCTCCTCCGACTCCGAGTCGACAAGCAGCACCGTGGAGCCCGAGTGGCCGAGGATGTAGCTGATCTCGTCGGCGTTGAGCCGGAAGTTCACCGGCACCAGGATCCGGCCGTAGCCGCTGACGCCGAAGAACGAGATGAGGAACCTGGCAGCGTTCGGGCTGACGATCGCGACCCGCTCACCGTGCGCCACGCCCATCTCATCCAGGGCAAGCGCCATCCCGCGGACCCTGGTCTCGAGCTCGCGATAGGTCAGGCTGCCAAACGAGCCGGGGACGCCGGGCTCGTCGAACACGGCGGTGCGGTCGCCGTACACAGCCGCCCCGCGGCGAAGGTAGTCCCCGACGGTAAGCGGCACCTTCATGGCCGGCTCCTCACGTTATGCGGTCATCCGCTGTCTGCGCGGACTCGCCGGCCGACAGCTACCTCGATCTCTTCATATCAGGACACCCGAGCTCCGCAACTGCTTTCACCGGCACCCTTGCGGGCGGGCGCTGCCGCGTCGAACCGCAGCTCCCGTGCTCAGGCCAGCCTGCGCAGCGCAAGCGCCGCGTAGAGCGCGGCGCCGTCGGCCAGGACTGCGTCGTCGAAGATGGCCTCGGCGCTGTGATTGGCCGGCGCGGTGTCTGGGTCCGCGTCCGGCGGGCATGCGCCCAGACTGATGAACGCGCCGGGCACCTGCTCGAGTACGTAGGAGAAGTCCTCAGAGCCAGGATCCGGGTTCTCCGCGGACACAAACTTGCCGTCGCCCAGGGTTTCCGCGATGACCTGCTCGGCCACGGCAACCTCGGCGGGATTGTTGACCGTCACCGGGTAGCCGTCGGCATACTCGGCCTCGGCGGTGAGCCCGTGCGCGGCGGCGATCTGCCGGACGAGAACGAGGGAGGCATCTCGGATCGTGGCCCGGTTCCGGGCGGAAAAGGTGCGCACCGTCGCGGAGAAGGAGGCGTCATCGGGAATGACGTTCCTCGCCGTGCCCGCGTGCAGCTTGCCTACGGTAATCACGACCGGGTCGAACACGTCGAACCGCCTGGTCACCATTGTCTGCAGCGCGGTAACGATCTCGCAGATCGCCGGGATCGGGTCGGCGGCACGAAATGGCTGTGAGCCATGCCCGCCCCGGCCGTGCACGGTGACCTCCAGCGAGTCGGACGCGGCCAGCATCGGCCCGCCCCGGCTGGCCAGGACTCCGCACGCAAGCTCGGCCGACGCCACATGCAGCGCGTACGCGGCTACCGGGCGCTCGCCGGCGGCGTCGAGCACGCCTTCGTAGATCATCTGCCTGGCGCCGTGGCAGCCCTCCTCGCCCGGCTGGAACATAAAGATCACGTTCCCCGCTAGCTCGTCCTGCCTGGCGGCTAGCAGCCTGGCCGCGCCGGCCAGCATCGCGGTGTGCAGGTCGTGGCCGCACGCGTGCATGGCCTGGGGTATCTGCGAGCTGTAAGAAACTCCGCTGCGCTCGGTGACGGGCAGGGCGTCCATGTCGCCACGCAGCAAGACTGTCTTGCCCGGCCGGTAGCCGCGTAGCACCGCCGTCACCGAGGTGAGCGCCTGCCCGCAAGTCACCTCAAGCGGCAGGCCAGCGAGCGCGTCGAGCACCTTCTGCTGTGTCTTCGGCAGCTGGAGACCGATCTCTGGCTCACGGTGTATAGCGTGCCGCAGGTCAGCGATCTCCCCGGCCAGTCCCTCCGCGTCGTCCCGCACTGAACCCATGGGCCCATCCTGACCGGACCGGTCCCAACTTTCTACCCTGGCAGCGGTTATCTCGTCTGATATGGCGTGATTCCGGGGTGGCTCAGACCTATTCAGCGTCCGGGAGCCGTCTGCTCAGGGATTGCCCCGGCCCCGGCCCCGGCTACGGGCTCGGCGGCGATCTCGTCCCGCTCCAGCACCCTGATATGGCGGTAGGCAAGCAGCAGCGGGATGAGGCCGATGACGCCGAACGAGCAGTCGATCGGCGTCCAGAAAGCCGGGATGCCGCGCAGCGGCCCGAAGACTAGCGCCAGCGGGATGACCAGTACGCAGGCGATCATGCCGAACTGCACGACCCACTTGTTCCTGACCGGATCGCGGATCGGGCCGATGAAGGCCACCGCGATCATCAGGTGACCGAAACCCAGCCAGTCAGTCCCGTACGCGAGGAACGGATACCGCGCGTAACTAGCCGCGAGCCCCTGATGCGCGTGCCGCAGCCATGCCGCCATCGCCGGGACCTCACGGGCGACACCGGCTCCCGGCCCGTTCAGCCAGTCGGTGATCAGCCTCGACTCGTATTCCAGCGGGAACGCGGTGAGCCCGGCCAGAACTAGTCCGCAGGCGAACACGCCCAGCCAGATTCTGATTCGCCGCACGCGCCGCCGCCGGCTCATAGTCGCTATCGTAGGCGGGCCGGCCTGCGGAGCGGTCCGGCGATTCCGCGCACCGGCTTCAGGCCCGCGCCGGGGTTCGGCCATGATGGTGCGATGGATCTCCCAGTCATGCCGCCCGTCGCACCGATGCTCGCCAAGTCAGTCAAGGAAATCCCGGCTGGCGACCTGAGCTACGAGCCGAAATGGGACGGATTCCGGTCGATCATCTTCCGCGACGGAGCCGAGGTGGAGATCGGCAGCCGGAACGAGCGGCCGATGACCAGGTATTTTCCCGAGCTGGTAACCGCGGTCCGCACGAGCCTGCCGGAGCGGTGCGTCATCGACGGCGAGATAGTCATCCCCGACCCCGATGGCCGCAGGCTTGACTTCGAGGCCCTGCTCCAGCGGATTCACCCGGCGGACAGCAGGGTTCGGCTGCTCGCTGGCCAGACCCCGGCCTCGTTCGTCGCCTTTGACCTGCTCGCCCTAGGCGAGCAGGACTGTACCGCGTTGCCGTTCGAGCGCCGCCGCGCGATGCTCGAGGACGCGATGGCGAAGGTGGTCCCGCCCGTATACCTGACGCCTGCCACGAGGGACCGCGATACCGCGGTCAGCTGGTTCAGCCAGTTCGAGGGCGCCGGGCTGGATGGCATTGTGGCGAAGCCGCTCGACGGCGGCTATCAGCCGGACAAGCGCGTCATGTTCAAGATCAAGCATGAGCGCACGGCTGACTGCGTGGTAGCCGGGTACCGGCTGCACAAGAGCGGCCCGGACGCGATCGGCTCGCTATTGCTCGGCCTGTACGACGACGCCGGGAACCTGGCCAGCGTCGGGGTGGTCGGTGCGTTCCCGATGGCGATGCGGCGGCAGCTTTTCACCGAGGTCCAGCCGCTGGTCACCGGGTTCGATGGCCACCCGTGGAACTGGGGCGGCCAGGAGCGCACAGTCCGGCACCCGCGCGAGGCCGAGGGCAGCAGGTGGAACGCGGGCAAGGACCTGTCGTTCGTGCCGCTGCGGCCGGAGCGGGTCGCGGAGGTCAGGTACGAGCACATGGAGGGCACCCGGTTCCGCCATACCGCGCAGTGGCTACGGTGGCGCGATGACCGTGACCCGCGCTCCTGCGGCTTCGGTCAGCTGGAGGAGCCGGTGAACTTCGATCTGGCCGAGATCCTGCCGCGCTAGCCGCCGCCCGGTCCCCTAGCCGCCGCCCGGTACGCTAGCCGCCGCCCGGTACGCTAGCCGCCACGAGCCTGGCGGCCGGCCTCGCGGAGCGGCCAGACCTGCCTGGCGCCGGACGCGGGCTCGGCGGTCCTGAAGGCCGGCGGCGTGGCCGTGCGCCCGGCCAGCACGCCAGCGATGGCGGTAATCACCGTCGCGTATCGGTCAGCAGGCAGCAGCACGAGCACGCAGCCGCCGAAACCGCCGCCGGTCATCCGTGCCCCGAGCGCGCCTGCCGACAGCGCCGCGTCCACCGCCAGGTCGGCCGCCTCCCAGGACACCTCGAAGTCGTCGCGCAGCGATGCATGCGAGGCCGTCAGCAGCTCGCCGCAGTCGGCGAGTCGCTCCGCCCGCAGCAGCGCTACAACCCGCTGCACCCGGCGGTTCTCGGTGACGACATGCCGGGCGCGGCGCAGCAGCACCGGGTCCAGGAGCCCGGCCAGCTCACCATCGTCGGTGATCTCGCTCAGTGACGCCGCGCCAAGGAGCCGGGCGGCCTGTTGGCATTGCCGCCGCCTGGCCGCGTACTGCCCGTCCGCCAGCGCGTGCCTCACCCCGGTGTCGGCCACCATGACCCGCAGGCCCGCGCCGGCCGGTCTGAACGGCACCAGGGTCGACCGGCCGCTGGCGCAGTCAAGCAGCAGCGCGTGCCCGGCCTCGCAAAGCATCGAGGCCGACTGGTCCATGATCCCGCACGGCATGCCGACGAAGTCTGCTTCCGCCCGACGGGCAAGAGCCGCGATCTCGGCTCTGTCAGGGGTCGCACCGCCTGCCAGGCCGGCAAGTGTGGCCAGGCAGCTGACTACCGCGCAGCACAGCGCGGCCGAAGATGCCAGCCCGGCCCCGACCGGCAAGTCGGAGTCGATGCACATGCGTGCGCCTTCCACCGGGTAGCCCGCCGTCCGCAGCGCCCACACGGCGCCGGCGGCGTAGCCAGCCCAGCCGGAGACCTCGCCCGGCCGCAGCTGAGCCAGCCGGATCGACGAGGTCTGCGCGGGAAACTGCCGGGAGCGCAGCTCGAGTAGCCCGTCCTTGCCGGCCGCGGCGGCGGCCGTCACGCCGGCGCCGAGCGCGAAAGGCAGCACCAGGCCGTCGTTGTAATCGGTGTGCTCACCGATCAGGTTCACCCGGCCCGGAGCATGCCAGATCAACTCCGGCCGCGCACCGTAGCACTGAGCGAACCAGGCCGCCAGGCCGGGCACACCGGCGGCGGCGGCCTGCCTCACCGGCCGGCTTCCCTCAGCATGCGCGCCGCGGTCTCGGGCAGCACATCGTTGGACCATACGCCCGCGCCCGACTCGGTGCTCGCCATGAACTTAAGCTTGCCTGGTGCCCGGCGCACCGCCATGACCTGCAGGTGCAGGGCAAGTTCCGCGCGCCCGGCCGCCTCCCGCGATGGCGCCTGCTGCCAGGCAGCCATGTACGGCATCGGCGTCTGGAACAGCCGGTCGAGCCGTCCGAGCACGTCCAGGTACACCTCGGCAAACGCCGTCTTGGCCGGCTCGGCCAGGACGGCAAGATCGGGCACCCGCCGCGTCGGGAATAGCAGCACCTCGAACGGCCAGTGCGCGGCCACCGGCACGAACGCCACCCAGTGCTCGTTGCGCGCTACGACCCGGCGGCCGTCTGCTATCTCCGACGCCAGCAGCCAGTCGAACAAGTTCCCCCCAGTCCGCGCCCGGTGCGCATGCGCGCTGGCCAGCAATTGCCTGGTCCGCGGCGGCACGAACGGCAGCCCGTAGACCTGACCGTGCGGGTGGTGAAGCGTTACTCCGACCTCCTGACCGCGGTTCTCGAAGCAGTAGACGTGCTCGATCCCGTCGGAGCTGCCGAGCTCGGCGGTCCGGTCGGCCCAGGCGGCCAGCACTGTCGCGGCTCGGCGCGGGCTCAGGCTCGCGAATGACGCGTCGTGCTCCGGGGTGAAGCAGACCACCTCGCACCGGCCGTGACCGGCCGGCAGTGCCGGGTAGCGGTTCTCGAAAACGACCACGTCGTAGCTGGACGCCGGGATCTCGGTGCTATGACCAGGCCGGGACGGGCACAGCGGGCAGTCGTCGGCCGGCGGCAGGAAAGTCCGGCCCTGGCGCTGCTCGGCGAACGCGACCCAGTCCCCCAGCATCGGGTCCAGGCGCAGCTCGCCCGCCGGCTCCGCGGCCGACGGCCCCCCGCCCTGCGATTCCGCCGCCGACTGCTCCCCGGCCCCCAGGTCCCCAGCCACCCGATGGCCGGCGGTCCGCTCGTCCGGCGCGTCAGCCCGGCCAGAACCGGGCGCCTCGTCGAAGTAGATGATCTCGCGGCCGTCCGCCAGTCGGCTCGCGCTCTTGCAGACCTGTGCTGGCACCGTTCTCCCGTAGCGATTGCCGCTTAGCCGCGTCGCGGCCGCACGCGCTCTGGCCATCATGCCGTCCAGCATGCCGCGCGGCACCAGAACCCCCAGCGCTACCGGTTTCGCGGCGGCGGCACTGCGCGCGGCTGGCGTTTCCCTGGCCCGGACGCTGCGGGTCAGCTAACGGGACCTGGCGGTCATGGCAGGGCCCAGGACTGGTTGGTGTTGCCGGAGCAGCTCCAGATCTGCACCTGGGTGCCGGAGCCCCCGAAGCCGGTGTCGTCCAGGCACTTGCCGGACTGCGGGTTCACCAGCGCACCGTCCGGCTGCGGCTGCCACATCTGCTCGCCGGAGCCGCTGCAGCTATACAGGTCCACCAGCGTCCCGTTCGCGGTGCCGCCACCGACGACATCCAGGCACTTGCCGAGGGCCTGCAGCGTGCCGTTCGGCTCCGTCGTCCACTCCTGCGCATCAGTGCCGTTGCAGGTGTAGACCTGCACGGGGGTGCCGTTCGCGCTGTTCGCCCCGCGCACATCGAGGCACAGTCCTTCATATCCGGTGACCGCGCCGGTCGCGTCCGCCGGCGGCACCCAGGACTGGTTGTCATTACCGGTGCAGCTCCAGATCTGCACCTGCGTGCCGGAGCCGCCGTAGCCGGTGTCGTCCAGGCACTTGCCCGACTGCGGGTTCAGCAGCGCACCGTCTGACTGCGGCTGCCATATCTGTGCCCCCGTTCCGTTGCAGGCGTACAGATCCACCAGCGTCCCGTTCGCGGTGCCGCCGCCCTCGACGTCCAGGCAGGCGCCGTCGGCTCGGACGGTGCCGTCGGGGTCCTCCGTCCACTGCTGGCCGTCGGTGCCGTTGCACGTGTAGACGTCCACCTTGGTGCCGCTGGTGTTGCTGTCGGCGGCCACGTCCAGGCACAGGCCCTCGTAGCCCACCAGCGGCGTAGCGGCGATGCCGACACCAAGGCCGGCCTCCACGGCCCAGGTAAACGCGGTGCTGGCGAAGGCCCCGGTCCCGTCCGTCGCTGTCACCGTCACGGTGGAAGTTCCCGCGGTCGTCGGCGTACCGCTGATCGTCCCGGTGGTGGCCGAGATCGACGTCCCGGCCGGCAGCCCGGTCGCGGAGTAGGACAGCGACTGCCCGGAGTTGGTGTCGCTGGCCGAGACGGGTACCGAGATCGCGGAGCCCGCGATGCCCTCCTGCGGACCCGGGTTTGCGATCGTGACTGGCTGGCCGAGCTGGGACGAGGAGACCGACAGTGTCCCTGACAGCGGCAGGCTCGCCGACGAGTCCCCGACGCTGATCCCGTAGCTGCCGGTGCTGGTCGCCCAGCCGTTGCTGCTGGAGTTCCAGTACTGGAGGTTCCGCTGGGTGAGGTTGAAGGTCACCGTCTGGTTCGCCCCTGGCTGCAGGCTTACCCGCTGGAAGCCCTCGAGCTGCTCAGGCGGCTGCCCGGACGCGGCCGGGTCATCGACGTACAGCTGCGCCACGTCTGCCCCGGCCCGCGAGCCGGTGTTAGTGACGGTCGCGCTGATCGTCGCGGCGCCGCCTGCCGTCAGCGACCCGATTTTCAGGTTGCTGAACGAGAAAGTGGTGTAGGACAGGCCGTAGCCGAACGGGAACAGCGGCGTCACGTTGTTGGCCTGATACCAGCGGTAGCCGACGTCGATACCCTCGGAGTACTGGACGGTGCCGTTGGTTCCTGGCCACTGGGCGGGGGTACTGGCCGGGACCTCCGACAGAGAGGTCGGGAACGTCACGGTCAGGTGACCGGACGGGTTGGTGTTGCCGAACAGGATCGAGGCGATGGCGGTACCGTCCTCCTGGCCCGGATACCACGCCTCCAGCACCCCGGCCACCGACGACAGCCACGGCATCGTGACCGCCGAGCCGGTATTCAGCACCACGATCGTGTGCGGGTTGGCGGCCGCCACGGCGTCGATCAGCGAGTCGTCCGTGCTGCCGAGGTCGATGCCGGTCAGGTCGCTGCCCTCGGACTCGGCCAGGCTGACGAAGACCACGGCAACGCTGGCGGCGGCGGCCGCCGAAGCTGCCGAGCTATCCGATGAGCCGCTGTTGTAGCTGACGGTGACCCCACTGGGAGCCGCGGCCTGAATGCCCTGCAGCGGGGTGACGGTGCCGCTGGAGTTCACGCTCGCGCTGCCACCGCCCGCGGTCTGCGGGCTGCTGGAGGCGTCGGCACCGATCACCGCTATCGAGGTGTCCGAAGACCCGAGTGGCAGGACGTTCCCGCTGTTCTTCAGCAATACCGTGCCCTCCTCGGCCAGTGCGGCAGCATCGGCCTGGTCCGCGCCGCTCGTGGCGGTCTCGGCCGGCGACCCGGTGGGCGGCTTGTCGAACAGGCCGAACGCGAACATCTCGGTGAGCACGTCGGAGACCATCGAGTTGAGCGTGGCCGTGCTCACCGAGCCGGAGGAGACGGCACTTTGCAGCGCGCTGCCGAAGTACCCGTCGCTGCCCGGCATGTCCATGTCGAGGCCCGCGTTCGCCGAGGCGGCCGTGGAATGCGTCGCGCCCCAGTCGGACGTGACGAACCCGCCGAAGCCGAACTGCTGCCGCAGCACGGTGCTCAGCGTGTAGGGGTTCTGGCACGCGGCTGTTCCGTTGATGTAGCTGTACGAGCACATCACCGACGACGCGGCGCCCTGCTGCACCGCGTCCTGGAAGGCGGGCAGGTAGATCTCCTGCATCGCCTGGGTGCTGACGACCGCATCGTCGGAGGGCGTGTTGCGATTGGTCTCCTGGTTGTACACGGCAAAGTGCTTGACCTGCGCCATCACGCCGGTGGACTGCACGCCCCGGATATCGGCCGCGGCCATCATCCCGTTCAGGTACGGATCCTCGCCGACCGACTCGAACGCCCGCCCCCAGCGCGGATCGCGGACGATGTTAATGGTGGGCCCGAGGTCGACCGTGGTGCCCTTCGCCGCCTGCTCGGAGCCGATCACCTGACCGTAGAGCTGCTCAGCGGAGGTATCCCAGGTGGCGGCCACGTCCACCGGGGCCGGAAGCTGGGTCACGCCCGTCATGCCGTCGCCCACTCCGGCCGGGCCATCCTCCAGGTTGATTGCCGGGATGCATAGCGATCCGATGGCCGGGATGAACCCGACGTAGCTGGAGCCCGATGCGCCGGTGACGAGGGCGACCTTCTGGGCCACGGTCATCTTGGCGAGCACTTCGCTCACCCGCTGCGAGATAGGCGCGGAAGAGCCCACCCAGGGACACGCGGTGGACACCGCGAGGGCCGGGGCGGACGGAAGGAGCGCAATCAGGACCGACGCCACCAGGCTTCCAGCGCCCAGCGCCGCGGCGGCCGAGGTCAGCGACCTACGTTTCGCCGTGGCCAGCGGCCTTCCTGGCCCTGGGCATAATACGAACTTGGGTCGCCTGCTCATCACGGCTCCGCCCCCCGGTGCACGGCTGCTGAAACCGCCACGGGTGCCTGCGAGAGCGCACGACGGTGAGGCAGCGGGCTGCGGCCGGAAGTGAGGTGGTGGTTATCTGAGAAAATCTGACCCCGTATCCGAGATGGAGTCAATGCCCAATCTGGGCATGCTCCCGACCTGGCCGCAGGACTCTGGCCACCATGCCGCCCAGCATGAGCCGCACCTGGTCACCCGCACTCGGTGAATTGAAGATCTGGAAGTCGTCGAAGACCTGGCGGCCGCGTCGGCCCGCCACCGATCGCGCCGCATCCCTGACGGCGACAAGCTGTTCCATGCTCATCTGCAACGGCGGCTCGTCTGGCTGGTACCGGCATCCGAGCGGGTAGTCGCGGCCGGGGCTGGTGGTCATCTCGATGTGGCAGCCGAGCACGTGCGTCACCGCCCGGCTCGCAGCGAACTCGACCATCCGGTCCATGGTGGCCAGGAACGCGGGGTAGTCGAAGGCATACAGCCTGCCGGGCAGCACGGTGTCGCCGGTCAGCAGGAAGCCGGTCCATGGGTCATACACGGTGACGGCGGCCCGGTGATGACCGGGGCTGCCGGTGATCTCGAGCACGCGACCGCCGAGGTCGAGCGTGACGACCTGATCCGGCCAGCTGGTAAAGCCGAAGAACTCCTGGACGGCGGCGAGCTGCCGGCTGACGATAGTCGTGGCGGGCCGCCCGCCGAACTGCTCATCGCCGGCCACGTGATCGTTGTGACCGTGGGTGTGTGCGACGACCAGCTCGTAGTCGTCTCGGGGGTGCTCGGCCAGCCAGGTACTGATCAGGCCATCGACTGTCTCGCGCACCAGGCTTTCCGGCTTCTTGCTCGCACCGGTGTCCAGCAGCAGCGCGCGATCGTTACCAAACAGCAGGAACAAGAACGGGGCCTCGTAGCTCACCGCCTTGCTTTGCCGTAGCACGTAGCTGTGCGGGTCGTAGGCGTGCACCTGGATATTGGGGTCAGCAGGGGTTCTGCGGCCACGGGTGCCGTGGATCCAGCGGACGCTCAGGTCACCGCTCACCGGGGCATCCGTGGCGAAATCTACTAGTTCGGTCGTCATAGGTACCTATCATGAACGCTCCAGCCGGCCGACTGCTCTGGGGCCCTCACCGAGCATCCCGGCTGGCCGCCAGCAGCGTAGCCAGCCCACACCAGAACCAGCCAGCCCGCGCCCAGCGAGCATTCGCGCCGACGTTCGAGTCGTAGGTGCTGCTATCGCGTCACTGATTCCTCAAGCGTCGTGTTCCTGATCTTCAAGCCGCGGCCACTGCGCCCGCTTGGCGCCTTTCGCCCGTTTCGCGCGGCCATCGGCAGGCTTTGCGCGGCCATCGGCAGGCTTCGCGCAGCCATCGGTAGCCGCGTCGCCGCTAATAGACCAGGCAACCAGGGTTCACAGCGCCGCCTGCCGGCCGCTTCCGCCGCGAAGTCTGCGGGAAGGCTTGCGCGAGTGCGGTGGCGATGAGGTGCGACCTGACCGCGTACCCGGCGGAGGTGTAGTGGATGCCGTCGGAGATGAACCACTGCCGCTGGGCAAAGGCCGCCCAGTTGAAGACCCTCATATTCGGGTAACGAGGGCACGCTTGCAGCAGGGCGTCGTTCCAAAGCTGCATGTCATGCTCGGAATATGGCCCGCCCGACAGCAGCGACTTCACATTCACCCAGAGCACGGGCTGGTTGCCGATGACCGACATCATCCGCTGGATCCTCGTCGCGAGGCCGACGTTCGAGCCGACATATACATCTGCGGTGTCGTTCGTGCCGAGCGCGAGTACCCAGCATCCGTGGTAGCCGGTGCGGAGGAGTTGCTGGGCAACCGTATAGGCGTTCGGCTGGCCAAGCAGCGTCTCGACAATCGACCTGCCGCCGGAGATCTCCATGATCGATCTGGTCACGCCGACCGTGGCGTACTGGGCGGTGATGCGCTGCCCGGGGTCCGGCAGGTAGTCGGCGGAGATCAGCCCGTCAGAGGTCGAGTCCCCGATGTGAACCACTGACTCGCACGATGTCCTTGGCCACGCACCCGCCGGTACCTGCTTGCCTGAGGTCGCCGTGGTGCCGGCCGACTCGCGTGCGGGACCGGGCGAGCCCGCGGCTACGCTGCGCTGCATTCCGCCGGCCGCGGTCTGTCCGCTGGCCGTCGCGTCGCCAGCCGTGAAGCTCGCCGGTCCGGCGGAAGCCGCAGGGATGATGCCAGTCAGCGCCAGGCAGGTCAGCGCGAGTACGCCGGTCGCGCCCCCCAGCGTCACCCAGCCCCGGCGAGCAGCCCCGCGCCAGGTCCCTGAGCGCAGCTGCGCGCGCCAGCGCCCGATCGCGCCACGCCTGACCGGTTCCTCGATGAAGTGCCAGGAAAGCGCGGCAGCCGTCACGCTGGCGATCACCTGCCCAGCCGCCCTGGCCGCGGAGGGTGCGCCATTAGCCGGAGTGGTCAGCACGATGATGGGATAGTGCCACAGGTATATGCCATATGACCGCACCCCGAGCCACCGCAGCGGCTGAGCGCCGAGCACCTTGCCCAGGTGGCTTCCAGGCGAGGCGACGGCCCACAGAACTGCTGCCGTGGCGACCGACAACGCCACCATGCCGCCGCGGTACAGGAACGGCGAATACTGCGTGGTGCGCCAGATCAGCAACCCGATGACGACGAGGCCTGCGACTCCTACTCCGTCCAGCGCCCACTGCCGGCGCGGACTCATCCCGGCCCGCCTGCCTCGGCTTGGGCACCCGAACGCGAGCGCGGCTCCGATCAGCAGCGCGAACGCACGGGTATCTGTGCCGTCGTACACCCGAGTGGGGTCATATCCAGGGTGATAGAGCGCGGCCATTTCGGCTATCGACGCCACTGCCAGGGCGAGAGCCGCGGCTGCGAGCAGGTAACGGCGCGCGCTTTCCGGCCGGCCACGGACCAGGCGCAGGCCAAGCCAGAGCAGCCATGGCCAGAGCAGGTAAAACTGCTCCTCCACGGCGAGGGACCACAAGTGACCAAGCGGCGACGGCGGGCCGAACTGAGCAAAGTAGGAGGAGTGCTGCCCGATCAGCCACCAGTTGCTGACGTAACCGATCGCGGCAACCATTGCGCCGCGCAAGGCGGGCAGCTGGGCCCGCTGCAGCAGAGCTACCCAGCCGGCCACCACCGCGAGCATCACGAACAACGCGGGCAGCAGGCGCCGAGCACGGCGTCGCCAGAAATCCAGCAGCTGCAGGCTGCCCGTGGACTCGTGCTGGCCGAGCAGCAGATCAGTGATCAGGTAGCCGCTGAGGGTGAAGAAGACGCCGACGCCAAGCAGGCCGCCTGGGGCCCAGCCCAGTCCCAGATGGAAGGCGATGACGGCAAGGACCGCAAGCGCTCGCACGCCGTCCAGGGCGGGAACATAACGCTGGCCCCTTCCGGCTGGCTTGGGCATGACCCTCCCTGACCGGGATAGCGTTCGGCGATGCCGGGGGTGGATGGCAGCACCGCACTCCTAGACGCGGGCAATGGCCGAGTGGTTGCATCTCACACTGTCCGTGGCCGGGCAGTTACATTACCTGCCTGGACATGCATTGTCATGGAAAGTGCAACACCTCACCTGGCGGCCAGGCACCGGTCAGACCCTGGCGGTGTCCTTACGCATCCGCCATATCGCGCCGCCGGCGAAGATGACCAGCCAGACCAGCACGTTCACCGGCCAGTACCACACCACGCCGGTGCCGAGCAGCGGAGCGTGCACGAGCTGGTTCAGCCCGTACAGCGGGGTGAATTTGGCGACCGTCTGGACAGCCGAGGGGAACTGGCTGAGCGGGATGAACAGGCCGCCCGCGAAGGACAGCAGCGACAGGATCAGGCCGAGGAACTGCATGACGTTCTCGGTTGGCAGCAGGTACCCCATGAACAGGCCGAACGCGGCGAACAGCAGCGACCCGATCCAGACGCAGAACCCGGTGACGACCCAGAGGTACACCGGCATCGCGGCCTTGTTGGTTGCCACGCCCGCGATGTACACCACGGCGACGGACGCCGCGCCGAGCACTAGTGCCGTCAGCACCTTCAGCAGGATGTACGCGGCCGCCGAGAGCGGCGTTAGCCGTAGCTGCCTGCTCCAGCCCTGGGCCCGCTCGATGGAGACCATCGCGCCGCCGCTGGTGGTCGCGAACACCGCGCCGTAGAGCGCCAGGCTGATCATGACGAACGCCGCGACGTTCCCGGACCCGGCGCGATCGGTGGCGTAGGCCTTGTTCAGCCCGAAGATGAGGAAGAAGAAGACCGGGAAGATCATCGTGATGAAGATGGTGCGCCGGTTGCGCAGCAGGCGCCGGATCTCCAGCCTCAGGGCGGTGAGGTTGAAGCCGCCGAGGGCCGGAGCCCGGCGGCCGGCCAGGTCGGGCGCGATTGCCGAGTGTGCGGTACTCATCAGATTGCTCCTGTGCTTGAAGCGCCGGGCTCGTCATCGTTGTCGTCGCCGGTCAGCGCGAGGAAGGCTTCCTCGATGCCGCGCGCGGCGATCTCCAGGTCCCTGGCCGAGGTACTGGTCAGCAGGTACCTGGCCACCTTGTCGCTGTCGCTGGAATGGATCAGCACGGTGTCGCCGCGCACCTCGACGCTGTCCGCACCGGGGACGTCGCGAAGCTCGGCCTCGCTGGCACCGGGCAGGGTGGCCCGCACGGTCCGGCCCGCCGCCATCGCCTTGATCTCCGAGGCGGTGCCGTCAGCCACGACCTGGCCGTGCCTGAGCAGCACGATCCGGTCCGCGTAGGCGTCCGCCTCCTCCAGGTAGTGGGTGGCGAACAGCACCGTCCGGCCCTGCTCGGCGTCCTTGCGGATCGAGGACCAGAATGTCCGCCGGCCCTCCACGTCCATGCCGGTGGTGGGCTCGTCGAGCACGAGCAACTCGGGATCGGGCACCAGCGCCATGGCGAACCGCAGCCGCTGCTGCTCGCCGCCCGAGCACTTGCCCACCCGGCGGTCGGCGATCTCGGCGATGCCCGCCCTCTTCAGCACCTCTCCTGGCGGCTCGCTGCGGGCGAACAGGCTCGCCTGGTACTCGACGGTCTCGCCGACGGTGAGGTCCTTGAGCAGGCCGCCAGTCTGCATCACGGCCGAGATCAGGCCCTTGGTGATGGCCTGCCGCGGGTGCATGCCGTACACCGACACCTGGCCGGCGTTCGGCTGTGACAGGCCGAGGATGATGTCGATGGTGGACGTCTTGCCCGCGCCGTTAGGCCCGAGGATCGCGACGATCTCGCCTGACTCAATCTGCAGGCTGACGTTCCGCACGGCCTGCACGTGGTGGAAGTTCTTGTGGACGCCGGTCAGACTCACGGCGCGGGGAGCGCTACCCCAGGCCGGCGAGGCCCCTTTGTCGGTACTCGTTACTGTCATGGCCCCATACTCCCAGCCGCCGGCAACCGGACACTGCCGCCGCCGTCACGATCTGGCCATGACAGCCGTCACGGATGCCGCGGTGCCCGTCAGCGGATGAGGCGCAGTTTCCGGCTGGCCAGCCGGATGCTGACCCGCTGTCCCCAGGTGACTGCGACCGCGTCGGCCTCGACGCCGTCGCCGAAAAGCACGAGCTGATCAGCGGCCACGGCCAGCTGCAGCGTCTGCCCGGCCAGCAGCTCGCCTTCGGTGCACCCGGTCCCGGTAACGGGCGACGGCCACGCCTCGCGGACGAACCAGGCCAGCCGGGGCTCAGCTGGACCTGGCAGCGCCAGTGCACTGTGCCGCTCCAGCCAGGCCGACCGGCACCAGCCCGTCGCGCCGGTTCCGGTCCCGACGATGACGCCCGACGACGCCTGTGCCTCGGCCTGGCCGCCAGGCGGGGTCAGCGTGTACCTGGCGGTCTGGTGGCTGGCGTGGCCGACGAATACCTCGTTCAGCGCGAGCAGCGTCTGTCCGTCGTCGGTGTCTGCCTGCACCATCTGGCGCTGCTCAAGCTGTGCGCCGGCCTGACCGCCCGCGGCTGCCAGCAGGGACGCCGCGGCGGCGGCCGGGTGCGGGACCAGGACGCCAGGATTGCGGCCAGGCTCTGGGTCGATGCCGATGACGGGCTGGCCGTCAAGATACTTGGCCACGTTCGCCACCAGCCCGTCCTGACCGACCACAACGATGATGTCACCCGGCTCGAAGACGAACCTGGAAAGCTCTGCCCGCTCCACGCTGCCTTGCCGCCACTGGCCGGGCACAGCAGCGGTGACGGCCGCGATCGCGGCGCGCACGTCACGGTGGCGCGCCTCCACATCCTCAATCCGCCGGTCCCGCGCGGCCAGGAAGAACGCCGCCTGACCGCGGGTGCCGTGCCGGTCGAGCAGTTCCTGCAATTCGGTCCGCCTGTGCACGAGCACTGCCCGCGGCGGCAGCGTCATGACGCGCGGCCTTGGGCCGGCCTGGCAGCGAGCAGGCCGGCCGCGTCGCCCGTGCTGCCGAGCCTGGCCAGGACCGGGGACAGCAGATCCGGGCTGAGTACCAGGGTGCCGATCTGCGGCAGCTGACCGGCCAGTTCCTGGAGCGCGAGCGCCAGCAGCGTCCCCTGAGGCAGATCCCGGTAGGCGGCCACGTGTGCGACCTCGGCCGCTGCCTTGGCCTCGCCGAGCGACTGGGTTCCCGCCGCCCGCGCCTGCGCGAGCTGCAGCTCGCGGCTGGCCTGCGCCGCCGCCTGGATACCGCCCGCCGCCGCCGCTTCCTCTGCCTCGCGGCGGGCATTGGCGCCGCGCTGGGCGACCAGCTCGGCCTCCCGCCGGGCCAGCTCGATCTGGTTCTGCAGCTCGTTCTCCGCGATCGCACGCTCGCGCTGCACCGCCATCGCGCGGCGCTCGTAGGTCGCCCGGTCGGCTTCCTGCTGGATCTGCTCACGGGCCGGGGTGCGCAGTGCCTTCTCGACTTCCGGCTCGGGCCGGATGGCGACCACGCGAACGCCGATGACGGCGATGCCGGTCTCAGCCAGTCGCGGGTCAGCGGTCAGCCCGGTGAGGATACGGTCCCGCACCTGGCTCACGCCGTCGGCCAGCACAGTCGCCAGCGGGCTTGCGGCGATCAGGCCAAGTACTTGCTGCTGCGCGGTCTCGGTGAGCAATCCGGCCACCTGGTCCAGTGGCGTGCCTCGCCACCGGCCGGAGCCGGGGTCCACCGAGAAGTCGATCCTGGTACAGGCAATCTCCGGGTCGGTGACCCGGAACGTCACACTGGCCTGCACGGTCAGATCCTGAAAGTCGGCGGTGCGGGCGTGAAAAAGCACCGGCAGCTCCCGATCATCGACCGGAACCTCGGACAGCACCGCTGACAACGGCCGGAAGAAGAACGACAGCCCAGTACCCTCGTGCACCACCTTGCCCCGGCGAAGGTGGCGAACGTGCAGCGTCGGCGTGCCGCGCAGGTGCCTCGCGAGCGGATAGCGGGTGATGTCGGCCACGATGACCCTCCTTATTCGTCGCTATGACGATAAGCCTGTCGTCCATTATTCGTCAAGTCGACGATTAAGCGCTAGGCTCCGGTGGTGCCCGGATACGACCCGCGGGACTACCCGCCCGCCGCGATCATCACCGACCTGGTGGTGCTGACCATCCGCGACGACACCCTGACGGTGCTGCTCGTCCGGCGCGGCGAGCCGCCATTCGCCGGGCAGCTCGCCCTGCCGGGCGGATTCGTCCGGCCGGACGAGAGTCTCGACCAGGCTGCCGCCCGCGAGTTGCTGGAGGAGACCGGCCTGTCACTCGGCCATTCGCATGGGCAGCACGGAGCTGACACGGTTCACCTGGAGCAGCTGGCCAGCTACGGCGACCCTGGCCGGGACCCGCGACTGCACGTCGTGACCGTCGCGTACCTTGCGCTCGCACCGCAGCTGCCCGTGCCCGTGCCGGGCACCGACGCGGCCGACGCAGCCTGGGTGCCGGTCGCAGGCCTGGCTCGCTCGGCCAGCGGCACGGGCGGACTCGCCTTCGACCACGACCGTATCCTCGCCGACGGCCTGGAACGGGCGCGGGCGAAGCTGGAGTACACGCCGCTGGCGACTGCGTTCTGCCCAGCAGAATTCACCGTCGGCCAGTTGCGGCGCGTATACGAGATCGTTTGGGGCACGGTGATCGATCCTCGGAACTTCCACCGCAAGGTCACCGGCACTCCGGGCTTCCTGGCACCGGCGGGCGGGTCCACGGTCGGTGATCGCGGACGGCCGGCCCGGCTGTATCGGCGCGGCACCGCCACCTTGCTGCACCCGCCGATGCTGCGCGCCAGCGTCCGATAGCTACTCGCCGAGCACGCGGCCGAAGCCCGGCGTCAGGACAAGGTCCTCGGGCGTCAGCTCGTGCACCGAGGACCGGCCGAGCCCGAGTAGCGCGGAGTCGACCCCGTTCCGGAGAATATCCAGCACGTTCTCGACGCCCGCCTGCCCGTTCGCGGCCAGCCCCCACAGGTAGGCGCGGCCGATCATGACCGCCCTGGCCCCCAGGGCCAGCGCCTTGACCACGTCGCTGCCGCGCCGGACGCCGCCGTCCAGCAGCACCTCTATCTGGCCGCCGACGGCCGCGGCGACCGCGGGCAGCGCGCGGATGGTGGCAGGCGTGCCGTCCAGGTTGTTGCCCCCATGGTTGGAAACCGAGATCGCGGTGACGCCCGCATCGACGGCGCGCTTGGCGTCGTCCACCCTGGTGACGCCCTTGAGCAGGAACGAGGTGCCCCATTGCTCGCGTAGCCACGCCACGTCAGCCCAGCTCGGGGGGGATGTCTGCATCCACTCGCCGTAGGCGCTGAAGAAGGCGGGCGCTGGCGCTGGCGGGATAGCCATGTTCGGCACGGTCAGGTCGGGCAGCCTGCCGGTCGCGGCGAATGCGGCCAGCCAGCGCGGGCGCCGCAGCGCCTCCGGCGCATGCCGCGCAATCGTGCGCAGGTCGTTGCGCTCTGGGATCTTCGGGCTGCCCCAGTCCCTGGAGTGCGAGAACGTCCAGTCCAGCGTCAGGATCAGGCCGACGGCACCGGCCGCCCTGGCCCGCTCAAGCCGGGACACGATCGTCTCGCGGGAGCCGGACCAGTAGATCTGGAAGAAGGTCTGCGGGTTGGCGGCGACGACTTCCTCGACTGGCTTGCTGGCGAACGAACTCAGCCCCATCGCGGTGCCACGGGCCGCGGCGGCGCGGGCCACCGCGACCTCGCCGTCGGGATGCACGGCCTGCACCCCGGTCGGGGAGATGATCACCGGCAGCGAGACCGGCTGGCCAAGCACGGTCGTGGCCAGGTCGCGCTGTGCGGGGTTGCCCGCCACGTGCGGGGCGAAACCGATCTCGGTGAAGGCTGCGACGTTGTCCGCCAGGGTCTGGCCGCGCTCCGAGCCGGCCAGCAGTGCGCCGTAGACGGACGCGGGCAGCCGCTTTTTTGCTCGGCGCTGTGCCTCGGCTACCGACTCGAACCAGGTGCTGCCCATCGGCGGCGTTCCCTTCGCTACTGCTGTGACTGTGCGACCTGGTCCGGCCTCGATACCCGCAGCGGCCGCCAGGAGATGAGTGGAGTTACCGGCGCCAGCGTCCGTTCGCGGAGGCAGCCCGTCCAGACGCCGGCTCCGTAGGCGACGTCGTCGGCGATGTGTCCGATGGCGAACCTGACCGGGTCCAGCGCGGGCCGGCCCTGCCGCCAGGCGTCCACCGGCGGGCTGAGCAGCAGCGCAGCGGCGACCGCCCGGCGGCCCCAGCGATCCCGCGGTCGGCCGGCGGGCAGCGCGATCGCGGCGGCTAGCACCGGCGCGGCGAACTGAGTGGCGTACCTGCCGGTGCCTAGCCAGGTCTGGCGGACGGCTGTCAGCGTGGCCCGCGCCGCGCCGTCGGCGGGCAAGCCGGCCCGCCGGACTGTCTGCGTCAGGGTCAGCCAGCCGGCTGCCACCGCAGCGGCAGCCGCGGCCGGGCGGCGGGCAGCCAGTGCTGCCACCGCCAGCGCGGGCCACGGCTGAAGCACGAGCGGGGCCAGCCGCCGCGGGTGACGGCGGGCTAGCGGGGCCGCGGACGTGCCGTAGCTGAATCGCTTGCCGAGCAAGCCCGACCAGGTATCCGGACCATGATGGGGAACCGTGACGGCTGGGTCGTAGCGGATCCGCCAGCCCGCGTCATGCAGCCGCCACACCAGGTCGACGTCCTCGCCGTACCGCAGCGTCGGGTCGAAGACCTGCGGGCCGCGCGCCGCCGCTGCCAGCGCCGCCCGCCGCACAAGCAGCGCGGCGGTCGGCACGTACGCCACCCTGGTCGCTGGCACTACTCGTGCCTCCTGCGGGCCCAGGTCCAGGCTGCCGCAGGCCGCGGCATACCTGCATGCCCATGACCGCGGCTGGGCCCCCGCGGCCTTCGCCGACCCCGCGCTGCCGGGCACCACGATCCGCGGAGCAACCGCGGCCACCAGCGGGTCAGCCAGGTGTACTGCCAGCCGCTCGATCCAGTCGGGTGGTGGCACGCAGTCACTGTCCAGGAACGCAATCAAGTCCGAGCCGATGCCTGCCAGCCCGGTGTTGCGGGCGGCAGCCGGCCCGCCGGTTTCCTCGCGGCGCAGCACGACGGCCCCGTGACGGGCGGCTATCTGCCTGATCGCCGCCGGGTCGGCAGACCCGTCGTCGACCACCCGTACTGGATACCGGGTGCCGACGGCGGCGAGGCACTGGTCAAGCAGCCCGGGCCTGTCCCTGACCGGGATCAGCACGGTGACATCCGCGGCCGGGGTCGGTGCCCGCGCCCCGGCCGCGCCGGTGCTGGAGGCCGGCGGGCGCGGGTGCGCGAGGCCCGCATCGGTAAGCCGCCTGGCCAGCAGGCCGGCCGCGGCGGACGTGACCGGGCCCGCTCGCAGCTCGGCTAGCGCGCCGCGGCCCGCGGCCGAGAGCCGCATGGCCCTGGCCGGCGACCCGCCGAACAGGATGGACTCGGTCAGCTGCCTGGTACGCGGATCAAGTTCGACGCCGAATCCGGCCGGCAGCGGCGAGGTGGTGACTGGGCCGACGGCCGCCGTGCCAGCCGCCGCGGTCATAGCGCCAGCCCACCGTCCGCAGGCACCACCGCTCCGGTGATGGCGCTGCTGGCGGGCCCGGCCAGGAACGCCAGCACAGCGGCGATCTCATCCGGAGCGAGCAGCCGCCCGGCCGGCTGCGTGCTGGCGAAGTCCGCGGCGCCGGCGAGGCCGTACAGCCGCGCGCTCTCGTCCAGCATCGCCGTGGCCGTAGAGCCGGGGCTGACCGCGTTCGCGGTGACTCCGGTCGGCCCGAGCTCTACCGCCAGGGCCCGGATCAGGCCGGTCACCCCGGCCTTGGCGGCGCAGTAAGCGGCCAGCATCGGCAGGCCGCGGCTCGCGGCTGCGGATGCCACTGCGATGAACCGGCCCGATCGCGGCTCTGGCCTGCGTAGCAGGGCCGGTACGGCGACCCTGGCCAGGTTCAGCACGCCGCCCAGGTCGATGTCGAGCACTGCGCGTTCCTGCTCGGGCGGCACTTCCCACTGGCGCAGCCCGCCGGCGATCACGCCTGCGCAGGCAATGGCGGCATCCAGGCCGCCCCATCTGGCGTCGGCGTCTGCCACGGCGGCCGCAAGGGCAGCCACGTCCCGGACGTCGGCATCGAATGCAGCCACCCGGTTGGCGTCGCCGGCTATCTTGGCTGCCCCCGCGACGACGGCGGCCAGATCGCCGGCGCTGGCCAGCAGGTACGGCACGGCGGGATCGTCCCGCGCGCGGTCCACCGCAAGCACCGACCATCCGCCGTCCGCCAGCGCACGGACGGTAGCGGCGCCGATGCCGCGGGCCGCACCGGTGACGATCGCCACGCGACCGGGTACGGTCACCGCGTCGGCCCGGTCGTCGGCACGGACCCAATGGCGGGATGCATTGTCGCTAGTTACCCGGCGGCAGCACGACGAAAGCCGGCCAGCGGGCTCTGATCGCAGGCGCGGTCGGGCACACTTCGGTGTACTGGCGGGGCGGCGCCCGGGCGCGGCCCGATCGACACCGGCACCGGCTGCCGCTTGCCGCGATGCGAGTGGTCACCGGAAGGACGCGGTACCTGGCCGGTACCCGCCGCCAGCGCGGCCTCGCCGAATCCGCGGACGCACTCGGGATCGGGGCCGTCAAGCGGCAGTCCGGTAAAGAACTTGGCCGCCATGCAGCCGCCCTGGCAGGCATCGAACGCCGAGCAGGAGCTACAGGCCCCGCCCGACTGGTCAGTGCGCAGCCGGCTGAACAGCTCCGAGCTGCGCCAGACGTCGGCGAAGCCGTCGCGGTCCCTGACGTTGCCGGCCAGGAACGCGTCATGAATCGCGAACGGGCAGGCGTACACATCCCCGACCGGATCGATCAGGCAGACCACGCGCCCCGCACCGCACATGTTCAGGCCGGGCAGGCCGTCGCCATATCCAGCCAGGTGGAAGAACGAGTCGCCGGTCAGCACGCTCTCACCGCGGGCAACCAGCCAGTCGTAGAGCTGGCGCTGCTGAGCCGCCGTCGGGTGCAGGTCGCTCCAGACGTCGGCGCCGCGGCCCGACGGCCGCAGCCGGGTAATCCGGAGCTGAGCGGCGAAGCGGTCGGCGATGGTCTTGAACGCGTCGAGCTGGTCCACGTTGTGCCTGGTCATCACCACCGAGATCTTGAAGCCGGCGAAACCGGCATCGGCCAGGCTCTGCATGGCCGACAGTGCCATGGCATAAGAGCCAGGGCCGCGGACCGCGTCGTTGACCTCGGCGGTCGCGCCGTCCAGGGAGATCTGCACGTCGACGTAGTCGCTCGCGGCCAGCCGGGCGGCGACCTGCGGCGTGATCTTGACGCCGTTGGTGGAGAACTTGACCCCGACGTGGTGGGCAGTTGCGTAGTCGACCAGTTCCCAGAAGTCCGCCCGCACGGTCGGCTCGCCGCCGCCGATGTTGACGTAGAAGACTTGCATCCGCTCCAGTTCGCCGATGAGCCTCTTGCATTCACTGGTGCTCAGTTCCCTCGGGTCCCGGCGGCCCGAGCTAGAAAGGCAGTGCACGCATGCCAGGTTGCAGGCGTAGGTGAGCTCCCAGGTGAGGCAGATCGGCGCATCCAGGCCGTAGCGGAACTCCTGGACCAGCGACCCGGGCCGGGCCGCCTTCGGCGCGGTGCCGGCCACCGCGGTCACGCCGTGATCCTGACGCAGATCATGGAGCCAGCGGCGAGCGTGGCAAGCGCGCGCGCATAAGCCGGCATCTCGGCCGGCTCAATGCCCGCCGCCGCACATGCGGCCCGGGCGCTCGGCTGGCCGGCCAGCGAGCTGACGACGGTCAGCAGCGCAGGACTTTTCAGGAACGACAGCCGCCGGGTACCGAAGTGGTAGAGCAGCGCGCCGAACCGCTCCGGCCGGACGGATACCTGCGGATGCAGTTGCCAGGGGGCATCCAGGTCGAACCGGGCGGGCTGCGCGGTCGCGGTACTAGTAGACACCGCACATGCCATCGATGGAGATCTCCTCGACCAGCAGATCTGCGGCTACTACCTCGTCGGGCGGGGGGTCAGTGATCTCGTCGGCCGGTGGGTCGAGCAGCTCAGTAGCGCTGTCTGCCATGGGGCGCTCCTTTAGTTTCGGCACGGGGTGACGAATAGGGAGTACATTAATCGTCACTCGGTGACGTAATCAAGGCCCTGGTGGAGCGAGCACGGCCATGCGGAGAGCTGACCACACGGCAGCCGGCGGTCCGACGGTACCGGCTGGACTGGCCACGGCCGGCGGTCCGACGGTACCGGGCGAGCCCGCACGGGCCGGCGCACGCAGAGGACGGCCCCCCGGCACGAGCGCGCGCGAACTCGAACTGATCTCACTGCGCCTGTTTAGCGAGGTCGGCTTCGAGGACACCACGGTGGAGCGCATTGCCGCCGAGGCAGGTGTAAGCAAAAGAACCTTCTTCCGCTACTTCGACTCCAAGGCCGACGTGCTCTGGCATGCCTTCGACGGCGAGGTACGGGCACTGCGGGCCGCATTCGGCGCGGTGCCGGCCACCGTTCCGCTGATGGAAGCCATCAGGGACGTGGTCGTCGGCGCCAATCGCTACCGGGCTGCGGACGTGCCCGAGTTGCGGACGCGGATGAACCTGATCGGGTCGGTGCCTGCCCTGCAGGCCAGCGCCGCGCACCATTACGACGCCTGGGAACGGGCGGTCAGCGACTTCGCGGCGAGCCGACTCGGCCAGGCCGGCGACTCGCTAATCCCGATGGCGATCGGCCGGGCCACGCTGGCGGTCTGCCGGTCCGCTTATGACAGCTGGGTCGATCGGGCCGACACCGACCTCACCGTTTACCTGGACCAGGCGCTGCGCGCCCTGGCCGTCGGATTCGACGCAAGTCATCTCACGCAGGCGCAGCAACCCGTCGCCCGACATCGAGGCTAACCGGTCGCGGGCAAGGGCGTGAATGAGAAGTTGCTAAAGACCGCCGATCCCGGCACTGAGCTTGGGTTGATAATTGCCAGACCGACATACTCGGTCTTTGAGAATTCCGTGCTCGTGACGGAGCCAAGCTTAGTCCCGTCGATATAAACGCTCTGACCGGAGCTCTGCGAGACTGCCGAGATGACGTAGGTAAGCGCGTGGTCGGTGAATCCGAGGAAGATCAGCGGTTTGCCTTGGCCGCCCTGCTGCTCGATATCGACCGAGCCGTCGCCACAAACAGCGGTCAGGTAACGCCCGGCCGCGCTAGCGCGCGTAAAGATACCCGCACAGCCAGCAAAGCCGCGGCTGAATGTTATCTCGACCGATACACGGTAGTTCTGCGAAGCAAAGCCATACGGCGGCAGAAACTCTACATCGCCCTCGCTGTCTGGGCCTGGGCCTATCTCGACGTGCAAGCCCGCCGGACTGCACCTTCCGGCGATGGGCTCGCCTGGTGTTACCGGCCACAGCGCCCCGCCATCGTCGCAGCCAGGTCCAGGAACCGATGCCAAGTAGGGTTTCCCGAGCAGTGCCGCACTGGCCCGGCTCAGCTGAGGCAAGGCAGTGACGAGGATGACCAGGGCAGCGCCGGTGGCAACCACGCCAGTTCCGGCAATGGCGACCTGGGCCGCCCGGTAGGTGCGCCAGGGCACTCGTGGTCGGCTGGGCCGCCTGGGCACCCCGCGAGCCCGCCCGGCCGTAGCAGCCGGCTCTGGCACAGCCGACTTTGCCGCGGCCGCGGCCGTCGCGGCCGCGGCTTTCCCAGTTCCGCGGCTTGCCTTGGCAACGAAAGCCACCATGACCAGCGCTGAGCCCAGTACGGCCAGCCCGAGAGGTGTGACGGGATCGGCCGTCAGATAGTTAGGGAGCGTGGTGGCGCGTCCGCCAGGCGGTCGGAGCGCTCCCAAGTACAGCAGGGTCGCGCTCGACACGAGTGTGTAGCTGACCGCGAGCAGGATCCGGCCATCGCGGGGATACGCGGCGGTGTTCGCCGTCGCGCCGGTCAGCTTGTCGCCCGACGTCGCGAAACCCCAGAAAACCGTCAGAAAGAAGAGGGCAGCCAGCGCGTAGTCCGAATCCGCGCTAAGGCTCGCAATCGCGTTCAGGAGCCAGAGAATCAAGCTTACGATCAGCAGCCCGGCCAGTAGCGCGAGTACGTTCGCTAGTTGCGCGCCTGCGTTCTGCAGGCGCTTGTGCCGGGCCAGGCTGCTCATCCAGCCGAGGGCCCCGAGCGAAACCGTCACCTGCAGACCATTGACGAGCGAGAAGTGCGCCGACGGGAACACCGCCGGCAATCCGGCGGCGCTCAGGAAATCCGGCAGCCCGGCGATGATGATCAATGCACCGGCGATCACTAGGAGCAATCCCCGGCCCCGTTGTTCGGGACTGCCTATCCTGCCGTGCGCCAGAAGAAGCAGCCCCGCAAAGAGTGCCGCCAGCGCTATGGGAGTGCTCACGAGCGAGTAGAAACGGTCGTCAAGCTGCGGCGACCACCCGGCCGCGCTACGGATGGCGGCGGTGATGGTGAGGAGGATCGTGATGTAGATAAATACGACTACTGCGCCGGTGATAACGGCACGGGACCTGATATCGCCTGACCAGCTGCCGTAACCGCGCGCCAGGCGAACGAGCAGGGCGATAAGCGCGACAGGCAGCCCGACGACCGCCAGTTCAGGTAGCACGTTGATGCCATCGAGGCGTATCGCGTTCGCGATCAGCCCGACGGCCACCAGTGGGGTGAGAATCATCAGCAATCGCGGCGGGCGCCTTCGCTTGGCCCTGCCTACGAACGACTGAACGGCTATCTCGCCCCATTCCAGCAGGTCCGTGCTTCCAAGCAGGACGACGAGGACCAGGAAAGTAGGCAGCAGGACGGCCTGAACGCCCAGGTCCGCCAGCAATGAGCCGGTGCCGACCGCGGCCTGGCCAGCCCGCGCATACAGCGCCCAGATCGCGATTTCCAGCGCGTAATAGGCCAGCACGCAGACCAGCGCACCCAAGACAGACCCGGGATTCTTTGGCTGTTCATCTTGCTCAGGATTGACAGCCGACTTCTCGCGCCGTGCTTGCCGCCTGGCTACTGTCCGGTAACCGAGCCAGATCCAGAAGACGCCGAGAACGCCAAGCTGTCCCCAGCGAAGTCCGGTATCGGTCAGGTGCGGTCCGATGGCCGTGGCACCCATCCGCAGGCTCGAGATGGGCGTGTCGGCCAGCGTCCAGGTCGCCAATGCGGCAATAGGGATGCCCACCGCCGGGCGGATCCGCAATGCCGCCGCCAGCCCGAACCAGTACCCGGTGGCGATCGAGATGACCGTAATAATGAAGACGACAAGCGGAACCGCGAATGTGCCGCCCGTCACATCGGGCACTGTGCTGTTCACCAGGGGCTGCGGCACCCTTTGCAGCACCATTAGGACTGTCACGACCGCGATCTGGACGATGCCGACCCACATGACCAGTCTTAGCGGTGGTGAATTCAGGTGTTCTATCCTGAGACGCCGAGCACGATATGTAGCGATGAGGCCGTCTTTCTCCTCAGCCTTGTCGCCTTTAGACTCCGCGACGGCCGCAGCGGCAGCGCCCTCAGCCCCGCCTACCTCAGCGCCAGCCCCCTCAGCCCCGGCTACCTCAGCCACCACCAGCGCGGCTGCCACCTCCGCGCCTGCTGCCTGGGCACGCGCCGCGCCGGTACCCACTGCCTCGGCGTCCGCTGCATCGGCATCCGCTGCGTCCGGGTCCACCGCATCCGCGGCCGACAACTCGCCGGCTAGGACGGTCGCGTTTTTACTCGCCAGATATATGTGATCATCTGCTGCTTGCGACGGAATTGCTAATTTCGGTGCTGATACCGGACCGTCATTCACGGCCGACCCCGACCCGGCCTGGTCGTTTCCGCAGCGCACGCACAGACCAGTCGCGGCCTCGACTTCTCCCTCGCAAGAGCTGCAAATCGTCATCACAGCGCTCTTTCTGACGGCCGCGGAACGTGACATTTTGATATTGTCATTCAGCGCATGAGACTACCGGGAGTGAATGCCGTGGCCAAGAGGCTCCATCGCACCCTGCCTTTAGCCGCGGTCAGCACGACAATCCTGCTGTCGGCCTGTGCGAGTCATGCGGCGCCCGGTTCTTCCTCGGGCGCTTCACCAGCAGCGACTGTAGCCCCGGTCCAGAGCACCGCCTCGGCAACGACCGTCCCGCAGGCGTCGGACTCAGGAGTCCCCGCCGTGGACCGCGTGGCGGCGTGGTTCGTCGACAGCGGGCAGGCAGAACTCAGCCGTCTGACCACCGCGATCGACGGCGTCCATGCTGCGGATACCCCCGGTGCTAGCTATGCCGGACTCGACGCGGCCTGCGCCACATTCGCGGCCGCCGTGGCCAGTGCCCAGGACGGTCCATCGGTCCCAGACGCGGCCGAAGAGACTTCCTTTGCTAGAGCGCTGGCCAAGTACGCAACAAGCGCCACCGATTGCCGGGCCGGGGCCTCGGCGCACGATGTCACGCTGATCAATAAGGCCGGCGCCGCGATGAGCGCCGGCACCAGCGACCTGGCGCAGTTCACCGCGGATACCAGGGCTGCGCGGGCCGCCGCGGGCCGCAACTGCAAGGAGCAGTACCAGGCCTGGACCAACGGCCCGGCACACGCTCCGCTTAGCCAGTTGCTGACCGCGCTGAAGACCCTGCAGCGCGTCGACTCGGGGACGAGCGTGCCCGCTATCGCCAGCGCGATCAAGGACGCCGCGCAGCCAGCAGCGGAACTCGCTCGTTACCCCGCTCCAGCCTGCGCCGACCCAAGGCGCGACTTCGCCGCGATCCTCGCCAGGGTCCGGTCAGCGGCCGCTAGTGCGGCCGGCGCGAAGAGCCTGTCCGCGATTACGCAGGCCCTGGCGCCCATGAATGCAGTACCAGCGCTGGAGTCCGCATTTACCGCCGAGGTGAAAATCGCCACCGGGGCCTAGCACTGCAGCCGCCTGCGCCGGCCGCGCTGCCCAGACTAGGATAATTCGGTTCGCCTTCTGACATCCTCCCGGTTCGGCAGGCACAAAATGGTCCAGAGCACCCGCCAGAAGCCCGCCGAACCGTCAGGGTGTCCGTGCCGGCCCCGACCCTGGCGGACATGAGCGCCGGCAGGCCAGCCCGCGTTGCCGGTCGGGATCAGGACCGAACTGCCGTGGGTGGGCGCCGTTCTGGGCCTCTTTAGTAGTCTGCGACTAAATACGACATTGACCGGCCGCAACTGGCCGGCTGAATACCTCGGAGCAGACTGGCCCTGATGAACGCAGCCGTGGTCGCGTCGGCGCCTTCGCCCGCCGACGCTGACGAGTTCATCGCGGCGGTGCGCGCCAGCAAGTCGGACCTGCTGCCGTGGGTCGACCCGGCCGACACCGCCGAGCGTTTCGCGGCTTACCTGGCGCGCGCGGCGCGCGAGGATAACGAGTGCTTTCTGATTCGCCATCGGGCCTGCGCGGAGCTGGTCGGCTTCGTGAACATCAACAGCATCGTGCGCGGCGCGTTCCAGTCCGGTTACCTGGGTTATGCGGGCTTCGCCTCGCATGCCGGCCGCGGCCTAATGACGGCGGGCGTCGCGGCCGTCATCGACTTGGCATTCGCCGACCTCGGGCTCCATCGCCTGGAGGCCAACATCCAGCCCGACAATGGCCGGTCCATTGCCCTGGTCAGACGGCTCGGCCTGCAGCGGGAGGGTTTCTCGCCGCACTACCTCATGGTGGACGGTCAGTGGCGCGACCACGAGCGCTGGGCGGTGCGTGCCGAGGACTGGCGTGGCTCGGCCGGCAACTGGCCCGGTGACGCAGCCGGGCCAGCCTCACCGGTCTAGTGCTGCAGCAGCACCCCTGCGATCTTGTTCGAAGTAGCAAGCACCATCAAGTAAAGCGGCCTGCCCATGATGACGGACGCCAGGCACTAGGCCTCGAGGGCATCCTCAGGCGTGCCCCGCGCTAGGCTCGCCAGCCTCTCGAGCGCCTGCTCCAGTGCGGTGACGGGCGGTGACGCGAGCGCTAGCCGGACCGCGTTCGGCGCCTGGCCCGGGGTGACCGCGAAGGCGGCAGCGGGCGTAATCGCGATGCCGCGACGCGCGGCGGCCGCCACGAAGGTGTCCGCCCGCCAAGGGATCGGCAGCTGCCACCAGCAGTGGTAGGAGACCGGATCCGCCACGACGTCCAGCCCGGCTAGCCGCGCCGCGGCAATCCGCTGCCGAGCCGACGCGTCGTCACGCTTGGCCTGCGCGAGGCCCGCCGCCGTCCCGTCCCCGGTCCATCGGCCGGCGGCAGCGAGGGCGAACCCGCTGGCCGTCCACGCGCCGGACCGGATACCGCCTGCCACCGCATCGACGAGGCCGGGAGGCACTACAGCGAACCCCACCGTGAGGCCGGGCGCCACTCGCTTGGAGAGGCTGTCGACAAAGATCGTGCGATCGCCGGCCAGCGCCGCGAGCGGCGCAGGCTCGTCCCGGAGGAATGCATAGACCGCATCCTCGATCGCATAGAGGTTCAGGCTCCGCAGCAGCCCGGCTATCTCGGCCCGGCGGCCTGCGGGCATCGTGATGCCAAGCGGGTTGTGCAGGGTGGGCTGCAGGTAGACGGCGTCCAGGCCGATCTTGCGGTGCGCGGACTCCAGCGCGCTCGGTACCAGGCCTGCCTCGTCGAGCGCGAGCGGGACAAGGCGCACGCCGAGCCTGGAAGCCGCCGCGCGCACCGCCGGGTAAGTGAGCGCCTCGACGCCGAGTCTGCCGCCCGGTGGCACGAGTGCCGCGATAGCCGCGGCGATCGCTTGCTTGCCGTTGCCAGCGAAGAGCATGTCGGCGGGCCGGGGTTGCCATCCGGCCCGAGCCAGGAAGGCCGCCGCCTGTTTCCTGACCGCCGGGCTGCCATCCACGCCGACGGGCCTGGTGGCCGCGGCCATCAAATCCGGGCGCATCAGCCCGGAGAGGCTGTCCGCCAGGATCGCATGCTGGTCCGCGAGGATCGGGAAATTGAACGCGAGGTCGACAAGCTGCGCTCCGCTGGTGTCCGCCAGTGTCGCCGCTGCGGGCGGCCCTGCCCGCACGAACGTCCCACGGCCTACCTCGCCGAGTGCCAGTCCGCGCCGGATCAGCTCGGCATAGACCCGCGCTGCCGTTGACACGGCAATCCCGCGCTGAGCGGCGAATTGGCGCTGCGGGACGAGCCGGTAGCCAAGGCTAAGTCGGCCGGCCGCAATGTCTGCTGCTAGCTCGTCGGCGATGTTCAGGTAATCCTGCACGCCATCTAGCATATTGCACCGAGTGCATTTCCCAAGTTGCACCGAGTCAATATTGCAACCTACGATTCCCAGCAGGTACTTCATGACCAAGCAGGACGGAGGTCGCACGTGACGCGCGCCGACCCGATGGCAAGAGCACGGGTGACGACATGAGCACCTGGCGTGCCGCCACGATCAGCATCAGCTACGACGACGTCGGCAGCGGCGAGCCGGTCGTGCTCGTGCATGGCCACCCGTTCAACCGCTCGATGTGGTATCCGCAATCGGGATTTCTCGCCGAGCTAGGATTCCGCGTTATTTCTCCGGACCTGCGCGGCTACGGCGACAGTTCGGTGGTGCCAGGGAAATGCACGCTGGAGGAGTTCGCACGTGACATCGCGGGCCTGCTTGACCACTTGCAGCTTCCCGCCGCGGCCCTGTGCGGCCTGTCGATGGGTGGCCAGATAGTACTTGAGTTCGCCCGGTTGTTCCCGGCCAGGGTGCTGGCACTCGTGCTGGCAGATACCTCCGCACCGGCCGAGACGGCAGCCGGCGTGCGCTTGCGGCATGCCACGGCTGACCGGCTGCTGGCAGCGGGCATGGCCGGTTATGCAGCGGAGGTCCTGCCGAAGATGATCAGGCCGGCAACGATCAGGCACCGCCCGGATATGGCCGCGCACATCACCGGCATGATGCGAGGTACATCGCCGCAAGGAGCCGCAGCAGCCCTGCGTGGCCGGGCCGAGCGCCAGGACTACGTCTCGATGCTCGCCGAGCTTGACGTACCCACGCTCGTGCTGGTGGGAAGCGACGACGAGTTCACCCCGGTCGCGGACGCGGAACTGATAGCCGACAGTATTCCGGGCGCCACCTTGACCGTGATACCCGGCGCCGCGCACCTGCCCAACCTCGAACAGCCGACCGCCTTCAACCGGGCGCTCGGACCTTTCCTGCGGGCCGCACTGGCGCCAGCGGGGACGGCACCAGCCGGGCCGACAGCCGACCCGCCCACGGGGCAGGACCCCGACGATCCGGCGCTGTCGGTCGACTCGTCCCTGATACACGCGGGGACGCTGCGGGCGCAAGGCGAAGCGGTTGTGCCGCCGCCGGTACTCGCGAGCATCTTCGCGTCTTACGGCGATCCCGGCGGCGACCTCGCCTATGCACGAAACGGCAACCCGACCTGGGCGGCGCTGGAGCGGACGCTCGGTGCAATCGAGCAGGCCGAGGCCATCGTCTTCGGCTCGGGCCAGGCCGCGTCCATGGCGCTGATGCTGGCGCTGGCACGGCACCGGGACCGGCTGCTGCTTCCCCGTGACGGCTATTACAACGCGCGTGTCCTGGCTGACCGGCTGCGGCCGCACGGGGCCGAGGCGATCGGTGTCGACCTGGAGGACCTAGCCGAAGTCGAGCGCGAGCTGCGGCGCGGCCCGGCCGTGCTGTGGGCTGAGTCGCCGACGAACCCGCTGCTGCGAGTAGCCGACCTTGCGGCCCTCGGCCGGCTTGCCGCCGACGCCGGGGCGCCGATGGTCGTCGACAACACCGTGGCCACCGGGGTGCTGCAGCGCCCGCTGGAGCTGGGCGCCATCGCGTCGCTGTGCTCACTGACCAAATCGGCTTCCGGCCATTCGGATCTGATCATGGGTGCGGTGCTGACTCGAGACCGGGAACTGCTGGCGGAGGTCCGCAGCTGGCGCACTCTCGGCGGCGGCATTGCCGGCCCGATGGAGACCTGGCTTGCCTTGCGCGGACTGAAGACGCTGCCACTGCGGATCGAGCGGCAGTCGGCCAGCGCGCTGGCTATAGCGCAGTACCTGATCGGCCATCCGCGCGTGGCGGCCGTCCACTACCCCGGCACGACCGAGCAGACGCTGGCAGTTGCCCGCGCGCAGATGCCGCGCGGATTCGGACCGCTGCTGTCGTTCGAACTTGCAGATGGCACCGCCGCCGAGGCGGACGCTGTCGTTGCCGCAGCGAGACTGATCGTACCGGCCACCAGCTTCGGCGGCGTTGAGTCCAGTTGGGAACGCCGCGCGCGATGGCCGGACGAGTGCGCGCCCGCGAGCCTCATCCGGCTGTCAGCCGGAATAGAGCCGGTAGCCGACCTGATCGCCGATATCGGACAGAGTCTGCGGGCTGGCCTGCACCGCGGCCGGCCTGAGTGGCACGCGGCCGACCCCAATGGCCCGTAACTGACCATCCGTGCCGCACGTGTCGGGCACGATAGCGGCGTGGCCGACTACGCGAGCTTCGCCCAGTTCTACGACCGGATCATGGGTGACCGCACGGACGAGGTCATGCGAGTGCTTTCCTACATTCGAAGACACCGGCCGCAGGCCCAGTCCCTGCTTGAGCTGGGCTGTGGAACCGGCGCGATCCTGGCCGGGCTCGCGCCCGCCCTGGCCGTGACCGGGCTGGATCGGTCGGCGGAGATGCTGGCGCTGGCCGCGGACCGCGCGCCGGCCGCGCGCCTCGTGCAGGCGGACATGACGGCCTTCCGGCTGCCGACCAGCTTTGATGTCGTGATCTGCGTTTTCGACACGCTCAACCATGTGCCGGCCTTCGAGTCCTGGCTCGCGCTATTCGATCTAGTGCATGAGCATCTCGCCGACGGCGGGCTATTCATCTTCGATGTGAACACCACCGGGCGGATGAGCCGGCTCAACGGGGCGCCGCCGTATCTGGATGAGTTCGACGGCAACATCGTGCTGATGACCGTCCGCGCCGACGGCGGGTCGCTGTCCATGTGGGAGACCCGGATCTTCGAGCGGCAGCACGACGACATTTACCGGCTGCATCATGAGCGCATTCGCGAGCTAGCCGTGCCCCTGCAGCAGATCAGGACCGCCCTGGCGGACCGGTTCGACCTGGTCGAGCAGGAGAGCCTTGACGGCGGCCCGGCTGGCGATGCGGCGGACCGGGTGTTCTTCGTCTACCGGCGCCGGGCACGCCAAGCCTGAATCCTGCCCGCTCCGCCGCTGGCTGGCAGGGCCAGGCAAGCCGGCGTGGGCGCCCCGGATTGTGCGCCAAGATCCTCGCCCACGCGCATCCGGAAGTTCCGTTACCTGGCTAGCCCGCGAGTGCGGAACCCCCGTAGCGCGTGCGCCCCCCGTGCGCTTGGCGTCCGGGACATGCCAACGGTACGCGGCAGGCCCCCTGTCCTGCGGCAGATCGTCAGATCATCCCTGGCTACGACCAACCTCACTCGCTCTGGTGGTTCGGCCGCATTCACCAGATCTGACGGCCTAAGTCAGCACTCCGGCTGGCCGTCGCGCATGGCATTGGTAAGCCTGGTCAGGATCGCCGAGAACTGCTCGCGCTCGGCCTCGGTCAGCCCGGCGAACAGCTCGGCCATCGCATCGAGCCGGGGCTCGAGCTCCTGCTCAGCCTCGGCGGCTCCGCCCGGCGACAGCTCCACCAGCGTTGCCCGCCGGTCGGTCGGATGCGGGCGCCGGAAGACAAGCTGCGCCTCTTCCAGCCCGTCGACGATCGCGGTCATGTTCCGCGGGCTCACGCCCAGCTGGGTGCCGAGGTCGCGCATGATCGCGGGTCCGCCGCAGTGCAGTGCCTGCAGCAGGCGCAGCCGCTGATAGCTGAGGCCGTCGCAAGTGCGGCCTTCCATCCAGCGAAGGAAGTCGGCCGTGAACCGGGCAGTCTGGGCAACCAGCACACGCCGGATCTCCGCCTCGTCCAGCCCGGCAAGCTGCACGCCGGAGCTGTCGCGCCGACCGTGATCCGCGCCCTGGACCTGCCGCGTGCCGATCTCAGGCTTGTCCGGCGTCACCCAGTCAGCCTACCTGGGTGTTTCAGTTGACACGATTATTTCCTTCGGTAATATCTCGTCAGTGACGATCACCGGTCCAGCAAGCTGGCAGCTTGACCCGGCCGGCTCGTCAGTGGCCAACCGGCACAAGACCATCTGGCGGCTAGCGACCGTGCGCGGCAGCTTGACGGCCATTCGCGGCGCCGGCGAGATCCACGCCGACGGCTCGGCCAGCGGCCGAATCGAGATCGACCGCGCCGGCTTCGACATGACCTGGAATCAGCTCGGGATGGTCAAGGGGAACGCGGCCGTCTCCGTCGTCGCCAGGTTCACCCGGCCAGTCCAGTCCGGGCAGAGCTAACCCGCAATCGCAAGCCAGGGAACGTGATGAAGCTTCAGATCATCGTCGGCAGTACCAGGCCCACCAGGGCGGCGGACAAGGTCACGCCGTGGGTCACCAGGCAGGCGGCCTTGCACGGGGGCTTCGAGACCGAGGTACTCGACCTCCGGGACTGGCCGCTGCCGATGTTCGGCGAGCACGCCGGCTCGATCGGCGACCCGCAGAACCCCACCTACAGCGGCGAGATCGTGCGCCGGTGGAACCGCAAGATTGCCGAGGCGGAGGCTTACCTGGTCGTCACGCCCGAGTACAACCACAGCATCCCCGCCGAGCTGAAGAACGCCATCGACAGCGTGTTCGTGTCGTTCGCGTTCCGGAACAAGCCGATGGCGGCCGTCGGCTACAGCACGGGAGTCGGTGGCGGCATCAGGGCCATCGAGCACCTGGTTCAGGTCGCGGTCGAGGTCGAGGCCGTTCCGCTGCGCAGCACGGTTGTACTGCCGTTCGTGGACAAGGCGTTCGACGCCGATGGCCAGCCGACCGATCCGGCAACGGCAGTGAGCCTGCAGATCGCGCTGGACGACTTGGCCTGGTGGGCGGCAGCGCTGCACTCCGCCAGGGCGGCCGGCGAGCTTATCCCTGGCAAAGTACGCGCCAGGATGGCTACCGCGGCCGCACGCTAGCGATTCACGGCCGGAACGCCCTGGTCGCGCCTACACGTAGTCAGCAAACTCGCGGAGCAGGGCCGACTTCGACCGGGCACCGATGACCTGCCGCACCACCTGGCCGCCCGAGAAGAGGCTCACCGTCGGGACCAGCAGCACGCTGTACCTCTGGGTCGTCTGCGGATTCTCGTCCACGTTCAGCTTGACCACATCCACGGCCCGGCCGTGCTCGGCCGCGATCGCGTCCAGCACCGGGCCCACCTGCCGGCAGGGCCCGCACCACTGCGCCCAGTACTCCACGATGACGGGCCGGGGATTGCGTTCTACCTCGGCCGCAAAGCTCTCGTCGGTCACTGCCCTCGCTGCGCTCATCGCCGCGCGCCTTCCTCGCTCAGGGCCGGCAGCCCGGCCTCGTGAAGCTCGCCTAGCCGAAGGGCGGCGCAGTCCTGGCCGCTGCCGTGCTCGCATACGTGCAGCAGCCTGCGCAGCCGGCACCGCCGCAACTCCAGCTCACGAAGCTGCTGGTCAATGTCGGCGAGCTTGGCCTGCGCGGCCCTGGCGATCTGTCCGGCCGAACTGGACTCGGCCGGACCAAGCAGGTCCCTGATCTCGCCCAGGGTGAATCCCAGCCGCCGAGCGCGCCGGATGAACACCAGTCGTGCCCGGTCAGCCTCTGAGTACTCCCGGTAGCCGGATCCGCGGCGTTCTGGCTGCGCAAGCAGCCCGCGCCGCTGGTAAAAGCGCACGGTCTCGACGCCGACGCCCTCAGCGGCGGCAAGCTTGCCGATGGTCAGTCCAGCCATGCCGACAAGCTACCGGCCGTACCCAGGTACGGAGTCAAGCCCAAGTCCGAGCGCGGCGGACGGGCTTGATCGGGCCGCCTGCGGCGGACCGGCCCGAGCAGGCAATCGGCGACTCGCCGACGGCCGCTGTGGCTCACGCGGAATGGTGAAACACGCGGCGGTAGGCGTGCGGCGTGGTCGACCGCCAGGCGCGGAAGTGATGGCGCAATGCGGTCGCGTTGCCGAACCCGGCCCGCTCGGCGATCACGTCCACTGTCTCGTCGGAATCCTCAAGCAGCTGCTCGGCCAGCAAGATGCGCTGCCCGATCAGCCACCGTTGCGGAGTTGTGCCGGTCTCCTGGACAAAGCGCCGCGCGAATGTCCGCGGCGACATCGCCGCGAGGCTGGCCAGCTGGTCGACGGAGACCTGCTGGTCCAGGTGGCGCTGCATCCACTCGATTACGTCCGCCAGCGTGTCGCAGGTCGGCGCGGCGAGCGGACGCTCGACGTACTGGGCTTGCCCGCCGTCCCGGTGCGGCGGCACCACCATCCGGCGAGCGATGGCATTCGCCACCGCGCTGCCCTGTTCCTTGCGTACCAGGTACAGGCAGGCATCGATGCCCGCGGCCGTCCCTGCGCTGGTGATGATCTGTCCCTCGTCCACATACAAGACAGACGGGTCGACCTTCGCTGCCGGGTACATGATGCCGAGCTGACGGGCATGCCGCCAGTGCGTAGTGCAGACGCGGCCGTCCAGTAGCCCGGCCGCGCCCAGTACGAACGCCCCGGTACAGACGCTCAGCACCCGACCGCCGCGGGCGACCACGTCGCGCAGCGCGGCCAGCAGCGGTTCCGGCCAGTCCGCCGACGCGCACCGGTCGTCGCTCGGCGCGGGGACAATCACCAGGTCCGCATTCTTCAGCTGGTCCAGGCCGGCATCCGTCTGCAGGACAAATCCAACATCGGATCGCAGCGGCCCCGGCTCGCCGGCCACCACGGCGAAGTCGTAGCCGGGCAGCCCCTCGTCGGTACGGTCAGCCCCGAAGACCTCGCACGCCACTCCGAGCTCGAAGGGCGAGAATCCGTCCAGCACCACTACAGCCACGCGTCTGAGCATGCCCTCCATCATGCCTGCAGTTTGGCAGGATGTCACGGTCTAGTGTCACTACTGCCACTGTCGCGGCCGCCGCTGGCCGGAAATGCTAGATACATGAGCAACGAATACAGCGTCCATCCCAGTCACCAGCCCGCCATCCGGCGGATCGTCCAGGGAATCGCCAGCGTCATCGCCGAGGACCGCGATGCGCAGCGCAGACTGGTCGCGGTGCGCATGTCACCGGATAGCTATGTGTTCGCCGCGCGGCATGCTCCAGACAGCTACCAGGAATTCCTGTTCCGCACTGCGGGCGCGCTGCCGCACGAGCCAGCCGCGGGCGCTCGCGTCAGAGCCCGCCGCTGCGTCAGCTGAGGGCGCGCGGCAAACCGGCACGCGATACTGAGAACATCCGTGCAACGGAGGGATCCGGGCTTGCTCACGCCACAGGCAGCCGACCTGCCGACCGTTTTCTGGCTCGGCGGCGGCTGCGGCGCTGGCAAGACGACAGTTGCCCGATCCGTGGCTCATCGCCTGGACCTGCGGTTCTATCCCGTAGATGGCCACACGGAGGAGCATGCCCGCAGGGCAGCGGGCGGCGGTTACCCGCGTACGCATGCCGTCAGCGAGCTGACGGCATGCGTCCCCCTGGCGCCAGGATCCCGCCGAGCTGGCCGAGTCGTTCTTCGCGGTGTCGGTGGAGCGGGTACAGATGGCCTGCGACGACCTTCGGGCCCTATGAGGTCCGCGCAGCGCGGGCTGTGGCTGCTGCCCACGGCGGAGTTCGGATACGGCAGGAGGAGAACGCCGTGCACGTACGGCAACTGCTTGGCTGGTGGGCAGACCTGGGTCCGTCCCGGATGCCGGAGCCGCCGGTCTTCCGGTTCAGCTGCGAGTGCGAGTTGCGCGGCTGCACACAGCTGATAGCGCTGCCCGTCACCGAGTACCAGCGCTTCTCCGCCTGCGGGCCAGTCGTGGCCGACGCGGCCGGACCGCGGGCCGGCCCAGGCTGACACGATTGTCACATGGCTAGGTACGCACTGCTGATCCTGCCGTCAGCCAACCGGGTCTATGCCCGCGCGTCGACAGCTCTTACCCAGGCCGAGCTTGAGGTCTTCAGTCAGGCCGTGCTCGGCGGCAGCGTGGGCGACATCGCGGCTGCCGACATCGGCGGCGTGCCGTATGTGACCTTCGAGGCGCCTGAGCTTAGCGAGCGGGATGCCGCGTTCCTGGCCAACCTGTCGGCGGGCTATGCGCTGTTCCGGCTCGATGGTGACCTACTCCGGCCGGTGATGCTTCGCTCGCTCGATCGGTATGACGATGACCTGATCACCATCCAGAAGTACCAGGGCAAGACGAATGAGCAGTTCACCAAGCTGCTGCTTAACGTGACCGTGCTGTCGTCCGCGTTCGCCGCCGACTTGCTCGGCGGCAAGCTCACCGTCTTTGACCCGCTGTGCGGCCGCGGCACGACGCTCAATCAGGCGCTGATGTACGGGTTCGACGCGGCCGGGCTTGACCTGGACCAGCAGGACTTCGACGCGTACTCGGCGTTCATCCAGACCTGGCTCAAGCGCAAGCGGATCAAGCACCACCGCGAGTACGACGGCCCGGTCCGCAGGAACGGAAAAGTGGTAGCCAGGCGGCTGCAGATCAGCATGGCGGCAACCAAGGACGCCTACAAGTCGGGCATCACCCAGAGGCTGGACATCGTCAACGCGGACACCACTAGGGCAGCGGAGTTCTTCAGGCCATCGACGGCCCACGTGCTGGTGACGGACGCGCCGTACGGCATTCAGCATGGCAGCCGCACGGCCGCGGGGGGACTTGCGCGCGGGCCGCTTGACCTGCTCGCTGACGCGACTCCGGTGTGGGTGCGGCTGCTGCGGCCTGGCGGCGCTGTCGGCATAGCCTGGAACACCTTGGTGGCCAGGCGCGACGAGGCCACCAAGATCCTGGCCGACTCAGGCCTGGAGCCGCTGACCGGCCCGCCGTACCTGAGCTTCAGGCACCGCGTCGACCAGGCGATCATGCGCGACGTCCTCGTCGCACGTAAGCCGCAGTGACTGGCGTCATTCCCGCCGGGCCCGAAGCGCGGCGACCGCCCGCGGGCCAACCTCCTGCGCTACCGCCTGCGCCGCGTCCACGGCGCGGGCGGCCTGCGCCAGGCTTGAGCGGCCCAGGCAGTAGCTCCACGTGGCCAGCACGACTGGCCGGACCCGCATCAGCGCCGGGAGACGATCGATCTCCTCCGGCTCCAGGCTCACCCGGCTCCGGTAGCCGTCGAGCACCAGGCCAGCCCTGGGCGGATTCCTCGCTCCCTCGGCGAACACCAGGAAGGCCAGCGACCAGGCACGGGGCCCCCGGCCCGCGCCGGTCCAGTCCACGAGCACCATGCCGCGGTCGGGCGATGCGATCACGTTGGCCAGCGCGAAGTCGGGATGCAGCAGCGCCTGCGGCAGCCCCTCGCCGCCGTCGGCATCGGCAAGCTCGCGGCGCAGCGCCGCGTGCAGCGGGCGCTCCCTGGCCGGGACAGCGTCCTCGGAGTCGGCGAGCAGTGCCTGCGCCGCCCGGATTTCCGCCGCTGGCAGCCCGTCGGCCAGGTGATGCCAGGCCCCGCCCGGACGGCCGACTGCACCCGTGCCCGCTGGCAGTGCGTGCAGTTCACCTAGCATCTCGCCCAGGCGGCGAAGACCGCCGTGCGCTCGAATCGCTGCTGCGCGTTCGGTCCGCGGCACGCCCGTGACAAGTTCGGTGATCAGCACAGTGTGGCCGTCGATGACGGACACCGGTTGCGGAGCCGCGCCCCGTTCCGATTCGAAATCGCTGAGCGCAAGGAACGCGAGGATCTCCGCATCGCCGGCCGTCGCGGCCTCGGGCCGGCCTGCGGGGAAGACCCTGGCTACCCAGCCGGGCCCGTCGGCCCTGTCGATCCGGTAGACGCCGAGGTCAAGCTCGGACAGCCCGCGCACTTCGATGCCGTAACGCGCCTGCAGGTGCCTGGCCACGAGGGCCCCGGCCGGCCGGGCAGCTATCCGCTGACGTGCGCCGGCCAGCGCCGGACCGCTGTGCGCCCCGGTCATTGCCGTTGCGCCGTGACGTGAAACTCGATCCGGTACAGCGGCGTGTCGGCGCTGATCGGACCGGCATGGGCTGCCCGCCGACGCAGCGTCTCCAGGTCAGCCTCGCCCGCGCGGCGGACATCGTCGGCGGTGATCGAAGAGAACGGCACGAGCTCTATCGAGTCGACCTCGATCTGTGCGGGCCCTACCGGATACCGGCCGCCAAGCCGGACCTTGGGCCGGCGCCACAGCCGGAACGAGACCGTGATGTCGCCAGCGATTACCGCCTCCCTTAGTTCCGGGCTGAAGATCAATTCGGCCTGCAAACTACAGCGGGACAGCGGCGCTGCCCATTTCGCTGCGGCTCAGCGGTCAGTACTCGCGCCAGCACCAGTCCAGCTTGCCATCTTGCCTGACTGCCGCAACCCGCCTTCGGGGCCAAGCCGCGGGCGCATCAGCGCAGACCCCAGGTTCACCCTTGCCCGTCCTCGGGCCTCGGCGGGGCCGGTCACGCATATTCCCGCGCTAGACCCAAGTTCGCCCTTGACGGTGGTAGGCCGCCGGACTAGCCTCCCGAAACAAATAGGAAAGTTTCCTATTTGTTTCATGTCCCACCTGTCGTCCAGCCGTGCGGCCCGTCTGCACGGCCGGGCCGACGCCTAGCTCGTTTGCTTCCGCACTAGCCAAGGGACCCAGCGCATGAGACGACACACACCCATCAGGGCGGCGCTTGCCGCCGCAACCGTTACCGCGGCCGTCATCGGGTTCGCCACCGCTGGCGCCAGTGCCGATAGCTGGCACGCACGAGCCGGCCTGCCGCGCCAGGTTTTCGCGCCGTACTTCGAGACCTACGACACCAGCGGTGACCTCGCCGCGCTGTCTCAGCAGTCGGGCGCCAAGTACCTATCGCTCGCGTTCCTCGAGACTGCGCAGGCCTCGTGCACGGCCTACTGGAACGGCGATACCACCGAGCCCATCTCCTACTCAAGCTTCGGCAGCGACATCTCCGCGATCCAGGCGCGCGGCGGCAACGTGATTCCGTCCTTCGGCGGCTACACCGCGGACACCACCGACACCGATATCGCCGACAGTTGTAGCAGCGTGTCGGCCATCGCTCAGGTTTACGAGAGCCTGATCGCGGTCTATCACGTACCCCGGATCGACCTGGATGTCGAGGGCGACTCCCTGACCGACACCGCCGGGATCAACCGGCGCAACGAGGCGATCGCAGAGGTCGAGGACTGGGCTGCGGCCCACGGGCGCAGGATTCAGTTCTCTTACACCCTGCCGACCTTCCCGACCGGGCTGACGTCGGCTGGCCTGGCGGTCCTGCAGAACGCCGTCGCCGACGGCGCCAGGATCAGCGTCGTGAACCTGCTCACGTTCGACTACTACCTCGGCACCGAGCAGAACATGCTGACCGACACTGAGACCGCCGCCGCAGGGCTCTACAGCCAGTTGCAGACGCTATACCCGTCGGCCACGCCCAGGCAGCTATGGCACATGATCGGCGTCACCGAGATGCCAGGGATCGATGACTTCGGCACCGACGAGACCTTCTCCGCCGCCGATGCACCTGCGCTGCTGAAGTGGGCTGACCATAGCGGGATCAACACCCTGTCGTTCTGGGCGCTGCAGCGTGACAACGGCGGCTGCCCCGGCACCAAGGGCGCGGGCACCTGCTCGGGCGTCGCTCAGCCGACCTGGTACTTCAGCCACGTATTCGAGCACTTCACTAGGTGACGACGGCGGTAGGTTCCTGATTCGCCGGCGGGTGTGCCGTGTGCGAGAGGCGCATGGCACACGGCACACCCGCTGCCCACGCCGGGGAGCATGAAGATTCCGAGGTCAGCGGCAGAGGCCGGCTTCCAGGTCAGTCTGCGCCCAGGCCCGCGAGCACTGTGTCGACCAGAACCTCCTCGGAGATGAACACTTGAGCGGAGATCGCACGCCAAGCCAGGCACCGGTGCGGATCGGTCGGCCGCGGCCTGTCGCCAGCCGCAACACGGCGTCGACAATGAGCGGCAGCAGGACCGCGAATTGCAGGGGATAATGATCTTCTGCGGCGATGCGCAGCGCCGGAGAGAAGCCGCAGATGGCGCCGCAGATGGCGCCGCCGAGGGCCGCCGCACTTGGCCCGGCACCCCGCCGGCGCAGCACGAAGAACAGGCTGGCCGCCGAGCCCGCGAAGCCCAGTGTGGTCAGGACGGTGAGACTGGCCTGCGGGCCGGCCAGCAGCGTGACCGGGGCCAGCAGCACCGACGGCACAGCATCGTGGTATTCCACATCAGGTTGATGCCCTGCGGTGCATTCACAGCCGTCGTGATGAGAGACGGCAGCCGTCCGTGCGCGACCGCAATTGCCGCGTAGCGCATTCCCCAGACATTGACGTAGATGTCTGGCAGTACAGTCGCGCCGTTCGTCGGCGCCATCGCGGCCGGGTCTGCCCACAGTCGCCAGGTCAGCGCCACCGCCGCGAGCAGGTAACACAGCGGGGCCAGCCACTGAAACCGGCGGCCGCCGCGGAGGGCCGCTCGGTCGGCACGCTGCTCATGCCGGATTGTCTCCAGCAACGGGCTGGCCGCCCTTCCGCCTGAGCCACTTCAAATGACTGCGCGCAGACGGCAGCTCGGGAGTTGTCAGCCCGAGTAAGTTGCACGTCTTGCCTGGCGTGGCGCTGCCGCGGCGCACAGCCGCTTCGCGTAAGAGCACCCGATATTTCCCGCGAACGCCGAACGCCCTAGTTGGCGAAGCTCATGGCGCCGCAAGGCCGGTGCTGAAAATCCCGGATGCTACCAGCTTGGCGAGCACTGGCGGCCGTAGGCGGCCTCGAATACGGACCGCACACATCAGCCTTGTGGCTCTAGCCGAGCGGGAACGCAATGTCGCAGATCGCTTCGTCCTGGTCGATCGCCTCCGGTTCAGCTATGTAGACCTCCCGACATGAGAGCCGACTGCCTGGGCGAGCCATTGTCTCGGGCGAGCAGGCGACCGCATCATAAGCGGCGAGGATCGCCGGGTAGTCCCACTGAGCCTTGGTGATCGTCGTGAAGGCTTCGTCGTGAGCCGGCTCGGTGCGAATGCCGATGAGATCCGTCGCTTGCAGGTCGTCAGGGCAGGCCAGAATTGCCTCTAGGGGTCCATCGCTCTCGTAGTCGACGACGCCGTGGAAGATCAAGGTAAACGGACCGGCGGGCGGTGCCCCGTCCAGGTGGTCCGAGAACGCTGCCTTGGCTTCCCGGACGAAAGCGTCGGTCTCAGTCGCTCGCAGTCGGCGCTGGATGGACATAACGCGCTGTGCTGGCACGTGACGAGTGCTGATCGGAAACATCGGATGATTTTCTTCCTCTCTGAGGATTGCGCGGACGTGGCGGAGCAGGACTTTCCGGCTCGCGTGGCGAGCTTCCAGTCCGATCAGATGCCGGTCGAGGCGCGCGACGGCCAGGTCGGGGTTCGCGTCCAGATCGCCGAGCATCGACGCGATCTCGGCCAAGCTCAGATCTACGCCGCGCAGCATCCCGATGAGCTGAGCCTGACGAACCTGGCGGGAGCCGTAACGGCGACGTCCGTTGCATGCATCGACCTCTAGTGGACGGAGCAGACCGATCTCGTCATAGATCCGCAGCGCCTTCGGTGTCAGCCGCGCCTGGCGAGCGAATTCGCCGATGGTGAGAAGCTGCGGGGCGGAGTCTGGCGTCACGTCGCCGATCATTCCTCTTCCCCCAAGGGCATGGTCAAGCCCAGTCTGGTCGCGCATTTCCGGTTCTTAGGCTGCCGTCCGGTGCCGGAACAGCCAGGACGCCGCGGCGACTGACACAGCGAGGATGCCCAGGCAGTAGCCGATCGCGAGCCATGCCTCATGGCCGACGGCCGCGCCCGTCGAGGTGTGGCCCATCCACAGTCCGCGCATCGTCTCAATTATCGGCGTGAAGGGCTGGTGCGCGGCGAACGCCCGGAGCACTCCGGGCATGGTTCGGGCAGGGACGAATGCGGTGCTGACATAGGGGGCGAACATGAGCACGAAGGTGGCCGAGTTTGCCGCCTCGACGTTCCGGGCGAGCAGGCCCACCCCGGCCGCGAGCCAGGACAGCGCAAGGACGAACAGTACGATCATGGCAACGGCACCGACCCAGGCAGCGGGCGAGGCCGCGGGGCGCCAGCCAATGCCGAGGGCAACGCCGATGACGAGCGTGGTCGCGATCAGATTCCGCGCGAGGCTGGCAGCAATGTGGCCGACCAGGACCGATGAGCTCTTGATCGGCATCGACTGGAACCTGTCGATGATGCCGTTGGTCATGTCGGTGGCCACGGCGACTGCGGTCGTCCCCGCGCCGAAGCCGGCGCATAGCACGACCAGGCCTGGCACCACGTAGTCGACGTACTTTCCGCCTGTGTCAATGGCGCCGCCGAACACGTAGACGAACAGCAACATCAAGATGATCGGCAGCATCAGCGCGGTGAAGAACGCTTCCGGGTTACGCAGTGAGCGTCGCAGGCAGCGGCCGATCATCACGCGTGAGTCTGATACGGCGTAGGCGATACTCATCGGGCCATCTCCTTAAGAGCCGTGGCTGACTGTGTCAGCGCCGGTGACGGACAGGAAGACGTCGTCAAGGCTCGGGCGGCGGATCGACACCTTCAGAGCTGGAGCACCAGCGGCTTCGAGCCGTCCAAGCGTGGAGTGCATCTCGGCCGCTGACCCGCCGGTTGCGACCTCGATGACGTGCAACCGGTCGTCAATGCGGACCGCGTTCAGGGAGCGGAGCGCCCGAGCGTGGGCGGTGGCATCGGCGAACTGCAGCCGCATGACCTCGGTTCCCAGGCTGGCCTTAAGTTCGTCCGCGGTGCCCTCGGCGACCAGACGTCCCCGGTCCAGCAGAGCGATCTTGTCGGCCAGAACGTCTGCTTCCTCCAGGTACTGCGTCGTCAGCAGGATCGTGACGCCCTCGCCGGCCAGCCCGCGGATGGTGGCCCACACCTGCTCCCGGCTGCGCAAGTCGAGCCCAGTGGTTGGTTCGTCGAGAAACAACAGCCGTGGCCGCTCGATCATGCTGATTGCTAGGTCGAGCCGGCGTTTCATGCCGCCGGAGTAGGCGCCTGCCCGCCTGTCGCCCGCGTCGGCCAGTTCGAAGTCCGCGAGTAGCTCGGCGGCCCTGGCTCGGGCCGCACGCCGCGGAATGTGCCGAAGGCGGGCCATCATCTCGAGATTTTCCCGGCCGGTCAGCAGGTCATCGACCGCCGCGTACTGGCCGGTGAGGCTGATCGCGCGCTTGACGCCGATCGGGTCGGTGAGCAGCTCGTGACCGGCGATCGTGGCCGTACCGGTATCTGGCCGCACAAGGGTGGCCAGGATCCGCACGATCGTGGTCTTGCCAGCGCCATTGGGGCCGAGCAGCGCGAGCACCGAGCCGGTCTCGATGGTGAGATCGACGCGCTCAAGCACCGCGCGGCTGCCGAAGGACTTGCCTATCCCGGTCGCCGTAACTGTGTATGCCATACACGAAATGTATATTGGGTACACAGTTAGTGTCAAGTTGCTCTGCATCCATCGGGAGGAGCCCGCCACATGCCAAGTGATAAGGCGCGGCCGCTGCCGCCGGGACTAGACCTGCTGTGGGGGCGGCGTGAAAGCGGCCGCCGCGGGCCACGGCGCGGGCTGTCGATCGACGACATCGTCGAGGCTGCGATCCGCCTCGCTGACGCCGAGGGACTGGACGGGGTATCAATGGCCCGCGTAGCCCAGAAGCTCGGTTTCACCACCATGTCGCTGTACCGCTACGTCACCGGAAAGGAAGAGCTCCTGCAGCTGATGTGGAACGCCAGTGCGCAGGGCGCGGAAGACCTAGTGCTGGACGGCGATGACTGGCGCTCCAGGCTGCGATGCTGGGCGCTGATACAGCGCGAAATGATCGACCGTCACCCGTGGATTACCCAGATGCCTATGGCCGTGCCGCCGCTGGCGCCCAACTCGCTTACGTTCGTCGAGCGCGGCCTTGCGGCCCTGGACGGAACCGCACTGGCAGACGCCGACAAGCTACGGATGCTGGGCCTGCTCAGCTCCTACACACTCAGCGAAGGGCGGATGGCCTGCGACGCGGCCCGCGCAGCCGGCCAGGAGCAGGCTGCGGCCGCAGACAGCGGCGAGCCCGCGCCGCCTTGGAACTTCGAGGCGCTGCTGCGCGAGCTCGTAGACGAGCCCACATATCCGCACCTGTACAAGATCGCCTGGTCGGCCGACATCCTCGACAGCCCGCCCGGCGTGGATGAGCGGGCTGAGTTCCTATTCGGCGTCGAAGCAATCCTTGACGGCGTCCAGGCTCTGATCGACCGAAGCTAATCCGATAGCCGAGCCGGTGACTCATCCGCGCTGCCCGCGCTACCCGCCGGGCGCTGGCCTCGCCGCACGACGGCAGGGATTGGGCCGGCGAGAGCGCGCTGATGCGGCCGGCCCTGGGTAAGCCATTGTCAGCTGGACCGAGCATGCTCGGCGGTCCAGGCGTCGACGATGTCCAGCGTCGTCCTGGGTGGGTCGCTACGACGCCGGCAAGCGCCGCGAGGCAGCTGCGCGTACCCGGCAGGCGATCCTGGACGCTGCCATGGATCTGTTCACCGTCCACGGATACACGGCCACGCCGATGACCGCGATCGCAGGGCGCGCTGGCGTGGCGCTCGACACCGTCTACGCCGCAGTCGGCCGCAAGAGCGAGCTGGCCCGCCTGCTGATCGAGACCGCGATCTCCGGAACCAGCCAGGCCATTCCGGCCGAGGACCGCGACTACGTCCAGGCCATCCGAGCCGCCACCGATGCCGAGACCAAGATTGCCATCTACGCGTCGGCGATGCGGGCCATCGCGGGGCGCCTGACGCCGGTCCTGTCGATCATCCAGCAGGCCGCGCCCGCCGAGCCCACGCTGGCCACACTGTGGCGCCAGATCAGCGAGCGCCGCGCCGCGAACATGCGGCTCTTCGTAGCTGATCTCGCCGCCGCCGGCCCACTGCGCGTCGACCCGGACGAAGCCGCCGACATCATCTGGGCGACCAACGCGCCCGAGCTCTACCAGCTCCTCGTCAGCCAGCGCGGATGGAGCCCCGAACGGTACGAGCACTTCCTCGCCGATACCTGGCGCCGACTACTCCTCGCCCGGTAACCACACACCGATCAGGCCTCGTTTCCGTTCCGCCCAAGCGAGCTAAGAGTGACGGATGAGATTGCGGCACCGAGCCTGGGCTTACCGGCTTTAGCATCAGGGGCGTGCGCATCGCAGGAGCAGTTCTCGGGGTACTACTTGTCGGCGCCGTATGGGTGAATGTAGCCATCACCCTCGTCATCCCGCGAGGCCGCATCGGGTTCATCAAGGTCGTAGACCGGTTCGTAGACCGGGTTTACACCGCGAGCGGTCGCTTCGTGAAGCGATGGGAACGGCGCGACGCCCTGCTCGCCAGCCAGCCTGTCGCCACGCTCGGCCTGCTGTTGTTCATTTGGCTTGCCGGCTTCCTGGTCGGGTACGGGCTGTTGCTGTGGCTGGCCGGAGGCAGCTTCGCCAACGCACTTCGTGAGGCAGGCTCATCGCTGTTCACGCTGGGATTCGCCACCAGGAGCGGCACGGAGCCCAGCATCGCCGAGTTCCTGGCGGCTGCCTCCGGACTGATCATCGTTGCCCTTCAGATCGCCTACCTACCCACCCTGTACGCGGCCTACAACCGCCGCGAAACGGTAGTTACGCTGCTCGGTCCCCGTGCCGGAAGCCCGGCGTGGGGTCCGGAGCTGCTGGCCAGGGCACAGATGGTGCACGGCGTCGAGCAGCTGACAGTCATCTACGACGATTGGGAGCGCTGGTCAGCCGACGTCGCCGAGTCCCATTCGAGCTACCCGTCGCTGCTGCGTTTCCGGTCTCCCGAGCCGCACAGCTCATGGGTAGTTTCGCAGCTGGCCGTGCTCGACGCCGCCGCTCTCCACCTGGCGGCCTGCCCCGCGAGTGCGCCGTTCACGGCCCGGCTCTGCGTGCAGATGGGCTTCACCTGCCTGCGGAAGCTGACCCGCACGCTTCGGATCCCAATCGACGAGGATCCGCGGCCCGACGGCCCGATCCAGCTGAGCTGGGAGGAATTCCTGCAAGGCTGGGACCGGATCGTGTCCGTCGGGTTCCCCGTCGAGCGGACAGCCGAAGAGGCCTGGCCGCACTTCCGGGGCTGGCGGATTAACTACGAGGCAGCCGCCTACAAGCTGGCGTCCGGTCTCGACGCGGTTCCCGCTCGCTGGTCAGGTTCGCGTCGCCACGCTTGGAGCCCGTTCGAACCGCGGCAGATCGCTAACCGCACCCCCGAGCACCCCGACGGCCAACCCGCAGCACCACCAGAAACTCGTCCGGGATGACCGCTGCGATGGGCATCCGGCCCAGCACTTGCTGCAAGTGCGCTGCTCGGCAAGTTGCTGGCGGGCCCGCCACGCCACCCGACTGTTGGCAGGAGTCCGACGATGACGGTAGCTCGCCTGGCGACTGACACGCAGGAGTTGCGGGGCCATGTCGACCCTGGCTAGCCGTATGGTGGCCCGTAGCCGATAGTCCAGGAGGCGCGGGGTGGAGCGGCGGCCAGTGCTGTACGTGATCGCGTCAGGCGCCGCACCCGCGCGCGAACTGCCTGCGCTGATTTCCGAGCTGACTGACGACTGGGACACCTGCGTGATCACGACTCCGGAGGGCTCCAGGTTTCTTGACATCGCCCGGATTACCGAGTTGACCGGGCATCCGGTTCGCACGAGCTTTAAGGATCCGGGCGCGCCCGACGTGCTGCCGCCCGCCAGCGCCTTCGCCGCCGCGCCCGCGACCTTCAACACCATCAACAAGTGGGCGGCCGGGATCAGCGACACGCTGGCGCTCGGGCTGCTGAACGAGGCGGTCGGCCTCGGCCGGCCGATCGTCACCGTGCCCTGGCCGAACGTGGCTCTGGCCCGCCATCCGGCGTTCGGGCGCAGCATCTCGATGCTGCGCGAGTGCGGGATCACGGTCATCCTCGATCTCAAGCAGCTGCCCGACGATGAGGGCCCCGCCCAGGCCGAGTTCCCATGGGACGAGCTGCGGAGGGAGCTCGTGCGCATGCGCGCCGCCTTTCGCGACGGCGAGCCAGCTCGGCCATGAGGAGCCTTGCGGCTGAACAGAATGGCAGACGCCCAGGACATTCGCTCGCAGCCTCTGGACGGGAGCTTGCGTGATCTCGGGTTCCCGGGCCGAACCCCTACCCTGTCAGCGGCGCCGTCCGCGGCTGGGCACCTTCCAGCCCGTGCCAATCCCCGCCACGTGCAGGGCAAGGCAGGCGAGCCCGACCAGCAGCAGGCTCATCGGCGAGAAGACCGCACTGGTAGCAGTGCTCGTTGCGTTCAGCAGGAATGCGATGACGAATAGTACAGCGGCAATGACGGCCAACATTAGGAAAGCCTTTCCGAGGTTACATGACAGCATGTTCGGGGTGGGCTTACTTACTCGGCTTTGGCGCCGGGCACGTGATCTTGGGATTCACGCCGATATAGTTCAGTGGTCCGGCAAGGACGGTGACAACGATCGTGCTTGTTTTGGCGCACGTCGTGCTGGATCCGTTGTAGTAATGGCGCTGGCCGCCCGCGATGGCGCCAATAATCAGCCATATAACGATAATTGCTGTTCCTATACGCATTAGGTCCTCCGAACCCTATGCCCGCCGTGGCGGGGTGTGAGGATAGCTATCTCGCGATCGGGCGCGGCCTGATTCCTATCCGAGCCGTCACCCATGACTTCCTGCCGGATCGTTCTGGCCGCGCGCGTCCTGTGGCGATCGGATGTTCTGGCTGCGGAGGACGGCAGGCCCCACATGCGAAGTTTGCCGGCGGAGTGCCTACCCACGTGTGAGCGCATTCTCGGGCGCAGCAGGTGCTGCGGGTTTCCGGCGGTGTCGTTCGGTCATGGCAATGCGTTCCTCCTGGGTCGTGCCGCCCCAGATGCCGGCCTGCCCTGTCTCCAGGGCGTAAGCCAGGCACAGCGCGGCGACCGCGCAGCGCTGGCAGACTGCTCTCGCAGCGCTGATCTGAGACAGCGCGGGACCATGGGCAGCGATGGGGAAGAAGAGCTCGGGGTCCTCGGCCTGGCATGCTCCGCGCGACATCCAGGTGAGGGATCCAGCGGGGCGGCGTGCGCCGCCGGCGGTTACGTCGGCCATCGCACGTTGTTCCGCCAGGCGACCGTCCTTCTGATGGTGACGGTCGTCTGCGTCGTCACGGTGGCCCGTGCCGGTGCCATCCATGGCGGGCGGGAATGCTCGTGACCGACATCGCCCGGCCCCGGCCCGACCATGCGGCGATCTGAGCACCTTGGTAAGCCGGGCACCGTGGCGGGTTCGCCGCAAGGGACAAGCACGACAATACGACCGCGCAGCCACGGGCAGCGCCTTCGAGGCAGCCACATCGAGCGCATTCGCCGCCTCCGGTCGCAACAAACAGGTGCCACCGGGGACTGGAGTGGTTGAGTGACACGATCACCAGATCCGCATTCATTACGGGCGGGATGATCAGTCAATGTGAGGGTAACGCGGGAAGCCGTCCGCAGCAAGAGCGCGCCGCGCCAGCCAAGTTCGCACTAGCCAGCACAGCGGTCGCTGGGGCAGGCTGGCTGCCTGAGCCGACTCGCACGACGTTAGCTGGCATCGTCAGCGCGGCGACGCGCGCGGGTGGCCCGGCGTTGTGCACCTGGTAAGAAATGGCGAATAACCGCGGGGTCGAGCCCCGCTGGTCCTCGTCCGGGCCGAGGTCCGGTGCGCCCGGTTAGTCCTGCTGCTCGGAGCGCGTGGTCAGCGGCGCCGTCCCGCGACTGAGCAGCTTCAAGCCGGGTGCCAGCGCCCGCCGGGTGCAGGGCCTATCCGGCGAGTCCGAACAGCCCAGCACGTAAGCCAGCCCGCATGTCGCCCAGAACCCCACGTAGCCGCAGTCTGGCCGCGGCGTATTTGTCTCCGGCCGGCGCATTGCCCTGGCCGGTGGAAAGTGACGGTCATTGGAGCCTATCCGGCACGGGCCTTGCGAAGGCCGCGTCGCGTGATCTGCCGCAGCCTGGTGATCCGCGTGGGTCCTGCGGCGACCGTCAGCAGCGAGCCGGCGACAGCGGCCAGGAGCAGGGCCCCGGCCAGCGGCAGCACGAGGTGAACTCCCAGGAAGCTGATATTCGCAGCATGGACGTTCTGGATGATAAAGATCACCGCCACGATGAGAGCGGCCAGGCCTGAGATCAGCGTCGTGCGTATCCCCCTGATCCGGGTCTGCAGTGGAGTGTGCTCGGCCGCCTGTGGCGCTGGCGGGGATCGGCTGGAGCCGTTGGCTGAGAAGGGCGGCGGCGTCCTGGTTGTGCGGGGCGGTGCCATTGGTTCTGTCATGGCGTTACTTCCTTTCATGAGTAGGGCCTGATCGCCGAGACCGGCGAACCGCAGGATGCGCTAGCAGAGCGCCCATGCCCGGCGCCCAACGCCCACCTGGCCGGGTGCTGGCCAGGCGGGCGACCTCGAGGTCAGCGGTGCGCGTAGCGCCGCCGAGGCCGACTCCGTGATCGGCCGGATTGGCTAGTGGCCAGGTGGTAGGCGAGCAGCAGGACGGCTGCACCGGCGATGGCGGTGAGCCAGGTGGAGGCGTTGAAGAAGCCGTGCAGGGAGTGGATATGGAAGATCTTGGTGGCGGCCCAGCCGCCGAGCAAGGCTCCGGCGATGCCGATCAGGCACGTGAGGATGAGGCCTTGCTGTCTTCTGCCGGGGATCAGCATGTTGGCGAGCAGGCCTGCGCCTATTCCGAGAACGATCCAAGCAATGATACCCATGACCGACTCCTTAGTCAGTGATGTGCGCGGGATTGTGCATGAGTTGGTAGCCGGTGGTGGCGGACTGGGGCGCAGCGGGAAGCAGCTTCCTGCTCAGGGCGCGCATGTCCCGGTAAGGCTTCCGGGTCTTCTCGGGGCTGGTGTCAGCTGGCCTGCGGCATGCGCCGGTCACGCCGCATGATCCGGCGCAGCTGGGTGATCCGGGCGGTTCCCGCGACGGCCATGAGCAGCGCGCCAGCGATGGCGGCCAGGAACAGCGCCACGGCCAGCGACAGGCGCAGGTGCGCGCCGAGGAAGCTGACGTTGACTACGTGCGCGTTCTGGATGATGAAGATCATCACTACGATGAGGCAGGCAAAGCCCGCGATGAGGCTGGTCCGCATGCCGCTGGTCCGGGTGTGCATACGCCCGGCCTTCGGCGGCGCCGGCGATGCGGGTGGCAGCTGGGGCGCGGTGCCGGTGGCGGACTGCGGCGGCAGGGTGCCGGTGGCGGGCTGCGGCAGGGTGCCGGTGGCGCCCGTGGGCGTTGGCTGCTCGGTCATGGCGGCGTGTGTCCTTCGCCAATGAGGGCGGGCCGGCGGAATGCCGGCCTGGCGCCTCACTGAGTGACCTGGTCTGGTTGCGGCCGTTCGGCTGCTAACTGTCCGGGTCTGATCCTCAGCGTACATATGAATTCTAAAACGTGCAATACATTTCTAGAATTTTGCGGTAGGTTTCTGAGAGTGGAGAGCTTGAGCTTCCTCCCGGCCACGCCAGGTGCTGCTGTGCATCGACCGGACCCAGACCGCGAAGACGAGCGGCGCCGATGCTTCCGCCCTAGCGCCGGGATGGCTGCGGTCAGGTCTCCTGATCCCCGGCTCCGCCCAGCCCGGCGTCAGCCCCATAGCCGGCTTTGCTCAGCATCCGGCGCAGGTCAACAACCGCCTGGGCGTCAAGGTCCTTATCAGCGGGAGGGTCGAAGAACTCGGTCTCTGAGCCGACCGTAACGGCAACCTTGCCGCCGTGCTCTACCGTCGAGCCGACCGCCTCCAGCAGCGACACCACGGCGTGCCACTCGATGTTGTGACTGACGGGATGCTGAAAGAGCTGACGCAGCGTGTTGCGCTGATGATTGGTCAGGTGCGCCGGCCCGGACGTTGACGACATAGATGCTCCTGTCTGCCGCCGCCACGATAGCCCGAGCACTGTTTCGTCAGGCCGACCGGGGTCTCCCAGAGCGCGCGGCGCTGCCAGATGCGGTACGGCAACGGTCAGGGCTGCTCACGGCGGGCCTGAGCTAGTGGTCGAACCTAGCCGTGAACCGGGCCCGGGCGCTCCCGTGGGCGCGGATCGGGTGACTGGTCGGAATCAGGCACTCGGCGCACCGGTCGCCGGCTGGCTTGGGCACAAACGCGTATCGGCTGATGTCAGCGCCGCCCACAGGAGCCGGTCGGCGTGATCTTGGAAGCGCGGGCTGGCCTCGGCCTGGCCGGGACCTAGATGGCGGTAACGGTGTAGCCGTTCTTGCCGCCGGCCGTCACCACGTAGCCCAGCTCGGCCAGGGCTGAGGTGAGTCTGGCGTCCGGGAGCGTGTAGGCCATCACGGTCAGGCTGCACGGGGACGGCGCGCTCGCCGCTGCGGCGTCGGCGAAAGTGAAGGCGGAGCGAGCGGCGATCCACTTGGCCAGCTCGGGTATTCGGGTTGCCATGCTCACCGCTGCGAACGCTGCAGGCTTAGCGGCAGCGGGCCTGCGTGAGACTGCGGGTTTGCCACTCTTGGCTGCGTACCCGGCGCCGGTTGCGGATGCCGACTGGCCGGGTGGCTCGCGGCTGGTGGTCGGTGATCCGCCGGACGCCGCGACTGTGGTGTGCGCGGGCTGCGCGGCTAGCTGGGCGGCTGCGACCTTGTCGGTCTGATCAGCGGCTCGGGTTGCGGTGCTGGTCATCTGGTGCTCCTTCGGTTTGGGGCTCCGGTTGTCTCGCGTACCCACCAGGTACAACGCTACCTTCGCGGAATGTCATAACAAAGACAAACTACTTATATCGTATAACTTATTTGAAAAGCGAAAATTTATTACGCATTTGTCCGGGAAGGAGAAGCCTCGCCGGACGACTGCGGCAGCCGCGAGATGCGCGGCATCGATGAGCAGGCCGCCGAGGCCGAGCGGGCCATCGACGGGAACGCCCCGGTGTAGCGCAGCCGGTTCATCCGCCTGACCGGCGGCACCCGGACCGTCAACCGCGACCTCGAGGCCAAGGCGCGTGCGCTGGCGGGCTAAAGGGCTACGTCACCAACCTGGCCGCCTGCCCCGACGGCACCCCGGTCACGCCCGAGTTCGTGATCGCCGCCTACCACCAGCTGTTCCAGATTGAAAGAGCTTCCGGATGGCCAAAAGCGAAGCACGCGCTCCGCGCCGACCTGGACCGCTTCAACTTCCTCCTCGGCGGCACCGCCAGGGAGGACCTGTTCGGCCAGTACTGACACCAGCCCCGCCGCGGTCGGGCCAGTGCCAGCGGAACCCTCAGCCAATGCCGGTCTGGAAGGCTGACGTCGTGCCGTCCCGGCCCGTCAGTGCTTTGCTGAGCGTCCTTAGACGCGGGCAAGCGCCTCGCGCAGCGGGTCAAGACCCATAGCGCCCAGGCTGAGTGCCCTGGAGTGGAAGTCCTTGAGGCTGAAGGCTCCTCCGGCCCGTGCCATGGCTTCCTCCCTGGCCTGCAGCCAGATCCGCTCGCCAAGCTTGTATGAAGGGGCCTGGCCCGGCAAGCCGAGGCAGCGGCGTAGCTCGGAGCGCAGTTGCCGTTCATCCCAGCTGGAGTGGGCGCGCAGGAACTCCCAGGCGAGCTCGGCATTCCAGCGCTCGCCCTCGCGCCAGCCGGTGCCCCCTGGAACATCCAGTTCCAGGTGCACCCCGATGTCCAGGGCCACCTGGGCGGCGAGCAGTTGCTGACTGTCAAGCATCCCGAGATATGCCCCCGGGTCGTCCAGGTATCCGAGCTCTCCCATGAGCCGCTCCGCGTACAGCGCCCAGCCCTCGCCGTGGCCGGATACCCAGGACATGCGCTGCCAGCGGTTCAGGCTCTCCCTGTCCGCCATGGCGACCGATATCTGCAGGTGATGGCCGGGAACGCCCTCGTGGTAGACGACCGTGACTTCCTTCCAGGTGGAGAAAGTCTCAACGCCGTCCGGCACCGACCACCACATCCGCCCGGGCCGGGACCAGTCCTCGGAGGGCCCGGTGTAGTAGATTCCCCCGTCGTTGGTGGGTGCGATCACGGCCTCGATCCGGTGCGCGGGCTGCGGGATGTCGAAGTGCACCCCGTGCAGCTCCGAAATGGTGCGCTCGGCAAGTTCCTGCATCCAGGCGCGGAAGTTGTCGCGTCCGTCGACGCGCCGGGCCGGGTCTGCGTCCAGGATCGCCACGGCCTCCTCCACGGTGGCCCCAGGCCGGACCAGGTTACTGACCCGCGCCATCTCGGCCCGCAGCCTGGCGATCTCCGCCCAGCTCCACGCGTAGGCCTCCCGCAGATCCACGGCGGTGCCGAGGAAAGACCGCGTGGCCCGGCCGTAAACCTCGGGCCCGCAGGCGTCCTTCTCCCGAGCCAGCGGCAGCAGCTCGCGGCCGAGGAAGCCGCCGAGCTCGGCCGTGGCGGCCGTCGCCGCGCGGGCGGCCGGGTCCAGCTGCCCCCGCAGCGAGTCCGGAACCCCGGTCAGCCGCCGCACCAGCCCGGAGTAGAAGGAGTCCCCGGGTTCGGCCCAGGCGGCGCACTGCATGGCGACCTCCTCGACCTGCCGCCGGGCCGGAGGCCGGCCATTCCGGGCCGCGCCCAGCAGGGTTTCGGAAAGCTGGCGGTAGGCCTCCGGCACCGCGGCCATCCGCATGGCGATGCTGGCGGCGGCCTCCTCGCCCTCGGTGGGCATCAGGTCGAAGACCTCGCGCACCCTCTGCACCCAGCTGGCGATGGTGTTGAGTTCGCTGGTGGTGTCCCCGGCGTCGTAGCACTCCACAGCCAGGGCCAGCCGCTCCCGCATCGCGGCTCGCGCGACCTGCTCGCGCGGGTCCGGGGCTTCGGCTGCGTCCAGGGCGGCGAGGGTTGCGCGATCCAGCCCGGCCCGTCCGGCGAACCCGTCAGCGCTGAGATCCGCCAGCACGTGGTCGTGCCCCGCGATCCCGGCGTAAGTGGCGTAGCACGGGTCCAGGGCGGCGGCCCGTTCCACGTACTCCGCCGCGATGTCGTCGATCGAAGGCATACCGGAAACCTAGCCCCGGGCACCGCGTCGCGCCGGATGGCTGTGCTAACGATCCGGTTGCGAGCCAATGCCGTTGTGCAGGCCCGCGTTAGATGCCAGTGCCAGCCAGCGGCTCCAGACCTTTGGCCTCAGGACCTGACCGCGGACCAGCTCACCCCACCAGGCGCGGTCACTTCTCACGGTGGCGGTGTCAGCCAGTCACCGCACCGCCCGGGGAGCTTCCATTGAAGTCTGCGAGGGAACGGATGGACATCATTTCGGCCTACCGCGAGGCGGGCACGTACCGCGGCGCCGCTGTTATCAGCGGCACGACGCACAAGACCGTGAGGCGGGTGATCGCCCGGCACGAAGCCGGCGGCGGCGTGCCGGAGCGCGCTTCGCGGGCCCGGAACTATGACGTCGTGGCGGGTCTGGTGGCCGCGCGGGTGAAGGCGACGGCGGGGCGGATCTCGGCGAAGCGGCTGCTGCCGGCCGCCCGCGCGGCGGGGTATGCGGGGTCGGCGCGGAACTTCCGGCGGCTGGTCGCGGCGTGCAAGCAGGCGTGGCGCGAGGAGCATCACCGGGGCCGCCGTCCTGCGGTGTGGTCGCCGGGTGAGCATCTGGTGATCGACTGGGGTGCCGAGGGCGGGCTGCACGTGTTCTGCGCGGTGCTGGCGTGGTCGCGGGTCCGGTTCGTGCGGTTCGCCGCGGACGAGCGGTCCGGCACGACGCTGGCGATGCTGGCCGAGTGCTTCGAGGTCCTGGGCGGGGTGCCGGGCAAGGTCCTCGCGGACCGGATGGGCTGCCTGAAGGGCGGCGTGGTCGCCAACGTCGTGGTGCCCACCGCGGAGTACGTCCGGTTCGCCGGCCATTACGGGTTCCGGCCTGATTTCTGCGAGGCCGCCGATCCCGAATCGAAAGGGATTGTCGAGAACCTGGTCGGCTATGCCAAGGCCGACCTGATGGTGGCGCAGGCGCCGTTCGCCGGCCTGGCCGCGGCGAACTCCGCCGCGGCGGCGTGGTGCGCCGAGGTCAACGGGGTCGTGCACAGCGAGATCTGCGCGGTCCCGGCCGAGCGGATGCTGACCGAACGGGAACTGCTGGGCCCGCTGCCGTCGCTGCGGGCCGGCATCGGCAAGATGACCACCCGCAAGGTCGACCGGCTGTCCTGCGTCCGGTTCGCATCGGCCCGCTACTCCGTCCCGACCCGGCTGATCGGCACCGAGGTCAGGCTGCGGACCGGCGACGGGCGGCTGCTGGCGATCATCGCTGCCACCGGCGAGGTGGTCGCTGAGCATGCCCTGGTCGCGCCGGGCGAGGCCTCGGTCCGGGATGAGCATTACGGCGGCCCGCGGCCCGATACCCCGCGCCGGGCGGTCCGGCCGAAGACCGCGGCCGAGAAACAGTTCTGCGCCCTCGGGCCGGTCGCCGAGGCGTTCATCACCGGCGCGGCCGCGTCCGGTGCCACCCGGCTGCCCGCCGAGCTGGCGGAGCTCAGCACGCTGCGCGCCGCCCACGGCGACCAGGAGTTCCTGGCCGCCCTGGACCGGGCGGTCGCGTTCTGCCGGTGGCGGGCCGCCGACATCCGCTCCATCCTGGCCGCCGGGGCCGGCGTGCCCGGCCCGGCGGTCCCGGCCGGTGACGCACTCCCGCCCGGCCTGCCTGCCGTGCCGGTCCGGCCGCTGGCCGACTACGCGATCGGAGCGCGGTCATGACCGCGCCGGCGCCGCCGCTGGCACCCGACCTCGCTGCCGGGCTGCGGCGGCTCAAGCTCGCCGCCATGCGCCAGCTCGCCCCCGAGCTGCTGATCACCGCCAAGACCCAGCGGTGGGCACCCGAGGAACTACTGCGGACCCTGATCGAGGCGGAGATCACCGCCCGCGACGCATCCAATGCCGCGACCCGGATGCGCAACGCATCGTTCCCCGTCATCAAGACCCTCGACGAGCTGGACCGGTCCGCATGCTCGATTCCCGGTCCCACCCTGGACTACCTGGCCACCCTGGAATGGATCACCGCCCGGGACAATCTCTGCCTGGTCGGGCCGGCCGGCACTGGCAAGAGCCACGTCCTGGTGGCCCTCGGCATCAGCGCCGTCCACGCCGGGCACAAGGTCCGCTACTTCACCGCCGCTGACCTGGTCGACACCCTCTACCGCGGCCTGGCCGACAACTCCGTCGGGAAAGTGATCGAGAACCTGCTCCGCAACGACGAGTATCGATCATGCTTCCAACCCCAGTGCGGTCAGAACTCACGAACATTCGCGGTCACATCTTGCGAACAGAATCAATCAGCAGCGCGGAGCGAGGTATGCACTAATAGGCCCGGCATCACACTGGCCTCAGAGCTGACGCGTCGCCACCTACCGCACCAGCCTGGGATGCTCATGCAACCCCGGCCCCCCGCGCTGATCAAGTGCCAGAGTTCCTTACATGAACCTGCGACCTCTGGGTTATTAGCCGCGCGACGTACGTCTTATTGGTCACGCTGAGTCTCTGGCAGGTGCGCTGAACTTCGACGCCGTTGCGTGGGTATTGCCGTCCTCCCAGTGCGTCTCACCTCTGGCGGTACATCTCGTCATCTGGCGTGCACACGAAGGTGCGCTGAACCAGTGACCTCGTCCGCAGGCCAACCTCTGCCAGGAGCCCTCCGCGGGTGGCCATGACTCACCGCTAGCTATTGTCCGTTCGGGCACGCAACATCCGCGTCCCGCTGATGCGGTTCTGCGACGTGCCGCACCATGCGAATCTCATCAATGTCGAGGTCGCGGTCGTGCTTCCTGGCTCCGTCCGGCTTGAAGCCATGCTTGCGGTAGAACGCCTGGGCACGAGGGTTCGGATCGGCCACCCACAAGCCTGCATGATCGTTACCGGTCACCGCCGCAAGCAGGCCGCCGCCAACTCCAGTGCCGTGATGGGCGGCCAGCACGTAGAGAACGAAAAGCTGCACCGGCCAGTGAGCAGCAGGGTCTTCTGCTGGTCCTGCCATCGCGATCCCGACGGGCTCACCGCCCCGCTCAGCGACGGCCACGCGGTTCGCGGAGTAACGCTCGTCACCCAGCGCGGCAGCCCAGAATCGCTCGCGCCGCTCCACGAAGCCAGGGCGGTCAAGGATCTCGTCTGCCATGAGTCCCCGGTAGGTCTCCTGCCATGACTGCACATGGATGCGGGCCATCGCTCTCACGTCTTTGACGCAGGCCTGGCGGACTGTTATCGAGCCCATGTGTCGATGGTAGGACTTCGCTGACCGCGGCAAGATCGACCAGGCTTTCATCACAATGCTGACGGTGGCTCCTAATTCTCGCGGCCAGGGCGCAGGTGCACGATTGCCAATGGATGCACAGGACCCGCGGCCGACGACGAAGATGTTTACTTCCACGAATCTGTCGAACCAGCCGGTGCAGCGGCTCCTTACGCGGCTTGGCTGGCGGTCGGCCGGAGTCGTCTATGGCCTGGACGATGAGGATCCGGAGCTTTTCTTTCTCGCCCCAGCCGAGCGCCTCCCCCGATAGCTGCCATCGCCCGGCGACTCTCGGCCGGGTTCAGTCGGGCGTGTCCGGAGCGCGCATCGACGGCCTCGACCTCGATGCCGGGATTCTGGAGTTGGGCACTACGTGGACCCGTTCACGCTCGCGGTGCTCATCAGTCACGTAGACCCTGGCGAGAGAGCGCGCGCCGGCCAGCGCAGCCTGCTCCACCAGCGCCAGGGACTCGACCGTCGGCACGCACGATGACCGGCACACCACCCGGCCATCAGCTTCCAGCGCCCGCACCGAATGCCGGGACGCGATCCCCAGGTCGATCCCGACCAGGCGGGATACCGGCTGCCCGTCTTGCTGCTCCGTCAGCACCTCTCCGTGCATTGCCGGAATGTCAGTTCCGGCGGCACGGCAGGGCGGCAACCCTCGTCAGCCACGGTCCCAGGGCGCAAGAGCCCTACAACGGCTCCCATTCAGGTGCTGCAAACCCGGACCAGGCCGTGCAGCGTGGTCCACTTCCCTCGTGCGGGTCATCCGTGGCCAGGCACATGCAACCCTGGAAACCCGCGCTGATCAAGCGCCGGAATCCTTAGATGAACCTGCGACCTCTGGGTTATGAGCCAAGTCGGCATCGTTCAAGCCGGTCGGGAACCGGCCGGGCGCAGGCGACCGCGACCGCACTATCCCGGGGCTTCCTCTCGTCCCGCCTACTGGAGGCCGGCGCGAACGGACGTGATCCGCTGCGTGTTGAATCCAAGCCAGTGCATCCGGCCCACGTAGCGCGCGTGCTCAACCTTGAGGCAGCGGTCCATGATGACCGTCACGCCACCGTCCTCGGCGATCCGCGCGCCGTCGGCGTTGATCACGCCGAACTGGCACCAGAGGGCGCCCGCCTGTATCGCCACGGCCTCCCGCGCGATCCCCGGCAGCGCATCTGGCGCCCGGAAGACATTCACGATGTCCACCGGCACAGGGACGTCAAGCAAGCTCGCGTAGCACGTCTCCCCAAGGATCGCGGTCTCGCGCGGATTCACTGGAATGACGCGGTAACCGTGCCGCTTGAGGTAGTAGCCAACGAAGTAGCTGGCCCGCAGCTCATTGCTCGACAGCCCTACGATCGCGATCGTCTCAGCGGTGTGCAGCACGCGCTGGATCGTCAACGGGTCCTGGTACCGGCTGAGATCTTTCATGTCGTCGCTGCCTTCTCTTCCGCTGTCCCGGCGGCGTACGCGAAACCCCGCTCCAGATCCCAGATCAGATCCTCGACCGACTCGGTGCCGACCGACAGCCGCACCGTCCCCGGCCCGACGCCGGCCGCCTGAAGTTCATCGTCGCCCAGCTGCCGGTGCGTCGTGCTGGCTGGATGGATGACTAGGCTTTTCGCGTCCCCGACATTCGCCAGGTGGGACCAGAGCGTCACGCCTCGGATGAAGTCCTGCCCGCCAGTCCGGCCGCCTGCGCAGTCGAACGAGAATACCGCGCCAGCCCCGCGCGGCAGGTACTTCTCCACGAGCGGCCGGTACCTGCTAGATGGCAGCCCGGGATAGGTCACGTTGGCCGCCAGCTCGTGCGCGTCGAGGAACGACGCGACCGCCAGCGCGTTGTCGACGTGGCGTTCCATCCGCAGCGACAGTGTCTCAAGCCCCTGCAGGAACAAGAAGGCGTTAAATGGCGAGAGCGTCCCGCCGAGATCACGCAGGGTCTCGGCCCTGAGCTTCATCAGGTAGCCGTACGTCCCGAACGTCTCGTGGAACTGCAGGCCGTGGTAAGCCGGCGACGGATCCGCGACCACGGGAAACCGTCCGTTGGACCAGTCGAACGTGCCAGCTTCGACGACGGCGCCGCCGATGCTGGTGCCGTGGCCGCCGATGAACTTGGTCGCCGAGTGGATCACGATATCGGCGCCCCATTCGATCGGGCGGCACAGGTACGGCGTCGCGAACGTGTTGTCCACGATCAGCGGCAACTCGCGGGAGTGCGCGATGGACGCGACGGTCTCGATGTCCAGCACGTTCCCTGCGGGGTTGCCAATCGTCTCACCGAAGAACGCCTTGGTGTTGTCACGGACCGCCCCCCGCCATGCGTCGGGATCGTCGGGATCGACCCACGTCAGCTCGACGCCCATCTTGCGCAGCAGGTGCTTGAACTGGTTCACCGTACCCCCGTACAAGGCCGAGGACGAGACGACGTGGTCGCCCGGCTGCAGCAGCGTGAACAGCGCCGCTGCCTGCGCCGCGATCCCGCTGGCGAATGCCACCGCGCCAGCGCCGCCCTCGAGGTTCGCAACTCGCTCTTCGAACACCGCGACGGTCGGGTTCATAATGCGCGAGTAGGTGTTCCCGTACTCCTGCAGGTTGAAGTAGGCCGCCGCCGATTCCGGATCCTCGAACACGTAGCTGGTCGTCTGGAAGATCGGCACCGCACGTGCGCCCGTGTTCGGGTCAGGCCGTTGCCCCGCATGCAGCTGTCGTGTCTCGAACCCGAAATCGCGGGCTTCCTCGGCACGGGAGCCGTTGTCAGTCATGAACGCCTCTCGGTTGACGTCACCCGGCGGCCCCGCCTTCGGCCATGAAACGGCGGATGATGGGCGTTTGCCGCGCTTCCTCAAGCAGGAAGCAGTCGTGGCCGTACGGCGCCTCAATCACATGGAACTCAACCGGCTTGCCGAGACCGCGAAGCGCGTCGGCGATCTCTCCCGATGCGACCGGCGGGTACAGCCAGTCAGAACTGAACGCTATCAGCAGCGTCCGAGCCGAGACGCCTTCCAGCGCCCGCCTGAGCGATCCGCCGCCATGCTGCCGCCCGAGATCGAAGTAGGTCAATGCGCGTGACAGGTAGAGATAGGTGTTGGCGTCGAAGCGCCTGACGAAAGAGTCGGCTTGATGGCGCAGGTAACTCTCGACCGCGAATTCGGGTTCGGTGATCGTGTAGCGGATGTCATCGGCGATCTGCAGCCTCCGGCCGAACTTGTCGCCCAGTGCCTGAGCGGACAGGTACGTGACGTGGCCGACCATCCGCGCCACGCCCATGCCGGCATTGGGCGCAGTACCGGTGCCGTAGTAGCGGCCGCCTTGCCAGGCTGGATCGCGCATGATCGCGTCCCGTGCGATCGCGTTCCACGCCACGCCCTGCGGCTGGAGGGCGTGCGTGCTGGCGATAGCCACGACGGCATCGACCTGATCAGGAAACAGGATCGACCACTCGAACGCCTGCATCCCGCCGAGCGAGCCCCCGGCTACCGCCGCGAGCCGCTGGATGCCGAGCACGTCCAGAAACGCGCGCTCGGTCCGTACCATGTCGGCGACCGTGACTACGGGGAAGTCCGGCCCGTACGGCTTACCTGTCGTCGGGTCGAGCGAGGACGGCCCCGTCGTCCCACGGCAGCCGCCGAGCAGGTTCGTGGCGATGACGAAGAAACAGTCGGTGTCAAACGCCTTGCCGGGACCGATCATCCCGTCCCACCAGCCGAGCCCCTTGCCGACCGCGCCGTCGCGAGCCTCGGCTGCGAACCCGTCGCGCGTGCCCTCATCGGGCGGCGTCTTCGCGAAGCCAGCCGCGTGGGCGTCCCCGCTCAGCGCATGGCATACCAAGATGACGTTGTCGCGCCGGCGAGAGAGGGTGCCGTAGGTTTCGTACGCGACGCGAACCGAACGCAGTTCCCGCCCGCAGTCGAGCTGCACCGGCTCTGGCAGGTCGAGGTAGTGCGTCTCGACAGTGCCGACCGAGCCGACCGCGACTGTCGAGGCTAGCTCGGACATAGGGGCTATGTTAACTCCCGTCGGCCAGTATATTGTCGAGCATCTGCATAGGAAATTTTGAGGATCGGGAGAAAAGGGGTAATACCAGATGACCACGGTCACCAACGGAGTCAACGTGCAGGCGCTGCTCGACGCGCGGGAAGTGCTGAAGGGCGCACCTGAGGCCGCTCAGTTCACCTGGCGCGCGACCGCCAAGTGGCAGGGCGGCGTCCACAGCACGATCAAGGTCCAGAGCTTTTTCGGCCTCGGAGAGGAGCAGAACCACAAGCAAGAGTGGGTGTTCGAAGCCGACCACCCCGAGGTCTTCGCGGCGGAGGATGACGGTATCACGCCGATCGAGTACCTCCTCGTCGGCCTGGCCAGCTGCCTGACGGGGGGTATAGCGTCCGTCGCGGAGAACCGTGGCATCCAACTGCGCTCGGTTGAGTCGACGGTCGAGGGCGCGCACGACATCCGGGGGATCCTCGGTGCCGACAGCGACGTCCGCAACGGCTATAACGACATCAAGGTAACGTTCACCATCGACGCGGATGCGTCGAAGGAGGACATCGAAGCGCTGGTAGCCCAGTCCCAGAAGCGCTCCGCCGTATTCGACGCTCTCACGAACCCGACAAACGTTACCGTCGAAGTCGCCTGAGGGACTACGCCATCGAGCGCACCACCACGGTCGTCATCGGGGCTGGGCACGCAGGCCTCGCTGCTAGCTACTTCCTGAGCGACCGGTCGATCGATCACGTCGTACTCGAGCGGGGCGAGGTGGCCAACTCCTGGCGCCGGGAACGCTGGGACTCCCTTCGGCTGCTCACGCCCAACTGGCAAAGCCGACTGCCGGGCCTTCGCTACGAAGGCCCGGACCCCGACGGCTACATGACGGTAGGCGAGGTCACCGAGTTCATCGAACGCTTCGCCGCGGCCTCGCGCGCTCCCGTCCGGGCCAGCACGAACGTCACGTCAGTGCGGCGCACCGACGACGGATACCACGTGACGACGACCCGCGGCGAGATCCGCTGCCGGGCAGTGGTCATCGCCAGCGGCGCCTGCAATCAGCCCTCCGTGCCGCGGTTCAGCGATGCGGTGCCGACGGACGTCGAGCAGCTGACGCCGTTCGACTACCGCGACCCCGCCAAACTCCCCGATGGCGGCGTCCTCGTCGTGGGAGCGTCGGCTACAGGCGCGCAGCTAGCAGCCGAGCTGCAGCGGTCAGGCCGGCCAGTGACCCTCTCGGTAGGAGAGCACGTGCGGTTGCCGCGCACGTACCGCGGACGCGATGTGCTGTGGTGGATGGACGCGTCGGGCTTGTGGGATCAGCGGTACGACGAGATCGACGACCTCACGAGGGCCCGGCGGCTGCCCTCGCCCCAGCTCGTCGGCACTCCTGAGCGGACGACACTCGACCTCAACGCGCTCACCTCGATCGGCGTCGAACTGGCGGGCCGCTGGGCAGCTGTCCGGGACGGCCACGCGCTGTTCTCCGGTGGCCTGCGCAACGTCTTCTCGCTCGCGGACCTCAAGATGGGGCGCCTGCTCGACACGTTCGACGAGTGGGCTAGGACGCACGGATGCGACCCTGCGGTCGATCCTCCCAGGCGCTTCGCGCCGACACGCGCACCCGAGTCAACGCGGTTGCAGCTTGACCTGCGAAGTGGCGAGATCCGCGCGATCGTGTGGGCGACGGGTTTCCGGCCCGATTACGGATGGCTCGACGTGCCCGTAGTCGACGCGAAGGGCCAGCTGCGCCACGAGGGCGGCGTTGTCGACAGCCCAGGACTGTACGCGCTGGGGCTGCCGGTGCTGCGACGGCGCAAGTCCTCGTTCATTTGGGGTGCCGAGGATGATGCGCGTGCGGTGATCGATCACCTCACGCGCTACCTGGCCGTGCGCCAGTGATCGTACTCCGGCGACCCGGCTCACTCAGCAGTGCCGTCATCCCAGGCTGAGGTCAGGGCACCGGAGCATGACGATCGGCCTGAGGGTGATACGTACGTCCTGGGCGAATGGTGTCATCGCCGAACGCGACCGCCTGGTCGCGACCCATGGCCCGCTACCTCGATGATGCAGCCCTGTCCGCCGACTTCACCCCCGCAAGCCAGGTGAGTCCTAAGGCGCGGACGGCCACTCAGTGGCGGGCCACGCCTTGCCCTTAGTGCGTTGGACATTCACCCCGAAATCGATTCATCCCGGACACGAGGCGTCTTCCTCATAGGCCTCGCTCAGCTGGTCTAGGAGCTCGCCGCCGAGAGCAGCTGGCTGCGGGGCAGTGTTGGGCGGCCTGCTCTCGCCGAACCGCCGCAGCCGGACGCTGTTGGCCACAACGAACGCCGACGAGGCCGCCATCGCTGCCCCGGCTATCAGCGGGTTGAGGAATCCGGCGGCCGCCAGCGGGATCGCGGCGATGTTGTAACCGAACGCCCAGGCCAGGTTGCGGCGGATCACAGCCAGAGTGGCCCTGGCCAGGCCGATCGCCTCTGGCACAACCGCCAGGTCGTCGCGCAGCAAGATCAGGTCCGCGGCGCTGATCGCGACGTCGGTGCCCGACCCGAGGGCCAGCCCCAGGTCGGCCGCGGCCAGCGCGGGCCCGTCGTTGATCCCGTCGCCGGCCATCGCGACCCGGCTGCCCTGCGCCTGCAATTCCCGGACGACAGCGGCCTTATCGCCTGGCAGCGCCCCGGCGATCACTTCATCGATGCCGGCCTCGGCGCCGATCGCCCGCGCGACGACGTTGCTGTCGCCGGTCAGCAGCACCGTGCGCAATCCGAGTCGCCGTAGCGCCGCCACCGCCGTTGCGGCCGACGGCTTGATCGTGTCGGCGACAGCAACCGCGCCGCGGGCCTGCCCGTCCCAGCCTGCCAGCAACACCGTGCGGCCAGCCCGCTCCCATTCGGCGCACCGGCACGCCAGGACCTCGGGGACGGTGAGCCCGCGATCGCGAAACAGCTTTTCCCGCCCGGCTACCACCTCGACGCTGTCCACTAGACCGCCGACACCGAGGCCGGGCAGCGTTCCGAAGCCGGCCGCCTGGGGCAGCTGCCCCAGTTCCGTCCGCGCGAACGAGCTGACCGCCGCTGCAACCGGGTGTCCGGAGGCATCCTCGACCGCGCCCAGCCGGCGCAGCAACACCTCCCGGCTGGTGCCTGGCGCTGGTTCCACCCCGGTCACAGCCATGACCCCGGTCGTTATGGTCCCGGTCTTGTCCAGCAGCACGGTGTCCACGCTGCGGGAAGCCTCCAGCGCCTGATAGCCCTTGATGAAGATGCCAAGCTGGGCCCCCCGCCCGCACGCCACGACCAGCGCGGCCGGAGTCGCCAGCCCCAGCGCACACGGGCAGGCGATGATCAGCACGGCCAGGGCGGCGCTGAACCCGCGCTCCGCGGGGGCTCCGGCCGCCAGCCAGCCAGCCAGGGTCAACGCTGCGGCCGCCAGCACCGCCGGCACGAACACGCCGCAGATCCGGTCTGCCACTCGCTGGACGGCTGACTTGTCTGCCTGCGCACGCTCCACCAGGGCGATCAGGTGCGCTAGCTGCGTGTCATCACCAGTGCGGGTAGCTGCGATGACCAGCCGACCGCTCACCACCACGGTGCCCGCGGTCACCGTCCCGCCCTGAGCGATCTCGGCGGGCACCGACTCGCCGGTCATCATGCTGCTGTCCACCGCCGACTCGCCGAACTCGACCACGCCGTCGGCGGCGATCGCCTCCCCCGGACGGGCCACGAACCGGTCACCCGGCCGCAGCTGCGCGACCGGCACCCTGCGCTCGGTCCCGTCTGCGTCCAGCACGCAGGCGTCCCTCGCCCCGGCCGCAGCCAGCTCCCGCATCGCATCCCCGGCGTCGCGGCGGGCCCGCGCCTCATACCACCGGCCGGCCAGCAAAAACGTCGTGACAGACGCCGCAACCTCCAGGTAGATCCCGCCGCCGGAACCATGAACCAGCAGCTGGAGGGCGCTCACCCTGGCCTGCCCGGCGTCCAGTACGAACATCGCGTACACCGACCAGCCGCACGCAGCGGCGATCCCCAGCGACACCAGCGTGTCCATCGACGCCGAGCCGTGCCGCGCGTTCTTCAGCGCCGCAGCATGGAACGGCCACGCCGCCCAGCCCGCCACCGGCGCGGCCAGCGCCACCAGCACCCACTGCCAGCCCGGAAACCGGAACGCAGGGAACAGCGACAGCTGCACCGACAAGTCACTCAGCGGCACGAAGAATGCCAGCGCCACGATCAGCCGCCGCCGCAGGTACGCGACACGCACGTCGTCGTGACTGCGGCCGCCATGGACGGTTGGTCCAGCCACCGGACTGGCGTCAGCGGCCGAGTAGCCGACCTGCTCGATCGCCAGGATCAGCGCCGACGAGATGATGCCAGGCGAGGCGGTGATGCTAGCCCGCTCGGTCGCAAAATTCACCGACGCGCGGACGCCGTCCAGACTGTTCAGCTTCTTCTCAACCCGCGCAGCACATGCAGCGCACGTCATGCCCTGAACCGAGAGCTCGAACTTCATCGTCTCGGGCAGTCCATCAGCGAGCGCAGGCGACAATATCCCGGCCCACCCTTCATCCGCCAAGCCACCGGGCAGCAGCACCATGCCCGCTTGCCCGGAATGCTAGTGGGTGCGGCCAGGGTCACGTTACCCGCAGGCCTAGACCCGGTACCATGCCTGCATGGACCGTAGCGTCATTGCCGTCACGGGCATGAGCTGCGAGCACTGCGCGAGCGCGGTGCGCGCTGAAATCATCGGCATCGCGGGCGTGTCTTTGGTCGAGGTCGACGTGAAATCTGGCCAGGTCACGATCACCGCCGAGCCGGCACCGGACCTCGGCGCCCTGCGAGCTGCCGTCGAGGCGGCGGGCTACGCGATAGCCGGCTAGCCTGGGCTTAGTTTTCGTGCCAGCGGACAGAAGTCCCCCACCACCCGCCTACGGCAGGTTGCCGCGCGGCCCGGTTTTAAGCGCTCAGAGCATCAGGATCAGCATGTAGCCCATGGTCACGCCCATGGCGATCTCGCAGCATGCGGCCAGCCGCGGCGACACCGGTACTGCCATAGCTCGTCCGGACGGCGCCTGGACATCGTCCGGCAGAGTGCTCTGGCCGACCGGTTTTGCCCCGGAAGGTCCGGCGGCGGCTCCGGCGAGTACGGGCACCGGCATCGCGCGCGCCGCGAAAGCGGCGACCGTGGCCAGGCCCGGAAGCCGGTCCGCGGTCCAGACCACGTAACCGAACAGCCCGAAGGCAAACAAGAGCGCCAGCGTGGGGAAGTGCGCGGCGCCGCCAGCCATCCCGCTCATGCCTGATCCGCCATCAGCGGCCTTGACAGCGGTCACCGCCAGGAACATGTACAGCGTCGCGCCACAGGCCAGAATGTGCTGGAAGTGATGACCCAAACGGCGGTTGCCATGGGCCTGGCTGCGCCGCTCGCGGATCGTCAGCCACGCAAACCACACTGTGGCGACTCCGAAAACGATCTCCCACCCGCCAGCCCAGAACACCCTCAGACGCGGCACCAGCATCCCGGCCATCGCGATGCCCATCAGGACGTGCACGCCGTCGACCTGATAGTCGGTCGGCCGGTGCTGCCGCCAGGCAACCACCAGCCGGCTCACGCAATAGGCCGCCGTAAGGATCATGATGCCCGCGAACGTGTCCGCGAGCCACGGCTGTCCCGCCATGCCAGGCTCCCTCAGGCCGATTCTGACGTGACTGCGGCCGGGCGGCCGTCAGCGAGCGGCCAGTAGGCCAGCGCGAGCAGCGCCAGCAGCAGGCCGGAGTTAGGATCGGTGCCGCCGCCGGTCAGGATCCCGCCCAGGCCTTCGGCGATCCAGATGACCGCGGCTGTCACGATCGCCAGCACGATCATCGCCCGCGCCGCGGGGCGGGGTAGGTAAACGCCTACCGCGACGACCGCGAGGGCGATCGCGAGGACCAGGGCCGCAGCCGGGCCACGGTTTGCAAGGAAAGCGGCCAGATGGTTATCGAGACCGGCGAGCCAGCTGGGCTGGCCGGATGCCATCCCGGAGATCATCCCGCTCAGCGCCTTGGGCGCCCGCGTCGCGGGCAGCAGCGCCATGAAAGCGAGGCTGCCCCACAGCACCAGCCACAGTACTCGAGCGATGGCTGCTCCGGTGAACCTGCCCGCGGCGAACCAAGCCGGACGCTCACGCTGTCCGGGCCACAGCAGCACCGCGAGCAGCGCGTAGATGATCACTGCCCCGGGCGCGCCGTTGGCCGGGCTCCCGGCGCCATTCAGGATCCCGCCGAGTCCTTCCCCGAACCACCACACGCCCAGCGCCCATATGACGGAGGCGCCGAGTGCAAGCCTGAGTGTGGGACGCCACGCGATCCCCAGGCCGATCAGCAGTTGGATGACTGCGAAGACCGCGTTGGTCGCGGTCCCGTGATCACTAATGACTCCGGCAGACCAGCTAATAGGATCGGCGATGACGGCCGGATTACCTGGCCCCGTCCCTGCGAGCATCTGGGCGAAACCCTTACTGAACATGAACGACTGGAACTGCAGCACCGCATCCAGTAGCCAGATGAACGCCAGCCCCAGCTGGAGCCACCGCCGGACATCCGGCGCCGTCCAGCGCTCTTCGCGGACCACGCCGACGCTGCGCAGCCACCTGACCGCGGTATGCGCATCGGTAGCCCCGACTGTCATGGATGTCCCTTTCGCCTTGTGCTGGGCATCGCGCGGCAGCGCGCGCCGGCTTAAGAGATTTCAGTGCGATGACACTAAGGGCATGACGCTTACCAGCACAAGCTCTGCCTTTAATTAAACGGATGGCATTCGGCAAAACTTTCGCTCCCGCTAAACCCCGAGCAGGTATCGAAGAAACCCCACTACAGTATTCACTAAACTGCCTGGGGGTATGAAGGAAACCCTGCCGGGGTATATCGATGCCCCTTCGGCAGCGCTGGCTAACCTCTGCGCCGACTCCTGCTAGTTACGCAAGGTAACGGAAGCGACCCGCGATGAGCTCACCAAAACGGTCCCCGAACTTATGGTTTAACTGGTGGGCGCACGGGATTTCGTAGCCGGGCCGCCAGGCTGCACTGCGATGCTCAGTTGCGCAGCGCCGCACTTGCAGGACATCGGCTCCGGCTTCCTAGCTGACGGTGGCACAATGCATGCGAGCGAAGCCAGCCTCCGGCGGCAAGGAGTGACGAAGATGACCTGCACACGCCGCGCTGCAAGGGTCTTGAATCCTATCGGCGCCATGTGCTGGGCTGCGCGAGGAGTTGACCAGTGAGCGCGCAGGCCAGGCTCGCGGGTTTCGTGCTACTGCTCGCAGCCCTTTTCGGCGGCGCGTACGCAGTTGGCCACCATCTCGGGCCGGTGAACGTCAGCTACCTGCATTCAGGCGGCAGTTCCATGAACATGGGGGGCTCCGGCGCACCGCCGCCTTCCCATCAGCGGCGATGAGCAATACCAGCACCGTCACCGGCGGGCTCGTCGAGCTGATCGTCGGCGGGATGACCTGCAGTTCGTGCGCGGGAAGGATCGAGCGGCAGCTGAACCGGCTAGACGGGGTGACCGCGACGGTCAGTTATGCCACCGAACGGGCCTACGTCACCGCCGCGGGTGGCCACGATACGGCCGATCTCGTCAGCGTGATCGAGGCAGCGGGCTACACCGCGCACCCCGCGGCCTCCACGCCCGATGAGGTTGATCCGGGCGCGGGCGGCCCGACGGGAATGCTGGGTCGGCGGCTGGCGGTCTGCGTGCCGCTGGCGGTCGCGACGATTCTGCTGGCCATGGTTCCCGCCGCACAGTTCCCTGGCTGGCAGTGGGTGAGCCTGCTCCTCGCCGGCCCGGTGGCGGTGTGGGGCGCGTGGCCGCTGCATCGCGCGGCGTGGCTGGGCCTCGGTCATGGCGCCGCGACGATGGACACGCTGGTCAGCCTCGGCGTTGCCGCGTCGTTCGGCTGGTCGCTGTATGCGCTGCTGTTCGGCGGTGCGGGCAACCTGGGTATGCGGATGCCGTTCAGCTTTGCGCTCGGTCCAGTCAGCAGCGACGCTGTGTATTTCGAGGCATGCGCAGGAGTAACCGCGGCCGTGCTGGCCGGCCGGTACCTGGAAGCGCGCGCCAAGAGCCGGTCGGGCGCCGCGCTCACGACGTTGGCCGGGCTCGGCGCCAAGACAGTCGCGGTGCTGCGGGACGGCGCGGAGCAGCTGGTCGCCGTTGAGACACTCGTCGTCGGCGAACGGTTCGTAGTGCGGCCAGGGGAGAAGATCGCGACCGACGGAGTAGTGCTGGAAGGCAGCTCAGCCGTCGACAGCTCCCTGATGACGGGCGAATCGATGCCCGCTGAAATCGGTCCCGGCGACGAGGTCACCGGCGCCACCGTGAACATGAGCGGCCGCCTCGTGGTCCGCGCCACCCGGGTCGGCTCAGACACACTCCTGGCGCAGATCGCACTGCTCGTCAGCCAGGCGCTGGCCACCAAGGCCGGGGCGCAGCGCCTCGCCGACAAGGTCGCCGCAGTGTTCGTGCCCAGCGTGATCAGCCTCGCCGTCGTCACCCTCGGCTTCTGGGCGGGCGTTGGCATGCCCGCCGCCGCGGCCTGGAGCAACGCCGTCGCCGTCCTGGTCGTTGCCTGCCCCTGCGCGCTGGGCCTCGCCACACCCACCGCACTGCTAGCCGGGCTCGGCCGGGGCGCTGAGCTAGGAATCCTGGTGAAGAGCGCGCAGGCGCTGGAACGAGCCGGCCGGATCCGCGCGGTCGTCCTCGACAAGACCGGCACCCTGACTACCGGCAGCATGGCCGTGCACCAGATCACCACAGCAGACGGGACGGAAGAGAAAGAAATCCTGCTGCTCGCCGGGGCCGTGGAGGATGGCTCCGAGCACCCGATCGGCCGGGCCGTCGCCGCGGAGGCGGCCAGCAGGCTCGGCGCCCTGCCCGCGGTGACGGGATTCACCAGCCTGCCCGGAGCCGGTGTGCAGGGAACCGCAGGCGGCCGGACCGTCACCGTCGGCAGCCCGCAGCTCTTCGCCGAGTCGCACCTGGCCGTCCCCCGCGAGCTGGACCGGGCGGTCGATAAGGCCGGAGACGACGGCCGGACCGCGATCCTGGCCGGCTGGGACGGGCAGGCACGCGCAGTCTTCGAGATCGGCGACGTCATCAGGCCGGGCAGCGCCGCCGCCGTCGCCGGCATCCGGAGCCTGGGACTGCTGCCCATGCTGATCACCGGAGACAACAAGCGGGTCGCCGACGCGGTCGCCGCGCAGCTGGGCATCCCAGCCGAGAACGTGTTCGCCGGCTTCAGCCCGGCAGGCAAGGCCCGTGCAGTCGGCGAACTGCAGGCCAGCGGAGTCCCGGTCGCGATGGTCGGCGACGGCGTCAACGACGCCGCTGCGCTGGCCCAGGCCGACCTCGGCGTAGCGATCGGCACCGGCACCGACGCCGCCATCGGTGCCGCGGACCTTACCCTGGTCAGCGGCGACCCGGGCAGCATCTCCGACGCCATACAGCTCGCCAAGGCCACCCGGTCGGTCATCCGCCTCAACCTCGCCTGGGCATTCGGCTACAACCTGTTCGCCATCCCGCTCGCGGCGCTCGGCTATCTCAAGCCGCTGTTCGCCGGGATCGCCATGGCGACCAGCTCGCTGATCGTGGTCTCTAACAGCCTGCTGCTGCGCCGGTTCAAGCCGCGCCGGGTAACCGTGCCCAGGCCAGCAGAACCCGGCGGCGAGCCGAAGGCACCACGATGACTACGGCAGGAACAGCGCCGCGTGCCGGGCTCCGCGAACTGGCGGTAGCCGCGCTCGCCCCGGTCGCGTGCGCTGCCGTCCTGCTCGTGCTGCTGGCCTCCTACGTCATCGGCGGCGGCGGGGGCACCATCACCAGGGTGCGGATCGAGGTCAGCTCCGCCGCCGTCGCCATGCCCGCCAGCACCGGCGGGCGAGCCGTTACCTACCTGACCCTGATCAATCTCAGCGGCGCTGATCAGCTCCTGTCCGTGACCAGCCCAGCCGCACGACGCATCGAGCTCATCCAGCACAACGGCACAGCCACTGGCCCCGGTCGCCTGCTGCCGAGGCTGGCAATCCCGGCCCACGCGACGCTCTCCCTCAGCCCCTTCGGCAGCGACATCGTGCTCATCAACCCAGCAACCCTGACGTTCGGCCAGATGCTGCCGCTGACCTTTACATTCCGCAACGCCGGACGGGTCACTGTCGAAGCAACCGTCACCGCGCCAGGAACGCCCTGATCTAGATGAGCTGCCTTATCGGCGTTCCGAACCTCAGCAGCGCGAGGCAGACCCGGAGTGCTCGTACGGCCTGGCTTTTCCGTCCATCCTGAACTCGACAAATCCGGGAAGGCCTGGCGCGCCTGGCGCCGTGCCTACGAGGTAGGTGTGCCGTGGTCGACAGAGCCAGTCACCGACAGCACGTACCACAGGCCCATGTCGTCTGCCTGGCCGGTCGCCTGCCCTGGAGCCCCATCTCCCTGCCAGAGGTACAGCGGCCACTTGTTGTAGGTCACCTGCAGTGCGCCGTCAGCGCGCTTGGCCGTCCCCAGTAGAGCCGGGTTTATCCCAGGGCCGGCCACTGGCCGGACGACTCCCTTAGGCAGCAGCAGAGGCGGCCAGGCATCCGCGCAGACACGCGAGCACGTCGAGGGCCCGCGATGATCCGGTGCATACATGTAGAGGGTGAAGCCCGCACCGTCGGCCAGTATCTTTCCCAGGCCGCCAATGGTCGTGGCGCGAACCTCGTATCTGAGCGGGCCGGCAGCCGGTGCGGCAGTGCCGCACGCGGTCACTACCACCGCGACGGTCACGAACATGGCGTACAAGACGGCTGTTCGCACTCGGCGCGTCGTCCGGATGCCGAATCCGGGCAGACCCGTCCCCGGCCAGCCGCCATATCCACAGATCATGCCTGCCCCAGCTGACCGCTCGTCCCTCTGCCGCAACCGTGCTTCTCCCACGACACTCGATCCGAGCGTAAACCTAGGCCCGTGCTTCTCGTTGGCGGGTCGCGCGGGACAGATCACAGCAAGCGCGGCCGTCGGTGTCGGAAAGCATTTCTCCGGATCTCCGCCAATTCGCTGACAGCCGGGACGGCACGGTTAACCAGCGCGAGTCGCTAGGACGCACTCTTGCCGCCAGCGGCCGTCGGCCGGCACCATCAACATCTTTCGATGCCATGCTGTCCTCGCCGACCAGTCGTGCGCCTCTTGCCGGTGTTGACGGCCAGACAGCGCCGAACCCGCGCAGGTAGCCGATCTGGTGCCACAATCGGAGTCTCTGCAAGGAGCTGATATGCCCACCAAGGATGGCGGCAAGCATCGGCACGCTGAGTCCGCGGCGGTGAGCCGGCGCCGATTCCTGTGGGCGGGGGCTGCGTTCGGCGTTCTGATTCCCGCCGGAGCCGAGATCGCCGACCAGCTGACCGGGCGCGCGACACGAGCGCGTGCGGGAACGCGGGCACGCCCGGCTCCCGCGGCGGACAAGCTTTCACCAGCGGCGGCTGCCGCCGAGCCGACGGTGCCCGCCGGACCGCTCGCGGGCAAGGTGATCGTGATCGATCCTGGTCACAATCCGAATAACCCTGGCCACGTCGCGCAGATCGACGCGCTGGTGAATGCCGGCGGTTTCCTGAAGGCCTGCGACACGGTGGGCGCCGAAACTGACGCCGGGTACCCGGAATTCGACTTCACCCTGGACGTCGCAAGGCGGGCCAGGGAGATCTTGCGGACGGCCGGCGCCAAGGTGATCCTGACCCAGAACGGCAGGACCGCCTACGGCCCGTGCGTCACACAGCGGGCGGCTATCGGCAACCGAGCGCATGCCGATGCGGCGGTCTCTATCCATGCCGACGGCGGCCCGCCGGACGGGTATGGTTTCGCTGTGCTCGTCCCGCTGCTGGTCCGGAATTCCTCCGCCGACAACAGCATGATCATCGGGCCCTCGCGGCGGCTCGCGGACGCGATGCTGACACATTTTGCGGCGGCGACCGGCCAGGTCCTGTCGACGTATCTTGGCTCTGGCGGGATCCAGCCCCGGTCCGACCTCGGCGGCCTGAACCTGTCGGTGGTTCCGAAGGTGTTCATCGAGTGCGCGAACATGCGCAATGCAGCGGATGCGGCCAAGGTAACCGACGAGCGCTGGCGTCACTCCGCGGCCCAGGGGATAGCTGATTCCATCGCCGCGTTCGTGGCAGCGAGTTAAGCAAGCCGGCCGTCGCGCCGGGGCTGTGACATAGCCAGAGGCGGCCGTAAACCCGCCGCGGATCACCGGCCAATCCGCGAGGCCGGCGTGCTGGGGAGCTGGACCGATGACGAGGTCCAGATCGGTCCGCCTTACCAGGTCGAGGCCGGTGGTGGCGTTAGCGCTAGGGCCCAGGGCATTTCGTGACCTGGGCGTCGTGCTCGGCGCCTGCCCGCACGCCGCAGCAGCTTTGGGTCGGGGCGGGCCGTCACCTCACTAGCTCAGCCGGACCATGTCGCGCCCAGCCAGCCCGATGCCGCTGTCAGCGGCAGGCGACGCAGAGACCGACGACGTCCAGACGGTGGCTGTGGGCCTCGAAGCCCTCGGTGTCGGCGAGTGTGGCGATGGCCTCGGTTGCCTGCCGTTCGAAGTCGGCCGGGAGGGTCACGTCGAGGACCTTGCCGCAGTTGACGCACAGCAGGTGGTGGTGGTGCTCGGTGAGGTCTTCTGCGAGTTCGAAGCGGGTGAACTCATCGCTCGCGGTGACGCGCCGAACGAGTCCGGCCGCGTGCAGGACGGTCAGGTGCCGGTAGGCGGAGCTGCGCGGGAGTCGCGGCAGGCGCTCGGCGATGTCGCCGATGCTCACCGGGTGGCCGGCGGTGACGAGCAGGTCGACGATCGCGCGCCGGCCGGTGGTGTAGCGCTGGTCGATCAGGCGCAGGCGGCGTGCGACGACGCTGTGCAGGTCGTCGGCCGTCTCCTGAGCTGACATGTTAATCCTCTCACCTGGCAGGCTGCGCACCCATCGCCTGGTGCGCTAGTGCTCGTCGTAATGGTCGCCGTCTGGGGCGTGCCGGTGCCCGTCGTGGGCGTAGTCGACATGGGCGTCGTGGGCTATCGGCTCGTGCCCGCAGCCGGGTCCGTGCACGTGGGCGTGTCCGGCGTGGGCCAGGTGCGGCAGCGGATGCTCGTCGTAGTGCCCGTCGTGCGGCGCGTGCGCGTGGCCATCGTGGACGTAGTCGGTGTGGCCCTCGCGCTCGGCGGCGGCATGCCCGCAGCCCGGCCCGTGGTCATGCTCCGGGTGGATGTGCGCGTCGTGGTCGGCAGCTGTCACGGCTCCTCCTTGCTGTGATGGACGGCGTCAGCGACGATGTGGGCGACGTGCTGGTCGGACAGGGTGTACACGGCCTCCCGGCCCACGCGTTCGACCCGGACCAGCCTGGCCCCGCGCAGTATCCGCAGGTGCTGGGAGACCAGCGGCTGGCTCATCCCCAGCAGGTCGACCAGCTCGTGCACGAATCGCGGCTGGCCGGCCAGCTCGGTCACAATGGCCAGCCTGGCCGGCGCGGCCAGCACCTTCAGCAGTTCCCCGGCCGCCTCGTACGCCTTCGTCTGCGCTGACACGCTTCATATAAACACATTCCGATCTGTTTATGCAACTACCACCCTGGAGCGGTGCCGCCCGCGGCGGTCTTCCCTCCCATGCCCGTCTACAGGACGCGCCAGACTTCAGCTTGCATTGAGACTCAGTCTCAGACTATGTTCATTCTATGAACTTCACGAATCCGGGCGGGCCAGCCCGCCGGCTGACCCGGGCGCGGCAGGGCACTGTACTGGCCGGCGCACTGGCAGCGCTGTCGCTCGCGGCCGCGGGCTGCGGCAGCAGCGCCGGCACCACGGACACCGCTAATGGCACGACTGCCATTAACGCCATCGGCGCCGAGAACGAGTACGCCAACGTGCTGAGCCAGATCGGCGGCCAGTACGTGCACGTGTCCTCGATCCTCAACAACCCCAACACCGACCCGCACACCTTCGAGGCCAGCCCTCAGGTCGCCGAGGAGGTCAGCGCGGCACAGCTGATCGTGCAGAACGGCGTGGGCTATGACACCTTCATGAACAAGATCGAGTCGGCCTCGCCGAACGCTAAGCGCAAGGTCATCGTCGTCCAAGACCTTCTCGGGCTCCCGGATGACACCCCGAACCCACACCTGTGGTACAGCCCGAAGACGATGCCGGCGGCGGCCAAGGCGATGGCCGACGACCTGTCCGCCATGCTGCCCGCGCACAAGGCGTTCTTCCAGGCCAACCTGAAGAAGTTCGACGCCTCGCTCATCCCCTGGTTCAATGCCATCGCAGCGTTCAAGGCGAAATACCCGGGTACCACGGTCGCGACCACCGAGCCGGTCGCGGACTACATGCTGCAGGCCGCCGGTACCGACAACCTGACCCCGTTCGCGTTCCAGGCCGACATCATGAATGGCGTCGATCCCTCGCCTGAGGACATCGCGCTGGAAAACGGCTTCTTCACCAAGCACCAGGCGAAGGTCTTCTGCTACAACCAGCAGGTCGTCGACTCGCTCACCGAATCGATCAAGCAGACGGCGCTCAACGCCGGGGTACCCGTAGTCGGCGTGTACGAGACGATGCCCACGCCGGGATACGACTACCAGTCGTGGATGCTCGCCGAGGTGAACGCACTGACCAAGGCGGTAGCTGACAAGATCTCCACTCAGAAGCTGTGAGCGCGGACGACCAGTGATCGCGGATGAGGCAGTGATGACAGACCTGGCACAGGACGGCGGGATGCCGGCGGAGATCCTCAAGGTTGACTGCGTCAGCGTGTCGCTGTCGGGCCGGCAGATCCTCGATGAGGTGAGCTGCACCATCCGGGCCGGCGAGTTCACCGGGCTGATCGGACCCAACGGGGCCGGCAAGACCACGCTGCTGCGCGTCATCCTCGGCCTGCAGCGACCCGGCAGCGGCCAGGTCACCGTGCTCGGCCGGCCGCGGTCCCTGCGCGCTCAGCCTGTCGGCTACGTTCCGCAGAAAGTCCTGCTCGACCCGGACATGCCGATGCGGGCCAGAGACCTGGTCGCGCTGGGGATAGATGGCAGCCGGTACGGCATCCGGCTGCCATCCCGCCAGCGCGACCAGGCGGTCCGCGAGATGCTGCACGCGGTCGACGCCGAGCGGTTCGCTGATGCCCGGGTCGGGAACCTGTCCGGCGGCGAGCAGCAGCGGGTGCTGATCGCGCAGGCGCTGATCAGCCGCCCCCGGCTGCTGCTGCTGGATGAGCCGCTGGCCAACCTGGACCTGCGCAGCGGGCAGGAGATCATCAGCCTGCTCGCCCGCATCGCCCGCGAGCAGCAGATCGCCGTGCTGCTGTCCGCACACGAGATGAACCCGCTGCTGCCGGTCATGGACCGCGTCGTCTACCTGGCCCGCGGCCGCGCCGCCAGCGGGCCCGCGGATGAGGTTGTCACGACCGAGGTCCTGAGCAAGCTATACGGGCACCACGTCGAGGTGCTGCGCGTGCATGGCCGCGTGCTGGTGGTAGCCGGGCCGGGCGGCACCGACAGCACGGCACTGCCCGCGATGGACGCCCCGCAGGCACGCTGACCGCCATGCACCAGCTCTACACAGCGATCTTCGAGCCCGGATTCTTCGGCAGCGCCCAGGTCCATACGGCCGCCGTGATCGGGGGCATCGTCGCCATCGTCTCGGCCATCACCGGCGTCTTCACCGTCATCCGCGGTCAGTCGTTCGCGGGGCACGCCCTCGGCGACGTGTCAGCTGCTGGCGGATCAGGCGCGCTACTCATCGGACTCAGCCCGGTGGCCGGATTCGTCGGCCTCGGCATCATCGGCGCGGGGGTGATGGACCTGATCGGCGTCCGGCGGCTGCGCGGCCGGGACCTGGCCACCGGCATCGTACTCGGTGCCGCCATCGGCCTGTCCGCCCTGTTCCTCTACCTCACCAGCACCACAGGAGCCACGACCGGCGCCACCCAGCAGATCCTGTTCGGCTCCATCTTCACCACCACCAGTGGCACCATCCCCGCCGTGATCATTCTCGGCGCGATCGCGCTCGCCGCCCTGGCCGTCATCGGACGGCCGCTCCTGCTCAGTACCGTGAACCCCGACATCGCCGCCGCTCGTGGCGTACCAGTCCGGCTGGTCGGCGCCGGGTACATGATCGCCCTGGCCGTCTCAGTCGGGCTGTCATCCCTGGCCATCGGGGCGATCTTGTCGACCGCCCTGCTGATCGGCCCGGCCGCTACCGCGCTTCGGCTAACCAAGCGAGTGTCCAGGGCCCTCGGCCTGGCGTGCGTTATCGGCGTGCTCGCCACCTGGCTCGGCGTCCTGCTGGCCTACGACAGCTACTACTGGGGATCGGCCCACCTCGGCCTGCCAGTCAGCTTCTTCATCGTCGCCGTCGTCTTCTCTGCCTACCTCGCCTCGGGGCTGGCCGTGATCCGCCGTCCCGACAGCCGCACGGCGCCGGCCGGTCTTGTACAGGCTGCCGAGCATGACAACGTCGCCGCATGAGCCGGGCACTCGTAGCGAGGAGGGATAGCGCATGTTCTCGGGCTTCATGATGAACGCCTGGACCACTGCGACGATCGTTGCCGTCGTCGCCGGCGTGGTCGGGTACTTCGTCGTGCTGCGCGGCTCGGCGTTCCCAGCCCACGCCATCCCCAAGGGCGCCTTCGCCGGCGCCGCAGGCGCCAGCCTGATCGGCATCAGCACGCTCGCCGGCCTAGCCGTCTTCTCCCTGCTCGGCGCGCTCGGCATCGGAGCACTGGGCCGCCGCAGCCGCCACGACGTCGCCACCGCGCTCGCCCTGGTCATGATGCTTGCCCTCGGCGCCGCGTTCCTGTCCAGGACCACCGAATACGAACCGGAGATCTACTCCCTGCTCTTCGGCGAGATCCTCGGCGTAAGCTCGACCGAGATCCTGCCCGTCGCCGGACTCGGCATCGCCTGCATCGCCGCGGTCGCGGCCATCTACCGGCCGCTGATGCTCTCCTCGATTGTCCCGGAAATAGCCGAGGCTAAAGGCATCCGCAGCCACCGGATCGAAATGTACTTCCTCATCGTGGTCGCACTGGCCACCGCCATGACCGTGCCCGTGGTCGGCGCTCTGCTCATCTTCAGCCTGATGATCGGGCCGCCGGCCGCCGCCCGCTCCCTCACCAGCCGGCCTGTGCTGGCCATGCTGCTGTCCGTGCTGGTCGCACTGGCCACGGTGTGGGCTGCGATCGCACTGTCCTATCAGTACAACTGGCCCGTCGGCTTCTTCGTCGGCATCCTCGGCGCGCTGTCCTACGGCGTCGGCCGCGGCTGGGCCAGCTGGCGCCGGAACCGCAGAACCGCGGGACCCGCCCTGCAGTCTGCGGTGGACGGCCTCTAACGGACCTCTCGGGTGCACAGTCCTCAACATGCCTGGATGGCCGCCTACGGGCCTCGATCGACGTGCATATCTGGCGCACGGTCGACACCGCCTCAGTTAGCTGTACTTGTTCGCGCAAGGCTCTCTCCGCCTAACTACGCACGCTGGATTGGTACACCTGGGATGACGCCAACCGCGCCGCCGCACTGCTGATGGACGAGCCCGGCCTGCCGCCGTCACGGCGCTGACCCGTTTCGGCACGGAGGTCGCAGCCCGTGCCCGGTAACTCCTCACCGACCCTGGGCCGCCAGCGCAGGATCCGGCCTCGGCTCACGTGTTGGCGGGCTGATACCAGATCGCCAGGTTTCCGCCTGACGTGCAGACCATCAACAAGCCGTCGTCGGCGTTGATCTGCCAGGACTCGTAGTGCTCGTCGGACTCAACCGTGAGCGTCGGGCCGGATCCTTGCGCTAAGCCCACGTATATCCCACGAGCGAGCGAACAATCCGGAGCTGTCAGCCTGGGAGGCAGTGCGGGCATCATGATCCAGTCGCCGCCTAACGTGCATGCCGTTCAGCACTTTTCCGGTGCCCGCAGGTGTCCATCTGGCCGGTTCAGGTTCGTCGTGGAAGTGACCCGGTCATCGCGGCCGGGCCGCTTTCCGGGACAGGAGATGGCCATGACCACCAGTACCGTCACCGACCTTGCGGCCGCGCCGCGTACCGGGGATCTACGTGACGGCGCCGCCGACAGCGCTGAGCGCGCGGCACTGTTGTTGTGCCTGAGCAGGCAGCGGGAGCATGTGCTGGGCGTCCTGGACGGGCTGGCTGAGCAGGCGCTGCGGCAGCCTGTGCTGCCGTCGGGCTGGACCTGCGCCGGGCTGGTCCAGCACCTCGCCCTCGACGTGGAGCGGTTCTGGTTCCGCCAGGTCATGACCGGTGAGCAGGTCGAGCCGGACAGGTTCGGCGATGACGGCTGGCAGGTGCGCAGCGAGGTTCCGGTCGCGGCCGTGCTGGACCTGTACCGGCGCGAGATTGCGCTGGCCGACCAGATCATCACCGAGACGACGTCGCTGCAGGCCCGGCCCGCCTGGTGGCCGGATTTCTTCCCGTCCGGCTTTCACCTGGAGAACCTGCGGCAGGTCTTGCTGCACGTGATTGCCGAGACCGCCTGCCACGCGGGTCACCTGGACGCGGCGCGCGAGCTGATCGACGGCAGCCAGTGGCTAGTACTTACATGACGCGCGGACGGCTGGGCCCAGAAATCTGCCTCTGGCGACAGAGCGCGCCGAGTTCGGCCTTGGCTACAAGGATCATGGTCTGCTGTTCTGCTGGGAAGACGGACGCCCGCCGCACCCGGACACGATCACGAGGCGATTCGGCAAGTTGGTCGAGGCCGGGGGTCTCCCGAAGATCCGTCGTCATGATGTCCGGCACAGCTAGGCGACGGCTGGGCGCGACGCAAAGGTCGACTGGAAAGCGCTGAGCGAGCGGATCGGGCACGCTGACGTGGCACTCACCATGCGCCAATATGTGCAGACTGACCTGGAGGTTCAGCGCCAAGTAGCGCCGACGCTCGCAGAGCTGATCTTGGGCGGAATGCTGGCCTCGCCGGTCGAGCAGAGCCATGATCACCGGCCGCCAGACCCGGCCGATGCGTCGTGATCTACCGGTCACCGTGCACAAATCCGTGCACAAACAAGCTTTGCCTAGGCATCAGAAGGCCTGGCTCTGGGTCGTTCCGGAAGTCGGGATGGGCGACGCCATCGCGGGAAGCGGCGAGGGCTGAGCGCACGAGGGCCCCGATGCTGGCCTCGCCGGTCGAGCAGAGCCATGAATGCCAGCCGCCAGACCCGGCCGATGCCTCGTGATCTACGGGTCCCCGTGCACAAATCCGTGCACAAACAGGCTCTGCCTGGGCATCAGAAAGGCCCGGCGGATGTCCTCCCGGCCTCTGATCTGCACTTACTTGGTAGCGGGGGCAGGACTTGAACCTGCGACCTCTGGGTTATGAGCGCAGTCTGGCACTGTTCAACCCGGTCCGGCACCTGGCCTGCCTGTCCGTAATCGTTAGACAGCGAGCAGCGGCTACGGCCAGGCTGTACGGGCGACGGAAGGAGCGTTTGACGTCCTCTGGCAGCACACCAGCCTCACGCAAGCCGGTCAGCTAGAGCGAGCAGACCGGATCTTTGTGAGTGCTCGGGCTCGCTCACCTTCGGCATGCTCGAACGCTGGCTCCATGGCGTCCAGGTCCTGTTGCAGTAGCCCGTGGGACTTCGCGACGGTGCGCCATCGCGCTACCGCTCGCGTGACCTCGGCCAGGACTTCGAGTGCATCGCTGGCTTCCAGGCGGAAGTAGGCAGCGACACTCATCAGGGCATCCACGCTCGCACGCGTATCCGTGTAGTCGATGGCGGTGCTGAGGTCCTTCGAACCAGATTGCGGGTTGGGGTTGAGGTCAAAGGCCGGCGATAGCATCCACGAATCGCCGCGCTCGTGCAGAAACCCGTGGTTGCGGAGGTGGTCATCGGTGTTGGAAATCAGGATTGAAAAAGCTATCCGGCGCCATAGCTGGCGCAACTCCGCCGCCACCGCCGTGGACCGTTGCTCGATCACTTCCGCGATTTCGAGGTAGCTGCGCTGGTCGCCGTCGCTGGCCTCAAGCATCGTCATCGCGCTGGCGTAGCCGATACGGGCTGTGCCGCGGCGATCGAACCGGTCAATGACAAGCACGTTCCGGTCCCCGATGCGAACCAATTGAGAGTCGGAGACCATCACCCCCGCGTCTCGTGCCAGGTCAAGGGCCACCTTTTCCCATGCCATCACGTTCCAGGTATCCGAGCTGTCGCTGGGGAACTTGGCAATCGCCACACGGCCGGCAGCGTCCAGGACATGCGCCTTGGGACGTGCGCCGCCCAGGGAACTGCCCGCTCGCACCAGCCGCCTGAGGTCTTCGTAGTCGGCGGTATCCCTTTCGGCACGCGCTGCAATGTCAAGCAGCGCTGGAAGATCCGTGAGGGCGGGAACCCCTGACTCCTCGGTCGCGAGGAAGGGGCCTTGCTCGCTGAGTCGGAACCGCAGCGCTCCCTGTCGGAGGTCGTCTCGGACGCCGAGCAGCAGGTCGACCTCACTCATCGAGCGTGGGGCCGTTGCTGCGGCTTTGGCCCGGGCTCGCTCGGCGCGCTGGATCAGCGTCCGTCCCCATCGGTCTGGTGAACTGTCGGCGAACGCACCGAATAGCGCACGGCCGACGGGTGTCTGCAGCGTGCCGGTCACCAGCGGCAGCCCCGGGTCCAAGGCGTAGGCGCCTGGGTCCGCAAGGTATCTGTCGTTGTAGACGAAGCTGGCCGACTCGATTCCGCGGCGGCGGTGAGGATACATCCGACCGGCCAGAAGATTCTGTTCGCCGACCGCGACATAGACCTCGACGTCGCTCACGGCCTTTGCCCCGGCCTTGGCGGGCGCACCCGCTCAGGCAGCGCCTCCTCCGACCGGAGACGACCCTCGTCTGTCGCATACGGGTCAAGCGCCGCCACTAGCGAGTCAAGCACCCCTAGCGCTCGGGCCACCCTCAGGACGCTTTCCATGCTGGCGCCCTGACCGTTCTCCAACCGCATGACGGTATGGCGTGACACCCCGGCCCGGTCCGCGACCTGAGCGGCCGTCAGCCGCCGCAATCGCCGCCACGTACCGAGTTCCTCACCGATGCGCCGCTGGCCGTTAGCCACCGCGATCGGTGTCCTCGACGCCGCCATGGAACTCCCAAGGTTCTTCTTCTGCAACCCTAACAGCTTTAGAGTAGCATATTTGAAACTTTATAGAAAACGATCGCTTCGCGGAGCTGCCCAGCCACGGAGCGAGGACAACCAGCATGCGACGAGCTCGGCTAGGTAGCAATAACACAACCGTAAAGCCCTTAGGGTCGCAGATTTGGTACTCTATGTGCAGCCACAAAGGCCCTGATCCTCCGCGCCGCTGCCGTTGCGGTTCGATGTCGTAACGGCGACTGTGTTCCGCCTGGGTGCGACCGCTCTGGTCGAGCTGATCGGCCAGCGTATGGATACCGGCTGAATTTTCCGGCCTCGATGATCCGACGCCGTCACTGCTGGGAATCATGACTGTGGCCGACCTGCTCATGCCGCCCAGCCAGAACGCCACGACGTGTCGCGCGAGCGTGCTGATCCAGTAATCGGGCAGCACGTACCCGTCACCCGGTCCGCTTGCGGATGGCTACAGCGCGCCGTGAGCGCCGCGATTCCGTGCACTTCCTTAGCCTCACACGGCCGGAAAGGGCCACCAGCGGTCGGCCGGGTCTTCGGCATGCAAGGCAGCGCTCAGGGTGTCGCCGCGCGAGCCAGCGAAGACTAGCTGTCGGCGTCGCCGACGGCGATGCTACCGAACTTGTGCCGGGCGAACTCTGCCGCTTGCTGGTCGCGCGCGGCGGTCTGGCCGGGGCCGCGGCACCCGCAGGGGCCGCGATCACCTCATCGATGGATGGATCCGGACCTGCTGCCCGGCGCCGACCTCGGTCACGCCGCTCGCCTGAGCTGCGTAGCCACGATAAGTCTCCGCTTCACTGTCGTACGTGCATGCGATGCTCATAGGGACCGCGGTTCGCCAGGCAGGGAGACCAGCATGATGAGTAACCGCAGGGAAGTGGCGTTACGCCACGCGGGCTCGACGAACGCCAAATGTGATTTCTGCCAGCTGCCCCTGGAGGTCGCACCACGCATGTTCGGCTGCTCGACGTACACGGTCAAGTCCGTTGTCGTCGACGGGACGACGATGATCTGGTGTCCCGAGCAGCATGTCGACGCGATCGACGCCTGGATGACCGATGCTCGGACCGGCCAGGAGACGGGTCTCCTCGCCGACCTCGTAGTGCCGCCGCCCGGCGCGAAGCCGGAGGGGCACACCGAGGTGATGACCGGCGCATGGGCAGCCTGTCCTGCTTGCGCGCCACTGGTCAGCGCCCATGACTGGGACAAGCTAGGCGAGCGCGCTGACCATGGCGCGCCGAACCCCGGCATGGTGCCGCTGTTCAAGCTGTTCGGATACTTCTCATGGAACCGGTGCGAGTTCTGCGGCTGTCCCGAAGCCGACGCGAATGCTCCACCGCGCATATTCAGCTGCAAGCCGTTCCGCTGGCAGTACGCCGAGTATCGCGGTCATACCTTCGCCTGGTGCCCGGACATGCCGCGCGATCACGTCGTATCGATCCAGGGCATCGCGTTCGCGCCGGGCCTAGGACCGCCAGTCACTGAGGCCCGGCAGGCCGAGGTTGTAACTTCGCACTCCGCGTGGCCTGCGTGCGTGCGCTGCGCGCCCAGCGTGGAGGCCTACGACTGGGTCTCTCTGTGGTGCCGCCTCGCGACCCTGACCGGACGCCGTCCTGACGAGCCGGACCTGCCGACGATCAGCCTATGGCTGGCATTCGCCTACTTTGCCGATGGGCAGCAGCCGACCGGCCCATGACCGACTCGCTGCGCTTCCACGGGTCGCCCTGGGCCGAACGACGGGCGGATGATCAGAGCCTGACCGCTAGTCCCAGCGATGAGGGCATTGACCTGCTACTTCTCGCGTAGCCCCGACCGGATTTGAACGGGCGCTACCGACCTTGAGAGAGTCGCGCCAGCCCAGGCTTCAAGGCCGACGGTCCCGGCTCTGGCGACGGAGGCCGCAGAGACGCCACGATGCCATTTCATGCCGTACATTGCCGTCGGCGACCAGCCTGTAGGGCCGGATCCTGCTGCCATTTTGCTGCCACAAAGATCAAGGCCCGACCGCCATCTCCGGCGATCAGGCCTCTGACCTGCTACTTCCTAGTAGCGGGGGCAGGATTTGAACCTGCGACCTCTGGGTTATGAGCCCAGCGAGCTACCGAACTGCTCCACCCCGCGTCGCAGTACCCAACTGTATGGGGCCTGGGTGCCGGTGGCAAATTAAGGCCCGGGCTGACAGCCAAGACCTCCGGAGGACTCATGAGCCCGCTCCCGACGCAGATGGCTGACCACTGGTCGCAACGACCGAGCCGCACGATCTACCACTGGCACATCTTGTTCCATGATCAGCCGGAGATTCTTGCCCTCGCCAGCGTGGTTCAGCGCAGGCTCGAAGGGCTGCCGAACCTCGACATCGTTCCGTCAGCATGGCTGCACCTGACCACGCTTGTAGTTGGTTTCGCCGACGAGGTCAGCCAGGAACAGGTGGGGCTCATGATCACCGATGCCCGGCACAGGCTCGCCGACATCGCTCCCATTCCGGTCACTGTCCGCCGGGTCTTCTACCACCCTGAGGCAGTCGTGCTTCCGGTTGAGCCGCTCGATGCCCTGACGCCGGTCCTCGATGCAGTGCGCGCGGCGACGCTGGCGGCTGGCTGCCAGGGCCGCACTGACACTGACCCGTGGCTGCCGCACATCTCGGTGGCCTACAGCAGTGCAGCCGGTCCTGCCGATCCGATAATTGCCGCACTCGGCCGACGCCTGCCCGCGACGGTCGCCACAATCGGATCGGCGAGCCTGGTAGCACAGCACCGGGTAGGGAACAGCTGGCAATGGCAGCCCATAGCGGAGGTCGACCTCGCAGCGCGCCAGGGTCTTGCGCCCTGACGATCAGGCGCCGAACGCCGATGCTGTCGGCGCTGTCATCCAGATCACATACCGGACTTTGGTCGGAGCCGTCGGCAGCTGGATCAGCTCGTGCGGATCGCCGGTCGTGACCAGGTCGATGATGCGAACCGGCGTGCCGCCGAACTGAGCAGCGCGCCGCCCTGTGGATGCCAGCAGAATTGGCCGTCGGCCGGCCGCCGAGATAGCACTGAGAACCCTGTCCACAGCGCCGACCGGCTGGCCGACCATTGAGCCAACTGGCACCCCGCACATGCCCCTGATCAGCTGCCCGAACTGCCCTGCGGTGACGCTGTCGACGATTACCACCGACGCCCTGCGGGGGATCTGAGCGCAAAGCTCGGTGACCGCCTCGATCTGGCCGGCCCCGGTCCGCCGCAAGGCCATTCCCTGCGCCACTGGCTGCAGTCCGCCGGACTTCCCTGCGTGGCTGAGGCCGAGGCCGAAGGTCGTGGATACCGTCGGCACCAGCATCGCCGTGACGCAGAACAGCCCTACGACCGCTGCCGTTACTGGCCGTGCACCGCGGCTCCGTGCCCGGACCGCGAGCCACGAGGCAGCCCAGAGCGCGCCCATGATCATCGTCGGCAGAGCCACGACCACTAGTCGCCGGCTAGCCCACGGCTGATCTGGCACGATGTCCGGCCGCCACAGGACCACGGCAGACCCGGCGCAGAAAATGGCCAGCGGCAGCCCCCAGATCCGCCAGCTTCGGTCTGGGTCACGCCAGGTCAGCAGCGCGCGCAGGCAGCGGCGGACTAGCAGCACGATGCCGAAGCCGCCCAGCAGGACGGTTGGCAGCCCGATGTACCAGATTACCCAGTAAAGCGTCTGCTCTGAATACAGCCGTGTCGGGTTCACCGGCAGGCCCTGCAGGCGCTGCAGCGAGGCGATGAAGCGAGACACTGCGGCACTCTGGCGGCCATGAACGGTCTGGACATAGGGTCGCACTGCGAAGCCAATCAGCACGGCGGCAGCGATCAGGGCGCCAAGCTCGGGCAGCCAGCGCAGCGGCATCCTGGCTAGCAGCCTGGGCACGACTCTGCGCACCGAAGCCAAGCGGGCCAGCTGCCCGATGAGTACCGCCAGTGCGATCAGCCAGACGGCAGCGACCCCGGCGATCGCAACCGTCTGGCCGACAGTGTCGGCGAAGGGGCGGTCGAGCAAGAACGTGCCAACCCCGCCGTAGACCGCTCCCAGAATGAATCCGGATAGGAACGGGGTCGCCTGTGGCCGGCGCCCGATGAACAGGATTGCGCAGAAGGGGATGACAGGGAGCAGGTACAGCAGGTCATCTAGGCTCACCAGCACGCCGAATCCCAGCGCAAGCCCGGCCAGGGCAGCCAGCGCCCGCTGCGGAGTCAGCCAGGCCACCCAGTCGGCCGGCGTCCCCAGCCGAAGCAAGAGCTCGGACAGGCGGTCAGCACGACTGCCCGGCGATGTCCCGGCCGGCCGAGCTCGACCGTGTCATGGGCTGACGCACCGTCCGCGGCCGGCACTGACGCAGCGTCCGCTGCCGGGGCGAGGCTGCTCGTTGCCGGCGCATTGCCACTCGGGATCGTCGCGGAGCGTGTGATCAGCGAGTCAGCCAGCAAGCAGAGCCCGCCGAATAGCAGGACCTGCAGTGCGGTTTCGCTCAGGGTCGACCGGCTGATGTATTGCTCCGGCAGGCTCAGGCCGAGGATCAGCGCACCCGCGGGAGCCCACTGAGGACCGGCGAGCCTTGCCACCAGCCCCGCGAAGCTAAGCGCCGCGAGCGCGCCCAGGATCGGGCCGACGGCTCCGGCACCGGTGACTCCGTGCGCCCAGAACCCGGCCGCCAGCAACATCGGCATGCCGGAGGTGACGGCAGGGTAGATCGACGTGCCATGAGCAAGGAAGCCGATGCTGGTGAAGCTCAGGCCAGGATGGGGCCCGCCAAATGCCTTCAGCATCTCCGGGATCGGCAGTGAGCCGTGCTGAGCTATCCAGTAGCCGGCCTGCAGGTAGGTACCCGCGTCCCGCACCACGATGACTGACTCCGATGCCTCCCGCAGCTGCCAGGCCATCAGCCCGGCCACCACGGCGACCGTGCTCAGCAGCCCGAACCAGGTTGTCCAGGCCCTAGCCGGCCGATCCCCGCCGCCCAGCCGGGGCCAGCTAGCCGGCATGGAGCGCAGCCCGTTCACCGTCAGCGCGGCCGCCAGCGGCACCGATATCAGGAGCATGGGCACCGGCAGGAAGCTGCCGCCGAGCAGCAGCGGCAGACCCGGCACCAGCCACGCCACGATGAGTACTGCCGGGAGCACGGTCAGTTGCGCGAGTGCTAGTCCGGCCGCATCGGCCCCGGTCGGCCGAGCGCTGCCGACCACTCCGGCGCGCGCGGGCCGCATGCGGCGCCAGCCCCGAGCCACCGGCCTGCCGACCGGGGCAAGCGCCCGGCCGACCGGGGCCAGCGCCCGGCCGACCGGGGCAAGCGTCCGGCCGACCGAGGCCAGCGCCGTGCCCGTAGCCGCTGCTGCCCGGCGGCATGCTGAGGTCTTGCCGGCAGCCGCGTGGCGCCGCGGTCGGTCGGTCTGCTCCTTGCTAGCTCCCGCAGCCGGCTGCGAGTCGCCGGGCGGCGACGCCAGGCTGGTCAGCTGGTCCGACCCGTCGTCGCCTGCCAGCTCCGGCGCGGAAGGCTGCTGCTCGCTGCCGGCAGCGCCGTTTGGGCGGTCAGTGGGGCGCACCGGTCAACTGTAGAGGTGCCAGGTCGCAGTCCCGAACTGATGTTTAGCTAGCGAACCGATAGGCCCGACTGACCTGCGGGGCAGAACTGGCGCGGGCCGGGCAGGCGATGGCTGCCCTTATGGCGGCAACCTGCGCCGAGTGGCGCCGCAGCGCCGGGCCCGAGTGGCGCCGAGGGCAGTGCTAACAGACGCACTGCCCGGTTGTTTACCTACTGAGGCGAAACCGCCTGCTAACTGCACGTACCATTGGCGGCAACCTATCGGCTAGGTACCGCCCGACGCCGTCGACACGAGATCCTCGAGGAACGATGAGCCGTTTCGGCGATTCCGAAGGTCCGCCGCGGGCTAGGCCCCGGCGGTCTGCTAGACCCAGATCGCGACGCCGCCGACCATGGCATCAGCACTCGACGACGAGCCTGGTGCTGGGCTCGCTGGCGATCCTGGTCGCCGTCGTGTTCGCGGGCGGGTCGCTTGCGGTCTACATGAAGTACCGCACGGTGTGGGACGGGATCAACCGCATCAACGTGTCGGCCGACCTCAGCGGCAAGCGGCCGCCTGTCGACCCGCATGCGATCAACCTCTTGCTCATAGGATCTGACAGCCGCGCCGGAGTCAACGGGTCCATCGGCGGCCGCACCAACATCTCAGGTGCCCGGTCGGACACCGACATGCTCGTGCACATCGCGCCCGGGGCGCACCAGGTTGTGGTGCTGAGCATTCCGCGCGACTCCGTCGTTCCGATCCTGAACTGCGCCCCCGAGGCCGGCACCACCGGCCAGACCGCTCAGCCGGCTGGTGACGTCGAGCAGATTAACTCTACGTTCGCCTACGGCGGGCCAGGCTGCCTGTGGAAAACGATCGAGCAAACTACCGGCATCCATATCAACGACTTCATCGAGCTCACCTTCATCGGCTTCAAGCGCGCCATCGATGCGCTGGGCGGCGTCAACGTCTGCCTGCCAGAAGCCGTCGACGACCCCATTTCTGGCCTGGACCTTTCTGCGGGCAAGCACCACGTCTATGGCAAGCAGGCACTTGCCTTCTGGCGCACCAGGGAAGGCCTGGGCGAGGGTGATGATCCGCAGCGGATCCAGCGCGACCAGTTCCTGATGGCCTCGCTGCTGCAGGGCATCGAGCACAGCGGGCTGCTCAGCAACCCCCGCAAGATCCTCAGCGTGATAGACGCGCTGACCGGACACGGCTTCGTCACCACGGATAGCCAGCTGACGCCCTCGAGATTGCTGCAGATCGCCGAGGCCATGCACGGTATGGCAACCGGAGCGGTGCAGTTCGTCGAGGTGCCGTGGACAACCTATGTCAATAACTCCGCCTGGGTGCAGTGGGTACAGCCGCAGGCCGACAGTCTTTTTGGCGCGATCGCGCATGACACCAAGCTGCCGAAGGCCGCAAACGCAGCCAAGGGCAAGGCCAAAAAGAAGACAAAGAAAGCCGTCGTCCTCAACCCGTCACAGGTACAGGTCGCTGTCTACAACGGCTCCACCACTTCGGGCCTGGCGGCGAGCACGGCCAGCAGCCTGAGCTCACGCGGTTTCGACGTAGTCGGGCAGGCCGCGAACGCCGATACGGACACCTACACCGACTCGATGATCGAGTACGCCACGGCCGCCGACGTACCAGCCGCGCAGACTCTGGCCGACCAGATCGGCGGCAGCGTCGAACTGGAGCAGGACTCGCAGCTGACTTCCGCCACGGTGCACCTGATCCTTGGCTCCGCATTTACCGGGCTCAAGACGGCGACACCGCAAGCCAGCATTCAGAATCTGGCCAGCACCTACGGCGGCATCAGCGGGAACGTCAATATCTGCAGCGACCAGCAGGCATTTTCCGGGCCTGACGGCGGATAGCCCGGCCTGGACCTCGGCCAGGCCCCGCCCGGCCCCGGCCAGGCCCCGCCCGGCCCCGGCCAGCCCGCGGCCAGGCACGCCTTCGTTCAGGAATGGCTCCTAACATTGGCGGCGAATGGTCGGGTTAATCATGCTCTAATCGGGTAAATCTCGCCCGGAGGGCAGGGATGGGACTCGGCCGGGATTCGCAGACGCGCAGGTACTCGACCCGAGCGCTGGTCCTTGGCGGCTTCGCGATTTTCGTCGCTGTGGTTCTAGTCACAGGATCGCTCGTCGCTTACCTCAGCTTCCGGACCGACTGGAATGGCATCACCCGGATCAACGTGCTCCCCGATCTGGCCCACGGCCCCACGCGGCCGCCGCTCGACCCGAATGCGATGAACATCCTGCTGATCGGGTCCGATTCGCGGGCCGGCTCGAACAAGAAGTTCGGCGCGCAGGTCCAGGGACAGCGCTCAGACACCATCATGGTCGTGCACATAGCGCCGGGCGCGCATCAGGTCGTGGTGCTCAGCTTCCCCAGGGACTCCGTCGTTCCGATTCTGAACTGCGCGCCGGAGGACGGATCGTCCGGCCAGACCGCTCAGCCGGCCGGCGACGTGGAGCAGGTCAACGCCACGTTCGCCTACGGCGGGCCCGGCTGCCTCTGGGAGACGATCGAGCAGACCACCGGCATCCGCATCAACGACTTCATCGAGCTCACCTTCACCGGGTTTGAGCATGTCATCGATGACATCGGCGGGGTCAACGTGTGCCTGCCCGTGGCCGTCGACAATGTCCTGTCCGGCCTGGACCTATCCGCGGGCAGGCATCATGTGTACGGCAAAGAGGCCCTCGCGTTCTGGCGGGCTCGCTACATCGGCGAGGGTTCTGACCTGCAGCGCATTCAGCGCGACCAGTTTCTGATGGCTTCAGTCCTGCAGGGCATCGAGCACAGTGGCCTGCTCAGCAGCCCTAGCAAGATGTACACGGTCATCACCGACCTCACCCGCAACCACTACATCGCCACCGATACCCAGCTCAGTGCTGGCCGGCTGCTGTCGATAGCGGAGACCTTGCGCGGGCTCGCCACCGAGGCGGTGCACTTCATCGAGGTCCCGACGGTGCCCTATCCTGGCAACCCGCTCAACTGGGTCCAGTTCGCGCAGCCGCAGTCGACCAGCCTGTTCGCCGCCATCGCGCACGACACCAGGCTGCCCAGGGCCGGCAAGTCCGCGAAGTCAGGCAGCCCCCACAGCCCGCCGGTACTGGCGAGCGTCAGCCCTGCGGACGTGCACGTTCGAGTCCTGAACGGGTCGACCATCTCCGGCCTTGCCGCCTCGGCATCCGCCAGCCTGGCCAGCCGCGGCTTCAGTGTGGTCGGCCAGCCTGCCGACGCCGCCAGCCCCGACTACACCGATTCCGTGATCGAGTACCCCAGCCCGGCGAGCCTCCCGGCCGCCAGGACCCTGGCCCACCTCGTCAGCCATGTCCGGCTCCGGCTGGCCCCGAACCTGGATCCGGGAACAGTCGAGTTGATCCTGGGCTCGACGTTCACCGCGCTGAGGAGTTCCGCGGGTCCCAGCCCGACCGCCAGTCCCGGCCCGACCGCCAGTCCGGGCGCGAGCACCGGGACACAGAACCTGGTCAACCAGTACGGCGGTATCAACGGAAACGTGGGGATCTGTAGTGATTCTAGCGTTTTCTCCGGCCCGGACGGCAGCTAGCGCAGGTCCGCGGCCAGGCGTGCCTGACCCGTTCCCCAGAGAGATCGCGGGCGCCCACGGTAGGCGTTTTCTGACTCCTCGCTAAGCCTGGGTGAGGTTACCTGACCGGTCCGTGGGCAGGGACCAGGTTCGAGGATCATGGGCGACAGCGGTGGCGAATTCGCAGGCAACGGGGGCGTGCGGGAACGGCAGGCGCAGCCTCCGTCCTACTATCGGCCGCCCAGAACGGGAACGGGCTCGGCCAGGATGCGCGTCCTTGGCTGGCTAGCGGCGGCCCTGGCCATCTGCCTGGTAGCCGTATCGATCACGGCGTACCTGAAGTTCAGGTCGGTCTGGGACAGCATCGACCGCGTACAGGTCACCGGTCTCGGCAAGCGACCGCCGAAGTTCACCACCGCGATGAACATCCTGGTAATCGGCTCGGACACCAGGTCCGGAGCGAACAGGAGGTTCGGCAGCGGGATCACAGGCCAGCGCTCAGACACCGTCATTGTCCTGCATATCGCCCCAAACGGGCGTGGCGCGATCGTGCTCAGCATCCCGCGCGACTCTGTAGTGCCGATCCTGTCCTGCCCGGCCGAGGCTGGCACGCCCGGCCAGGCCGCCCGGCCAGGCCAGGTCGAGCAGATCAACGCCACCTTCGCCAGCGGCGGGCCTGGCTGCCTCTGGAAGACCGTCGAGCAGACGACTCGGCTGCGAATCGATCACTTCATCGAGCTCAACTTCACCGGGTTCGAGCACGTCATCGACGACATCGGCGGGGTGAACATCTGCCTGCCGTTCGCGATCAACGACCCGTTGTCGAAGCTGCACCTGACTCCTGGCCGACATCATGTGTGGGGCGCCGAGGCGCTCGCCTTCTGGCGGGCCAGATATATAGGCGAGGGCTCTGACCTGCAGCGGATCCAGCGCGACCAGTTCCTGATGGCGTCTGTCCTGCAGGGAGTCGAGCGTACCGACCTGCTGTCCAATCCGGCGAAGCTGCTGTCGGTGGTCACCGACGTGGCTCGCTCGATGACGACAGATACCGGCCTGAACCTGTCCACGATGATCCACATCGTGGCGAGCCTGCGCGGCGTCCATGCCGGGTCCGTGCAGTTCATCGAGCTGCCCACGGTGGCCTACCAGCCAGATCCCAACTGGGTAGCGTGGCCGCCAAGCGATGCCCAGCTATTCAGCTCGATAGCGCACGATCGCGCGCTCCCGAGAACCGTAAGCAAGAGCAGGACCGCCAGGTCCGCTTCGTCCGCCAGCCCTGTTGCGCCGGCCAGGTCCGCGGTGCCCGCCAGCCGCGCGGCGTCCTCAGCCTCCGCCACCGCGGCGTCCGCAGCCTCCGCCACCGCGGCGCCCGCAGCCTCCGCCGGCCCGTCGCCAAGCCCGCCCCACGGGCCTGGGAACCTGGCCAAGAAGTACGGCGGGATCACCGGCGGCGCGAACATCTGCGGCGACAGCAAGGCCTTCGCCGGGCCGCACGGCGGCACCTGAGCCGGGCGGTCAGCGCCTGACCCAGACGTTCGGCACTGGCCCTGGCACGTGAATCTCGTGAAAGGCCTTCACCCCGCCCGGCAAGCGCTTGAGTAGCCACTTCTCGGTCTTGCCTATGTCCCTCGAATCGACAGTCCACGGGGCAGTGCAGCCTACGTAGTAGGCCACGGACGGTGAGAAGATCATGCATGGCGGCCTGATGCCGGCCTTGATCAGCACATCGGCCTTGCCGATGAACGGCCGCACCGAGGCCTCGTTCGCGGTCTCGCGGACCAGTACGAGGTGCTGAGTCACGACGCCGGCCAGCAAGAAGACCGACGCCAGCGCGATCCCGATGGTCTTCCACTTCGGCACGGTGGCCAGCCAGACGATCCCGTCCGCGGCGACGATGGCGAACAGCGCCCAGGTCGGCAGCAGGTACCTGGGTGCCCCGAACGGCACGAATAGGATGTAGCACGCCGCGGCCCAGGCCCCGGTCACGACCGCCAGTACCGACGAGGCCTTAGCCGGCGAGCGCCAGGCTGCGTACAGGCCCAGCCCGACCAGGCCGAGCAGCGCCAGCCACCACAGGAGCAGGACCGGATAGTTCCAGTCCGGGCAGCCGCTGTTGGACTGGCAGTACCAGGGACCGCTCAGCACCTTTGCCTGCATGACGAGCGAGAAGTTGAGGCTGAACTTCGGTGGCTCCTGCCCGGCCAGCTGGACCCGGCTGAACAGGCCGCCGAACCACAACGACGCCTCGGCGGCCCACTCAAGCGTGCCGGCCGCCATGCCCACGATCATGGCGATCAGCACCCTGGGCTCTCGCCAGCCCCGCACCACCAGCGGGGCTACAAAGGTCGGGCCGAGAACAAAGATGATGTTCTGCGGCCGGAGCAAGACCACGAAGAAGGCCACGAACGCGATCAGCGGGAGGACGACCTTGGGCCGCATCCTGCCGCCGACTGACTGCAGCAGAAGTCCGGTTATGGCCAGCGCCCCGAAGCCGGCCCACAAGTCCGGATAGACCTGGACCCCGCTGAGCTGGGTTATCGCGAGGCTGCCGAAGATGAATCCGCCCAGCGCCAGCACCCATGATGGCCGCAGCCCGCGCCAGCACAGCAGGGAAAGCAGCAGCGCCACGGCGGACAGCACGGCCATCCAGATCCGCAGCGCCAGCAGTGAGGTGGTCAGCAGGGTGACGGGGGCCGCCAGCAGCCCGGCGCCGTGCCCGTGCACCGGCGGCAGGTAGACACCGGAGTGCTGGGCGCTACTGCGGGCGATGTAGGTGATCTCGTCCGCGCCGAGGGGGAGCCTTAGCAGCGCGGGCAGCATCTGCGCGAGCAGGAAGAGCGCCGAGACTGCGAACAGCCAGACCAGGCTGTCCGGCCCGAACCGGGTCTGCCTGGCCGTGCTGCCAGCGCCCTCCGGCCTTTTGCGAAGCCGCGTCTCCTGCACGTGTTCCCCCTCTGCAAGCTGGCGCCAAGGCTGCCGCCCGCCTGAGCCCAGGTTCTGGGCCACACCTGGTTTCACAGATCGCAGCGCCGAGCAGATCTTAAGGACGGTCAGCCCAGACGCAAATGACCGTACCGTAAACTACCCGGTGGCTCTCCCGGTGGTTACCACTGCTACACCGGGTAGACACCTTCATATTCTTCGCTGGATATGCATTGGGTCTAACGTCGGCCAAGCGCCGGGCCTGGACTATCTTTGCGGCTACGATCTGACCAGATCGGTAGAATCTGACGACCGCCCGACGTACGGAGGTAGAGGTGGGACTCGCCACGCCGGCGGTCAAGTCTGCGCAGGAGACCGCGGAGAAGCGACCACGACGTAGACTGCCCGCACCTTTCGTCGTGCTGACCTGCTACCTGGTTGGCGCGATCTACCTGACGGCCAGGCTGTGGACCGACCCGGCTGGCCTCGCACAAAGCGGCGATCCCCATGACGTGGACCAGATGAGCTGGTTCATCCGCTACAGCGAGCAGGCGATCGTCCACCTCCACTTGCCTGCCCTGGTGACGAGCGCTATGAACGCCCCGCACTCCGTCAACCTAATGTGGAACACCTCGCTGTTGTTGCCCGGCGTAATCATGTCTCCGGTCACATTGATAGCGGGACCGCAGGTGACCCTGAACATCCTGCTGGTGATTGGGTTCGCGGGGTCCGCGGCGAGCCTGTATTTCGTGCTGCGCCGCTGGGGCGCGAGTATCACCGCGGCGGCACTCGGCGGAGCGCTTTACGGATTTTCCCCGGCCATGGTCGGATCCGGGATCGGCCATTACCATCTGGTCCTCGCGATGTTGCCGCCGCTCATGATAGATGCCCTGCTGCGGATCGTCACCGGCCGCGGTCGCGCCATCCGTAACGGGCTATGGCTTGGCCTGCTGGCGGCGGGCCAGCTGTTCATCGGCGAGGAAGCACTGATCGACACCGCTATCGCCGCGGTCGTCCTGCTCCTGGTGCTGGCCCTCAGCCGGCCACGGGCCGTGCTGGCCCAGTTGCGGCGCTCGCTCGTCGGTCTCGGTGCCGGCGCGGTTGTCGCCGCATTGCTCTGCGGGCGGGCCCTGTGGGTGCAGTTCCACGGTGTCGCCGTCGGCTCGAGCGGTGCGGACAGTGTGGTGTCGCACAACGGGAAGCTGACCCACCTGTACACGATCCCGTACGCGTGGATCGTGCCGTCAGGCAAGGTGGTCATCCATACCGCCGGTACGGCGACTATTGCCAACAACTACCCCCAGCCGTCACCGGAGTACCTGGGCTACCTGGGCATTCCGCTGATCATCCTGCTCCTGGCGGCCGGGATCTACTTCTGGCGGGTGCTGCTTGTCCGGGTCGCGTTCGGCACCTTCCTGATCATGGAACTGCTGTCACTCGGCGGCCAGCCAATCGGCCCGTATCCCGGCCGGCTGCTGCCCTGGTACTGGCTCGAGGGCCTGCCGGTGCTCAAATCCACGCTGCCGGACCGGCTCAGCATCCTCGCCGATGGCGCGGCTGCCGCCGTCCTTGCCTTCGCCCTGGACGAAGCGCTGAAGCGCTGGCGTGGGCGCGCTACCGAAGAATCAGGTAGCAGGCCCTGGCGGAACCAGGCCGTCGTCTTTACCGGCATAGCCGTGGTCGCGCTGCTGCCGCTCGTCCCGGTTCCCTACAGCCCGAGCCAGGTCGCGCACGTGCCAGGCGGTTACCAGGGGGCGTTCGCCAAGCTGCACCTGGCAGCCAACGCCACGGTGCTCATGGTGCCGGTACCTGACGGCGCCCAGACCCGGCCATTGCGCTGGTACGCCGACCATGGCGAGCCGACGCGGATGATCGGCGGCGACTTCATCGACGCCAGTGCCAAGGGCCGTCAGTCGCGCTCCGGCCGGGCAGGCGAGACGGTGCTTACCGGCTACATCGACGCGCTCTGGGACCAGACTCCGAACCCGGGTCCGGCTCCGTCGCAGGCAGCGATCGCCGCTCAGATGCGCGCGTGGGATCCCGCCGCGATCGTGGCCGACGCCGTGCCGACCTCGGAGATCGGCTCGTTCCTGATCAAGGAATTCGGGCCGCCGACGGTTATCGATCACCGGTTCATGGCCTGGAAGTTCGCCAAGAACCGCTGGTAATCCCGGCACGTGACTAACCGGAGTAGGCCCTGACGTACGCCTCGACGCGGCCCGCGATCTCGGTATCGGACAGGGCGAGACGCTCCAGGATGGTGTACCGGCCCGGCCGGGTTTGCGGCGCGTAGGCCACTGCCGTCACGAACTCGGCCTGCGACAGGCCCAGATCGGCAGGTGTTCTCGGCAGGCCGTGCCGGGCCAGGCAGGCCGAGATCAGACCGGCCTGATCGTGGTCCTCACGAAGGAACGCGCAGAACAGCGCCCCGGCGCCGGCGATCTCTCCATGGCTGCTCGTGCCCGGATACAGCTTGTTGATCGCGTGGAAGATCTCGTGCTCGCCGCCACTCGCAGGCCTGCTCGAGCCGGCTACCGCCATCGAGATCCCGGACAAGATCAGTGATTCGGCCAGCACGGTGAGGAACCCGTCGGATCTGGCGTCTCCCGGCTGATGCAGCACGGCCTGGGCGGCCGACCTGGCCATGGCGGCGGCCAGGCCGTCCATCTGCTCCCCGACGTCGGCCACGGCCAGCTCCCAGTCGGCGACGGCCGACAGGTTGCTCACCGCATCACCGATGCCCGCCGTCGACAGGGCGGCCGGCGCGGCCCGCACCCGGTCCAGGTCGACCAGCACGGCGGTCGGCATCACCACTCCATAGGAGCCAGGGCCTGACTCGTGCTGAAGGGTGCTCATCGGCGAGCAGATGCCGTCATGAGCCAGGCTGGTGGCGACGGCCACCATGGGGATGCCCGCCATGTGCGCTGCGAACTTGGTGACGTCGATCGTGCGGCCGCCGCCGATGCCGGCCACGGCCTCGAAGGTCCCGGCTCGCAGCTGCTGCCCGAGCTGCACCGCGGTGGCGTAGGCACCGTCGGGCACCCGGAACACCTCGGCTGCCTCGATCGCCAGATCGGCGCAGACACTGTCGCCCTGGCCCGGCCCGACGACGACAGCCACCCGGCCCTCTCTGGCGATCCGCTGGTCAGCGAGAAGCCCACCGAGGTCGGCCACCGCTCCCGGCCGCACCTCGATAAACAACGGCGCGGCGAGCATCCTGGCCAGCAGCGGCATGACTCTCCTCGACGACAGGGCCGGTGGCGGCCGCCAGCGAACCGAGGCCCAGTGCCTGAGCCCGCGGGGCGCTGGCCAGCCACCGGCGAGACTAGCAGCGGCTAGCGATTTCCCTGGCCCGGAGCAGGTCGCGGTGATCGTCGACCTCGACCCATTCGACATCGCCGATGGGCTCGACCGCGACAGCCCCGCCCCGGTCTGCCAGCTCCTGAAATCCATCCTCGTAGTACAAGCCAGGATCGCGGCGCCAGGTGGCCTCCAGCGCGTCGGCGAGCGCTATCGCCGCCCTGGACTCGATCACGGTCGCTCCGATGTACTCGCCGTGAGCATCAGCCGGGTCCATCTGCTTGGTGATCCTGGCGAGCAGTCCTCGCTCGTTGAGCACGACCTTCATTTCCTCGTCAGCCAGCTTTTTGACGGTGTCGATGGCCAGGACGAGATCGGCCGCGAGGTCAGGCTTCCTTGCGGCCAGCAGCGCCTGCTCCACGCTGGCCGGGTGAACGGTATCGCCGTTGACCATGAGCACGCCAGGACTGAAATGCTCACGCGCCAGCCAGAGCGAGTAAGCGTTGTTCCACTCCTCGGCCCGGTTGTTGTAGACCAGTTCAAGCGCCACGCCGTGCCGCTGCTCCAGGTCGGGAACTCGGTCAGCGACGGCTTCGGCAGCGTAGCCGACGACCACGACGATGTCGGTAAGGCCGGCAGCCGCGAGGTTGCGCAGCCCGATGTCGAGGATGGTGCGGTCACCCGCCACCGGCAGCAAAGTCTTCGGCAGATGGTCAGTCTCGGGGCGGAGCCGACGTCCCGCACCAGCCGCCAGCACCAAGCCGATCACCGGCCGTCTCCCTCCCGGAGCCCGAGGCAGCTTGTGAGGCAGCTCGTGACGATTTTCGCGCAGATGAGCACCCCAAGATACGCCGTCATGGCCAGGTAGGCGAACGTACCGATCCCGACCGCCACCCCGGCGCCAATGAACAGCATCCGGCCTTCCCACCCGAGCGCGATGCCGCGCTCATGAGCGGGCTCACCGGGCAGCACCGACGCAGCGAGCACCACCGGCCTGTCCGGACAGGCCAGGTCGGCGTAGCGGAGCAGAAGAACGGCACCCAGGGCGAAGACGACGGGCCCTGGCACTGCCTCCGCTAGCCCGATGGCACCGAGGTAGAGGAACTGCCAGCCAAGCAGCACCGCGGGCACCAGCCAGTCGAGCCGGCCGGCGTGCGGATGGCTTGAGCCCGGCGCCGCCAGGAGCATGATCAGGGGCGGGGTCAAGAGCAGGATGCTCGGCAGGCTGTGCAGCCCGAGATAGGTCTGCGCCGCGGTCGCCGCAAGCGCGAGCACCGCGGGCGGGAGGGGCAGCAGGTTCCCCCTGGCCACGCGGCCGATCTGGCGAGCCAGCATGCCGTCGTCGCGTAGCCGGATTATCGTCGCGCCTGCCTGCGACAGCCCCGGCACGGCCGCGCGGGAGTCCTCGGTGCCAGCGCCGCGGCCAGCTGAGGTCGGGGCCCGCCGGGCCGTGCCTGCCTCCATGGCCAGCGCGGCCTCGGCCTCCGCGGCTAGCAGCGCGCCAGAGATCTCGATGGGCATCGTCTCGGCTTCATCCTCCGGCCCGATGTCCGCCGCGGCTTGCGGACCCTGTGCCGCCACCGGTTGCGGCCCTGGGCTCAGGGCCAAGTCTGGCAGCGTATCGACCACCAGATCCCGGTCGGCGCCGCGGCCCGCGTCGGCCGCCAGGGCCGGTTCATCGCCCGGCTCGTCGTCGGTGTCCCAGCCTGGCCGCAACAGCACCACGAGCCCGCTCGTGCCGAGCGGGTCAGCCCGGCCCGGCCGGTCATCGGTCTGCCTGGCGGTCTCACTGCCGGCCCCGTCGGCGTCCCTGCGGCCGCGGCGGCCGCGCAGCCTGCCGCGCCGTCTGTTCGCCGATCCGCTCAGATGACCAGCGGACTCCTGGAGCTCAGCGTCCAGCCTAGCGTCCGGCTGGGCGCCCGGCCCAGCGTCCTGCTCGGCGTCCGGCCCTCGCGACCTGGTCTGTGACCCCGCCTGGCCGGCCAGTCCGTAGCCGATCGCGATGATTCCCCAGTCGATCAGCGCCAGCAGCGCCGCGCGGCAGCCCCAGGCCGGGGCTACGACTCCGATGAGGAGCACACGGCCGCCGGCTGGCATCGTGAGGAACATGTCGGCGCCCCGTCGCAGCAGCCCGTGCTCCGGCTCTCCCGACTCGCGCGGCCCGCCTGGGCCGGGCCGGCCCATGGCGGTCATCAGGTCCCTGACCGCGACCAGGCCGAGCACCGCTATGCCCAGTACCCAGACCCCGCCCCATCGCTCGGCGGCCGCACCAACGGCCAGGCCGGCGTAGATCGCGCATTCGGACATGCGCCAGGCCAGCAGCGCCAGCCATCTGATCCCGGCGATCTGGCTCGCGTTGGACACCGCGACACCCCGGCCGCGCGGCTGGCGGGCCGGCGGCCAGCTAGCCATCTTGCGGCCTGCGATTACCGCCAGGTAGCCGACCCACAGGGCCGCCGCTCCGCGGATGTTGTCGGCGCGGGTCCCGGCGCTGAACCAGCCCGCCGCGCACAGCGCGAGCGCCACCGAGATGCCGCAGACCGAGCTCGGCCGCAGCGACCGGCCCCGCGCCCAGATGGCAAGGAGCCGGCCCGCATCCGTGAGCAGGCTCGGTGCGACAACTCCTTCGGCCCCGGCAGATACGGTGTAGCTGCCCTCGGTCTCGATGGGCTCGGCGATCGCCCCCATGCTGGGCAGCATCGCGGCGGCAGCGGGTCCAGCCATGGGCGAGGGCAGCCGGCCAGCCCCTGGCGCGGACCCGGATTGCTCGGCCTGGCCCGCGGCAGCCGGGCTCGCGTGTCCGTCGGCGTCCCGCCCGTTCAGTCCAGCGACGATCTCATCCTCCGAACTGACGATCATTCTGACGATACGTAGGAAGAGTGCTACCAAGCGTACTGACGCCGCCACCGGTCCACCTAGGCAGACACCCGTCAGCCACCGACCGGGCCGCGGCGGATGCCAGCACCTCAGCATGGGCCGGGTAAGGTCCGGCCATGCGCACAGTGGCAGTGGTACTGGCTGGCGGGACTGGGCTCCGGTTCGGCTCGAGCCTGCCTAAGCAGCTGCAGCATCTTGGCGGCGTCACCCTGCTCGAGCGCTGCGTACAGGCCTTCAGCCAGGCGCAGGACGTGGACGAGGTACTGGTGGTGACAGCGGCCGAACTCACCCGGCGGGTCAGGGCGCAGCTGCGGGATGCGGCCGGGCTGGCGGACGTGATCGCAGGCGGCACTGCCAGGACCGATTCGACTCAGCACGCGATCGCCTGGCTCAGGGCCAGGGCGGAGGCGGCAGAGCCCGGCCAGGACTGGAAGGTGCTGTTCCACGATGCGGCCAGGCCGCTTGTCGGCCAGGGCATCATCGCGGCCTGCATCGCCGCGCTGGACAGCTGGGACGCGGTCGGCGTGGTGGTACCCTCCTCCGACACGATCGTCCAGCTCGACGATGCGACATTCGCCCGGATACTGCCGCGGGATTCGCTGGCTCGCTGCCAGACCCCGCAGGGCTTCCGGCTGTCGCTGATCAGCCACGCTTACGAGCTAGCCGCGGCCGACCCCGACTTCGCGGCTCGGGCCGCTACCGACGACTGCGGCGTCGTGCTGCGGTACCTGCCGGGCGTGCCCATCCACGCGGTCCTGGGTAGCGAGCGCAATCTCAAGATCACCTACCCGGCCGACCTGGCGATCGCCCAGGCGCTGCTTGATATCCCCGAGCCGCCGTCCTGAGGCATACTGCCCGCATATCGGGAACGGCTCAGGTCCCCCGCCGGCCCGGCCCGCTGCCGCAGCCGCTCCGTCAGGCGCCTGCAGGCGGGTATCCGCCGTCCGCCTTCCACAACTCGATCGCGTCCGACATGAACGTATGTACGTATCCGCAGCGGACGCAGATCAGGCCCGTGGCCGACTGATTGGCCCAGCCGAGGTTGAACAGCTCAGCGCCGGTGGTGTTGAGCAGTATCTCCCGGTCCTGGAACAGGTTTCCCTGGCAGAACGAGCAGTGGAACGGGTGCCGTGCCTGTCCGACGGTGACAAGCGACGGGTGCCTGGCCATGTCAGGATGCGTGCCGCGGGCCGCCGGGCACCAGGCGGCGCGGGCTGGTCAGGAACCCGCTGCCCCAGCACATGTGCATGGTCGCCAGCGCGAGCGGCACTCGGGCGGCGGCGGCCCGGGTCAGCCGCCGCGAGGCGCGGATAGCGGCCGCGCCTACTGCGCCGGCGTAGCCCAGCGGGGCGGCAAAACCCAGTGTCAGCAGGGCGGGCCAGCTGCCCGCGGCGCCCGCGGCCAGGCCCGCCAGGCCTGCCAGCCCGGTCAGGGCCCCGGCTGCCACCGCCACGACAGCCAGCGGCGGGGCCAGGTAACGCAGGTTGATCGTGCCCGCATGCTGCCGGGAGACGACCCGGCGCCAGCGGCCGTAGCGGAAGTACTGGCTACCAAGGTCGGCCACCGTTGCCCGCGGGCGGTACGAGACCCGCATGGCCGGCTGAAACCAGATAAGGCCGCCTGCCTGGCGGATCCGGTGATTTAGTTCCCAGTCCTCCGCGATCTGGAACTGCTCGTTGTAGCCGCCCGCCTGCTCGATCACCTCGCGCCGGTACACCCCGAGGTACACGGTGTCGGCCGGCCCAGGCTGGCCGCCGGTGTGAAACCGGGCCGCGCCCACGCCGAGGGGCGATGTCATGGCCCAGGCGACTGCCTGCTGGAACGGGGTGACGCCCTCTGCCGCCATGATCCCGCCAACGTTCACGGCGCCGGTCTGGCTCATGGTCGCGACCGCCGTGCGGATGTAGCCGGGCGGCAGCATGGCGTGACCGTCCACCCGCACCATCACGGCGTACCTGCAAACCTTGAGCGCGATATTCATCGCCGTCGGCCGCTGACCCGTGGGGTTGTCTACCACCGTGATACGCGGATCAGCCGCCGCCAGCCCGCGGGCCAGCTCGGCGGTCCTGTCCGTGGACGGGCCGACCGCGATGACCAGCTCGAGGTCGCCATCGTAGTCCTGGCCCAGGATGTGGCCGACGGACTCCTCGAGATAGCGCTCCTCATTGCGGACCGGCATGACTACCGATACCGGCTCGGCGATACCGGCCAGCAGGGGCGCGGCCGTCCCTGGCACGGGCGGCTCGGGTAGTTGGCTCATAACGCCTGCACCGTACCGCCACACAGGCGCATGAGGCGAGCCGGGGATGCGCTGACCCGGTCCTGGCTGGCGTGCCCAGGCTCGCCCGGCGAGCTCAGCTCACAGGCTGGCGTCCTCCAGCATCTCGGTAACGAGTGCGGCAATCGGAGACCGCTCGGACCTGACCAGCGTGACGTGCGAGAACAACGGATGACCCTTCAGCTTCTCGATCACCGCTACGACACCGTCATGGCGTCCAACCCGCAGGTTGTCACGCTGAGCAATGTCATGCGTCAGCACCACCCGCGAGCCCGCACCTATCCGGGACAGCACGGTCAGCAGGACGCCACGTTCCAGCGACTGTGCCTCGTCCACCACGACGAACGAGTCGTGCAGTGACCGACCGCGGATGTGGGTGAGCGGCAGTACCTCCAGCATGTCCCTGGCCAGCACCTCGTCAATGACGTCCTTGGAGGTCACCGCGGTCAGGGTGTCGAAGACGGCCTGCGCCCAGGGGTTCATCTTGTCGGCCTCAGAGCCGGGCAGGTAGCCCAGCTCCTGACCGCCAACGGCATAGAGCGGCCTGAACACCACCAGCTTGCGGTGCTGGCGCCGTTCCATCACGGCTTCCAGCCCGGCGCACAGGGCAAGCGCCGACTTGCCGGTACCTGCCCGCCCGCCGAGCGAGACGATCCCCACGTCGCCGTCCAGCAGCAGGTCAAGCGCGACTCGCTGCTCGGCGCTGCGGCCCCGCAGCCCGAATGCCTCCCGGTCGCCGCGTACCAGCTTTACCGACTTGTCCGGCAGCACGCGGCCAAGCGCGCTCTGGGCTCCGGCGACTCCGGAGATCAGCACCAGGCCGGTATGGCACGGCAGCTCACGGGCAGCGGGCAGGTCGAGCCGACCGGCGTCATACAGCTCGTCGATCTCAGCGGCAGCCACGTCCAGCTCGGCCATCCCTGTCCAGCCGGAGTCCGGCGGCAGCTCCGCACGGTACTCCTGCGCGGTCAGGCCGACCGCCGCTGCCTTCACCCGCAGCGGCAGGTCCTTGCTGACCAGGATGACGCTCTCGCCCTCGGCCGCCAGGCTGCAGGCCACCGACAGGATCCGCGTGTCGTTGTCGCCGAGCCGGAAGCCTGCGGGCAGGATGCCGGGGTCGGAGTGATTGAGCTCCACCCGCACGATGCCGCCGGCCTCCCCGACCGGGAGATCGGCGTCCAGGCGGCCGTACTCGGCGCGCAGGTCATCGAGATAGCGCAGCGCCTGACGGGCGAAATAGCCGAGTTCTGGATGATGCCGCTTGGCCTCAAGCTCGGTGATGACGACGACGGGCAAGACCACGCGGTGTTCGGCGAACCTGCCGATTGCCGCCGGGTCCGCCAGCAGAACACTGGTGTCGAGGACGTAGGTGCGGAGCGGGGTGCTGCTGTCGGACTCCGCTGGCCGCGATGGACGGTGTGCTGAGGAACTGGCCACTCGCTCTCCCCTGGGCGCCGAGCGGGCGCCGCGGTCGGACACAGACGTGTCGGCGGGACCGGGTCCGGCCAGCGATGGGCCGGGCGCCGGCCCTTCGCTCATCTCGCCAGCGCACTCCGGCGCGAAGCTCGAAGATTTCGAGGGCCTTCCCGGCGGGCGGCAAGGCACCGCCCGTCAGTTCCGACCGTACCTAAGCAAGGTCGGCGGCGGAAGTACCGTAACGAGCTGTTCATACGCCGGCCCGCCAGCCTGCGGGAAGTGCCTGCCTAGGCGCCGAACCTCCGGTGCCGCGCGCCAAACGAGCGCAGCGCACGGAGGAAGTCGACCCGCCTGAACGCCGGCCAGTAGGCGTCACAGAAGTAAAACTCCGAGTGCGCGCTCTGCCACAGCAGGAAGCCGCCAAGGCGCTGCTCGCCCGACGTCCTGATCACCAGGTCGGGGTCGGGCTGGCCCGCGGTATACAGATGCTCGGCGATGTGCTCGACGTCGAGGATCTCGGCCAGTTCCTCGATCGTGGTGCCCCTGGTGGCGTGGTCCTGCAGCAGCGAGCGGACCGCGTCCGCGATCTCCCTGCGCCCGCCGTACCCGACGGCGACGTTGACAAGCAGGCCGGGAAGGCCCGCCGTCGCCTCCCCCGCGTCCTTCAGCACCTGAGCCGTGTCTGCTGGCAGCAGGTCAAGCGCGCCTACCGGCTTGACGTGCCACTCCTGGGCAACTAGCTCCTGGACGGTATCCTCGATGATCCGCAGCAGCGGCTCGAGTTCGGTGGTCGGCCTGGCCAGGTTGTCCGTGGACAGCAGCCACAGCGTGACCACCTCCACGCCTGCGTCCTGGCACCACTCAAGCAGCTCGAAGATCTTGTCGGCACCGGCCTGGTGGCCGCTGCTGACGTCCGCTAGCCCAGCCGACCTGGCCCATCGGCGGTTGCCATCACACATCACCCCGACGTGCCTGGGTATCGCCTGAGGCGTAAGCGCCGCTTCGAGCCTGCGCTCGTATAGCCGGTAGACGAGATCGCGCAACCCCATCCGGCACCCTTCCTCGCTGCCGCCAGAGCGGTGCCGTAGCACCGCCCGGCTGTCTTCCGGCTGACCTGCCGGCGGCGAGTTCCGCCTCGGCCGGGACGCCGTCGTCCGGCTCCGTGAGAACCGTATCCAAGAATGCCACCAGTTCCGCCGAAGTCAGGACAGCTCGCACCCCGATACCCCCGCCGCCCCATGCCTCGATCACGGCCCGCCTGGATAGCCGCCACCTATCGTTGCCTGCGGCGAAGGCCCTGCCTACCGGCCATGGGCGCGGAGCAGGCAGGGCATGCTGACCCGCCGCGACGTGGTGACCGGCTGAAGCATGGCTGCCAGTTCCGACGCAGTCGCCCGTCCAGACAGCATTTGACCTGAGCACGCAGCGAAGCTCGCCGCTGCCGGGCAGGTCGACGCGGTCCCGCGAGCGGAGCGAGAAGTACTCAGACTCGCCGGGCAGATAGCTGCCAGGGTGATGGCCGGCGGTTCCGGCCGACCTGGCGTGCGGCTGCGGCCCTGGACTGGGGAACCGGTCGTCCGGGTCGGGCCAGGTCGCGGCCTCCTGCGGGTCGAGCCTTGCGGCATTGACCCGGTCGGCAAGCTGTGCTAGGTGGTAGCCACAGCGCTGCCCCACGGCAGCGAACGGCACCGAGTCCCTGGCTAGGCTCAGCGTGATCTCATATGGCTGCCCGGCGCGATCACGGCAGTTCACAGCGGTGACGGACAGCACTGAGCCATCAACGCAACGTAGCTCCCCCATAACGGAACGTTAACATCTTGGCGGCTGAAAATGGCACCCCCACGCCGCCAAAAGATGGCATGCCGTCGGCCATGCCACCGGAAAGCGCCAGCCGCCGGAGTGCTTAGCCAGCCTCGGCAGCGAGTGCCCCGGCGACGCGGCGGTGCGCCTGCCAGATCTCCTCGGGCAAGCCATCGAACTTGGCGAGGTGCTTCTCGCGGTGCGCCATCTCTTCTCGCCAGCGGGCGTAGTCGATGGACAGGATCGTGTCGAGATCCGCCGGGCTGATATCGACGCCGTCGAGGTCGAGTTCTTCCCTGGCCGGAACGATGCCGACGGGCGTCTGCACGCCCTGGACTTCGCCGTCCCTGAGCTTCAGGAGCCACAGCAGGGGACGAAGGTTCTCGTGGTATCCGGGCCAGCGGAAGTGACCGTCGTCGGGATCGCGCTGGAACCAGTTGACGTGGGCGAAGATCGGCCTGGCGGTGGCGGCGCCGATGATGTTGAGCCAGTGGGCCGCGTAGGCGCCTTCGGAGTAGGACATGAACGGCCGCATCGACATGGGGTCGTAGCGGAGCTGGCCATCGACTCCCTCAGCCGCGAAGGTAGCCTCGGCGCCTAGCGTGAGGCCGTCGTAGACACCCTCGGCGAGGTCGGTTATGGCGCGGATCAGCGGCTCGCGGTCGCGGGTGCGGCCACCGAAGATGATGGCATCGATCGGAACGCCTTTGGGGTTCTCGAAGTCAGCGGCGATGTTGGGCACGTTCCTTAGCTGGGTCGTGAACCTGCTATTCGGGTGTGCCCACGGCTTCGCCCTGGCATCGTCGGGCCGCTCGCAGATCAGCTGTCCGGTCCAGTCCCGCCAGCCGGTGACGTCCGCGGGCGGCTGCGGAGTCCGCCCTTCCCACCACACCTCGCAGGTGTCCTCGTTGTAGGCGACGTTCGTGAACAAGACCCCGGTGCCGGGGGCGACCGAGCTGAGAGCGTTCGGGTTGGTCAGCTCGTTTGTGTCCCTCGCGACGGCGAAGATGCCGAACTCGGGATTGATCGCGTAGATCCTGCCGTCCTGCGGGTCGACGCGGAGCCAGGCAATGTCGTCGCCGTAGAACTCGACGTGGTACCGGTCGCCGAGACAGTCCGGGGGAACCATCATGGCCAGGTTGGTCTTGCCGGACGCGCTCGGGAACCCGCCACAGACATGCCAGGTACGGCCGGTCTCCTTGTCGGTGATTCCCATCAGCATGAACTGCTCGGCGAGGAACTCCCCCGATGCCCAGCCGTCGTAGGACGCTTGTCGAAGGCCATGCGCGATCTTGCCAAGCAGCGCGTTGCCGCCGTAGGACGATCCGAAATGCAGGATCGTGCGCTCGTCAGCGAAGGTGACGAAGTAGCGCTGGTCTTCTGGTGTGCCCTGGCCAAGGTTCTCCAGGTCGCCGGTGACATGGACGCCCCGCACGAACCGGTCAGGTTCTGCGAGGTTGTTCACGTAGTCGACCCCGCACCTCGCCATCCGGATCATGTGCAGCGCGACAGTGCGGTGGTCGGTGAGCTCGACCCCGACCGCGTACGGCTCGAGCGGCGAGCCGGGCGGGGCCATCAGGTAGGGAATGACGTACATCGTCTTGCCGGCCGAGACGCCGCGCATCAGCTCGGTAAGCAGCGGGCGCATCTTGCTCGACGGGTGCCAGTTGTTGTAGACGCCCTTGTCCGCCGGGTTAGCCGTGGCCACGATCGTCCGTTCCTCGGAGCGGGCGGTGTCCTTGACGTAGCTGCGGGCGTAGTACCGCCCCTCGCCTGCCGGCAGGATCTCCCCGGCCGCGAACGACTCGCTGATGAGCCGCCGATCATCGGATGCGCCGATCACCTCGACGCGCTCGGCACCCGTGAGCTCGGCCCAGTACGCCACGAACTCGCGCACGCAGGGATTCTTCAACCCGGCGTCGTCGAGACTCGTCTCGAGGTCACCGGTCGGGTTCCACCTCTCCGAGGCAGCATTCACCTCATGCACCACGACTGGTCCTCCTCATGGGCTGTGCGGTCGCGCCGCTGCGGGGGTGCCCGCGCCTACACTGGGCAGTTTCGCCCGTGCTGCGGGATTCGGGGAGTGTACCCCGGCGCAAGCGGATCAATTCGGCGCGGTGCCAGCCAAATGAGTTCCTTCGCTCGGACTCGGCGACATGGAGCAGGCATCATGTCACCTATCGTAGTCAGACCGGAACGGCTCCCGGCCTGCAGAGGCGGACCGCCACGACGAGGCCACGTTCCGCCTGTAGATCAAGGACGCAACGCCGCAGGCGCGCCGTGGCAGCGTGCCGCAACCTGCCTACAAGCCGGGGCCCTCGCCCCTGACCTGCTCAACCTTGCGCAATGCCGACCGCAGGTCGGCGAGCCAGCTGTCCTGATGCTGACCCACGAGACGCACGCACCAGGCCAGCGCGTCGCTCCTGCTGCGGGCGACTCCGGCGTCCACGAGGGTGTCGAGGACGAGTCGCTCGCCCTGGCGCAGCCTAGTCATGACCGGGACCGAGAAGGTGGTGAACATCACTTTGTAGCCGCCGCAGGCCACGCCCCAGGAGACCTTCCGGCCGAAGCGATGCTCGGCCTCCATGGCGATCTCGATTCTGTGCTCGCGGGTCTCCTCGCGAAATCGCCGGCTGCGCCCTTCCGCCGCGGCAGCGGCCTCCGCCTCGGTCACGTCGCCGGACGGCTGCGGCTCTGCCAGCGCGCCGACGACGGTGATCTCCTCGCGGTCAATCCGCACCTCGGGCTCGCCGGTGAACCACTCGGACGGCAAGCGGCCGACAAACCAGGCACGCAGCTTGTCCTCGGCCGCGCTCGCCGCAGCCTTTACGTGGCTGGCTCCGGTGTGCTGGCTGGCCCCGGCGCCGCCCTCGGCACCGCCAGCTGTGTTCGTAGTCATGTAATTATGATTACACTCAATCAGCGAAGCCGCAAGCATCCCTGACCGGGATCCTCGTGAGGGATCGCGGTGAGCATGATCGGGGGGGCCCTGGCGGCGGCACCCTGGCGCACACGCTCGCTGCCGGGCGGGCGATCGAGCTGGATCAGCCGGAGGTGAGCTCGTCGGCCACCGCAGCGGCGACCCTCGGGTATACCTCGACCGCCCCTGCGAAGCCGCCATCAAATACAGCTGGGACGACCTGCACGTCCATGCCTGGCTGCGGCGCCTGCAGCATCTTGCCGTCGCCTAGATAGATGGCGACGTGCGAGATGTAGCTGGGAGCCGTCGGGTCGGTGTGATAGAAGAGCAGGTCACCCGGCTGCAGGTCGGAAAGCGGGATCAGCGGTCCAGTCTGAGCCTGGTCGACCGCGACCCGCGGCATGACGATGCCCGCCTGCCGCATGGACCACTGGACAAGTCCTGAGCAGTCGAAAACGTACGGGCCGGAGCCGCCCCAGACGTAGGGCAGGCCCACCCGGCTGAGAGCGGCTGCGAGGAAGACGCGGGTCTGCGGCGGCGTCAGGCCTGGCCCGTCCGCTGCCGTGACGCCGAGGCCACCGGCCGAGCCCGTCGTGACCGGCAGGCCGCGGACCGCCGGCTGGGCCACCAGTGGCGCGACCGAAGCATCTCGAGGCAGCAGTCCCGCGATCTGCGTCATCAGCGTGCTCAGCCGGGCGTGCGGCGCGCTGATGACGATCGCGTTCCCGCCGGGCATCCCGAGTGAGCGCGCGACCTGATCCGACACCACGGCATCCACGCCACTGATGCCGACCGTGCCGAAGCCGCCCACCCGTAGCTGCTCGGTCCGCCTGCCCGCGACGCGAACGGTACCGCCGAGTGGCAGCCGCTCCTGCTTGCCCATCAGGTACGACACGGCTATGCCGCCCGCGGCCACGTTCTGCCACAGCGCCGTCGACTCCGCTGTCGGCCTGGCCGCGAAGGCACGGAACTTGGAGGGGTTCACGCCAAGCACGGCGACATAGCTGCCGTTGAGCTTGATCCTGGCGGCGTCCACCAGTTGAGCCGCGACCACGCCATGCAGCCGCCACAGCGCGGTGATCACCTTGCGCGGCAGCGTGGCTGGCGCGACCACGAGGAGGTCCGCGGCCAACAGCCGGCCCAGAGGCGCTACAACGGGCCCGGTCCTGGCGATCAGCTGCGCCGTCGGCACCGTCTCGGCCGAGCCGCTCGCGACCGGAATGAACGTCCCTGCTTCCTCGGCGGGCGATGCCTGGGCCCGGCCGACCGCGCGCGGCGCCAGGCCAGCCCGGCTGGCGGCAACGCCTCTGGATGCTGACGCTATGGAGAAACCAGGAACCGCGACCCTGGGCGATAGGCTGGCGATGATTCCAGTGGCAACTGCAGCCCACAGGGCAGCGCGCAGGCGACGCCTTCCGTCGCGCACCTGAACTCCCTCCGCCCATGGGGCACCAGCCGCATAACGCCGATCCCGCCTGTAACGATGCACGACTCGCGCGCACGCGTCCATACCCCGAAGTTCCCTATGTTGGTACAGGTCATGCAAACAAGCGGATTTCCGGGCCGAATGCCTGGCGAACATCAGCGTGATAGTTGGTGAATGGCTGGCCCGTGCGGGCCTGCGCCCACGCGGCTGGTGGCCACGCGTTTTAAGCGAGGGCCGACCTGAGCTGCTCCGGATCCGTGACCGGGGCGCGGCAGGCAAAGTCGCGGCAGACATAGGCGGCCGCCAGCCCGTCCACCGGGCCGCGGCCAGCGAGCAGCGGCACATGCGTCGGCGTGACGCCGTCTGAAATCGCGAAGACCGCGCCGGGTGGTGCTGCCATCATCGCCGTTACGTGCAGCGCATCGCGATCCGGCGATGGCGGCCCGACAACGGCGATCTCGGCCGGACCCGACAGCACCGCCTCGGCCACGGCGAGGCCCCAGCCAGCGGCGCGCGGATATCTGGCCGCCAATGCGGGCAGGCTGGCCAGCGCCGCGATCGCGGGCTCACGGTACTGACCAGACCCGGTCAGCGCCGCATAGCTCACGAGCGCACCCGCCACGGCGAACGTACCTGACGGGCTCGGACCGTCCGCCACGTCCGCGGGCCGGTAGATGAGCGCCTCGCTGTCGTCGGCCGTGTCGTAGAAGCCGCCGCCGTCCGCGCCGAACCGGGCCAGCGCGGTGTCGAGCAGCTGACCTGCGAGCTCGAGCCACCGCTCGGCGCCGGTCACTCCGGACAGGGCGATCAGGCCCTCGGCGACCGATCCATAGTCGTCGAGTACGGCAGCCGAGGAGGAGGCCACGCCCGCCCTGGAGGTACGCATGAGCCGCCCGTCCTTAAGATGCACGCGGGCCAGCAACTCGGCGGCAGCGGTGGCAGCGGCCGTGAAGTCAGGCCGGCCCAGCATCAGGCCGGCCTCGGCGAGTGCGGCGATTGCCAGCCCGTTCCAGGCGGCCACAACCTTGTCGTCCCGGCCCGGCCGCGTCCGCTGCTCGCGAGCCGCCAGCAGCGACAGGCGCAGGCGATCAAGCTGATCGCGCTCGGCCGGGCCGATCGGGTCGGACGCCAGCGTGAGCACCGAGCGGCCATGCTCGAACGTGCCTGCGCTCGTCACCCCGAAGGCTTGCTCGGCTACCGCCGCGTCCGCCGGGCCAAGCGCCGCGGCCAGCTCGTCGGGGGTCCAGACATAGAACGCGCCCTCCACCCCATCACTGTCCGCATCCAGCGCGGCAGCGAACCCGCCCTCGGAGGTGCGCAGCTCGGCGAGCATCCAATCGCACGTCTGCTCGGCGACTCGCCTGGCGAGTGCGCTGCCGGTGCGACGCCACAGGTGCGCGTAGACCCTGGCGAGTAGCGCGTTGTCATACAGCATCTTCTCGAAGTGCGGCACGAGCCAGTCCGCATCCACGCTGTACCTGGCGAAGCCGCCGGCCAGCTGGTCGTAAATGCCGCCCCGCGCCATCGCCTCGGCAGTGGCGCTGGCCATCGCGAGCGCCTGCGGCCCGCTGCCGTCGGCTGGCGACCGCTCCGCGTGCCGGAGTAGGAACTCCAGCACCATCGACGGAGGGAACTTAGGCGCTCCGCCGAAACCGCCCCGGCTCGCGTCGAACTCGGCAGCCAGCCGACTGACCGCAGCCCCGCACGCGGCGGCCAGGGTGTCCTGCTCGTCTCCGGCCGGGGCGAACCCGGACGGGCCGACATCGGCCGCCCGTTCGGCCAGCGCCGCCGCTATCTGCCTAGCCTGCTCCGCTACTTGCGACCGGTCCTCGCGCCAGGCCTTGGCCACACCAAGTACCAGGCGCTGGAACTGGGCCCTGGGGAAATACGTGCCGCAGAAAAACGGCTCACGATCGGGTGTCATGAAGACCGTCATCGGCCAGCCGCCTTGCCCGGTCATAGCTTGCGTGGCGGCCATGTAGACGCTGTCCACGTCCGGCCGCTCCTCGCGGTCGACCTTGATCGAGACAAGGTGCTCGTTCATGATCGCGGCCGTCTGATCGTCCTCGAAGGACTCGTGCGCCATGACGTGACACCAGTGACACGCCGAGTAACCAACTGACAGCAGGACCGGAGCGTCCCGGTCCGCCGCAGCCGCGAACGCCGCATCGGACCAGGGCCACCAGTCGACAGGGTTATCTGCATGCTGGAGCAGGTACGGGCTGGTTTCGCCGCGAAGCCGCGCTGCCATAGGCCCATCCTTACCCGCTGGCGACCAGCGCACTGCCATCCGGGGCAAGGTCGGTAATATTGCGCGCCGATTGCTGAAGGTCTGCTGCAAATCCGGCCCCGCCTATGGCCAGGAGACCCTCGGCAGTCCATGCTTGGTCGCAAAGAAGGTCTCCCGGCCAACTACGGCGCCCTGTCGGGCCGTAGAGTGGATGAACTGACCATCGCGGTGGAAATCGCCCGGTACACTGCCACGGATGCCATCGTTGGGAGCCCCGGCACTGGTGGCTCCTGGCCGACGGCCCTAGCGGTCGCCCTGGGCATTTCCTTTAAAGCGGTAGAGCAATTGGAGCACCTATGCGCGTACTGGTCCTCGGCGGCGACGGCTTCTGCGGCTGGCCAACCTCGCTGTACCTGTCTGACCGCGGGCACGACATCACGATCGTCGACAACCTGAGCCGGCGGAAGATCGATGTCGAGCTAGAGGTCGACTCGCTGACCCCGATCCGGCCGATCCACCAGCGGATCAGCGCGTGGAAGGAGCTCTCGGGCCGCGAGATCGGCTTCGTGAACGTGGACTTGGCCAGCGAGTACGACCGCCTGGTCGCGGTGCTGGCCGAGGTGCGGCCGGATGCCATCGTGCACTTCGCCGAGCAGCGCGCGGCTCCGTACTCGATGCGGACAGAGAAGACCAAGCGCTACACCGTGGACAACAATGTGCGCGCGACGCACAACCTGCTCACCGCGCTCGTGACCACCGGCATCGATGCCTCGCTAGCCCACCTGGGCACCATGGGCGTGTACGGCTACGGCTGGTCGGGCAGCGCCCCGATCCCCGAGGGCTACCTGACGGTCAAGGTTCCGACGCCCGACGGCGAGCTGGAACGGGAGATTCTGCACCCGGCCAACCCAGGCTCGGTCTACCACCTGACCAAGACGCTGGACCAGCTGCTGTTCTCCTTCTACGCCAAGAACGACGGGCTGCGGATCACCGACCTGCACCAGGGCATCGTGTGGGGCACCCAGACCGACCAGACCGCGCGGGACGAGCGGCTGGTCAACCGGTTCGACTACGACGGCGACTACGGCACCGTACTGAACCGGTTCCTCATGCAGGCCGCCATCGGCCACCCACTGACCGTGCACGGCACCGGCGGCCAGACGCGGGCGTTCATCCACATCCGCGACACCGTTCGGTGCATCGAGATCGCGCTCAACAACCCGCCGGAGGCGGGATCCCAGCCGATGGTGCTGAATCAGGTCACCGAGACCTACCGGGTCCTCGAGCTGGCCAAGATGATCGGCGACATGACGGGCACCGAGATCGCCTACCTACCGAACCCGCGGCGCGAGGCGGAAGAGAACGACCTGGCGGTTCGTAACGACCAGTTCCTGGCACTCGGCCTGCAGCCGACTACTCTGTCCGAGGGCCTGCTGGAGGAGATCACCCAGATCGCGGCCAGGTACAAGCACCGCGTCGACCCGGCGAAGATCATCGCGCGGTCGGTGTGGCGCGCAGGCATGGAGACCTCCGCCGACCTGATGACCGAGGTACCGGACGCGAATTAACACCTGGCACTGACTGCGCTCCTGGCCGATCCGGCACCGGGGCCAGCGGCCAGGCGATGCGCGGTCGACGCCGGAGTTTGTCGGCGTCGGCCCCGCGACGGTGCTCTCTAGTCGCGCCAGGACTGCTCGGCTTGAGGTGGATCGCGCTTTCTGGGCTTGTAGTCAGGACCTGCGCGGGTTAGCGTCGGATCGTTCCATCCCCCGCGGCACGCTGATGCGTCATGCGGCATCAGCCGTGGAGGCTAGCTATGCCAGATGACCCGGAGCCAGTCGCTCAGCGCAGCGGCGAGGCTGGCAGTCAGCGGCCCTCCACCGCCGGACCTAGCCCCACCGCCGGACCTAGCCCCACCGCCGGACCTAGCCCTTACGCCGCGGAACCGAACCCGTACGCCGCCGGACCTAGCCCGTACGCCGCCGGACCTAGCCCGTACGCCGCCGGACCTAGCCCGTACGCCGCCGGACCTAGCCCGTACGCCGCCGGACCTAGCCCGTACGGCCCTGCCTACTGGGGCCAGCCAATAGCCCCCGCCCGTCAGGGACGCGCTCGCGTGCATGTGCTGTGGTTCACCGTCACGGTGATTGTTGCGATCCTCACTGGGTCTACCGCCTATTACCTGGGCACGCATCACGCTCAGCCGAGTGCGAGCGCAGGCCGCGACTCGGGAGTCGCATTGCCGAATACCCCTCCCCCAGCCGGGTCAACTGAGTGCGCGCCTACGGAAACCGCGGCCAGCCCTGACTCCCAGCTCATCAGCGAGTTGATACCGCCGCCGGCCGGATCTACCAGGCCCGCGTCCGCGGCCACGCCCAAGGCTTACTCGCTGCATGCCTACGTGACCCAGCTGTACGGCAAGAGCGCCGTCAGCCACGAGCAAGCACTGCTGGCCGCCCGGTGCTTCCAGACCGCGGTCAACGGCGAGTGGCAGACGCGCGCGGGGACTCTGGTCTCGATCTGGCTCGTTCAATTCGCAGATATTGGCGGAGCGCGCAGCTACGCACTTGGCCAGCAGCAGGAAGACCTAACCCTGATGGGCGCGCACGGCCGTTGGGAGCATGTCAGCGGCGTATCCGACGGCTTGCTCATTCAGGACTCCGGACTCGACAAGTACGGCAACACCTTCTCCCGCATGTTCGGGGACTCCGGGCACGTCATGATCCTTATCCACGTCTTCGTGCCCGCCCGCTGGGACAGTGAGGCCTCGATGGCAAAGCTGCTGCGCGAGCAGGCTGCCCGGGTCTGAGCACCGGACGACCTACCGCTGCTCCCGAGCAGATTCGCCCACATGCTCGGCAAGCCACGCATCGAGCGGGCGCGTTGCCGACAGGAAACCGGTAATCCGCTTCTTCGCGGCTGCCGTGCCTAGCCATGGCCCTACGTCCCACTGTTTCCAGGCCACGAGCCCCTTGCAGCGCAGTAGCCCGATCCGCGGGTGATCGGCTGGATAACCCCTGGGCGCGGTCTTGAGCTTCTCGTGCCCTTGCACATCGATCTGGTGCGCGCGCACTGCCTCGATGACGTGCTCGAGTTCCGTCCCGCTCTGGTCGGCGGCCACCGCGCGGCGGTAGCGATCGAGCTGGTCTGGCGCCATGTCATACATGCCGCTCCCGGCCGCCAGGCCGCTCGCCGATAGCTGGATGTAGCCGGGTCCGATGACGGCGCCCATCGCGGTCTTGTACGGGGACTTGTCCTTGCTGAATCGCATGTCGCGATACGGCCTGAAGATCTTCCCCGCACCGAGTTCTGCGGCCAGCTCTTCCAGCAGCTCGGTCATCGGCTGGAGCACGCAGCTCTCGTAAGTCTGCTTGTGCGCGAGCCAGTAGGTCTTCGAGTTGTCGGCCGTCAGGCCGTCGTAGAAGTCGAGAGCTTCCGCTGGCCAGCCCTGGAACGTCACGGGACCACTCCCTTGCCGGATCTGCACGGATCGTCGCAAGCCGAAGCATGTCATGACCTGCCGACACCGGATACCACGTTGGCTATCGCGAAGCGATCGGACAATCCGGCCAGGCGATCTCCGCCGGATCGATCACGTGCGTGGGAAGCGGGGGATGAGCGACCTTCTCAGTCGGGGCATCGGTGATCAGCAGGACCGACCCCGAGCCGGTCGGGTAACCGTACTGCGACGTCACCTGGGTGAACGCGCCCGTCCTCGTACTAGCCACATAGGTCGCGCCGGTCGTGCTCCAGGCGAGCGTTCCTGGTGCCAGCGCCAGGTCGGTGAAGTCGCTGCCCGCAGCTAGCCGCACAACCTGCCTGGCCGCCCGGTCTTGGGCAGGCGAGTAGTACATGCGGGTGAAGTCGGGGCTCAGGTAGGCGGTGCGGACGCCGTCGGTGACGACAAAGTCGGTGCCGTGAACGGCGGCCAGCACCGCAGGCAGCCGCGCGGGCGCGCCGGCCGTAAGGCTGTAGGCGCGCAGCGAGGTCTGACTGCCCGGCGTATCTGATTCCGGCCAGACCACCAGGTCTTTGTCGAAGAACGGCGGCTGCACGTGGCCGCGGCTGATCGTGATGACCTTGCCGGTGAGCAGATCAGCCAGCCGGATCTCCACCAGGCCGCCGGGCCCATAGCCCTGGGCCCACGCAGCGAAGCCCGCGCCCACGGCCGGCGCATGCCAAGGGCTTGGCCACGCGGCGCCGCTCGGGCTGGCCAGCGACTGACCGATGCGGCGCAGCTTGCCGGTGCCGGAGTTCCATGCGTACATGGTGAATCGGTCCAGGTTGCTTAGCGAGTACGTCTGCGCCCACACAAGCCATGAACCCGACGAGGCGCCATCGGCTTGGTCGGCCGCCGGATCGGCGAACTTGCTGATGCGGCGCAGCCGACCGGTGGTGAGGTCGAGCGCCGCGACACCGGAGAAGGTTGGGGTCCAGGCCGCGACGTACGCCTCCCGGCCACTCGCGGCGGCGCCAAGCGGTATCACCTCGGCATGGCTCGAGCCCGGCACGGGCTCGGTAAGCGCGCGTGCCAGCGTCCCCGTCGGCCGGGCCCGGCAGAACACCGGCGGCGCTGCGACGACAGCGCCTGACCGAGCCGGGCGGCCCGCCTGCCCGGTGGCAGCTGCCTTCCCCGTGCCCGCGCATCCCGCCAGGATCAGTGCGGCGGTGCCGAACAACACGGCAACAGCGGCCGGGCCGGCCACCGGTCTACCAGTCGTAACCACGAGCGCCGAGGATGTCGGCGATAGTGCTGGACGGCATGGACGAGTAGGCCGGCACGTCCAGCGCCCAGCCGATGCTGCTGGCATCGTGCACCGAGTCCTCGTAATCGGTGATCGCGCCATATTCCTGATAGCCGCGGATATCGAACCAGTGCATAATTGTCTGGTCGACCGGATTGCCGACCAGGTGCGGACCGCCCGCCACTTCGTACGCGTTTCCGGCAAGCGGCACTCCGCCTTTATCAGCGATATCCGCGACCAGGTCGGTCTCGTACGTGGTTATCTGCTTCGCCGTCGGCGTCCAGGGCAGCGCGACGGCCACGTAGCGGTTACGGGTCTGATTGCCGTTCAGAACTTTGGGCACGGGGTAGCCCGTGGCGTCCGACCAGTCGGTGCCGTTGGCAGTCGTGCGCAGCTCACGCGCGGCAGCGAACTGCCCGAGCTTCACGCCAAGCTGGGCGAGCATCTCTGACACTGTGGCCGGACCGCAGAAGTAATCACGCGCCTGCGGTTCCTGCGTTGCCGCAAGGTTCTTGGCACTCGGCAGGCCAGCTCGGCAGGCCAGGCTCGCGCACTTCGCATCGCGGCTCAGCGCGGCTGCCTGGAGCAGCAGTAACGCCCTGGCGCTTGCCTGCCTTCTGGCGTTTGCCCAGCGCATCGCCGCCGTCATCGGGGGCGCGGGCAGGCCGCGCTTCGAGGGCGCGGTCGGCTGAGCGTCGGTCACTACCGGGGCCGACTGCGTGACAGCCGCGGTAGCGGCCCGCCCCGTAACCGGCAGTGCGCTGCCGGGCTTGCCGCTCGCCGTGACCGCTGACGCGGACCCCGCCGGCCCGGCGACCGCGCCACCTGCGGACAGGATCAGTACTGTCACCACAACCTGCCGGTACGTCCGCGCCGCGATCCGCATCAGTCCTCCGTTCTGCGCTGCCGGGCCAAGGCTGCCGCCTCGACCTGGCCGCAGGCCAAAGCAGGCACCGTAATAGCGTGACGATTACCACGCCGCCGTAAATCCGGCAGCCAGCCCGGAGAATTACTAATTCAGCTAGCACTTAAGATGCTGGCTGTTACCTCTAAAGGAGATTAGGCGAATTCAACGGCACGTGTACCGGGCTTGACTAAGTTAAGGCCGCACCGGAAGCGAAACCGGTATTGCCCGGTGCTGAATTCTGGCTCGCTCTACAAGGCATCCGGTCACCCTCGGCGACGTCTGGCCGGGCTACAGGTGACCGAGCACCGAGTGCGGCACGTACGGCTCCTCCAGCCGCCGCATTTCGTCCTCGGTCAGGGTCAGCTCCTGGGCGGCCAGCGCGTCCTCCAGATGGCCAAGCCTGGTGGCGCCTACGATCGGCGCGGTCACACCGGGCCGCTGCAGCAGCCAGGCCAGGGCCACCTGCGCCGATAGCACGCCACGCTCGGCCGCTATCTCGGCGCACCGGTCCACCACGTCGAAGTCGGCATCCACTTTGTATAGCGAGTCGCCGAACGGGTCCGTGCCCGAACGCACGGTGTGGCGCTCGCCGTCTCTGGTCCGGTTACCCGCGAGGAAGCCGCGTGCGAGCGGACTCCACGGGATGACGCCGATGCCCTGGTCGATGCACTGCGGGATCATCTCCCGCTCTTCCTCGCGGTAGACCAGATTGTAGTGGTTCTGCATGGAAACGAATCTGGTCCAGCCATGCGCGTCAGCAACGTGCTGCGCCTTCGCGAATTGCCAGGCGTGCATGCTGCTCGCGCCGATGTAGCGGGCCTTGCCCGCCCGGACCACATCGTGCAGCGCCTGCATGGTTTCCTCGATCGGCGTCCGGTAGTCCCACCGGTGAATCTGGTACAGGTCGACGTAGTCCATGTTCAGCCGGCCCAGCGAGGCGTCGATCGCGGACAGGATGTGCTTGCGGGACAGGCCGCCCATGTTCTCCTCGGGGCCCATCGGCATGAAGACCTTGGTGGCCACGACCACCTGGTCGCGGCCGAACAGCCGGCCAAGCAGCCGGCCAGTAGCCACCTCGCTGGCACCGCCTGAGTAGGTGTCGGCGGTGTCGTAGAAGTTGATCCCGCCGTCGGCCGCAGCCTTCACGATCGGCTCGGCGGCATTCTCATCGAGCACCCACTTCCGCTCAGAGTTGTTGCCGAAGCTCATCATGCCGAGGCAGACGCGGGACACCCGCAGTCCGGTCTGGCCAAGATTCACGTACTTCACGGGGCCTCCAGATGCTCACCAGCGGACAACGCACACAGACAACCAGTCTGGCCCGAGGCCGATTCCGCCGGCCAGGGTGGTGGCCTCGAGCACGTGTCTCTCCGCGGCTAGACTCGCTACCCATCATCGCTACAGTTAACGCTGTTCGCGCTTACGATGTAAACTGTCATATACAGCGAAAACGCTCGTCACGCCGTCGGGCTTGGCAAGGCATTCCGTCAGCCGGGTCGCGGCAGCCGGAGCCTGGCGGGCGTGGAAGGGAGCGCGGGCCATGGTCCAGGCGCAGGCTCTGACCCGCAGGGACCGCATGCGGGCCGCCACTACCCGGGAGATCCTGCAGACGGCCAGGCAGCTGCTTGTCGAGCAGGGAGCCGCGGCGATCTCGCTGCGGGCCATAGCCCGCGAGATGGGCATGACCGCGCCCGCGCTGTACCGGTACTTCGACAGCCATGAGGAACTGCTGCGCTACGTTGTCGGCGACATCTTCACCGAGCTGGCCAGCAGTGTACGGGCCGCGATCGATTCGGCGGCGCAGGCCGCAGGCAGCGAGCTTCCGCAAGAGGACATGATGGCGGTGAAGCTGATCGCGGGCTGCCGCGCGTTCCGCGCCTGGGCTCTTGAGCACGCGCCCGAGTTCGACATGATCTTCGGCAGCCCGCTGCCGGGGCTGCATCTGCAGCATGACGATCCGGTCCTCGAGTGCGGCTATCAGTTTGGCCAGGTCTTCCTGGACTTGTTCGGCAATCTGTACCGGCGCAGGCCGTTCGCTATCCCGGCGGATGCGCAGATCGATCCGAGCCTGCGCAGCCAGCTGGCCCGCTATCGCGAGCTTGTCGGCTCGGACCTGCCGCTCGGTGCGCTGCTGACATTCCTGCGCTGCTGGATGCTGCTCTACGGTGCGGTCGCACTGGAGGTGGGCGGACATCTGGCGTTCGCCCTTGACGACCCTTCGCCGATGTTCGAGCTGATGCTGGCCGACCTTGCTCCCATCGTGGGCCTGGAGTACGCGGCACCCAGGACGGCGGCCGCCCCGCAGGAGAGCTAGAAAGTTGAGTAGAACAGCCCAGACCAGCCGGGCAGTTCAGCTCATCCGGCGGTGCAGGCAGGCGACGCATCATCGAACCATGAGAAGCACGCCATTGCGCCCCCACACCACCGCCGCGTTCTACGCACAGGCTTCGATCTCCTTCGGCGTCGCCATCGTCGCAGTAGCCGTCGGGATCGCCTACCTCCCGCTGGGCTCCTGGCCGCGCGCGTTCCTCGCGCTCGGCCTGCTGTACACGGTCACCTCCGCGTTCACCCTCGCCAAGTGCGTTCGCGACCGGCTGGAGGAGACCGAGGTCGTCAGCCGGGTCGATCAGGCCAGGCTCGACAAGCTGCTCGCCGAGCAGGACGTACTGCGAGTCAACGTGCCCTGATCATGCAGGCAGCCGACTTCGGGCGGGTCCCAGCCGACATCAGGCGACGTACGGCTGGGAGCCCGAGTCGGTCACCATCGGGCGGCCCGCTGCTGCCCAGTCCTGCATGCCGCCCCCGACATTGACTGCCCGCCAGCCCGCTCCGGCCAGGGCCTGTGCCGCCCTGGCCGAGCGCGCACCCGAGCGGCACACGACATAGATGAGCTGATCCTGCGGCACCTCGGCCGAGCGGGCACCGAGCTGGCCGAGCGGGATGTGCCGAGCGCCGGGGACATGGCCCGCCGCCCACTCGTCGTCCTCTCGCACATCCAGCAGCCAGACATCCTCAGGGACGGTGGCGGCCGGCACGTCGGGAAGCTTCTCCCCCATGGCGTCAGCGCTCCTTGCGGTTGCGGTGTCTAGTCACCTTACGCCGCCTCAGCTTTTCACCCGCGTGCTAGCCGACCGCTGCGGGCGACTGTGTCCTGGCCGCCGAGCCGAGCATCAGGCCGTAGGCCAGCAGGTCCACGTCCGGCTGCGGCGACCAGTCCTGCTCGGGCAGCCGGACGAAGCCCGCGTCCGCATACAGCCGATGCGCGGCCTTCATGCCAGCCTGCGTGTACAGGACCAGCTGCCGGACGTGCTGGTGCACCGCCAGGTCAATCACCGCGGCCAGCAGCGCCCGGCCGAGCCCTCGGCCGCGCGCCTGCGGCCGGACTGCCAGCGCGCGTATCTCCGCCACATCGGGGCCGGTGATAATCGGTCCGCCCTCGGGCCCGGCCTGGAGCATGACCGTGCCAAGCAGCGCGCCGTCATCGCCGACAGCAACTAGGACGTGACCGTCGCCGTCGGCGCCCAGGCCGCGCAAGGTGGGCTCGTAGCCCGAGCCGGGTGCGAGGAATCCGTCCGCTCGGTAGGCCGCTACCCGGATGGTCCCGATCTCGGCAAGTTCAGCTGTTTTCGCGTCCCTGATCTGCATTCGTCAATCTAACCAGCCGACGCCGACTGCTCCCTGCGCCAGGTTGATGACCATGCGAGCTACCTGCCATCAGTCCGTAACGGGCGGCTCAGCGCCGGCCATGAGCTCGTAGGCCGGCCGCAGCAACGTGACGAGGTCCTGGCCGGCCACGTCGATGAGCGGCGGCTCGAAGCCCCGCAGTACCAGGTCGGCCGGGGCAGCTGCCGCGGGCGGCAGTGCGCGCAGCCGCCCGGCGCTGAGCCCCGACGTCCAGAAGCCTGGCCCGGTATCGGTCAGCGGCTGCTCGGACGCGTCACCTGCCCGGCCGGACAGCTCAAGCGAACCACTACCGGCCTGCCGGCGAAGCGCCGCCAGCAGGTCCGCGCGGCCCTTGCCGCGCCAGGCGAGCATGCCGAACGGATCGGAGTCGAAAGCCTCCGCCAGCACGTAGCACACGGCAGCAAGGTGCTTACAGGGAACTCCCCAGTCCGGGCACGAGCACGACATCATCAGGTCCCGCGCCGTCCGGGGGAATAGTGGCGTCCCGCAGACGGCGAAGACCTCCTCGATCTCGGCCGGCATTTCCCCCGCCAGCAGGCGCGCGCGAAACAGGGCGCGGCCGGCCAGGGCCCCCTCCACGGCCCGCCACTGGAGCTTGGTCAGCGGGATAACTGTCAGTACCACCTTGTACGGCTTGACCCGTGAGCCCTGGACCTGAGCGGTGACATGCCCGGTGCCTATCTCCAGGCTGAGCACCTGGCCGGATCTGGCGTAGTTGCGGCCCCTGGTCAGCCGACTCTGCATGCCGAAAGACTCGAGCACGTCGATGAACCGCCGCGACCACCACTGCTCGCCGATGGCACCGCGCTTACTGCGCGCCTTAATGCCGCCCACAGCCTTGAGCGGGCGCGACGGCGGATAGAACGAGATGTCTCTCGGCTGGGGGGCTGGACCGTCGTCTGCCGGGCCGTCGCCCCAGGGTCCCTGGATGACGGTCATGCCTGCGGCCTCACTGCGACACCGCCGCTGGCGACAGCGCGATCACCTGGCGGAGGTCGGCGACAGACAGCTCGGTAAGCCAGCTTTCGCCGGTGCCGACGATCCGGTCGGCGAGCGATTTCTTCTCCTCGATCATCGCGTCGATCCGCTCCTCGACAGTTCCCACGCACACGAACTTGCGCACCTGGACGTCCCGGCGCTGGCCGATGCGGAAAGCACGGTCGGTCGCCTGGTCCTCGACCGCCGGGTTCCACCACCGGTCGACATGGATCACATGGTTGGCCGCTGTCAGGTTGAGCCCGGTACCCCCAGCCTTGAGGGACAGCAGGAAGAGGCACGGCCCCGTTCCCTCCTGGAAGGTGCTTACCAGCTGGTCGCGCCGTTTCTTCGGCGTGCCGCCGTGCAGGTAGAACACGTCGCAGCCGAGCCGGGCGGCCAGGTAGGGCTGCAGCATGTGACCGAACTCGGCGTACTGGGTGAAGCACAGCGCCTTGTCGCCGGCGGCGATGATCTCCTCACCGATCTCTTCCAGCCGGGCGAGCTTGCCCGACCTGCCGTCGAGGCGAGATCCGTCGGCCAGCAGGTGCGCCGGGTGGTTGCAGACCTGCTTGAGCTTGGACATGGTTGCCAGTACGAGTCCGCGTCGCTCGATTCCGGGTTCCGCCGCTTCGATCTTTTCCATCATGTCGTCCACGGTGGCCTGGTAAAGCGATGCCTGCTCCGGGGTCAGGTTGCACCAGACCTTCATCTCCAGCTTGTCTGGCAGGTCGGCGATGATCGTCTTGTCGGTCTTCAGCCTGCGCAAGATGAACGGGCCGGTGATCCGCCTGAGCTGGCTCGCGGCCTCCTCGTCGCCGGCCCGCTCGATCGGGACAGCGAACCGCTGCCGGAATTTCTCTGCCGACCCGAGCAGGCCGGGGCTGGTGAACTCCAGCAGCGACCACAGGTCGGACAGCCTGTTCTCCACCGGGGTGCCGGTCAGCGCGATCCGGGAACTGGCCGGGATGGCGCGGACCGCCTGGGCCTGCCGGGTGGCCGCGTTCTTGATGTTCTGCGCCTCGTCGCAGATAACCCTGGCCCACCGCACCTGGCTCAGCGCCTCGCGGTCCCTGGTCGCTACCCCGTAGGTGGTGATGACGAGATCCGCGTCGGCGAGCGCGCCGGCCAGGTCCGCACCGGCGAGCCGGTCGCCGCCATGGTGCACGTGCACGCGCAGCTGCGGCGTGAACCTGGCCGCTTCGTGCTCCCAGTTGCCGACCAGCGTCATGGGGCATACCAGCAGGGTCGGCCCGCGGCGGATGCCCTCGTCCTGCTCGTGCGCGAGCAACGCCAGCGTCTGGATGGACTTTCCCAGGCCCATCGAGTCCGCGAGGATCCCGCCCAGCCCGACCTGACAGAGGAAGGCCAGCCAGGACAGGCCTCGTTCCTGGTAGGGCCGGAGCTCACCGTGCAGCGAGGCGGGCGTCGTTATCGGCGCGAGCCGCTGCTCGGCCTGACCAGACAGCAGATCGCCAAGCCAGCCGTCCGCGTCGACCTCCGTGAGCGGCAGGTCCGCGGCCTCGCCCAGGCCTGCCAGCAACGCGTCACCTGCGTTCATCACGCCCGAGCCGCCGCGCTCCAGGAACTTCAGGGCCGCCTGCAGGTGGCGGTCATCAAGCTCGACCCACTGGCCGCGCACCCGCACCAGCGGGACCTTGAGCCTGGCGAGCTCGGCGAGCTCATCAGGGCCGAGCGTCTGATCGCCGATCGCCAGCTCGTACCGGAAGTCGACCAGGTCGTTAAGCCCGAACTTCGGCGCCGCCGCCGAGGCCGCCCCTGCGGTCCTTGACCTGGTTGTGAGCTTCAGCCCGAGCCTGGACTTGCGGACCCAGTCGGGCAGCAGCACCCCGAATCCGGCGCCGGCGAGCAGCGGCCCCGTCTCCTTCAGGAACGTCAGCGCGCCGCGGGTGTCTAGCTCGACAGCCTCCGGCGCCGCGCCGTCAAGTTCGCGGTCGAGCCCTGGAAACATCCGGGACGCCCGGCCCAGCCCGGCAAGCAGGTCTTCCTCCGGGTAGGAGATGCCGGCCGCGGCCCAGCCATCCGCGGTCTCGCCCGCCCAGATGTCGGCAGCCGACAACAGCAGGCTCGGATCATCGGTCGACTGCAGCGCGAACTCGACCCGCCAGGGCGTCCCGGCTTGCTGATCGCTTTCCGCCGGGACGTCGTCTCGCGGCGGCGGCTCGATGAGCCGGAAGCAAGTCCGTACTGGCCCCGGTGGCAGCTGCGCCGCGTCGTGCCAGCTCCACAGCGCGAAGGCCAGCTGGGCCGCCGCGACCCCCTCGGACTTGGCGACGCTGAGCCGCTCGTTCTCGCCGGTGAGGGCGGCCAGCCAGCGTGCCACCAGCGGCTCTGCCGAGCCTGGCCGGGCGGGCGGCAGCAGCGTGAAGCCAGGCTGACTGCCAAGCCGGGCCCGGACGGCCGCATCGGTCAGCCCGTCTAGCGCCTGGGCGAAGACGGCGTCGGCTGGCTCTCCCGCGGCGCTGGTCGCCCGGCACAGTGGCGGCATGGCCGCCGTCAGCTCCCGTGCTCGCAGCGCGTCCGCACCCGCAAGGACCGGCCGCCAGCAGGCGGCGTAGGCACCGTCGCCAGCTTCGGCGAGACCCGGCAGCGCACGGCCTCGTGCGGCCAGGTCCGCGGCCAGCGCGGCCAGGGCGGCCAGGTAGGTCACGGTCCCGCCGGCCACGCCGCGACCCGACCGCACGCCCGGCTGCCCGATCGCGGCCAGCAATTCCAGGGCGGCGGCGGGCTCGAAGCGCAGGGCAGTCACCGGCCAGGCATCCAGGGGCCGCCCGCCGCCGCGGCCGCTCGCGCCGCTGGGGGCCGCTGTGCTTGCGGTCCGGCCGCCTGGGTCGTCCCTCAGCGCCTCTGGCGAGGCGGCAGGCCCGCGGGGCCCGCGGGGCAGCCACAGGGTCAGCTCGTTCTCTGTGGCCTTCCGCACCAGGTCGCCGACCGCCTCGCCGAACTCCGCGAGGACATCGGCAAGGACATCAGGATCGGCACAGAACGGGTGCTCACGCTGCGCCTGAGAGAGGCGGCCAGGACGCGCCGTGGCGGCGGCCAGGAACTCGGAGTCCTCTGCCCACAAGACAAGACCGCCGTAGGTCCACAGCCCGTGGATCGCCAGCATGACCCGCACTCCTGCAATTGCCGGGACCATCTGGGCAAGAATTTATCAACCTGGACGCCGCGACACGCGGCGAACCGCCGACGGCGGACAAGGGTTCTGCCGCCTGCCTGGCCGCGGCGACCAGCGCGGGTCAGTTCCGCGGGAACGCCCCGTTCCCTGCCGGTGACGTTGTAACCGTGCCATCGGCCATGGTGACGGTGCCGTCGGCCTTCGCTGCGGCCGCCTCTTCAGCGCGTGCCGCTTCACGCACCTTTCGCAGTTGCTTGGACATCGACCTGAAGACGAAGTACAGGATGACGCCCATGCCAAATACGACAAGGAAACCGAGGGTTCCTGGCTGATCCCACGCGCTCGTCGACGAGGACGACGCCGCTGCCAGCGCAATCACAGGCTCACTCTCTCCCGGATCCCGGCGAAGAGGTCATCCTCAGGCAGGCCGGCATCCACTACTGACCTGGCCAGATGATAGTCCTCGGTCGGCCAGGCCGCGCGCTGGACCTCCGCCGGGCAGGCGAACCAGCCGCCCTCAGGGTCCACCTGAGTGGCATGCGCGATCAGCGCCTGGTTGCGGGTCTCGAAGTAGTCCGCGCACGGGACCCTGGTGGTGATCTCATGCGGCGCCCTGCCCTTGCGGGCCGCATCCTCGTCGTCATCCCCCCACTCGGCTATCCGCTCCCCGTACGGGGACTCAAGGCCGAGCCGGACCATCTCGTCGTGCAGCGCCCTGATGCGGTCGAGGTGGAAGGTGAGGAAGTAGTAAAGCTTGAGCGGCTGCCACGGCTCGCCAAGGCCGGGATAGCGGTCGGGGTCGGCAGCGGCCTCGAATGCCTCCACCGATACCTCGTGGCACTTGATGTGGTCGGGATGCGGGTAGCCGCCGTTCTCGTCGTAGGTCAGCATGACGTGCGGCCGGAATTCGCGGACGGCTGCTACCAGCGGCGCGGCTGCCGCCTCGAGTGGCTCGAGCGCGAAGCAGCCCGCTGGCAGCGGCGGCGGCGGGTCTCCTTCCGGCAGGCCAGAGTCGACGAAGCCGAGGAATTGCTGCCGCACACCCAGGATCTGCCGTGCCTTCTCCATCTCGGCACGCCGGACGGCCGGGAGGTTCGCCCGGATCTCCGGCTGCTCCATCGCCGGGTTGAGGATGTCTCCGCGCTCACCGCCGGTCAGCGTGCAGACCAGGACCTCAACGCCCTCACGAACGTAGCGCGCCATCGTTGCCGCGCCCTTGCTCGACTCGTCGTCAGGATGGGCGTGCACGGCCATCAGCCGCAACGTGCGACAGTCGGGCTGGTCGGGACCTGACGGGGCCTGGCAGTTGGCCGCGGTCTGGCTGTCGGCTGCGGTCTGGCTGTCGGCTGTGGTCTGGCCGTCGGCTGTGGTCTGGCTGTCGGCTGTGCCTTGGCCAGGAGAGCTGAGCACGCGAAATCCACCTCGGTGTCACATCGGTTGGAACATCGGATCTGCCGGATGCTAACTGGTTCGAGCGACTGCGGGCTGCCAGTCCGCAGCCTTTGTCGATCAGCTGGCTGTCGACACCCGACGACCAGGCAGAAAGGGCCTCAGACCGTCGCCCACGCGAGCCACCAAGCCACCACCCCAAACACAACACGGCTGCGCCCACCCGGCATTCCCCGTGGCCGAGCGGGAATACCGTAAAGCCGTGACCGCTCCGACCGGGGGGATGACCCGCCCGCCTGTAGCCCCGCGCCGGGCGGCGGACTCCAGCGCGCTCGTGGAGCTGGATCTTCCGCGCCCGTGGATCGCGCGAGTGGCCTGGATCGCGCTCGTAGCCGCGGTCGTCCTGGTCGTCGCGGCATCGATCGCCGTCAAGCCACTGGACTTCAGCGTTTACCGCTGGGGTGGCCAGGAAGTAACAGATGGGCTGCGCCTGTACCTCACGCGGTTCGTTCAAGGCCACGACAAGGAGCTGTTCACCTATCCGCCGTTCGCCGCGGTGGTGTTCGTTCCGATCGCTGCGATCCCCGCCGTGGTGGGCCAGGTCGCCTGGCAGCTGGTGTCGGTGCTGGCACTGGGCTGGGCCGCGGTGACCACGCTCAGGATGGCGGGCTACCGGCCGTCCAGAAGCGTCGTCGCCGCTGCGGTCGTGGTCGGCATCACGCTCGAGCCGATCTACCACACGCTGTACCTGGGCCAGGTCAACCTCATCCTGCTCGCGCTGATCCTGACAGATGTCTGGCGTGCTGCCCGCGATCGGACGGCTGGGGTCGGCGTCGGCATCGCCGCCGCGATCAAGCTCACGCCACTGGTCTTCATCCCGCTGTTCCTGCTGGCCCGCCGCACGAAGGCGGCCGTGATCGCCGCTGCAACCTTTGCCGGCTGCGCGCTCGTCGGGTACCTGGTCGCGCCCGCGGCTTCCGGCCTGTACTGGCACCACCTGGTCGACGACACCAGCCGGGTCGGCGCGCCGTACATCAGCAACCAGTCCCCGTATGGCGCCGCGATCCGGATCGCTGGCGGTGCCGCGGATGTCGGTCACTGGTACCTGGCGATCCCGCTGGTGCTCGGTGCCTCCGGACTGGTGGTGGCGGTAGTGCTGGCGCGGCACGACGACTGGCTTGGCGCCGCCACGACGACCGGCGCGACCAGCCTGCTTGTGTCGCCGATCTCCTGGACGCACCACTGGGTCTGGATTCTGCCGGCGCTGGTGATCCTCGTGCAGGCAGGGACGCGGAGCCGGATCGCGGCGGCCTGCGCGTACGTGCTGTTTGTCCTGGCGCCGATGTGGTTCACCCCGCGCAACGGCGGGCCGAGCGAGTACGGCTTCCACTGGCTGCTGACCCTGGTAGCCAACTGTTACCTGATCGCTGGCCTCGCCTTCCTCGGCTATATGGCCAGGCGCGCCTGCGTGATCCGGGTCGGCGGGCGGCGCGGCCCGCCCGTCGGGCCGGCGTCGCCGACGTTTGAGTCGTAGGTGCTGTTGCAGCGTCACTGATTCCTCGAGCGTCGGCCCAGCGGCCCGCCCAGGGCCGGGCTCGCGGCTCGCGGCCCGCGGCTCGCGGCTCGCGGCTCGCGACCTCTAGCGACCGCGCCGGCGCTGTACCAGCCAGGAGGCCGCCGCAAACAGCGGCAGGGCGAGCGCAAGCAGCAGCGCGGATCCGGTGAACGCACTGGCCAGGAACTGGCCTGCGACCCGTGCCACGCCGTAGTAGTAAAGGACGACGACGGCCATCAGCAGCACGTAGCCGCCCAGCGCGGTGCTGGCTACCTGCACAGCGAATCGCGGCCAGCCCGGCGCGGCCCGCAGCGCGACCCGTCCCGGCCTCTTGCCGCCCGACTCCGCGCCGCCCGGGTCCGCGCCGCCCGGGTCCGCGCCGCCCGGGTCCGCGCCGCCCGACTCCGCGGACTCCGGTTCCGAGTGGGCCGATCGGCTGGCGTCGCGTCGCTGCAGCCGCAAGCCTGCCGCCAGTACCCCCATGAGAATCAGGTATCCGGTACCGATTGGCACCAGATCCTGGGGGATAAGCTCCGAGGCCATCTCAGCCGTCATTCCGGCTCAGGCACGGCATGCTAGTCATGCCCGGAGCAGGAAATGCCAGCCGCGGACGAAAAGATGCCAGCCCAGCCATAGCCAGAGCGCGAAGAGCGCCCACCTGCCCGGTGGATAGCGCATGATCGCGCGAAAGGTCGCGCTGAGGGTCGGCACGCTGCCGCTGATGTGGCTCAGCGCTAGCCCTTCCCAGGCGAAGACGGCGCCGATCAGCACCGCCCAGACCAGGTAACCAATCACCGGATGATCTCCCACATCGACCTCCCAGGTCTGGCCTGTCCGGAGCTGCCGCCGGCGTCCTGGCGTCGGTCTATCACTGCAAGCCCCTGCACAACATGAGAAACCCGGCTTTTATCCCAAGTCATGGCTGGAAGCGGCGGCTTAACGGTCAAGCTCATCATGACCGGAACGGGCTCCGCCCGGCGGCACGCAGTCCGCTGGCCGCGCGCCGATCGGGAATTTTGCCGCTTTCGCCCAAGCTTGTTGGGCCTCAGCCATTGACAGGTACGACGTACTCACCGACCCTTGTTAGCCTCGAAGGATTACCCCCATGGGCCGTGAGGCCCAGCGGAACCCCTAACTCCGCATCCATCCGAGGAGTACCCGTGACCGAGACCCGTGATGACACCCTTACCTGGCTCACTCAGGAGGCGTACGACCGGCTCAAGGCTGAACTGGAGCACTTGTCGGGTCCGGGCCGGATCGAGATCGCGAAGAAGATCAACGCTGCGCGGGAAGAGGGCGACCTGAAGGAAAACGGCGGCTATCACGCCGCCAAGGACCAGCAGGGCATGCAGGAAGCCAGGATTCGCCAGCTGACCCAGATCCTGGAGAACTCGCGAGTCGGCGAGCCCCCGCGCACCGACGGCGTAGTGGGCCCCGGCATGACCGTCACGATCAGGTTCGAGGGCGACGAGGACGAAGTGACCTTCCTGCTCGCCTCCCGCGAGGAGGTCGGCTCGCCGATCGACGTATATTCTCCCAAGTCGCCGCTCGGCAGCGCCATCTCCGGTAAGAAGGTCGGCGAGACCGCGACCTATAACCTGCCCAACGGCCGCGCCACCACGGTGGAGATTCTCGAGGCAGTTCCCTACAACGGGATATAAGCGAAAGCGGCAACGCCGGCTCCCGCTAGGCTGGGAGCCGGCGTTCTCGCTTCGCCGATCGGCCGCCTCAGCTATGCCCCGCCGACGAGTTCCGGCGCGGCCTGCGCCGGCTCGGTGGTCGGCTCGATCCGGCTGCGCAGCGGGATCTCCGTCACGAATAGCGCCAGCACGAAGACGGCCGCGGTCGCCGGGATCGTCCACCAGAAGACGCCGTCGATCGCGTGGCTGATCGCCTGGAAGGCCGCGTCCTTCACGATCAGAGGCAGGCTGTTGATCGTCGCAGGATCAAGGTTCTGGCTGCCGCCGACGACGTGCTTGCCGGGCAGCATGGCCGTCATGGCATCTGCGAACCGCCGGAAGAAGATCGAGCCGAAGAGAGCCACGCCGAGCGAGCCGCCTATCGACTGGAAGAAGGCCCTGGAGCTGCTCGCGACGCCCATGTCCTTCTGCGGCACGCTGTTCTGCACGATCAGTGAGGTGATCTGCATCAGGAAGCCCATGCCGATGCCCAGGACGACGAAGCACGTCGCCGAGGTAAGCCTGGTGGTGTGCACGCCTAGATGCGTCAGCATGAAGATGCCGATTGTCATGATCACGCCGCCGACGATCGGAAGGATCTTGTAGCGGCCAGTCCTGCTGGTCACCTGGCCGGAGATCAGCGAGGTCACGGTGGAGCCGAGCATCAGCGGTATCAGCATCAGGCCACTGCTCGTCGGTGACGCATGCTGGACCGTCTGCTGGTACAGAGGCAGGAAGGTCAGCGCGCCGAGCATCGCCATGCCCAGCAGGAAGCTCATCGTCGAGGCCACGGAGAAATTGCGATTCTTGAACACGTGCAGGGGCAGCATCGGCTCGGCTGCCCTGGCCTCCACGACGAAGAACGCGACCAGCGACACGGCGGCGACCGCCGCGAGCATGAGGATCTCCCAGGAGCCCCACGCGTACTGGCCGCCGCCCCAGCTGGTCAGCAGCACGATCGCGGTCGACCCGATGGCGATCACGGCCGCGCCGAGGTAATCGATCTTGTGCTCGAGCCGCTTGCGCGGCAGGTGCAGCGTCGCCCACAGGTAGATGAGCGCGGCGCCGCCGATCGGCATGTTGATATAGAAGATCCAGCGCCACGACCAGTGCTGTGTGATGTAACCGCCGACGAGCGGTCCGGCGATCATAGCGACCATCATCGCGGCCATCATGTAGCCCATGTACTGCCCGCGCTCGCGGGGCGAGACCATGTCACCGATGGTGGCGATCGCGCCGACCATCAGCCCGCCCGCGCCAAGGCCCTGCAGCGCCCGGAACGCGATCAGCTGATCCATGGAGTGGGACAGGCCAGACAGCGCCGACCCGATCAGGAACAGCACGATGGCGATCATCAGGAACCGCTTGCGACCGTACATGTCGCCGAGCTTGCCGTAGAACAAGGTGGTGACCGTCGAGGCGAGGATGTAGGCCGTCACCACCCAGGCCAGGTGGTTCAGGCCGCCGAGGTCACCGACGATGCGAGGCAGTGCCGTCGCGACAACCAGCTGGTCGAGCATCGCGATGATGAGCGTGAGCAGCAGGCCGGGCAGGACGATGAGGATCTCTCGCTTCCGCCCGGTCGGCACCTCGCTCGCTGTCACGGCGGCCGCCTGGTTGTCTGTCATTGATAACTGCTCCTCGTTCGCGCAAAATGCCGCATGCATCCGCGTTGCGGCTTTCCAACTTACTTGCCGACCGGCTAGCATCCTGCCAGAGCCTAGGGTATTCTCGGCACTAACCGGCCGTCAAGTAGATTACGGCAGGGGACGGAAGGACATACGCGCAGGGCCATGGAAGACAATGTCGGCGGCGAACGCCAGGGTGCCGGCCGCGAGAACGGCCGGGACACCAGGTCCCGGCTGCGGGAGCTTGCCCTCGAGCTGTTCGCTGAGCAGGGCTACGAGAAGACATCGCTGCGCGAGATCGCAGAGCGGCTAGGGGTGACAAAGGCCGCCCTCTATTACTACTTCAAGTCCAAAGAAGACATCGTCCGAAGCCTCGTCGAGGACTATGTCGCCGAGCTAGACGGCCTGATCGCATGGGGCAAGACGCAGCCGCGGACGGCACAGACCAGGGCCGAGATCGTTCGCCGGTATCTGCACATCGTCGCGACCGGGTCCGCGGTATTCCGCATGCTGCATCAGAACCAGGCGGCCGTCACCAGCCTGGCCGCAGCTAAGGAGCGGGGCGAGCTGTTCAGGGAGCGCATGGACGCGCTCGTCGACCTCCTCACCGAGCCGGGCGCGCCGCTGCGCGACCAGATCCGGTCCGCGTCCTGCCTGATGAGCGTGAGTTTTTGCAGCATGCACTACCAGGACCGGGCCGCCAGCCCGGCCGAGCTTGAGGCTGCCCTGCTGGACGTGGCGCTGGAACTGGCCGACGCCACCCCCGAGCTGGCGCGGGCCAGGGCCGCGCGCGGTTAGCCAGGCCGCCGTCAGCCCGCAATACGGCTAGCTGGCCGCGCCGCTATCCGCTGGCGCGCCGCTGACGGCTCGCACCAGCGGCAGCACCCGGTGCGGCAGCGGGCTATCCAGCACGATGACAGTAGAGGTCCGCACTACTCCGTCGAGCCCGACGATTGCGTCGATGACCCGCTGCAGGTCGGCGTTGCTCCGGGCAACCACCCGGCACAGCATGTCGCCGGCCCCGGTGATGGTGTGCGCCTCGAGTACCTCGGCGATCGCGGCTAGCCGCTCGGCGACAGGGTCATGCCCCCCGGCCTGCCGGATCTCCAGCGTGATGAACGCCATCACGCTGTGATCGAGCGCCGCCGGTTCGATCTCGGGCCCGTACCCGGTGATCACCCCGCGCGCGTGCATCCGGTCGAGGCGGGCCTGCACGGTGCCTCTGGCCACCCCCAGGCGCCGCGACGCCTCGAGCACACCGACCCGGGGCTCGGTCATCAGCAGCTCGATCAGCCGCCCGTCTAGTGCGTCGATCAAAGCCGGATCACCCCGTTACAAACTGTGCACACATATCAATCAGATGGCCGAGTCACTATGCATATTGTCTAGCACACGACGGCACGGTTGCGCAGCATGCCTTCTTCGCTTGATGCTGCCACTAAGCCAATCCACGAAGGAGTGCCGCGATGACAGCTGAGCTAGCTCAGGACCGGGCAGCAGCCACCGACGTCTTCCCGGTCACCGGGATGGACGCAGCTGTCTTCGCCGTCGGTAACGCGCGGCAGGCAGCGCACTTCTACTCCACCGCGTTCGGCATGCGCTGCGTGGCCTACAAGGGCCCGGAAACCGGCTGCCGGGACGAGGCATCATACGTCCTCGAGTCGGGCAACGCCCGCTTCGTGTTCCGCGGTCCCGTCCGGGCCGGCACCGAACTCGGAAGGCACGTGGCCGAGCACGGCGACGGCGTCATCGATCTGGCCATCGGCGTCCCATCCGCGACTGCGGCACATGACTACGCGCTGGCGCACGGAGCGACCAGCGTGCACGGGCCTGAGGTGACCGAGGACGCCAGTGGCAGGGTGGTCATGGCCGCGATTTCGACCTTCGGCGACACCCGGCACACCCTGGTCGAGCGGACTGACTATGCCGGCCCCTACCTGCCTGGCTACGTCGCTGCCAGCCCGCTGACGCGGCGACAGGCCGGCCCGTTCTTCACCGAGATCGACCACTGCGTCGGCAACGTCGAGCTTGGCAAGATGAACGAATGGGTGGACTTCTATCACCACGTTATGGGCTTCACCAACATGAAGGAGTTCGTCGGCGACGACATCGCTACCGAGTATTCGGCGCTGATGAGCAAGGTCGTGGCGGACGGGAGCCGTAAGGTCAAGTTCCCGATCAACGAGCCTGCCGTGGGCAAGAAGAAGTCCCAGATCGACGAGTACCTGGAGTTCTACGGCGGGCCAGGTGTCCAGCACATCGCGCTGGCAACCGACGACATCGTCGGGGCGGTGCGCGGGATGCGCGAGCAGGGCGTGCAGTTCCTTGACACGCCGGACAGCTACTACGAGACGCTGGGCGAATGGGTAGGCAACACCAGGGTGCCGCTAGACGAACTGCACCAGTTGAAGATCCTCGCTGACCGGGACGAGGACGGCTACCTCCTGCAGATCTTCACCAAGCCGGTGCAGGACAGGCCGACAGTTTTCTTCGAGCTGATCGAGCGGCATGGCTCGCAGGGCTTCGGCAAGGGCAATTTCAAGGCACTCTTCGAGGCGATCGAGCGCGAGCAGGATCGCCGCGGCAACCTCTGAGACTCGCCGTCACCGCCCGCCTGCGCGGGCAGGTATTTCACCGCGCTGCTGCGCATACTGTTGTGAGCGGAAAGAGCGACCTCGCCTGCTGCCTGGGCCCAGGCCGCAGGCGGTCAACAATGGCTAGCAGGCACTGTGCGATCTGCGAGTATTCATCGCAGGCCCGAACATGCCTGGCCATACGAGGAACTTACGGCATATGACGCAGCAAGGTGACATGACCAGCCGGGAGCCGGGCGTCAGCCAATCCGGCCAGAGCGCAGGTCAGCCAGGCCAGGCCCAGGGCGCGCCCGCCCCGGCTGCTTCCTTGCCTGCCGAGCCAGCGGCGCCGCAGCCGCCAACCTGGCCGTCGCCTTATCTCGCCGAGGGCGAGTCGATACCGGAGGCCTACCCGGCCCCGGCGCAGCCCGGCCAGCCTCGGTATGCCAACCCAGGTGCACCACTCCCGCCTGGCCCGCCCGGCCCGCCCGTCAGCCCCGGCCGGCCGGGCTACGGCCAGGGTGACTACCACCAGGCATACGGGCAGCCGCAGCAGCAATATCAGCGCACCGCCGGCCGGCCAGGTCTCGGCGTCCGAGCGCGGCGTGACCCCGCGCTCGCCGCCGCCTGGGAACGGCTGCTGGCCTCCACGGTCGACTGGATCCTGATCCTGGCCGCCGCGTTCCTGCCGCTGGCCGCACCAATGCTCAGGATCTGGCGCCAGCTGCAGACGGTGCTGATCAGCTCCCAGACGCTTCCCCAGACCGAGGCGAAGACGGCCGTCGACAACGTGCTGCGGTCCCCTGGCACCACCCGGACGCTGCTGACCTTCTGGCTGCTGGCCTTCGGGATCGCGCTGGCCTACTACTGGCTGCTGCATGCCGCCTGGGGCGCCACCGTCGGCAAACGGGTCCTCGGCTTGCGGGTCGTCAGCGCGGCCGACCGCTCCAAGATCACCGCCAGGACGGCCGGGCTGCGTGCCGCTGCCTTCCTGGTTGGCCCTGCGATCTTCCTGCTCGTTCCGGGCGTCGACCTGATTGGCGGGCTGATCTGGGTGGCGGACTGCGGGGTGCTGTTTGTCGACCCAGGCATGCGGTGCCTGCACGACCGCGTCGTTGGGACCACGGTGGTGCGTAAGCGGTGGCTCGACCAGCAGACGTCCAGGCCCTCTGCGCCGAGCCCCTGGTAGCCAGTGCAGGTACCTCGCCGGTCAGGTGAACAGCAGCGTGTAGCCGGCCTTGCGCAGCTGGCTGATCACTGAGTCACAGTGCTCAGGCCCTCGGGTCTCCAGGTGCAGGTTGACCTCCGCCTCGTCGACTCGCAGGTCCGCGGTGACCCGTTCGTGCATCACGTCGAGCACGTTCGCGCCAAGGCCCGCAAGTTCGGCCAGCAGCGTCGCCAGGGCGCCTGGCCGGTCCGGCAGCTTGCACCGGAAGGCCAGATACCGGCCGGCCGCCGATAGGCCGTGCCGCAGCACCTTCGATAGCAGGAGCGGATCGATGTTGCCGCCGGACAGCACCACGACCACGGGCGGCTCGAACAGGCTGGCAGGGTGCTCGAGCAGCGCCGCGACACCCGCCGCGCCGGCCGGCTCGGCAAGCTGCTTGGCTCGTTCCAGGCAGAGCAGCAGCGCCCGCGACAGGTTCTCCTCGGTGACGGTGAGCACGCGCACGCCGAGACTGGCCAGCAGCGCTGTAGTCAGGACGCCGGGCGTGGCGACGGCAATGCCGTCGGCCATCGTCGGGCCGGGCGTCACAGCGACCGGCTTCCCGGCCGCGATCGATGCCGGCATCGGGGCTATGGCCTCGGCCTGCACCCCGACGATCCTGGCTTGCGGCTGCACCGAGCTAAGTGCCACCCCGACGCCGGACGCCAGACCGCCACCGCCAACTGGAAGCACGACGGTGCGGGCCTGCGGGCACTGCTCGGCGATCTCAAGTCCGATCGTGCCCTGGCCCGCGATCACATCTGGATGCTCGAACGGGTGGATGAAGATCGAGCCAGTTTCCTGCGCCACCTCGCGCGCCATTGCCAGCGCGTCCTCCACCGCGGCTCCGTGCAGGATCACCTCCGCGCCATACGATCGGGTCGCGGCAACCTTGGGCAGCGGGGCAGCCGTGGGCATGACCACCGTGGCCCGTGCGCCAAGCGAGGCCGCCGCCAGCGCCACCCCCTGGGCGTGATTGCCGGCGCTGGCCGCCACCACGCCGCGGGCCCGCTCCGCCTCGGTCAGCCGTGCGATTCGCAGGTATGCGCCACGGACCTTGAACGAGCCCCCGCGCTGCAAGTTCTCGCATTTGAGGAAGACCGGGCCACCGATCAGCGTGGACAACGCACTGGACTCGAGCAGCGGTGTCTGCCGGATAACTGGCCTGAGTATCTCGCGGGCATCCAGCACGTCGTCGGGCCCGACCCGCGGTGGTGTTGACATCACGCCTGGATTGTCGCACTAGCCGACCCGGCTAGCGGTCAGTCGGCGGCCCAGTACCGGTCGGCGGCAAATATCAGGGCGGCGGCCCCGACCAGTCCCGCGGCCTGACCGAGCGCGGCGGGCACCACGCTGGCCTGCCGAGCGTATTCGAGTCGTGCGTGCGCCCGCAGTGCCTCCTCGAGCGGATCGAACAGCAGCGGACCGGCCTGTGACAGGCCACCGCCGACCGAGACCACCTCCAGGTCGCAGAGCGCGGTCGCGGATGCGATGGCGATGCCGAGCGCCCGGCCCGCCCGCCGCATCGCCGCGATCCCGACCGGATGCCCGAGTGCGCCGTCGTCGGCCAGTTCCTTGGCGGTGGCATCCTGCTGGTCCGGGCGCCAGCCCTCGGCCTGGGCCCACATCACCAGGGCCGGGCCGCGAGCTATCGCTTCCAGGCAGCCCCGGCCACCGCACGCGCACTCGGGGCCGGTGTCCGGGTCCACCACCACATGACCGATGTGCCCGGCATTACCGGAAGCTCCGGCGATCAGCCTGCCGTCCAGCACCAGCCCGCCGCCGACCCCCGTCGAGACCACCATGCCTAGTACGTTGTCCCGGCCCCGCCCCGCACCGCGCCAGTGCTCTCCTGCCACCATGGCGATCGCGTCGTTGTGTACACGAACCGGGATACCTGGCAGCCGCTCGGCGAGCCGGCTCCGCAGCGGGAAGCCGCGCCAGCCTGGGATATTGAGCGGCGAGACCACGCCAGACGGCCACTCCATCGGGCCGCCGCAACCGCATCCGCAGCCAGCCAGGTCGGTGCCACGCAGATCGGCATCGTCCAGGATCTTCGTGATCAGAGCGTCGAGGGTGCGCCAGATTTGCTCGGCATCCAGTTCGGTCGGGGTGGGGACCTGCGCCCAGCTGAGCACGCGGCCGGCCGGCTCCACCAGGCCGACCGCCATCTTGGTGCCGCCGACATCCACGGCAAGTGCTGGCCGGGAATCCTCCATTCCACGCCTCCCAAGATGCGAATACTGCCTGCGTCGACATAGTGTCGAATGGTGCAGCCTACGACTCGGCAACAACAAGCATCTGCCCAGCCACCCGTGTCCTCACCGCCAGCAGCCAGCACGCTAGGCGAGCTGAAGGCCGGCGGACACCAGCTTCGCACCATCAAGGAGGAACTCAGGCACAACCTGCTCGACCGGCTGCGGGCGGGACAGGACGCCTTCCCCGGCATCGTCGGATTCGGCCAGACGGTGCTTCCCCACCTGGAGCGCGCCATCATCGCCGGGCACGACGTCATCCTCCTTGGCGAGCGCGGCCAGGGCAAGACGCGGCTGATCCGGACCCTGACCGGGCTGCTGGACGAGTGGACGCCAGCGGTCGAGGGCTGCGAGATCAACGACCATCCTTATGCTCCGGGCTGCGCCAGGTGCCGTCGCCTGGCCGCGGAACTCGGTGACGATCTGCCCATCGTCTGGCGCGGACGCGAGGACCGGTACGGCGAAAAGCTGGCGACTCCGGACACGAGCGTCGGCGACCTGATCGGCGACATCGACCCGGTGAAGGTGGCCGAAGGCCGCACCCTGGGCGACCCGGAGACGATCCACTACGGTCTGGTGCCGCGCACCAACCGCGGCATCTTCTGCCTGAACGAGCTTCCCGACCTAGCCGAGCGGATCCAGGTGGCCCTGCTCAACGTGCTGGAAGAGCGCGACATCGGCGTCCGCGGCTACGCGCTCCGGCTCCCCCTCGACCTCGTGCTCGTGGCGAGTGCCAATCCGGAGGACTACACCAACCGCGGCCGGATCATCACCCCGCTCAAGGATCGGTTCGGTGCCGAGATCCGGACGCACTACCCGCTCTCGCTCGAGGCTGAGCTCGCGCTTGTCAATCAGGAGGCCCGGCTGGCCTGGCAGGACACCGACCCCGGTGCGCTTCTGCCCACGCACCTCATTCAGGTGATAGCCAGATTCACCCGGCTGGTGCGCGCCTCCCCCGCTGTCGATTCCCGCTCTGGTGTGTCGGCCAGGTTCGCCATCGCCGCCGCCGAGGCCGTCGCGGCCTCCGCAGTGCGGCGGGCCGCGATCAGCGGCGAGGACCAGCCTGTCGCGCGCGTGTGCGACCTGCCTGCTGTGATCAGCACGCTGCGCGGCAAGGTTGAGTTCGAGGTCAGCGAGGAAGGGCGGGAGCAGGAGGTGCTCGACCACCTGCTGCGCCGGGCCACCAGCGACACGTTCCGGGCCGCGCTCGGCAACGCGGATCTGACCGGGCTGCTTGCCAGGTTCAGTGACGGCGGGATTGTCGAGACCGGCGACCTGGTGCCAGCGGCCGACCTGCTGCGGCGGATCGGCGAGGTGCCTGGCCTGGCGAAGATCATGGAGCGCCTGCAGATGACTGGGAGCGAGTCTTTCGGTCAGGCGGCGGCGGCGCTGGAGTTCGCGCTCGAGGGCCTGTACCTGATGCGCAGACTGTCGAAGGAGACGATGGACGGCGGCGCCGTCTACCGGACCTGACCCGCGTCAGGGAGGTGAGCAGCAGGATGAGTGGCTTCCGCTACGGGCCCTATGAGGACGGCCCGGATCCGCTTGCGCCGCCGTATGACGTGCGCGGTGCGGTCGATGCGCTGGGCGAGTCCGTGCTTGACGGCGCCGACCCGGCCAGCGCGCTGCGTGATCTACTGCGCCGCGGCATGTCCGGCCGCCGCGGTCTCGATGACCTGCTGCGCAGGGTGCGGGACCGGCAGCGCGAGATCCGCGGCCGGGGCCGCCTGGACGGCATCCTGGACCAGGCGCGCGCGCTGCTGGACACGGCCATCGGCCAGGAACGGGCTGAACTCTTTCCTGATCCGGCGGAGCAGGCAAGGCTTCGCGAGGCTGAACTCGACGCGCTGCCATCTGACACAGCGCAGGCCATCAGGCAGCTGGCTGATTACGAGTGGCAGTCGGCTGCGGCCCGCGAGACGTTCGAGCAACTGAAGGCGCTGCTGCGCAGCGAGGTGCTCGACTCCCAGTTCCAGGGCATGAAGCAAGCACTGGCCGACCCTGATCCGCAGGCACTGCAGCGAGTCAAGGACATGATGGCCGAGCTCACCGGCATGCTCGAGGCCGATGCCCGCGGCGAGCACAGCCAGCAGGACTTCGACGAGTTCATGGACCGCTACGGCGACATGTTCCCCGACTCCCCGGCCAACCTGGAGGAGCTCGTGGACGCCCTGGTGCGGCGGATGTCGGCAGCCCAGCGCCTGCTTGACTCGCTTACTGACGCGCAGCGGGACGAGCTGTCCGGGCTGATGTCGCAGGCCCTCGAGGACGCCGGCCTCGCCGCCGAGATGAGCAGGCTGGCTGACGCGCTGCGAGCCCGCCGGCCTGACATGGATTCAGGCCACCCAGGGCCTCGGATGACGGGCAACGAGCCACTCGGGCTCAGCGACGCCACCGCTGCGCTGGCCGAGCTGGCCGACCTGGCGGACCTGGAGGACGCACTGCGTCAGGACTATCCGGGTGCCCGGCTTGACGATGTCGACGAGGAGGCGGTGCGCCGTGCCCTCGGGCGCCAGGCCGTCGACGACATGGAAGCACTGCGCCAGATCGAGCTGGAGCTGGAGCGGCAGGGTTATCTGCAGCGGGCCGACGGCAAGCTCGAGCTCACCCCTAAGGCGGTCCGCCGGCTGGGCCAGACCGCGCTAAAGAAGGTGTTCGCCCAGCTGCCAGATGGCGGTACCGGGGACCACGACCAGCGCGACGCCGGCCAGGCCGGCGAGTTTACCGGCAGCACCCGGCCGTGGCGGTTTGGCGACGAGCAGGCAATCGACGCCGCCGCTACGGTCAGGAACGCGCTGCTCCGCCAGGCGGCACCACCGCTCGGCCGCGGCGGCCCCGGCGGCGTGCCAGGGAAGCTGCCCCGGGTCAAGCTGTCCGTCGGCGACTTCGAGGTCACCGAGACCGACAGGCGGGCATCGGCCGCGGTATGCCTGCTTGTCGACCTGTCCTACTCGATGGCGCTGCGCGGAACCTGGGGTGCCGCCAAGCAGACCGCGCTTGCGCTGCACGCCCTGGTCCGGACGCAATACCCGCAGGACGCGATCCAGGTCATCGGCTTCTCCAACTACGCGCGCGAGCTGCGGGAGACAGAGCTCGCGGGCCTGAGCTGGGACATGGTGCAGGGCACCAACCTGCATCACGCGCTCGTGCTGGCCGGGCGGTTTCTGGACCGGCGGCCCGAACACAACCCGGTGGTCATGATCATCACAGACGGCGAGCCAACCGCGCACCTGCGCCGCGACGGCCGGTTCTGGTTCGACTGGCCGCCATCGCCGGAGACGCTGGAGCTGACCCTGGCCGAGGTGGACAAGATGACCAGGCGCCGGGCCACGCTGAACGTCTTCATGCTGGCCGACGACGAGCGGCTGTCCACGTTCGTGGACGAGGTAGCCAGGCGCAACGGCGGGCGAGTGCTGCGGGCCATGCCCGACAGCCTGGGCGAGTACGTGGTGAAGGACTTCCTGCGGGTGCGGCGGGAGCACAGCAGGTAGCGGTGCTGCGGTGCTCGCGGTGCTCGCCGAGCGGGGCAGGCGGCCCGGAAGGCCGCAGTCGGCTCCATCCCGGCACGGCTTGTACAGATAAATGCGCCGGAGTTCTAATCAGCGGCCCTAGGATCGGCTCATGTCTTTCGGCGACCAGTTCGTGTTGTGGCTGCACATTGGTTTCGCGGTGTTCACGATCGGGCCGGTCACCTTGGCTATCTCCTCGACCCCGCGCTACATACGCAAGCGCGATGTGGCGATCCTCAGGTACCTGGCCAGGATCACCACGCTGTTCACGGTCGGCTCGCTGCTCGTACTAGTCCTCGGGATAGTCCTCGGTCAGCTCCTGCACGAGCTGTCCAAGCCCTGGCTGACGGCCGCGATGACGCTGTTCGTGGTGGCCCTGGTCTTGCTCGTGCTGATCATCCGGGACCAGCGCAAGGCCATCAGGGCGCTGGAGGAAGCCGGCGCGATCGGCGCACCGGCCGCCCAGATCGCCCCAGCCGAGGCGAGCCCCGAGTCAGCGGCTACGGCAGCGGCGGACGCGGCAGGCCAGGCAGGCCAGGCCGCCCCCGCCGCCGGGACGACGACCACCGCCGCGGCCGACCCGGCCACGGTCGCGACGGCCGCCACAGCCGCCGCGGTCGCCGCGCATGTCGCATCGGTCGAACGCGGCCGGATCGCCGCGATGGGCGGCGTGGTGAACCTCATCTGGCTGGCCGTGCTGGCACTAATGGTCTGGCAACCCTGACCAAGAAAGTCGGTCGAGGTCGGCCAAGTTTTTGCATTTATTATCTTTGGTCCGTATCCCGGCGCGCCTCGCCAGGAGTACTGTGCCGCTGGTACATCATTCGCCGGTCACCGGCCTCCGCAGGCTTGTCGGAGGCATCCGGCTCCCCAAGGAGGATGAAGTGAGTTCTGCAAGCGTTTCCGGTTCCGGCGCATCCGGCAAGCGCCCGCTGGTCATCACGCTGGCCGTGGTCGGCGTCCTGGCCCTCGTGTACGGCGTCCTGAACCTGGCCGTGAAGGGCCTGCCAAAGGCCATCACGCTGTACAGCACCTCGACCAAGACGAACATCACGCACCCGCTGCACGGGGTTGTGGCGATCGTCATCGGCGTTGTGCTCTTCGCTGCTGCCTGGTGGGTGAACAAGAAGGCCGCCCAGGCCTAGTACCTGCCAGACTGCGCCGGGGCCTACCCGCGACGGCTTAGCTGCCGCCTGCGAAGGCCCCGGCGCAGTCGTGTCTGCTGGCTGATTGACACTCGGCTCATCGGGCACCTAGATTTTCTGTGTTCGGACACGTAACTGCTGTTCGTGAAGCGCACAACTCTGCGCTGGTGCCCGTTGTTTGCGGACGGCCCACTGGCACGCAGGACTCCTAAGGAGCTCTCATGTCTCTCCTGGACAGCTCCACCTGGCATGGCAGGGCATATTCAGGGCGCTGGACCGAACTCGGCGGCGGCCAGGCGGCCGTCATCGAGCCGGCCACGGGCGCTGAGCTCGGCCGGGTCGCGATCGCCTCCGCCGCCGACATCGCAGGCGCCACGGCCGCCGCCGCTGCCGCCCAGCCTGCCTGGGCGGCGCTGCCGCACACGCAGCGGGCGGCGATCCTGCGGAAGGCGGGCGAGATCTGGCTCGCGCACGCGGCCGAGATCGAGGACTGGAGCGTTCGCGAGGGCGGCAAGATCCCGCCCGCGGCCCAGTTCGAGACGCACGTGGCCACGGAGGAAGTCTTCGAGGCCGCGACCCTGCCATCGCGCCCGTACGGCGAGTTGCTGCCGAGTGAGCAACCACACCTGAGCTTCGCCGAACGCGTGCCGGTCGGCGTGGTTGGCGTCATCTCGCCATTCAACTTCCCGCAGATCCTGGCCATCAGGTCGGTCGCGCCGGCGCTGGCTCTCGGCAACGCCGTCGTGCTCAAGCCTGATCCGCGCACTGCGGTCTGCGGCGGCGTTGTGCTAGCCAGGGTCTTCGAGGAGGCGGGCCTGCCGGCCGACCTGCTGCACGTGCTGCCCGGCGGGCCGGACGTCGGCGAGGCACTTGTCACGGACCCGCTGGTCGGGGTGATCTCCTTCACTGGGTCCACCGCGGCCGGGCGCAAGGTCGGCGCGCTCGCGGGCCAGCACCTCAAGCGCGCGCACCTGGAACTCGGCGGCAACTCCGCACTGATCGTGCTCGACGACGCCGACCTGGACAAGGCGGCCTCGGCTGGTGCCTGGGGCTCGTTCCTGCACCAGGGCCAGATCTGCATGACGACAGGCCGGCACCTGGTCCAGGCGGACGTCTACGACGGCTACGTCAGCCGGCTCGCGGAGAAGGCCAGCCACCTGCCGGTGGGCGACCCGGCATCCGGGCAGGTAGCGCTCGGCCCGATCATCGACGAGCGACAGCGGGACAAGGTGCACGCGCTGGTCACCGGCAGCGTGGACGCCGGCGCCCGGCTCGCGGCCGGCGGCAGTTACCAAGGGCTGTTCTACCTGCCCACGGTTCTCGCCGACGTAACGCCCGCAATGCCCGCCTACGCCAGCGAGATCTTCGGCCCGGTCGCCCCTGTGGTCCGGTTCGAGACGCTAGACGAAGTGGCCAAGCTCGCCGCCGACTCCGAATACGGGCTGTCGCTTGGCATCCTCACCGGGGACGTGATGCGCGGGCTCGAACTCGCCAGGCAGATACCGACCGGGATCGTGCATATCAACGACCAGACGGTCGATGACGCGCCGAACACCCCGTTCGGCGGGATCCGCGCATCTGGCACCGGCGCCCGCTTCGGCGGCAGCGCCAACCTCGATGCCTTCACCGACACGCGCTGGGTTACAATCCGCGGTGACATCGCGCCCTACCCCTTCTGAGCGGGCGCGGCAGACGCTCCATGCGCACCCAGGTAGGCATCGTCGGGGCGGGCCCGGCCGGGCTGCTGCTTTCGCATTTGCTGTCGCTGCGAGGCATCGACTCGGTGCTGATCGAGATCCGCAGCAGGGAGTACTGCGAGGCGCGCCAGCGGGCTGGGGTGCTTGAGGACGGCAGCGTCACGCTGCTGCGCGAGGCGGGGCTAGCGCACAGGCTGGACCGGCAGGGAATCGAGCACGGGGGGATCTACCTGCAGTTCGATGGCCAGCGTCAGCACATCGACTTCAGGGAGCTGACCGGCGGCCGGACGGTCACCGTCTACGCGCAGACCGAGGTCGTCAAGGATCTGATCGCGCGCCGCCTCGCCGACGCGGGGCCGGACGCGATCGAGTTCGGCGTGACCGGCACCGGGGTGGACGGCCTCGACACCGATCAGCCAAAGCTGAGGTACACCACCCAGGACGGCGAGCGGCGCGAGGTGACCTGCGACGCCATCGCAGGCTGTGACGGATTCCACGGCATCTGCAGGCCTGCCATGCCCGCGGGCTTTCAGACACCCACCGAGCGCGAGTATCCCTATGCCTGGCTAGGCATCCTGGCCGACGTGCCGCCGTCCACCGACGAGCTGATCTATGCCCACCACCGCCGTGGTTTCGCACTGCACAGCCTGCGCAGCGCAGCGGTCAGCCGGCTGTACCTACAGGTCAGCCCGGAGGAGGACATCGGGAACTGGCCGGACGAGAGGATCTGGGACGAGCTGAGCGACCGGCTCGCGCTGCCCGGCTGGACGCTGCACCGGGGCCTGGTGCTGGACAAGGGCATCACGCCGATGCGCAGCTTCGTCAGCTCCCCGATGCGCTATGGCCGCCTCTTCCTGGCCGGCGATGCCGCGCACATCGTGCCACCGACCGGCGCGAAGGGACTCAACCTGGCGCTTGCGGACGTAGCGCAGCTGGCACCGGCCCTGGCCGGCCTGGTGCACGGCGATCACGACCTGGCCGACGCCTACTCGACCAGCTGCCTGCAGCGAGTCTGGCGGTCGACTCACTTCTCCTGGTGGATGACGACCATGCTGCACCGAACGCCGGGCGCCGACGAGATGGAGGCACAGCTCCAGCTATCCCAGCTTCGCTACATCGCGACCTCGCGTGCGGCCGCTGCGTCGCTGGCCGAGAACTACACAGGCTACGTCCCGCTGCCCGCGGGAACCATCGGATCAGGCCGCACCTGACAGTAACGAAATGAGGGCCCTCACCCCATGCGCACGACACCGCCGTTCCGGGCCGACCACGTCGGCAGCCTGCTGCGCCCCGCCGACCTGCTCACGGCTCGGGCCGAGTTCGTAACCGGCCAGATCGACGCGGCCCGGCTGAAGGCCGTGGAAGACGCGGCGATAGCGGATGTGGTGGCGATGCAGGCCGACGTCGGCCTGCAGACAGCCACCGACGGCGAGTTCCGCCGGGCGTCGTGGCACATGGACTTCATCTACCAGCTCGGAGGGATCAGCAAGGCACCCGGCAACCTGGCGGTCAAGTTCCGCAATCCGTCAGGCAGCATCGAGTTCACACCCGCGGCCCTGCACATCGGCGCCAAGATAAGGCTCGACCGGACGATCTTCGCCGATGACTTCGGCTACCTGCGGTCCGTGGTGCGCGGCGCGACGCCGAAGCTCACGATCCCGTCCCCGAACATGGTGCACTACCGTGGCGGGCCAGCCGCCATCGACCACGATGTCTACCCCGCAATGGAGCAGTTCTGGACCGACCTGTCCGCCGCCTACGCCGACGAGGTGCAGCGGCTGGCCGCGCTCGGCTGCACCTACCTGCAGCTGGACGACACCAGCCTGGCCTACCTGAACGACCCGGCGCAGCGCGCCGAGATCGCCGAGCGCGGCGAGGACGCCGAGCACCTGCACCTGCGCTACATCCGCCAGGTCAACGACGCCATCGGGGCCAGGCCGGACACGATGACCGTGACCACTCACATGTGCCGAGGCAACTTCCGCTCGTCCTGGGCCGCCGAGGGGGGTTATGACTTCGTGGCGGAGGCCCTGTTCAGCGAGCTAGCTGTCGACGGCTTCTTCCTCGAGTACGACGACGAGCGCTCGGGCGGGTTCGCGCCGCTGCGGTTCGTGCCGAAGGGCAAGATGGTCGTCCTCGGCCTGGTGACTACCAAGAGCGGCGCGCTCGAGGACCCCGACGCGCTCAAGCGCAGGATCGACGAGGCCGCTCGGTTCGTGCCGCTGGACCAGCTCTGCCTGTCGCCGCAGTGCGGCTTCTCCTCCACCGTCGAGGGCAACGCGCTGACCGCCGAGGAGCAGGCGGCGAAGCTGCGGCTGATCGTGGAGGTTGCGCGCGACGTCTGGGGTGAAGGCTGATACGAACGGAACGGGGACGATCGCGCCGATCCCCGCCCGACCGCCAGCGACGTCCTAACCCAGCGCCATCAGGGCACTTCCGGCACTGACTCGGTACTGCCGACTCGGCCGCCTGCGCCGCCCGGGGCCCGCAGGTAGTACCCGACAGGGAACAGCCGGACGTTGAGGTGCTCGTCCACCAGGCCCCACAGCCCGCGCCGGGCAAACAGGGCCACCACGATGGCGACCAGGCCCAGGATGATCAGGTACCACGCGTTGTACGACGCCAGCGTCTGCTGGAGCACCATGTACACGGCGGTACCGATGATCGGCCCCTCGATCGTGCCCAGCCCGCCGATGATGGTCGCGAACGCCATCTCGGCCGTCCACTGCACGCTGAAGTCCGCGCTCGGCTGCACCTGAAGCTGACTGATCGCCAGCACGGCTCCGGCGGCGCCGCACCCGACACCAGCCACCACGAACACAAGCATCCGCGCGAGGCCGACCCTGGCCCCTGAGCTCCGGGCGGCGACCTCGTCGTCGCGGATGGCGGTGAGTACCAGCCCGAGCCTGCCGCGAAGCAGCAGGTAGACGGCGAGCATCGCCGCCACCGTGACGGCCAGCCCGGCCCAGTAGGTGTACGCGGTGAGCAGCGTGGGGTTGAAGCCGGTGAAGCCGGGCAGCGGCATGCCGCTGCCGCCACCGATCGAGGAGAACCGCTCGATGAACAGCATGACCGTGGCGGCGAGCACCCACGTGGCTATCGCGAAGTACCCGCTGCGCAGCCGCGATACCAGCCACCACATCAGCAGCGCCGCGACGCCGCAGCCAATCGCGGCGACGGGCAGCGCGGCGAACGGCGAGAGGCCGTGCAGGGCAAGGATCAGCACACAGTACGCGCCGAGCCCCACAAACGCCTGCTGGCCCACCGACACGAGGCCGGCGTAGCCCGCGAGCAGGTTCCACATGCTCGCCAGCGTGAGCACGATGAATGCCTGCACCAAGATGGCGGTGGTGCCGGAGTACACGATGTAGGGGAACATCGCCAGCACCACCACAATGATCAGAGCGCCCGCACCTGTCCACGCCACATTCCTGCGCGAGCGGGTGACCCGGAATCCCGCTGGCGACCGAATGCTGGTACCGGTGATCATGCTCACGTCTGTGCCCTCCGGGAGGTCAGGCCCTGGGGGCGCAGCACGAGTACGGCGAGGAACACGATGAACCCGGCGAGCAGCTCGTCGGAAATGTTGATCTGAGCGCCGATCTGCTGGGCGACACCAAGGACAACCCCGCCGAGCAGCGTGCCCCACAGCGAGCCGAGTCCGCCGATAACCACGGCGGCGAATGCGAACAGCAGGATCGTGTCGGTGCCGGTGGTGGGATCCAGGTCGGCATACATGCCGTACGCTATGCCGCCGAGCGCCACGGTGCCGAGCGCGAGAGCTGCTGCGATGCCGAAGACGTGCCGGTAGTCCGCGCCGGCAATCTGTGCGGCCTCCTTGTCGTCGGCCACTGCTCGGATCAGGCGGCCGTACCTGGACCTGGACAGGAAGTACTGCAGCCCGAGCAGCACCGCTACCGCCACGGCGAAGAAAACTACGAGCAGCCAGGCGATCTGGATCTGCGAGCCGATGCTGAAGGAGTCCTGGACCAGGGCCAGCCCGGCGCCGATTCCTCGGGTATTGGCGGTGAAGAACTGCAGCAGGCCGTTCTCGATCACCATGGACAGGCCCAGGGTGACGATGAGCGTGGTCAGAACGCCGCGGTCGAGCGCGCTCTGGATGAGAGTGCGCTGCAGCGCGTATCCGAGCACCCCCATCACCGGCACGACTATCAGGAACGACCAGAGCACGGGGATGTGGGTGGCGGCGATGACGCCGATCGCGATGTAGCCCGCGACTACGGCAAGGTCGCCGTGCGCAAGGTTGACCACCTTCATCACGCCGAACATCAGCGAAAGCCCGCAGGCGAAGAGCGCGTAGAGCCCGCCAGTCAGCACCCCCTGGATGATGGCGTTCACCCAGGCCATTCCGACTCGCTCCCTTCACCCTGCTGGCCCGCGGCGGCGATCCCGGCCAGCCCGAAGTAGGCAGCCTCGACCTGGTCCGCGGTCACGTCGGCGGGCCTGCTTTCGAGCGTAGTCCGGCCTTCCAGCAGGCACTGGATGTGCGATGCCACCCGCAGCGCCTGGCTCACGTCCTGCTCGACGAGCAGCACGGTCATGCCGGTCGCCAGGATCTGCGGCAGCATGCCGTAGATGCGCTGCACGATCAGCGGCGCTAGCCCGAGAGACAGCTCGTCGAGCAGGAGCGCGCGTGGATTGGCGACGAGTGCCCGGCCGATGGCGACCGCCTGCTGCTCGCCGCCAGACAGCTGAGCGGTGCGCTGGTCGCGGCGCCCTCGCATCCAGTCGAACATCTCGTACACGCGCTCGATCGTCCACGGGCCCGGCCGGGCGTAGGTGGCGCCGACCTGCAGGTTTTCTTGTACCGACAGCGACTCGAACAGCCGCCTGCCCTCCGGCACCATGACGATCCCCTGCCTGGCCCGCCGCTCAGGGCGCAGACCGGTCACGTCATGACCGTCGAGCAAGACCGAGCCCGCTGTGGGGTGATGCAGTCCGGCGATCGTGCGCAGTAGCGTCGACTTGCCGGCGCCGTTCGCTCCGATGATCGCGTAGACCTCGCCCGGGAACACCCGCAGCGAGATCCCATCGAGGGCCCGCAGCTGACCGTGGTGCACGACCAGGTCGTTGACCTCAAGCAGCGGCGTTCCGCTCTCCGCCCGATCGCCATTCGCTGAAACGGTCATGTCTCGCTCCGCTCGCCGTCGGCCGGGGGTGCCTCCAGGGACCCACCTGCCAGCGCCGCGGTGACCTCGGTGCCCAGGAAGACCTCGCGGACCGCGGGGTCAGCGAGCACCGTGGCTGGCGCACCGTCGCCAACGAACTTGCCGCCGGCCAGGCAGATCAGGCGGCTCACCACGGGGGTGAGCGCGCGCACCACGTGTTCGATCCAGATGACCGCCTTGCCCCCGGCGTTGACACCGCGCACGATCTCGACAAGCTGGGCGACCTCGGGGTCGGTGAGGCCACCTGCCACCTCGTCCAGCAGCAGGAGCGTGGGCTGGGTGGCGAGGGCCCTGGCTAGCTCCAGCCGCTTGCGCTGCAGCAGGCCGAGCCGGTCGGCTGGCACGTTCGCCTGGCCATCCATGCCGGTCTGCTCCAGCGCTTCGACCGCCGCCGCGTAGCTGGCCCGCCGCCGCAGCCCGCCGCCCTGCTGCGCGGCGACGAGCAGGTTCTCGAACACGGTCATGTCACCAAACGGCCGCGGCACCTGGTACGTGCGGCCTATGCCCAGCCTCGCCCGCGACGCGGCGTCCAGCCGCGTGACCGCGCGCCCGGTGAAGCGGACCTCGCCGGCGCCGGGGGCGAGGTCGCCGGAGATGAGGCCGAACAGGCTGGTCTTGCCAGCGCCGTTGGGCCCCACGATCCCGACCACGTCCGCGGCGCCGACGGCCAGCGACAGGTCCTCCGCGACGACGACCTGGCCGAAGCGCTTCGTGACGTGCTGCAGCTCGAGCAGCGGGCCTGTCATCCGGTCACTGGTTGGTTGGCAAGAGGTCGGCAGTGATCTTCGCATCCGGCAGCAGGGTGTTGTCGACGATCTGCATCTCCAGCGGGTACTTGGTGCCCTTCTGCCACTGCACGCCGGCCGGCGGGGTGATCGCGACGCCCGGCGCGGGGCCGAAGGGCTTGATCCAGCCACTGCCACCCGTGACGAAGTCAAGCGGTCCGGCCAGCGCGTTGATGTTCACGTTGTGGATCGCCGCGGCGACCTCTTCGTGGTCGTGCGGGTCGGTCACCGTCTTGAACGCCGAGTACGCCACCTCGAAGAGGCTGTAGTTGCTGATGTTCGCGTTCCACTGTCCGAGGCCGGATGCCTCGTACTCGTTGGCCATCTGCTGGCAGGTCTCGCCGGTGAGCGTCGACGTCCACGGCAGCGTCGGCACCCACCAGGTGTCGGTGGCGACGTTGTAGACCTCCGAGCCCATCGCGTACGCATCAGTCGGGAACAGCAGCACCTTGGCGACGGTCGCCAGCTTCGGCCGGAAGCCCTGCTGGAGCGACTGCTTCCACATGGCGGCGAAGTCGGGCGGCAGCGGCACGTTGGTAAAGAAGTCGGCCTTGTCCGCCTTGAACTGGGAGATCATAGACGAGTAGTTCGTGGTGCCGTCGGGGTACGCCGATGACATGTCGAAGGTGTAGCCAGCCCCCTTGACGATCGGCGGGAACACGGCGCGGAAGGCATTGCCGTCGGGGTCGTTGGGGAACGCGGCGGCTACCACCTTGTCGGTGTGCAGCTGGGAGTGGATCCGGTTCCACATCGGGATGAAGCAGGCGGCCAGATGCTCGGCGCCGAGGAAATACAACACCACGTACTTGGCCTTCTCCGTGGCCGCCGTCGGGTTGCCCTTCGGGAACAGGTTCAGGTACCAGGACTCCCACGGGCAGTTGGCGCAGACCAGCGGCGTGCCCAGTGTCTCGGCCTGGCTGGCTACCGCGTTGACGGTCTCCGGCGTGGACGTCGCGAACAGCATGTCCACGTTGTCGCTCAGGATCGCCGTCCTGGCCAGGTCACCAGCCCTGGTGACAGACGACTGCGAGTCATAGGACTTGATCGTGACCGGGTATGTCTTCCCGCCGATCTTGAACCCGCTCTTGTACTGGCTGGTCTGCTTGATCTTGGAGATCAGCCAGTTGTCGGCCGCCCCGAACCCGGCCAGGTCGCCGGTGATCGGATGAATCCAGCCAATCGTGATGGCCTTGGTGCTGCTCGTACTGGCGCCCTTGATGCCGGAGCTGCACGCCTGGAGCAGGCCTCCGGTTCCCACAACGGCTGCGCCAGCGCCGACCGCGCGCAACAGGCCCCGTCTGGTGATGCCATCGGACAAGATGGCGCTGGGTGGTCGCACACTCTGGTCACTCATTTGTCATCGATCTCCTGGTTAGGTCGTGTCGCAGTGGCCGGGACCGGCTGCGGCAACCGCACCGAAGCAGACCCCACGACCAGCGAGCGTCTGATGACCTGGTGGAGGCCCACTCGCTGCCTGACGTTCCATTCCGTCTCCTCGACGTGGGCGTCCGCGTGCCGTCGGCATCCGAGGCCCGCCTCAACTGACGCTCAGCTCAGGCTCAGGGACTGCGGGATGAGGGCTTGTGCTGTGTTCGCTTGGCGTACGGGTATGCGCAATGTAGAAACCTAATCAGCCTCGCGGATCGGTGTCAACGGGTCATAAACGCCGGATTGAAGCCGCCGTCCCGCCCTTTGGCGCAGCCATTCCCGGCCGGCGGCCGTGCGCCGCCGCACCCGTGTCTTTCCGCTGCCGTCCCGGCTTCGCGGGCTCAGTTGCCCTGCGCAGCATGCTAGGAGAAGCCCGGATCGTTGACAATATCGCTAGCACTCAATTAACTTTCCGGAGGACGCCCCGCCGTGTTTTTGAGCCAATCTGGACTGCGGTAACGATGCCCCTGCTGCACGAGATAGCGCACCTCAGTCATGCCGAGGTGCTGACGCCGGAGCCGGAGAAGAGCCTCAGGTTCTTTACTGAAGTGCTCGGGCTCACCGAGAACGGCGCTAGCGGCAACTCGGTCTACCTGCGTACCTGGGATGACTATGAGCATCACAGCCTGAAGCTGACCGCGTCAGCCACCTCTGGCATCCGCCGTACCGGGCTGCGCGCGGCTAGTGAGCAGGCGCTGACACGGCGAGTCGCTGCGATCGAGGCCGCAGGCCTCGGCCTTGGCTGGCGGGACGGCGACATCGGCATCGGGCCCACGTTTGCGTTCCGCGATCCGGACGGTCATGAGTTCGAGCTGTACTGGGAGACAGAGCGATATCGGCCGACCGGTGATCTCAGGCCTGCTCTGAAGAATCAGGCGCAGGCCTACCCAGGCCGAGGTGTGTCCGTACGCCGTCTAGATCATGTCAATTACCTGGCCGCGGACACCGAACCGAACGGGACGTTCATCTGTTCTGCGCTCGGTGGCCGGGTGACGGAGCAGATTGTCCTCGACGACGGCACCGTCTCGGCGCAGTGGCTGCACTTCGCGCAGAAATCCTACGACCTGGTGTATACAAACGACTGGACCGAGGCGAAAGGACGACTGCATCACATCGCCTTCGCCACCGACACCAGGGAGGACGTGCTGCGAGCCGCGGACATCTGCCTGGACAAGCAGGTGTTCATCGAGACCGGGCCGCACAAGCACGCTATCCAGCAGACGTTCTTCCTCTACGTCTACGAGCCAGGCGGGAACCGGATCGAGCTATGTAACCCGGGCGCGAGGCTGATCTTCGCACCCGACTGGGAGCCGGTCACCTGGTCAGAGGCCGAGCGCGCCAAGGGACAGGCGTGGGGCCTTGCCACCATCCCTTCATTTCACACTCACGGCACTCCGCCTGCCCGGTAAGCAGGCGGCTGCGGCTGTCGGCAGCCCAACGGGAAGGAGTTGCAGGATGCCGCAGGACTCCAGGCCGTCCGTTACCGAGGCCCTTCGGGAGGCGATCCTGACGGGCGAATACGCACCGAGGCAGCGGCTCGTGGAGATCGACCTCTGCGAGCGTTTCGGTACGTCCAGGTTCATGCTTCGCGCGGCATTGCAGGAATTGTCGGCCCAGGGCCTGGTGGAGTTCCAGCGCAACCGAGGCGCACGCGTGCGTGACGTGTCGCTCGCCGAGGCCATCGAGATCACCGAGGTCCGCATCCTCCTCGAAGGTCTTCTTGCGGCCCGCGCCGCCGAACGCATCACCAAATCGGACGCGGCGCGGCTACGCGAGATCGTCAAGGAGATGCATGCCGCCGTCGAGAAGTCAGAACTCCTGCATTACAGCGACCTCAACGCTCGCCTGCACGCGGCGATCCGCGACATCGCGGCGCACGAGACCACAGCCCGCCTGCTCCGCCAGCTGCGGGACCAGACCGTCCGCCACCAGTTCTCGCTGTCCCTGGTGCCGGGACGGCCGAATGTATCACTCCCGCAGCACGAGGCAATCGTGGCAGCGATCACGGCGGGCAAGCCTCAGGATGCCCAGCACGCGATGCATGATCATCTGCAGAGCGTCATTCAGGCGTTCCAGGCGCTCTCCGTCGTAGGACAGATCCCATCCGAAGGCGCACCGCGGCGATGAGCAACTCATCGCTTCCCGTCATCGGCGTGCTCGGCCTCGGCGAAGCTGGCTCGCAGATCGCGGCTGACCTCGTCACGGCCGGCGCGGTCGTACACGCGTTCGATCCAAGGTGCCCGCCGCCGGCCGGGGCCAAGGGGTTCGGGGGCGACGCCGAAGCCGCCCGCGGAGCTCATGTCATCATGGCGCTGACCAGCGCGCACGAGGCTCTCGAGACACTCCAGCTAGCGATTCCTGGTATCGCTGACGGCGCCATCTACGCCGACATGAACACCGCCTCGGCCGGAACGAAGGCAGCCCTCGCCAAGACAGCTGCCGTGTCTGGCGTCGCCTTCGTCGATGTCGCGCTGATGGCACCAGTACCAGGCCTCGGGCTGCGCACCCCGATGCTTGCCAGCGGACCGGCGGCCGACGCCTGCGCCAGGGCCCTTCGTCCGCTCGGCGCTTCGATCACCGTCCTCCCCGGTCCGGCCGGAACGGCCGCAACTCGCAAGCTCGTCCGGAGCGTCTTCTACAAGGGGCTGGCCGCCGCGGTCACCGAGGCACTGCGTGCGGCGAAAGCGGCCGACTGCGAGGACTGGCTGCGCGCCGACATTGGCGCAGTTCTGGCCGACGCTTCGGCGGCAACGGTCGAGCGTCTCGAGCAGGGCAGCATACGGCACGCACGCCGGCGCACGGACGAGATGGCAGCCGCGGCCGACCTGCTCGCTGAACTGGGCGTGCCGTCCCGAATTGCCAGGGCCAGCCAGGGATGGCTAGAGCAGTTGATGACTGAGGCCGAACGCCAGCATCGGTAACCAGGCCAGCTCAGTGCGGTCCTCGTTAGCGCCCGCCTGATGCGGAGGCCGATCACGCCGTGGGGCGCGGCTGCCTGCCGCGCCCCACTCCCGCCCAGCGTCAGGTTCCGCTCCGCGCTGCCGTTGCATTTTGCTATCACGATCCGGGGACGGGCGTGATCGCGATGACAGTGGGCTGATCACCAACCGTCACGGGCCGGCCTGCGGTGTTGGTCGCGGTCCCGATCGGGGTCACCGTGCCCGAACTGTAGTTGCTGACGTAGGCGGTCTTGCCGTCCGGCGTGATCGCGATGGCGACGGGAGCGTCCTCGACGGTGATCGGATGGCCGGCGGTGTTGGTGGCGGTGTCGATCGGGGTCACCGTGTCCGAACCGTCGTTGGCGACATAAGCGGTCTCGCCGTCCGGCGTGATCGCGATGGCTCGCGGGTAGCTGCCGACCGGGATCGGCGGGCCGGCCGTGTTGGTAGCCGTCTGGATCGGGGTCACCGTGTGCGAGCCGTCGTTGGCGACATAAGCGGTCTTGCCGTTCGGCGTGATCGCGATGGCCTTGGGGTTGTTTCCGACCGGGATCGCCGGGCCGGCGGTGTTGGTGGCCGTCGCGATCGGGATCACTTCGCCCGCCCGGCCCGTGGTGAAGCTGATGACATAGGCGGTCTTGCTGTCCGGCGTGATCGCGATGGCATCGGGGCCGTGTCCGACCGCGATGGGCAGGCCGGCCGTGTTGGTGGCCGTCGCGATCGGCGTGACCGTGTCCGAGCGGAAGTTACTGACGTAGGCGATCTTGCCGTTCGGCGTGATCACGATGGCATTAGGAGAGCGTCCGACCGTGATCGGCCGGCGGCCGTGTTGGTGGCCGTCGCGATCGGGGTCACGGTGCCCGAGCCGAAGTTGCTGACGTAAGCGGTCCGGCCGTTCGGCGTGATCGCGATGGCGGCGGGCCGGTTTCCGACCGCGATCGGCCGGCCGGTGGTGTTCGTCGCGGTCGCGATCGGGGTCACGGTGCCCGAGCCGAAGTTGCTGACGTAAGCGGTCCGGCCGTTCGGCGTGATCGCGATGGCCACGGGCCGGGTTCCGACCGTGATCGGCGGGCCGGCCGTGTTCGTAGCCGTCTGGATCGGGGTCACCGTCCCCGAGTTTACGTTGACGACGTAGGCGGTCGGCGACCCCGGCTGGGACGCACGCGACGCGATCATCGGGACCGCGTCCGCCGTAGCCTGCCGGACCGGCAGTACCGAGCTGAGCCCGGCGACCGCGATCAGCGCCGCGAGCACAACCCGGCGTCGCAGCACCGCTTTCCCCGCGGTCACAATCTTCCCTGACATGGTTAGCCTCCCCTGGTGGCGCCGGTGAACTCGCCAGACGCTACTACCTGGAGTGATAGGTCGGTTGCTAACCGTGAGACGTTGGACGACTAGATCCTTTGCCCGGATGACTGCGCGCGATTGTGACTACCCGACCGCGACGGCGGGACCCCACGCTCTGACGGCGCATCATCACGCGGCCACCCACTGTCAGGGCAGGCGGGTTCTGGGCGCCGTGGTCGGAGATGCGGCCGGAATACCGGACCGGCCACCGCTCAGCACGTCAGCGGCGGTTCTCCCGCTGGGGCAGCTGGCCCGGCCGGGCAGCGGCTCGCGCGAAATGTCTGGTCGCCGGTCGCCGCCGGCCGACCGTCTACCATTCCGGTGACGTTCTGTTACTGGAGGGGTAGATGGTGCCGGAGCGGCAGATGTTGTCGATGTCCGCAGCGTCGCTGAGCGTCGTCATGCTCGTCGGCGCAGCCGGGCTGGCGGAGGGCGCCGCTAGGACGGCCGGGCCTGGCTTGACACCGGTCGGCACGGCGCCCGCGCTTCCCGGCGGGGCCCAGATCACCGGCGTCGAGCCAGGGTCAGCCATCCTGCATGTGACGGTGGCGTTGCGCTCCGCCGACCATGTCGGACTCGACCAGCTAGCCACAGAGGTCGCCACGCCGGGCACACCCCAGTTCCGCCACTTCCTGCGCCCGGGCCAGGTTCAGCGCCGGTTCGGCGCTCCTCGGGCCGCTCTCGCCGCCGTCAGATCGTGGCTGCGCAGCCAGCACCTCGTCACCAGCCCTACCCTCGCAGACGGTCTGCTGCTGCCCGTCACGGGAACGACTGCCCAGTTCGAGGCGGCCTTCCGGACGACTATCGAGCGGGTCCGCCTAGCCGACGGCCGGATTGCGCGCGTCAACAAGCAGGCCCCGAAGGTGCCGCCCCGGCTGTCCCGCTGGGTGTCGGCGATCGCTGGCCTGGACAACCTGAACCTGGACCGCCCCAATCTCGTGCGGGGAGGGCCCACGCCGGGACCGCAAGCGTGCCGCGCGGCCCGAACCACCCGGCACGTCTACACAGCCAGCCAGCTGGCGAACGCTTACAAGTTCAACCCGCTCTACCGGAGCGGCGATCTTGGGCAGCATGTCACGGTGGCCCTGTACGAACTGGCCGACTACGCCAACAAGGACATCCGGGCCTACGACCGGTGCTACCGGATCAGCTCATTCATCCGGCGGGTGCGGGTCGATGGCGGCACAACCATTGCGGCGAACGTCGCGGGCACGGCCGAGACCACCTCAGATATCGAGGTTGTCGCGGCCTTCGCGCCGCGCGCGCACATCCTGGTGTATGAGGCCCCCATGTCCGGCGGGCGCGCGGCTGAGCTCGACAATTACGGCGCGATCGCTCAGCAGGACCTGGCCCAGGTTGTCAGTACGTCGTGGGGAGTTGCGAACCGGCCACCAGCAGTGACGTCCTGGTCGTTGAGTCTGAGATCTTCCAGGAGATGGCTCTGCAGGGACAGTCGGTCCTGGCGGCAGCGGGCGACGACGGATCCGAAGACTGCCTGCCACCTGCCGGAGTGGTACCTCCCGGCCGCGCTTATTACAGTCTTCAGGTCGATAATCCAGGCAGCCAGCCATTCGTGACCGCTGTCGGGGGCACGACGATCACCCGCTTCGGCTCACCCCCGGTTGAGTCGGCTTGGAACCAGACCCCCAAGGGGCGGGGGTTCCCAGCCCCATTCAACGGACATCGTGGGCATCCCAAGGGCAGTCCGGGTCCCACTGCGGGCGGCGGCGGCATATCGCACCTGTGGTGGATGCCGCCTTGGCAGATCGGGTTCGATCGCAGCGGCAACAGCAGTGGCGCACCGTGTCATGCCCCGCCCGGGCGGGACTGCCGGGAGGTCCCCGACGTGTCCGCCCTCGCCGCGATCGGCACGGCCGGGGTCCGCGGCTACGCCATCTATGGCACAACCAAGGGCTTCGCCGTCAAAGGCTGGCAAACGATTGGTGGCACCAGCCTGGCTACCCCGCTGTGGGCCGCGCTGACAGCGTTGGCCGATCAGCGGCTACCCGTCTGCCGCCTTGGCCTGCTCTCGCCCAGCCTGTACCGAATCGAGCGGGCTGACCCGCGAGCCTTCACTGATGTCCTCGCCGGCAACGACGATTACCTCTCCAGGGCCGGCCGGTACTCCAATCACACCTGCCGGTCTGCGGGGAAGCGCAGGCAGCCCTGCTACCAGGCCACCCGCGGATACGACATGGCGACCGGCCTGGGCACCCCGCAAGCCGTATACCTCGTTGCGGACCTCGTTGCCGAAACGTAGCGCCTGTGTGGTTATCGGGTGCCGGGCTGGTCTTGGGTGAGGTGCCAGCCGGGTGCCTGCTTGGCCCGGTGGTGTTGTCTGCGGCATGGGTCGAGCGATCATGGGGTCGGCCCGCTGACGACGTCCACGTACCAGCGCCCGTGCCAACGTACACAGTCGGTTGCGTAGTTGAAGTTCGCCAGGTTCTGCTTGAAAGCGGCGCTGAAGGAGGTACCCGAGCCCGGCAGCCCGGCGTTCGGATCAGTGTTGGTCAGGCAGGTGCTACCGAGGCAGACATTTTCGTACTCCACGTCAACGATGGCACTGTTGCCGTTCGTGGCGACGTGGCCCACCGTCCAGGTGCCGGTGATCTTGCTGCCCATGAGGTACATCGCCTGGACCGCTATCGCGCAGAGGCCCTGGTCGGCCGGCTCGCTGTACCGGCAGGAGGCCTGCACGTCATGGCGCATCATGTTGCCGATGTATCCCGCGACCGTGTTGGCCGGCGACTGATAGCCCGGCACGGGCGGCGGCTTCACTTTCGGAGCAGCCGGATCGGAAAGCCGTACCGATAGCCAGAACAGCCCGGCTATTGCCAGGCAGGCCAAGGCCGTCCCGATAGTACGCATCGTCACGTTCCAGCCGATCGTCGCGAATCCGCACCCCCGTGCCTCGACCGAAGGCTAACTCGGCGAACTCCCGACGTCGAGGAGCCCAGCACGACCCGCTGCTGGCTCTTGTCGACGGGACCTACAGCCTGGTCTAGACGGGGTACGGCTCGCCACCGGTGGTGTAGGTGCGGCCGCTGGGGGTTTGCCAGGTCATGTGGCCGGGCTGGTCTTGGGTGAGGTGCCAGCCGGGTGCCTGCTTGGCCCGGTGGTGGGTCCTGCAAAGCGGCGCGAGGTTACATTCGCAGGTCCGGCCGCCGTGGTCCCAGGGGATGGTGTGGTCGAGATCGCAGCGGACCGCGGGCCGGCCGCAGCCGGGGAAACAGCAGGTCCGCTGCCGGATCATGACCAGGTTCCGCAGCGGCCCGGTGGGCCGGTAGCGCGACTGCTGCCGGGTGTGGCGGCAGGTCCCGGATTCCAGCCAGGTCAGCTGCCCGGCCAGCCCGGCGGCCCACCGCAGGGCGGGCTTGCCGGGCGGCGGGGGCCGCCCGCGGGGGGCGCAGGCGTGCGCGACGGGGTGCCCGGCGGGGCTGGTGAGCGTCAGGCACCACCCGGTCGCGGGACCGGCGGCGGCGAGCTCGCGGCCCAGGCCGGTGCAGGTCTGCGCGCTGGCGGGTCCGTGCCCGGCGACCTCACCGCACGCACCGGACAGGCCGGCCCAGCTCGCCAGCGGCATGGTCAGGTGCACGGTGCCGGTGACGGCCCGAACATCGGCCTGCGGCCGGAGGGGGCTGGGGCCCGCGGTGGCCGGCGTGCCCGCGGGGAGCAGCGACTGGACCGGCCGGCCGGCCAGCAGCGCGGTGAATACCGCGGCCCGCAGCTGGCTGAGGGTGCCGGCCGCGCCGCGGTCGGACAGCCAGCGGGCCAGCGCGGTCAGCCGCCGGTCGGCGGCGATCACGTCGGCCTCGGGCAGTTCCCGGCCGGCCAGGGCGGCGTTCCCCGACGGCTCGGTCCAGGCCTGCACCTCGGCGTCCCGCGCGGCCGCGGCGGCGCGCCGCCGGGCGGCGGCCGGGTCGTGATCCAGGACCGCGCGTCGCAGCGCCGCGCGGATCTGGCTGGTCGTCATCCGGCCCGCGCCCGGCAGCACCCCGGCCGCGATCCGGGCGGCGGCGTGGTCGCCGACGGCGGCCAGCTCCGCGCCGAAGATGACCGCCCGGCGCCAGTCGATGACGCCGCCGGCCAGCGCCGCGTGCACGCCCGGCAGCCGGGCCAGCCCGGCCGCGTCGGCCAGCAGCAGCCCGGCGGCCCGGCCGGTCAGCACCAGCGCCGCGGCGACCTCGTCGCCGACATGCTCGGACAGGTGCGGGTTCTCCCGCTCGCGGGCCTGGGCGGCCCGCCGCCGGGCCAGCGCGGTGACGGCGGCGGCCTGCCCGGCCGCGGCCCACGCGCCGATCCGCTGCCAGGCGCACATAACGCCGATCAGCTCCGACTCGCCTAGCTGGCCGTGCCCGCCGCCGGCCGGGGCGGTCGCCTCGGCCAGCAGCGCCGCCAGCACCGGGCCCGCGACCATAAGGTCAGAGGGCCCGCCGGAGGCGAACCCGTCGCCGCGCACGCCATCCAGGTCATGATGCAAGAACCCGGCCGCGAACGCCTCGCCCTCGCCGGTCCACGGCCCGGCCGCCCACTCGGCCCGGATGTCGGCCGGCAGTGCGGCGATCCAGCCCGCCATGTCGATGTCGTCGTCATGCTCGGGACTGAAATCATCGCCGGCGGCGGCCGCGTCCCACTCATCCCACTGCTCCTGCTCCCACAGCTCCCGGGTCAGCGTCCCGGTGGCCGCCCGCCCGCCTGGATAGCTCACCTGTTCACCTCCACCACCGCGATGTTCTATTACTCGTACACACTATCGACCACCACCGACAAAACCCGGCTCCGGGCGGCAGAGTGGTTAGCGGAAACCGACTAGAGTCAGCGTCACCGTCCAGGTACGTTGCCCGGCATGGATGCCGAACGGGCGCAGCGCCAGCTCCGCCTGATCGCCGATACCGTCGCGATGTCCGAGCGGCTCGGCGTCCAGGTCTGGCTGCGCGGCGGCTGGGCGATGGACTTCTTCCTCGGTCAGGTGACACGCGATCATGTCGACATCGACTGGGAGGCCTGGATCGATGACGCGCCTGCCATTACCGCAGCCCTGCACGCGGACGGGTACCAGACAATCACCGGTCCCCCGCCGGATCAGCAACTTGACGTGGCCAAGGACGGCGAGGAAATGAGCTTCGGCTGGCTGGCCCGCGAAGCTGACGGGACGGTCACGGTGGCCGGTGGCCCGTACGCGGGCGAGCCGTGGCCCGACGGCATGCTGGACTGGCCGCCGGGGCGGATCGGGCCGCTGCAGTGCCCGATCATCAGCCCGCGCGTCCAGATCGAGAGCAAGGAAATGATGCCCATCTGGGTGCCTGGCCGCCCTCGGCGCCAGAAAGATGCGGAGGACATCGCGCGCCTGCGTCAGGCGCTGCGGTCGCGCCAGCCCTGATAGCGAGTGCCTCAGCCGCGAGCTTGCGACTTTAGGTCTGACTCGATGCGGCTGGCCGTCTCCAGCAGGGCGGGCAGCAGGTCCGTTCGCATCGCGGCCATGCTGACCCTGCTGGCGTGCGCGGACAGGTTAATCGCCGCGGTAACTGAGTCGCCGGTGCGGATCGGGGCAGCGACAGCTCGCAGGCCCTCTTCGAGTTCCTGGTCCACGATCGCATATCCCTGCCTGGCCACCTCCGCCACGATCTCCCTGAGCCGGACCGGATCGGTGGCGGTCCGCCCGGTGATCGGCTGGAAATCAGCCTCGGCCAGGTAGCGGTCCAGGTCTTCCTCGCTCATGCCCGCTAGCAGCACCCTGCCCATCGACGTCGCGTAGGCGGGGAACCTGGTACCGACCGAGATGGCGACCGTCATGATTCGCTTGGTCGGAACCCTGGCCACGTACACGATGTGGTGGCCGTCGAGCACAGAGATCGATGACGACTCCCGCACCCTGGCAACGAGCTCTTCCAGATGCGGTGCCGCCACCTCGGGCATGGCCAGCCCGGACAGGTATGCGTAGCCGAGTTCGAGCACTCGCGGCCGGAGCGAGAACTCCCGGCCGTCATTGCGCACGTACCCGAGCTTGACCAGCGTCAGCAGGAAACGGCGGGTGGCTGCCCTCGTCAGGCCTGTCGCCCTGGCCACCTCGCTCAGGCTCAGCCGCTCCCGGTCGGGCCCGAATGCCCTGATCACCGCCAGGCCACGGTCCAGCGACTGAACAAAGTCGCTATTCCTGACCTGGGCACCGTCGGCGGCCGGCGATGTCTTCGCCTTGGCCACGGTGTTCGCTCTGCGCGCGGAAGTTGCCATCGGAACGCATGCTAGCGCTCGACGCGACCGTCGCCACCTGGTGGCGCGGGTGCTGCCGCCGATGGCACGGTGACGGGCTGGCTGGCAAGCAGGCCGCGCAGCGCCGCTAGCTCGGCGTCGGACGGCGGCGGAACCTCGGCCAGATCGGCGCTGATGCCCAGGTCCCAGCCAGTCCGATCCCGCACCAAGTCGACAGGCACACCGGGAAAGATGCCGGTCAGCGTCAGCTCGCACGTCTGCGGATCCGGCCGCAGGACGCCGAGGTCAGTGATCACCAGCTGGGGACCGCCGCCAGTCAGGCCGAGCCGCTGCCTGCTGCCCGCGCCATCGCCGAAACCCACCGACGTCACGAAGTCCACCCGGTCCGCGAAGGTGCGGCGCGACTGGCGCAGCACCACCACGACCTCCTTGCACGCGGCCGCGATTTCCGGCGCGCCGCCAGCGCCCGGCAGCCGGATCGCGGGCTCCGTGTAGCTGCTGCCGATCACCGTCGTGTTGATGTTGCCGTACCGGTCGAGTTGCGCGGCGCCCAGGAAGCCGACGTCGATCCGGCCGGGCTGCAGCCAGTAATTGAAGATCTCCGGCACGCTCACGACGGCATCGGCCGTCTGCGCCAGGATCCCGTCTCCGATGGACAGCGGCAGCTCAGCCGGCTTCGCGCCGATCGCGCCTGACTCGTAGATCAGCACCATGTTGGGCGCGTGCGTCGCCCTCGCCAGGTTGGCCGCCTCGCTGGGCAGGCCGATGCCCACGAAACATGTCATCCGGTCGCGCAGCGATCGCGCGGCCGTGACCGTCATCATCTCGTCCTTGGTGTAGCTCAGCATCGGACCGTGCGCCGCGCACCGGGCCCGCCCGCGGCGACCCTGCCGTACACGTGCTCCTCCAGCCAGGCTCCGAATCTCTCCCGATCCCTGCTGATCGGATCCCAGGCCAGGTAGAAGTCGTTGTCCCTGGCCGAGTAGCCGAGCGCGTAGGACGGATGGGCGCCGCCTGGCGCGAGCGCCACATAGCTCACGCACCAGGAAGGCAGCACAACCGCGCCGGGCCTGGGCGGCAGGCAGTCCACAACTTCCTCGACCGTCACTACCGACCTGGCCGAGGCCAGCACGGCTTCCTTCTGCACGCCGGTGATCCCCCAGTACTGCACGTTGCCATGCCGGTCGGCCTGCTGCGCGTGGATGACCGCCACGTCGGGACGCAGCGCGCTTACCGCGGTTAGCCTCTCCCCGGTGAACGGGCAGGTGACCTCCGCGATGCCCGAGGTGTGCTCGGGCAGGCTGGTGCCGCGGTAACCCCGCAGGATGGCGAATGGCAGCCCGGACGCTCCGGCCTGGTACCGGTTCGCCATCCCGGCGTGGCTATGCTCCTCCAGCTCGAGCGGGCCTGGCCAGGAGTGCTCGACTGCGTCCCTGAACCGGTGCAGCGAGCCAACGCCAGGGTTCCCGGCCCAGGAGAAGACCAGCTTGCGTGCGCATCCGGCCCCGATGAGCTGGTCGTAGACGATGTCCGGGGTCATCCGGACGAGCGTCAGGTCGCGCCGTCGCTGCCGGATGACCTCGTGGCCTGCGGCATGCGGGATCAGGTGGGTGAAGCCCTCCATCGCGACCGTGTCGCCGTCATGCACACTGGCTGCAATCGCTTCGGCCAACGACACGATCTCTGCCACCAGGTCCGATCCTCCTCACCTGCGATTCACCAAAACGATATCTGCAACTGTCGCCCAGTGAACAGCTGTGCGGACTACGGAGATATTTCTGCACTCCCGAGCGACAGGCCGTGGTGCGATGCCCGGCTATCGTGGACGTGTGGACGAGCTGGCCGACTCCTCTGCGCATCGCTGCGACGGACCCGAACTGCGCCGTCGGCTCGCCAGCGACGGCTACCTGTTCCTGCGCGGGTTGCTGCCGGCCGCCGACGTGCAGGCGGCCCTGACCGACGTGCGGTCCGAGCTGCGCCGGGGTGGCTGGCTCGACAGGCAGGACCGGCCGCGACCGCGGCCGGGCGCGGTCAACGTACGCGACGCCCTCGCCGATCCCGCCTTCCGCCGCGCTATCAGCAGCCGCGGCTTCAACCGGCTTGTTTACCTCGCACCGCTGCGCGCGCTGGTGCGCGAGATCCTGGGGCCGGCTGCGTTCCCATATCCGGTGAAGGTGCTGCGGACGGTGTATCCGGAGCGCCCGCCCGCGGTGACCCTCGGCCGGTACGTCCACCACGATTACGGGACGTCGGGAGTGCAGGACATGCTGACAAGCTGGCTGCCGCTCATGGACATCGAGACCAAGGTCGGCGGGCTTGCGGTGCGGCCGGGCAGTCACCTCGACCCGCCCCGGCGGCCGCGCCTGCTAGGCGCGAACGAGCGCGGCTGGGCCTCCGCGCACTACCGGCCGGGCGATGTGCTGATCTTCCACTGCCTGACGTCGCACGCGTCGCTGCCCAACCGCAGTGCCGCGCTGCGCATCTCTGGCGACTTCCGCTGGCAGCGCGCCGATCAGCCGGCGCCAGCTCAGATGGTGCTTGGCCCGGCCGGCGGCGAGATCGAGATCTTCAGCCGGATCTTCCGGCGCGAGCCCTGGTGGCAGCCGGTGCCACCAGGCCTGCAGCTGGTGCCGCGCGAGCAGCTTGCGGGGCGGCCGCCGGCCCCTTCGCGGTTCTTCGCCGTCCACCCTGGCTGGCAGTACTGGCGCCCGCCATCCGGCCCTGTGCACTAGCCGGCCCTGTGCCCTAGCTAGCGGCTGGTACTACTCCAGCGCGAAGCGGAGATCCTCGATCAGGTCCTCGCACGTCTCGATGCCGACCGACAGGCGGATGAGGTCGGCGGGGACCTCCAGCGGCGATCCGGCCACCGACGCGTGCGTCATCCGGCCTGGGTGCTCGATCAGCGACTCGACCCCGCCGAGCGACTCACCCAGGGTGAACAGCTTCGTTCGCCCGCAGACGGCCAGCGCCTGCTGCGGGCCGCCCTTCGCCCGGAAGGACACCATCCCGCCGAAGCCGCGCATCTGCTTGGCCGCCACCTCGTGACCCGCATGGGTTTGCAGGCCAGGGTAGAAAACCTCGGTCACGCCCGGATGGCTCACCAGCATCTCCGCTACCCGCTGCGCGTTCTGGCAGTGCCGGTCCATCCGCACGCCGAGGGTCTTGGCCCCGCGCAGCGTCAGCCAGGCGTCGAACGGCCCGCCGGCGGCACCGGTCGCGTTCTGCAGGAACGCGAGCTTCGCGCCGAGCTCGGGGTCGGCCACCACTACCGCCCCGCCCACCACGTCGGAGTGGCCGCCGATGTACTTGGTAGTGGAGTGCACGACAGCATCCGCGCCGAGCGCCAGCGGCTGCTGCAGGTAGGGCGACGCGAACGTGTTGTCCACCACAAGCAGCGCCCCGGCCTCATGCGCCACCTGCGCGAGGGCGGCGATGTCGGCGATGCCAAGCAGCGGGTTAGTGGGAGTCTCGACCCAGACAAGGCGCGCGTGGCGCTCGGCCAGCGCCGCCCGGACAGCAGCCGGGTCGGGCATCTGGACCGGGCGGTAGCTGACGTTCCAGCCCCTGAGCACCTTGTCGAACAAGCGGAATGTGCCGCCGTAGGCGTCCTGGGGTATCAGCACGTGATCGCCTGGCCCGCACAGCACCCGGACCAGGCAGTCCGTGGCCGCCATGCCGGAGGCGAAAGCCAGGCTCCGCGCCCCGCCTTCGAGCGCGAGCAGGCACTCCTCGAGCGCGTTCCTGGTCGGGTTTGCGGTCCGCGAGTACTCGTATCCCTCGATCCAGCGGGCCGCGTCGCCGAGTTCCTTGCCGCGCAGCCCACCGACGCCGTCCTGCTTGTAGGTGGACACCTGGTAGATCGGCGGCACCACGGCGCCGGTGACCGGATCAGGCTCCTGGCCGGCGTGGATGGCGAGCGTCTCGAATCCATGCTGCATAGCGGTCGCGCCCCTTTGCGCAAGGCTTGTGTGCTGAGCGTTCCTCGTGAGGCCGTTAAGTCTATTGGGAACGGGCTCGGCCCAGGCCGGTCAGGCCCGCTAGCTCACCTGCGCGGACAGGAACGTAAGGACGTCCTGGCGGGTGATCACGCCGGCCGGCTTGCCGTCCACCAGCACTACCGCCGCGCCAGCCTGCTCGAGTGCGGCCACCGCCGTGCTCACGGGCTCCCCGGAGCCGACTGACGGCAGCGGCGGCGACATGAGGCGGCCCACCTCGTCGTCAGGGGCAGCCCTGCCGCTGACCAGGGCGTCCAGCAGGTCGTGCTCGACGATGGACCCGACGACCTCGGCGGCCATCACCGGTGGCTCGGCACTGAGCACGGGCAGCTGCGAGACGTCGAACTCGCGCAGGCTGGCGATGACGGTCCGTACGGTGTCTGTCGGGTGCGCGTGCACGAACTGCGGCAGCGGACCCGCCTTGGCCTGCAGCACCTCTCCCACCCTGGGCTCGGCGGTTTCCGAGGTGAGGAAACCGTAGTCGGCCATCCACTCGTCATTGAAGATCTTGGCCAGGTAGCCGCGGCCGCCGTCGGGCAGCAGCACGACGATCACGGCATCGGCGTCGGCGGTGCGAGCCACCTGCAGCGCCGCGACCACGGCCATGCCGCACGACCCTCCGGTCAGCAGCGCTTCCTCCCTGGCGAGCCGCCGGGTCATCAGGAACGAGTCGGCGTCGCTGACCGCGATGATCTGGTCACAGATGCCCTTGTCGTAGGTGTCGGGCCAGATGTCCTCGCCCACGCCCTCCACCAGGTACGGGCGCCCGGTGCCGCCGGAGTAGACCGACCCCTCCGGGTCAGCGCCGATCACCTTGACCCGGCCGCCGGAGACCTCCTTGAGGTACCTTCCGGTGCCGGAAATGGTGCCTCCGGTGCCGATGCCAGCCACGAAGTGAGTGATCCGGCCGTCCGTCTGCGCCCAGATTTCCGGCCCGGTGGTTTCGTAGTGCGAAGCCGGGTTCTCCATGTTGGCGTACTGGTTCGGCTTCCAGCCGCCCGGCGTATCGGCGGCCAGGCGATCCGATACCGAGTAGTACGAGTCCGGATGGTCGGGCGACACCGTGGTGGGGCAGACCACCACCTCCGCCCCGTAGGCCCGCAGCACGCTTATCTTGTCCTGGGCGACCTTGTCCGGGCAGACGAACAGGCACCTATAGCCCTTCTCCTGCGCGACTATGGCCAGGCCGATGCCGGTGTTACCCGAGGTGGGCTCGACGATCGTGCCGCCGGGCTTGAGCGCGCCCGATTTCTCCGCCGCCGCCACCATCCGCAGCGCGATCCTGTCCTTGACCGAGCCGCCAGGATTGAAGTACTCGACCTTGGCCAGCACCTGCGGGCCCGGCCCGTCGCTGCTTAGCTGCCTGGTGACCTTGCGCAGCCGGACCAGCGGGGTATTCCCGAAGAGCTCGATCAGCGAGTCATGCACCTGCATCTGCCGCCACCTTGCGTGTTATCTCCCCGGTGCTTGCCGACTGACGCTATCTCACCAACCAGCTGCTGCGGACGTCGGACGCAGGCGTCAGCGGGCACAAGGTCAGCTTCTGAGCACCATCGCCGTAAGTGGTGCGAAAGAGCCGCGCATGGCACGTCTTTCGCCGCGCGGGACAGCCGGCCAGTCACCCACCGGCCCGCTGTTCCCGCTGCTGCCCTAACCGCCTGGTCAGACCCTGATTCGCGCGTAAGACTTGTCTCTATTACTGTCGAGTTAAATACCAGTTCTTTCGCAGGGAGCAGTCATGCCAGAGGCCGTCATCGTCGCGACTGCACGCTCTCCAATCGGGCGCGCATTCAAGGGTTCGCTCACCAGCATCCGGCCCGACGACCTGGCCGTGCAGATGATCGCTGCGGCGCTGGCTAAGGTACCCCAGCTAGATCCGGCCGATATCGAGGACCTCATCCTCGGCTGCGGCCTTCCCGGTGGCGAGCAGGGCTACAACATGGCCCGCGTGGTCGCGGTGATGCTGGGCTACGACTCGGTGCCGGGCACGACCATCACCAGGTACTGCTCCTCCTCGCTGCAGAGCACCAGGATGGCCTACCACGCGATCAAGGCAGGCGAGGGCGACGTCTACGTGTCGGCGGGCGTGGAGTGCGTCAGCCGGTTCGCCAAGGGCAGCAGCGACGGCATGCCCGACACCAAGAACCCGGTCTTCACTGATGCCGAGGCTCGCGCCAAGGAGATGGAGAAGGGCGGTTTCAGCTGGCACGACCCGCGCGAAGACGGCCAGGTTCCCGACATCTACATCGCGATGGGGCAGACCGCGGAGAATGTCGCCCAGCTGCGCGGCATCAGCCGCCAGCAGCAGGACGAGTTCGGCGTCCGGTCCCAGAACCTGGCCGAGAAGGCGCTCGCCGACGGCTTCTGGCAGCGTGACATCACCCCGGTAACCCTTCCGGATGGATCGACCGTGGCCGCCGACGACGGCCCGCGGGCCGGCACCACGCTGGAGAAGGTGTCGCAGCTCCAGCCTGTGTTCCGCCCCGACGGCACGGTCACCGCCGGAAACTGCTGCCCGCTCAACGATGGGGCGGCGGCCGTAGTCGTGATGAGCGACAGGAAGGCAGCTGAGCTCGGCCTCACCCCGCTGGCCAGGATCGTCTCCACGGGCCTGACCGCCCTGTCCCCCGAGATCATGGGCCTGGGCCCGGTAGAGGCTTCCAGGCAGGCCCTGGCCAGGGCCGGAATGACGATCGACGACGTCGACCTGGTCGAGATCAACGAGGCGTTCGCGGCTCAGGTCATCCCGTCTTACGCCGACCTTGGCATCGACATCGACAAGCTGAACGTCAACGGCGGGGCCATCGCCGTTGGCCACCCGTTCGGCATGACCGGCGCCAGGATTACCTCCACCCTGCTGAACAGCCTGTCGTTCCACGACAAGTCAATCGGGCTGGAGACGATGTGCGTGGGCGGCGGCCAGGGCATGGCGATGATCTTCGAGCGACTGGGCTGAGCAGCAGCTAAACGGCCGCCAAGGACTCGGACCCGCCCAACATCGGGGGGGACGACCGAATATGCCAGGTTCGCGGCCAGCGGCTAAACGGGGCATTACGGAAGGCTGACACGCAGGTCTTGTCAGCGGCCGGGCGGTAGTGCAGTCTCGACTTCAAGGACTCTTCCTCACCTTGGAGGTGCCACTTGTCCCTGACCCACTCTCCGGAGATGCACAAGAACCTGATCGCCCGCATCCCGTCCGTCACCGGACTTCAACTCCGAGAGTGGTTCAGCCGGCTTGAATCGGGTCCCGCGTTCCTGCGCTGCAATGAACGGGCGCACTGGCTCTCTGATGAGCATGGCCTGTCGCACGGCTACGCCAGCGCGATAGTGCACGAGTATGAGATTCAGCGTCGTAGCAGGCTCTACTACAGCGCCTGAGCCGTACCGGTGGATATAGCTCGCGCCACCGATTTTCTCTCCAGCCACCCGCGGGCCGTGCTCGCCACTGCCCGCGCCGACGGCCGGCCGCAGCTTTCGCCGGTCGTCGCCGCTGTCGACGACCTGGGCCGGGTGCTGATCAGCACGAGAGAGACCGCGATCAAGGCACGCAACCTGGCCAGGGACCCGCGGGCTTCGCTGTGCGCGCTGAACGACGGGTTCTTCGGCGAGTGGATCCAGGCCGAGGGGACGGCCGAACTGGTCCATCTCCCGGACGCGATGCCCATCCTGGAGGACTACTACCGCCGGATATCCGGCGAGCACCCGGACTGGGCCGAATATCGCGACACCATGCGCAGGGACCGGCGCCTGATCCTGCGGATCACGATCGATCGAGCCGGTCCGGATGTGAGCGGCTAGCAGGCACGCCGGTTCGCGGCTACCTCGACCCGCTGTTCTGTCCGCGCCTCCCGCAACCAGGCCTTCCGCTCAGAAGCGGCTAGCGGCGCTAATGTTCACGTGCTTGATAATTGCGACGGTGATTCGCATCAAAGAGGGCGTTCGGACATTAGTCGCTGCCATTATTCGCACGACGGACTGGCCGGATGGTGGCGGTTCCGACCAGCAGGTTAACCTTGACTCAGCGATTCCGTGTTAGTCAAGAGCTTGAATGACTGGTCAGCACCGGTCGGCGATCGGAACCCGTTCCAGCACGTCAGCACTCCCTGAGTACCCCCGGTCGGGGTCGAACCGACACTGGGGACCCTTTTAGGGGGCCGGCCTCTTCCTTTGGGCTACGGGGGCATTGCGATGATACCCCGCAACCATGTGGTCACTCCATGTATGCCAATTAATGCTGGCCGATTCAAGGCCAATGTCGTGTATCTAATCCATGCGAAGTTCTCTACCTGCCACTAGGAGTGACCATTGCGCCATTCCTATGACGGTCAGTAGCTGTGGCTAAGTCAGGCACCGAGGGCGAGCTCACTCGCCCGCAGGAACACCGCGTCGAGCATCGCATCGGTGACCCTCCCGGTGAACGTGTTCTGCTGGCTGGGGTGGTAGCAGCCGAGCACCGTCAGCGGCTGGCCCGCACCAGCCGCGGGCAGCACCGCCTCGGCGCCATGCCCGAACGCCGGCCGCGGCCTCGGAACGGCACACCCGGCCGCGTGGAGCTGCGGCCAGAGCGCCTGCCAGGCGAAATGGCCAAGGCAGACAATGACCCGCAGGTCAGCTCGGAGCATAGCCAGCTCGGCCGCGAGCCAGGGCGCACATGTATCGCGTTCCGCGACGGTGGGCTTGTTAGCCGGCGGCGCGCAATGCACCGCAGCGGTCATCCGCGTCATGATCAGCTGCTGCCCGTCCCCGGCAGCCACCGATGTGGGCTGCGACGCCAGGCCGCACCGCCATAGTGCAGCGAATAGCACATCGCCGCTGCGGTCGCCGGTGAAGATGCGACCGGTTCGGTTACCGCCATGCGCGGCGGGCGCTAGCCCGAGGATCAGCAGCCGTGGCTGGTCCGCACCCCAGCTGGGCACCGGGCGGCCCCAGTAGTCCTGCGCCTGGAAGGAGCGCCGTTTCTCGGCGGCGACCTGCTCGCGCCACTGGACCAGGCGCTCGCAGGCGCTGCAGACCGACTGCAGGGCCGCCAGGTCGGCGATCGACCTCGCGCCGGAGGCTAGCTTGCGGACGTCGGCGGGACCGGCCGCCACCGGGGTGGCGGCCGTAGCCGGATCCTCTGGCCAGCCGCTGCCGGGCGGAACCGCCCAGGGCTTGCGCATTGGATGCTCAGGCATCGCCCGTGACCGACCAGGCAATGCCATCCAGGATGTCGTGCTCGCTCGTGACAACTTCGGCAAATCCGAACCGCTCCATCAGCCGGTTCAGTATCAGGGCGCCTGCCCCGATCACGTCCACTCGGCCAGGGTGGAGCGCGGCGATCCTGGCCCGCTCGTCGTGGGTCTGGGTCAGCAACTGGCTAGTCACCCGCCGCACGTCGGCCACGCTCATGCGGGCATGGTGCGTGCGGGTCGGGTCGTAGCCGGGCAGGCCAAGCCCGATCGCCGTGACGGTAGTGACCGAACCGGCCAGCCCGACCAGGGTGTGCGCGGTGGTCACGGGCACGGCCGCGGCCACGTCGTCGAGTGCCCGGTCGATGTCATCGCAAGCTGCCCTTATCTCCGCCTCGGCCGGCGGGTCGGAGTGCAAGTGCCGCTCGGTCAGCCGCACGCAGCCGATGTCGACCGAGATCGCGGCCAGCCCGGCATCCTTGGCCGGGCCAAGCACGAACTCGGTGGACCCGCCGCCAATGTCGACCACCAGGTACGGCGGCCGCGGCCGCCCTCCATTACCGGCCGCCGCGGCCGCGGCCGACGCGCCGTCTGCCGCGCCCAGCTCGGCCGTGGCGCCGGTGAAGGACAGCATGGCCTCCTCGCTACCACTGATCACCTCCGGCAGCACACCGAGAATGTCATGCACTCCGCGCGAGAACTCCGCCGCGTTGCTGGCGTCCCTGGTGGCACTCGTCGCCACCATCCGCACCGCCTCAGCCCGCGCCGCGGTGATCTCAGCCGCGTACTCGGCCAGCACCCGCAGCGTGCGCCCCAGGGCCTCGGGAGCCAGCCGGCCAGTGGCATCCACGCCCTGGCCAAGCCGGACGATCTCCATCCGGCGCTCGACGTCGGTTAGCGTATGCCTGGCCGGGTCAACGTCGGCGATCAGCATCCGCAGCGAGTTCGTCCCGCAGTCGATTGCAGCCACCCGCCGACTCATCTGTCCGCCTCTCCGCGCGCCGCCCCGTCAGTCACCCGGCTGCACGCACCGCCCAGCGTCCCACCATCGACCGGCCGCCCGCACCGCCTCGGCGCCGAGCGGATTCGATCCTGGCACGGCAAGCTCGTGCGCCACCAGCGCGTGCAGGCACTTCACCCGATCCGGCATGCCACCCGCGCTCTGCGTGCTGGCCGGCAGCGGCTCCTGCCCGGCCGCCGCGGCCGTCGCGTCCCGCCGCGCAAGGTAGTCCTGGTGGGCCCGACGGTAGCGCCCGCGCAGCCCGGCATCGGCCGCCAGCCTGCTGGTCATCTCCCGCATCAGCCCAGCCGCTTCCAGCCGGCTGACCGCGGCGCTCGCGCGCGGGCAGGTCAGGTAGTACAAGGTGGGGAACGGGGTGCCGTCCGGCAATCGCGGAGCCGTCTGCACTACGTCCGGCAGGCCGCACGGACAATAGTGCGCGATCGCCTGCACGCCACGCGGCTCGCGGCCGAGCTGCCGGCGGACCACCGCCAGCTCCTCGGGCCGCGGCCCGGCTGGCGGGCTCGGCCTCACCACATCACTTTCCCTGAACCTTGTCCGCCTCCCGGACGGACCGCCACAGCACTCCGTACCACGACGCCGCCGACTGGCCATGGCCGGTCCTGGCCTGCCCGCGGCTCGGGTAGATGACGGTGTAGCACCGCTGCGAAGGGAAGCACATGTGCAGCTGATCTTCTGCCTGCTGCTCGATGTAGGTGGTCGAGGTGTATGCGTGCTGCTGTGCCCTCAGCCGCGTGACCTGGCTGGCTAGCTGCGAGTTCAGCGCCTGCAGCTGATCGATCTGGTGGCGCTCGGCGATGTACTCCCTGATGGGGTAGGCCAGGCTCAGCGCCACGGCACAGATGACGACGGCCAGCACCGCCGCCCGGCTGGTGAACTTCGGGCCAGGGGACGGCCCGGTGTGACCTGCCGCCGGGGCGCTGTCGCCCGCTGGCATCACTGACCGTCAGCCGCCGAGCGCGGGAACGCGCTGCGCCCGGCATAGACCGCACCGTCACCCAGCAGTTCCTCGATCCTGAGCAGCTGGTTGTACTTGGCCACCCGCTCGGACCGGCAAGGCGCCCCGGACTTGATCTGACCGCAGTTGATCGCGACCACGAGGTCCGCAATCGTGGTGTCCTCGGTCTCGCCCGACCGGTGACTCACCATGGTCGTGAAGCCGTTGCGGTGAGCCAGGTCCACCGCGGCAAAGGTCTCGGTAAGCGTGCCGATCTGGTTGACCTTGACCAGTAGTGAGTTGGCCACCTTCTCCTTGATGCCACGCTGGATCCGGTCAGGGTTAGTGACGAAGATATCGTCGCCCATCACCTGCACTCGCCCGCCCAGCTCCGCGGTCAGCTCACGCCAGCCAGCCCAGTCCTCCTCGGCCAGCGGGTCCTCGAGCGACACAATCGGATAGGCAGTCAGCCAGTCGGAGTAGACGGCCGTCATCTCGGCCGCGCTCTTCGTGCCGCCCTCGAAAACGTAGGCCCCGTCGGACAGGAAGTTGCTGGCCGCCGAGTCGATGGCCAGGGCAACGTCTCGGCCAGGGGTCAGGCCGGCCTTGCCGATCGCCTCGATGATCAGCTCGAGCGCGGCCCTGTTGTGCTCCAGCTCGGGAGCGAAACCGCCCTCGTCACCCACGCCGGTATTCAGTCCGTGCTGCTTGAGCACCGACTTGAGCGCGTGGTAGGTCTCCGCGCCCCAGCGAACGGCCTCGCTGAAGGTGGCGGCACCGACCGGCGCGATCATGAACTCCTGAATATCGACGTTGTTGTCCGCGTGCGCGCCGCCGTTCAGGATGTTCATGCACGGCACTGGCAGCAGGTGGGCATTCGGGCCGCCCAGGTAGCGGAACAGCGGCAGGCTCGCCGACTCGGCCGCGGCCCGCGCGACGGCCAGGCTCACCCCGACGATGGCGTTCGCGCCCAGCCTGGACTTGTCTGGCGTCCCGTCAAGCTGGATCATGTCCTGGTCGACAAGCCGCTGGTCGTCGGCGTCATAACCGAGCAGCTCAGGCTGGATCTGGTCGATGACTGCCTGCACCGCCTTCGAGACGCCCTTCCCGCCGTACTCGTCGCCGCCGTCGCGCAACTCGACTGCCTCGAAGATGCCGGTCGACGCCCCGCTGGGAACAGCGGCGTGCCCGATGCTGCCGTCATTGAGCGCCACCTCGACTTCCACGGTGGGATTGCCGCGGGAATCAAGGATCTGCCTGGCGAAAATGCCTTCAATGGAGGCCACGGTAGAGCTCCTGCATGGTGTAGCGATAACCAGGGACGCTTCGGAGCCTAGTAGAGGGCTATCGGAGCAAGGCGGCGGGCACGCCGGTAGCGCAGCGATACGTCACTGGCCGGCTTCCCATTCGCGTACCCGGTCGGCATACGTGCGGGCCGCCGCCCGCAACTCCAGTTCCGGGTCGACGTCCGCGGCCTGCGCCCGCGCCACCAGGGCGAACAGCTGCCGGCCGATGTCGCTGACGGCAGGTTCGGCGCCGTTGAACCAGGCAAGTTCGGCGGGCGCGCCGGCCCGCGCCGCCCGGCGCAACAGCTGCGCGGCCAGGGACAGCGCCGGCTGGCTCATGGGCACGCCGTCCAGGGCTGAGACCGGCCCCTGGCTGGCTGCGGCACGCTCGGCCGCCTTGATCGCATCCCAGTTCTGGATGACTTCGTCCGGCCCGGACACGGCCACGTCCCCGAACACGTGCGGATGCCGCCTGGTCAGTTTCGAAATGATCCCGTCGGCTACGTCGTCGATCGTGTAGCCGGTTCCGTCGGTCCGCTCCTGCGCCACCCTGGCGTGGAAGACAACCTGGAGCAGCACGTCGCCAAGCTCCTCGCGGACCGCGTCCTGGTCGTCGGCAGCCAGCGCATCCAGCGCCTCGTAGGTCTCCTCAAGCAGGTGGGGTGCGAGGCTCGCATGCGTCTGCCGCGCATCCCAGGGGCAGCCAGTCCGCAGCGCGTCCATCACCGCGACCAAGTCGACAAGCCGTGAGCCCGGCGCCGGCCGCCCGGCCTCAGCTCGCTCGGTCATCTGCGCGCCGCCACCTAGCAGGGCGGCGTCAGCAGTGCGCTCGACGACGGTGACGGCGTCGGGTCCGCCGCCAGCGTGGGCGGCGCCGGCACCACCGTGAACCCGTTGTAGTCGTACTCGCCATACTGCGGGTTGACGGTGACGCTCAGGTCCTTGGCCGCTACGCACTGGTAGTGGCCGAGCTGGGCGCTGATGGCGCTCTGGCCCGCCGTAGTGGTAGGGGCCTTGCCGCCGTCAAGCTGGTCGGCCAGCGCGCTCTGGATCGCGGCGGCCTGCCCGAGCTGCGGGAGCAGGTCAGGCGGCAGCGCTGCGCCCGCCGAGAAGTACTCCGCGAGCGTCACGTGACTCGCCTTGGCCTGCGTCGAGTACTCCGACAGGGCCTTCTGCGTCTGTTCCTCGGTGACCGACACGCCGTGCTGGGCGGCCATCTTGTTGTAGACCTGGAACAGGATCAGCCAGGTGAGCACCTGTTGCGTCTCCTGGCCCGTCGGCCGCTGCGGCTTGATCCCCTTCGCGCGATCGGCGGCGTAGGCGGAGTTCAGGTTGGCTACCTCATTCGTGAGGGTCGCCGAGGTGATCCGGTTGTTCCCGGTGAGCGCGGCGGCGCCCATCTTGACCGTGCTGCATGCGGACACCGCGAGGCCGCCAGCGAGCACGGCCGCAGCCAACTTCATCGAGGTGCGGGGCACGACGATGTTCCTCCTCACGCTGAGGTTCCTGCTGATGTCGGGTGCTCGGGATCGGATCCGTCAGCACCAGGCCCGGCTTTCGCGCTGCCGGCTGGCGTCATCCCGCCAAGCACCGCCTCGATCAGTTCCTCGCACCAGGCAAGCAGGTCCTGATCGCGAAGCGGCGGCGCGCCTAGCGAGATTGTCGGCCCGGTACCGGCGCGCGTGCTGCCCGACCCTGCCCGCGTGCCGGGTACCGCCTTCGGCACCGGTATGAGCATGGTAGCGACGGCCAGCTTGATGATTGCCCCCGGGTACAGCCGCTGGAGCCGGACCTGGCGGGAGTCCGGCAGGTCGACCGGCGCGAACCTGATGTGGTTGCCCTGCAGGATGATGTCGGTCAGCCCGGCCTGCCTGGCTATGGACCGCAGCCTGGCCACTGCCAGCAGGTTCTCCACCTGGTCGGGCACGTGGCCGAACCGATCGCTCAGCTCATCGCGCACCGCGTCGATGTCGTGCACCGAGTCGATGGCGGCGATCCGTGTGTAGGCCTCGAGCCGGAGCCGCTCGCCGGTCACGTAGTCGTGCGGAATATGCGCGTCCACCGGCAGCTCGACCCGCACCTCGGGCCGCTCGGCCGGTCCGTCGCCGCGCAGTTCCCTGACCGCCTCGCCGATCATCTTGACGTACAGGTCGAAGCCCACGGCCGCGACATGCCCGGACTGCTCGCCGCCGAGCAGGTTGCCCGCGCCCCGGATCTCCAGGTCCTTCATCGCGATGTGCAGGCCCGCCCCGATGCCAGTGTGCTGCTGCAGCGTCGCCAGTCGCTCGTGCGCGGTCTCGGTCAGCGGCTTCTCCGGCGGGTACAGGAAGTAGGCATAGCCGCGCTCCCGGCCGCGGCCGACCCGGCCGCGCAGCTGATGCAGGTCGGGCAGCCCGTAGGCGTCGGCCCGGTCCACGATCAGGGTGTTGGCGTTCGGGATGTCGAGCCCGGACTCGACGATGGTGGTCGACACCAGCACGTCGAACTCCCGGTCGACGAACTGACTCATCACCTTCTCAAGCGTGTGCTCGTTCATCTGGCCGTGGCCGATCCCGATCCGCGCCTCCGGCACCAGCTCGGCCAGCCTGGCAGCGACCTTGTTGATCGAGGACACCCGGTTGTGCACGAAGAACACCTGCCCGTCGCGCAGCAGCTCGCGCCGGATCGCGGCCGTGATCTGCTTCTCGTCATACGGGGTCACCGAGGTGAGGACCGGGTGCCGCTCCTCCGGCGGGGTCAAGATCGTGGACATCTCCCTGATCCCGGAGATGCCCATCTCCAGGGTCCGCGGGATCGGCGTGGCCGACATGGCCAGCACGTCCACTTCCGTGCGCAACTGCTTGAGGAACTCCTTGTGCTCGACGCCGAACCGCTGCTCCTCGTCGATGATCAGCAGGCCGAGCCGGGCGAACCGCACCTCGGGCGACAACAGCCGATGCGTGCCTATGACCACGTCGACCTTGCCGGACGCCAGCCCTTCCAGGGTGTCGGCGACCTCCCGGTCCGACTGGAACCGCGACATCGCCCTGACGGTGACAGGAAACGGCCCGTACCGCTCGGAGAAGGTAACGAAGTGCTGCCCGGACAGCAGCGTGGTGGGCACAAGGACCACTACCTGCTTGCCGTCCTGGACCGCCTTGAAGGCCGCCCGAACCGCGATCTCGGTCTTTCCGTAACCGACGTCACCGCAGATAAGCCGGTCCATCGGGACCGCGCGCTCCATGTCGGCCTTGACCTCGTCCACCGCGGCCAGCTGGTCGGGCGTCTCCACGTAGGGGAAGGCGTCTTCCAGCTCGCGCTGCCAGGGCGTATCCGGCCCGAACGCGTGCCCAGGTGAGGCCATCCTGGCCTGGTACAGCCGGATCAGCCCGGCGGCGATGTCCCTGACCGCCTTCCGGGCCCGGCCCTTAGCCTTCACCCAGTCCGCGCCGCCCAGCCGGTGCAAGGACGGCGACTCGCCGCCGGTGTAACGAGTCACCTCGTCGAGCTGGTCGGTGGGCAGGTACAGCCGGTCAGGCGGCTGCCCGCGCCTGCTCGGTGCGTACTCGATGACCAGGTAGTCCCTGGTCGCGCCCTGCACGGTCCGGCTGGTCATCTCCAGGTAGCGGCCGACTCCGTGCTGCTCGTGCACGATGAAGTCACCGGGCGTCAGCTGCAGCGGGTCGATGCCGCCGCGGCGGCGGCTCGGCATCCGGTGCGACTGGCGAGTGCCGGACCGCGTCCCTGACAGGTCCGCCTCGGCCAGCACGGCCAGCCGGATCGACGGCCAGACGAAGCCGGACTCCAGCAGCCCCGTCGTCACGTGCGCGAGACCGGCCTCCGGCGCGTCGTGCAGGTCGCCGTCCCTGGCGCCAAGCCCGTCCGAGCGCAGCATCTCCGCCAGCCGCCTGGCCGGCCCGTGGCCACCCGTGACGAGCACGACCTGCCATTTCTCCGACAGCCACCGGCGCACGTCAGCGACGGCGCGCGCGGTATCGCCACGGTAGCCAGGAGCTGGATCGGCATTAATGCGGAACGGGGCCGGCCCGTCGTCGGACCGCTCCGCCTGCGTGACCCCGTTCCCGTCCTGGGCAGAAGCGGAACCGTCGGCGGTGGCAAATGGCGTGATCGTCCACCAGGGCAGCCCAAGGCCGGTGGCCGCCTCGCGCACCTCGGTTATCGGCCTGATCGCGGCGTCGCCAAGGTCTATCGGCACCTGCCCGCCGGCCGCCGCGTTCACCCAGGACGCCTCGAGGAATTCCTGGCTGGTCCAGACCAGGTCGGCGGCCCTGGCCCGGATTCGCTCCGGGTCGCAGGCCACAATCTTGGCGCCGGCCGGCAGGTAGTCGAGCAGCAGCTCCATCTTGTCGGTCAGCGCGGGGGCCAGTGCCTCCATGCCCTCGACAGTGATGCCCTCGGCCATCTTGCCCAGGATGTCGTGCAGCCCAGGCCACTCCGCGGCCAGCTGCCTGGCCCGGTCCCTGACCGATTGGGTCAGCAGCAGCTCCCGGCAGGGCGGCGCCCACAGACCTTCTTCTGCGAGGCTCAGGCTGCGCTGGTCGGCGGCCTTGAAGTAGCGGATCTCCTCTACCTCGTCACCCCAGAACTCGATCCGCATCGGGTGCTCTTCTGTGGGCGGGAACACGTCGAGCAGGCCGCCCCTTACCGCTATCTCGCCGCGGCGTTCCACCAGCTCGACCCGCGAGTAGCCGATCTCGACCAGGTGCGTGACGGTGTCGTCCAGGCGGGCTGACTGTCCGGCGGCGAGCTTGACCGGCGCCAGTTCGCCGAGTCCGCTGACCATCGGCTGGAGCAGGCTGCGAACCGGGGTCGCCACTACATGCAGCGGTCCCGACCGCGAGTCAGACGGGTCTGGATGAGCGAGCCTGCGCAGCACGGCGAGTCGCTGGCCCGAGGTGTCCGAGCGAGGTGACAGGCGCTCGTGCGGCAGCGTCTCCCAGGCGGGAAAGTAACCGACGGCGTCCTCGCCGAGCAGCGATCCGAGGCCGGCCGCGAGGTCCTCTGCCTCCCGCGCCGTCGCCGTCACGGCCAGCACGAACTGGCTGGAATCGGGCTCCTTGCCGTCGGTCTTTACCGCCCCGGCGAGAGCCGCGACCAGCAGCGGCCGGAGCGGGACCGGTGCGATAAGGTCACCGCCCAGAGCAGGCAGCTGCACCGCCTGCTCGACGGCTTGCTGCAGATCTGGATCGGCGCCGATGACCTGGAGTAGGCCAGAGAGACTCATTGTGTCCTTAGCTAGGCAGCACGAATGGCCCGCGTTGGCATGCAAGCGGGTCGCCAGTCAAGCAAGCCCGGCGCCCGTGCGGCGGGATACCCCTAGTCTACGGGCCGCGGGCTGGAGGCTGCCCGGCGTACGGCCACGCCGCCCGAACCCGCTTCTATCCGGCACTGCCTTCGCGCCAGCCCGCCGGCGCCGCGACCCCCGCCCGGCCCCGCCGGCGCCGCGACCCCCGCCCCGACTCCATCCGCGCCGCGACCCCCGCCCGGACCCGCCTCAGCGGCAACTCTTATCCCACCTGCCGCTCCAGCTTCGTCCGCTTATGGCCGAGCACTGACGTTCGAGGAATAGGTGCTGTTATAGCGACACTAGATCCTCGAACGTCGAGCCGCGGCGCCGACTGCCGGCTCATCCGCGCCGTGCCGACCGCGTTGCGCGGCCAATCTAGGTACGAACAGTGTTCGGAGCGCTACCCTATGGATTCGTGGCAAGTGTGGAGGGAATTCCCGGGTCCGCCGTCATGGGTCCGCCGCGGCAAGACATGCACCCGGCTGCCGTTACTGAGCGCAGGCTCGCGCACGTCCTGGCCCCGGCGACGCCAGGCCTATTTACCAGGTTCGCGCTCGACCACGCCGCGCAGCGGCCGGGCCGGACGATCGCCGTTCTGCAAGCCGGCTGTACTACCGCGGGACGAGAACTTGACCTTGCCGCCCTTGCCGCCAGCGGACACCATGTGGACATATACCTCGTCGACGACGACATCCCGGCAACCAGAGCGGCCGTAGCTGCCGCGCCGGGACTCGGCTCGGCCACGCTCGGCGAGCTCAGGCTGGTCCCGCTGAAGCCCAGGTCGTTTGACATCGTGCACTGCCCGCTCCTGCTGCACCGAATCGGCAACGCCGAGGTTGTGCTCGGGCGGCTGGCCGCTTCGGTGCGGCCAGGGGGGCTGCTGCTGCTGCGCATCGCGGACCCGGCAAGCGCCGCCGGGTTCCTGGACCGCAGGATGCCGCAAGTCGTCAGGGCGCTGGCCTGGCGAAGCACCAGGCCGGGCCAGGCGGGCCCGTACCCGGCTCGGTACGAGCCGGTCGCGTCGGCACGCGGCATCGAGGCGTTCGTGAGCAGACACGGGCTGGCGGTGGCGCACCGCGACATGGTCGGCACGGGCGGCCGGCCCGCTCGACATGGCCGTTCGGGCCAGCCCGCCGGCGGAGGCCAGTTCCGCGCGGTCGGCAAGCTCGTCGCCTGGATCTCTCGGGGCCGGCTTCCCTGCGACCACGACGAGTTGCGCTACGTCATACGCAAGCCGGAGGACAGCTTCGCCAGGGTGCTGCAATAACAACTGAAGCTGCGGATTCCGGTACCCTCAGGATGCCTGGCAGATCCGGCAGTTATGCGCCGGACCGGCGCGCCGCGACAGGGCGCGGGGCCGGATGGAGGGGAACGTGACTGCTGGAGCCGATGTTGTGCCGACGACTAAACTCGCCGATCCGCCCGCCTACACCCTGACCCAGGGTCAGCTCGCCGATCTCGAACTGCTGCTCTCTGGCGCGTTCGCTCCGCTCGAGGCCTTCATGACCGATGCCGATGTGGCGGCTGTCCGGGCAGGCTGGCAGCTTGCCGATGGCACCCCGTTCCCCATCGCGGTGGCGCTTGACGTGCCAGCCGACGCGGTGCCCGTAGCCGACGGCTCGACAGCGGCCGACCGGCTGCCGCTGGCCGACCCGGAAGGCACCCCGGTAGCGGTGCTGCGGATCACCGAGCGCACGGGTGTACACACGAGGTCGGCGGACGGATCGCCGGGCCCCGCGCTGGTACGGCTGGCCGGCCCCGTTATCGCCAACCGGGAGCTCGAGCACGGGCCTTTCCGCCGGCTGATGCTGACACCGGCCGAGACCAGGCAGAAGCTCGGCGATGGCCCGGTGCTGGCCTACGCCACCAGGTGCCCGCTGAACAGTCGCCAGATCGGGCAGCTAAAGCACCTGGCCGGCCAGCTTCGCGCGCAGGTGCTCGTGCTGGCGCTCGTGGGCGGGCCTACCGAGGTCGTGCACAGTTCGCAGGCACTGATCAGGACGGTACTGGCGGCCGCCGCCAGCCTGCCGGCCGGCTCGCTTGTGGTCCCCGTGCCGCTGGCGCCACGGCCCGACACCGCGGCTGACCCGCATGCCCGGGCGCGCGAGGTGGCCGCGAGCGCGCGGGTCGCGGCCGCCTACGGCGCTACGCATCTGATGGCCGACGATCCGCTGCCCGCGGGCGACGCTGCGATGACCGCCGCGGCATCCATCCCGGTTATCCAGTCCGGTGACTGGGCGTACGACCCTCGCGCCGAGGTGTGGCGGCCGCTCGCGCTGATCGAGGCCGGCACCGAGATGGAGGACCTGTCCGCCGATCAGCTTGGTGACCTGCTCGATGCCGGGACCGAAATCCCGGCCTGGTTCACCCCCGCGGCAGTCGCGCGCGAACTGCGCCGGGTGCGGCGGCCGCGTTCCGAGCGCGGGCTGGTGCTGTTCCTGACCGGCCTGTCCGGCTCGGGAAAGTCGACCATCGCCAGGGACCTGAGCGACATCCTGTCCGAGCGCGGTGACCGCCAGGTGTCGCTGCTCGACGGTGACACCGTCCGCCAGTTGCTGTCCGCCGGGCTGACCTTCTCTCGCGCCGACCGCGATCTGAACATCACCAGGATTGGCTTCGTCGCGGCCGAGATTGCCCGGCACGGTGGCATCGCGATCTGCGCGCCGATCGCGCCGTTCGCAGCCACCAGGGCACTGGTGCGGCAGATGGTGAGCGAGGTCGGCGATTTCTTCCTGATTCACGTCGCCACCCCGGTAGAGGTATGCGAGGCGCGCGACCGCAAGGGGCTCTACGCCAAGGCCAGGGCGGGGCTGATCGGCCAGTTCACCGGTATCTCCGACCCGTATGAGGAACCCGCCGACGCCGAGCTGGTCCTGGACACCTCCGCGCTGACCAGGACCGAGGCGGTCGCCGCAATCCTGCGACTGCTCGCATCGGGCGGCTGGCTGCCCGCCGAGCCGCTGTAGGCGCCGCTGCCTAGGCGCCTAGTCGACGTCCTCCGACCTGGTGCCTTCGTCCAGCCGGGACTGGAACCTGGAAATCCGCGCGGACAGCGATCCGGACATCGAGTCACGGAGCCTGGACAAGGCGACCAGACTGATGAGCGCGCTGACGAGCGCGGCCAGGATAAGCAGCAGGATGCCGCGCGCACCGGCTAGGTAGAGCAGGATCAGCGCAGCGAAGAACAGCACCAGCCTCAAGACGGAGTAAGACACGGTCGCGCGCATAACATGACGAGCATATTGCCTGCGCGGCGGCGCTCGCGCACGGGGGCGAGCAGCGCGCCTAAGCTAGTCAGCACGCCCAGGCTCCCCGCAGCCTGCTGTCCGAGAGCACCGGGCTATGAGCCGTCGCGCGGCCGGCCGACGCCATGAGCCCGCCGCCCGCCGGCACGTGTTAGGCACGGGGATGGGCGCGACACCGAGGCCGGTGCCGCTTCCCGCGCTAGCCGGCAAACGGCTTACGGAAAGCGCCGTTCCCGTTACCTTCCGCAACACCGTCGAGTGTGTATCGGCCGATTTTCTGGAGCGCCGCACACCCGCATCGACGTGGAGACCTGGCGGCAAACACATACATTGCCCGGTCTCAAGCGCGCATTTCAGGATTGTTTAGCAAGGACGACGGCCTTTGGCCTAAATCTTGCGCCGCTAACAGGACGCTTGGGAGAAAAACGTTCTTTGTAGTTAGGTTAGCCAAGTTAGAGAACATCTGCGACACTTGCGACAGAGGTCGGGAGCCCAGCCAAGGGGGATAAGTACGATGGATGGTACTAGTGAGCGTTTGCTCACACCGGGGGAAGTTGCCACGCTCTTCCGCGTCGATCCCAAGACTGTTACGCGGTGGGCCGCCTCAGGCCGGATCAGCAGCATCAGGACGCCTGGTGGTCATCGCCGGTTCCGTGAGGCCGAGGTACGCGAATTGCTTGAGGGCCACCACGGCACTACCGATCAGTCCGCCTGACGGTACCTCCGACTCGGCGCACGACGGTCAGCCGCAAGCCAGCGATCGGGTCAGCCTGACCGGAGGCGCCTGGCCCGCCGGGCCGCGATGAACCCAAGCCAGGCGGCCAGCAGCGCCGAGAGCACGACCAGGGTGCCGATCTGGCCAGGCTTCTTGGCGTCAATTGCCTTGTAGTACACGGCGATCATGGGCCCGATCGCGAGCAGCGGGCCTGTCACGTACCACAGCACAATGGTGACACCCGACGAGTTACCCACCGGCGTCTCGAAGCCTGCGAACATCTCGGCCTCGAGCGGCCCGCGAAACGAGTTGACCAGCGCGCCGCCGACCAGAACTGCGATCGTCACCGCGACCAGTGCGAGCAGTCGCACCTCACCCGTCGATACAGCCAGTAGCAGTGCCGGGCCACCGATCAGCACGACGAGCGCCAGGCATGGCACGATCGCATGCCGCCAGACCAGCGTCTCGTACCGGAACGGCAGTTGCGCCGAGCGCCAGGGGTCGTCACCGTCCAGCCGCGCCCCTTCGCACAGTCCAGCCGCGGCCAGGTAGCCGAATGTAAGCGCACCGGCCAGCGACAGCAGCGCCGCGTGCGGCGCCCGGACGGCCAGCACGCCAAGCCCGACCGCGGCCAGCGACAGCAATGCCGACCAGGCCAGCCTTGATGGTGCCCGGACCAGCGCCGTGAGGTCGCGCCAGGGCAGGACAAGCTGGCGGTGCTTCGGCGGTCTGAGCCGGAACCTGGCCCGGCCGTACAGCCCCGTCGCGCCGCGGTAGGCGATGGTCACCCGCCTGGCGTCCATATTGAACATGGCGGCCGACATGTCACCGATGGTGCGCGCCCGTGCCCGCAGCGCGGCCGCAGGCACGTCCGCCGCCCGGCGATCCCCGGCCACGATCATGCCGGCGGCCGTGATCCCCAGAACAGCCATCGCGGTCGGCCACAGCGGCGCGTTGCCGCCAGCCAGCGCGATAGGCCCCTGCGCGGCCCAGCCCCACGGTCCAGACCAAAGCAGGACCGTCGCGATGACCGAAGGCAGCCCAAACGCGAACGTGATCGCGGCGGCGCCCGCCAGCACTATCACGGCGAGCACGGCCGATGGCGTCACAGCGCGCAGGCGCGACGAGGTCGCGTGCACCTCGGTCAATGCCGCGGCGCCGCAGCCGAAACCTGCGAGCAGCGCGGTGCCCAGCATTGCCACCCCGGCCAGCCGCAGCGAGTGCCCGACACCGCCCCGGCCGAGTCCGGCAGCCAGCAGCAGCGCTGTGGGCACGAGGCCGGCGGCCGCACCGGCCAGCAACGAGGTGGCTACGGCGATCCTGTATCTGGGCCGCAGCAGCCGGCCGCGGCCAACGGGCGTGCCCAGCAGCCAGTCCGCCGTCGGCTGGGCGACGGTGACTGGGCCGCGCCACCGCGCGTCCCACAGCAGGCTCACGATGACGACCAGCGCCAGCGCGCACAGGCCCGCAGGGGCTGCACGCAGCAGCATCGGCGTGTCCGCGACGGGCGGCGGCGGGCGCCGCAACGCCCCGACAATCGCGGCAACCAGCCAGCCGCCGTACACGAAGATCACCAGACCGATGAGGTACAGCCAGAACGCGAGATTAGCCGCCTGCTTGCGCGTCCTCCCCTGCCGACACTCGCGGAGCAGGGCGAGAGTCGCGTCGGTGCTGTCGGGCGCCGCCACCGTCGGCACCGTGCTCGTCACGGGCTCACCCCATGCTCCCGAGCGCCTGCGCTGGCGTGCCGCGGCTAACGACGCCGCCATCGAGAAGCACGATGGCCTGGTCGGCGATGGCCCCAGCGAGCTCCACGTGATGAGTCGCGAGCAGCATCGCGGCACCGCGTGCCTTCTCCTGTGCCAGCAGGCCCGCCAGCCAGCGGCGCGCCCCCGGGTCAAGTCGCTGCTCCGGCTCGTCCAGGATCAGCAGCCGTCGCGGCCGGACCAGGATCGCGGCGAGCTGCAGCGCCTGCCGCTGCCCGCTTGACAGCGCCCCAGGCAATGCCGCCCCGTGATCGGTAAGCCTGCACTCGGCCAGGGCGCTATCGACCAGGCTCGCAGCGTTCCCTGCGGCACCGTGCGCAACGGCGACCAGCAGCAAGTGCTCACGCACCGTCAGGTCCGGATAGGTGCTCGACACATCGCCGACCACGGCGATCTCGGTGCGTGCGACCATGGCGTCTTCGGTCAGCGGGAGCCCGCCGTAGCGCACCTGTCCTGTGGTCGGCGAGTCCCGGCCGGCCGCGATCCGCAGCAGCGTCGACTTGCCTGACCCGTTCACCCCAAGCAGCGCGATGCACTGGCCGGCGCCTACCGCCAGGTCGACGGGCTTGAGTGCCTGCAGTGGCCCGTAGCTTCGGCCCACTCCCGTGAGGACAAGCAAGGGGCGCGCGTCGGCCGTCACCATCACCAGATCTCACCACGAGATGCGCACTGGCGGGAAGTCACGATGTCAACGCCGCCGCGGCGGGATTAACCGCTAGTCGTGCCAGCCGCCGCCGGCCCCATGCCGGGCCAGATAGTCGAGAAACTCACGCCGTAGTTTCTCGTCGCCCTCACGCCAGCGGCGCCGCCGCTCCTCGTACTCCTCCTGGCTCACCGCCTCGGCCGCCAGCCGGGCGTACTGCGCATCGTCAGGGCCTATCTCGACGTAAGCGTTGCCCAGGAAGCGCCCGTCCCCGCTCTCCGCGGAGTCAGGCACCAGCAGGTTGCCGTTGGCTAGCCGGATCACGTACATGACAGCGAAGACCTCATCAGATGCCGTACCGCACATTGAAGTAGAGCATTACGTCCAGTGCTGACCTGGTATCGCCAGCCAGCATTTCGACCAGCGCCGGACGCTGGCCAGAAGCGATGGCGGCAAAGGCGTCGGCGAAGAACTCCCGGCGGCCGAGCGCTCCGCCCTGCCGGTGGAACTGGCTGGCCATTCGGGGCAGGCAGCGCTGGTACAGGCGGTAGAAATCAACCGAGTCCGACTGCCACCGCTCACCAGATCCATCTATGTCATCCAGGGCGTGGCCGACTTCGTGACACATCACGTCCGGTGTCGGCGATTGCCTGGAGCCGACGATGATCTTCCGGTCTCCGTAGGCGCCAGCGCACGCATCCCAGGTCGCCCGCCCAGACGGCAAAGGCACGCCCTTGAGCTCGCTCATGTCATCCAGGTCAGGAACGCCGCCGTGGCCAACGTAGATCGCTTCCAGCCCTGCGGCGAGCTTCTCCTTGATTAGCCGTGGCAACTCGGCCAGCCGGTTGATGGCCGTTACCGTCGCGGCCGCGGGTTCTGCATCCGGCGCCCATTCGCGGTGCAGGATGCCTTCAAGGCATCCGCAATCGCGCCTTCCGGCGGCTGACTTGTTGGCCGGCGCGACCTGATACCAGGGCCGGGCAGTAGCGGCGGCCTTCGCCTCCTGCAGGGTAAAGACACGGCGCTGCGGCGGAGCAGTCCGACTCCTGACTGCCGATCGCGTCCTGATCGCTGCCCGTGCGGTCCCGGTTGGCACCTGCTGCGGACGCGCCGACCCAAGCGGAACGCGGCCAGGACCCGCAGCCGACGATACCGGCCCGATGGGCCGGCCGGCACCGGCGCCGGACCCGCCGGGTCCGGTTCCGCTCGGCGCCGTGGCCAGGTCCGCAGCCGGGCCGGAACCCGCATGGCCGACGCCAGCGGCGCCGACGCCTGCCGGGCCAGTACCCGCGGCGCCCTGGCGGGCCGATCCCGGCCAGGAGCCACGAGTGCGGCGGTGGCTACCTCGCGGGCTCAGCCCTGGGCCTGCCGCCGTCGGGCCGGGCCCGAAGACCTTCGTAGCTGACCGCCGAACCGAAGACGCCCGCGAGCTGTTCCGGCCAGCTTGCGGCCGCATCCGGCTAGCCGCGCGGGACAGAAGCAGCCGCACGGGGCGGAATAATCGCAGCCGCATAGCCTCAGCTCCCGCGGTAGGGACCAGGTCAGGGCCGACGATCGCGGCCTGTCTGGAGCCAGGTTATTCCGGGCTGAAGGCACTAGCCGTCGATGTTACGGAACGTAACTCTTCTGTGTGAGTAAGGTGACTAGGACAGATGTAGCATTTCGTGACGAGCACCCAGCCTGAGCAGCTAGGCTGCGACCATGTGGCTGGCTTGTGCTCTTATTGTTCTATTTAGTGTCGGATTTGTGCTTCCGTGCATGCTAGATATCACGATGACACCAGACTCGGAGTTCACCACCCTCAGCAAGGGCATGTGGCTGATGGTGGCGGGCGTGTTCTGGATCTTCGGCGCGGCGGCTTGGCTCATGGTCGGGCGGCCCCGTCGGCTGGCCCTCGCGCACCGGTCGGGCCGGTACGGCGCGACCGGCTTCAGCCCGTCCGAAGCGCTGATGCGGCACCCGGCAACGCAGTCCGCTGGCGCATTCGCCGAGTCAGGTACCTGGCTGCCGGAGCACGGCATGGCTGCGCCAGTCGGCCCGGATGACGACGATGACTTTTTGCAGCAACTGGCCAGGCGGATCCGCGAGCAGCGCGAGAACAGCTAGACCGGCCAACTCCCGCTGGCCGTGGCCAGGCCGGGCATCAGGTCGCATTGCCAGCCCCATCAGGACGGGTTGCGCGTCGGCCTGCGTCGTAGGCGGGACCGGGTCCACGACGCTAGGTTCACGATCACCATTACGAAGATCGGTATGCTCGCCAGCCACAGGACCTCGCGATCCGTCGACAGATCCCCGAGCACCGATACGCCTATGGCCGCAATTGTCAGGTAGGTGCGGAGTTCAGACCACCCGTCACCCCTGCCCATGGCCCGTCGATGCCTGCGTCTGCCCCGCCGCTGGCGCGCGAGCGCGGTCAGCGCGTTTACGGAGCCAATGGCCCCGAGAGCGATGCAGAGCCAGGCCACGCCTTTGATGAATGCAGACATCACCGCTCCGCGCAGCCTCGAGCGCCAGGGTCTGTCCGGAGTCTACGGGCTGGCAGATCGGGACGGAATCTGCAATTCCGCCGTTTTTCGCGGCCTCCCGAGAAGCCCTGGCGCTGCTCTACCCCAGGCCGGCGTAGGAGTGCAGGCCGGTAATCAAGAGGTTGACCCCGATCAGGTTGAACATCAGGCAGGCGAATCCGGCCATGTGGATCCAGGCTGCCCGCCGGCCGCGCCAGCCGGCGGTGGCGCGCGCGTGCAGGAACATGGCGTAGACCACCCACGTGATGAACGACCAGGTTTCCTTCGGATCCCAACCCCAGTACCGGCCCCAGGCGTGATCCGCCCAGATGGCACCGGCCATCACGCCGAACGTCCAGACCGGGAAGGCGAACAGGATGCTGCGGTAGGACAGCCGATCGAGGATCGCGGGCACTGGCACGTGCTGCAAAATGCCGGCGCTCCACGACGACTGCCCGGCCGCGACCCGCCGCTGGCTGCGGTCGGCGAGCAGGTAAACCGTTGTTACCACCGCGCCGAATATGAACAGGCCGGCGGCGACGATCATCGCCGTCACGTGGATCGCGATCCAGTAGGACTGCAGGGCAGGGACCAGCTGCCCGGCCGGGGTGTAGATCACGGTCAGGTCGATGCCGAGCCCGAGCACAACCGGCAGCAGCACGAACAGGCCCATGTAATAGGCCTGGTACCTGACTGACACCGCGACCAGGACCAGCACGGCCATGCAGGTGATCGCGGCGATGAACTCGTACATGTTGCCCCAGGGCACCCTGTGCTCCGCTAGCCCCCTGGCAAGGATCGCGAGCACATGGCAGACAAGCCCGATGCAGGTCAGGCCAAACGCCGTCCGCAACCAGAATCCGGACGGCCAGCCGATCGCCTGCGGCCCGGCCGGAGTCACCGGCGTAGTCGCGGCCGGGGGCGGAGCCGACGGCAGTCCGCCGGCCGGGCCGCCGGCGCCGACTGGCACGAGCGCGGGCACGCCGACGATGACCCGTTGCCTGGAGAACGCGAAGTCGCAGGCATAGGACAGCATCGCGAGGGCGTACAGGATCACCGTGCTGAACAGCAGCACGTTACTTACATCCGCAAGCCCTGTGTTTATCGGCATCTATGCCTCGCCTCCCTCGCGGCCGGCCAGCGCTGGGCCGGGCTCGGCAGCGGCTGCCTGTGCGGCACCCGCGGAATCTCTGCTTACAGGGCTGTCGCTGCTGGCGCCGGTCCCTTGCGTAGCCGCCGCCGGCTGCTCCTGCGCCAGCTGCCCGGCTGGCAGGGCGCGGCCCTCGTACCGGTCGCGGAACTGGCTCGCCAGCTCGGCGAACTCGGCCTCGAAGCCGCCTGCGGCGTCGGAGCGGGCCAGCCCGCCCAGCACGACCTCGGTGCTGCCGTCTGCCAGCGACTGCGCGCGGACGAACACTCGGCGGCGGCGGACCATGAACGACAGGATCAGGCCAAGCAGCGCCGTGATGCCGGAGAGCAGGGCCGGCAGCTGCCCTGGGTCATAGGTGATAGCCAGGCTGATCCACTGCGTGTAGCCAGTGAAGGTCAGGGTGCCCGCGCCGTCCGGCAGTTTCATCGACTGACCAGGTGCGAGCGGCTGCGGCGCGATCGGCAGCTCATGCAGCCCCTTGGTGTCCAGCTGATATACCGACTGCGGCACGGCGCTATTCATGCCGAGGTTGCCGTCGTAGGCGACCAGGCTGACCCTGGGGAACAGGGCAGCAGGGAAGGCCGACTGTAGCCTGCCGCCGACGTCGACCGCGGTCGGCAGGAAGACGCCTGCGAAGCCAAGCTGGGTCGGCTCCGCATCAGGCACCTTGATGACGCCCTCGGAGGTAAGCCCGTTGGTGTCTACCGGGATGAACGGCACCGGACCGTCCCAGCGAACCTTGCCGGTGCCGTCTGTGATCTTGAACTCCGGAGCGTAGCCATGCCCGATCAGGTAGACGCTGACGCCGTTTATGACGAGGGGGTGATTGACCTTGAGCACGTAGTGCCGCAACGGGGCACCCGGCTGGCTGCGGTAGCTCATCGGCGCGGCGTAGCTGATCGGCTCGTCCATCTCGGGCCCCGACGTCACATACTTTGCCTGGAAGCCGAGCAGGTTAATGGAGAACGGCTGCAGCTGCGACGGCCCGACCAGCCGCCCAGGGTGGAAGGCATCAAGCGCGGTCGGCGTGTTGGCGAACCCCTGACCGACTATCAGCAGCCGGTTGGCCTTGTAGCCAAAGATGCCGCCAAGCCCGACCGAGAACAGCAGCGCTAGCAGCGCGATATGGAAGAGCAGGTTGCCGACTTCCCTCAGGTAGCCTTTCTCGGCCGATAGCCAGCCAGCGCCGCTGTGCAGCCGGAACCGGCGCTGGGAGAACAGTTGCTCAGCGGCCTGCAGGACCTCGTCGGGGGGCATCTGGGTTTCGTAGCTGGCAGTGAACGGCAATCTGGCCAGGTTCCGCGGTGCGCGGGGTGGCCGCTGCCGGGCGGACCCGGCCAGCCGGAACGTCCGCGGCAGCACGCAGCCAGCCAGGGATGCGAAGAGCAGCAGGTACACCGCGGCGAACCACGGCGCCGCGAAGACGCTGAACAGCGACAGCTTGTTCAGAATCGGGGCCAGCGCGGGATGCGCGACGTAGTACTGGCTGACCGCCGCCGGGTCGATACCCTCCTGCGGAAGGACGGAGCCGGGTACGCTCGCGAGCGCCAGCAGGAACAGCAGGATCAGCGCGGTGCGCATCGAGGTGAGCTGCCGCCAGATCCAGCGCAGCCAGCCCGCCGGGCCCAGGCCACGTTCGAGGGGACGCCCGCTGGCTGGCTGGCTGACCTCCGGGTCGTCGGGGAGCCGGGTCAGCTCATCGCCTTCGGCTGTCGTCATGAGCGTCCCGCAGCTACCTCGGTGACTAGCGCTCTCAGGCCTTGATAGCTGACGCCGCCGACGATGCTCGCCGCGATCCGTCCGGTCCTGTCGATGACGACCGTGGACGGAATCGCGGACGGTGGCACCGTCGCGCGGAACAGCAGTGCGATTTCGTCGCTAGGGTCGTTGAAGCTCGGATAGCTGATCCGGAAGGTGCTCATGAAGGCCAGCGCCGCGTCCGGCTCGTCCCGGATGTCGACGCCCACGAACCGGACACCGCGGCCGTACAACTGCCGGGCTAGCGTGCCCAGGGTCGGTGCCTCGTCGCGACAGGGCGCGCACCAGGAGCCCCAGAAATTCAGCACCACCACGTCGCCCCGGTACGAGGACAGGCTCAGGTGCTCGCCGGTCAAGGTCGTCCCTGACACCGAGGGCGCGACCGGGCGGCTGCCGACCCTGAACACGGTGCTCTGGTAATTGCGGCTCACGAAGCTCTGGCCGTTGCTGACCGGGGTGTTCGCCCCGATCGCGCCGCCGTCGCAGCCCGCTACCGCCAGCATCGCTCCGGCTATCGCAGCCGCCCCGACGCAGACTCTCCCGCAGCGCCGCCGGCGGCCTGCGGCCGGCTGGCTCGCTGCGCGCTGGCCTGAGTCGTCGGCGGCTGGGACGCCGCAGCGCGCAGAGCGTGGCAGGCGGGACACTCGGAGATCTCCTACAGGCAGTAGTACCGGGCCTATTGTGCCGGACATGGCATCGGCGCGAGACAGCGGGCCGGCGTTTCGCGGCGACGGGCGAGCGTTCGCGGCGATCCGGCCGGCCTCGCACGGCGAACCGGCCTGCCTTGGATGGCGAACGAGCCGGCCTCGCACCGCTAGCCTGGTTGCCGCTCCGGTCAGCTGTGGCCGCCTCAGGCGCCGGCGACCTGACCGCTGCCCGCACCAGACGGCTCGGCGTAACTCACTCCAATGATCTTGTCAGCCGCGAACATCAGGCTCGTGACGCTGCCGAGCGCGCACTCGCGGCGGCGCGGATCGTGCCAGAGGCGACGGCCCTCCGCCGCTTCGCGCGCCACCCAGATCGGCAGCTGATGGCTGACGCAGACCGCCTCGTGCCCGACCGCCGCCCTGGCCGCGTCGCTGGTCGCCGCCAGCATCCGGGCGGCGACGTCCCTGTAAGGCTCGCCCCATGACGGCCGGAAGGGGTTGCGCAGGTGGATCCAGTACCGCGGCTTGCGCAGGGCGCCGTCGCCCACGCCAAACCGCATGCCCTCGAAGAGGTTCCACGGCTCGATCAGCCGGTCGTCGATCTGGACCTGCAGGCCGAACTCGGCAGCGATCGGCTCGGCCGTCTCGCGGGCTCGATCCAGCGGGGAGGATCTCAGCACCGTGATGTCCCGGCCAGCCAGGAAGTTAGCGGCCGCCTTGGCCATGACCCGGCCGGCTTCGGACAGGTGATAGCCGGGAAGGCGCCCGTACAGGACGGCGTCCGGGTTATAGACCTCGCCGTGCCGGACAAGGTGGACTATAGCCGTGGTCCCGGCCGGCGGCCGGATCTCGCTGCTGCTCATACCGGGCACAGCCTACCGGGGCGGCCCCGCAGGCCAGTTCCGGCCTTTCGCCGAAAGAATCCCAGGCCGGCTAGCCTGAGGCCAGCATGTGGCTGCGCCTAGGGTTCCGCGCCCTGCCCGCTGTTACGCACGTCACAACCAGGGCCGGGCGGGCTGGACCGAGCGGCGCCGGGACCCCGCCGGAGCGGACGCGTCTGATCCGGCGGGCGAACACCTGACGGGATAGAAACCTCGAGGGCTCTGTCAGCCGTGCCCGCACTCGGGCCGACATACAGGAGCCGCCTGGTGAGCCCGTTCGCTCTATCCCTCGTCCTCGTCGCCGCGGTCGCCCATGCCAGCTGGAACTTGTTCAGCAAGCAGGCCTCGGCTACCGGGACCGTTTTCTTCATCTGGCTGCTCGCGGCCGCGGCAGCCTGCCTCTACGCGCCCGTCGTCGCGATCACCGTGGTCGTGAGCCGACCGCACCTGACCGGCCTGAACTGGCTGTTCCTGGTCGGGACAGGCGTGCTGGAGGCTGGCTACTTCCTGTTCCTGCAATTCGGCTACCGCAAGGGCGACCTGTCGCTGGTCTACCCGGTTGGTCGCGGAACGGGAGCCTTGCTGGCCGCACTGGCAGGCATCCTGATCCTGGGCGAACGGCCAGGGCCACTGACCCTGACCGGCATCGCCTGCATCATCGCGGGCATAGTGGTGATCGGCATCCCGGCCAGGAGCCGCGGTGTCAATGCCGAGAACCAGGCCCTGGCCCGGCCAAAGGTCGGCACGGCCGTCGGGCTCGCGCTCTGCACGGGCGCGTTCATTGCCAGCTACACCATCTGGGACAAGTACGCCGTGGCTACCCTCCACACGCCGCCGCTGCTGCAGGGCTATGCCGCGTTCCCGTTCATGCTCGCCGCCTTTACTCCGCTGGTGCTGCGTGACACCCGTCGGCTGCGTCAGGTGTGGCGGGACTATCGCCGACAGGTCCTCGCCGCCGGCGTGATGGCGCCGCTGGCCTACGTACTGATCCTGATTGCCCTCAGCTTCTCCGCGGTCAGCACCATCGCGCCCGCCAGGGAAGTGAGCATCCTGTTCGGCGTCCTGCTCGGCCGGCGCCTGCTGGGCGAAGGCGGCATGGCCCGCAGGCTCACAGCGGCGGTGGCAATCGTCGCGGGCATCGTGGCGGTCGCTATCGGCTGACCGGGCCCCGGGCCTGGTGCCTGCCGCGCCGTGGCAGGCACCAGGCAGTTCAGGAGATCTCGATGTACCGCTGCCGGTCGTTCATGACCTCTCGCAGTTTGCGCAGCCTGGCCTCCTGCGCGGCGATGTCAAGCTCGTCGAGCGCGAGCACCCGCTGCACATCCGCGGCCAGTGCGTCGGCCTCGCCGACCAAGGTCCAGTCGAACTGCATGAGCTCGTCAAGGCCTGCTGCCCTGACCCGGTCCCAGACCTTGTCCTGGTTGAGCACCGGCAGCCCTCGGACCGCGGCCGAGGTGTCCTCGATCGCCCTGACCAGTCGCTCCGACCGGCGGATCGGCTCCATTACCGCGGCCGGAGGGAACGGCTGCTCCCTGGTCGAAGGCGGCACCCGGTCGGCGCGCCACTGGCTGACAAGCTGCCTGATCCCGGCCGAGGCCGTGCTCAGCCCGTGACCGACCCGCTCGCGTACTAGCAGGTCGTCCGCGCGCAGCCTGCCCTTCTCGGTATAGACGTCGGAGGCGAGCAGGCCGCGCAGCCGGTCTGCGAGACCCTCTGGCACCGCTGTCAGGTCCCCTGGTGCGGCGTGGTGGCCGCGGCCACGACGCCGCCGCCGTTGACATCCGCCAGCGCCGGGAGGCTGGCGATCGGATTGGTCTGGGTGGTGATGCCGATGTTGAAGGGCTCGCCTACCGCCATATTCGGCGCGGACACCAGGCCGCGCTCGGCCATCTTCATCGCCACGTAGTACCGGACCGCGTCCATCTCCGACAGCCCGAACGCGCGCAGCGAGATCAGCTCACGCATTCGCTCGTCGCGTGGCCGCATGAGTACCTTGACGTCGTTCAGCGTGACACCGTAGATCGACAGGAAGTCCTGCAGGTGCCCGCGGACCAGTTCGGTGATCTCGTGGATTTTCTCGTTCACCTGCTCTAGCGGCGTCACCTGGACCAGCTGGTTGACCGCCTGCTCGACTACCGGGCCAGCATAGGCATTCAGCGCGTCGGCAGTCAGGAAGTGCCCCTGGTACGGCATGTGCGTGACCAGCTTGACCGCGTCCTCCTTGCTGTCAACGTGCACGTAGTAGTCGACGTCGTAAACGAGCTCGGCGAGCTCGCGGGACAGCGCCACCCCTTGCGCCTTGACGACGCTCTTGGCCCTGGCGACGAACAACGCCTCGTACTGCCATGGCGACTGGCCGCCGTAGAACGCCTGCTGGAAGCTGCCAAGCAGCGGCCGCTGCGGAGTCTCCACCGGGTACTGCCCGGTCTCGTACACGTTCAGGATCGCGCCGCGGGACTTGAGCACGCAGAAGTGATTGCTCTCGACCGTGAGCAGGCTGCCGTTCATGATGTCGGCGCCTGGATAGTGCCACATCAGGATGCCGGGGCCCATCATCTCGGTCCCGTCACTGGTGTTCAGGGTGCTGATGACATTGCGCATCGCCATGGTGCTTCCTCCCGTAGCGGGCCCAGGTCCTTCAGCGCCTGGCGGCCCAGCCACATCATCGCGACAAAGCGTCCGCGCTGCCAGGGGTATCGCCATGAAACATGACATTCAGTCCATGGGCCTGGAAGGGGGCTGGCCGCGGTCCGCGTCAGCCCAGTGCGGCCGCGGCGGCCGACGCGGCGGCGGGCAGCGCTTCGGCGATACGGGTCAGCGCGGCATCGTCGTGCGCGGCTGACAGGAACCACGCCTCGTAGCCGGACGGCGGCAGGTACACACCGCCATCCAGCATCGCATGGAAGAAGGCAGCATACGCGCGCGCGGACTGGCCTTTGGCCCCGCCGAAGTCACGGACCCGGTCGGTGACGCCGAGGAACACCGAGAACAGGCTGCCAGCTTGCTGCAGCCGGTGCGGTACTCCGGCCGCCGTCAGTGCGTCCGCGGCGAGCTTAGCTACCGTTGCCGCCGCCTCGTCGACCCGCGCGTAGACCTCCGGCGTGCATTCGCGCAGGGTTGCCACGCCGGCGGCGGTCGCCAGCGGATTACCCGACAGGGTGCCCGCCTGATACACCGGGCCCGACGGCGCTAGCCGCTCCATGATCTCGGCCCGCCCGCCGAACGCCGCCGCGGGCAGGCCGCCGCCCATAACCTTGCCGAACGTCATAAGGTCCGCGGGGACGCCCTCGTGCCCGTACCAGCCGGACCTGGTCACCCGGAAGCCGGTCAGCACCTCGTCCATGACCAGCAGCGCCCCGTACTCGCCGCACAGCGCCGCGAGCAGTTCGTTGAAGCCCCCTGCGGGCGGGACGATGCCCATGTTGGCCGGGCACGCCTCGGTGATCACGCAGGCGATCTCCGAGCCACTTGAGTCGAAGGCCTGCCGCACGGCCTCGCCGTCGTTGTACGGGAGCACCACGGTGTCGGCGGCCGCAGCGCCGGTCACGCCCGGCGAGTCCGGCAGCCCGAACGTGGCCACGCCCGAGCCCGCCGCGGCAAGCAGCGCATCCACGTGCCCGTGGTAGCAGCCCGCGAACTTCACCACGAGCCGCCGCCCCGTGTAACCCCTGGCCAGCCGGATCGCGGACATCGTCGCCTCGGTCCCAGAACTGACGAGCCGTACGCGCTCCACCGGCGTCCTGTCGACGATCTGCGCGGCCAGCACCGCCTCGCCCTCGGTCACGGTGCCGAACGAGGTGCCGAGGCTCGCCGCCGACTGCACGGCGGATACGACCGCAGGGTGCGCGTGGCCGAGGATCATCGGTCCCCACGAGCAGACCAGGTCTACGTACTGATTGCCGTCCACGTCGGTCAGGTACGGGCCCTGCCCGGACGCCATGAACACCGGGTCGCCGCCGACGGAGCCGAAGGCTCGGACCGGCGAGTTGACACCGCCAGGCATGAGCGCGCAGGCGCGCGCGAACAACTCGGCGGACCGCTGCCGCCGGGCTTCTGAGGACATCAGCCAGCCTCCTCGCAGGCATCGGCCAGGACCTCGAGCAGACGCACGCCGTCGGGCAGGTCGTGGCTGACCGGATCCCGCAGCCATCGGGCTGCGCCGGCGCCGCACCGGGACGGCGGCGCGATCACGTAGCTGTCCCGGCAGTGCCAGCGGAGCCCGGACACATCGGCGACTTTCTCGGGCTCGCAGTCTAGATGGCAGGACCACCACTCATTCTCGTCCGCCGGGGCACCGCGGGTGAGGACAAAGAAATGGGCCCGGTCCCCGGCGCTTATCGCCACGGGACCGGGCCGAAGGCCTGACCGCTCCATCCGGCTGAGAGCGGCAATTCCTACCCTGGCCGGCACGTCCAGGACATCGAACACCCGGCCGGTAGGAAGGACCACGTTCGCCTCGGGCATCGCCAGCCACCAGCGCCCGACGGTAGCCAGGTCCGTGCTGGCCACGATCTGCCAGGCCGGCGACAGCGGATGGGCACCAGGCGACGGGCAGCCGACGCGGTCACAGGAGCAGGCGCGCTGCACGTCTGCGGGGCGCTGCGCCCGGCCCGGCGGAAAGGCGCCGGCGCACACCGGCCAGCCCATCATGGCGTACCTGACCGCCGCATCGGCCGTCCGGCTCTCCGCTCTGCGGCGCCTGACCCGCAGTACAGTCTCGACCAACTGGCTTCGCTCCCGCCCGGCCCTAGTGAGCCGTTAGCCATCGATGATGCCTGGCCGGGTATGCGGCCCGCTGCCGACCCGGCGGCCGAGACCAACCCGATGCATAAGGGAGATTGCAAGGTGACACTTGCCAGGGTACTCGCGCCGCGCCCCGCATGATGGGTGTCCGCGCCGTCGCGCCGCTGGCAGTTGACGTCCGGCCGGGCTGCAGGTAGAACGTGTTTCAATTCGTTCTGATCATAGCGGACGCCAGGAGGTCGGCATGCCGGTCCCTGATCAGCGTGATCCGGAGGTCACCAGGGCCCGGCTGCAGAGCTGGCTGACCACGCGGCTAGCCGGCGCGAGCGGCGTAGCCGTCACCGCGGTGCAGACACCGGCTAGCACCGGCTTCTCGGCGGAAACGCTGATGTTCGAGGCAAGCTGGCAGGAGCCGGACGGCACGTCACGGCGGGAACGGCTGGTCGCGAAGGTGGCTCCAACCGGCTTCCAGATCTTTCCCGAGCCGCGGTTTGCCGAGCAGTACCGGCTGCTCCAGATCCTGGCCGGGACCGCCATTCCGGTGCCTGCCGTGCACTGGCACGAGCCCGATTCGGCGATACTAGGCGCCCCGTTCTATGTGATGACCCGCATCGACGGGGACGTGCCCACGGACATGCCGCCCTATCACACAGGCGGCTGGCTGACGCAGTCCAGCCCGGCTGAGCGGGAAAGCATCTGGTGGTCTGGCCTCAGCGTGCTGACGCAGGTGCATGCGCTGGACGTCGCAGGGCTGGGACTGGATTTCGTCGATCAGGTGAGCTACGGTCCGACCGGGCTGCGGCAGCGACTGGCCTACTACGAGCATTACCTCGACTGGGCCTACGACGGAACGGTCCCTGTCGCACAGCATGCGCTGGGCTGGCTGCACAAACATCGGCCGGAGGAAGCGCGCGAGCCCGTGCTGCTGTGGGGCGACTCGCGCATCGGCAACATCATCTTCTCGTGCGGCCGCGCCGCCGCGGTGCTGGACTGGGAGATGGCGACGCTCGGCCAGCCCGAGGAGGACCTGGCCTGGTTCCTGCTGCTTGACCGGCACCATAGCGACGGCGTTGGCGTGCCGCGGCTGCCTGGCTTCCCCGACTCGGCCCAGACGATCGCCAGGTACTCCCAGCTCGCCGGGCGCGAGCTCGTGCACATGGACTACTACGAGGTGCTTTCGGCGATGAAATTCGCTGTCGTCATGGCGCGGATCGGGCAGCTGTTCATCCACTACGACCTCGTGCCGCCGGACAACGACTTCCCGTACAACAACACCGCCACGCAGTTGCTGGCGAGGATTCTGCACCTGCCGCCGCCAGGCGGCGAGCCCACCGTGCCCGCGATGTAGCACTGTCAGCAAGACCCGCGCCCTGACCACCAACCGGAGATCACTCAATGACGCTGTCGCCGCTCGACGACTATCCCGTGCACCAGATCGCGCAGCCGATCAGGTACCTGGCGACCTCGGACCGCAACTTCTACGACCGCTACTACTTCAACTGCCATCCGGGCACCGCCGAGCTGATGCTGATCGTGGGTCTCGGCCAGTACCCGAATCTCGGCGTGACCGACGCGTTCGCGCTCGCCAGGCATGGCGACACCCACCGGGTGGTGCGCGCGTCCCGCGAGCTCGGCGCGGACCGGATGGACACCAGCGTCGGCCCGTTCCGGGTAGAAGTGATCGAGGGACTGCGCACGCTGCGAGTCGTCCTTGAGCCCAATCCGCACGGGCTCGAGTTCGACCTGTCCTGGCAGGCCGCGATCCCCGCTCAGGCCGAGCCGCGCCACTTCATGCGAACGCAGGAGCGGGTGACCTTCGACTCGTTCCGGCTAGCCCAGACCGGTCGCTGGACTGGTCACGTGCGCAGCGGCACCGAGGAGTTCACGGTGACCCCCGACCGGTGGCGAGGCTCGCGAGACCGGTCGTGGGGAGTCCGTCCGGTCGGCGAAAGCGAGCCGCCCGGCATCCAGTCGAAGAGTCCGCCGCAGTTCTACTGGATGTACGCGCCCATGCAGTTCGAGGAGTTCTCCGTCCTCGCGATCGTGCAGGAGGACGCGGCAGGCAACCGGATCCTGGAGGAGGCGGTCAGGGTCTGGCCGGAAGCGGCTGGCCGTCCGCCGCAGCAGCTCGGCAGGCCGGAGTACCGGCCGCAGTACGCGCCGGGCACCAGGCAGGTGCAGACCGCGACGATCTCGTTCAGCCCGCCGGACAGCGGGCCGCTGCAGGTCACGGTCCGGCCGGTGCACCCCGTTTCGCTCATGGTGGGGACCGGGTACGGGCTGGAGCCTGACTGGAAGCACGGCATGTACCAGGGACCTGACGTTGTCGTGCAGGGCGTGTGCTACGACCTGGGCAAGGCGCAGGACAAGGCGCGGATGTGGGGCATGATCGACAGCGTCGCCGTCTTCGAGTGCGCGGAGAACGGCACCACGGTTACCGGGTCGGGGCTGTTCGAGTACTGGCCGTTCGGCCCGCACGCCCCTACCGGGCTGGACTGACGAGGCGTCAGCTAGGCCACTGCGCTACTTCTGTCGCCCAGTAAGTGAGAATTATGTCGGCCCCGGCCCGGCTGATCGCGGTCAGCGTCTCGGAGATGGTGCGCCCGCGGTCCAGCCAGCCGTTCGCGGCGGCCGCCTCCACCATCGCGTACTCGCCGCTGACCTGGTAGGCCGCAACCGGAAGCTGTACGTGAGCGGCGATCTGGCTGATCACGTCGAGATATGCCAGCGCAGGCTTGACCATCACGATGTCCGCGCCCTCGGCCACGTCGAGCTCGATCTCCCTGAGCGCATCCCGCGCGGCCGGGTCCTGCTGATAGGACGCCCGATCGCCGAACTGCGGCGCGCACTCGGCAGCGTCACGGAACGGGCCATAGAACGCCGAGGCGTACTTGGCCGAGTAAGCGCAGATTGCGACGCTTGCGTAACCGGCACCGTCCAGGGCCGCGCGGATCGCGGCCACCTGGCCATCCATCATCCCGCTCGGCGCTACCACCTGAGCGCCCGCGGCCGCCTGCGCGAGCGCTATCGACGCGTACCGCTCGAGGGTGGCGTCGTTGTCGACCTCGCCTGCCGCGGTCAGCAGGCCGCAGTGGCCATGATCGGTGTACTCGTCCAGGCACAGATCGGCCATCAGCACAGTCTCGCTGCCGACCTCGGCGGCCAGGTCGTGCAGCGCAAGCTGGACGATGCCGTCGGCGGCGTCGGCCGCCGAGCCGCGGCCGTCCTTGACCGCGGGGATGCCGAAGAGGATCAGGCCGCCGACTCCGGCCGCCACCGCCTCGGCCGCCGCCTTACGCAGGCTGTCCCTGGTGTGCTGCACTACTCCCGGCATCGACACGACGGGCTGCGGCTCGTCGATGCCCTCCTTGACGAACAGCGGCTGGACTAGGCCGGCCGGGCGCACGCTCACCGGTGCGACAAGCCTGCGCAGCGGCTGCGTCGCGCGAAGACGCCTGGGCCTGGAAACGGGATAGCTCGGGGTCATCGTGCTCCTGACGGTCCTGCGGTCCTGGCGCCGGCGGCGCCGGGCGTTACCTGATCCGGCGGCGCGCCCCCCGGCGGCGCTCGCTCGGCTTGCGGACGGGCTCTCCTGCCTCCACGGCAGCATCGCGGATCGCCGCGCCGTGCCCGGCGAGGGCGTCCACCAGCGCAGCCACCGACGGCTTCTCCGCCACCACGTCGACCCGCAGGCCGAACTCCGCTGCCGTCTTGGCGGTCTGCGGCCCGATCACCGCGATCACGGTGACGGCATGCGGCTTGCCCGCGATCCCGATCAGGTTCCGCACTGTGGACGAGGAAGTGAACAGCACGGCGTCGAAGCCGCCGCCCTTGATCGCCTCGCGGACCGGGGCCGGCGGCGGCGCCGCGCGCACGGTTCGGTACGCGGTGACGTCCTCGGCCTCCCAGCCCAGCTCGGTCAGCCGCGCCAGCAGACCCTCGGTCGCGATGTCCGCGCGCGGCAGCAGCACCCGGTTGATCGGGTCGAGAATGTCGTCGTAGGCGGGCCAGGCGTCGGCCAGGCCATCGGCCGACTGCTCGCCTTCCGGCATCAGGTCAGGCACGATGCCGAACTCACGCAGGGCCTTGGCTGTCTGCTCGCCTACCGCGGCAACCTTAACGCCGGCAAAGGCACGCGCGTCCAGTCCGTATTCCTCGAACTTCTCCCTGATCGCGCGGACCGCATTGACCGACGTGAAGCCGATCCACTGGTACCGGCCGGTGACCAGACCCTTGACCGCGCGTTCCATCTGCTGCGGTGTCCGCGGCGGCTCGACCGCGATGGTCGGCACCTGCTCGGGCACCGCACCCCTGGCCCGCAGCAGGTCGCAGACCTCGTCGGCCTGCTCCTTGGTCCGCGGCACCAGCACCCGCCAGCCGAACAGCGGCTTGGTCTCGAACCAGGACAGGGCAGGCTGCGCGGCGACGCCGTCGCCGACGACCGCCACGGCCTGGCCGCTTGCGGTCAGCAGGCTGACTCCCGCGGCCTTGAGGTCGCCGGCGATGGTGCCGAGTGTGCCCACGACCGTGTGCTGGTCGGTGGTCGTGCCATTCCAGGTGATAGCGAACGGCGCGGTCTCCGGCCAGCCGGCCGCGACCAGCATCTTGCCGAGGTCGACCGGCCCGGTCTCGGCGCCAAGTATCACCAGTGTGCCCTCGCCAGCCGAGACCCGGCTCGCCTCGCCCGCGTGGATCACGCGCACGTCCCCGGCCGCGTCGGTCGTCAGCGGGATGCCCGCGTACTCGGGCACCGCGATGGCGGCGGACAGGCCAGGCACGACCTCGAACGGCACCTTCGCCTTCGCGCAGGCGGCGGCGTCGGCCGCCGCGTTGCAGAACATGAAGGGGTCACCGCTGAACAGCCGGACCACGAGCTGGCCGGCCCTGGCCGCCTTGATCAGCATCTTGGGGTCCTGCTGCTGCGCGTCGGAGTCGACCAGCGTCGCATCTGGCTTGAGCAGATGCCCGAGCCGCTCGCCGATCCACGATGCGGCCACGACCAGGTCCGCGCGGCCGATCAGGCTCACTGCCCGCACCGTGAGCAGGCTTTCGTCGCCTGGCCCGGCACCTACGAACGCTACCCAGCCGGGTGGCGCGGCTGCCTTGTCGCCCGCTGTCCTGGCGTGCTTGTCGACCTTGCCGGTTGTGGGGTTCACTTGTCATCGTCCCCGCTGCTGATGTGTCCGCCGGACACTGCCGTATACGTCCCCGCTCCGCGGCTTAGCAGCTCGCTAGCCACCTGCTGGCCGATGGCCTCGGCCATGGTCGGCGGCCCGCTCGCACTGCCCCGAAGCGCCATCCCCCCGTCGGCTGCCACGACTACGCCGCGCAGCCGAAGTACATCCGTCCCGGCAGCATACGCGCCTACCGGGGCCGAGCAGCCTGCCTGAAGCGCGCCGAGCATGCTGCGTTCTGCTGTCGTCGCGGCCCGGCTGTGCGCGTCATCAACGCAGGCCAGCAGCGCAACGAGGTCTTCCCTGTCTGCGCGGCACTCAACCGCCAGCGCGCCCTGGCCGGCGGCCGGGAGCATCTCGTCAGGCTCAAATACCTGCGTGCTGGCATCGGCCCGGCCGATCCTGGCAAGGCCGGCGTAGGCGAGGACGACGGCGTCCAGGTCGCCCGATTCCACCTTGGCCAGCCGCGTGCCCGCGTTGCCGCGCACCGGCACTGGCTGCAGGTCCGCGCGCAGTATCAGCAGCTGCGCGGCCCGGCGCGGCGATCCGGTGCCGATGACCGCGCCGCGCGGCAGGTCGGCGAGCTTCGCGCCGCCCTGCGCCACCAGCGCGTCGCGCGGGTCGTCGCGAACCGGCACGGCAGCAAGCGCGATGCCCTCGGCCGGCCCGGTCGGCAGGTCCTTGAGCGAGTGCACTGCGAAATCCACCTCGCCGGACAGCACGGCCGACCTGAGCGCGCTGACGAACACCCCGGTGCCGCCGATCTGGGTCAGCGCCTCGGAGCTGACGTCGCCGACGGATGTGATGCCGACCAGCTCGATCCGGCGCCCGGTCTGCGCAGTGATCGCCTCGGCGACCCGGCCCGACTGGGCCATCGCCATCGGACTGCGCCTGGTACCCAGCCGCAGTGCGGGATCGGTCATCAATGCTCCCTCTCGCCCGATGGCCAGGACACCAGGTTCGTGTCCGCCTGCGCGACCGACTGCACCGCGGCCGGATCCAGGTCGAACAGCACCCGCAACGCGTCCTCATAGCTGTCCGCGCCTGGCGTCCCGGCAAGCTCCTTGACTCGCACGGTGGGTGCGTGCAGCAACTTGTCCGCGATCCTGCTCATCGACCTGGCCACCTCGTCGAGCACGGCGGCATCAACGCTGCCGATCCGGCCGGCCAGCCTGGCCAGCTCCGATTCCACCACGCCGGCCGCCTTAGCGCGCAGCGCCACGACGGTAGGCGTGACTCGATCTGCCCGGGCAGCCGACAGGTACGCCTCAAGCTCGCCTGCCACAACCTCACGCGCCGCGGCGATCGCGGCGTCACCTGGCTGGGTGTCGGCCGGCTCTGCCGCCGCCAGCGTCTCCAGGTCTGTCACAGCTACGCCGGGAATGTCGCCGACGCCGGGCTCGACATCGCGCGGCAGGGCCAGGTCCAGCAGTACTAGCGGCCCGGCCTGGCTGACCGCAGCCCGGCCGGACCGCAGTGCCAGCGCGGACCGCACCATCTGTTCGGTGAGCACGTGGCCGGGCGCGCCCGTGCAGGTCACAACCAGGTCGGCGGCAGCAAGCAGGGCGGCCAGGTCGGACGTCGAGGCAGGGCGGCCGCCGTGCTGAGCCGCCAGCCGTTCGGCGCTGTGAGCGGTCCGGTTGGCGATCACCAGGCCGGCCGCGCCTGCCCTGGCGACACTCGCCGCGGCGAGGCCGCTCATGGCCCCCGCACCGACGACGAGTACCTCCAGGCCGGCTAGCGAGGGCTCGCCTCGTTCCGATGTAGGAGGGACACCCAGCTGCTCGGCGGCGGCCCGCAGGCCAACGCTGACCAGGCTCGCGCCCGCCTCGCCGACGCCGGTCTCGGACTGGGCGCGCTTTCCGGCCCGCAGTGCCTGCGAACCGAGATCGGCAAGCGGCCGGCCCAGCGTCCCGTGCTCCTTGGCGAACCGCAGGGCGCCGCGCAGCTGGCCGAGTATCTGGCTCTCGCCGACGACCATCGAGTCCAGCCCGCAGGCCACGGTCAGCAGGTGCTGCACCGCACGGTCGGAGTAGTGCACGTAGAGGCAGGAGGTCAGCTCGGCGTGCGGCACGCCGGAGTGCCGGGACAGCAGGTCGCAGATGGCAGCCACCGCACCGTGGAACGAGCCGACCTCCGCGTAGATCTCCATCCGGTTGCAGGTACTGAGGATCAGCGCGCCAGCGACGTCGTCGGCCCTGGCGACGTCGTGCAGCAGCTTGGCCAGGGCGTCGCCGGCCAGCACGGTCCGCTCAAGGGTCGCCATTGGCGCGCCCTTGTGGCTGAGACCGACGACCAGCACGCTCATGTCCCTACCGCCTGCGCTCCCGTCCTGTAGTCAAGTGCGGCCGCTTCGAGCGCGGCCACGCCCGCATCCGGTGCCGTCCCGATGTTCGGTCCGGCAGCCCCGTCCGCGGCCACGGCCAGGCCCAGTTCCCGGCCAGCCGCGCGGTCCCGCCGCCGGCCAGCCATGTCCGCCGCCTGGCCCAGCTGCGCGGACGGCGCGTCCGCATTGCGCCGCTGAGCGTGGAAGGCGAGGATCTGCAATTCGATCGACAGGTCGACCTTACGCACATCGACGCCCGAAGGCACGTTGAGCACGACAGGCGCGAAGTTCAGGATGCTCGTAACACCGGCAGCTACCAGGCGATCAGCGACATTCTGGGCGGCGGCCGCGGGCGTAGCTATAACCCCGATGGACACGTCGAATTGCTCGATGACGTGCTCGATCTCGGCGTCACTGCGGACGGTATGGTGCGCGATAACGGTGCCGACCACGGCAGGATCGCGGTCGAGCAGGGCAGCGATGCGGAAGCCGCGGGAGGCGAAGCCGCCGTAGTTCGCCAGCGCGCGGCCGAGATTTCCGGCCCCGACGATCAGCACGGGCCAGTCCTGGGTCAGCCCGAGCTCGCGGGAGACCTGGTAGACCAGGTACTCCACGTCGTACCCGACGCCCCTGGTGCCGTAGGAGCCCAGGTGCGACAGATCCTTGCGGAGCTTGGCCGAGTTCACCCCGGTCGCGGCGGCCAGTTCCTCGCTGGACACCGTGGCCACGTCGTGATCGGCAAGCGCGTACAGCGCCCGCAGGTACACGGGAAGCCGGGCGACGGTCGCATCGGGGATGCCGTGCCCGTTGCTCGCAGCTGCGGACCGGCTAGCGGGGCCGGCATGGCCGGCAGACGCAGGACGGCGGGACATGCGCCGAAACTCCTGGGGGGACTCGACAACGGGCATGCGCCGGGGCGGGGGTTCCCAGGCGCGGCTTCGCTATCCAAGGTACGCCCTTGTGAACGTTTGCACAAAGTCAGCGAAATCCACTAGCGGGCCACGAACCAGTCGTTCCCTGCTCCCATCGCAGCCGTCTGACCTGGGCTCGGTAATTCTTTGGTAACGGGCGGTCGCCCCGTCAGCCCAGCAGCGCGGCCCGCAGGCGGTCCTCGCTGACCCGCCAGAAATCGTGCTGGCGGCCATCCACGAACGTGACGGGAATCATGTCCGCGTACTCCTTCAGGTCGTCGGGATTGGCAGTTATATCGCGTTCATCCCAGTCGACGCCGAGTTCGGCGGTCACCCGATCGACGACGGCACGCGCCTCAGCGCACAGGTGGCAGCCAGGCCGCGACAGCAGCAGCACCCTAGGCTCGGGCGCGGGCTCTACGGGTTCGTCTGAAGCCTCTACCACGAGCGGGTCGGCCCGTCCTGGCTGGCCGGCGGCCTGCCGTAATCGCGCAGGTAGTCGGGCCGCTCGAACCCGGAGGTGTCGTAACCCGGCTCCCCGAACAGCTCGCTTACGGACGGGAACGGGGTCACCTTCGCCTGCTGCAGCCCGAGTTCGATGACGTTGGTGGCCAGCACGTAAGGTCGGCGGTCAGCCTCGAACCTGACCACATACGACTGCTGCCTGTGCCGCTCGTAAGCGTCCCTGTCCCGGTAGACCTCGTACAGGATGCGCTGCATCGGCGCCGAGGGAACGGCGTGGATGATGAACACGAGCGTGTCCGGTTCCGAGCTTCTGACCTGGTCCACCACTCGCTCGGTCAGCTGGTCGAACTCGTGCACCCGGTCTTCGAGCAGCGTGTAGATGGCGATCTGGCCGAACAGCTCAGCCCGCGAGCCTTCCGGGGCGTCCGGCCCGGCCGGAGCGCCGGCGAAGGCGAGTCTGTCGTGGTCCGCTTCGTGCCGCACCGAGGGTGTGTCCGCACCAGGCCGGCCCATCCCGCTGGCTCGTGACCGAAGTCAAAGTCGCCTGTCTCGAAGCCGCCGTCTCGCTCATCGAAGCCGCCGTCTCGCTCATCGAAGCCGCCGTCTCGCTCATCGAAGCCGCCGTCTCGCTCATCGAAGCCGCCGTCTGGCCCACCGCGTCCGCCGTGCTGGTTATCGCCCGGCCCCCACCCGTACCCGTACTCGTCGCCGCGATCGGCGAAGTCCCGCGCGCCTTCCCCCGCGCCATCGGGACGGTACAGGCCGCCGCCCCGGTACACGCCCTGCTCGGGGTCGCCACCGTAGCGGTCCAGGTCGCCAGTCTGGTCCATCCGGTGTGACCGGTCGAAGTCGTCGCGGCGATCGTAGCCATCCCAGTCGCCGGCCTCGGCTGGCTGGTCGTAGTCGCTTGCGCGGCTGGACCGGCCGGGGCTGTCCCACTCGTCAGCACCGCTGACTGCGCCGCCGGGGCCGCGGCTGCGCAGCGCGCCGAGCCGCAGCCGCCCGGTCCGGACGCCCGCGTACCAGATTAGGCCGGTGGCAACCGCGCACAGCAGGCTGAACTCCGAGCGGACCGGCAGGCTCACCCCGGTGCCGAAGTTCACAAGCAGCGTCAGCGCCGGGTAGGCAAGCAGCGCGGCCGCCGCCCCGCCGGCCAGCTGGGCGGGCAGCACCGCGTTCCAGCCAGGCTGGCCAGACCTGGCCATCACCACTCCCACGGCGATCAGGGTGACCAGCACTGTGACCGGCCCGATCGCGAACATCAGCACGTACTTGGGCGGCGCCTCGTAGAACACGGCAGGGTCCGGCCATGACTTGGTAAAGGACGCCGAAGCAAGCTGGTCGAGCATCAGCACCACCAGGGCCACGATCGCGAGGGCCGGAATGTACACCCTGGCGCAGAATCTGGCGGCCAGGCCCCGGCCGGCTACCTCTGACAGCGCCAGGATCAGCGCCAGCGGCGCGATCACCTGTCCGCCGAGCTCCATGGCGCGGAACATGGCGCCGTCGAAGCCGACAGCGTATCCGAGTGCCTGCGACCCGAGGCTGATCAGCAGGCCGAGCAGGGCGACCGACCAGGCGAATAGGTCAGCGCGCGGGCCGCGGAAGCAGCGCGCGAGCAGCACGCCACTGCCGACCGCGGCGGCCACGGCGCCAAGGCCTGCGAAGATCAGGGAGAGAGAAGACATCGCTGCCTATGGTGCACGACTCCGGGCGATGATGCGACCCAGCCTCATCAGCTAACCAGCCACTCTCCGCGCAGCTAGGGCCGCCTGGCGCCGGTAGGCTCGGTCATATGACGGGCTGGACCGGCCGGAACGGGGCCATCATGCGGCGGCTCCGGGCCAGGAAGGAAGCCGAGGAGGCCGGGGAGGCTTCGGCTGCCGCGGCCGAGGTAGAGCATCAGCCAGTGCTGCCTGACATGACAGCTGCCGCCTTCTTCGACGTCGACAACACCCTGATGCGCGGTGCCTCGATCTACCATTTCGCCCGCGGGCTGGCTGCGCGCGGCATGTTCGGTCCGCGTGACCTGGCCAGGCTGTCCTGGGGCCAGCTCGCGTTCCGGCTGCGCGGCACCGAGAACTCCGATCACATCGACGCGGCCAGGGAGGCGGCGCTGGCTTTCGTGGCCGGTCACCGAGTGGCCGACATAGTCCGGCTCGGGGAAGAGATCTACGACGACAAGATGGCGGACCGGATCTGGGAGGGCGCCAGGAACCTGACCCAGAGTCATCTGGCCGCGGGACAGCGGGTCTGGCTGGTGACCGCGACGCCCGTAGAGCTCGCCAACATCCTGGCTCGGCGGCTGGGCCTTACCGGGGCGCTTGGCACCGTTGCCGAATCGGCCGACGGCACCTACACCGGCAAGCTGGTCGGCGGCCTGCTGCATGGCGAGGCCAAGGCCATGGCCGTGCAGGCGCTCGCCAGGCGGGAGGGCCTGGACCTGTCCAGGTCAAGTGCCTACAGCGACTCGGTCAATGACATGCCGATGCTGCAGCTTGTCGGTCATCCGCATGTGGTGAACCCGGACGCTGAGCTTCTTGCGGAAGCCCGCCGCAGGAACTGGCCGGTGCACGACTTCCGGTCCGGGCGGCGGGCCACCATGGTCGCGCTGCCGATCGCGGCTGGTGCCGGTGCACTGGCCGGCGGCCTGGCCGCGGGCCTGGCGTTGCGCCGCCGCCGGGCCGGCAGCTAACCGAAGGCCGGACCGCGTTCGGCCACTAGCTGGTCGAGCTTGTCCTGGATGATGTCGCGGACCTGCTCGGCGAGCTTGGCCACGAAATCGTCGTCAGGCTCAGCGGCCGCGTGGTCGGCAGTGCTGATCGGCTCGCAGAACTCGATGATCCATTTCGACGGCAGCGGCACCGCACCAACCGGCCCCAGCCAGGGGAACAGCGGGGTGAGCGGGAAGTACGGTAGCTTCAGCGCGCTGGCCAGGGCCTCGGAGTTCCCGATCATCGGGTAGATCTCCTCAGCGCCGACGATCGCGCACGGAATGATCGGGGCTCCTGCCTGCAGCGCGGTGCGGGCGAACCCGCCGCGGCCGAAACGCTGCAGCCGGTATCGCTCGCTGAACGGCTTGCCCGTGCCCTTGAAGCCCTCGGGGAACACCCCGACAAGCTGCCCGGCCGCGAGCAGCCGATGGGCCTGTGCCGGGTCCGCCCTGGTGTGACCGCTCCGGCGCGCGAGCGACGCCAGTACCGGCAGCGAGTAGACGATGTCGGCACCCAGCAATCGCAGGTTCCTGCGCTGCGGGTGCTCGGCGAATATCCCGGCCTGGAGCATCACCGCGTCCAGCGGCAGCACGCCGGAGTGGTTGGCCACTACGAGCGCTGCGCCCGCCGCTGGGATGTGCGCTAGTCCCCGCATCTGGACACCGAACCAGTTCCGGTACAGCGCCAGGGCGGCGGGCATGAGCACGGACGAGTTGAGCTCGGGGTCAAAGCCGAACTCATCGACCTCGTATTCGCCCTGCAGCCGCCGCCGGGCGAAGTCGGCGACCTCGGCCAGCCGGTCGCGCCAGCTACCCGGGCCGGGCGGCTGCGGACGGCGGACCGAAGGCTCGCGCTCCGAGGGCTCGCTCATCGAACCGCACCCGGCCGTGCGCATGGCAGCAGTCGGCTAGCGACTGTGATGCCAGCTACAGCGACAGCCGTCATCGCCCCGACCTGCGTAGCCCTTCGATTGGACGGCCGGCATCCGCCGGCCGGCAGCCTGCTGCTACTTCTTGTTCCGGCGCTGCACGCGCGTCTTACGCAGCAGCTTGCGGTGCTTCTTCTTCGCCATCCGCTTGCGCCGCTTCTTGATGACTGACCCCACGAGACCACCCTTGCTTGCTTTTCCGTGGCTGACGGGCATGCCCATGCACATGCTCGCCACATCGGGCGGCCGGGCAACATGCCAACGCCACAGCGTACCTCTGCCGGGCTACATTGCCCGTCATCGCCCGGCATTTGGTCATCCAGGCATCCGGCGGCAGGGTCGCCGCCGACCTGTCCGGCACGGCCCGCGACCGCGCGGGCGCACGCATGCACTGGCGCCGGTGCCGGTCGCCAGGTCATTACCGCGCCGATCCGGCCGACTCTAGCCGGACGCGACGAAAGCCTCCCTGAGGTACTCACTCACCGCACGCTCTGGCACGCGGAACGACCGGCCGACCCTGATCGCCTCCAGCTCACCGGAGTGGACAAGCCGGTACACAGTCATCTTGGAAACACGCATGATCGCGGCCACCTCGGCCACGGTCAGGAATCTGACATCGCTGAGCGGAGTTGCGTCTGCTGCCATTGGTAGCCCTCTTCCGACCCTGGTACGCCCGCGGGAGTGGCGCATCAGTCACGCCCGTCTCCAGCGTAAGTCCTGTATGGAAAAGGGCAACCCGTGCGAGCCCTGCCAATTCGGCGGGTTGGCTAGTAAAAGGCGATGCGGCCGTTCTGGCGCCATTGCTCCGACCGGTCGGTCAGCCAGCTCCCAGCTCTCGACCGCGATCCCTCGCCGCCTCGATGGCCGCAAGCACCGCGGCCCTGACGCCGTGTTTCTCCAGTTCCCTGATCGCGTTGATGGTGGTACCGCCTGGCGAGGTCACCGCCTCGCGCAGCAGTACCGGATGCTCGCCAGAATCCCGCAGCATCGTCGCGGCCCCGAAAACCGCCTGCTTCACCATTTCCAGCGCGTTCGAGCGCGGCATCCCGAGCAGGATCCCGGCATCGACCATCGCCTCAACCAGGAAGTACACGTACGCGGGACCGCTGCCGGACAAGGCGGTAGCGGCGTCCTGCTGGGACTCAGGAATCCGCAGCACCTTGCCCACCGGGCGCAGCAGCTGCTCAGCCAGGCGCAGGTGCTCCTCGGTCGCGTGCGCGCCTGGCGAGATCACGCTCATGGCCTCGTCCACAAGCACGGGAGTGTTGGACATCACGCGTACGACCGGGACGTCCGGGCTCAGATTGCGGCCGATGAACCCGGTCGTGATGCCGGCCGCGACCGAGACAACCAGCTTCTCGGGCGTGACATGAGCGCCGATCTCCGCCAGCAGCGCGCCCATATCCTGCGGTTTCACCGTTATCACCAGCGTCTGCGCGCGATCGGCGGCCTGCGCCGCGGTCAGCACCTCGATGCCGTAGGCGTCCCGCAGTTGCTGGGCCCGGCCGCTGCGCCTGGCGGCCGCGATTATCCCGCCAGGCGCGACCACGCCGGCCCGGAGCAGGCCGGAGATCAGCGCCTCGCCCATCTGCCCGGCACCCAGGACGGCGATCATCCTGGCAGCCTACCGGGGCCCCGCGCCGGCCAGCTTTACCGGCGCGAGACCAGGGCCCGCATGAAGAACGCGAGGTTCGCCGGGCGCTCGGCCAGCCTGCGCACCAGGTAGCCATACCAGTCGCTGCCGTAGGGCAGGTACACCCGAACGCGGGCGCCGGCTGCGGCCAGCCTGGCCTGCTCATCCGGCCGGATTCCGTACAGCAACTGGTACTCGAAACTGTCCTGGCCGCGCCCGTTTAGCTGAGCGCTGGAGGAGGCGATCTTGATCAGCCGCGGATCATGCGTGGCTAGCATCGGGTAGCCCGACCCGGCCAGCAGAATCCGCATGCACCTGGCGTAGGACAGGTCCACGTCGGCCTTGGCTGCCAGCCCGACTCCCTCCGGTGCCTGGTATGCGCCCTTGCACAGCCGGACCCTCGATCCGGCCGCGGCCAGTTCCTGGCAGTCCACCGCGCTCCTGCGCAGGTACGACTGGATGACGCAGCCGAGATCGGGGAAGTCCGCCCGAAGCTCCCTGACCAGTCGCAGCGTGGCGTCGACCCTGGTGTGATCCTCCATGTCCACCGTCACCGTGGTGCCGGCGTTCCTGGCCGCCGATGCGATCCGCGCGATGTTTTCCCGCGCGGTCTTCTCCCCGTGCTGGGACAGCCCAAGGCCGACGGCTGTCGGCTTGACGGACACCTCCGCCCGGCCCTGGCCGGAAAGGCCGGCCGCGGAAAGCTGGCCAAGCAGCCGCATGTACTCGTCGGCGACCGCGGCCGCCTGCTCGGGGTCGACGGTGTCCTCGCCCAGGAAGTCGATGCTGGCGGCGAGGCCGTCGGCCAGCAGCCGGCCGGTAACGGCGAGGGCGTCCTGCGCCGTCTCGCCTGCGACAAACCGGGCCACGACATCGCGCGTGAGCGGGTTGGCCATGATCAGCTCACGGGCCTGGTTGCTGGCCGACAGGGCCAGGAGCGCTTGGCGGAGCACGGCGGGGGACCTCCGGGGAACGACGTTGTTCGCTGCCGGCCCAGATTACTAGCGGGGACGGCCCATTAGGCCACCGCGCGGACGTTTGAGCGTGATCTGGACATTAGCCCCCGCGTCCGGCGGCACGATAACCTCCTGGGCGGCGGGGATGCCCTCGGCCTGGAGCGTCGCCTCGACCGGCACCGTGCGCTTGACCAGCGCAAGCGCAATCGGGCCAAGCTCGTAGTGCCTGGCGGCAGAACCGAGCGAGCCGATGTCGACGCCATCGAGCTGCACCGGACTGCCATGCGCGGGCAGCCGGTCCTCGCTGCCGTCCAGGTGCAGCAGCACCAGCCGCCGGGGCGGGTGGCCCAGGTTGTGCACCCGCGCGACCGTCTCCTGGCCGCGGTAACAGCCCTTGCTCAGGTGCACGGCAGTCTCGATCCAGCCGACCTCGTGCGGGATCGCGCGGTTGTCGGTGTCCAGGCCCTGCCGTGGTCTCCCGGCCGCGATCCGCAGGGCCTCGTGCGCCCACATCCCGGCTAGTGCGGCGCCGGCCGACCGCAGCCCGGCGACCGTCTCAGCCAGCCCGGCACTGGGCACAATCAGGTCCAGGCCGGGGCCGACGGCGATCCTTGCCGCCGCTGCTACGCCCAGGTCGGCAGGCATGGCGGGACCCTGCAGGCTAAGGACGGCGTAGTCGGCGGTGACATCTTCTGCTTCCACCTTGAGCATGAACTTCATCGAGCGGAGGAAGGCGAGCAGGTCCGCTGCGGTGCCCGGCTCGACGTGCGCCCAGACCGCGTTCCCGTCGTCGGTCAGGGTCAGATGGTGCTCGATGCGGCCCTGCGGGCTCAGCACCAGGGTCTGCGCGCTGTCGCCGGGCGCCAGCTGCTCGAGATGCTGCGTGCTGAGGCTGTGCAGCCAGCTAAGCCGGTCTGGTCCGGAGATCCTCAGCACCGGCCGGTGCGAGGCGTCCACGACTCCCCACGCCGTGACCAGGGCCCGCTGCTCCGCATACGGATCCGAGTAATGCGCTGCGACGCCTGCGTCGACCCCGTCGGCAGCGACGGCGCCGGGCTCGGCTAGGAGGGGACTGTCCACCCCCTCAGGCTATGCGCTCACCGACGCCCGGCCTAAGCCCGGCAGGCGGAGCACAGCCCGAATATCGTCAGGTGCCCGACATCCGTCGAGAACCCCTCGGCTGCCTCAAGCGCCGCCACCAGCGGCCGGACGGCGGCCTTGTCCACTTCCGTTACCCGCTCGCACTGCCGGCAGACGAGGTGCACGTGCTCGGCTTCCGCGGCCAGGTGATAGCTGGGTGCCCCGTGCTTCAGATGCGTGTGGCTGACCAGCCCGAGCTGCTCGAGCAGCTCAAGCGTGCGGTACACGGTGGAGACGTTGACCCCGCGCGCCGTCAGCCGGACGTCAGCGAAGATCTCTTCCGGCGTCGCGTGCTCAAGCCTGGAGACGGCCTCAAGTATCAGCTGGCGCTGTGGGGTGACGCGGTATCCGCTTGCCCGCAACGTGTCATCCCACTCCTGCGACATGTCATGAGTGTAGTGACGGGCGAGCTATAACACGCTTGCCTGCGAGCGCCGCTCTGACGTAACGTTCGGGCTAACGCAGGAAAGGAGGTGGTCCAACAGTATGCATAGATGTCGGACTTGCGAGGTGGCTGTCAGCTAGCCGCCGCCTGCGTGAAGCGCGAGCGCTGCTGTAGATAGCGGCGGCGGTCGGCTAATTCACGGCAGACACCGGACCCCCGGGCCGACCGGCCAGTCCATCCGGTCCCCGTCGCCAGGTCACCTTTGGTGAGCCATGGCCGCGGGAAAAGCCCGGGGGCTTCTGCTTTCCCGGCCGCGAACCCTGCCAGTTGCCTGATGCACGGCTTGCGGATAGGTTCCTGGCCACCCCCGAGTGAGGAACGCTCGCCATGACATCAGCCGCACGCGCCTGTGTTACCGCCATCGCCGCCACCGCGCTTGTGCTGTCCGCCGCGACCGGACTGCTCCTCGTTCCCCGCCATGACGGCGACGCATCGCAGCACGTCGCGGCCACGGCGTGGCCCGGCGGACCGATCGTTCCCGCAAGCCTTCCGCATGCGCTGGCCGCTGCCGCGCTGCCGATCAGCGACATCACCTCGGTCGGCTCGCTGAACTGGGCCGGCTATGCCGTCAGCCGCCGCAACTCAAGGTTCGAATCCATCCGCGCCACCTTCTTCGTGCCCTACCTCAACTGCGCGAAGTCGCCGGGCGCGACGCTGTCCTCGGACTGGGTCGGGCTCGACGGGTTCGTCGGCACGCCTGACTCGGTGGAGCAGGGCGGCATCGGCGCCGACTGCAGTTCCGCTGGAAAGGCCTCGTACTACGCGTGGTGGGAAATGTTCCCGCGGCCCGAGACGAAGACCTCGGTCCGGATCCGGGCGGGCGACTCGGTGACCGCGACGGTCTCTTACAGTCCTGCGCACAAGGACTTCCGCATCTCGCTGGCCGACAACACCAGTGGAGGGACTTTCGCTGTCACCCGTAAGTGCCCGCACATCAAGATCGGCAAGCGATACCTGACCTGCCCGCGGAACTCAGCCGAAGTGATCACCGAAGCCCCGGCTACCGGCACGTCCACGCACGTGGTCATCGCGCACCTGTCGGACTACGGGGCGGTGAGCTTCGCCGAACTCGCAATTGTCGACGGCTCCGGCCATCACGGGGCGCTGGTATCAAGTCACTGGAGCACCACCAAGATCATCCAGCTGGGGTCTTCCAGCGGACCGGTCGTGGCCCAGCCCACCGGCACTCGGGCGGCTATGTTCGACAATTACTGGCTGCGGGAGGACTGAGCGCGGAGACCTGGTCCGGCCCGCGAGGCTCAGCCGACTCGCTTGAGCTGGGCGGACACGTGCGACTGCAGCGGCTGCCCGACCGCCGCCATGTCGTAAGCCCAGCCCAGATCCGCGCCGATCATGCCGTAGAGACGCCTGCCTGCGGTCACTTCCTTGGCCGTGCTCGTCCTGGCCACCGTGTCGGTCGCCAGTTCGATCTTCGTGCCCGTCTGCTGGCCGATATAGATCTCGGTTATGCCCGTGGGGTGGGCAAGGACCACCTCGAGCATGCCGTCCGCCTGCGGCCGCCAGAACCCCGCTTCCATCGCGAGTGGCCTGCCAATCGAGCCGTCCTTCGCCAGCAGCCAGGTGCGGCTTGTGTAGCTGAGGAAGGGCTTGCCGTTATGGCCGAAGATAATCTCCTGGCCAAAGTTCGCGCTCTCGATCGTGGGATAGCCAACGACGCCCGCACCCTCCCATCGCCCGAGCAGGAACCGCAGCGGCAAGAGGCTCGGATGCAGTTCGTAGTCGCCGGGCAGCCCGCCCAGTTCTGGTGTGTCCATCCGCGGCTCCCATCGCGTCAGCCCTGACCGCCTGGCTTGCCGCTGCGGCCAACCCGGATCAGGGCCGCCGCCAGCAGCAGGCCGGCAACCGCGACGACCGCGAACGCTCCGACAAGCACGATGTCGCTGATCACTACGGTCATGTCTGCGGAGTTTAGGCAGCGTGGCAGTCTGCCGCAGGACGCCACGCCGCCGAGGAGGCAACCCCGGCGTCCCCGGCAGCCAGGGCGTTTGCGGCAGGCGCTAGTGTGCCTGGCATGGCCTCCCGCTCTCTCGTGCTGAAGGTGACGGTCGGCAAAGACGAGCCAGAACGCTGCAACCAGGCCTTCACGGTCGCAGCGACTGCCGCGGCAAGCGGCGTGCAGGTGTCCCTGTGGCTAACCGGTGAGGCTTCCTGGTTCGCCCTGCCTGACGGCTGCGACGACCTCGAACTGCCGCATGCCACCCCGCTGCCAGATCTGTTCGCCCGGGTCCTCGAGGCCGGGACCGTCACGCTGTGTACGCAATGCGCCGCCCGGCGCGAGATTGGCGAGTCAGATGTCGTAGAGGGCATCCGGATTGCCGGCGCTGCGACCTTTGTCGCCGAAGTCCTGGCCGACGGCGCACAGGCCCTGGTCTACTAAGGGCTCGGCTCGCTAGCCGCGCTCGCGGTCGCGGCCAGCCGCTCGGCGCGCAGCTCACGTGCCCACTCCTCCGACATCGGAGGCAGCGGCTGAAGCGGCCCGACTGCCCAGCTCAGGAGCAGGTCCGCCAGTCCGGGATTGCGCGCAAGCGCCGGGCCGTGCAGGTAAGTGCCCAGTACCTTGCCGGCGTACGCGCCCTCGGTGCCATCCCCGTTCCCGACGCCTAGCGTGACCCTGGAAAGCGGGCGCGCCCCCTGGCCGATTTTGGTGACCCCCTGGTGATTCTCAAACCCGGTGAGCCTCGGCACGCCCAGCGTCGGATCTACGTCCGCCACGATCTCACCGACTCCGCGCCGTTCGCCGCGCCCGCTGGTTATATCCAGGATGCCCAGACCCGGCAGCAACTCACCATCGACCCCGCCGAACTCGCGGCCAACGAGCTGGTACCCGGCGCACACTGCGAATACCACGGCCCCGCGGTCGGCGGCGGCACTCAGCCCGCCGTCGGCCCGCAGCCTGCTCGCCGCCAGTATCTGCGGCAGATCCTCGCCCCCGCCGAGCAAGTAGATGTCGCCATGCTCGGGGACTGGCTGGTCCGCGTTTACCTCGATGGCCTCCACATCTATCCCGCGCAGCTGCGCCCGGCGCGCAAGCACGAGCAGGTTGCCACGATCACCGTAGGTGCTGAGCAGATCGGGGTACACCCACACGAGCTTGATCCGGCGGCGATTGCGGGGAACACCCGTCGGGGCCGGTGCCGGATCGGCGGCCGGCGATCTCCGTGCCCTGACCGACGGCTGTGGCAGCGCCGTCCGTGCCGGCGGGCTACCCGGCCCCGTGCCATTCGCCGGACGCGCCGGGCGGCTGCCGGCATTCCGTCGCTCGGCTTGTGCATTCAGGGAGTCGAAAGCTGCGTCCGTATCCCGCCGCCGCACGGGCGCCGCATAGTCCCCGCCCGGGTCCGGCCGCCGCACGGGCGCCGCGAAATCTCCGCCCGCACGCGGCTGCGGCACTGGCATAAGGTAGTCGCCCGGCTTCGAAGGCGCGGCAGGCACCGCACCGTCGCCGTCCTCAGCCACGTCGGACTGGTCATCTCTGGCGACATCCGCGCCTGACCGCCCCGAGGCGTGCTTGCCTGACGGCGGCGGCGGGCTGTACTCGGGCTCTTCCCGGCCGGAGATAGCCGGAATGATCAGGGTCTCGCCTGGGTCATGTGACGCGTGCCGCCCCGGCTGTTCGGTCATCTGCATGCCTCCGGCATCAGTCGGTCCGGCCAAGCACGGCTCGGATCTGCTGGAAAGCCGTGTAGTTGGCGATGACGTCCAGTTCGCCCGCTGGCACGTGATCCACGGCGTCGTCTATCCCGTCGACAAGCTCGAAGCCGATCTCGTCAGCTTCCAGGCGGACCGCCAGGTCCACCCGCCGTTCGCCGGCCACCAGGACCTGACGCCCGCGCAGCACGCGGTAGTCGACGTCCCACAGCCACGACGTGTCCTTGCCGTCGGGCGTCTGTGCGTTGACGGCAAGCAATACTGGGCGCGGGGCTGGCGCAAGCACGTCGAACGCCTCCAGCCAGCCAGCCGGGTTCTTCGCCAGCAGCAGCCGGACGTTACGTCCGCGGCGCATGACCTGGGTGTAGCGGCCCGCCACGGAGCTGACCTTCCGCATCCTCGGCAGGGCCTGCTCTACCGTGGCCCCGAAGAACGCGCCGACCGCGAGCGCGACGACGGCATTGGACTGATTCGCCCGGCCGGGCAGGCTAAGAGCCAGCTCGCTGACCTGGCCAGCCTCGTCGATCACCGCATCGCCGCTCAGTACCCAACGCGTCCGTGGCCTGGCGAACCTGCATTCACCGCATCGCCAGCCAAGCTCATCCCTGCGCAGGTGCGAACCGCATTCCGGGCAGCACCAGGAGTCTTCGTGCCAGCGCTGGCCAGCGGCCACCCAGGTGACCCGCGGCGCCAGCGACGCCGCCCAGGCGATCAGGGGATCGTCGGCGTTGCCGATGACCATGCAGCCCTCCGCCTCGGCCAGGGCCTGCCGCCAACGGCGCGCGGTCATCCAGATCTCCGCGGCCCGGTCCATCTGGTCGCGGCTCAGGTTCAGCAGCACGACCACCCGGGGCCTGGTCGCCTGGATGACGGCAGGCAGGTAGCGCTCGTCTACCTCCAGCACCGCGTACGGGGCGTCAGGAGCTCGTCCGAGCGCCGATGCTAGCCCAGCCTCCATGTTGGCGCCGAACGCGTTGCTCGCGACCTCCTGGCCGAGGGCGCCGAGCGCGGCGGCAATCAGCCTGGTGGTGGTGGTCTTCCCGTTCGTGCCGGTGACCAGCACTACCTGGCGATCCGCTGCAAGCAGCCTGAGCAGGTCGGGTTCGACTCGCAACCCAAGTACGCCGCCAATGACGGATCCGTCCCCGCGGCCCGTCAACCGTGACACCCGTCCGGCCGCACCGCCAATAGACGTGGCAAGGCGCGCGCGCAGCGGGAGCTTGCTCATAACGGCCGATGCTATCCGGAGACGGGTGCAGTCTCGCGGGCCGTGAGCATGCTCGCCCGGTCATCGGCGCCGACGATGAACCGGCGTGGCCAGGACAGCACCGCCTCCAGCCACCCGGTAACGCCCATTTCACCTGCGGCCTTCCCCAGCTGGCCGCGGTGGCTGACGCCGATGGCCACAGCCGCAAGATCCTCGATGAACCCGGCCTGGTCGTCCTCGCCGAGCACCGCGGTCCAGGCGAGGAGCCGGTTGCGCGTCACCTCCATGGACAGCGGGTGACGGCGCAGGCCGCTGACGCGCTGCCCGATCTTCACGTCGGCCCGGTCGGCGAGTCCGGCCAGGGTGTAGTCGAGGGCGGGAGCTAGCGCGAACGGGTCGGGGGCGGGACCACCGAGCGGGCAGACCCGCTCAAGTTCATGCAGCCACTGCAGCTGCGGGATTACCCACATCGGGCCAGGCATAGTGCCCGCGCCCTTGCCGCCCCCGAGCATCGTCGCGGCATGCTGTGCGCATGCCACGGCTAGTTCGCTCGGGTCGAAGCTGGCCCGCAGCGCCTGCTCCCGGCCGCGCAGCGGCCGGTCGAGCGCGCTGGCCAGCAGGCACTCGCGCAGCCGCTTGTCGAGGCTGGCCCAGCGCTCCCGTAGCGGCACCGGCACGCGCGGCCGCGGCCGGTTGGTCAGGTGCGCCAGCACGTAGACCTCCGACCACACCCGCAGCCACGCATCCTCTGGTGACACGGCGAGCACCTCGGCAGCACGGATCTCGACCAGAGTGCAGGGCCGCTCGCCCGCGCAGGACTGCCCGCAGGCCGCCGAACGCCGACCGGTCAGCGGGACCTGCCCGGCGCTCGCATCCGCGGCACCCAGTTCGCGGCCGCCGCCATAAGGCACCCTTATCCGCAGCGGCCGATCCATTCCGTCCGCGAAGACGGCCGCCTCGCCTGGCAGCATCGAGACGACTTGCCTGGACTGATTGTCGTCCAGGTTCATCGCCGCGCCGACCAGCTGCCGGTCGTCACTGGCGGGCAGCCGGTGCAGCACCTTCAGAGCGGTGTTCTTGACGACATCGGGGACTAGCTTGGCCGGAATCTGCTCGGCAATCACGATGCCCTCACCGTAGGCGCGGATCTCCGCCAGCATGCTTGCGAACAGCTCCACGGCATGTCCGCTCGCGCCCTCCCGGCCCGCTCGCAGCAGCCGGTGCGCCTCCTCCAGGACTATGACGTGCCGCAATCCCTCGCTGCCCTCTGCTCTTCTGCGCAGCCTCAGGTGCTCGATGATCCTGATAAGCAGCGTGCCGATAAGGAAGGCCTTGTCCTCGTCGTTGGCCACATCCTCGAGGGCGATCACCACGTTCCTGCCAAGCAGCTGGCCGACGTCGGCCGGATGACCGCCCTCAAAGAACCGCCCGGCCGAGCCGGTCCGCAGCGATCGCAGCCGTACGTCCACGAAGCCGCGAACGTCGGCTTGCAACTCCGGGCCGTACCCGACATCCTCGATCACCGCGAGCGCGGCCGCCTGCAGCCTGGCCAGCGTAGGAACGGTGGGCGGGACATCTGTCTGGTCGAGGCTGGCGCCCGTCTGGGTATCCCAGCCACACTCTGCATAAGCACGCTGCAGCGCCTGCGACATAATTTGGGGGAACGGCTCCCGCGCGTCGAAGGCGGCCAGGAACAGCGCGCGCACCATGTCGATGTGAGCCTGCACCGGGTACCCGGGCTCAGGTGCCAGCGGGTTGACCGACAGGGGCACGGACTGCGGGTCTGCCGGGTTGATCAGGGTGACCTGACCTGCGCTGCCTAGCCGCGACGCCATAGCCGCGTACTCCGACTTGACCGGCTCGATGGCCAGCCAGCCAACGCCCGCATGCGACAGCTGCTCCAGCATGTGCCTGACGGTCTGCGACTTGCCGGCCCCAGTCGCCCCGGTCACAAGCGCGTGCCTGTTCAGCGTGGCCAGCGGGATTCGCAGCGGGCCGACGGGCCGGTCCTGGAAGTCCAGGATCTCGCCAAGCTCGATCGACTGCTCGCCGCCGACCTCACTGGTGACGTCGAAGTAACCCGACTGCAGCACTCGTACGCCAGGAACTTCCTGCCGTGGCAGGCCAGTCAGTGCCGCCAGTGCCCCAGCGGTGGCGGCAAACGGCACCTGCGATCCGTCGACCGGGTCGGCCAGCTTTGCCGCGAGCACATCAGCGAACTCCTGCGCGCCCTCGGCGCAGCGCAGCCGGTAAGGATGGGCCCGCAAGTCCACCGAGCCCACCAACAGCGGCGATATCAGCCGCAGCTCCAGTTCGGTAGCGGCGCCGACCAGCACCCGCACGTTCCACAGCCCGGCCTCTCGATAGGTATCGAGCTCGGCCAGCCGGCGCTGCGCCCGATCGGCCTCGAAGCGGGCGTGTTCCTCCTCGTAGCGGCGCAGCACGTTGAGCTGATTGCGCAGCTCCGCGGTCTCTGCATCGAGCAGGTCGGTCGGGTCCGCGACGATGAGCCAGCCGAACGGCCTGCCCATCAGCGTCTGCAACGCGGACTCGAAGAGCGTTGGCAGCCCGGAAGCGGACATGCCGGAGCCTGGCGGCTGGAAGCCGGGCAGCCCCGCGATTGGCCCGGCCTGCGCGGCGTCAGCGAGCGGGACCTGGCGCCCGGCACATGGAGCCCACACCAGCTGATCCAGGTCAGCGAGCATGTTGCCGTCGATGGCCACGCCGCGCGCGCCCCACGGGAAGAGCATCTCCTCGGCCGCACCCGGCCCGGTCCCGTCGTTGCCTGGCCGGCGAGTTCGCTCGCGGTGCTGGTCCGGGCGAGCGTGGCCAGGCCCCGCACTTATGCCGCTGCGTACCGCGTCGGGCGAAGACGGCATGTCATTGCCAGCCGCGCCGGTGCCCGCATCCGGCACCTGGGCCGGACGCGCCGGCGAGGCTGACCCGGCCGCGCTACCGTCGGCACCCAGATCCGGGCCGAGCCTCGCCGGCGGCTCGTCTCGCACCGGCCTGCTGGCGCGTGGCAGCGGTCCCGCGTTCGTGATCAACTCGAGCGGGGCACCGCCGCCGCGCGACAGCCAGCCCGCGATAAACGGCCGTCGGTGCCTGGCTGCATTGAGGACGGCCGGAAGCACGGACGCGTAGTCGCGGTCGGCGGAGCCGCCCAGGCAAGCGGCGCTGACGGACTGCACCCGGTACCACTGTGCTGCAGCGCCACCGCCGATGCCCGACGTCGCTCCCATGGTGCGTGCTTACCAGGCTAGCGGCTGCGCTGCTACCTGATTGGTCCGGATTGTGCCGCGCTTACAGGTGGACCGTCCCCGAAACGCAGGTGACGGTGCTGCCACCGACCCAGATCGTGCCGTCGCCATCCTGGCTGATTCGCACCTGCCCGTGCCGGCCGAGGACAGTGCCCTGGCAAGCCAGGTACGGAGCCGTCGCCCTGCCGCTGCCCAGCAGCCATTGCGCGAGTGCGGCGTTGAGGCTTCCGGTGACAGGGTCTTCGGTGGTCGACCCGTCCTTGGGAAAGAAGGCCCGCACCTCGAACGCGGCAGGCGAACCGGGTGGGTAGGGTCCGGCAATGCCGAGGTCCATGTCTGTGACGCCCGGCCGCACGGCCAGCACCGCGTCCGCGCTCGCCAGCAGCACCGCCACCCAGCCCGGCCCGTTGTCCGCCCATTGCAGGTCCACGATCTCCTCGCGGGCTATCCCGAGAATGTCAGCCACGTGCGCGGCCAGTTCTTCGTCGACCGGTCCGCTCCGCAGCAGCGACGGGGCAGCGAACGCCAGGCCGTCGCCGTCCTGACGCACCGGCACAAGCCCTGCCCCGCACTGCTGCACCACCACGCCAGGGGTTCGGGGCTGACCGCCAGCTTCCAGCCAAGCGTGACAGCTGCCGAGGGTCGGATGGCCGGCGAACGGCAGCTCTCCGGTGGGCATGAAGATCCGCACCAGGTAATCCGCGGCAGCATCTTCGGGCGCCAGCAGGAACGTAGTCTCTGACAGGTTCGTCCAGTGTGCGAACTTCTGCATCTGCTCGACCGTCAGGCCGTCTGCGCCTAGTACGACGGCTAGCGGATTGCCCAGGTATGGCGTAGCGGTAAAGACGTCAACCTGCCGGAACTGTCGCACCATGACCCATATCCTAGGGTCAGGGTCCGCAGGCCTGCTTGGGCCTGGCGACAAGGACATCGCCGTTGACGAGCAGCGCGAGCCGCCAAGTGCCGGCGGGCTCGATGTCTGCGGGCAGCAGGCCTGACCCGTGCACAGCCGCCAGGATGCGCCCGGTCGCGCTGGAGGCGCAGGCGATCGTGTCGGTCATCGCATCGGTAATCCACAGCTGCCGACCGGGGAGAAAGACCCGGACCGCGTTGGTGAAGCCGAACGAGCCCCGTGGCGGCCGGGTCTCGATCAGGTGGCCCGCCTTGCTGGCCGCCTCGAAGTAGCCGCCGAGCATGCCGGTCGCGAAGGCCAGCCAGGCGCTAGTGCCGGCGGCGGCGATCTGCGCGCCGCCGAGGCCGATGGCCGGGCCGCTCGTCGCGGCGAGCACCGCGCCGGTGCGCGGATCGCGCTGCTGGACCGAAATCGGGCCGCCGCCGCCAGAGTTCTCGGTGACCCACAGCGCGCTGCCGTCGGCCGAGGCGGCCACGTGGACGAAGTCCTGGGCGCTCGCCCCCGGTATCGGCACGTCCGCGACCGTCCGCGCCGTCGCCGGGTCGATCGCGATCAGCGCCCGCTCGGTTGCCACCCATACCAGGCCACCCGCGTACGCGAACTGCTCGGTGCCGAAGCTCGGCGGCTGACGCAGCGCAACCGTGTGCCGGACGGCCAGCGTCGCCGGGTCAAGGGCCAGCACGGTCATGCCCGCCGACGTCGGCTGGGTGCCGCGGCCGACCCAGAGCAGCCCGCCGCCGAACGCCATCCCCGACTCGCCGTCGATCCTGGTGACCGGGCCCACCTGACCGGTGGCCAGGTCGACGCGCGTGATCAGCGTCGCGGTGCGAGGCGAGCTGGCATCCGCGGAGGAGTCGGTGAACAGCGCCCCGGCCCCCGTCACCCCCTGCCACGCGCCGCCAGGCACGCGGATCCACCTGACGGCGCTGAAGGGAGCCTTAGCCGGCACCGCTGGCAGCGGCGGGCTGGTGCGGGCCGAGATCGAGGGGCTCGGCTTGCCTGCGGTGGCGGCCGGCGGCCCGGCGGCCGAGCCGCAGCCGGCTATCAGGCCCGCTGCGGTCAGCGCTGCACCGGCCAGCCTGACCCCGTGGCCTGCGCCGCCGCGCCGCGCGCTGTCCCCGTGCACCATGCCACCTAAGACGCGGCAGCCCGCGCCGGGGTTGCGCCCCGCCGCTGTCCAATCGCAACTAGGACCCAGCGGTCAGGGTGCGATCGCGATCGCGACGAATAGCCCGGACGGCACCCGGATGGGCTTGCCTGGCGTGTTGGTGGCCGTTCGTTGCGGCCGAGCAAGATCCCGCATTACGTTATTACTTGACTTGCGTTGCCTGGGCGCCGAGCGGATGGGGCTGCGACGATGCGGTTTGCCGAGATCACCAGGGACGAGGCCGCCGAGCGGGCCAGGCTGCTGCGGGTCCGCGATTACGACATCGAGCTGGACCTGACCGGCGGCGCGGAGACGTTCCGGTCGGCCTCGGTGATCAGCTTCGACTGCGCCAAGCCGGGCGCGGCCAGCTACGTGGACCTGATCGCCGAGACGGTGCACGAGATCACCCTGAACGGCGCGGCGGTCGACCCGCAGGCCGCCTGGTCGAACGGCCGGATCGCGCTGGCTGGGCTGGCCGCCCGCAACGAGTTGCGCGTCGTCGCTGACTGCGCTTACGGCACCGGCGGCGCCGGTTTGCTGCGGTCGGTGGACTCGGCCGACGGCAGGATCTACATCTTCACTCAGTTCGCGGCCGCGCATGCCAGGCAGGTCTTCGCGAACTTCGAGCAGCCGGATCTCAAGGCCACGTTCGCGTTCCACGTGACGGTGCCCCGGCACTGGATCGTGGTGTCGAACCAGGCCGCGCCCGAGCCGGAGCCGGCCGGGGACAACGGCGCGGTGTGGCACTTCGAGCCGACGCCGCGGATCTCGACCTACTTGACCGCGATCGCGGCCGGCGAGTACCACCAAGTTCGCCAGTCGCACATCACACCCGACGGCCAGGTGATCCCGCTGGCCCTGGCGTGCCGCCGGTCGATGCTCGGGTACCTGGAGACTGAAGAACTTCTGGGCATCACCAGGCAGGGACTTGACTACTTCACCAGCCTGTTCAAAACCGCCTACCCGTTCGCCAAGTTCGACCAGGTCTTCGTGCCGGACAACGCCGGCGGGATGGAGAACGCGGGCTGCGTCATCATCACAGAGCGATTGCTGTTCCGGTCCAAGGTGACCGACGCGAACCGGGAGCTGCGGGCGTATGTGATCCTGCACGAGATGGTCCATCAGTGGTTCGGCGACCTGGTCACCATGAGGTGGTGGGAGGACCTGTGGCTGAACGAATCGTTCGCCACGCTGCTGGGGTTCCAGGCTGCCGCGGAGGCGACCAGGTTCACCACTTCCTGGACCACCTTCTGCGGCCGCAAGGCCGGCGCCTACCTGCAGGACCAGCAGCCGTCCGCGCATCCGGTCGTGGCCAACGTCACGACGCTCAGCGCGGCGGAGGCCAACTTCGACGCGATCAGCTACGACAAGGGCGCGGCGGTACTCAAGCAGCTGGTCGCCTACACGGGCCGGGACAGCTTCTTCGCCGGCATCCGCGCCTACTTCGCCGAGCACGGCTGGCAGAACGCGACGCTGGCCGACCTGCTCGCCGCCCTCGCCGCCAGCTCCGGCCGAAACCTGGCGGACTGGTCTAAGGCGTGGCTCGAGACCGCCGGGCCAAACACACTGCGCCCTGAGGTCAGCGTCGGCCCTGACGGGAGGTTCACCAGCTTCGCGGTCCGGCAGCAGGCGCCCGCGGCGCATCCCACGCTGCGGCCGCATCACATCGCGATCGGCCTGTACAACCGGGACGCGGGCGGGACGCTGGTGCGAACCCACCGGGCCGAGACCGACCTGACCGGACCGCGCACCGAGGTACCCGGCCTGGTGGGCCGACCGCAGCCGGACCTGGTGCTGCTCAACGACGACGACCTGGACTACGCCATCGTCAGGTTCGACGAGCGCTCGCTGGCCACGCTGACCGAATCGATCGGGCGGCTCGATGACGACCTCGCACGCACCATCTGCTGGAGCGCGGTGACCGACATGGCCAGCCAAGCCGAGCTGCCGGTGCCCGCCTTCGTCCGGATGGTCGCGGCCGGGATAGGACGCGAGCGGTCGGTCTCGGTGCTGAAGAACGTGCACAAGACCACCTCCCGGCTGCTCCAGCGAACCGCGAACCCGGCCTATGTGCCTGAGGGCATGGCGCTGCTGGCGGCCGAGGGCATCGCGCTGCTGCCGGCCGCCGAGCCGGGCAGCGACCTCCAGCTCGCCTGGGCGCGGCTGCTCGGCTGGGCCGCCACTACACCCGATCAGCTCGACTTCGTCGCCGGGCTGCTCGACGGCAGCACCGTGGTGCCTGGCCTGGCGGTCGACACCGAACTGCGATGGCGGCTGCTGCAGCGGCTGGCCGCCACCGGCCGGGCTGGCGACGCGGAGATCGACGCCGAGCTGGCCCGCGACACCACCGATGTCGGCCGCCGCTTCGCGCTGGGCTGCCGGGCGCGGATCCCCGACGCCGAGCACAAGGCGGCGGCGTGGCGGATGGTCGCTGAATCGACCAGCCTTGGCCTGGAGGACTCGATCGAGGTCGCCAGGTCGTTCAACCTGGCCGAGCACGCGCAACTGCTCGCGCCGTACGCGGAGAGGTACCTCGCCCAGCTGCCAGTCATCTGGGCGGCCAGGACCGGATGGCTCCGGGTGCTGCTCGGCGGCGCGCTGTTCCCGTACTCGGCAGCATCACCCGTGTTGCTTGACCGGATCGCGGAGTTCCTGGCCGACCCTGACATCGACCCCGCGCTCGCCCGGGTAATCATCGAGGGCCGCGACGTGGCCGAGAAGGCGTTGCGGTCGCGAGCGCTGCCGTCCTAAGCGAAAGCCGTTGGACGGCATCGGTGGCGCGCTGACATTGTTGGGTGCATGCGGCATGAGGACACCAGGGACGACGAGGCGGCCCGGCGAAGAAATCCAGGTACAAGGGGCCGGCCGCGGCGTGGAGCCGGGTGCCGCGGGCGTGGTCGAATACCGTCGGCCAGCGCCGGCGCCTGACGCTGGGGCATGGTAAGGAATCGGGTATGAGGTCGCCGCTTCAGGGCGGGCTGCCATCGCTGGCTACGGTGGCTGGCGCCGTGGTGGAGATCGCGTGTGACGAGTCCGGTTTCTCCGGCACCAATCTGCTCGATCCGATCAGCCCGGTGATCACGCACGCGAGTGTCGACCTGCGCGTCGGCGAGGCGGTCGAGCTGATCACGACCCTGCGGTCGGGGTTCCGATTCTCGCCGCACGAGTTCAAGTCCGGGCAGTTCCTCCGCAGCCCGGCAGCGGGCGAAGCCCTGGAGTGGTTCCTGGCCGCACTGCGCGGCCGCGCGCACGTCCATCTGGTCGACAAGGAATACTTCCTCGTCACTCGGATCGTCGACCTGCTGCTGGCCGAGCCGTCGTACGCGGCCAGTACCCGCCTGACCCAGGAGCAGCGTCCGGCCGCCCTCACCGTGTACCGGGCCAGGCACTCGGCCGGCCGAAACTGGCCTGTCTTCCTCGCCGCCTTCGTGGAGCTGGTCCGGATCAAGCGTCGGCGCTGGCCGGATCCCCTGGCCTTGCAACGATTCTTCCAGGCGCGGGATGTACTGCTACTGGACCAACTCGGCGAACAAGCCGGGGATGTCCTCGCCGGGCTCAGCCGTACCCGGGTACAGGCCGTGCTGACCCGGCTGTTCGCCGACGACCCGTCGATCCCGCCACCGCTGGAGCCGATGCTGCCGGCGCTGGCCGAGACGGTGCTGTTCTGGAGCGGCGACGACAGGCGACCGGTGCTGGTGACCCACGACGAGCAGAGCGCCCTCACGGCCAGGCTGAGGCGCCTCCAGCAGGTACTGGCCGACGGTGCCGGATCCTCGCCGCCGGACGACACCGACGAGATTGGCTCGGCGCCGACCGGGATCTCCCCGCTGGCCGGGCTGCGGATGGTCGACTCCAGGGACGATCCGCGGGTCCAGGTCGCCGACCTTCTCGCCGGCATGGCCCGCCGGCTACCGGAGATCGTCGACGACGGCACGCTCCAGCCGTTCGTATCCCTAACCTCACTGCGCGATCCCTAGCCGCGACGCACGGCCGATGAGACCGTCCGAGGAGCGGTGTGATTGGTCCGGTCTGACCAGGATCCGCGGCGAATGGATACCGTGATACGCCGGGACAGGCAGTACGCAGCCTTCTTGGCTGTCTTGGCGACGACGTTCCTCCTTCCGTGCGGACTGGTTGGGGCTGCGGGCCCTGCCCGCCGTCGAGCCCTGCGGACTTTCATGCCGCTCAGCCGCCCGGTTTGGGTCCGGCCGACGCCTGGCGGCGGGCGATCGTCGCGGTCGGCAGCGTCATGATGGGGGTTCGCGTCGGCCCGCGTCACCTGACGGCCAGCCGGGCCGCGCTGACAGATCACCACCGCCGTCTGCGGCAGATGCTGCTGCTTCCGGACTCGTCGCTTTTAGTTCCTTGAAGCAACTGCGTTTCGGGAACGCCGCTCCCCAACGACCAAGATGACAATCGCGTATAGGACTAGGCTCACCGTCACCGCGAGCACGACGGAGCGCTCGGCATGCGAACGGAAGCCATCGGTAACAGCGTTCAGCAAGCCTGCTGCGCCGATCGCTAGGGGACCGCTAGCGGCCAACAGGCCGCGCCTGACCAGCTGGTAGCAGACGGCTGCGCCGAAAACTACCCCTATGAGCCCCGCGGTTAGAGCTTGGCCGTCCATGAGCGGGAAGATAGTGGATTCTAGGCCGAACCTGCAATCAGCTGGGAGGTCGACAGTCTCGCCTCCTCGGGCGACTCGTTTGGCATCGGCCAGGAGGCGAGGCCAGATCCGCGGAAGTGGCTGGCGCTGCAGCACCCAGCCTGGGAGCTGCGCGAGCTGGTTACCGGGCTGGACCTGCCCGGGTTCATGACGCTGTACCGGGCCGCTGGACAGGACCGCCCGGTTTGTTTCCGGCTGCCGCCGGGCGACGGGCGAGCGTCGCCGTCGGCAGCGTCATGATGGCGGGGTTCGCGTCGGCCAGCATCACCTGACGGCCGGCCGGGCCGCGCTGGCAGATCACCACCGCCGTCTGCGGCAGGTGCTGCAGCTCGTGCTGCTCGATGAGCAGCTCGCGCGACCGCTGCAAGGTACCCGCGCGCGAGCCGGTCGCGCCGACGGCACGCGAGGTGCTCAGGCCCCAGGACGTGCTGGCGCTGATGCCCTCGGTGACCGAACGGGAATCTGACACCGCCGCGGAACTGCTCGCGTCCCTGCTGGCCGACGCGCTGGCATCGGCGAATGGCGCGAACAGGCCCTGCCTGCTCCGTCCCCGCCCGCGGCTGCGCCCGGATGTCCACGAAGTCGAGGCCGAGTCGGCCACCGAGTCCGCGGTTCCCACGGTGCTGGTGTAGGAGCCGCCGATCGTGTCGGTCACCGAGGTACCGACGGTGTCGGTCAGCTGGCTGACGACGAACCGGTGCTCGGTGCCGATCTGTTCGGCCGCCGCCCGCGCGTCCTCGGCATTGCCCAGCCGCATGAACGCGACCGCGGCGTTGCCCCGCCCGAGCCGCTCGCGAACCTGCGCTGGCACGGACCGGTAACCGAGCACAAGCCCGGCCCTGGCCGCCTCGGCGGCGTCGCACAGCCGGTCAACCACCTCTCCTGGCAGCCCCTCGGCACCGAGCAGACACACCGTCTCGCGCCACGGCTCACCAGCCGGGGCCTGCCGCAGTACCTGGGTGAGGGCGACAACCAGGTAGCAGCCGAGTACCTTGTTGCCGGTCGGGGCCGCCCGGCGGTCGGGCCAGGCGACCCGAAGCCGGCTCGGCGGACGGCTGACCAGGTCGGTGCCCAGCAGGCTGAGCGTGCGCAGCCTGGCCTCAAGCCCCCACGCGCGGTCGACGACCAGCTGCTCGGCGCCCCGGCCGAACATGCCGCTCAGCCTCGTCAGCTGGTCCGGCGATACGGCCGCCGCGGACAGTTGCTGACGCGGGCTCCCGATCTGCGCCAGTGCTCGCAGCGCCCCGGCGAGATGGCCGATCGAGGCGCCAGGTCCGAGAACGTCGAGCACGCGAGCGAGCATGGCAGCGTCGCGAGCGGGGTCGGCGACGCCAGGCTCGGCCGCCGCCACCGTCAGCGCCAGGACCTCCGCGAGCGCGTCCCGGCTCAGGTCAAGGCCCAGATCGAGCCTCGGCAGGTCGGCGGGCAGGACCCACACCAGCGGGTCGATGCCAAGCCCGGCGGCGAGCCTGAGCAGATCCCCGGCGACGCCGCCCTCGGTCAGGTCCAGCACGGTCACGCCGCCGCCTGCGGCCAGCCGGGACGCAGCGATCGTGGTCAGCAGGGCCGACCAACCGGCCGGCGTGCCACCCGCGAGGTCCAGCCGGCTGACCGAAGCGGGCATCGTAGCCGGGTACCACTGCGGCTGCTGCCCGAACTCGGCCGCGGCCTGCTGCCAGTCCCGCCTTGCCCGCGCGTGCTGCTCCTGCCTGGCCGCGAGCTCGGCCTGCTGTACCAGCCTGACCTGCTGCACCCGCGCTCGCTCGGCCCGGATCTGGGCTCGCAGCACACTCGCGCTCCGCAGCCGGGCGCGCAGGCAGGGGATCATTACTACGCCCCCGGCTAGAGCGCCGAGCGCCGCCAGCCCGGCCCCGAGAATGCCGGTCAGCCAGCAGGCGGCCGCTCCGGTCACGGCGGCCGCGCCGGCCCAGGTCCCCAGCCTGGCGGGCCTGGTGAGCCGGGCGTGCTCGCGGCGCTGCGCGGCCAGCCATCCGGCGCTGACCTCGTCCGGCTCGATCGCCCCTGGCGGCAGCGGCATCGGCCCAGGCTCCGGCCGGGCCGCCGCGTGCTGCCAACCGAGGTAGACCAAGTCGGCGCTGACCCGCCCGCGCGGCACCGACACGCTGGCCGTGCTGCTCACCGCGGCTCTCCAAGCCGGACCGGCACCGCCTCGCACCGCACGATCGGGCGTCCACGGGCCAGCAAGGTGAGGCTGCCTGCGGGCTGGGCGGTCAGCGCGCTCGCGGCCTCAGAACCGCTCATGCTCACGGCGGGGAACGGGCTCGTCCGGTTCCAAGTCACACGGCGGGCCGCGGCCGTCAGTGGCGCGTCCGGTGCCACCCGGCCCGTGCCGTGCGCTGGCCCCGACAAGTCTCCGGCGAGCCAGCGGGACAGCTCGTGGTGCACAGGGCCCGCCGCGATGATGATGTCTACCGCCTCGGCTAGGCTCGCCGCCGCGGCCGGGTTCGCCGTGCTCAGCAGCACCGACAATCCCGTCTGCGGCCCCAGCGCGATCAGCTCGCCAAGCGCCGCGGCATGCTCGGCACCGAAACCGTTGACCCAGGCCAGAGCGTCGCCCCGAAGCCGCAGCTCCGCCAGCCTGGACAGCACGGCGGCCAGGTCGGCCATGGCCGCAAGCCCGGATCCGCCGGCTGGGACCAGCACTACTTCGCGCCGCAGGACGGCCTGGCCGATGGACGCGGCCTGGCTATCCCGGCCGGCCGCGGTGCCGGCTGGCAGCAGGCTCGCCGTCACACCCGCCAGCGACCGGCTAAGCCCGGCGACTAGGTCACAGACCGGCGCACGGCCCGACAGGTCGAGCACAACCAGGCCCTTGCGGCGGCGCAGTGCGGCACATACGGCCGGCAGGCTCACCTGGACCGGCTCCGCGACGCGCGCTCCGGTCGCCAGGACGCCGTGCTCGGCCTCGGTCCAGGAAATCGTGGCCAACCGCCCTGACCCGGTTTCGACACCGGCGGACCAGCCTTCCGCGGTCACGGTCTGGCCCGCGGACAGTGCGGCTACGTTAGCCCGCCGCCTGAGCATTGCGATCAGGCCGGGACGCCAGGCCTGCGAGGTAGTATCCGCACCGCGCCAGCCAAGCCAGAGCAGCAGGCCGGCCTCGGCAGTACCTGCCAGCAGCGCCACCGGCAGCTGGCCAGGCAGCCAGTGCCCTGCGCCCCCGAAGACGGCCGCGAAGTGGGCTAGCCGGCCGCGGTGGACGAGCGCCATGGCGAGGCTCCGGGGCCCGGCGACGAAGCCTGCTAAGGTCCGGTGGGTGCCCTCGGCCAGCATCCAGGCCAGTCCGGCGGTTGCCGGAACCACCAGCCAGTGCGGACGCCATCTGGTGGCCCGTCCGGACAGCACGAGGATTACTGCCACGACGAGAGTCAGCTGCGTGAATAAGAGCTGACCCAGGAGCGCGGCCGTCGCTAACGCAGCCGCTACCTCACCGCGGCGGGAGACAATCGCCGGATCAAACGCCACTGAGCGCTGCGGACTGCGTTCGCTCGGGCCAGCCATCTGTGCACGCATAGCGGGTCAAGGTTCCCAGCCCTCTGCCGCATCTGTCCAGGAACCTGCCATACTGCCCGGCCGTTCATCCGGCAGCGGGGGCTCAGGGGACTGCAGTACGAGCCGGAACATGTCGGCCCGCAGCACCGCGGTTGTCAGCGCGACCGGGGTGCGGAGATCGGAGTCGTCAAATCGGACGGTGACCATCATCGCGGGCTGCCCTGCCGTGAGGCGCAGGCTGCGCGCGACCGACGGCGGCGGCACTTGCATTTCGACGTGCAGCGCGCCCGGCACGCCGGCCACTGACGGTCGGTCCCCCTGGTGCGCCGCCGCAGCCGCGGCCGGGCCGTCGGCGGCCGCAGTGAGCTGCAGCAGGCTCAGGTCCGCAGGCAGCTGGGTGCCGGCGCCGTCCAGCCTGCCCGCGACCTCGGCGGGCAGGTACGTGGTGCAGAAGGCGGCCGGCTCGCCGCCGGCCGTCCACAGGTACCGCACCACGCAGACCGGCTCGGCCGCGGTCAGCCGCAGTGCCCAGCTGACGTCCTCGGGCGGCGGTCGCCAGCTCACCTGCCGACTGCGGCAGGTGAACTCGCCGCCCATAGCGTCGACGTACGAGACCAGGCCAGGCACGCCTTCCAGCTCGATCACGTATTCAGCGGGGCTGGCCCGGTAGAGCTGGCCATCCGCGAGCCGCCGGATCAGGTGCCGGCCGACGAGATCCGCAAGCGCCGCGTCGATCTCGGCCGTGCTGACGCTGTACCGCCGCGCCAGGGCGGAGTGGCGCGGCAGCCGCCAGCCCGGCTCGTGATGCACGAGGGCGGCGGCAAGCCGGTCGGCGAGCACACTCACGGATGGCCGGGCTGTCGCGGCGGGTACGTCCAGGCAGCCGGTGCTCGCCTGAGGCGCACCAGCGGCCCGCTCGTCGGCTGGCCAGTTAATGCGGTCAGCAGGCTGCTTCCCTGGTGACGGGCTAGACCGCTTTCCAGGTACCCCGTCGTCCGCGCCGACCAGCGAAAGGTCGGCGCGTTCAGGGTTCATCGCCGATCACTCCGAGTTTCGCCGCGAGTAGGCGACGATGACTCGCCCGAGGACGATGACCAAAAGCACAAACACGAGCAGGATGAGCGCGGCGTCGTAGGACAGGATCCGGCCCGAGGTCGTCCCGGAATCCCAGAAATTGAAAACCGCGTAGGTCAGGAATGGGACCGGCGCGTTGGTGAGCGCTAGCGTCGGATTCGAGTCGCTCCAGCCCGCGGTATACAGCAGCGGCGCGGTCTCGCCGACCGAGATCGCGATGGCCACGAGCATCCCGGTGATGATCCCTGGCAGCGCCGACTTGAACACGATCCTGCGCAGTGTCCAGCTGACCGGAAGGCCGAGCGCCTCGGCGCCTTCGCGGTACGACGCCGGTACCTGGGCAAGGGAGGTCTCCGTCGCCTTGGTGATGTAGGGAATTGTGATAACCGACAGCACTAGTACGGCGGGCAGCAGGCCGAAGCCCCAGTGCAGGCCGATGACGAGCGCAAAGAAACCGACAAGCCCAAGCACGATAGACGGGATGCCGGACAGTACCTCATAGGCTCCGCGCAGGACACCGCGGTGCCGACCGGTGGCGAACTCGGACAGGTACATGCCGGTGAGCACACTGATCGTCCCACTTAGTATCAGAACGCCGGCCGTGATCAGCAGCGTGCCTAGTACCGCCTGCTTCAGCCCTCCGGCATCGCCAGCGGTGGTGTTCGTGGTCAGCACGCTCCACTGCCAGGTCGGGACCGCGTGCACGATTACGCCACCCGCCAGCCAGATCGCCGGACCGACCACCAGCAGCAGGCCGATCCCGCAGAGCACCCAGAACACGAGGTTCGAGATCTTCCTGCGAGCCGGAACGCGTGGCCAGTCGACAGCGCTCCCGCCGCCCGACGAACCGGGCGAGGCCGATGCCCGAGGCGCTATGGGCGTCTCGCTCATGTTAGAGCCCCCTGCCGATGGGAAGAGCGGTGCCAGAGACACGCCGCACCAGCAACCGCGCGACAACGTTCGTCGCGAGTGTGATCACCATGAGGATCAGGGCCAGCTCGGCGAACGCACTAATGTCCATCTTGTCGGTGATCGCGGTATCGAGGAACTGCACGATGTTGGCCGCGATCGTGATCATGACCGCGTACAGGTTCGTGGGCAGCGCACCAAGCGCGACCCCGCAGACCATGGCCACTGCGATGGTCTCGCCCAGCGCCCGGCCCAGGCCTAGCACCACCGCGCCGACGATGCCGGCGCCGACCCACGGCAACGTCACCCGGCGAGCACACTCCGCGTCGGACATGCCCAGCGCGATGGCGCCTTCGCGCGGCAGCAGCGGCACTCCGCGGATCAGGTCTCGTGTCGTGGCGGCAATGATCGGGATCACCATGACCGCGAGAATCAGACCAGATGTCAGCAGTCCCTCGCCGCTGCCAGGGTCGCCGTGAAAGAAGCCAAGGCCCGGCCAGTCTGGGACGATTTTTATGATCAGCGGGGAGATGTGATGGGCGATGTACGGCCCGAAGGTCAGCGCACCCCACAGACCGATGATCACGCTGGGAATGCCGGCCAGCAGCTCGAGGAATCCGCCCACGACACTGGCGGCCCGCCTCGGCAGTCGCTCCACGATGGCCAGGGCGGCCCCGATCGAGATAGGGACCGCGATGATCAGGGCTATCGCCGACGTTGCCAGCGTCCCCAGGATCTCCGGCAGCGCGCCGAACTGCTCGCCAGGCAGGTGAGTGACGCCGTCGCTTGTCACCGGGGCGCCGTACTGAGCCCCGAAGTTCCACTTGGTCCCGGTAATGAAGTCAAGGCCGCTGAACCTGATCGCCGGGATTGCCTTGACGACGAGCAGGGTCAGCACGAAAACAAGCATGAGCAACGGCACCACCGCACCGCCGCGGCCAAGCCAGCGGATCACGACGCCGTTGCGCAGGCTGGCGCGCAGCGTGGCGCCGAGGCGGCGGAGGGGCGGGGTACCCGCCCCCCCGTCCGGCCGCGCGGTCGGTGCGGTGGCAGCCATCAGCTCAGCCCGAGATCGAGCTGATCAGGGTAGTCGAGACCGACGAAGTCGACGACGGAAGCGGAACAAAGCCGACCGTCGACAGGTACTTCGTGGTGTCGCCCGTCGTGATGATCCAGTTCAGGAACGCCTTGACGGCCGTGGCCTCGGCGGCGCTTGGCTGGGTCTTCTTCACGATCCCGTACTCGTAGTTGATGATCGGGTAGCCGGAAGAGCCATCGATCAGCGACTCGGCCCCGGTGGCCGGAGCAGCCGCGAAGGTGCCAAGCGCCGTGCTGATCGTCCCCGGCGATGGCTGGACGAAACTGCCGCCCTTGTTGGCCAGCGATGCCGTGCCAAGGCCGGCCGCTGTCGCCTTGGTCAGATAGCTGATGCCGAGGTAGGCGATGCAGCCCTTGGTCGTGCCGCACGCGGAGAGCATGCCGCCACTGCCAGTCTCGGCCAGCTGACCAGGAACAGACGGCCAGGTTATGGTCGTGCCAATGTTGGACGACGACCATGCGCTGGGGTCCTGGGCGTTCAGGTAGGACGTGAACAAGAAGGTGCTGCCCGATCCGTCTGCGCGGTGCAGCGTGACGATCTTCTCAGCCGGCAGCGTCACACCGGGGTTCAGCCTGGCGATCGCCGCGTCATTCCACATCGTGATCTTGCCGGTGTAGATCTGCGCGAGCAGCGTGCCATTCAGGTCGAGCGGCTTCTTCACGCCGCTGACGTTGTAGTTCACGTCGACGGCCGCCACGGCGAGCGGGATGTTCAGCAGGCCAGGGTACTGGGACATGTCGGAGCTGGACAGGTAGGCGTCAGACGCGCCGATGTCCACCAGGCCCTCCGCCGCGTCCGTGACGCCCGTGCCCGAGCCCGTGGATCCCGACGTGATCGTGACGCTTGGGTTGGCGGTGCTGTACGCAGCCTGCCAGGCGCCAAACAGAGGGAACAGCAGCGTGCTGCCGGTCTCTGAGATCGACTTCCCGCTCGCGTTGGCTGCGGGTGCCGACGAGGAAGTCGATGACTTCGAAGGTGAGCTTGAGCCGCATGCCGCCGCCAGAACCGTAAGCGGGACCAGGGCGGCCGCTGTACATACCAAGCGGATTTTCTTGGCCACCTGGGAATACTCCTTTAGTTATGCACGCTGACGCGTGCGCGACAGGACTCGCACGCGGATGCGTGCGACTGTGGTCCGCTATCGCGGCCCTTGGCGCCCGTGCGGGAGGAGTGCTGTCCTCCCGTGCGGGTGGTCTGTGTTAGCCGAAGCGGCCGCCCACGTATCGAGCGGTCTCATCTTCGGCCGGGTTCTCGAACATCTGCTTGGTCTCGCCGGTCTCTACGAGTCGGCCCTGGTTGAGGAAGATGACCCGGTCTGAGACCCTCCCAGCCTGGGCCATGTTGTGCGTGACGATTACCACGGTGAGGTTCGGGACCAGCGTCCTGATCAGGGCCTCGATTGATTCCGTGGCATTCGGGTCCAAAGCCGAGGTTGGCTCGTCGAGCAGAAGCACCTCGGGCCGGATCGCCAGTGCCCTGGCCAGGCACAGCAACTGCTGCTGACCGCCGGACAACCGGAACGGCGAATCCTTAAGCCGGTCCTTGACCGCGCCCCATAGGCCGACTGTGCTGAGATACTCCTCGGCGACGCGCCGAAGCTCGTTCCGGCTGGCCAGTCCGTGCACCCGGGCGCCTGCTACCACGTTGTCCATGATCGACATCGGAAACGGGTTCGGCCGCTGGAAGAGCATGCCGACGCGGCGCCGAAGGGACATAAGCTCTACGCCCGGATGCCAGATGCTATGCCCGTCCAACAGCACATCGCCTGCGTGGTGGTATCCGCTGACCTTGTCGTTCATCCGGTTGAAGGTACGCAGCAGCGTAGTCTTCCCTGACCCAGTCGGCCCTATCAGCGCGGTCACTGCGCCGCGGTGAACGTCCGTGGTGATGTTGGAGAGGATGGCGCGTTTGCTGAAGCTGAGGGTGAGGTCGACGGCGCTGAGGGCAACGGCGCCGTTAGCCTGCGCGCGTTGCTCCGTTGCCGTGCGTACCACCGTCGGGCTCGTGATCGCTGCCTGAACCGGATCAGCCCCAGTGGACATTCTGCTGCCTCGCCTCTGACTATCGATGATCATCAGCGCGTCCGACCGATCGCTGACCGCTTCCTTTCTAGGAGGCGAAGGTGTACAGCAGTTGAACGGAGGGTGTCTGGTAAAGCGACGAGCAGATGGCAAGTAGCGGAACGAGGTCGGGGCGGCGCACCGGTATCGGCCCGGATGCGCCGCCCCGCCTGGATTGCCAGGTCCGTGACTTGGCTAGACGGCAACCTCGAGGGTGCGGATCTCGCCGATAGCGGCGCTCACGCCACGCTCGGCCGTGATCCCGCCAGGCGCGAGCACCCGTAGCGTCCAGTCGCCGGGGGCGGCGAAGAACTGAAATCCGCCGTCGGCCGCGAGCGGGACCTCGGCGACGAACTCGCCGCCAGAGTTGAGCAGCCGGGCGTAGCCGATCGATACCGGTGACCCGTTCTGGGTTACCTTGCCCTGAACGACCGCCTGGTTTCCGGCCGAGGTCACCATGGGTGCTCCGGCCGGCGCGCCGCAGCCGTCGGCCGCGGCCTGTCCTGCCTCGGTAGCGCCGGTCATGACCCATCCCCAAGCTCGATCGGAACGCCGACCAGCGATCCGTACTCGGTCCAGGACCCGTCGTAGTTCTTGACGTTCTGCTGGCCGAGCAGTTCGTGGAACACGAACCAGGTGTGCGCCGACCGCTCGCCGATCCGGCAGTAGGCGATGGTGTCGGTGCCGAAATCCACGCCCGCATCGGCGTAAAGCGCGCGAAGCGCGTCGTCGCTCTTGAAGGTGCCGTCCTCCTCGGCCGCCTTGGACCACGGCACGTTCTTGGCCGTCGGCACATGACCGCCGCGCTGAGCCTGCTCCTGCGGGAGGTGGGCCGGTGCCAGCAGGCGGCCGGCGAACTCGTCGGGCGAGCGAACGTCGATCAGGTTGAGGTTGCCGATCGCGGCCACTACCTCATCGCGGAACGCCCGGATCGAGGTGTCCTGGTCCTGGGCGGAGTACTGGGTGGCGGGCCGGTGCGGCACCTCGGTGACCAGCTCCCGTGATTCCAGCTCCCACTTCTTCCTGCCGCCGTCGAGCAGCTTCACGTCGTTGTGCCCGTACAGCCTGAAGTACCAGTAGGCGTAGGCGGCGAACCAGTTGTTGTTGCCGCCGTACAGGACCACCGTGTCGTCGTTGGAGATGCCGCGCTCGGACAGCAGCGCCTCGAACCCGGCCTTGTCTACGAAGTCCCGGCGCACCGGGTCCTGCAGGTCCTTCTTCCAGTCGATCTTCACGGCGCCGCGGATATGACCCTTGTCATAGGCGCTGGTGTCCTCGTCGACCTCGACCAGGACGATGCCAGGGTCGCCGTTATGGGCCTCGACCCAGGCAGCGTCCACCAGGACGTCGGAACGGCTCATAGGTAAATCCTCCTCTTTGTAATTCTTGGTCAGGTTCAGTTGCGGCCGGCTCCAGCCAAGCCCGGCCAGATACGTCGGATCGCCACATACATCTCACACCCCAGGCAAAGGCCGAATACGCCGTTCAGCACAGCGGCTACCAGACCAGCCGCTGCTGCCGCCATGCCCAGGGGCTGCACTCCCGCGGCGTAGCCCGCAATGCCGACCACGCTGATGACAAGGCCAACTGCCTGGGCGAACCGTGGTGGGGCCGCCGCCTCCAGCTCGGCCGGCGGGCCGAGGCGCGGCCTGATCAGCCAGCGGTAAATCAGGCCATAGGGCGAGTAGGGCAAACCGAAAAGCGTGCCTGCCGCGAAGACGAGCGCCTGCCACGCCAGCAGCCACACGTTCCCCGTGACGAGCACGACGGCGAACACCACCATCGTGACCAGCGCACCGAAGCGCGGCCCGCGCGGATCGATTTGCATCTGTCTGGTCCCTCAGCCTTCTGCGGCAGTACTCAGGAACGGATTTAGCGGGTTACCGCCCCGCGCTCCCCTGGGTAGTGATTAGGGCCGCCACCTGGTCCGAAAACCCGCGAGCTGGCCCAGACGGCCCACAGCGATTGCCTGTCAGTGCCCGGTCGTCATGACCCGGCACCGCACCGCATCCGGACACCGGTCAGTGCATACGCGGCAGAAGTCGACCGCGCGGCGCTTGGTGAGCGCGAGCCGCGGCAACGGGCAGCGGCCACGTCCGTCGGCGCTCTTGCGTGCAGGCACGTAGCCGATGCTATGCGCGGCGGCGGCCGATGTCACTATCTTCATTACCGATCGAATATGTCGGCATATTCGCCCCCACCGCGTCTCCGACCGCGGCGATCACGTCGGCCTTGCGCGGCTGGCCAGAGGCTCGCTTGACAATCCGCCCGGCGCCGTCGGTGACAAGTACCGTCGGAGTTCGCAGCACGCTCAGGCTGCGCACAAGGTCGAGTCGCGACTCGGCGTCCACCTCGATGAACGCGACCCCCTCGGTCATCCCGGCGACGTCGGTCAGGACCTGCCGGGTAGCCCGGCACGGGGCGCAGAAGGCGGATGAGAACTGCACCAGCGTGGCCCGCTCGCCGAGCGGGCCGCCGAGCTGCTCGCCGGTCAAGCGCGAATCGTCCGCGCTCGCGGCGGCCGGGGCCGATCTGGCCGGGCCGCCGACGGTTCGCATCCGGCCGTTGGTCCGGCGCCACGCAACGCCGGCTGCGAGCGCGCAGGCCAGAACCGCGATGAGGGCGATGAGTCCGGATGTCACGGCGGTAGTAGCACAGAGCGGGCCGACATAATTCCCGACTCAGGTGGCGGGAATACTCACCAGGGTCTTGGTGCCCGCTGTGACCTGGAACGCCCGTACCGAGCCCGGAGCCACTCGCGAAGACGCCGGGTACCAGGGGTCGGAGCCATACAGGCTCGAGGTGACGGTCCACGACCCGGCGGCCGACCTGCCGTTCTTGGTTATCACCCAGAAGTGGCAGAAGGTGCCCGCCTTGATGCCGGTCACCTGCACCCGCATGGCGGTTCCCCAGGCGGCCGGCGAGTAGTCGACGACCGCTGTGATGCCATTGGCCGCATCCGCTCCGGTGGCGACCTCGACGGCGGGATGGCCTGAGCCATGCCCGGTGAGCTCCATTACCGCGGTGGTGCCTCCGATCGCGATCACGGCGGCAGCAGCGGCTGCGGCGACGCCGCGCCACATGCGCGTCCTGCGCCGGACCGCCACGCGCCTGAGCAGGGAGTTCAGCAGCTCAGGTGATGGCTCAGCCGACTCCGGCAGCCTGGTAACACTCAGCCCGAGCTTGGCCACATCCGCTGCGGGTACCCGGCTGAGCATCGCGGGCAGGCCAGCCAGGCCGGCCAGTTCGTCCCGGCACGCGGCGCACTGGCCAAGGTGCTCGTCCACAAGCGCCCGCTCAGCGGGGTCGATCGCACCCACCACATACACGCCGAGCAGCATGCGCATTTCCCGGCATTCGGGGCTGCCGGCACCTGTCATAGTCATGGCGCGAGCCCCCTTTCTTCCAGTGCCAGCCGCAGAGCCCGGAGTGCATAAAAGGTTCTTGATTTCACTGTTCCAGCCGGTATGCCGAGAGCAACTGCTGCCTCGGCAACGGATTTGCCCCGGTAATAGGTTTCCAGCAGCACTCCGCGATGCTCGGGCCGCAGCGCGCTGACCGCGTCCGCGACGGCCCAGGATTCCAGCGCGCGCTCTGCGTCATCGGGACCCGGCAGCACCTCGAGCGCGGCTTCACCCACCTCGTGGGGCCGTGCGCGCTTCGCGCGATATGCATCGATAGCGAGGTTCCTGGCCACGGCGAATAGCCATGGCCTGGCGGGGCGGTCGGCTATGGCCTCAGGATGCTGCCAGGCGCGCAACAGCGTCTCCTGCACAATGTCCTCCGCGCGCTGGCGGTCACCGCTCATCAGGTGCATCGCGTACCTGAGCAGCGGTCCAGCGTGCTCGGTGTAAAGCGCGCGGATCAGATCCTCGTCCGATGGGCTACGGCGAGAATTCTTGGCTCCGGCACTTCCGAGGCCTGCCATGCCCGTAAAACGTCCCCAATGCGGTATCGGTTCACGATCGGCCCAGCGCGGCATGCGGACAGGCAGGCGCCCGGCGCGCCCGCGGCTGTCAGCCGCCCGCGAAAGGCGGCAGCACCTCGATCACGGCACCATCGCTGAGCTGCACGGACTCGGCTGCCCGCCGCCCGACCGGTTGCCCGTCAATCAGGAAGGACGACCGCTCAAGCACCGGCCGCAGCCGGGCCGTGGCATCAGATTCACCCGCCGCCGCCAGCGCGAGCGCGAGCGTCTCCGCCGTGACAGTCTGCTCCGCGACCCCGGCCGCGTCCTTCGCTGCTGCCCAGTACCGCAAGGTCACTGTCGCCATGTCAGCTATCCTCGCAAATAGCGAGCCCTGCCGACGACGACCCGGGCGTGCATCCTTCAGACCGATGGGACTACTCCCGGCGGATGACGCCGAGGCCGGAGGTGGCACCGGTTGAGCAATGTATTGCTGCTCACCAGCGCACGAGAGTCGTCGGCCGACATCCTGCCGTCGCTCAGCCTGCTACCGCACTCGGTGCGGGTAGCGCCGGCGGCGGCCGAGCAGGTCGCCGCCAGCAGGCCGCCGCCGGACGCCGTCCTCATCGACGCGCGACGCGACCTCATGCAGGCAAGGCGGGTGCTGCGGTTGCTGCGCTCGGCTGCCAGCGAGTTTCCCGTGCTCGTCATTGTGACCGATGGTGGCTGGGCCGCAAGTTCTGCCGACTGGGGTGCAGACGACTTTGTCCTGAACACCGCGGGCCCTGGCGAGGTCGAGGCACGGCTCCGGCTTGCCATCGGGCGGTCAGCGCAGGCTATGGGCCAGCCGCCGAACGAGATCCGCTCCGGCGGGCTGGTGGTCAACGAGGCCACCTACTCCGCCCGCCTGAACGGCCGCGTGCTCGACCTGACCTTCAAGGAGTTCGAGCTGCTGAAGTTTCTGGCCCAGCATCCGGGCCGGGTCTTTACCAGGGCGCAGCTGCTGCAGGAAGTGTGGGGTTACGACTACTTCGGCGGCACCAGGACCGTCGACGTGCACGTCCGGCGGCTGCGCGCCAAGCTCGGCGCGGACAACGAGGAGCTGATCGGCACGGTGCGTAATGTCGGCTATCGGTTTGTGCCCGCGAAGACCCGCCCAGGCTCTGGCCCAGAGCAGGCTTCCGGCTCGGACCAGCCGTCACCGGCCGTCGCTGGAGGCAACGGCCGTCCGGGCGCGGAACGGCCCGTCCAGCGTTCGGGTGCTGGCAACCCGCCGGGCATGGTCCGTGCCGAGAGGTAACCAGCCGCCGGAGGCGGGCGACATCCAGGTCACGGCGAGCGGCCAATTGCCGGGCGGCCAGGCGGCGCAGGTGCTCGCCCTGGTACAGCGCGCCGCCGACGAAGACGGCCTGAGCCCGCTGTCTGAGCACGTGATGCTCCATCTGCGCTACGGCGGCGACTCGCGGGCTCGCAACATTCTGCTCTGGCGCGGCGGGCAGCTGGTCGGCTACGCGCATCTCGATCCCACCGACCCGGTCGAGGGGCCGGCCGGTGAGATGGTTATCGATCCCGCCAGCCGCCGACATGGGCTCGGGCTGATTCTTGGCCAGGCCCTGGTCGCCGAGGCGGGGCACGCGGGACTGCGGCTGTGGGCCCATGGCGAACTGCAGGCCGCGGCGCAGCTGGCCGCGGCGGCCGGCTTCAGCCGGGCCCGTGCGCTGTGGCAGATGCGCCGCTCGCTGCAGACCAGGATCGGCAGGCCGCAAGTGGCCGACGGCGTGCGGATACGAACCTTCCGGCCAGGCCAGGACGAGGATGCCTGGGTCCGCCTCAACCGCCGGGCGTTCGCCCGGCATCCCGAGCAGGGCGCCTGGACCCGCACCGACCTGGACATGCGGGAGCGAGAACCCTGGTTCGATCCGGACGGATTCTTTCTGGCCGAGCGCGATAGCCGTCTCGTCGGCTTCCACTGGACAAAGATCCATGGCGGCCATGGCGATGCCAACGACGGTTCGCACGGGCACGAGGCCATCGGCGAGGTTTACGTGGTCGGAGTAGATCCGGACGAGCGCGGCAGCGGCCTCGGCCGCGCGCTCACCCTGGTCGGCTTGCGTTACCTGCGCGCCCGCGGCCTCGCGCAAGTCATGCTGTACGTGGACGAAACGAACTCGGCCGCGATCGGCCTGTATGAATCGCTCGGCTTCTCGCATTGGGGCACCGACGTCATGTACTCGCGGCCCGGCGGCGAACAGGGACCGCCGTGACCCTCCGCAGCGCGTGCGCCGCGCGCCAGCGACGTCAGCAGCGGCACGCCTTAACGCGCCGGCTGGCAGAGCCCCAGCACCTCGTCTATCTCGGCCGAGGTGAGCGGACCGTCGGCGGCGGCTACCGCGCTTAGCACCTCCGCGTATAGCTCTATCTCATCGAGTGCCACGCGGTCGTGGAAGCGCAGGTCGACGTCGTCTCGCAACGCGACCACCCCCATCGACAAGAGGTTGCTGGACCTGGGCCTTGCGATCCAGGCTAGCGGCCGGGCTAGCCAGCGCGCATGACCAATCAGGATCATTTCCAGCACCACCCGCCCTAGCTACCTGGCCGGCATGCGGGCCGACTAGCTCCAGTCCACGACGCGGTGCCGGTCGGCCCTGGCCACGTAACCGGCTGCCGTTTCGGCGAATAGCCGCCGGTCGGCATCGGTCAGTTCGCGGATTATCCGGCCGGGTACTCCAGCCACCAGGACCCCGGCCGGAATGCTGGTACCTGGCGGAACGACAGCGCCGGCCGCGATCAGGCTGCCCGCGCCGATCCGGGCACGGCCAAGAATGATCGCGCCGATGCCGACCAGCGTGCCGGTCTCCACGTAGGCACCGTGCACCACGGCGCGGTGACCCAGGCTCACCCGGTCCTCGAGCACCGCGGGCTCGGCCGGGTCCACGTGCAGGCAGCACAGATCCTGAATATTGCATTCGGCACCGACGACTATCTCGGCCTCGTCGGCCCGCAGCACGCAGCCGTACCAGACCGAGGCCGCCCGGCCAAGCATGACGTCTCCCACCACCACGGCGCCCGGAGCGACCCAGGCTTCCGGGTGGATGCGCGGCGCAGCCTCTCCCAGCGAGCCGATCAGCGCCGGAGAATCCATCGTCAGCCTCCGCTCTCGATCGCATCAGCGCCGGGGGCCAGCCCCGGCCAGGCCGCGTCGCGACAAACCGCCGGCCGTCCGCGACCTGATTGTTTCAGCGATGCCGGGCGGTGCGATCCGCGCCCGCCCGACTCGGGAACATCACGCCGATGAATAACAAATAAAACGGACAAAACATCGTTTCGGTTGCGGTGGGGGGAGGTTAGGGACAGAGTCATGCGCGACATCGCTGAATCGCTGCGTTGCGTCCGGTGGCCGTCGATCCCGCAGTTCTCCGGCTAAGCGTGGCACAGCCAGACAGCAAGAATTAGGGTGCCCTCGAGGCTGAAGCCACAGCTCGCGGCCACACAGGCACCCGGCCTCAGTGAACTTGACGGGTGACACCATGAGCGAGCACAGCCATCTCTCCGCAGACTTGGGACACGACGACCAGTTCGAGCGGGAGATGCGTGGTTACAGCCGCCGGGCCGTGGACGAGTACGTCGCGGCACTCCGGATTGATCTGCGCAGTCTCGAGGAAGGCAAGCGGGACCTCGAGGACCGGCTGTCCCAAGCACTCGACGAGAGCGAGCGGCTGAAGCTGGAGTTGTCGGCCGCACGATCGGGCGGCCGACCGCCGCATGAGGAGATCAGCGAGCGGATCGGCCAGATCCTCAAGCTCGCCGACGACGAGGCGAAGTCGCAGCGCGTCCGGGCCGAGGAAGAGATCGCCAAGCTCCGCTCCGAGGCGCAGGCCGATACCACGAAGCTGCGCACCGACGCCAAGGCAGATACCGACAAGAGCCGCGCCGAGGCCCAGGAGCAAGCCGAGCGCATGCTCAGCGCCGCGCAGGAGCAGGCCGAGACCACTGTCGCGACCGCGAAGAGCGAGGCAGAGAAGACCCGCAAGAGCGCCGCCACGGATGCCCAGCAGGTACTTACGGACGCGACCAAGCAGTCCGAGACCGCCGTGGCTACCGCTAAGGCGCAGGCTAAGCAGCAGCTTGACGAGGCGACAGCGAGGGCGACAGCCATCCACGACGGGGCCGAGCGGCGGCTGAACCTGCTCATGTCGCGGCACACCGAGGCGATTCGGCGGCTGACCGAAATCCGTGACGTGGTGACAACTCTCGTGGCCGGCGAGACCGACCGGGGCTCGCTGGAGGATGAGGTGGCCAGGTCGGTGGCGGGTGCGATGGGCGCCGCCGCGGAGCCGAAGCAGGGCGGCCGCGGTGCCGCCGAGGGCAGGCACGCGGGCGGCCAGCCACCGGCCGGGACTCCGCAGGGACAGGGACAGCCGGGGTCTGGCCACGGGCAGGGACAAGCGCAGGCGCAGCCAGCCGGCCAGCGCCCAGCCGGTCAGCAAACTCAGCAAACTCAGCAAAGCCAGCAGCCACAGCCGGGCCAGCCGGGCGGCCAGCAGCCACAGCCGGGCCAGCACCCAGGGCCCGCGCAGCCTGGCAACGGGAACGGGCACCACGGTCAGGGGCCGAGGGTTCCTGAAGCCGCCAGGGCCGGCGACAGCGACGACACGGCCAACGGGATTGCGATCATCCCTGACTAGCCGGAGCCCGCGCTGCGCCAACCGGACGAGCCGCTGCTAGCTGGACAGCATGTCCAGCCGGCGCAGGATGACTCCCTCCCGCAGCGCCCACGGGCAGATCTCCAGCACGGGCAGGCTGAACAGGTCCATCGCCGCGTCGGCCACAATCGCGCCCGCCGCCAGTTGCGCCGCGCGCCCCATCGACACGCCGGGCATCGCCGTCCGCTCCGCTTCGGTGGTCTGTGCCAGCCGCTCGGCGATAGCCGTGACATCGCTGTGCTTGAGTACCCGCTTCACGTACGGCCCGTCGCTGGACGGCGCCGCCCCGGCGATCCGCGCGAGCTGCCGGAACGTCTTGGACGTTGCCACCGCGTGGTTGGCTGGCCCGTCTCGCAGCAGGACGCCTGCGCTGTCGGCGATCTCCGCCCGGACGTGCTTGCGCAGCTTGCGCACCTCGTCGGCGGATGGCGGGTCGCCGGGCAGCCAGTCTCTGGTCAGCCGCCCGGCGCCGAGCGGCAGCGACACCGCGCACGCGGGCTCCTCGTCGTGTCCGGCCGCGACCTCCAGCGAGCCGCCGCCGATGTCCAGCAGCAGCAGCCGGCCTGACGACCAGCCGAACCAGCGGCGGGCCGCAAGGAACGTCAGCCGCGCCTCGTCCGGTCCTGGCAGCACGCGAATCGTGACGCCGGTCTCCGCCTCGATCAGGGCCAGCAGTTCGTCCCCGTTGACCGCGTCCCTGACTGCCGAGGTGGCGAACGCGAGCATCTCATGCACGCCCTTGTCCTCGGCTACCTGCAGGGCCTCGACCACGAACTCCCGCAACTGCTGGGCGCAACCGTCGTCCAGCCGGTTATCGGCATCGAGGTGGTCACCCAGCCGCAGCTCCGCCTTGTGCGAGAACGCGGGGATCGGCCGCCCGCCCTGGTGGGCATCGACCACGAGCAGGTGCACGGTGTTCGATCCGACGTCGAGCACGCCTAGTCGCATGACTCGACGCTACAGCCCTCCGCTCGCGGGAACATCTGGGCTCTCCGCTGAGCTACTGCGGAAGCCAGTGCACGCCATCTGGGCGATGACTACCCTTCGGAGGCCGAACATGACCGAGGCGCAAGCCAGGACCATCCGGGTGGAGCTATCTCGCAAGCGCATCCGGGTGCTGCTCGCCGGCGAGCTCGTCGCCGACACCACCAGGGCGCTACTGGTGTGGGAGATCCCCTACTACCCCGTCTACTACATACCGGCCGCTGACGTGCGGGCCGAGCTTATCCCGGCCGGGGCGGACTCGGTGCCGGAGCTTGGCGAGGCGCAAGTCATGACCGTGAAGGTGGCGACCGCGACGGCCGAGAATGCCGCCCGCAGGTACCCCGCGGCCCCCGTTTCCCGGCTCCGCGACTGCGTGCGGTTCGACTGGCAAGCGATGAGCGAATGGCTGGAGGAGGACGAGCCGGTTTACGTGCACGCACGCAGCCCGTACACCAGGATCGACATCCTGGCCAGCTCCAGGCACGTGCGTATTGCGATCGACGGCGTGACCGTGGCCGACTCCCGGAGCCCGCGGATCCTATTCGAGACCGGCTTGCCGCCGCGGTACTACCTGCCGCTCAGCGACATCAGGACGGATCTGCTCCGGCCATCCGCCAGCCAGACCGGCTGCCCGTACAAGGGCACAGCCAGCTACTGGTCGGTCGACACAGGCAGCGGAGTGCACGAGGACATCGTCTGGATCTACCGGACGCCGCTGCCGGAGAGCCAGAAGATCGCCGGGCTGGCCGCGTTCTACGACGAGCAGGTCGACGTATTCGTCGACGGCGAACTCCAGCGCAGACCCCACACCAAGTTCAGCTGAGCATCGGGCGCAGCGCCTGGTCTACTCCCGGCCGGGAGCGCGATGGACCAGCGCGGTGATGGCCGAGACGGCGGAGCTTGCTGTCGGCATCGCGGCGACCTCCGCCGCGATCGACCGTGCGGCGGCGCGATAGCTGACGTCATCAAGCAGCTGCTGCACCGCGCGGTCCACCGCCTGCGCCGTGAGATCGGCCCTTTGCAGGCACAGTCCAGCTCCGGCCGCGACCACCCGCGCCGCGTTATAGAACTGGTCGGCAGCCTGTGGCAGGACGAGCAGGGGCAGGCCGGCCGTTAGCGCGCCGAGGACCGACCCGGCGCCGCCATGGCACACGACTAGATCGCAGCGAGCCAGCAGCTGCGCATAAGGAATGAAGCTGCGAACGTGCACGTCGGCGGGCTGTCTGCCGACCACAGCCGGGTCCCGGCCGGGTCCGAGCGCGACTACGACGTTCGACCGGCCGGACTGCCAGGGCGTCAAGCACGGTGCGGAACACCGACCGGTCCTGGTTCCAGATGGTGCCGAAAGACAGGTGCACGGTAGGACGCGCAGGGAGCGAGTCGAGCCAGTCTGGCGAACTGTCGCCCGCTGCAGCCTCGGCATGCTCGGGCCTGACCGGGACGCGGCGGCGGACCGTTGCGATCGCAGGCACTTGCAGGCTCGGCGGGCACGGATCGAGGTAGAGCGAGCGCTAGAGCCGCCCGGCCGACGGATCCAGGCCGGGGCCGCCCAGTGCGGACCCGCTCCGGTCGCGGCGATGTCGGCCGTCTCCGGCTCGGGCAGCGGGCCGTACCCGCAGGTCGCGTACGGAACTCCGGTCAGTTCCGCGGCCAGCGGGCCGGCGAAGTCAGCCAGGTCGTGTACAAGCACGTCTGAGCGGGCGGCGGCCCGGCCGAAGTTCAGCTCCTCGGCCACGGCCACGAAGTAGCGCAGTTGCCGAACCTCCATCCTCGCGATGATAGGTCCTGCCTGCGTTTGGTCATCCGTGCTTGCGCCTAGGCGTCGGCAGGTACCGCGCCGTCCAGGTCCTCGATCCGCGCCGCCGATGGTGCGCGCCGAGCGCTGATCAGCCCGGCTGCCACCTCGGCTTCGCGCAGCACCCGGATCAGATTCTGGTTCGCCAGCTTGCCGCAGTCCTGCTCCGACCAGCCGCGATCAAGCAGCGCGGCGATGAGGGCCGGGTAGCACGACACGTCCGCCAGGCCCTCGGGCAGCCTGTCAACCCCGTCGTAATCTCCGCCGACGCCGATATGGTCGATCCCGGCTACCTCGCGCACATGCTCGGCGTGGGCGACCACGTCCCGCAGCGTCGCGGTCGGTCTCGGGTGGCTTGCCAGCCACTCCTGCCTCAGCTCGTTCCGGCTGGCGATGTCCCGGTGGTCCAGGCCGCGCCGCTCCATCTCCGCTTGCAGCTCCAGAGCCCAGTCCCGGCAGGCCGGCGAGACGAACGCTGGCACGAACGTGATCATGCAGAGGCCGCCGTTGCCGGCCAGCCTGGCCAGGATGTCGTCGGGCACGTTTCTGGGGTGATCGCACACGGCTCGGGCCGACGAATGCGAGAAGATCACCGGCGCCTCGGCGATATCCAGGGCATCGCTCATGGTGGTGGCGGCCACGTGCGAAAGGTCCACGAGCATGCCGAGCCGCTGCATCTCGCGCACTACCTCGCGACCGAACTCGGTGAGCCCGCCGGCGGCCGGACTATCGGTGGCCGAGTCAGCCCACGGCACGTTGAGGTTATGGGTGAGTGTCATGTACCTGACGCCCAGCCGGAACAGGGTCCGCAGGACCCCGAGCGACGAGGCTATCGAGTGGCCGCCTTCGGCCCCGATCAGCGAGGCGAGCCGGCCGGCCGCAATGATCCGCCGCACGTCATCGGCCGTCAGGGCGAGCTCCAGCGCGTCCGGATAGCGGGCGATCAGCTGTCGGACCAAATCGATCTGCTCGAGCGTGGTCGCCACGGCGGCATCGCCCTGTAGCTCCGCAGGCACCCAGACGGACCAGAACTGCGCGCCCACGCCGCCGGCGGCCAGTCGAGGCAGGTCGGTCTGGGTGAAGGCAACAGACGCGGCGATATCGGTCTTGGCCGGATCGAGGCAGCCGGCCTCGCGTAGTGCCCACGCGAGGTCGTTGTGCCCGTCAATCACCGGGAACCGGTCGAGAAGCGCACGGGCCGCCACATGTCGGGCGGACTGCTCATCAGCTTGCAACATGGGGCAAGCCTAGATCCCAGCCTCTCCGGGGCCGCCTGCCGGGCAGCCCGAGAACCGGGCCGGCAGCGCAGGACCGGGCCGGGGATGCCAGTATGTCGATGTGCAGCGGCAGCGAATAGGCGCCTGGATAGTCGTCGTGGTTGCGGCCTGCGCCGGGCTCGGTGCATGGCTGGGCAGTCACATCGGCGGCGGCCAGATCGGCATGGTGGCACTGATTGGCGCCACGTTCGGGGTACTCGGGTCGTTCCTGCCTGGCTCAGTCCTGCGGGTCGTTGGCATGTTCCGCCGGTCAGGCGGACCGCGCCAGGGCGCTGCCTGACTGCAGGCGCCCCACACCAGGCCGGTCCGGCCCGTTCCATCGAACCTGGGCGGCCTGGACACACCCCGTTCCGTCCTGGTATGAGAATGTACCGATATGGCACTCAACCCCACGAAGCTTCTTGACGTCCGCCTCTACCAGGCATTTGACCTGGATCCATCCGGCCGCGTACTGGCCGGGAGCGACGACTCTGGGTCCACGCAGCTAGTCGAGATCCTGGCCGACGGCACGAGCACGCCGCTGACCGCGCTTCCCGGTGCTTGCTCCGGCCGCTACCTGCCGGGCGAGCGCGCCGTGATCGTCTCCCACGATGACGGCGGGAACGAACGACACCAGCTGTCCCTGCTCCGGCTGCCGCTGCCGTCCGGGCAGCCGGCCGGGCCGGCCGACCTGGAACCGCTGGTGCGTGACCCCGACTTCATGCACATGCTCGCCGACGTGCGGCCAGGGCAGATCTGCTACTTCGTGAACAGGCGGAACGGGGTGGATTTCGACCCGGTCATTCGCCAGCTTGCCGACGGCTCGGAGCGGGAGATGGTCCTGGCCGACGCGATGTTCGACGAGGCGGCGATCTCTCCCGACGGCCGGTGGCTGGCGCTCACCGTCCTGTCGAAGGTCACTGCGGCATCCTCGCACGTGGTCCTGGTGGACCTCAGGGTACCGGCCGGTCACGAGCGGATGTCCGAGATCACCGCGGCCGACGCGCCGGCCATGAACGGCTCGCTGGCCTGGTCGCCGGATAGCGCCGCCCTGTACCTCAGCTCGAACAATGACCGGGAGTTCACCGCGGTCGCCAGGTACACCGTGGCGACCGGCGAGCTGACCTGGCTGGTAACCGACGACGCCACGGACCTGACCGGCTGGCCATCCCCGGACGGCGCGGTCGTGCTCGTGGAGCGGAACGAGGACGGAGCCTCGCGGCTGGCGCTCCACGACGCGGCCACCGGCGCGCACATCGGGGAAGTGCCGCTGCCGGCGGCGGGCAGCGTGACCGACCGCGTGCCCGGGCCCCGGTGGGCGGCCGACTCCGCGACCATCGCCATGACCCTCAGCGGAGCCGAGCTTCCCAGCGACGTACTGCTCGCCGAGCAAGTCCGCGGCCACGGACGGGCCTCGGTGCGCCAGCTGACGCACTCGGCCCGAGTGTTCGGCGACGGCCGGCCCGCCGTGCCCGAGCTGCACCGGGTGCCCACCCCGGACGGCGAGACCGTGCCGTGCATGGTGTACCGGAGCGCTGATCCGCTCGCCGCCGGCGGCGAGTTGGCCGGATCGGCCGTCCTGGTTGTGCACGGCGGCCCGGAAGCGCAGGCCCTGCAGTCGTTCAACACCTACGTACAGGTACTGGCCGCGGCCGGGCACACCGTGCTCGTGCCTAACGTGCGCGGGTCTACCGGCTACGGCAAGCGCTGGTACTCCGCCGACGACGTGCACCGTCGCCTGGATTCGGTCGCAGATCTCGCCGCGCTGCACGCGTACCTGCCCAAGCTCGGACTCGACCAGTCCCGTGCCGCACTGTGGGGCGGGTCCTATGGCGGTTACATGGTGCTGGCGGGGCTGGCGTTCCAGCCGGAGTTGTGGGCGGCCGGGGTCGACATCGTCGGCATAGCCTCGCTCGTCACGTTCCTGGAGAACACCTCGGCCTACCGCAGGGCGTACCGGGAGCGGGAGTACGGCACGCTCGCCAGCAACCGCGAGTTCCTGCACTCGGTCTCGCCGCTGACCAGGATCGATGACATCCGCGCGCCGCTGTTCCTTATCCACGGCGCCAACGATCCGCGAGTACCGCTGGGCGAAGCTGAGCAGATCCACGCGGCGATGACCAGCCGCGGGCGCGAGTGCCACCTGCTGGTCTACGGCGACGAGGGCCACGGCCTGGCCAAGCGCGCGAACCGGGCCGACGCGGTGCCGCGGGCACTGGAGTTCCTCGCCCGGCACCTGAGCCAACTGCCAGCGGGAGCGCCGGCCGGGAGCAGGCCCACGGGCCGGGCCGGATGACACGGCCTCGGACGCAACCGGCCGATCTAGCTGACTACGGCGGCGGGCAGGCCGGGGTAGCCGTGGTGCACGGCCCACTCGTCGGCGAGGATCGACATGACGTGGGCATCGACCCACGCCCCGTCCCATAGCAGCGACTGTCGCTTCGTTCCCTCGTACACGAAGCCGGCCTTCTCGTACACCCGGCGGGCTCGCGGGTTGTAGGCGTAGACCTCAAGATCGACCCGGTGCAAGCCGACAGTCTCGAAAGCGTGCGCGATGATCAGCCTGGTCGCCTCCGTGCCGAGCCCACGGTTCCGGTTCTGCGAATAGAACAGGAGGATACGGAAGTTGCAGGACTGATTGTCGGGGTCAAGTTCGTTGAGGACGACCTCGCCGGCGAAGCGGCCGGTTGCTCGGTCGACCACGGCCAGGTCGAGCCGGTCATCGAAGTCGGCCCTGGTGGCATACCAGGTCTCCCGCTGCTCGACCGTAAGACCGCGCGGGTGACTGCCGGTCAGCATGTCGCCTTCCGGGTCGGGCTGAAGCGCGAGGGCCACGTCAGCGGCTTCGACCGGACGCAGCAGGACCTTCTCGCCCGGCAGAGTCGGCTTGTCAGCGAGGGAGATCTTCTTAGCCACGATCGAGCATCCTGCCCAGGGCCCAGGTCCACCGTCAACTGATATTTCCGTCCGAACTGCCCGCGGGTTCTTGCCACCCCTGCCGGTGCGGCCCAGGCTGACGCGCGAGAATCGCCGCATGAATACTGCCCGCGCTATCGGACTGTTCATCGCGGCGGGGCTAGCCGAGATCGGCGGGGGCTACCTGATCTGGAAGTGGCTCCGCGAGGGAGCGCCGGTCGTCCTGGGCGTAATCGGCGCGATCGTGCTTGTGGTCTACGGCGTCATCCCGACGCTGCAGCGCAGTTCGGACTTCGGCCGGATCTACGCCGCTTACGGCGGGATCTTCGTCGTCGCCTCGCTGCTGTGGGGCTGGGGGGTCGACGGGTTCCGGCCCGACCGTTACGACTGGGTGGGCGCAGCGGTCGTGCTGGTCGGCGTCGCCATCATCTACTTCGCGCCCAGGTAAACGGGTTTCGCCCGTTAGCGGTTATTGACTGACGACCCAGAATAGGTCGTAGACATCCGCAGTGCGAACTTTCATAATGATGGGCGCACCTTCCGAGTGCTCGGATCGCACCAGTTCAGAGCGCTCTGCGCCGACAAATGGCTCATTCTCGATGATCAGGTGCACACTCCTGAAATCTAAGTGATTTGTCTTTATCGCCGGTGTCGGCCGGCAAAGCGAGTTAGTGTCTGCTGTTGATCAGGAATGCACGTAGGATGCAAGCTTGTTTCGTCGTCCTAAATGCATCAGTAAACACGTTGTTTGTCATAATGCAGCATGGATGGGGAGCAGTCGCCTTGAGTACTGACACCGGCCAGCCCGGTCCGGAAACCGGATTCGCGTCCGCCCGGCTGCCGCTGGCCTTCCTCGCCATCTCCTGCGAGTCCGGCTCCGAGCCCGCGCCCGATAAGCCGGGCGGGGAGGGCCGGGTCGATGCCGCGGCCGCGATGCTGACCGACGAGGCTCCCCTGACGGTCGGCGGCGGTACGCGGGTGTGGCTGAACGGCTCGCAGCCGTGGATCGAGGCTTACACGGACGACAGCTTCACCGCGCTGCTGAGCCGGACGCCAGAGCCAGCAGCCCTGGCGGCCCGGCTCAGCCAACTGCTGGCGCTACGGCCCCGGTATCCAGTGGTTCTCGATCCGGCGGCCGCGCGCGTGCTGAGCGGGATAACGCCGCCCTTCGCGGTGGTGGCCTGCGTGGGCTCGGACCGCCCGCTGATCGCGGCGACCGATCGCATGGGCTGCCGGCACCTGTACTGGCATCAGGGCGAGGGCTGGGCTGGCCTTTCGACCTCAGCGCTCGCGCTGGCCTGCTGCGCGGCGGCGGCGCCGCACTCCGAAGCGCTCGCCGTGCGCAGCATGCTCGGATTCCATCTCGGCTCCAGCTCACCTTTCTCCGGCATACACAAGGTGCGGGCGGCGGGGATCTGCGCCCTGCGGCACGGGCGGGTGCGGGTGACCCAGTATGCCGATCCGTGGCCGGAGCCTGGCACGCTCACGCAGGTCCCGGCAGCCACCGCCGCCCCCGCCAGCAAGGTCGCTGGCGTGCTGCGCGCATGCGGCGAGTGGACAGCCGAAGAGTTCGGCGATGCGGTGATCGAGCTCTCTGGCGGCCTGGACTCCAGGATCCTGCTGGCCGCCATCCCCCCGTCCCGGCGGTCCGACCTGCAGGCCGTCACGGTGGACACACCGGGCACCAGGGACGCCACGATCGCCCGCCAGCTGGCAGCCATCACCGGGCTTGATCACCGGGTACTGCCGCTGACGCCGCTCGAGGAGCTGACGCCTGCGGCAGCGTGGGCGCTCGTTCGCCGGTCCGCGATCAGGGACGACTGCTCGGCCAACCCCGTGGCGCATGGCGTGCTCGACTGGGTCGAGGATCGGATCGGCGTGCAGCCGCGCGCGCACGGAGCCGGCGGTGAGATTGGCCGCGGTTTCTACTACCTCGGCCAGCGGCAGCACCGGCAGGCCAGCGCCGCGTTGACCGCCAGGCTGGTCCGGTGGCGGATGATGGCCAACGAGGCAGTCGACGCCGCTTGCTTCGGTGCCGAGCTAGCCCCCTGGGTCCGGAGCACGGCGCTCAGCGGCGTGCAGCACACCTTGACCGGCTATCGATGCGACTGGCTGACTGCCACCGACGAGTTCTATACCCGCGAACGCGTAGTCCGGTGGGCTGGCCTGCGTCTTTCCGCGAGCAGCACCGAGCGGACGCTGCTGAGTTCGCTGCTGCACCCCGACTTTGTGGCAGTGGCCAGGGCCTGCCCGCCGGGGCTCAAGCGGAACTCCAGGTTCATGGCCGCCGTCCTTGCCGATCTCGACGCCGACCTCGCCCGGCTTCCGCTCGGCTCGGGTTACATCCCGGCCAGGCTGGCTAGGCCGACGGTGCTCGGCCGGGCTCGGTCATACCCCGTTACGGGAAAAAGGGTTGTGCACAAGATCAGCCAGCGACTCGCCGGCGATGGCCGACCGGGTGCGGGTCAGTCCGCTCTCGCCAGGCTCGTGCTTGCGCACTGGCGGAGCGAACCGCATCTGCTCGAGGGGCTGGCGGCGACAGGCATGGTCGACGGCTGGTGGCTCGGCCGGCTGGTCGACGGGGCCTGCGACGCCGACCCGGCGACCGTCGGATACCTGGCGAACCTCGTGGTCATGGTGGAGGGGACCGCCTTTGACCCCAAGCTCGTGACGTCCGCGCGCCAGGCAGCCTCCTGACGCTGAGACCGGCCAGCCGAGACTGAAATTACGTTGCGCTCCGACCGGCGAACCTGCAAAGTTGCCGACGCCGGTAACGGCTGCACGGGAGGAGCTGAATGTTGGCGCGGCACGCTCGGACCCATGAGGCTTCGTAACTGGGATGGCCCGGCGGATACCAAGGCCATGCAGCAGCTCGCGAGCCGACTCTGGCCGTGCGGGCCGCACGCCGGCGGCCTTGGCTGGACGGCGGCTACCGGCCAGCTGCCCGCAGAGGTAAAAGTCGCCGACGACAGCGGCGTAGCCGGGTGGGCCTGCCTGGCCGACGGCGAACTGGAGCTCCAGGCTGACCCGGCCCGCCCGGAAGCGGCCGTCGCGCTACTGGAGTGGGCCGTGCAGGCGGCGGGCGCGGGGGAGCTGAAGGTCGCCGTGTATGACGGCGACGAGACGGTGCGGTCGGCGGTTACAGAGGCGGGGTTCTCGCTCGACCGGGATGCCGATCCGGTCACCGGGATGTTCCGCGATGCCGGGCCCGAAGTTCCGGCACTGCCGACCGGCTACCGGGTCCGCAGCGTCAGAGCAGGCGAGCTTGACGCCAGGGTAGAAGTGCACCGCGCGGCGTGGCGGCCAGCTACGCTGCCCTGGCCCGGCCCGGTCCCGGCCGAGGTAACGCCGGACGCGACCAGCAGGATTACGGTCGCGATCCATGAAGAGGTACGGCGGACCTGGCTCTACGACGAGAGCAGGGACATGGTGGTCGAAGCACCCGACGGTTCGCTGGCCGGGTGCTGCATCATGTGGTGGGATCCGGCAGTGAAGTGCGCGGAGATCGAGCCGCTCGGGGTGGTGCCTGAGCATCGCCGCAAGGGCCTGGCCGGCGCGATGTGCCTGGCTGTCGCGGCCAAGGTGGCGGCTCTTGGTGGCAGGCGGGTCTTTATTAACGTCGGGCCCCGGCCGGACTACCCGGCGCCGGCCGCGACGTACCTGAGCGTCGGGTTCAAGGTCGTAAGCCGCGCCCGTATGTACCAGGGTCAATCCGATGCCGGCAGGTGAGCAGGGAGCCCGAGCAGCGGAAATATCTTGTCGGTCCCAAGGAACGCATAGATCTCGCAAACGCGTCCGGCGGAGATCTCAAGGACATGAAGGGACCACGGCGTGTGCCCGCCTTCTGGGTCCAGCCTGTACTGCGCGAAGGCCGGCCATTCGCAGCGGTCGGGAGCAGCCTGGACCCGCGGCAGCCGATTCCGGGCCCCAGCATCCATGCCCCGATATCGTCCGCACCGCGCAGCCACATCGCGTAGGGCGGCATGCACTGGATCGCGTCGGCATGCAGCAATTCCACAAACGCGGCAATGTCGTACCGCTCGAAGGCGTCTACATAGCGGGTGAGCAGGTCTGCGTTGTCTGCGCCAACCTCGGTGGGGCGCTCGCCCGACGGCAGCGCCGCGAGTGTCGATCGTGCCCGCTGCAACGCGCTGTTGACCGCCGCCACCGTGGTGCCGAGTTGTTCGGCGACCTCGGCGGCCTCGAAACGAAGCACCTGGCAAAGCAACAGCATGGCCCGTTGGCGCGGGGGCAGGTTCTGCAGTGCCGTCACGAACGCCAGCCGGATGGTCTCCCTTACCGCCGCGATCTCGGCCGGATCTCCATCCTCTGGCAGTACCCGACTGTCGCCAATCGGTGCGACCCACGCGTGCTCGGGCAGCATGGGCCCGAGGAAATTGCCGTCCGGCGGCGACGACGGCCCGAGCCCGACCGGCCATGCCCGGCGGCGGCGGCCACGCAGCATGTCCAGGCAGGTATTGGTGGCGATGCGATAGAGCCAGGACCGCAGGCTTGACCGGCCCTCGAAGGTGTCTCCCGCGCGCAGAGCCCGGAGCATTACCTCCTGGACTGCATCTTCTGCCTCGAAGCCTGAGCCCAGCATCCGGTAGCAGTATCCGGTGAGCTCTCGCCGGTAATGCTCCAGACGGTCAGGACCGAATCGCTCGCTGGTGCCTTCGAGAGCGTGCGCAGTCATGCCGTGATTGTAGGACGAGGTAGGTCATAACTTCGCTTCCTCGCAGGAACGAGTCGCGGTGTCAGGACGGAGACCAGGGCCATGCGCTTCACGGCCCGCCCCTCTACTGCTATAACCTATTTTATCGATAATATTGATGAATTAAGGGGAGCGGCAGCGAAGAGGATCGCCACGGTCGCAGAAGGGCCTCCGTCAGCCTGCCAGGTTCGCGGCTGGGCTGCTTAGCGGTTAGAGGGCTATTCAGGCGAACGCGCCAGGATCGCGGCTCACGACTAGCGACTGGCCGCTGGGGTAGAAGTGACAAATGCAGTTGCCGGCAGTTGCCCTGCGCGGCTCTGCGATAGGGGGAAGGCCCAATCACTCGGGGGAGGACCAGGTGGACCTGGTAGTGGTACTGGCTGTGCTAGCAGTCATCGCATGGCTCAGAAAGTGATGCTTCCTGAGCGCAATCTGGGCAGTCGGCTGAGCGGCTAGCCGCGGACCGGCGACGAGACTGAGGCGGACCTGTCGTTCTTGCCGTGTTTACCGGCTCAGTCCTTTTGAATCGGCACTGCCCGCATCCTCGCCTTTGGGCGCATCCTCGTCGTCGGACTCCGGCTCTGCGACGGCCGTGGCGCCCGCCAACTCGGGTGTCGCGTCCATCTGCTGGTCGCTGTCGGCTTCGGCCGGCGCCGCCATGACGCGCGAGTTCTCGCCGATCACCGGCACTAGCGGCACGACTATGTCCTTGATCCCCGCCAGGTACGCGACAACGAGTTCTGCCTGCTCGTTCAGCTCGTCGACCTGCAGCTTGGCGGCATTGCGAATCCGTTCGGCCTCAGGCTGGGCACCGGCCAGAATCTCCTTGGCCTCCGCCACGATCTGATGGGCTTCCCCTCTGGCATTGCTGACCAGCAGATGAGCGTCCTCACGCAACTGCTCCGCCTCAGCCTGGGCGCGCTGCATCAGTTCGTCGACCTCGCGTTTCGCGTCGGCCTTTATAGCGTCAGCCTCGCGCTCCGCCGATGCCCGCAACTCGTCGGTCTCGGCCTTGGCCTTGGCCTGCAACTCGTCGGTCTCACGCTTGGCCTTGGCCCGAAGCTCGTCGGTCTCACGCTTGGCCTTGGCCCGAAGCTCGTCGGTCTCACGCTTGGCACTGGCCCGCAATTCCGCGGCCTCACCAGTCGCGGCCGCGAGAAGCTCGGCGGCCTCGACCTTGGCTGCTGCCGTCGTCTCCTCGGCTTCCGAGCGCCCGGCATTCACAAGCTCAACCGCTTGCTCCTCGGCCGTCTCCAGCACCTGCTCAATGCGCGGGCCGAGCCCCCGGAGCGCATGGGGCGCCAGCTCCTGAATTTGGCGACCCGCGTCGGCGAGTTCCTCTTCCAACGCCTCCAGACGGTCGCGTTGCCGGCCTATTTCGCTGACAAGTTGCTGCAGAAGATCATCGACCTGTTGCGTGTCGTACCCACGCATGACCCGAGCCAGCTCGCGCTGAGGAGTCTCCGCAAAGAGATCGGATATCTCAGCATCTACGCCAGGCTGCACGTGACTCAACTCCTGGTGGGGTCAGACGGCAGAGGTACAAGAACCAGAAGACCCCTGCGGCCGTACTCAATCCCGAGGGCCGGCTCCACCGGTCCGGGGCCGGTCGGTATCGATTGTGCCACCATTGAGGCACCTTGTCTCTGCCACTTCTGGCATCTGGCTCACCACCTATCGCGTGGTATCGGGCGAATGCGGTAGTAATCCCTGCGCCGATCTTTACCCCGAAGGTGTACCGCGACATAGCCGCGCTTGGGGCGGCCGACGTCCTTACCTGCCGGTCAATGCGTGAGGTCGAGGATGAGGTATCTATTCACCGAATGACTTTTCAGAAGCCGTCGGCGTCGACCGGGCTCGACAATGTAGGCATTCGCACGCCGGGAATAGCGTCAGTGGATCGCCAGGCAGTCATGACAGGGGGCGCCGGCCTCCAGCATCCTTACCCGGCCGGATGTGCCAGTATGTCCTGGCCCATGCTGGCAGCCTGGCGCCAGGGGAAGTTCGGCGGCGATCGCGTCATGACAATTGCCGGAGATGGGTGCGGCGCCCATCGTGGTCGAAAATGAAGAGGACCTCCGCCGGGCCGCCATGCGCCCCGAAGGCATGCGGAATCATGGTGGAGAACTCCGCCGCCTGGCCGGCCTCGACCACGATGGTCCGTTCTCCCAGCAGCAGCACGATGGTTCCCGACAAGACGGTGAACCAGTCCCTGCCGGGATGTACTTTCAGTTCGTCGACGCCGGACCGGGGTTCTCGCCTCGTGACGCGCATCTTGGCCACGGTGACGCCGTGCGGACCCTGATCCCGGCTGAGAATCCAGGTGGTCGTCCCTCGCGCGGCATCGCGGTGCGGCCTGATCACCACGTCGTCGTCAGCAACGGACTCCACCAACTGATCGAGGGTGGTGCCAAGGGCCCGAGCAATAGAGCTCAGCTGATCGAGGCTGATCCGCCGGTGGCCAGTCTCAATACGGCTGAGCGTCGAGGGGCTCAGGTAACAGCGGGCGGCCAGGTCGTCGAGCGACCAGCCCAGGGCCACCCGTAGCCCTCTGATCCGCTTCCGGACCAAAACGTCGAGGTCGCCTTCTTGCGTCATACGCAAGACTCTATGCCAGTTGCGCAAGGCGCACGTATGGTCGAGGCATGCAGAGCCATCACCATCATGAACAGCACGAGCACGAGCACGAGCACGAGGACGGGCACGGGAACGGGCACGGGCACGACGGGCACGGGCCCGTCGCGGCCGAATGGGCCGACGACGCAGCGGCCGAGCTCCTGGATCTCGATGCGGAGGTACTTCACTCCTATCTTTCGGAAGTGACCGCCTGGATTCACGACCTCGCTGCCGATGTGGCCGTCCGCCGGATTCTCGACCTCGGAAGCGGAACCGGCACCGGCACCTTCGCCCTGCTTGACCTGTTCGAGCGGGCCGACGTCATTGCCCTGGATGTTTCCCCGCAAATACTTGGCCACCTCATGGGCAAAGCCCGCGCCCTCGGCCTGGCCGGACGGATCCGTGCCCTCCAGGCGGACCTGGACAAGGCGTGGCCTGCCATCGACACCGTGGACCTTGTCTGGGCATCCGCGTCCCTGCACCACATGGCAGATCCCGATCGCGTTCTCACGCAGGTCTTCGCAGCGCTCCGTCCGAGCGGCGTACTGGTGGTGGCCGAGATCGACTCTTTCCCGCGATTCCTGCCCGACGACCTCGGCTTCGGCCGCCCGGGACTCGAAGCACGCTGCCACGCCGTACTTGCTGAGGAACGGGCCGCCAAGCTACCGCATCTCGGCTCCGACTGGGGCTCGCGCCTGTCTCAGGCCGGTTTCATCATCCAGGCCGAGCGGCGCTTCGACATCAACATGACGCCGCCACTCCCCGCCGCAACCGGGCGTTACGCGCAGGCATCTCTGCGTCGCATCCAGTCCGGGCTCGACGGCCGGATGAGCGCCGACGATCTGGCCGCTCTCGCCGCGATCATCGAGAGCGACGGGCCCGCCGGTATCCTCAAGCGCGATGACCTCACCGTCCGGACGGCGCGGACCGTGTGGGTCGCCCGGCGACCGTGAGCTGCCGGACCTCACCCCACTACAGCTTCCATCGACGGGCGAGAGCACAAGCTGACCAGTTGTGCGTGGGGTCGCGGCGAGAAGCTGCACCGCCCGGTGCACGCAGTCGGCGCGTCGGACGGCCTGGACGCTTGCGCTGGCCGTCAGCCTGCGGTCCTGCGATCATTCGGGCAGTACCTCTACCGATGCTTAGGAGCAGACCATGACTGCGCGCCCCGAAGCTGGCGAACCCAGGATTGTCGTCGGCGTGGACGGATCACGGCATTCCGAGCAGGCGCTGCGGTGGGCGGCCCACTTCGCCGCGATCTTCGGCGCGCGTCTGGAGGTCGTGAGCTGCTGGGAGTACCCGACCTCGTATGGGTGGGCCGCCATCGCGCCCGATTGGAGCCCCAGCCAGGACATGGCGAAGGTTCTCGATGACACTGTGCGGGCCGTATTCAGTGATCAACCGCCACCAGGCATTCAGCTACAGGTACTGGAAGGCGGTGCCGCCAGGGTCCTCCTGGAGGCTTGCGCGGGTGCCGTCATGCTAGTCGTCGGCAGCCGCGGTCACGGCGGGTTTGCCGGGCTCTTGCTCGGCTCGGTCAGCGCAAGCGTCGCCGAGCACTCCTCGTGCCCCGTGTTCATCGTGCACGGCGACCAGGCACCGCCCCCGACAAGACCCATCTGACCCGCACGCCCGCCGGGCAACGAACGCCACGCGAGGCAGGGTCGTTGGTCCTGGCGGATCAGGGAGATTCGCCCCTGCGCTGGCGTCCCCGGCCCGCGCGATAGTCGGTGCATGTCGATGAGCTTCCAGCACCCCAGTTACAAGGGTCAGTCCAGGCCCATCACCGGCACCATAGACGAACAGCCGGTGAAGTCAGAACCAGCCGCCATCTACACGCCGGCCCTGCGCCATTCCCATCGGGCTTGCTGCTGCTCCGCCAGGCCAGCGGTCATCGCGGTCATACCGCCGGGCAGCGGCCAGCGTACGGCCACTGAATTGCTCCTGTGCGGCCACCATTACCGTCGGTCACGGCAGGCGCTGGCAGCTAAGGGCGCAACGCTCCTGGATGTCATGGGCTATCCGCTGGCATCCAACACGTGGCCCGCTCCGACCAGCTAGCCGATGCCCTGACCCGGCTGCGCCGAGGCGCAGGTGGCCGCGCTCAGCACATCGTGACTTTCGTCCCTAGCGTCATCGTGACCTTGGGCCCTGGCGCCGCGCCAGGCCGCGGGCCAGGTTGAAGTGACACATCCGAGCATTTTGTCCCTGAGGTGATTGCAGTGAAGGCACTCGTGTACCACGGTCCCGGCATCAAGGCCTGGGAGGACGTCCCCGACCCGGTAATCCAGGACGCTTCCGACGCGATCGTCCGCGTCGACACCACCACCATCTGCGGGACAGACCTGCACATCCTGAAAGGTGACACGCCGGAGGTCACGGCTGGCCGCATTCTCGGTCACGAGGCGGTCGGGACCGTCGAGCAGGTCGGCGCCGGCGTGACGACTGTCAAGCCCGGCGACCGCGTGCTTGTGTCGTGCATCTCGGCCTGCGGGCGGTGTCAGTACTGCCGGGAGGGCCGTTCCGGCCAGTGCACCGGCGGAGGCGGCTGGATCCTCGGCTACATGATCGACGGCACCCAGGCGGAGTACGTCCGGGTCCCATTCGCCGACACCTCTACCTACCCGCTGCCCGAGGGCTCGGGCGACGAGGAGATCCTCATGCTCGCTGACATCCTGCCCACGGGGTATGAGGTCGGCGTGCTCAACGGCCAGGTGCGCCCCGGCGACACAGTCGCCGTCGTCGGCACAGGCCCGGTCGGCCTCGCGGCTATCACAGGCGCGCGGCTGTATACGCCGGGCCACATCATTGCCATCGACCTGGCCGACGCCAGGCTCGAGGCTGCCATCGCTTTCGGTGCCGACCTCACGGTCAACAACAGCCGCGACGACGCCGTCGCCTACGTAAAGAGTGTCACCGGCGGACGCGGTGCCGACGTCGCGATCGAAGCCGTCGGAGTACCGGCAAGCTTCGAGCTGTGCACCGAGCTCGTGCGCCCTGGCGGTCACGTGGCCAACATCGGCGTGCACGGCAAGCCCGCGACGCTACACCTCGAATCCCTGTGGATCCGCGACATCACAGTGACCACCGGGCTCGTCGACGCATACTCCACGCCTACCCTCATGCGACTCGTGGCAGCCCACCAGATCGATGCCTCGCGCTTTGCGACCCACCACTTCAAGCTCTCCGAGATGACCGATGCCTACGACGTCTTCCAGAACGCCGCCAACACCGGGGCCATCAAGGTCGTCATGACAAGCTGACCCGGCCAAGGTTCCCGTACTAGCGTGCGAGCTCCGTCACAGCGACGCGCTCAAGGCCAGCACTGCGATCGTCCGTGGCCGAAGGCTTACCCCGGTCACGGACGGCGCCCGGGATCGACGGGTTGCGGCCGACTCGTTCCGCTGTCGGTGTTAGCGGTGCCGTCGGTAGGCCAGCTCGAGTCCGCTGCTGAAGTCGGTGCTGGACAGCAGCTTGAGCGAGCGGGACTTGCCGACGTCCTCGAACAACCGGGCGCCCTCGCCCGCCAGGTAGGGGACAAAGGTTATGCGGTACTCGTCGATCAGGTCGAGCCGCGCGAGCGAACGCCAGAAGCTGATGCCGCCATGGGCAACGATGTAACCGTCGCCGCCTCGGCGGAGCTTGTCGACCCCCTCGGCGAGGTCGCCGCTGGCGATGGTGGTGTTGGCCCAGTCGGCGGTCTTGAGCGTGCGGGAGAACACCACCTTGCGTGCGGCGTTGAGGGGTTCGGCGTTGGGATCGTCGGTAGCGGTCGGGAAGTAGCTGGCCATGCTCTGGTAGGCAACCCGCCCCATCATGTGCATGTCCGCGCCCGCATAAAACTCGCTGCCTCTGGCGTCTTCCGCGGGGTCGTCCGGCAGGTCGCGGCAGAACTGGAAGAACTCGGTGCCCTCGGTAGCGATCATGCCGTCGAGCGAGTAGTCGAATACGCGCGCTACCAGCTTGCGCATCTCAGAACTCCTTGGTCTCGATTAGGGGAACGTGGCCGTGCCGGATCGCGGCCGTTGCTGGGCTCGGACCAGCCCTTGTGGGGCCGCAGGTGCGGCATCGTGTGGCGCTGCTGGTAAGCCATACGCCTAGCGCTCGGCTCATCCGATGCCTGATCGCCACAGGTCGAGCCTGCCCAGCCGTCTAGACCAGCGCGCGAAGTCGTCGAGCATGGGTCACAATCCTATTGCCCCAAACCGCAAGTCATCCGACTTCGGGGCTACTTGTCATGTCTTGGGGCTTCCGGGCACTCGCATGAAGTCCAGCCGACCGTTGCCAAGCCCGGACCCCACGGGTGCCTGCGGCTGCGTGTCGCTGACTGCGGCCTCCGGGGTGTCCTCGTACGTCGTCCTGGTGCCGTGGCGATACGGGTGCGGTGCCGCCCGCAGCCATTTCGTGGACCGGCAGCAAAGCCCAGCCCCCTGCCGATCGCACCTGCTACAGCATTGCCGCCGTGCTTCAACAGCGCGACGACGACGCCCGAACCACTTTGAGTATCGAGCTGGCGACTTCTGGCGCTGACAGTGCTGTGGTGTCGATCACCAGGTCAGCTTCGGCTTCCATCCAGTCCCGTGCCGCAAAATAGTCGCCGATGTGATTGAGCCGCCACTGGCGGGCGGTTTGCTCGTCCTGGTCGGTATTGATCCGCTGCGTGAGCGTCTCGAGGTCGGCATGAAGGACAACGTGGAAGACATCCAGCGCGTGCTGGCTGAACCCCTGCCGTAGCTCCTTCCAGTAGGTCTCGTTTAGTACGGACTGTGTAGCGAGCAGATGCTGTCCAGTGAACCGTGCGATCTCCCTCGTGACGACTGGGACCAGGGTGCGCCACGGGGGCAGGTCTTGGAAGTCGGAGAATTCATGGTCCTGGAGGGTTGCCGCCAGCAAGTAGCCGACAGTCTCGGCATCGAACAGCCTTGCGTTGGACATCGTGTTGACCAACTCCCTGGCCGTTGCTGTCTTTCCCACTCCGAACGTGCCGTTGAGCCAAATGATCACACGGAACCTCACTCTCATCGGAGGCCATAATCCTGCCACGACGGGCCCCGATGCTAGCCTCCGCCGTCGTTCTGGTAGACGCCGAACCGGGGGTGCGAGCCAAAGCAAAGCCGTCACGCCGCACCACCGAAGCTAGCGTTTGACAGCAGTACAAGCGCGATCTAAAGTCTTAAGGTCATAGTACTTTGAGGAAGTGACCGTGATCAGCTTCCGGCTCGATGGCCACTCGGTCGTGCCGCCGTACCTGCAGATCGTCCAGCAAGTCCGGCAGGCGCTCCGGATGGGCGTGCTCGACGTGGGCGACAAGCTCCCCACGGTGCGCGAAGTCGTCGCGGCGACGGCGATCAACCCCAACACGGTGCTCAAGGCATACCGCGATCTTGAGCGGGAGGGCCTGGTCGAGCCCCGGGCCGGTCACGGCACATTCGTGGTGCGCCGCCCGCCCGGCCCGCCTCCGGGCACGCACTCGCGGCTGGCCCGCAGCCTTGCCCACTGGGTGCGCGGCGCCCGCGAAGCCGGGTTGGACGACGAGTCGATCGAATCGCTGCTGCGCATCACGCTGCAGGCAGCGGCGGAGGAGGAGACCGCATGACGGACCCCAGGGACGCGGCCCCTCCCGTGATCCAGACCCGCGAGCTGTCCAAGCGCTACCGTAAGGTCACCGCCCTCACCGATTGCACCATCGCCGTTCCCGAGGGCAGGATATCCGCGCTCATCGGCCCGAACGGCGCCGGCAAGACCACGCTGCTGCGAGTGCTCGGCGGGCTGGCCAGGCCGACCGGAGGTGAGGTCGCGGTGCTCGGCGGCACACCGCGCCAGGACCCGGCCTTCCTGGCCGAGATCGGCTTCCTGGCCCAGGAGATCCCGCTGTACCGCCGCCTGTCCGCCGCGGACCACATCGGTATCGGCGCGCACCTCAACCCCCGCTGGGACGCCGCATCCGTGCGCCAGCGGCTGACAAGCCTGAGTATCCCGCTTGACCAGTCGGTCGGCACGCTGTCCGGGGGCCAGCGGGCCCAGGTGGCGCTGTCGCTGACGCTGGCCAAACGGCCGCGCCTGCTGCTGCTCGACGAACCCGTCGCCGCGCTCGACCCGCTCGCCCGGCGGCAGTTCCTGTCCACCCTGGCCGACGCCGTGGCCGCCGGAGGCCTGACCGTCGTGCTGTCCTCGCATTTGGTCGCCGACCTCGAACGAACCTGCGATCACCTCATCCTGCTGGCCGCATCCAGGGTCCAGCTGTGCGGTGACATCGACACCTTGCTCGCCGAGCACCAGGTCCTGGTCGGGCCCTCCAAGGACACCACGGCGATCGAGCGCGACCACACCCTCGTGCAGGCCGTGCGCACCGCCCGCCAGGCCACCCTGCTCATCCGCCGGAACGGGCCCGTCATCGACCCGGCCTTCGAGGCCGCCGACGTCGGCCTGGAAGAACTCGTGCTCGCCTATATGGGCCAGGGCGCCCCGCCGGCGTTCGCCCATCTGACCACGGTTGGAGAAGATCAATGACCTGGCTAGTCTGGCGGCAGCACCGCAACCAGGCGTATTTCGGGGCCGCCGCGCTCGCCGTTTTCGCAGTCCTGGTGCTGATCACCGGCCTCCAGATGGCGTCGCAGTATCACTCCGCCCTCTCCGTGTGCGCGGCCAGCCATTCCTGCAGCAATCTGGCGAACACACTGACGCTTGGCACGCCGCTGCTGTCGTTGCTGGTCACGCTGACCGTCGTGGTGCCGTGCCTGCTGGGCTTGTTCTGGGGCGCGCCGCTCGTGGCCAGGGAGTTCGAGACCGGCACCAGCCAGTTCGCCTGGATGCAGAGCATCACCCGCAGCCGCTGGCTGACCGCCAAGGTCGGCTGGGCGCTGCTCGCCGCCGCGGCCTGGGGCGGCGCCGTCTCGGGCCTGGTCACCTGGTGGTCCAGCCCGGCGAACGCCCTCAACCAGCAGAACTTCCAGCCCGGCCAGTTCGACATCCAGGGCATCGTCCCCGTCGGCTACGCGGTGTTCGCCGTGGCCCTCGGCATCGCCGCCGGCACCATCCTCCGCCGCACCCTGCCCGCCCTCGCCGTCACCCTGGGCGTCTTCGTCTTCCTGCGGCTGGTGATCTCGGAAGACCTCCGCTCGCACTACCTGACCGCGGTCACCATCATCTACCGGTTCGGCCACGCATGGCGGCACCCCACCGGCTCCTACTGGCTGATCGCGCAAGGCCTCGTCGGCCCCGGTGGCCACGTGCTGAACACCCCCGCCAACGTTTCCGGAGCGGCCATCAACGGCGTACCCATCGCCGAGATTCCTGCGACGTGCCGGGCGTTTGCCTTCCAGCCCAACCTCCGGCTGATTTCCTGCCTGGCGAGCCGCGGATACCACGGGTTCATCAGCTATCAGCCCGCCGGCCGGTACTGGGCGTTCCAGGGCATCGAGACCGGCATCTTCGTAATCCTCGCCGCCGCCCTCATCGCCGTGACAGCAATCGTGATCCTCCGCCGCGACGCCTAGCAACGAGCGCATCCACGCCTGCGCCGAAGGAGCACGAATCATGGACACAACCGCCAGGGACTACTACCCGCCCGGCGACCTCCGGGTGTCCGACTCCGACCGCGACCTGGCGTTGTCTGAGCTGAGCGAGGCCTTCCAGGTCGGCCGGATTACACCCGACGAATTCGACCAGCGTTCCAGTCAGGTCCTGCGCGCCCGGACCGGGAGAGAGCTGACCGCCCCGCTCGCCGACCTACCGCTAGGTCGCGCCCGCGAAGCTCGCGCCATGGCCGTGGAACGAGCCCGACGAACACGGATCGCCATTCGCGCATCCGCCGCTGCCGCCACCGTGTTCGCCGCCGTCGCCGCAACGAGTGCCCTAAGCAGCGGCCCCACCCTTCAGCAGCGCGAGTTCCTCCGGGAAATGCTGGCCCGCCAGGGCTTGTCGATTCCCGTTCCCCCTGCCCCAAGCTTCGACTGGGCCGGCACGATAACACCAGGAGTAATCGCCGTGCTGCTCGTCGTGCTAGTCATCTTTCTGCGCAGGGCCCGGAAATCGCCTGGTTCGTGCTGACCGCTGGCCTGGCTAGCCGCTAACATCCATCGCCATGGCCAGGATCACGACCCAGGCTGCCAAGCTCCGCATCATGCCCGCAAACGAGGGGTCGTGGGGCGATTTGCAGGCAGTTGTCGGCGCTGCCCGCTGCCACGACGACCCGTGCTTCTGCCAGCGCTTCAAGATCCTTACCTCGCAGTGGCGCTCGGTGTCCGATGAGGAACGCGCGCACCGGCTGCGGACGCAGGCCGAGTGCGGATATACGGAATCGGAAACGACAAGCGGGCTTGTCGGCTACCTCGACGACGAACCAGTGTCGTGGTGCGCGGTCGAGCCGCGGACTGCCTACATCCGGCTCACCAGGCAGGTCACCTGGGCCGGAAGGAACGAGGATAAGACCGACGAAGGCGTGTGGGCCGTCACCTGCCTGGTCACCCGCACTGCCTATCGCTGGCAAGGGTTCACCTACCAGATGATCGCCGCAGCCGTCGAGTTTGCACGGGAGCGTGGCGCGCATGCCGTGGAGGGATACGGGATGCGCACCGAGCCAGGCAAGGTGATCACCTGGGGTGAGTTGCACGTGGGCAGCCGGAACGCCTTCGCCGCTGCCGGGTTCAGGGAAGTGACCAGCCCGACCAAGCGACGCGTCGTGATGCGGATCGACCTGTAGGACACGCGACATGCCTCATACCGCGACCCCGAGCCGGGTGATCACCCGGCTCGGGGTGAGGCGTCGAAAGCTGATAGCGGCGAGGCTGGTTTGCGTGCGGCTTCAGGGTTTGTGGGGCCGGCAGGCCTGATCGTCAGATACACGTGCGGCGGGTGCCCGTCAACGCGGGTGCCCATTCCTGGCCCCGGTGGTCGTGTTGCCTTCGCCCCGGCCATCGCCGCCAGCGCAAGCGTCTCGCTGAAACCAGCGCCACTCTTGATCCACACCGTCCCACATAGTAGGAAAGAACGATGGGAAGACAGGCAGCCGCCGTGCTTTACGTGCTCGCGCTGGTAGCCGTCGTGGTCGGCGTGGACGTCCTGTTCTTCAGGAACCATTTCTGGGAACGGCTGATAGTAAACGTCGGAATTGTTCTGGTGTTCGCGGCGTTCTATTTCAGGTTCCTGAAGCGTCCATGAGCGCAGCCGATCGCATGGCTGGCCGCGTGCACCGAGTCGGCAGAGGGTCCCTGGCGGCCGGTGCTTGCCACTACTTGCCGGTCGGCAGCGACTCGCAGCCTCGGGTCGGCGACCGTGTTCTCAGGTGGATGAGGCTAGAAATGAGACCACGCATGCCGCGGTCTTCGCGCGCTCGGCTTCGCTTATCCGCCGAGAAGCGCAGTGCTGAATGTCGCTGGCCGGGACCTGCCCGCGCGAGGCACGGTCTTACGGCCCGTGGTTAACTGTGCTGGCCCTGGCTGTATTGAAGGATCTCGGGAGTGGTACCGGATCGCGCTGTCATAGGGGCGGCGGGTTGCGGCCGATACGCACGTCGTGACCGAGGAGGCAGCCGTCGGCGAACGCGAGGACAGAGGCGGTGTTCCCTAGACCGGGTCGGCGCATTGGGAACATCGGAACGAAAGTCCCGCTTGGCCAGGCCGGTGAACGGTGTCTAGACCTCCGTCCGGAAAAGTCAGTCCTTCACCCCAGGGGTTCCGGCGGGCGGCGTTCCGAGCATTCCGAGCGGCCCGCGCGTCGGCGACCTGCTGGGCGAGGCCGCTTCGGCTTTGGTGTAGAGGACCTCACGGGCCTGTTCCGCGGCGCGGGTCGTGCTCTCGCCGACGAAGTCGAGGAAGCGGGCGATGTTCTCGAGGCGGGTGGCGGCAGGGGTGCCGGGGCCGAGGATGCCGACGCCCTGGCGTGCGGTTTCGACGAGCTGGGCGGTGGACCGGGCGCTGGCGATCATCGCCTGGTACCAGACGTCGTCGTCGACGATGTAGCGCTCGCGGCGGCGTTCGTCGCGTTCCCGGCGGATGAGGTCCTGGCTCTCGAGGAACGTGATCGCTTTGGAGATGGAAGCCGGGCTGACCTGGAGGTGCTGGACGAGTTCGGATGCGGTGAGGCTGCCCGCGTCGGTGGTATAGAGGCAGGTCAGCACCCGGGACATCATTTTGGGCAGGCCCGAGGCCATGAGGACGGTGGTGAGCATCTCCTCATAGTCGCGGACGGCCTCGGCGTCGCGGCCGTGGGCCTGCTGGGGCGTCTGCGGCCTCCGGGGCGCGGGCTGCCTGCGCCGGCGGGCGCGGCGTTCGGTGGCGCGGTGGGCCAGGTCGGCGCGGTAGGCGGTGGGGCCGCCATTCCGCATCACCTCACGCGTGATCGTCGAGGTCGGACGATCGATGCGCCTGGCGATCTCCGCGTAGGCGAGGCCGTCGGCTAGCCCCAGCGCGATCTGCTGGCGTTCCTGCTGGGTGAGCCTGCCTCCCGGCATCGCGATCTCCTCCGTACTCCCCGGTGCCTGCACTATAGCGTTCACTTGCATCCATTGCAACGAGCAAGCGGTCTCTGCGTTGCATTAAGTTCGAGGCCATTGCAAGGATCTTGCCGGGCTGAGCTGTATCTTTGCTGTTTATTCGCAATGCGTGTGTTGCGGGATCCTCGAATGCAACGTAGCGTTTCCACTATCAGAAACGATGAGAAACAACTAACCGCAAGGAGAGCATGATGCAGAAGTTCGACACCCAGGCCCCGATCTCCGCCGTCCTGGACATCCCCGCAGGGCGCGTCCGCTTCATCGCCGCCGACCGGGCCGACACCACGGTCGAGGTCCTGCCCGCGGACGCCTCAAACGGCCGCGACGTGAAGGCGGCCGAGCAGACCACGATCGAATACGGCGACGGCGTCCTGCGGATCGAGACCCCAGCGAAGAACCGGATCCTCGGAAGCTCCGGATCCATCGAAGTGACGGTCCAGCTGCCCGCAGGCTCCCGGGTCGAGGGGAAGGCAGCCAGCGCCGAGTTCCGCACCGTGGGACGACTCGGCGACGTCGCCTTCGACGGCGCCCAGGGCGCGATCAAGCTCGACGAGGCCGCGAGCGCCCGCCTCACCCTCCTCGCCGGCAACGTCTCGATCGGCCGCCTGGGCGGCCCCGCGGAGATCAGCACCCAGAAGGGCGACATCCAGATCGCCGAGGCCGTGCGGGACACGGTCGTGCTGCGCACCGAGGCCGGCGCGATCTCGGTCGGTGCCGCCGCCGGGGTCTCGGCCTCCCTGGACGCCGGCACCGGCTACGGCCGGATTCACAACGCGCTCAGGAATTCCGAAGGCGCCGCCGGCCTGAACATCCACGCGACCACCGCCTACGGCGACATCACCGCCCGCAGCCTCTGAGCAGCAGAACACCTGCAGCGAGGCCTGACCATGAACTGGTCGGACAGGGCCGTCAGACCAGCGGGTCTGACGGCCCTGAAACCGACGAGACCGTCGAGGTGCGCGGCCGCTGCTGCTTCTCGAGCACTACACGAAGATTGTCCCGTTCTGGCGGCCAGACCGCGGACCCGCCCTGCGAGTGCCGACGCAGGTGCGATCTGCTAGGAGGACGGCGTAGTTGTCGGATGAGCAGGAGGAACCGGCTATGACTGACCCCTATGAGCCGCCCCGGCCGCGTGACGACGCCCTCCAGGAGGAACTCGACGCGCTGCACGAGCAGGAGCGCGAAGGGCACTCGACGCCGAAAGAGCAGCGCCGGGCCGAGCAACTGGAGCGCCGCCTGCGCGTCGATGAGCATGGAGCCGAGGTGCACGAGCGCCGGGAGCAGGATCGCGAGGCAGACCGCCAGGATGAGGAGGAACGCGCCCGGCATCGCCGCTGAGTGGAGATGGCTGATTAGTCCCTCTGCCGTATAAAAGCGCCCTCAGGATTGGCTAACGCCATATTCCTGAGGGCGCCCGCAGTGCGTCTCCAGGATTGCTAGAGAGCAGTCCCTGGAGGCGTCTGACGACTAGCGAACATCGCGAGCACCTCCTTCCTGATACAGAGGACATATCTTGCCGCGGCGCGCCCACTGTAGGACTGCACGCCGACATGCGGCAACGCATTTGCTGGTGACCAAGATCGTCACGCGCTCGCCGGTCACGTCAGGTTGCCGCCAGGCACGCTCGCGGCGACCACACCGAATGGAAGGCACTACTTTCGCGAGGCCGGGGCTCCGTGACGCCCGCCACACCGCAGCCACCACCTTCCTGCTCCGCGGGTCCCCGAGCGAGCCGTCATGGACGGCATGGGCCGGTCTCACAGTTCCATGGTCAAGCGTTACTCACATGTCTCCGCCAGGATCCGATCGCGACATCACCGACAGCCTGAACGCTTACCTCTGGGAACCAAACGAGACCAGGGGTGTCAACGGCCAAGGGGTACTCGCGCCCAGCCGCGAACGGCGCCGGAAGACAGATCGCGCCGGTTCCGAAGGGGTGTCAGGGCTGGTCGAACCGCCGACCTTCTGCATTTCGGGTATGGCCGGTGCACAGGACAAGGTTCGACAGCTCGGAGAGATGTTGGTCACGCCGGATGACGGCCGCTGGCAGGCGCTGTTGCTGTCAGCCCTCCTAGGTAAAACGGATCGTCAACGCCCGTTTCCGGTGGCGGGCCGGCCCCGGGATCGGCAGGATCGGGGACATGACCTCCGAACCGCACCGGCGGGCGATCGGCTCACTGCGGGCCGTGGCCCTGGACGCCCCGGACATCGACCTCCTGGCCACGTTCTACGAGCAGCTCGCCGGCTGGCGACGCGTCCCCGACGACGACGACGAGTGGATCACGATCGACTCTGGTGACGGCTGGCGGATCGGCCTGCAACGGGCCACCGACCACGTGCCGCCCCACTGGCCGGACCAGGACCGCCCGCAGCAGGCCCACCTCGACTTCCGGGTACCGGACATCGATGCTGCGGCGGAGCGCGCCCAGCGACTCGGCGCCAGCCTGCTGCGGCGTAACGAACGGTGGCACACGCTGGCCGATCCGGCCGGCCACCCGTTCGACCTGTGCGTCAATCCGGACGATCCGCGGACCACCCTGATGGGCGTCATGCTCGACTGCCCCGACGCGAAGGCGCTGGGCCACTTTTACGCGGAGCTGCTTGGCAAGCCCGTGACGTACGAGGCTGACGGGGTCGCCATGATCGGCGAGGACGGCGCGCAGCCGGTTATGTTCCAGCAAGTGGAGCAGTACACCGCGCCGCGCTGGCCTGATCCCGCATACCCGCAGCAGATCCACCTCGACGTGACCGTCCAGGACATGGACGCGGCGGAACGCGCCGCCCTCGACATCGGTGCCGCCCGACTGGACGGCGCCGGCCCGAACTGGCGCGTCTATGCTGATCCGGCCGGCAAGCCATTCTGCCTGGTGTGGCCGGTCTAACCTCAGCCTTTCGCCTGTAACCGGCGAGGCCGCGCCGCGCATTCGCTAAAGGGGCCTTTGAAACTGGGTGAATGGAGCTTGTCGCGGGTTCCTGTCCGGTGCCGGCCGAAGGCGCTTTTCTCGTGCAGGGTTCAGTGCGCGCGATGCGGACATCGGCGAGTGGAGGGCCCCGGCTCGGGATGGCAGCCGCCAGCGCCGCGGCTGACACTTGGAGCTGGGGCAGGCTTAAAGCGGACGGCACGCCAGCTGGACGGCACCAGGGACCCGTGGCAGGGCACTATGACGTGAAAAGCACGAGGAGATGCCCGACCTTCCGCCTTCCAAGAGGCTTCGCGTGTCCATGTGTGCTGCGGGCCCGGCTGAGGCCGACATCTGGTCAGCCCCGGTAGCTCATGGACGCTTCGGGATTGAGTACAGCAGCCGGTCGGACTTGAGTAGGAATCCTCAGGCGCGCGCTGCCTGACATTGGCAGCCTGCAGGAATGGATAATGCGAAAGCAGGCAGGTACACCACCTGGGCCGGCGTGTGCATAGTAAGCCTTCTGACGATCGCGGCGCTGATACCAGCCGGCTTCCTGGTTTGGCTACTGTCCTTCCACGACACCGGCGACTGGGTCACCAACCACGCCCAGCATGTCGCCTCAGCTCGCATAGCAATGCTGATGATCGCCGTCCCGGCAGTCGGTGCGCTTCTCGGCGGGCTTGCGACGCTCCCTGCCCGCCATTCGGTATCTGCAGCCGGCCGTGCATGCGTGATGGCCACGGGTGCGCTCGTGGCTAGCCTTCTGCTCACGATCGGCGGGGGGATGTGGATGCTGGGCCATGCCCAGGTCACCTACTAGCCCCCGCCTTCCGGAGCCCGTGTGTAACAACCTGACCGTGCCGCCTCTGGCGATATAAGGGATTCGCCGGTGATCTCGGCATTCAGTCGGACTCCTCGGCGGGCGTACTCGACGGCCAGTGAGCGGGCGACCAGTCCCCCTCTGAGTCCGTGGTTTGCCCCACTTCGATCAGATGACCATCGGGATCGCGGATGTAGCAGCGCTTCTCGTACTGGTGCTGTTTCGGCGGTGTCAGGAATTGCGCGCCCCGGGCGCTCCATTCGGCATACACGGCCTCGATGTCTTTGACCCGGATATTAAGGAAGCTGCTGACCCGGTCGGGATCACGCGGCGTCTCCAGGATGACCGTAGGCTTGTCGTCGGTCGGTCCTCCGCCGACATTGATGACGATCCAGCTATTGGCTAGCGCAACATTGACCGGATCTCCGGGAAAGGCCACCCTGCCACCGAGTACTTCGGTGTAGAAGCGCCGGGAGCGCTCGACATCATCCGAGACGATGAAGTGGGTCAGCACAATTCCCTCTGGCGGTGGTGGGAGCTCGGCCATCCGGCACCTCTACTGGTTAGGTCTCACACCCCGCTTCACGACGGAGTCTGCAGCCGACGTTACCACGAGTAAGCATTCGATCTCCTTCCGCTGCCGCGTGGCGATCCGGACCGCGGGCGGCGGCAGAGGCTGTGCTGTACCCCACCCGGAGCACCGGCTGGGCGCACACGCAACCGCCAGAACGCTAAAAGGGTCGCTGAGGATTCCATGCCTTATGGACGAACTCCAGTCGATTGCCATCGAAGTCGGCAACGTTGGCGGCGTAATAGCCGGGGGCGAAGTACGTCCGCTCGGCTGGCTCACCCTCGTCGACACCGCCTGCTTTGATCGCAGCTGCGTATGCGGCATCGACAGCCTGGTTGTTCCCGCAGACGACGCCGAGGTAGAGGCCTGTCTCACCCAGTCGGCGCTGCCGGAGCCAGATGCTCGATCCGACCCCATTGCCAGTGCCGTAGATGTCGTCACAGAGTCCGAACAGGTCCGGGACGCCCTTGGGACCGGATGCGGAGCTGTAGCTGCCGCACTCGCGCCAGCGTAGTGGTTTCAAGGTTTCCGAGTAGAAGGCAAGCGAATTCTCGATATTGGTCACTGAGATGTATACGTGGTCGATCATTGGGCCTGCTTCCGGCTGTTCGTGTTCATGTGATCAAAGTCGCGGAACCTGCCGAGGCGGCAACTGGTCTACCAGCCTGCTTCGACCCTCGCTGCGCGAGTCGGCCTGTAGACCGGGTCTTGCTCCGAGGGCTCGCGACCTCGGGCGCTCCCCCGTGCGACCGCCTCCAGCTACGGCTGAGATCTCGACGCTTCTCATGTGCGCATGCCGCTTTGGACGGCGTTCCGCAGCTGTTGTTAGCAGCCTGTTAGCAAGATCGCACTGTCGGGTAACCCGGTCCAGTTGCCGCGCTGCTAGCCCGGCATGCCGTCTGGCCCGTCCGGCTCGAGGTCGCGGATGCGACTCCCCCTGGATCTGGAGTCTGGACGGTAGCCGCTGCGGCGCTGCTCGAACTCGGCGTCGCGCAGAACCTCTATCGGGTCGGAACATCCCGGCGTCCAGGACCTGTCAGGCTCGCCTAGTGGCATGCCGCTGCCATACCGCGCATCCGACGCGTGGCCGGACGGCGGCTCGGTTATCTGATGCAGGTGCCTGCGCACGTACTGCGCGGCCCACCAGTCAAGTTCCCGCTCGGCGAGCAGCCTCTCGCCGCGCAGAGTTGGAGCCAGCCCGGCAGGGCCGCTGCCTGCCGCGCCGTCCGGGCCGACCACATAACTGGTCGCTCGGCGTTCCTCCAGCAGGCCTTCCTCGGTCAGCAGCTCGCACCCCCGGCGAACCGCGCTGCGCAGCAGCGGCAGCAGCCGCTGGCCCGCCGGGAAATCACGAAGCAGCCAGGCTGCGACCTCCGGTTGGGCCAGCGGCCTGCCGGGAACTGCCTGCCAGGCTTTCATGATCTCGACCGCCAGGCCGGGCCCTGCGGCAGCAAGACGGGTGATCTCCGCGCGCGCAGCCTCTTCCTCGATGTCCATGCCGCCTCCGGCCTGCCGTCCCCGGTCAAATCAGGACAGTAGCGGTGCGAATGTGGTCGAACCAGGGTCGGCGCAGAGGATCACGTCGTCGGCCATCGGGCAGTCACCCAGTAACCGGCGCAGGTCAGCGCGGACGGCGCGGCAAACGCCGCGAATTCCCGGCAGCGGGAACGAGGCTTCCGCCGCTGCCGCCCGCCCCGTCGAGGCTCGCTCCGGGCCGAGGTCAAGACCGCCGGCGTCATGGGCCCTGTCCCGGCGAGTGCTCGCCGGGACGGGCCGATCGTTGCTCGGGCCCGGCCCGTGCTCAGGGCGAGACCAGCGCCGTGGTCCAGTTCGCCTGGTCGGGCCCGAGCAACTGCAGGTGGTGGGCGAAGACCGCGGTGGGGCTGAGCGGCGCACCCAGGCTGTCGACCTGCTCGTACACGTACAGTCCGTCGGCGTCGGGAGCCGAAAGGGTCTGCTTGCCCGGGACGGGCGGCCCGTTGAGGACCACCTTATGACCGTTGATCACCGGCAGTGAGCAGGGCACGTGGTGGCTGGCGTTGCCCCCGACAATCTTCACCCTGCAGTGCGGGAGCGGTTCCGTCATGGTGCTGGCGATTATCGTCAGCACGTCGCGCGCCGCGGTCCCCGGCCGGGTTGTCGGGCTGCCGAGGAACATCTCATCCTCGGTCGGGCCCTGCGCGCCTGGCTCCGGCTGGGCGTATTGGGCGAGCAGCACCTCGCTCCACTGCCGCGGCAGGCCGGTCAGCCGGACGGGGAACCGCAGGCGCGACGTCTGGCCGTACCGCAGGGACGCGGCGATCCTGATCACGTCAGCGGCCGTGCCGGTGGATTCCACCACCGCCCAGCCTCCGCGCGCGTACTGGAAAGCCACCATCTCGGTGGTGCTGCCGGCCCGCGGGCGCAAAGGCTTCAGGTTGCCGCCTGCGTACCTGGTCCAGTACGCAGGCTGGCCCTGCACATTCGGCGCGGGGCCGCTTACCGTCATGTTGACTCTGGTGCCGGCCGCGGTCGAGCCGCAGGACAAGCTGGCGGACGTCAGCGTGCACCATCCGGCCGCGTAGAGCACGACCTTTGTGCTCTCGGCGGGGGAACGGGAGGTCGCAATCAGCAGGAGCGCTGAGTGCCAGTCACTGCCACCCACGACGCTGGGCCGGTAGGGGTACCAGGTCGCGGTGGCGTACGGCACCAGCGGATTAAAGAGCTTCGGCGCGGGCGGGAGGCCGGTCCCTGGGGCTGGCTGGCGGCGGGCCACGGCGAACGGGCCGGCCAGCACTACCGCGACAACCGCGGCGGCGGCGAGGACCGGGCTTCCGAAGGTGCCGGCCCGGCGCCGGAGCAGCCGGGCCCGGCCGGTACGCCGCGCGGCCGGGATACTGATGGGCGCGGGCAGCAGATCGGCGGCGGACTGCCGCTCGAACAGTTCGCGAAGGTCAGACTCAAGCACGGTGGGGGCCCTTTCCGGTGCGGCGACGCATTGGCGGCGGCGCCTGGCTGCCAGCGGTGGTGACTGCGGAGCCGCCGTCCAGCCGACCGCGCAGCGCGGCGATCGCCTTCGCGGTCTGGCTCTTGACCGTGCCCGTGCTGCAGCCGAGCGCGGCGGCCGTATGGTCGACGTTGAGGTCGCAGTAGTAGCGCAGGACCAGCACGGCCCGCTGCCCCGGCGGGAGCGCGGCCACGGCCGCCTGCAGGTCCAGCAGGCCGTCGCAATCGGCCGTCAGGATGGGCTCGTCGGGCAGTTGGTCGGTGACACTCACGCGCCTGGTCCAGCTACTGCGCCGCTCGTGCAGGAACTCGCGCACCAGGATCGCGTTCACGTAGGCGTCGGTGTTGTCGGCAGCCGACGCCTTGGCCCAGTGCACGTAGACCTTGATGACGGCCTGCTGGACAAGATCATCAGCGCGGTACCGGTCCTGGCAGAGCAGCAGCGCGAGCCGACGCAGCGTGGGCAGCCGGAACTCGACGTACTCTGTGTAGTCGGCATCACGCTGGGTAGTCACGTAGCGGTCTCTCTGCGGAGTAAGCAGTAACTAGTCACACTCTGCCGAGGCGCGCAGCGGGCGCTCCGGTTGTCCGCAGATACTAGAAAGTGCCGGCGGCACGGAGCAACGGCCCTCCGGAGGCGGTTAGGCCCGATAGGACGGTTGACAGCGGTCAGTCACGACCTTTCACGGATAACTCGAACTCCGCCTGACCAGGGCAGTCGCATGTCAGCCGGATGCGTCCGCCACCCTTGCAAGCAGTCGGAACGGCAAGGATTATTAAACGCCCGCCGGTTCGGCCTAGTCTTCGGCCCGGCAGACATCTATCAGCTGGTCGCGGTAGGTGTGATCAGCAAATTCCAGCTCGTTCTTGACCACCGCGCCGTTCGCCCACCACTGCAGCAGGTCCCGGCCCATCTCCTGACCAGCCTTGGTGTGGACGCACAGGGCGTAGTCGGGCACTGAGACGACCATCTGTCCGGACTCAACCTTGTGTATTACCAGGTCGGTGTGCTCTGCACTGGTCCGGTCCTTCTTCGCGGTGGCGAGGAACCGCACTGCGTGAACGGCCATCATCGTCTGCTCCCCGCCGGTGGCCGCGTGGAAGTTCTCGTACAGGCTATTCACCAGAACGGGGGCCAGCGGCTCCCCCATACCAATGTCCTCAACGGCGATCAGCTTGAGCCGACGCCACAGGTGCTCGGCGACCTCAGGCGAGGTCGTCAGCATCTCGTAGGCGGCAAGCACTGCGTTGTCGACATTGCTCCGCCGGATCTCTTTCTGAAGAACCGACACCAACTGATCAACCGGGATGCCGCGCGGAGATGTGAGCCGGGTGTAGGGATCTTCGGCGTGAGCGGGCGGCCCCATGCGTCGTTCCGACATGAACGTGCCTTCCGGTCTAATACTGTCAGGCACGTCCGCGACCGGAAGGGGCCTGCCTTGGGGCCGAGCTTACTGACACCAGCCCGTTCCATACAAGCAGTGCTGCTAGCGACGGTCTAACAGCGGCGCTACAAGCCCTATATCGGCTACCGCACCGCCGTGAGTAGGCATCTGACCCCCGGCCTCGGCGCTCGTCGGCTTGACCGTATCGAGCCTGAGCACTAGCAAACTAAACTTCTAATGCATAGCCGGGACGCTATCCACGGCCGGGCGCCGCGGCAGGTCACGCAGGTGCCGCATGGGAGTCAGCAGGAACGTGAGGCCGGACGCGGCGATCAGGGCAGTGAGTATCCATAGCGCGGCCCTGATCCCCAGCGCGGTGGCGAGGACTCCGGCAAACAGCGCGCCGAGTGGCATCATCGCGAACCCGACGGCCCTGGTCGCCGAGGTGACTCGGCCGAGTATGTCCGGCCAGACGTAGGTCTGCATGAAGCTGTCGACGATCACGTTCGCGATGACGACGACGCAACCGGCGCACATCATCGCTACGCTGGCGAACGCGAGCCGCGGTCCCTTGTCCGCGAGCGGGAGCAGCAAGGCGAAGCACATTCCGCCCGGGACGGCGATGAGCATGGCCCGCGCTGTGCCGAACCGTCGTCCCAGTGGGCGGGCGACAAGTGCGCCGAGGACGCCGCCAACGCCGAGGCTGGCCATGACGAGGCCGGCTGCTGCCGAGGACAGCCCGAGGGTACGGACCAGGAAGACGACGAGAAGGGCGTCGACACCGGTGAGTGCCAGGTTGGCGAGCGACGAGAACGCCGTCATCGCGCGCAGGTAGGGATCCCGCCAGGCGAAGCGAAGACCGTCGAGCACGCCCCCGGCGGCGGGGCCACCCGACCGGCGATCCCGCGGTGGCTGCATGGCGGTCAGGCAGCAGAACGAGACGGCGAAGCTCACCGCGTCGGCCAGCAGCCCGGTCACGGGGCCGGCCGCCTGGGCGAGCAGCCCGCCGAGCCCTGGCCCGCCGATCTGGGCGACCTCGCGGCTGCCCATCAGCTTGGCGTTCCCCTCAGTAAGGTCCGCCTCGTCGACTACCCCTGGGAGCAGGACCTGGTAGGCGCTGTTGAAGAACACTGTCGCCGCGCCGGCGATCAGCGTGACCGCGATGAGTTGCGCCACGGTCAGCACCCCGCACCAGGCGGCGACAGGGACGCTCGCGTATACCGCCACCGAGATCGCGTCACTGGCGAGCATGACGGGCCGGGGTGGTAGCCGGTCGACCCACGCTCCGGCGGGAATGCCGATGATGACCCAGGGCAGCCAGACCATCGCGGTCAGCAGCGTGACGATGAACGTGCTGCTGTGCAGGGTGTCGATGGCGACCAGCGGAATGACGACGATGGTGACGGAATTGCCGACCTCGCTGATGCTCTCCCCGGTCCAGAACAGGCGGAAGTTCCGCTGCCGCAACAGCCCGCCCCGTCGGCCGGTCATCGCCGGGGGCTGACGCCGGTGAAGAAGAATACCCAGGTGGCACGCTCACCCATGCACTGCTCCCTTCTTAGGAGCGTGCCCCCAACGTGCACCCGCGGGCGGCTAGTCGCAGCTATCAGCGGAGAGCAGCGTAGCTCGCACCTCGCGTCATCCGTGCGGACGAGATGCGTCGTCACGCGTCAGAGGGGTTCCACCATCGGTCTTGCGGGCCATCAGCTGCCTGGCCCAGCGCGGGCAGGTCGAGGGCGAGGTCCTGCGCGGATTTGAGGGTGTCGGGGTGATCGTGGCCGAGGACGTGGCGGCGGCGCTCGAGCGTGTCCTGGTCCAGGTCGCGGGCAGCATGTGCCTCGCCCAGCGCGCGCAGGTCGGCGGCCAGGTTGCTCGCGGATTTGAGGGTGTCGGGGTGATCGTGGCCGAGGACGTGGCGGCGGCGCTCCAGCGTGTCCCGGTCCAGGTCGCGGGCCGCCCGCGCCTCGCCCAGCATGCGCAGATCCATGGCTAGGTTGTTGGCGGAGTTCAGGGTGTCGGGGTGATCGTGGCCGAGGACGTGGCGGCGGCGCTCCAGCGTGTCCTGGTCCAGGTCGCGGGCTGCCTGCGCCTCGCCCAGCGCGCGCAGGTCGGCGGCCAGGTTGCTCGCGGAGCGCAGTGTGAAGAGGTGATCCCGGCCTTGCGAGCGGCGATAGTGGCCCAGGGTGTTGTGGTCCAGGTCGTGGGCCGCCTGCGCGTCGCCCAGCATTCGCAGGTCCATGGCTAGGTTGTGGGCGGAGTTCAGGGTGTTGGCGTGGTCTTCACCGAAGATGCTGCGATGGCGCTCCAGTGTGTCCCGGTTCAGGTCGCGGGATTCGGCGTAGCGACCCAGCTCCCAGAGCGCCCAGGCGAGATAGTGTGCGGCCATCAGCGTGTGCTGATGATCCGCACCAAGCCGGTCGCGCCACTGCTGCCGCAGATTGCTCATGAGATCCCGCGCGGTACGGGCATCGCCACGCTCGATCAGGTACCAGCACGCGCGGCGAACCACCTCTCGCAGCGCCGGGTTATCGGTGGCGGCCAGGTCGGCGGCCAGCACGTGCGGCATCAGCGCCGCCCACCGGGTCCAGGTGCCGGGATCGGGCGGGTCGCCGGGATCACTGTCCGCCAGGATCGCCTCGGTGCACCGGCGCGTGGCGGCGGCGCGGGCCGGGGCGAGCCGGTCGCGGAGGATGGCTTGGGTGAGCCGGTGCATCTGCAGCCCGCGGTGATCGACGCGAGCCAGCGACTGTCTCGACACATGGGCCAGGGTCTGCCGCCAGGCGAGCGGGTCGGCAGCCCGCGCCGCTAGCTCGCCTGGCAACACGCCGACGGCGCCGGTGAACAGGTACTCAGGAATCGGCTCGGGTGCCAGGAATGCGCACAGGCTGGCCAGCTCCGCGGCGGCCGGGTCGTGGCCGGTCAGCTGGTCTGCTATCAACGCCGTGGCGGCCGCCAGCGACCGCGGGTAGGATCTCGACGCGCCCTGGTTGAGCAGCTGCCCGGCCCGCGTCTGCAGCAAGCCCAGGTACTCACTCACCAGTGTGCCGGTGTCGGCGATGAACCCGGCGGTTTGGGCGATAGCCAGCGGCAGGTCACCGAGCTCGGCGGCGAGCCGGTTCGCGTCGGTCTCGGTGAGACGGGGAACTCGGCGCCGCAGCAGCTCGATCGATTCGGCCCGGGTGAGCACGTCGACCTCGATCGGCGTGGCGACCTCATCCCAGCCTCGCTGGCGGGACGTGATCAGCGCGTGCCCGCCGCCCCCCGGCAGCCATGGCGCCACGTCGGCTGGCGCCTGCGCATTGTCGAAGATCAGCAGCCATCGGTCACGCTGCCGCAGCTCAGCCAGCACCGTGGCCCGCACCGTCTCGGTCCCGGCTCCGGCCGCAACGCATCCGAGGACCAGCCCGAGGCTTGTGACCTGGTCCCCGATCAGCCGATCTTGCTCGGCGTCGATCCACCAGGTCAGGTCATAGCTTGAAGCGAAACGGTGCGCGTACTCGGCCACCAGTTGGGTTTTGCCCACCCCGCCCATCCCGTACAGCGCCTGCACGACCGCCGCATGCCCGGTCTGCAGCCTCGCATGTACCGCGGCCAGCAGACCGTCGCGGCCGGTGAAGGCCGGATTACGGGCCGGAATGTTCCACACCTGGGGCGTCGTCTCGGCCGGTCGCCGGGCGGAGCCCCGCAGGACGGGCAGCGCGTCCGCGGCCGGGGTGCGACCGCGGGCGGCCGCCACGAACAACGCTGCCGCCGACTCGGTCATACCCAGCGCGCCTGCCAGCAGCAGCGCGGTGTCCTTGCGGGCGGTGCGGTGGATACCGCGCTCCAGGTCACTGACCGCCCGCAAGGAAAGGCCCGCCGTCTCGGCCAATTCCTCCTGCGTCAGCTTCGCCTCGCTACGAAGCCGCCGCAGCAGCCCGGCAAAAGAAAGGGAACCCTGCTCCTGCTGCGTCAAGGCCCCACGCCCTTCGCAAGCCGACAGACTGCGCCCTCGCCACCGCCGATGACGTAGAGCACGCTGCGCCAACAATACGTCGGACCTGCGCCGCGCGTCATGATGTGGGCGGTCATGTGGGCGGCTGCGTATGGTGCGCGATCCGGCTGCCCGCGAGCCTTGGATCTGAAGTCGGCGAAGTGGCCACCATGTCCTTCCGCCAAGCCAACGTCGAGTTTTCGCGAGGTTCGTAACCCTTCGGTGAAAGGACAGGTCCGGGTCATGAGCAAAAGATCTACGGCGCACCTCCTCACAGTGCTCAGCGTGCTGGCGACTCCTCTCATCGTCGTGGGCCTGACCGCCTCATCGGGGAGTGCGGCAACCGCGAAGACTCCAACATTCTTCGGGGCCAAGCTGACCACCCAGAGCCAGCCCTCCAACGCCGAGAACGGCCAGTCGTGCGATGAAAGCGCCGGAATCCGCCACGGTTCCACCTGCACCTGGGTGGCCATCACCGCATTCGAGAACTTCAGCAATTTCAGGGCGCCGAGGACCGGAACGGTCAAGCACGTGAAGCTGGTGTCGTGCGTAAAGGGAAAATTCCGGCTCCAGCTGGCCAAGGCCCACCCAGGGGCCAACAAGGCGAAGATCGTGGTAAACGGTCCCGAGATCGCCTATCGCGGCCAGACGCCGTGCGGGGGTGCCAGCGGCGACCACTACATCGTCCAGAGCTTCCGGGTCAACTTGCATGTCGCCAAGGGTGACTACATCGCCATCAAGGCACGATCCACCGGAACGTTGTCGTGCTCAGGCGGCAGCGGCTTCCTCCTGTACGCCCCGCCGCTGCCCGTGGGTGGTCCGTTTAAGAAGTCACACTCAGGGGCCAGCTGCGACCTGCTGGTCCAGCTCAGCTACAAGTAGGCGACGGCGGCCAACCCCTCATTGGCGTCCAGGGGACGCTCGCAAACGACAGGACTCTGGCGCGACGCATCAGCTAAGGGGAGTGGACAGATGCGCATCATCCGGTCGGCCAGTCGGCTGGCAGCAGCTTTCCTCGGCGCCGCAGTGCTGGCCGCTGGCGTCGTCGCGACCAGCACGCCAGCAATGGCCGGCCCATCGGGACGGCCCGCGGATCCGGCGACACCAGCAGCTCAGCCGGGGTCGTTACTACCCTGGCACCCAGCGGGACCAACAGGGCAGCCGCAGATCGCCGCGATTGTCGGCGATGACCTGCTGGAGAGCGTGTTCTGCCTGTCCAGGACCGACTGCTTGGCGGTCGGCAGCGCCGAGCTCAACAACGCCACCCGCAACCAGGTGCTGCACTTCAACGGCAGGAAATGGGCACGGATGCCGACGCCCAGCCCTGGCGGCACCGCAGCCGGCGACAGCAGCACCCTCGACAGCGTCCGGTGCATCTCGCGGTCGAATTGCTGGGCCGTCGGCTACTTCGACACCCCGAACGGCTCGCGCACCCAGGCGCTGCACTTCAACGGCAGGAAATGGGCGCGAGTGCCGACTCTCAACCCTGGCGGCAAGCCCAAAGGCTTCAATGATCTCTTCAACGTCACGTGTACCTCAGCGGCGAATTGCTGGGCCGACGGGGACGACGGTCATTCGATCGGCTCGAACGACGTGACGCTGAACTTGGTGGAGCACTGGAACGGCCGCCGCTGGTCGCTGTCGCGCACGCCAGAGCCTGGCGGCACCGGGGCTGGCGATTCGAACGGGATGGGGGCGATCTGGTGTACGTCGGCGAAGAACTGCTGGGGCGTCGGCACGTACGGAAAGATCGCAACTGGCAGCGACAAGTTCGAGAACGAGGTCCTGCACTGGAAAGGCAGGAAGTGGGTCACGGTCAGCGTTCCGAGCCCCGGCACGTCCGACATGGGCACCCTGGAAAGCGGGCTCAACGCCATCTCGTGCACCTCGGCGAACAGATGCTGGGCCGTCGGCCTGACCACCGATGCCACTGCGTTCCGCAACGAGGCCCTGCATTTCAGCGGCGGCAAGTGGCGGGTCGTGCCCACGCCGAACACGTCAACCGGCACGAACGCCCTCAGCGCGCTCAGCGGCGTGTCGTGCACCGCCGACACAAACTGCTGGGCGGTTGGCGTGTACGACAACGTGGCCGACCTGAACCAGGTCCTGCACTGGACCGGGCACAAGTGGCTCCTAGTGACCGTTCCCCAGCCTGGCGGTACCGCAAGCGAATCATCGAACGAAGTGCTCGCTGACTACTGCGTTACCGCCAAAGACTGCTGGGCCGTCGGCTATTCCCAGTCGTTCGCCGAGTCAGAGAAGAACGAGTTTCTGCACTTTACCGGCAGGAAGTGGGCGGACGCCGGCACCTAGTTCGTCCACCACCGGCGCCTGAAGGAGCCGCGGCGGGATGGAACCGTGTACTCCGGTCGAGCCTGGGCGGTCCTGGTCAGCAACGAGAGATGCGGCCAGGACTGAGGTATTCCCATCCAAGGCCTACGGACAGACGGCCAATGACTCGCATACAATCCGGCGAACGGTGGTCTATCGGATGGAGTTGTACGAGCGTGCCTGATCACCCGGCTGGATTCAGGGAGTCTCTCCGGACACCGGCTTGCGGCCGCGAGGCGCATCAGGACTGCCCCCACCTGTCCGGGATGGGCGGCGGCTTCAACCCGCGGCGGCTCCGACTCGAATTCGGCGCCGGCCTCTGCCCGTGCGCCTGCCACTCCACCTGCCCAGTTACCATCATGGCAAATCGGCTGACGGTGCCGATGAAAACCTGGCACACCTCCTGCACCTGCCCCGGCGCCGAGCAGGAGCGGCAGCGCCTCGCCAGAGCCGGATTCGAGATCCGCGACTTCGGTGAGATGCGCGAGGACGCCCAGCGCCTCGCCCGTGCTCGCAAGGAGGCCTACGAGGCAGCACGCGCCAGCGCTGTTGGCAAGGGCCGCGATGAGATCCGGCAGATCTACCTCGCCGAAAGGCGCGCACGGGGCCTGCAGGTACCTTCGGACCGCATTCTTGACGCTGTGGTCGAGCGCATCATCACCGGCAACCCGCTCCCAGCCGCCCGGATCGCTGGCGAAGGCTTTGTCCGCATGGGCAAGTCACTCTATGAGATCTCAACGCTATTCAGGCAAAGTCAGTAAGGTCCCTCGGAGCTGGCGCCTCACCGCTAGCGAAGGTACGCCTGCTCACGACTGCGCGGTCGAGGTCAGGTACCAGTAGGCGCTCGCCGAGAGCCGGGCTAGGTGCAGCGAGGGAGATTCCAGCGGAACTCCTGTGCACGGTGACAGGTGCAGTGGCCCGCAGAGCCTGCATCGCTCGAACTGTCCTCCAGATAGATGTCCGCATGGCAGTGACAAGCGTGCTATTACTGCGCGATCATCCGGCCCGGCACGGGCTGCCACACCACCATGACGCGAGTAAGAGACTCCTCGGACTGTGTGGCATTCAAACTGACCGCCTTCCGCTGGGGCTGCGTGACCGAAGATGAGCGCGTCCGTCTGCTGGCGTTGCAACGGGCTCGTTGACGGGTGACGATCGAATCGCGGGAGGAGATGGCGGTGGCCGGAAGCAGGCGTCAAGGCAAGGCCTGGACAGTTGTCGGCGCTGCCAGATCGGCCCGCGAGGCCCGGATCGCAACGGTGCGGCACCTGCGGACCGCCTCGATTGCCCGCGCCTGGCAGCTGGGCAGGTTAGAGAATGCCTTTCAGGTTCAGCTTGCCCACGTCGGCGACCCTGTCGCTGTGGGAGTGCTGCTGTTCGGTGGGATGGGTTACCGGCCGCCATATCCGACCGACCTGAGAATGGCCAGCGAGATGGTGGTAGCGGACGAAGCTCGTTACCTCGCCGAGGCGGAGTTGTACGTCCTGACGCCAGAGATGTGCGCCGTCGCAGTCGCCGCAGCCCAGGCGCTGACCTTGGGGGACCTGGAGCTGGTTGGCGAGGACGACCTGCCGGGCATGACCGGACTGGTACTGCTCCCGCAGCCGGTCATCGTGCAGGGCATGACGGGCGATCTCGGCGATGACCGCGCCTATACCTGGCGTTACCCATCGCAGATACAGCGTCCGGCAGGCAGCAAGCTGCGCCTCCAGGACATACCAGCAATCCGGATGTCGGGCTACTGCGACACCTACGGGCCAGTCCGCCCGGACTCTTTCGCGGGCATCGCTGCTCAAGCTCGCGCGCAGGGTACGCCCCTGCCGCCCCTGCTCTTCGACTCTGTCCGATGCCTGCCGCTGCACTACAATTCGACACCAGGCCAGGTTCGGGACCTAGAGAAGTATGCCGCGACGGTACGCAAAACAGGCGACGAGACTCGCGAACTGGCAGCCGCACACGGACTGGACGAAGGGCGGGTTGTCGGCGAATACCGGCTAGGCCAGCAGATCGAGGATCCCAACGACACCTTCATGCCACGCTTCCTGTACGCGTTCTGGCGGCTGTGCGAACAACGCATCGCTACAGTCGACAACACCGAGGTCAACCACAGCGCTCAGGTCCTCGCCGAGAGAGCTGGCGTGTCGCCAGACGTCCGAGTAGTGCGCCTCCGGCGGTCCGAGTCGCAAGGGAACGCCGACCATGGCGGCCGTCAGTGGCACCACCGCTGGATTGTTCGCATGCACAAGGTCCGGCAGTGGTACCCCAGTCTTGAGCAGCACAAGGTGATCTACCGCGGCCCGTACATCAAAGGTCCCGACGATAAGCCGTTGCTGGATGGCGAGATCGTTCGCGGCTTGGTTCGTTAGCTGAATTTCCGGCGAGCCGTGACTGTGCCGCGGATTGGTCCTCCGATCTAGGCTGCGCTCACCTGGCGCTCAATGGCTGGGCGCCAGAGCCTCGACCGGGTCCCTGCAGATCACGGCGAAGAAGCTCTTGAGGCCGAACGCCACCGCCCGCAACGCGTTCGGCCGGCACCGGCTCGCCACGAACTCCAGATACCGGTCCACCAGCCGGTGGCCCTCCGCATAGCGGACCTCACCCGACCCAGACACACTGCGCACAAGACACGGAAGCTGCTCATCGCAGCACCTTGCCACCACCACGCACCCCAGATGGCATAAAAGATCACCCGTGTATTAGGCGTTAGGCGCGACCGAACCGGTCCCCATAATCGGCGTGCAGCAGATGCCAGATCTGGTCGATCTGTGCGGCCGTGACCCGCACGCTCGCGCATGAGCGCGCTGTGATGTGTGGAGCCGCCCGAGGCGGGGCCTTGTTAGCCCTGCGGCGCTTCGATCAGATAAGCGGGTCGAACATGAACTCCCGCACCTCTTGCGCGCAGCGGCAGGCGGCCGCGATCCTTGCGGCCCACTCGAGGGCAGCCTCCCGTGTGGGCACGTCGACGACGGTGACGCCTCCCCACAGCTCCTTGGTCTGCGGGTAGGTGCCGGCGGTGACCGTCCCGTCACCGGCCACCATGACGGGCTCCACGTCCTCCTCAAGCCCGCCGGTGAAGAGGTACACACCGGCATCTTTGGCTTCGTCGATGACCGCGTGTGCGGCCCTGGCCACCTCCGGCATCTCCTGCTCGGGGATGTGGTCCATCGCGTCGCTGGGGAACGAAATCAGGTATCGCGTCATCTCAAGACTCCTCTTGCATTGGCGGCCTGCTCCGGCCGCCTCTTACCTGCTAGACGAACGCGTCGCTCGGGATTCAGCGCTCTTCCAGAAGCTCCGGCGAGACCTCCATCGCACGCGCATGCCGCCGACCGTATCCCGCACGGCCCATCGCCGCTCGGCAAGCCGGTCCGCGGTCGCCAGGACCACGCCTGCCGACCTGGGTTGGCTTGTCCATCTGGCCGGTTCAGGTTCGTCGTGGAAGTGACCCGGTCATCGCGGCCGGGCCGCTTTCCGGGACAGGAGATGGCCATGACCACCAGTACCGTCACCGACCTTGCGGCCGCGCCGCGTACCGGGGATCTACGTGACGGCGCCGCCGACAGCGCTGAGCGCGCGGCACTGTTGTTGTGCCTGAGCAGGCAGCGGGAGCATGTGCTGGGCGTCCTGGACGGGCTGGCTGAGCAGGCGCTGCGGCAGCCTGTGCTGCCGTCGGGCTGGACCTGCGCCGGGCTGGTCCAGCACCTCGCCCTCGACGTGGAGCGGTTCTGGTTCCGCCAGGTCATGACCGGTGAGCAGGTCGAGCCGGACAGGTTCGGCGATGACGGCTGGCAGGTGCGCAGCGAGGTTCCGGTCGCGGCCGTGCTGGACCTGTACCGGCGCGAGATTGCGCTGGCCGACCAGATCATCACCGAGACGACGTCGCTGCAGGCCCGGCCCGCCTGGTGGCCGGATTTCTTCCCGTCCGGCTTTCACCTGGAGAACCTGCGGCAGGTCTTGCTGCACGTGATTGCCGAGACCGCCTGCCACGCGGGTCACCTGGACGCGGCGCGCGAGCTGATCGACGGCAGCCAGTGGATGGTCCTGACCTGACTCAGCCCCTGCGGCTGAGCCCGACGCAGGAACGTGACGCGCTATACGAGCAGGAGCGCGAAGGGTACTCGACGCCGAAGCAGCAGCGGGCGGAGCAACTTGAGCGCCGACTGCGCGTCGATGAGCACGGGGCCGAGGTGCTGGAGCGGCCAGCAGCAGGATCGCGAGGCGGACCGAACGGCGAAACGCACGGATCTGCCACGGTCAGCTCGCCTTCGACTGGCTGATCTCTACGAGGTGGCCGTCTGGGTCCCGAAAAAAGCAGCGGATCTCCGACCCCCAGTCGTGCGGCGGGGTGAGGAATGCGGCGCCCCTGACCCGCAGTGCTTCGTAGGTTACCTGGCAGTCAGCCACGCGCAGCGTGATCGCGTGACTGACCAGGTCGGCGTTGGCAGGCGGCTCGAAGGCCACCGTGGGCTTGTCGGCGGTCGGGCCGCCGCCGCTGACCAGCAACAGCCAGCTGCCAGCCAATCGCAGCACCACGCTGGTTCCGCCGTACTCGCGGTACAGCTCGGCGCCCACGACGTCGACCCAGAAATCCCGGGACCGCGCCGGGTCAGTGACCACCAGGATGTGTGTGACGGCAACGTCAGGCCCAAGCGGGCCCAGCGGCTCCTGGCTCACCATGATCCTCCCGTCCTGCAGCAGCGTGTTCGCCGAGTCCGGCAAGGCACACCTGGGCGCCGGGCTGCCCGGATCGGCGGCTAGGTGATTGCCCGCGGCAAGCTTCCCATCTCGGCAGCGAGCCCGACTGCAGCGCATGAATGTACAGCCCAGCGCGGCAACGGCAACGGCAACGGCAACGGCAACGGCAACGGCAACGGCAACACTCACACATGCCGCTGGTCGACTGTGAGATCAGCTTGATGTCTTGAACCCGCCGTTGCTGTAGAGAAGCTGACCGGTGATCCAGCCTCCGGCATCGGACAGGAGGAATCGGACGAGGTCGGCGGTGTCGGCCGGCGTTCCCAGCCGGCCGGCTGGAGTCTGGGCCACACCCAGCTCGCGGATCTTGGGGGTTATCCAGCCGGTGTCAATCGGGCCCGGATTGATGACATTCGCGGGGATGCGCCGGCCAGCCAGCTCGACCGCGGCGGCCACCACGATCCGGTCCAGCGCACCCTTGCTCGCCCCGTACGGCAGGCTGTGCACGGTGTGGTCACTGGTCAAAGCGACGATCCGGCCCCTGACCTCCGTTGTCCTATCGGCGGGCAGCTGCTCGGCGAATGCCTTAATCAGCAGCCACCCCGCCCAGGGCGTTAACCGCAAAGTGCCGGTCCCAGCTGTCGACGGTGGTGTCAAGCACCGAACTGTCCACGCTCTCGCAGTGCGACATCACCAGCCCGCGCAGGCAGCCGGTCGCCGCTGCGGCCTCAACTAGGCGCGCCGGAACGTCCGCCTCGGCCAGGTCGGCGGCCAGAACCTCGACCTTGGCGCCGCGCCGCCGGCACTCGGACGCAACGTCCTCGCTGTCGTGCTTCCCGCGCGCGTAACTAACCCGGTCGTCATACGGCACCCGGTAGTTCAGGGCGAGGTCCCATCCGTCATCGGCAAGGCCGAGTGCCAGGCCAGCGCCGATCGACCGCCTCCGGCCGACACCTGTCACGAGCACCGTTCCACGACGCGGACCAGGCATGGCCGCCTTTCCAGGCGCAGCAGTTGAGAACCTCACCCAGGCAACCACGGCCCCGTAGGCTCGGCAATCGGTTAACCGGCCCAGCGAACGTCCTGTCTTGCCGCGCTCAGGGCATCTGTTTGGAGTGTCGTGCCGCCGGAGCACGGCGGGCCACGCAAGTCGCTCGGTCGTGTCGAAGTACAGCCGGACGACCCAGACTGCCGACCCCGCCGCCACTGACCCGGCTGCTGCGCAGCCACCTCGACCGCTTCGGCGTCCGTTCGGATGGGCGCATTATCTCCGGCGTCCACCGCGGCGAGCTGGCATCCGTTACCTACCGCCGGGTGTGGGACCGGGCACGGCGCGCGGCGCTGACTTCCGCGGAGTACTCCTCGCCGCTCGCGCGCCGCGTGTACGACCTGAGACATGCCTGCGTCTCCACCTGGCTCAACGGCGGCGTCCCGCCCGCCCAGGGTCGCCGATTGGGCCGGACACAGCGTCGCCGTGTTGCTGAAGGTTTACGCCAAGTGCATCGACGGCCAGGACGAACTCGCCAAGAGGAGCGTCGAAGATGCCCTTAGCTCCACGTGACTCTGGCTACGCGCCCTGCGGGCTCCGGAAAACCCTGCCTGACCTGCGCGTTCGCGCTCTAGTCCACGGCTATCTCCGGTCAGCTACACCGATGAGCACAACGAACATGAGCCTGGGGATGGAAACTAACCTTGGCGCATTGACACAAGCGGCGCCTTCAGTCCAACAGGATCGTTTTGACTCGGTTCATCAGGCTGCCTGCGGCGAGCCTCGTGTGCTCTACTGAAATGGCCGCATGAGGTCGCATCGCACCTTGGGGGACCGCCCCATGCCCATAAAAAGAGCAACAAATACGTTCCCGGAATCGGCAAGCAGGCGACCCACCAAAGCCCGGCGGTCTCAGGAAAACAGCGACCCGCGCGACGACGTGAGCCGACTCACTAAGGAGAACGGCGGCTTGCGCAGCGAACAGCGCAGGCTATCCCGCGAGATCGCCGAGTTCCGCAGTGCCATCACCTCGCTCCGGCAGGAGATCGATGCCTTGAAGGGTGAGCATGGCGACCAGCACCGACCGGATCAGTATCAGCGTGAACGGCAGCAAGAGGGTGCGGCAGACTTTGATCAACACGTTCGGCCTCAGCTGCAAGTCATTAGCCGGCACTTCGACACCATCAGAGACGAGCAGGCACGGGACGGGTGCCAGACGCTCATTGTTCGGATCGTGACCAAGGTTGATCTCGCCCAGAAAACTGGTATCCCAGCCGATCCAGCACTCATTCTCGACATAGTCGACGACTATGCGCTCCTAATTAGCAGGATCGAGGCAGCGCCAACGGCAGATGAGCCTGAGCGCGAGCTGCTCAACAAGCTGGCCGCCAGGCTGGAGGGTCATCTGGCGGCCGAGATTTGGTCAGTCCTGTCCAAGCTTGGCAGGTTGCGGCAATGGACCGCTGAGGCGGAAGTCAGTGCGGGCATATTCGGCGTCGCCAAGGGCAGCGCGAGGCTGGGCATCACCTTTGAGCGCGAGTAATGTTCCTCGGCGCGTGACCTCTGACTCATGCCGTGGGGTCGGGCTAACTTTGGCGCGCCCAGCCGCACCACGCTGCATCCGCCCGCACACGGCCGCACCACGCAAAATCAGAAACTGGTACCGTTTCCCCAGGTCACGAGCCACGTTCGGAGGCCAGACTGAGTGGTCAGGGGCGGGGTCGAACCGCCGACCTTCCGCTTTCAGGAATGGTGATAGCCGCAGCTCAGAGAGCTAAGGTCAGCGGTTCGTGCAGTCTACGTGCAACTTCAGTGCTTGATCACGATGGACTTGGGAAGCTGGGCGGCATTCCCGTCTGCGGCGAGGTCGGAGAGGGCCGAAGCATCTCGGCATCGCGGCCATCGACAGCGTGGAGATAACGGTTCGCCGCAGCAGGTGATGCGTGGCCAAGCCGACGCATCAAATCCTTTGTCGCTGCGCCTGTCGATGCTGCCAGCGTCTAGCCAGTATGCCGAAGGTCATGGGTGCGCCGTGAGGCGCAGTGATTCGAGTGGAGGTGAGAGACCTTCACCGCTGATCCCGTCGCAGCGGGACGGCGGAGCTGAGGGCAGCCTGATCCGGGTGATGCCGGGGAGGGCGGGAGCAGCCCTGACAAAGCCGGGACGTGCCAGTACTGCCAGATGGTACGGGTCCGGCAAGCGAGACGGAGAGGAGTACGCGAGGAACCGGCGTGTGACACCCCCTTGATGCGGCACCGGCTCGAAACCTGGTGGATCTGGGCCGGGAGCGGCGCGCACCCGCCCTTCATGACGGGCGGGGAACTTCCGGGGCGGTAAGCATGAGCCGCCAGGAAGGCTGCGAGGAAAGACTGCGGCGTACTCGCGGCGAGGCCGCAGGGGCATAGCCGGGCTCCTACTCCGACGGGCGAATCACTGTGAACACGGGAACCGTCCGGGTCTTGCCTCACCGCCCGCATCCAGCGGGACGGGCGGGCTGGGCGCATCGACCGCCGATCGGTCCGGGCGGGGCGGAGCCGCTGCAGTACTCCGAGCCGGGGAGAGCCCGGCGCATGGGGAAGGGCGGCAGCGGTTACGAGAAGGACTGGAGGCTGCAATGCCGGAAGATGCGTCGCTGAATAGCGGTGCCCCGCGTCCGGACCTGAGGAGTCGTGGGCGAGGGTATCGGAGATGCAGGCCAAGCTTCACCGTTGGGCGGTGGCCGATCCTGGCCGCCGGTTCGATGACTTGTTCAACTTCGTGCACGACCCGGCGACGCTGCGTGAGGCGTACTGGCGGGTCGCGGGCAACCGGGGCGCGAACACGCCCGGCGTGGACGGCATGACCGTCGCGCTGGTCGAGGAGCGCATCGGGGTCCCGGAGTTCCTGGATGGCCTGCGTGCCCGGCTGAAGGAGGGCACGTTCCGGCCGCTCCTGGTGCGGGAACGCAAGATCCCCAAGCCGGGCGGTTCGGGGAAACTGAGGAGACTCGGTATTCCCGCGGTGGCCGACAAGGTGGTTCAGGCAGCGCTGAAGCTGGTGCTGGAGCCCATTTTCGAGGCCGGCTTTGAGCCGACCTCGTACGGGTTCCGGCCCCGGCGGAGGGCACACGACGCGATCGCCGAGATCCACCACTTCGGCACCCGAGGTTACCGCTGGGTGCTGGACGCGGATATCGAGGCGGCCTTTGGCGCAACGCCGACGGTGACGGCGACTGGACCTGGCACAGCCTGCGCCACGTCTTCTGCACCACCGCCCTGTTCACCTGGAAGCTCAACGCCACCGACGTCTCCCGCATGGCCGGGCACGCCAACTACCGCATCACCCTCGACATGTACGTCGGCACCACCGCCGGCATCCTCGACCGCGCCCGCACCGCCACCGAGTTAGTCGGGACCTCACTTCTGCTCGCCGACAATCAGCCTGCCCTGATCGCGGCTGGGCGGGCCGCTGCGCACTGGTCGTCCCCGGCCACACTCGGCTCGGAACCGCCTTGCGCTCGCCGCTCACCTTGTCGGCGCCATCCCGGCCAGAGCGCGGCGAGCTTGCTCTTTGACAGCAGCCTCGTCCAGGATGCACAGCGCAGTGATCAGGTCCCCAGCGAGGAAATGCTGGTAGTCGCGGAGCTTTTCGAGGACGTCACGCATCCCGCCGAGCTGCTCGTCGGTCGCCTGCCTGATCTCTTTGAAGACTCGCATCTCGTGCCTCCGTCTCACGCCCCGGCTCGGCGCGCTCGTGCCCGCTCGTCTTGCTCGGCGATTACCGCTCGCAGCTTCTGCTGGACTAGCGCCCGCGCAGGGTCGTCGGTCCTCATCTGCGTAAGCTGCTGGTCCAGGACGGTGCGGTGGTCGCGCAGCTCATATGTCGTCAGTGCTCCCACCGGGAATGCAATCGGGTCTGGCATCGCAGCGGTTCCTCCTGAGCGCGAGTTTCTGCTCGGACCTCCAGCCCTGACTCGAAACTCCGAGGGGCGGCGCTGGGCAGGTGATCCGCACATACCAGCGAACCCCGACCGCGGAGGACCTGGCTAGGGCCTGACGGTACCGGGGTGGTCAAGGTGGTCAAGGTCGGGCGAGCAACGTCATGAATACCGGCAGGATGACCCGGCAGCGACAAGGACGCCGGGGCCAGAATTGCGCGGCCGGTCACGCGAAACGGCGTCCGCTAGATTGGCATCAAGCGCATCCCGCCAAAGTGATCAAGCATCGCAGGGTTCAAGGAGGTGCACCATTCCGCGCTTAAGAAATCAGCGGCTCGATGAGCTTCTGCGGGAGGCTGGCTGGTCACGAGCCCAGGCGGCGAGCGCGTTCAATCGTGTCGCTCAGGAGAATAATCTTCTCCGCTACGGGAGTATCGGCCGTTCCCACATCAGCATGTGGGTGGCCGGGACGAAGCCGACCGGCGAAGCGCCGTTAATCTTGTGCCAGGCACTTTCCCGACGCCTGAAGCGGACGCTCACTCCAGGCGAACTCGGGTTCAGGGTTCCCGCCGCTGCAGCGCCGATCGCGCTGGACTGGCAGGCCGACCCTCTGATCACGCTGGTCGAACTGGGGAGAACCGACCTGGACGCCGAACGCAGGGGCCTGCTGGCGGGCGCCGTCTATAGCGCAGCGTCCCTTGCCCTGCCAGACAAGGCCTGGTGGGAGGCCATGGCCAAGGCGCCACCGCTGCTAGCGCCAGGGAAGCCGCAGCGAGTAGGACGCGGAGATGTCGCCACCGTGCGGGAGCTGACGTCCGCGTTCTCGCGGATCGACCAGCGCCGCGGCGGAGGCCACGGCAGGAGAGCGCTGGTCCAGTACCTGCGCTCCGACGTCGCGAGCCTCCTGCAGGGCACCTTCCCCAGCGACGAGGCACGGCGCGACATGTACTCGGCGGCAGGGGAACTGTGCTACCTGATCGGCTGGATGGGGTTCGACAACAGCGAGCACGCCCTCGCGCAGCGCTACTTTGCGCTGGCGGTGAAGTTGGCCGCGCGTTCCGGGGACGACCCGCTGAGCGGGCACATACTGCGTGCGATGGCACACCAGGCCATCGACCTGGGTGCCTGCCAGCAGGGTCTGGAACTCGCCGCGGCTTCCGTTGAGGGACGGCGCTATTCATCGGCTACTCCGCGGGAGCGTGCACTGCTCGGCGTGGTGCACGCTCGAGGACTCGCGGCGAACGGCAAGAAGCAAGCGGCAGCGCGAGCGCTGCTGAAAGCAGAGGACGACCTCGCCTCGGCCAGTGACGGCATCGAGGAACCGGACAGGACCTTCTTCTTCGGCGAGGCATCACTGGCCCACGAGACCGCCTGCACACTGCGCGACCTAGGCGACAGCGCCGGCGCGATCGGGCAGTTCCGGCGCAGCGTGCGTAAGCGCGGAGCGGCTTTCCGCCGCACCCATGCGGTCACCCTCGGGTATCTGGGCGCGGTGCAGATCGCAGATGGCAGCGTCGAAGAGGCCTGCGGAACCTGGAACATGGTCCTGGACGCGATGGAGGAGGGCATCTACTCGGGCCGGGCCAGGCACGCGGTCGTGGATATGCGCTCCCGGCTCTCGCCCTACCGGCACCGGAGGATCGCCCGCGTGACCGAGCTCGACGCGCGCGCCGGCCGGTACCTGTCGCAAGTAGATTGATGCCGTCACGACCAACCGATCAGAGGCAGGCCATGGCCCAGACCCTGGAGATCAGGCCCATCGGCACCGTCATCGGCGGGCGCACTGAGCCCACCGATGATCACTGGACCGAGACTGCCATCATTCGGCTGAACCCCGAATTCCCCGCCGAAGTCGTCCGCGGGCTGGAGGAGTTCAGCCACCTGCTAGTCGTCTGGCACTTCCACCGGGCCGCACCCGGGGATGTCGCCCTGCATGCCCGCCGCCCCCGTGGCAACCCGGCCTGGCCGGCCACCGGTACGTTCGCCCACCGCAATCACCGCCGGCCCAACCAGCTTGCGGAGAGCTTCCCCCGGCTGCTGAAGGTCGACGGCCTCGACCTGCACGTCGCCGACATGGACGCGATCGACGGCAGTCCTGTCTATGACCTGGCCCCCTACTTCCAGGAGATGGGACCTCGCGGCGAAGTACGCGAGCCAGACTGGCCAGCGGAAATGCTCAAGGACTACTGGGGCCGCTAGCTAGTTTGGTGATGTCGGCCGGGCGGTGTGCTTTCCCCGGATGGTGAGCCTCCGGCGGCAGCAGGGGGCGGCTGTATCCCAGCCACAGCAGCCCAGCAGAGCTGCTCGCCGCCGCTGCCGCCAGGCAGGAACGTCAACGATCGAGGTCAGTGCCCAGGTGGCCGGGCTGGTAAGTACTGCTGCCGATAAAGCGGCCAGTCATGGGCCATGAAGGTCGCGGTCGGCGCGCATGTCGTCGCTGAGGAATTGCACCGCCTCGGCAAACTTTGGCCGCGTCGCCGGGTCAAGGGCGAGGCTGGCCATCGCTGCACACTCCCTAGCCGGTAGTGCTACTGGCTGGCGGCGGGTCATGTGCTGGCGCCTGACCTTGTCATGCGTTTGGCGAGCCCCGGCTTCCATTCGACCGATCGATGCTGCTGCGGCTGGAGCACATCGGCATTGGGGGCCGGGTAGGATCCGGCCCCCAATGCTTCTTCCGTCACGGTTGAGCGCGCCCGATTGTTACTCGGTGGCGGTGCGGGCGCGGTCGAGGATGCCGGCGGTGGTGCCGACGTACATGTCGAGGGTGATGCGGTAGTTGGCGTGCCCGGCCATGCGGGAGACGTCGGTGGCGTTGAGCTTCCAGGTGAACAGGGCGGTGGTGCAGAAGACGTGGCGCAGGCTGTGCCAGGTCCAGTCGCCGTCACCGTCGGCGTTGCGCCATCGGGCGGCCTGGAAGGCGGGCTGCAGGACGCGGCGGTTGAAGTTGGAGGACCGCCAGTGCCCGCCATGGGAGGCGGGGAAGAGCAGGCCGAGAGGGTTGGTGCCGGCTTGCTGCTCGGCGCGGGCCTGCTCGATGCGGGCGGCGAGCTTGTCGGCGAGGGGGTAGCCGCCGGGGGTGCGGCGGGGGTAGATGGTGGCGCGCTTCTTGCGGTTCTTGAGCGGCTCGACGTACAGGTGCCCGGCGACCTCCACGACCTTGCGGTCCACCGCGATGACCCGCGCGGTGGTGTCGGCCTGGCCGGTGGTCAGGGCAGCCAGCTCGCCCCACCGCAGCCCGGCGTAGGCGGAGGTGTTGGCCATCAGCTCGCCGCGGTCGCCATGTGCCCCGGCGGCGAGCGCGGCGGCCAGCGCAGTGACGTCGGCATCGGCGGGGATCTCGGCCGGGTCGACCCACAGCACCGATTCCCCGCCGGCGGTGGCAGCCGGCGCGGGCAGCGGCAGGCCGGCGGGCTGCCAGTGGACCTTGGCCAGCCGGGGGCTGGTCAGGTACCCGCCCTCGATCCCGGCGGTCACCAGCGCGGAGATCATCCGCCGCATGCGGTCGCCCTCGCCGGGCGTGGGCGCGGCGTTGACGACCTGCTGCATGTGGCTGGCCTTGATGTCCTGGCAGGCCAGGCCGGCGATCACGGGGACGGCGAACCGCTGGCACAGCCGCCGTTGGGTGTCAGCGTGCTTGCGCGACCAGCGCTGCGCAACCGGCAGCCGGTCCGGGTCGAGGTAATGCGCGGTCAGCTCAGCGCCGGACTGCTCCATGTTCGGCGCGTCCGCCGCGAGGCGCTCGGTGACCTTCTCCAGCTTCACCGCGAGCTTGTCCTCGCTGACCGACTCGCACTGACGCCGCTGCCGTCCTCGTACCAGACCGCCCGCCACCGCTCTCCCTCCTGCCGCGCCGGGTACACGGTGATCCCGCACGCCATCTCAATCACCGGCCGCCCGCCGCTATCGGTAATCACCGCGTCCGCGGCGATGGCGAGGATTGCCCTGCCGATCTTCTCTGCGGTTTTCCCGCGCGGAGCAGACCGCCGGCGGCCCGGCTGGGGGGATTCTGTGGGGATCTTGGTCAGCGCGACTGCGCCATAGCTCATGGCTGTCCCTCGCATTCCTGCGTTTCCGCAGGCAGAGGGCCTACTGAGCCGTCGTGTTCCTGGTGGTCAGGGGCGGGGTCGAACCGCCGACCTTCCGCTTTTCAGACGGTCGCTCGCCCCGCAGGCCGCCCACACTAGTGCCCGTGAGATACCCCTTGTGAACTGCGCAAACGCAGGAAGCCTGGGAATGCCATGCTGCACGAGTCTCGCCCTCAGCCCATGATCCCCACAGAAAACCCACAGCCTGCGCCTCCGCCGGGTATCCGAGGCGGGTCGACGCAGCCCTCAGCCGGCGGCCGGAATTCCTGCGATCACAGGCTTTGGGGTGCCAAGCTGAGCCGGACGCACACTACCGGGCGGCAGGTGCACTGAGGCGCCGCGCTGCCGGGGGCGAGGCTATCTCGGGGAGCGCCATGCATCAACTGCACCTGGCCGGACGGGTTGTCTTCAGCGACTGGCACAACGTGCTGTCCCGTGACCCTTTCTGGGCGTCCATCCAGCAGAGCCCGCACCATCCGCTGCGCGCTCAGCTGCAGGCAGGCATGGCGGCTGTGTTCGCGAGGGACCAGACAACCGCGGATGACTGGATGACAGGCCGACTCTCCTCAAGCGAGGTGATCGGCACCATGGGCATCAGCCTGCCGCGGCGCATCCGCGATGATTTCCTGATTCGCCGGCTGGATCTCGACTGCCTGCGCATGAAGGTCAATGCGGACCTGTTCGACGTCCTGCGGACGGTCCGCGCGGAGGCGGCTGTCGTGATCGCCACCGACAACATGGACTGCTTCATTCGCGCGTTCCAGAAGGCGCGCAGCCGACGGCGCAGCGCCGGACCCAGGGAGGTCATGGCGGACTGGGCGGCCATCTGTGACGACATCATCAGCTCGAGTGAGGTTGGAGCACTCAAGGAGGACCCCAAGGCCTTCTTCGGACCGTGGCTGGCACAGCATGAACTGCAGTTCCGTGACTCAGTTCTGGTTGACGACAGGCCCGCAAACTGCGCGGCATTCGCCGCGCAGGGAGGGACGGCCATCCAGTGGAAGCTAGGCGTGAACGACATCGACGAGGTCGTGGTGCCGCTTCGTGAGTGGCTCGCCACCCGCGCAGGCCGGCTGTAGGTGGCCCCGCAGGCCGAAGTGATGACTTCGCGATGTGGCCCCGGCCAGGTAGGTAAGCGCTGCCGGCTGCTCGCTGGCGGTTGCCTCGAACGACGGCAGTATGGCTGGGCTGGCGCGACCAGAGGTTAGAGCGGTACCTCGCCGATATTTTCCGTGAACGCGCGAGTCTCCTCGTTGTCCGCGGTCGCTAGCAGGGCACGGAGGCTGTGCAGTTCGCGCACGATCCGGGCAGAGCCCGTGACCTGGGCAACGGCCAGTGCGGCCGAGCCCAGGCTCGCTGCGCGCGCATAGTCGGGTGCCGGAGTGGACGCGACAGCGACAGCGAGCTTGGCCGTGAGATGACCGCGGTCGCGCTCGGCATCTGCAGGCAGCCCTGCGATTGCCGTCGTGAGGACCGCGACTGCCCTGTCCGCCTGCCCGGTGGCGCGGTAGCACGCGGCGCCTTGTTCCTGCAGAGCCAGCAGGTCGTAGTGGCGGAGGTAAATGGGGGCGCCCGGGGCGAGGTCAGGCTGACTGGTCATGATCTCGGTAGCCCTGCCGAGCAGCCCTAGGCAAGTGCGCGTCTGGCCCAGAGCCGCGTGACCTCGCGCCTCCTGCTGCAAAGCCAGGGCGGTGAGGCGAGGCTCGGAATATCCAGATGGGCGGCGGGCTGCGGCGGCTAGCTGAACGACAGCCCTGTGGTCTCCGGACTGGGCGGCAATGTTCGCCTGACGGATCAGCATGTAGGCGGCCATCCGGGCATCGCCGGCACACTGCGCCCATTCCGCCGCGCGGCGAGACCAGTCAGCCGCGCGGGGGATGTCGCCGCTGTCCTGCAGCAGCCAGCCGGCCATCTCACCGTATTGCGCCAGGATCTCCAGCAGGCGGTCCGCGTAGAGCTGCCGGGCGCCGCGACGCAGCTGATCCAGGATCTGGATCTGGGCGAGAACGGCGGAGATAAGGGTGCGGGAGCCGATCATCTTGTCGGCGGCGTAGTACTCGCCCAGCGCATCCCGGAAGCACCCGATCACGTGGTCGTCGATGCGCGCGGGCCTTGCGAGGCTGTCAGCGAGCCGGCCTGAGTCCTCCCGGTTCGCGTAGCCGGGGAGCACGGCCGAGAGGGCACCAGATGCTACAAGCTGGGCGAACTGCCGCCGGGGCATGCTCATGTGAACTACTGCCCCGCCGGGAAGCTGCACGTAGCACAACACCTGCTCATGACTAATCACCGTACCGTCAGGCCGGGCGGCGTCGAAGTATTCGAGGGCGGCTGCCTCACGCAGGGCGATGAGCAGGCCATCTGCCCGGAGGATCTTGTCAAGCACGCGTACGTGGCCAGGGGGAAGGATGATCTCGCCTCGCTCAGCACGGGACAATCGCGTGAAGTCGTACAGCGCGCGCTTGCCTAACTCACGAAGCGATAAGCCGGCCTGGTTCCGCAGGTGCCGGAGCGCCTGGCCGAAAATCTCTGCCCCAATCGTGGGGATGGCCGATGCCATGGGCCAACCTCTTCTCTGTGACTTGGCAACAACCCGGCAACACCGGCCATCTTGCGGCGGGCCGGGCTGGCCGGCACGTTTGGGATAGGCCAGTTTCTCCGGAGCGTACGTCTTGCGCGTGACACCGCAATGACAGCGCCGGCTCCTGCCCGAGGTGCTCCATGACCGTCGCCGAGATGCGTTCGCGGGAGCGCGCTTTCTATTCCTGGCTGACGGCACTTACGCCGTCGAGCGCGGTCTCGTCACTGGTGATCACCCATGCACTCCGCGGGCAGGTCGGATATCTGGCTTCGCTCAGTCACGCAGCGCCAATTGCTGCTGTATTGCCCAAAGCGAGGTCCGCGGACCAGGCAGTCGTGGCGGACCTGAGGAGCCGCTACCAGGTTGACGGTCTTGACCGGGCGAGATTCAGCGACCCCCGCTGGCTCATCGAGTACGTCAGCCGGCGCGCTGAGGGACGACGCGTGGTGCTTGCCGACATGGGCGGCTACTTCGCCGGCCCTCGGCGAACTGTGCTCGGCGCTGCCCGGCCAGATCGCCGGCGTTGTGGAGGACACCGAGAATGGGCACCAGCGCTACGAGGCTGCAGGGCAGCTGCCCTGCGCGGTGTACAGCGTCGCCCGCAGCCCGCTCAAAGAACCCGAGGACCGCCTGGCAGGCGAGGCGATCGTATTTTCCGCCGAGGCATTGATCAGGGAATTCGGAGCCGTCCTGCGAGGCCTGACGGCCTGCGTTCTCGGCTACGGGAACCTGGGCGCGGCGATCGCCGGCGCATTGGAGGCACGAGGCACGAGAGTCCTCGTCGTCGACACCGACCCGGTCCGGCAGGTGCTGGCCGCAGCCTCCGGATACGGCAGCGCTGACCTGGATGGCGCCTTAGCCGACGCCGACCTGGTGTTCTCCGCAACCGGCAGGCGGGCACTGGGCATGAAGCACCTGCCGTTGCTGCGCGACGGCGCGATGCTCGCCGCCGCCACATCCTGGGACGACGAGTTCGACCTGGGCGGTCTAAGCGACCCGGACTCCGGTTATCAGGTGGAAGAGCCAGCCCCAGGTGTCCGCCATGTCCGATCGGAGGGCCAGACCAGCTCTACCTGCTCGGCAACGGCAGCGCGCTGAACTTCCTGCACGCCTCGGCCATCGGACCGGCGATCCATCTGGTCAAGGCGGAGCTGATCGCCGCGACGGCGCTGCTAGCGGCCGAACGGCACGAGTGCGGCATACACGCGGTGCCAGCGGGCTCCAGAGCGGCAATCGCCGCAGCATGGCTCGGCACCCTCGCATCTCCGCACCAGCTCAGCCATGCCCATGTGTAGACAGCCGCGCGATCTGCGGGCCCTGGCTCCGGACCCGCTCTCCGCGAGCCCGGGCACTGGGCACCGCGCCGCCGAGTCCCGCACGGAGATGGCTCCCGGCGCCGCGCCGACTAGTGCCGTGCCCTCGATGGACCTCCGGCCGGACCTTGGGAAATCACCGGCCGCCGAGCGACGGGACGGCGCAGTACAGCCGGCCAGTCCCATCCCGGCGGTGGTCTGCTGCATCGACGATGTCTACCTGCTGCCGATGCTCGTCCTGATGTCATCGATTGCCGCACAGCCCGGCAACCAGGGTATACCGCTCCACGTGCTGCATTCCGGGCTCACGCCGACAGGTCGCAGCCTCCTTCACCGCCACGCGGCTCGCGCCGGGATCAGTCTCCGCCTGCACGCAGTCACAACGCCCGTCGCAGGGCCAGTGTCTGGCTGGGTGTCGGCAGCCGTATACCTGCGGCTGTCGATCCCTGACACTCGCCCCGATCTCACCCGGGTGCTGTACCTCGACGCCGACACACTCGTGCTCAGTGACCTTCGTCCGCTGCTGGCAACTCCGCTGCGCGGACTGGCCATCGCGGCTGTCCGCGACCCGCAGAATCCCGTGGTCGGCCGCGGCATAGCCCTCCGCGCGCACGCAAGGCTCGGCGTGCCCGAGCTGCGCGACTATTTCAACTCCGGCGTCATGCTCCTGGACCTGCCGCAGTGCGCACGCTCTGGATTGTTCCCGCGTGCGCGCCGGTTCCTTGCCCGCCACCGCGACCTGGTGACGCTCTGGGACCAGGACGCCCTGAACGTCGCGGCTGATGACGCCTGGCTCCGGCTGGACCGAACATGGAACACCTTCGGCATCTCCGCCCTCGCCGCGCAGCCCGGCTACCGGCACGACGACGCAGAGCCACACTCGCCGCTGGCGACCCTGCTCGCCGACGAGCCGACGGCGTTCATCCTCCACTTCGCCGGACCTGCCAAGCCATGGCATGACAGCTACCCGTCCGGCTATCTCAGAAGCACCTACCGCCAGTACATGCACCGCTGCCTGGAGGTCGTGCCGCATGAACGCCAGTAGCACGATGCGAGCCGTTAGCTGGACGGCGGTCCTGTGCGTCGCAGGAAGGCACGCCGCCGGGAACTGGCAGCTCGCCCGGACCCTAGCGTGGCTCGCACGCCGCGGGCGCGACCCCGCCGACGGCGAAGCGCCGCACGTTCACGTCGTCATGCCGGTCCTGCGCGAGCAGCGCCACGTAAACGACGCGCTGGACTGGTGGCGCGAGATCCTCCCGCTGTTCCCCGGCATGACCCTGACCATCGTCTCTACTGCCCGGGAGGAGCGCGAGCGCGACGCGGCGAGCGTCACCGCTACTCAAGGCCAGCGCCCACAGAAGGAGCTCCCGGCCCGCGGGCGCCCGACCTACCCGATGATCGCCAGCCGGGCCTGGCACCGTGGCCTTGTCACTCCGGGGAGCTGCGCTACCTCAGCCGACAGCTCCATGGCACCGCTGACCCGCGAGGTGGTCGAGCAGGCACTGCGGTCAGCCGACCAGCCCCGCATCCGCCACATCACCTACCCCGGCCAGGCCCGCAAGGCCGGGCAGGTCAACTACGCAGGGCGCACCCTGCCAGCCACCGGCTACCTGGCCGTCTATGACGTGGACTCGCGGCCCGGAGTTGAGGTAATCCGCCGGACACGGGCTGAGCTGACCGGGCCGGCCGCGCCGCCAGTAGCGCAGCATCATGCCCTCCACCGCGCAGCTGCCGGGCAGACCGGGGTAGCCGCGGCCCTGGTGCGCGGCTCCGCAGAGCTCCAGACGATCTGGACGCTTCGCCGCGAGATCCCATACGCCCGCCGCTACCAGAAATGGGCAGGTCAGCGAGGCCTGCCAGCCTGGCTGCGCGGCGGGCTTCCCCAGCCCGTTGGCCACGGACTGTACGTGCGCCAGGACGCCCTGGCCGCGATCGGCGGCCTGCCCGAGGCAACCGTTCTTGACGATGTCCCCGCCGGCATACCCCTAGCACTTGCGGGACTGCGGACCATGAGCATCCCGCACCTGACCGAAGTGCCCGCGCCCGAAACCGTCTCCGAAGTCGTCGCCCAGCACCGCAGATGGTTCTGCTCCTACCTGGACTACCCAGCCATCCTGCAGGCGGCAGCGCGCGCCGGCCTCGGACAGCCCGCGCAGCGGCGTGTCCTCGGCTTCATCGCGGCATACCGCGGAACCGCATGGCTCGCCGCCACGCCGCTCACGGCCGCGACCGTTGCCGCCGCGATCTCGCCGGGATCCTCGCCAGGTCTGCGCAGCGCAGCCTGGGCAGCCCTCGCGCTGGCCGCAGTGCTGCCCGCCGGCCTCACAGCAGCCCTGAACGGCGACAGGATCCTGTGCTTCAGGACAGCCACCATCTCCGCTGACCTGCTCGCCGCTTACATGCTGCGGAGCGCCGGCCCGTGGCTGGCCGTGGCCGACGCCGCCCGCGGCCGACATCCGACCAGTCCCGCATCCCCGTCCCCGAAGGCGGCACGCGGTCATGGAGGCCCACGATGATCATCGGCCTGGAAGGCGTCTCCTGCACTGGCAAATCCACGCTCGCCCACGGCCTGGCTCCCTGCCTGGGCTGCGCGGCGATCATCCCGTGCTACTACCACGCCGCTCCCGATCCTGCACTGCTGCCCAGCCCGAAAGTCACCAGCGAGGCAGAGCAGATCGACGCCCTTCGCGTGCACCTGCGTATAGAGGAAACCCGGCACCGCAATGTCCAGGCCGCCCTCCGGCGCGGCGAACTCGTCCTGCTGGACCGGACAGTGGATACGCTCCTGGCCCACATCCGCGCTGTCGGAGAAATGAATCACCTCAACGCCAACCAGCGCGCCCGAACCCTCGTCGCCCGCCAGATCAGCCTCGGCCAGGCCACCATGCCCGACGTCACGCTCCTGCTCACCAGCGACCCCGCGACCCTCGCCGCGCGGGCATCCGCCCGGCCCGGACTGCCTTCCCTCTACTACGACCCGGACTTCGCGCGCGGCTTCGTCGCTCACTTCCGCGACAACCCGGTCACTCCTGCCTACCATCCCCTCGACACCGCCGGACCGCCCGCGGCGGTCCTGGAAAACGCGCTCTGCCTGCTCCGCCCCTACCTAGGCGGCCGTCAATGAACGCGATCATTCTCGGATGCGGCCTCATCGCGGCCCGCTGGATACGGGCACTGCAGGCTGACCCGCGCATGGCGATCACAGCACTCGCCGACCCCGATCACGGCGCCGCCGAGGCCACCGCTGGCCTCTGCGGCCTGAACGAGGTCCCGATCTTCGCGGACCTGGCCGCGGCGCTCCGCCAGGCCGATGCGGATGTCGCCGTCAACCTCACGCCCGCCGACATGCACGCCCTCACCAGCATCGCTGCGCTCCGGCACGGGCTCCACGTCCTCACCGAGAAGCCCCTGGCACTCACCCTCGATGACGCGATCCAGCTGACCCGCGACGCGCGCGAGCGGCAGCTGACCCTGTCAGTCATGTCCAACAGGGCGCTTGATGCACGATTCCTGGCCTACCGGGACCTCATCCATGCTGTGGGCTCGGGGCCATACACCGTGACCGAGGACATGTTCGTGCACCTGCGCGCCCCCGGATTCAGGGACAGGCTCGCCTACCCGGCATTGCACGACCTGGCCATACATGGTTTCGAGCAGATCCGGCAGATCGTCAGCGCCGCACCCTGCAGCATCACCGCCACCGAAGTTCCGCTGAGCGAGGCCGGCCCGCACCACAGCATCGCCACCGCGACGGTCCGGTTCGCCGACAGGTCGGTCTTCACCTTCCGGGGCGGCTTCAGCGGCCCGGATCAGAAGACCAGTCCCGACGGCCACTGGCGCGCTCAGCTCGCGGGCGCCACCTGCCAGTGGAGCGGCCAGAACGTTGCCACGATCGTCTACCAGTCAGCCGGCCTGGCCCGCACCGTCAGCCTGCCGCCTGCAGAAGGCCACGGACCCCGCATCGCCGAGATGATCGACACGATGCACGAGCACCGCGCCGTGCCCGACGCGCTGACCCCGATCGCCATACTCGACGCCGCACAGCGATCAGCCCGCACCGGCCAGACGGCCGCCGTGAGAACGCCATGACAAGCGCTGACGAACAGCTCGTCCGATCGCTCACTTGCAGGATCACCGCCGCGGGCATCACCCTGGTCTCGCCAGGCCTGACTCGGGTTCCCGGCGGCGCCGACAACCTGGTCTTCACCGCCAGGACACCAGCCGGCCGCGAGCTCATCGTCAAGACACCCCGAGCAGGCCGCGAGGCCAGGTACGCTACCGCGGCGTGGGCGTCCCGGACCCTGGCGAGCCACGGCATCCCCGCGCCCGAGGTGATCTGGCACGATGCCAGCTCCTGCGTCGAGGCGAAATGCGCTGGCCAGCCGCTAACAGGAGACACCAGCATCCAGGACACCAGCGGCATCGAACCAAGCCCCGCGGCGCTGCGAGCCGCGCGGCGGGCAGGAACGATGCTGCGCCGCGTGCACGACATCACGGTCGCCGGGTACGGGAAGCTCCGCAGCGACGGAACCGGGCCGCACACCTCCCTGCTGGACTCACTGCGCTCCGATACACACCACGCGCCGCTGCCCCCTAGCGCTCCCGCGGGAACCCGCAGCGTCATCGACAGGGCGTTACCCGAACTCGGGGAACCAGTCCCGCGGCTACTGCTCGGAGACTGCGCCGCCCGGCACATCTACGCCGACCCTGTCACCGCAGGCATCACCGGCCTCATAGACCTGGAAAGCGCTCGCGGCGGAGACCCGCTCGCCGACCTCGCCGGATTCAGCATCCGGGAACACCCACGGCTCACCAGCTCGCTGCTGAGCGGATACTTCCCGTCCGGCGCCAGCCGCATGCAGCAATGGGCCCTGACCATCCACCGGGCCCGCATCGCCGAGCACCTGCTCCGGTTCCACGCAAGCCTCGGCGAGCACGCCCAGGCCGACCGCTTCGCGGCCGTCCTCGCCGCCGAATTCGCAGCCATCACGGCAAGGGACCCGTCCCGATGCCCTGTCGGAGGAGACAGCTCATGACCGTCATCCGCACCGCCAGCCGCGAGCGACTGACCGCCGCCAACCGGCCCGCCGGTTGCCCTGCCCACTCCGCCGGCCGGTTCCGGCTGCATGCCGCTGGCACCAGCGAGTTCGACCGTCACTTCCACGATTTCGACGAGTTCTGGTTCGTGTCAGCCGGGACAGCAACGATCACCGTCGGGGACACCAGCCACGACGTCCAGCCGGGCGACATCATCTACACCCCGGCAGGCACCACACACGACATCACCGCCATCACCAGCGAGGCCGACATTGAGGTGTTCTGGCTGTCCTGGACTCTGCCCGAGGGATCAACCGGCCAGCACCTGCACCATTCACCGGGCGACGCCGCCAAGCACCCGGTCCCAAACCGGCAGGCGACGCCATGACCCCGGGCTATGTGACCCTGCCGTTCCCAGCCCGCCCGAAATACGGCGACGCCGAGATTGCCGCCGTCACTGAGCTCATGCGAACCGGCCGCCTGTCCGAAGTCGACCGCGGCCCCGCCGTAACTGCCCTGGAAGACGCCTTCGCCCGCCTCACCGGCACTACCCGCGCCCTGTCTTTCGGCTCAGGGACCGCCTCCCTGCACGCGGCCCTGCACGCCGCGGGCGCATCACCCGACGCCGGCGTCACCATGTCGCCGATGACCTGGATCTCCGCGATTACCGCTGCGTTCCAGGCAGGCAGCTACCCGCTCTTCGCCGACCTCGCCGCCCACTCCCCGAACCTCGATCCGGAGCAGATCGACACGGCACAGATCTCCGCCGTGCTTGTCACCCACGCATGGGGCATCCCCGCCCCGCTCGACAAGCTGACCAGCCTGCCGGTCCCGGTGATCGAAGACTGCTCTCACGCGCACGGTGCCACCTACCGGGGACGGCCAGTCGGCTCCTGGGGTGCGGCAGGATGCTTCAGCCTGCAGGAGTCCAAGGCAGTCTCCGGCGGCGAGGGCGGAATCCTGACAACCTCCGACGACCTCCTGTACCAGCGCGCCATGACCATAGGACACCACCCTTACCGCCTGGCCGCCGAGCTCACGGCCCCCGAGTTGCAGCCGTTAACGGAAGCAGCTGCGTCCTACAAGTACCGGATGCCGGCGGTCAGCGCCGTCATAGCCCGCGAGCAACTCCGCACGCTGCCGGACAGGATGCAGGCCTGCGAGCGCAACCTCGCGCATCTGGCCAGCATGCTGAAAGACGCGAGCGTGCCGCTCCATCCGTTCAGCCTGCCCGCAGACTCTGCGCGGGGCTGGTACGGAACCCCCTTCACGCTCGCCGAGCCCGTAGGCGACGCTACAGCGCTGACCGGCGCGCTCAAAGCTGCGCGCGTACCCGTCCGGGCGCTCTACCCGGACTGGCTGGCGATGCCACTGCTACAAGAACCCGCCCTGATCGAGCGCTACTGGCCCCACATGCGCGGCCGCTGGAAAGCGCCCGACCCCCACAGCTTCCACCGCTACCAGCAGTTCCGGGCGCAGACCATCATCCTCAAGATCCCCGACACGCCATCGCCGGACTACATGAGCCAGGTCGCCTCGGCACTCGGCACCGCCATCCGCACCCACCACCTCGCGAATCGAGGCACCCGATGAATCTGACCACCATGCGAGCGGCCGTCCTCGACCGGCCCGGCACTCCCATGACGGTACGCGACGTTCAACTGCGCGAGCCGCGCGACGGCGAAATCCTGGTCCGCACCGCAGCCGTCGGCATATGCGGCACCGACCTACACTTCGCGCGCGGCCAGTTCCCCTACCCCATGCCGACGGTCCTTGGCCACGAGGCCAGCGGAATCGTCGACCACATCGGCCCGGGCGTTACCGCCGTCCAGCCCGGGGACCGCGTCCTGATCTGCGACCAGATGCCCTGCGGCCACTGCAGCAGATGCCTGACCGGCCAGATGGTGTACTGCACCGACACCACCCGCAAGCAGAGGCACCAGAACCGGCTCAGCCGCGACGGCGAGCCACTCCAGCAATACCTGGGCGTCTCCGCGCTAGCCGAGCTGATGCTCGTCGACGCCGCCGGAGTGATACCGATACCAGACGCACTCACCTTCACGGCAGCCGCCCTGCTCGGCTGCTGCCTCACGACCGGCGCCGCAGCCGTCTTCAACACCGCAGCCCTCAGGCCAGGCCAGACCGCGTTCATCATCGGCTGCGGCGGCGTCGGCCTCGGAGCAGTCCAGGCAGCCAGGATCGCAGGAGCCGCCCGGATCATCGCGGCCGACCCCGAGCAGCACCGCCGAAACGCAGCGAAGTCCGTCGGAGCCACCGACACCATCGACCCCGGAAACTGCGACCTGCTCCGCGCCGTCCTCGATGCCACCGGCAACAAGGGTGCCGATGTCTCCATCGAGGCCGTCGGAGACCCCGCGCTTGCGCGCACGGCATTCGCCGCCCTGGCCCCCGCCGGCAAGGCGATCATCATCGGCATGATGCCCCCGGACACCGACATCCCCGTCCCGGCATCACTGCTGCGGCATGGCCGCAGCATCACCGGATCGGTCATGGGAGAGGTCCGCACACACCACGACATTCCGGCCTACGCGCAGATGGTCACCACCGGGCAGATGCACGCTGATGAACTTGCCACCTCCGGCTGGCCGCTCGAGGACATCAACTCCGCGCTCCGCCAGGCGGCCAGCCACCACGGAATCCGAACGATGATCACGTTCTGACGCCCGGCCGGGCCGGCAGCACTCAGCACGGCCGGATCACTCGATCCGGGCCGGCGCTCACAGCTCGCCCGATACGCTGCCCGACAATGCGCTCAGCCACGGCGAGCGGATACCAGCTGGCACCCCTCACCTCGGACTCCTGGATGCGCCCCGGATCACCGTCGGCCGTCGCGAAGGCGTATCCAAAGTCGAGGTGGAAGTGGTCCGGCTCGTCCTTATCGGGCCGTGCCGGGACCCTGCCGTGCTCGATGTACACAGGGGTCTCCGAGACGCGGAACACAGTGACGGGGTCAATACCGGTCTCCTCCACCAGTTCGCGCTCCGCCGCGTCGATCAATGCGACATCGGCCGGCTCGATATGGCCGCCCGGCTGCAGGACAATCCCATACGCGCGGTGCTCGACAAGCAGGATCTCGGCGCCGCGGATCAGCAGTGCGCCGGCAGTCACGTGCATCGGGAATGTCCGCCGCGAGGCGAAATCCCCTCCTCGATCCAGCAATCGCATGGGCTCAGAGAGCAGCGCGCCCTCATCCGGATAACGCTCAAGGTAGCTCGCAAGCGCGATCGAGATGTCCCGGTTACTGATCGCCATGTTCCACCCCTAACCCCGTTACGCCGCGCCCTGTCCGCCGGTCCCGCGACCCGCGACAGGCTCCGGGCCGCGCGCCGTCACCTCGCCGCGACCCGCTTCGACCACGAACAGGCCGTCCGGGAGTTCCTATCGGATCACGCCCCGTGGGCCATCGGCAGGAGAAGGTGACGGAGACCCGCAACCCGGTCAGTCCGCGTACCCGGCCGACTCGGCCGCGTCCACCGGAACATCCCACACAAGCCGCGCGGCTCGCGCCGCCGCTGCAGCCTGAGCTTCCATGATGTCGCCCCAGCCGAGCAGCGCCGCCACGTCGGCCAGCGGGCACATCAAGCGCCGCAGGAGCCGGCCGCTGTCACAATCCCGGCACCGGGGCAAGAACCCGCCGATCAGTCCGGCCATCCGGACCTGCGCATAAGGACGACAGCCAGCCTCATGCACCTCCTGATACCCGAGGTATGTCGCCCCGATCACGACGACCTGGCTCTCCTCCATTGCCTCGCGCACCAGGGCGGCCCTCAGATCGGCGTCCACCGCTTCCGGGCTCCCGCCCGGAAGACTGAACCTGCCATCGCACTCCTGTAGCAGCGTGCGGCTCGTAGCCGGGCAAATCAGGAACCCGTGAACTTTCACGATCTCCAGGCGAGGCGGTACAGGTAACTCACGCCAGCGATAACTGACGTCCACATCGGCGGTCACCCGCCGCACCATAGCGGATTGACAATGGGGCGGCGCCGGCGGCATACCGGAGCGCGGCCCTGCCGACATGTACAAAAGACGAAGGACCGAGAAAGGCAAACTGTTCTTGACGGCACGCCCGCGCGAGTCCGGGGGCGCGGGCGTCAGGCGTGTCGCGCGGAGAATCTGGTTATCGATGGTGATATGCGGTTATCGTGAGGTGTCTGCCGCCGTCAGGCCAGTCTGCGGGCGCGCCCCCGTCGTCCGCGCGGGCCAGGGCAGATCTTGCCCCGCCAGCTGCCCCCGTGCTGGCGGGGCAAGCCTTATGCCATGCGCTGCCCGGTTTGCGTTTAGGTGCCGGCCTGGCACTTGCATTTCCCACGATGGACGGTCCTGCGCCACTTTCTAGCGCGGATGCATGCTCGGCGGTGAGCACCTCTCGAGCTCCGAATTTCGCTATCGCCACGTAGCAGCCGTCCACGACAGCAACCTCATTACGATGGCCCCAGACCCGCTAGCACTCATTAGTGAAACCGGAGTTCCGCAAGTGCGTCTGCATGCCTCACCGGTTCGCCTTTCCGGCGCGAGCTGACGGGTTTAGCAGGACGTTCCCGCTCAGCGCCACCCGAAGCTCCGCCAGGCTGCTTGTAACAACGGCATGCGGTCGTACATCAAGGCTCCGGGCGACAGCGATATACCGCAGCGCGCGATGAGGATCGCGGCCGTCCACGCGGAAGCTATACCGGTCGCCTAGGTTCTCCACCAAGGCGGCCAGAACGTCGGGCCTTGCCGGCCCCGCGCCGTCAGGGGCCGCGTACGGAACAGAATCAGCCATGGCAGGTCTCCTGTTGCTTGCGCCTGCGCGCGAATCCGGCCCCGCGCACCGCTTTATGATCCAAGCTCCTGAGCTGGTCGCCAGCCGGTGAATCTGACTGAGCGACAGACGGCCAGCCCGACCGGATCGCCGACGTGATGCCAGCCCGTGACGCGGCGGAGGCTGAATTCACCTCGTCGGCCGGGCATGCCCGGCGGCGAGCTGTTCCAGCCTGAGCAGCACGTCGCCGAGCTCGGTGCCTTTTACCTCACCGCCGCCGTCCTGTTCGCCAAGCCGACCGGCGAACCGAATCAGGAGCGCCCTATCGGGATCGGCAGGCAGCCGCTCGATAACCGAGCCGGGATGGTCGGCAAGAAACTGCCGCTCCAACGCAACGTTGTCGACCCAACGGGCGGTCGGCCTGCCTGGCGCCGTCTCGTTCCAGGTCCTCGGCATCATTTCTGGTCCCTTCGGGCGGTCGACGGCGGCGGCGTGCAGCCGGTGGCGATCTTCTCTGCGACCAGGCCGGCTTGCGCAACCGGCCCGATCGGGCCTTCGCCGCGGCTCCACCAGTAATGAACCGAGCCCGCCAGGATCGTCGCGGTTCCCGAACCGCCGGTGACCTCAAGGGCGGAGGAACCGTCATCGCCGAGGCCGACACAGGTATGGAGCCCGTGCACATCTCGCAGGATGCCGGCCAGCCGGTTCAGATGCAGCCAGGCCGGGCTCGACGGCGGCGCGGACATTGCGGCGTCACTTTTCACGGGCGCTCCTAGCGGACTTGGCAGGTCAACGCTAGGCCCAGCTCGGGCCGTGAACCCGGACTGCTGGCTCGGGTGTGCTGAGGGTGCGGCTAGTCGAACAGCTCGATCCGTGCCGCCAGCTCACGCACCTGCAGGCCCATGGACGGCCGCGCACGCCGCAGCAGGCCGCGGACCAGATCGCGAGCCAGCACGTTATGCCGCATGTCCTCAGGCGCTTCACGTTCGGCGGCCAGCAGGTTAAGCAGCACGCCGGCGTCTTCGTGCCGCAGGTCGTAACAGCGGGCGACCTCCAGCGCGAACGTTGCCCGGCGCTCGACCGACGGGCAGCGGGTCACGTCCACATCGTCAGCAAGCCGCAAAGCCTCGGCCGACTCACCTGTCTCCATCGCGACGCTGACCGCATGCAGGGCGACGTTGGTCGGCCCGAAAACCGTCCAGAACACGTTCCCCTCTCCGGTCCTGGCCGCCACTGGCAAGGCCTGCTCACGGAGGCGATCACGGGCACTCCACGCGTCCCCAGTGCGCGCAGCCGCGATCACCGCCACCAGCCACAGGGCGCCGGTCAGCGCGGCCGCATCCAGGTCGCGGCTCAGCTCTGGCTCCAGCGCCCGCGCTGTCCGGATGCACAACTCTTCGGCCACGTCCGGCTCATTAGTCGCCAGCATCACCTGCCCCAGATTCCAGGTCGCCGCGGCAATCCGCAGCGGGTCATCGGCATCCTGCGCCGCGCGCAGCCCGCGGTCGGCCACCAGCAGCGACAAGTCCGTGCGCCCGATCCGCTTGGTGAACGTGCGCAGCAGGAAGTACAAGTCCGCTGCAATCCCCGCCACCACGCGGTGGCCCGCCAGATTGGCCGAGGACCGCTGCCCGTGGACAGCCCCCTGGACATCAGAGATCAGGCCCGGCAGTAGGGGCCCCGCTTCGCTGTAACGCCGCGGCGAGCCCTGCCAGATTTGCCAGGCGGCATCAACCCGCTCCCGCAGCGACAGCAGGTCCGGCGCTGTCCCGGCCGGGACCTGACCGTCCGTCATGAGCGCCGAATGGATGGCGGTGGACAGCGGGTGGCCGGGAGTTGCCCCGGCCACGGGGGACTCGCCGAACAACGCCGACGTCGGCACGGCCAGGATCCTCGCTAGCTGATGCAATAACGTCGTGGACGGCGTCTTGAGGCCGCGCTCGATCTGCGACAGGTAATCCTCGGTGATCCCGGCCAGGCCCGCTATCACCGCCTGCGTCTTGCGCCGGGCCTGGCGGTGGAAGCGAATCCGGTCGCCGATCGGAATGTCGCCCTGGTCCTGCATACGCTTCAGACTATGCCCGGTCCGTGTCCGGTATACGAAAGGCGGCCCGCCGATGCCCGCAAGCCTGCTGGTTCTGTGGGACGTCGACCACACGCTGATCGAGACCCGCGGGGTCGGCGCCGAACTGTTCCGCCAGGCATTCGAGAACGTGACTGGCCGCGCCCTCGAACACGCGCCGGAGGTAACCGGGCGGACCGAGCCTGCCATCTTCCGCCAGGCCGCCGAGCTTCACTCGGTCACGGTCACGAGCCAGCTGGCTAGCCGGTATGAGGCGGAGCTGACAGCCGGGTATCGCGCCCGGATCAGGGAGCTAGCCGTCCGCGGCCGGGCGCTGCCAGGCGCCGCCGCCGCCATCGGCGCGCTGGCCGCAGCTGGCAGCTTCGTGCAGTCTGTTCTGACCGGCAACCTACGCGGCGTCGCCGAGGTCAAGCTCCGCGCATTCGGCCTCACATCCCACCTCGATCTGGACGCCGGGGCCTACGGCTCCGACGACACCGAACGAGCCCGGCTGGTGCCCGTCGCCCAACGGCGCGCCGGCACCCGGTACCACTCCCGCTTCGACGCTGACAGCACCGTGCTTATCGGCGACTCACCATCCGACGTCCAGGCGGGCCGCGACGGCGGCGCCATCGTCATCACCGTCGCGACCGGCACCACCACGGCAGCCAATCTGCGCCAGGCAGGTGCCGCCACCGTCCTCCCCGACCTCCAGGACACCGCCGCATTCATCGACGCCGTGTACGCCGCATCGGCCCGTCGTCACTGCTGATCGGCCAGTAGGTCCCGCATCGGCCGAGTTCCGCCCCATCAGCCGGCTGGCGTGGCGCTATTGCCGGGACTGCCTTACAAGGGGTTCGATGACCTGCTGGATGCCCTGGCCATTGTCAGACGGGGCCAGGATCCAGGTGCCCTCACGTACTGGTCGCCGCCGTGGCCGAAGACACCCACCCAACCAGCTACCAGCGTCACCTCGCCCGGCGGATCAAGGCGGGGCACCTGGACGCCACGCTGATCACCCGTTTCGACCCGGCGCTGCGGAGCCTGCGACCGCACCCTGACCTGGCGGCGGTCGTCGTGCCGTCCCGTGCCGAGCCGTTCGGACGGATTCCGCTGGAAGCATTCGTCGCCGGAGCCGCACCCGTGGTCGCCACCACCGCCGGGGGTCTGGCCAGCCTCGTCATCGACGGCTACACCGCGAATCCCGCCGACCCGCCCTCCCTGGGCGCCGGCGATACGCCGCGCCCTGTCCGCTAGTCCAGCGACCCGCGACGGGCTCCGGGCCACGTGCCAACATGATCTCGTGGCTGAGGAGCAGCTTGAGGGCGGGAACGTCGGCGGGGCAGTGCGGGCAGGGGACACGGTTCGCCGTGCAGCGGGTCCCTGGACGCCGGCTGTGCACGCACTGCTCGCCCATCTGGCGGACAAGGGATTCATGGGCGCCCCGCGGCCCCTCGGGTTCGATGAGCAGGGCCGGGAGGTCCTCACTTTCCTGGAGGGCGATACCACCGGACGCCGCAGGCCGCGGCCAGCCTGGGTTCACGCCGAGGACACCCTTGACCAGGTCGCCCGCTGGATGCGCGCCTACCACCAGGCCGTCGCCGACTTCGTCCCGCCGCCCGGCGCCGTCTGGCGCGGGGGCGGCACCTGGTCACCGGGCCTGATAATCGCCCACAACGACGCCGCCTCCTACAACGCCGCCTGGCACCTGGGCAAGCTCACCGGGTTCTTCGACTGGGACTTCGCCGGTCCCGCCACGCCAGCGTGGGACCTGGCCCTCGCCGCCTTCAGCTGGGTGCCGCTGCACACCCGCCACTGGGTCGCCGCCGAGGGGTTCACCGACTTCGCGGCCAGGCCCCGTCGGCTCGACCGGTTCCTCCGTACCTATGGCTGGTCAGCAACGACCGCAGAGTTCCTCGACGTGGTCGAGGCGCGCGTCAAGGCCCAGGCCCACGGCATCCGCGACCTCGCCGCCTTGGGAGACCAGGCGTTCGGGCGACTGCTCCGCCAAGGCATCCCCGACGCCCTCGACCAGGCGATCGCCGAACTGGCCAGCTTCCCGCGATAGCGCGCTGAGCGAGTCGGATGCCGCCCGGACAGATGCGGCAACTGACAGCCCCCAGGGAGGGCAGGCCTGAGACCCCGGCCCTCCCGGGGCGGTTGGTGGCAGTGGCATCTGGGTTCAGGCGCGACGATAAATCTGCTCCGAGCGCCGACTGTTCGAGTCCGTCCGCCGTCCTACACCTGCGCGACGCACCTAGGGGTTGTGATTGCTGATCGTGCCATGTTCCAGGCCGTCCTGCCGGTTGCCAGGACGTGCGCTGGCGCGGGAGGCTAGCTCGGTGGCCAGCAGCGACTCCGCCTCGAATCCATCCCGGTCGACCGGCGGACGCGGGCGAACCATTGATCATTAAGCCAGTCTCCCTGGCCCGGTCCGAGAACACCTGACGGACATGTTTGTGCATGCGCTGACAACGCCAAACGCCGGTTCGCCTGGTGATGCCCGCTGTTACCCGCGACGGCGCCCTCAGCCTGCGCTGGCTCAGCGGCTGCCAGGGCCGTGAAACCTTGCGGATGATGGGCGTGCCCGACGATCACATCGTGCCAGCCAGGCTGGATGAGGAAACTGCCCGTATCGCGAACTTCATCGACAGGACCGACCAGTACAACTGGATGATCGAACTTGAGGGCTCGATCGTGGGAGCCATCTGGGTCGACTTGCGGTCGTCCGCGACGCTGGCCGCACCCGCAGTGTCGTACATGGTCGGCGACCCGTCGGCGCGAGGGAGGGGCGTTGCCGGAGCATCACTGGCGGTCGTGACGGACTCCATGTCCGGCGAGGGCTTCACGATCCTGCACGCCAGGGCCCTGGTCACTAACGACGTGAGCGCACGGGTTTGTTCCGGGCGGGCTTTGCCTGCGCCAGCGATCCGTATATCGATCCAGGGGACGGGCTGCTCTGGCAGAACTTCGTTGTCCGGGCGGTTCGTCGCACGCAGTCATGCGGCCAGCTAGCCGGAAGATGGCCAGGTTAATCCGGTTCCTGCACAATGGTCCGGCTGCCTGCTGGCGGCATATGGCAGCCCGACTCAGGCTGGATAGCTACAAGCCGCCCTCGAAGACAACACATCATGATCGTTTCTTAGTCCAGAGAAGCGCTCCGCCGCGTCGGTCAGTGTGGCATCAGGCAATGACCGCCTCTGAAATGCTGCAGGCGCCGACGTGCGCCTGCCTGGTTTATACCAGGACCCGCGGCTGGGGCTTGCCGTAAAGGGCGCAGCTGCGCCGCGACAGTGCGGGCAGGTCGACGTTCCGGTTGGCGCCATTGACCAGGTACGGGCGAACGTCGCCGGCGAACGGGAGGTTGACGAAGGACATGACGGTGATCCGTCCGCGGTAGCCGTGGTTGCGTACCTGGTGGTACAGCGGAGCGATCGCGCCGCCAGTCATGGCCGTGAGCTGGCTGCCCGGCATGACGACCATCGTCATCCCGTCGCACAGCTCGGGCTGCATGCGCCCGGAGGTTTCGGTCTCCAGTCCGGGCAGGCTGGGCACGACGTAGCTGAGCATGTGCCCGTCCTCGTGGCGGCCCTGCAGCATTGGGACAGTGGCGGGGTGGGGGCGCGCGTAGGCGTTGATCTCGATGTAGCTGGAGTTCTCCCATGGCAGCTGGTGCGGGTAGTTGTAGTGGGCTGCAAGCCCGGCGTATACCTGCTGGTTAGCCGCGGTGACGATGGGCCAGTAGACGCTGAGGGCCGCCATCAGGTCTGGCAGCTCGCCGTGCCGCGGGATGAGGCCGGGCCGGTTTGCCCAGTAGGCGAAGGATTCGTTCTGGTCGGGCTGGGCCGGGTCGCCGGAGTTCTGCATGGCGAAGGGCCGGTACCCGTACAGCATGTCCGGGGTTGCGTGCGCGCGTTTCCGCTGCTCAGGCTGACTGAAGAACGCGGCCGCGGCGCTGCGCACGTCGGCCAGGGCCAGCTGGGCTGCGGCGCTGAGCCGGATCCTGGCTGTGCCGTCTGCGAGAAGCTGAGCGGCGCCGCTCTCGGGGCCGGTCATCGCCCTGCCGCCAGCTCTTTGGGCTGCTGGCCAGTCAGGTCGGCAGCCTGCAGGCGGATAACTCGGCGGTTGCCGGGCCGGTGCCGGGCGCTGCGGGCCAGGTCCCGCGTGACGGAGGTGCGCAGCAGCCAGCGGTCGCGGCCGTCATAGCGGGGGGAGAACGAAGACCGGCCGTGGCACGCGCCGCGGTTGTCGATGACCAGCATGTCCCCGGCGTCCAGAGCCAGGGGGACGGCGACCCGGCCGGCCGCGGCCTGCAGGTCATCGAGCGCGGACTGCGCGGCGGGGTCCGTGCCCTCGGTCTCGGCGAAGTCAACGCGAAGTTCGGGGCGGCTTAGGCTGCCCTGGATGACGGCGATGGGCCCTGCGTACAGGGGTCCGGGCTCGCCCAGGCCGCGCAGGAAGGACGCGTCGACGCGGGTGCGGTATCTGCGCTGGCGCAGCACGGCGATGGCATCGGCTGGCAGCTGCGCCAGCATCGGGTCAGCGCAGCTGACGGTGGTGGCTGCCTGGCGCTGGTGGTCGGCGCGCAGGCAGAACAGGAGCACGTAGTCGGCGCGGTCGTTGTCGTCGGCGAATGCCAGCTCGACGTGGGTGGTGAGCGCTTGCCTGCTGGAGACGGACTGCTGCTCGTGTTCCAGCCCGCGGACAGGGACCACGTCCTGGATGAGCAGCCCGCCGAGCTCGGCCGAGAAGCCGTATGGCTCGCCGAGTGCGCAGGCGATGATGCCGAGCAGGCCGGCTGCTTTCAGCTGGCGTCCGCGGGCATGCTCGGGCCGCTCCGGGGTTGCTGGCGGCCCGAATACCGGAAGCCCGCGGATGACCAGGGCAGCGGGGCTGCCTGCCGGCCCGAGGCAGCTGAGCGATGCGGCGAGGCGGAATGGAATCGCGGCCCGGGCTCGCCGCGCGGCCGCGACGAATCCGTCGGCGTCGCTGGCCATGTCGATCGATGCGCAGGCGGCCGAAGCTACTTCAAGCCGCGCGACCTCATCTGCGGTGAGGCGGAGGCTCAGGCACCGCGGGCGGTCACGGTTAACTTGTGTAGTCATGGCAGCTCCCGTCAGCGTCTTTCGGTGATCGGCTGGCCCCGCCGCGGGCTGAGCCGGGCGTGCAGGGCGGTGGCAAGGGCGATGGCGGATCCGGGCTGGAGTTGCAGGAACAGTGATAAGCGGAAACGCACTTCACCTGCGGGAACGGCTGCACTGTTAGTGGTGGTCAGGGGCGGGGTCGAACCGCCGACCTTCCGCTTTTCAGGCGGACGCTCGTACCAACTGAGCTACCTGACCGTGACAGGCGCCTTCTCCAGGAAGGCACCGGCGCCGGTTGGAGCGGTCCTGACGGGATTTGAACCCGCGACCTCCACCTTGACAGGGTGGCGAGCACTCCGAGCTGCTCTACAGGACCTAGTTGTGCTGGCCAGGCCAGTTGTGCCCCCAACGGGATTCGAACCCGTGCCGCCGCCTTGAAAGGGCGGTGTCCTAGGCCGCTAGACGATGGGGGCTCGACGATCGCCGCCTTGCCCGTGGCGCCCGCCGTCGGGGACCGCCCCAGCATAGGGGACGGATGCCACTGCCGGCAAAGCGGCCACCCAACCCGGCCAGGCCGGCCTAGGCCCCCGTCTTGCTGACGAGTTTCTCCAGGATCGAGCTGGACTCGCCTTCCTCGGGCACGAGAAGCCATGCGGCCAGGTATACGACGATGCCGATCCCGCCGATGAAGGCCGTCACCGCGAAGATCACCCGGATCAGCGTCGCATCCAGATCGAAGTACGCGGCCAGGCCGGCGGCCACTCCCGCCAGCCAGCGGCCCGCGAAGGGACGCTCCAGCTTCTTGCCAGCCAGGTTGCTCATATCAACCATGATGCCGGAATCCCGCCCCATCCCGTTACCCAGGGCCGCGGCACGCATACGCTAACGGCGAGGCCTGCCAGAGAGGACCCATCATGCCGCCCACCACGGACCCAGCCCCCACCGACCTGCTCCGCATCGACGCCGAGCTGACTGACGATGAGCGCCTGGTCCGCGACACCGTGCGCAAGTACACGGCCGACCAGATCATGCCCCACATCGCGGACTGGTTCGAGGCGGGCACAGTGCCCACGGGACTGTTCGGTGAGCTCGGCAAGCTCGGGCTGCTCGGCATGCACCTGAAGGGCTACGGCTGCGCCGGGATGGGGGCGATCGCGTACGGCGTGGCGTGCCGCGAACTGGAGGCCGCGGACTCGGGGCTGCGCAGCATGGTCTCGGTGCAGGGCTCACTCGCGATGTTCCCGATTTGGAAGTACGGCTCGGACGAGCAGAAGGAGGAGTGGCTGCCCCGGATGGCAGCCGGCGAGGCCGTCGGCTGCTTCGGCCTCACCGAACCTGACCACGGCAGCGACCCCTCAAGCATGAAAACCACTGCAAAACGGAACGGGGCCGACTGGGTGCTCAACGGGTCCAAGATGTGGATCACGAATGGCTCGATCGCCGACATCGCAGTGGTCTGGGCTGCTACCGACGACGGCATCCGCGGGTTCCTGGTGCCGCGCGGAACCCGTGGTTTCACCGCTCGCAACATCCACAAGAAGCTGTCGCTGCGCGCTTCCGTCACCTCAGAACTGCACTTCGACGATGTCAAGCTGCCGGGCAGCGCCGTGATACCTGGCGCGGCCGGCCTGAAGGGCCCGCTGTCCTGCCTCTCGGAGGCCAGGTTCGGGATCCTCTGGGGTGTCACCGGTGCGGCCAGGGCTTGCTTCGAGTCGGCTGCCGAGTACGCCAGGACACGAGAGCAGTTCGGGCAGAAGATCGGCGGCTTCCAGCTCACCCAGCGCAAACTCGCCTGGATGCTGGCCGATCTGCAGCGCGCGCAACTGCTGGCATTGCATCTCGGCCGTCTCAAGGAGGCAGGCAAGATCACTCCGGAGCAGGTCAGCCTGGGCAAGATGAGCAACGTCAGGACGGCCATCGACATCGCCAGGCAGGCGCGGACGGTACTCGGGGCGAACGGGGTGACCCTCGAATATCCAGTCATCAGGCACGCCAACAACCTGGAATCTGTACTGACCTACGAGGGCACCGAGGAGATCCACACTCTGGCGCTCGGCCAGGCGATAACCGGGATCTCGGCTTACCGCTAGCCGCCGGTGTCTGATGACTGCATTCACTGGCTCGACTGCATGCCAGGCACTGGCCGCCATCTTCGACGCGGTCGCGGACGGGCGGTTCCCGCCCGCCGACGGCCAGGTGACGATCCTGCCGCAACCATCGCTACGCGACGCCGGGGTTATCGCGTTCACCGGGCACTCGGTCGTATTCACCGGTGCCGACCCGGACTGGGTCTCCGCGCAACTCCCCGAGGGCGACCTGGGCGCGACACTTAGCCCGCGATTCCTGCACGCCCTCGCGACTCGTACGGGCAGGGAAGCACACCAGACCGACATGCTCGCCTGCGCCGGGCCGCTGACGGGGCCGCCGCCGGTGCAGCTAGCGTCGGAGGCAGACCCCACCCACCCGCGGATTGCCAGGGCGCTGCGCTACCGCGACGAGGTCCGGGCCTGGCAGGCGGCCTGCGGCGTAGTGCTGCTCGGCCGCGGGCCCGGTGGCCGCTGGGAGGTCGCCGTCGAGGTCGACGCCCATCAGCGAGGTCGCGGTCACGGCCGGGCCCTCGCCACTGCGGCCCGGCACCTGGTCCCCGGCGGCGCGCCGCTCTGGGCGCAGATCTCGCCCGGCAACGCGGCCAGCGTCCGCACGTTCCTAGCCGCCGGCTTTCGCCCGGTAGGGGCCGAGTCACTGCTGACTGCACCATGAGAAGATCCGACGATGGCCGACGACAAGGACCAGCTGTCATTGGTGCGTGTGCTGCTGGCGCTGACCCTGCTCAGCGGCCTCGTCGATGCCGTCTGCTATCTCGGGCTCGGCCGGGTTTTCACAGCGAATATGACCGGGAACATAGTCATCCTGGGGTTTGCCGCGGCCGGCGCGCCCGGTTTCTCCGTGACCGCAAGCCTGACATCACTCGGCCTTTTCCTTGCTGGTGCGGTGACCGGCGGAAGGATTTACCGGCGCTCGATGAGCCGCAGCCGCCTGCTCGCGATCGCCGTTTACTGTGAGGCGGCGTTCGTCGGCGCGGCCGCCGTGATCGCATTCCTGGCCAGCACCGTGGCGACCGGCTGGGGCCGGTACACGGTGATCGCGATCCTGGCCTTCGCGATGGGCATCAGGAACTCGGTCATCCGCCGCCTGGCCATCCCGGACATGACCACCACGGTGCTCACCCTGACCCTGACGGGACTGGCCGCCGACTCAGCCCTGGCCGGCGGTGACAGCGCCAGGGCCGGGCGGCGCAGCGCGGCGGTGGTGGCCATGCTGGTCGGCGCGATCCTCGGCGCGGCTCTTTACTTGCACCAGGGCGCCGGCCCGCCACTAGCGGTCTCGGCTGGAACTGCCGCTATCACCGCCGTGGCTCTTCGTTTCGGCCGGGCTCGCCGCTACCTCGACAAGTCGTGATGCGACGATGTCGGCTATGACACCGGGACCTGAGGTCACCGACAACAGCGAGGACTCTCGGTTCGAGGCTCGGGCTGACGGGGCTGTCGCGGAGCTGATCTACCGGCGCAGGGCCGACCGGCTGGTGCTGGTGCACACCGACGTGCCAGACGCGCTCAGCGGCCGTGGCATCGGCGGCCTGCTCGTACAAGCTGCCGTCACCAGGGCCGCCGCCGAGGGCCTCACCGTCGTCCCGCTGTGCCCGTTCGCGCACAGCTGGCTTGAGCGCCACCCCGATGCGGCGGCCACGGTGACTGTCGACTGGGGCGACGGCCGGCTCCTGACGGCTGCGGACAAGCTGAGGTGAGTCGCGCGGTGGCGGCCCCGTTCCGCTAAAAGATCCCCTAAATGAAGCCGACAGCCGTCATGAACGCCGCCAGTTGAGTGCGCAAGCCACGTCCCATTCCTCGCCTGGCCAGCACGCTGGCGCGGCAACCCGCGACCAGCACAACGCGTGCCCCGGTACCGGCCAGCCACTCGGCCGCTGCGCCTGTGGCCAGGGCGCCGGGCTCGGGGCTCAGCAGCGGGCGACCGAGCGCGTGCGCGGCCCGCGCGGTCTCGAGGCAGCCGGAGCCGCCTGCCGGGTCGAGCAGCAGTACCGCGTCGCTGACATAGACGCAGGTCCAGGTCCGGTAGCGGAAACTGTCCTGAGGCAGCTCATGCAGGACCGCACCACGCAGCCGCTGCCGGCGCGCGGCGGTGAGGCTGCCGTCCTCCTGCCTGAAGCCCGCAGGAAAGATCATGTGCACTGGCAGCCCGGCCCGCAGCGCCGCCAGCGCCGCGTAGGTGTCGACGCCAGTCTGGCCGCCGGTCACGATCTTCAGGCCGCCGGCGGCGTGCACCTCACGGCGAAGCCGCGATTCGGCTGCCACCACGCCCGGTTCCGTCATCCACTAGCCGCGACTGACCGGCACGACAAGCTGCGTCTGCAGGCCAGTCCCTATAACGCCGTCGCGGTCGGACAGCAGGGTCTCGGTCATGCCGGTGCCCTGCCCGCCCATTGTGGTCAGCGCGTCCAGCAGCAGCCACTCGTCCACCGGATCGCGCTGCAGCACCACGGTCAGGTCCACGTTCAGGAACTGGAACTGCCGGGGGTCAACGGTCATGCCAACCCCGCTGCCCGAGTCGGCCAGCAGCAGGGTCCTGGCCATCGGCGTCATCTCCTCGCCAGCCAGCAGGGGGATCCGGGGCCGGCCCCAGGCCTGACAGGGACCGCTTTGGTCGAATCCGCCGGAGACGAACCTCCAGTCGATGACCGCCAGGTACCCGTCCGTGTGCCCGCCAGGGAAGTTCGGCGCGGGCCCGCTGCCGGGGATGTCCGGCACCGCGGTCGGCCTGGAGATCGCGGGAAGGCCGTCGGTGCGGCCGATCCGCCACCCCCTGGCGTGCAGCACCTCCTGGCCGCCGGACTCCATGACCGTCTCAAGCAGCGCGACCCGCCTGCCTGGCCGTATCGTCCGGGTGCGGACGGTGAGCGTGTCCACCGGTACTGGCCGCAGTATGTCCACTGCTACCCGGGCTAGGCGCATCCGCTCGTCCGGCTCGTGCAGTTCCATGTCCCGCGCGGCGAGCGCCGACGGCGGGCCGCCGTGCTGGGCCTTTGCGTCCCATGGACCTGCGGTCGCGGGCATCGCCCGGTAGCTGCCGGGTCCGTCCGGCTCGAAGAATGCAGTCTGCACGAAGCGCGATGTTACCGGTCGGTCAGCCAGTCACGATGCGACGGTGGCCGGGACGCGCATGACCGGAGCGCCGTTACGCGTTCTCAGCATTGGAAAGTTCCTGCGCGACTTCCCAGATGTGCCCGCCGGGATCAGGGAAGCTGGCCGTGCGAATCCCCCACGGCCGGTCCATCGGGCCGTTCAGCAGCGACACTCCGCGCTCGGCAAGCTCCGCGCATACCGCGTCGACGTCGTCGACCTCGATGGTGAACTGCAGGCGCGATCCGCTCTCCGGGCCGGCCACCGTTCCAGGTTCGATGAGCTCGCGTGCCGCGGGGATGCTGAGCAGGTTGATGCCGGTGTTGCCGAACCGGACCACCGCGGAATTCTCGTCCTCGAAGACCACGGTCAGGCCGAAGATGTCCTGGTAGAACGCCTTCGAGCGGGCCAGGTCCTCGACGAACAGCGTGATGAAATCGACATTCTTCCGCGACCAGCTCACGTCCGACCCTCTTTCTGTTCACTCAGTTGGAGCCATACCGGCCGACAGGGGCGCCAGCGCGAGGCCCGGCTTCGAGACGTCTGCCAATCCGACGAACGGCAGTGTCCGCGATGGACGCGCGGGGCGGAGGTGATTTGCCGGGCAAGAGCGTGCCTGCCCGTCGCGGAAGCTCCTGGCGGCAGTCTACGGCGAGCCGCAGCACCGGGCCGAGCGGCCTGACCCTGACCCCGCCCTGACCCTGACCCCGCCCTGACCCTGACCCTGCCCTGACCCTGCGCGGCTAGGCGTGCAGGCGGCTTGGCGTGATTATCAGAGCTTCTGAGAACAGCTCGGCGAACTGGCGAGGTGTGCCAAACATCGCCCCGATGCGCTCGGCGTACTTCGCTACGTAGTGCGGCTGCTGGTCGGCCGGGGCTACATCGTCAACGTGCTTTGCGGTGCCGTCGATGCGGATGATGTCTCTGCCTATGTCGGTCACGTCGAGGCCCAGGGTCACCTTGGGGTTCTCGCTGATGTTGCGCAGCTTGATCTTTTTCGGCTGGCTGTAGACGAGGATCGTCTCGTCGTCGCGCGCCAGGAACCACACGGGCACGCTGTCTGGCTGGCCGTCGGGGCGAACTGTCGTCAGCCACGCCATCAGGTTGTGGTGCAGGCGAGCCTCGACGTGCTCGCGGCGTTCGGCAGGCAGATGTCTGGTCAGGTTCACGGGAGGTCATAACCAGCCGCCTGGCCGCGTTAGTCCCGCCGGTGCGGTCCTTATGGCCATCCGGTGGCACCTTCCGGCGTCCACTAGCCGAACCCCGCGGCCGACTCGCCGCCTAGCTTTACGTCACAAAGTTCGTCGGCCAAGGCCCTTGACTTTGCGCCGTAAAGCGGACTCTACTTTATGGCATAGAGTCGATCTGGAGAGACCAATGAACCACGCACCAGGCACCACCACCGCCGGCAACGGTGGCAGCTTCGATCCCCAGCAGGCCGCCGCACTGCTCGACCAGGCCACCCGGCAGGCACGCCGCCAGTTCACGCCCGGCACGCCGGCCCTCTTCGTCTTCCGGGCGGTCGTCGGGCTCGCCGCCTTCGGCGGCCTGTGGCTGTCCGTGCGCGGCCAGGACCCCTACACCGGGCCCAGCGGCTGGGCCGTCGCGGTCGCCTTCGCGCTCGCAGCTATCAATGTCGGCTGGAGCGCGATGGCAATCAAGCGCGCGGGCGCCGGCGTCAGCGGGCCAGCCCAGCGGGCGAAGCGGGCCTGGCTCAGCGTGATGCTCGTGGCTTGGGTCGTCGCGTACGCGGTCGCGGCGCCGCTGTACCACGCAGGGGCAAGCCACCCGGTCTGGGGGCTGTACCCGGCCAGCGCGCCGTTGCTGGTCGTCGGCCTGGCCGGCCAGGTCGCCGCGGCGGCACGCCACGACTGGCTCATGGCCGGCGGCTGCCTGGCGGTTGCCATAGTCGCCGCAGCCGCCGGGTTCGGCGGGCCGGCGGGCGCGTGGCTGATCACCGGCATCGGCCTGTGCGCCGTGTGCCTGGGCACCGCCGCTTTCACCGCCTGGCACCAGCGCCGCAGCCCGGTCCGGCCATGACCACCAGCGAACTCGACCCGCTGATCCACGTCCCCACCCGGCTGAAGATCGTCGCGACACTGGCGGCACTGCCCGACGGCGACACCCTGTCCTTCACCCGCCTGCAGGACATGATCGGGCTGACGCCCGGCAACCTGATCATCCACCTGCGCAAGCTCGAAGACGCCGACTACATCAGCAGCAAGAAGGCCAGCAACGGGACCGTGTCCATCACCACGGTCGCTCTCAGTAGCCACGGCCGCGCGGCACTCGGCACCTACACCCAGGCGCTGCGCGAGCTGCTCGGCGGCCTGTAAATGGGACCGGCCGACTATTGAACGCCGGCGCACTCGACCCGCGCATCCACGACCCGGCGCGGTAGCGCGCCGTCGCGGCCCTGGCGGACTGCCTCAAGGCATCCCGCTGTCCGTCACCACGGGCCGTGCCCTGGTAACTCGCGGCGTGACCGGCCTCTATGGTGGCGGGATGGCCTCATGGTGGCACCGCGACGTGATTGCACCAGGCAAGCTACCGCTGATGCTGTGCTTCCTGGCTTTCGTCGTCACGTTCGTGCTGACCCGGACGATCACGCGCATGATCCGCGACGGCCGCGGCCCGTTCCGGAACCGAGTGACGGCCAGCGGGACGCACATTCATCACTCTGTCCCCGGCATCATCCTGCTGATCATCGGGGCCTTCACGGCGGTCGGCGGCCCTGGCTCGCTCGGCTGGCGCTCGTTCGCCGCGCTGGCGGTCGGTATCGGCACCTCGCTAGTCCTGGATGAGTTCGCGCTGATCCTGCATCTGCAGGACGTCTACTGGAGCGGCGAGGGTCAGCTTTCGGTCGAGGCGGTGAGCCTGACGGCCGCCTGCCTCGGGCTGGCCCTGGTCGGGTTCAGCCCTTTCGGCGTGAAAGACGTCGGCGGCATCGAGCTGTCACTGCGCCTGACCGCAACCGGGATACTCATCGCCGACGGCGTGCTTGCCCTCATCTGCGTACTGAAAGGCAAGTACCGGTCGGCACTGTTCGGGCTCTTCCTGCCACCCGTCGGGGTGATCGGCGCCCTGCGCCTCGCGCGCCCGTCGTCGATCTGGGCACGACATCGCTACCGGGGCAGGCGCCTGGAACGCGCGACGCGCCGCGCGGCCGACTTCGATCAGCGCTGGACCCCGCTGCAGACCGACTGGGAAAACTTCGTCGGCGGGAAACCATCCCAGCCAAACCCGCCAGCCAGCGACGACGTCCACCGCTGATACCGGGCCTGGATGCCCGGGCCCATCCGGCACTGGCGGGCAAGCATGCCAGGCGCCATTCTGTGCGTCCTCTCACCGGGTCTCCGCGACATCACCATTGCCCAGGCTCTGCGCGCGCATCCAATCCGCCGCTGTAGCATCGACGCAGCTAAGTCGGCACGGATGGGCGCGCAGGGGCGCACCACGCCCAGATCAGCGGCCTAGCAAGGCATGGGGTGTTAGCTCAATGGTAGAGCAGCGGACTTTTAATCCGTGGGTTCTGGGTTCGAGCCCCAGGCGCCCCACCAATTTGGTCATTGCACGAACCGGATCTTCGACGGTCGCGGGCCGCGCGGTTGCCTCGCCCGCCGGAACCTGCGCCTGATCCGCTGCTGCCTGCTGGGGTATGCGGAAGACCGGGACTATCCGCCCTGGGTCGATGATTTTGATCTGGGCGATGAGTACCTCGATGAGGGCCTTCCGCTGGCTGTGGGTGCCGGACGCGACGATGGCGCTGATGTGATCGGCGACCTGCCGCAGGGTGGCGGCTGGCGGTGCGGGGGGTGCTGCGCGGACCTGGCTGGCGAGTTCGTCTCGGCGGGCGCGCAGCTGTGCTGACCGGGCTTTGAGCTGGGCGAGCCGGCCAGCGAGGTCTTCGGGGTCCAGAGTGCCATTCTCGAACGCGGTCAGGTACCGGTCGATCGCCGCGCCCGTCCTGGCCAGTTCGTGCTCGGCGGCGCTAGCTCGGCCCGGTGACCGTCCTTCGCGGCCGCGTGGCTGGCCTGCGCCTGGGCGATGGCGTCGGCGATCAGGCCGTGCTGGTCCCGGTAGAAGGCGCCCAGAGCGGTGATGACTGCGCGCTCGACAGCGTCGGCGTCCAGTCGGCTCGCACCGCACCGCTTGGAGTCGTACCGGACCCGGCTGAAGCACGTGTAATACCTGTAGAGGCGGCTGCGGCCGTGTGCCCTGGTGCCGATCATCGCCTTGCCGCAGGACGGGCAGCGCATCAGCCCGGTGAGCAGGTAGTCAGAGCCGCTGGCGGCTCGCTTGGAGTAGTCCTCGCCGCGGGCGGCCAGGATACGCTGCGCCTCGGCGAAGACGCTGTCGTCGATGAGGGCCGGGTGGGATCCGGAGACGGTGATGCCGCGGAAGGTCAGCTCGCCCAGGTAGATGCGGTTGGACAGCACGCGCATGACCTGGTGGGCGGACCAGGTTCCGCCGGTGGTGGTCCGGTGCCCGCGTGCGTTCAGCGCGCGGGCGACGGTCTTGCCGCCGAGCCGGTCCCGCGTGTACAGCCCGAAGATCAGGCGCACGACGACGGCCTCGTCCTGATCTGGGATGAGCGTGCTGGTGGCCGGGTCGACCTGGTAGCCGTATGGGCGGCGGCCGCCCTTCCATTTCCCGGCGGCGGCCTTGCGTTCCATCCCGGCGATGACCTGGTCGATGATAGTGTCGCGCTCGAACTGGGCAAACATGCCGAGCATCTGCACCAGCATCCGGCCCATCGCGGTGGCGGTGTCGAACGGCTCGGTCGCAGACCGGAACACCACCCCGGCCCGGTCGAGGTCGTCGAGCAGGGTGACCAGGTCGCGCAGGCTGCGGGTGAGCCGGTCCACCCGGTAGACCAGCAGCACGTCGATCACCCCGGCCGTTGCGGCGGCGAGCGCGCGCTGCAGACCAGGCCGGCGCGTGCTGGCACCGGAAGCGTCGTCGGCGAACCGGGCTGCCTGCCGCCAGCCAGGCTGCGAGCCGATGTAGGCGGCCAGCCGGGTGTCCTGGGCGTCGATGGAGTAGGGCTGGTGCTCGTCGTCGGTGGACCGGCGCACGTAGACACCGACGCGCACGTCACCGCGGCGGTCGGCTGTCCCGGATTGCGGGGCCGGTGCGTGCGTCATGGCGTACCTTTCATGTCCTGGCGGTCATCGGCGCGCACATGCGCTGCTGGCGTGGTCAGTGTCGCTCGCCTGGGCCGAGGAGGGGAAGCGGGCTGGCCGCATCCTCGTCGGACTCGGCTGCGGGGCGGTGCTGCCAGGCGGTGATCAGCACGGCGAGCGCGGTGACGGCCTGTTCGCGCTGTGGGCAGCTCATCGGCGTGGTGAGGATGCGCTCCACGCGCATCGGTGGTGGTTGCCTGACGTTGTGTCGTGGCAGCATGGCGGTGAGCGCCCCGTGCCGCCCGGCTCGCTGACACTAGTGAAAGTCGGAGTTCAGGGCGCCGCTTTGACATGTGGCAATAAGCCGGCCTCCCGGCCCAGGTCGCTGGTGACGGCACACGCAGCGCACAGCCGCCCGGTGTTCGCTGCACTGCCCGGCCCGCGGCAGACGCTGGCAGTGCCGGGTGACCGCGCGCGACGTTCCCGCTGTGCGCCGAACAGGGCCGGGCGTGGGCGGCCGACAGCGCTCGGCTCCCCACCAGGGCCTCCCCCCACCCGGCGCGCCGCATCGATCGTCGATATACCCGCACTTTGGGTATCAGTCTGGGAGCCCACCGGTATGGTCGGCAGGGCCTCTGCCAGCGCCAGCGCACCCGCAAGGGATTCCGGTCTAAGCGGGTAGCCGGGCTGGAGTACCGACTGGCTGGCGGACTGGTATCCGCGTCGGGTGCCGCCTCCGGACTATCGGCAGGCCGTGTTGCCGGGCAACGTGCATCTGGCGATGCAGCTGCCGAACCCGCCCTTCCTAAGGTCAAGCCGGCGCGCTGCGCGCCGCGGCCCGGCGGCGCCAGCTCATTCCGATGAAACGACGAAGGTTGCGTGTCGCGCGTGGAACAGGCTTTCGCCGGTGTCTGGCACGGGGCAGTCAGACGGGTAGGCGGCGAGGCGGAGACGGTTGGCGGCGGGGCGGCCCGCAGCGTCCCAGGCCAAAACCATCTCGCGGAGCATTGTTGCCTGTTGTGCTGCCTGACCGTAGCGTCGTACGGCCAGGTCAATCGTCGCGTGCAAACCAGAGTTGCCGACAACAGCCACCGGACCAGCGACATCGATAGCGGCGAACCCGGCCTGGCCGAGGATGCATGGGCTAGATCGGTGGACGCGGTCACCGTCATGGACGTCGAGCACCGGGGGCACGCCGCTGGCATCGGCGCCCTCCTGCGGGCCGATATAGGTGAGCCATGCCGCGGCTGGTTCGCGGTAGGCAAGCCACCGCCGCAGGCTCCCGAACACCTCCAGGGCCGAGGCGGTGATGCCGATATCGGCTCTTGGCCCGGCATCATTGAGGGCGGCGTTAACGAGGCCGGTGTCCACGTGCGTGTCTGCCGCAGCCTGCACGTATACGCCCGGACGCCCGGGCACCGGCTGGACGCTGTCGGTGTTGGCCATGACTCCGGTGAGCGGCATGAATCCGCATTCGGACACGGCGGCGCTGCGCAGATGCCCGTCGGCGTGGGTGAAAGCCACGCACTGCTGGAGACCCCGGATCGACAGCGGCACCACCAGCCGTCCATGGGCGGCGAGCTGATCAACCCATGCCGGGGCGATGTCCGAGGCACCGGCGGTGACGACGATCCCGTCGTAGGGAGCATTCCCGGGCCAGCCGAGCGCTCCGTCGCCGCAGATCACCTCCACATTGGTGATGCCCGCTGCCGTCAGGTGGTCCCGCGCCTCGTCGGCTACCTCGGGGTCGATGTCGACGGTGACAACCCGGCCCCAAGGCCCCACCAGCTTCGACAGCAGTGCGGCGTTGTAGCCGGTGCCAGCGCCGATCTCCAAAACCGAGCCGCGCGGCGGAGGATCGAGCTGCTCCAGCATGACCGCGATGATGGCTGGTTGCGATGCCGAACTGGTAGCCAGGCCTTCTCGGTAATGCGTGGCGATGGCCCGGTCGGCGTAGGCCTCAGCTAAGTCCACGCCGGGAACAAAGACATGCCGTGGCACCTGCTCGAGAACGGCCGCGACCCGAGGGTCAGAAAGCGCGCCGTGCTCGGTGAGATGGGCAACCATCTCCCTACGGAGCCGGGCATCGGGATCATCGCTGCTGCTCATCACTACATAGTGCCCGGAACTCGGCAACGGCGTCGGCCGGGTCCTAGATGGCGTCCGGTCGTGGCGGCCGAGGGCAAGCTTGGCGGTAAAGCAGTGCTCAGCGAATAAGTCGAACTGCCGCTCAGCCCAGGTGCACACCAGGTCATCGACAGGTCTATGCATGGTACGGCCGGGGAACACTACCGCTTACAGGCAGCTACAGCCCTGATGGTCATCTCCGGGCCCTCGAAGAGCACGACATTCGGTGGGTTCGGGTGCTGACACGTTAGGCCCACCAACCAACCAAATTGGTTTGGTCATTGCACGAACCGCGTGACTGGCCTGCGGGTTGCACTCGTCGGTCGGCTTCAGTGCGGCGGCGTGGTCCGCGCCCGCCGGACGCGATAACCGGAAGACGGGCACGATCCTCGACTGGGGTTTTGCGCCGCTAGCATCGGCCGTTGACGGATTCCGGCTATCCGGCTCCGGGGAACCGCAACTGGCTGGTCACTTCGCAGCGCCACGCCCGCCCGCTCTAGGCGGTCCGGTACCGCCAGGCACCCCGGCAACGCTAGGCGGCGCCGTCACCCCGGACGGGCGGTGGCTACTGCTCGCCGACGGAGGCTGGGGCGCGGACGTGGTCAGCGTCGCAGCGGCCGAGCGCGGGTCCCGTAACCCTGTGATCGGCCAGCTGTCCGCAGGCGCCGGGCTAGCCGGTGCTACCGAGCTTGCCGTTTCCCGCGACGGCCGCTACGTCTTCATCAGCCTCCAGCACGTCAGGAGAGTCGAGGTCTACGACCTTCCGGCCGCGATAGCCGGTCACTTCCGCGGGCCGGATGGGTCGGCGCGATCCCCACCGGGCCCGACCCCCTCGGACTGGCGATCTCTCCAGACGGTCGATGGCTGTATTCGGTCAGCGAAGGAGGGCGCGCCGCGGGGCCCGGAACCCTGTCCGTGATCAGCGTGAAGAGTGCCGAGACCGACCCCGCGGCCTCGGTAGTTGCGACGGTCGAGACCGGATGTGACCCGGTACGTGTCATCACCTCGGCCGACGGCCGCGTGGTCTGGGTCACGGCTAGGGAAAGCGATGCCGTCCTGGCTTTCTCCGCCACCCGCTTGCTGACCGATCCGGCCCGGGCTCTGCTCGCCGACGTCCGGGTAGGGGAAGCACCTGTCGGAATGGCGCTGGTCCGCGGCGGCGCGCTTCTCGTGGTCGGCGACTCCAACCGGTTCAGCGCCATCGGCGGATCGTCCAGCCTGGCCGTCATCAGCGTGGCCAAAGCACTGGCTGGCCAGCCAGCGCTGCTCGGCTACCTGCCGACCGGCAAGTTCCCCCGCGACATGTTTCGCTGACGCCACACGGCCAGCTGCTGGTCGCCAGCTATCTGGCCGATCAGGTAGTGCAGGTCAAATACTGCCAGGCTCCCTTTAGCTGGCGAGCCTTCGGACAGCTGACCGCGGCGAGCTTCCAGACCAGCCACCGACCATACGTTAGCTACGCGAACACTCATAGGAGCAGCGATGATCCCAAGATTGGCAGGGGTGACCGTCGGGATGCCGGCTGACGTGCCAGGTCCAGCCGCGCCCGCTACCGACGTAGCTGGGCCGCTGATATGCGTCACGTATGCGACAGCGGGAGCCGCGTCACTCCAGTAGCTGGCGGCTTCGAGCCTGGGTTTCGTGTGCACGCCAGGGCACGGGCCTGCTGCCACTATGCGAGAAGGCTGCGTCCACGTGGCGATCGGTCGAAGGCCCCGATCGCAAGCTGTCATCACTGGGACGATCGTCGATCAGGGCAATGGTATCCACCATGAATCGATAGTTCTGGCGAGCCATGCCGAACGGCAGTGGTGCGAGACGGCATTCGTACACGCAAAGTGGCCCGGACCTTCGCAGGTCTCTTCGCCGGCTCCAAGTTCCTTGTACTGCACCGAGACTGCGTCGACTCCATCCGGACGACCGCAATCACGTACCCGTGGGGCCTTGCCGACACGCCGGTCGAAGAATACCGCTCGTCCTCCGCGGGCTTGGTCGACGCAGCGGCAGCCTACTGGACCTACTGGACCAGCCAGCTGCTTGAGCTTGAGCACGCACTGGGCGACCGCGTTCTGCGCATCCGATACGAGGACGTCACCGTTGATCCAGAAGGCACCGCCACCCGCATCCACCAATTCACCGGATCCGCCGCCGCTGGTTGCAACGGTGCCCAAGCTGGCGGCTTCCTTGCCAACACGAGCGGGCCGGCCGAGCAGACCGCCGGGCTGATGGAGTCATTCCTGGAGGTCCCGATCGATCAGATTCCGGACGGGCTCGCAGCGGAAATTGACAAGCTGTCCCAGCAGCTCGGATATGCCGCCTTGCAAGACTCGCGTCTGCGATTGCCGCCGACCAGCCGCGTATTATGCACTAATCCTGTCTAATACACGCGGACCGGATGCCGTTGCGCTGGCTGGTGGTCAGCCAGTCTGTCCGCTCCGGTCTAGCCGAAGGTAAAGCAGTAGGCCTGGGCGCCTGGATCGAGGAAGGTGATCTCGAAGGCACGGTCGGTGACGGGGCCGGGCTGGCGGATGAGCTGATATACCCGCTGCTGCGTGACGGTGCCGTTGCCGTCACCGTCGGCGTCGGAGCCGTGGGCCTCGCCCGGTGGCTGTCCGTCGATGCCGACGCGGAACCGCAGGGAAGTTCCTGGTACTGCCGGTCCCATGACCAGGTTGAGGTCGCGGGCGTGGAAGCGGCAGGCTAGTTGTCCGCTCGCTGCGTTGAGCGTGGTCGCCTCTTCCCCCATGGTCGCCTCCCCCGACAGGGCCCACTGGTTGAGGCCTAGCCGGTCCGGGACAGCATAGGCGTGCGGCTTGTCGGGCACTGGCCCGCCCGGGGAGGCGAAGTTCTCGGTGCGCGCATAGCCTGTGTAGTTCTCCGCTGACCGGAGGCTGGCCCAGTCGGCCGGAGCCTCTATACCACTGGCATCGACCGACACGCGCTCATGATCATGGTCGGTCGCCCGCGCTTCGACGAGCAGCTGCTGGATCACCATTTCCGACTGGCCGTATTCGCCCTCGCCGAAGTGATGATGCCGGATGCGTCCTTGCGGGTCCGCGAAGTAGAGCGCGGGCCAGTAGTGATTGCCGAAGGCCCGCCAGACCGCGTAGTTGTTGTCGATCGCAACCGGGTACTCGATCTGCATGTCGCCCACGGCGGTGCGGACGTTGGCGAGGTCGTGCTCGAAGCTGAACTCGGGGGTGTGCACCCCGATCACGATCAGATTGTGATCGGCGTACTTGCCAGCCCAGGCGCGGAGGTAGGGGAGCTGGCGGAGCCAGTTGACGCAGGTGTAGGTCCAGAAGTTAGCGAGAACGATTTTCCCGCTGAGGTCGGCCGCCGTCAGCGGTTGTGAGTTGAGCCATCCGGTCGCGCCGTCGAAAGACGGTAGCTCGCCCTCGACGGGCAGCCGGGCCGATGACGTGTGCAGTCCGGCGGGTGCCGGCGAGTGTGCTGTCATGACAGGTCCTTGACGGTTGCTGTGGTTAGCCCGGATTCCGGGACGACGTGGCGCGACCCGGCGGGGCGGGAGCCTGGACTGGAGCCACCCGGATCCCGCCGGGGCAGGAAGGTATGGACGTTCGACAACGGCTTGCTACCGCAGTGACTGGAGACCGGCGCGCAGCTCCGCGGCAAACAGCTCTGGCTCTTGCCAGGCGGCGAAATGGTTGCCCCTGTCAAGTTCATTGAAGTAGATGAGGTTGGGGTAGGCTCGCTCGGCCCAGCTGTGGGGGACCTTGTAGATCTCGTGCGCGAAGGTGCTTACAGCCGCCGGGACGGACACGTTCTTGACGTCGAAGAAGCCGACCTTGTTCTCCCAGTACAGCCGGGCGGAGGAGACCCCCGTGTTTGTCAGCCAGGTAAGCGTGACGTTGTCTAGCACCTGGTCTCGCGTCAGGTCGCCGACAGGGTGCCCAGCGAAGGCAGAGGCGATGTCCTTGTAGCTGTCCGCGTCGTGGTTGATCATCCAGGCCGCCAGGCCGACGGGCGAGTCCGCTACGCCGTACATCGTCTGCGGCCGCGTCCCCATCTGTACTCCGTAGCCGAGGCCGCTCAAGTAGAAGGTGTTCAACTGCTCGTACGTGCGCTCTTCCTCCTCGGACAGCCCCGATGGCGGCGGCCCGCCCGCCCCTAGGACGTTTTGTGCCAGAGCCGTCGCAACATCCGGCGGAACGACACCCGCCATGTTGCTGTGGATGCCGAGCAGCCCTGGAGGTGCCTGCACGCCCATGAGGTCGGTGATGACCGCGCCCCAGTCGCCGCCTTGCGCCACATACCGCGTGTAGCTGAGGCGGTGCATCAGCACGTCCCAGGCACGGGCCATATGGTCGGGGCCCCAGCCGAGATCCCGCGGCTTGCCGGAGAACCCGTAGCCCGGCATCGACGGGATGACCACGTCGAAGGCGTCCGCCGCGCTCCCGCCGTGCGCAGTCGGGTTGGTGAGCGGGTCGATGACGTTCAGCAGCTCGATGACCGAGCCGGGCCATCCGTGCGTGATGATGACCGGCAGCGCGTTCTCATGAGGCGAGCGGACGTGGATGAAGTGAATGTCCAGCCCGTCGATCTCGGTGATGAAGTTCGGCAGCGCGCTCAGCCTGTTCTCGTACCTGGACATGTCGTAGTCTGTCGCCCAGTAGCGGGCGAGTTCCTGCATAACCGCCTCCTGCACGCCCTGCGAGAAGTCACCGACGAGTTCTGGGTCGGGCCAGCGGGTGGCCGCGATGCGCCCGAGCAGGTCCTCGAGATCCGCGTCGGGGATGGTCGGAATTGTGAACGGCCGGATCGCCGTGGCCGCTGAAGGTTCGGTCGTGCCAGACATTTGGGCCCCCCTTGTGGATTTGGCCTGGTGGTCGATGCGGGACAGGCCACCCGAGGCGGAGCCAGAGACTTCCAGGACATGTAGGCGGGCCGAAGATCAGCTGCTAACCACGGCACGCCGTCTCATGACATCGCCGGCTGGATCGCGCCTGTACTACCGAATCAGGCCCTAACACTCGGGGGGTACCCGCTCGCGAACCTGGGACACCCAAACCGGTGGAGATGTCAGGAAGTCCAGAACACTCCCCAGCCGGGCGCCACGGTGATGAGGGCCGTCATCAGCCTGGAGCGGACCGAGTGCCTCCCAGGCCGTCGTCACGCTCGGTCATGCACGTCGCGAGCCGCTAACGTGACCCGGCCTGGTACCGCTGAGCCTGCTTTCTGAGCGCTTGGAGCAGGTCTTCAGGTTCGTGGCGTGTTGTTTGTGGACACGAGATCCGGCCGGCTCGCCCGCGTCAGCCGAAGACGGAAAGGAAGGATGTTATGTCTCCCGGGAGCTGCAGCCAGCAAGACCTCTCCTCAGGGCACAAGGTCGGCTGCAGCTGCCGGATTACCGGGGAGCTTGCGCTGCCGTCCCCATGGCGGCTACTGCTGATGGTGGGCTGGAATCTCGGCGAATCTCTCGGCCTGCCAGTGGCCGGATACCTCGTGGGTGCCGCGCTGAGCGGGCAGGGGGCCGGCATGGTGGCGGCGACAGTCGTTGTGTGGCTGACGGCACTCGTGCGGAGGCTGGCAACCGGCAGCGTGCCTGGCCTGCTGATGATCTCTGCGCTGGTACTGACACTGCAGACGGCACTGGTGGTCGGCACGGGAAGCGGGCTGGTGTTCCTGCTCCAGTTCCCGCTGGCCAACCTCGCCTTGTGCCTGCTATTCGCGCGGACAGCGCCCACCGGCAAGCCGCTGATAGGCGAACTGGCCGCACAGGTAGCGGAGTTGCGCCTGCCATCGCGGCCGGTACCCGGGCTGGACAAGTTTTTCCGGGCGGCTACCTGGCTCTGGGCCGGGATCTTTGCCGTATCAGCCGTAGCCCTGGCGGCGCTCATGGCCACCGAGCCCTACACCATGGTCCTCCTGCTCGCTACGGTCATCACCATCTTCGGGATCGGGGCGGGAGCGCTCATATCAGCCCTGTGGTTCATCCGGGTGATACGCCGGTTCGGTCTTCGCGTCAGGTTCGGCCAAGCCTGACGCAAGGAAGCCACGGCCAATCAGGCGGCGACAGCGTTCAGCCTGTCGTCAGAATGCATGTTGATGCCTGTGAGCCCGAACGGTGCCTGGGGCTTCGCGTACTACTGGCCAGCCGGGACGCCGGACGCCCGGCCAGATGACTTCAATCTGCAGGGGTATCAGGCCTATTTCCGACCAGCCCCGCATAGTCGTGGTCCGTGACCACTGCGCCGCAGCGATCAAGGCGGCGTTGCTGCAGGCGCCGGGCCGGCTCCATCCGCGCGCCCGCGCCCGGATCTGGGTCGTCCGGCTGTACTTCGACACGACCGAGCGACTCGCGTGGCCCGCCGTGCTCCGGCGGCTTGGGCTCACAATGACCGTCGTCCCGGACCAGGCCGCGTTTATCAGCGTCGGCCCGAAGTCATGCCGCTGACGAAGGCCCGATCGCCATGCTCGCCGCCACCTGCGCCTGACCGGCCACGTCTGCATCGCCGCCGCCCAGAGCCGCCAACGCCCGGCAGTCCTCCGGGCCACTGCAAACGCTGGCCTCGATGCCCTCTGCGCGGAGCCTCCCGGCGAGTAACACCAGATGACAGCACTACTCCCTCGCGATCTGCCGCCGGCGGTTGCGGCTCGAGTAGACGGAAACAATCTCAGGTCGTCGCCGGCCACCGGATCAACCACTGGGCGGGAATGAACCGGGCGCCGGGTCGGTTGTGCTAGGTGGTCGTAGTTGTCTTGTGTGTTCGTGTCATCTGCACGCTCGCGGAGAACGATGTTGCGGGCGCGCCGCTTCAGGGATCTGGGGAAAGTCGCGTCGAGAACCGGCCCGAGGACCGCACCGCGCGGACTCGTATCCAGCCCCTGTTAGGAGCGACATGACACAGGGAACCGTCAAGTGGTTCAACGCGGAGAAGGGCTACGGCTTCATCTCCCGTAGCGACGGACCGGACGTCTTCGTGCACTACTCCGAGATTGACGGCTACGGCTTCCGCAGCCTCGAGGAGAACCAGCACGTGGAGTTCGAGGTGACCCAAGGCCCGAAGGGCCCCCAGGCCACCCGCGTCCGCGCTGCCTGAGCCACGGCAGGCCAGGCCTGCCAAGGGATGATACCCAGACGTGGGCCCGGCACCTGTTGGTGCCGGGCCCACGTCATGCCCGTTACGAGTGCAGGACAGGCTTGCCCAGCGGGAACTCCTTGGCTCCAGTGGAGTGCGACGCTGAGCCGAAGAACAGATAGGCCGCGAGAGCGGAGAATGCCAACACGACCCAGCCGGCAGCCTTCGTCAGGCTGGCCGAGCTCTGGATTATCGCCAGCAGGTTGAGCACCAGCGCGATGTCCACCAGCGTAAACAACGCCGTGAAGGCAACCGGCAGCCGAAGCGTCGCGAGTACAAGCATCGTGACGATGACAAGCCAGCTGATCACGAATAGCTTCTGGGTGTCGGCGATCGCGGCTGGCGTGATTCCGAACCAGCCGTGAATCAGCCCGAGGACTAGTGCAGCGTAGCTCAGGAAGAACCCGGAGACGATGCCGAAAATCCCGGCCTGCGCGGCCTGGCCGATAGCCGCTGACCAGATCGTTGCCCTGACTTGGCTCATTTAGTGTGGTCCCCCGCTAGCTGGTCGAGTGCGTGACGCAGGTCGTCGGGGATCGGGTCGGCGGCGGTGAGGACCTGGGTGCCGGCCTGGATGGTGATGGTGCGGTAGCGGCGGGCGGTTTTGACGAACTTGCGGATCGACCAGCCGGTGGCCTGCTCGATCCAGCGGCTGACGGCCATGGCGGCGAACACGATTGTCAGGTGCGCTTCTATGGACTGGCGCTGGTGGGCGTAGACGGGCCGGGCCTGCAGATCGCTTTTGGCCATGCGGAAGGCTTTCTCGACCTGGAATAGCTGGTGGTAGGAGCTGATGACGAAGTCGGCGGTGACGGGGGTGCCGTCGGGGCAGGCGGCCAGGTTAGTGACGTAGCCCTTCAGCCCGGCCAGCGCACGCGCCTTGGCTTCCAGGTCCCGGTTAACGGTGCGGCTGCCGCCGGACAGGCGGACGAACCGGTTGCGTTTCACCGGGGTTTTCCCGGCGACAGCCTGCTCGGCTTTCTTCACCTGCTCATCGATGCCGCGCAGCGTCCGGCGGGCCCGGTCAGCCCGGTACTGGTAGTAGATGACCTGATCGCGGCGGCCGCTGCCGTCCAGGGCCGGCCACTGCTGGGTGAAGATGTGTCCGTCGGGGATGTCGTCGCCGGGATGCTCGCGGCGCCACTGTGCCACGTGGTAGGGCACGTGCGGGATCTTCGCGCCGAGGATGAACGACAGGCCTGCGGCCTCGATCTGCTTCTGGTTGGCCTCCGACACCATGCCCGCGTCGGCGACCACGGTGACATCGGGCAGGCGGTGCGCGGCCATGAACGCGGTGATCACCGGCAGCATGGTCTTGGTTTCCGCCCGGTTGCCTTCGAACGCGCTGATCATGAGCGGGAACCCGTCCGCGCCGGTCAGCAGCCCTATGGTGATCTGCGGTTCCAGCCTGCGTTCCTTCGAGAAGCCGCTCTCGCGGAACCCGTCGCCGGCATCGGTCTCGAAATACAAGGTCTATGCCGACCTTCTCGTTATGCCGATGCCGGGCGTGCTGTCGCAGGTCAGGGCTGCCGGACTGGTTCAGGAAGTCGGCATATTCATAGGCGGGATAGCCAGTCGAGGATGTTTGGTTCGGGTCGGTATGCGCCGGGTTGCGTCCCGGCCGGCCGGGTCCGGTCAAGTGCTGCTTGCTTGATGGCCATGTCAGCGTGGAGGTAGGCGTCGGTGGAGTGAGTGTTCTGGTGGCCCAGCCATAGCGCGATGACGGAGACGTCGACTCCTGCTGCGAGGAGGTTCATCGCGCAGGTGTGCCGCAGCGTGTGCATGGTGACGTTCTTGTCTGCCAGGCTCGGACAGCGTGCTGTCGCTGTAGCCAGGTGCAGGGCGAGGCGGTGTTCCAGGGCGTCTCGGGACAGTTGCTGGCCGCGGGGGCCGCAGAACAACGCGCTGCCGGGTTTGGTGATGCGTTCGCCGAGGTAGCCGGTCATGATCGCGGTCGTGGCGGCGGTTATCGGGGTTGCCCGGTGGCGGCGTCCTTTCCCGGTGCAGGTCACGTGTGCCCCGGTGCCGAAGTGGATGCTGGCGATCGTCAGCGAGCACAGTTCGCTGACGCGCAGGCCGGTCTGGAGGTCCAGGGCGAGGAACGCGTGGTCGCGGATCCCTGTCCAGGTGGTCCGGGCTGGCGCGGCGAGCAGCGCGTTTGCCTCTGTGGTGTTGAGGAACTCCAGGAGCGGCTTGGGGTGGCGTTTCGGCGGGATGGCCAGGATCCGCGTGATCGTTGCCGCGTGCTCTGGGTAATTGGGCTGGGCGTGGCTGAGCACGGCGCGGATAGCGGTCAGCCGCGCATTGCGTGTCGAGACGCTGTTGCTGCGCGCCTGCTCGAGGTGGTCAAGGAACGCGGTGACGCGCTCGACGTCCAGAGCCTGGAAGTCGACCCTGCCGGCAGGGACACCGAGGGTGTCGGTGAGGTGGGTGATGAGCATGCGCCAGGTGTCGCGGTATGCAGCGATGGTGTTGGGCGAGAGGTCGCGCTGAGCGCGGGCGTAGCTGGTGAAGTACTGCTGCAGCGCTGCAGCCAGGGTGTTCATCGTTCACCGCCGGAGCGGTCTGTCCGGTCGAGCCGTCCGGCCGCCAGCGCCATGAGCTGCGGACTGGCGGTGAGGTACCAGTAGGTGTCTGCCACGTGGATGTGCCCGAGCCAGGTCGCCAGCAGTGACAAGGTGCGCTGGGGATCGCCTCCGTTCCGGTAGGCGGCAGCCATATGCGCGGTGGCAAACGTATGCCGAAGGTCGTGTAGCCGGGGACGGGCACGGCCGCGAGGTTCGAGCCCTGCCGCACGGGTCAGGCGCTTGAAGTACTGCTCGATCATTTCGATCCCGAAGCCAGTGCCCTTGTAGTTGACGAAGATCGGGCCGGCCGGGTCAGGATGCGTCGCCAGGCGCTCGGGCATAGCGAGGTAGCCGGCCAGCGCGGCCGTGGTGGTCCGGTCCACGGGCACCAGGCGGTCCAGCGGTGTTTTGCTTCCGCGCACGAGGATGACGTCGTTGCCGGAATCGAAGTCCGGGACGGTCAGGTGCACGGCTTCGCCGATCCTGAGCCCGGTCACGGCGAGCAGCCCGATGATTACCTGCATCGTGGCGGCTACTCTGACGTTGGTGAACACGGCCGGGCACGTGCCGATCAGGCAGTCCAGGTCGGCCTGGGAGTAGATGAACGGCGTTGCCCGGGTCGTCACCTTCGGCAGCAGGGCACGCGGGATGAGCGGCACGTCCGCGCCGCACGCGTTGAGGTAAGCCGCGAACGGGCGCAGCACCGTGAGCCGCTGGGACCACCACACTGGCTGCGCGCTGGCCGGGGCGCGGGCCCACGCTACCGCGTCATCGATCGTGAACGTGTCGAGCTTGGCGCGTGCGGCCAGCCAGCTGCAGAACTGTCCGAGCAGGTATTCGCTCGTGGTCAGCTTGTAGCCCAGGGACCGGCGTGAGGCCAGGTAGGAGTCGAGTTCCTCGCGCAGTGTCATCACGGCACCTGCCCGAATGGCACGGCCAGCGTCCGCAGGGAGGCAAGGTCGGTCCTGGCGTAGACGTGCGTGCTGTCGGCCCGGGAGTGACCGAGCAGCTCCTGGGCTTCCACGAGCGTGCCTCCCGCGGCGATGACGTTCATCGCCGCGGTATGACGCAGCCGGTGAGCATGCATGACTCCAAGACCGGCCCGGTCGGCCAGATGCACGACGATGTCGGAGATCCCCGCGCTGCTCAGCTTGCGGATCGGCGCTCGCAAACGGACGAACACAGCCCGGTCCTGCGCGTCTGCGGGACGAACCCGCAGCCACGTCACGAGGGCCTGGCCCACATCAGCTGGCAGGGGAAGAGTCAGACGGCGCTGGCCCTTGCCGATGACGGTCAGCCTGCCGGCAGCCCAGTTGATGTCATCGAGCGCGAGACCGGCGGCCTCGCCAGCGCGCAGGCCCAGACGCGACAACGTGATCACCACTGCCTGATCCCGCAGGCCGACTCTGGTCGCCGGGTCGGCTGCGGCCAGCAGTGCACCAACCTGGTCCGGCGTGAGCCCGCGAGGCAGCGTCGCGCGCGTGACCCGCGGCCGCAGAATCCCATGGCTGAGGTCCCGGTCTATCCGCCCGGTCACCAGTGCCCAGCGCAGCAGCGACCGCATTGCGCTGACCAGCAGCGAACACGACGCCGGCGCGTAGCCCTTCCCGCGCTCGACGATGTAGGCGTTGACCGTCGCGACGTCGGCGCCGTCCCACCTGACGGCATCACCCTCGGCGAGCGCGGCGACGAAACCACTGACCCAGCCACGCCGATTACGACGGACGCGGTCGCTGATGGCAGCTTGCTCACGCTGCCAGACGCCCCACGCATCAAGCTCCGCGCCAGCGGGGCCGGTCGCCTCAGGATCGGGCGCGTGGCGTGACTGACCGCGCGGATCGAGGAGGAAGCGACGAACCGCCGGGATCCGGCCCATGGCCATCGCCCGCCCGGGAGTACCCGCGACAAAGCCAGCTGCGAACTGATCCAGGAGCCCGCCATCCAGAGCCTCGAGCCCGAGTCCCTGATCATCCATCCACGCGCTCAGCCACAACGCCACGCTGACAACCTGCGGGATCGTTCCTGGCGAATACCGCTGGACCGTTAACCACTCACGCAGATCAGCCACCACCGCGCCCGCAAGCGGACCCCTCGGCGCACCAGGGTGAACAGGTCGCACAAGACCACCTCCAAGTAGATGAGTACCTGAAGGATCGACCCATCAGATTATGCCGACTTCCTGAACCAGTCCGGCAGCCCTGACCTGCGACAGCACGCCCGGCATCGGCATAACGAGAAGGTCGGCATAGACCTTGTTATGCCGACGTCGGCATAACAAGGTGCTCACGTCGTAAAGGACGAGGCGTCGCCGGGTCCTAACCGGGCGTGCGCGGCGCATGCCGCCGACAGCCGCGCCCGGAAGCCGCCTTTCGCGTAGGCGCGCAGCCGCCGTTTCAAGGTGGCATACGACGGTGCGCTCGCTCCGGCCTCGGCCAGCACCCGCAGGCTGTCCAGCTTGCTGACCGGCTCGATGATCCGCGCCGCGACCAGGCCGAAGAACACCTCATCGCCGCGCGCAGCCTGCGCCAGACCGAGCACCTGCTAGGCGCGGGCGAGCGCATCCAGCAGATGCGACATCCGCGAGGAGGTAATCGGCAGCGGATCCCCGGCCCGCAGCGCCGTATCCCGGGCCCAGCTGCAGCACGCCCTGCCCGGCCGCCAGCCGCTGCTGCGCCACCGCTTTCAGCGCCGCCAGCTCAGCGTCGTCATGCGCCGACCCGATGTGCTCGATATCCAGCGAACCGCGGCGCGAGGAGTACACGATCTGCACCGCCGTCGCCCCCGACGCGGTCCGGACCGTCCGCACGTACGCCATCACGCCACTCTAGAGCCCAGATTTAGTGCGGCAATCCGCGCACTAAGAACCGGAAACCACCAGGTCACAGCTTCGCACTGACCCAACGTCCCCGAACGTGAGCCAAGTCAGGTTACGAGTGCAGGACAGGCTTGCCCAGCGGGAACTCCTTGGCTCCAGTGGAGTGCGACGCTGAGCCGAAGAACAGATAGGCCGCGAGAGCGGAGAATGCCAACACGACCCAGCCGGCAGCCTTCGTCAGGCTGGCCGAGCTCTGGATTATCGCCAGCAGGTTGAGCACCAGCGCGATGTCCACCAGCGTAAACAACGCCGTGAAGGCAACCGGCAGCCGAAGCGTCGCGAGTACAAGCATCGTGACGATGACAAGCCAGCTGATCACGAATAGCTTCTGGGTGTCGGCGATCGCGGCTGGCGTGATTCCGAACCAGCCGTGAATCAGCCCGAGGACTAGTGCAGCGTAGCTCAGGAAGAACCCGGAGACGATGCCGAAAATCCCGGCCTGCGCGGCCTGGCCGATAGCCGCTGACCAGATCGTTGCCAGGAACAGTCCCAGCGAGGCGGCGAGGACTATCGGCATTGACGCGCCGACGGTGCCAGCAGGCACGACGCCGATAAGCACCATGCCAAACGCTACCGCGCCCACGATGAAGCTCGGAAGAGCGAGCATCGCTGGGTCGCCAGCCAGCGGTCCCGTAGTTGGTACGTCTTGCAATTGGACCAGCCGAATCGGCTCGTCAACACTTGGAAGACTTGGAAGACTTGGAGCAGCCAATGTTGCCGCCTCCTTAAGGCGCGCACAGGACGTCCGCAAAGCGCTCGGGCTGTCACGGCTACGCACTGTCAGCTGAGTGCAACGCTGGTCATCAGTCGTCCGCGCTGGTAGGGCCGGTTGTCAACTTTTGGCAGGTCAAAGGTCCCTTTGGGAAATGCCGCGATCGCCAGGCACCCAGGCGGCCGCCGACGAAACGACGCGGGCCGGCGGCGGACTCCCAGCCGGCCACGACGAGGCGGCAGAATGTCGGCGTGGCAGTGCGAACCTGGGCGGAGATGCGGGAGTCGATCGCGGAACGGCTGATCCGCCAGACCGGGCATGACGTTGCCTGGTGGAATGACCGAGTTGCGGCGCAGCATGGCCTCGCCGACGAGTCGGCGTTGCGCGCCTGGCTGACCGGGGAAGGCGTCACCGGCTACCAGCAGATGCTGCTGGTGATGGAGCGCTTCGGCTACCCGGACTTCCTGCCCGCCTCCGCCGACGAGCTACTTGACAGCCAGTATGCGGGCAGGGAGCAGCTTCGGCCGATCCTGGATGCGGTAGTGCCGCTGCGGCGATGTTCGGCCCGGTGGACGTCCAGGCTCGCAAGACCTACACCTCGCTGCTCACTCCTCGCCGCACATTCGCCGCGGTGAAGCCGGCCACCCGCGCGCGCGTCGATGTCGCGCTCCGCCTCGACGGGGCCGCCCCAGGCGGGCGGCTGCTGGACGGCCGGAACACCGCTGGCGGGGGCCTGAATGTTCGGCTGGCGCTTGAGTCCGTCGAGGATCTAGATGCCGAGGCGCTGGAACTGCTCAGGCAGGCTTACGACGCCAGCTTGTAGGCAGGCGGGTCTTTGCTCGTGAACGGGCCGGTCCCGCCCCTGCTACGAGGCGCGCTTGTGCAGGACAAGCAGCAGGGCGTACGGGTCGGCCGCAGGGTCGAACTCGGCGGCGAGGTAGTCATCGATACTCGGGAACTGCTCGAGCAGGGCGCGGATCTGAGCCAGCAGCCCGGTTAGTTGCTCGGGCCGGAGCCGAAGTGCCATCCGGGTGCCTTCCAGCACGGAGCCCGGGCCAGCGTCATCAACCTCGGCGGCGACCGCCTCGAACACCGCCCGGAGCATCGCGCCGTCCTCGCTGGACATGGTGTTGTCGAGCCGGGCCGACTTGCCGGTGGCGCGGTAAGGCTTCTCCACCGTGCCTCGCGGCCCCGGCCGCGAGGCCTCTTCGACCAGGAACCCCGTCCTGAGCAGCGTGCGCACGTGGTACAGCATGGTGGCCGGCTGCTGGCCAAGGGCCGCAGCCAGCTCGGAGTTCGTCCGCGCCTGATCCAGGCACATCCGCAGGGCCCGCATCCGCAGCGGGTGTGCTAGCGCCCTGGCCTCCTGGAGCGTGGCCCGGCGCCGGTCGGCGGCCGGATCGGCGCCGCGGCCGGACGGCTCGCTGCGTGCTGCGCTGGCGGTCGGCATGGAGCAGACAATACCAGTTGACAACTCTCAACTGATTGACAACACTCCATTAGTGAGCTTCCCCCAGGCAGCGCAGCGCCACGGCGGTGCTCACCGTAAGCGAAGCACGAAGCTCATTGCCCACAGCGGATTCCGCCGGCTGTGGCTCGGGCAGTCGATCAGCGAGTTCGGCAGCCAGGTCACGACGCTCGCGCTGCCGCTCGCTGCCGTGTTGGTGCTGCACGCCTCCACCTTCCAGGTCGGCCTGCTGACCACGGCCGGCTACGCGGCCTTCCTGCTCGTAGGGTTGCCGGCGGGCGTCTGGGTGGACCGGATGCGACGTAAGTCGGTGATGATCGTCGCGGACGTCATCCGCACGCTCGTCCTCGCATCCATTCCCGTTGCCTACGGGCTCGGCGTCCTGACCCTCGCACAGCTCTATGCCGTGACCTTCATTCAGGGCGTGGCCACCGTGTTCTTCGACGTCGCCTACATGTCCTACGTGCCAGGGCTGGTCGGCCGTGAGCATGTCGTGGAGGCCAACGCCAAGCTGCAGGCCACCGTATCCGTCGCCCAGGTCAGCGGCCCGTCCGCGGCCGGATCCCTGATCGGCCTGCTGTCCGCCCCGGTAGCGTTCGTGGCCGACGCCGCGAGCTTCGTCGTATCGGTGGCGTCGCTGCTCGCCATTCGCGACCGTGAGCCCGCGCCGGAGCGGCACGGCACCCGGAGCCTGCGGGCCGAGATGGCCGAGGGGCTGCGGTTTGTCGTGAAACAGCCCATCCTCCGGATGATCGCCGGCTGTACCGCCACCTCGAACCTGTTCGGCTCGGCCATCTTCGCCATCAGCGTGGTGTTTCTGGTCCGCCAGGTGCACCTGGACGCGAGCACCATAGGCCTGCTGGCGTCACTGGGCGCCATTGGCGGAATCGTCGGCGCGGTCAGCTGCGGAGTGCTGCGCCGCTGGATCGGCTCCGCCCGGATCATCTGGCTCTCCATCACGGTCACCGCGCCCTTCGGGTTGCTCCTACCGCTGACCTTCCCCGGACCTGGCTTGATCTGCTACGCGGTTGGCATGTTCATGTTCAGCTTCGGGGCGGTCGTCTACAACGTGCACCAGGCGTCGTTCCGCCAGCTGCTCTGCCCGCCAGGGCTGCTGGGGCGGATGAACGCGACGATCAGGTTCATCGTGTGGGGCACGCTGCCGCTCGGCGGACTTCTCGGCGGTGCACTCGGCAGCTGGCTGGGAAATCGCGACGCGATGTGGGTCGGGGCCATCGGCATGAGCCTGGCGCCGATCTGGGTGCTCGCCTCGCCGCTCCTGCGGATGCGCGACACCGAGGCCGTGCCCGATCCCGAGGGCGGCGCGACGGGGTCGCCGACTCCCGTGGCAGCCTGAAGCGGATGGTCACGGCCGGACGCCGAACGATGGCCAGCCGGGCCGGCCGCCGCGGAGCACCGCATACGCATCTCCGGCCCACTCGCATAGCAGCGGGCGGGTCTCGCGCGGGTCGATGATCTCTGTTATGCCGAACCGCTCGGCGGTCCGCATCGGATTGCGCACCGCGTCCAGGCTGGCGCGGATCTCGGCCAGCAGCGCGGCCGGATCTTCGGCGCGCTCCAGGTCGGCTCGATAGGCCGCTTCGATGCCGCCCTCGACCGGCAGCGAACCCCAGTCAGACGACGGCCACGCCCAGCGGCTGGTCAGCCGGTGCCGGTTGGTCAGGCCAGCGCCGCCCACGCCGAAGACCCGCCGCACGATGATCTCGGCACCCGGCACCGTCGCCTGGTAGACGGCGCTGATGGCGCGCACCCCATGCCGGATCGTGGCGCGCTGCTCGGCGCGAGTTCCGATCAGCAGGCCGGGCTGGTCGGTAAACGTAACGATCGGCAGGTGGAACGCCGAGCACAAATCGGCCAGCCTGGTGACTGCCTCGGCACCCTCGACCGTCAGGCAGCCGCCCGCCACATACGGGTCGCACGCGACCACGCCAACAGGATGCCCGTCCAGCCGGGCCAGCGCGGTAACTATGGAGCCGCCGTAGCGCTGGATCTCCAGTACCGAGCCGACGTCGAAGACGGCGGCCAGGATCGGCCTGATGCGATAAGGACTGCGCCGATCTCGCGGTATTGCCTCCAGCAGCTCGGCGGCTCGGCGCCCAGTCGGGTCCTGGCCAGCCACGATTGGCGGCAGCTCGTACACGCTCTGCGGCAGGTACGACAAGAACTTCCTGATCAGCGCGAACGCGTCGGCTTCCGATGTCGCGATCAGGTCGACGGCCGCGTTCCGCGCGTGGATGCGCGAGCCCCCGAGCTGCTCCTTGTCGACGTCCTCGCCCGCCCCGCTCCTGACCACGGGAGGTCCGGCGACGAAGAGCTGCGCCGTGCCCTCGATCAGAATCGACAGGTGCGCTGCGCATAGCCGAGCCGCGCCGAGGCCCGCTACCGGGCCGAGGCCTGCGGCGATCACCGGGACGGTGGACAGGTTGTCGACGACGTAGTCCCAGCCTGGGTTGACAGGCACGTAGGTGTGCCCGGTGTGCTCGAGCGTCTTGACGCTGCCGCCGCCGCCGGTGCCCTCGACCAGCCGGATAATCGGCAGCCGCAGTTCGTTGGCGAGCTGCTCGGCGTAGATCTGCTTGCCGATGATCGCAGCGTCGGCCGCGCCGCCGCGGACTGTGAAGTCATCGCCGCCCACGACGACCTTGCGGTTGCCGAGGCGCGCGGTCCCGGTCACGAAGTTGGCCGGGGTGAAGCCTGCCAGCTCGCCAGCCTCGTCATAGGCCGCAGTCCCGGCGAGTGCGCCAATCTCGTGGAACGAGCCCTCGTCTACCAGCGCCTCGATGCGCTCCCGAACTGTGAGCCGACCGGCATCGTGCTGCCGCTTTATCTTCTCCGGCCCGCCCATCCGCGCCGCGAGTTGCTGACGGCGGCGCAGTTCATCCAGTTCCGGTTGCCATGTCATGCAGACAAAAGCTAACCCACCTGGCCAGTCCGGACCAGAGCCTGATCCTGGCTGTCCGAGTCGGGTGCGGCTGCCTGGCCTGTCCGCCACTCGGCGAATGCCATGGCCAGCAGGCTCGGGACCAGGTCGGTAGACCGGCGCACGACCCATGCCGTTCCCTTGGTAGCCATCCAGGCGATTTCGGCCGTGCGGCTGGGAGGCGGGTTCCCTGGCTCGGGGTCGGGCTCGGGTCCCACCGGGCACCCGGCGGCGGCGAGCAGGGCGTGGAACCCGCGGGCGATGTGCCGGTGGCCGCGCTCGCTCGGATGCAGCCTGTCCACGGCCCACATCCGCGGGTCGTAGGTCTGCTCGTCCGTGGCGGCATCGAAGTGCAGCGTGCCGAACCGCTCCGCGACGCCGTCCATCACCGCATTGATCTGGTGTGCCCGCCGGGCAAGCGGCCTGGCGAGCACGCCGGGCAGGCCGAGCATCCGGCCAGGATCGGGCAGCCGCATGGTCAGCACCTGCGCGCCTGCGGCGCGCAGCGCCCCTACCGTGTGCGCGGCAGCAGCCTCGATGCGATCAGGGTCGAAGTTCGGCCGCAGGGTGTCGTTGACGCCTACTACTACGCTGGCGACGTCTGGCCGGAGTCGCAATGCCCGCGGCAGCTGATCACGCTCGACGTCAGCCGAGCACGCGCCGTTGCCGGCGACGACATGCAGGACGGGATCGCACAGCCCTTCGGCGAGCAGGGCCGCCCAGCCTCGCCAGGCGCGCCGGGCAGACCCGCCCGCTGGATCGACTACCCGGACCGGATCGCCCACGCCGAGCGTTATCGAATCGCCGAGGGCCACGAACGTCGTCATGCCGGTACTCCCTCTCGCTGCGCTGCGCCTGTCCGCCGCACCATGCGCGTTGCGCGGTCTCGCAGGACCTCGTCGTAATGGCCGAGTAGCTCGTCGCACAGCACCGGCCAGCTGCGCCCAAGGATCATCTCGCGGGCCGCGCGGCTCTGGGCGGCCCGGAGACCAGGGTCGGCCGCGAGCATTGCGACCGCCTCGGCCAGCGCCGTCGCGTCACCCGGCCGGACCAGGAATCCGCTTATCCCGTCCAGAACCAGGTCGAGCGGGCCGCCCGCGGCGGGAGCCACGACCGGCAGGCCGCTGGCGGCGGCCTCCTGCAGGGTCTGGCCGAATGTGTCGTGCGGCCCGCTGTGCACGAAGACGTCGAGGCTCGCGTAAATCTCGGCGAGGTCTTCCCCGCCGCGCTGGCCAAGGTACAAGGCACCGGGCACGGCCCTGCGGATGGCCGCCTCGGCGGGCCCACTGCCCACGATCACCAGCCGGACGCCGGGCAGCTGCGCCACCTTTGCGAGCAGGTCCACCCGCTTTTCCGCGGCGAGACGGCCGACGTACCCGGCAAGCAACTCGCCGCCCGGCGCCAGCTCGGCGCGCATCCGCGCACTGCGCTTCGCCGGGTCGAACCTGCAGCTGTCCACTCCCCTGGTCCAGATCCAGACCCGGTCGATGCCGTTAGCGTCCAGGTCAGCGGCGGTAGCCGTGCACGGGGCCAGGGTCCGGTCCGCGGCGTTGTGGATCTTCCGCAGTCGCCGCCAGCAGATCGCCTGGCCGGCCGAACCGGTGTGATACGAGCGAGCATAGGCAGGCAGGTCGGTGGCGTAGACGGCCACGATCGGCACGTTCAGGCTCCTGGCGGCAGCGCAACCGCCGGCGCCAAGCACGAACGGCCCGGCCAGGTGCACGAGGTCGGGTCGGTGCTGGGCTATGGCATCGTCGACAGCGCGACCTGGCAGCCCGACCCGAAATCCGGGATAAATGGGCAAGCCGACGGACCGCACCCGGACGACGGGGAAGCCGACAGTGCTGTCGGGTCGAGCCAGTCCGCTGGCCGGCTCGGGTGCGATGACCAACGGCTCGTGCCCCCGGCTCACCAGGTGCTCCGCAACGCGCACGGCAGTGTGCGCGACACCGTTGACATCGGGCGGGAAGGACTCTGTCACATACGCGATTCGCACGCTCCCACCGTGCGGCTTCTGTGTGCCGCGAACGGCCGCTATGCCGTGACGCCCCGGCGAACTGTAGGTGACATCTCAAACGCGCTGGTCAGCGGGCCGACTGGCAGCATCCGGCTTCGTCCAGATCAGCGAGTTGGCCACAGCCGGTGTCGGGCTGTCCTGATCGATCGCCGTCGCCCGCGGCACCAGCCGGCGCAGTTCGCGAGCCAGCATCCCGTCCCCGCAGCCGACGTCGACGGCCGGACGTTTCCGCGGAAACGCCGAGGGCCCCGCACGGGGACGTTCCCGCGCGGGGCCCTCGGCGTCATTGCCCGGAGGTTGAGTTAGGCCACTTGGCTAGCCCGGATCAGCCGAACTGACGGAAGTCAGCCGCGAGCTTCGCCAGGTTCGGCGTGCCCAGGCCGGTGCTGGGGTTGTAGATGGCACCCTTGGTGCCGGTGTAGTAGTCGTTGTCGTTGCTCCCCCCGGTGGTGTCCAGCGGGTTGAACGGCGAGCTCGACATGGCGGCGAACCGGTAGATCGCCGGGTTCCAGAAACCGAGCCGGTGCCCGAGGTAGGAGTCGATCACTGCCGCCGACCCGTTCATCTGCGGGGCGACGAAGCTGGTACCGCCCCAGCCGACCTCCAGGTGACCCAGGCTCGCCGGGAAGCCGACGAAGTACTCCTCGTACCCGGTGTACGGGTCACCGTCAGCGGACAGGTCCGTTTCTGCCCGGCCCTTGGCCGAGCCGGTGATCACCGCAGGCGGGACCGGCGAGTTGCTGACGGAGTCCCACGCGGTCCACTCGGTGGGCAGGCTGATGCTGGTGCCATCCTGCGCCGCGTAGTCGGTCGGCGTCAGGTACGGCACAGCGGTGAAGTTACCGATGCCCTTGACATCTCGCTGGTAGCCGGGCCGCGGCTCGGCCACGCTGTATCCGCCGCCGGTGCCGACGACGTCCTCGACTGCGAAGGATGCCTCCGAAGGGAAGGGCGTCGTGCCGCTGGTGGGGAACAGCGAGTAGTACGGCCACATCCAGTCCCAGGCCCACGCACGCTCACGGGCGATGTGAACCAGGCTGACGCCGGTGCTCAGCGGGCCTTCCAGCGGGATGGTGCCGGCCAGGGTGGTCGCGCCGGCCGTGGTCGTGTAGGGGCTGTCGCCGGCGTTGTCGACAGCAAGGTTCGTCGTGCCGAGGTCGCCAGTGGCATCGTAAGCAGCCTGGTCGCCAGAGGTGGAGAAGGACGACTGCCCCTGGGCGGCGAGCTCGAGGAAGAGCTCGTCGTCGGCCTGGATCAAGGTCGAAGACTCGCCGCCCGCAGCGGCCAGGACACCGAGGATCGTCTCGGACTCACCCCAGCTGCACGACACACTTTCTGCCTTGTTCTGGCTGGCGGCGGTGGCATACGCGTCCTCGCTGCCGTAGTCGCTGTTGGGCGCCTGATAGACAACGATGTTGGCCTGCGGCGCGAGCGCACCCGACTGCTCCACGTCCAGGGTGGTCTCGCCCGACCCGGCAGCCGCGTTGACCGGGCCGGAACCGCCATCGACGTTGTCCAGCGTGATCCTGTTCGCCTTGGTGTGGATCTTGAGGGTCTTGGACCAGAAGTGCTTGGGGTCACCCGGCCGCAGGCTCGCGAACGTGATGATGCCGATCGTCTGGCCCTGGCCCTCTGCGCCCTTCTTGTACAGCGGCGTCAGGTTGTAGTCCTTGGCAAAGTCTTCCGGAGTCCGGTTGCCCAGCTGCAGCCCGGAGCCCGCCTTCGGCTCGGCGGTGCGGGTATGCACGGCGCTGCTGCCATAGATCGGGTAGTTGTCCAGGCCGAGGATCGACTCCACGAAGTAGGCGAGCTTGCGTGGCAGCAGCGGCCGGTCCTTGGTCGCATGGAATGTCACCGCGGGCACTGCGGCGCGGCCGTCGCGGGCGGGTATTGCCCTGGTGACGTAGAAGTCCTGGCCGACCGACAGCGCGTTGTCAAACTCACCGGCGGTGCCGGTGGCAGTCACCACCAGGTTGTCGGCATACGCCTTGGTCTTGATGCCGTACAGGTAGAGGAATTTCTCTAGCGACCTGATGCGCGAGCCTGGCTGACCGTAGGTGCGAGCGAACTGTGCAACCGAGAGGAACCGGTGCATGCCAGCGTCGACCTTGCCCTCAAGCGCGGTCTGGTTCCGCATCTTAAGCGCGAAGGTGACTGTCTCCTTCGTGCTGCGCTTGACCGGAAAAACTGGGGTCGCCTTCAGCCCCGAGAGGGTGACCCCCTGCGGCACGGCGACCTTCGCCGGGCTCGGGTTCGTAGCCCCTTGGGCCGGGGCCACCGCGGACAGCAGCATCATGGAGCCGGCCGTGCCGGCAGCAAGGATGGTCCCGGCAGTTCGCCGCTTAGACCAGAGTGCTGAGTTCAAGGACGAATTCCTCCTGGGTCGTGCACACGAGCGTTAACGCCGAGCTACCGCAATGCAGAAAAGCTGCCGGGAACTCACACGGCACCTGGCCCCGACGAGTGCCGGTAAATCCAGCACACTATTACGAATCCGACACGGCGCCTGCAGGGCTCGTCGAGTGCCGCCAAAACGTTATAAGTCCCGCATTCCTCCAGCTGGCAGCGCTGCGAGCGGCTGCTGCAAGGTGTCCGGCTTGTCCAGATGCAGGGCCGCGGGCGGTTGGCTCCGCCCGCGCACACATCTGCAGCTGATTACCTGGGCCGGCGCTCATCCCGGCGGTGACCATACGAACGGCCCTGCGCACCAGGCGGGCGGCCCGAGCCGCGACGTACCCGAGGCGGCGCGTTGGCCGGCCGGGCCCGGATGTCGCGAGCTGGGGGCGGCGGAACGGGCGTCCCGGTCGTCGCGATCTCCTGCACCGTCGGGTGCCAAGCAGTCACCCCGTCGTGCCGGGACGGATCCACCCCGGCCGCGGCGTGCAGCCGCTGCAGCTCGCGAACCTGCTCGCGCAGCGCCAGGGTCACCACCATGCCGGTGGCACCGGCCCTGGCGGTCCGCCCGGAACGGTGCAGGTAGTCCTTGTGGTCGTTGGGCGGGTCGAAGTGCACGACTAGCTCCACGTCGTCCACGTGAATGCCGCGCGCCGCGACATCGGTGGCCACCAGCACTCGCGGGTGCCCGGCAGCGAACGCGTCCAGGGCCCGCTGCCGCTGGTTCTGGTTCCGGTCGCCATGGATCGCGGCTGCCTGCACGCCAGAGCGCTCCAGCTGCTTAGCCAGCCTGTCGGCCCCGTGCTTGGTGCGAACGAAGAACAGCGTGCGGGCCGGGCGGCCGGCCAGCTCGGCGGCCACCGTGACCTTATCGGCCGCGTCCAGCACTAGCATGCTGTGGTCGGCAGCACCGCCCGCCACGATCTGCGGCTGGACCGCGTGCAGGGCGGGGTCGGTCAGGTAGGACTGCACGAGCCGGTCCACGCCGCGGTCCAGGGTGGCGGAGAACAGCAGCCGCTGGCCGTCAGCCGGCGTGTCATCCAGGATCCTGGTCACGGCGGGCATGAAGCCGAGGTCGGCCATGTGATCGGCCTCGTCCAGTACTGTCACGTCGATGTCGGCAAGGGTGCAGGCACGCCGGTCAAGCAGGTCGATCAGCCGACCAGGGGTAGCCACGACGATGTCGACGCCTCGCTGCAGGCGGTCGATCTGACGGCCGATAGACACGCCGCCGTAGACAGTGGTGATGAGCAGCCCGAGGCTGCGGCCGAGCGGCCTGAGCACCTCGGCAACCTGCTCGGCCAGCTCACGGGTGGGTACCAGGACCAGGCCGCGTGGCGCTTTCGCCGCAGGCCGGCCGCTCATGGCGGCTATCCGGCTCAGCATCGGCAGCCCGAAAGCCAGCGTCTTGCCCGACCCAGTCTCGGCGCGGCCGAGGACGTCGCGACCGGCAAGCGCGTCGGGCAGGGCGCGGGCCTGGATCGCGAACGGCGCGCTGATGTCGCGGGCGGCCAGCACCCGGACCAGCCGGTCGTCGAGCCCGAGCTCGCCGAACGTGGTGGCCGGCGGCTGCGGAAGCTCAGCCGCGGCAGCCAGGGCCAGGTCCAGCTCGGACCTGGCCTCGACGTGCGGCATGGGCCGGGTTGGCGTGCGGCTCGCGGTGTATTGCTTAGGTCGCGGTTTCCCGCGGTAATGTCCGGGCGCGCGGCGGCGCCCTGCGGTGTTAGGCATCTTGTACTGGCTCCATCGCTTGGTCTGAGGCCGCGTCATGTCAGAGACGTCGACGACGACGGAGCAGCCAACGGGCGCGCCGGGAAGCGGACAACTCGCACAGGCGACCGCGCAGGTCATAAGCCTGCCGGTTGGCGCAGAATCTGCGCCGCTAGTGATGAACGTTACCAGCAGCCACAATGTTCCCGCGCGTCGCGGCTCGGATCGCGGGAAGCTGACGCAGCCCTGCCTGCCTGCCAGTTAATGCCGGCGAGGACGGCCGAGCTTGCAGCCCTCGGGGTTATCCTGCCCGCATGAGCACGTCTCCTGTGTCGCCAGAGGACATCAGGGCCGCTGCCGAAGTACAGCAAGAGCTCGGCCCTGAATACAACGATGCCGTTGTCGCATCATTCGTGGACAAGGTGGAGCGGGAGGTCGCAGCCCGGGTTGCGGCGCGCCTCGCCGCTACCAGCCGGGCGACGGCGGCCAAACGTGTCGGCCGTGGCGCTCTCGTGAAGGGCATAGCCATCGGGGTGTGCGCGGGCACGCTGATGACGGTCGCCGGCTTCGAGCACTTCGATGCCGCGCCAGCCGGCGCTCCGCAGCAGGCGGTTTTCCCCGGCCCTGACAGTGGAGTCCGCTTGCTGCCGTTCCTGCGGCACCAGCCGGCGCCGCCCGCACAGCCCACGGCGCCGCGGCCTAAAAAGTCCTGACCACTACCGCCACCATGGCGTGCGGCGCAGTGCCGCTAGCCGCCTGGCGGGCCCGACAAGCTCGGCCGAATGCGACCCCAGGTGCGCGAGATGGTCGCGAACCCACAGCGCCTCCGTGTGGTAGTGCGCCGGGCCGATGCGGCACGGCTCTACGGACGCGGCCGGCACCACCGCGGGCACGGCGACGTCCGGGATCGAGCCCGCTCCCCGGCCGGGCTTGCCGACTTCTGCCGCTATCTGGTCGTAGAAGGCCGCGAGCGTGGCGGACTCACCTTCCAGTGTGGTGCGAACTCGCGCGCCGATCGGGTGCTCGGCCGCAGGGCCGCGCGACCCGGCGAGGCCGGGCAGGCTTGCCAGCGAATGCGCGGTGAGCCGCAACCTCAGCGCTGACATCGTCAGCATCCAGAGGTCATGCTTGTCGATGCGCTTGGAGCCCTGCTCGGTGAGGAACCCGCGCACCGCATCCTCCAGCCGGACGTTCGCCGCCACCGCTGCCATGGCCGGACCTTGCCGCCGCTCGGGCAGGCCAAGGGCCCAGTCGGTTGCCGCGGTCAGGTAAGCAGCACCGGCCCTGAGGGCGTCGGCGAGATTGTCGCCCACCAGCGCCGATGCTCCTCGCGGCCAGAAGAGCACTCCCACCAGCACACTGACCGCACAGCCGATGGCGACGTCCTCGACCCGGATCAGGCCGACCTGCCAGCCAGCCGGGGCCAGGACATTGAACAGCACGACGACGGTCACGGTGAAGGCCGCCTGGCCTACCGCGAACGGTGCTGTTCCTGGCGAGTAGGCGGCGACAAGCACGGCCACCGGCAGCGCGATCCAGAGGGCGGCCGGGCTGGTGCCGATGCCGACCAGCAGGCCAGCCCCGATGACAAAGCCGACGACCGTGCCTGCCAGCGCCCGGAGCGCTGTCGATCCGGTAGCGCCAGCGCTGCTCCGCAGCACCGACAGGGTGCCGAGCACGATCCAGAACGCATGCTGGACGTCGGTCAGCTTAGCCACTGCTACGGCCACTGCCAGGGCGACCGCGCCGCGGGCGCTGTTGCGGAACCACACCGACCGAATGCTCGCATCCGCCGCGATGGCGCCGGCCGCGCGCCGCACGGACGGGCGCCAGAGCAATCGCCGGGTCGCCGCCGGACCGTTCTCAGGCTTGGCGTCCTCGCCCAGACTGCCGACATTCTCGGCGAGCCACCGCTGGCGCAGCGCGTCGACCGCCTCCGGATCGAGACGGCGGGTGGCTATCAGCGCATCGCCGGCCGCGGCGGACGCGGCGATCCCGATGACCTGGGCGTGGAAGGCCTGATCCGCCAGTCGGCGCACGACCGTCGGCTCGCCGGTCAGGGCACGAAGATGGGCGGCACTGACGATCCTGGCCTGCCACAGCCGTTCTATCTTCGGTATGTCGTCCTGGCCAGCCAGCAACTCGGCAACGCCACCGAGGGCGGCAGCCGACTCGGCAAGCAGGTCCCGATCCTCGGCCGCAGTCTGGCTGATATCGAGGTGGCCGTCCATGGCCTCGGACGTCAGGGACGCGCACCACTCCAGCAGGGCGATGAGGCTGGCCAGGCCCTGGTCGGCGGTGGCCAGGCCGATCGGCCGGTACGGCGTAGCCGCGAACAGCGTCATCAGGTCGTGCTTGGCCGCCAGCGAGGCATCCAGGTCGGCGGTCGTCGCCGTGCCGTCCAGCCCCGCCCGCAGTTGCCGTGCAACCGCCCTGGCCAGGGCGGCCGCCGACTCGCGCAGCCGGTCACCAGGGGACGGCGGCGAGAGTGCGAGCACCGCCGCCGTGCTCACGGCCGAGGCCAGCCACCAGCCGGCCAGCCGGGAACCGATGTCCGCGACACCGCCGCCCGATGCCACCGGCAGGACATATGCCAGCAATACCGCCGTCACGCCAGACGCCGCATTCGGCCCGCCCACGCCCGCGAAGTAGATCGCGAACGCAACGGGCAGGGTGACAAGGCCCGCCAGCCAGGCCGAGCCACTGACCGCCGTGCCGATGATCAGGGCCACACTGCCGGCCACGGCTAGCCCCAAATGTGCGACCAGCTTGTCCCGCCGGGTGCCCGCGAACGAGGAGAAGACCAGCGTGCCGAAACTGCCGAAGACCGCGAATATCGCCATCTGCGGATCGTCGAAGACCTTGAAGGTCAGGGCGAACAGACTCGGGATGACCAGCGTCGCCCGCACGGCGCGCAGCGCCGCGGGCACCGACCAGACCGGCCGCCACGGGGGCGGGCCCGACCTCTCCATCCGGTAGGCGGGCCGGAACCGCTGGCGCAGGCCAGCAGCGTGACCTGCCAGGGTCTGCTGCGTCATTCTCCATCCCGGACTGCGCGGTTAGCGCAGCAAGAGCCTTGCTGCGAGCTCGAGATGATTGGCGACGTCGTTGGCGGAGGCGCGCCTGGTAACCCAGGCCACCAGGTTCGACAGCCAGACATCGCCGATGACCCTGGCGATGGCCCGCTCATCGCCGGTCGGCTCGCCGTCGTGCATTGCCTTCGTGAGCAGTTCTTCCATCATCCGGGCGACGGTATTCACCTCGCTGGCAGCGCTCGGGTCGGCGAACATGAACGCCCTGGTCATGGCCTCGGTAAGCAGCGGCTCGCGCTGCATGGACCTGGTGGTCCTGCCCAGTACGTACAGCATCCGCTCGTAGGAGGTGTCGCCGGGGATCGCGGTCCGGTCAAGCTTCTCCTGAGTCCGCTCGAACTCCCTGGCCAGCGCGGACACCAGCAGGTGGATCTTGGACGGGAAGTACCGGTACAGCGTGCCGAGAGCGACGTCGGCACGCTCGGCGACGGCCCGCATCTGGACCGCCTCGTAGCCCCCCTTAGAGGCCAGCGCCAGCGTCGCGTCCAGGATCCGCTTCCGCCGGTCGCGCTGCGCGGCCGAGCCAAGGTCGGCCTCCGCGGGAACCGAGGCAGGCTGCTCGGCTGACCCGGTGGTGCGCGATCTTGGCGTTGCCATGGCGGCCTTTCATGCTCAGGCAGGACTGTCCCCCGCGGCCGCCAGCCTAGCAACGGGAAAGCCTCCGCCCTGGCCAGGACTGCCTGGCTCACTACAGGTATAACGTGTTCTAATTTTGAGTGCCAGTCGAGGAGGAGGACAAGTTTGCCGATCGCGATGACCGACGAGCAGCTTGCGCTTCAGTCCTCGATCCGCGAGTGGGCCAAGCGCGCCGGCACCGTGGAGGCAGTCCGCGGCCTGGAGCCGGGCCTGCCCGCCAGCCAGGGCGTCGCCACCGCGGCCGGCTCTGGCGCCGCGGCCGAGAGCTGGGCGAGCCTGGCTGATCTCGGCATATTCGCCATCGGGCTGCCAGCGGGCTCGGGCGGCGCCGGCCGCACGGCCGATCTTGCCGCGGCGCTTGGCCAGCTGACCGACTCCCTGGTGCCGGGTCCGGTCCTGCCGACGGTGCTGGCGGGCCTGGCACTGGCCGCGAGCCCCGGTCAGCCGGTCGCCAGGCGGCTGCTGCCGCGGCTGGCAGCCGGCGAGATATCCGCTGCGGCTGCCCTCGACCCCGGCTCGGTCACCGGCACGTGGCAGCCGGACGGCAGCCTGCTGCTGCACGGCAGATGCGGTCCAGTGCTGGGCGGCGGCACCAGCACGCACCTGCTCATCGGCGCAAGGATCACTGCCGGAAAGGGAAATCCCAATGCGTGGTGCCTGCTGCCCGCCGATCATCCCGGCATCACGCTGACCGGGCTAGCGCCTGCCGACTTCTCCAGGGCGCTCGCCGATCTCACTATCGATGCCGTCGCCGGGCCTGAGGAACTGCTGCAGATCGAGACGGCAGCCGTCCGCGACCTGGCCGCCACCCTGTTCGCGGTGGAGGCGGCGGCGGTGGCGGCCTGGTGCTCGCGCACAGCGGCCGAGTACGCAGCCGTCCGGCACCAGTTCGGCCGTCCCATCGGAGCTTTCCAGGCGGTCAAGCACCTGTGCGCGGGCATGCTGTGCCGCGCCGAGACCACGTCCGCGCTGGCGTGGGATGCCGCCCGTGCCGTCGAAGAGGCACCCGCTGAACTGCCGCTGGCAGCCGCCGCTGCGGCGGCGTTCACGCTGGACGCCGCGGTCGACAACGCAAAGGACTGCATCCAGGTGCTCGGCGGCATCGGCTTCACCTGGGAGCACGACGCCCACCTGTACTTGCGCCGGGCGCTGGCGCTGCGCCAGCTTCTCGGCGGCAGCGCTATCTGGCGCGACCGGACCGCCCAGCTCGCGCTGTCAGGCGCGCGCAGGCAGCTGACCCTCGGCGGCGCGACGGGCGCGCTGAGCGGCGAGCTAGCCGATGTGGCGCTCGCGGTCCGCGACCTCGCCGCTGACTGGGCCAGGCTGCCCGCCGCGCAGCAGCGCCCGGCCATCGCCGATTCCGGATACGGCGCCCCATCCTGGCCGGTCCCCTACGGGCTTGGCGCCTCCCAGGCCGCGCAGCTTGTCATAGACACCGAACTCGCCGCGGCCGGCCTGGCCAGACCCGACATCGGCATCGGCGGCTGGGCGGTGCCGGCCATCCTGCGGCACGGCACTGACGCGCAGAAGGACACCTTCGCCGGCCCGACACTGCGCGGCGAGATCTCCTGGTGCCAGCTTTTCAGCGAGCCAGAGGCGGGCTCCGATCTCGCCTCGCTGCGCAGCCGAGCCGAACGCACCGAAGGTGGCTGGCTGCTCACCGGCCAGAAGGTGTGGACGTCGCTGGCCAGGCAAGCCGACTGGGCCATCTGCCTCGCCCGCACGGACTCGGCGGCGGACAGGCACAAGGGCATTAGCTATTTCCTGGTCGACATGGCCAGCCCCGGCATCGACGTCAGGCCGCTGCGCGAGATCACCGGCAGGCAGATGTTCAACCAGGTCTTCCTCGACGAGGTCTACGTACCCGACGACTGCGTGGTCGGCGCGCCCGGTGACGGCTGGCGGGTAGCCAGGACCACGCTGGCCTCCGAGCGAGTCGCCATGGGGGCAGGCTCGTCGGTCGGCGAGGCCGCCGAGGGACTTCTCCAGCTGGCGAGCGAGCTCGGTGCGGCGCAGGACCCGGTGGTCCGCCAGCACCTCGGCGGGCTGAGCGCCGAGGGGATGGCCGTGTCGTTGCTGGACCTGCAGGCGGTCCTCGCCCAGCTGCGCGGCGCCGATCCCGGCCCGCTGGCAGCGGTGCGCAAGCTCGTCGGCGTCGCGCATCGGCAGGCGGTCGCGGAGGCTGCGCTGGAACTTTGCGGGCCGGCCGGTGCGGCTGCCGACACCGATGCCGCCGCGGCGCTGCACGAGTTCCTGCTCACCCGGTGCCTGTCGATCGCCGGAGGTACGACCCAGATCCTGCTGTCCCTCGTAGCCGAGCGCCTGCTCGGTCTGCCCAGACAGGAGGCGCGCTAGATGGACTTCACCCCCGGCGAGGCCGAGCTTGAGGTCTCCAGCCTGGCCGCGCAGGTACTCGGGGCACCGGGCCGCGAAAGCCCTCCAGGCCGCCGCGGCGAGCTCCCGGATTTGGATTCCACCACCTGGAAGGAACTTGCGCACGCGGGGCTGCTCGCGCTCGCGGTGCCAGCGTCGATGGGCGGCGACGGCCTCGGGGTCACGGAGATCGCCGCGCTCCTCACCGAGATCGGCAAGCACGCGGCCAGGGTCCCCGCGCTGGCCACGCTGGCTCTGGGTGTCTTGCCGGTAACCCGCTGCGCCCCAGCGGAAGTGCAGAGCCAGCTGCTGGCTGGCGTCGCGACCGGGGAAACGATCCTGACCGCCGCCATCCGCGAGCCATCCGAGCCGATGCCGCTCGCGCCCGCGACGGTGACCGAGTTGTCCGGCGACTCGAGCACGGTTACCGGGGTCAAGCTCGGCGTGCCGTATGCCGCAGCGGCGCGGTGGATCCTGGTGCCTGCCAGCGTGGCTGGCGGCGGAACTGCCGTGGTCGTCGTCGAGGCGAACGCGAAGGGCCTGTCCTGTCTGCGCACACACAGCTCGTCCGGGCTGCCCGAGTACACGGTCCGGCTGGATCGCGCCCGGGTCCGGCACGTGCTGGCCGGCGAGCCTGCGCCGGCCGGGTCGGCCCGCGTCATGCCCGGCGGCCCCGTCGCGGAGCTGAACAGGCTCGCCGTGGCCGGGGCCTGCTGCATCGCGGACGGTGCCCTCGCCGCGGCGCTCGAGCTCACCACCGGCTACATCAGGACCCGCGAGCAATTTGGCCGGCCGCTGGCGACGTTCCAGGCAGTGGCACAGCAGATCGCCGATGTCTACGTGACCGTGCGCATCCTGCACCTGGCGACGCTATCTGCGTGCTGGCGGCTGGACACCGGCCGGGACGCGGACGGCGACATCGACGTGGCCGGCTACTGGCTGGCCGAGCACGGCCCCATCGCGCTGCGCACCTGCCATCACCTGCACGGCGGGATCGGCATGGACGTGACCTATTCGCTTCCCCGGTACAGCGCGCTCATCACCGACCTGGTCAGCCTGGTCGGCGGCTCCAGTTACCGGCTCGACCTGCTCGGCGCGCGGGAAGGCAGCAGATGACGTTCCTGGACCTCACCGACCCCCAGCGCGCCCTGCAAGCCGAGCTGCGCGAGTACTTCGCGACGCTGATCACCGCGGCCGAGCGCGAGCAGATGCTGACGCAGCGGCACGGCAGTGTCTACCGCGAGGTGGTGCGCAGGATGGGCCGCGACGGCTGGCTCGGCGTGGGCTGGCCGACGGAATACGGTGGCCGCGGCTTCGGCCAGGTCGAGCAGCAGATCTTCGTCAACGAGGCTGCGCTGGCGGACGTGCCGCTGCCGGCCGTGACCCTGCAGACCGTGGGGCCGACGCTGATGGCGCGGGGCAGCCAGGAGCAGCGCGACTTCTTCCTGCCTAAGATCCTGGCGGGTGAGCTGCATTTCGCCATCGGCTACACCGAGCCAGGATCCGGTACCGACCTGGCGTCGCTCACTACCAGGGCCGAGCTCGACGGTGACACCTACATCGTGAACGGCCAGAAGACCTTCACCACGGGCGGGCACGACGCCGACTACATCTGGCTCGCCTGCCGGACCGACCCCGACGCCCCCAAGCACAAGGGCCTGTCGATCCTGATCGTCGACACCACGGATCCCGGCTACTCCTGGACGCCCATCATCACCCACGACGGCGCTCACCACGTCAATGCGACCTATTACTCGGATGTCCGCGTTCCGGTATCGATGCGAGTAGGCGAGGAGAACGCCGGCTGGCAGCTGATCACAGCCCAGCTAAACCACGAGCGCGTGATGCTGGGGCCGTCCGGCCGTATCGGCGTGCTCCACTCGCGGGTGCATGCCTGGGCCGCGCGGCATCCAGGCCCGGACGGGCGCGGGCTGCTTGAGCAGCCGGACGTGCGCCGGGCGCTGGGCCGGGCCGGCGCGGCTGAGCGCGTCAACGAGCTGCTGAACTGGCAGGTCGCGGCCGCGGACACCGTGGACATAGCCGATGCGTCCGCGACCAAGGTGTTCGGCTCCGAGCAGGTTCAGCGGCTTGGCGCTGAACTGGCCGAGATCGTGCGACGGCACGGCGACCTAGCCGACACCGATACGGCCGAGCTAGCCAGCTGGCTGGACGTGCAGACCAAGCGGAACACCGTGATGACATTCGGCGGAGGAGTGAACGAAGTGCAGCGCGAGCTGATCGCGATGGCCGGACTGAGGCTGCCGCGGGTGCCGCGGTGACCGGGCAGCCGGAGGCGATCCGCGCGGTCGCCGCGGCGGTCGCGGCGCAAGGGCAGAGCAGCCCGCGATATGCCAGGGACCCGGTGAACCTGCCCGCGATCCGCAACTGGACCGACGCCATCGGGGACGCCAACCCGGTCTATACCGACGCCGGCTTCGCGGCGGCCACGCCGCACGGTGAGCTGGTCGCGCCACCCGCGATGGTGCAGGTCTGGACGATGCCGGGACTGCAGCCCGGTGGCGGCGGCGGTCCAGATCCGCTCGGCCAGATGATGACAGCGCTCGACGACGCCGGGTTCACCTCGGTCGTGGCCACCAACTGCGATCAGACGTATTTCCGCTACCTGCGGCATGGTGAGTTGCTCGCGCTGCGGGCCGAGCTGGTCGACGTCACCGGCCCGAAGCGCACCGCACTCGGCGAGGGCTGGTTCGTGACCACCAGGAATGTCTGGTATTCGGGTGACGAGCCGGTGGCCTCGATGGACTGGAGGGTGCTGAAGTTCCGCCCGGTTGTGTCTGCCCGGGGGGACGACCCCCCGCAGGCTGCGGGGCCGGGTCCGGTTATGCGGCCGCCGGTGTCGCCCGACACCGAGTTCTTCTGGGCGGGCACGTCGGTCGGCGAGCTGCGGATCCAGCGCTGCGGCGAGTGCGGCGCACTGCGCCATCCGCCCGGCCCGGCCTGCCTGATCTGCGGTGCTATCGAGAAACAGGAATACCAGGTCGCCGCGGGGACGGGCACGGTCTACAGCTTCGTGGTGCACCGCCACCCGCCGGTGCCGGGCAAGAAGCTACCCATCGTCATCGCGCTGGTCGAGCTCACCGAGGGCGTCCGGATGCTCGGGGAGCTGCACGGTGTCAGCCCGGAGGATGTGCATATCGGCATGCCCGTCCGGGTTGCGTACGCGCGCATCGACGACGAGCTGGTGCTGCCGACCTGGCGCGAGGACACCCGCGCACGCCCGGGCGCGCTGCCCGAGCTAGTGCTCGACGTGACGCCCACCCTGATCGTCTCCACCGCAATCGCCACCCGCGACTTCTACCCGGTCCATCACGACAGGGACTTCGCCATCCGCGGCGGCGGCAAGGACATCTTCCTCAACATCCTCACCACGACCGGCCTGGTCCAGCGGTACGTGACCGACTGGGCAGGCCCGGAGGCGATTGTGCGCTCGGTTTCCATCCGCCTGGGCGCGCCGTGCTACGCAGGCGACACGCTCACCTTCTCCGGGCAGATCACACAGGCCGGCGACGTCGAGCAGATCGTCGCCGTCACCGGTACCTGCACCCTCGGCAATCACGTAACGGCCACCGTCCGCCTGGTCCCGGCCAGGAGGCCGGCATGATCTCCGGCGCGGCGGCCATAGCCGGGATCGGCGCCACCGAGTTCTCCAAGGACTCGGGCCGCAGCGAGCTGAAGCTCGCCGCGGAGGCGGTCCTGGCCGCGCTTGACGACGCCGGGCTGGCGCCGGGCGACATCGACGGCCTATGCACGTTCACCATGGACAGCAACGCCGAGATCGCGGTGGCCCGCGAGCTCGGCGCCGGTGAGCTGACCTTTTTCAGCCAGATCGGTTACGGGGGCGGAGCCGCCTGCGCGACCGTGCACCAGGCGGTGCTCGCGGTCGCGACCGGCGCCGCGGACGTGGTGGTCTGCTACCGGGCGCTGAACGAGCGATCGGGCCGCAGGTTCGGTCAGGTGTCGGTGGGAGCGGTGCAAGGCGCCACCTCGGCCAGCATCGACAGCGGCTGGCACTACCCGATGGGCCTGGCTACCCCGGCCGCGACCGTGGCAATGGCCGCCCGCCGGTACATGCACGCCTTCGGTGCGGGCAGCGCGGACTTCGGCGTCGTCGCCGTGGCCGACCGCAAGCACGCGGCGACAAACCCGGCGGCCTGGTTCTACCAGCGGCCGATCACGCTGGCCGAGCACCAGGAGTCACGCTGGATCTGCGAGCCGCTGCGGCTGCTCGACTGCTGCCAGGAGACGGACGGCGCGGTGGCGGTGGTGGTGACCAGCCTGGACCGAGCCCGTTCCCTATCAAAACCGCCGGTCGTAATCCGCGCCGCCGCCCAGGGCAGCGGGCCGAACCAGTACACGATGACCAGCTACTACCGTGACGACCTGACCGGCCTGCCGGAGATGGGGGTAGTCGCGCGCCAGCTGTGGCAGCAGTCCGGGCTCAGGCCCGCCGACATCCGGACCGCAGTGCTTTACGACCACTTCACCCCGTACGTGCTCATGCAGCTGGAGGAGCTCGGCTTCTGCCCGCGCGGCGAGGCCAGGCACTTTATCTCCGGCGGCGCGCTCGAACTAGGCGGGCGGCTGCCGCTCAACCCGCACGGCGGCCAGCTCGGCGAGGGCTACCTGCATGGCATGAACGGCATCGCCGAGGCCGTCAGGCAGGTGCGCGGCACGGCGGTCAACCAGGTGCCAGGCGACGGTCCCGTCCTCGTCACCGCCGGCACCGGCGTGCCCACCAGCGGCCTCATCCTCGGGCCAGACTGAGGGCTCGGCTGGCGCGCGGAGGCTAGCTTGGCTCGGGCAGGTCGCCGATGATGGCGGTGTGCGCGGCGCATACCTGGGCCAGCGAGTCGCTGTCCTCGGGGCCGCTCACCGCGGCGGCCGGATAAGCACACAGCCGCGAGAACGGGTATTGCGCGGCCATCTCGTTCCACAGTGCTTCGACTTCAATGGCCGCATTGACAAGCCCAGCCTCCCAGAGCAGGGCCACCATCTCGCCGAAGACGCGGACCGGGCGCCGCCTCCTGACTGCCCTGGTCAGCACCGGACTGATGGCCTGCCAGAATGCCGCCGCGTCTGGCCACCCGTCGACGACGTATTTGTTCATGGTCGCGTTGGCATCGAGCACGACGTAGGAGCCATTCGCGCACACGGCCGCCAGGTCGACGCCTGCCCGCGTGAGCCACGCGTTGAGCCAGAGCCGGCGGTCCGGCCTCGCCACCACTACTGCCACCCCGCCGTCGGCGATGGCTGCGTGCAGGTACTCACCGACCAACTCGGTCAGCTGGCTGTCGCGGTAGAACGCGACCAGATGGTCACCTGGACCGGCGCTGAGCACTACCTCATCCTCTCGGTCTGCACTCAGTCTAGATAACAAACCATTCCCCCGCAGGAACGGACTATTCAGCCCCGGCGGCGGCGTCAAGCGCGGCCAGGTAGCCGAAAGTCATCGCGGGCCCGATCGTCGCGCCAGGGCCGGCGTAGCTGCGGCCCATCACCATCGCGCTGGTGTTCCCCGCCGCGTACAAGCCGTCGACGACGCCGCCGTCCGCCCGCAGCACCCTGGCTCGCTCGTCCGTTCGCATGCCGCCCTTGGTGCCGAGATCACCTGGCACGATCTTGATGGCATAGAACGGTGCCTGGTCGAGCGGCGCCAGGTTCGGGTTGGGCTTGCAATTCGGGTCGCCGTAGTAGTGGTCATAGGCGGAGTCGCCGCGGCCGTAGTCCTCGTCCTGGCCGGCCCTGGCGAAGTCGTTGAACTTCCCCACCGTCTTGGCTAGTCCGTCGGCCGGGATGCCTATCTGTCCGGCTAGCTCAGCCAGCGAGCCGGCCCGGAACACCACGCCCGCGGAGTACCAGCGGCGCGGCAGTGGCTTGCGGGGCGGCATGCCGGTGAACACGTACCGGTTGCGGTACCGCTGGTCGGTGATCATCCAGCAGGGAATGTGCGGGTTGTCTTCCGTGTGCTTGTCGTACATGACGTGCACGGTGTCCACGTAGGGCGCGGCCTCGTTGACGAACCGCTCACCGGCCCCGTTGACAAAGATGCTGCCTGGCAGGCTGCGTTCTGCGAGGCAGAACACCGGCCCGCTTGCCAGCGGGATCGACGGCCCCCACCACGACTCGTCCATCAGGTCAAGGACGCCACCTGCCGCCTCCCCGGCCAGGATCCCCTCGCCGGTATTGCCAGGCGAGCCCACGGTCCACTCGGTCGCGACCGGTTCGCGCTGGTAGCGCCGGCGCATGTCATCGCTGCGCTCGAAACCGCCGGTGGCCAGCAGCACGCCCCGGCTGGCCAGAATGACGGCGGGCGCACCTTCGCGTGTCACCTGCACTCCGGTGACCCGGCCGCCGCGCATCTGCAGGCCGGTCATCGGCGTGTTCAGCCAGACCGGCACGCCGGCTTTCGCCAGGCCGGCGCGCAGCCCCGCGGCCAGGGCCTGACCCATGCTGAGCAACTGGCGCTTGCGCACCTTTGTCACGACCATCCGCCCGGTCACCTTGGCGGTCGTCCAGATGGCGCGTGGGTGCGAGGTGCCGAGGCTCATCCACCGGTAGTTGGCCTGGGTGACCGTGATCCCGGCGGGAGCGGGCAGGTAGGGCGGCCGCAGGTGCGCTAGTTCGGGGCCGAGCACCCTGCCGTCCAGCAGCCTGGGCTCCACCGAACGGCCGCAGACCTTGCCTCCTGGCGCCTCCGGGTAGTAGTCGGAGTAGTCGGGCACCCAGTCGAAGCCGAGCGGCGTATTCGCCAGGACCAGATCGAGCATCGCCGGGCCATGCTCCAGGAACGCGGCGCGCAGGCTGGCCGGGACCGACTCGCCCGCCACGTGCGCTAGGTACGCGCTGGCCTCCTCCGCCGTGTCGGCGATGCCGGCCTTGCGGAGCACCGCGTTCCGGGGTATCCACACCCCGCCGCCAGAACGGGCAGTGGACCCGCCGAAGTATTCCGTCTTCTCGATGACGACAGTGCGCAGGCCGCGAAGCGCAGCCGTGAGCGCCGCTGTCATGCCAGCGGCGCCGCTGCCGACCACGACAAGGTCGAACTCGGTCTCGCCAGCTGTCATCTGGTCTCCTCATCGCCCCGCGTCATCGCCGTGCGCGCCCCGGTCCGACGCCCTGGTCCATGGTAGAACACGTTACAGTTTTGGCCAGCCCGTGCTGGCAGGCCCCGGCCAGGCTTGCGCGCGCCGTCGGCCCGGACTAACGTCTGGACACATGTCCGACTCTCTCGCCACGGAGCCTACCCGCAGGCTGCTGACGGCGCGGCAGGCCGACACGGTGCACCGGCTGACCGAGGCCGGCGTGCAGGAAGTGCGGCAGTCCGGATACGAGAACCTCAGCATCCGGGACGTGGCCCGCCGCGCGGGAGTCGCGGCGGCGACCGCATATACCTACTTCGCGTCCAAGGATCACCTGCTCACCGAGATCTTCTGGCGCCGGCTGAACGCGCTGCCGCCGGTGGAAACCAGCCAGAAGTCCGCGCAGAGCCGGGTGGTCGGCGTACTGCGCGAGCTTGCGCTGCTCGTCTCGGCCGAGCCCGAGCTGGCGGCCGGGTGCACTGCCGCCATGTTCGGGAGCGAGCCTGACGTCCGCCAGCTCCGCCTGTACATCGGAATGAAGATCCGCCAGCGGATCGAGGAGGCGGCCGGGCCTGGCACCCCGGCGGCACGGCTACTCGAGCTTGCTTACTTCGGCGCCATGGTCGAGGCAGGGCTCGGCTACACCACGTACGAGCACATGGCGGACCGGCTGGCCGAAGCCGCCCAGTTGATCATGGGGTGACACGGTGACGGCAGCTGTCAGTTTCAGCCCGTACGACTACCACGTCCAAGACGATCCCTACCCTGTCTACGCCCGGCTCCGCGACGAGGCACCGCTGTATCGCAACGAGGAACTCGACTTCTGGGCGCTGTCTCGGCACGAGGATGTCGCCGTTGCTTTCCGCGAGTCCGCTCAGTTCTCCAACGCCAACGGCGTGTCCCTCGATCCGTCGGCCTGGGGCCCGCGAGCGGCCAGGACCATGTCGTTCCTGGCCATGGATGCGCCCAGGCATACTCGGATGCGGGCGCTGGTATCGAGTGGGTTCACCCCGCGCCGGGTCCAGGACCTGCGGCAGCGCATTCGCGTCCTGGCCCGCAAGCACCTGGAGTCCTGCCTGGGCAAGGGCTGCTTCGACTTTGTCGCCGAGTTTGCCGGACTGCTGCCCATGGACGTTGTCTCTGAGCTGGTTGGCGTCCCCGAGGAGGACAGGTCCGCGCTGCGGAAGCACGCCGACACGCTGCTGCATCGCGAGGACGGGCTGATGGCCGTGCCGCGGGCCGGAGCCGAGGCGGCGTTCCATCTGATCGTTTACTTCGCCGAGCTGATCGCGGAGCGCCGGGCCCGGCCGGGCGGCGGCACGGACACGGCGGACCTGGTGTCGGCCTTGCTGCGGGCCGAAATAGATGGCGACCATCTCACCGACGAGGAGATCGTCGGTTTCCTGTTCCTGATGATCGTGGCCGGGAACGAGACGACCACCAAGCTGCTAGCCAACGCCGTGTACTGGGGCTGGCGTAACCCCGCCGAGCTCGCCAAGCCGATGACGGACCCGGCTCGCATCGGGACGTGGGTCGAGGAGACGCTGCGCTACGACTCGACCAGCCAGGCGATTGCCCGGACTGTGACGCAGGACTTCACCGCGCACGGCCAGACTGTGCCGGCCGGGGACCGGCTGGTGCTGCTGATCGGCTCGGCCAACAGGGACCCCGCCGTGTTTGACGACCCTGATCGCTACGACCTGGACCGCGACACCTCGGCGCTGATCAGCTTCGGGGCCGGCCGGCACTACTGCCTCGGCGCGAACCTGGCCCGGCTTGAGGCGAACGTGGCGCTCACCGAGTTCACCCGCGCGGTCAGCCGGTACGAGGTGGACGAGGAACAAGCGGAACGAGTCCACTCGCCAAATGTGCGCGGCTTCACCACTCTGCCTATCCGCGTGGAGTTGCGCTGATATGCCGAGATTCGAGCCGCACCCGCAGCGCCGGACTGCCGTGGTGACCGGCGCGTCGTCTGGCATCGGCGCCGCCACCGCCGTCGCGCTAGCCACTGCCGGGCATCCGGTCGCGCTCGGCGCCAGGCGGACAGATAAGTGCGAGGAACTGGCCGCCACGATTCGGGCCGGCGGCGGTGCGGCCATCGCGCTGCCGCTGGATGTTTGCGACGACGACACCGTGAAGAGCTTCGCGGCCGGGGTGGCGGCCGAGCTCGGGCCAGCCGAGATCCTCGTCAGCTGCGCAGGCGACCTGGCGGCGGAGCTCGTCCACGAAGTGGATTCTGGTGAGTTCCTGCGTCAGGTCCAGGTGAATCTCGTCGGCGCGCACCGGCTGGTAACCGCGATCGTGCCGGGCATGGTTACCAGGCGGCGCGGGGACGTCGTATTCATATCTTCCGACGTGGCACACACGCCGAGACCCCGGATGGGCGCCTATGTCGCGGCCAAGAACGGCCTGGATGGCATGGCACGGGCGATGCAGCGGGAGCTGGAAGGCAGCGGGGTCAGGGTCTCGATCGTGCGGCCTGGCCCCACGATGACCGAGATGGGCATGAGCTGGGAGCCGCACACCGTCCAGGCGGTGCTCGATGACTGGGCCAGATGGGGCCTGGCCCGGCACCCGAACTTCCTCAGGCCGTCCGACGTTGCCGCCGCGGTTATGGCCATCGTTTCTACGCCGCGCGGATCGCACCTGACGCTGATCGAGATTCAGCCAGAGGCGCCGCTCGCGCCTGCCGGGGATACGCCATGATGCTGCTGGAGCCGCCGCTCGTATCCGGCGGCGCGCGGGACGGCCACCTGGAGGAGCTGCGCCGCGACCCCATCGCGCTGATGCGGCGGGTCCGTAGCGAGTGCGGCGACGTCGGCCGGTTCGACCTGGCCGGGCGGCCGGTGATCTTGCTGTCCGGCGCGGAAGCTAACGAGTACTTCTTCAGAGCGCCCGATGAAGACCTGGACCAGGCGGGCGCGTACCCGTTCATGACCCCGATATTCGGCGAGGGCGTGGTGTTCGACGCCTCGCCTGAACGCCGCCGCGAGGCGCTGCACAACCAGGCGCTGCGGGGCGAAATGATGCGCGGGCATGCGCAGACGATTGCCGACGAGGTGGACCGGCTCGTCGCGGGCTGGGCCGACAGCGGCGAGATCGACCTGCTTGACTGGTTCGCCGAGCTGACCATCTACACCTCTTCCGCCTGCCTGATCGGCACCAAGTTCCGCAACCAGCTCGACAGCAAGTTCGCTGAGCTCTACCACGATCTGGAGCGGGGCACCGACGCGCTCGCGTTCGTGGATCCGTACGCGCCCATCGAGAGCTTCCGCCGCCGGGACCAGGCGAGAGCCGGCCTGGTGGCCCTGGTCGGCGCGATCATGGCAGGACGGGCGGCCGGCGGACCGCCAGACCGCGACGACCGGGATCTGCTGGACGTGCTGATGTCGATACGCGGCCCGGATGGCACGCCCGCGTTCTGCGCGGACGAGATTACCGGCATGTTCATCTCGATGATGTTCGCCGGGCACCACACCAGCTCGGGTACCGCCGCCTGGACGCTTATCGAGCTGCTCAGGCACCCCGCCCAGCTCGCTGGCGTAGTCGACGAGCTAGACGGACTCCATAGCGCGGAGATCAGTTTCCAGGCGCTGCGCGAGATCCCGCGGCTGGAGTCCGCAATCAAGGAAGCGCTGCGGCTGCACCCGCCGCTGATCCTGCTGCTGCGCGCGGCGACCAGGGAACTCGATGTGCTGGGCTACCGGGTGCCGGCCGGGGCGCTGGTCGGCGCGACCCCGGCGATCTCCAACCGGATCGCGGCCGACTTTCCTGATCCCGACGATTTCGTGCCGCAGCGCTACGCCGAACCGCGGCAGGAGGACCTGGTCAACCGCTGGACGTGGATCCCGTTCGGGGCCGGGCGGCACCGCTGCGTCGGCGCGAACTTCGCCATGATCCAGCTCAAGGCGATCTTCTCGGTACTGCTCAGGGACTGGGCCTTCGAGCTCGGGCAGCCACCAGACAGCTATCGCAACGACCACTCCAAGATGGTGGTGCAGCTGGCCAGGCCGTGCGTTGTCCGGTACCGGCGGCGTCAGGGCGGCCCTGAGCCGGGGGAGCAGCAGGCTAATGCGTATCGAGGTTGACCTGGATCTGTGCCAGGGCCATGCGATGTGCGAGCTGGAGGCCCCCGAAGTCTTCTCCGTGCCGCGCAAGGGCAAGGTCGCCGTGACCGATCCCGCGCCGCCGGAAAGCCTGCGCGCTGCGGTCGAGGCCGCGGTCAGGTACTGCCCCACCCAGGCGCTCAAACTGGTCGATGACTGACCAGGGACACCCGTCAGCCAGGTCACGCAGGAGGCCATAGATGCCCGCGTTCCCCCGTGCGGAGTTGGACGAAATGGTGCAGCGATGGCTGGACGCCAACCGTCGCTGCGAGGAAGCCGGTGACTGGCGCCCGCTCGCGGCGATGTATACGCAGGACGCGACCTACGGCTGGAACATGGGTCCCGGCGAGGAGTTCATGGTGGCGGGCCGCGACCAGATCCGCGACGTCGCGCTCGCCCTCGAGATGGGCGGCCTGGACGGCTGGTCGTACCCCTACCAACGCGTGCTGATCGACGACGTGCAGGGCGAGGTCGTCGGTTTCTGGAAGCAGGTGGCCGGCGCGACCAGGCCGGACGGCGGCCGCTACCAGGTGGCCGGCATCGGGGGCAGCTGGTTCCGCTACGGCGGGGACTGGCAGTGGGAATGGCAGCGCGACTTCTTCGACCTCGGCAACGCCACCGCGCTGTTCCTGGAGATGATCAGGAACGACGCGCTATCGGCCGGCATGCGCAGGCGGATGGAGCGGGCCACGTCCGCCGAGCGGCTGCCGGGCCATTTCCCGATCGGCGCCGGGCCTGTCCCGCTCTGGTGAGGTCCGCTCCGACGGCGGTCGAGTACTAGCCAGCTCCTCGCCGGGCTTGACCCTCAGACCGAGACCAGGTCGCACACGAAGATGAGGGTCTCGCCCGGCGCGATCGAGCTCCCGGCGCCCCTGTCCCCGTAGGCCAGGTCCGGTGGAATGACGAGCTGGCGACGGCCGCCGACCTTCATTCCCTGCACGCCCTGGTCCCAGCCGGCGATGACCTGGCCGACGCCGAGCCTGAACTCGAGCGGAGCGCCTCGGCTCCAGCTAGCGTCGAACTCCTCGCCGGTGGAGTACGCGACTCCGACATAGTGAACCTTGACCGTGTCGCCCGCGCCGGCCGCGCGGCCGTCACCTTCCCACAGATCCGTGATCTCAAGTTCGGTCGGCGGATCGCCGCCGGGGAAGTCGACCTCCGGCTTCTCGATGCTCATACTCACGTCTCCCTGGTATCTACGTTCGCTCGCCTAGGGTACGTGACGCCGGCTCGGCGGGGATGTGCGGCGTACCGTCGCGCATCGGCGGAAACTCGAACGTGGCCGCGGTGGTGGTCCGGGTCAGTCGGGTGATGTCGGCCTCCGGCAGCACCTCGGTGTCCTCGTCGATGATCACCTCCCAGCGACACACCGGTGCCCGACCCCGGTCGGCCGGTGCCCGGGGGGCCCGCGGCGGCCGGTGCACCGCGCGGATCCGCGCCTTGGGGTTCACCGCCTGCGCGGTCACGTCGAATGTGCCGTCCTCGATCGTGTGGCACATGCTGCGCACCGGTCGCTCGCCGTACGGCTCGACGTCCAGCAGCGCGCCACATGACCGTAGCTGGAAGAAACCGTGGTGCTCGTCGACTACCTCGTATTCCACGTCCATGTAGTGCTGCGCGAAGCCAGGGTCGAGTTGCAATTGCTTGAATATTGCCGGAACGCCGTCGCCCTCGATATTCATGGTTCGTCGGATTCGCTCGGTATAGATAGGGCTGGCGCCGCGCCACTCCTCGATCGCAAGCTCTTCCACCGCCTGCTGGCCGTACCGCAGCCCCACGGCGGCGAAAACGGACCGGTCAAGCAGCTGGGCAATTAGCGCGAACTCGCGCACGAGCCGCACCAGCGCTTCCTTAGACAGATCCTCATAACGGAAGTCCGGATCGAATTCGCCGGAATAGTCCTTGCGCTCAGCCATAGACTGAACTGTAGTCTGGACACATGTCCGGAACAATGCCGCCGACCAGGACGCGGCATGACTTCAGCGGCAAGGTCGCGATAGTGACCGGCGCGGCGCAGGGCATCGGCGAGGCGTACGCCCGCGGACTGGCCGCCGCCGGGGCTGCGGTCGTGGTGGCCGACATCGATTCCGACCAGGGCGAGGCCGTCGCCAAGGACATCTGCGCGGGCGGCGGGCAGGCCGCGTTCGCCCGCACCGACGTGAGCGACCCTGAGTCCGCCCTGGCGATGGCGGAGCTTGCCGTCGCGCAGTTCGGTGGCATCGACTTCCTGGTCAACAACGCGGCGATCTACGGCCAGATGCAGTTCGACCTGCTGGTGTCGGTCGACTGGGACTATTACAAGAAGTTCCTCGGCGTGAACATGGATGGCGCGCTGGCCTGCACCCGTGCCTGCTACAAGCACATGCGCAGGCGCGGCAGCGGCGCGATCGTCAACCAGTCCTCGACCGCGGCCTGGCTGTATTCCAGCTTCTACGGGCTGGCCAAGGTCGGGGTGAACGGCCTGACCCAGCAGCTAGCGCATGAGCTCGGCGGCATGGGCATCCGGGTCAACGCCATCGCGCCAGGACCCACCGACACCGCCGCCACAAGGGCGGTCACCGGCGGCATCGCGCAGGACATGGTCAAGACGCTCGCGCTCAAGCGGATGGGCCAGCCGCAGGACCTGGTCGGGGCCTGCCTGTTCCTGCTGTCAGACGAGGCGTCATGGATTACCGGCCAGATCTTCAACGTCGACGGCGGCCAGGTCTTCCGGTGACGCTCGTCGGTTTCATCGGGCTTGGCCAGATGGGCCGGCCGATGGCCGACCGCCTGGCCGGCTGGCCGGGTGGCCTGATCGTGCATGATGCGCGCACCGAAGCCATGGCGCCACTGGCCGAGGCCGGCGCCGCGACCACTCGGACCGTGACCGAGCTGGCCAAGGCAGCGGGGATTATCTCGGTGATGGTCCGCGACGACGACCAGGTGCGCGACGTGGTCATGGAAGCCGCCGCGAGCCTCGCACCCGCGAGCCGAGCACCCGCGAGCCGAGCACCCGCGAGCCGAGCACCCGCGAGCGCTCCCGTGATCATCGCCATCCACTCGACGATCCGGCCTGGCACTGCGGCGGCACTGGCACGCGAACTCGGTCATGACGGTGTCGAGATCGTGGACGCTCCGGTCAGCGGTGGCTTCATGGGTGCAACCGACGGTCGGCTCGCGGTGATGTTCGGCGGCTCCCGTGCTGCCTATGACCGCTGCCGCGACCCGTTCGGCTGCTGGGCCGACCTGATCATGCACATGGGCCAGGTCGGTTCCGGCACGCAGGCCAAGCTGGCCAGGAACCTGCTGCACTTCGTCGCGTTCACGGCCGCGGCCGAGGCACAGCGGCTGGCCGAAGCGGCCGGCCTCGATCTGCGCAAGCTCGCGAGGATAGTCCGCCACTCCGACGCGGTCACCGGTGGCGCCGGGTCCATCATGCTGCGGCCGACCACCGCTGCGATCGAGGACGACGACCCGCTGCGGCAGATCCTGGAGCACGTCCGGGCGCTCGGCGAGAAAGACCTGTCGCTCGCCCTCGAGCTCGGCGGCCAGCTTGACGTGGACCTGCCGATGGCGAGATTCGCGCTCGGCCACTTCGCGGCCGGGCTGGGATTGCCTGAGGACGAGACCCGCCAGGCACGAGAGGATCAGCCATGACTGACGAGCGGCGCCAGCGCGGCCTGGCGAAGATGAGCGAGGTCTACGGCTGGGAGGTGCAGGATGGGCCTGGCGATTTCTTCGGGATCACCGCTGATCACCTGTTCGCCGAGATCTGGACTCGGCCTGGCCTGACGCTCAGGGACAGAAGGCTGCTGCTGATGGGCCTGCTGGTCGGTCAGGGCCTGCAGGACGTCGCCGACATCCAGATCGGGGCCGCGCTCCGGCGCGAGGAGCTGAGCCCAGACGAACTGCGCGAGATCGCGATCTTCCTGACCCACTATGCGGGCTGGCCGAGCGGCGCTCGGCTCAGCATGCAGACGGAGAAGCTCATCGGCGAGCACGCGCGTAAGAAGGAGTAGTCATGCGGTTTGGCGTCGTGCTGTTCACCAGCGACCGCGGCATCACCCCGGCGCGGGCGGCCCAGGCTGCCGAGGCCGCCGGCTTCGACTGCTTCTACGTGCCCGAGCACACGCACATCCCGGTCCGCCGCGACGCACTGCACCCGCGGACCGGGACGCAGGAACTGCCCGACGACCGCTACATGCGCACGCTGGACCCGTGGGTGTCGCTGAGCACGGCGGCGGCGGTGACGTCCACCATCAGGCTCGGCACCGCGGTAGCGCTGCCGGCCGAGCATGACCCGATCACGCTGGCCAAGACGATCGCCTCGCTCGACTACCTGTCAGGCGGCCGGCTGGTACTCGGGGTCGGCTTTGGCTGGAACACCGACGAGCTGACCGATCACGGCGTCCCCGCAGGCCGACGGCGCACCGTGCTGCGCGAGTACCTCGAGGCCATGCAGGCACTGTGGACACAGGACGAGGCGAGCTACGACGGCGAGTTCGTCCGGTTCGGCGGCTCCTGGGCCTGGCCCAAGCCCGCCCAGCAGCCGCGGGTTCCGATCATCGTGGGCGCCGGCGGCACCCAGAAGACGTTCGCCTGGGTCGCCAGGACCGCCGACGGCTGGCTGACCACGCCCGGCGAGACCGAACTGGACGCCAAGGTGGCGCTGCTGCATCAGGCCTGGCGGGACGCAGGCCGGGAGGGATTCCCGGCCGTGACCGTGCTGGCCGGGAAGCCCGATTCCGACGTGCTGGCACACTGGCGCGCGATCGGCGTAACGGACGTCGCGTTCGGCCTGCCGGACCGGGCCGAGGACGAGGTGACCGCCTACCTCGGGCGGCTGGCCAGCAAGGTCGGGCTGACGCCAATCCCGGTGCCCTGAGATGGCGGAGTGCTCCCTACCCCGGCCCAGGCTGCTGATCGACGGCAAGCTGCGGGCTGCGGCCGGAGACGCCACGTTCCCAATCATTAATCCCGCCACCGGAGAAGTCATCGGCCACGCGCCGGACGCCACCGACGCGGACGCCGAGGAGGCGATCAGCGCGGCCCGCCGGGCCTTCGACGAGAGTGACTGGGCCACGCAGCCGCTGTTCCGGGCGCACTGCCTGCGGCAGCTGAAGGCAGCGCTGGACAGCGACTTCGAGGTGCTGCGCGAGATCACCATCGCGGAGGCGGGCGCGCCGCGGATGTGGACCGACGGCCCGCAGCTGCGGATGCCGATCGACGGGCTCGACTACCTGGTCACGCTGCTTGAGCAGTACGAGTGGCAGCAGGACCTGGGACCTGCGGAGCCGATGGGCATCCCGACGATCCGCCGGCTATGCCGTGAGCCCGCCGGGGTGGTCGCGGCGATCACGCCGTGGAACTTCCCCAACCAGATCAACCTGGCCAAGGTCGGGCCGGCGCTGGCGGCCGGCTGCACGGTCGTGCTGAAGCCGGCGCCGGACACGCCCTGGACCGGCGCCGAGCTCGGCCGGATCGCCGCAACCAAGACGCACATCCCGCCCGGCGTGCTTAACGTGCTGACCGCCAGTTCGGCCGCCATCGGCCAGGCGCTCACCGCCGACCCTCGGGTCGACATGATCTCGTTCACCGGCTCGACCGGCACGGGCCGCGCGGTGATGGCGGCGGCCGCTCCGACGCTGAAGAAGGTGTTCCTCGAGCTCGGCGGCAAGTCGGCAGCGATCGTGCTTGACGATTACGATGTCGGCGCCGCCGCCTCGCTGACCGCGTTCGTCGCGTGCGTGCACGCGGGCCAGGGCTGCGCGATCGCCACCAGGCTGATCGTGCCGCGCGACCAGTACGACGAAGCGGTCGCCGCCTGCGTGCAGTCGATGGCCGGCGTGACCGTCGGAGATCCGCAGGATCCGGCGACGGTGTGCGGACCAGTTATCTCCGCCCGGCAGCGCGACCGGATCGAGTCCTACCTGCGGTCGGCGACCGAGGACGGTGGCAGGTTCGCCTGCGGCGGCGGTCGCGTCGCCGGCCAGGAGGCCGGCTACTGGATCGAGCCGACGGTAATCGCCGGGCTGGACAACACCGCCAAGGCGGCGCGGGAGGAGATCTTCGGCCCGGTGCTGGTCGTGCTGGCACACGACGGCGACGACGATGCGGTCGCGATCGCCAATGACTCGCCCTACGGCCTGTCCGGCGCCGTCTTCGGCTGCGACCTGAGCCGCGCCCGCAGCGTGGCCGCGCGCCTGCGCACCGGCACGGTCGCATCAACGGCGGAATGTGGTTCTCGCCGGATGTCCCGTTCGGCGGGTACAAGCAGTCCGGCTTCGGCCGCGAGATGGGCGTGGCCGGCTTCGAGGAATACCTGGAGATCAAGTCGATGGCCGAGCCCGCATGACCGTGCCGCAACCCACAATGGACGTCAACCTCGCGGACCTCGTCGGTGCGATCGCCGACGCGCAGCCTGACCGCTGCGCACTGGTCTGCGAGGGCGAGCGGCTGAGCTACCCGCAGTTGCTCGCGCGCAGCAGCCAGGTCGCGCAGCACCTGATCGGGGCGGGCATCAAGCCGGACGAGACGGTCGGGCTTTACCTGCTCAACTCGGTCGCGTACATCGAGGCGCTGCTCGGCTGCATGCTTGCCAGGGCGATTCCGGTCAACATCAACTACCGGTATACCGGTAACGAGCTGTCGCACCTATTCGGTGGTGCGGCGCTCGCGGCCCTCGTGGTGGATGCGGAGCATGCGGCCGTCGCGGCTGCGGTCGCGCCCGGCTGCCCGTCGCTGCGGCATGTGCTGATCGTGGGCCATTGCGCGGCATCGTTCCCCGAGTCGGTGACCGTGCTGGACTATGCCGACGCGGTCGCCGTGGCCTCGTCAGCCGCGCCGGACAACGGCCGCGGCGGTGACGACAAGCTGATCATCTATACCGGCGGCACGACCGGACTGCCCAAGGGCGTGCTGTGGCGCCACGAGGACTTCTTCTTCTCCGCGCTGGCCGGCGGCAACCACTACGGGCCGCCCCGCCTGTCCGTCGAGGAGCTCGTCGCGGCGGCCGCCGAGGTCCCCTCGGCCGGCTACGTGATCACCGCACCGATGATGCACGGGGCCGGAACGTACACCCTGTTCGCCGCGTTCCTGCTCGGATCAAAGGTTGTGATCAGCCGCAAGTTCGACGCCGCGCAGACGCTGCGGCTGGTCGGCGCGGAGCAGGCGATGGCGCTCGCCGTCGTGGGCGACGCGATGGCCAGGCCGCTCGTGGACGAGCTGGCGGCGCATCCGGGCGAGTACGACCTGTCGTCGTTGTTCATCGTCGGATCGGGCGGCGCGCTGCTTTCCGCTAGCGTGCGCGCCCAGCTGCAGCAGATGTACCCGGACCTCTACATCACCGACCGGTTCGGCGCATCCGAGACCGGCACCGACGGGCAGCTTGACCGCGGCGAAGACGGCCGGCCGCGGCTGGCGCACTCCGGGAACATCCAGGTGCTGGACGACGCGCTGCGCCCGGTGACGCCGGGCGGGACAGGGCGGATCGCGAAGTCCGGCCACGTCCCACTCGGCTACTACGGCGACGACGCCGCCACCAGGGCCACCTTCCCGGTCATCGACGGCGTGCGCTGGGCAGTGCTCGGCGACATGGCCACGGTCGCCGAGGACGGGTCGATCGTCGTGCTGGGCCGCGGGTCGACCTGCATCAACACGGGCGGCGAGAAGGTGTATCCCGAGGAGGTCGAGCAGGCGCTCAAGGCGCACCCAGCCGTACTGGACGCCGTCGTGGCCGGAGTGCCCGACGCCCGGTTCGGCGAGCGCGTCGCGGCGGCGGTCGAGCTGCGGGCCTGCGTCGCTGCTCCGGACGCCGACTCGCTGCGGGAGCACTGCCGGGCATCGCTGGCCGGATACAAGGTCCCGGCCAGGATCGAGTTCGTCCCGCAGGTAGTGCGGTCCCCGTCGGGGAAGGCCGACTACCGGTGGGCGCGCCGCGTACTTGGGGGCGGGCTCACGCCTTAAGCCTGGCGTTGGCGAAGCAGGCCCAGATCGCGAGGTGGAGGTCGAGCCGGTCGCCGTTCCACGTGGGGATGATGGTGTCTGGGGTGATGTTGGCGCGGTGGCAATCGCTGATGTCGCCGTCGGGGGCGGGCAGCGGCGGGCTGGCCGGGATGGTCACGCCGTCCGCGGTGGCGAAGGTGAATCCGCTGGCGGCCGCCATGATCAGGTAGCCGCCTTCGTGCACGATGACGTGGTGGGCCTTGCACAGCAAGATCAGGTTCGCCAGCTTGGTCTGGCCGTGGTGGGCCCAGTGCACGATGTGGTGGATGTCGGTGCGGCGGGATTGGCAGCCGGGGTACTGGCAGCGGTAGCCGTCGCGCTCGCGGACCGCGCGCCGCAGCGCGGGCGGCGGGGTGCGGTGCCGCCGCCCGACGTCCAGCACGTTGCCGTCATGGTCGTGCAGCATCCAGCTGATGGTGGCAGAGCAGGCGATCCGCTGGGCGGTGGCCGGGCTGATCGCAGGGCCGTCTTCGATGTGGCAACGGTCAGGGCGGGCGGGGTGCCCGGCCGGCGTTCCCGCGGGAACGTCCGGCGTTTCCGCGGGAACGTCCGGGGTGAGGGCGCCGGTGCCGACGTGCACGATGACCTGGTAGATGTCGGGGTTGGTGGCGGTGCCAGTCTTTCCGGCCAGGAACGCCCCGGCGACCTCGACCAGCGCGTCGGCCAGGCCGGCCGCCGGGGCCTGCGGCTCCTGCCCGGCCGGGACGGGCTCCGGCGCGGCCGGGGCAGGCTCGGGCTGGTGGGGATGGACGAGATCCCCGGCGGCCGCGCGGAGGGCCTGCAGCACGACCGCGCCGTCGGCGGCCGGAAGCCGGATGGACATCGACAGCGAACCGTCTTCCTCATGGCGCCAGCTCACCCGGCGCGTGCTCGCCGCGGCGGCGTCGTCGGCGCGTGTGACCTGACGGTGCGCCCGGACGAATCGCTCCAGCTGGCTGGCGGTCATCGGCCCGGCCAGCTCCGCCAGGCCCGCTTCGGTGGCCGGTGTCGCTATCCGGGTCAGCGCCCGGACCTTGGCATACGACATCCGGCCGGCCGCGAACTCGGCCGACAGCTCTGGCAGTTCGCGCAGCGCCCTGGCGACCCGGACGTGCTCGCGGGCGGTGCCTGAGGTCAGCTGGCATTTCCACGACAGCCACGCCGCGCACGAGGGGAGATCCCACTCCGCCCACCCGCGGCGCGCGTCAAAATCGCCAAGCAACACTAGGAACCGGCTTGTCGCCGCGGTCAGCTGCCCGGCCAGCTCGCACAGCCGGGTCTCCAGCCACTCTAGCGGCGGCCCGCCAGCGTCGGCCTGGGCCACATCTGCTTGGCTCACGTCTGCTTGGTCTGGGCTGGTAGCTATTAGTTCTTCGATCATGTGTTTGACAATAGGGCGCGGTGCCGACAGTCAGGCTGCCGCCCGCGAGCGCCGCGTTCCCGACGGGAAAGGCCAACTACCGGTCGGCCGCAGCGACCTAGAAGGATTCCTCAGCTGCTACGCCGCGGACGCTACGGTCAGCGACGGTGAAGGCAACATTGTCATGAACGGCATCGACGAGCTACGCGAGCAATACGGCAAGTCGTTCCTGGCCAACCCGGCCGTGACGATCGAGATCGCGAAGCGCATCGCGGTCGGCGAATATGTCGTGGACGAGGAGCATCTCGGCAACCTTGGTAACCCTCCAGGACACGGGCACATCACGGCGGCTGTCGCATACCGGGTCTCCGGCGGCCTGATCACCCGCGCCATCCTGCTAGGCCGGGCGGCTTCTAGTAGCTGACGCTTACCTCGGGGGTGAGCGCGATGGACTGGCAGGCCAGGATGTAGCCGTCGGACAGGTCGGCGTCCTCAAGCACCTCGTTGTGCGCCATCTCGACCTCACCGCCAGTCAGCTGGCAAGCGCAGGCACCGCAGACACCCTCGCGGCACGAGTACGGCGGGTCCAGGTCCGCGTCGATCATGATGTCCAGCATGCGCGTGCCGGCTGGCCATGCCAGCGAGCGAGTTACGCCGTCGAGGGTCACCTCGAGCGTCGCGGCCACCCCGCCCGCCACCGGCTCGGGCGAGGAGAACGGGTTGTCCTGCAGCGATAGGAACCGCTCGACCCGCACGCCGCGCGGCGGCACGCCCACCGCCGTGGCCACATCCCTGATCACGGCCAGGAACGGATCGGGCCCGCAGGCGAAGATCTGGTATCCGGCGAACGGGCGCAGCAGCGGCAGCAGCCCAGCGGCCGTCGGCGTGCCCTGGATAGAGTCCAGCCAGTGCACCACGAGCAACCTTGGCCCGGCGGAGGCGGCCAGCTCGCGGAGCCCGCTGCCGAAAATAACGGAGTTCTCGTCCCGGTTGGCGTAAACGAGCACGATCCTGCCTCGGCCACGGGCTAGCGCGGACTTGAGGATCGACATCACCGGGGTGATGCCGCTGCCCGCGGCCAGCAGCAGGAAGTCGCCGTCCAGCGACGCCGGGGTAAACAGGCCGGCCGGCGGCAGGACGTCGAGCACGGTGCCGGCCCGCACGTTGTCGGCGATCCAGTGCGAGGCGTATCCGCCAGGCGTTCGCTTGACCGTTACCGCATGCTTGTCCCCGGTCACCGGCGAGCTCGACAGCGAGTAACACCGCGCGACCGAGCCGTCGCGGTCACTCGGGATCCGGACGGTAAGGAATTGGCCGGGCTTGTAGGCGAAGGCGCTCGTCAGCTCGGGCGGCACGTCGAATACCACCGAGCAGGCCTCATCCGTCTCCGCGATCACCGAGTCCACCCGGAGCCGGTAGAACGTGCGGGCCGGACTCACGGAGGCGCCACCGGCAGGCGTCCGTCCAGCGCCGCGGCGTCGATGCTGGACCGCATGCTGGCGCACCGCTCGATCAGCGCGGTTTGCTCGCCGACCGCCGTCCGCCGGGCGAATTCCGCGCACTGCCGCACTGCGGCGTCGTCCCACTGAACGCTGGTGTGGTGCACGCTGAACTTCGCGGCCAGGACGACGGCGCCGCACGCGATGCACTCCACCTGGCAGTACCGGGACTGCCGCTCGTCCGGCCGGGTCGCACCCCCGATCATGCCGAGCTGACCCCGGTCTGCCGCGCCGCCAGGTTCGCCGCGACCTCCGCCTCCCAGGCCTCGACGGCCCGGCTGGTATCCACCTCGAACTCGTGCCGCGCCACCATGTCGGCGCCGATACCCTCGACGTCGGTGTAGAACTGCTCATACCAGCGCCGCAGCTGGTATACCGGGCCGTCCTCGGCACACAGCAGCGGGTTGTCGATCCGGCTCTTGTGCACCCAGATGTCCACGTCCTGCTGGAAGCCGAGGCCCACGAACCTGGCGAACTTCGCCGCCACCTTGTCCGCCTGCTCGGGCGTGAGGCCAGGCAGCTTCTTCACGATCACGCCCCACTGCAGCAGGAACCGATCAGGCGTGACCGGGTAATGGCAGTTGATCAGCACGGCGTCCATGGGCACGCCGTGGTAGTCATAGTTCAGGTAGTCGATCATGTAGGAGGGGCCGTAGTACGCGGCCTCGGAGCGCAGCCCGATGTTGGTGCTGCCGTTGGCCGCAGGGCTCGCGTCCGGCTCATAATCCTCCCGCGACCTGGTGTGCAGGTACTGCGAGGCGATATGTCCCTCGAAGACGTTCCTGAAGTAGGTGGGGAACGCGAAGTGGATGTAGAAGAAGTGCGCCATGTCCACGACGTTGTCGACGACCTCGCGGCAGTTGGCGTCGACCATCAGCGAGTCCCAGGTCCAGCCCGACCAGTCGTCGGAGTAGGCGCCGTCGATGCGCGGGATCGTCACGTCGGCGGGCGGCAGGTTGCCTTGCGGGTCATTCCAGACGAATAGCTGCTTGTTCTGCTCCAGCGTGAGCCACGATCTGGTCCTGGCCGTCGGCGGCACCCGGCGGGCGTAGGGGATCTTGGTGCACTTGCCGTCCGGGCCCCAGTGCCAGTCGTGGAACGGGCACGCGATGGAACTGCCCCTGATCGTGCCGCGGCTCAGGTCGCCGCCCATGTGCCGGCAGTACGAGTCCAGCACGTGCAGGTCGCCCTCGGCATCGGGGAACACGACAAGCTTCGTACCGAAGGCCTCGACCGCGTGCGGGCTGCCGTCCCGGAACTGCTCGGCCAGGCCCAGGCAGTGCCAGCCGCGGGCAAATCTGCTCGGCGGGGCAGTTGCCTCGATGCTCCGCACTCCGCTGCGGTCGTTCATACATCCTCCGCTGTGCTGGCCACCGGGCCGCCAGACCCTCGGCTCACCGCGGGTCGCTTACCCTAGACTAGAACATGTTCTAGTCTAGGGGTATTGTTCAGCCCGCCGCAGTCGTCGCGATCGGAGGGTGCCGCAGTGGCTGAGAACGTCGGGCACGAGGTCATCGAGGGCGTGCGCGAACTACTCCCGATGCTGCGCGATCGCGCTCAGGAGGCTGAGGACGGCCGGATAGTCCCGTCCGATTCCATCAAGGCCTTGGAGGGAACGGGGTTCTTCCGGCTGCTCCAGCCTGCCGCCTTCGGCGGCCTCGAGGCCGATCCGCTGACGTTCTACACGGCGGTGCGCCTGATCGCGAGCGCTTGCGGCTCGACCGGCTGGGTTGCCTCCGTGCTCGGCGTGCACCCTTGGCATCTGGGGCTGTTCCCGGCGCAGGCCCAGCAAGAGATCTGGGGCACCGACCAGTCGACCCGGATCTCGTCCTCGTACGCGCCGACAGGAAAAGCACGGAAGGTAGCAGGCGGGCACCAGCTAGGCGGACGGTGGAGCTTCTCCTCTGGCTGTGATCACGCTACCTGGGTGCTGCTCGGCCAGATCGTGACCGACGCCGAGAACAGGCCGATCGACTTCCGCACCTTCGTACTGCCAAGGTCCGACTACGTCATCGAGGACGTCTGGGACACCGTCGGGCTGCGCGGCACCGGCAGCAACGACATCGTGGTAAACGACGTCTTCGTGCCCGAATACCGTTCGCTCAGCTTCACCGACGTCTCCAGGCTGGTCTGCCCCGGCCAGGAGGCGAACCCGGCACCGCTGTACAAGCTGCCGTACGGCTCGGTGTTCTCGTACTCGATCACCACGCCGATCATCGGCATGGCGACGGGCGCGTACGAGGCGCACGTTACCTACCTGCGCGAGCGGGTCCGTGTCGCCTATGCCGGCCAGAAGGCGGCCCAGGACCCGTTCGCTCAGGTTAGGGTCGCGGAAGCGGCGGCGGAGATCGACGGCGCGTGGCTGGCGCTGGAGCGGAACATGACCGAGCTGATCGACCTGGCCAGGGCGGGCCAGCCGATCCCTGTCGACCTGCGGCTGCGGATTCGCCGCGACCAGGTGCGCGGCACCGGCCAGTCGATCCGGGCCGTGGACCGGCTGTTCGAGAACTCGGGCGGCCGGGCGCTGAAGTCGGGCACACCGATCCAGCGATTCTGGCGGGACGCGCACGCGGGCCGGGTGCACGCCATCAACGACCCGGAGCGGTCGCTGTCGATGTTCGGCGGCGCCGAGTTCGGACTGCCCGTTCCCGCCGACGCGATGCTGTGAGCACCGATGACCGTGACCGCGCTTAGTGCGGAGTCGACTGGCCACTTCGCCGAGATCGGCGGGCTGCCTGTGCACTACCACGAGGCCGGCCCCGTGCCCGCTCCGGCCGGCGCTGTGGTACTGCTGCATGGCGGCGGGCCTGGTGCGTCCGCGTGGAGCAATTTCGGCCGGAACATGCCGGTGATCGCGGAGCGGTTCCGCACGGTGATGATGGACCTGCCCGGCTACGGCCAGACCAATGCCAGGCCAGCCACCGGGCACTTCTTCACGGTCGCCGCGGAGGCCCTGGCCGGGCTGCTCGATCAGCTGGGCATCGACAAGGTGCACCTGATCGGCAACTCGCTGGGCGGCGGCACCGCAGTCAGGTTCGCACTGCGATTCCCCGAGCGGGCCGGCTGGTGCTGATGGGCCCTGGCGGGCTGACCCTCAACGTGCTCTCCCCCGACCCGACCGAGGGCGTCAGGCGGCTGATGGAGTTCGGCGCGCCGCCCGGCCCGAGCCGGGCCAAGCTGGAAGCATTCCTGCGAGTCATGGTGTACGACCAGCGGCTGATCACCGACGAGCTGATCGACGAGCGGTTCGCGGTTGCCAGCCAGCCGGCGGCGCTGGCCGGCCTGTCCGCGATGGGCGGCTCGTTCTTCGGCGAGCACGCCGAGGACGGCATGCTCTGGCGTGAGGCGCACCGGCTCAAGCACGAGGTGCTGCTGATCTGGGGTCGGGAGGACCGGGTGAACCCGCTCGACGGCGCCCTGATCGCGCTCAAGCAGCTGCGCCGGGCCCAGCTGCATGTTTTCGGCGGCTGCGGGCACTGGGCCCAGCTGGAGAAGTTCGACGAGTTCAACGAGCTGTCGCTTCGGTTCCTGTCCGGAGGTGCCACGTGACCGGCCTGATCAGCTCGCTCGGGTACCTGAGGATCGAGTCCACCGACCCTTCTCGCTGGCGGGAGTTCGGCGCGAAGGTACTCGGCATGACCGAGGGCCGCGGGCCGGACGAGTCGGCCGTGTACCTCCGGATGGACGACTTCCCGGCCCGGCTGGTCATAGTGCCTGGTGAGCGCGACCGGCTGCTGGCGTCCGGCTGGGAGGTGGCTGACGAAGGCACGCTGGCCGAGATCGCGCACATCCTGGCTGCCGCCGAGGTGCCAGTGAAGACGGGTGACGCCGCCGAGCTGGCCGATAGGCGGGTAGGCCAGCTACTGCGCGTCGATGACCCGTCGGGGAACGGTCTGGAGATCTTTTGCGGTGCCGCGCTGGACAATCGGCCCGCGATCAGCCCGTACGGGAACCACTTCGTGACCGGGGATCAGGGGCTTGGCCACGTGGTGCTCCCCGCCGTCGACGACGAGGCGACGCTGTCCTTCTATACCGACCTGCTGGGCTTCCGGCTGCGGGACTCCATGCGGATGCCTGGCGAGTTTTTCGGCCAGCCCGGCCGGCAGGTCTGGATGCGCTTCCTCGGATGCTGTTCCAGGCACCATTCGCTCGCGCTCGCGCCCATGGATCCGGCGGCCGGGATCGTGCACCTCATGATCGAGGTCGCCACCCTGGATGACGTGGGCCGGGCGCTGGACCGCTGCGTCCGCCGCAAGGCGACGATCAGCTCGACGCTCGGCCGGCACGCGAACGACCTGATGGTGTCCTTCTACGTGCAGACGCCTGGCGGATTCGACATCGAGTACGGCACCGACGGCCGGCTGGTCGACGACGACACCTGGATTAGCCGCGAGTCGACCGCCATCAGCCTGTGGGGCCACGTATTCAGCGCCGGCGCGGCTCACTGAAAGGCTCGCGAGCCAGGGCGGGAGAATAGCGCCATGGCATCCTTCGAGCCCGAGCCACCGCGATTCCGCCAGGTACTCGGCCACTTCGCCACCGGGGTCACCGTGATCACCGGCATGCACGAGGGCGAGCCCGTCGGGTTCGCGTGCCAGGCGTTCGCCGCCCTCTCGCTTGATCCGCCGCTCGTGCTGTTCTGCCCGGGCAAGTCGTCGGGCACCTGGCCGCGGATCGCGCGGATCGGCGAGCTCGGCGTGAACGTGCTGTCCGCCGATCAGCGAGGCCTCGCCCGCAAGTTCGGGGTTAGCTCGGCTGACAAGTTCGCCGGAGTCAGCTGGACCCCGGCGGCCAACGGCGCTCCAGTCCTCAGCGGCGTGCTGACCTGGGCGGCCTGCACGGTGCAGACCGTGCACGAGGCGGGCGACCACTTCGTCGTCGTCGCCCGCGTTACCGAGCTCGGGGACAGCGTTGCCGGCGATCCGCTGCTGTTTTATCGCGGCCGGTTCACGCTGTCGGCGAGCACCGAAGGCGAGGGGCCGCCCGAGGTGGTCGACACCCTGCTGGCCTGGCCGCGCTTCGCCGACTGGATGTGACGCCGCCGGAGCTAGCCGGTGATCATGCCGGCGCCGGAACGGGTGGCGTGGGGACTGCCGCTGTGGCCGCAGTCGGGCTGACGACCGGTGTCGGGCGCTGCACTGTCGCGGCGGGCAGGAAGAGATAGTTGCGGGTCTCCAGTCCTACCTCGTTAACCTGCTGCCAGCGCTTGTGCCACACGTGCATGGTGTAACCCTGCCCGATGATCCAGCGCGAAACGTCGTCCGGCGTGTAGCCGTAGCGCTCCGCGTGCCTGGCCTCGATCTCGATGAGCATCGTCGGCCTGAAGTCCGCGATGGCGTTCTTGCCGCCTCTCAGCACGTGCAGCTCGGCGCCCTCGACGTCGATCTTGATGAAGTCCAGGCGATCCAGTGCGGCCTGCGCGCACAGGTCGTCAAGGGTCAGGACCTCGACTGGGACCGGCGTCTGGCTGGCGAACTCGGCATTGGAGCCCTGGCCCGAGCACTCCCAGTCCAGGAAGGATCGCCCGGTCACCGGCTTGTGCGGGCCGGACGGCACGCTCATGACGCCGGGGCCGGGCTGTGCGCCGAGCGCGGCCGCATGATGGATCACGTTCGGGTACGAGCGCGCGCCGAGAACGCGCCGCCACACCGGGTGGGCAAACGAGACCGGCTCCACGCTGTGCACCTGCCCCGACGGGCCGGCCAGCCGGGCCAGCATGACCGTGTACAGGCCGGCCGCGGCGCCCACGTCAATGCACGTGGCACCCGGCTTGACCAGCTCGGAAAGCCGGCCGAGCTCTGGCTCGATCAGCCGCGTCCTTGACAGCATCGAGACGGTAGCGGCCGTCAGCCCGAGGCGGCTGGTAGCTTCCAGCAGGCGGGACCCGGTCGGGCGGGCGGGCGTGCCGGCCGCCCCAGTCTTTGTCAGCATGTGACCAGCATTGCCGATCGGCGGCGGCCGCGCATCAGAAGATCGCCGAATACTGTGCGATCGCGATCAGGCTGCCGAGATCGCGGAGCCGCTCGTACTCGGCCTGCACATCGTCGACCGCGATGGCCGCTGGGCGCGAGCAGCAGCTGCGGGCCATCGGGATCCTGCGGCGAAACGACGGTCAGCCAGAAGTCCGGCCCGATCGGGATCTCGACCTTCGGCACGAAGCCAAGGACCTCGGTGTAGAACCGCAGCGCGGCCTTCTGGTCATCGACGTAGACGCTCGTGTGCCGGAACCGCATGTGTCCTCCCTGGTCGAACTTGAATCCCTTTACGCCTGCGCGGCGGCCGGTGCACCCGGCGCGATGGGCGCACGCCCCTGCGAGCGGTACCGGGCGAAGGCGGGCAGCGCCAGGCCGATCACGATAGCGCCGGCCACGGTCATAAGGCCGCCGCTGAGCGCGCTGATGGTGGGGGATGTCAGCGATCCCAGGGCTCCTGCCTCCAGGTTGCCGATCTGGCCGCCGCCCGCGCCTACGACGTAGTCGGCCGCCGTAACCCGGCCCCGGAGATCGTCGGGCGTAGTCTGCTGGACGATCGTGCCCCTGAACACCACCGTGAAAGTATCCGCCGCGCCGGCGATGGCCAGCAGGCCGAGCGTGAGCCACAGGCTTGAGACGACGGCGAAGCCCGCGAAAGCCGCACCCCAGACCGCCACCGCGCAGAGCATCGCCAGCCCCTGGCGGGTCGTGGCGCTCATGGGCCCCGACAGTACCGCGCTGACCAGCCCGCCCACTCCGATCGCGGCGGTGAACAGGCCGAGGGTGCGGGGGTTGCCGCCGAAACGCTCGGCGTTGATTGCCGGGAACAGGGCAACTGGCAGGCCGAAGATGGTCGCGTTGAGATCGGCGATGAACGCGCCGGCCAGGACAGGGCTACGGCCGATGAACCTCACGCCCGCGGCGACCGCGCGCGGTCCCGGCCGCGGCGCGCCAGGCCGCGGCGGCAGCGCGGGCAGCCTGGTGATCCCGTACAGGGAGCCGGCGAAGCTGGCCGCATCCACCAGGTAGCACGCGCGCAGCCCGAGGTCAGGCACGGCCGTGATGACGCCAGCGAGTGCGGGGCCCACCGTCAGCATGATCTGGAAGCTCAGCCGGTTGAGCGCCAGGCCCGCCGACAGCTGCTCGGGCGGCAGCAGGCTCGGGATGAAGGTCCGCCTGGCCGGGCCAGAAATGGCGCCGAGCGAGGCGGAAACGGCTACCAGGAGGTACAGCAGCCACACCAGCCGGAGGCCCGCGAACGCCTGGGCGGCGAGCCCGGCCGATACCACGGCCGTTCCGCTGCTGGTCACGAGCACGAGCTTGCGCCGGTCGACGGCGTCGGCGATCGCCCCGCCGAACAGCCCGATCGCGATGGTCGGCACCATCTCCGCGGCGCCGATCACGCCGACAGCGAACGGCGAGCGCGTGATCTCGTAGACCTGCAGCGGCACGGCGAAGTTGGTGAGGGCGCCGCCCACCGCCGACAGCGTCGACCCGGCCCACAGCCGCCGGAAGGCCGGGGACTCGCGCAGCGGGCTGATGTCTGCGAGCAGTCGTCTCGCTCGGGTCACGGTCGATATTGTAACAGTGCTTATATAATTGCTGTTACAATTCTCGGCATGGCCGAAGACGGGCCGGGCGACCCGACCGAGCAGAGCCTGTGGCGACCGCTGCGCCTGCTGCAGGCGGCCATGGACGCTGACATCGCTCGCATCTACGCCGGGGCGCGGATCGTCGGGCTCAAGCCGAGCTTCGTGATGGAACTGCTCAGGCTGCACGCGCGCGGGCCCATGACGATCACCGAGCTAGCCGACTCGGTGCAGCGAACCCACTCGGGCACCAGCCAGAAGGTCGCCGCTTTGCGCGCCGCTGGCCTGGTGCGCACCGTCGCGGGTGCCGATGCCCGCACCAAGACCGTCACGCTGACCGCGAAGGCACGCCGGATCATCGGCCTGCTGGCCGCCGAGTGGCGGGCCACCGAGGCCGCCGTAGCGGAGATAGAGGCGGAGATCCCGTATCCGCTGAGCCGGGTCGTCACCGATATCGAAGCGGCCCTGCAGCGCAAAAGCTTTCACGACCGGATCGCCGAAAAACTGGCCAGCGACGCGACCTGGCAATAGGGCAGGCGCTAGGCGTCCCTGAGTTCGTTCTTGAGGATCTTGCCGGTCGGGCCCTTCGGCAGCTCCGGCAGGAACCGCACCTCGCGCGGGTACTTGTAGGCGGCAAGCCGCTCTTTGGTGTAGGAGATGACCTCGTCGGCGCTCAGCTCGGCACCAGGGCTGACGACCACGACCGCCACTACCTCCTCACCGAGCCGGTCATCCTTCTTGCCGATGACAGCGGCCTCGGCGATGGCCGGGTGGGCGAACAGGACCTCCTCGATCTCGCGCGGGTAGACGTTGTAGCCACCGCGGATGACCAGGTCCTTGGACCGGTCGACGATGAAGTAGAAGCCGTCTTCGTCCCGGTAGCCGAGATCTCCGGTGTGCAGCCAGCCGCCATCCAGCGCCGTAGCCGTCGCCTCCGGCTTGCCCAGGTAGCCCTTCATGACGTTGTGCCCGCGGATCAGGATCTCGCCGATGTTGTCCCGGCCAGCCGGCAGCGGCTCGTCGTGCTCGCCGCCGACACGCATCTGCACGCCCCAGATCGGCTTGCCGACCGACAGCGGCCGCCGGTCGTCCGGCCGGTTGAACGAGGTGGTGCTCGCGGTCTCCGATAGGCCGTACCCCTCGAGGACCCTGATGCCGAACTTCTCCTCGAACCTGCCCATGACGTCCTCGGGCAGCGACGCGCCACCGGATACCGCGACCCGCAGCCTGGACAGGTCCCGGCCGGCCGAGTCGTGCTCGGCCAGCGCCTGCAGCATCGTCGGTACGCCGGCGATGACCGAGCACCGGTCGTGCTCAAGGGCGTCCAACACCGCGCCGGGGGCGAACCGCGGCACTATAGACAGCGCTCCGCCGTACCTGACGCTGACATTGAGCACCGACGACAGCCCGAAGACGTGGAAGAACGGCAGCACGGCCAGCGTGACGTCGTCGGGGCGGGCGCCGAACAGCTGCCCGGACACCGAGCAGTTCATGTACAGCTGGAAGTGGGTGAGCTCGGCACCCTTCGGCTTGCCGGTGGTCCCGCTCGTATAGATGAGCACCGCGGTGTCGTCGGCGTTGCCAGGCCGGATATCGCCGCCAGGCTGGCTCAGCGGGGCCGCGCTGATCAGGTCGCTCACCGGCCTGACACCGTCGGGCAGCGCGTCCTGGCTGAAGCTCACCAGGTACAGCGGCACCCCGAGCAGCTCGCAGGCCTTCGCGGCCTCGTGATGGATGCTGTCGAATCCGATCAGGATCGCGGCCGAGGAATCGGCCAGGTGGTACTCGATCTCGGGCGCTTTCAGCAGCGGGTTGAGCGGCAGGACGACCATCCCAGCCTTGAGCGCGCCGAAGTACGCGGTGAGGAACTGCGGCACGTTCGGCAGCTGCAGTGCCACCACCTGGCCCGGTCGCAGGCCGCTCGCCAGCAGGCCCGCCGCCAGCCGGCCGGACTGCTCGTCCAGCTCGCGATAGGTGGTCGAGGCTCCCATGAAGGTGTGCGCGGTGGCGTCCGGAGTTGCCATCGCGGTCTCATTCAGGATCGTCGCCAGGTTGAAGCTCACGGGCCCTCCAGGCCTTTTCCGGCATTGCCTGTGAGACATACATTAGAGATGTATCAGTACCTTGCCTAGGCCGAAGACGCGACAGGCAGGAGCAGGCAATGACCCTTTTCGTGCGGGAACCCGCAGCTAGCCGCGGGCCCTCGGCCGGGCTGTACCTCACCGAGCCCGTGCGCGGGCTGGCTGACCTCGCCGCGCTGCCGCTCGCAGCGCCCTGGCTTGCGTCCGCGCCGCGCGGCGACGGCCACGGCGTGCTGGTGCTGCCGGGCCTGCTGGCCTCGGACATGAGCACGGCCCTGCTGCGCCAGTACCTGCGGCTGCTGGGATACGACGTGCACGGCTGGGGACTGGGCCGCAACGTCGGCCCGACCGACGCTGTCCTGGACGAGCTGCCGCATGGGCTCGCCGACCTGTCCGCCCGCACGAACGGGCCGGTGTCGATCATCGGCTGGAGCCTGGGCGGCATTTACGCCAGGGAACTGGCCCGCGACCATCCGGGTCTGGCCCGCCGCGTCATCACCATGGGCAGCCCGTTCGGGCTGCTTGCCGATGTGCGGCAGAACCGGGCCCACAACGTCTACCAGCGCCGCAGTTACCTGCACGCCGACGCCAGGGTCCCGTCCCGTGAGCAAGTGGCGCAGCCCATCAGCGTGCCGTCGACAGCTGTCTACTCGCGGCTGGACGGCATCGTGCCCTGGCAGGCCTGCACCGAGCCAGCCACGGATCGGCACGAGAACGTCGAGGTGCGCTGCGGTCACTTCGGCTTCGGCATCGACCCGGCCACGCTCTGGCTGGTCGCCGACCGGCTTGCCGTCCCGGCCGGCGAGCGCCGGCCGTTCCGCCCGCATGCGCTGCTGCGGGCGCTGTACCCGGCAGTAGATGCGAAGGAGTTACAGCATGCAGCAGCTCACCGGACTTGACGCGTCGTTCCTCGCGCTCGAGACCGCCAACGCCACCGGCCATGTCGGCGGTGTGTGCGTGCTCGACCCGAGCGCGGCACCGCGACCGCTGACCCTTGCCCGGCTCACCGAGGTGCTCGCGCAGCGACTGCCGCTGGTGCCGGTGCTGCGGCGCAAACTGCTGACCGTGCCGTTTGGCCTTGATCAGCCGTACTGGGTGGACGACGCAGATTTCGATATCGAGTACCACATCCGCGAGATCGCGCTGCCCAGGCCCGGGTCGGAGGCACAGCTGACCGAGCAGGTCAGCCGACTGCACGCCAGGCCGCTCGACCGCAGCCGCCCGCTGTGGGAGATCTACCTGATCACCGGGCTGGCCAAGCGCCGTGCGGCGGTCTACACCAAGATCCACCATGCCGCCATCGACGGCGCATCCGGCGCCGAGCTGCTCACCGTGCTGCTCGACCTCAGCCCCGACGGCCGGGAGTTGCCCGCCGTGGCGCCGTTCGAGCCCGCCTCGCCGCCGGGACCGGTAACGCTCGCGGCGCTGGCCGCCGCGCGGCTGGCATGGCGGCCGGTGCAGACGGTCCGCATCACCAACGAGCTGGTCAAGGTGCTGCCAACCCTGACGCCCGCGGTCAGCGCGCTTGTCGGCGGGATGCTGGGGCTGGGCCGAGGCGACGGCGGCGTGATCCCGTCGGCGCCTGGCCGCGCGCCGGCCACGCCGTTCAACAAGCCCATCACGCCGCACCGCAGGCTCGCGGTGCGAAGCGTAGACCTGGCCACGGTTAAGACGGTGAAGAACGCTTTCGGCGTCTCGGTCAACGATGTCGTGATGGCGATGTGCGCGGGCGCGCTGCGGCACTGGCTGACCGACCACCAGGCGCTCCCCGAGGCACCGCTGGTCGCGATGATTCCGGTCTCGGTCCGTGACCCGGCCAGCAAGGGCGCGATGGGCAACAAGGTATCGGCCATGCTGGCCACCCTGCCTACCCACCTCACCGATCCGGCCGAGCGGCTGCAGGTCGTGCACGGCGCCACGACAGTCGCCAAGGCCCAGCAGGCGGCCATCCCGCAGGGCCTGATCGACCAGATCAGCGACTTCTCCCCGCCGGCGCTGACGGCACGGGCGGCCAGGGTGGTGTTCGCCACCGGCCTGCTGCACCGGCTGCCGCCCTTCAACCTGTGCATCTCCAACGTGCCAGGACCGAACGTGCCGGTGTACCTGTGCGGCGCGAAGCTGCTAGCGCATTACCCCGTCTCCGTCGTCACCGACGGGCAGGGCCTGAACATCACGCTGGTGGGCTATCTTGGCCAGCTGCACTTCGGCCTCGTCGCCTGCCGCGAGCTGGTGCCCGACATCGAGGCGCTGGCAAGTTACCTGGTCGACGAGCTCGAACTGTTGCTCAAGGCGGCCGATCAACCGGCGGCGAGCTGACCTGCGTGCGGCAGGTCCCCGCGACGGCCGGGCGCCTCGACGAGGTAGCGATCGTGGTCCCAGAGGGGACGGCGGCGCCTGCCAGGATCCCGCCTGACGTCTTCGCAGCGGCCGCCGACGCCTACGCGGCCGGCCGCCGCCTGGACATGCAGTCCCTGGCCAGGCGTATGGGCGTCGGGCGCGCCACCCTGTATCGGCGCGCGGGCAACCGGGAGGACCTGCTTGACGAGGTGCTCTGGTGGCGGGCCAGGCGACTGCTGGCCGAGCAGGTGCAGCTCAGTTCCGGCCTGACCGGCGTGGCCCGGATTACCTCGGTCGTCACCGGGGTGCTGCATTCCATCGAGCGGGACCGGCCGCTGCGGACCTTCCTTGAGTCCGACCCTGAGGCGGCGCTGCGGATGCTGACCGGGACTCGCAGCACGGTCCAGCGCGGCATGGCCGGGGCGCTGGAGAACCTCATCGAGCTCGAGCGCCGCCGCGGCGCCTTTACCGCCGACCTGGACACGCCGACGCTGGCGTACGCGATCGTGCGAATCTGCGAGGCGTTCCTGTATAGCGACGTGATCGCCGACCGGGCCCGTGATATCGGCCGGGCGGTCACAGTGATCAAGGCACTGCTGGCCGGGCTGGACCGCGGTCGCTGCGACCCGGCGGGCGACGACCGGCTCCGGCGATAATGCGCAACATGGCGCTTTACGACACCTACGGCCAGACCTACGGTGCTACCCGGCGTGCCGATCCGCGGCTAGCCGCCCAGGTCGCGGCGGCGCTCGCCGATGCGTCCAGCGTGGTGAACATCGGCGCGGGCACCGGATCGTACGAGCCGCCGCAGACGGTGGTGGCCATCGAGCCGAGCCTGACCATGCTGGCCCAGCGGCCTGGCGGTGCCGCCCCGGCGCTGCAGGCAACCGCGGAGCACCTGCCGCTGCGCGATCACTGCGCGGACGCCGCGATGGCGATCCTGACCATTCACCACTGGAGCGACCTGGCCGCGGGCATCGCCGAGATGCGCAGGATCGCCGCGAGGCGGCTGGTCTTCCTCACCTGGCGGGCCGAGGAGTTCAGCAAGTTCTGGCTAGTCCAGGAGTACCTGCCGGAAGCCGGCCGCGCGGACGCGAAGCTGGCAGTTCCCTTGGACCTGCTGATGAGCATGCTGAATCGGCCGCAGGTAGTCCCCGTTCCGGTCCCGCACGATTGCACGGACGGCTTCGGCGCCGCCTACTGGCGCCGGCCGCAGGCTTACCTGGACCCCACCGTGCGGGCCGGGATCTCACTGCTGGCCAGGACCGGCGAGGATGTACTCGCTGCCGGGCTTGCGCGGCTAGCCAGCGACCTGGACAGCGGTCGCTGGCAGCGTGACCACGCCGACCTGCTCGAGCGCGACCGCCTCGACGTCGGATACTGCCTGGTCATCGCCGACTCCTAGGGCTAGGTCGGCGCCGGAACGGTGACCTGGTTGCTGACGGCGGCGGCGTGGCGGCCGGTGGCCAGGAGGACTACCTGCACCGCATCGCCTTTCAGCTGCCGCGCGCCGAGCACGAACACGGTCCGGCCTGCGGCATTCAGCCGCCGCTCACGCAGGTCCACCCAGGTCCCGTTGCTGTCGGCCTGCAGCACCACGGTATCGCCGCGCCGGGCGTACACAGTGGCGACGGCCAGGTAGTCCTTCACCCCGCGCGAGCCGGGCGTCAGCTGCACCGTGATCTGAGGCACCACCGTCACGGTGACCGGCGGGCTGACCGGACCGTCGGGGTCGGTGAGCCGGAACCTCGCGTTGGTCGTGAGAGCAGCCGTGGTGATGGCAACCGTGCCCTGGGCTCCGGTCGTTGCCTGCCCGGCGAACCGCCAGCTCAGGTGGCCGGCCGGACGTACCCACAGCCTGACCGTCACGCCACTGACTGCCTTGCCCGCCCTGGTGAGCTGGCCGTCGATGGTGACCGAGTCGCCGGCCGCGATCTGGCTGGCGACCGCGGCCGCCGTGATGGTGGCCGGTCCTGGCGGCGCCGACGAATTGGCGGGGGTCCCGGACGAGGCCGCGGTGGCGGACGGCGACGGGGCGGGTGATCCCGCCGCCGAGTGCGACGGCGCCGAGTGCGACGGGCCTGGCCCGCCTCGGTGGGAGCCGGGGTGCGAGCTCGACGACCGGCCATGGTGCGTGACCGCGGCGGCGCCGCTGTGCCTAGAGTCCGGCACCCCAAGGACGTGGAACGCCTGGTAGGCAGCGTGCTGAACCGGCGCGGGGAGCACTGCGGCGTACGCGGCCGCGGCGAAACCGCCGACCAGTGCCACCGTCATGCCGGCGGCCGCCAGCCGCCAGCGCTGCAGGCTCGGCGCTCGCCGCCGCCTGGTAGGACGCGGCACCGGGAGGATTGCCGTAGCTGCGGCGGCTGCGGCGGGTACCGGAGGGTGGATGTTGGCCCGGAACATGGCCAGCGCCGCCTGCTCGCCTGCCAGTTCATCGGCCGTGGGGCCGCTGGTCAGCGCTGCGAGCAGCTGATCGAGTCCCGGCTCGGCCGGGCCTAGGTCGGCTGGAAAGCCCGAGGTCATTAGTCCACCTCCTCCAGCGTCGGGAAGGTCGGCCCTGGCGGCACCGGACCGGCCGGCCTGGCCGCCAGCGCCCGTACCGACGGGTCGTCGGCGAGGGTCTTCAGCCCGCGATGCAGCGCGACGCGGACCGCACCGGCCGACTTGCCAAGGATCCTGGCCACGTCCGGCGTGTCCAGCCCGGCGATCACCCGCAGCGCCACGGCCTCGGCCTGGTCTCTGGACAGGCTGGCCAGCAAGGCAACCGCCCCGCGAGCCGATATGCCGTCAAGTACCTGGTCCTCCACGAGCTGAGCGTCAGCCAGCACGTCGAGGCCGATGCTCACCGGGCTGACCGGACGCCGGGACCGGGCGCGGGCGGCGTCGATAGCCCGGTGCCGGGCGATGGTGAAAATCCAGCGCCGGAAGTCCACGTGGCCACCAGAAAACCGGTGCATGTCCCTGACGACCTGCAGCCAGGTCTCACTAGCCACGTCGTCGGGGTCATCACAGCCTAGGACCCGCAGAAAGCGCAGAAGCGGTGGCTGCAAGCTGCGCCAGAGGTCAAGAAACCCGGCCTCGTCACCTGTGCACGCCCTGGCCAGAGCCTCGTCCAGCACATCAATCTCACTCGCCATCGCGCCGATAAGGGTCGCACACTGGCGGGCGTGCCCGGGGGATATCTCAGCCAACCCGTGACATGCCCGCCGGTGTGCGACAGCGGCCTTGATTTACTTGGTAACCGGCGCGATCGTGATCACGTTGCTCTTCGACGCGGCGAAGTTACGGTTGCCGCGGAATACCAGCTCGAAGGTCGCACCCTTGCGCAGGCCGTGGACGCGGAACCGGACGTAGCCGAAGCGGCCGGTGCGGCCGATCTGCACCACGTAGAAGTGGCCCTTGCGGCCCTCTCGCTTCAGGAAGACGCGCGCGCCGGACACCTGGCCGGCCGGGGTGGTGTTGGAAGTCAGCTGGCCCTTGATCCAGGCAACCGTGTGCGGATAGCGGTGATGCCGGATGTGGCCGGGTCCGGCCGTGGCAACCAGCGTGGTGGGCGTCTTGACCTTCGCCGTGGCAGGCGTCGATGCGTTGGCCACTGCCGCCGCACCGGACACCGCGATCGCCGCGGTCGCGACAACAGCGCCGACCCTGGCCGCGAGGGACTTAGATACGCGCATTGTTCTCCTTCAGGTTGGGCCTCGATCGGTGGTGAGGCCGTGACAACACCGACTACAGCGCCGCGGCCCGCGCACCCGTTACTCGCGGGATTGTGACCTACGTCACATCCGCGCCCGCAGTGTCAGCCGTCGATCACCGCGGCCGCGATCCGGGCGATGTGGTCGGCAGGCCTGCCGAGTAGCTGGGCATCGCCATGCGCCCGCTTGAAGTAACGGTGCGCGTCGTGCTCCCAGGTCATGCCGATCGCGCCATGCAGCTGAATCATCTCGGCGCTGACCCGCTGCAAGGCCTCGGAGCAGTACGCCTTCGCCGTCGCCGCCCGCAGCGGCACGTCCGCTGCGCCGCGGGCGAGCGCCCCGGCGGCCGCGTACGAGACGGACCTGGCCGTCTGGACAAGCACGTGCAGGTCGGCCATCCGGTGCTGGAGCGCCTGGAAGCTCCCGATCGGCCGGCCGAAAGCCACCCTGGCCCTGGTGTACTCGACAGTGATCTCGAGGGCGCGGGCCGCCGCCCCGGCCTGCTCCGCGGTCAGCGCGATGCAGGCGGCGTCCCTGGCCGCTGCCAGTCCCGCGAGCGTGCCGACTCGCTGGCCGACCGCGCCGTCCAGCCTGACCACCGCCAGCCGCCGGGTCTGGTCCACGCTGGTGCACGGGCTACAGGTCACCGCCGGCTGAGCTGGCTGCACCGCGAGCAGTCCGATTCCGGCGGGCATCAGGGCGGGAACGAGCAGCACCGTCGCCCGGTCACCGTCCAGCACGTAATGGGCCTCGCCGTCGATGATCCAGTCGCCGCCCGTCTTAGCCGTGGCCCGGCAGGCTACCTCGCCGATGTCCCAGCGTCCCTCCGCCGTGGTCCAGGCCAGCGCGGCTATGGTCGTGCCGGCGGTCATCGCCGGCAGGAAGACGGCGCAGGCGGCCTCGTCGCCAGAGGCCAGCAGAGCCTGGGTCGCCAGCACGGCCGAGCCGAGCATCGGCGTGCAGGCCAGCGCCCGGCCGAGTTCCTCGGCCGCGATGTGGACCTCGACTGGCCCCCCGCCGGCACCGCAGAAACGCTCAGGCACCGACAGGCCCGCGACGCCGATCTCGCGGCACAGCCGCTGCCACAGGCTGAGGTCACCGGCGGCCGTCCCTGACCGCGCCCGATGGGTGGCGATGAGCCCGCGCACTGCGGCGCGAAGCGCCTGCTGCTCGGCGGTGTCACGCACGGCTAGCTGCCTGCGCCGGTCAGCGCGGCCAGCACCCGGCGGCGGTGCTCGGCCTGGCTGCCCCACGCCGGGGCCAGCGCACGCACCCTGGTCAGGTACAGGCTGACGTCGTGCTCGGCCGTATAGCCGATGGCGCCGTGCACCTGCAGGGCGGTCCTAGCCGCCAGGCTCGCGGCATCGGCGCAGGCCACCTTGGCCGCCGACACGTCGCGGGCGGCCAGCGAGATCGCTGCGCCGTAGAGCAGCGGCCGGGCGAACTCCAGGCCGATCAGCACATCAGCCAGGTGGTGCTTGACCGCCTGGAACGCACCGACCGGCTGGCCGAACTGGACCCGCTGACGGGCGTGCCTGGCGGTCGCCTCGAGCAGCGCCCGGCCCGCGCCGAGCAACTGGGCCGCGCCGGCCAGCGCGCCCAAATCCAGCGCCCGCTCCACCGCGCCCGCCACCACGGGGCCGTCGGCAACTGCCTCGCCGCCGCTGACCTCGGCCAGCGTCCGCGCCGCGTCCACCGACCTGCGGGTCAGGCCGACGGTCGCGACGCGCACGACGCCATCAGCCGTGCTGGCGAGCAGCACCAGGCCGGCGACGTCGGCGTCCGCGGCGAACGGCAGCCACGGCTCCGCGGCCAGCGTGGCAATCAGCTCGCCGTCAGCGAGCTGCCGAAGCCACCGTTCGGCGGACGGGCCGGGCAGTGCTGCGAGCAGCCGCGGCACTGCGGCGAGCGACTCCGCGACCGGGCCGGGGACGGCGTGGTGACCGAGTTCCTCGCAGGCGACAACGAGATCGACAGGATCCCCGCCCAGGCCGCCGTGCTCCGGCGCCACCATGAGCCCGGTCACGCCTGCGCCGGCCAGCGACCGCCAGATCTCCAGGCCCGGCTTGCGGTCGCCCGCCGCCCAGCTCCGCGCCGCGGCCGGCCCGTCCGCGGCGGCGAGCAGGTCGTGCAGGCTGGCGGCGAACTGCCGCTGCTCGGCGGACAAGGCGAAGTCCATCAGCCGCGGACCTCGGCCGTCATCGGGGCAGCCCCAGCAGCCGCTCGGCGATCACCGAGCGCTGGATCTCGTTCGTGCCCGCATAGATCGGGCCGGCCAGCGCGAACAGGTATCCGTCCAGCCAGCGGGCGTCCGCACCGTCGCGCAGTTCCGCCCGCGGGCCGAGCAAGTCCAGCGCGGTCTGGTGCATCGTCAGGTCGAGCTCGGACCAGAACACCTTGCCCAGGCTCGCCTGCGCCCCGGTCCCCGCGGCCGGATTGCTGGCGATGCCGTACCCGTACAGCTGGTAAGCGCGCGCGCCGATCCAGGCATCCGCGACCCGCTCGGCCAGTGAGCCATCCGTCGGACCACCGGCCCGCTGCCACAGCCCGGTCAGCCGCGCCGCCGCGGCGGTGAAGCGCCCTGGGCTGCGCAAGGACAGGCCGCGTTCATGGCCGGCCGAGCTCATCGCTATCCGCCAGCCGTCGCCGCGTCCCCCGATGACATCGCGATCGGGAACGAAGACCTCGTCCAGGAAGATCTCGGCGAACCCGGTCTCGCCGTCCAGCTGCGGGATCGGCCGCACCGTCACTCCGGGTGCGTGCAGGTCGAACATGACATAGGTCAGCCCCTGGTGCCGCGGCGCGTCCGGATCCGAGCGGAACAGGCCGAACGCCCGGTCCGCGAATGCCGCGCGCGAGCTCCACGTCTTCTGGCCCGACAGCAGCCAGCCACCGTCGGCAGGGACGGCCCTGGATCGAAGGCTAGCCAGGTCGCTGCCGGCCTCCGGCTCGGACCAGGCCTGGGCCCAGACCTCGTCCGCCCGCGCCATCGCGGGCAGGATCCGTGCCTTCTGCTCCGCGGTGCCGTGCGCGAGAAGCGTGGGCGCGAGCACGAACAGGCCGTTCTGGCCGACCCGGACCGGGCCGCCTGCGGCGTGGTATTCCTCCTCGAAGACCAGCCATTCCAGCAGGGAGGCGTCGCGGCCGCCGTACCGCGCCGGCCAGGACACCGCCGCCAGCCGCGCGGCCGCTAGCTGCGCCTCGAACGCGCGGTGCTGCGCGAATCCCTCGGCGGTATCTACCGACGGCAGCGTTTCCGCGGAAACGTGCTCAGCCAGCCAGCCGGCTACCTCCGCCCTGAATGCCTGCACCGGCGGGTCGAGGTCCAGGTTCACCCGGAGGCCTTCTTCATCGACCTGGCGTCCATCCCGGCCAGCGAATCCGCTCCGGTCTCGGCGTTGTGCGCGTGCGCGACGTGGTGCAGGCCGAAGACCGAGTCCATCCCGTTGCGCATGCCCATCTGGTCCTCGCACTGGTTCACCGCACGCTTAGCCAGCGCGAGGCCGAACTGCGGCATGGCCGCGATCTTCTCGGCCAGCGCGAGCGCGGCCTCGGCGAGCTCACCACGCGGCACTACCCGGCTGACCATGCCGAGCTCGTACGCGCGGGCGGCGGAGAACCGGTCGCCGGTGAAGAGCATCTCCTTGGCGAACCGCGGTCCGAGCACCCACGGATGCGCGAAGTACTCGACCCCTGGTATGCCCATCCGCACCACCGGGTCGGCGAAGAACGCATCGTCGGACGCCACGATCAGGTCGCACACCCAGGCGAGCATCAGGCCGCCGGCGATGCACGCGCCCTGCACCATCGCGATCGTGGGCTTGGGCAGTTCCCGCCAGCGCCGGCACATGCCCAGGTAGACCTCCATCTCCCTGGCGTACCTGGAGTCGGCGCCCTGCTTGCCCACGTGATCCCACCAGATCACGGCCTGGCGGTCGAAGGACTTGTCGACGTCCCGGCCAGGCGTGCCGATGTCGTGGCCGGCGCAGAAATGCTCGCCCTCGCCTGCCAGCACGATGACGGCTATCTCGTCGTCGCCCACGGCCCGCTGGAACGCCGCGTCGAGCGCATAGGTGACCGCCGAATTCTGCGCGTTACGGTAACGGGGCCGGTTCAGCGTGATCACCGCGGTCCGGCCGCGGACCTCGTAGCGGACGACTGCTTCCTCGTCTGTCATGCTGATTCCTCCCTGAGCAGGCGCTTGAGCGGCTTGCCTGACGGGTTGCGTGGCAGTTCCGTGCGGAACTCGACCTGCCTCGGCACCTTGAAGTTGGCCAGCCGGCCCCGGCAGAAGGCGACCACGTCGTCAGCGGTCAGCTCGTGACCTGGCCTGGTCACGACGAAGGCCTTGCCCACCTCGCCGAGCCGGGCATCAGGCACGCCGATGACGGCGGACTCCGCGACGCCGTCAAGCCGTGCCAGCGCCTGCTCGACCTCGGCCGGGTAGACGTTGAAGCCGCCGCAGATATACATGTCCTTCAGCCGGTCGGTGATGGCGAGGTTGCCGTCGGCATCCAGCGTCCCGACATCACCGGTGTGCAGCCAGCCGTCGGCATCGATGGCCGCGCTGGTCGCGGCCGGGTCGCCGGTGTAGCCGCGCATCAGGTTCGGCCCGCGGAGCAGGATCTCGCCTGCGCCTGACTCGTCGGTCCCGGCCAGCCTGACCTCGAATCCCGCGGTCGCCCGCCCGGAGGTCGTGGCGACGACCTTCGGGTCGTCGCCGGGCCGGCACATCGTGGCCACAACCGCCTCGGTCAGACCGTAGGCGGTGAGCACCGTGTCGAAGCTGAGCTCGGACTGCATCCGCTCGACGAGCGCGACCGGTACGACCGCCGCGCCGGTGACCGCGAGCCGCAGGCTGGACAGGTCCAGCTTGGCCCGGCCCGGGTGATCCAGGATCGTCTGGTAGATAGTGGGCGCGCCAGGCAGCACGGTGATCCGCTCGGACTCGATGAGCTCCATGGCCCGCAGCGGGTCGTAGACCAGTTGCGGCACGATGGTCGCCCCCGTCAGCAGGCAGACCAGGATGCCTGCCTTGTAGCCGAAGCTGTGGAAGAACGGGTTCAGCACCAGGTAGCGGTCGCCGCTTGTGACCTCGCCGCACTCGGCCCACGCCCGCGCCACGTTCAGGGACTGGAAATGAGCGCTCATCGCGCCCTTGCTGCGCCCGGTGGTGCCCGACGTGAACAGGATGTCGCTGACCTGCTCCGGCTCGACCGCCTGGGCCCGCTCGATCGCGGCCGGCCCGTGCGCTGCGCCCGCCCGCTCGAACTCGTCCCACGCCAGCGGCTGGGGCGGACGAGTCTCGCCCGCAGCCGGGCTGAGCCCGATCGGCACCCGGACGACAAGGTCCAGCCGTCCGAGCCGGCCTGCCGACTCCTGCGCTGCCGCGGCATGCAGCGCACCGAGCCGGTCGGCGCCGAGGAAGTGGTCGGCTACCAGCAGCGCGCGAGCTCCGCTGCGGCCGATGATGTCCAGCGCTTCTCCTCCGGTGAACCGGGTGTTCACCGGCACGAGAATTGCGCCGGCATACAGCGCGCCCAGGGCGCCAAGCACCCAGTGATAGGTATTAGGCGACCAGATGGCTACCCGGTCCCCCGGCTCGATGCCCTGCCCGACGAACGCGCCCGCCACCCCGCGGACCCGCTCCCGCAGCTCGGCATAGGTCAGCCGGGGTCCGCCCGGCTCGGCTATCGCGGTCTGCTCGCCGAACAAGCTGGCTGCGGAGTCCACGGCCGCAGGGATCGTCAGTTTCACCGGGCTCAGTTTCACTCGGCTCCTTGAAGCAAGCAAGTGCTTGGTAGGGCGAGCTTACTTGGTAGGGTTTGCTGGCGCGGAGGTGGCTGTGCAGCTGACTGGCGATGACTCGGAGTTCCGCGAGCGCGTGCGGCGGTGGCTGGCGGAGAACCTGACCGGCGAATTCGCCGAGCTACGCGGCCAGGGCGGGCCGGGGCGCGAGCACGAGCATTTCGAGCGACGGCTGGCCTGGAACAGGCACCTGGCCGCGGCCGGGTGGACCTGCCTAGGCTGGCCAGCCGAGTACGGCGGCCACGACGCGACACTCGCACAGCAGGTCATCTTCCACGAGGAGTACGCCCGCAGCGACGCTCCCGCCAGGGTCGGCCATATGGGCGAGGAACTGCTGGGCCCGACGGTTCTTGCCTTCGGCACGCCCGAGCAGAAGCGGCGGTTCCTGCCGCCAATCGCGGCGGCCGGTGAGTTGTGGTGCCAGGGGTACTCCGAGCCCGGCGCCGGCTCCGACCTGGCGTCGCTGACTACCTCGGCCCGGCTGGACGGCGACGAGTGGGTCGTCACCGGGCAGAAGGTGTGGACCTCGCTGGCGCACGTCGCCGACTGGTGTTTCCTGCTCGCCAGGACCGAGGCCGGCTCGCGACGGTCGGCCGGCCTGTCATACCTGCTCGTTCCGATGAAACAGCAGGGTGTCACCGTCCGGCCGATTCGCCAGCTCACCGGCACCTCGGAGTTCAGCGAGGTGTTCTTCGACGGCGCGCGCACGGGCCGCGACATGATCGTCGGCCAGCCCGGCGAGGGCTGGCGAGTCGCCATGGCCACGCTGGCCATCGAGCGCGGGGTGTCGACTCTCGGCCAGCAGGTCGGTTACCAGCGCGAGCTTGACGCGCTGATCGCCGTCGCCCGCCGCAGCGGGGCCGCTCGCGACCCGCTGCTGCGAGACAAGCTGGCCAGGGCATGGATCGGCCTGCAGGTGATGCGTGAGCAGATGCTGACCATGCTGGACAGCCCGGACGGCGAGGCAGCCGCGGGCGGCGCCTCGGTGGTCAAGATGATCTGGTCGCGCTGGCACCGCGATCTCGGCGAGCTGGCCATGCAGGTGCTCGGACCCGCATCGATGCTGGCCAAGGGGCCCGGTTACGACCTGGACGACTGGCAGCGGCTGTACCTCTTCAGCCGCGCCGACACCATCTACGGCGGGTCGCAGGAGATCCAGCGCGGCATCATCGCCCAGCGAGCACTTGGCCTGCCCAGGCCGGCGTCGCCATGATTGCCCCGGCCCTTCCCGAGGGTGGCCATGACCTGCTCGCTGGCAAGGTCGTCGTGATCACCGCGACGGCTGGCGCGGGTATCGGCTCGGCCGCCGCCCGGCGCTGCCTCGAGGAGGGCGCGCGGGTCGCACTCAGCGATCAGCACGCGGCCAGGCTGGCCGCCCAGCGCGACGTGCTGTCCGCCGCCTACGGCGCGGCCCGAGTCTGGGCTACTACCTGCGACGTCACCGACGAAGATCAGGTCGCGGGGCTGATAGCCGGGGCGGTGGCCCGTTACGGTCGAATCGACGTAATGGTGAACAACGCCGGCCTCGGCGGCACCGCTTCGGTACTGGAAATGAGCGACGAGCAATGGCTGCGGGTACTCGACGTCACGCTGAACGGCACGTTCCGGTGCACCAGGGCGGCGCTGCGCCAGATGGTCGTCCAGGGCCACGGCGGCGCGGTGGTGAACAACGCGTCGGTGCTCGGCTGGCGCGCCCAGGAGGGCCAGGCGCACTACGCGGCGGCTAAGGCCGGGGTGATGGCGCTGACGCGGTGCGCCGCGATGGATGTCGCCAGCCACGGTATCCGCGTGAACGCGGTGGCTCCGAGCCTGGCCACCCATCCGTTCCTCGCCAAGGTCATGAGCCAGGACCTGCTCGACGACCTTGCCAGCCGGGAGGCGTTCGGACGGGGAGCGGATCCGGCCGAAGTGGCCAACGTGATGGTCTTCCTGGCCAGCGACTACGCCTCCTACCTGACCGGAGAAGTCATCTCGGTCAGCAGCCAGCACGCCTGACCCGCATTTACCGGGAAAGGAGTGCTTTCTATCGCTGCAGGCCGGGTTTAGTGTGGCTGCGATCCCATCTGTCGATGCTTAACCATGCGGGAGGTTAAGGATGCGTTCGGGCATGCTCAAGAAGTGGCTCGTCGTAGGAGTGGTACCTGCAGCAGTTGCATTAGGGCTCGTGCCCGCTGGCGCCGCGGTCGCCGCCGCGCACCAGGGCAGCGCCGTCGGCGCGGCCGGCCATGAGTACATCATCATCCTGCGCAACCAGAATACGAAGCTGAACGCCAGGTCGGCGGCCAGGCGCGCTGCGGTACGCAGCCAGCAGGCGCCGGTCATGCGGCAGGTCCGCTCGCTTGGCGCTAGCGTCGTCGCCACCACGAGCCTGGTCAACGCCGTGATCGCCAAGATGTCGGCGGCCAGCGCGAGCACCCTTGCGGCCAATCCCGCAGTGGCTGAGGTGATTCCAAATCAGCTAATCCCCGGCCCGACCCTGCCGGCCGTGACGCAGGCCACGGGCAAGAACGGTGCCGCCGGCGCCGGCTTGTCCAGGGTCTGCGGCACCGCAGCGCACCCGCAGCTGAATCCCGAGGCGTTGTTCAACGTCCAGTCCGTGCAAGCGAACGAACTGGGCTACGACGGCGCGGGCGTGAAAGTTGCCCTGCTCGCCGATGGCATTAACCCGGCCAACCCCGACTTCCAGCGTAATCCGGCGTTCGCCTCGGCCGGCTCGCCCGCCGGCTCGCCGGTCGTCACCGAGGAGGACTTCTCAAGCGACGGCGTGAACGCGCCCACCGCAGGCGGCGAGGCGTTCCTGGACGCCAGCTCGATTGCCGCACAGGGCAACGACACCTATGACCTGTCGCAGTTCGTCAGCACCGCACATCCGCTGCCCGCGGGCTGCGACATCAGGATTCAGGGCGTGGCACCAGGCGCCACGGTGCTCGCGCTCAAGGTGTTCGCGCAGAACAACGACACCACGACCTCCGGGTTCTTCCAGGCGATCAACTATGCGGTCGCCAGCGGCGCCAAGGTGATCAACGAGTCGTTCTCCTCGGCCAACTTCCCCGACCTGGCCGCGGATGCGGTCCGGATGGCCGATGACGCGGCCGTCGCCGCCGGAGTCACCGTCGTCGCGTGCTCCTACGACGCCGGCTACACCAACACGGTCAGCCCGCCATCGACCGACCCCAACGTGATCAGCGTCGGCGCCACGACCACGTTCCGGGCCTACGCGCAGACCACCTACGGCGGCATCAACGTGCCCGGCGCGAACGGCAGGTTCGTGGACAACAACATCTCCAGCCTGTCTTCCGGCGGGGTTGACGAGGCGGGCAGCACCGTCGACCTGGTGGCACCTGGCGACCTCAACTGGGCCCTGTGCGACGCCGACACCGCGCTGTACGCCGACTGCACCAACTTGAACGGCGCGGGCTCGCCGATCGAGCTGACCGGCGGGACGAGCGAGTCCTCGCCGCTGACCGCCGGTGCGGCCGCGGACGTGATCCAGGCCTACGCGCAAGCGCACGGCGGCACCGACCCGACCCCAGCGCTGGTCAAGCAGATCCTGATGAGCAGCGCTACCGACATCGGCGCGCCGGCCACCCAGCAGGGTGCCGGGCTGCTGAATGTCGTCGCCGCGGTGAAGCTGGCCAGGTCCATCGGGGCCGGCCACGGTGCCGCGGACGGCGGGCTGCTCGTCGGCCCCGGCCAGGTCAACGTGACGCAGAAGCCGGGCGCCACCGCAACCCGCGCGATCTCGGTCACCAACACAAGCTCGCACCCGGTGAGCGTGCGGCTGGCCACGCGGGCGCTGACCGACCAGGTCGGGAGCCAGTCAGGCTCGTTCTGCATGCAGCCGGGAACTGCCACCTCGGCTTGCCCGGCCAACACGGGCACCTTCCAGATCTGGGACGGCGTTACCGAGGTGTACCAGACAGAGCACTTCACCGTGCCGGCCACATCCGGGCTGTCCCGGCTGAGTTTCTCCGCGAACTACCAGGATGTCGGCCAGACTTCGGTGCTGCATTTCGCGCTGCTCGAGCCGAACGGCAGCTACGCCGGCTACTCGCTTCCGCAGGGCCTGGCCGACTACGGCAATGTGCAGGTGGCTAACCCGCCGCCGGGCACATGGACAGCCGTATTCTTCACCGAGCAGAACGGCGCGACCACGGGAGGCATTGGCACCAGCGGTCCGATCCAGTGGGAAGCCAGCACCGCCAGGTACGCTCCGGCGGCGCCGATAAGCCCGGCCGTCCTGAAGCTCGGCCCCGGCCAGTCCGGATCGGCCAGGCTGCGCCTGACCAGCCCGCCGGCAGCAGGAGACACCGAGCAGTCCGTCGTGATCTCGGCCAGTCACCGTCAGCTGACGGTTCCCGTCGTGGTGCGCACCGCCATCGCCACCAGCCGCCGGGGCGGCAGGTTCAGCGGGATCCTGACCGGCGGCAACGGCCGCGAATTCTGGCCGGCCCAGGAGAGCGACTACGTATTCAACGTGCCCAGAGGCGCGAAGGCGGTGCACGCCACCATCACGCTGGCCACCGATCCGAACGACCTGGTCATCGCCCAGCTCATCGCGCCGGATGGCGCGAACCTCGGGTACTCGACCAACGTCACCTACAACAGCAAGGACCAGCCGGAGAGCACACTGTCGGCGGACCTGTACCACGCGAACCCGCAGGCCGGCACCTGGACGCTGCTCCTGCAGTGGCAGAACCCGGTAAGCGGGCTGGAACTGTCCGAGCCCTTCTCCGGCACCATCAGCTTCGGCAAGCTGCCCATCCACGCCAACCTGCCGCACGGCAGCGCGCTGAAGAAGGGAAAGACCTATACCTTCCACGTGTTCGTTCACAATTCAGGCCAGTCGCCGGAGGCGTACTTCGTCGATCCGCGCCTGCATGCGAGCGAGTCGCTCACCCTGCCGAACCAGAACTCGGGCGTCGACGCGGCCGACATGGCCCTGCCGCGGCCGGCCACGAGTTCCATCGGCGGCGACCCCTTCCCCTACTACTTCGTGCCGGCCGGGACCACGCAGTTGCGTGAGATCCTCAGCGGCAGTGTGCCGGTGAACTTCGACTCTGAGTACTTCCCTGGTGACCCGGACCTGGAGGGGACTCAGTCGGGTAACACGGCCAGCCTCACGTTCAGCAGCAACGAGATCAGTCCGGGGCTGTGGCTGCTCAACCCGGCTGAGATCGGGCCGTACCCCGCCACCGGGGCGCCGGCGGCCACCGCATCGGCGACGGTCACCGCAGTGCTGCAGGCGTTCGACCCAGCGGTTACCTCATCCACGGGCAACCTGTGGTCGTTCGTCAACGGCGTGACCAGTACGTTCTCGCCGGTCTACGTGCCAGCCGGCGGCAGCGCCACCATCACTGTCAAGATCACGGCGAGTGGTCGGGTCGGCTCGACCCAGTCCGGCGTCCTGTACGTCGGCGATGCCAACCTGGCCGGCCTGACCGGCATTTTCGGCTTGCCGAACGGCGACTCGCTCGCCTCGATCCCGTTCAGTTACCGGATCAAGAAGTAGCGCAGGACGGTAGGCGCCGATGCCGGGCCAGGGACTGCAGACCCTGGCCCGGCTGGCAGGCCACATGCTGGCGCTGGTGCCGGCCAGCGCCGACATGCTCGGCGGCCTGGAACTCGGCGGTGTTCCCCTCGCGACCATGCTGAGCCAGCTGACCGGGCTACCCGCGTTGTTCATCCGCAAGCAGGCCAAGACCTACGGCACGCTCAAGCTCGCCGAGGCCGGCCTAACCATGCGCTCGGTCCTGACCAAGGACCTGCTTGACGCGGCGGCGACGTAGCGGAGCGCCTGCCCTACAGTCGCTCGATGATCGTCGCGGTAGCCATGGCGCCGCCAGCGCACATGGAGATCAAGGCGGTGCTGGCGTCCCGGCGCTCGAGTTCGTGCAGTGCGGTCGTGAGCAGCCGCGAACCGGTGCTGCCGACCGGGTGGCCCAGGGCAATCGCGCCGCCGTTCACGTTGACCTTGTCCGGGTCGGGGTTGTGCTGGCTCAGCCAGGACAGCACTACCGAGGCGAATGCCTCGTTAACCTCGAACAGGTCGATGTCCGCGATCGTCATCCCGCTGCGCTTCAGGACCCGGGCGGTCGCGGCGACCGGCCCGTCCAGGTGGTAGTACGGCTCGTCCCCGATCAGCGCCTGGGACACGATCCGCGCCCTGGGCCGCAGCCCAAGCTCCCGCGCCCGCTCCTCGCTTACCAGCAGCACCGCGGCCGCGCCGTCGGAGATCTGCGACGACGTGCCCGCCGTGTGCAGGCCGCCGGGCAGCACCGGCTTCAGCCCGGCCAGCCCCTCTGGAGTGGTGTCCCGCAGGCCCTGGTCCCTGGCTACGTCACTGACCTCGCCGGTCGGCTGGCCCTCGCCGTCTAGCACCGGCGCCTTGACCCCGGCGACCTCGCGGTCGAACCTGCCCTCGGCCCATGCCCGCTGGGCGTTGCGCTGGGACCGCAGGCCGAACGCGTCCAGGTCGGCCCGGCTGATGCCGCGGCGCTGCGCGATCCGCTCCGCGGCCTGGAACTGGTTCGGCATGTCGACGGTCCAGGAGCCGGGCCGCGGCGTCCCGATGCCGGTGCCGATGTTGGCGCCGAGCCCGACCCGGCTCATCGCCTCCACCCCGCAGCCGATCCCGACGTCGATGGCGCCGGCCGCGATCAGGCCCGCGATGAGGTGCACGGCCTGCTGGGCCGAGCCGCACTGGGCATCCAGGGTCTGGCAGCCCGCCTGGATCGGCATTCCCGCGTTGAGCCAGGCAGTGCGAGTCACGTTCCCCGCCTGCTCGCCCGCCTGGGTGACGCAGCCGCCTGCTATCTGCTCGACCTCGGCCGCGTCGAGGCCTGCTCGCTCCAGCACGGCGGTCTGGGCCTGGCCGAGCAGCTCCGCTGGATGTAGTCCCGCGAGCGCGCCGCGCCGCTTCCCGATCGGGGTCCTGACGGCCTCGACAATCACTGCAGTAGCCACGCCAGCTCCTGTCTGTCGGCTGACCCCATACTAGAACGTGTTCTGGAAATTTCGAGACCTTGCCCATTCACCGCCGGCGCCCGGCGTGCTTGAATCCCACTAGAACACGTTACAGATCCAGGAGGCCCCGTCATGGCTGAGCCGCAGCTAGCGCCTGGCTTCGACCTGACCGACCCTGACCTGTACGCCCGCCGCCTCCCGCAAGAGGAGTTCGCCGAGCTGCGGCGGGCAGCGCCAGTCCGATGGAACCCGCAGCCGTCCGACATGGGCTTCAACGACGACGGGTTCTGGGCGGTCACCAAGCACAGGGACGTGGTCGCGGTCTCCAGGGACTCGGACACCTGGTCCAGTTACGAGAACGGCGCGATCATCCGGTTCCTGAGCGGCAACACCCGTGATCAGGTCGAGCTGCAGCGAGTGATCATGCTCAACATCGATCCGCCGCACCACACCAAGATGCGCGGAATCGTGTCCAGGGGCTTCACGCCGCGGGCGATCAGCAACCTGCGCGGCGTGCTGAGCGACCGGGCCAGGAAGATCGTCAGGGAGGCAGTCGAGAAAGGCTCGGGCGACTTCGTCGCCGACGTGGCCTGCGAGCTGCCGCTGCAGGCGATCGCCGAGCTGATGGGCGTGCCGCAGGAGGACAGGCACAAGCTGTTCAGCTGGTCCAACGAGATGGTCGGCTACGACGACCCGGAATTCGAGGGCGACGGCGAGGCCGCCTCGGTCGAGATCCTCACCTACAGCATGCTGATGGCGGAGGACCGCCGCGCCTGCCCGCGCGACGACATCGTCACCAAGCTCGTCAGCGCCCAGGTCGACGGGGATGAGCTGTCCTCCGACGAGTTCGGCTTCTTCGTCATCCTGCTCGCGGTGGCGGGGAACGAGACCACCCGCAACGCGATCTCGCACGGCATGCTGGCCTTCCTCGACAACCCGGACCAGTGGGAGCTGTTCAAGTCCGAGCGGCCCGAGACCGCCGTCGACGAGATTGTGCGCTGGGCTACGCCGGTCACGGCATTCCAGCGAACGGCCACCAGGGACACCGAGCTCGGCGGCCAGCCGATCAGCAAGGGCCAGCGGGTCGGCCTGTTCTACCGGTCGGCCAACTTCGACGAGGACGTCTTCGACCGCCCCGAGCACTTCGACATCCTGCGCAGCCCCAACCCGCACGTCGGATTTGGCGGCACCGGCGCGCACTACTGCCTGGGCGCGAACCTGGCCCGGCTGGAGATCGACCTGATGTTCAACGCGATCGCCGACGCGATGCCGGACATCAGCAAGGCCGGCGACCCGCAGCGGCTGCGCTCGGGCTGGCTGAACGGCGTCAAGCGGCTTCCGGTCAGTTACCGCTGACCGCTGGCCCGGGCGGGTTCAGGCCGACCGCACATCGGTATGGCTGAAGTCGTCGCCCTTGAACAGCAGCGCCTCGCCGGTCGTCCGGGCAAGCGCGTAGGCAAAGCAATCGCCGAAGTTTAGCCCGGCCGGGTGCCCGCTGCCCTTGCCGAAATCACGGTAAGCCCGACGGGCGAGCTGCGCCTGGTGCTCGGTGACAGGCTCGATGAGCAATTCGGCCTCGGTGACGAGGTCGTCGAAGCGGCCGCTGAGCACCGGATCGCGATTGGCGTCGACCACAATGGCGGCCTCAAGGTAGGTCGCGGCGGAAACTCGCGGCTGCCGCGTGGTGGCAAGCGCGGATATGTACCGTCCGGCGTCAGGCTCCTCTCGCAGGATCGCGATGATCGCCGAGGTGTCGACTATCACCGCGGGAGCCCAGACTCGTCATAAAGCATCTCGGCATGGTCGACGTCTCTGTACTCCGGGGCCCATCGCGGGCCCGCATCTGCGGCTATTGCCCGCAACCGTGCTTCGCGCCGGGCCGCTCGCTGGCCGCCAGAATCCCGAACGCGCTCGAGCCTCTCACGCAGGGCAACAGTGATCGCACCGGTCAGGCTCTCGCCGGTCAGCTCGGTCAGGTTGCGCGCTAGCTGCTCAGCCTCTTCGCTCTTGATGTTCAGGCTCATTACAGAAGTCTACCATCACACAAGCACCATTCTGTAAGTCAGTCGGGCGTGTCAGCGACCACCCACATCGAGAAGTACTGCGAGCCGCCGCCGTAGGCATGGCCGAGCGCGGTCCGCGCCCCGGCCACCTGGTGCGCGCCGGCCTTGCCCATCACCTGCATCGCCGACTCGGCGAACCGCAGCAGCCCGGACGCGCCGATCGGGTTGGAGCACAGCACCCCGCCGGACGGGTTGACCGGGATGGTGCCGCCGATCTCGGTCTCGCCGGCCTGGGTGAACTGCCAGCCCTTGCCTTCCGGCGCGAAGCCCAGGTTCTCCAGCCACATCGGCTCGAACCAGGAGAACGGCACGTAGATCTCGGCCACGTCGATCTGCTCGAGCGGACTGGTGATGCCGGCCTGCGCCCACAGCGCGGCAGCGGCGTCGGACCCGGCCCGCGGGTTCACGTTGTCCTTGCCGGAGAACATCGTGGGCTCGGTGCGCATCGACGTCGCCCGGATCCACGCCACCGGGCCTGCTGACTGCTCGGCGGCCGCCTGGTCGCCGATCACCACCGCGCACGCCCCGTCCGAGGACGGGCAGGTCTCGTCGTAGCGGACCGGGTCCCACAGCATCGGCGACGCCTGCACGGACTCCAGCGTGATGTCGGGCTGCTGCAGGTGAGCGAACGGGTTAAGTGCCCCGTTGCGCCGGTCCTTCACCGCGACCATCGCGCCCACGTGGGTCGGCGCGCCGCTGCGGCGGATGTAGGAGCGAATGTGCGGCGCGAAGTACCCGCCCGCGCCGGCCAGCAGCGGCATCGAGAACGGCGGCATGATCGACAGCGCCCACATGGCGTTGGACTCTGACTGCTTCTCGAACGCCACCGCCAGTACCCGGCGGTGCCGCCCCGCCTGCACCAGGCTGGCCGCTACATTGCCGGTCGCGCCGCCCACAGAGCCCGCCGTATGCACGCGAAGCAGCGGCTTGCCCACCGCGCCAAGCGCGTCGGCCAGGTACAGCTCCGGCATCATCACGCCCTCGAACAGGTCGGGCGCCTTGCCCACCACCACGGCGTCGACATCGGCCAGTTCCAGCCCCGCGTCGGCCAGTGCCCGGTCCACCGCCTCGCGGCACAGGCCGGCGATGGACACGTCGGGTCGCTTGCTGCGATGGTGAGTCTGGCCGGTGCCGAGGACCGCCGCCCGCTGCTTGGATGTCATCGCGCCTCCAGCACGCAGACGAGGTTCTGCTGCAGCGCCGGACCGCTGGTAGCGTGCCCGAGAGCACTGGCCGCATCGCCGGACATGATCTGCCTGGCCGCCCAGCCGATGCGAGCAAGGCCCGCGGCGAACATCGGGTTGCCGGCGAGGGCTCCGCCGGACGGGCTGATCCGTGTTTTCTCGCCCAGGCCCAGCGCCGCCCGCAGCACGATGTCCTGGTGCGTGAACGGCGCGTGCAACTCGGCGACCTCCACGCCCCCCGCCCCCGCCGCCGCCCCGGCCGCGGCCGCCGACTCCGAACCCGTCAGGTCACGCGCACCGAGCTGACCGGAGTCGATCCGGTGCTCGAACCCGGTGATCCAGGCGGGCCGCGCGCACAGCTCACCGGCCCGCTCGCCGGCGGCAATCACCACTACGGCGGCCCCGTCGGTGATCGGCGCGCAGTCGTGGGCGCGCAGTGGATCCGCGACGAACGGCATGCTCAGTAGCTCCTCGACGGTCACCGGGCCGGACAGCTGAGCAGCCGAGTTCGATACCGCCGCGGCCCGGCTGCGGACGGCCACCTCGGCCATGGCCCGTTCCGTCCATAGGCCGTTTTCGATACCCAGCCGCGCCTGCAGGGCCGCGATGCTCACCGAGTCCGGCCACAGTGGAGCGGCCGTGTACGGGTCGAGTTGCAGCGCCAGCACCCGCCGCAGGTTGCCTGCGGATGACTTGCCGAATCCGTAGGCGAGCGCGATGTCCGCGTCGCCGGTCAGCACCTTGACCCAGGCTTCGTACAGCGCCCAGGCGCCGTCCATCTCGACGTGCGACTCCATCACCGGCGGGAACGCGCCGATGGCGTCGACCGCGGACACGAACGAGAACGCCCGCCCGGCCAGGTAGTCCGACGAGCCCGAGCACCAGAACCCGATGTCGGTCCTGGACAGCCCGGCCTGCGCCAGCACTTCGGCGAAGATCGGCACGAGCATCTCCACGCCGTTGGTGGTGCCGTCGGTACGCCGCACGCTGGGCGCCTCGGCGAAGCCGACAACTGCGACGTCTCTCATGTGCTGGCCCTCACAGGTGGTGCGCATAGGAGTCGTAAGGGGCGTCGGGCTCCCCGGTCGGCTCGAAGTGGCTGATGTTCTCGGACGTGGTCCCCCACTCCTCCCGCGGCTTCCACACCGCCCGGACCCGGATCCCCATCCGCACATCGGCGGGCTCGCAGCCCAGGATGAGGTGCTGGAACGCGATGTCGGCGCCGTCCAGCAGGATCGAGGCCGCGACGTAGGGCGGCGGCACCCGCTGGCCCTGGAACGGCACGTTGACCACGCAGAAGGTCGTCACGGTGCCGTGGTCGGGCAGTTCGACGTCGGTGGTGGTCGGCACTCCGTCGGTCGGGCAGGCGCCGCGCGGCGGCACGTAGACCTTCCCGCAGGCGGGGCAGCGCTGCCCGATGATCTTGCCCGCCTGCAGCGCCCGCAGGTACCGGCTCTCCTCGGCTGACGCACTGTGCTGGTAGTGCAGCCGGATCGGCGTCTTGATCATGGTGACGGCGTCGGCGCCTTCGATCGGAACGGGCTCGCTCTCGGCCGCTGGAGTCCGCTGGCTCGGGCCGTCGGCCGGCTCGAAGCACTCGATGTCGCGAATGTGCCCTGATCGCCGCGCGGCCCACCGGGGGCGTACCCGCATGCCTGTCCGCATCCGGTCGGCCGATCCGGCGTCCACGGCGTGCAGCAGCCCGGTATCCGCGCCGTCGAGCCGGATCAGCGCCCAGCCGAACGGGCGGTCAAGCGGCTGGCCCTCCCCCGGCTCGGGCTGCCAGGACCAGGTAATGATCGCGCCCTCGGGACCGACCGGCACGAACTCCTCGGGCGGTGAGAACGTGATCGGGTCGTATTCGGCGGGCGGCACGTGCACCCGGCCGTCGGCGCTGCGCGAGCCCACGATCCGCCGGTCGGCCAGCGCGGTCATGAACTCGCTGAGCGCTGGGCCGAGCGACCTGGTGTAGTCGAAGCTGATCTCCAGCGGGGCGCTTAGCGGGTTTGTCACGGATCAGAGTGAAACACGTTCTCGTGGGTCACTTCAACCGCCTGAGCAGCACGCGCCAGCAAAAAAACAGAACACGTTCTATCTAGCGGCCGCGGAACTCTGGCTTGCGCTTCGCCGCGAAGGCCCGCGGCCCCTCTTTGGCGTCCTCACTGGCAAAGACGGCCATGCCGAGCTTGGCCTCGAGTGCGAACGCGTCATTCTCGGCCATGCCCTCGGACTCCCTGATGGTGCGCAGGATGGCCTGGACCGCGATCGGCCCGTTCGCGGCGATCATGTCAGCGATCTCGAGCGCCTTGGGCAGCGCCTGGCCGTCCTCGACGACATGCCCGATCAGGCCGACGGCCAGCGCCTCTTCGGCCGTGATGTGACGTCCGGTGAGCAGCATGTCGGCGGCGGCCGTGTACGGGATCTGCCTGACCAGCCGGACCGCGGAGCCGCCGAGCGGGAACAGGCCCCAGCGCGCTTCGGACACCCCGAACCTGGCGCTGCGGCCCGCCACCCGGATGTCGGTCGCCTGCAGGATCTCGGTACCGCCCGCGATAGCCGGCCCCTCGACCGCGGCGATCAGCGGCTTGGTCAGCCGACGGCCCTTGAGCAGTGGCTCGATCACCGCCGGGTCGAAGGCGCCGCTGCGGAACGAGTCGCTCGGGTGCGAGGCGGTCATGGCCTTCAGGTCGGCACCCGCGCAGAACGCGCCGCCGGCACCGGTCAGGATGCAGACGCGAACCTGCGGGTCGTTGTCGACCTGATCCCAGGCCTGCCGCATGATCGCCATCATCGGCCCGCTCAGCGCGTTCCGCACCTCCGGCCGGTTCATGGTAACGACCAGAACGTGCCCCCGCAGCTCGACGAGCGCATGCGGTTGCGGTTGTGCGTCCGAGCCCGGCTCCGGATGGGTCGAGGTCACCGCGAGGCCTCCTTAGGCTCCGAAGGGGTTGCCCGGAACGATAACACGTTCTACTTTCATACCCATGGCGCTGAACATCGCGGACCTATTCGAGCATGCCGCCGACGCGGTACCGCAGCGCCTGGCGATCGCATGCGGCGACAGCGAGGTCAGCTACCGCGAACTCGAGGCCCTGAGCAACAAACTGGCGCACTACCTTGCCGCCAACGGTGTCGGCCCTGGTGACCACGTGGGGGCCTACGGACGGAACTCCGTCGAGCTTGTGGCCACCTTCCTGGCCTGCTACAAGCTGCGCGCGATCGCGGTGAATATCAACTACCGGTACGTCGACGCCGAGCTGCGCTATCTGTTCACCGAGGCCGAGCTCGTCGGGCTGGTCTACGACCGGCAGTTCGGCGACCGGGTGGCCGCTCTGCGGCCCGACTTTCCCGGCATCCGGGCCGTCCTGGCGGTCGAGGATTTCGCGGCGGCGCTGGCCGGATGCGGCGCCGAGCGTGACTTCGCCGAGCGCAGCCCGGACGACATCTACATGCTCTACACCGGCGGGACGACCGGATACCCGAAGGGCGTCCTGTGGCGGCACGAGGACATCTGGCGAACCCTAGGCGGCGGCATCGACTTCGCCACCGGGGAACGGATGCCCGACGAGTGGGAGCAGTCGAAGCGCGCGGCCGCGGCTCCCGTCGGCCTGGTCCGGCTGTGCGCGGCTCCGCTCATCCACGGCAACGCGCAGTGGGGCGCGCTGGCTGCCCTGTTCTCCGGCGACACCGTGGTATTCGTGCCGCAGTTCGATCCGCATGACATCTGGCGAGCAGTGCAGCGGCGCAAGGTCAACGTGCTGATCATCATCGGCGACGCCATGGCCAGGCCGCTGATCGAGGCCTACAGGCAGGAGCAATACGACCTGTCTTCGGTGCTGGCCGTCTCCAGCAGCGCCGCACTGTTCTCCCCGGTGGTAAAGGACGAGTACCTCAAGCTGCTGCCGAACATCGTGGTCACCGATGCCATCGGCGCCTCAGAGACCGGCTTCACCGGGCTCGGCTATGTCTCGGCAAGCAACAAGCGCGCCGAGGGCCCGACCGTGACACCTGGCCCGGCCACCATCGTCATCGACGAGCACGACCGGCCCGTCGGCCCTGGCCAGATCGGCAGGCTGGCCCGCGGTGGCCATGTCCCGCTCGGCTACTACAAGGACCCGGTCAAGACCGCGGCGCTGTTCGCCGAGGTGGACGGGGTGCGCTATGCGGTGCCCGGCGACCTGGCCAGGGTCGAGGAAGACGGCTCGCTCACCCTGCTCGGGCGCGGTAACACCTGCGTCAACACCGGCGGCGAGAAGGTGTACCCCGAGGAAGTCGAGGGCGCGCTGAAGTCCCACTCCTCGGTCTTCGATGCGCTGGTTATCGGTGTGCCCGATGAACGGCTCGGCCAGCGGGTAGCGGCCCTCGTTCAGCCGCGGGACGGCCACGACCTGGACCTCGCGGAGCTGGATGCTCAGCTGCGAACCCAGATAGCCGGGTACAAGGTGCCCAGGTCGGTCTGGCTGGTCGAGCAGATAGGCAGGACGCCGGCCGGCAAGGCCGACTACGGATGGGCCCGCCGGTACGCCAGCGAGCAACTGGCCGCGGAGCCAACCTGACAAGGAGGCCTGCCATGCACACGGCACTGTGCGAGCGGCTGGGGATCGAGTACCCCATTTTCGGGTTCACCCCGTCCGAGCATGTCGCCGCGGCGATCAGCCGGGCCGGCGGCCTGGGCGTGCTCGGCTGCGTCCGGTTCAACGACGCCGCGGAACTCGACAAGGTGCTCGACTGGATGGACGGCAACACCGGCGGCCGACCATACGGCATCGACGTGGTGATGCCCGCCAAGATCCCGGCCGAGGGCGCGGCCATAGACCTGGACAAGCTCATCCCCGCCGGGCACAAGGACTTCGTCGAGCAGACCCTGCTCAAGCTCGGCGTGCCGCCGCTGCCGGAGGACACGCAGGCCAGGGCTGGCGTACTCGGCTGGCTGCACTCGGTAGCCAGGGCACAGGTCGAAGTCGCGCTTGCGCATCCGGCCCGGCTGATCGCAAACGCCCTGGGCTCGCCGCCGCCTGATGTCATCGAGAGCGCGCACGAGCGCGGCATGCTCGTCGCGGCCCTGGCCGGTAAGGCCGCGCATGCCCGGGCACACGTCAGCGCCGGCGTGGACATCGTGGTCGCGCAGGGCCACGAGGCAGGCGGCCATACCGGCGAGATAGCGAGCATGGTCCTGGTCCCCGAGGTCGTGGACGCCGTCGGCGCGCAGGTGCCGGTCCTGGCGGCTGGCGGGATCGGCTCCGGCCGGCAGATCGCCGCTGCCCTGGCACTCGGCGCGGCTGGCGTGTGGATGGGCTCGGCCTGGCTCATCACCGAGGAGTACTCCAGTCTCTCGCCGCTGCCCGGACTGCGGGAGGCACTTCTCGCCGCGACGTCATCTGACACTGTGCGGTCGCGGATCTACAGCGGCAAGCCCGCCAGGCTGCTCAAGAACAGCTGGACTAATGCGTGGGAGGAGCCGGGCGCGCCCGAGGCGCTGCCGATGCCGCTGCAGAACCTGCTGGTCGCGGAGGCACATCAGCGACTGATGCGATCGGGCCGACCGGACGTGATCCCGATGCCCGTCGGCCAGATCGTCGGCAGCATGAATGAGGTCAGGCCCGTCGCTGCGGTGATGGCCGATCTGATCTCGGAATTCGACCAGGCCGTAGCCCGGCTGGACAGCCTGCGCTGACCGTTTTACTTGGCGGCTAGTTTTACTGGGGTGCAGGCCGGTCCTTCTTCGGCAGCTTGCTGACGACAGCCTCGTAGGAGTCATCGACGGCATCGAGCAGCTCGTCAGCCGGGATCGCGCCATCCACCCGCAGCGTGTTCCAGCCTGACCGCCCGATGTAGGCCATCACCTTGGCGTCATCGGGATAGCGCTTCAGCCACTCGTCCGCTACTTCTCTGCTCGCGCCGCACTTCAGGCCGATGCTGGTACCCGCAGCCGATCCGAGGAAAGCGAATATCTTGCTGCCGACCTTGGTCACGACATCGCCCTCCCACGGCTCGTCCTGCCAGGCGCCCGGCTTGGCCAGGCAGTAGACGAGCAGCTCGTCCCATGTCATCGCGACTCCCCTCGACGCCGCCATGCTCTCGCACTCTGGCCTGTCAGGTTTGCGATACGTTGGCCGGGTGAGCCTGGCGTTCCCGCTCGGCGCTGCCGCCTTAGCAGCGGTCTGCGGCTGGCCGGCCAGCGCCGCCATATTCGCATGGGGCGGTCCGGCTGGCTCGTCGCCAGGGCGCTGCTGCCCTGGCTGCGGTGCGATGCTCGCGGGCGCGGCCGTTCGGGTCCGCCTGGCAGGCCGCTGTCGCGGCTGCCGCACCCGGCTGGGCCCGCGGCCGCTGCTGCTCGCGGCACCGATGGCCATCCTGGCCTGTGCCGCGGCCCTCTTCGTGCGTCCGCCGCTGGTGGCGTGCGCCGCCTGCTGGCTGGCGATCTGCGCGATACCGCTCGCCGTGACTGATGCCGCCGTGCGACGCCTGCCGGATGAGCTCACGGGCGCGGCCTTGGCCGGCACGGCTGCCTTCCTGATCGCCGCGGCAGCATCGGCCGGCCTGTGGCCGGATCTGGCCAGGGCAGCAGTAGGCGCAGCCTGCGTGGCCGGCTTATTCGTGCTGCTGGCACTGGCCAGGCCGGGTTCGGCCGGGCTAGGCGATGCCAAGCTTGGGCTGAGTGTCGGCGCACTCGCGGCCTGGCTCGGCTGGAGCGTCCTGATCTTCGCGCTGTTCGCCGGATTCCTGCTCGCAGGGTGCTACGGCCTGTGGCTTATCGCGTCCCGGCGGGTGAGCCTTCGCGGCAGCCTCGCATTCGGCCCGTTCTTGCTGGCCGGATGCTTCGCGGCGGTGCTGGCCGCCGGCCGCTAAGGTTGGGCGAGTGCCTGAGTCATTTGTGCGGTATCGGTCAGACGAAGAGGACAGCGCCCGGTGGACCGGCTTCCCGTTCCGCCAGGGCGACATAGTGATCAGCACGCGATCCAAGACCGGCACCACCTGGGTCCAGATGATCTGCGCATTGCTTATCTTCCAGACACCCGACTTTCCCGGCACGATCGGCGGCCTGTCACCCTGGCTGGATCACCTGGTGGCGCCAGCGGACCAGGTCGTGGCCCGGCTCGAGGCTCAGCGGCACCGGCGGTTCATCAAGACCCACACGCCGCTGGACGGAATCCCAGTCGACCCCCTCGCCACCTATCTGGTTACCGCCAGGCATCCGCTCGACATGGCCGTCTCCCTGTATCACCAGGGCGACAACATCGACAGGACGCGAGTGCGGGAGCTGACCGGTCAGCCGGAACCCGAGGAGCCGCCGCGCCCGCGCAGGCCACTGCGCGACTGGCTGCTGCGGTGGATCGATCGCGACAGCGACCCGCGCGAGGAGATGGACTCGCTGCCCGGTCTCATGTGGCACCTGTCCGATGCCTGGTCCAGGCGGGCCGCGCCGAACGTGGTGCTGGTTCACTATGACAACTTGTCGGCCGACCTGGATGGCCAGATGCGCCGGATTGCCGCGCGACTGGACATAGCCGTCCCCGACGAGGCGTGGCCTGCCCTGGTGCACGCGGCCACCTTCGAGCAGATGCGCGCGAACGCTGACCGGATGGTCGCCGCCGCCCGAATCCTCAAAAGCAGCGCGGCCTTCTTCCGCCGGGGCACGTCAGGCGCCGGGCGCGAGATCCTCACCGAGGAGGAACTCGCGCTTTACCACGAGCACGTCGCCCAGCTCGCGCCGCCGGACCTGGTCTCCTGGCTACATTCAGCTGGCGAGTACTAGAGGCGTAGAAGGCGCCAGATCCGGGGATGAATGCCGGGCCCGCGGAACGGATGGACGGGGTGGGGCGAAGTCCGCGGCGCGGGCGATCGCGGGTAGACTCGCCACGCGAGCGGCGGCCCTCAAAGGCCCGCACCGACCGGCTGAGACTTGCGTCAGAGGCTATCCGGCAGCTGAAGCTCGGCCCGATAACAGCTCAGGGACGTTTCAGGCCGAACTCCTAGTAGGGTCCATGTATGCATGCGGATGAACTATATTCGGATGGTCCCGACCTGGCGGGTACGCAACGGACATCGTTGCCATCACGTCAGGTCGCGCGGGGGGCTGGCCAGCATGTAGGCCAGCACGTTGTCCGCGAAGAGGCCGACTCGCCGCCGGGACGCCGCTGGTGGGCCGCGGCGGCATGGATCGCCGGCGCGCTGGCGCTATTTGCAATCTTGGTGCGCATCTCATACAGCTCCCCGGTTAACTCGGACGCGGCGAACAACACCCTGCAGGCGTGGGACCTGCTCCACGGCAATCTGCTCCTGCATGGCTGGATTATCGGCGACGCGACGTACTACACCTTTGAGCTGCCGCTGTACGCGATTACCGAGAGCGTCCTAGGGCTACACAGCGTGGTCCCGCATGTGGACTCCGCGATTATCTACGTAATCATCGCCGCACTCGCCGTGGCTATTGCCAAGACGAGCAGCCGCGGCCTGGCCGCCTGGACGCGCGGCGGAGTTGTTGTCACCGTGCTGGCCGCCGCGCTCCTGACGCCACAGGGCGTCTCGATCGTCTTGGAGAAGCCCGATCACACCGGCACATCGGCGATTTTCCTGCTCTGCTTCCTCCTCATCGATCGGTTCCCGAGCAGGCGCTTTACCGCGCCACTTATCCTGCTGATCTTGTGCGCAGGCCAGCTCGGCGACGAAACGGTCCTGTACGTCGGGGTTCCGACGGTGATCCTGGTATGCGTATACCGCACGCTCGCCGCGCGAACGCTTCGCACTGCCGACATGGCAATCGCGATTGCCGCCGCCGTGTCCGCGCCCCTGGCCGTGCTGGTCCGTTCCGTGATAGTGCACTTCGGCGGGTACCTGATGATCGCGCCACGGAATGGTCTCGCGCTGTTCTCCCAGTGGGGGTACAACGCGACGCTGACCCAGCGCGGCATCCGTGCCCTGTTCGGGGCCTTCGCCCCGCGGGGTGCCCCGCTCGCGACGGCGGGAGCCGTCCTAGGGTTCATCTGCCTGGCGGCCGCGGCCTACGGCTTCTGCCGGGTCGTGTGGAACTGGCGCCGCGCGAGCCGGGCCGAGCAGCTACTGTGCCTCCTCATCGTCGTCAACATCGGGGCTTACGTCTTTTCCACGCTGCCGGTGCCAAGCAACGCTCGCGAACTCGTGGCCGTGCTGCCCTGCGGCGCGATACTGGCGGCCCGCGCCCTAGTCCCCGACCGGATCGTGGCCTCGGCCAGGGCCCAGGTGGCCATCGCCGCATCGGCCCTGATCGCGATCGTGCCGCTGGCGGCCGCTGCCACCGTCCCCCCCGCGACACCCGAGGCGGTTCCGCTCGCCGCCTGGCTTGAGGCGCACGGGCTCAAGTACGGCGTGGCCGGCTACTGGAACGCCTCGGCCGTCACCCTGGTCTCGGACGACCGGGTCCAGGTACGCGCCGTCACGCAGAGGTACTTCGGCATGGCCGCCAAGGACTGGGAAACGAAGGTTTACTGGTACGACTCGGCCCAGCACGACGCGACCTTCGCGATAGCCGATATCACCAAGACGACCGCCAACGACGGCATCCCGGCCTACGTATTCGAGCAATACTTCGGCCGACCCTCCTCGGTGCACGAGGTGGCGGGCAAGCTGATCCTGATCTACCGCAAAAACCTGCTCAAGCAGGTCACGCCCGCGCTGCCCTTGCCGGGCGATGGCAAGAAGTCGCACAAGCACCACCACCGGTAGACGTGATATACCTCACTGCAGCGGCCGGTTAGCTCCGGCCGGGACAGCACTCCTGATCCCGCTGCACGCAGGCAGTACAGGACGGGACCGTGGGTGGCCCATCCGTGGCGCGCTGTCGGGGAGGAACCGCAGAGCGCGCTGCCGGAGTTGCGTAGGATGTCCCCCATGCGTGGCATCATTCTGGCTGGCGGTACCGGCTCCCGGCTCTGGCCGATCACCAGGGCAATTTCTAAGCAACTGATGCCGGTCTTCGACAAACCGATGATCTATTACCCGCTGTCCACGCTGGTAATGGCCGGCATCCGGGAGATCCTGATCATCACTACCCCCGACGACCAGGCTCAGTTCCAGCGCCTGCTCGGCGACGGAAGCCAGTTCGGCCTGGACCTTAGCTACATCACCCAGCCGCGGCCCGAGGGCATTGCCCAGGCCTTCCTGCTGGGTGCGGAGTTCATCGGGACTGGACCGGTTGCCCTCATTCTGGGTGACAACATCTTCCATGGCACCGGCCTGGGGCGGCAGCTCCGCGCGCATACCACCGTCAGCGGCGGCCGGGTCTTCGCCTACCAGGTGGCCAGCCCCGAGGCCTACGGAGTGGTCGAGTTCGCACCCGACGGCCGGGTGCTGTCGATACAGGAGAAGCCGGTTAAGCCGCGGTCGAACTACGCGGTTCCAGGCCTGTACTTCTACGACAACTGCGTTGTCGATATCGTTCAGGGCCTGCGCCCGAGCGATCGCGGCGAGCTGGAGATAACTGCCCTCAACGAGGCGTATCTGCAGCGCGGAGAGCTGCACGTGACCGTACTCGACCGCGGCACCGCATGGCTCGATACCGGAACGTTCGCATCGCTTGTCCAGGCATCAGAGTTCGTCCGGGTCATTGAGGAGCGCCAGGGCCTGAAGATCGGCTGCGTCGAGGAGGCGGCATGGCGCGCCGGTTTCATTGACGACCAGCAGTTGCGGTCGCTCGCCACGCCGCTCGTGCCCAGCGGCTACGGGACGTACCTGCTCCGCGTGCTGGAACTGGAGCGCGCAGACGACAACGTGAGCGCCGGGATCGGCGGCTGACTAGCCCTGGGCCCGGCCCCGGATTTGCCGGCTAGGCCGACTTGCTGGCCTCGGCGGCGGCCGGCTTGCTGGCCTCGGCGGCAGGCGACCCCGGCCCGGCAGGCCCGGCAGGCCCGGCCGGACCCACCCCGCCGGCCCGCACCTCCAGATACCGATACCGCCGCAGCCCGTACCGGTGCAGCCGGAACTGCACGCACGTGCGCAGCACCCCCAGCCCGTACCGGATACTGCGCGGCAAGTTAATCGACGACGCATCCTGCTGATACCGCGTCGGGCACGACACCTCCCCGATCCGCGCCCCCGCCGCCACCGCCTGCGCAATCATCTGATTATCAAACACGAAATCATCAGAATTACGATCAAACGGCAGCACCGCCAGCAGCGACGACGAAAACGCCCGCAACCCCGTGTGATACTCCGACAGCTTCTGCCCCAGCATCACATTCTCCACCGCCGTCAAGAACCGGTTCGCCACGTACTTATACACCGGCATCCCCCGCGCCACCGTATGCTGCGCCAGGATCCGCGACCCCAAGATCATGTCGTACTCGCCATACGCGATCATCGACGCCATGGCCGGCACCAGCAACGGCGAATACTGATAATCCGGATGCACCATCACCACAATGTCCGCACCCAGCTCCAGCGCCCGCCCGTAACACGTCTTCTGATTCCCCCCATACCCCCGGTTCCGCTCATGCCGAATCGGATCCAGCCCCAGCTCCCGCGCCAGCGCCATCGTCTGATCAGTACTGGCATCATCCACCAGCACCACCTCATCCACCACACCCAGATCCAGCTCCGCCACAGTCCGCGACAACGTAGCCGCAGCGTTATACGCAGGCAGCACAACAGCGATCCGACGACCGTTAATCATCTCGCCAGTATACGAACGGCAGGGAGTGATAGTGGGGCAATCGGTGCTATCTAGGCGCGGCCCGGTCAAGTGCGGCAGCCACCCGCAACTGCGGCGCCGGCTGCCTTGGCCGGGCGAGGAGGCGGCGTTAGGATATGCCCGACTAACTGTCCATACATTTTCTGTTCTTGACCACCGGCGCGGAGGATGGTCGATGGCTTCCCCTGTCGATTCCGCGCCGACAGCCAGGGTCGTTTCCGATCCTGGCGGGCGGGCGGACTACCCGTTCCGGGGACCCGACCAGCTGGCCAGGGTCGCCCCGTTCGCCGCAATCGCGATCCTGGCCGAGGCGAGCCTGGCGCTGCCACCAGGCCCGACCTCGGCGGGGGCAGTCGTCGCCAGCGCCGCGCTGCTGCTGGCGGCGGGGGCATTGTTCGGTGCCCCGTGGTCCCGGCTCGCTACGTGGATGCCGGTGCTCGTCCCGCTCGTCTACACCGGCTCCGTCCTGGCGCTGATCCTTGCCGCGGGTTCCACTTCGGGCGTCGGCATCGTCATCCTTATCCCGCTGGTCTGGACGGCCCTGTTTCACCGCAGGTGGGAGTCGGCCTGCATGGTGGTGGCGATCGTGGTCGTCGAAGTAATCATCTCGCTGACTCCCGTGGTCGTCCCCGGCTCTGTGGTCGCCCGACGAGTGATCTTGTGGGCGGCACTTGGCACGGTGATCTCCGTCGCGACGCACGGCCTGCGTGACCGCATCAGGCGTTCGCAGGAGCAGACCGCCCGCCTGCAGGATCACCTCCGCGAGATGACCGTCCTGGCCGACAGGGATCGGATCGCCGCAGACCTTCAGGACAAGGTCATCCAGCGTGTCTTCGCGGCCGGGCTGACCCTGGAGGGTGCCGCGGCGCTGACAACGGAGCCGGAGGTGCGCCGCCGGGTCGCGGCGACGGTAGTCGATCTCGACCACGTACTGCGGACACTGCGGGACACGATCTTCGGCCTGGACGAGCGGGCCAAGGACCGCGGGCTCAGGGAAGAGGTCCTCGCCCTGTGCGAGCAGTTTTCCCTGGCACCCGAGGTCAGCTTCAGCGGCCCGGTCGACGGCGCACTGCGCACCGGCACCGACACCCTGCTAATCGACATGATGCGCCAGGCGCTCGGTCTGGTCAGCCAGCATTCCGGCCCGTCCCGGATCGCTGTGCACGCGAGCGACAGCGCCTATGTCACCGTGATCGAGGCAGCGGGTCTGCCGGACGGCAGTGAACCCATGCGGATGTTCTCCGGACTGCAGGCCACGGCCGCGCAGGCCGGAATCCACATCGACATCGAGCCGATACCCGATGGCACCAGGTTCAGCTGGCAAATTCCGGCCGACGGACGGGACTCAGGTAGCCGCGCACCGCGACAATAAGCGGACGGTGCGGGGGTCGCCATGCCTCTTGTGGCAGACCTCGATCTGAGTGCTGGCGCCCGGCGAGAACATCGCGTCGTAGTCGCCTGCCAGCCAGTGCACTACGTACTGCGGCAAGCCATTAGTCGAACCGAGGCCGACGATCGTACCGACCCGGCCCGTCTGGCCAGGCTCCGTGCCCCCGACGATGATCTCGTCACCGATCTCAGCTTCCATCACGTCTCGCCCATTCTCAGCCGAGTCCGGACTGCCCGGCCACTGTGAACGACTCTGGCCTCGGCAGGCAATGCGAGTCAGAGGCAACGGGCCCGGAACGGCGCGACTTAGGTCCCTGTCCCGATCGGCCACGACAGGAGTGTGCTGAGCACAGGCGGTCAATGGTCAGAGGACGGCAGGGATCCAGCAGTCGCATGCAAGCGAATCCAGCTCCGCCGGAGCTTTACGAGTCGGCTACTGCCGCACGCGGCGCGGCGGCGTACGGGAAGACCGCAGCAGGCCCGGATCCGCTCAAGCCGCTCGCTCAGCTGTTCAGGGACCTGCGGAGCTCGCCCGACGGCCTGACCGCGCGGGAGGCGGCGCGGCGCCTGGAAGTGTCGGGTCCGAACGAGCTGTCCAGACGCGGCGGCCGACGCTGGCCAGGTGAGCTGGCCCGCCAGTTCACCCAGCCCCTCGCGGTCCTGCTGGCCCTGGCGGCCGTGCTTGCCTGGGTCAGCGGGACGCCGCGCCTCGGCATCGCGATCGTCGCGGTCATCTTCCTGAACGCAGGCTTCGCGTTCGCGCAGGAGATGCAGGCGGAACGAGCCGTGGAGGCACTGGCCGCGTTCCTGCCCGAGCGCGCCAGGGTGAAACGCGACGGCCAGCGGCGGGATGTCGAAGCCCGGCTGCTCGTGCCCGGCGACGTCCTGCTGATCGAGGAAGGCGACAGCATCTGCGCGGACGCGCGGCTGATGACCGGCACGATCGAAGCCGACGTGTCCACCCTGACCGGCGAGTCGGTGCCGGTTACCCGGCAGGCCGGCCCGGCCGACACGGGCGTGCCGCTGCTGCAGGCCGCCGATGTGGTCTTCAGCGGCACGGCGTGCACGGGCGGGCAGGCCGAGGCGCTAGTGACCGCGACCGGGATGGCCACCGAGCTTGGCCGGATCGCGGCGCTCAGCCAGCGGGCCGGGTCGGAAGAAAGCCCGCTAGAACGGCAGGTCAAACGGGCTACCTGGCTAATCGCATTCGTTTCTGTCGGGGCGGGGATCGCGTTCCTGCCGATCGGCCTGGCAGCCGGCCTGAGCGTCGCGGCGGCCGCCAGCTTCGCGATCGGGCTGCTCGTCGCCAACGTCCCTGAAGGGCTGCTGCCGACGATCACGCTGGCGCTGGCTGTCGGGGTCCGTGACATGGCACACCGCGGCGCCCTGGTGAAGCGCCTGTCGGCGGTCGAGACGCTCGGCTCTACCGGCGTGATATGCACTGACAAGACCGGTACCTTGACCGAGAACAGGATGCGCGTCACGGTCGTCTGGACGCCTGTGGGAGAGACCACCCTGCCGCCCGCCGGGCCAGCCGGTCCCGCACCGGGTGTCATCGCGGTCGCGGGCCAGCCGTCCGGCCTCGGCTCGCTGGCGCGGATCCTGGCCGCCTGCAACAACGCCGACCTGCACGGTCCCGGCGGGCAGCCGACCGGTGACCCGACCGAGCTGGCCCTGCTCGAGTTCGCCGCCAGCTGCGGCGCGGAGGTCTCGCCGTCGAGCCGGGAGACGCGGCGGCGCAGGCTGTTCCGATTCGATCCGCGGCTCAAGCTCATGACCACAGTCGACGAGCTCGACGGCCGCTTAATCGTCGACACCAAGGGCGCCTCGGAGGAGGTGCTCGCCCGCTGCACGGCGATCCGCCGCAACGGGCAGGAATTGCCGATCAGCACTGCGGACCGGAACGAGGTCGCGCAGACCATGACCGGATATGCCCGGCGCGGCCTGCGCGTGCTCGCGTTCGCCTCCCGTGCCCTGCCCGCGGGGACCGCCGTCCCGGCTACTCGCGAGGACGCCGAGCGTGACCTGTGCCTGGCCGGGATGGCAGCCATGCTCGACCCGCCCAGGCCAGCGGTTCCCGCCGCCATCGAGCGAGTGCACCACGCCGGGATCCGCGTCCACGTCGTGACTGGCGACAACGGGCTGACCGCGGCCGCCATTGCCCGCAGCGTCGGCATCGGCGCTGACGGGATGCAGGTGATCACCGGGACCGAACTGGATGCCCTGACCGAGGCACAGCTCGATGACCTGCTCGGCTCCGGGAACGAGATCGTCTTCGCCCGCAGCTCCCCCGAGGCAAAGCTGCGCATCGCCGACGCCCTGCGCGCCATGGGCCAGATCGTCGCGATGACCGGCGACGGCGTCAACGACGCCCCGGCCCTGCGCCGGGCCGACATCGGCATCGCGATGGGCCGGTCGGGCACCGACGTGGCCCGCGAGGCCGCCACCATGGTCCTCACCGACGACAACTTCGCCACCATCGCGGCGGCCGTCGAATCCGGCCGCCGCGTCTACGACAACGTCCGCAAGTTCATCTGCTACATCTTCACCCACGCCGTGCCCGAGGTCGTGCCCTTCCTGGTGTTCGCGCTGGCCGGCGGCGCCATCCCGCTGCCGCTGACCGTCATGCAGATCCTCGCCATCGACCTGGGCACCGACACCCTCCCCGCGCTGGCGCTCAGCCGGGAACCGGCCGAACCAGGCTTGATGGACCGCGCGCCCCGGCCCCGCACCCAGGGCGTCATCAGCCGCGCCATGCTCGCCCGCGCCTGGGGTTTCCTCGGCGTCATCTCCGCCACCCTCGTCATGACCGGCTTCTACCTCACCCTCCGCCACGCAGGCTGGCACCCCGGAGCCCCCACCGGGCCCGGCCACCTGCTTAACCACGGCTACCGGCAGGCCACAACCGTCGCCTGGCTTGGCATCGTCGCCTGCCAGATCGGCACCGGGTTCGCGGTCCGCACCGACCACGCGTCCCTGCGTTCCGTCGGAGTGCTCACCAACCGGTTCCTGCTCGGCGGCATCGCCTTCTCGCTCGCCTTCGCCGCCCTGCTGATCTACCTGCCCGCCCTGCAGGCCATCTTCGGCACCGCCGCGCTCAGCCCGGCTCAGCTCGGCACCGTCGCCCCGTTCCCGTTCATCGTCTGGGGCGCCGATGAGCTTCGGCGCCTGTTCGTCAGATGGCGAAGGTCCCGGTAGGTCGGGCCGCGCGCCTCCTGCTTGTCGGGCCTCAGCCGGGCACGCTGAAGCTAACAGAAGGCCGAGTCCGAGGAGAGCCGTCATGCACGCAAGGGTGGGCGACCGGCTCATTGTCGAAGGTGATCAGGCTAGGACTGGCCTCATCATCGGAGTTCCGCATGAGGACGGCTCGCCCCCCTACATCATCAAATGGCTGTCGAGCGCGCATATCGCCATGGTCTCGCCCGGCCAGTTTGCCCGCGTCGTTCCGGCCGATCCGGCAACCGCGCACCTCCAGCCAACCTGACGGTCAGCTACAACGCCGCAGCCGGCTCTGGCTGGGCCAGCTTCGCGGCGATCACGGCGTCTGCCACGCTGGGATACACGGAGAAGACATCCGTCAGGCCCGTGACCTTCAGGACCTTGCGGACGCGCTGCTGCGGGCCGGCTAGGTAAATGTCACCGCCGTTGTGCCGGGTGAACTTCAGCACGCGCAGCAGAACTCGCAGGCCGCAGCAGTCGATGAACTCCAGGCGGGTCAGGTCTACGATGATCGACGGCCCGCACGCCGTCGCGGCCGCGACCAGGAGGGAGGAGACAGCCTGGGCATCGGCTAGGTCAAGCTCCCCGCACATGGCGGCCACGGTGTGACCGCCGTTGATGCCGATGCTCAACTCGACGTTGAACATGCGCACCTTCCTCCCGATCCGGCGGCCAGCTAGGGTCCCCGGCCAGGCCCGGAAACCGACTCGCTCAAATCCGGGTGCCGATTTCACCGGGCCGCCCCGCCAGCGGCCCGTACACCAAAAGACTCCGAACCCTGCCGCACAGCCGCCTCAAACGAGCATGTGCCAGCCACCGGGGTCCGGAGTAGCATGGACACTTTACTCCTTCTGCGCAGACTGCGGTAGCGCCAACCGCATCATCCCGCGCCACGCCAGGTGCGGATTTGTCACCATGGAAGCTGCATACCGTTTGCCGCCCGCAGTGCGCGGACATAGGCTGCGCGCTCGCCTCCGGCCTGGTCGCCGTCGGCGGGCAGGGCCAGCAGTCCGCGCACCTCGCCGACCGAGCTAAAGCCCTTGCGGGCCATCCATGCGGCCAGGCCGTCGAGCAGCACCGCGGCGTGGCCGGGACCATGCCGGAGCAGCGCCGATGCGGTCATCACGACATCAGCGCCCGCGAGCACGTACTTGACCACGTCGGCCGGTTCCTCGACACCAGTGGTAGCCGCCAGGGAGCAGCTAACCCGCCGGCGCAGGATGGAGATCCAGGTACGCGGCAGCCGCGCCTCGGCCGGGCTGGACAGGTCTATCGCGGGCACCAAGGACATGGTTTCCGGATCGACGTCGGGCTGCAGGAACCGGTTGAAGAGCACCAGGCCATCCGCGCCGGCCTGATCCAGCCGCAGCGCGATCTCGCCGGTGGAGCTGAAGTGCGGGCTCAACTTGACCGCAACCGGCACGGTCACCGCGGCCTTGACGTCGCGCAGGATGTCTATATGCCGCTGCTCGACGTCTCGCCCGCTGATGCGAGGGTCACCAGGGATGTAGTAGATGTTCAGCTCGATCGCCGCGGCGCCCGCATCCTGCATTCCCCGCGCGTAGCTGGTCCAGCCGCCGGGCGTCACGCCGTTGAGGCTGCCGATCACCGGGACGTCCACGGCCGCGACCGCGCGCTCGAGCAGGCTCAGGTAACGGCGAGGGCCAGCGTCGTCGGCCGCCTCGGCGGGGAAGTAGGACAGCGACTCGGCGAAACTGTCGGTGCCGGCATCGGCGAGCCGGGAGTTGCGCTCCGCCTCCTGGCGCACCTGCTCCTCGAATAGGGAGTAGAGCACGATCGCGCCAATCCCGGCGTCAGCTAGCCTCCGGACGCCGTCGACCGTGTTCGAGATCGGGGATGCCGAGGCCACCAGCGGGTTACGCAGTTCCAGGCCCAGGTAGCGGGCCGCGAGGTTCACTGGCGGTCCTTCCGCGCGTCGGCCGGGAACCGGTGCGCGCTTCTGGTTGCCATCTCCTCGTAGGTATCCCAGCGCTGGTCTACTGCCTCCTGGGCCAGTCCCGCCAGCCGCTCGGCCTCGGCCGGATGAGTATTGGCGAGCGCGCGGTACCGCAGTTCACGCTGGGTGTATTCGGTCAGCTGGATGCGGGGCCGCGGCGAGTCGAGCAGGAACGGGTTGCCGCCGGCCATCCGCAGCATGGGGTCGTACCTGATCAGCGGCCAGTACCCGGTGGCCACGGCGCGGTACTGCTGGTCGAGGCCGTCACGCATCTCGATGCCGTGCGCGATGCAGTGGCTGTAGGCGATGATCAGCGACGGCCCGTCGTAGGCCTCCGCCTCGCGGAAGGCGCGCAGGGTCTGCTGCGGATCGGCACCCATCGCGACCCTTGCAACATACACGTAGCCGTAGGCGATCGCCTGCAGTGCGAGATCCTTCTTCGGCGTGGTCTTGCCCGCGGCGGCGAACTTCGCCACCGCGCCGAGCGGCGTCGACTTCGATGACTGGCCGCCGGTGTTGGAGTAGACCTCGGTATCGAGCACAAGCACGTTCACGTTGCGCCCGCTCGCCAGCACGTGGTCGAGGCCGCCGGACCCGATGTCGTAGGCCCAGCCGTCGCCGCCGACGATCCACACGCTGCGCCGGATCAGGTGATCGACCACGCTGCGCAGGTCAGCGGCGGCCCCGTCGGCGCGATCCACCGCGTCGAGCCGGCGCTTCAGCTCGGTCACCCGGATGTGCTGCGCGCTCAGCTCGGATTCGCGCAGCTGCGGAGCGGCCAGGATGTCGTCGGCGAGCTCGGCGCCGATCACGTCCCGGAGCTCGGTGAGCCTGCGGTGGGCGAGCTCGGCATGCCGGTCCGCGGCCAGCCGGAATCCGAGGCCGAACTCGGCGTTGTCCTCGAACAGGGAGTTCGACCAGGCCGGGCCGCGGCCGTCCGGGCCGACTGTCCATGGCGTGGTAGGCAGGTTCCCGCCGTAAATGGAAGAGCAGCCAGTGGCATTAGCGACCATCAGCCGGTCGCCGAACAGCTGCGACAGCAACTTGATGTAGGGGGTCTCGCCGCACCCCGCGCAGGCACCCGAGAACTCGAACAGAGGCTGCAGGAACTGCGTGCCCCGCACCGTGCCGAAGTCAACCCTGGACCGGTCGGCCACCGGCAGCGTCTCGAAGAAGGCGATGTTGTCACGCTCAGCGGCCACAAGCGGCTCACGCGGCGCCAGGTTGATCGCCTTGCGAGTCTGATCGGCGGGCGCACTCACCGGGCAGGCTTGCACGCACAGCTCGCAGCCGGTGCAGTCCTCCACGTACACCTGGAGGGTGAAACGGGTATCCGGCAGTCCGCGAGCGTCCAGCGGAGCCGACCGGAACTCCGGTGGTGACCCTGCGAGCAGCGATTCATCGTAATAAGTCGACCTGATCACGCTGTGCGGGCAGACGAAGCTGCAGTTGCCGCACTGGATGCACAAGTCGGGATCCCATAGCGCGACCAGCTCGGAGATATTCCGCTTCTCGTAGGCGGCCGTACCGCTCGGGTAGGTTCCATCCACGGGCAGCAGGCTGACCGGCAGGTCGTCGCCCCGGCCAGCCATCATTTCCGCGGTGACGGTGCGGACGAATTCCGGTGCGCCAGCAGGGACGACGGCTGGCAGCTCGCGGATGGACGTCACCTGTCCTGGTATTTCGATCTTGTGCATCGCCGCTACGGCGCGATCAACTGCCGCCAGGTTCTTCTCGACCACTTCGGCGCCGCGGCGCCCGTAGGTCTTGGTGATCGCCGACTTGATCTTGGCGATCGCCTCGTCGCGCGGCAGCACGCCGGAGATCGCGAAGAAGCAGGTCTGCAGGATCGTGTTGGTCCGCCCTGGCAGGCCGACCTCGCGTGCGATCAGGCCGGCGTCGATCGCATACACCTCGATCCTCTTGGCGAGGATCTTCTCCTGGACCGGGCGCGGCAGCGCATCCCAGACCTGGTCGGGCGGCTGCGCGCAATTCAGCAGCAGCGTCGCGCCGGGAGCGGCCCGGCCGAGCACGTCGACCCGGTCCAGCAGCCCGAACTGATGGCAGCCGACGAAACTGGCCTGCTCCACCAGGTAGGGCGCGCGAACCGGCCGGGGACCGAAGCGCAGGTGGGACACGGTCTGCGAACCCGACTTCTTCGAGTCGTAGACAAAGTAGCCCTGCGCGTGCAGGTTCTCCTCGGAGCCGAGGATCTTGATCGTGTTCTTGTTCGCGCCGACCGTTCCGTCCGAGCCGAGGCCGAAGAACACCGCGCGTACCGTGCCCGGCGGCTCGATGTCCAGCGAGGCGTCATAGGGCAGGCTCAGGCCCGATACGTCGTCGGTAATTCCGATCGTGAACCGGCGCCGCGGCCGCTCACGCGACATCTCCGCGAACACCCCGGCGACCATGCCCGGCGTGAGCTCCTTCGACGACAGACCGTATCGGCCGCCAGTGACGAGGGGAAGGACGGCGCGCTCCCCGTCGGTGTGCGCCTCGGCCAGTGCCGCGACCACGTCGAGGAAAAGCGGCTCGCCGCTCGAGCCGGGCTCCTTTGTCCGGTCGAGTACGGCAATCCGGCGGGCTGTCGCGGGCAGGGCGTCGAGCAGCGCACGGGCGGGGAACGGGCGAAACAGCCGGACCTGCAGGACGCCAACCCGATCGCCCTGCGCGCACAGGTGGGAAACGGTCTCGCCGACTGTCTGCGCGGCCGAGCCCATCACGACGACCACCCGGTCAGCCTGCGGATGGCCGACGTACTCGACGTTGCGGTAGCGGCGACCCGTGCGCCCGGCCAGCCGGTCCATCGCGTCCTGAACCGCGTCAGGCACCGCTGCGTAATACGGGTTCACCGTCTCCCGGGCCTGGAAGTAGACGTCAGGGTTCTGCGCGGTACCTCGGATGAACGGGTGCTCGGGTGACAGCGCCCGGCCGCGGTGTGCGCGGATCAGCTCCTCGGGCACTAGCGCGCGGAGATCATCGTCCGACAGCAGGTCGATCGTGTTCAGCTCGTGCGAGGTGCGGAATCCGTCGAAGAAATGCACGAACGGCACCCTGGTCGTCAGGGTGGCCGCCTGCGCCACCAGCGCAAGGTCGTGAGCCTCCTGGACCGACGCGGATGCGAGCAGCGCGAACCCCGTCTGCCGCACTGCCATCACGTCCGAATGATCGCCAAAGATCGACAGCCCTTGCGCCGCAAGCGACCGGGCTGCGACGTGCAGTACGGCCGGGGTTAGCTCACCGGCGATCTTGTACATATTCGGGATCATCAGCAACAGGCCCTGCGACGCGGTGAACGTCGTCGCCAGCGCCCCGCTCTGCAACGCGCCGTGCAAGGCGCCCGCCGCGCCGCCCTCGCTCTGCATCTCGACAACGGCCGGAACGCTGCCCCACAAGTTGGTCCGGCCCTGGCTTGACCACTCGTCCGCGAGCTCGGCCATCGGGGACGACGGCGTGATCGGGAAGATGCAGCAAACCTCGTTCAGCCGGTAGGCCACCGAGGCGGTCGCCTCGTTGCCATCGATTGTGGCGCGCGTCATCCGCCCTCCGGGACCATCTCGATCGAGTGCACCGGGCACTGCTCGTAACATGCGCCGCAGCCGGTGCACTTGCCGTAGTCGAACTCGTAACGGTGGCCGGGCCCGAGCTTGATCACCGCGTCCTCCGGGCACGCGCCCAGGCAGCCGTCACACTCGCAGCAGTTGCCGCACGACAGGCAACGGCGCGCCTCGTAGGTGGCCTCCTGCTCGGACAGGCCGCCGAGCACCTCGGCGAAGTCCGCGACCCGCTGCTCCGGCGGGGCCTCCGGCTGCTGCCGCTGCGCCGCGTCCCCGAAGTACCACAGGTTCAGCTGGTCGAAGCCGACCTGCGGATGCTTCTGCGCGCTGACCGGGGCAGCTTGCCGCAGCCACGCATCGATGTTCCGCGCCGCCTTCTTGCCGTGTCCGACGCCGACCGTCACGGTGCGCTCGGCCGGAACCATGTCTCCGCCAGCGAATACCCCTGGGCAGCCGGTCATCATCGAAGACGACACCGCAACGGTGCCGTCCCGCCCGATCTCCACGCCAGGAACCTGCCGCAGGAACGCGGTGTCGGTCTCCTGGCCGAGCGCGAGGATCACCGTGTCCGCGGCCAGCGTCTCGAACCGGCCGGTCGGCTGCGGGAAGCCGTTCTCATCGAGTTCCATTGCCTCGACCGTCAGCTCCGGCCCGTCGAAGGCAGTGATGGTTCGCAGCCAGTTGATCCGCACGCCTTCCCTTTCCGCCTCCTCCGCCTCGTCGGCGTGGGCCGGCATCTGGGCTCGGGTGCGCCGGTAAACGATCAGGGCGTCGTTCGCGCCGAGTCGGCGGGCGACCCGGGCCGCGTCCATCGCGGTGTTGCCGCCGCCGTACACCGCGACCCGCCGTCCGATCACCGGCTTGTCACCGGATGCCACACTGCGCAGGAACGACACGGCGTCCACAATCGGGCCTGCGTCCTTGGCCGGGATATCTACTCGCTTGGACAGATGCGCGCCTACCGCAACAAATGCGGCGTCGAAGCTGCCTTCGCGGCGCTCGGCATCCAGGTCCTCCACCCGGTGGTCGCAGGTGATGCGCACGCCCAGCGCGGTGATCCGGTCCAGCTCGCCGTCCAGGATGTCGCGCGGCATCCGATAGGCGGGGATGCCGTACCGCATCATCCCGCCCGGCCGCTCGCCCGAGTCCCTGATCTCGACGTCGTGGCCGAGCCGCGCGAGGTGGTAGGCGGCGGAGAGCCCGCTCGGACCGGCACCGATAACCAGCACCCGCTTGCCACTGCGGACCGGCGGCACGTCGAATGACCATCCTCGCTCCAGCGCGAGGTCACCCAGGAACCGCTCCACCGCGTGAATCGAGACGGCGCTGTCGAGGCTTGCCCGGTTGCACACGCTCTCGCAGGGGTGATAACACACCCTCCCGTGAATAGCGGGCATCGGATTATCGGCGGTCAGCTGCCGCCACGCCTGCTCATGACGGCCTTCCTCCGCGTGCGCCAGCCACGCCTGGATGTTCTCGCCAGCCGGGCAGCCGGCATTGCATGGCGGCAGCAGGTCCACGTAGACGGGCCGCTGCTCCCGCACCGGACCAGTGCGCGAGCGCCCGTGCAGCAAATCCGCCAGCGGCGTTACATCTGGTCGCTCGGAACGGCCAGCCATCATGTCAGCCGGGCTGTGCTGCGGCAGCGTCGGAGGCGTTCGCCCGCGGCGGAGCATCGGTCCATGCGCCTGGCCTCCTTTATCCCCGTTAAGTTTCCTAGCACAGTCTCCGGTCGGCCACGGCACCCGAGGTAGGGACGAACGTCCCGTCCCGCCTGGTCATTAGCCAGGGCCCGAGGTTAGCCGGGACCCGAAGCCAGGTGGCGGGCGAACCAGTCGCGCGCCAGGGCGGCTGCCGCAGCGAGCGCCCCTGGCTCCTCGAACAGGTGCGTCGCGCCGGGCACGACCGCGAGATCATTCTCGCATCGCAGCTCGGCCTGAGCCTGGCGGTTCAGGTCAAGCACGAGCTGATCGCGGCCGCCGACGATGAGCAAAGTGGGAGCGCGCACCAAGCCCAGCCTGGACCCGGCCAGATCCGGCCGCCCGCCTCGCGATACCACGGCAGCGATGCCGTCGCCCTCGTCGGCGGCGGCCCAGAGCGCGGCGGCAGCGCCGGTGCTGGCGCCGAAGTACCCGACTGGCAGACTCTGCGCAGCGGGCTGATCGCGCAGCCAGCCGGTCGCGTCGGCGAGGCGCCCGGCGAGCAGGGCTATGTCGAATACATTCGCGCGATGCAGTTCCTCGTCCGGCGTGAGCAGGTCGAATAGCAGAGTGCCTATGCCCGCCTCATTCAGGGCCAGGGCAACATGACGGTTGCGCGGGCTGTGCCGGCTGCTGCCGCTGCCGTGCGCGAACACCACCACGCCTGCGGCCCCGGCCGGGATCGCCAGGTGTCCAGGGAGCGGGTGCGCCTGAGTGCTGACACTCACCTGCGCGTCCAGGCCGGGACGATCGCTCACGCTCTCCGCTCCGGACGCGGTGCCCGGTCCAGCGTGGCCGACCCGCTCGAGGCAGGCGGCGACCTCGGCGTCGCCTGTCTGGGAGAAATCGCCATAGAACTGGCCGATTGCGAAGAATGGCTCCGGAGTCGCGACGCAGACCAGTTCGTCCGCGTCTCCGTCAAGCCTGGATTCCCACCCATGTGGCGCGACCGGCACCGCCAGCACCACTCTCGCCGCACCGTGCGCCCTGGCGATCTGGCAAGCGGCCCTGGCCGTCGACCCCGTCGCGATGCCGTCATCGACCACGACCGCGACGCGGCCGTCGAGCGGCAATCTGGGCCGTCCCCGGCGGTACAGCCGGGCCCGCCTGGTGACCTCCGCGTCTTCCCTTGCCTCGATTGCGGATAGCTCGCTCGGCGAGACCCCTGCCGCGGCGATGACCTTGGAATTGAGGACCCGCGCGCCATCCTCCCCGATGGATCCCATCCCCAGCTCAGGCTGATATGGCACGCCGAGCTTGCGCACTACGATGACATCAAGCGGCGCATCCAGCGCGGCCGCGACCTCAGCGGCCACCGGAATCCCGCCCCTGGGCAGGCCTAGCACGACAACGGGCTGCCCCCGCAGGTAGAGCAGCTTTGCCGCAAGCTGCTGGCCCGCATCAACGCGATCGGTGAAAGCCATAACCCTCTCTTACCCCACTAGGTTGGAGGACTGTGGAAGGGGTGCGGCCGGTGGCAAGCGACCGAGAGGAACGAAACCGGGTTTTCGGGGTGCCAATCGGAGCAGACCGGCCCGGTCAGCATGGCGGCCAGCGCAGTGAGGAGCCGCAGCGTGTCCTTGGTTTCCCCGTCGACTGGTTCAGTTCCGTCGAGCTCGGCTGGCTAGGTTCGCTCGTTCACCCCGTCCGCGGGTGGAAGCGACGGACGCGCCGCCGGGCAGGTCAGCCCGACTGAGGTGGGCCAAGCTCACCGAACCGCAGCCTCCGAGCGGCGGCTCGCGAGTTGGCCGAGGAGCTTGGCGCAGGCGTGCACGGCGGCGACGTGCGGTACCTCGACGCCGAGCAGCCCGGCCAGTTCGGCCACTGCGCCCGTCATGCAGTCAATCTCCAGCCGCTTGCCCGCCTCCAGGTCCTGCAGGGTGGAGGTCTTGTGGTCGCCGACCGCAAAGCCGGCCTCCAGCCGGCGGTCCAGGGACACCGGGAAGCTGATGCCGAGCCGGTCGGCCACCGCAGCGCACTCCGCGAACATCGCCCGGAGCAGGTCGACCACCTCCGGCAGCGTGCCAAGCTCGCCCAGCGTCGCCCCGGTCAGCGCGGTGATCGGGTTGAACGCGACGTTGCCGACCAGCTTGAGCCAGATCTGGTCACGCAACCGCGAGTCCACCGGTGCCTTCAGCCCGCCAGCGGTGAAGGCGGCCGAGATCCGCTGGCACCGCTCGGTCACCGATCCGTCCGGCTCACCGATGGAGAACCGGGTGCCCTCCGCGTGCCGGATGACCCCAGGTTCCACGATCTCGGTAGAGCAGTACACGACGCAGCCGACGTTGTGCTCCGGCTCGATCGCGTCCGCGATGACCCCGCCAGGGTCAACGCTCTGCAGCCTCGTGCCCGCCAGCGGGCCATCCAGCGACTGGAAGTACCACCAGGGGATGCCGTTCTGCGCCCAGATCACCGCCGCACCGGGCGCGAGCAGCGGGCCGATCCGCGGCGCCAGCTCAGGCAGGCTGTAGGCCTTGAGAGCGACGAACACCACGTCAGCGCCGGTGATGGCGGCTAGGTCGCTGGTCGCGGCGGGCCGAGCCGTGAAATCACCCCGCGGTGACAGCACCCGTACCCCGTTCGCCCGCATGGCCTGCAAGTGCGCGCCCCTGGCAATGAGCGTCACATCGGCCCCGCCGCGCGAAAGCGCCGCCCCGACGTAGCCGCCGATAGCGCCGGCACCGAGGACCGCGAACCTCACAGGGACGGCTGCCTGCCGGCCACGAACTCGGCCATCCGGCGGCGCTGGACTTTCCCTGTGGCCGTCCGCGGTATCTCGGCAAGCACGTATACCGTGGCGGGCACCTTGAATGCCGCCAGTCTCTCCCGGCAAAAATCGGTCAGTGCCATGACCTCCGTGTCGCGGGTCAGGGTGACAGCCGCGGCTGGCAGCTCACCGTATTTCTCATCCGGGATCCCGAAGCAGACCGCGTCGCCGACTGCCGGATGCGCGAGCAGCACCTGCTCGATCTCAGCCGGTGAGATGTTCTCGCCGCCGCGCAAGATCATCTCCTTGAGCCGCCCCTCCAGGTACAGGTAGCCTCCGCGCAGCACGCCGCGATCTCCGGTGCGGAACCATTCGCCCAGGAACGCCTCCGCGGTGGCTTGCGGATTGCCCACATACCCGGACATCACGCCGGGTCCGCGGATGACGACCTCGCCGGGGGTGCCCTCGGGCAGGAACGTGCCCCGCTTATCCACCACGCCTATCTGCGTGCCGGTAGGCACGCCCACCGACCCTGGCACTCGCTGACCCGGCGGCAGCGGGTTAGACGCCATCTGGTGGCTCGCCTCGGTCATGCCGTATGCCTCCAGCATCGGCACGCCGTAGCCCTCCTCGGCCCGCCGCAGCACCGCCGGTGACAGCGCCGAACTGCACGAGCGCGCGAATCGCAGGCTCCGTGGCGGCCCCTCGGCGTCGATCTTGTCCAGAATCATCTGGTGTAGCGTCGGGCCGGCTGACAGCCAGGTGGCGTTATGGTCACGCGCCTGCCGCCAGAACCGGTGCGGCGTGAACCGGCGCGGCACGATGACCGTGCCGCCGGCACTCAGCGCGGCAAAGGCAGAGGCCACCAGGCCGTGCACGTGGAAAAGCGGCATCGCGCAGAAGGACGAATCTGTGCAGCCGAGACGATAGTGCCCGGCGACGGTGCGAACCGATGCCATGAGGTTGCGCTGGCGCAAGGGCACCTGCTTCGGGCGGCTTGTCGTTCCGCTGGTATGCAGCACAATGCCGACGTCGTCCGGCTCGCCCGGCTCGAACGATCGCGCGCCGCGCACGGCTACCCCGTCGGCGTGCAGTTCGGGCGGGCCGCCGACGTGGTCAGTCACGGTTATCACGGGCGTAGCCGCGGCCATGGCCGCGCTGATCGCCGACCTCGGCTGGCCCGGCTGGGTGATCAGCAGCCGGGGCGCGATATCGCCCAGATAGAACGCGAACTCGCTCTCGGTGTAGCCGGAGTTGAGCGGCGCCGCTGCGGCACCCAGCCGCATGACCGCCAGCAGCAGTTCGATGCACTCGGGGCCGTTCGGTAGCGCCATGGCGACCCGGTCACCGCGCCGCACCCCTGCGCCCGCCAGCAGCCCCGCTACGGTCTCGATCCTGGCCGCGAGTTCGGTGTAGGTCAGCGCCTGGCCGTCCTCGGGCGCTACTAGCGCGACGGCCGTCGGCTCGCCGCCGTCCAGCAGCACGCTGAGTGCCTCGCCTTGGGCTGGACCGGTATCCGTGACCATAGATTTCTATTCGTAACGGGCCGAAAGTTATGACTGCTGACTGATTCTAACCGGCGTCTACCTTTAGCCAGCGACGTCCAGGGTGAGCTGCCGTACGCTGGCCTCGGTCGCCAGGCAAATCATCCGGATGGCTGCGCCACGCTCGAGGGCAGCCGCGTGCAAGGTGCGGAACCAGTACCGGTCGCTGTCATCCACGGTCTCGCCGCCGGGCCGGGTCAGCGTGATTACCGCCGAGCCATCGGCCGCGGCTTCGCCGAGCACGTGCGCGATCACGTCGCACAGATTCCCGACCAGGTGCGGCTCAGGCCGCTTCGGCACGTCGTCGATCGGTACCACGACGGGCAGCTGCACGCCCCCGCTGGCCAGGAACAGCAGCCACAGGCTGCGGCGGCGGCGTGCCTGCTGATCTAGTAAGCGGTCGACGCGGCCGATTACATCGTGATCGGTGCTGAGCGGGGCGGTCAGGTCGATGTCGGGCGGGCCCGATGCGCTGTAGTTAGTCATGAGCTCAGTTAATCGCCGGGCACCGACAATTCCCGGCCGCCAGCAGAACAGGCGGGCCCGGGCACTGATCCGGACCCGCCTGGGCGACGGTCAGTGAGCCTCTGGCTAGCCGACTTTCAGCGTGAACGTCTCACTGACGCTGCCGAAGTCGTTGGTGGCAGTGATGACGATCGGATAACTGCCCCCGGTGGCCGGGATACCGGAGATGGTGGCCGTGCCGTCTCCGTTGTCGGTGAAGGTGATCCCGGCTGGCAGCGCACCCGTCTCGGTCAGCGCCGCCGCCGGGAACCCGTCCGTGGTGACGGTGAACGTGCCGAAGTCTCCGGCCGTGAACGCAGCCGACGCGTGACTCGTCACAATCGGGACTTCGTCCACGACGATCGTGAAGGTCTGGGTCACGGTCCCCAGGTCGTTGGCCGCCGCGATAGTCACGGTGTAGTCACCGCCCTGGCTGGCCTTCGGAACCCCCGAGAAGGTAGCCGTGCCGTCGCGATTGTCGGTGAAAGTGACGCCGGATGGCAGTGCCCCCTTTCTGGTGAGCGAGGGCACGGGGAATCCGGTTGTGGTAACCGTGAACGGCGCCATGGCAGTGCCCGCGGTGACAGTTGTCCCCGGTGAACTGGTGATGACGACTGGCTGGTCCACGCTGATGGTGAGCGACTGGCTAACGCGGCCGGCGACATTGGTGGCAGTGACGAGGATCGGATAGCTGCCGCCAGTAGCCGGGATGCCGGAGATCGTGGCCGTTCCGTCGCCGTTGTCGGTGAAGGTGACGCCGGTCGGCAGGGCGCCGGTATAGGCCAGCGCCGGCGCGGGATATCCGTCGGCGGCGACAGTGAAGGTGCCGGAGACTCCGGCTGAGAACGTGGTGGCTGCGTGGCTGGTAACAATTGGCGCCTGGTTCACGACAAGGGTGAAGGTCTGAGTCGCCGTCCCCTGGTCGCTGCTGGCCGTGATGGTAACGACGTACGTCCCACCCTGGCTGGCCTTGGGGTTTCCGGAGATCGTGGCCGTGCCGTTGTCATTGTCGACGAAGGTGACGCCGGCCGGCAGCGGGCCCTTCCTGGTGAGCGAGGGGACAGGGAATCCTGTGGTGGTAACGGCGAACGGCGACATGGCCGTGCCCGCCAGGATGGTTACGCCGGGAGAGCTCGTGATGTCGGGTGCCCCTGGGGCGGCCACAGTCAGGGTGAAGGCCTGCGTGGCGTTCGGACTGACGCCGTTCACTGCCTGCAACGTGAAGGTGTAGACGCCAGGAGCGACCGACGCGGCGCCTGCGAGTGTCGCCGTGCCATCGCCGTTGTCGGTGAATGCCACTCCGGCCGGCAGAATCGAAGGCGGTGACAGGCTAAGGGTCGGCGTAGGCGTCCCCGTGGCGGTGACTGTGTAGCCGAAGGCTGACCCGCCGGGGACCGTGTCATTGGCGACGCTCGTTATCTGCGGCGCCACTGGGCTGACGATCGTGGCTGTGTCGATGTCGGTGGGCACCGCCGTGCACGCGACGGTAATGGTGATCGGGAGGGTGACTCCGGACACCTGAGCCTGGAAGTTGAAGGTAATGCTGGCATCCTGCGTGACATGCACCACGCCCGCCGCGGCCGCGTCGGTGAATGACGGCGGCGGCGCCAAGGGTACCGTCGCCACCGCGAGCGGAGTATTTGCGACAAGCGGGCCCGTCGACGCGGTAAGCGTCTCCGGGGTGCTGGCGGGGGCTATGTTCGTGGCGTCGATCGCCGTCGCAATGGTCCCAGTCAGCGACGTGACTCCGTCGCCCATAGCGTCGTTGACGAAGGCGGCCGGGAGCTGGAAATCGATCCCGTAGTCATTCAGGGTTTCGCTCCCACCTGGCGGAACGGGATTGTCAGAAAGGCTCCCTGTCGTGACGATGCCGGAGATCTCAAAGCTATCGGAAAAGCTAGAGGTGCACGCTGCGGTATAGGGAGCGCTGTCGGCGAAGGCCGACTGCGCCGGCGATACCGTCACCACCACGACGCCTGCGGAGCCGGCCAGCACGATCGCCCCGGCTACGAACCCGAAGTGTGGCAGCCTTAATGAGGACGCCCGGACCAAAGTCCGCAGCGAAGTCTTGAGGTTCATGCCTGTAGTCCCTTCAATCGACCCCTAATTCGGACTCTCTTTTCTCGACGTGACGAACGTTAGAGAAGTCCGGGAGGTCTCTTCATCCGGCTAGCGTGGGACCTTGCGCCTCCGCCGTCATCCCGGAGAACTACGGCGCGGCGCAGTCCGTTGCGCGGCACGCAGTCCCTGCTGGGCGAGCAATGCGGTACAGGCGATAAGCCCGCCACCAGCATCCGGGCGCAGGGTCCACGTCCTGCCCCCCAAGTCGAGGACGCTCAAATTGCATTTTCCCGGAGGGCTTCGGCCTGTGCGCGCAACGCCGACATGACGGGTTCGAACCGGCGGTCGCCCTGCATCTCGGTCTCAGCTGTGGCCACCGCGTCGGTGAGAAGCTCCGCACTAACGAGCCAGGCCGCTTTGCGGTGCGGGAGAAGGTAGTCAGGCTGGTAGAACAGCTCGAAGCTGGCTCCCGCAGTACGTCCTGGATGCTCGGCTCCGACGGGCATTGTGCTGAGGATGCCGGCCAGTGGCCCGATCACGTCGTTCATGATGCCGACGGCCACCGTCGCGAGCGTGTCGATCTGATCTGCCGACTCGTCGACGTGGCTCATGAGGCGGTAGAACACGTGAAGGAGCACCTCGTAGGCGACGTTGCACAGATCGGCAACGCGTGCGGTGGCCGGGTCGGTTATCAGATTCACCTCCTCGCCGGTCTCGGGGGGCCGCACGAGCACGGGAAGTACCGGACGTGCGACCTCGAGGCCGGGTGCGTTCTGCCTCATCCGGAGATACTCGGTCAGCACCGACAGGAAGCGGCCGAAGTGCGCGTTGCGCCAGTCACCGCGAGACCCTTCACCTTGCTCGACGATTGCCTCGATGGCGCGCACCGCGTCCTCGGTGCTCGAAATCGGCCCAAGCTCCTTCCAGCCGAACAGCTCGCCTCGGGTCTGCGATCCGGCCGGGCCGAGGAAGAGGCTTTCCTCGCCCAGCTTCTCCGCCAGATGCCGGAAGCCCGCTTCGATCGACCGGTACAGGTGGCCGACGGTCCGGAACTCCTGCAGGTGAGGAGCGATCTCCTCCTTCCCCGTGACCGGGACCGCGTTTTCCATCGCGGCCACCCCTTCGGCATCGTTCAAATCCATGCCCTCGGGCCGCTCGAGGTACAGGAAGTGGCGAAGTGCCTGCTCACCGAACGGAAGCAGTTCAAAGCGCACCCCACTGGGATAGTGCCGGGCCGGCTGGGGCAGGTTGGGCCGCGACAGGTGGGGACTCACGCCGATGGACGTCAGCAGGTTGCAGGCGATGGCCAGATGCAGCATCTCCTGCCTGGCAACCGTGAGGATCGTGGATCGCCACCGCTCGACCGCGGCGAGTTGCTCGTCCGTGAGCCCTTCATCGACGGAGCGTTTCAGCGAGAACGCCGCAAACAGGTACTCACACATGACCGCATGCTCAAGCTCCGCGGCTTCGCAGAGCATGTAGATGAGCGGGCCGCGATGCTCGATGACGATAGCGCGCTCGTCCACGTGCTGGTCACTGCGCAGATCGAGGACCCTGCGCAGCCGGCCCTCGATCGCCTCAACGCCCGCCGCCGAGGCCCCGCCTGGCTCTGCAGGTCCGGCCGCTGCAGGGACCAGGTCAGACGCTGTTTCCCGCATCCCCGTGTCCACCCACCGGCGGAACAACTCGACTCCTTCGGACGGCCAGGCGCCATCGCACGGCATGACGCCTGCGCTCAACTTCTCGAGGATCGCGGCCGCGTTGGCCGACACGTCCGCGTACGACCACAGATCGAACGCGAAGCGCATCGACTCGCGGTCTCTTTGCCTGAACAGCGGCCGGATGTGCTCGTCGTAGCTGACGGCTGCACCCGGCTCGGGGATGCCGACGCTCATCCGTCAGCTCACCTACCGAGACGCGTGCGGAGCGGCCTGGGCCTGGATTCGCGTATCCGCCGCAAAGCGTAGGCCTCATGCCCGTTTCACTCAAGTGCGGACCGGCCAAGGTGCGTAGTCGGCGGCTCCGCAGCCGGTTCGTCCACGTCAGACGTGGTGAACGGACACGACCTCGCACAAAACTGGGTCCGGAGTGCCGATTCGCGCGAGACGCTCGAAGTAGGAGGCGACATCAGAATTTCGCAGTGATGACGTGAACGCATCGACGCTCTGCCATTGCGCGTAGTTGATGACCTTGGTCCCATCGAGACTGCGGTGCACGTTCGCGGATATGAAGCCGGGGAGGTGGCGCATTACCTCATCAGTGCCTTCTTGCCACAGCTCGACGAGTCGCTCTTGGTCTTTGGGATCGACGGTGAACACGTTGATCAGTGTGACGAGGGGTGCGCCGGCCCGAATGGTGGTCTCGGCCATGGGACTTGCTCCTTGGTCGTGAATCTGGTCGTTCACGGACGCGTGGTCGCGCTCGCCTGGAGGCCGTGGCCTGCGTCTTCTTGACTCAGACGCTGGGGTTCAGCCGGACGATCTCGGCGTTGAGGGCGGTAGCGATCGCGGTCCAGCCAGCGTAGGGCAGCAGCAGGACCGCCGCCGTGCGGTCAGCCCGCCATGTCTGGCGGATCAGCAGCACGTTGGCGATGTTCAGGCAGGCGATCTCGGCCAGCGCGGCACGAGGTCGGCGGCCGCGGAAGAACAATGGCGTCCAGACCGCGTTGAGCGCCAGGTCAAGGATCAGGCCGCCGGCAAGCCGGCGGCGATCGCGGCTTCGGGCGCGTGCGAGCGCCCTGACTCCTGCGTAGGCGATGGTCACATACAGCGGCGTCCAGACCAGCGCGTAAGCGGGAGGCGGAGGCTGCCATCGGGGTTTGCGCAGACTGCGATACCAGACGGACCCAGGGTCGGCCGCGACACCGCCGATCGCCGCGGTGGCCGCTACGGCGCCGACGGTGACGATCGTCGTCTTCATGGCCGTGGTGTGCCCCGGTCGTGCCAGGCGAAACCGGGCCGCGCGATCACAACGCAGCATGGCCGCTTTACCAGCGGCATGAACGAGGCGGGCGGCGGGTTTGGAGCTGCTCAGAGTCGGTTCAGCGCCTTGCGCAGGCCGGCTTCGGCTTCGTTGCCGAGGCGTTCGAACGCGGGCTTGAGCAGTGGGGCGGCGATGCGGGATAGGCCTTTGAAGGTGAACTCGGCTGTATAGGTCACCTCAGTGCCGACGTCGACGCTGCGGAAGGTCATGGTGTCGACGGCGGTGACGGTCTCGTTCTCCCCGCGAAATTGAATGAGCTGCTGGGCCAGCAGTTCATCGACAACGTAGGTCAGCTGGGTCGTCCGGCCTAGAAATGCTGAGGTGTTGAGGTAGCTGGTGCCGACTCCGCCGTTGCCGTGCCGGAGCACAGTGCTCACCGTGCCCGGGTCCCACTCGGCTGTCGTGGTGAAGTCGGAAAGGTAGTCGAACACTGCGTCCAGGGGTTTATCGACGACGACGGTCTTGAGCAGTTTCATGGTGTCCTTTGCTTCCGGTGGTCTCGGTCAGGGTGTTCGCCCAGACGGGTGTCGGGCAGCGAGGTCCTTTCCCACAGCGCCGTCCAGACGCGGACAGGGACAAGGCGCGCGGCCTTCATCAGCAGGGCCATCCGGGTAGGGAAGACGATCTCGGTGCGCTCACGCTCCAGTCCTTCGCAGATGGATCGTGCCGCCTCGTCGGCATCAACGATGAAGGGCATGGGGAACGAGTTGCCAGCTGTGAGGTCGGTGCGGACGAAGCCTGGGCAGATCGTCGTCACGCGCACCCCGGTCCTGGCGATGTGGACGCGCAGGGACTCGAGCAGGTTGATCTGCGCTGCCTTTGTCGCGCCGTAGGCTTCGGAGCCGGCCAGCCCGCGGTAGCCGGCCACCGACGCGATGCCAGCGATGACGCCGTGGTGCCGCTGCAGCATGCCGGGGAGCACGGCCGAGATGGCGTTGCTCATGCCGGTGAGGTTGACCCGGAGGTGCTGGTCGAAGACGTCGGTGTCCCAGTCCGCCGGGTTCATTGGCTTCCAGTAGCCGGCCGACAGCACCACGAGGTCAATCGGGCCTTGCTCATGCCGTACTCGTGCTGCCGCGGCCGATACGGAGGCGGCGTCGGTGACGTCGGCGGGGAGGACGAGCATGTCCCCGCCGCCAACATCGTGAAGCTGCTCCTTCCGGCGGGCAGAGATCGCGACGGTCGCGCCACGGCATACAAGTTCGCGCGCCACCGCGGCGCCGATGCCGCTCGATCCGCCGACCACCCAGGCGACCTTGCCATTCAGTCTCATGCCGGCTCCCTGGTCAGCTGGAGCTGGCTCACGCCGAGGTAGCCGCTGCGGAATCCGGCCTCGCTGTAGGCGAGGTAGAACTCCCACATGCGGCGGAAGGTCTCGTCGAAGCCCAGGGCGTAGATGCGGGGCCACTGGCCGAGAAAGCGTACCTGCCATAGGCGCAGCGTCCGGGCGTAGTGAGCCCGGAGCTCGCGCTGCCGCGTCACGCGCAGCGTGGTGTGGGCCGCGAGGGCGTCGTCGACCGCCTGCAAAGACGGGATGATGCCGCCGGGGAAGATGTACTTCTGGATCCAGCTGAAGCTGCGTCGGGTGGCGAGGAAACGCTGGTGGTCCATGGTGATTGCCTGGATGGCGGCCCTGCCGCCGGGAGCGAGGAGCCGGTCAAGAGCCGCGGTGTAGGTGGGCCAGTAGGCCTCTCCGACGGCCTCGATCATCTCGACGCTGACGATGGCGTCGTACAGGCCGTCGACCTCACGGTAGTCCTGCACCCGCACCTCGACGAGCCCGGAGAGGCCGGCGGCTTCCACCCGCTCACGGGCCAGCAGCATCTGCTCGTGGGAGAGGGTGATCGTCGTGACGCGGGCACCGCGCTGCGCCGCGCGGATGGCAAGCGACCCCCACCCCGATCCGATCTCCAGCAGCCGGGTGCCGGCCTGGACGCCCGCGAAGTCGAGAATGCCGTCGATCTTGCGCAGCTGTGCCTCCTCGAGCCGGGTTGCGGCCGGCACGGGCTCGCTCTCGTCGAACCAGGCGCAGGAGTAGGTCATCGTCGGGTCCAGGAAGGCGGCGAAGAGGTCGTTGCTGAGGTCGTAGTGGGCGGCGATGTTGGTTCGCGAGCCATCAAGGGTGTTCTCGTGGTCCGCCGGGACGCGCCTGTCGACGAAGACGCGCAGCCGCTGCAGGGCCGGGGGAATCAGCGTGGTCAGCCGCGAGGCGAAGTATGTCAGCAGGTCGGCCAGGTCGGTGCCGGCCCCGGCCCGCCAGTCTCCGGCCATGTAGGCCTCACCGAACCCGATCTTCGCGTCACGGCCCAGCCGGGCGAAGAACGCCGCAGGGCGAACGACCTCCAGATCGGGCGATGCCGGCGACCCTGCTCCGAGCACCCGCCCGTCAGGGTAGGTCACGCGGACAGGGACCCGCCGTACGGCACGCTCGAAGACCACCTGCGCGATGGCGGCTCTGAGCGGTGCCCGTGGTGGGGTGGCGGTGGGCCACCAGATGGAGGTGGAGACGGTCATGGTCAGACCCCTTCCTGCCGGATGTGGTGTGGGTGAGCACGGACGGGCAGGCCACGAAGCCACAGCCAGATGCCGTGCACCCGGATCAGGGCCGAGATCCGCTGGGCCATCAAGGGCTGGCGGATGAGCCGGCGGGCCAGAGCCGGGGCCGTCGCGGGTTCCGGGCGGCCCAGGAAGGTCGCGCTGAATGCCACGGCATCGTGGCGTCGCAGCGTCACAGTCGTGGCGACCAGGTCCGGCCTCAGGGTGAACCGCAGTTCGTAGGTGCCGCTGACGTCGAAGAATGGGGAGACGTGGAAGGCCTTGCCGGTCACGGCCGCCCCCGCCTCGTCTGGCCGCAGCAGATAGGCGTGCCGCTCGCCGTAGGTGTTGTGGACCTCCGCGACGACACACACGAGCCGCCCGCTGTTGTCGTAGCACCAGAAGACCGACAGCGGGTCGAACACGTGGCCCAGGATCCGGGCGTTGGCCAGCATGAGAACCCGGGCCCGGTCACCGAGCTGGATGCCGTTGACGGCCAGGTAGTTCTCGATGTTGCCCTTGATCGGCAGCCTGGGGTCGCCGAGGTGGTCAGCGCTGCTGAACTGCGCGAACGCCCCGAGGGGCCAGGGCTGGCAGGGGAGCGAGTCCAGGTCGACCAGCCACTGGTAGACCCGGTGCCGGAAGGCATGCCGCACCGGCCCTGGGCGCCGGTGCCTGACCTGGCCGGCGACCAGGGCCGGCAGTTCGGGCAGCTGCGGGCGGGCGAACGCGGACGCCGGCCTGCGCAGCGAGGCCGTGCTCACCAGGCCACTCCGAAGTGCCGTGCCGCCTCCATGCCAGAGCGACACCCGTCCTCATGGAATCCCCACCCGTGGTAGGCGCCGGCGTACACGGTGCGGTCGGTGGCCAGGCTGTCCAGCCGTGACTGCGCGCGGACCACCTCGGGCGCGTAGATCGGGTGCTCGTAGTCCATCGTCGCCAGGATGGACTCCGCGTCGAGACGCTCACGGTCGTTGAGCGTGACGAGGAAATCCTCCGCGGCACGGTGTCCCTGCAGACGGTTCATCCAGTACGTCACCACGGCGGGCTGGCCGGTCCGGTGGCAGGACGTCATCCGGTAGTTCCAGCAGGCCCTTGCCCGCGCCGCGTCCGGCAGGACCGAGCTGTCGGTGTGCAGCACGGTGACATTGCGCGAGTAGCCGAACTGCTTGAGGGTGGTGACCTCTGCGTCACTCGGGTCGGCGAGCAGGCCAAGGGCCTGGTCGGCGTGGGTCGCGATGACGACGCGGTCGACGGTGGTGACCTGCCCGGTCACGTCCCGGATCTGCACGCCGTCCTCGCGCCGGGTGACATCGGTGACGGCATGGGCCGCGCGCACGTCCTTAAGCAGCCCTGCGAGCCGTTCGACGTAGACCCGTGACCCGCCGGCGACGCTGTACCACTGAGGTGACCCGCCTACCCGGAGCATGCCGTGATGGTGGAGGAAGCGGAACAGGTAGCGCGCCGGGTAGACCAGTGTCGTCTCCCGCCCAGCGGACCACACGCACGAGACGACCGGGATGGCGTAGTGGGCGATGAAATAGCCGCTGAACCCCTCCTTTTCCAGGAACTCGCCGTAGGTGGTGAGGTTCTCGTCGTCCGTCGTCCGCAGGAAGGCCACTGCGCGCCGGTGGAACCGCTTGACCTGCCACAGCATCCGGACGAACCGAGGGTCGATGAGGCGGCGTGGCTGGGCGAGTACGCCGCGCAGCCCGCGGCCGCCCGCATACTCCAGCCCGCATTCCTCGCAGCGGACGCTCATGCTCATCTCGGTCGGGCGCACCTCCACTTCCAGCTCGCCGAAGAGCTTGCGCAGCCAGGGATAGGTCACGTCGTTGTGGACGATGAACCCGCTGTCGACAGCGTGCTGCAGGCCGTCGGAATCCGTGACGTCATGCGTGTGCGCGTGGCCACCGAGCCGGTCCTCCGCCTCGAAAAGGGTGATGTCGTGCGTGCGCGAGAGCAGGTAGGCGGCGGTGAGCCCGGAGACCCCGGCGCCGATCACCGCCACGGACGGCCGCCGCGCGTACGTGTCTGTGCCGTGCTTCTGGGCGGCGGAGCCGATAGCGGCCACCGAGCCGTTGGCGTGCGAGTCCATGATATCAGCTTCCGTCTAGTGTTTGTCTAAGGATGACGTTAGCTTTCATGGTCAGCCTTGTCAAATGACTGTCGAAGTACTGTAGAGTTTTAGCATGGACGTTCCCGAAGGCTCTTCGGTGCTCCGCATCGGTGAGCTGAGCCGGCGCCTCGGCGTGAGCGACCACGTCCTGCGGGCGTGGGAGAGCCGCTACGGTCTCTTGCAGCCGGTGCGCTCAGCGGGCGGCTTCCGTTTGTACTCCGAGGCGGATGCGCTGCGGGTCCGCAGGATGCAGGCCCACCTCGCGCACGGGCTGTCGGCCGCCGAGGCGGCGCGAGCGGTGCTCGGGGAGGACAGCGGGACGAGCACGGACCTCGGCCGAGCCACCGGCCCGCACCGCGCCCCGCCGACGGCGAGTGAGCTGTCCGGTGACCTCCGGCAGGCCCTCGACGCCTTCGACGAGCCAGCCGCACAGGCAGTTCTTGACCGGCTCGTATCTGACCTCTCCCTGGCCGCGGTGCTCCGCGACGTTGTGATGCCCTACCTCACCGAGCTCGGGGAGCGCTGGGAGCGTGGAACGGCCAGCGTTGCCCAGGAGCACTTCGCGAGCAACGTCATCCGCGGGCGGCTCGCTGGGCTGGCCAGGGGCTGGGGGAACGGGCACGGCCCCCGCGCCATCCTCGCCTGCCCGCCCGGCGAGCTTCACGACCTGGCGCTGATGGTTTTCGGCATCGTGCTCAACCGCAACGGGTGGCGGATCGACTACCTCGGGATGAGCACCCCAGTCGAGGAGCTGACGCGGACGGTCGACACCAGGCACCCGGACCTCGTCGTCCTGGCCGCCACCGTGCCGGAGACCCTCGAGCCATACGCTGCGCAGCTCACCGCGCTGGCCCAGCGCGCTCCGCTCGTCCTGGCCGGCGCCGGCGCCACGCCGCAGATCGCCAGCGCCGCGGGGGCTCGGCTCCTGACCGGCGACCCAGTCACCGAAGCCGAGAAAATTGAGTGGCCGTGGTGAGCGCGCTCCCGCCGCGATCATCCTCGGCCACCGCGGCAATTTGCTGGGAACTGACACGCCAGCTCGTCGATCACTGACCGCCATTGATCACATCCAGATGGGCTATGTCCGTGAACCGTGGGCTGGTCGAACGCGCGACCGACAGACTGTTAGTCGCTGCCTATTGGAATGGACGCTGACGTGGCCTTATGTCCTCAGTCATACGTGAGTTTCCGGTCCTGTCCGTCACTTGTCCGTCGACTAAGAGGAGCCCAGGACCGGTCATCACGAACGGGTACGGACAGCGTCCGCATGATGGTCGCAGCGGGGCAATGGCCCTCACCATCGCCTGATGAAGTTGTATAGGGAGGGGATCCAGAGGCAGCGCCCTGGCGTCGTTCTCGCTGACGGCGGCGGCTGAACTGACCTCCGACGGTCAGCTCCTGGCGATCGCCGAGCTTGCCGAAGTTCCGGTGTCGCTGGAAGGCTGCCGCGAGCTGGACCCGCACACCCGTATTGCCATGTTCTCCCGGCTCGACGTCGGCCCGGAGGAAATTCCGCGATGGCGGCGCATCCCGCCCTCGGCATCTCTGCCAGCCCGCAGTCGGAGATCGATGGCGTGCTCCGCGCCAACCAAGGCGCTCGCACCGAGGAGCACGCGCTGCCGAACGGACGCCCGTACTGGCGCTATGTAGGGCAAGCAGGGGACCTTCCCCGGCACCTCCGCCACGATCACGGTCACGCCAGCGACTGACAACATCCGCGACAGCAAAGGCCGACCGCGGATGATCCACTATCTCAAGCTCGCCATACCCGGCAGCCATGCGCGGCCGTGCCGCCGCCCTCAGCGCCGGGCCTCGTCCATGCGCAGTCGGGCGCCTGCCGTTGAAGGCCCCGTGGAAGCCAGGGACCCACCGCGGGACCAAAGCCCCTGCCTCTGCCCGGTACCCCTGGCGGTATAACTGGGCTGGAGGTGGGGACTGTGATCACCGTGCTTACAGTAGAGGCAGCACTCGAGCAGACGTGCGCGATCTTCCGCGAGCGGGCTGACCGGGGCGACATTACTCCTGCCGAACGTGACCTCCTGATAGACGGAGCCATTCTGCTCGCCATGCACATCGATGAGCTCGCCCCGGAGGACCGTCCCGGCGCGATGCCAGGCTGGCCGAGAATGGGGCGACCGGCGCCGGCTGGGCGGCACGAACGATACCTAGCCGCAGCAGCCGCCTGAACTGAGGCTTGCGCCCCGCGGTGCTCTGGCTTCACGCGCGCCGCACCGGCCCGCGCTTCAAGTTGGTCATGCATCCAGCACGCCGTGACAGCCTGCCTGCTCCCGCCGAGCGGCCCTGGACCTTGGCCTTGCCGTCAGCTTGTTGGGCAGTGTTCTCTCTGGTTCACTTCCACAGCTCGGCCGTCGGGGTCCTGCACGACGATGCGGCAGCCCCACGGCATAACCTCGTGCTCCCGGGTGTGCGGAGCGCCGAGCTGCCGCAGCGCTTTAGTCACCTCATCGAGAGATTCGACATAGAAGCCAGGAAAGGTATCGCCGCCGGAGTGGCGTTCAGGTGCACGGCCTGGGGTGGCTGCCTCGTAGATCGCAAAGTGCACAGGACCCAGCTCGACAGCCAGATGCACTGGGCCGTCTTCGTGCAGTTCCTCTGCCAGATCGAGGCCGATCGCTCGGTAGAAGTTTCCAGTGTTCCGGGCATTAGCCGCGAACAAAACAAGAGATGCTATCTCCGCCATAGGCCGCATTATGGCACCCGGACGCGATCGAAGCTGGCGACCGGTCATGAGCCATGCCGCCACGCGCGAGCGACGGGCGGCGCTCTGACGGCGGTCAAGTCCGCCGGTTCACGTCCATAACCAGGCCGTTGCGGCCTGTTGCCATCGCTACTCTAGTCAGCCGACGACGGAGCTACCTTCCCGGCCGCCGCCTAGCAGCGCGCTTAGCGATGTCGGTGAACAGCTGCGCTGCCTTGACGGCGGATTTGGCTGCTCCTTGGCAGTGATGGCCGCCAGCGGATTGGATGAGTTGATGACCCGCATTCCGGCAGGCGGCTGATACTGGAAGGTAGCCCCAGCCGCCAGCTCAGATACGTCACGCAGCTCGGTTGTGAATAGTGCGTGGCCCTGCCAGGACCAGGCGAGCATCAACGCAATGCCGAGTTCGGCGTCGACCGCAACGTCGATCCGGTCGGCGGGATACGAGATGCGTGATAGCACGCCGTGTCCGTGAGTGCCGTTTTCGGCATCGGGCTCGGCCACGATCCGGCTGGCTGACCGCCCGGCGACTGTTACCTGGCCGACTGGAGTCAGCCGGAATCCAGTGAGCAGCCACGCCAGGTCAACAAGCGTGCCGAGCCCGGCAGGCGGGCCAGCGGCGGGCGACTGGATAGCGCGGTCTGTCAGTACCCGCCAATGGCTGTGGCCGTCGCTGATCATCTTGACTGGGCCGGGGACGGTGCCGGTGACCAGTTCGATCCGGTACTGGCCAGGCAGCGCCAGATGCAGTTCGGCCGTCAGATCTACCGGCTGGAGGTAGTCCGCGGCAAGGTCGGCGAAAAAGGACGGCGCGCCGCTTCGCTCCCTGCTCGTTTCGCGGAATCCGGCAGCAAGCGCCTCGGTGTCAGCGCGCTCGTGCAGGACGGCCGAGAACCGGCGGGGCCCGAGCCCTGCGTGATACAGCTGCTCGATCAGCTCATGACTGATCGGCTCTGCTGGGCTGGCAGCAGCCGGGTGCGAGGGCGTCATACCCGCGGCTGGTGACTGCGCTGGCGGGCGCTCGGCGGCTGGGCCGGCTGACTCAGGCACGCGAAACTGGGCTGGGTCCGCGGAGCCGCCATCCTGGACGGTCAGCTCGGTGAACTCGGCTGACTCGGCGCGTCGGCCGCCTTTGCTGTACGACAGCAGGATCCCAAGCTCGGCGTCCATCACCGCATCGACGCGATCTTTCGGCGGCGTACCGCTTCCCCTCATTCCGAAAGCGTCGCGCTCATGGCCGACCAGTGCGACGCCATCCCGCCCGGCATACTCGCAGCTGCCGGTAACCTCGAGCGCGTATTCCGCCAGCAGCCATGCCGGGTTCAGCAAGTCCGCGAACGGCACGATCCCAGAAGCCAGCACGTTGAAGCCTGCCTCACCATCCTCGACGACCCACACTGACTCGCCATCGCAGACTTCGAGTGACCTGTCGCCCTCCTCGTCAACGAGGTCGGCCCGATACCGGCCGCTGGGCGCGAACCACAGCTGGCCGCTATGGCCCGAGACCCGGCCGCGTGTGCCATCCGCTCGGAACCTGCGAACGGAACCGGCGAAGGCTCCGGGCAGACCAGGATGGCCGGTACATCAAGGCAGCGAAATGCGGGATCTCCGACACCGGCTCCCTCCTGAATGTCGCGCGCAACCCAGGCGCGCATGAAAAGACTCGCAGCCAGGCCGTCCCAAAGCCCGGCGGTCGCAGCAGATATGGCCGGATCTGGGGGCTAGGAGCCCTGACAGCATATGTGCAGGTCAGGGGCTGTTCTTGCGGGCGGTGGCAGGTGTTGGGTTCGAACCAACGTAGGCTGAGCCGCCGGTTTTACAGACCGGCCACTCTGAGCCCCGGATCCGATACCTGACCTGCCCTTACGCCTCGGCCTGGCTGGTTCACGGCCGCGCCATCCCACGTATATCCCGCGCCTGGCCGTGCCCGCGGGTAATCATTACGTCTAGTCAGTCTAGCCTCGGCATTTCGCCTGGATAATCGCTGAGCCGCGCCGGTCATGCAAAAAGTGCCTTTGAGCTGGGAGGATAGGGCTTGTCTAGGGTCCTGTCCGTACTCAGCCGAAGGCACTTTTCACATGCAGAATACAGCCCGCCGCCCGAAGATCACGGTGTCTGATGACGGGACGGGGATCGTGTCCCAGGCTGGTGCGTTGCTGCTGACCGAGACAGCCCGGATCACAGGCCTGGGCAGTGCGGTGTCAGCAGGCCTGGGACGGTGGCGGCCGTCGCGGGCGGTGCACGATCCCGGCAAGACCGTGCTGGACCTAGCGATCGCGGTCGCCTTAGGCGGCGACTGCCTGGCGGATGCCGGCGTGCTGCGCGCCGAGTCGGCCTTGTTCGGCCCGGTGGCCTCTGACCCGGTGATCTCCCGACTGGTCACCCGGCTGGCTGATGATGCTCCAGCGGCGCTGCAGGCGATCCGGAAGGCTCGCGCGGCGGCCCAGGCTGGGTGACATCATCACCGCTGGCTGATCAACTCCCGGCGTGCAAGCCCGCTCCGTGCGCGGGACGGCCCGTTCCCGTCGAAAGCGGAACCAACGGCCTTCAGCGGGCGGACCGATCGGCTCTACATCGGATCGGGCGCATCCCGGGGCATGGCGGCCGGCCGAGACCTGGCGCGAGAGGGGGTCGTCCTGGTCGTTGGGTGGAGGTGCCGGCCGGGCTGCGCGAACGATGTCACGCCGCTGGCCGACAGCGGCGGCCAGCGGTTCGCACGAGCCGGAGCACCGTTGGGAGGTGGGCTGGTCGCCGTCATCGGCCGCCGTGCCGACTGCGCCGATGCGGCCAGTGCGTGGGCGCACGTGGCCGGGCTTGCCGTCGGCCTGCCGCCCTATTTCAGATGAATGGATGTGCTCAGGTCAGCTTGCTCTTGGATTCAAGGAGCGCCTTGCGCAGATCCTGGACGGCATTCTCCAGCCCGGTGCGCACCGTGTCTGCCACGCTGGCCGCGGTGGAGATGCTGGCCTCGAACTGGCGCCGCGCGTCCCCCCACCTGTCGCGCAGCCGGTCCATCAGCGCGGTGAGCTTGTCGCTTGCCTCCATTCCGCCTAGGTGCATCTGGACCTCCAGATCCTCGATGCGCCCCTGCCACTGGTCAAGCTGGGCCTTGGCCAGCTGCTTGCGCAGGTCGGCCTGCTGGGCCCGCAGCTTGTCGATCTGGCCTTCGAGCTTCTCGATGCGATCTTCGGTGGTCATGAATCGAGCCTGCGGCCAGGCCGGGCGGGAGAACAGGGACGAAGGTCCCGCCTGAACGGCAAGGACCAGGAAGCAGCTCGACCATTCGGCGGCAAACCGGCTCGCTCTAGGTCACACCCCCGGGGAGTGCGCCTGCCGCACTCGAGCCGGCGCTGGGTGAGCACCGGCCTTCCGAGCCCGCAGCCTGGCCCTGCAGAGCAGGTCCCGCTTACTCGCAGCCGGATCGCTCACCTGCTCGCCGTCACAAGGCCGCCGCCACGAGGACCGGTCCCGCGCCCGCCGCCGCGCTGCAGGAGCCAGCGGCCCGTGACCGTCACCGTAGCGAGCCGCCGGGCCGGCTGAACGCAACCGGCGGCGAGCTGAGTGATGGCGGCTCGTGCCGCCGGTGCGCTGTGATTGTTTCCACGGCAGCAACGGCAGCGGGCGCTGGCCGGCCGCCCGGGTTCGTGCGGCGTTCGCCAGCGCCCGCATGGAACTAGTGCTACGGAGAGTCGGTCGGGTCAGCCGGTGACGAGCAGGTCATCGCGGACGTTCCTGACGCCGGTGCCCCTCCAGGCTGCGTCGATGACAGCGTCATGCTCGCCCCAGGTTTCGATATGGCCGGTGACGGTGATCGTGCCGTCGCTCGCGGCTACCTGGAGGTCGGTGTCACCTGGCAGCAGCCCGTATCGGATCAGGGCTTCTTCGACCAGGTCAGTCACGTCGGCCGCCTCGATGTCGCTGAAGATCTCGATGTCGTCGGCGATGCCGCGCACGCCGGTCAGCCCGCCGACCGCCTGCTCGGCCGCGTCCCGCTGGAACCTGTTCCCCACCATGCCGGTCAGCCAGACATTGCCTTCGCTGGCGCTGGCCTCCACGCTGCCCGGCGGCACGCTGACATTCATCGCCAGCGCGTTGTTGGCGTCCGTGGTCAGCAGCGCGTCGTCCCGGTAGCTGGCGAACGGCACGTCCACCATCAGATGGTTATGCACCCTGGTGACCCCTTGCACCCGCTTGGCCGCCGCGGCGGCCTGCAGGTACTGCGGGTAGGCGGGCACGGTGCCGTTCAGTGCCACATCCCCGCCCATGTTCTTCACACTGATGTCCGAGGCGTCGACCAGAGGATCAAACTCCAGCTCCTTCTGCACCGCCTCGCGGATGTCCTTGGCTTTCTGAGCCGCTTGACGTGGGCTTTTCGCTGCCACGGCCAGGTCCCCCTTCCTGCCAGCAGGCTGCTGTTCTCTTGTTCCGTACATCGGATTTACCCACGGCTATCAGCCGCCAGTCGTCACAGCCGCGGCTCGCCTGCGAGCCGAAGGACCTTCCCGGTCCTCGGGCATCGATGACGGCGGTCCGGCCGTCATCGCCGGGCTCCGGTCGCCCGGCCCGCGGGTCAAGGCGGAGGGCGGCTGGCCCAGGAACCGGACCTGGACCGGACGAACCGTTCAGGCAGTTCGCCTGGACCTGGACTCGCGGCCCTTGGTTAGCCTTGAGCCGGGCGCGGAAGCCGGCGCTGGCCCTGGCCCCCTCCCAGAAGCCGCGCTGACGGCGACGCTCCCGGGTGGCGGCGGGAGATCCGGACGCGCAGCGAGCCGGGCCGGATGGCGAACCGCAGCGGCCCGCTCAGATCGGCTGCTTCGCCGTCGATCCCGGCGTGTACCGTCGCCGGCGCGGCCACCTCCAGGTGCGCCGCGGTCCAGGCTCGCGCCGGAGGATGCGGCCGGTCGCCCGGTGCGTCAAGGACCATGACCCCCAGCTGGCCGGTGTCGAGCGCCGGGCGGATGCCGCGAGCTATCGGCTGGTCCAGCGCGTACGGGTTGTTCGAGACGAGCAGCACCGCCGGCCCCCGGTGCTCGCGCCCGGCGTCATCGGTGAGAAGCACCGCGGGCTCCCGTGCGCTGGGGCCCAGTACGAGCTGAGCCGTTTCCAGCAGGGTGCGGACCTTGGCATCGCGGTAGGACGGCCGCTGGACCGCGTCCCCGTAGACGCCGAGCGAGACATTGTTGAGGAACAGCCGGCCGTTTACGTCCGCTATGTCGATCCGCCGCTCGACGCCGTCGCTAAACGCATCCAGCGCGCCAGGCAGGTCCTGCCGGTCCACCCCGACGTCGAGCGCGAAGTGGTTGTGCGTCCCGGCGGGAACGCATACGAACGGGAGGCCGTGCGCTGCTGCGACCGCGGCCACGACCGCCAGCGACCCATCGCCGCCGGCCATGCCGAGGGCATCTGCGCCGCTTCCTGCTGCTGTTTGGGCGAGCGCTGCCAGGCTCTGGCCGGGGCCCAGGACGACAACCTCGATACCCTGCTCGCGGGCCCGCTCAACGAGTCCGCAGCGCTCGGCCGCACCCCCGCCGGACCTGGGATTCACAAGCAGCACCGGCTGTCGCAGGCGGCCGACGGCGTGCCAGCCACGACGCAACAGGTGTTGCCCGGTCCCTTCTCGCGGTGACGCGGGCTGCTCAGATGACCGGATCGGGCTTGTCACCCCCTGCGTGCCAGAATCGCTAGCGTGCCGACGGATAGATCGTTTCATGGCAGCCGCGGGCCGGTGACCAGCGGCCTGCACCAGGCAACGTGCCTCGCGCGCCGCTGAATCGCCTTCAGATCGGCCGCGGTGGCGTTTCAAGGACCCCGCCCGCCTGGACGCCGGGAACCGCGCGCGTACGCGAAGACGAGCGGCAGCCGACAACCCGCCATTCCGTGCCTGCTCAGTCTGCTGGTCCGCCGGAGCCGTCAGCAGCTCGCTGGGCGGCAGAACCGGGCGCGGGCGGCGCCGACGGGAACTGGCGTCCCAGGATGTGGCTGAGCGCGCTGGCCAGTTCTGCGCGCGGGTCGGGGGCCATGGTCGCGTGCCGCCAGCCGATGAACCGGTCGGGGCGCACCAGGACGGCGCCTTCGCTGGTGATCTCGCGGTGGCGCAGCCAGGTACAGCGCGGGTCGAACAGGTCCCCGTCGAGGTGGCCGATTCGCACTGCGTCCAGCGGCAGGCCGGTCTGCGCGGCCAGCTCGCGCGCGGCCTGGCACCAGGGCAAGCCGTCCTCGCCGGCGATCAGCAGGAACCGCCCGGGCCCGACGAGGTCCTTGATGGGCCGGCGCGGACGGCCCCGCCTCCTCCACCTGCAGGAACAGCGGGTCCGAGCTATCGCGGCCCAGCATCAGGGCGATCCAGCAGCGGGTCCCCACGCTGCCGACCCCGACCACCTTGCGGGCGATGTCCGCCACCTCGAACTGCTCCAGCAGATAGCGTCGGTCGGTTCCCAGCGACCGCCGGCACCGGGCGACCAGGGCCGCGAGCTCGGCCTGCAGGTGCGCCCGGTCGGCTCGCGCCATCTGCGCGGGACCGTCAGCCGTAAAGGTGTCAGCCCTGCGCGAGTCGGGATGCAGCTCGCGCGCGAGGCGCCGGCACGCGCCCGCGAGGGGTGTCGGCTTGGCCGGCATCGTGCCTGAGCCCCCGGACCTCCCGCAGATCAGGCTGCAGATGCCGGCCCTCCGTTGTCCCTCCTCAATCCGTCACGCCGGGCTGCCGGCCGCGACCGTTCGCAGGCCTGAAAGACTGCGTTCATGCGGGCCAGGTTCACACCGGGCCGGGCGTTGCCGCCGCGGCAGCCGGTAGTTGAGTCAGCGCCTGCGCCTGACTCCCGGGCGCCATGCCGCGCGGCCGGTCGCTTTGTCCCGAGAGCACCTGAAGCACTGAGCTAAGAGCCACACGGCCCGACTCACCATGCACAGCAAGAGGACAGCAGGCCCGCAGAAGCCCGGGCGACCGGGCAGGGCCACCCGCGCCAGGCATCACCCGCTGACCTGGAAGCTGTTGCTGCGCCGGGCTGTCGTTGTGGCCGTCACCGGCCTGGTCATTTACCTGCTGCTGCCTAAGCTGACCCGGGTGCTGGCCTCGTGGCCGCGCCTGGCCGGCCTTGCCCCGGCCTGGATGGTGCTGGAACTGGCCGCCGAGGTGGCCTCGTTCACCTGCTACTTCGGCCTCCAGCGTGCGGCGCTGCGGACCAGAGCGTGGTTCGCGGTGGTGACGGCAGGGCTGACCGGGAACGCCGTGAGCGGCATCCTGCCCGCCGGGTCCGCGGTTGGCGCGACCCTCCAGTTCGAGATGCTCTCAGCCGCGGGGCTGGACACCGACAGCACTGTCAGCGGCCTTGCGGCCATCTCGCTCATAAACACGGCCGCCCTGCTCGCGCTGCCGCTGCTCGCCCTTCCGGCGATGCTGGCCGGCATCGCGGTCAGGCCCGGGCTCGTGCACGCCGGTCTTGTCGGCATCGCCGGCTTCGTGCTGCTCGCCGCGGCTGGCGCCGTCGTCCTGCACGCCGACTGGCCGCTGCGCGGCCTGGGGCGCGCCGTTCAGGGCTTCCACAACCACGTCTTCGCGCGCCACCGCCAGCCGGTGACGGGCCTGGGCAAGCGCTTCCTGGCCGACCGGGACTCGGTCCGGGAGGTCCTGGGGCGCCAGTGGCGCCAGGCGCTGCTGCTGACCACAGGGCGGATCGGCTTCGACTTCGGCTGCCTCCTCGGCGCCCTGCGCGCAACCGGCGCTCACCCTCAGCCGTCGCTTGCACTGCTGGCATATGCGGCCGCCAACATCGTCGCCCTGATCCCCCTGACGCCCGGCGGCCTCGGCATCGTAGAAGCCAGCCTTGCCAGCCTGCTCATCCTCGCGGGCGTGCCCAGCAGTTCGGCGTTCGTGGCCACCCTGGCCTACCGGCTGTTCGCCTACTGGCTGCCGGTCCTGGCGGGCGGGCCGGCCTACCTGATGTTCCGCCATCGCTACGGGGCAGCGTGGCGGCGATCGTCAGCACATCAAACCGGCAGGTAGCGCATCCCGGATGTCCGGCGGGACCCCGGATCGGGTCAGTATTGGCCGGCAGATTCATGGTGGCTGCGCGTCGCTGGCGGGTACTGCCGGTTAGATGACGACCGGAGGTCTGACTCCTAGCACGCTGAGTCCGGGGGGATGAGATGAGCGTCAGAAGCAGCTCCAGGGTGGAGTCCGGCCCGGCGCAGCTGGCCAGGCGCCTGACCGGACCGTGGTGGGCGTACCTGCTCGCGGGAATCGCCTGGGTGATCATCTCGGTTATTATCCTGCGCTTCAACATCGCCTCGGTGGCGACGATCGGCCTGCTGCTCGGGGCACTGTTCCTGCTCTCCGCAGTGGAAGAGTTCGTGCTCGCCGCGGTCCGGCCCAAGTGGGGGTGGGCGCACGCGCTGCTGGGCATCCTTTTCGTCGGCGGCGCGATATGGTCGTTCGTGACGCCCTACGGGGCGTTCTGGGCGCTGGCCTCCGTTCTGGGCATCCTGCTCGTCGTTGTCGGCACGGTGCATGTCATCACGGCGATCTACAGCAGGGTCTTCAACGACGCGTGGTGGTTCGGCGTCAGCGGCGGGCTGCTGGAAGTTTTCATCGGCTTCTGGGTTTCGGCGCAGTCGTTCCGCGCGCAGGCGGTGTTCCTGATCATCTGGGCCGGCCTGCTCGCGCTGTTCCGCGGCATCTTCGAGATCGTGCTGGCGTTCGAGATGCGCGCCGCGCAGTCGCAGCTCGAGAGAACAGCTCCCGGCCGGGTACCAGCAAGCCGCTGAGTTACCCGATGCCGGAAGGCCGCGAGTGCGTCCGGCCCGGATATTAATCCGCGGCCCGAACCCGATTCTGCGGGGACCAGGCCGACGGCCCGCATAGCTGAGCGCGGCCCGGCCAGGCTGGCCAGGGTGAGCGGCTTTCTCCCCGCGGGGGGCGGGTACGCCCAGACCGTCACTCTCTGCAGGCGGGATATCGGGACGTTACAGGCCGCCCGCGGCCCGGGGCGGATGGGGGAGATGCGCGATGGAGAAAGCCAGGGATATCCGCGAGGCCGTGGAAGAAGAGCTGGGCCGCGACCGCCTCCTGGACGCGGGCGAAGTCACGGTCATCAACGTCGGCGGGAACGTGGCGCTCAATGGCGCGGTGCCGAGCTACCCGCAGTACCTGCGGGCAGCCGAGGCAGCACAGCGCGTCGCGGGGGTGACCGGCGTGCGCAACCAGCTGCAGGTGGTGCTGCCGCCAGAGGACCGCCGTGACGACGCCATGCTGACCACGGCGGCGAACAACGCGCTCGCAGCCAGCGCCGCGGTGCCCGAAGGGGTCGAGGCGATGGCGAAGGATGGCAACCTCACGCTGACCGGCTCGGTAAGGTACGGCAGCCAGCGCGGGGCCGCGGAGTCCGCCGTCAGCGGCCTGACCGGAGTCCGCGATGTCAGGGACAAGATTGATCTCATTTTCGACGTGGACCTGGGCGAAGTTAACCGGCTAGTCGGCGAGGCGCTCCGAGGCCAAGCGGTGCCGCCCGGTGACAGCAGCGTGGTTGCTGTCGCTACCGGTAACACGGTCATGCTCAGCGGCCGGGTGCGGACCCAGGCGCAGCGTGATGCTGTGGTCGGCGCCGCATGGCGCGGACACGCGGTCATGGCCGTCATCGACGACGCGCTGCAGATCACGGGGTGACCGCCGGCGCTGGCGCACGCAAACGAGCTCCGCGCCGCAGCCGCGGCCTCGGAGGGACGCGCCTGCTCGTGCCTCCAGGACCCTGCAAGCCCAGACGCTGTCGCGGACCCGGATCAACGGCGGCGTGTTGCACGGTTGATCTCCACTTGCGGGGGCGATTCGGGGCGCAACACGAGGCTCTCGCCCCACTACCGGCGGGTAGGGACATTTGTGCGACAGGCTGAAACATGCGGGCTTGCCGCCTGTCTGCTTAGTCGTGCTCGGAATGGCCCAGGTGCGCCAGCGGCCCGGCCTCGTCTGCCCTAATGATCACACACCGTGCCCGGTGATCGTGCCGGCAACCAGCAAACAGCCGGTCTGCACGCGGAGCCCGCTGGGCTGAGTGCGATCAGGCCAGCTCCGCGCAGCTTGACCGGCGCGACCGGGCCGTCGGAGGACGCCTGCGGCCGGCGTGACCCATTGTCGTGTCTGGAGTGGTCTGCTGATCTGGCCTGCCGCTGGTCCGTTGGTGCTGAAGATGACCGAGTTGCCGCTTGCGGCTTGACGGTGACTGTCGGGGTGGGAGTATGCGATTCATGGCAGATGGTTTCGTCATAGGCCCTGGCGAGGGCGAGCGGGTCTCACCCGCCATGACGCTCAAGGTGGGCGACAAGAACTCAAGGGCCTGGTCGATGTTCGAGGTCGTGGACATCGGACCAGGATTTGACGTCGGCGCCCACCTGCACCGCAACGCCGAAGAGCTTTTCTATGTTCTGGAGGGCCAGCTCGATCTGCTCGCATTCGAACCGCGGGCCCGGACCCCGGGCAACTGGCAGAGGTGGGAGTCGCACACCGGGGCCACGGTGGCCCGCAGCGGGCCGGGGAGCATGATGTACGTCCCGCGCGGCTGCCCGCACGCATTCGCCAATCCGGGCCCCGGTCCGGCCCGCATGATCTTCCTGGTTTCCCCCTCCGGCCACGAGCACTACCAGAGGGAGCTCGCTGAGCTGGTCGCCAGCACGGCAGTCCGGCTTGACGCAGCGATCGCCGAGCTGCGCGCTCGCCATGACATCGAGCAGCTGACCCCCCAGGTGATACCCGGCCGCCCGTAAACACGCTTGCGGGCCTCTCGCTAACGCGGCGATTGCCGCTTGCGGCGCAAAGTCCGGCAGGTCCAGCTGGCCGGGCGATCGACGCCGTTACGGAACGGGTTGGCGCGTAGCCCAGGGCAAGTGCACGAACCGCCGTTCTGGGCGGCCCGAGATAGGGCAGATCGGGGCTGCCGGCGCGCTCGTGATCGAACAACCTGTAGCCCGACCCTCATGAGCCCCTGGCTAACGCCGATCGCTGCAACCTTTTCCGAAGGAGCTCGCGGTGATCAGCGCGTGAGCCCGCGAGGGCCCGCGTCGACGAGGAGACCGTCCACCGTGTCCCGGGCCAGCCGGAAGGGCTCACCGTTGCCGGCGATCTCGGCGTGGATCGCCGCGCCGTCAAAGAGCATGAGCACGGCCCAGGCGGCCTGTCCCGGCTCTGCTAGGCCGGCCTCCCGGAGAACCTCGGTCAGGTCGCTGACCATCCCGGTCTTGTGCGCGGCAATCACTGAGGCTGCCGGGTGCTGGTCGTATTCAAGGTGCAGCTGGGTCCGTATGAAAGGGCAGCCGCGGTAGCGGTGGCCAGCCCGGTCTGCGGCGGCGGCCTGCCGGCCGAACATTTCGAGAATCCGGTCTCGGGGCGCCAGGCCCGGCGGGCCGAGCACGTAGGCACGCTGCCGTGGGTCTTGCTCCCTCAGTGCCTCGGCCACCAGCTCTTCCTTGCCGCCCGCGAAGTGGCGGTACAGCGACATCTTCCCGGCCCCCGAACGTGCGGCGATCGCGGCCGGGGTGGCAGCGGCCGGGCCGCCTCTCCAGATCAGCTCGACCGTGGCGTCCAGGAGGCGTCGCCGTGCGTCTCTCTTGCCCGTCATGGATACCTAAGGTACCGTAACCCGGATGAGACCTGTGGGTCTCGTATCTAGGCGCAACCGCGGATCCCAGGCACTGGAGGGTGTGATGGCAGGCCATGAGTTCGACTTCGTGGTCGGCGCGGGATCGGCCGGCTGTGTCCTGGCCAGCCGCCTCAGCGAGGACGCCTCGGTCCTGCTGATCGAGGCCGGGCCGATGGACGCTCCCCCCAGCTCGTATATCCCCGATCGGGCCCCGCTGCTGATTGGCAGCAGAGGGGACTGGGGCTACATGACCGTCCCCCGGGCCGGGGCGGCAGGCCGGGCGCTCCTCGTGCCCCATGGCTTCGTGGTGGGCGGGTCGTCATCCATCAACCGGCTGCTGTGGACCAAGGGGACCCGACGGATGCACTGCGGGTCGTCGACATCAGCGTCTTCCCGGCCGTCGTGTCGGGACACCCCAGGCGGCGGTCATGGCGATTGCCGAACGGGCCGCCGATCTCATCCGGGGCAGGGCGCCGCTGCATGCCGATTCGCGCGCGGGAAGCCTTCGCGGCCGCCCGGGAAGACTGGAGGACCGAGATGCGCTACGTCAAGCTGGGCCGCACGGGCCTGGATGTCTCGCCCATCGCCCTGGGCTGCATGACCTACGGGGAACCGGAACGGGGCCACCCGGCATGGTCGCTGGGCGAGGAGGAGAGCCGGCCCCTGATCAAGCACGCCCTCGAGGCCGGCATCAACTTCTTCGACACCGCCAACATGTACTCACAGGGCTCCAGCGAGGAGATCCTCGGCCGTGCGCTGAACGACTTCGCCGACCGCGACGCTGTCGTCATAGCCACCAAGGTCCGCCACCCGATGCGGGACGGACCGAACGGCACCGGACTGTCCCGGAAGGAAATATTCTCCGAGATCGACCGCAGCCTGCGCCGGCTCGGCACCGACTACGTCGACTTGTACCAGATCCACCGGATGGATCCCTCGACCCCCATTGAGGAGACCCTGGAGGCCCTGCACGACGTCGTGAAGGCCGGCAAAGCCCGCTACCTCGGCGCCTCGTCGATGCACGCGTGGGAGTTCGCAAAGGCCCTGCACCTGCAGGCCCGCCACGGCTGGTCCCGGTTCGTCTCGATGCAGGACCACTACAACCTGCTGGCACGGGAGGAGGAACGGGAGATGCTGCCCCTGTGCACCGACGAGGGGGTGGGCACGATCGTGTGGAGCCCGCTGGCGCGGGGCCGGCTCGCCCGCGAGGCGGACTCCGGGACCACGAGATCGGGCAGCGATACGTTCGCGGACATGCTCTACACCCAGGCAGACAGCGACAAGGCCATCATCAAGGCGGTAGCCGACATCGCCGCCGGCCGGAGCGTAAGCCGGGCACAGGTGGCGCTGGCCTGGCTCCGCCGCAACCCAGCGGTGGTCGCACCCCTCGTAGGTGCGACCAAGACATCCCACATCGATGACGCCGTGGCCTCCCTCGAGCTCGAGCTGACTGACGAGGAAGCGGCACAGCTCGAAGGCCCCTACACGCCCCGGTACGACTTCCAGGGCATCTCCAGCGATGCCGAGCTGGCCCGCATCTCGGCTCGACTCGGCATCCAGCCCGCAGAATCGTGAGCCATCCGCCCCCAAGCCGACCCCGATCCCGAGGCTGCCTCCGTGAACGATGCTGGCGCGATCAACCTTGCCGTGGCCTCGTCCTCGACGCGGTCAGCTCCGTCTGAGACCGGGGACACGCGGCCCAGCAGCGACATGGAGAAGGCGACCGGCGCCGCGCCGGCAAGTTTCGCTTACTTCTCGCTGCGGACGGCCGCGGCCTGGGCCGTGTACGAGGCCCGATGACGGCGGTCGGGAATCTCGCCGACTTTCGGGCCCTGGACCCGTTCTTCCGGATCATCGAGGAAGGCGTGGCCGGGCTGGTGAACGGTCAGCACTTTTTCGGCCTGCTGGCCGAGGATGTTGTCTTCGAGTACGTCATCACGGTCCCGGGCTACCCGCGCCGTGTCGAAGGGCGCCAGGCCGTCGCGGAGCTGTATCGCCCCTATGGCGCCACGTTCTCCCTCGATCGTTGCTACGACCTGGCCGTCCACCACGACCAGGCCACGGGCGTCGTCATTCTCGAATACGCCTGGCAGGGCCGCGCCGTCGCGACGGGAAACGCGTACAGCAACCGTTACATCTCGGTGCTGTCGATCGTCGACCGCAAGATCGCGCACTGGCGGGACTACCTCGACCCGGTCGCAGTCTTTGACGCGATCGGATGACCCGGCCCGGCAACAGGCAGCTCCTGACTGCCCTCGGCGAGTGCCAGGCCTGTCCCTGGCGACGCCCTGAGGCTGGCCGGCCCGCGGCGCGGCCGCCGCAGGGCATCGGGAGCCAGGCGCCGGTCCCCACAGGGCAGCGTGCAGCAGGTCACGGCAGGTAGCGGCGGCGGTGAACAGCAACCCCGTCCGGAACCGGGTGCACGAGGAACCCTCGGCACGATCGCACGGCGGCATGGCTCCGAACCGGACGATCTGCGCGCCCAGTGCCTCAAGATCGGCTGAAAGCAAGTGAGCAAATAGTCGGCGATCTGGCCTGTTGCGACGTACGACACCGCTCACACGACGAGTGGGGACTCGACCTCCGGAACATGAGTAGGGATGCCGTTCAGCGCATAAGCTTTGCACTCGCCCAACTTCCGCTATTCGGCCAGAAGAGTACGGTCCCGTCTCCCGCGCGCCTTCGACCGCGGCCACTATGCGGCGAGCAGGAGGCTCGACTCCACAGCGCCGGATATTGCTCGGCTCCCAGGGCGATTGAGGATCACCAGGCGACCGGGATTGATCATGCTTGTTTGCTCGTTGTTTGCTCGTCTGCCCCGGTACGACCCGTCAGTGGCTGGCACTGCGCGGCAGGGAACCGAGACGAAGTCCGCACGGACCGGCACAGACTGACAGCGAGAGCACTGATCCGAAAGCAGAGCAGCGGACTCTTAATCCGCGGGTCTATCGCTGCAGGTCAGCGCAGTCGATAAGGCACCTAGGACAATGCGCGTGGGCGGCCGTACGTCGAAGACGAAGTTGTGGTGATCACGGACGTCGGCATCCGCGTCAGGTCCGCAACCGGTATATGACGGGTATATGAAAGGTCCATCCGAGGTCGATGGAAGGCTTGTCCGGCGGGGTCATTGAGTTGCCCTGCCGGGCCGTGGCTGTAAGGCAGATGGTGATACCCCAGGGGTCTCGCCCGCCAGAGGCCGGAGCGTCGGTCGCTTCAGCGCTGATGATCGCGGAGGCTGTCTTGCCGCACGGAACCGAGCGTTCTGCGGCAGCCACACTGACGCTCGGAAGACCGCTCGCGCCTGATCAGTGGACTGATGCGACTTACTTGTCGATCACGATGCCGCGACTCTGAACCGGACTGGTCATCTGAAATCTTGCCAACGTGACACCTAATAAGCGAGGATTACAAATGGCCGCCGACACAATGCTTCGCATCAGTGCCGGGTGGCCGCGCTGCTTCAACTGCCGGCTGACACTTAGCTCCCCGGACGCGAATAGATGAGGGTGAGGCTTGCCTGAACACCCGCAGTGACGACACCGATGCTGCCCTGAGCCGACACGCCCACCGCAACCTGAACCTGAGACAAGCGGAAGCCGTGCTTGGTCTGCGTCGCGAGCTTGCCAAGAAGATCGTCAACCTCGCTCTGGACGCGGTCAAGCTGCACCTGGGCTTCGCCGAGGTCGAGAGGCTTGCGCCTTAGAACCTTCTCGGTGAACCAACCTTGTTCCTGCACCTCGCCTGGTCCGATTGGCTGCGGAGGCACCGGCTTGATCTCGTCCGCCTCCACCAAGACAGTGAATACTCTGGTGGCCGACGCCTCGGTCTCTGTCATGGATAAACCTCCAGGTTCATCATGCTTTCGAGTTGATAGATGGCTAGCCCATAGCCGCTCGGCGCATGGCCCTTTGCCGCGCTTGCTGGCAGGAAGGCACCCAAGTACACCCCAAGTGGCTGGCCGGACGAAGCTTCACTGATGTAGGCGCCCGAGTTACCTGACATGCCGGCCTGCGTGAGGCTGAAGCGTAGCGGGAACTTCGGGCTTTTGAAGATGCCGAAATCGCTAGACACGTCCAGCACAGTCGCGGTTACTGCGCCCTGGCTGAGATGAATCTCCGCACTGACGCCCGCAGCGAGACTGCGGTAAGCGGCGGTCGCCGGCTGGTTGATCCAGGGTGCCGGGCCGACCGAGACCAGAGCGGCATCGGTGCACTCTGTAGCGGCATCGACGAGCGTCCCCAGTCCCTGCGCAGCTGCGTGACGGGCGGTCAGCCAGCCGTGCCTGGCGCCCGCCCGGCTGGTCGCCCAGCAGGCGAGCTGGGCGCCTGGCGTCGGCGGCGGCGGTACTTGCCTCGACCGATGTTGCTGCCAGATCCCTCGCCTGACGATTACCGGTAAAACTGTGTCCGTATCGCGAAACCTAAGGACTCTTAGAGCGTCGGCCGGTACGTCGGATCCATTGAATACTGGGTCGTCAGCGTAGAGAATCACACCGAACGGGGGCAGCCCTGAGCCCCTGAGTGAAGGATCGAGCTGCTCGTCGAGGAATCCGACGGCCGAATAGCTGAAGAGCGGGACATCCGCAGCCAGGGCCGCGATCTCCGAGTCAGCGGCACCTGCAGCCGCTGTCCAGCCAACTGAGATCTGCAGGTCCTGCGGCAACTCAGTGATGTCAAACGGCACCGTCTCCACCACCCTGCCAGGAGGGTATGGTAATTGCCGCAAAACTGACATATCTGGTTCGAACACGCCACATCCCCATGCTCATCCACCGGGCTACTTCACATTGGGTGAAGTGGTCAGGTCATTGAATAGAGATTCTGCTCCAGTAATTGACCATGGAACAGCGTCGTTCTGTTTTACCGATCGGACACCTTGATTGTCGTCACGCCACGCTGGCCTGGTACGACGCACGACACAACTCGCACGACGAGTTGGCGACTCGGCCTTCGGAACGTGAGTGAGCATGCGGTTGAGCGCATAAGCAATGAACTCGCGCAACTTCCGATCGTCGGCGGATCCGGGCGGGCTTCCTGACGAGCAGGATCCCTGATACGCCCGGGTAGATGGTAGCTCGTCGTCAAGTACATCACAGGTACACGGATGTCGGCCGCTAGCCTGCTCGCCCCGCAAGGAATCCCCAAGCCATCAAGTTCCAAGTCCCAAGTCCTGACGGTGATCACCTGGCCGGCATGACGCTCCAGCTAGTGGCCCGAAGTGACGGGTCCAAGGCCGCCAGCACGCTAGCTTCGCCGGGCTGGGACTTCGAATCTGCCTTCAATCACAAGCTGGCCCGCTGCGGGACGGGCATGACCATTGGGACGGTCTGCGTGGTGCCCCGCTAAGAATTCGAACCTGCGCACACCGCTCAAGCTGTGCCGGATCCCAGCCATGCCAGCCCCTATGCCGGGTTCATGATCGCGGACGCTGTCCGCTATATGTCCGTGGACAGCTGTAGAGAACCGGACGCAGCGGGACTCAGATGCACATCTCGCACGGCAAACAGCGCGGCCCGTGATCCCGAGAATACCCAGGCCATGGGCCGTTTCCGCTGGTGGTGGCAGGTGTTGGGTTCGAACCAACGTAGGCTGAGCCGACGGTTTTACAGGCCGCTCATTCCCACCCATCGGAATGGCCGCCGACCTGCGGTTTCTCCGTTCCTCGCTGCGTGAAAACCGCGTTCTGTCCGTCGGGCGTCCGTGCATACCGAGTCGACCAGGTCAGGGCGTCAGAGGCGTCGAATAGCCGTCCAATAGAGTCCAGCGGAGTCCGGTCGTGTCCCATCGCCGAATCTCCATTCCTCGATGAGCCGGGCGACGTGCAGGCGCCTGCGCATAAGGGCGCATCCGGGTGTTTATACGTCCGCGTCGATGGGTGGCTCTGCCAGTAGCCGAAGGCCTGCCGCCGAGCGCCCGAGGCCTCGGCGGGTCGAGTGATCAGGACGGTTCCAGAGCTGATCTCACCCATCGTGGCTCACCACGCGACCCGCCAATGCCGTTGCCCGCCCTGGTGATCGTGTCGTGGTCACTCGTTCACCAGCCCAGCTCGCCGTCGTCTTCCTGGAACGTCCCAGTGGGCCCGTCCTTTCCGATAGTGGCCATCCGGACGATGTTCCGGGCGCTGACCTCGACCGGCCGACCGCCGGAGTTCTGCACCCCGCCGAGCTCGGTCGCGGTGTAGCCGGGCTCGACCGCGTTGAACTTCACCTCCGGCACGGCCCGCGCGTACTGGACCGTCAGCATCGAGACGGCCGCCTTGCTCGCGCCGTAGACGATAGCCGCGTACCTCGAGGCCGGCCGCGACGGCTCGTGGTTGGCCCAGAACGAGCCGAGCGCGCTCGAGATGTTGACGACGACAGGGTTCGCCGACTCCTTCAGCAGTGGGAGCGCCGCCTCGGTGACTCGGATGATGCCAACGGCGTTCGTGTCGAACACCTGCAGCGCATCCGGCCCGTTGAGCGCGACCAGCCCGATGCCAGCGTTGTTGACTAGGACGTCGAGCCCGCCGCCGGCCTCGATCTGAGCGAAGGCGGCGGCGACTGAGGCGTCGTCGGTCACGTCGAGCTGAACGAACCGGGCGCCCAGCTCGTCGGCCGCCGCACGGCCACGGGCCTCGTCGCGGGCGCCTACGTACACGGAGTGCCCGGCGGCGACGAGCTGCCTGGCGGTCTCCTTGCCGAGGCCCTTGTTCGCCCCGGTGATCAGTGTGGTTGTCATGCTCCGAGTCTGCGTCGTGCGCACGCCTGCAGGAAGCGGTCCCGTTGTCGTAGGACTGCCAGGGCCACCACAGCGCGCGCCGGGTAGCGCAGACTGGGAGCGTGGAGTCGTGGGAGTTCGGGCAGGCCGTACGCCGCTGGCGCGACCGCGCTGCCCCGGAGGCGGTGGGCGTGCCGGGCGGGGGCCGCCGCCGCGCTGCCGGGCTGCGCCGGGAGGAGCTCGCCGGGCTGGCGGGCATCTCAGCGGACTACCTGACCCGGCTGGAGCAGAGACGGGCCACCTCGCCGTCGTCGCAGGTCGTGGAGGCTCTCGCCCGCACGCTGCGGCTGTCGGACACCGAAAGGGAGCTGCTCTTCCGGCTCGCGGGCCAGGCCGCGCCGGGACGCGACGTCGTCCCCGCACGCATCACGCCGAGCGTGCAGCGCCTGCTCGACCGGCTCTCGCACACTCCGGTCGCCGTGCACGACGCCGCGTGGAACCTGATCGTGGCCAACCAGCCTTACGACGCGCTGATAGGCGAGACCAGGTCGTGGCGCGGGATCGAGCGCAATGGGGTATGGCGCAACCTCGTCGGCCCCGGCAACCGCACCGTCCACACGCCCGAGGAGCAGGCCCGCTTCGAATCCCTGCTCGTCGCCGACCTGCGCATGACCGCGGCCCGCTATCCCGCCGACCGCGAGCTCAAGCAGCTGATCGCCGAGCTGACCTCCCACAGCCCGCGCTTCGCCGAGCTGTGGGAGTCGGGCCAGGTCGACTCGCCCCAGGATCAGTCCCGGCACAAGATCATCGACCACCCCGACGTCGGACTCATCGCACTCGACTGCGACACCCTCATCGTCGCCGGCGACGACCTGCGGATCACGGTCTACACCGCCGAGCCCGGCACCGCGGACGCCGAACGGCTCGCACTCGCCGTCGTCCTCGGCACACAGACGCTCGTCGACCATGGGTCTTAGGAAGTGGACAGATCGATGAGAAAACCCTCCGCGTCGCGGGTGTGATCTGCACTGGCTCACGAATCAGTGGACGAGGACGCGGACTGTTCACCACTGGCGCGCTGGTGGAATTGAGTCGCCGTCCAGCTGGTCAGGAAGTTCAGTTGCCCTTGCGCCGGGCTGTCGACTGGCGCGGTGTAGGTGACCAGTATCAGGTCGTCTCCGGGCAGCTCCAGGGCGTCGCCGGTGAGAGTGAGGTCCCCGACGGCCGGGGCGGCTAGCTCGCAGATACGGCGCCCGGCGTCCCGGCTGTGGGCTCGTCCTCGGTCAGGGAGGTCTTGGGGAGGACGCGGGCCAGCCAGCCTGGCAGCCACCAGTTGGCCGGGCCGAGCAGTTCCATGACGGCGGGCACCAGCACGAGGCGGACGACGGTCGCGTCGATCAGGATGGCGACGGCGAGCCCGAGCCCGATCTGCTTGGTGGTGACTTGCGGCCCGATCACGATGGACAGAAACACCGCGATCATGATGGCGGCTGCGGCCGAGATCACCCGCGCGGTGCGGGAGAGCCCGCGCGCCACCGATGCTGCGTTGTCGCCGGAGGCGTCGTAGGCCTCGCGGATCCGGGAGAGCAGGAACACCTCGTAGTCCATGGATAGCCCGAACAGGATGACGAACAGGAAGACCGGGACCCAGGTGGTCACCGGCATCTTCTCCGGGAACCCGAACACCGAGCCGAGCCAGCCGTTCTGCACGATCATGACCAGCACCCCGTAGGCGGCGGTGATCGACAGCAGGTTCATGACCGCTGCCTTGATCGCCACCGTGACCGAGCGGAAGATCACCAGCAGCAGGATCATCGACAGCGCGACGACCACGACGATCAGCCACGGCAGCCGCTGCCCGATCAGGTTGGCGAAGGATACGTTGGCCGCGTTCGGCCCGGTGACGTAGGCGCTGATGCCGGTGCCCGCGGTCGCCTTCGGCAGGACCGTGTCACGGATCCGGTTGACCGTGACGTCGGTGGCCGGGTCCTGCTCGCCGGTGGCCGGGTAGGCGATGATCATCGCCGCCCTGCCGTCCGCGCTCACGATCGGCGGGGTGACGTGCGCGATCCCCGGCGTCGCGGCGACCGCTGCGACCAGTGTGGCGGCGCTCGCGTGGGGGTCCGGTAGCGTCGCGGCGATGATGACCGGCGCGTCGAAGCCGGGGCCGAATCCCTGCGTCATCGTCGCGTAGCTCGCGTAGCCCATGGTGCCGCGCGCGTCGGCGGACTCGTCGGGCAGGCTCAGCTTCATGCCGAGCGCGGGCGCCGCGAGCAGCAAGAGGAATGCTCCTGACACAACGGCCGCGATGACTGGCCGCCGTTGGATGACGGCTGCCCACCGCTCCGCTGCCGGCCGTTCGCTCTTTGCCGAACGGGCGGCGGTGCTCCTGGTCAGCCACCGTGGCGTCTTGATCCGGGACGGCCTAGCCAGCCGGGTGCCGGTGAAGCCGAGCAGCGCGGGCAGCAGGGTAAGCGAGGCGAGCAGCACCATCGCGACGGTCGCCGCGGCCGCCACGGCGACCCCGTTCAGCAGCGGCTGACGCAGCACCAGCAGGCCGAGCATCCCGATCACCACGGTGCTGCCGGCGACCAGCACCGACCGGCCCGCGGTGCGCATCGCGGTGACCGCGGCGGCTTCCGGCGCGGCGCCTGCCCGCAGCCCTTCCCGGAACCTGGTGACGATGAACAGCGCGTAGTCGACGCCGACCCCGAGGCCGATGATGCCGGCGATGATGGGGGAGAACGACGGCGCGGGGAAGACATGGCCGAGGAGCGCGATCAGCGACAGTCCCGCGCCGATGCCGAGCAGCGCTGTCACTACCGGCAGGCCCATGGCCAGCAGCGAGCCGAAGGCGATGAGCAGGATGATCGCGGCGGCGATGACGGCGATGCCGTCTGTCGGGCCGCCGTACGGCGCCTGCGCGAGGTCGATCACGTCGCCGCCGATGCTGAACATGGTGCCGTTGACCGATGCCGTCTTGGCGTCGCTGATCAGCGCGAGGGCCACGCTGTTGGGGATGGCGGACGCCGCGATGCCGAACTGTATCGTCGCGAACGCGATGTGCCCGTCGCGGGATATCTGGCCCGGCGTGGAGTACGGGTCGCTGACCGCGGTGACGTGCGCCGCCCGCCCGAACGGGACAAGCGCGGCCGTGACCTGCGCCCTGACGGCCGGTGAGGTCACCGGGGCCGTCGAGCGGATGGCAAGGGTGAGCGTGTCTCCGGAGGCGCGGGGGAAATGCTGGTTGAGCACCGCCTGGCCGGGGTCGTTGCTGGTGAAGGTGTTGAGCGCGGCGGCGCCGAACAGCTGCCACAGCGTTATGAGGCAGGCAACGCCTGCGACCCAGGCGGACAGCGTGACCCAGCGGCGCCGGTAGCAGGCCCGGCCTAGCCCGCCCAGCAGGCCGGTCCGCTGCCCGCCAGGCTGGGCGTGAGATGAGCTGGCGTACGACATCGGATCTCCCTTAAGGCAATAGTCGCTCACCGCTCACCTGCTGGTCGCAGCACTTCGGGCCAGCCGCCGGTTGCCACGGACGGCTATCGTAGATGATCGCGCTCGCCAGGTGCGTCGTTCTGGTCGGCCTTCGCGGTGGCCCGATCGCAGCCCTGAGGCCGATCCTCAGCTGCTGGCTCCGCCGCGAGCGCTAACCGGTTTGGGTGCGCAGTTGTAGTAACCCTGCGAGAGGCTGATACAAGTTCGATATATGTCCAGCACGACGCCATGGATGGTCGCGTGAGTTGCCGGTCCCTGGGAGTAGCCGCCGGCCGATGCCGCGCCGCTATGCGCCCGTAATGGGGCTCTTCGATGCCTCAGCGAGCCACCCGACGAGTCCGCCCGCCCCAAACCTAAGCAGCCACTCGTCTACCATGCAGCCCCCGATTCTGATGTTCGCCGCCCGGCGGATGAGCCCGGCTGTGATGATCTCCGGGAGCTCTGGACAGTCCGCGGCCAGCAGGTGGTAAGCGGTGTAGTCGCTGGCCAGCCAGCGGCCGTCGCGGACTTTCGGGAACAGGTACTCACGCAGGGCCGCACTGACATGGTCATGGCCGGGCAGGTGCGTGGCGCCAGTGACTAGGAAACCCGGGTTCGTGCCTTCGGGCGCGGTGCGGATGGCGGCGAGTTCGCGCTCGGGGAGGCGTGCGAAGAATGCCCGCCTGGTCGTCGCGGCTGCACGCCAGGTGCGGTTGTTCAGCACGACCGTGTAAGCAAAGCCGGTGATGTTGCCGGCATCATCCTCGGCGACCGCGAAATGGTGCCTCGCGACCGGGAAGTCTGCCTCAAGCTGGCGGACCCGCTCGGCCGGGGGGATTCCGAACCTGGTGATCCCGGCATGGCAGAGTTCGCGGAGCCGCGGCATGTCCTCAGGGCTGACGGCCCGCACGTGCACCTGCGGCCAGTCGGATGGCGCGTAGAACCGGGCCGTTGCCGAGCCGCCGGCAGCCAGGTGCAGCAGTTCCTGGATATAGGACCCGGGCTCGGCTGCGGACTGGGCCTGCCGGACCAGGTAGTCATGGGCGCGACCGCGCATCAGCTGGCAGGCCTCAGGCACCCGCCTGGCCAGGTCCGCTGCGACCGATTCCCGCACCAGGTCATGCACGCGGGCGCCGCGCGGGACGGCTCGGACGAAACTCAACCGGCAGAGCGCGGCATAGTCACGGCCGGCGTCGCGGCCGGTCATCTCAGCGAGCAGTTCCTCGTTGAACGTGCGGACCAGCGACGCTGCCTCCAGCGGCCTGCGGAGGTCCGGGTCGGTGATCTCACGGGTTATCCGGCCGATGATCGACTGGGCGGCCGCGCCAGCAAGAGTGACCTCTCCCCCTCCCGCCGACTTCGCGTGCTGCGCACCGAGGGTGAGCAGCAGCGGGTTGCCGACGGCGAAGGCGAGGATCTTGGCGGTGTCAGCGGAGTCGGTCACACCGTGGAACCGGATCAGGCCGCGCGCCTCGGCATCAGAAAGCCCTGACAGCTCGATGTCGTCGAGCAGATGGTCCCAGCATCCCCGGGCGGCGCGAATGCTGGCCGGGTGGCGGCCTGACAGGACCACCAGCACCGGGCCGGTCATGCCGGGCAGGATGATGTCCCACAGGTCCCGTTCGATATCGCCCATTTCCTCGAAGGTGTCGAATACCAGGAGGAGCGGCTGACTGGCTGCGCGGGAACGCTCCGCGGTGAGGCGGGCCGAGACGATCTCGCTGAGCGAGGCTGCGTCGTGGCGGAAGTCCCGGCTGTCGATGATCACCGCGGGCCAGCCGCGGGAATGGCACTTCCGCGCGAGTGTGCAGGCGAACGCCGTCTTGCCGATGCCGGCCGGCCCGTGCAGCCGCACCAGCCGCGGCAGCCGGTCCTGCGCGTCGAGCATTCCCTGGAATCGGGCCAGCTCGGCCCGGCGCCCCTGGTAGGCGCGCGCCTCATCGCCGGCGGCTCGCTGGCCCAGGGTGAGAGCGCGACCGCCTCCGGGCGCCCTACCTGGAGCGGCCCGCATTCTCTCTCCGGGAGGGCGCAGCGCAGCCCCCGTTGCGGAGGGCTGAGTGTCAGCGCGCAGCATCGCCTCGAACAGCGCCCGCAGCTTCGGGCTGGGATCGACGCCAAGCTCGGCAGCCAGATCCCTGCGCAGGCCGTGATACGCCCTCAGCGCGTCGGCCTGGCGCCCGCATCGGTACAGGGCCACCATCTGCTGGGCCCGAAGCTGCTCGCGCAGCGGATGCTCGGCGACCAGCTCGGCCAGCTCCCCGACAAGCTCGCGGTCCAGGCCCGCCTGCAGGTCCGCGTCAATCCGCTGCTCAACCGCCGCCATCCGGGATTCCTGCATCGCCGCGATCCTCGGCGCTAGCATCGGCAGCTCCCCCGCCACGTCCGCCAGCACATCACCGCGCCACAGGCTCAGGGCGCGGGCGAGCAGTTCCCGGCCCTTTCCAGGCTCGGCTGGCAGGACTGCCGCTGCCCCGGCGCAGGATTCCCGGAAACAGTCCCAGTCGACCTCGCCCGGCGCAGCACGAAGCACGAAGCCGGAGCTATTAGTGGCGATGATGATCCGACCGCCTGCCGCCTGCTCGGCCGAGCGGCGCAGCTGCCACAAATACGTGTGCAGGTTCTGACGCGCGCTGCGGGGCGGAGTCTCGCCCCAGACCGCATCGATCAAACTGTCGGCCGTAACGCTCTCCCCCGCATGAGCCGCGAGCACGGCCAGAAGCCGACGCGGCCGGGCCCCGCCCACCCAGACGTCCCCGGCATCCCCGCGCAATCGCAGGGGGCCAAGAATCAGCAGCGTCGGCTTCAAGGCCGCCTCGCCCTGGCAGGTCTTCACCTGTACTCGCCAACGCAGGCTGGCGCCGCCGTGTAGCCGCACAGCGCAGGACGGCTCTGTGCGCGACGGCAGCCCGTGCAGGCGGCTAGCCACCGATGCGGCCAGCCTACGGTCAAGCCCGTAGTGCGCTGGAGCATTGTCAACTGCCTTCCCGGAGCACCATCCAGCAGTACTGCAGCCAAAACGACAGTTTGATTGCCGTCGGCCGGGTGCAGCAAGCCTGGGTTGCCAACTCAACTTCCCGCACAACGAGCGCACCACTTCCCCGTGAACCCGATAACAAAGAACTACGTGGAGCGGCTCCTCCGGGGCAAGGGCATGCTGCAGGCACCCGGCTTCAAGCCCCTCGCCGTCATCGACCTGGACGAACTCGAGAGCTGGGTGTCGCTCGCCAAGGCAGGCGTCCTGCTGCCAGATCTCCTCGCCGGCCCGGCCCATGGTCCACGCGAGGTATACCGCAGGTCCACCGAAGGTCAGTCGCTACGCGCATCACAGATCCACTCACCAGGTGGCGAACACAGTCATCACCTGCAGGCTTCGCTCCGGCGGGACGTCGCTCCGCGCCGGTCGCACCTGCGCCCCGGCCTTTCGTCGTGCACTGGACCCCAGCGGGGCGGGGCCTCTCCCGGTTTCCTGCCCGCCGCGAATACGGTCCTGGTAACCGTTCCCTGTCCGCTATATGTCCGTGGACTAGCAGGAGTCAGCCGGACCTGGCGGGACTCAGCCGGACCTGGCGGGACATAGGGCGACGGCCCGCGAGACGGGAGAATTCCCAGCTCACGGGCCGTCTTCGCAGGTGGTGGCAGGTGTTGGGTTCGAACCAACGTAGGCTGAGCCGACGGTTTTACAGACCGCTCCCTTTGGCCACTCGGGCAACCTGCCGTGCTTCGTTCCGCAGAACGGGCACTGTGAAGGATAGCGGAAGAGCTCAGCTAGGTCAGCACCGCCCGCCAACACCTGTCGGCGCGGCCGGACCGCATCGCCAGCAGCGCGACGGCGGCGGAGATAGCCTTGGCTTGTGGCAGCTGAATCGTCGTTTGACATCGTTTCCAAGATCAATCGCCAGGAAGTCGACAACGCTGTGAACCAGTCGGCCAAGGAGATCGGTACCCGGTTCGACTTCCGCGGCGTGGGCGCATCGATCGCCTGGTCGGGGGATCATGCGGTAGAGATCAAGGCCAACAGCGAGGAGCGGGCCAAGGCCGTGCTTGACGTCTTCAAGGAGAAGCTGGTCAGGCGGACGGTTTCGCTCAAGATCCTGGACGCCGACGAGCCGAAGCTCTCAGGCAAGGAGTACAGGCTGCACATCGGCCTAAAAGAGGGCATCTCCCAGGAGGACGCCAGGAAGATCTCCAAGATCATCCGGGATGAGGGCCCCAGGGGCGTGCGTGCTCAGGTCCAGGGCGACGAACTGCGGGTCTCGTCTAAGAAGAAGGACGAGTTGCAGGAAGTCCAGGGCCTGCTGAAGGGCAAGGAGCTAGATCTAGCCCTGCAGTTCGTCAACTATCGCTAGCGCCGCGCCGCGCCGGGCAACGCCCAAGTCGGCGAGCCGGGACGGCCCGGGTCAGTTGGAGACGACCACTTCATGCCAGTAGCCGCCGTTGAGGTCGACGTTGTTGCCGTGTGCCTGCCCGGGGCCGGTGTCACCGACGTAGGTGTAGAGCGGGTGGCCGTCAAAGGTCTCCTGCATGGACCCGTCTGAGCGGCGGATCATGCTCAGGGTTCCGATGACCCCGTTCCCCGCGTGAGCGGGTCCAGGAACCGGCGGCCAGTACTGTGCGCACACGCCGTTGCATGCAGACTTTGTGCTGCTGTCCGGGGCGAACCAGTACAAAGTTCTCCCTTGAGCGTTCGCCAGCACGGTCTTGCCCCCGATGTTCTCGGTCCGAAGGCTGGCGCCCGCCGTCGTCGCGGCCGAACTGCCGGACCCGGCAGAAGGCCCCGCCCCGGCCAGCGCCGCGCCGAACAGCGCAAGAGCTACCACCGTGACGCCAGCGACGGCCGGCCCGGCATAGGGCACGCGCCCGGAGGGGCCAGCATGGCCGCTCCGCTGCGAGTCACTCAGCCGCGCGCTGTCTAGCGTGTCCGCTGGACCGCCGGATCTGGCTGGCAGCCGGATGGGAGCCGGAATGGCGGCGAACACGGCCAGGGCGGCGAACGCCGCGACCTCTATGATTCCCGCGACGATGCCCGCGGTCGTCCGTACCTCGCGGAACCCGAACAGGCCGAACTGCACCGAGAGCAGGTAGCCTCCGAGCGTGCTCAGCGCGAATCCTGCTCCGGCCGCGGCCACCAGCCTGCTGCCGGTGATCAGTACCAGGGCGCCAAGACCGAAGCCCGCGATGATCTGGAGCAGGAAAAGCCAGCCGATTGTCGGAATTGTCCGATAGCCGGTGAGATATAGGTCTAGGTGTATGGCCGCCGTGGCGATCAGCAGCCCCGCTCCGGCGAACCGCAGCATGCGCCGCAGGGTCGCCGCCGGCCCTCTTGCACTGGTCATGACCGGTACTACGGCACCGGAAGCCGGGAGGTTCACCCGCCTGTGCACCCTCACAAGGCTAGCCGGGGCGGTCCAGCACCGCAGCATCGCAGGGATAACTGCCACTGCCTGGCGGGCCGCGCGACGGAGCGGCCCGCGGCCATGCTGGGATAGGACACGCCACCTATCGACAGGAGACGACACATGGCCGTGCCGCTTCGCGAGCGTAAGGCGTGGCAGGCGCTCGAGCGCCATCACGCTGAGATCGGCGAACGTCATCTGCGTGACTTGTTCGCGGCCGACCCCGGCCGCGGAGAACGGCTGACCGCCGAGGCGGCCGGGCTGTACCTGGACTACTCCAAGAACCGGATCACCGACGAGACCGTCCGGCTGCTGATCGAACTGGCCGAGGAGTCGCAGGTGCCGCAGCGACGGGACGCGATGTTCCGCGGCGAGCACATTAACGTGTCTGAGGACCGGGCTGTCCTGCATGTCGCGCTGCGCATGCCGGCGGGTGAGTCGCTCATCGTCGACGGCGCGGACGTGGTGCAGCAGGTGCACGAGGTGCTGGACCGGATGAGCATATTCGCCGACCGGGTAAGGGACGGCGACTGGAAGGGTCACACCGGCAAGCGCATCCGCAACGTGGTGAACGTGGGCATCGGCGGCTCGGACCTCGGCCCGGTGATGGCTTACGAGGCGCTGCGCTGGTACTCCGACCGCGACCTGACGTTCCGCTTCGTGTCGAACGTGGACTCGACCGACTTTGTCGAGGCAACGAGGGACCTGCATGCCGACGAGACCCTGTTCATCATCTCGTCCAAGACCTTCGGCACACTGGAGACGCTCACCAACGCGACCTCGGCCCGCGACTGGGTGGTCAGTCAGCTGGGCAGCGAGGACGCGGTGGCAAAGCACTTCGTCGCGGTGTCCACGAACGCGGAGAAGGTAGCCGCGTTCGGCATCGACACGGCCAACATGTTCGGCTTCTGGGACTGGGTTGGCGGCCGCTACTCGATGGACTCGGCCATCGGGCTGTCCACCATGGTCGCCATCGGGCCGGGCAACTTCGAGCAGATGCTGGCCGGCTTCCACGCGATAGACGAGCACTTCCGCACCGCCCCGCTGGCGCGGAACCTGCCGGTGCTTATGGGGCTGCTGTGCGTCTGGTACGGCGGCTTCTTCGACACCCAGACAGTTGGGGTCATGCCCTACGACCAGTACCTCAAGCGGTTCCCCGCCTACCTGCAGCAGCTGACGATGGAGTCCAACGGCAAGCACGTCACGCTGGCCGGCAAGCACGTGGACTACCAGACAGGCGCCGTGTTCTGGGGCGAGCCAGGCACCAACGGTCAGCACAGCTTCTATCAGCTGCTGCATCAGGGCACCAAGCTGGTCCCCGTCGACCTGATCGGGTTCGCGCGGTCGCTGAACCCGCTGCGCAGCCACCACGACATCCTGTCCTCCAACGTGTTCGCGCAGGCGCAGGCGCTGGCGTTCGGCAAGACGCAGGAGCAGGTCCTGGCCGAGGGCACACCGGAGCACGTCGCACCGCACAAGGTGATGGAGGGCAACCGGCCGACTAACGTGCTGCTTGCCGACGTGCTGACGCCACGGGTGCTCGGCTCACTCGTCGCCCTGTATGAGCACAGCGTGTTTACCCAGGGCGCGATCTGGGACATCGATTCCTTCGACCAGTGGGGTGTCGAGCTCGGCAAGGCACTGGCTAACCAGATCGCGCCCGAGCTGGAAGCCAGCGACGAGCCCGAGCTGCGTCACGACTCCTCGACGAATGCGCTAATCCGCCGCTACCGGTCGCTCAAGGCCAGGCCGTAACGGCCCCGTTGGCGGAAGAAAAAAAGACCTGTTTCCTGAAGAGCAGAATGGAAGGCTAATCGCGATGCCAACAGACAAGCCGATGCAGCTCGGCATGATAGGCCTCGGCCGGATGGGCTCGAACCTGGTGCGCCGCCTCATGCGCGACGGCCACCGCTGTGTTGCCTACGACCGCAATGCGGACGTGGTCAAGCAGCTAGCCGAAGACGGCGCGGAAGGCGCATCCAGCCTCGCCGAGTTCGTCAGCAAGCTCGAGCAGCCGCGGGCCATCTGGATCATGGTCCCGGCCGCCGTAGTGCAGTCGACGCTAGACCAGCTCCGCCCGCTGCTTGACGAGGGCGACATCGTCATCGACGGCGGCAACTCCTACTACCGCGACGACATCGTCCGGGCCAAGCAGCTTAAGGCCGACGGCATCCACTACGTGGACTGCGGGACCAGCGGCGGCGTCTGGGGCCTTGACCGCGGTTACTGCCTGATGATCGGCGGCGAATCGGGACCGGTCAAGCACCTGGACCCGATCTTCAAGACGATCGCTCCGGGCGAGGGCAGTGCCGAGCCGACGCCCGGCCTAAGCAGCGCGGACAGCACCGCGCCGCACGGCTACTTGCATTGCGGTCCGAACGGCGCCGGTCACTTCGTGAAGATGGTGCACAACGGCATCGAGTACGGCATGATGTCCGCGATCGGCGAGGGCCTGAGCATCATCAAGCACGCCGATGCCGGGATGCACAAGCAGGAAGCCGACGCGGAGACGGCACCATTGCGCGACCCGGAGGCCTATCAGTACAACATCAACGTCAGCGAGGTGGCCGAGGTGTGGCGGCGCGGCTCGGTGATCAGCTCCTGGCTGATCGACCTCATCGCTGCCGCGTTCGCCAAGGATCCTGTGCTAAGCGACTTCGCCGGCCGGGTATCCGACTCCGGTGAGGGCAGGTGGACCGTGCTGGCCGCGGTCGAGGAAGGCGTCCCAGCCTCGGTGATCACTGCATCGCTCTACGAGCGGTTCGAGTCCCGCGGCCTCGGTGACTTCACCGACAAGGTCCTCTCGGCGATGCGCTCGGAGTTCGGCGGGCACGCAGAAAAGAAGGACTAAGCACGTGCAGCACGAGCTGGAAGTGTCGGCAGATGCCGGGGCGGTGGCCGCAGCGGCCGCCAGCTACGTGGCCGGGCTGGCCAGGGCCGCGGTGGCAGAGCGCGGCCGGTTCACCTTCGCGGTCAGCGGCGGGCGCACGCCGTGGGCCATGTTCAGCGAGCTGGCAGGCGAGGATATGCCGTGGGCGGGCGTGGAGCTGTTCCAGGTGGACGAGCGGGTGGCACCAGAAGGCGACCCCGACCGTAACCTGACCAACCTGCGGGCCAGCATCGGCTCCGCTCCGGCCCGAGTGCACCCGATGCCGGTCAACGATCCTGACCTGGACGCGGCCGCGGCCGAGTACGGGACGGTACTGCCGCTGCGCTTCGACCTGGTGCATCTCGGCCTCGGCCCTGACGGCCACACGGCATCGCTGGTGCCTGGCGACCCGGTGCTCGACGTGACCGACGCGCTGGTCGCGCTGACCCAGCCCTACCAGGGCCACCGCCGGATGACGCTGACCTATCCCGCGCTGGCCCGCGCCGACCAGCTGCTCTGGCTGGTCACCGGCGCGGACAAGCGGGATCCGCTGGGCCGGCTGCTGGCGGGCGACGAGTCCATCCCGGCGGGCCGCGTTGTGGCCGCCAGGTCGCTCGTGCTTGCCGACGCGGCCGCCGACCCCCGACCAGGAGGATAACCGCGACCATGAATACCGTGCCCCCACACGGATCGCTGCGCCATCCTGGCGACCACGTCATCGTGCTTTTCGGCGCTACCGGCGACCTGGCCAAGCGCAAGCTACTGCCTGGTCTTTTTCACCTCGCGGTGGCCGGGCTGCTGCCCCGCAAGTACCGCATCATCGGCACCTCGCCGCAGAAGTTCGCGCTCAGTACCGAGGCGTTCCGCGAGCACGCGAGGCAGTCATGCCAGGACTTCTGCATCAGCAAGCCGACGGGCGAGCCGTGGGCCGAATTCTCCGAGCACCTTTCCTTCGCGACCTCGGACCCGGACAACTTCACCCCGCTGACCGAGGAGATCGAGCGGGCCGAGAAGGCCATCGGCGGATCGCCGCGCCGGCTGTTCCACCTGGCTGTGCCGCCGGCCGCGTTCGGCTCGGTGGTCGCGATGCTCGGCGCGGCCGGGCTGGGCGCGGACTCCCGTGTCATCATCGAGAAGCCGTTCGGTACCGACTTCGAATCGGCCCGCAAGCTCAACGCGCAAATACACACGGTATTCGACGAGTCGCAGATCTTCCGGATCGACCACTTCCTCGGCAAGGAGTCGGTCGACAACATCCTGGCGTTCCGGTTCGCGAACGGCCTCTTCGAGCCGGTCTGGAACCGGCAGCACATCCGGTACGTGCAGATCGACGTGCCTGAGACGCTGTCGATCGAGGGCCGGGCCGACTTCTACGACAAGACCGGCGCCTACCGGGACATGGTCGTCACGCACCTGTTCCAGGTTCTCGGCTTCCTAGCCATGGAGCCGCCCACGTCACTGACCGCCGACCAGCTCCGGGCGGAGAAAGGCAAGGTCTTCGATGCGCTGCGGCCCATCGATGTCCGGCACGTCGTGCGGGGCCAGTACGAGGGTTATCGCAACGAGCAGGGCGTGGCGCCGAACTCGCAGACCGAGACGATGGTGGCGCTGCGCGCCGAGGTCGACAACTGGCGCTGGCACAACGTCCCGTTCTTCCTGCGGTCCGGCAAGAACCTGGCGGCCGGCCGCCAGGTCGTCACACTCGGCTTCCACCCGCCGCCGCTGCGCATGTTCACCGCCCATCGCAAGGACATCCCCAACGGTCGCCAGAACGAGATCATCATCGACTTCGCCGACCCTGGCTCGATCACGACCAGGTTCCTGGCTAAGGAGCCAGGCGCGGAGATGACCCTGTCCGGCGCGAACATGGTGTTCCGCTACGCCGACTCGTTCGCCGCGGCCAACGCGCTCGAGGGCTACGAGCGACTGATCCTGGACGCGATGATCGGCGACCAGTCGCTATTCACCAGCTCCGACGGTATCGAGCGACTGTGGCAGATCTCGGAGCCACTGCTGCAGAATCCACCGGCGGTCGAACCCTACGCCGCAGGCACCTGGGGCCCCGACTCGATACACAACCTGATCGAGCCGTTCCGCTGGCACCTGCCCACTACCGGCTGACGTTCGCGCCCGGACCTGCTTTTACCGGGAACGGGGTCTTTTCCGCCTAGGAGTAGTCATGACGCTCGGGTACGACAAGCCGCTGTACCTCATGGCCTTCGATCACCGTGGTTCGTTTGAGCAGGGGTTGTTCGGGGCGACGGAGCCAGTTTCCGCGCAAGTGCACGTCGCCGTCACCGGCGCCAAGGAGATCATCTTCGATGCGCACCTCAAGGCACTCGCCGAAGGTGCGCCGCCTATCGCCTGCGGGCTGCAGGTCGACGAGGAGTTCGGGGCAGGCATCGCCCGCTGGGCCAGGAAAGAAGGCATCACGCTGGCGATGCCAGTCGAGCGATCAGGTCAGGACGAGTTCGAGTTCGAGTACGGCGCGGACTTCGGCGCGCACATCGAGGCCTTCGACCCGGCGTTCGCCAAGGTGCTTGTGCGCTACAACCCCGAGGCCGACGCCACGGTCAATCGCCGCCAGACGGCCCAGCTCGGCACGCTCAGCCGCTGGCTCCGCAGGCACGAGCGCAAGTTCCTGTTCGAGCTCCTAGTCCCGGCCACCACCACGCAACTGGACCGGTTCGACGGCCATCAGCGCGACTATGACCGGCAGCTGAGGCCGCGCCTGGTGATCGAGGTTATCCGGGCCATGCAGGCCGCCGACGTCGAGCCGGACATCTGGAAGATCGAGGGCCTGGATGACCGCCGGGACTGCGAGGCGGTGGTGGAGCAGGCAAGGTCTGGGGGCCGCGACCACGTCAACTGCATCGTCCTTGGCCGGGGTGCCGACGAGCCGCAGGTCATTGAGTGGATCAAGACGGCGGCCGCGGTGCCGGGCTTCGACGGGTTCGCGGTCGGCCGGACGCTGTGGGAACAGCCGCTGCAGGACTTCCTCGCCGAAAAGGCGACCAGGCAGGAAACCGTCGACAAGATCGCCGGCCGGTACCGTGACGTCATCGACGCCTACCGCGGCGCGCAGGCCGATGCCGCTAACGACGGAGGACCCAGGTGACCGAGCCGAAGGTCAAGCTGCTGCTCGCCGACGTCGACGGGACGCTGGTCACACAGGACAAGGTGCTGACCGGGCGGGCGATCGAGGCCGTGCGCCGGCTGCACGACGCGGGGGTCATCTTCGCGATCACCAGCGGGCGGCCGCCGCGCGGCATGGCCATGCTGATCGAGCCGCTGGACATTCGGACGCCGATCGCGGCGTTCAATGGCGGGCTGCTTGTCGACCGGGACATGTCGGTGCTCGAGCAGCGAGTGCTGCCCGAGGACCTGGTAGTTCCGGTGTCGGACACGATGGCTTCGTTCTCGCTCGATGTCTGGCTTTACAGCGGCGCGGACTGGTACGTCCCGAAGGCCGACGGGCCGCACGTGGCCCGCGAGGCCTGGACGGTGAAGTTCCAGCCGAAGATCATGGCGGATGGGGTCAAGGGGCTCACGGGCGCCGTGGCCAAGCTGGTCGGCGTCAGCGACGATACCGATGCCGTGGCCAAGGCCACGCTGGCCGCGCACGACAAGTTCGGCGATCACGTCACCGCGGCCGCCTCGCAGCCCTATTACCTGGACGTCACGCACCCGCAGGCCAACAAGGGCGCGGTGGCCAAGTACCTGGCCGCCAAGTATCACCTCGAGCCGCAGGACATCGCGACGATCGGTGACATGCCCAACGACGTGCTGATGTTCGCGCACTCGGGCCTGAGTATCGCGATGGGCAACGCCAGTCCCGAGGTCAAGCGGTGCGCTCGCCGGGTGACCACGTCGAACGAGGACGAGGGCTTCGCCAACGCGGTGGACAAGTTTATTCTCCGGTCCTAGCCGCCTGGCGGGGGAGCCGCGTTCCGCCCCGGTACCGGTCAGGATCCCTCGGCCAGCCGCCTGATGCCCTCAAGCGTCGCAGTCATGTTGGCGTGGTGCTCGGCCAGGCGGCGCTGCAGGATGCGCGACTCCTTGTCGGGCATCTGCTTGATGAGCTCGCTGATGCCGCTCTCGCCTGGGCCCATCTGCATCCACTGGGTGATCCGGGTGCCATCGCCCTCGGGCGCGAGCGTGAAGCGCCAGGTCGCGGCGGGGCAATCGGTGTCACCCACGGCCCAGCCAAGGAGCCGCTCCGGCTCGTAGGCACAGATGGTGGACACCGTTTCCCACTCGCCACGGGCCGGGTGGTGGTTGCGTCCGGTGAACCGAGCGCCTAGGACGGGGCAGGTCGCGTCGCCCAGCCACTGCCCGCCCTGGAATTCCGAGCTGAACCTGGCCGGCATCTGGATATCGCATATCAGCGGCCATACGACCGACGGCGGCGCGCTGACGACCAGCTCGGCCGCGGTGGAGGGGCAGTCGCTATACCGCAGTTCAGCTGTTTCCACGCTTGACAGCGTACGCCGGGCGGACGTTCACTGACCGCGCGGAAATCGTCCGGGCTGCTCAGCCGCGACCAGGAGGTCCGAGCATGCAGGTAGGAATCAGCGCAACGGTGTCTTCGCGGCAGGACGCCGCCTTCGTCCGCGAAGCCGAGGCGCTGGGTGCCACCTCGGTCTGGGTAGCCGAGGCCTGGGGCCAGGACGCGCTGACCCCGCTGGCCTACCTGGCCGCGCAGACCGAGCGGATCAGCCTGGGATCGGCGATCGCTCAGCTGGGCGCGCGCACCCCGGCCATGCTGGCGATGTCGGCCATGTCGCTGCAGCTGCTGTCGGGCGGGCGGTTCGCACTTGGCGTCGGCACCAGCGGCCCGCAGGTCATGGAGGGCTGGCACGGGGTCAGGTTCAGCTCGCCGCTGGCCGCCACCCGCGAGACCATCGAGATCGTCCGGGCGGTGGCCAGTGGCCAGCGGGTCAGCTACGACGGCTCGATCTTCCAGCTCCCGCTGCCCGGCGGTCCTGGCCGGCCGCTGCGATCGATGCTCGGCCCGGTGCCGATTCCCGTCTACATAGCCGCCCTCGGACCGCGCAACCTCGAGCTCACCGGGCAGCTCGCCGACGGCTGGATCGGGAACGCGTTCATGCCCGAGCACGCCGACGTGTTCCTCGACCGCATCGCGGCGGGTGCGGCGGCGGCCGGCCGCACGCTGGCCGACCTGGATCTGGTCATCCCGGTTAGCGTCGAGATCACCGATGATGCGGACGAAGCCGCCCGCCGGCATGCCCGTGGCTACGCCTTCACGATCGGCGCGATGGGCTCACCCACGCAGAACTTCTACAACGCGGCATTCAGTCGGCAGGGCTTCGGCGATGACGTGCGGGCCGTAGCCGATCTCTGGCTTGACGGCCGGCGCGACGAGGCGGCCGACCGCGTGCCGGTCGCGTTCGGCCGCCAGACCAACCTGCTCGGGCCGGCGCCAGCCATCGCCGAGCGGCTGCGGTTGTACCGCGACGCGGGCATCACCACGCTGCAGGCCAAGCTATCCGGTGAGACGGCCACCAGGCTGGACACGCTCGCCCAGCTCATCGACCTGGTCGCGGAGATTTCCCGCGAGCCGCGCTGACGGCTACCTGGTAGCCGAGCAGCGTGGCCAGCCGGGGCGTGACGCCCCACCCGGTGACCAGGCTCTCGTACTCGCGCCCGAGCGCGTCGCTGGCCGGCCTCGGCGACCTGCGCGCGCGCAAGAGGAGATTGCGCGGCGTATGCGCGGAGTCGACGAACTCCACGATGTCCACGCTGTACCCGTGCAGCCTCAGCAATGCCGCGCGGAGCGCGTCGGTCAGCACGTCGCCGAAGCGCTCGCGCAGAATCGGATACTTCGTGAGCAGCTCGTGCGACGGCGCAGGCGGGTGGCCGCGCAACTGGCTGGCGATGTCGTGGTGACAGCACGGCGCCGCCAGCACCGATGTGGCGCGCCAGGTCACCGCGCGCTCGAGGGCCTCGTCGGTTGCCGTATCGCAGGCGTGCAGCGCCAGGACGACGTCGACGTTCCCGATCCCGCCAGGCAACTCGGGAAAGCCCGGCTGCGCGTCCGCGATCGCGGCCCGCACGAACCTGACCCGGTCGGCCCAGCCGAGCTGCTCGGCGATCTGCGTATTGCGCAGGCACTGATCGGCCCGCATGTCGACGCCGACCAGGTCGACCTCGAGTCCGCGTGCGCTGAGATACCGGTAGGCGGCAAAAGTCAGGTACGCGTTGCCGCAGCCGAGATCCACAACTCGCAGGGGCCTGCCGGAATCCGGCTCGCTGTCCGGCACCGCTTCCGGCACCGCTTCCGGCGCCGCTTCCGGCACCGTCGCCGCCAGGGAGCGCAGGAACGCGTCCACCTGGCGCCGCTTGGCACCGCTCCCGCCGATCACATCGAAGAGCGGATCGCCAGGATCGATGAGGTGCGCCTTGGCCTTGTCGTGCTGCAGGGATGGCAGCACCACCCTCGCGGGGGCTGACGTGTGTACCTGCGCCATGCCCTTCTTTGTCACTCGCAGTTGCACGGTCGCCGTCGTCGTCTCGACATGCCAGTTGCCGAATGGCTCACTCAGCAGGCTGTCGACGGCTGCCGCAGCTGCCTCGCCCCACTCGACATTGCGGGTGTGCGGGCGGGCGCCGTCCGACGTGACGACCTGCAGCCGCGGGCCGGCGTTCAGGGCTACCGGCCGCATCTCGGCTCTGACCACCGAAGGCAGCCGCCCCCGACGGTGTCCGGCAGCCACCGCGCGAACCAGGCGGTCGCGGTCCAGGAGGAGGCCGCGGACATCGCTGAGCGCGCTGTCGAGCGATTGACTTGGCATAAGGAACATAATGCGACTCGCTCGCCCCGGCGCGGGCGCTGGGCCGGATCAGTCGGCTACGAGGCGACTGGCCTGCGCCACCGGTGGCCCCAGAGGCCACGTGGCTCCGGCAGCCCCTCCGGCTCGGAGCCGGCCAGCGCCGCCGCCATCTCGGCGTAGGTGCGGGCCCGGTCGTTGTCCCTGGCGTGCTCCGCACACCGGCCGGCAGGGATGTTCTCGCAGTCCCAGCATCCGGCGGCGGCGATGCCAGCGCTGCGGTACCTGGCGGCGTCCCCCAGCGCCGCCACGACGGTCTCGATCTGCCGCGGCGTGAGCGCCGCCTCGTCCCTTCCGGCCTGCCGCACTCGCCGCAGCAGTGACACCACGCTTGCGGCGTTCCGCTTATCCCAGTGCACAAGCCGACTGAGGAATTGCCGGTCCCTGCCTCCGAGGGCGACCCCCGCCAGCGCAGCTTCCAGCGCCGCGCGCACCGCCACCCGGCCCGGACCGCCGATCGCTGTCGGGATGGCGGGCCCGGCGGCTCGTGCCGCCTGGCCGACTGCCGCCTGGCCGACTGCCGCCTGGCCGACTGCCGCCTGGCCGACTGCCGCCTGGCCGACTGCCGCCTGGCCGACTGCTGCCTGGCCGATTGCTGCCTGCTCGGCCGGCACTCGCCTGGGCCGGATAGAGGACGGCGTGGGAACGGCGGCCTGCTGGGCGGCAACCCGCCCGTTCCCCAGATCAGTCGTCACCTTGTGGCCTCCTCACCCGGCCCGGATCGTCCGGCACGCCGGTTTGTACGGCCCCGCCCCGTACTGCTCGCCGTTTCCCCCCCGGCGGCGGTAAATGGCAGGACTACGCGAGTATGACGCATCGGAGCGCATCCAGGTTGACACGCTCCGTAACTGACCTCGCTGAGTCTCGCCTGCCTTACGAGCGCTCTGTAGGTGAACCGGTGAAGTTTGCAGTGCGTCATACAGAGCAAACGTGGTCGCTCGCAGACCTGTACTAGAATCGCGTTATAGCCGCCGTCACGGAGCGTTCCTGACCTGCGGTCTCGTGCGGGTGGCTGGGGCTACCAATGTCGGCGCATCACCCGGTGCCGCCGGTAGGATGTCCAACCTGAACCGCCCCGACAGGGGTGGATCTCAAGGATGCACGCCGTCACCGCGACTGTTGCCCGGCCTCGGCGCGTGGAGGAGGCCGGGAGACTGTGACCAAGCAGGTCCAGCAGCTCGATCGTGTCATTATCAGGTTCGCAGGCGACTCCGGTGACGGCATGCAGCTCGCCGGGGACCGGTTCACCCAGGAAACTGCCACCTTTGGCAATGACCTGTCGACCCTGCCCAATTTCCCCGCGGAGATCCGCGCGCCGGCCGGCACGCTTCCGGGCGTGTCCAGCTTCCAGCTGCACTTCGCCGACCATGACATCCTGACCCCCGGCGACGCGCCGGACGTGCTGGTCGCGATGAACCCGGCAGCGCTCAAGGCGAACCTGGATGACCTGCCGCGCGGCGCCGACATCATCGCCAACACCGACGAGTTCAGCAAGCGCAACCTGGCCAAGGTCGGCTACCAGGTCAGCCCGCTAGAGGACGGCTCGCTTGCGGCCTACCAGCTGCACGCGATCCCGATCACCTCGGTCACGGTCAAGGCACTGGAGAGTTTCGACATCTCCCGCAAGGACGCCGAGCGGGCGAAGAACATGTTCGCCCTCGGACTGCTGTCCTGGCTGTACAACCGGCCCGTCGAGGGCACGATGAAGTTCCTCCAGACCAAGTTCGGCAGCAAGCCAGACATCCTGGCCGCCAACACGGCCGCCTTCCAGGCCGGCTGGAACTACGGCGAGACGACCGAGGCATTCTCTGTCCAGTACGAGGTCAAGCCCGCCACCCTGCGGCCTGGCACCTACCGCAACATCACAGGGAACAGCGCCCTGGCCCTCGGGCTGGTAGCCGCGTCCAGGCGGTCCGGGCTGCCGCTGTTCCTCGGCTCGTACCCGATCACCCCGGCCTCCGACATCCTGCACGAGCTGTCCAAGCTCAAGCGTTTCGGAGTCCGGACCATGCAGGCCGAGGACGAGATCAGCGGCGTAGGTGCCGCCCTGGGTGCTTCCTTCGGCGGCGGCCTGGGCGTTACCAGCACCTCTGGCCCCGGCATGTGCCTGAAGGCGGAGACGATCGGCCTCGCGGTATCGGTCGAGCTGCCACTGATCGTCTGCGACATCCAGCGCGCAGGCCCGTCCACCGGCATGCCGACCAAGACGGAGCAGGCAGACCTGCTGATGGCCCTCTATGGGCGGAACGGGGAGTCCCCGGTGGCGGTGCTCGCTCCGTCGACGCCTGGCGACTGCTTCGACACGGCCATCGAGGCCGTGCGGATCGCGGTCAAGTACCGCACGCCGGTCATCATCTTGTCGGATGGCTACCTGGCAAACGGGTCCGAGCCCTGGCGCATCCCCAGCGTGGACGGACTGGCCAGGCTCCGCGACGAGTTCAGCTTCGCCAGCGGGCAGGCAGTGGCGCAGGGCCAGGAGTTCCAGCCATTCCACCGGGATCCAAAGACCCTCGCCCGACCCTGGGCCATCCCCGGCACGCCCGGCCTTGAGCACAGGATCGGCGGCATCGAGAAGGCGGACGGGGCCGGCACCATCTCCTACGACCCCGACAACCACGACCGGATGGTGCGGCTGCGGCAGGCGAAGATCGACGGCATTGCCGCCGACATCCCGCCACTGGAGGTAGATGACCCGGACGGCGACGCCAGGGTGCTGGTGCTCGGCTGGGGCTCGACCTACGGATCCATCGGCGCCGCGGTGCGCCGCATCCGGCTGTCTGGCGGCTCGGTCGCGCAGGCCCACCTGCGGCACCTATCCCCGTTCCCCGCCAATCTCGGCGAGGTCCTGACCGCCTACGAAAAGGTACTGGTGCCCGAGATCAATCTCGGCCAGCTTGCACTCCTTCTGCGCGGCCGTTACCTGACCGATGTCGTCTCCTACAACCGGGTCCGCGGCCTGCCGTTCCGGGCCTCGGAACTGGCCGAAGTCATCCAGGATGTGATCACCAATGTCTGACCTGGAGTTCCCGGAGCCCGGTCACCGGTTTGCCTCGCTGACGCTGGTGCCGAAGGCAGACGAGAAGCTTTCCACCAAGGACTTCAAGTCTGACCAGGAAGTCCGCTGGTGCCCGGGCTGCGGCGACTACGCGATCCTGGCCGCGTTCCAGGCATTCCTGCCGGAACTGGAGATCCCGCGGGAGAACCTGGTCATCGTGTCCGGCATTGGCTGCTCGTCGCGGCTGCCGTACTACGTGAACAGCTATGGAATGCACTCGATCCATGGCCGGGCACCCGCGATCGCCTCGGGCCTCGCCGCGTCCCGGCCTGATCTGTCGGTCTGGGTCATCACCGGCGACGGAGATGCGCTGTCTATCGGCGGCAATCACCTCATCCACGCGCTGCGCAGAAACGTCAATATCAAGATCCTGCTGTTCAACAACCGGATCTACGGTCTGACCAAGGGGCAGTACTCGCCCACCTCCGAGCAGGGCAAGGTCACCAAGTCGACGCCGTTCGGCTCGCTGGACACTCCGTTCAACCCGATCTCGCTTGCCCTTGGTGCCGAGGCCGGCTTCGTGGCCAGGACGATCGACTCCGACCGCAAGCACCTGACCAGCGTGCTGCGTGCGGCAGCGGACCACAGGGGCACCGCGTTCGTGGAGATCTACCAGAACTGCCCGATCTTCAACGACGACGCCTTCGCGCCGGTGACCACGCCAGGTGAGCGCGAGCAGCGCCTCATCCGGCTCGAGCACGGCGAGCCGATCAGGTACGGTACTGACTCGAGCCTCGGCCTGCGGTTCGGCCGGTTCGGCTCGCTAGAGGCGGTGCCGGTCGCCGAGGCCGAGCCTGACTCGCTGCTCACCCACGACGCACATGCCGATTCCTCGTATGCGTTCGCGTTGTCGCGGCTGGACAGCTCGGATTTCTCGCATACCCCGATCGGCGTGTTCCGTCAGGTCGAGCGGCCCAGCTACGACGAGCTCATGTCCGCGCAGATCGAGACGGCCCGGCAGAAGCAGGGTGACGGCGACCTGGCCGACCTGCTCGCGGGCAGCGACACCTGGCAAGTCGGCTAGCCGCTGATGACCACGGGGGGTTCAGGGGGCTCCGGGGGGACAGCCGCCAGAGCGAGCGCGGCGCCGAGTTCCGGTGGGGCGGCTCGCCCGGCGGGCGCCGTCCGGGTGGACCGGTCGGGGCCGGTGACCACTGTCATCCTGGACCGCCCGGAGGTACGCAATGCGGTGGACGGCCCGACGGCCGCCGCCCTTGCGGAGGCATTCGCGGATTTCGACGCCGACACCGACGCCTCGGTTGCCGTGCTGTTCGGCGCTGGCGGCACGTTCTGCGCGGGCGCCGACCTCAAGGCGATGGGAAGCGACCGGGGTAACAGGGTCTCCACGGACGGGGCAGGCCCGATGGGTCCGACCCGCATGACCCTGTCCAAGCCGGTAATTGCCGCGGTCGCCGGGCACGCCGTGGCCGGTGGCCTGGAGCTGGCGCTTTGGTGCGACCTGCGGGTTGCCGAGGAGAACGCCGTGTTCGGCGTGTTCTGCCGCCGCTGGGGCGTGCCGCTTATCGACGGCGGCACGGTCCGGCTGCCGCAGGTCGTCGGCATGGGCCGAGCGCTTGACATGATCCTGACCGGCCGGCCGGTCCCCGCCGCCGAGGCCCACCAGATGGGCCTGGTAACCAGCGTGGTGGCTGTCGGTCATGCGCGCGAGGCGGCGGAGCAGCTTGCCCGCCAGATCGCCGCGTTCCCCCAAACTTGCGTGCGCAGCGATCGCGCGTCTGCGATCGAGGGGGCCGCTATGGGATTCGCGGACGCCATGGCCGGCGAATTCCGCCATGGCATGGCCACCTTGACCGACCCGGGTGTGTTCGAGGGCGTGGCCAGGTTCCGCGGTGGCGCCGGCCGCGGCGGGGCGCCCGCTTAGGCCGCTTAGGCCACAGGCGCCTACCGTCGCCACGCCGGCGTCACGATGCAACAGGATTCTCTGGCGTAACCGGGCTATTGTTCCGCTCAGGATCAGGCAGGCGCCTGAGCGGGTAACGAGTCGGCCGAATGCTTACTTTCGGCTGCGCGGCGCGGGGACAACGGAGTGCGTATGGGCCGGATAAGGTCACGGGCCGCGGTGTGGGCGGCCTTCTCGTGCGGGGCTGCCTTGATGATGGTCGTTCCGGCCGTGGTTATAAGCCCGGCAGCCCATTCCGCTGCTGCCGCCTACGCCGAGACGGCGGCGAGCAAGCTCTGTAAGTCCGCTAAGCGTCCCCGGTTTGCCGCGTGGCTATCGAACGGTATCAGCAAGGCGCTGGCGAGCCGAAACTCGACCGTGGGCCTGACGGTTGCCGATCCGCGCCTTGGCCTGACCTGCGCGCTGCACGAGGGCACGAGATTCGTAGCGGCCAGCACCATCAAGGTGACGATTATCAGCGCCCTGCTGCTGAAAGAGGGCGGGTCTACCCACCTGACCAAGGCTCAGCATAACCTCGCCTGGCTGATGATCACTCAGTCGGACAACGACGCGGCCACGGACCTGTGGAACGAAGTCGGCATGACCGCCATGCAGCGCTTCCTCGACAGGGCAGGCATGTCGCACACCGAACTCAACGTGGCCTGGGGGCTCACGCAGGAGACCGCACAGGACGAACTCACCCTGCTTCGGCTGCTGAGCAACCCCGGCAAGGTGCTGAGCACGGCGTCGCGCCGCTACGTGCTGTGGCTGATGGCCCACGTCATACCGAGCCAGCGCTGGGGCGTGCCCGATGGGGCCAAGGCCGGAGTCAGGGTGTCGGTCAAGAACGGCTGGCTGCCATACCCGACAGGGAAGGACTGGCGCGTTAACAGCCTCGGCGTGTTCAGCGGCCACGACATCAGCTATCAGATCGCGGTCCTGACCGCTGGCAACGATGGCGAGAGCTACGGGATCGGCACGATCCAGGCAGCCGCACGGGTGATCAACAGGGATATCGCGAAGGGGTAAAACGGTTTCGCGTGCCGGAGTCCGCCGCCCTATAGTGCTGGGTGATCGAATCCAGCCCCGCCAGGTCGGCCTTCCCCGACTGGCGGTTCGCGCCCAACATCGGCCAGCATGCGGATGTCTACGAGATCGAGAACCGGGCCTTCCACCAGGCCGGACACGTGCTGGCCGCGATGCGCGGCCTGGCGACCTGGACCGGACGCGCAGTGGTCGACCTCGGCTGCGGCACCGGCTTCTGGCTGCCCGTTTACGCCGCCGAGGCCAGCCAGGTCATCGGCATCGAGCCGGACCCAGCGCTCCGGGCCGCTGCGGACCGCCGGGTAGCCGCCGGGCGGCGGGAGGCTGGCTGCTCGCCGGTCGAGGTGCTGGCTGGCTCGGCTGAGCACATCCCGCTCACCGACCACTCGGTGGACCTCGTGCACGCCAGGTTCGCCTACTTCTTCCCGCCGGGTACCGAGGCCGGCCTGGCCGAGGTACTGCGGGTGCTCAAGCCCGGCGGACGGCTGATCGTGGTGGACAACGACTACCGGTGGGGTCAGTTCGCCGACCTGCTATCCGCGTCCGCAACCAATCCGCCGCTGCGGACCGCCGCTACCACCGACAAGTGGTGGGCAGACCGCGGCGCTACCCGGCACGAGGTGCGATCGGAGTTTCGTTTCGCAAGCCGGGAAGACCTCGCGGCCGTACTGCACATCGAGTTCCCGCCTGAGGTGGCCGACGCCTGGCTGAGTCGGCATCCGGAGGCTACCTGGCTGACCTACGGCTACGTGCTCTTCGCGGTCACGGCCTGAAGTTGCGGCTCGGCCGGCGTCGGGACGGACCCGCCCCTGGCTGATCTCGTCCATGTCACGGCCAGTACGCCAGCGCACACGAGTAGCGCCCCGAGCACCTGGATCAAGCTCGGCCGCTCGCCGAGAACCACGTCGGCCAGCACCAGCGCGCCGGCGGGCTGCATCAGCAGCAGCAGTGACGACGTCGCCGCCGGGAGGCGCGGCAGCGAGGACGTAATCAGCAGCCAGCCGAGGGTCCCGCTCAGCAGCGCAAGCACCAGCAGCCAGCCGAGCGACTGCCACGGGATGTGCAGCTGCAACCCGCCAAAGGCGAGCCCGAGCAGCAGCGAGCCAGCCGCCGCACCCGCGGTCGCGTCCGCAAGCTGGCCGGCGACGTGCCGCGCCGATCCTGCCGTCTGCCGTAGGATCAGCAGGAACCCTGCGTAGGCGGCCGAGGTGCCTATCCCGTAGAGCACTCCGGCCATCGGGTGCAGGCCGGCCGCCGTGCCGCCGACCAGGCCGGAAACCAGCACGACGCCGAGGAACACGACAGGCAGCATGATCAGATACCGCCGGTCAGGTCGTTCTCTGAGCAGGGCCCAGGCGAGGGCGGCGACGAATAGCACCTGCAGGTTGCCGAGCACCGTGGCCACACCGGCACCGACGTCCGCGATCGAGTGATTCCACAGCACCAGGTCCACGGCGAGGAACAGCCCGGCAATGACGGCGTTCCGGCGGCTCGCCAGCGGCCGTGGCCCGCGGCGGCGCTGCTCGAGGATCGCAAGCAGTACCAGCCCGGGCAGGGCAAGCGTGCACCGGTAGAAGGCTGTCGTGGCGGGCCCCTCGTGCGCGAGCGTCACCATGATGGCCGACGAGGATATGCACGCCGCGCCCAGCGCCGCTCGCAGGACGGGCCGTCCGGTCCCTGGCGACTGGGCCAGGCCCGCCCGCCTCTGGGTGCTGGCAGGATCGTCGGCCGCGCCGGATGCATTGGCTGTCAGGACTGTTTCGTCGTACGGTACTGACATGATTAGCACTCTAGGTGGTGCGCCTGACAGGAGTCAAAGTCACTTTGATGCTGACCAACTGGAGGCGATGACCGGCTGCGCGGAGCTGATCAACTCCGGCCGGTCCAGCGACGGCGACCAGCTGACCGACCTGTCCGCGGTGCAGGCCTTCGCCGACCGGTATGCGTTCTACGGGGCGCCGGGCGTGGCTGCGGACGTGCCACGGCTGCATGCCTACCGCTCGTGGCTGGACGAGATCGCAACCGCCTGCGAAGCTCACGACGTCGATGTAGCGATCGAGAAGCTCAACGCGATGCTGGCGCAAACGGGCGCCAGCCCGCAGATCGCCTCGCATCACGGCCGTGGTCCGCACATCCACGTATCCAGACCGGGCTCACCGCTGGCCGACCGAATGGCTGCGCATTTCGCCATGGGCCTGGCCTGGCTGGTGGTAGCCGGGCAGGCGGGCCGGATCCGCAGCTGTGAGTCCCCGACCTGCAACGACGTCTTTGTGGACCTCTCCAGGAATCGGTCAAGACGGTACTGCGACAGCCGGACCTGCGGCAACCGGCTGCACGTAGCCGCTTACCGGGCCCGCAAGCAGGCGGCGGTCTGACCGGCGCCGTGTGCCGCAGCCCCCCCGCGCCGCTGCTGGCGCGCTTAGGACTTGGGGCGAACTCCGGCCCAGCTTGTCGGATAGCCGGCCGGCAAGATCCCGTACCCGGACTGGCCGAAGTTGAAGGCAGCGGGAACTCCGAGCTCCGTAAGCAGGCCGTCGAAGTTCAACCCGACTAGCGTCGGGAAGGGGCCGCCGCCGCTGACACCTCCGGCTACCGGCAGCTGCGACTCGGCCGAGATTCCGTCCGGCATGGCCCAGCCGGTCTCGATGCCGGCGCCGCCATTGAACATGTTGGCGACAACGGTGGAGTCGCTCACGTGCTGACCGACCTGAACGGTCGGCTTGACGTCCTCCGCGACATAGACCTGCAGGCCGGCAGCCGGTCCGCCCGTCAGCCGGTAGGTGATCCAGCCGCCGCCTGGCCACCCGGCCGAGTCTGAAGTCGCGTTGGTAATGACCGCGTTGCCGATGGCATAGATGGGGCCCGTGCCGCCGAAGTCCGCACCCATGTCGACGCGCTCAGGGATCAGGCCGCTGATGTCCCTGAGCGGGTTGAGGTAGACCGGTGAGGCCGCCAGCGCCCCGCCCTGATGATGTTTACCTGTCGCTTTGAGGACGACCGAGGCGCCCGCTCGTGAGCTATGCGCTGGGGCTTTCTTGGGCCGGACGCCAGCTGCCGCGAGCGGGCGGCTGGCCAGCGCCGCACCGTGGCCGGGTTTGCCGGCGTGGAGCCCTGACGTCGCGGGCGTACGCGCATCTGTCTGGGCCGATGTCGTGCCCGGCGCCTGAGCGGGCCAGGAAGTTACGGCAAAGGCGGCACCGGCACCGACGATGACGGTGGTACCCGCCACGGCCGCGACCAGGGCGGGCCTGCGTGCGGAACGTAGCCGGCGCTTACGATGCCGGGCAGATGATCCCGCGGCCGCCGGGGGCGACCACCGCGATGGTTTCCGATGCCGGGCAGACGTGCTGGACACGGCGGACCTTTGGTCGGGCGCGGTCTTGGCGCCTAGCCGTCACCTGCGATGCTCACCATGACGTACTGCCATGATCAGCTGCGTGCAGTCGGCTGTGCGAGGTTCAGGGCACGGATCACGGTGGTGACACGTCGTGCACGCCAGGTGCTTGCGGCTTCTCACGATGCACCACTTTCGACCGCCAGATGACCAAAACGCATAAATCCAAACGTGACTTATATCATGATAAGCCGCAAAACGCCATCTCTCCTGTCACATCTGGCCCGCAAGTCGCAGTGCTCTCAGTGGCTCTCTGTCACGCCCTGGTCGGCCTTGTGGCCCCTGAGGCCCGGCCCGCCACCCGCCGCATCCGCACGATCAGGGCCGCGGACGGAACCACGTGGCCAGACATGTAGGTCGATAGGCGCGACCGCGAGGTTCCTATCCTGTCGGCGAAGTCTTGCTGCGACAGGCCGGATCCGCGCATCAGCGTTCGAACGTCAGATGCAACCTCCGCACGCTCCGACTCAACGGCCAGTTTGCGGGCACGTTCGACTACTCCCTCCAGAAGTTCGGCGGTGCCATAAGGGTTCGAGAGACGAACGGCCGCTAGGACTTGCCGGCCGACTGACCCCCACGGATCAGCCTCAATCGCCCTTGCCAGCCGACGCCAGTCCGGCAGGGTGCCGCGCTCGACTGCCGCCAGGATTCCCTCAAATGGCCAGGTCTCCACCGGATCGTCCGGGGACCCGGAGATATTGCGGAACTTTAGGCCGGTCGTCATCGCACCATTCCCAACGCCACGGACCGACATACGTCGGTGACGTTCTTCCACTCGGTCCAGCGGGGGTCGAGGTCCTTGTACTGGCGAAGCTGGCTGGTCGTCCGGAAATCCACAGGGCGGGGGTCGGCTAGCTGGCGGGCGAGCTGAGTGGCTACGCCTTCAGATTCGGGACCTCGCTGGTCTGAGTAGTAGTCATCAATGTGGCGCAGCACATCTGCCGCATGGGTGATCCCGTATCGCTCGGATAGGGCGGCGACATCAAGGTAATCCCGCACCTGATTGCGCCTGACAATCAGGTAGCCCTTGATTCGAAGGATCTCGTCCGGAGTGGGAACGCGGAGGATCTGACCGGACGGCAGTGCCACCTCCGCCACTTCCAGGGGCACGTTCCTGATGAGCTGGCGCACGCCAGCTTCGATGTCACCCAGCTCGCCCAGAATGATCTTTCCGGGAGTAACTCGGTTCGTCACCCACCCGTCAGTCGCTTCGACTGCCTCCAGGACCGCATCGAAACGCGTGGCCAGATCCTCAAGCACGTGATCGTGGTCATATGAAGAACGGTGATTAGCCCACAGTGCCGCGGCAGAGCCACCCACCAGCACCGCATCCGGAACAATCTCCTGGAGCCTGGCTGCTGACTCGAGAACGCGAAGCAAGTCAAGCCGGTTGAGTCCAGGCATGCCGACGCTGTCCTCGTTTTCGGCTGGCACACCTTCACTACGTCGCTCGCTCACAGACCTATTGTATCAGATGTGATACAGCAAAAGAACGCGCTTAGGCCGGGCGGCAGCCGTTCCGGGAATCCACTGTGCCTGGCTGCCGGAGCGGTCATTAACGGGCTGCCCGCACGACAAGCGCGGGATTCGTGACACCTCTTGACGTGCTTTGTAAGGTTCTCCCAGAGTCCTGTCCGTCTTGCGCCCGCCCTTCACGAGGGGTGAGCGGGCTGGGCGGAGGGCGAGGGGCCGTGGCGGAGCAGCCTGCGCTGAGTTTCGCCGGACTGCTGCGGCAGCTGCGCGGCGAGGCCCGGATGACTCAGGAGGAGCTGGCCGAGGCGGCGAACCTGAGCTCTCGGTCGATAAGTGACCTCGAGCGGGGCGTCAACCTCACCGCCCGCAAGGACACTGCCGTGCTGCTGACCGAGGCTCTGGGTTTAACCGGGACGGCGCGTGAGCTATTCGTCGCGGCGGCTCGCGGTCGCGCCCCTGCGGGTGAGGTGCTGGCAGCCCGGGACTCCGGCGGAGCATTCGCCGCGGCAGCGACCCGGTCGCTGCCGCATGACATCGCCAGCTTCACCGGGCGCGCAGCAGAGCTGGCCGAGCTGCTTCGCTCGGCCGTAGATACGGCCGCGGCCGGCGGAGGCGTGGTCGGCATCCACGCGATTGGCGGCATGGCGGGAGTCGGCAAGACGGCATTCGCCGTCCACGCCGCACACAAGCTGACTGACGTCTTCCCAGATGGGCAGTTCTTCCTGCCGCTGCACGCGCATACCCCGGGGCAGCGGCCGGTAGACCCCGCCGATGCGCTGGCCAGCCTGCTGCTGACGGCCGGACTGACCGCGCAGCAGATTCCGTCGGCCGTGGAGGCCAGGGCCGGCCTGTGGCGTGACCACCTGGCCGGCAAGAAGGTCTTGCTGCTCCTTGATGACGCGGCCGGCCATGAACAGGTCACCCCACTGCTGCCTGGCACGGCGGGCAGCCTGGTACTGGTCACCAGTCGGCGGCACCTGACGGCGTTGCAGGATGCGGTGGCGATCAGCCTCGACACCCTGCATCCCCGCGAGGCCGCCGCCCTACTGGCCCGGCTGTCTGGCCGTCCCAATCTGAGCTCGGGCACCGGACCGGGCGGGGAGCTCACCCGGCTGTGCGGATACCTGCCGCTGGCGATCGGAATGCTCGCCAGGCAGCTGTACCATCATCCGTCCTGGACCGCAGCGAGCCTGGCCGCCGACCTGGCTGTGGCGGTCGACAGGCTAGAGCTCATGCGCGCCGAGAACCTGTCCGTGACGGCCGCGTTCGATCTGTCGTACCAGGACCTGACGGCGGGCGAGCAACGGCTGTTCCGGCGGCTTGGTCAGCACCCGGGTCCGAATCTCGACGAGTACGCCGCAGCGGCACTCGACGGGACCGACCTGGCAACGGTGCGCCGCCATCTGGATGGCCTCTACAACCATTACCTTCTGGCCGAACCGGCCCGCGGCCGTTACAGCATGCATGATCTGCTCCGCGAGCACGCCGGCGTGCTGGCGGCGGCGGGTGACCCGGCCGACAGTAACGCGGCCGCCAGCCGACTGCTGGACTACTACCTGCACACCGCTCTGGCTGCCGGCGTCCAGGTCGCCACCTGGACTACCGCTCCGGTCCGCCCGCCACCCGGCGACGGGCCGGCCCTCGCCCCGCAGCTGGCCACGGCCGCGCAGGCCTCGGCCTGGCTGGAGACCGAGCGCCCTAACCTGCACGCCGCAGCCCGCTACGCCGCGGCAACTGATCGACCCCGCCATGCCGTCGCAATCGCTAGCGCGATCAGCGGCTTCCTGTTCGCCCGTGGTTACTGGGATCAGGCCACCACGCTGCATCAGGCCACCCTGGCCACCGCGCGCCAGGCAGGCGACCGTACCGGGCAGGCCGATACCCTCAGCGAGCTGGGCATCCTGCGGCGCGAGGCCGGGGAGTACCCGGCCGCCGCCGACAGCCTGACCCAGGCGCTTGAGCTGTACCGCAACTTGGACGACCGGCTAGGTCAGGCCAGCGCGCTGGATCAGCTAGGCACAGTGCAGAGCGAGACCGGAGACTGCGCTGCCGCTGCCGCCAGTCACCGGCAAGCCATCGAGCTGTACCGTGGCCTCGGTCACCGGATGGGCCAGGGCATGGCCCTGAAGAATCTCGGCGCCGTGCTAACGCGGACGGGAGACTACCCGGCGGCCGCCGCCAGCTGCCAGCAAGCGCTGGGCATATTCCGCGATGTCGGTCATCGGATTGGCCAGGCCATGGCCGTCAACAACCTAGGCCTGGCGCAGTCGCTGATGGGGGACTACCCAGCCGCCGCCGCCAGCTACCAGCAGGCGCTCGCCGTCGCCCGTGATCTCGGCCACCGGCCCGGCCAGGCCATCGCCACCGCCAACCTGGGCGAAGTGCAGCGGCTGACCGGGGATTACGCGGCAGCAGCCGCCAGCCAGCAGCTGGCACTTGACCTGTACCGCGACCTCGGTCACCCGATGGGCCAGGCATTGGCCCTCAACGAGCTCGGCACCCTCAGCGCGCTTACTGGCGACCACATGGCCGCCGCCGCCAGCATGACCAAGGCCCTCGGCATGTTCCGCGACCTCGGCAACCGAAAGGCCGAGGCGAACGTGCTCAACGACCTGGGCGAGCTGGTGTCCCGATCCGCGGAGAGCCAGCAGGCCCTTGATCATCACACCGAAGCGCTGGCCATCGCCCGCGAAATCAGCAACCCCCTGACCGAAGCACGCGCCCTGGAGGGCATCGGCAACTGCCATCTCCAGGACGGCGACGACGGTGCCGGCGTCGGGTGCCTGCAGCAGGCACTGGCGATCTACCAGCAGATCGGGGCGCCCGCCGCCCGGCGCGTTCAGGAGAAGCTCAGCCGCCACGCTGTCGCTTCAGCGCCGCCCGATCGCACCAGCTGAAAACTCGGCACGTTCGTGCAGCTCAATCTCCCAGGCTCAGCAGATCTTTGACCTGCTCGAATGACCGCGATGGAACGACCACGCGCCTGGTGGCGAACGCTGACCCGGACATCGGGCAATAGAGATTAGGAGGGAGGACGAAAGGGCGTGGAGACAGACGGCGCACTGATCGAGCGGTCGCTGCGGGGACGCGCTGACGCGTTCGTCGAGGTCGTTCAGCGTCACGAAGTCGCCGTTCACGGGTTCCTCTCCCGCCGCGGTGGCCGCCAGGCCGCTGACGACCTGCTAGGGGAGGTATGGGTTCGGGCCTTTGCGGCGCGAGGGGGCTACGACCCGGCACATGCTGACGCCCGGCCGTGGTTGTACGGGATCGCCCGGAATGTGCTCAGGGCGCATTGGAAGGCCAATTCAGCCGTCAGCCAAAGCGCAGCAGAGCCGACAGTCGACCCGTGGGACGACGTAGTTGACCGCCTGGACTCAGCGGCACGGGCGCCAGCGCTGGCCTCGGCGCTGCGAGCGCTCCCCGCGGCTGAGCGTGACGTGCTGCTGCTGGTGGCGTGGGAGCAGCTGACTCCGGCAGAGGCCGCCGTTGTGCTCGGCGTCCCGCAGGGCACGGCCCGTAGTCGGCTGCACCGAGCACGGACCACGCTGCGGCCCATCCTCGCCGGAGCGCCCGACAGTGCGGAGGAGAGCCAGTGACTGAGGACCAGAAAGGACCGGACATCATCGAGCTGCTTGGAGCCCACGGCCACGTCGAGCCGCCGGCTGCCGACGCGCTGGAGACCGCTCGTGCAGTGCTGTGGTCGGTCGTGGCGGGAGAGATGCTCTCCGCTGCACCTGCCGATAACGACGATCAGAACTTCAGGCGGCGCGCGGCGGAGATCCGGCGCCAGGCCGAGCGACGCCAAGCTGATCCTGGCTCATGAGCGGCCTGCTGTGGCAGCGGAATTTCCGGCTGCTGTGGATCGGGGAAACAGTCAGCGGGGCCGGCAACGCGATGGCGGTAGTCGGAACGCCGTTGCTTGCGGTGACGGTCTTGCACGCCACAACGTTCGCCGTGTCCGCTCTCACGGCGGCTGCGTACCTGCCCTGGCTGATCATCGGCTTGCCGGCTGGCGCCTGGGCCGACCGGCTGCCCGTCCGGCCGACGATGATTACCTGTGACCTGCTTTCCGCGCTGCTCTACGCGAGCCTTCCGATTTCAGCATTGCTGGGGGTACTCACCACGGTCCAGGTCGTGGCTGTCGCCCTGCTGGCCGGAGGCGTCAACGTCATGTTCACCACCGCCTACCAGATCTGCCTTCCGTCGCTCGTCACCCGCGCCGAGCTGGCGGAAGGCAACGCCAAGCTGCAAGGCAGCGCGTCCCTGGCCGCGATAGGCGGCCGAAGCGGGGCGGGTCTGGCTGCAGAGGCGGTCGGTGCCGCGACAGCAATGTTGTTCAATGCCGGCAGTTTCCTGGTCTCGGCCGCGTGCGTCCTGCTCATCCGGACTGAAGCAGTCCGCCGTGAACCCGTCGCCCGGACCACGACAACGCGCACGGAGATTGCCGAGGGGGTACGGTTCATCGCTCGCGACCCGTTCCTGCGCCCGCTCACTATCTACGCTGCGGTCGCCAACCTTGCCTATACAGGCAGCACTGCGCTGCTTGTGCTCTTCCTAGTCCGGGCAGCCGGGTTCAGCCCGGTTGCGACGGGTCTGCTGCTGGGCGCCGCGACAATCGGCGGAGTGCTCGGGGCACTGGTGGCGCGGCGGCTGACCCGGCGGCTAGGCACCGCACGCACACTGCTGCTGAGTGCGCTGACCGGCGGCGTGTTCAGCCTGATGATTCCGCTCACCCAAGCAGGGCCGCGCGCCACGTTCTATGTCGCCGGCGCCGCGGTAGCGGCGGCCGGAATAATGATCGGGAACATCATCGGCGGAACGTTCCGGCAGGCCTACTGCCCCGCGAACATGCTCGGGCGAGTCACCGCCGGCATGCGATTCCTCGTCTTTGGCACCATCCCGCTAGGTGCCTTGCTGGCCGGCGCTCTCGGCAGCGCTCTCGGGGTCCGCGATGCGCTGTGGGTCGTCCTCGCCATCTACGCCCTATCAGGCACCCTCCTGCTAACGCCCGCAATCGTTTCCGCACCGAACCTGCCCGGCACTACGCGAGCTACCGGCGTCGCCGGTACCTTCGCGAGGCCGATCCGGGCTTCGCTCGATGCCTGACACTCGGCTCGTGGTTTGGAAGCTGAGCGTGACCGAGCGGAGAAACCGTGCCGTTCCGAAGTGAGGAGCCGAGGTTGCGGTGACCGAAGTCACCGGAGCGCTGCGGAGTCAGCACGCGGGCGTGCACATGGTCTCTACCTTCCGTGGCAGACCCCGGCAGTCGCTGCCGTTCCCCTGGCGGCCCGCGTGGGCCGCCAGGGGCGAGCGTCCTAGAGGTCGCCGAGGCAGGTGCCGCCGTCGTTGTCGCTGTTGGTGCCGTCCGGGCAGGTGGTGCCTGACCACTTCGCCTTGGTGAAGATGGCCGCGGACACGTACGCTCCGTTCAGGTCGGCGTTGGAGAGGTCGGCCTTGGTCAGGTCGGCTCCCGTCAGGTTGACCCCGGCCAGGTCGGCGTTGTTGAGGGTGGCACTGGTAAGGTCCGCGCCGCTCAGGTCGGCCCCGGCCAGATCCGCCTTGTTGAGCGCGGCGTTTGTCAGGTCAGCGGTGGCGAGATCGGCGCCCACGAGATCGGCCTTCTTGAGATCGGCCTTAACCAGGTCGGCGCCGGCCAGGTTCGCGTCGGTGAGGTTGAGGCCCTCCAGGTTGCAGCCGGCCAGTGACGAGCAGGCAGTCGCGGTCACCACCTGGGTCATGGTCGCGGACGTACTCCCGCTGAACCCGGCGGAGCCGCTGAAAGTGGCGACGATGTTGTGCCCGCCAGTTGACGCGGGAGTGACGGAGCACGTGGCCGTGGCTCCCGACACCGGCACCGCCGAGCACCCGGTGATTGGGGCGCCGTTGTCGGTGAAGCTCACGCTGCCAGACCCTGGAGCCGGGCTGATAGTCGCGGTATAGGTGACGCCCTGGCCGGTGACCGAAGGGTTAGCCGAGGAGGCCAGCGTGGTCCCCGTGGTAACCGTGACAGTTCCGTTGCCGGTAACGGTCAGTTGCTGCGCCCCGTCACTTGAGTCGTTAGGGAAGGTGATAGTCGCCGAGCGGGCGCCGACCGCCGCGGGAGTGAACGAGATGCCGACCGTGCATGAGCCGCCAGCTGGAATGTAGGTGCCGGCGCTGTTGCTCGGGCAGGTCACGCTGGTGCGGACGAGCGCGAAGTCACCCGGATCCGCGCCTGCGGTCGCGGGCGCCCCGGTCAGGTACGTCGGGTCGGTACCGGAGTTCGAGAACGTCAGGGTCAGGGTGCTCGACTGGCCGAGCAGCACGTTCCCGAAGTTCATTGGGTTGGGTGACAACGCGAGGAGGGCGTTCACTCCGGTGCCGGACAGGGTCACTTGATCGGGGCTGCTCGGCGCGTCGCTGACGATGTTGAGCGTCGCCGAACCTGCTCCGGACGCAGACGGGGTGTACGTGACCGAGATGGCGCACGTCGCACCAGCCGCGACGTCCCCGCATCCAGACGGCGATGCCGAGAAGTCACCGGCGTTGGCGCCACTGGTCGAGACGGTGCTCACGTGCAGGTCTGACGTTCCGGTGTTGGTGATAGTGACGGTCTGGGCCGCGCTGGTGGTGCCGACGGCCTGGTCGCCGAATGCCAGTGAGCTGGTGCTCAGGGATAGCACCGGCTGTGTGCCGGTGCCGGTGAGGCTGACCTGCTGAGGCGAGTCGGCCGCATCATCGGAGATCGTCAGTGTCCCGGTCAGGCTGCCGGTCTGGGTTGGCGTGAACGCGACGCTGATCGTGCACGCGCCGCCGGGCGCGACCGAGGTGCCCGAGCACTCGTCCGACGAGATGGCGAAATCGCCGGAGACGCTCGCGCTCGTCATGTTCAGATCCGCATTCCCGGTGTTCTGCACCGTGAAGACCTGGGGTGCGGTGGTCTGGCCGACCACCTGATTGCCGAAGTCGAAAGGCGAAGGGCTGACAGACGCGACCGGCACGCCCGCGAGCTCGTAGAAGAAACCGCCCTGAAAACTGCTCTGGATGGTATTGCCAATGACGTTCTGCTGCGCATTGAAGTAGTCAAGAGCGGGCGTCCAGGTGGTGCCACCGTCAGCCGACACCTCGAATAGCAGGTTCGCCGAGAAGTTGCCCGACACCGGGACCGTCGCGCCGTCGCCGTAGCCGGATGTGGCATTGAGGCCGGTATTGGCGGTCATAATGAACATCGTGTCCAGCGTCACCGTCTCCGCAGGCTGCGCGATCGGGTACTGCGTAGTACCGGTCCACACGGCCGTACCGGCTGCCAGATCAGAACCAGTGGCGTCGAACGACATGGTCTGGCCAGGTTCGCTGAAGCTTGTGTTGCCGTCCAGGGACAGCTGAACGGCAGAGGAATCGGCCGGACCCCATTCCAGATCCGAGAACTGACCCATTACGGCGCTGGTCAGACCACTGAACGAGTAGGTCAGACCACCGGCCTCTCCGATGTTGCCGGAACTCGTGTACGTGACCCCGGCTACCGGCGCCGTCCCAGGCTGCACTGGACCGGACGGCGTCGGATCCGCCAACGCAGCCGACTGCCCTATCCAGACGACGCCACCGAGAAGACTAGCGACCACTAATAGCCGACGCAGACCTGACCACATCTCGATTCCCTCCCCTTGCGGCTCTTGCCTGATGCCGCTACGAAATGGCTGATCTTTTCATGCCAACTTCCGCATGTCCACCCTCAGCCAATGGATGCCCGGAATGGTCAGGATTGGCGCTAGATACTGCTCGCGCAAGCATTGTCGGGCGGAGATTCGAGCCGGGCGTGATGCTGGTTGCGACTCCGGGCGGCCAAACCCGATGCCCTGCCCTCGCGGGCGGCTTTATGCCTTCCGCGTCGCCGCTAGCCGTCGGAGCGCGAAGCAGACCGCGCCGGCATATCCAGTCGCCTGGATAGCAACGGCAACGATGCGGGAAACGTGGCCGCCCGGCCCGGAGTAGTTGTTCAGCAGGTAGCTAAAGATGCCTCCGGTGGCTACCACCATCACGCTCAGCTGAAGCAGGCGCGCGTGCCGGGCCTGGCGCGGGTCTCGCTTGAAGAAATCTGGCCGTATGAAGTCGACGGCCAGAGAAGCACCGCATATCAGCCAGCACGCACTCCACAAGATCAATAGCATCGCGCAGGTCCCTGCCAGCCGACAGATGTAGCCCGGGGCTACCAATCTAACCCGTCGATCAGCTCAGCTCACAAAAGGCGCGGCAACCGTGAGCTGGACGATCGAATCGGGGGAGACGGCCGTGCGCTGTGCCGGGCGCCCGTGAGGCCCTGCGGCTTGAAGTAGGCGCTGGAGGCTGGACGCCAGAGCATCCACGCCGCGGCGAGGCCGACCAGCCAGGTCAGCACGGGGAGGGTCGGGCCGAAGAGCATCGGCACGAACTCCACCTGGATGCCCGGCGTCCCGAAGGCGCCGGTCAGGTCCAGCGTCGCCACACCGAACAGCACCATGGACAGGCCGCGGGCCCAGTTCCTGCCCTGGCCGTTCGCACGCGCCATCCACAGCCACAGGGCGATGGGGACCAGGTCGGAGACCACCGCCGCGATGATGACCAGCGTGCTCAGGTTCAGGTGGCTGACCTGGGCCGCAGTGAGGGGGTGTCCGAGCACCGCGTGGTAGGCCTCGATGTCGCCGATGAAGGCCAGCAAGATGATCAGGTTGACGGTGCTGACGGCGGCGCCCGCGTACATCAGCCGGACGGCTGCCCGTATCGTGGGCGCCGACCCTGGCACGCTCGGGCGCAGGCGCATCCACAGGCCGCTCCTGATCAGGTCGGCAGACTCGGCCAGGCCGGGCCGACGCTGGCCATCCGGGGCGCAGGCCATCAGCACCGCGAGGATCTCCTGCTCGTTCTGTCGCCGGAACGCCTGGGGGTACGACGCCAGCAAGCGCCGGTACCCTCGCTCAAGGTTCGCCTGATCAGTCATTTCGCCGCCCCGCCGGCCAGGTTCAGCCGCGTCAGCGCGGCGGTGGCATGAGCCTGTAGCCGGGCCGCCTCGGCGCCGAGCCGCTCAGTTCCCGCTGGCGTGAGCCGGTAATACCGGCGAAGCCGGCCGTCCACGATCTCTTCCCTGTCTACCCCGATCAGCTCGTCCGCGCGGAGGCGGTCCAGGGCGGTGTACAGCGTCCCAGGGCGCAGCCGGACCCGGCCGCTGGAGATGTCCTGGACGTCAGCGATGATCCCGTAGCCATGCTGGCTGCCGTCTGCCAGCGCGGTGAGGATCATGAAGGTCGCTTCCTGCATCGCACGAGTTGTCACACCTACGTTATATATCGTTGAACGAGCGGTAGCAAGCCCCGCACTGGGGACGAGATGCGGTTCCCGACTTAAACGATTTGTCGGCCGGTGACCCGCCACGAGACACTCGCCGCATGGCTGCTCCGACGGATCAAGGTCTTTCGCCCGCGCTGCTGCGTTGCGGGATCGTCCTGCATGTTCGGGAGGATGCCTGTCAGATTCTTCGGGCCGGGCAGCTTTCCCCCGTTGGATACGCGACTGCTTTCCCTTCGCCGCGGACAGAGAGAGTGTCACCCGGTCATCTGGTGGCCGTCGCAACCGGGGCGGATGGCGCTGAGGCAGTGGTCTGGCGGTGGTACGACGCCGTCGTACTCGGCGAAGAGACCGGCCTCGTCCGGCTATGGGAGCCCGCACATGGCGAAGTCATTGCGCATCCCCGCCGCGCCCAGCAGCATCGACAGCCCGGAACCCGGGCCTATTTGTCCGCCGGACTGCCCGGCGCCGACTGGTGGGTCGCCGGTGCCGTCGTGGCGAAGGCGGAGGACGCAGACGTCGAGCTCGATGAGGTCAAGCGTTTCTGCGTCGAGCGTGGTGTCTGGCCGGGCTCGGCTTGAAGGTCGCTGGTGGTAGGCCGCGCAGAACCGCGGATAGTCATGCCGGCGCCATGCTGAATCCGCAGCACTTCAAGGATGGCCCTCGCGGTTCTGCCATCCGGGTCGACCACGACCGACGGAGCTGCCATTTGCTTGCATCGAGGGGTCAGGGCCGGAGCCCCCTCAGCACTGCAATTACGCGGTCAGGCCCCAGCTAGCCGCAACCGTGGCCGCGCACTCTTGCGTCATCATCTGCTCACTATCGAAAGTCAGGTGGTAGCCGTGCGGCAAGTGATTGGCAGCGATCAGCGACCACCGGCCGAAACCCGGCCGGTAGTTGCGCGCTAGACAGCGTTCCTCGAGGCAGTCAGGTCCAGCCGTCATCAACACGAATTGCACGTCGTATGGAGCGAGCAGTGCCAGGTAGTCCGCGCCGATCTCGCCCGACAGCAGCAGTTCGTCGATGGCCAGTCGGCAGCCATGCTCCAGCAGCGTTACCAAAGACCGCCGATAGGCGGCGTACGTTGCCGCGCCGACCGGCCCGATCGTGATCGCGGTCCGCGGCGGACCGTCAGCGAAGGACTCGCGAGCCTGGTAAGCGAAGCCCGCGCCGCAGTAGCGGCCTGGTCCGCCGCCACCCCATGGCTGGGGGACAGAAGCGAAGAAGTGGTCGAGGCCGACATGGAGGTATGGCGTCGGCACCAGGTCCTGGACTGCTCGGATGAGCGAGGTCTTGCCAGCCGACGAGGGTCCGTTCACGAACAGCACATCCGGCGGCGCGGTTTGGCGCGAAGTCATCCAGCCATCCTCGCGCAGGCGGCGCGAGTCCTTGAAGTGGGTGACCCGTCGGCGGTCTATCGCACTGAGGAGGGGCACTCACGCACGACGGGAAGCGAGCGCTCGTGAATTGCGGCGGCTCCGGGCAATCACCAACGACGATAGAACCCGGGACGCTACGTGTAGTCGCGAACACGAGTGACCCCAAACACGAGCGCGAAGCCAGGATGCGAGCCCGCAGATAGGGTTCATCCTGTGTATCCAGATCCTCGCGTTGTCGAGTTCGATGGGCGAACACTGACTATCGAGGACGCCGGGCCGTCAGATGGGTTCCCGGTTCTGGTGCACTGCGGCGGCGGATCACGCCACCTTGAACCAGCAGCGGTACGAGAAGCGCGCCGTCACGGTCTCAGACTGATCAGCTACGACCGGCCCGCGTACGGCGGGTCCACGCCGATGCCCGGCCGGGTGATCGCAGATTGCAAGGCTGACGTGGAGGCCATCGCGAATGACCTTGGGATCAGCCGGATCGCCGTCTGGGGATTCTCTGGGGGCGGCCCGTACGCCGTGGCGACAGCGGCTCTGCTGCCTCAGGCCGTCGCGGCGGTCTGCGTATTTGCTCCTCTCGGGCCATATGGCGCACCCGGCCTTGATTTCCTCGACGGCATGGAGGACTCGTACCACGAGGAGATCCGCATATTCTTCGCTGACCGGGCGGCCGCCCGCGAGAAGTTCCGGGCTGAGAGCGCCGAGATATATAGTCGCCTCTCGACCCCGGATGGCTGGCTGCGGTTGTGGGGCGACCGGGCCGGCGCAGGCGCCGCCCATGGCGAAGAAACAGCGCGCTATCTCGCGTCCGGCTTTCGGGACGGTTGGACCCATGGTGATGACGGCTGGTGGGACGACTGGACCGCGTCCCTCAGTCCATGGGGCTTTGATCTCGGCGCCATCGCCGCTCCTGTCAGTCTCTGGCACGGCCTGGCCGACAGGCGCTGCCCGCCAGGCCATGGCCGATGGTTCGCCGAGCGCATCCCGCACGTCATCGCCCACTTCCCGGAAGACGAAGACCACACGAATATCGAGGAAATCAACCGGGCCGATGCCTACGCCTGGATCCGGCGCCAAATCTGAGCGCCCGGCATCCTGTCACCGGAAAGGTCACGGCAGGGCGCTCGCTCCGCGCGCGTCACTATCGCGATGGCGCTTCGCGCCACCCTGGACAGTGACCTCCCCCGGCGAGATCATCGGCGGACGCGGCCGGAGTCGAGGTCTCCGGCGAGCCTGATTTGCCGCGCTTGCACCTCTGATGTTGTGCGCCATACTTGCCGAGTGAACAGGTTGAACCGGCGCGCTGCGAAGAGATCCTCGAAGGACCGCGTGATCTTCTGGGGCGTGCTGGTGACCGGCTACTTCGCGAGCACCCTCGGCCTTTTCCCGCTCATCGGGATTCACATAAGCCTTGTCCATGTTGTGCTCTCTGGCCTGAGTATGCTTGCGGGCTGGTCCTTGGCCCATTGGATGACCCGTAGGTTCTTCGGGCTGGGACCACGCCGTTAGGTTGTGAGCCTGACACCCATTTCTGTCACCAACGAACGCGGATCATCGCAGACTCCGGCGGACTAGCAAAGCGCCGAACGGGGCGCTATGCCTCTTGAAGAACTCGTCGTTAGTGAAGGGGCGTGACGGCGGCAGCAGTGCCCCGGCATCGATCGTCAGCATCTCGCCTAGTCCTTCCGCCGGGTCGGGTACTGGGTGATCATCCAGGCCACCTTGTTCCTGAAGTGGTCCGGCAGTCGCGGCGTCTTATGCATTGTCGTCTGGTGCCGCCCGCAGCCGCAACGCACCACGTAGTACCTTCGCGTCGTCTCGCGCGCCACCCCCAGCTGTGGGCTGCAATCCAGGAGGACAGCGCCAGTTCTCCGACTGGAACGATGAACCTCGGCAGCGGCGCCCCCGCGCGCACCTAATCGCTTGCCTTCGCCACGCCGATCGGGCAGGACGCTCCCGCGCCATGGTCCGGGCAGTACCCGTTCGGGTTTGCCGCTGGAAAGATACTGCTGGTGCCAGCAGTACCTGTCGGACGCCGCGCAAGTCTGGCGGCCGCTGGAGTCAAACGCGGATTCGTCGGGGCGGCGGAGCGGCAGCGTTTCCGCGGAAACGCCGGCTGCACGCCCCGAGAGCACGCCACGGACGGATCAGCTGGCGCTATCGGCCCTGGCGAACTGGGAGCTGGCCCGGAAGAGTGAGCCCCTCAGCGACGTCGACCCGCGGCCGTAGGATCTACAGCATGAGTGAGGAGGACCTTCCGGTTGTGGTCGGCGTTGCCGTGCTCGGTGACCACGTGCTCCGACTCTTGTTCAGCGACGGAACCGTTGGCGACGTCGACTTCACCAGTGAGCACTGGACCGGAGTCCTCGAGCCGCTCAACGACCCTGAGTACTTCGCCCAGGTAACGATCGACAACGAGGCAGGCACCGTAGCCTGGCCTGACGGCATCGACCTGGCTCCGGAGCCGCTTTATGAGCAGGCGCACGCGCTCCCGCTCGTAGCTGCCTGAAAGCTGGAGCCGCCCGCCCGCCCGCCTAGCTCACTTCTCCGGCTTGACACCCTCGACCGGGCCCCGCGGCATGGAATTCCAGGACGACGGCGCCGACGTCTGCGAGGCGCGCATTGACTTCGGTCCTACGGCCTGACGGCGTCGCCAAGCTAGCCCTGCCGGGTTCCGCATACTGGTCCTATGACGGACAACGCCACCAGCCAGCTCCTAAGCTGTTTCGTCGGTGCTGTCCGGCCGGTCGTGCCGCTGGTCTCGGTGTGGGCACATGGGTCGCTAGCCGCTGGTGACTACCAGCCGGGGCGCAGTGACCTCGACCTGATCGCCATCCTCGACCGGCCGTGCACGGCGGCGGAGCAACAACATCTCGGGGAGGTGCATGAAAGCCTGGGAGGTGCCTTCGCGCTCGCGTCGAAGCTGCATTGCAGCTATTGCGCAGCGGGGCAGCTGGATGATCCCGCGCACTTGCACCTCACATGGGCGCATGAAGAGTTCCTGCACCGGCGAGTTACCGCGGTTACCAGGCGCGAGCTGCACGACTTCGGGCTCGTCTTGCATGGCGAGGCGCCAGCGGCCCTGCTTCCGCCGGTGACTGGCGAGCAACTAGCCGAGTTCGTGGTCCAGGACCTGGAAGGCTTCTGGCTGCCGTCGCTGGACCACCCGGAGCGGTGGGACCGTGACATATGGGTCGACCTCGGCTTGCTGACCTTGGCCAGGGCAACGGTGACTTTGCGGGACGGCAAGCTAATCACCAAGGCCGAGGCTCTGTGCGTGCTTACCGAACTCGGTGCGCCTGCAGAGGTCGTAGACGACATTAGGCAGCGGCGGTACGGCGACCCCGGTCCCGCCTCACAGCAGTGGATCGCCCGGCGGGCGGAACTGACGCGCACCTTTCTGCGACCCGCCATCGAACAGCTCGTAGCGCAATGGCAGCCCAAACTGAGTGACAACCAGTGCGGCGAGCAGGCGACATCGGCGGACACCAGCGGACGGTAAGCCACAGCTCAGTGGAATGTAACCGCTGGTCATTGGGGTCTGGTTTTACTCTCGTAATGAATAGGTCGTCGATCGATCTCCACGGCTGACCCGCCATCCTCCGCCCGGCCGGATCGCGGGGTGGTAGTGCCGAACGGGGCGCTATGCCTCTTGAAGCACTAGCTCGTGGGTCATGCCGGCTACGGCCGGAACAGCAGCGTTGAAGGCGTCACACATCGCGGCGAGTGCTTCGGTCTGGGCGACCCACGGGTTGTCAGTGTCGATGGTCATAGAGACCTCTACGCGGACACCTGAGTCCGATCGGGACGTACTAAGAGACGGGTCGATGACCCGCGCGTCCAGGTCGTCAATGACAGCCGCAATCACATCAGTCAACTCGTCGTCAGTGAAGGGGCGTGGCGGCACCAGCAGTGCGCTGGCGTCGATCGTCAGCATCTCACCTACTCCTTCCGCTGGGTCGAGCACTGGGTGATCATCCATGCCACCTTGTCTAGATCGGCCCAGCCGGTCCGCTGGCTCGCACGACCCCGATGCGGCAGGAGACGCCAGTGCCGTGGTCCGGGCAGCACCCGCTCGGGTTTTGCCGCTGGAACGATACTGCTGGTGGTATCGATTCCCGGCGCAATCCGGCTCAGTCCCGAGGCGAGATAACGGGCAGACCTGCATCAGTCGCGGCCTTGCCGAGCCGGTCGTCGTATGTGAGTAGGCCGTCAAGATCTGGTGCCAGTACTCGCGCGGTCGCGAGGTGGATCGCATCCAAGGACCGGAGGCCACGGTCAGGCTCACTCATCGCTCCGTCCACGATGTCGTCGTCGATCGCGATGTAAGAGAAGGCGAGCAGAAGGTCGCGGGCGTCCGGCAGTAAAGCCGGGACGGCCCGGAGAACGACGCGGCTCACCTCGATGCGAAGCAGCGCCGAACTGACCCACTCGGCATCATCGTGACCGTCGTAGAACGCCGCGAAAGCCCTCGAGTCCGTCTCCTCGGCCAGGAGCTTGATCACCGCCGAGGTGTCGGCGTAATACAGGCTCACTAGCGTTCTTCTTCCCGCATCTCGGCCAGCGTCCTGGCGAGAACATCGGTGCCGTCTCCCGGTCGCATGCGGGGCCGGTAGCCCGGCCGACGGGCAAGCACGGCCCGCCCTGACAGGACTAGCTGCTCCAGAATCGGAGTGGGCTGACGATCCCCGACAGGGACGATGCGGGCAATCAGTCGGCCATGCTCGGTCACGTCAATGATCTCCCCGTGCCGCACCCGCGCCAGCACTTCGCTGGTGTGGTGGCGCAGATCTCGCAGGCCCACCGTATGCGCGTCCGCAGTCATGGCAGTAATGTATCACATTATTGTGGCTATAACTCCGCGGACCAGCTTGTGCCGGAGACGCCGCACACCTCGACGTGGTCGGCGGTACAGGCAATCCACAATCGCCACCGGCGCCTGCTGGAACGCGCAGCCGCCTATCCAGGAAGACAGCATCAGTCTCTGACGAGATGACCTCTCCACTGGCCGCGCGCAGGCCTCAGTCGCTAGCCTTGACCACACCTATCGGGCATGACACCCCAGTCCCGTGGTCCGGGCAGTACCCGTTCGGGTTCTTAGTGTCTGACAAGTACTGCTGGTGGTAGTCCTCGGCGAAATAGAAGTCGCCAGCCGGCACTATCTCCGTGGTGATCTGCCCGTAGCCAGCATCCGTCAGCCGCTTCTGGTAGGCGGCCAGTGACTGCTCCGCAGTGGCCTGCTGCTCAGGGGAGTGGTAGAAGATCGCCGACCGGTACTGGCTGCCGACATCGTTGCCCTGCCGCATGCCCTGCGTCGGGTTGTGCGACTCCCAGAAGATCTTCAGCAGGTCGGCATAGGAGATCTTGTCCGGATCGAAGACCACGCGGACGGACTCCGCGTGACCAGTACGGCCGGAGCATACTTCCTCGTACGTCGGATTCGGCGTGAACCCGCCCTCATAGCCGACCGAGGTGGATACGACGCCGGGCGTCCGCCAGAATGTCCGCTCCGCACCCCAGAAGCAGCCGAGCGCAAACTCAGCGATCTGCGTGCCCGCCGGGTACGGCGGGCGCAGCGGCGTGCCAAGCACTTCGTGCCGCTCAGGTACGGGCATCTGCGCTGACCTGCCGGGAAGGGCATCGGCGGCCGACACCATCTGCGTCTTGCGGAGTCCGAAAATACTCACAGGCCCTCCTCATCGACTGCGCCCCTGACATCTCAGCCTAACGATGCCCGTCGCGACGGGAATTCCCGCCCCGTCGACCGCAGGCGGCGGCTAGCCGAGCTGACTGAGGTTCACCACCTGGCTGGACGGCGGCGCGGCGGGCAGGGTGGCGCTGTTCCAGTCCGAGAAGTCGAGGTACTCACCGTTGGTCCCGGTGATCGCCAGCGGATAGGGCTTGCCCTTCGCCGATACATCAAGCGTGAATCCAGCGTGCCGCAGGGCCAGCGCTGGCTGACCCTGATAGGTCACAGGAACAAAGCGGACGCTGCTAGCCTTCGCCGCGGACGGGAGCTTGTCGAAGAGGCCATTGATCATCCCGGTCATGCTTAGCTCGCCGGTGATCGACTGGGCATCGCTTGTCGGCAGCTGCACGTATTTGCCGCACACGACCTTGCATGCCGAGGTCGGCGCCTTCGCCAGCGTCAGGAACGACGAGTTGATCTTGATATAAGTCTGGCCGCCGACGGTCAGCAGGCCGATACTCGCGCCGTTGACGGCCATGCTGCCCGACAAACCATCGGCTCCGACGAAGCTGATATCGATGGTGATCGACTGCGATCCCGAGTTCACGCTGCCGGTCATGTGCACGCTCTTGGCAGACTTGATCGCGTTGCGCACGGCAGGCAGAATCACCGAGGCCTCCCTGCTGGATGACGGCGAGCCCGAACTCGAGCAGGCCGCCGCCGCCAATCCCGCGAGCACCGCGACTCCCGCCACCGCGGCTCGCGCACGCCACATTTGCATATCTGCCTCCGACATCCGGCGCGCCGGACCGGCGCTACGACATCGGGAGCATAACAGTTCAGATAGACCGCACTGGGCGACTAGCCCTATTAGCACTTAGATCGTGCATAACGTCGCTAGTGCAGGCCATTCATGTTGATGATCTGGCTGGACGGCGGCGCGGCGGGCTTCGGCACAGCGTTCCACTGCGAATACTTGATCACTCCGTGACCGCCTGGCCCCGAAGATTGCAGCGGATAGGGCGTGCCTTTCGAGCTGACATCTATGACCGCACCGTTCGGGCCTCGCAGCACCCAGGCAGGCTGCCCGTCCACAGTCGTGCTGCCATGCTCGGTCAATTTCGGCAGCTTCGGCGAGGCCACTGCCCCGGTGACGTTGTCCATGGTCAGCTGGTTAGCCTGACTGGCCTCCTGCGGCGGAAGCTCAAGCCACCGTCCGCAGACGAGGGCGCACGTGCTCGATGGCGCTTTGACTTGCTTGAGGAATTCCGGCGTCGCCTTGACGTAGACCTTGCCGTCGACCTTGAGCACTTGGAGGTTTGCCCTATTCTCGCTGATCGTTCCGGTGAGGTCGCCCGCGCGGCTTACGCCCATGTTGACGCCGACCGGGACCCCGTTCTGCGGTTCCTGGCCGTTGAAGTGGACGCTGCTGGCCTGACGGACCGCTGTCTGCATCGAGCTCTGCAGGGTCGCCGCCCCCGGCTCAGCCGACGAGCTACTGCTGCTGCCGCAAGCGCTGGCGGTAACTGCTGCGAACCCGCCGACACCACAGGCAAGCAGCTTGACATGGAGCTTCATGAGTCGCGATACCCCCGACATCCGACCTAACCCCGATATCCACGGCAAGACCGGCGCGCTGACCGCGCGGCCTGATCACAGCGCTCTACCCAGTACGCTCCACGACGAACTCGCAGAGGGCCTCGAATGCCGCCCTGGCCGGAACGTCGGGCAGGCCCAGGATCTCCGTCCTGGCGGCCTCGGCCCAGCGCCGGGTGTCGGCCTTTGCCATGTCCATGGCCGGGTGCGCGCGCAGCAGGCCGAGCGCCTCCGCGTGCAACGCCGGGTCAGACAGATCGGGCAGGTTCAGCAACTCCACCAGCCGGGCATCCGCCGGACCGACTGACCGAAGCGCGTGCAGCATCGGCAGGGTGCGCACTCCTTCGCGCAGGTCGGTGCCGGGCGTCTTGCCAGACTGCTCGGACTCGCTGGCTACGTCCAGGATGTCGTCAGCAAGCTGGAAGGCCACTCCCAGCGCCCGGCAGGCCGGAGTAATCCTGGCGATCACGTCAGCCGGCGCGCCCGAGAACAGCGCGCCGAACTGACCCGAGGTCGCGAACAGCGACGCCGTCTTCTCCGTCACCACGCCGAGGTAGTGAGCCAGCGGATCCTCACCCGGCTGGCACCCCACCGTCTCGGCGATCTGGCCGGTGACCAGGCGGCCGAACGTCTGGGCCTGGATCCTGATGGCCTCCGCGCCGAGGTCGGCCAGGATCTCGGAGGCACGGGAGAAAAGGAAGTCCCCGGTCAGGATCGCGACCGAGTTACCCCAGCGTGAGTTGGCGCTCACGTCGCTGTGGCGTACCTCCGCCTCATCCATCACGTCGTCGTGGTAGAGCGTGGCGAGATGGGTCAGCTCCAGCGCGACAGCCGCGCTTACTACTCGCGGGTCCTTCGGGTCGCCGAACTGGGCAGCCAGCAGCACCAGCATTGGCCGCAGCCGCTTGCCACCTGCCATCAGGTGCATGGAGGCGTCCTCGAGCACGGGATGCAGCGCGCGGGCGGCTGACCGCACGCCCGCCTCGACCTGCGCGAGGCCGTCGACGACGTCGGAGGCGAGCGCGGTGTCGGTGAGTTCCACCGGGACAGCGGCAATCACATGGGTCCCCTCATGGGCTCGCCGGCGCTCCCGGCGAGCCAGTCGTAGCTGAGGCTATCGGCTAGCCATCCCCACGATATTCGCATGGGCTGGTAAAGCCTGCGATAGGGCGGCAGCGCTGTCCGGCTGCTTACCGCACGAACAACTGGCTGGCTGCATGGCTGGCCAGGCTCAGCAGTGGCTGCGGGATGATGCCGAGCACCACCGTGACCGCGGCGCCGATGGCGACTGCGAAACCGGTATAGGCGCTCGGCTTCACGACTACCGGACCCTCAGTGGCCGGCTCGCTGAAGAACATCAGGACGATCACGCGGACATATGGGAACGCGAGGATCGCGCTGCTAACTACTCCGATGATGACGAGCGGTAGCGCGCCGCCCTGGATCGCCGCCCGGAACACCGCGAACTTGCCGGTGAACCCGCTCGTGAGCGGGATGCCAGCGAACGCGATCAGGAACAATGCGAACAGCCCGGCTACCAGCGGTGAGCGCTTGCCGAGACCTGCCCAGCTTGACAGATCCGACGCCTCGCCGCCGTGGTCGCGCACCAGGGTCACGATCGCGAACGCACCGATGGTCGCGAACCCGTATGCGGCCAGGTAGAACATGCTGCCGGACAGGCCCGCGGTGTTCGCGGCGATGACGCCAGTCAGGATGTAGCCAGCCTGCGCTATCGAGGAGTAGGCGAGCAGTCGCTTGACGTCCCGCTGCGTGATCGCGATTATCGACCCGACCAGCATCGTCAGGATCGCCACGCCCCACATGGCCGGTCGCCAGTCCCACGTGAGCTGGCCGAACGCGACATAGAACACGCGCAGCAGGGCACCGAAGGCGGCGACCAGCGTGCACGATGCCATCAGCGCGGTCACCGGGGTGGGCGAGCCCTGGTAGACGTCCGGCTTCCAGGCCTGGAACGGCACCGCGCCGACCTTGAACAGCAGGCCGATACCGACCAGCGCGATCCCCGCATACAGCAGCGTGGCCGAAGCGGTGCCCGACTGCGCCGCGGTGGCGATCGCGGCGAGCTGTACCGAGCCCGAGTAGCCGTACAGCATGGCGATGCCGAAGAGGAAGAACGCCGAGGAGAACGCACCGAGCAGGAAGTACTTCATCGCCGCTTCCTGCGACAGCAGCCTGCGCCGCCGCGCCAGGCCGCACAGCAGATACAGCGGCAGCGACAGCACTTCGAGCGCGATGAACATGGTTAGCAGGTCATTGGCCGCGGGGAAGAGCAGCATGCCGCCGACCGCGAATAGCGTCAGCGGGTAGACCTCGGTGTGCGAAAGGCCGGCCAGCAGGCCCTCGCGCTCCTCGGGACTGCCTGGTACCGCCGCCGCCTGCGGGGTAAAGGAGCTCATCTCGTGCGAGGACTCGGCGATAAGGAGCACGCTGACGAAGGCCAGCACGAGGATGGTCGCCTGGATAAACAAGGTGGGCTTGTCCACCCCGACGGTGCCGACTGCGACGACAGCACCCGGCCTGCCGCCGGCGAAAATAGAGCTCGTCGCCGCCAGCACGACGCTGAGCACGAATGCGCCGGCCAGGCTGCCAAGCGAGAGCGCTATGTGCATCGTCCGCCGCAGCACCCGCGGCGCGAACGCCTCCACCAGCACGCCCGCGATGGCTGCGGCAAATACCAGCAGTACGGGGGAGAGCAAGCTCCACTCGAAGTGCGGGGCAGCGATTGTCTGCGCGGCGGCCGCGACAGTCCCGGTCACGCCGAGCTCCTTTGCCTCACTGTTATCTGCACCCGCCTTGGTGCCGCCTGCACCTGAGCCAGATGGCTGGCCCGGCCGTGACGATGAACGTCACTGGTGGTACTGCCGGCCGCCGGGGCTGGATGCGGCGGAACCGGATCGGTCGAGTGCACCTGCGCCAGCGTTTTCTGCACGGCCGGGTTGATGATGTCGATCACCGGCTTGGGATAGACGCCGAGCACGATGATCAGGGCGATGAGTGGTCCCACGGCCCACAGTTCACGAGTCTTCAGGTCTGGCATGTCGGCCAGTTCCTCGCGTACGGGTCCGGTCATTGTCCGCTGGTACATCCACAAGATGTAGATAGCGGCCAGGATGATGCCCAGGGTCGCCAGGATCGCAGCCGCCTCGTACCTGGTGAACGTGCCGACCAGGACCAGGAACTCACTGACGAAGGTGGACAGGCCGGGCAGCGCCAGGCCTGCCAGGCCAGCGACGAGGAATGTTCCGGCCAGCATCGGCGCCACCTTCTGTACGCCGCCGTAGTCGGAGATCAGCGTCGAGCGACGCCGCGCAACCATGAACCCGGCGATGATGAACAAGGCGCCGGTGGCGAAGCCGTGGTTGACCATGTAGAGCGTCGCACCGGTCTGGCCCTGGCTGGTCATCGCGAAGATTCCCAGGGTGATCAGGCCCATATGGGAGACCGAGGTATAGGCGATCAGCCGCTTGATGTCAGCCTGCCCGATGGCCACCACAGCGCCGTAGAGCACGCCGATCACCGCCAGCACGATGATCAGCGGGGTGAAGTAATGCGCGGCCGACGGGAACAGGTCAAGGCAGTACCTGATCATGCCGAAGGTGCCGACCTTGTCCAGCACGCCTACCAGCAGCACCGCCGCACCAGGCTGGGCGGCGGTCGCCGCGTCGGGCAGCCAGGTGTGGAATGGCCAAAGCGGTGCCTTGATAGCGAACGCGACGAAGAAACCAAGGAAAAGCCACTTCTGCGTCGTCGGGCTTAGAGTCAGGTGGCTGAGCTGCGTGAATAGGAACGTGCCCTGGTGCCCGCCGTGCGTGGAGTACACGTACAGCGCGATGACCGCGACCAGCATGAGCAGGCCGCCGAGCAGGCTGTACAGCAGGAACTTGACTGCCGCATACTGCCGCTGGCCCACGCCGAAGCTGCCGATCATGAAGTACATCGGTACCAGCATGGCCTCGAAGAAGACGTAGAACAGGAACACGTCGGTGGCCGCGAAGACGCCGATCATCATCGTCTCCAGGACCAGCATCATCGCGAAGTACGACTTGACGCTCCGCCGGGCCGGAGCCTCACCGGCCGGATTGGACTCTCCTTCGACGTCGTTCCAGGACGCGAGCAGCACCACGGGCATCAGCACGACGGACATCAGGATGAGCACGAGCGCGATGCCGTCGACCCCGACCGCGTAGTGCACGCCGAACTGCGGGATCCACTGATAGACCTGCTGGAACTGGAACCGGGGCCCGCCGGGCTTGTACTGCACTGCCATCGCGATGCTGACCGCGAGCGTGACTAGCGAAGCGGCCAGGGCGATCCGCTTGACTAGCAGGTCACGCGCGCGGCGATCGGCCGTGCCGCCAGGAGCCGACCGGCCGGGGGTTAGGCCGATCGCGACCGCGCCAACGAGCGGGATCGCGCCCGCCACCGTCAGCCAGGGGAAAGTGCTCATCAGATCCGCAGCCTCACCAGCTCTAGAGCCTCACCAGCAGCAGCGCGCCGACCAGCAGCACGGCTCCTACCAGCATGGACAGCGCATACGAGCGGACGAAGCCGGACTGCAGCTTGCGCATCCGCCCCGATGTCCCGCCGAAGGCGGCAGCGAGCGTGTTGACTAGCCCGTCCACCCCGCGGTTATCGAAGAAAACCGACAGCCTTGCCAGCCACTGACCTGGCCGCATCAGCACGCCCTCGTTGACGGCGTCTCCGTACAGGTCCTTGCGGGCCGCCACCGTGATCGGATTGCCGGCCGGCGCGGTGACCGGGACGTCGCGCCGCCCGTACAGCGCCCACGCGATGCCCGCGCCGATCACAACCAGCACAAGCGCCGCGACACCGGCCCTCGTCCAGATGCCGTGCAAGGTCGGCGGAACGCCGGTCACCGGGCCGAGGAAGTTCAGCAGCCTGTTGCCGAGGATCAGGAACCCGCCGGCCGCCACCGAGCCGATTGCCAGCACGATCATCGGCGAGGTCATCACGGGGGGTGCCTCGTGCGGGTGGACGCCCGGCTCCCAGCGGCGCTCGCCGGCGAAAGTCATGAACATGACCCTGGTCATGTAGAACGCGGTGATGCCGGCGCCGAGCAGGGCAGCCCCACCCAGCAGGGCGCCCGAGGTGCCGCCCTCGGCGAAGGCGGCGTCGATAATCGGATCCTTGGTGAAGAAGCCGGAGAACGGTGGGACGCCGATGATCGCCAGGTACCCGAGCCCGAAGGTGACCCAGGTGATAGGCATGACTCTAGCCAGGCCGCCGAAGCGGCGCATGTCCACCTCGTCGTTCATCTCGTGCTTGACCGAGCCGGCCCGAGGAACAGGCCGGCCTTGAAGAATCCGTGCGCCAGCAGGTGCGCGATCGCGAAGACATAGCCCGCCGGCCCGAGGCCTGCGGCGAGCATCATGTACCCGATCTGGCTCATCGTGGATCCGGCCAGCGCCTTCTTGATGTCGTCCTTGGCGCATCCGATGATCGCGCCAAACAGCAGCGTGACCGCGCCGACGATGGCGACAGCGAGCCTGGCGTCCGCGGACAGGTTGAAGATCGGCGCGGACCTGACGATGAGGTAGACGCCGGCGGTCACCATCGTCGCTGCGTGAATCAGCGCCGACACGGGGGTCGGGCCCTCCATCGCGTCCAGCAGCCAGGACTGGAGCGGTACCTGGGCCGACTTGCCGCAGGCGCCGAGCAGCAGCAGCAGACCGATCGCCGTCACGACTCCGTGGCTAGCCGACGGGACGGCACTGAAAACTCCGGTGAAGGAAACCGTGCCGAACTGCGCGAACATCAGCATGATCGCCAGCGACAGGCCGACGTCGCCCACTCGGTTGGCGATGAACGCCTTCTTGGCCGCGACCGCGGCCGCGGGCTTGTACTGCCAGAAGCCGATCAGCAGGTAAGAGGCCAGGCCGACGCCCTCCCAGCCCGCATATAGCACCAGGTAGTTGCTGCCCAGCACGAGCAGCAGCATCGCCGCCAGGAACAGGTTCATGTAGCCGAAGAACCGGCGCCGCTCCGGGTCGTGCGACATGTAGCCGACCGCGAAGATGTGGATCAGCGAGCCGACGCCGGTGATCAGCAGCACGAAGCAGATGGACAGCTGGTCCAGCCGCAGGCCCAGCGGGATCTGGAACCGGCCCACGTTGATGAACTGGTAGACGACCAGGTCCCTGGACCGCTGCGCGGCCGGGTAGCCGAGCATGACGAAGTAGGCCACGAGCCCGTAGATGAATGCGAGCACCGGCATGGCCACCCCGAGCAGGTGGCCCCAGGAGTTGGTTCGCTTCCCGCCGAGCAGCAGGACCGCCGCTCCGACCAGCGGGAAGGCGAGCAGCAGCCAGGCTGCACGCTGGACCCCGACTGCGGGCAGAGTCTGTATCGCGGTCGCGGGCAGCGCCAGCGCTCCGTGTAGCGCGAGGGCGCCATGGACTGAGCCGGTCATTGCGTCCTTCCGTCAGTACTTCATCAGGCTGGCGTCGTCCACCGACGCCGACCTGCGGGCGCGGAAGATTGAGGTCAGGATGGCCAGTCCGACTACCACCTCGGCGGCGGCCACCACCATCACGAAGAAGGCGATCAGCTGGCCGTCGAGTGCGCCGTGCAGCCGCGCGAAGGCGACGAACGCGAGATTGGCGGCGTTGAGCATGAGCTCCACGCACATGAACACCACAATGGCGTTGCGGCGCACCAGCACGCCGACCGCCCCGATCACAAACAAGATCACCGACAGGGCGATGAAGTGGGCCGGGCTTACCACTGCTCACCTGCTTCCTGGCCGGCCGAGCCCGCCGATCCCGCCGACCCGACCGGGCTCGCGGAGTGAGCGGGCTCCGACTCCGAGCTGCCGGTGGGCAGGCCCTTGGGGTAATCGGACGGCTCGGCGGCCGCCCCCGACAGCACCGGGCTGACCGACAGCGCGGACTGCGTCCCGTCGGGTAGCAGCGCAGGCATGTCCACCGCGTTGTGCTGCGCATATGTGCCGGGCCCCGGCAGCGGCGTCGGCCGGCCGGAGGCGACTCGCTGTTGCGACAGTTCGCGCTGGCCGGGCTTCGGGCTGGTCCGTTCCCGGTGCGTAAGGACCATGGCGCCCACCGCCGCGGTGATCAGCAGGGCGCTGGTCAGCTCGAACGGGAAGAGGTACCTGGTGAAGATCAGGTTCGCCAGCGCGGTCACGTTGTCATTGCCGAACTGGGCACTGGCCGGCGGTGCCGATCCGATCACCGCGTGCCCTATCACCAGGCTTAGCAGCACGAGCAGGGCGATGCCGCCGATCGCTGCCCACAGGCGCTGGCCCCTGATCGTCTCGATTACCGAGTCGGCCGCGCTGATGCCTACGATCATCAGCACGAACAGGAACAGCATCAGCACCGCGCCGGTGTAGACGATGACCTGAACGAACGCCAGGAACGGGGCACCGAGCATGGCGTACATGACGGCGAGCGAGAGCATGACGACGGCCAGCAGCATCGCGCAGTGCACGGCCTTGCGGGCCATGATCATGCCGAGCGCAGCGGCAACCGAAATGATCGCGAGCACCCAGTACGCGAGCAGCCTAGTGGTTTCCGCGGCCGGGCCGGCCAGCAGCATGTGGTGGCTCATTGTGGGCCCTTCTGCGACGCCTCGCCAGCGGGGTCCGGTCCCGGCTCCGAGTCGGCCTGCTGGCTAGCCGCCAGCATGGCTCCGAGCGCGTAGTACTCCTCTTCCGTCTCGCCCAGGCGCATCGGGTGCGGCGGCGCCTCCATCCCTGGTTGCAGCGGCGCCACCAGCTGCTCCTTGGTCCAGATAAGGGCTTCCCTACTGTCATCGGCCAGCTCGTACTCGTTGGTCATGGTGAGCGCACGGGTCGGGCACGCCTCGACGCACAGCCCGCACAGGATGCAGCGCAAGTAGTTGATCTGATAAACCCGGCCGTACCGCTCGCCAGGCGAGTACCGTTCCTCGGCCGTGTTGTCAGCGCCCTCCACGTAGATGGCATCGGCCGGGCAGGCCCAGGCGCACAGCTCGCAGCCGATGCACTTCTCCAGTCCGTCCGGCCATCGGTTGAGCTGGTGCCTGCCGTGGAACCTGGGGGCCGTCGGAAGCTTCACCTCGGGGTACTCGACGGTGTCGACCTTCTTGAACATCTGCCGGAAGGTGACGCCGAAACCCTTGATCGAGTCGAGGAAGTCAGGCACCAGGGGCCTCCTTTGCGGTGCTGTCGTCCCTGGCGGCACCGGCCAGCACTGGCTGGGACACGCCCTCCAGGCCGATTCCGTGGTAATGCGGCAAGTCCATCGGCGGGGTCGGGAACGCGGCCCGCCGCGGCGACACCGCTCCCTCGGCCTGCTGCGCCTCGGCTTGCTCTTCCGCCTCGACGGCCTGCCGCTCGGCTCGCATGCCCGATGTCTCCCAGCGCAGCATCAGCAGCGCCAGTACCGCGAGTATTAGGCCAGCGATGATGTAGACGCCCGGGCTGCCGCCCTGCCGCCGCCAGACTCGCGCCGTGGCCACGATCAGCGTCCAGCCAAGCGCGGTCGGGATCAGCACCTTCCAGCCAATGCGCATCAGCTGGTCGTAGCGAATCCGCGGCAGCGAGCCGCGGAGCCAGAAGAAGAAGAAGATGAACGCGACCACCTTGGCCAGGAACCACAGGACCGGCCACCAGCCAGTGTCTGCGCCCGACCAGACCGACAGCGGCCACGGCGCCCGCCAGCCGCCAAGGAACAGCGTGGTGGCCAGGGCCGACACGGTGACCATGTTCACGTACTCGGCCAGCTGGCCGACTGCGAACTTCAGTGACGAGTACTCGGTGTGGTAGCCGCCGACAATCTCGCCCTCGCCTTCTGGCAGGTCAAACGGCAGTCGGTTGGTCTCGCCGACCATGGTCACGATATAGATCAGGAACGACGGCAGCAGCAGGATGGCAAACCACGACGGCGCGTGCAGGATCACGCCGAACAGGCGGAACGACGTCCCGTGAATCTGGGCCGCGACAATGTCCGAGGTGGACAGCGAGCCCGCGTACAGGAAGACCGGAACGAACGCCAGGCTCATCGCGATCTCATAGCTGATCACCTGAGCCGACGACCGCAGGCCGCCGAGCAGGGAGTACGGCGAGTTCGCCGACCAGCCTGCCAGCACGATCCCGTACACGCCCAGCGAGCTCATGGCTATCAGCAGCAGCACAGCGACCGGCAGGTCCGTCAGCTGCAGCGGGGTTTTGTGCCCGAAGACGGACACTATCGGGCCCCACGGGATCACCGAGAAGGCGATGAACGCAGGGATGGCCGAGACCGCCGGGGCGATGAAGAACAGCAGCTTGTCCACGCCGCGCGGGACGATATCTTCCTTCAGCGCCAGCTTGATGCCATCCATCAGGGACTGCAGCAGGCCGAACTTGCCTGCCCGGTTAGGACCGGGCCGCTGCTGCATCCGCCCGATGATCCGGCGTTCGGCCCAGATGGCCACCAGCGTGGTGATCATCAGGAATACGAAGATGATCAGCACCTTGAGGCAGGTGATCCACCACGGGTCATGGCCGAAGCTGGCCAGCGTGGGGACGTTGTTTGGCGGCGCCGCAGCCAGGGGCCTCATTCCGCGCTCCTCACCGTGACTTCGCTGCCGTGGCCGGCGCCAAGAACCCGCCGGACAGCGCTGCCCGCCGAGTTGGTCGGCAGCCAGACGACCCGGTCGGGCATGTCGGCGATCTCCACGGGGACGGTAATAGCACCGCGGCCGGTAGCCACCGTCACCTTGCCTCCGTCGGCGGTGCCGGCCTCGGCCGCGGTCGACGCCGACATTCGGGCGACGGCCGCGCGAGCCGTGCCTGCCAGGTTCGGTTCCCCGTCCTGCATCCGGCCGGCGTCGAGGAGATTATGCCAGGTGGCAAGCAGCGCCTTACCCGGACCCGGCAGCGTCACCGCCGGCTTCGCCGGCGGTGGCGTTGCGACCGTGTCTGCCAGGGGGGACGACCCCCCGGAACCCCCCGATGTCAGCATCGTGAGCTCGCGGCGGGCGGCCGCCAGGTCCGGCAGGCCAAGGTGCACGTCCATCTCGTCGGCGAGCGCGGCCAGCACGTGCAGGTCCGAGCGCGCTGCCGGTACCGCCAGCGCGGCGGTGAACGAGCCGACCCGGCCTTCCCAGTTCACGAACGTGCCGGGCTTCTCCGCGACGGCGGCGACAGGGAAAACGACGTCCGCACGGTCGGTCACGGCGCTGACCCGCAGTTCCAGGCTGACCACGAACCTGGCCGCCTCGAGCGCGGCCAGCGCGGCCGCCGGGTCGGGCAGGTCCGCAGGGTCGACGCCGCCGATGAGCAGCGCCTCAAGATCGCCTCGCCCGGCAGCGGCCAGGATCTCGCCGGTGCTGTAGCCAGGGTCGGCGGGCAGCGAGCCGACGCCCCAGGCCCGCGCCACCTCGGCCGTCGCGGCCGGGTCACCGACCCGGCGCCCGCCAGGCAGCAGAGTCGGCAGCGCGCCGGCCTCGATGGCGCCCCGCTCGCCCGCGCGGCGCGGTATCCAGGCCAGTCCGGCGCCGGTCTGGCTGGCCAGCCGGGCCACGGCCGTCAGCGCGCCGGGTACCTCGGCCAGCCGCTCACCAGCCAGAATGATCGCACCGGGTTGCCGCAGGGCCCTGGCGGCCTGGGTATCCGCCGCGTCCTGGCTGCCTAGCGCCGCCAGCGCGGCGGCCTCCGCTCCCGGCGCCGTGGTAAGCAGCACGCCGGACAGCCTCGTCAGCCCGGCGCTGGCCAGCGCCGCCAGCGAGTACACCGTGGTGGTGCCTGCCCTGACCGCCTTGCGCAGCCGCAGGAACACGATCGGGCACTCGTCTTCTGGCTCGAACCCGGCCAGCAGCACGGCCGGGGCCCAGTCCAGGCTGGTGTAAGTGACGCCGGCCCCGCCTGCGACCCGGTCGGCGATGAAGCGCAACTCCTCGTCCGAGTGCGGCCGGGCCCGCATGTCGATGTCGTTGCTGGCCAGCGCCACCCTCGCGAACTTGGCGTAGCCGTAAGCGTCCTCCACAGTCAGCCGTCCGCCGGTCAGCACGCCGGCCCGGCCGTGCGCCGCCTGCAGCCCGTGCGCGGCGACCTGGACCGCCTCCGACCAGGACGCGGGCTGCAGCACTCCGGCCGCGTCCCGAACCAGCGGGCTGGCGAGCCGGTCCGGCAGCGTCGCGTAGGTAAACGCCCACCGGCCCTTGTCGCAGTTCCACTCCTCGTTGACCTCGGGCTCGTTCCCCGCCAGCCGCCGGGTCACGGCGCCGCGCCGGTGATCGGTGCGCTGGCGGCAGCCGGCCGCGCAGTGCTCGCAGATGCTCGGGGTCGACACGAGGTCGAACGGTCGTGCCCGGAATCGATACGACGCCCCGGTGAGGGCCCCGACCGGGCAGATCTGCACCGTGTTCCCGGAAAAATAAGAGTTGAAAGGGACGCCCTCGGCGACCGCGATCTGCTCCTGCGGGCCGCGATCTATCAGCTCGATCAGCGGGTCGCCGGCGATCTGATCAGCGAACCTGGTGCACCTGGTGCACTGGATGCACCGCTCCCGGTCCAGCAGTACCTGCGCGGACAGCGCGACCGGCTTGGGGAAGGTGCGCTTTGGCCCGTTGAACCTGGTCTCGCCCTGGCCGGCGGACATGGCCTGGTTCTGCAGCGGGCACTCGCCGCCCTTGTCGCACATCGGGCAGTCGAGTGGGTGGTTGACCAGCAGCAGCTCCATGATGCCGCGCTGGGCCTTCTCGGCCACCGGCGAGGTCAGCTGCGTGCGGATGACCATGCCCTCGGTGCAGGTGGTCGTGCAGGACGCTGGCGGCTTGGGCTGGCCCTCGACCTGGACCAGGCACTGGCGGCAGGCACCCACCGGGTCCAGCAGCGGGTGCTCACAGAACCTGGGGATCGCGACGCCAAGCTGCTCGGCGGCCCTGATGATCAGCGTGCCCTTGGGCACGGTGATTTCGAAGCCGTCGATCGTCACGGTCACGCCGTCGGCTGGCCTGGCCAGCTCCCCGCCGGCGGCGCCTGTCGCTTGTACGGTCATCGGGCCGACTCCAGGGCGAAGAGGGTCGAGGCGGCGGGATCGAACGGGCAGCCGCCTATCCGCTGATGCTCGATGTACTCGTCTCTGAAGTACTTGATCGAGGACGCCACCGGCGCCTGGATGGAGTCGCCAAGCGCGCAGAAGGCGCGGCCGGTGATGTTGTCGCAGATGTCGAGCAGCTTGTCCAGGTCGGCCTCGGTACCCTGGCCGCGCTCTAGCTGCTCAAGGAGCTGGACAACCCAGTAGCTGCCCTCGCGGCAGGGGGTGCACTTGCCGCACGACTCGTGCTCGTAGAACTGGATCCAGCGCAGCACCACGCGGACGACACAGGTGGTCTCGTCGAATAGCTGCAGGGATCGGGTGCCGAGCATGGAGCCGGCCGCCGCTACTGACTCGAAGTCAAGCGGGACATCCAGTTGCTGCTCGGTGAACAGCGGCGTGGACGACCCGCCTGGCGTCCAGAACTTCAGCCGGTGCCCGGCGCGGATCCCGCCCGCTAGCTCCAGCAGTTCGCGCAGCGTAGTGCCGAGCGGCGCCTCGTACTGGCCGGGAGTGGTGACGTGCCCGGAGAGCGAGAAGAGCCCGAAGCCCTTGGACCTCTCGGTCCCGTAGGCGGCGAAGTCCGCGGCGCCGTAGTTCAGGATGTACGGCACGCTGGCGATCGACTCCACGTTGTTGACGACCGTGGGGCAGGCGTACAGGCCCTCGATCGCCGGGAACGGCGGCTTCAGCCTGGGCTGGCCGCGGAACCCCTCCAGCGAGTCAAGCAGCGCCGTCTCCTCGCCGCAGATATAGGCGCCGGCGCCGGAGTGAACGACCACGCGGACAGTGAGATCCGAGCCCAGGATGTGCTCGCCGAGATAGCCGGCCTCGTGCGCCTCCGCCACTGCGAGCTGCAGCCGCCTGGCCGCGTGCAGCACCTCACCGCGCACGTAGATGAACGCCTCGGTGGCCCGGATCGCATAGCACGCGATGACGATGCCCTCGATCAGCGCCTGCGGGTTGTTGAGCAGGGTCGGCATGTCCTTGCACGCGCCGGGCTCCGACTCGTCGGCGTTCACCACCAGGTAGTGCGGCTTGCCGTCGCCTTGCGGGATGAACCCCCACTTCATTCCGGTCGGGAATCCGGCCCCGCCGCGCCCGCGCAGGGCCGAGTCCTTGAGGGTCTGGATTACCTGATCGGGCTGCATGGCCAGGGCCTTGGTCAGCGCCCGGTACCCGCCGGCGCGCTTGTACGCGGCCAGCGTGAAGGAGTCAGGCTCGTCCCAGTGAGCGCTGAGCTCGGGGGTCAGGATTGTCGTCACTGCTTTTCTCCCGCCTCGCTGCCCGAGCCGGCCGGACCGCTTGAGCCGTTGTCCGGCGTCCAGCCCTGCTGCCTGGCGATCCGCAGGCCTGCCAGGGACGCGGGCCCGGCGGTCTGACCCTCGGCCGCCTGGCCGTCAGGAAAGCCCGCCAGGATCCTAGACGCCTGCTTCCATGTGCACAGCCGCGGCGCGCCCCTCGTCGGGTGCACATCGGCGGCGGCGCGGAGCCCGTCGACCAGGTCGCGGGCGGATTGCGGGGTCATGTCGTCGAAGAACTCCCAGTTGACCATCACCACCGGCGCGTAGTCACAGGCGGCGTTGCACTCCACATGCTCCAGCGTCACCTTGCCATCGGATGTGGTCTCGTCGTTCCCGATGCCCAGGTGCTGCTGCAGGTCGGCGAAAATGGCATCGCCGCCCATAACCGCGCACAGTGCCGTGGTGCACACGCCCACGTGGTACTCGCCGACCGGCCTGCGCTTGTACATGGTGTAGAAGGACACCACGCCGGTGACGTCGGCCTCGGTCAGCCCGAGTTGCCCGGCGCAGAACTCGATGCCGTCGGCCGATACGTAGCCTTCCTCCGACTGCACCAGGTGCAGCAGCGGCAGCAGGGCCGACCGCGGCTTCGGGTACCTGCCGATGATCTCGGCGGCCTGTGATGCCAGTCGGCTGCGTGCATCCTCGCTGAGCGCCATTACCGGTCCACGCCTCCCATCACGGGATCGATACTGGCGACCGCGGCGATGACATCGGCGATCAGCCCGCCCTCGGCCATCACTGACACCGACTGCAGGTTGGTGAAGGACGGATCACGGAAGTGCGCCCGGTACGGCCGGGTGCCGCCATCGCTGACCGCGTGGCAGCCTAGCTCGCCGCGCGGTGACTCGACTGCCGTGTAGACCTGGCCGGCCGGCACCCGGAAGCCCTCGGTGACCAGCTTGAAGTGGTGGATCAGCGCTTCCATCGACTGGCTCATGATGTGCGCTATGTGGTCAGGCGAGTTGCCAAGGCCGTCCGGGCCGAGTGCCAGCTTGGCCGGCCAGCCGATCTTCGCGTCGCCGATCATCACCGGCTGGCTGCCGCTGGCGACGCCCGCCAGCCGGTCCACGCACTGACCGATGATCCGCAGCGACTGGTCGAGCTCGTCCATCCGGACTATGTACCGGCCGTACACGTCGGCGGTGTTCTGAGTTGGCACGTCGAACTCGTACGTCTCGTAGCCGCAGTAGGGCTGACTCTTGCGCAGGTCCCACGGCAGGCCTGCGGCTCGCAGGATCGGGCCGGTGACGCCCAGTGCCATGCACCCGGTGACGTCCAGCCGCGCAATATTCCTGGTCCTGGCCAGGTAAATGGGGGCCGCGTCCAGGAGCGCGCGGATCTCGCCCAGGAGGCCCGGCAACACCCTGAGGTACTCACGCAGCCGTTCGATCGCTCCGGCCGGCAGGTCCTGGGAGACGCCGCCTGGCCGGATGAAGGCGTGGTTCATGCGCAGCCCGGTGATCAGCTCGAACAGGTCAAGCGTCTTCTCCCGCTCGCGCATGCCGTACAGGAACACGGTAGTCGCGCCGAGCTCCAGGCCGAAGGTGCCGACCGCGGTCAGGTGCGACGCGATCCGGTTCAGCTCCATCATCAGCACCCGGATGACCGTCGCCCGCTCCGGGACCTCTGCCTCGATGCCGAGCAGCTTCTCCACCGCCAGGCAGTAGACGGTCTCGTTGAACAGCGGCGACAGATAGTCCATCCGGGTGCAGAACGTCACGCCCTGCGTCCAGCTGCGGAACTCCATGTTCTTCTCGATGCCGGTATGCAGATAGCCGATCACCGGCCGGAGCTCGGTAACTGTCTCGCCGTCAAGGGTGAGGATCAGCCTGAGCACTCCGTGCGTGGAGGGGTGCTGCGGACCCATGTTGACGACCATGCGCTCGTCACTGGACTGGAAGTCGGGCGACTGCGCCGCCGCGACCACCTCGTCCCAGTCCTCGCCGCCGACGTTGTAGACGCGGCCTTCTTCAGCGGTGCTGGTCGCTGCTGTGCTGGCCCCGGCGGACGAGCCGCCGGAACCCTCCGCATTTGTGGCGGTCACTCGTAGGACCTCCGCTCGTCTGGCGGCGGTATCGTCGCGCCGCGGTACTCCACCGGGATGCCGCCGAGCGGGTAATCCTTGCGCTGCGGATGCCCGCGCCAGTCGTCAGGCATCTCGATCCTGGTCAGCGCCGGATGGCCGTCGAAGATAAGGCCGAAGAAGTCCCAGGTCTCTCGCTCGTGCCAGTCGCAGGTGGGGTAGATGTCCACCAGGGACGGGACGTGCGGGTCGGCGTCTGGCGCGGCCACCTCGAGCCGGATCCGGCGGTTGCGAGTGATCGACAGCAGGTGGTACACCGCGTGCAGCTCGGCGCCCGTCTCGGCCGGGTAGTGCACCCCGGAGACGCCCAGGCACATCTCGAACGAGAGCGCCGGATCGTCTCTGAGCTGGGTCGCTACCGCGGGCAGGTGCTCACGTCGCACGTGCATGGTCAGCTCGCCATAGCTCACGACCACCAGCGGGATGGCGTCGTCGTAGCTGCTCCCGGCCGCGTTCATGGCGCCCGCTAGCGTGTCGGCGACCTCGTCGAAGTAGGAACCGTAGGGCCGCTGGCTAGCAGGCTGCGGCGCACGGCGTACCTTGAGCCCGCCGTAGCCGGAGGTATCGCCGGTAGTAGCGGTGCCGAACATGCCAGTCCGCTGCACCTGCTCGGCCAGCCGCTCCCGGCCCGCGATCTCGGCCGAGTCCGGAGCGCTCTGCGGCTCCTGCTCGCTGTCAGGGCCGGTCACTGGTGCTGCTCCGGCTGGTGCGCCGGGTAGGGCAGGTCGGCCTGCCGCGCTTGCGCTGGCTGTAGCCCTGGATACGGGGCGAGGCCCGGCAGCAGTGGCAGCCGTCGCAGCCGCGCCTGCTCAAGCTCGGTCACCTCGTGCTCCCTGTTCACGCCCAGCTTCATGTTCTGGATCTTGTCGTGCAGCTTGACGATGGCATCCATCAGCATCTCCGGCCGCGGCGGGCAGCCGGGCAGGTAGATGTCGACAGGGACGATGTGATCGACGCCCTGGACGATCGCGTAATTGTTGAACATGCCGCCGCTTGAGGCGCAGACCCCCATCGAGATGACCCACTTCGGATTGGCCATCTGGTCGTAGATCTGCCGCAGGACGGGCCCCATCTTCTGGCTCACCCGGCCGGCCACGATCATCAGGTCGGCCTGGCGCGGCGTGTTCGATGCCCGCTCCATGCCGAACCTGGCCAGATCGTGCCGGGGCCCGCCGGTGGCCATCAGCTCTATCGCGCAGCAGGCAAGCCCGAAGGTCGCCGGCCACACCGAGCTCTTCCTGGCATATCCGGCCAGCTTCTCGACGCTGGTCAGCAGTACGCCGCTAGGCAGCTTGTCTTCTAGTCCCATAACTAATCCCACTCCAGGCCGCCGCGCCGCCAGACGTAGGCATACGCGACGAGCACCGTGGCGATGAACGTGACCATCTCGACCAGGCCGAAGACTCCGAGCTTGTCGAAGTACACGGCCCACGGATACAGGAAGACGATCTCTATGTCGAAGACGATGAATAGCATCGCCGTCAGGTAGTACTTGACCGGGAACCGAATCCCCTGCGGCTGCCTCGTCGGCTCGATGCCGCACTCGTAGGACTCCAGCTTGGCCCGGTTCCACCGCTTCGGTCCGGTTAGCGCGCCCAAGACCAGCGAGAAGACGGCGAAGACCGCCGCCAGTGCCCCGAGAATCAGGATCGGCAGGTAGAGGCCCATCCCGGGATCACCCCCTTGTCTGGCTTACTGGGCTGCTGGCCCGGTGAAGCTTCATTGGTGCGGCTATGCCGCGGGCGTCATCTTAGACACCGCGTTGACCAGCCGGTCCACGGCATCGCCACCACGGGTCTCGGTCAGGTTGCCAAGCAGCTTCATGGTGAAGCGCATGACCGCGGGCCGCTTCACCCCGTGCCTGGTTGCGAACTTCATGAACGACGGCTTTCCGATGAGCTCCACGAACACCCGGCCGAGCGTGTAGTAGCCGCCATAGGCGTCCTTGAGCTGGCGCGGGTAGGTCTGCAGCACCCGCTCCCGGCCGGCCGCCGTCGGCCTTGCCAGCGCCTGGGTGATGACGCGCGCGGCCAGTTCGCCGGACTCGAGCGCATACGCTATGCCCTCGCCGTTGAACGGGTTCACCATGCCGCCGGCATCGCCGGCCAGCAGCATTCCCCTCGTGTAGTGCGGGGTCCGGTTGAAGCCCATCGGCAGGGCCGCACCCCGGATCGGCTGCGTCCTGTTCTCCTCGGTAAATCCCCACTCGGCCGGCATGGCGGCCAGCCACGTGCGCAGCAGGGCCCGGTAGTCGATTTCGCCGAAGCCGGTCGAGGTGTTGAGAAGGCCGACTCCGACGTTACTGGTGCCGTCGCCCATGCCGAAGATCCAGCCGTAGCCCGGCAGCAGCGACTTACCGTCCCAGAGGTCCAGCCAGGCCTCAAGGTAATCGTCGTCGTGCCTGGGCGAGGTGTAGTACGTCCTTACCGCCACGCCGAGCGGCCGGTCCTCCCGCTTGTGCAGGCCCATCGAGACCGACAGCCGGGAGGAGTTCCCGTCCGCCGCGACCACCAGCGGGGCTCGGAACTGCCGGCCCTGCTTGGTCGTCACGCCGGTGATGCGGCCGGTCCTGTCGTCGAGCACCGGCCCGTCGACCGCCACGCCCTCCAGCACCCTGGCGCCCGCCTTCTGCGCATGCCGGGCCAGGATCTGGTCGAAGTCCGTGCGGGTGCGGACCAGCCCGTAGCCGGGGTAGCTGGACAGCTCGGGCCAGCCCAGCTCGATCCGGCCGCCGCCGCCGATGATCCGCAGGCCCTTATTCCGCAGCCAGCCGTCGCTCGCGGCCATTGGCACGCCCATGCCGGTCAGCGCCTTCACCGCGCGCGGCGTCAGCCCGTCACCGCATACCTTTTCCCGCGGGAAGTTGGTCTTCTCCAGCATCAGCACGTCCAGGCCCGCACTGGCCAGGTAGTAGCCGACCGACGAGCCCGCGGGGCCCGCGCCGACGACTATGACGTCGGCGGACTCCGCTGCCTGCGGCGCTCGCCGGCTTCCCGCACGGCCTGCATCGGCGGGCGTGGCAGCATGCTGCCGCGCCCGCCGATCGCGCGCGCGCTCACCAGAACTCGTGCCGTGCTGGGGGGCCAAGTCTGGCGTGCCGGCGGGGGGAACTTGCTCGGTCACGGACCCGTCCTGACTGTCTTGTGAAGGTCTTCACAAGTGCTTCGGGGGAAGTCTAGCCCCGTCGCCGCCCGGACTTTCAGCCGACCCGTGCCAGCGCCCTGGTCAGCCCGGCCGCAACGCCTGATGTACGGCAACCACTCCCAGGGTGAGGTTCTGCCAGCTCACGGCCGACCACCCGGAGGCGGCTATCCGTGCCGCCAGTTCCTGCTGGCCCGGCCATTCCCTGATCGACTCGGACAGGTAGTCGTAGGCCTCGGCATTGCCGGACAGCCGCCTGGCGACCAGCGGCAGCACCCGGATCAGGTACTGCTCGTACAGGGCATTCACGCGCTTCGCGGGCAGGTGGCTGAACTCGCAGATGACAAGCTTTCCGCCCGGCCGGGTGACCCTAAGCAACTCGGCAAGCGCTTGGCCGGTGTCGGCCACGTTCCGCAAGCCAAACGAGATCGTCACTGCGTCGAATACCTCGTCGGCGAACGGCAGCGCGAGCGCGTCCCCGGCCGCGAAGCGGAGCGCGGGAGCCGGTCGGCGGGCGCCCACCCGGAGCATGCCGAGCGAGAAGTCACAGGCGACGCACCGCGCCCCGGCGACGGTGAAGGCACGGGACGAGGTGCCAGTGCCCGCCGCCAGGTCGAGCACGAGCTGGCCGGCTCTCGCGTCCACCGCCCGGGCCACGACCTTCCGCCAGCGCCGGTCCAGGCCGAGCGAAAGGGTGTCGTTCAGCACGTCGTATCGGTCGGCCACCTTGTCGAACATGGCCGACACTTCGGCTGGCTTCTTGTCGAGCTGAGCGCGGGTCATGGCCTCCAGCCTGGCACATGTCGCCCGGAGCATCGCGGGCCTGCCGGCCGGGGAGCGGTATGCGCGGCCATACGGCTCCGGTAACCTGTCGGCTGCGTGACCAGGCTGTTTGAACTGCCCAGGGGAGGCTGGCGATGGAGGCTCTCAGCATCGAGGGCGCGTGGGTCTACACCCCGCGGATCTTCCCTGACAACCGGGGCCTGTTCAACGAGTGGTACCGGATCGGCGAGTTCGCTGCCGATCTTGGTTACCCGCTGGACTTGCGGCAGGTGAACTGCTCGGTGTCCAAGCGAGGCGTGATCCGCGGCATCCACTTCACCGAGGTCCCGCCAGGGCAGGCGAAGTACGTGTTCTGCCCGAGCGGCGCGCTGATTGACGTGATAGTCGACCTGCGCGTCGGCTCGCCCACGTTCCTGCGCTGGGAAGCGGTCCGGCTGGATGAGACCGACCGCAGGGCCGTGTTCCTCGAGCACGGCCTAGGCCACGCGATCACTGCCCTGTCGCCGCTGGCCACGGCGGTCTACCTGTGCACCAGCTCGTATGCGCCTGCCACCGACCACGACATCCACCCGCTCGACCCGGATATCGGCATCAGCTGGCCAGAGGGCCACGAGATCATCCTGTCCGCCAAGGACGACGCGGCGCCCTCGCTGGCCGACCTGCGCGACAAGGGCCTGCTGCCCACGTACGCCCAGTGCATGCAGGCCGCCGACCAGATGCGGGCTCGCGCGGCCAGTCAGGCGGCTACGGGCAGCTGAGTCGTCCCGGCCGTGGTTCCCGTCAGCTGAGGCTCTCGCTCACCTGCTGCCTTCCCTCGGCTGCCGCCAGCGATGCGAACGCGCGGCGCAGGCTGTCACGCCAGTCCGGCAGCGCAGGGAGCCCGGCGCGAGCCCAGTTCGCGTGCCCGAGGACGCTGTAGGCCGGCCGCGGGGCCGGCAGGGCGAGCGCGGCGGTAGTGGTCGGCGTCACCCTGGCGGGGTCGGCGCCGAGTAGCCTGAATACATCGCGCGCAAGCCCCATCCAGGTCGTGGCGCCGCTGCTGGTGGCGTGGTAGATACCCGGCTGCGGACTGGCCTGCTCGAGCAGCAGGATCTGGCTGGCCACGTCGCCGGTCCACGTCGGCTGGCCATGCTGGTCGTCCACCACTGCCACGCTGTCCTTGCTGCCCTCCAGCCTGATCATGGTCCGGACGAAGTTGCGTCCGTGCGCGCCGTAAAGCCAGGCCGTCCTTAGCACGTAGCTCGCGTCCGGCAGCAGCCTGAGAACGGCCTGCTCGCCAGCCAGCTTGGTCCGCCCGTAGGCGGTGCGCGGGGCTGGCGGGTCGTCTTCCTGGTACGCCTGGGTGCCGGTCCCGCTGAACACGTAGTCCGTCGACGGCTGTATCAGCCGGGCGCCCGCCTGCGCGCAGGCCGCTGCCATGTTCGCGGCGCCATCGCCGTTCACCGCGAGGGCCAGGTCCTCGTGTGCCTCCGCGTCGTCTACCGCCGTCCAGGCCGAGCAGTTCACCACCATGTCGGGCCGGAATTCGAGCACCGCTGCCCGCGCGGCCGCGGGGTCGGTGATATCCAGGGCGCCGCGATCTAGCGCGGTGAACTCCGCGCCGCGTGCGGCCAGCAGGGCTGTCAGGTCCTGGCCGAGCATCCCGGCTGCGCCGGTCACCAGCCAGCGAGTCATGCCAGCGGCCGCGGTGCCTGCGGCAGCCTGGCTGCCTTCTTCAGCGGCTCCCACCAGGCCCGGTTTTCCGCATACCAGCGGACGGTGCTCTCCAGCCCGTCGGTGAAGGTGGTACGGGGCACGTAACCGAGGGCCCGGAGCGCCGAGTCGTCCAGCGAGTAGCGTCGGTCGTGGCCCTTGCGATCCTCCACGTACTCGACCGACTCCCAGCCGGCCCCGCAGGCGTCAAGCAGGCGGCTCGTGAGCTCCTTGTTCACTAGCTCTGCATCGCCTCCAATGTGGTACACGTGGCCCGCCTGGCCCCGCTCGGCCGCGAGCTGGATACCCCGGCAGTGGTCGTCGACGTGAATCCACTCCCGCACGTTCCCGCCATCGCCGTACAGCGGGACCTTGCCACCGTCCAGCAGGTTGGTGATGAACAGCGGGATGACCTTCTCCGGGTACTGGTAGGGCCCGTAGTTATTGCAGCACCGGGTGGTGACGACGTTGAGCCCGTGGGTGCGGTAATACGCCTGGGCCATCATGTCGCCGCCGGCCTTGGCCGCGGAGTACGGCGAGTTCGGGTCCAGCGGCGAGGCCTCGGTCCAGGAGCCGGTCGCGATCGACCCGTATACCTCGTCGGTCGACACCTGCACTACTCGCGGCACCCCCGCATCCAGGCACGCCTGCATCAGCGCCTGGACGCCGGCCACGTTGGTAGCCACGAACGGCGCGGCGCCGCTGATGGAGCGGTCCACGTGCGTCTCGGCCGCGAAGTTGAGCACCACATCGTGGCCAGGCACAACGCTGGCGAGCAGCTTCGGATCACAAATGTCGCCGCGGGTAAACGCGAACCGCGGGCTGTCCGCCACCGGGTCGAGGTTGGCCAGGTTCCCTGAGTAGGTCAGCTTATCCAGCACGGTCACGCTGGCCCCGGCGAACTCGGGATAGCCGTCCGCCACCAGTGTGCGGACGTAATGCGAGCCGATGAACCCGGCGCCGCCCGTTACCAGAATCCTCATGCCGTGAGCACCCGACCTTCTGTCATCCATGTCCTAGCTAAAGCCCCCGCGAATGCGGCACATGCTAAAAAGAGCGCATAATACCGCACTTCAAGCCTATACGAGTCGTCGTAGGCAGCAGCGCGCACTGCCATCCGAGCGGCCCGGCAGGGACTCAGATTAAGGGAACTAGGTTAATAGCCTCGCCTAGTAGGCGCCGGTCCCCGTGCCGATAGCCGACCACGTCTTCCACAGGATCTGCAGGTCGAGCATGAACGACCAGTTCTCCACGTAGCGCAGATCGAGCCGGACAGCTTCGTCCCAGGGCAGGTCCGACCGGCCGTTCACCTGCCACAGGCCGGTGATGCCCGGCTTGACCGCCAGGCGGCGGCGGACGTGGGTGTGGTAGCGGTCGGCCTCCTCCGGCAGCGCCGGGCGCGGGCCCACCAGGGACATGTCACCGAGCAGCACGTTGAACAACTGCGGGAGCTCGTCCAGCGACCAGCGCCGCAGCCAGCAGCCCACCGCGGTGATCCGCGGGTCTGCCCGGATCTTGAACAGCACGCCCCCGGTCTCGTTGTGCTCAGCCAGCCGCGCCTTGAGCGCCTCGGCATCCGCCACCATGGTGCGGAACTTGTAGATCCGGAAGATGCTTCCGTCGACGCCCACCCGGACCTGACTGAAAAGCACAGGACCACGGTCATAGAGCTTGATCATGACGGCGATAACTGCCATCACCGGGCTGACCAGCAGCAGCGCCGTGGCGGCGAACGCCCGGTCGAAGCACGCCTTAAGCAATCGCGGGATGCCCGTGAACTCAGGGTGATCCATGTAGACGAGCGGCAGGCCGGCGGCCGATCTGATGGTGGTCCGCGGACCGGCGATGTCCAGAATGGCCGGTGCCACGCACAGGTTCGTCCCTGACTTCTCCAGTTCCCAGGCCAGCTCGCGCAGTCGCATGCCGCTGAGCTCCGGGCAGGACAGCACGGCTACCGTGTCGGCCCCGAATCGGAGCGCCACATCAGGCACCTGGTCCAGGCCGTGCACGGCGGGGATCCCGTTGATCTCGTTCCCGCAGTCGGGCCCGGCCACGCACGCGGCCACCACGGTCAGGCCGTGATACGCCTCCCGGCGTAGCTGCATCGCCATGTCCGCGACCACGTCCGGGTAACCGACGACGACGACCTTCTGCATGCAGACGCCCAAGGCACGCAGCCTATGCAGCCGCCTGCGCATGACGTACCTGGCCACCAGATCGAGCACTGTCAGAGTGGGAAAGGCGATGATCACGTAGCCACGGGCGAGTTCCGCCTTCGCGGCGTAGGACAGGATCGCGATGCTTGCGGTCATGATCAGGGCGGCGTTGAGCACCCGGCGAAATTCGTCAGACCCGACGCCGATGAACCTGGCGTCGTAGCCGTCCACCATCGCGACGATGGCCAGCCAGCCAAACGGCAGCAGGCAGCTAGCTGCCAGGTATAGCCCAGGTGAGCTCAGCTCGCCGAGCCGGACGCAATAGGCAAGTAGCCCAGCCAGGAGCGCGCATAGAGCATCGAGCGCCATGGCCTTTCGCCGGTAGCCGGTCGTCCATTCAGCCTGGGTCTGGCCGACCAGGCGCGCCGGTATGCTCTCTGGCGCCCAGCGCTCAGAGACGGCCGAGTTACTCGCCAACCCACAGCTCCCCTCCGAGCACGATCCCGCGCTCGGGTTATCTCCCCATCCCCTGAGCGCGCCGCGCTTCCATGCCGCTGCCTGGTGCGTCTAGATCAGACATAGAAAAGACGCGCAGCCAAATCGTCTGGTTGACTGGCAATAGCTCGGTCTATGGGCAAGTTTTGCCACAGATGGGCGGACCAGCCGATCGATAAACAGAGAGTGACCGAGTTCCTGGATCTCATTACTCTCCGTTCATCGCCGATAGCTTACGGCACTCGCTGGCGAGAGTCTCGGACCACCCCTTGCATTGCTTAAGCGAGTTTTTCCGTTTTAGTCGATTAGCCCCTTAAACTGGGCTAAAGGTAGTTAGATGCGTCAAGGACTAAATCGGTTGTCTGCGGCCTATGTGCAGCATGGCAAACCGCCGTGGACATTAGCGGGCAATTCGCTGCATCTCGTCAGGCTGGGCCTGCGTCGCTGATCGGCGCGATGCTGTTGTGCTCACTCGCGCGGACTCGACCCGCGCAGGCCGAACCCGCACCGAGCGATATGCGCAGTTAGGAATGATTAACATCCGCGGCAAAGGTCATCCGCGCCGACGTTCGAGGAATTGGTGCCGGCCCCACAGCACTGATTCCTCAAACGTCGCGGTGCATGGCCTCAAACTCGCGGTGCATGGCCGGCGCGGTGCATGGCCGGCGCGGTGCATGGCCGGCGCGGTGCTAGGAGAGCAACTCCGGCCGCTGCCAGGCCTCGTCGCGCAGGTGCTCGGCCAGGAACGCGAGCACCGTCTCGTACCAGACCTGAATATCGCCCGGCTTGAGGATCCAGTGGTTCTCGTCAGGGAAGTAGAGGAACCTAGCCTGCTTCGACCGGCTGGTCAGGTCCCACCACATGCGCAGCGCCTCGCCGACTGGCACCCGGTAGTCCTTGTCCCCGTGGATGATCAGCATCGGCGTGACGATGTTGTCGACGTGCAGGTGCGGTGAGTTCTCCAGGTAGCGCTCCGGCTGGCTGGCGTAGTCGCCGAAGAGGCGACGCCAGAAGGCCGGCCCGTCGGTGGTGCCGAACATCTGGTCAAGCGCCCACAGGCCGGCGTGACTGACGATGGCGCCAAACCGGTCGGTGTGACCGGCGATCCAGTTGGCCATGTAGCCGCCGAACGAGCCGCCCATCATGGCGGTCCTTGAGCCGTCGATGTCGGCCCGGCCGACCACCGCGTCGGTGATGGTCATGACATCGGTATAGGGGGCACCGCCCCACTCGGCGTGACCGCGCTCGATCATGTGCTGGCCATAACCAGTGGACAGCGCCGGGTCGGGCAGCAGTACCGCGTAGCCGCGGGCCGCGAGCAGCCACGGGTTCCAGCGCCAGGACCAGCTGTTCCAGCTGGAGACTGGGCCACCATGCACCCACAGCACCAGCGGAGCGGGGGCGTCGGGTGCGGCCTGCGCCGGCAGCACCAGCCAGCCGCGCACGGTAGTACCGTCCGCTGCCGTCGCCGATACTTCCTCGAGGCGGCCGGGAAACTCGAAGCTGGCACCGGGGCTGGCGAGCCTGACCGGCTCGGCCGACGGGTCGGCAAGGTCGATCCGGACCGGGGCTGGCGCCTCGTCGTAGGCGGACCTGATCGCGTACAGGCTGGCGCCATCCGGTGCCGGGCACAGGCTCTCGTAGGCACCGTGGTCAGGCGTCAGCCTGGTCACATCGCCTGATGCCACGTCCACCCTGAAAACCGGACGACGGCCCTCGTGATCGGCAGTGAAGTACACCGACTTCGAGTCCTGCGCCCAGACCGCGCCGCCGGGGTGGCGGTCGAAGCCGGCGAGCAGGTCGCGCGGCTCGCCGCCCTCAAGCGGCGTCAGTACCAGGGTGACGTCACCCGGCCGGTCGTAGGTCTCGTGCATCGACCTGACCGCCACCACGAGCCGGCCATCGGGCGAGACGCGAGGGCTCTCGTAGTCAAGCCCGGTGCCGCTCAGCAGCGTGCGGCGCTCGCCGGTGGCGACACCGATGACCGCGATCTCGCCGCGCACCTCACCGCCGGGCTCGGGCACCTGCCAGCCGGTCACCACGGCGCTGCCGTCCGGCGTGAGCTCGAAGCCCTGCTCGTCGAGTGCCCGGCCAGGATCGGGCGTCAGGTCCCTGGGCGTGGCCAGCCCGGCATCTGAGTCCTGTCCGGCCGCGGCTGCGGCCGGTACCTCCGCAGCCAGCAGCCGCAGCTGCTCTGCGCCCAGGTCATGATCCCAGTACCGGAGGCGTCCCGACTCGTGCAGGATCGCGGAAACCCCGGCGTCCGACCTCGCCTTGCGCACGGCGGCGTCGTCGTCCCCGGTCGCCTGGCCGCGAAAGGTCGGCGCCGAGTAGACAAGCACGGCCGCCTCGCGGGCGGCCGACACCGCGGCGACCCCGCCGCCCGGCGCGGCGATCCGGCGGGCCTCCCCGCCGCCGACCGGCAGCAGCCACAGCGCGGGCTTGCTGTCCTTGGCGGCCGGCTTGTCGGGCCCGGCCGATGCCGACGGGTCTGGACGTTTGGATATGAAGGCCAGCGATCCGTCCGGCAGGAACTCAGGACTGCCCTCGCCCTCCGCGCTGCGGGTGAGCCGCACGGGCATGCCGCCTGGCTCGGTATCCACCCGCCAGATGCTGGTCAGGTATTTCGGCGGGCTATCACCGACGGTCTGCACGGCAAGCGCCAGCCAGGTGCCGTCCGGCGACAGTCGCAGCGCACCGACCCTGGCCGCACTCGCATACTCCCGAAGATCATCAAAGTTCGCCATCAGTGCGGCACTCCCGGTCCTGCCATCTCCGGCTGGGCGGAGCCGGCATAGTGCCGGATCCCGGCCAGCATTCTGGTGTGGTCGCAGCTCAGCTCGTCCGCGTACGGCTCGGTGCGGACCGCGGCCCGGCGCAGCGCCGCCCGCGGCAGCGCGGCGAGTGCTGCGTCGAACAGTTGCCACGACAGCTCGTCAAGCGCAGACCTGACCGGCTCGGAGTCGGCGTGCGCGCAGGCCCGGTCCAGGCTGCCGATCAGCTCGCCCGATACCCGGTCAAGGTCGAGCCTCATCGTGCAGGCATCGATGCCCAGATCCTGGTCGTGCTCGGCGCCGATGGCCTCGAATGCGCTCAGCAGCGGGCTCACGTCCCCGGCCGTGGCCGGGTCGTACAGGCCGGGGAACGGCGCGCTCTCATAGCCAGGATCGTGGCCGCTGAAGTAGACAGGACTCGCCGAGTCTGCCTCGAGCAGGGTGCCGATCGCGAGGTCCAGCAGGCTCACCGGCCAGCCGAGGTCACTTATGGCGCAGACCCGCAGCGTGCCAGGTCGCGCCCGCAGGCCCGCACTGAGCATCAGCTGCGCCGACTCCAGCGCCGACTGCGCGTAGAAAAGCGTGTCAGGGTCGTGCAGCCTGATCACCCCGCCGCGCGCCCAGCGCAGCAACCGGTCTCGGACGATCGAGTTGTCCACTACATGCGTGAACCTGCACGCCGACACCCGGATGCCAGTACGGGCCGCGGCCACGGCCAGGAGCCACTCGGCCGAGCGTTTGCCTGCGGTGTAGACCTCGCGCGAATAGGGCCGCAGCGCCTTGCCCGTGCTGGCGGCGACCAGCTCGGCGGTGCCGAACTCGGCACACGCATCGAGCACGTTGCGGGTGCCGAGGACATTCGTGCTGACCGTGCGGTGCACCTCGCGCTCGGCAAGACCTGGATCGCGCTGTGCTGCGACATGAAAGACCAGGTCAGGACGGACCGCTGCGAAGACTGCCGCCAGCTCACCGCGGCTCGCGATGTCGGCGCGGCTGTACTCGACACCATCGAGACGCGGCCACCTGACTGCCTGGCCCCGGCTGACCGAGACAAGCCGGGCCGGGCCGCGGCCCGCGATCTGCGCGAGCAGCTCGGTGCCGATGCATCCGGTCCCGCCGGTGACAAGGACTGTCTTGCCCGACAGCCAGCGGCGCAGCTCGCCGTCCCGGACGTTCACGCCGCGGCCACGTATCGCCTCGAATCGCCTGACCTCGTCCGCCGCATCGGGCCTGGCTGCTATCAGCGCCAGGGTGAGGCCGTGTAGTTCCTTGCGCTCGCGCTCGGTCAGCTCAGACCGGCCCGACGGCACCGCGTCGCGCATCGCCGAGATGATCTCCGGAACCGACGCCACCACCCCTAACTGCTCCCACCTGACTTAGCGCGCCGCCGACGCCGCTGATCCTCCTGGCCACATGCAGTCGGGCAAGGCTACTCAGGTCCCCGGAGACACCTGATTGAACCACATTCTACCTAGTTATCGCATAAGGTAGAGATGGACCGGTCGAGAAGATCGAGCCTCACTACACGATTCCGTATGCGACATAACGTGCAGTTAGGGACGATGTCGAGGTTAGCCACTTGCTGTCCGATTTGTTCGGTACATTATAGTTTCACGGCAACGGATATCTAGTTTTCCATGGCAGAGATGATCTGTGTCGGCCTAACATCTCAACTGGTGGTGGCTGTGCCACTACGCAACCTATGTAATGCTGGCCGGGCTTGCCCGGTTTCCGGGGTAACGGAGATTGAGCGGGACCAATGGCTGTCGTCGTCAAGCGGACACCTTCAGGGCGCCCGGCGACAGCGCCCCGCCACCGTCGGCTAGATGAGGACCGGGCCGCGCTCGCTCCGGTCAAACCGGCACCGGTGGCACCGCCCATCGTGTTGCCAGTGCCGCCAACGGACGCCGAGAAGTACGGCTATATCCGGCGTCGGGCGTGGATCCTCACCGTCTGCTCGATCCTCAGCTTCCCGCTCCTGGTGCTAAGCCAGTTCGAGCTGGTCGAGCGAGACCGCTGGTTCTGGCTTTTCGCGCCGTTCATCGTGTGCGGCATCTTGCTGTTCTCGTTGCCCCTGCTAACCGACGGGATCGGCCGCGGGTTTGACCTGTCCGCGCATCGGCGGCTCGTCGACAACTGGTGGCCGGCGCGCTACCCGTCGGTCGACGTGTTCCTTCCGGTCTGCGGCGAGCCCGTCACGGTGCTGCGCAATACGTGGCGGTACGTGGCCGAACTCGCCGCGAGTTACCCTGGCCCGATCACCGTCTGGGTCCTCGACGACTCCGCTGACCAGTTCCTCAAGGTGATGGCGCGCGAATTCGGTTTCGCCTACGCCAGCCGGCCCAACCGAGGCTGGTTCAAGAAATCGGGCAACCTGATGTACGGCTACCTGATCTCCGAGGGCGAGTACATCCTCCTGCTGGACGCCGACTTCGCGCCACGCGCAGATCTGCTGGCCGAGACCCTGCCGTACCTGGCCACCTACCCCGAGGTGGGCATCGTCCAGACCCCGCAGTTCTTCCGCGTGGCCGACGAGCAGACCTGGATCGAGCGCGGCGCGGGAGCGGTGCAGGAGCTGTTCTATCGCTCCATCCAGACGGCCAGGTCGCGAAAGGGCGGGGCGACCTGCGTCGGCACGTGCGCGGTCTACCGCAGGGCGGCCCTGAACGACAACAAGGGGATGGCGCTGAGCGAGCACTCTGAGGACCTGCTGACCGGGTTCGAGCTGCAGCGACTCGGCTGGCAGATGCGCTACGTCCCGATTACCTTGTCGACGGGGACCTGCCCCGACAATCTGCTGGCCTTCATGAACCAGCAGTATCGGTGGTGCAGCGGGACACTCAGCCTGATGGTGAGCAAGAAGTTCTGGCGGTCCAAGCTGCCCTTCTACTCACGGCTGTGCCACATTTCTGGCTTCGTGTACTACCTCTACACGGCAATCTTCAACTTCGCGGTTCCGGCGCTATCGATCGCCATCCTGGTGGCCGCGCCCCGGTTGCTGAACCTGAGGAACATGCTGTTCTTTATCCCGGTCCTCGCGTACTCGACCCTCGTCGTGCCCATGTGGCACCGCTCGCCTTACCGGCTGGAGACATGGTCCGTCCGGATCGTGTCCGGCTGGGCACACGCCTTCGTGGTCTGGGACCTGATCACCGGCCGCAGGCGCGGCTGGCATCCCACCGGTGCCGGAGCCCGCCGCCAGGACGGCAGGCGACGCCTGTGGGTGGCGCTCATCGGCTGGAACGCGGCCGCCGCTGTCACTTGGGTCTGCCTGGCTTTCTGGCGCCTGCTGACCATGGACGCCGACAACATGCTGATGATCTTCGCGCTCGGCCTCTTCGACCTCGTGGTGGTGATGCGGGCAGTGATTCAGCCCCGCGCCAGCGATGCGGCATGACGCCGCCTGGAGCCCGGCTGGCCGTGGCACTGCTGACCTGCATGATGCTGGCGTTGCTGCTCTCTTCCTGCGGGCCCGCCAGTCGCGCGGCATCCGGTGGGAACGGCCAGGCGCAGGGCAGCCCGCAGGCGCAGTCGACACCTAAGCCCGCACCCATCAACATGAACCTGCTGATCAGCCCGACTACTGGCAAGTACTTCGGCGTCGAGCCCGATGGCGCGGTTGGCGCCATGGGACCGGTACGGGACTTCGCCGACGTGGCCGGACGCAAGCCGGACCTGGTCGGGTACTACGTGGGCTGGCGCACGTCATTCGACGCCGCTGCAGCCCGGGCTGCGTGGTCCTATGGCGCGCTGTACTACATGGCGTGGGAGCCGTATGGCACCACCGTTGCGGACATCGCCGCCGGGGACAGCAACAGATACATCAGCGAGTTCGCCCAGGAGGTCAAGGCAGCGAATGTGCCGATAGCTATCAGCTTCGGCCACGAGATGAACGGCAACTGGTACCCGTGGGGGTCTACCGATGCCTCGCCGACGAGCTTCGTTGCAGCCTGGCGACTGATTCATGCGTTGTTCGCGGGTGCTGGTGCAACGAACGTCATCTGGATCTGGAACCCGAACGTTATCAGCGCATCGCCGGTCCCGCTGCAGCCCTATTATCCGGGGAACTCCTACGTGGACTGGATCGGGCTGACGGGCTACTTCCCGATGACGGGCGCGACCACGTTTACCGGCCTGTTCGGCCCCACCATGACCGAGATCAGGCAATTTACCGGCAAGCCGTTCATCATCGTCGAGACCGCCGTCCAGTCCGGGCCGGAGGAAGTCACCTGCGCCAAAAATCTCGTCCGCGGCGTGCTGCACCGCAGGGACGTGCTCGGCCTGGTCTGGTTCGAGTATGACAAGGCCGGCGTCGACTGGACCCTGGCCGACCGGCCGCCGGTTCGAGCGACCATTGCCCGGGCGATCGCGAAGCTCGACATTGTCGACGTCACACGCGCATGAACGCACCGCCACGCAAGACTGGGCAGGTACCGGCCCAGCCGCGATCAGCTAGCGTCGGCACGCGCCACGTCAGGCGGCATCCGCACGCGGGCCTGGTCGGCAGGCCCGAGGCGGAGACGGTAATGTTCGCCCTGCCCAAAACCGAGGCCGACACCCAGCTCGAAGACCGGGGCGATTCCACCAGGATCCTCAAGGCAATCCCTGGCGTGTCCGGTCGGAAGCCGTCCCAGCGATCCAGCCCCAGGCGCAGGTGGATCAGCCGAGGCTGCCTGCTGGCGATCCTTGTCATGCAGGCCGCGCTGTCGCTGCGCCTGCAGAACACCGCGTTCGAGGACGAGGCTCTATACCTCTACGTTGGCCATCTGGAGATCGCGCACTGGCTGCACGGCGCATCACTGCAAGGTGATTATCCAGCGGTGCTCTCGGGCGCCCCGGTGCTGTACCCGGTACTGGGAGCTCTAGCCGACAGCGTTGGCGGCCTGGCCGCCGCCAGGGCTCTCAGCCTGATAGAGATGATGGCCGTCACGACGATGCTGTACGGGCTGAGCCGCAGGCTGTTCAACGAGCGAGTTGGCCTGTGCGCGGCCCTCGTCTTCGTAGCGGCCACGCCGACGCTCTTTCTCGGCCACTTCGCCACCTACGACGCCTCGGCGCTGTTCCTGCTGGCCCTCGCCACCTGGATCGTGGTGCGGACCGCCGAGTTCCGCTGGCCGCTGTATCTGCTTGCCGCGCCGATCCTGGCGCTGGCCGTCGGGACCAAGTATGCCTCGCTACTGTTCGTGCCCTCCGTGATCGCGTTCGCCGGCCTGGCCGCCTGGCCAGCCCGCGGGCGCAAGGCACTTATCCCGCCGGCGGCGCTGACTGTCGCGGTCGCCGCCCTGCTGTTCGGTGCCGTGAAGCTGGCCGGTCCCAACTACTGGCAGGGTATCGATTTCACCACGTTGCGGCGAGCATCAGGCACCTCGACGACCAGCCACCTGCTGTGGGTCTGCACTCAGTGGATCGGGATGCCATTCGCGCTGGCCGTGATCGGTGCGATCGCCTACGCGATCAGGCCCCACATCGAGCGTGGCGAGACTATCGCCGCGGCCGGGAGCCGCATGCGCCGCATCGTGCTGGGTGCCGTGCTGGCCGGGAGCGCCCTGCTCGCGCCCGCCGAGCAGATCCGGATCCACACCGAGGTCTCGCTGCAAAAGCACGTGGGGTTCGGGCTGCTGTTTGCCGCGCCGATAGCGGGCGTGGGCCTGGCCAGGATCGTCGGCGATCATTTCCGCCGGGCGCAGATCGGCGTCCTGGTCTGGGCCACCGCGCTTGTCGTCGGCCTGACCCAGGCCGAGCTGATTTTCAGCGAGTGGTGGCCCAACACGACGCAGTTCGTCGCCGACCTCAAGCCATATCTGCGGCCGGGGGCGCACTATCTGATCGAGGTCGACGAGGTCCCCATCTACTATCTGCGGCACTATCGCGATGCTCAGCCCGATCAGTTCACCTCGACGTACTACATCAGCTATGTCGACTCCACGGGCCAGGACCTGACTGGCGACGCCGGCTACGTCGCCGCGATCAAGGCGGGCTACTTCCGTGTGGTGGCCTACAACCTGGTCACCACACCCGCTGTGGATGCCGTCATTGCCAAGGCGCTCCAGGGCAACCCGAGATACCAGGAGGTCAAGGGCATCGTGACCGGGGGAACGACCCAGTACATCTGGGTGCTGACCCCACCCGGCGGCCAGTAATTAGTTGTCAGTGATCATCGCGGCGCCGACCGTGGCGCTTGTCGCCTCGTCGATCAGGATCAGGCCGCCGGTGAGCCGGTTGCGGGCATAGGGGTCGCAGAACAGGGGCTGGGTGACGCGGAGGGTTACCCGGCCGATCTCGTTCAGCCCGAGCTCGGCTGCCTCCTCGTCCCGGTGCAGCGTATTGACGTCCAGCCGGTAATGCAGGTCCCGCACGATCGCCTTGACCATCCTGGTCGTGTGCTTCACGACCAGGCGGCTGCCCGGCGCGAGCGGCCGCCCGTCGCTCATCCAGCACAGCATGGCCTCGATGTCCTGCGTCGAGGCTGGCTGGTTGTGCGGCCGGCAGAACATGTCACCGCGGGATACGTCGAGATCGTCGTCCAGCAGCAGCGTGACCGACATCGGCGAGAACGCCTCGGGCACCGGTCCTCTGGCCGTATCGATCCGCCTGATCGTTGTGGTCAGGCCCGACGGCAGGTGCATGATCTCGTCACCTGGCTTGAGCACGCCGCCCGCCACCTGGCCGGCGTAGCCGCGGTAATCGTGCAGCTCCGGATCGGTGGCCTGGTGCGGGCGGATCACGTACTGCACGGGGAACCTGACATCGATCAGGTTGCGGTCGGAGGCGATATGCACGTGCTCAAGGTGATGCAGCAGCGACGGGCCGTCGTACCACTGCATGTTGGCCGACCGCTGGACCACATTGTCGCCGTGCAGGGCCGAGATCGGAATGAAGGTCAGGTCGCCGATCTCCAGTTTGGCCGCGAACGCGGTGAACTCCTCCGCGATCTGGTCGAATACCTCCTGGCTGTAATCCACCAAATCCATCTTGTTGACCGCCAGCGCGAGGTGCGGCACGCGCAGCAGGGTAGTCAGGAAGGCGTGCCTGCGGCTCTGCTCCGTGAGTCCGTTCCTGGCGTCTACCAGCACGATGGCCAGGTCGGCGGTCGAGGCGCCAGTGACCATATTGCGGGTGTACTGAACGTGGCCCGGCGTGTCGGCGATGATGAACTTGCGGCGGGGCGTGGCGAAGTAGCGGTAGGCGACGTCGATAGTGATGCCCTGCTCGCGCTCCGCCCGCAGGCCGTCGGTCAGCAGCGCCAGATTGGTGTAGTCCTCGCCGCGCTCCTTGCTGGTCCGCTCGACGGCCGCCAGCTGGTCCTCGAAGATCGCCTTGGAGTCGAACAGCAGCCGCCCGATCAGAGTGCTCTTGCCGTCGTCGACCGAGCCGGCCGTGGCTAGCCGCAGGATGTCCATGTGCCGGGCCTCCCCCAGATTGCCGGAGTCCACGTGCGTGCCGGTCATCAGAAGTAGCCCTCCCGTTTGCGATCTTCCATCGCCGATTCACTGGCCCGGTCGTCGGCCCGAGTCTGGCCGCGTTCGGTGATCCTGGTGGCGGAGATCTCGGTGATCACGGCCTCTACCGTGGTCGCCGTAGACTCCACGGCGCCCGTGCAGGTCATGTCGCCCACGGTCCGGTACCTGACCCTGGCCTCGAAGAGCGGCTCGTCTTCGCCCCTGGTAACGAACTCGCCCGCGGCCAGCAGGATCCCGTCCCGCTCGAAGACCATGCGGGTGTGCGCGAAGTAGATCGACGGGATCTCCAGCTGCTCCCGCGCGATGTAGTGCCAGATGTCAAGCTCAGTCCAGTTGGACAGCGGGAAGACCCGGATGTGCTCGCCCCTGCGGATCCGGGTGTTGTAGACGTTCCACAGCTCAGGCCGCTGATTCTTCGGGTCCCACTGGCCGAACTCGTCCCGGAACGAGAACACCCGTTCCTTGGCTCTGGCCCGCTCCTCGTCCCGCCGCGCGCCGCCGAACGCCGCGTCGAACCGGTTGTCGGCGATGGCATCGAGCAGAGTCGTGGTCTGCAGCCGGTTGCGACTGGCGAACCTGCCGGTCTCCTCCACGACCTTGCCGGCATCGATCGAATCTTGCACGGAGGCCACGACCAGCCGCGCCCCAAGCTCGGCCACCCGGCGGTCCCGGAACTCGAGCACCTCGGCGAAGTTGTGGCCGGTGTCCACGTGCATGACCGGGAACGGGATGCGAGCCGGCCAGAACGCCCGCTCGGCGAGCGCCAGCATCACGATCGAGTCCTTGCCGCCGGAGAACAGCAGTACCGGCCGCTCGAACTCGGCCGCTACCTCGCGCATGATGTGGATCGACTCCGCCTCAAGCACGTCGAGCTGCGACATCAGGTAGTCAGTGCGGGTCGGCGCCATCAGGAGAGCTCCGGATCACTGGGCTTGGCGGGCATGGCACGAGCAGGCACGGACTCCGGCCGCCGGGCTGGCTGGCCGACGCCTCGTGCGCGACCGATAGCGCTGAGCAGCTGATCCGCAAGCGCGATCGGACAAATGAGGATATCAGGCACCGCCGGGTCCGCCTGGTTGTACCGCAGCTCAGCGCCGTCGATTCTGGATGCGTGCAGGCCAGCCGCCTGGGCTACGGCGACGGGGGCGGCTGAATCCCATTCGTACTGGCCCCCGCTGTGCACGTAGGCATCGGCGTCACCCATGATCACCGCGGCTGCCTTAGCCCCCGCCGATCCCATCCCGATGAGCTCGGCTCCGAGGTCGGCGGCCATCGCCGTGACGAAGTCAGGCGGGCGGGAGCGGCTCACCAGCAGGCGCAGCGGTGCCGCCACATCGCCGGATCGCTTGGCCGGCGGGCTGGCGGTGCCCAGCACCCGGCCCTGAGCGGGCAGGGCAACAGCGCCCGCGGCCAGGCCGCCGCCGGCCCACAGGGCCACATGGACGGCCCAGTCGCTGCGACCGACCTCGCCGAACTCCCTGGTGCCATCCAGCGGGTCGACGATCCAGACTCGCCGCGCCGACAGCCTGGCCTGGTCGTCGGCGCCTTCCTCCGACAGCACGGCATCATCCGGCCTGAGCCTGGCCAGCTCGGCCATCAGGAACTCATGCGAGAGCCTGTCTCCCGCGTCCTTCAGGACCTTCGGCTCGCCGCCGCCTGCGCGCAGGTCCAGCAGCAGCTGGCCGGCTGCTTCGGCCAGATGCCAGCTCAGCTGATCGTCGTCACGCACCGTCACTGTTCACTCCATTAAGCACCGGACGACTAGGCACCGGACGCTCACCCGCGCCGGGGCGCTCGCTGCCACAGCGTCCGGCCAGCCTATGTCCTTGGGGCGCGATCCGAGCCGTCACCAGCTGCGAGGGCGGGCGGCAAGCCTGGCGAAAGCTAATCAACCGGCGCGGCTGGCGAAGCCGACGCGACCGCCGCGACCAACCTGACTTGCACGACGCCAAGGGTATCCGGAAAGCTTCGTCGTATTGACGTCCGCGTCAGCTTCGTTCCGGCGGTCATCCACCTGACCTCGTCATACGTCCTATAAAGGATGCCTCATCCGTGATGCAATGTGATCCGGCAAGTTATGGCGGTGACCGACTTCATCAAAGGATTAAAAGTGTGTACTAGGACATCAGCGGCTAACCTAGCTGCTCGTCCCCGCCTTCTGTCGCAGCGGGATCACGCATGATGTTCCGCCGGACCGCGCCCGCGGCGCTGCGCGTGCTGATCCTGGTCCAGAACCTGCCGGTGCCCTTCGACCGGCGAGTGTGGCAGGAGGCGACCAGCCTGCACGCGGCGGGTTACGAGGTAGACGTCATCTGCCCGCGAACGAGCTCCTATCCGCGGCGGCGGGAGCTAGTCGATGGCATTCACATCTACCGCTACGCTCCTGGGCCCGAGGCCGATAGCACCGTCGCTGCGTACCTGATCGAGTACTCGATTGCGATTTGCCGGCAGGCCTTGCTGGCGATTGGCCTGCGACTACGCAAGCGCATCGACATCGTCCATATATGTAATCCGCCTGACCTGCTTTTCCTTTGCGCACTTCCGCTCGTTGCCGTGGGAGCCAGGCTGATCTACGACCACCACGATGCCTGCCCTGAGCTGATGGTGGCCAAGGGCAGGCCCGCGAGCAGCAGGCTGGTCCGCCTGATGACCAGACTGGAGCGGCTCACCTACCGGTTCGCGGCGGTGTCGATCGAGACCAACGACAGCTTCAAAGCCATCGCCCTGGGTCGCGGCGGGATGAATGCCGCCGACGTGTTCGTGGTCCGCTCCGCACCGTCGGCCGACCGGTTCGCCGACGCCAGGCCGGACGAGCAGTGGCGGCGCGGCCGCAAGCACCTGGTCGGCTACGTCGGCATCATGGGCAGCCAGGACGGCCTGGATTATCTGCTGGACGCGGCTGCGGAGATCATCAGGCTAGGGCGAGACGACGTCCAGTTCGTGCTGGTGGGCGACGGAACGGAACTGCCGAGGCTGCGCGCTCGGGCCGCCGATCTGGGCCTGGGCAGCCAGGTCGAGTTCACTGGCCTCGTGTCATCGGACGAACTGCTCGGCTCGATCCTTGCCGCTGCGGATGTCTGCGTCAGCCCAGACGAGGCCAACGCCATGAATGACATCTCCACCATGAACAAGATCATGGAGTATATGGCGCTCGGCAAGCCGGTCGTGCAGTTCGAGCTGACCGAGGGCCGGGTGTCGGCCGCGGGGGCGAGCCTCTACGCGGCGGCCAACGATTCGCAAGCCCTGGCCGATTGCATCCTGCGTCTGGTCGACGACGAGGCTCTGCGCGGCAGGATGGGCGAGCTCGGGCGGCAGCGCATGCAGACCAGCCTCGGCTGGGAGGCGCAGGTACCTGCGCTGCTGGCAGCCTATGACCGCGCCCTTGGCAGGCCTGCGACTGCGGCCCTGACGTACCGGGTCCAGGGCTGAGCGCCCCGTTCCCGGCATGAAGAATTCTCAGCAACGGCACCGGCCCGGCGGCGAGCCGGCTGCGAGCGGAAAGGCTGCAAGCGTGCACAGTCTGCGAAATCGCTTCGTCGACGGGCCCGACTCGGTCGGTGCCAGGCGCCGGGCACACCGGTGGGAGTGGTTCCACGACGCCTTCCCGAAGATCGAGCAGATGTCGGTGATTGACCTCGGCGGCACGGCTGACAGCTGGCTGCGCGCGCCGGTCCGGCCCGCGCAAGTACAAGTGGTCAACCTGGAGCCAGATCCTCAGGCTTCGCAGCTGCCCGGCTGGCTGCGCGCCGATCAGGGTGATGCGTGCGACCTGCCCGCCAGCCTGCTCAGCAGCGCCTACGACCTAGTCTTCTCGAACTCTGTCATCGAGCACGTCGGCGGGCACGTGCAGCGCGCCCGGTTCGCCGAGGCAGTGCACAAGCTGGCCGGCAGGCACTGGATCCAGACGCCCTATCGCTACTTCCCGGTGGAACCGCACTGGCTGTTCCCCGGCTTCCAGTTCCTCCCGCTCGCGGCCCGCGCGCGGGTCGCGCACCGCTGGCCGCTCACCCACACGCGCGCCGCGAGCAGGCAGGACGGGCTCGCCGAAGCGATGAGCGTCGAATTGCTCAGCCGCGCCGAGATGGCTTACTACTTCCCGCATGCAGAGCTGAAGCTGGAGCGAATGCTGGGAGTAGTGAAGTCGATCATCGCCGTCCGCCGCTGACTTGCCCGGTTCCTGACGGGCCCGCTGCCGGAATTGTGCGATCGCCGCCGGTCGCCTCCCATGCAGCTATGAGTAGTAAAGCCAGGGTATTCAGTTCTTTACGGTGCTAACGTGAGTCCGACGTTGCCGGAGCCTAACTGCGAAGTTACGGCTATCAGACAAGGGTCTGCTTGAATGGCAAGCCGTTTTGGCCGGAAGCTTTATTGTCGAAGTCAGCTAAATCCGGCGAAATTCGCTATCGGGGTTATGGCGGTATGCGGGCTGCTGGCAAGTTGCGGCGGCCCGGTCTCCGGTCCTTCGGTCAGCGGCGTCGGTGCCCAGGTTCCCGCGGTCACCGGCGGCTCCTCGCCGAGCCCCACTGGCACGGCGGCCGGGTCACAGCCGCGCAGTTCGGTGTCCGCTAGCCCCACGAAGGGATCGGCGGCCAGGAACGGTGGGCATCCCTCGAAGCCATCGAAGCCATCGAAGCCCCCCTCCGGCCCGTCGCAAGGGCCGCCGCCCCCGGCCTCTCCGCCGCCGGTTCCGCCGCCGGGAACGGGCTCTGGCTGCACTGCCGCGCGTAACACGCCCGGCGGGCCCGATCCGTGGGGCAGTTGCTGGCCGGGGCCGGACAACACCGGCGTACCAGCCGGCACCCAGCTGAGCAGCTACCGCGGCTCGTGCACCATCCGCAGCAGCCACGTAGTCATCTCCGCTAAGGCGATTAACTGCGCGATCGTCATCCTGGCCAGCGACGCGACGATCAAGGACAGCCAGATCAACGGAACGGTGCATACCGACGGCGCGGGCAGCGTGCTGATCGAGCACACGACCATCAACGGCGGATCCGACCACTCAGAGTCGGTTGGCGGCGCAAACCTGACTGTGCTGTACGACAACATCTACGGCGACCAGCACGAGGTGCACTGCTACTCGAACTGCGCGGTCGAGGACTCATGGCTGCACGACAACTACAACGGGGCGGCCCTGGGCTGGCACGAGAACGGCTTCTTCAACGACGGCGGCACCAACTTCACGGTCGTGCACAACAGCGTTTACTGCGTCGGCGGCTGCACAGCCGACATCACGTTCATCCCTGACGGCAACGTCTCGTACGCCACCGTCAGCAAGAACCTGCTGGTCGCGACCAGATATGCGGGCTACTGCCTCTACCCGAGCAGCGACCCGCCGGCCAAGCCGGGAGTCATGACGCACATAGTCGTGACGGACAACGTCTTCCAGCGCGGCTCAAATGGCAAGTGCGCTACCTACGGCCCCGTCTATGGCTGGGACAAGCCGAACAACAACCCGGGTACTGACGGCTACGGCAACGTCTGGTCAGGCAACATGTGGGACAACGGCGCGCCGCTGCGCATGTGACCTGACCTAGTCAGCGTGCCCGCTAATCGTCGTCGTCGGCAAGTGCGTCTACGTCGCCCGCGGCGCTAACGGGCGGCAGTGCCGACCTGACTTCCGACAGGCTGTGCACCGGCCGCCGGGCAGCAGATGACAGGAACGGGCTCGCGAAGTCCTGGGTGTGGTCCACTGGCTCGCGGCCGTCACGGTCGTCCCGGCTCAGTAGTGACCTGGTCTTGACCGCCGGAGGTACGTCCAGCTCATACTCCTCCTCGCGCCGGCGCGAGAAGGCCTCCGCGACCGAGATGACGACGAACAGCATGATGACGCCGAGGGCAAGAACCTCGATGAGCGTGCGCAGCTTGGAGCTGATCGACGCCGTCGCCTTGGTCGGCGCGACCAGCACTTTCGCCGTGATCAGGGCCGGCGAGTTGGCGGTGACGCCGTCGTTCAGCTGCATGGTCTTCAGGCCGGCCTGGGCGGCCGTCAAGACCAGCCGGGCGGCGGCTTCCGCCTCAGCCGCGGTCGTGCCAACGCCCACGATGTTGATGATCGGCGGGCTGCCGGGATCGCTGCTCAGGCTCACCTGGTATTTGGGATTAACGCCCTCGGCGAGCAGCGCCTGCTGGGCGGACGGGTTCGTGACCAGGTCGGTGACCGCGTCCCCGACAAACAGCGGGTCTTCGTCCGCCAGGGTGATATACGGGTTGTTGTAGCTGACCTTCGCGAGCTTCGGATTCTGCAGAAGCTGCGCCTGCGTCGGCGGCTGCGGGATATTGAGGATCAGACTCGTGTCCGACTGGTAGGTCGGCGGCTTGACCTTCAGAACATAGACCAGGCCGAGCAGCACGAGCACGAGCACCGGAATAACGGCGATCTTGTGCCGCCACATCGTCCTGGAGAGGGCGAGCAGGTCCATCAGTTTCCTCCATCAGGCTTGTCAGCCCCGTTGAGAGCAGGAGCGCGCCACACGGAGACTCCATTGACGTGCCACGTAGTTGTCCGATCACTTATAGGTACATCCTGCGCCGCCCGCATGGCTCTGGCGTCTGCGTGCGCGATCAGCCAGACCGCCCCGATCAGGCCGACAATTAGGGCCTGCGTGTTGACGAACAGCGGGAAGGACAGCGAGTCAAACGTTCCCGAGCACAGCACGGCCGCAAGTTCCGCGCCGGCCAGGGCGGCGCACAGGTCGCGGGTGCTGCCGGTCAGTGCTAGCTTGCGCGCGGACAGCGCCGCAGCGGCCGGCCAGATCAGGTAGAAGGCCAGCACGGCCACGCCTATCAGGCCGAGCTCGACGGCGGTGGTCAGGTACTGGTTGTCGAGGATGTTGACCTGCGTAGTGAAGTAATACGTCCCGCCGCCCTGGCCGAACCATGGAGCCTGCCTGACCAGCGCCTCGACGTAGGGATAGTTGTTCAGCCGGTGCGTAATGGAATTGTCGTTGGTCCCGGCGAAAAAGTACTGATCGAGCGTGCCGAGCAGCCCATGCGAGCTGACAAAGACCACCCCGAGCGCGACGGGAAGCCCGGCAAGCAACGTCACCCGCGTTCGCGGCGACATCGAGATGATCAGCGTGCTGACGCTTACGGCCACGGCCAGGATGGCCGACCTGGACACCGACGTGGGGATACAGATTGCTATGAGCGCGACCGGCAGCCACCGCGCCGCCAGCGACCGGTGCTTGTCGTACATGGCCAGGTAGATCGCGATCGGCAGGACCATCCCGGCCACGACGCCCATCTCGATCGGGTCGATGCCGGTGCCAGCTACCCGCGCGACCCCGCCGCGGCTCTCGATCCCGTAGATCCCGGCGGCCGCGTTGATCGTGAAGCCAGGTAGCTCGCGCAGGTACGGGGTGATGTCCTTGTTCAGCCACCACTGCATGCCCGCGACCAGGCCGCAGAACGCGTCTCCCCAGCACAGCGCGCGCAGCACGCGGCGGACGTCCTCGTAGGTGTGAATGCACTCAGAGGCGACGACGATGATGCCGGAGACGCCGGCCAGCTGCAGCAGCCATCGTTCCGCGCCAGTCTGCTGGGTCGTATTGAGGAGTCCCCGGTCCATCAGCAGGTAGGAGATCAGCGAGACGATCCACAGCGCGCATAGCGCCGTCCTGACCGGCGAGTGATACTGCAGCGGATGGTGCAGGCCGATGATCGTGGCCCCGACGTAGAGCAGCAGGATCAGGTAGGAGACCAGCGCGGCGGCATAGCCGGCGCCACCGACGGCATGCAGCACCGCGTTCGACGGGAAGACGAACAGAGTCAGAACCATGACAGAAAGCAGCGTCACCGCGGAGGATCGAGGGCGGGTCCTGGCCTGCCGCTCGTCGGCCATCAGCGGGGCCAGCTCGGCCCTGGACACCTGCACTGCCGTCATCGCACCGTCACCTCCATGACGGCGACCACGGCCGGCGGCGGTCCGTACCAGCTGCTGCCGGACCAGCTACTGCCGGGAAAGGCGGCGTCGCTGTCCTCATATGACCTCCGGCTCGCGCCTGTGCATGCAGGCGCACCACCGTCCGAAGGGGGCCCCTGAAGTCGACGCTTGATGTTGGCAATCGGTTCACATCCGTGAGCAAGACGCGGAATCTCGTGATCGGCGCGGACCGGCCAGCCTAAGCGGCTATTGGTGCCATTGCGCGGCATACCGCCTCGCGTTGTCAGTGCCGTCACCGCCGCCACCCTGTCACAGCCGGTGGGCCGCCACGAAGTCGGACAAGGATCCCATGGTGTCGAACACGTCGGCCGTGAGATCGGCCTCGTCGACCTCGAAGCCGAACTTCTCCTCGATAGCTGCGATCAGCTCCGCTACCGCCATCGAGTCCAGTTCTGGCATGCTGCCAAGCAGCGCCGTCGCCTCGGTCAGCGACGAGAGCCTGTCGGTGATCCCGAGCACCTCCGCGACGAGAGTCCTGACCTCGTCGAGGGTCGAGACTGTGGCTTCCATGCATGCTCCTTGGCTTGACGGCGAGAGGCGGATGTGAGGAACGATATACGGCAACTAGACGAGCACCTCGGGGGGTGCCGGATGGCTAAGGAACGCCTGCGGGCTGGCTGTCAGGCCGTAAGCGCCGGCCTGAAAGACCACGACGAGATCACCGATGTCGGCCGCCGGCAGCTGCACCCGGTCGGCCAGCAAGTCCAGCGGGGTGCAGAGCTTGCCCACCACCGTCACGGTCTCCGCCGTAGCAGTGCCGATCCGGCTGCCGATGGCCACCGGGTAGTTGCGGCGGACGACCTGCCCGAAGTTCCCAGAGGCGGCGAGCTGATGGTGCAGCCCACCGTCGGTGACCAGGAATACCCGGCCCCGCGACTGTTTCCTGTCGACGATCCTTGTGACGTAGATGCCGCACTCGCCCACCAGGTAGCGACCAAGTTCGATCACGACCCTGGCGCCCGGCAGGCCGGGCTCGATCCGGTCCGCGACCAGCTCGGCCAGGCTCGCGCCCACGGCGTCCAGGTCGAGCGGGGTGTCCTTCTCGTAGTACGGGATGCCGAAGCCGCCGCCCAGGTTCAGGTAACGGACCGGCGCGGCCGCCGACTCGGCCAGCCGCAGCACTAGGTCCACCGTGTTGCGCTGGGCTTGCGCGAGCACATCGGCGTGCAGGTTCTGCGAGCCCGCGAACACGTGGAAGCCCAGCACGTCCAGGTCGGTGCCGGTCAGCGTCTTCAGCAAGGCCGGCACTTCTTCTGCGTCTATGCCGAACTGCTGCGGGCCGCCGCCCATCCGCATGCCCGAGCCCTTGATCGCGAAGTCGGGGTTCACCCGGACCGCTACCCGCGGCCGGATCGCAAGCTCATCGCCTATCTCGGCTAGGCGGCGCGCCTCGGTCGGCGACTCCAGCTCGACGGTCACGCCGGATGCTACGGCCTGCCGAAGCTCGGCAGGCGACTTGCCTGGCCCGGCAAAGCTCACCTGACGCGGCGGCATCGTGGTGTTGAGGGCGGTCCTCAGCTCGAGCGCCGATGCGACATCGAACGCATCGACCAGCCCGCTGAGATGGTGGACGACCGCGGGCATCGGGTTGGCCTTGATCGCATAGCTCAGCTCGATGCGCTCCGGCAGCGCCGCGCGCAGCCGGGCCACGCGGCCGGTGAGCAGCCGCCGGTCGTAGGCGAAGAACGGGGTCTGGCCAACACGCTCGGCCAGCACGTCAAGGGGTACGCCACCGACACGCAGGACGCCCTTCTCGGTGCCGAAGCTCGCGACGGTGCTGTGCGCTGGCGTCGGCCCCGTCATGCCGTCAGCTCCGAGCGCAGCCCAGCCCGGTCGAACTTGCCGTTGGGTGACCTGGGTATCTCGGCCCTGACCTCGACCCGTCTTGGCATCATGTAGGCAGGCAGTACCTTCTTCATGGCCGCAAGCAGGCTCGCAGCCTCCACCTCGCCGCCGGGCGGCGGACTGACGATCAGCAGCACATGCTGGCCAAGCGTGGCATCCGGCAGGCCGAGCGCCACCGCGTCGCGGATCAGCCCGGTCTCGTAGGCTACTTCCTCGATCTCGGTAGGGCTGACCCGGTACCCGGATGTCTTGATCATCTCGTCATTCCGGCCGACGAAGTACAGGAAGCCGTCCTCGTCGCGGACTACGGCATCGCCTGACCAGACCGCGATGTCAGTGGCGCACAGCCCGGGCTCGGTGACCGGGGCCGGCCGGAACCGCTCGGCGGTGCGCTCGGGGTCATTCCAGTAGCCCATTGCGACCAGCGCACCCCGGTGGACCAGCTCGCCTTCCTCGCCCGGCTCACAGAGCGAGCCGTCGGGCCGCACGACGAGGATCTCCGCGTTGGGAATCGCCTTACCGATCGAGTCGGGACGACGATCGACCTCGGCTGGGTCCAGGTAGGTGGATCGGAACGCCTCGGTCAGCCCGTACATGAGGAAGGGCCGCGCGGCGGGGAAGGTCGCTCGCAGCTTATCCAGCGTTGCCTTCGGCATCCGCCCGCCCGTGTTCGCGAAATAGCGCAGCTGGGCCGTCGCCTCGGGGGGCCAGGCCTGGCTGGCGACCTGTATCCACAGCGGCGGCACGCCGGTCAGCCCGGTGACCCGATGCCGGGCGCACATCCGCACCAGGTCCGCGGGCAGCACGTAGTTCAGCAGCACGACGTGCGCGCCGACCTCAAAGGCCGTGGTGAGCTGGCTGAACCCGGCATCGAAGCTCAGCGGCAGCGCGGACAGGATCACGTCGTCAGCGGTGTTGCCAAGGTAGGAACTGACGCTCGCGGCCCCGGCGAGCAGATTGCGGTGACTGAGCACGACCCCCTTCGGGCGGCCGGTGCTGCCCGAGGTGTAGAGGATGGCCGCCATGTCGACGTCGATCGCCCCGGTCGCCGCCAGTGCTGGCTGCTCGTCCGCGGCTTGCTGGCCAGGCCACTGGCTCACCGCGTACCGCTGGCCCGGCTCCGCCGCGGCGGCTGCGGTCAGCCCGGCGAGGACAACGTGCTCGACTGACTTGCTGTCCTCCAGCTCACCGCGGAGCAAGTCCAGCCGCTCGGGCGAGGTCACCAGCGCCCGGGCGCCGCAGTCGCGCAGTATGTAGCCGACTTGGTGCGCGCGCAGCAGCGGGTTGACGGGCACGAAGACGCAGTCGGCCAGCGACGACCCGAACAGGGCGACCACCGTCTCGATCCGCTTGTCCAGGTAGACAGCCACCCGGTCGCCGCGACGCAGCCCGAGGCCGGCCAGCTGGCCCGCGAACGCCTCGAGCAGGCGCCATAGCTGGTGATAGCTGACTGTGCGGTCGGCGTAGGTAACCGCCGGGGCGTCCGGGTACCGCACGGCCGCGTCACCGACCAGCTGGTGGATCTGACTACGCACTATGACAGCAACCCTCCGCGCGGACCGGGCCGGGCCTGCGCCCGCTTACCAGGGAACACATACAAGCTCGCTGTACAAGTCGTCAATCTGGTCGGGCTCGAGGCTGGCGCTGCGAAACATCTTCGGCCTGGGCGCCGAGAGCAGCAAAGAAAGCCGCGGCTTGTGGCCGATCGTGCGCAGTTCCGCCAGAGTGGCCAGCGCGCCATGCCGCAGCAGCAGCCAGGTGCGCAGCTGCCCGATGCTGGTCCGCAGCAGCTCAGGGTTGCTGGCGTGCAGGATGACCGCGAACACCGGCAGGTTCTTCCGCCGTGCCTTGCGGAAGATCAGGTAGCAGTCCTCGTCACCGCGGCTGATCAGCACGTGCCTGGCCGCCCCGGCCTGCTGATGATCGAGGTAAAGCTCCAGGTCCGGCCCTGTCAGCCGGTCCGCGATGACCGCGGGCCTGGCACTAATCTTCGCCCGCCTGGCCAGGGTGGGCAGCGGGATATTCGGCATCAGGGCCGTTGCCGTGTCGAGGGCACGGAACTTCAGCCGGGCGTTGAGCTGTATCACGCTGCCGCTTGGCGACAGGTCGGTGAAGTGGTAGCCCTCTTGCGCCAGCAGCGCCTTGAGCAGCCTGATGCTGTGAAACCGGTACTCAGGCAGCACGCACCAGGCGCCGAGGTTGCAGAACCTCTCTGACCTTCCCGCCACCCTCCGGTCGGAGTAGAAGGCCAGGTAGACGCCGACAACGGCGCCACCCTGAGTGAGCATAAAGCCGTGATTGGGCGCTTCGACCTTCCACGGCACGCTCATCGCGGCTCGCCAGGCTGCCTGCGGGACAGCGGAATTCAAGTGTTCGTGCAGGAATTCCGCCACCGCGGCAACATCGGCCGGCTCTATCGGCGCGAGCTCGACAGTCATCTTTCCCCTAGGCCGGCCGACGCCGAATCACTGGCGCAGCTGGAGCAGCTCGGACAACCATGGGCATGTAGCTAAAGTACGGCAACGGGCCGTTACTGCGGGGCTATTCGGACTGGTTCAGGCTCGTGGCCTGCCCTTTTGCCACGGAAGAGGCCTGTGCCTACCAATCCGGCGAAGTACTGCAGGACCGGTATTCTTCCCGTACGGTGAAGCTCACCCGGTACCAGCGCAATCACCACTACCCACAGCGCTGGCGAAAAATGCGAAAGAGATGCGATGTCCGGATACTTGCTTGCGCCCTATCAAGGGAACGGGGACGGCTCGCGCCTGGCTTTGCCCGGCAGGCCGCGGTGATCAGTGTCGTCATCGCCGCACACAACGAGGCCGGCGTGCTCGGCCGGTGCCTGGACTCACTGCTGGCGGACGCGGGGCCGGACGAATTCGAGGTAGTCGTCGTGGCGAACGGCTGCACCGATGCCACCGCCGAGGTGGCCGCGGCCAGGCCCGGCGTACAGGTCGTGAACCTCCCGGTGGCCGGCAAGGTAGCGGCGCTCAACGCCGGCGATAAGCAGGTGCACGGATACCCGCGCGTCTACCTGGACGCGGACATCGTGCTGCCCAGCGCTGGCCTGCGGGCCCTGGGCGCCGCGCTAGCGACCAGCGCGGCGGCCGGCGGCCCGGTGCTGGCCGCTACCACTCGGCGCGAGATCGATGTCAGCCGCAGCCCCGCGCTGGTGCGCAGCTACTACGCCATCAACTCCCGGCTGCCGGCCTTCGAGGCCGCCCTGTTCGGCCGGGGCGTGGTCGCGCTCTCTGCGGCGGGACGCGCGCGGTTCGGCAGTTTCCCCGACGTCGTAGCCGATGACCTCTTCCTGGATTCCCTGTTCGCGCCGGAGGAGAAGTCGCAGGTCGACTCCGTAAGCTCCCGCGTCAGCGCCCCGCGGACCACCCGCGACCTGCTGCGCCGCCTAGTCCGGGTCAGGCGCGGCAATGCCAGCCTGCGGGCGGTGGCATTGCCGGGCCCCGGCCCCGCTGGCGTCCGCAAGCCGGACCGCCGGTCCTGGCTGCGCGATGTGGTGCGTGCCGATCCCGGCCTTATCCCGGCGGCTGCCTGCTACGCGGCCATCACCCTCGCCGCGGCGCTCGCCGCGAGGCTGCCGCAGCGCTCAGCCAGTCGGTGGGGCACGGACACCTCCTCCAGGGTTGCGGACGCCCCGCTGCAGGCCGGTGGTCCGCGGTGATAGGCCGCCAGGTTCTCAATATCTGCTTCCACGGCGTCGGCGCCCGCCGCGGCGTCCTGGAGCCCGGCGAGTCCGCATACTGGGTCGGCGCCGATCAGTTCCGCTGGATCCTCGACGAGATAGCTGCCTGGCCCGACGTCCGGATCAGCTTCGACGACGGCAACGAGTCCGATATCGGGATCGCGATGCCAGAACTGGCCGAGCGCGGGCTCACCGCCAGCTTCTTCCCGCTGGCAGGCCGGCTGGGAGCGACGGGCAGCCTATCCGCCGGCGACCTGCGTGAGCTGGCCGGGCAGGGCATGACGATCGGCACGCACGGAATGAAACACCGAATCTGGCGCGGCATGGACTCGGCCACCAGGACTTCTGAGCTGATCGAGGCGCGCGAACGGCTGGCGGCTGCGGCTGGCACCGAGGTCACCGAGGCAGCGTGTCCGCTCGGCCGCTACGACCGGCAGCTCCTGTCTGACCTGCGACGGCTTGGCTATCGGCGCGTCTATACCAGCGACCGGAGGCCAGCCAGCCCTGCCAGCTGGCTGCAGCCGCGGTTCAGCGTCCGTGACGGCGACACCGCCGAGTCGCTGCGGGCACACGTGCTGGCCAGGTCGACCGTGACGCAGCGGGCCAGGCTAAGCACCGTCGGGGCGGTCAAGCGGCTGCGCTAGCCGCCGATGCTGTGCGGGCCGCGTGGCTCGCGCAACCGTCGCGGGCTGACAAGCGCCCGCAGCGCCGCCCGGCTTGTCCGCTTGCCGAGCAGGGCGCGGGTGCCTTCGCGCCAGACCACCGCCGACCAGTACGCCGCCGTCCTAAGCCGGCCGTGGCGCAGCCGGAACAGCCGGATCCTGTTCAGGGTCAGGAGCGTCCACAGCGGCGGGGACTGGCCGGAGTCGCCTTCCAGGTGCACTGCCCTGGCCGTAGGCACGTACCTGGTCAGGAAGCCGGCGTCCCGTGCCCGCAGCGCGAAGTCCGTCTCCTCCGAGTACAGAAAGAACGACTCATCCCAGGGCGCGCATCGATCCCAGCATTCCGCACTGATCAGCAGGGTCGAGCCTTCCGCCCAGTCCGTCACGGCCGGGCGCTGATAGCGGTCGCGTGCGGTCACAACCTCGCCGAGCACGGGAATCCGGCCCGCGCGCCGGGCTCCGAGCAGGGCATCGCCCCAGGCCCGCAGGACAGTCGGTTCCCGCCGCATCGACTCGATGAGCTCCGCGTTCCGGTCCGTAAGGTTGGGCACGGCCAGACCAGTGCCAGGCGTGAGCACGGCGAGCAGCTCGGCCACGCAACCGGGTGCGAGCCTGACGTCGGGGTTGAGAATCAGGAACGCGGTGCGCGGCCCTGCCGCTCGCGACGCGGCATTGATCCCGGCCGCATAGCCGGCGTTGCGGCCCATCTGCACGACTTCCGCCGTCGGAGCCAATTCGCGCATTACCTCGACGGTGTCGTCGGCGGAGGCGTTGTCCGCGACGGTGAGATGCCACGAGACGCCGGCCAGGCCCGCGTCGAGCGAGCTCAGCAGTCCCGCTAGCAGGTCCGCGCTGTTGTAGGTCACGACCAGGACGGCGATTCTACTTTCCCCGCATCGCCCGCATCGGTCACATCGCCTGCAAGCTGCGGCGGGCCGGACTGCGCCGCGGGTGCGGCCATCGTCAGGTCAGCCCGATGGCGGCTGCGAACTCCTCCGCCCTGGGCGGCCAGGTGTGCCTGCTGGCGAACTCGATGGCCTGGCTCGACAGGCTGGGCGCGCCGCCGGTATGTCCGCCACCGGTCTCGCAGGCGACCGCGCTGGCGACCTGGTCCACGACCGTAGCGAACGCGGCACCGTCCGGGGCCAGCGCCAGTATCTGGTCGGCAGCCGCGTCTCCGGTTTTGCTGGCGAGGTCGTCGCGCAGCCATTTCGCGGTCGGCATGGCCGAGGTGACGGCAGGCACGCCCGCGCCCAGGTACTCCATGGTCTTGAGCGGGTACGCGGTCCGGTTGAACGGCGTGTCACGATACGGGGTGATGCCGATGTCGATCGCGGCCAGGTAAGCGGGCACCTTCGAAGCTGCAACTGGCCCGGTGTAGTGCACGTTCTTGCGGCTAATCAGGTTCGCGAACCGCGGGTCTGACCACCTGGGATCGACCGGGCCGACGATCAGCATCGAGAAGCCGGCATCCGCGATCGCTTCCATGGCGTCCAGGTCGAGCCGATTCGAGAGCTGCCCGATCAGCCCGATCACCGGCCTCGGCAGGTCCGGCAGGTCGGCCGCGAGCTCCTGGCCGCTCAGATCGCGAACCTCGCAGCCGGGCAGCACGACCTGCGGCCTTGCGCCCAGCTCGGCCCATCGTCTGGCCAGCGGCGGCGTAACGCAGATGACCTTGTCGGCCTTGCCGAGCGCCCGCCGCTCCTGCATCTTCTGGCGGTTGACGGACAAGCCCATCAGCTCCGCGCCGCCGACGTAGTTGTCCGTCCCGTACAGCACGTTCAGTACGCCGTCGCCCCAGCACCCGAGCACGTCCTCAAGCGAGGTCGAGACCACGACGACCGGCCTAATCCCGAGCCGCCGTAGGACGGATTTCACCTCCATGCGCACGATCGGTGCCGTGGTCGCCCGCACGCCGGGACGGCTGAGCCCGGGTAGCACAATCGGCGACAGCCGGGTGAGACGCTCGTTGACGACCTCCAGCCGCGGCCGGAAAATCCGATGTGAGCCATTGCGCCAGCGCGCTCTGGTCGCGGGAGATATTGGCGGGTCGACGTAGAAGACACGCGCATGCCGGGTCAGGCAGGTCACCATCTGCCGGTCCGCGCCGGGAATCCCGTCCCAGGACACCCCGGCCAGCCACAGCACGTGCCGGTCATCTCCGGTCAATCGTTTCCTCCTCGGCCGCTCACATGACGGCGGGATTCACATCCGTCATATCTGCTGATGCACGTCCGCGATACGTTACGGCATGGCCTGATCGGGTAACGGCATTTGCGATATCAAGTCATTTCCGCTTTCCAGTGCGGTCACCGCCGCGGGCATGACGCGCCTGATGCGGTGACCCCGGCCTGCCGCTCCCCAGCAGCGCACGCAGTTCCACCGCGCGCAGTTCGAGCGTTTTCTCCACGACCTGCGGCTCAACCGCTCTCGCGTCCATCGGGATGGTGTTGAGGGCGGCCGTGTAGGTCATGCCGATGCCGTTGATGGCGGCGCTGTAAGTCATGCCACGGTCGTACGGCATGAGCATGGGCACCCTGTCGGCCTTCGCGACCGCAGCCGGGCGCTCGGACACATCCGGGCGGAGCCCGAAGGTCCGGCCGAGCGACGCGTAGGCCTTGGTAACCCGGTCCAGCTTGAGCTTCGTCGCCTGCTCGGCGCTGAGCAGGCGGATAAGCTGCGGTGCCATCAGGACGCCGTAGATCAGTCCGCCGACTGACATGCCGACGGCTAGCTGGAGTAGCGGCTCCGCCAGCGTCGACGCGATCTTCATCGCCATGACCGCGGCCACGGCCGCGGCCACGACCGGCGGCACGAGCGCGATGATCAGCGCGGCCACCCGGACGCGCGTGATCCGTCTCAGCACGAAGATGTAGCACGGCAGCACGAGCGGCGTGATCACTGCGACGTGCGCGGCCGCCGCCCCGTCGATCCCATCGCTTCTGACGCCGACAGCCATGGCCGGGACCAGCGCGGCCAGCCACAGGAGCTGGACGGTGAGCAGCGATCTGGACCGGCCCAGGCCCGCGATGACATTAGAAAAGAACATGCAGACAATAGAAATGCCACCATAAAGCGAGAGAATGGTAAGTACCGAGGCCGCGGACTCCCACTTAGCGCCGTAAAGGCAGTGAACAATCTGATGTGCGAACGCGATGGTAAGGGCACATATGGGTGCGACGACAAGAGCGAGCGCGCGGACTCCTGTGCTGATCGCGTTGCGAAGTGTCTTCGCGTTGTTTTTCACCCGGGAGATAGCCGGCATCGAGACACTGCTGATCATGGAGCCAAGCAGCGTCACCGGCCAGGAGGCAACGTTGAAGGCCAGCACGTACACGCCAAGCGGCCCGGCGTGCATCTCGTGCCCGACGAAGGCGTAGTCCACGTTCAGCAGCACGTAGCCGACGAAGTTCGCTCCGCCCAGCGGCAGCCCGAACCGGTACAGGGTGCTCAGCGCGCTGCGGGCAAAGCCCGGCCGGTAGCGCTTCGACACCGCGGCGTACTGAATACCGCCCGCCACGATCTGGCCGGCGATCCTCGACCACGCAAAGGCCATGGCGCCGCTGCCGTGGTCGGCCAGGACCAGCAGGACAGCTGTCGAAGGCAGGAACGCCACCAGGTTCGACATGAACAGCTTGTCCTGCATGAAATCCCTGGACAACTGCGCGTTGGGCACCGCGAAGAAGCCGCCAAGTATCGCCGAGATAGCCATTATCCTGATCGGCGCCGCGGCCTCGGCCGAGCCAAGCGCGGTGGCGATCGGCACCGCGAACTCAAGCAGCGCGAGAGCTAGCAGGCCGGCCGTCACCAGCGAGACGGTGACCATTGTCGGCGCCAGCGCGTCGACGTCCAGGTCGGCCCGGACCAGGCAGGACGCCACGCCTAGTTCGCCGATGCTGAGAACGATCATGAGTGCGGTAAGCGCGACCGCGAAGACGCCGAAAGCGTTGCGGTTGAGGATGTGCGCCACCACCGCGGTGGCTGCGATCGTGCCTACCCGCAGCGCGAGGGTGCTGGCGATGCTCCATACCGCACCGCGGCGCACCCTTGAGGCCAGCTGCGGCGAATGTTCGCCAGGCAGCTGGCCGTCGCCTGATGCTGTGCCATCAGTCGGGGTAGTTGTGGCGGTCATCAGAAATTGAATTCCTAAGCGGGCGTCATGCTGGACATCACGCTAATCCCTCGTCCGCGTTATTCTGTCATAGTGGCAGTTAACGGTCTTTCGGTTCGCATCGCAACTTGCATCATAGTGAATTATTGATCATGCTCCCATCCCGCGCAAGGCGATGGCGTAAGCAGGTAACTGACGATGATTGCCGTATTACGCAGGGTTGAGCCGGATTCTCGGCGCTTCCAGGCCGCGGATCTGGCCGCCCCGGATCTGGCTGGGCGGGATCTGGCTGGCCCGCAGCTAGCGGCCTTGCCGGCGGCGTTCTCGCCGGGACCGCGTGGCGCCGCTCCTACCTTCGGCGAGTGGGCCTAGGAGCCGGGAACTGCCCGCGTATCGTGGCAGTTCCCGGCCTCTGCAGGTCTTCGCTGGTCATAAACTCCCGCTGGCTCAGCTCGCGGGTTCGGTGGAAGATGCACACCTGAAGCCAATGCTGATGCTGGAGTAAGCCGGATCAGAAGCAAATCGCTCACTCGTACGCAGCTGGTACTTGAAATTCATCCAGGACCCGCCGCGAATGACCTTGTACCGCCCGGCAGCACGCTCATATGTCTCGTGATAGCGCCGCGTCGGGTCATAGAGCTCATAGGTGCTGCCCGTCCATTCCGAAACATTCCCCGCCATATCGGCCAGGCCGAATGGCGAGTCTCCGCCTGGCGAGAACCGGCCGACGGCGGTGGTGCCGAGCCGCACGCCATGCGTCTCGCGATGATTCGTCCACCAGGCGTGCCAGGCCTTGAAGTCGCTGATCGGCAGGCCGTACCAGTGCTCGGAGCAGTTGACCACCTGCGGATCCCAGTCGTTGCCCCACGGCCAGCATCGCCATTCCTCGCCGTGTGCCGCGTACTCCCACTCGGCCTCGGTGGGCAGTCGCTTGCCCGCCCAGGCCGCATAGGCCTCGGCGTCGGCATAGGCGATGTGCACAACCGGGTGGTCAAGCCGGTCCTCGATGAAATCCTCGATCCCGCCAGGCCGCCGCCAGCAAACCCCGTCGACCTCGTCCCAGTAGGTGCTGTCGTATACCAGGCCGAAGCCGCGGGTCTCCGCCTCGGTCAGATAGCCGGTCGCTTCGCAGAACGCGAGGTAGTCGCCATTCGTGACGAGGTTGGCATCGATCCAGAAGCTGTCGACATCCGAGTAATGCTGTGGAGCCTCGTCCTCGAACCACTCGCGCTTGTAGTGCTGACTTGCCCCTACGTCGTCGAGGTGCTGCTCGGAGGAGCCGAGCAGCACCCGGGCCGCGGGGATCGCGATCATTCCCGTTACCGCCGCCTGGACGCTCACCCGCCCGCCACCGCCTGGATCACCGTCAGCACCGCGTCAGATTCGATCGGGGTGTCCAGTCCGCCGAGCGCCCTGATGTCTTCCTCGCCCAGGTAGATGTTCACCCAGGAGGCAAGCCGACCGTGGCTGAAAAGGCGGACCTCGAACTGCGGGAAGTCAGTCGTCAGCCAGTCCAGGGCCGCGCGCACCGTGGAGGCCTCGCACTCGAGCTTCGGTAGCTCGGTAGGCACCAGCGCGTTCCAGTTCGACGGAACGATGATCTGTACAGATCCAGTGCTCATTGCACAGCCACCTCGATCGCTCGCATCGCCTCGATCGAGGCGGTTATTCCAGCCCTGACTGATGTGGTGGGATGCCAGCCGAGGACGGCGGCGGCCTTGCTGATGTCCGGGCACCGCCCGGCGGAGTCACCCGCGACGGCGGGAACGACCTTGATCGTGCCAGAGCCGGCGATCGACACGACGAGCTCGGCCAGGGCACGCATCGAGATCTCCTCGTTAGAGCCGAGGTTGATCGGACCGGGGTCGTCTGACTCCAGCATCGCGAGCACGCCCGCAACGAAGTCGGTCACGAAGCACAGGCTCCGGGTCTGGTCCCCGCCATGCAGCGTGAGCTCCTGGCCGGCCAGCGCCTTGGAGATGAAGGCGGGCACTGCCCTCCGGTTGGTCTGCACGTCAGGGCCGTAGATGTTGAACGGCCTGACGATGCCGGTGTTGACGCCGTGCACGGCCCGGTACGCGGTGGCGGTCGCCTCCAGGAAGCGCCGCGCCTCCTCGTAAGCCGACCGCGGGCCGATCGGGTTCACGTTGCCCCAGTAATCCTCCGACTGCGGATGCACGGTCGCGTTGCCGTAGATGTCGCCGGAGGAGGCGAGCACGATTCGCGCGTCGTGTGCGCGCGCCACGTCCAGGCAGTGGAAAGTGCCGATCGAGGAGGCGCGCAGCCCCTCCAGGGGATTGGCCGGACCGATCTGGCCGGCCAGGTGCACGATCCCCGCGACCGGCTCACCGATAGAGAACGGCTCGCTCACATCCTGTTCCAGCAACGTGAAGAGCTCGCTGTCTACTAGATCCTCATTGACAGGCAACTGTGCCGCTGACATGTCGTCCAGCGCGATGACCCGCCTGCCCTGAGCCAGCAACGCCCGGCACAGGTGAGTGCCGATGAAGCCAACACCACCCGTGACTAGCACACATCCGTCTTTACGCAAAGCCATGGCCTGCCTTCTCTTGTTGTCCTCCGGCGAGTTCAGCCGCCGACAGATTTGTGGCCACGGCGCCGCGTCGTCCTGCGCCCGCCTAGCCTGCGGCTAGCGAGCACGCCAGGCGCGCGTCCGGTGCCGGGTCCGGCGCTTGTGCCGTGTCCCGACCAAACGGACGAAATCGCCATCTGACCCCCCTCTATTTCGAGCGCCAGCATACATGTCATGAAAACTGGCTGTCTCCGTACTCGGCCTAAATCCTGCGCTCATGTGGGTACATCTGACAAGGGCCTGACCTGCATATTCACGACAGTTCGGTGCCAGTAGGCCCCGCAATTCGGCCTGTTGTCCAGCTTGCGGCAAACCCCTATGAGCGCCGGGTTTCGGCCTCCCAGCGCCTTTAGCTCACATCGGTCGGTCGTAGAGCACGCAAGGCGCGATCGACCGGCGATATAACCCGAAGTTAGACGCTTAACGAGGATTATCGGTTGACGCACACCGACATGGTTCTTGTCGCTATCGGAACCAGCTGCCCGTAGTGCCGCGAAACTTGGGGTGTTGCGGATTATTCCGTATTACAGGCGTGTAAGCCGCTAATTACGGCTAGCACCGATCCACCCCGATATGTGAGCTGCGGCCTGCGCCGACTAGCTGTCGTACCGGATGGTTGCGGTGCGACGGCGCAGCCACAGCGATCCTGGTCGCTCGGACGTCAGATGCGCCGGCACGAGCTCCGGATGACTCTGCCAGAGCCAGGACAAGAAAAGCAGGATCTCCCACTCGGCGTTGCCGGCCAGGAAGGCGTGTACGAGGTAGTCCTCGGTCCAGTCTCGCCGCTCGCGCAGCCACTCCTCCGGATACTCGAACGGCCAGAAGATGTCGTGTACATGCACGATGACCCCCGGCTTGAGATGCGGGAGCACGTGCAGGAACAGCCAGACAACGTCGGACCCGGCCTTCACCACGTGGGTCGAGTCGATGAACAGGAAGTCGCCCGCCTCAAGTTCGGAGAACACGGACACGTCGACGTTCTGGACCGGCTCGCGGATGAGGGAGACACGGTCGTGATCGGCCGGACCGAGCAGGCGGAGCAGGCGCTCAGGGTAGGGCTCGACGCAGGTGATCTTCAGGTCAGCAGGCCCGTCGGCTTCGTCCGCGGTGTCCAGCGCGACCGCGGTGGAGTAGCCCGAGCCGACTTCTACGACGTGCCCGGGCCGAAAGTAGCGCAGCATCGCCCGGTAGACCGAGCCATCTCCGGGGCCGTACATATTGTTCGCGGCCGTGTATCGCGGCCCCGCCAGCGGCTGCGCCAGGTCCGGCGACAGCTTCGCCGCAAGCTGCAGCTGAGCGGGCTCGGCCAGGTCGACGCCTGGCGCGCCGACCCATGTCAGCGCACGGGCGACGTCGGCCTCGCTGGTGAGCGGCGAGTAATAGTGGCCGGGCGCGACATAAGGCGGCCTGGCTACTGCCGCCCGGATCAACCGCGCGGTGCGAGCGCCGCGCAGTAGGAGCCTGCGGGACACGAAACCTCCGTCTTCCGACAGTCTGGCCGACGGACTCGGTCCTGACTGATTGGTTGTTCAGATGCCAGCGGCGGCCGTTCGCAGCCTGCAGGTCACGCGTGAAACTCGTTCTGCGCAGCCGCAAGCCCGCTGGTAACGAGGGCCTGCACAGCATCGGCCGACCGGCCGAGGATATCCGGAAGCTCCCGGCGTTCCGCGGCGGTGAAGTTCCGCAGCACGAAGTCTGCCGGGTCCATCCGTCCTGGCGGCCTGCCAACGCCAATCCTGACCCGATGATAGTCACGCGAGCCGAGCTTGGCAGTTACAGAGCGCAGTCCGTTGTGCCCGTTGTCACCGCCGCCCAGTTTCAGCCGGATACTGCCGAATGGCAGGTCAAGCTCGTCATGCAGCACGACCACGTGATCAGTGGGCAGCTTGTAGAACGCACGCAGCGACGCCACCGCGCCGCCGGAAAGGTTCATGAAACTCAGCGGCTTGGCTAGCGTCAGGGGCACGCCCGCCAGCCGGCCAGAAGCCGCCATCGCCCTGGATCGGTCACGCTTGAAGCCCGAACCGATCTGTGCCGCCAGCAGGTCCACGCACATGGAACCGACGTTGTGCCGGTTGCCGGCGTACTCCGGCCCTGGGTTGCCCAGTCCGACGATCAGCCAGCGGTCGTCCGCCATGGCGTCCTGCGCCGCGGTTGCCTGCGACTGCGGCCGCAGCCAGCCGCGGACCAGATCAGCTGGAGTCCGCGGCCGTGTCACCGTCGGCCTGGCCGGCCGTGCCACCGGGAGCCTCGGCGGGCCCGCCCTCGCCATCGGCAGGCGCGGCAGCCGGCGGCGCCACACCCTCCGCAGCCTCGGCCTCAGCAAGCTCGGCTTCGAATTGCTCGGCCGTCGGTGCCGAGATCACGTGCAGAACTAGCACGTCCGGCTCCACCGCGAGCGTCGATCCCGGCGGCAGCTGAAGATCGCCGGCATGCACCGAGTCGCCAACGGTCATGCCCTCGACGCTGATCTCGATGCCCGGCGGGATGTTGGTTGCCTCCGCCTCGATCGAGATCTGGATGAGCTGCTGGTCGAGCAGGCCATCGGGCGCGATCTCACCCGTGATCGTCACTGGGACCTCCACAGTGACCTTCTCGCCGTGCCGGACCACCAGCAGGTCGACGTGCTCGACCCAGCCCTTGATCGCGTCCCGCTGGATCGCCTTCGGCAGCGCCAGCTGAGCACCGCCAGGCAGGCCTTCTAGCCGGATCAGGACATTGGGCGTCCGCAGGGCCATGAGCACCTCATGGCCGGGCAGGGTGAGGTGCCTTGGCTCGCTGTGGTGCCCGTAAAGCACAGCAGGAACCTTCCCGGCGCGCCGTACCCGTCTGGCCGGGCCTTTGCCGAAGTCGGTGCGCGGCTCGGCGTCGATACGTACCTCGGGCACTGTGGGGCTCCTTGAGATGACAGAAAATCCTTGCGCAGTCTAGCCGATCCGAACGCCTGCCAGCTCGGGCGGGCCGCAGGCGCTGCCTCGGACCGCGGCGATCAGCTCTGGCCGTCGAACAGGCTGGTTACGGAGCCGTCGCTGAATACCTCACGGATCGCGCGGGCAATAAGCGGCGCGATGGACAGCACCGTCAGCTTATCGAACCGCTTCTCGTTCGTGATCGGAAGCGTGTTAGTGACGATGACCTCGCTAACCCGCGAGTTCTTCAGCAGGTCGACCGCATGACCGGACAGCACCGCGTGGGTGGCAGTGACGATCACCTGGGCCGCGCCCTGCTCGAACAGCGTGTCCGCGGCCTTGACGATGGTCTGGCCGGTGTCGATCATGTCGTCCACCACGATGCAGGTACGGCCGGCCACCTGGCCCACAACTTCGAGCACCTTGGCCTGATTAGCCACATCGGGATCGCGGCGCTTGTGGATGATGGCCAGCGGACAGCCGAGCCTGTCGGTCCAGCGCTCGCAAACCCGAACCCGGCCGGCGTCGGGAGCCACCACGGTCACTTGCGACACGTCCAGCTTCTCCTCCAGGTAGGAGGCCAGGATCGGCAGTGCGAACAGGTGGTCCACCGGACCGTCAAAGAACCCCTGGATCTGGGCGGTGTGCAGGTCTACCGCCATCAGCCGGTCGGCGCCCGCAGTGAGGAACAGGTCGGCCATCAGCCGGGCCGAGATGGGCTCGCGGCCGCGGCTCTTCTTGTCCTGCCTGGCGTAACCAAAGAACGGGGTCACTACCGTAATCCGCTTGGCTGACGCCCGCTTCAGCGCGTCGACCATGATCAGCTGTTCCATGATCCACTGATTGATCGGCGACGTGTGGCTCTGCAGCACGAACGCGTCGCAGCCGCGGACGGACTCCAGGAATCGCACGAAGATCTCGCCGTTGGCGAATTCGTATGCCCTGGTAGGCGTCGGCTCGATGCCCAGGCAGCCCGCAATCTCCAGGCCCAGCTCCGGGTACCCGCGGCCGGAGAAAATCATCATCTTCTTGCCGGCCGGGGAAGTCATGCCGGTCACTTCTAGTTCTCCTCGTCCTGCCGTGCGGTTACGTGCTGAGCCGTCAGGTGCGCGAACGGCCCGATTGTCGAGCCTGGCTCAACGACTGCGGATTCGCAGACCGACTGCAACACCGTCGCGCCCGCTCCTACCAACGTGTCGCGGAGCAGGGACCCTGGCCCGATGTCGGCGTCCGCCTCGACGACGGTGCTGCCCTCCAGTTGCGTGCTCGGCGATATGCGAGCGCCGGCCTCCAGCATGACGTCTACGTCGATCCAGGTGGTGGCGGGGTCCACGATCGTCACGCCGGCCGCCATCCACTGCGCGATCAGCCGCTCGTTCAGTACTCGCCGGGCCCTGGCCAGCTGGGCCTGGTTGTTGACACCCTGTATCTCGTCAAAGTCGGCGCACCGGGCGGAGCCGACCTGATGACCGTCCGCGCGCAAGATCGCGGGCACGGCAGTGAGGTACTCCTCGCCGGCTGCGTTCGCAGCAGGCACCCGCTTGACCGCGTCGGCCAGCAAGTCGCCGTCGAAGGCGAAGATGCCGGAGCTGATCTCGGTCACCGCGCGCTGCTCGGGGGTCGCGTCTCGTTCCTCGACGATGTCAGTCACCTGGCCGGACTGGTCGCGGATTATCCGCCCATAACCGGTTGGATCGGGTGCGTCCGCGGTCAGCACGGTGACCGCCGCGCTCGAGGCCTGGTGCTCGGCAGCCAGCCCGGCGAGGGTGCTGCCGCGCAGCATGGGCGTGTCGGAGAACACGACCAAGACGGTTCCGCAGATCACGCCCACCGACTCGATCACGGTCCGCACGGCATGCCCCGTTCCCCAGGAGCCGTTGCGCTCCTGTACGACCAGGGTCGCCTCCCGGCAGTGCTCAGCCGCGTACCTGGCTACCTGCCCGCCATCCTCGCTGACCACCAGGATGAGCCGCTCTGCGCCCAGTTCACCCACGGCCGCGAATACGTGGCCCAGCATTGCCCGCCCGCAGACCTCGTTGAGCATCTTCGGGGTAGCTGTCCGCATCCTGGTGCCCTCGCCGGCCGCCAGGATGATGACGGCTGCAGGACCGCTCGAATTCACTCGACTCGGCTCCTCGATGTCGGCGCGGCAGCAGGTCAGGGGGACAGTCAGGATGTCACTCTCCCGACCTGCGCAGGATACCGTCCGGTTACCTGCCTTCGCCCGGGAGAGTCCGGCAGTCACCCGCGCCCGTTAACCCGGTGCGCTGGCGTCTGTACCCCTTGTGCTCTCGGCGCACCCGCCGCACCGCCGCGAGATCTTCGGTCGGACAAATACCCGCAAATATCGGAACGGGCTTGGCGCGCCCCGATCAGCCCAGCCGGCCCGCGCCGGATCCGCCCGTGGCAACGAACTCCCGCGGCTGGCGTCGGCCCTCGTACCGGCCCAGATGTTGAATCGCCGACCTGACATGGCGTAGCCCTCCCCGCCGACCCGCCCGAGCCTCCCCGTGTATGCAGTCCGCCCACCTGACCGAAGGCCTTGCGTCCGCCCGGCTCGCGCTCCTCGCCGGCCGACCGGGCGGGATCCGGCTAGGCTATGTTCCGAACTATTACCTTCCCGGGTGGTCTAATCAGGTAAGACTCCAGATTTTGGTTCTGGCAATTGAAGGTTCGAATCCTTCCCCGGGAGCAAATTCTCTTGTGGACCCTCGGCCGGACCGAATTATCTATTGATTCGAGGCCGTCGCGGCTGAAGCCCAGCCTTCGATCTTGCGGTAGATCTCAGCGCTGCGCCGGACCTCTATTCGCAGACAGCCATGGTAGAGATCGCCGGTGTTCTTTCGCACTGTCCTGGGATTGTGCAGCTTCAGCAACGGCCGGCGGAACTGCTCAGACGGCACCCCGGTGACGGCCTGCCAGTACCGCTGGGCTGACTCAACGTCCGCGCTCTGGTGAATATGCAGTTGGCAGATGAGCCGGTCAGGCTCGACACCGGCGGCGGCCAGGAACCGCAGGAAGAACACGATCAGGTCCGGGTCACTATTAATGAATACGACCCGATTGCTGGGACGACGATACGGCTTGTTCTTGGAGCCTTCGCACCAGTAGGCGATCGCGCCAGCGATGAGGATCTCTCGATGGTTAAGCGCGCCGATCCGCGCGGTCGCGTTCTCGGTGACCTCGCGCCACGCAGCTTCGCGGATCGCCCGCTGCCCCTGCCAGTAGCTGGCCACGCCCTCGGCGTTTCGCCTCCGGCACTCCTCGTAACTCAGCCGGCCTGGCCGCGGCAGGTCTCGCACCCAGAGCGAGACCGAGCCCTTAGAGACGCCGAGCTCGGCGGCTATCTCGTTGTACGTGCGACCCTCGGCGCGCAGGTCGCGCGCCCTCGCATGTAGGTCATCCTTGGCCCTCGGGCGGAGCGTCCACAGCGGGGGCGGGACACCACGGAGCGCCTTGCACAGCGTCTCGTTGCTTCCGATGCCAAGGATCTGCTTGATCTCGCGCCGTGACTTGCCTTCTCGACGCAGCGCGACTGCCTGCTCTCGTAAGAGCGGGAACTCCAGCTTCTGGTTCATATTCGAATACTAGAGCGAACTACTGACAATTTTGCTAAGCGGTCAGTCCGCTAACGTGCGTCATTTGCAGGATTGGACAGGTAAGTCATGGACCTTGCCGGGCGCGGGACGTGCTTCGGCGGGATCGCGGCCAGTGCGCCCGATGCCGCATGGCCGCTGCTTTGCCGGGAATGCAGTTAGGAACGAACCGTGCCGCGCGGCCCGCGGCAGTGTTTCCGGCTACGGTCGGCTGTCAGGAGTTTCACACTTCGCCGGGAAATGTTTGCCGGGCCGTTGTACAACCTACGGTCACGTAGGTTACGGTTACGTAAGCGTATTCTGCATGAGCCCCTGTCCACGGTGTGTGCGGAACGTTTTACCCCACCGTCAATCGGTCAGAGTGCCAGGCGAGGATCCCATGACCACAGTCATTGACACCACCAGCACCACCGCACCCGGTCCAGCCGGTACCCGCGCAAAGACCCCGCTCAGCGATCTCGAGGATGAGCCTAAGGGCCCCCTCGAGAAGGCGCTTGTCGCCATCTTCGTAGCCGTCCCGATGCTCGCCCTGGTAGCCGCAATCCCGCTGGCGTGGGGCTGGGGGCTCGGCTGGCACGACGTCATCCTCGCGATCGCCTTCTACTACATCTCCGGGCTCGGCATCAGCATGGGGTTCCACCGCTACTTCACCCATGGCTCGTACAAGGCGGTCACGGGCCTGCGGCTGGCGCTGGCCATCGCGGGCTCCCTCGCCATCGAGGGACCGGTACTGACCTGGGTCGCCGACCACCGCCGGCACCACAAGTACAGCGACAAGGAAGGCGACCCGCACTCGCCTTGGCGGTTCGGGGAGGACTGGAAGGCGCTGACAAAGGGCCTGGCCTGGGCGCACATCGGCTGGCTGTTCGACGGCAACCACACCTCGCAGGAGAAGTTCTGCCCTGACCTGCTCGCGGACAAGAAGATCGCGAAGATCTCCCGCAGCTTCCCGGCGCTGGTCGCCGCCTCGCTGCTCGCTCCCGCCCTCATCGGCGGCCTGTGGTCGATGTCCTGGCAGGGTGCGGTGACCGCGTTCTTCTGGGCCAGCCTGGTCCGAGTGGCCTTCCTGCACCACGTGACCTGGTCCATCAACTCGATCTGCCACACCTTCGGCAAGGAAGAGTTCGAGGTCAGGGACAGGTCAAGGAACGTCAACTGGCTGGCGATCCTCTCCTTCGGCGAGTCGTGGCACAACCTGCACCACGCCGATCCCACCTGTGCTCGGCACGGCGCGCTGCGCGGCCAGATCGATACCGCAGCCCGCCTGATCTGGGTGGCAGAGAAGCTGGGCTGGGCCTACGACGTGCGCTGGCCGGACGCGGCCAGGCTGACCGTCAAGCAGACCCGGACCAGGCGACTTGGCTCCATGACCCGCGGTGCCGCGGTAGAACCGATTAGCCGGGTTGAAGCATGACCGACATGATGGAGCAGTGACCAATCAGTCGTCAGCTGCCGGCCGCAAGCGTATGACCGGTAAGGAGCGCCGGGCCCAACTGCTGGATGTCGGCCGGCGCCTGTTCGCCGAGCGCGGCCTGGACGGCACCTCCATCGAGGAGATTGCCGCCCGGGCCGGCGTCTCGAAGCCTGTCGTCTATGAGCACTTCGGCGGCAAGGAGGGCCTGTACGCTGTCGTCGTCGACCGCGAGGTCGAGCGATTCCTGACCATGGCAACCACCCTCCTGGAGGGCGAGGACACCATGGCAAAGTTCGAGCTAGCCGCGGTGGAACTGCTCAGGTACATCCAGGAGAACTCCGACGGCTTCCGGATCCTGGTCCGCGACTCTAACCCGACCTCGGGGTCGGGCACGTTCGCGAGCCTCATCAGTGACATCGCCAGCCAGGTCGAGCACATCCTGGGCGACGTGCTGAAAACCAGGGGCTACGACCCGAAGCTCGCGCCCGTCTATGCGCAGATGCTGGTCGGCATGGTCGCCTCCGCCGGTCAGTGGTGGCTCGACGCCCGCAAGCCCAAGCTCGAGGAAATGGCCGCGCACTTGGTCAACCTGGCCTGGAACGGCCTATCGCAGCTCGACCCGAAGCCCAGACTGTCCCCCGAGGCCCTCGAGCAGCTGCACAGCGAGCAGTAGCCGCACAACCTAGGTCGAGGGCGGCTCAGGGCTTGCGGGCCACGACGAAGACCCGGCGGAATGGCAGCACAGTGCCGTACGAGGCCGAGGGGTACGCCGCCTGAACCCGCTCGCTGTACTCGGCCAGGAAGGCGGCCGCGTCGGCCGGGCGCAGAACGCTCAGCACCGGCCGCAGGCCTGTCCCCTTGTACCACTCGGTCACCGGATCGGGGCCGGTCAGCACGTGCAGGTAGGTCGTCTCCCAGGCGTCCACCTTGAGCCCGAGCCTGGCCAGCAGGCCCAGGTAGTCCTCCGGATCTCCGGCCTGCCGGTTCAGCTGCGCTCCGGCCAGCTGGCCGCGCCACCGCGGCGACGCCGCGAGCTCGCGCAAGATCGCGTGGCTCGGCTGGTCGAAGTTTCCCGGCAGCTGGAAGGCCAGCCAGCCGCCATCGGCCAGGCCGTCGACCCAGGCCGGCAGCAGGTCCAGGTGGCCAGGCACCCATTGCAGCACCGCGTTGGAGACAATCACGTCGACCGGGCGCTCCGGCTTCCAGTCGACGACGTCGCCGACCCGGAACGCCAGCCGGCCCGCTGGCTCGTCGCCGCAGCCGCGAGGGCCGCGGGCCGAGGACGCCTCTGCGAGCATCCTGTCGGCCGCGGCGATCATCTCGGCCGACGAGTCAATGCCCTCGACGTCCGCCATCGGCCACCGCTGAGCCAGCGTGGCTGTCAGCTGGCCGGGCCCGCAGCCGAGGTCGACCACGTAGCTTGGCGCCGACGCGCCGATGCGGCCCACGAGGTCGAAGAACGGCCGGGAGCGCTCATCGGCGAAGTTCAGGTACTGCGCTGGGTCCCACATCGCGTCACCCTTCATGTCTCTTGATGTCAAGATATCATGCTCATGTCTACTATCCCTGAAGTCTCGATGTCAAGAGATATGCTGTGGGTATGGCACATCCGCGCCGTTCGCCAGGCCGCACTGCCGGGCCTGCAGTCAGTGACGAGGTCGACGACATTGTCGCGGGCTGGCGCGACGAGCGGCCCGACCTCGACGTGGCACCACTGCAGGTGCTCAGCCGCATCTCCCGTCTCGCCAAGCACCTGGACCGGGCGCGCAGGGCCGCGTTCGCCGCGCACGGACTGGAGACCTGGGAGTTCGACGTGCTCTCCGCCCTGCGCAGGCAGGGACCGCCGTACCAGCTGAGCCCCGGATCGCTGCTGCGTGCCACCCTCGTCACCTCGGGCACCATGACCAACAGGATCGACCGGCTGGCCGAGACCGGCCTAGTCAGCCGGCACCGGGATCCGCAGGACAAGCGCGGCGTGCTCGTGCAGCTCACAGAAAGCGGCCGCAGCACGGTGGATGCCGCGCTTTCTGACCTGCTCGGCCGCGAGCGCGAATTGCTCACCGGGCTTGACCACAGGCAGCAGGAAGAACTGGCCGGGCTGCTACGGGTTCTGCTGGTCCCGTTCGACGCGGCCGGCCAGACCGAGCCGGTTCCGGCCGACTAACCCCAGCGGCCGCAACCGGATCAGGAGCGACACCAACCCCACCATGACGACCTGGCGCGAGGGCCGATGGGGACTGTTTAGGCACGCCGGGCTGTAGGGCAAGCTGGCTGCATGCGTAGCAGACGGATCATGGTCGGCATGGTCACGGCCTGCGCGATGGCGCTGGCGGCATCCGCCTGCGCGGGCTCAGCCGGCGGGCCGGGGACCCGGTCGGCCCAATCCGCGGAGCTGCCCACCGGCCCGCGGTATTACCTGTCCCTCGGTGATTCACTGGCCCTTGGGATCCAGCCGACCAATAGCGGCGCCAGCCTGCCGACCGACAGCGGCTATGCCGACCGGATCTATTCGGTGCTGCGCCGACGCCAGCCAGGCTGGCGGCTAGTCAAGCTCGGCTGCTCGGGTGAGACGACGCACACGATGGTCCACGGCGGTATCTGCAGCTACAAGGCAGGGTCCCAGCTCGCTCAGGCTGAGCAGTTCCTGCGCGCACATCGCGGCCACGTCGGGCTTGTCACCATAGACATCGGCGCGAACGACCCGAATTCCTGCGTCCTGTCCGCCGTCGCGCTGCGCGAGCTCACGACGTGCATAGGCGACACCCTGAAGCTGACGCAATCCGACCTGCGCACGATCATGGCCGGGCTGCGGTCGGCGGCTGGCCCTGATGTCACCATCCTGGCGATGAGCTACTACGTGCCCGAGCTGGCCGGATGGCTGGATGGCAAGACCGGCAAGGAAATAGCCGTGCTCACCGAGCGGCTCGTGGCCGGCTACAACAGGCTGCTAGCCGGTATCTACCGGCACTACGGCGCGCGGATCGCCAACGTATTCGGCGCGTTCCACAGTTCGGATTTCACCGACCAGGTCCGGCTGGACGGGTACGGCCTGCTGCCCAGGAACGTGGCGACCATCTGTGCGTGGACGTGGTCCTGTGCAACCTGGCCACGCGGGCCGAACGAGCATGCCAACGACATCGGGTACGGCGTCATCGCGCTGGCGTTCCTGCTTGCCGATCCGAGCCTGGCCGGCTGACCAGCGGGGCGGGCCGCCTGCCGCCGTCAACCGCTGATCTCCTCGGCGACCGCCAGCCAGCGTTCCTCTAGCTCGGCTTTGTCCGACTGCACCAAGCGGAGTTCGGCGCCAAGCTCGATGAGCCTGGAGTAGTCGGCGGCACTCGCAGCCAGCGCTTCGGCCAGCCTCGACTCCGAATCCGCGAGCCTGGCGATCTGCCGTTCGAGTCGGGTCAGCTCTTTCTGGCCGGAACGAAGCTGCGCCGCCGACACCGCGGGCCCAGCCGCGACGATCGTGGAAGCTGCCGACTGCGGGACCTGCCGGCCGCGGTCACGGTCGCGGATGCTGAGGTACTCATCAACGCCGCCTGGCAGGAACGCCAGGTCGCCATTGATCAAGGCCATGGTGTGATCGGTCACGCGTTCCAGGAAGTACCGGTCGTGGCTGACCACCACCACCGAGCCGGGCCAGCCGTCCAGCAGGTCCTCTAGCTCGGTGAGCGTGTCAATGTCGAGGTCGTTGGTCGGCTCATCCAGCAGCAGCACGTTCGGCTCCGCGAGCAGGATCAGCATCAGCTGGAGGCGCCGGCGTTCCCCGCCGGAAAGGTCGCCGACCCTGGTCCACTGCCGTTCGCCGGGCAGGCCGAGCCGGTCGAGCAGCTGGCTTACCGACATCTCGCGCTTGCCGACCGTGGCGGTGTTGCGGATCTGCTCGGCTGCTTCAAGCACCCGCAGATCGGGATCGACGGGGACCGGCTCCTGGGTGAGGTAGCCAAGCTGGACGGTGCTGCCGGTCACGACGTGGCCGGTCGCGGCGACCTGGCCGTCGGTCGGGACCGGCAGCGCACCGGCCAGCAGCCGGAGCAACGTGGTCTTGCCGGTGCCGTTGACCCCTACGACTGCGACCCGGTCGCCCGGCCCAAGCTGCCAGGTCACGTGGTCGAAAAGCGTGCGCGGCCCGGCGGTGACGCTGACGTCCGCTAGCTCGATCACTGTCTTGCCAAGCCTGGCGGCCGCGAGCCTGGCCAGCTCCACCCCGTCCCGCGGCGGCGGCTCGTCGGCGATCAGCGCGGTCGCCGCCTCGATCCGGAACTTCGGCTTGCTCGTTCTGGCGGGCGGGCCGCGCCGAAGCCAGGCCAGTTCCTTGCGCAGCAGGTTGCGGCGCCGGGTGTCCATAGCCGCGGTGATCCTGGCCCGCTCGGCCCTGGCCAGCACGTAGGCGGAGTAGCCACCCTCGTACGAGTGCACCTGCCCGTCCGCGATCTCCCAGGTTTGCTCGGTGACCGCGTCCAGGAACCACCGGTCGTGCGTCACGACGACATAGCTGCCGGCGTACTCGCGCAGGTAACCGGCTAGCCAGGTGATGGCCTCGATGTCCAGGTGGTTGGTGGGCTCGTCGAGCAGGAGCAGGTCGTAGCGGCCGCGCAGCAGCGCGGCCAGCGCTGTCCGCCGTCGCTCGCCGCCGGACAGCTGCCGGACGTCCGCACCGAAGTCGATCCCGCCGAGCAGCGCCTCGATGACCGCCCGGCTCCTCGGATCTGCCGCCCACTCGTGCTGAGGCAGCGAGCCGAAGGCCACCTCCCCGACGGTCCCTGTCAGGTCTTCCGCCTGCGCCAGGTAGCCGATCGTGACATCCCTCGCCCTGGTAGCGCGGCCCGAGTCCAGGTCACCGGCGCCCGCCAGGGTCGCTAGCAATGTGGTCTTCCCGGCGCCGTTCCTGCCCACGACGCCGATCCGCTGTCCGGCGGAAATGCCGAGCGAGACGCGATCAAGCAGAACTCGCTCGTGATAGGCCTTGGCCGCTTGCTCCAAGTTGACCAGGTTCATAACCGCTGGTCCCGCCGGTCCCGCCGGCCGCGCTGATCCGGGCCGCCGATCGCCGCGCCCGGAGCGGGGCCGCTGGCCCTGGCCACGCTCCTGCAGACGCCGGCGCCGGTAAGGGCTACCGCAAGGTCGCGAGCATGGGCCGCGTCCCTGGCCAGGAAGGCGCAGGTCGGTCCGGAACCTGACACGATCGCGCCGAGCGCACCGTATTCCCGGCCAGCCGCGAGCGTCCTTCGCAGCTCAGGCAGCATCGAAATCGCGGCCGGCTGCAGGTCATTGCTGAGCAGTGGCCCGACCTTCGCCGGGTCCCCGGAACGCAGCGCGGCCATCAGCTCGGTGCTCAGCGCCGGCTCCGGCGGGCCGGCCAGGGTCGGGCGTCCTGTCGTGCCGCGCGCGGCCCGGATCCGGTCACAGGCCGCGTACACCTGCGCGGTAGACAGGCCGGTGGGGGCGAACGCCAGCGCCCAGTGATAGGTCCCGGCCGCCAGCGCCCTGGTAAGGTCCTCGCCCCGGCCGCGGCCAACCGCGGTGCCGCCGATCAGCGCGAACGGGACATCGCTGCCCAGCCTGGCTCCGATCTGCAGCAACTCCTCCTGGCCAAGACCCGCCCGCCACAGCTCGTTACACGCCACCAGCGCCGCGGCCGCATCCGCGCTGCCCCCGGCCAGGCCCGCAGCCACCGGGATGCGCTTGCGGATCTCGATCCTGACCGCGCTGTCACGCGCCCGGCGCCCGGCCGCCGCGGCCAGCGCAGCGGCGGCCGCGCAGGCCAGGTTCGTCTTGTCAGCGGGAACCGCGGCTGCGTCCTCACCGGTCACGACCACGGCGGTGCGTTCGGCGGCCCGGACGGTGACCTCGTCGTAGAGCGACACAGCATGGAAGACGGTCACGAGCGAGTGATAGCCATCGGCCCTGGCCGGCCCCACGGCGAGCTGAAGATTCACCTTCGCCGGCACGCGGGCGGTGACTGCGGCAGCCGCCGACTCGGTAACTGAGCTCACGATCTGCTGATCGTAGCCTGACCTGGCCGGTGCCGGGTTAGCGCAGGTCCCTGACGCGAGCCGCCGCGGCCGCGATCCGGGCGAACTCCCCGATCCCGAGCGCCTCGCCGCGAAGCCCAGGATCCACGTCCGCCGCCCGCAAGATGTCATCCGCAGCGGCGGCCGAACCGGCCCAGGCAGCCAGCGCGGACCGCAGCGTCTTGCGCCGCTGCGAGAACGCCGCGTCGATGACCGTGAAGACCTCGCCGCGGCTGGCCCCGGCCTCGGTGTGCTCATTTCTGATCAGCTCGACCAGCCCGGAATCCACCCGCGGTACCGGCCAGAACACGCCACGAGGCACCGAGCCCGCCCGGCGCGCCCGGCCAAACCACGCCAGCTTCGCCGACGGCACTCCGTACGTCCTGCTGCCGGGCGGCGCGCACATCCGGTCAGCGACCTCGGCCTGGACCATGACCAGGCCGCGGCGCAGCGAAGGGACGGCAGCGAGCAGGTGCAGCACCACCGGTACCGCGACGTTGTAGGGCAGGTTAGCCACCAGCGCCGTCGGCTGCTCACCGGGCAGCCCGGTGATCCTGGCAGCGTCCGCGGTGACGACCTCGAGCCGGGCTGCGAGCCACGGCGCCCGATCCGCGACCGTTACCGGCAGCTGGGCGGCCAGGGCGCGATCTACCTCGATGGCCACGACCCGGCCCGCCGCGTCCAGCAGCGGCAGCGTCAGCGAGCCGAACCCCGGCCCCACCTCAAGCACCACGTCGTGGCGGCCAACCTGGGCCAGCGCGGTGATCCTGGTGACGGTGCCCGCATCGACCACGAAATTCTGCCCGAGGCGCTTGGACGGCTGGATGCCGAGCCGCCCGGCCAGTTCCCTTATCTCCGTCGGCCCGAGCAGCTGCGCGGGCCCGAGCGGTCCGGGTGTCAGCTCCGCCACGGGCCGAAGACCCGCTCGCCGGTCGCCTCGATGACGGCGCACAGCTTGGCCACGTCCATCTGCCTGGCCGCGGCTAGCGCACGTACCGTATTCGCCACCTGGGCGGGCGCGTTTGACTTGCCCCTGTTCGGGGACGGGGTCAGGAACGGGGCGTCGGTCTCGGCCAGGATCAGCTCGGCCGGGATCACCGCGGCCGCCGCGCGCAGGCCGACCGCGTTGGCGAACGTGAGCGTGCCCGCGAAGCTGAGCACGTAGCCCGCGGCCGCGCATCTGGCCGCCAGTTCGCCGTCACCTGAGTAGCAGTGGAAGATCACCTGATCCGGCGGCCCGTCGGCAGCGAGGATAGCGAGCACGTCCTCGTGCGCGTCCCGGTCGTGGATCATCAGCGCCTTGCCGGCCTGCTTGGCGATGTCGATGTGCGCGCGGAACATGTCACGCTGCACCTGCGGCGGCGCGCTGTCGCGGTAATAGTCAAGCCCGGTCTCGCCCACCGCGCGAACCTGCGGCAATGCGGCAAGCCTGGCAATCTCCGCCAGCACGACGTCCTGCTCTGGCCGGTCCCTGGCCGCCCGGGCTGTCTCGTTCGGATGAATGGCCACCGCGGCGTAGACATCGCTAAAAGCGGCCGCGCAGTCCGCCGCCCATTGCGAGGACGGCACGTCACAGCCGACCGTGACCACCCGCGCGATGCCAGCCGCCCTCGCCTCCGCAAGCACTTCGGCCACCGGCTGATCGAGCATGTCCAGGTGGCAGTGGCTGTCGAAGGCCGAGGCGGGCAGCGGCTCGGGCGCGGGAGCGCGGGGCTTGCCGATGCCGGGGCCAGGTCCGAAGCCGGCACCGGGACCGACAGCTGAACCCGGACCGACGGCTGAACCCGGACCGACAGTCACTTACTCTCCAGCCTCGCCAGTTCCTCGTCCACGACCGACGCGTCGAGCTTCGCGAACAGCGGTACCGGCGCGGCGAGCTGAGTACCCGGCCTGATCGGTGCGGACTCCCACCGGGCTGCGGTCCGGTAGTCGCCGGTGATCACGGGGTAGGCAGGCCCGCCATCCTCGTCGACCTCCTCGATCCTGGGGATGCCGGACCAGGCCTCGTTCCCCCCAAGCATCTCGTAAACCTGCTGCGAGGACCTGGGCAGGAACGGGGTAAGCAGCGTCTTGCCGTCGTCCACGAGTTGCAGCGCCACGTGGCAGATGGTGCGCATCCGCTCAGGATCGGACTCGCGCAGCTTCCATGGCGCTTGGTCGGACAGGTACTTGTTCGCATCCGCGAGCGTGCGCATCACCTCGGTGCTGGCCATCTTGAACCGGCAGCGGCCGAGCGACTCGCCGACAGACGCGAACGCGGCCCTGGACCGGTCAAGAAGCGAGCGGTCGGCATCGGTCAGGTCACCGGCAGCCGGGATCTCGCCGATGTTGCGGGCCGCGAACGAGACCGTCCGGTTGACCAGGTTGCCCCAGTTGGCGACCAGTTCGTCGTTGTTGCGGCGGACGAACTCGCTCCAGGTGAAGTCGGTGTCCTGGTTCTCCGGGCCCGCCACCGCTACGTAGTAGCGCAGCGCGTCGACGTCGTAGCGGGCGAGGAAGTCGCGCACGTAGATGACCACCGAGCGGGACGAGGAGAACTTCTTGCCCTCCATGGTCAGGAACTCGCTGGACACGACCTCCGAAGGGAGGTTCAGCGCTCCCAGCGAGCCTGGCGTGCCGTCGCGGGCGCCCTTGCCGTCGTAGCCGAGCAGCATGGCCGGCCAGATCTCGGCATGGAAGACGATGTTGTCCTTGCCCATGAAGTAGTAGGCAAGCGCATCAGGCGACTGCCACCAGGCGCGCCACGCGTCCGGGTCGCCGGATCGCCTGGCCCACTCGATCGACGCCGACAGGTAGCCGATGACCGCGTCGAACCACACGTAGATCCGCTTATCCGGCAGGTCCCTGTAGTCGTCGAGCGGGATGGGCACGCCCCAGTCCAGGTCCCTGGTGATGGCCCGCGGCTGCAGGTCGCCGAGCAGGTTGAGGGAGAACTTGAGCACGTTAGGCCGCCACTGCCCGCTCTTGCTCTGCAGCCAGCCGCCCAGCACATCGGCGAAGGCGGGCAGGTCGAGGAAGAACTGCTCGGTCTCCACGAAGACCGGCGTCTCGCCGTTGATCTTCGAACGCGGGTTGATCAGGTCGACCGGGTCCAGCTGGTTGCCGCAGTTGTCGCACTGGTCGCCACGGGCACCGTCGAAGCCGCAAATCGGGCAGGTGCCCTCGATGTACCGGTCCGGCAGCGTCCGTCCGGTGGACGGCGATACGGCGCCGAGTGACTTGCGCGGGAAGATGTAGCCGTTGGCGTACAGGCCAAGGAAGATGTCCTGCACGACCGCGTAATGGTTCCTGGTGGTGGTGCGGGTGAACAGGTCGTAAGACATGTCCAGGCCGGCCAGGTCTTCGGCGATGATCCGGTTGTAGCGGTCCGCGAGCTCGCGCGCGGGCACGCCTTCAGCGTCGGCCTGCACCTGGATCGGGGTGCCGTGCTCGTCCGTGCCGCTGACCATGAGGACCCGGTTGCCGCACATTCGCTGGTACCTGGCGAACATGTCGCAGGGCAGGCCGAAGCCCGACACGTGACCGATGTGGCGAGGACCGTTCGCGTACGGCCAGGCGGCAGCAGCGAGAATATGGCGGCTGGTCATAGCGTCAGCCTAGGGTAGGAAGGGCCACCGGCCGGCCCAGGACCGCGAGTCGGTGGTCACTCCCAGGTAACCCGCATGCCCTCCTGCCAGGCTTGCAGCACGGCGTCGTCGCCGCGGACGGCGACGCCCGCGGTCGCCGGGTCGGCCCGATTCCACAGCAAGAGGTAGAGCCCCGCGGCCGACCCGGCCAGCGTGCAGTCAGCGTCGGCCAGGCCGCGCTGAACGGCGAGCGCGAGCGTGCCGTCCTCAGACAGCGCCAGGTGCCAGGCCCCGCCGGTGTCGGTCGCCAGCACCTGCAGGGTCAGCCGCCTGCCCGCTCGCTGCGCATCGGTGAGCTGATCGGCATCCCGGCCGAAGAATCCCATGATCAGCTCGTCGACGCCGTCGGCGCCGAACGCGGGGTCGGTCGGCGTGACCAGCCCGGCCGCGGCCAGCTCCGCGTCGACGCGGTGCATCGCGGTCTCATGGGCCTGCCTGCGGGCCCAGAACGCCCGCGGCGAGGGGGCCGGCAGGAAGCAGTAGCAGGCCAGGTCGGGGTCCGCTTGTGCCAGCGCGGTGACCAGGGCCGCGTGCCCACCGCGGTACCAGTCGAGCAACTCGGCGTCGGGCACGCCGCCGCTCAGCAGCTCACTCTCGCCCGGCCGGTCGGGCAGCCGCTCTGTGCGCTGCTCGACGATGTATCCGGCCGCCCATCGATGTACGTAGCCGATGTGGCGCAGCAGATCGCGCACTTGCCACGGCGGGCAGGACGGGACGCTGGCATCAAGCCCGGCCGCCTGCGCGGCCGCTGCCAGCAGCTCGCCGTCGCGCTGGAGGGCAGCAATGTGGTCGTTGACTTCCATGCCGGACATCGTGCCAGCAGCTGCCGTCAGTCCGGCCGGCTGGTGACAACAGCGTTGTAGACCTCGCGCTTGGGCAGGCCGAGCGCGCTGGCAACCGAAGCGATCGCGTCCTTGCGCGGCTGGCCGGCCTCGACGCGCGCGGCCACCTGGGTGACAGCGTCTTCGATGGGAACGGACCCGTCCGGGGCTGGTGCGCCCTCGACAACGATTGTGATCTCGCCCAGGGTGCCCGCCTGCGCCAGGTCAGCCAGCTCGGCCAGGGTTCCGCGGCGCACTTCCTCGTATGTCTTGGTCAGCTCACGGCAGACCGCGGCCAGCCGGGCGGGCCCGAACGCCTGCGCCAGCTCGGCCAGGGTGGCCGCCAGCCTGCGGGGCGACTCGAAGAAGATGAGTGTCCTGCGCTCGCCTGCCAGCTCGGCGAACCTGCGGGCTCGCTCGCCTGGCCGCCGGGACGGGAAGCCCTCAAATACGAACCGGTCGCACGGCAGGCCGGAGACGACCAGCGCGGCGGTCACAGCGGACGGCCCTGGCAGCACAGTGACCCGCAGCCCTGCCCGCGCGGCGGCAGCCACCAGCCGGTAGCCGGGATCGCTGACGCCGGGCATCCCGGCATCGGTTACAAGCAGTACATCTTGCCCCGCCTGCAGCTCGGCGAGCAGCGCGGGAACGCGCCGGGTCTCGACGTCGTCGTAGTAGGACACCACCCGCCCGGTCAGCTTGATGCCGAGCGCGGCCGCGAGCCTGCGTACCCGGCGGGTGTCCTCCGCCGCGATGAGTGTGGCCTCGCCCAGCGCCGCGACCAGGCGGGCCGAGGCGTCGCCGGGCTGGCCGATGGGAACCGCCGCGATCGTCAGGGTTCCGCCCAGGGCGGCAGGGAGGTGGCTGGCGATTTTACCCCCGGCTGTCCTTTTAGGGGGATAAGCTGCGCGTTCGTCGCTGGCAGGTTCCATTTCCATGCCCAGGCTAGCCGTAGCGGCCAATAACATGGCACTCGATGAAGGCATACGAGGTCGCCGCCGATTCGGACCTGGACGACCCGGCAACGCTGTCGGTCGAGGCGCCAGGTCGCAGGCTCGCGTCCGCGCGACTAGGCGGATCGTTTGTCCTCGGCAGCACCTTCTGGGGCTGGGCCGGCCCGGTGCTGATCATGCTGTTCGGCGGGTTCCTCCGGTTCTACCGGCTCAGCTCGCCGAAGGCCGTCGTCTTCGACGAGACGTATTACGTGCCGGACGCTAACTCGATCCTGCGGCATGGCGTGGAACTCAACCACGTCAAGAACGTGAACACCCTGCTCCTGCAGGGAAACCCCAATTTCTTGCTGAAGGCCGGCGAGGTGGTGGCGCATCCGCCGCTCGGCAAGATCATGATGGCCGTCGGGCAGTGGACGTTCGGCCTCACCCCGTTCGGCTGGCGGTTCTCGGTGGCACTGATCGGCACGGTGTCGATCCTGATGACCGCCAGGATCGCCCGCCGGATGACCGGATCGACGATGCTCGGCTGCGTAGCAGGCCTGCTGCTAGCGCTGGACGGCCTGGAACTGGTCCTGAGCCGAACCTCGATCCTGGACATATTCCTGATGTTCTGGATACTCGCGGCGTTCGGCCTGCTGGTGATCGACAGGGACCAGATCAGGGCCCGGCTCGAGGCCGCGGCGATAGACGCAGGACCTTACGACACCTCCGGGCCGCACCTGGGTATCCGCTGGCTGCGCGTCGGCGCCGGGCTCTGCCTGGGCGCGGCCTGCGCGACAAAGTGGAACGGGATCTGGTACGTGCTGGCCTTCGCGGGGCTGGCGATCGTCTGGGACCTGAGCGCCCGCCGGGCGGCCGGTTACGGCCGCTGGCTACCCGGTGGCCTGCGCAGCGAGGCGAAGTGGCTGCCGCTCTGGTTCGGCCTGGCGCCGCTAGTCGTCTACGTGGCGTCCTGGAGCGGCTGGTTCGCCACCACAAGCGGCTACGACCGCAACTGGGCCGCGCAGCATGGCAACCACACCCCAGTCTGGTCGACCATCGACTCCTGGTACCAGTACAACCACTGGATGTACGTGTTCGGCGTGAACCTGACCACGTTCCAGAGCTACAAGTCCAACCCGCTCGGCTGGACCGTGCTGGCCAGGCCCATCTCGTTCTACTGGGCGCAGCCGACCAAGTACACCGCATCCGAGGTGCTCGCTATCGGCACGCCGCTGATCTGGTGGGGCGGGACCGTTGCCCTGGTGTTCTGCTTGGGCTGGTGGGCCAGCGGGCTGATCGGTGACCTGATCTTCGGCCGGACCCCGAGGCGCGACTGGCGGGCGGGGGCCGTGCTGCTGGGCGTGGCGGCAGGCTGGCTGCCATGGATCTGGTACGCCTGGCATGACAACCGCACCGAGTTCTACTACTACGCCGTGGCCTTCGACCCGTTCCTGGTGATCGCGATAACGCTGTGCCTGGGGCTGATCATCGGGCCCGCAAGGGCGGCGCCTGGCCGCCGGGCTGTCGGCGCGGTGGCAGCAGGCGGCTACCTCGTGGCTGTGCTGCTGAACCTGGCGTACCTCTACCCGATCCTGACCGCCGAGGTGATCCCGTACTCCGCCTGGCTATCCAGGATGTGGTTCCGCCGCTGGATCTGAGCGGTCGCCGAGGGGTTCCAGCTCCGGTGGCCAGAAAGCCCTGCCCGCGGGGCACCCGCGGCGCGGGTGTGGGGAGTTGCTATGGATATAGCCATACCAACTCCGCACATCTAAGATCATCCGGGGCCTTAGGCCGCCGCCGGCGGGCTCCTCGCGGTCGCCGCCGCCCGATATTCTGCCCTACTCTGTTGACCTTTAGGGCTTATGACCGGTGGTCATTCCGCTTCGTAGCCGCTCTGTTACGCAGATCACGCATCGGGTTACTCGCGAGTTACGTCCTAGGTGTGTCAGTCACCGAGGGGAGCGGAGCGCAAGTGAGCCAGATAGAGCAGATGCCGGACCGTGACAAGCGATTCGAGCAGGACGTGGTGCCGTTCATGGGCCAGCTCTATCCAGCTGCGCTCCGGATGACCAGGAACCCCAGCGATGCCGAGGACCTGATACAGGAGACGTTCGCCAAGGCGTACGCCGCCTTCCATCAGTTCACGCCCGGTACGAACCTGCGGGCCTGGCTGCACAGGATTCTGTCGAACACCTTCATCAACAGCTACCGGAAGAAGCGACGTGAGCCGATCCAGGACCTCGGCGCTGACTTCTCCGACGACTGGCAGACCAGCAACGACCCGCTTACTCCGCCCGCTCGGTCGGCCGAGGCCGAGGCACTGGAGCGGCTTGCCGACTCCGACATCCTGCAGGCGCTGCGGGAACTGCCCGCCGAGTTCCGGGTTGCCATCTACCTTGCCGACGTCGAGGGATACCCGTACCGGGAGATCGCCGAGATGATGGGCACGCCGATCGGGACCGTCATGTCCCGGCTGCACCGCGGCCGGGCCAGGCTCCGCCAGCAGCTCGCCGGGCACGCCCCCCGCGCGCTGGCCGCAGCCTCTCATTAGCACCGTCCGCGCAGGTGCCGGTCCTGCGCGGACCCGAGAACGGGCGGTTCGCCTGCGCCCAGCGTGCGCGAACCGCCCACCAACCCGCCAGGCGCGGCGCTGACGCCCTCCTCCCCCGCCGTCGCCCGTGCCTGGCTGCCGCGAAGCCCCGCAACCGCCTCCCCCGGCGGGTGCGGGGCTTCGTACTTCCCCGGCCGGTCGGCTAGCGTCTGCGCATGCCCGCAGAACACGCCGATCAGGCGGCGGCCGAGATCGAGCTCGTGGCCACCCGCAGCACCGTCGTCTACGCCAACCGGTGGATGACGGTCACCGAGGACCAGACCGTGCGCCCTGACGGGTCCGCGGGAGTCTACGGCGTGGTCCACAAGCCCGACTTCGTGCTGGTCGTGCCGTATGAGAACGCCGGGTTTCACCTGGTCGAGCAGTATCGGTACGTGGTGAAGCGCCGATACTGGGAGTTCCCGCAGGGGTCATGGGAAGAGCATCCGGGTGCCGACCCGGTCCGGCTGGCACGCGGCGAGCTCGCCGAGGAAACCGGGCTTACGGCGGCCATGCTGACCCCGATCGGCTGGCTATATCCGTCCTACGGGTACTGCGATCACGGCTTCCCCATCATGGTGGCTACCGGCCTGACCCCAGGTCCGGCTCGGCCTGAGCCGGACGAAGTGGGCATGCGGAGCCGGTGGTTCTCCGAGGCCGACGTATGGCGGCTGATTGCCGACGGCCAGGTCACCGATGCGCACACCGTCGCTGCGCTCGGCCTATTCCAGCACCACCGCGCGACCTACGGCTGGTAGCCGGTGCGCTGCCTGCGGCGCATAACCCGCTAATCCGGCATAACCAGCGGAACGACCCGGCGGGCAGCCGACCTTTGAAGACCGTGAACATGACGCTCGAGGATCTGGTGCTGTAATCGCGGCACCTACGACACAAACGTCAGCAGAGGCGATCTTCAAGCCATCTGCGAATCGTCTCGAACCGTACATATCGGTCGGTGACCTGCGCACTATAGAGCGGGCCAATTGGCCGCAAAGGCCGGGTCAGCCGCCGAAGATCCGGTCGCAGGCGCGGGCGCCCGCCTTGCCGTCATCGAGCGAGCAGAACTTGGCCGCGAACGCCTCGTATCTGGCCCTGTGCTGCTCCGCGACCGCATCAAGGTCGCCGACGGCGGCGATAACCTCGGCCGAGGAAGCAAGCAGCGGCCCTGGCACCTCCGCCTCGAAGTCGAGGTTGAAGCCGCGCAGGTTGTCCCGGTAATCGTCCAGGTCGTAGGTGTAGAAGACCATGGGCTTCCCGGTAGCCGCGAAGTCGCACATCATCGACGAATAGTCGGTGATCAGCGCGTCGGTGACAAGGAACAGTTCCGAGAGGTCCTGGTAGGCGGTGACGTTGAGCACGAAGCCAGGACGAATGTCGTCCGGCACGTCCTCGGCCATGTGGTGATGCCCGCGAACCAGGAATACGTAGTCGTCGCCGAGCTGCCGGTAGGCCTCCTGCAGGTCCAGGCGGAAGTCGAAGCGGTACCGCCCGGCCGCGTAGAACTGGTTGTCCCGCCAGGTCGGCGCGTACATGACGACCTTCTTGCCGGACGGCAGGCCGAGACGCTCGCGCACGGTCCGCGCAAGGCTGCGGGTGTCGCCGCTGCAGAGCACGTCGTTGCGCGGGTAGCCGGACTCGCAGATCTCGCCGTCATAGCGGAACGCGCGGCGCATGTGCGGCGTGCTGAACGGATCCGGTGACAGCGCCAGGTCCCACTTGGCCACGTCCCTGGCCAGGTGCTCGTTGTACTTGGTCCCGCCGACGAACTGCGGCGTCTCGACGTCGAAGCCGATCCGCTTCAGCAGCGTGCCATGCCAGGTCTGCACGTAGACCTGGCCCTGGCGCTTCTCGAACCTGGCCGGCATGTCGTCGTTGGAGATGAGGTAGCGGGATCTGGCCAGAGCGTCCCAGTAGGCCTCGGTCCCCATTAGCACCGACTTCGCCCCGTCGGGTACCGGCACGGACCAGTCGTTCACGACCCAGATGTGCTCGCGGTCGTCGCCGCGCCTGCGCAATTCCTGGCTGATCCCGAGCGGGTTGTCGTTGCAGGACTTGCCCTTGAAGCTGACGAACACCACGCTGTCGCGCAGCGGCCGGCGCTGCTGCAGCGGGTAATACATGTCGCGGAGAACCTTGCGCTGGATCCGGCCCTGCTCGGCCAGCCCGAGTGCCGGGGCCACCGTGAGCATCGGAAAGTCGTACTCGGTGGTGGTGAACACGTATGTCTTCGGACCGAAGCCAACCTTCTGGTCGGTCACCTCGGCCAGCCGGGCGTGGTCGTAGATCGGCAGTACCTGCTCGGCGCCCGGCTGGCCCGCGGGCCTTACCTTCAGCTGCCAGATGCCATCGCGTAGCGGCAGCCGGTCGCCGAAGGCCGGCATGCCCGCCGCTGCTATCTCGAGGCTGAACCGCTCGCCCTCCCGCTGCAGCGGCAGGACGTGAATCTCGGTGGCGGCCCGGCGGTAGAGCAGGGCCTCAAGGGCCTGGCCCGGCAGGCCCGTGTAGCTCCCGCGCAGCGTCAAGGTGCCGTCATCGGACCACGAGTGCTCGTCGATGACCGGTCGCAGGCCGCGGCGCACGATCATCACGTTGCCGTACCTGGTCCGCTCGACGGCCACCTCCTGCCCGTCCACTTCGAAGCGGTACTCGGCGCCGGTCGAGTCGAAAGCGACCCGGATCCGGTCGCCGACGGTCGGCCGCACGCACAGATCCCACTCGGCTGCGTCCCGCTCCGGGGTCGCGCCCTCGGTTCCCGGCGGCGCGCCGCCAGCCATCAGCAGTTCGGCAGGCACCACGCCGCGCAGCCGCAACCCGCCGCCGGGCAGCGCCTGCGCGGTCGTACTCAGCTTGCGGGTCGTCGCGCCCTTGGGCGCGGCGAGCAGGAGCTCGGCGGCCTGCTGGCCGGCTGGCAGCTTGACGTCCACGTCGAGAACGAGCTGGCCGCCGGAGAACTCGCAGCTGCGCAGCTCCGCCGGGGTCCGCACTACCTGGACGTGCAGGCGCTTGCCCATCCAGCGGGCGCCGAGCCTGATGCCCGGCGCGACCTGGCGGCCGGCAGGCCGCTCGGCCGAGCCAGGGATAGGCGAGTGCAGCCGGGCCGCGCGCCACACGCCGCGGCCGCGCACCAGGATGAAGGCATCCCAGTCGCCGGTCTGCCAGCGGCCCGCGACCCGGAACCAGCGCGGGCTGATCGCGGCGCGAAAGCCTGCCCAGTCGTAGTCGTAACGCTCCTGCGCCGAGTAGGTCTTGGCATCAGCGTGCCGGAATGACCGAGCCGGCACGACCACCGGCAGCCGGCCCTTGGTGAGCGGCCGCAAGATGACGACCTTCGAGGTATGCCGGCGCTTGCGGATGTCAATGGACGGGACGTAGGCGCAGCCCGAGATGACGAGCTTGCCGTCCTCCCAGCCGATGCCCTCCACCTTGATGCCCGGGTCGAGCTCGCGCATCTGCGTCTTGTAAATGCTCTCGGGAATCCGAAGGTCGCGCCGCCTGCGGAACGGCAGGTCAGCCCTGACCCGGCCGCGCTCCCTGACGACCTGCACCGTCTTCACCGGCTGGTCGTTCAGGTAACCGACGAATTCCAGCAGCTCGGGCAGCATCCGCCGGGATATGAGGTGATAGGCAAGCTTGTGGGTCGAGGGCAGCTTGCGCAGCACCCCCTTCTCGACCTGGGCCAGGTACCGGCTGGCTAGCTCGATGAATTCGGCCTGATACTCGGCGCTGGTGCGGCCAAGGTCGGGCACGTAAAGCCACAGGTCATTGAACAGCGACTTGTACTGGTGCTCGGCGACCAGCCTGGCCGGCTTGTGCTGGCGGAGGAACTCATCGATCGCGAGCAGAGCGGTGATCCGGTCCCGGAAGTTCGTGATGCTGGTTCGCGACTGGGTGATCGACAGCGCGCCCTTGCCGCGCTCGCGCCAGTAATAGATCGGCTCTGGGATTATGTCCACCGCGCGCGCCAGGACGTGCGCCTTGGTCATCAGCTGCAGGTCCTCCCACACCATCCCTTCCGGGAACACCAGCTGATGGGTATCCCAGAACGACTTCCTGTACAGCTTGTTCCAGACCGAGACGTCGAAGAACAAGTCCTCGTTCCGGCTGATGTGAGTGCCGATCATGCGGGTCTTGATGGCGCGAGCATGCATGACGGACGGCGTGACGCCCATCGGGCCAGTCCGCAGCACACCGCCGCTGACGAAGTCAGAGCCTGACTTCTCCAGCGTGTGCAGCATGTGTTCAAGAGCGTGCACGGGCAGCGTGTCATCGGCGTCGACGAACGACAGGAACTCGCCGGTTGCCCGCTTGACGCCCTGGTTGCGGGTGTAGCCGGGACTGCCACCGCGGCGAACCTGGACCAGGAAGAACCGCGGATCGGCTGCGGCCTGGGCCGCGGCGATCTGGGCGCTACTGTCGGTTGAGCCGTCGTCGACCATGATCACCTCAAGATCGGTGATCGACTGGGCGGCGATCGACTTCAGGCAGTCACCAAGCAGATCCTCGTTGTTATAGAACGGGACAACAACGCTGATCCGGGGCACCGGCATCCCTAGTTTCTCCAGTCGCTTACGGCAGTTGACGGCCGGTCAGCAGCCAGCTTTCGCTCCCGCGCTGCTACCGGCTAGCTTGCCCACTTTGCCCAGCCTTCCGCAGGTGCCGACCTGCGGGCGCCTGCCCAGGTTACCGCCCGTCGGTCCTCACTCGCCGCGCCAGTTTGGCGGGCGCTTCTGCGCGAATGCGGCCGCGCCCTCCATGGCGTCCTTCGATCTCATGACCGGCAGGAGAATCTCGCCCTGCCGGTCGAAGGCGGAGGCAGTGTCCCAGTCGGCCGATTCGACGATGATCCGCTTGCTCGCGGCCAGTGCCAGCGGGGCATTCTGGGCAATCCTCAGCGCTAGCTCCCGCGCCCTGGCCAGCGCCTCTCCAGCCGGGACCACCGCGTTCACCAGGCCCGCCGCGCGCAAATGCTCGGCCGAGAAGTGGTCACCGGTCAGGGCGATCTCCATGGCGAGGTGATACGGGATGCGCTGCGGCAGCCGGAGCAGGCCGCCTGCGCCGGCCACCAGGCCGCGCCTGACCTCAGGCAGCCCGAACTTGGCCTGGTCACTGGCCACGACCAGGTCGCAGGCCAGCACCAGCTCGAACCCGCCCGCCAGTGCGTAGCCCTCCACCGCCGCGATGACCGGCTTGACCGGCGGCCGCTGGGCGATGCCGCCAAAGCCGCGGCCCGCCACGATCGGCGCGTCGCCGGACAGGAAGCCCTTCAAGTCCATGCCAGCGCTGAAAGTACCGCCGGCCCCGGTGAGAATGAACACCCGCACGTCGGTGCGAGCCTCCAGGTCGTCGATCGCGGCCGCCATGGCGCGGGCTACCGCCCCGTTGACGGCGTTGCGGGCCTCCGGCCGGTTGATGGTGATGACGGCAACCCCGTCATCGACGTCGGTGAGGACTGGCTCAGACATCGCGGTGATCGTCCTTAGTGGATTAGCAGCAGCAGCGGGCCCGGCGCGGACTTCCCGCGGGACCCGCCAACGGCACAAGTCGTGACGGACAGGGTATCGGGCCTGGCCGGGCCCGGCCAGGACTGCCCTGCGCACGTCGGTACAGACTGGCACTGTGCCTGCCCGGCAGGTCATCGTGACGGGGTTACAGGCTCGAAGCCAGGGGGGAAGGGGTGGCGTGTCCGGCATCGATGCCGTCGTAGTAGGCAGCGGGCCTAACGGGCTGGCCGCAGCGGTCACGCTGACCGCAGCGGGCCTGCGGGTGCTGGTCATCGAGGGCGCCGCGGATCTCGGCGGTGGCTGCCGGACCGCGGAACTGACGCTGCCGGGGTTCCGGCATGACGTGTGCTCCGCTGCACATCCCCTGGCCCTAGCCTCGCCGTTCTTCCGCCGTTTCGACCTGGCAGCTCGCGGAGTCCGGTTCGGCTGGCCCGCGGTTGAGTTCGCCCACCCGCTGGACGGCGGCAGAGCCGCGGCGGTCACCAGGTCGGTGGAACGGACAGCAACGGGGCTGGCCGACGACGAGCCGGCCTACCGCGCGCTATTCGGCCCTCTGGCCGCAAGTACCGACGCCATCGTCGCGGCGGTGCTTTCGCCGCTGCGTCCAGCGCTCGGCCTGACAGCGCGCTGGCCCGCTGCCGGGCCGCCCGGCTGGCCGGCGACTCGCCCGGCCGTGACGCCGGCCATCCGACCGGCCGCTCTGGCGGGATTCACGCTCGCCGCGCTGCACTCGGCGGCACAGGTGGCGGCACGATTCAGGACACCGGAGGCACGCGCCCTGTTCGGCGGCGTGGCGGCCCATGCCAAGCTGCCGCTGGACCGTCCGGCCACGGCGGGCACTGGCCTGCTGCTCGGCACGCTCGCGCATGCTGTCGGGTGGCCGGTAGCGCTCGGCGGCAGTGCCCGGATCACCGACGCGATGGCCGAGTACATCCGAGCTGGCGGCGGACGGATCGAGACCGGCCGGTGGCTTCGCTCCCTGCGCGAACTGCCGCCGGTACCCGCGCTGTTGCTTGACGTCACCCCCCGCTCGCTCATCTGCCTTGCCGGTGACCGGCTGCCCGCCAGGTATAAGGCTGCGCTGAGCCGGTTCCGGTACGGCAACGGGGTCTTCAAGGCGGACTTTGCGCTATCCGACCCCGTGCCGTGGACTAACCACGACTGTCGGCAGGCAGGCACCCTGCATCTTGGCGGCAGCTTCGAGGAAGTCGCGGCTGCCGAGGCGGAGGTCGCGGCCGGCCGGCATCCGCAGTCGCCTTATGTGCTGGTGGTGCAGCCCGGAGTCGCCGACCCGAGCCGTGCGCCAGGCGGCCGCCACGGGCTCTACGCCTACTGCCACGTGCCTGCCTGCTCGGACGTCGACATGACAGGCCGGATCGAGATGCAGATCGAGCGGTTCGCGCCCGGATTCGGCGATCTCGTGCTGGCCCGCGCGACCAGCACCGCGGCCCAGCAGCAGGCCATGAACCCGAACTACGTGGGGGGCGACATCGGCGCCGGAATGGTGACGGCGCGGCAGATCCTGCTGCGCCCGGCCGCGCGCTGGAATCCGTACCGGACCCCGCTGCCGGGAACCTACCTGTGCTCCGCTTCGACGCCGCCGGGGCCGGGAGTGCACGGCAGGTGCGGCGAGCTGGCCGCCCTGGCGGCGCTGCGAGATGTCTTCGGCATCCGCCAGCCGCCGGACCTGTCGGTCATCAAGCCGCGGGCCGCCGTGCCGGATGCCTGACCCGGCAGGCACCGTCACTGGCTATCGCGATTACTTGGGCTGGAACCGGATGCCGCCGTCGAACCGCAGGACCTCGGCGTTCATGTAGTCGTTCTCGATCAGCGACCGGACCAGCTGCGCGAACTCCGCAGCCGTTCCCATCCTCTTCGGGAAGACGACCGGGGCGACCAGCTTGGCCTTGAACTCCTCGCTGGCCGGGCCGGTGCCGTAGATCGGCGTGTCAATGATGCCGGGGCAGATGGTGTTCACCCGGACGCCGATCGCGGCCAGGTCGCGGGCGGCAGGAACCGTCATGCCGATGATGCCGCCCTTGGACGCCGAGTAGGCGAGCTGGCCGGTCTGCCCCTCCAGGCCCGCGATGGAGGCGGTGTTGATCACGACGCCGCGCTGGCCGTCGGCATCGGCGGCTTCGGTCCTGGCGATCGCCGCCGCGCCGATGCTCATCAGGTTGAAGGTGCCGATCAGGTTGACGTCGATGACCTTGCCGAACGCGGCCCTGTCGTGCGGCGAGCCGTCCCGTCCCACGGTTCGCTGCGCCCAGCCGATGCCCGCGCAGCTGACGACCACCCGCAGCGGCGCGCCGACCGATGCGGCCGCCTCGACCGCGGCGCCCACCGAGTCGGCGTCACTGACGTCGGTACGGACGAACTGGCCACCCACCTCGTCCGCGAGAGCCTTGCCGCGGTCGGAGTTCAGGTCAGCGATGACCACCGTGCAACCGGCCGCAGCCAGCTCCCTGACAGTACCTTCGCCGAGGCCGCTGGCCCCTCCGGACACGATTGCAGCGGTTCCGTTCAGTCTCATGGCCGGAGCATACTTCGCTTCGACTGGCCGCACCGAACGGGGTTCGGCATCGCACCCGTTGCCGCCCTTGTCGCACCTGAGCGCCCGAGCGCCTGAGCGCCTGCCGCGGGCGGCGCGCGGCCGGTCTGGGGCTGACCGGCCGCTAGGCCGGCTGCGTGACCTTGCCCAGTGGCAGCACAAGCTGGCGGACGAACGCGGCTACCGGTTCTGGCCACGGGAATCCCGGCAGCGTTGTGCGCAGCGTCACGGTGCCGTGCAAAGCCACCCAGACGGCCGTCCCGTCGGCCACCACGTCGGTGCTGGCCGACACGCCCGCCTGCACGCAGTCCGCGATGGCCTCAACCAGCAGCGCGAAAGCCTCGGCGCCGAACTCAAGCACCGGCCGGCCGCCAGGTCCGATCACCACCGGCTCGCAGTAGTCCGCCGCCAGCGCGGGATCCGCCCGCGGCTCGGAAAACAGCACCCGGTACCGCGCCGGGTGCTGCAGGCCCCACCGAACGTACTGCTGGCAGCCCGCGACCAGCCGCTCGGCCGGATCATCGGCAGCCGAGCCGATGCCCGTCCTGATCGCGCCGGCTAGCTCGTCGAAGACTCGCGCGACGACAGCCATGACGATTGCGCCGCGGTCGGCGAAGTGCCCGTATATGGACGGCGCCGCGATCCCTATCTCCCTGGCCACGGCACGCAGGGTCACCGACTCGGCGCTGCCAGTCCTGTCGATGAGGGCGAGCGCGGCCAGCACGATGTCCTCGGTCAGCTTGGAGCCCTGACCGCGCACATTGCGCTTGCGCCGCTGCCCGGCGGATGCGGCGGCCCGCCGCGAGGCCGGCGCGCTGCGCCCGGATGGTGCGGCAGCCGGGCTGGCCGGGGCTTTCACGAGGGACTCCATGACTGAACTTTACACCCGTAAGTTCATGTGCTTATACTTACATGCGTAAGGCTACAGCCGTAAGCATGGTGCACCCAGGGAGATTCGATGAGTACGCAAATCATGGCGCGATCCGCAGGCCTTGACGGCAGCGGCCAGGCTGAAGCCGGGGCGAGCCCGCAGCGGCCGCTTGGCCACCCCAGGCGCCGGCAGATCCTGCTGGTGATGTGCCTCAGCCTGCTGGTCGTCGTGATCGACAACACGATCCTGAACACCGCGCTGCCGACGCTGGCACGGGTGCTGCCCGCCGGCACCGGCTCGCTGCAGTGGATCACCGACGCCTACACCCTCTGCTTCGCCGCCCTGCTGATCCCGGCGGGCGCTCTCGGCGATCGCTACGGCCGACGGATATCGCTGATCGCTGGCCTGACCGTATTCGCCCTCGGCAGCGTGGCCGCCGCGTTCTCGACCGGAACGGGCACTCTCATCGCCGCACGCGTTGTGATGGGCCTCGGCGCGACCTTCGTCATGCCGGCCACCCTGTCCATCCTCAACGCGGTATTCCCCCCGCGCGAGCGCCCGCAGGCGATCGCGGCCTGGTCAGCGGTGGCCGGTGTCGGCATAGTGATCGGCCCGACGCTCGGCGGTCTGCTGCTCACGCATTTCTGGTGGGGCAGCGTATTCCTGATCAACGTGCCGCTGGTGGTGCTGGCGCTGGCCGGCGTGCTCCTGATCGTCCCCGAGACAGCGGAACCCGGCGGCCACCGCCTCGACATGGCCGGGACGCTGCTGGTGGCCGTCTCGCTGGTGGCCATCGTGGACGCGATCATCGAGGCGCCGGCCCGCGGCTGGACGGCTGGGCTGACGCTGGCCGAGGCCGGCGTCGGGCTGGCCGCGCTCGCGGCCTTCATCTGGTGGGAACTGCGGGCCCGGCACCCGCTCATCGACCTGCGGATCTTCTCCCATCGCGGCTTCAGCGCGTCGGCCGCGGCAGTCACCGTCATATTCTTCGCGCTGTTCGGCAGCCTGTTCGTGCTGACTCAGTACCTGCAGTTGGTGCACGGATACAGCCCGCTAGCGGCCGGGGTGCGGGCACTTCCTTTCGCCCTGGCGATGGCCGTGGTCTCGCCCTTGTCCCCGGTGCTGACCAAGCTCCTGGGAGCCCGGCTGGTCATGCCTGCCGGGCTGGCGATGATGGGCCTTGGCCTGCTTGACCTGTCGACGGCCCATGTGCACACCGGCTACCCGCCGCTCGCGGTCGCGATCGCGATCATGGGTGCCGGGATGGGCCTGGTGATGGCACCGGCAAGCACGACGATCATGGCAACGGTGCCGAGCCACCAGGCAGGTGCGGGCAGTGCCATCAACGACACCATCCGCGAGATCGGCGGAGCGCTCGGTATCGCGGTCATCGGCAGCATCTCGGCCGCTGCCTACTCCTCCCGGCTCGGCAGTGTGCTGCGCGGCGCCCATGTGCCCGGTGTGGTGGCGCATGTGGCGACCGGTTCCGTCGCCGCTGCGGACATGATGAGCAGCCGCGCGGGCGGGGCCGCAGGAGCCGAACTCGCCAGCGCCGCCCACCTGGCTTTCGTCCAGGCGATGAGCCTGGGCCTGCGGGTAGCCGCGGCCTTCGCGCTGACGTCCGCCGTGGCCGCCTTCTTCGCGGTACCCCGCCGGTCCAGATCGAACGATCGGAATGTCATACCCGTGCCGTAGCGTTCCTGGCAGGTGGCACAAGGTGGCAGGCCGCTGGCTCGTAAGCGGCAAGCCACCTTCTGCGTGGCGCGGTACTTGGGAGCAAGGCTGCTGGACAGCCCGGCATGGAGGGTCCACTACTGATGAGACAGCGGCGCGGTAATCCGTGGGCGGTCCTGATCGTCGTCTCGCTTGGCTTCTTTATGACCCTGCTTGACCTGACGATCGTCAACATCGCGATCCCCAATATGATCCTCAGGCTGCACGCCTCGCTGGACGATGTGCTGTGGGTCATCAACGCCTACGCGCTGGTGCTGGCTGTGCTGCTGATCACGGCTGGCCGGCTTGGGGACCTGCTCGGCCAGCGGACCATGTTCTTCGCCGGCATCGCGCTTTTCACCGGGGCCTCCGTCGCGTGCGGCCTGGCGCCGACAGCCGGCTGGCTGATCGCGTTCCGGGCGGTACAGGGTCTTGGCGCTGCCGCGCTGATGCCGCAGACGCTCGCGATCTTGACCATGGTGTTCCCGCCGGAGCGGCGCGGCGCCGCGTTCGGCATCTGGGGTGCGGTGGCCGGCGTTGCCACGGTGGCGGGCCCCACGCTCGGCGGCCTGCTGGTCACCGCATTCGACTGGCGGTACATCTTCTTCATCAACTTGCCGATCGGCGCCATCGTGCTGGCCCTGACCCTGGTTCTCATCCCCGACCTGCGCACCGGCCGCAAGCACAGCTTCGATATCGCAGGTACCGTCCTGGCCAGCGGCGCGCTGCTGGCGATCTGCTATGCGCTGGTCGAAGGCCAGAAGTACAACTGGGGCACGATCAGGGGCTTCGTTTCGATCCCACTGCTGTTCGCCGTGGGTTTCGTTCTGCTCGGCCTGTTCGTCTGGGTCCAGCGCCGCCGCCAGGACCGTGAGCCGCTGGTACCATTCGCGCTATTCAAGGACCGCAACTACGCGCTGATGAACATCGTGGCCGGATGCATCGCCATCGGCATGCTCGGCATCTTCTTGCCGCTGAGCATCTACCTGCAGGACGTCCTTGGCTTCTCGGCTCTTAAGGCCGGGCTCACGTTGGCACCGGCCTCGATCGTCGCCATGTTCGTTGCACCCGCGGCCGGCCGGCTGACCGACAGGATCGGCGGGAAGTTCATCCTCATGACCGGCCTCGTTCTGTTCGCCGGCGGGATGGCCGCGATTGTGATCACCGCCCAGACGACCTCTGCCTGGCAGGACTTCCTCGCCCCGCAGGTCGTCGCCGGCGTCGGCATCGGCTGTACGTTCGCGCCGCTGACCGCTGTCGCGCTGCGCAACATCACGCCGATGATGGCCGGCGCCGCGTCCGGAGTCTTCAACACCACCCGGCAGGTCGGCACTGTCATCGGCACTGCAGGCGTCGGTGCGCTGCTGCAGAACCAGCTCAGCGCGGGCTTCATCAGCCAGGTGCATCAGCGGGCGGGCAACCTTCCGGCCCAGGTTCAGCAGACGATCCTGGCGAAGTTCGCGGCCGCGGCGAAGAACGGCCTGGCAGGCGGCCCGGCCGAGCACGGCAGCCGGCTCGAGGCCGAGATCTTCGCGCACGGTTTTGTTCAGGGCATGCGGCCGACCATGCTGGTGCCGATCCTGTTCCTGTTCGCCGGGGCGGCACTGTGTTTCCTGATCAGACCGCAGCAACCGCAGCAGCCGCCGGCGCGCGCACAGGCAAGGGATGTGCGCGGCGCGGCGGTCGCAGGTGCCAGCGAAACCAGCCCGGCAGCGGCCAGCTAGCGGCCTGGTTAGCTGGCTGGCATCAGGAGTTCGTCCTGCCAGTCACCGGTCGGACCGGCCGGATCAGGCTCGAACGGGAACCGGTCGGCGAAGGCCGGGCGCAGGTCCGTCAGCCAGACGGCATTCGGGTCGAAGTGAGCAAAGAACGGCCTGCCCACCAGCGAGGGGTCCCTGGCCTGGATCATGTGCAAGGCGAACACCCGCTGTCCGGCGATCTCGGCTACCCCATCCACGCACACCTTGCCTGGCGTGGCCGACATGGACGGGCCGCGGACCGTCCGGCACAGCCCGGACACGCTGCTGTAGGCGTCCCGGAAAATCTCCACGGCCCTGGCCAGCGGCACCGCGAAGTAGCCCTGCGGGCCAGTGTCACGTTCTACGAACATGTAGTACGGCACCATGCCCAGCCGCAGGTGCGCCCGCCACATCGTCTGCCAGGTATGCGCATCGTCGTTGATGCTCCTGATCAGCGGCGCCTGGGTCCTGATCACGGCTCCTGTCGCGCGGATCCGGCCGACCGCAGCGGCTACGTGGTCCGGTTCGAGCTCACGCGGGTGGGAGAAGTGCGCCATCACCGCCAGCGTCTTGCCTGCCGCCGCAACCTGCTCGAAAAGGCGCAGCGTGTCGTCGGCATCGGGGTCGGTAACGAATCGCTGCGGCCAGTACGCCAGCGATTTCGTGCCGATCCGGATCGACTCGATGTGCTCAAGCTCCGGGTCGAGCAGCGGCTCGATGTACTGGCTCAGCACGCCAGCACCCATGATCATGGGATCGCCACCGGTGAGGAGCACGCTGCTGACCTCGCGGTGGGCGCGCAGGTAGGCGGTCACCCGCGTCATGTCGTCGGTCGCCATCTTCAGGTCTGGCTCGCCGACGAACTGCGCCCAGCGGAAGCAGTAGGTGCAGTACGCGTGGCAAGTTTGCCCCTGTTTGGGGAACACCAGGATGGTTTCTGGGTACTTATGCTGCACGCCGGGCAGCGGCTCCTCGGCCATCTCGGGAATGTTCAGCGCAAGCTGGCCGGCCGGATGCGGATTCAGCCGTAGCCGCACGAGCCTGGCGGCAGCCTGGATGTCCCGGTCAGGAGCACCGCGGGCCAGCAAGTCGGCTATCGGAGCGATGTCCTCAGCGGGCAGCATGTCCGCCTGGGGAAACACCAGCCGATAGATCGGATCGTCGGGCGCTGCGGCCCAGTCGATCAGCCGCTCCACGACGTATTCGTTGGTACGGAAGGGCAGCACCGTCGCGACTGCGCGAACTGCGAGCCGCTCGGCCTGGTCCAGCCCGGCCCGCGCCGTCAGCTCGTCGAGGTGCTTGGCCGAGTAGGCGCGGAACCCGCGACCTTGCGCGGGGATAACCGGCACCACCTGCTGTTCAGTCATGCAGCTCCCTCCGGCCCCCACGTTCCGTGGCGGCTTGGTTGTGCGCACGATCTCCCCGTCATGCCGCCTGCTAGCGCAGATGCACTAGTTATTTCCCAGCCTGAGCCTGAGACGCGCCGGATCGCGCCGACGTTACCCTCAGACCAGCTTTAGAGGTCACGATTAGGAAACGCTCAGGAACAACCCTGCGTTGCCTGCATCCGTGAATCCCCGAAGTACCCCATTGCCGGGCCCCAAACCCGATTAACAGCCACGGTACGGCACTGAGTACCCGTATGTACGACTTTAGCGATGTGACGTCCTGGGGCGGGAGGCGCTGGTTGGCGGCGCCTGCTGGCCAGCTGAGTCCGCACAAGTGAGAAGCTTGGCGACATGCCGGGATCTGCCCCGCCACCAGCCGGCCTGGTAGCCAGTGACGAGGAGCCGGGCACCGTAGAGTCGCACGCGAGCGGCCTGGTGAACGTGGCGGCGCACAAGCTAATCGCAGTCGACGCCATGGGCGGGGACCATGCACCCGCGGAGATAGTAGCCGGAGCCGTTGCGGCCGCCCGTGAGCTGGGCACTCAGATCGTACTTACCGGACGTCCCGGCCTGCTGCGGCCGTTGCTGGCCAAGCACGGGCCCATCGCCAACGTGCAGATCGTGCCTGCAGAGGACTCACTGGCCATGGACGAGGGTGCGCTTGCCAGCTGGCGCCGGCCCCGATCCAGCATCGCGGTTGCCTGCCAGCTTGTCCGCCGCGGCCAGGCCGCGGCAGTCATGTCGGCCGGGTCGACCGGCGCGATCGTTGCGACCGCGCAGATGCGACTGCGGCCGCTGCCTGGCGTCACCCGGCCCGCCCTCGCGGTGGGCCTGCCGACAAGACCGACCCCGACGATTCTGATCGACGCCGGCGCGATCGCTGATCCCAAACCCGAGATGCTCGTCCAGTTCGCCCAGCTGGGAGTCGCATACGCGCAGACGGCCTTCGGCATTACCGAGCCGCGGGTCGGGCTGCTGACCATCGGGGCCGAGCCGGGCAAGGGCAACAAGCTGGCCAGGCGCGCATACGAGCTGCTCGACGAGGATCCGCCGCACGCGGGCCTTCCTATCAGTTTCGTTGGCAACGTCGAGGGCGGGGACCTGCTCGCCGGGCGGGTCGACGTCATCGTCACCGACGGCTTTACCGGGAACGTGGCGCTCAAGACCCTGGAGGGCACCGCAGGCTTCGCGGCAGATCAGCTGCGGGAGGCCCTTCGCGGGACCCGCGCGGCCCGGATCGGCACGCTGTTCCAGCGGCGCGGGTTGCGCGAGCTGGCGGCGCGGCTGGACTCAGAGAGCTATGGCGGCGCGGCCCTGCTCGGCCTGGAGGCAACAGTGGTGATCGCGCATGGTGCCGTGCGGGCAAGGGGGGCAGCAGCAGCGTGCCGCCTCGCCGCCGAGCTTGCCGACCGGCGGATCACCGAGCGGATCAGGGAGCGGCTCGGCCCGGCCAGGCATTTCCTGCGCCGCCAGTAAGGCATGCTAGCCCGCGATGGCCTCCTGTCGCCGGCTGGCTGGCCACGGCAGTCCGCCGGGCCGGCCAGCCGGCGGCCGGTAGGCTATGGAAATGACCGACCCGGAGGCAGCGCTCGGACTGCTCGTCCAGCAGGCACTGGCGGATCAGCTGGGTGCCGAGTTCGCGACGACAGACCCGCTGATCCGGCCGTCCGCATTCGCCGACTATCAAGCCAATGCCGCCATGTCGCTGGCCAGGCGTATCGGCAAGCCGCCGCGCGAGGTCGCGGAGCTCATTGCGGCTGGCCTTGCGAGCTCGCCAGAGGTGGAGGCGGCTGAGGTCAGCGGGCCCGGCTTCGTAAACATCACGCTCAAGGACAGCTGGATTGCCAGCCAGTCCGATATCCAGCTCGCCGACGGACGGCTCGGCGTGCCGCAGGCGGCACAGGCCCAGAAGATAGTGGTGGACTACTCGGGCCCGAACGTCGCCAAGGAGCTGCACGCCGGCCATTTGCGGCCTACGGTCGTCGGCGATGCCATCGTCAGGGTGCTCGAGTACCTGGGTCATGCGGTGATCAGGGCCGCGCACCTTGGCGACTGGGGCACCCCATTCGGCATGCTGATCGAGCACGCGGTGGATGTGGGCGAGCAGGTCACCTACGACCAGCTGGCAGCCGGCGAGTTCACTGCCTTCTACCAGGCGGCGCGGGCCAAGTTCGACGGTGACCCCGCGTTTGCCGACCGGTCCAGGCGACGGCTGGTGGCTCTGCAGGCCGGCCAGGCACAGTCGATGCAGCTGTGGCAGCTTCTGGTGGACGACTCGATGGACTATCTGCGCAGGCTCTACTCCCGGCTGGACATAACCCTGACCGACGCCGACATGGCGCCGGAGAGCTTCTACCAGCCGATGCTGGCCGAGGTCTGCACCGAGCTAGAGCAGCGCGGGCTTGCGGTCATCAGCGACGGCGCGCTGTGCACGTTCCCGCCGGGGTTCACCGGCAGGGACGGAAAGCCGCAGCCGCTGATGCTGCGCAAGAGCGATGGTGGTTACGGCTATGACAGCACCGATCTGGCGGCAATCAGGTACCGGCTCAAGGACCTGGGCGCGACCAGGCTCATCTATGTTGTCGGCTCCGAGCAGCACCAGCACCTGGAGATGGTGTTTGAGACAGCCACGCAGGCGGGCTGGCTGACGCCGCCGTCAACGGCCGAGCATGCGGTGATCGGCCTGATGACCGGGCCCGGTGGCCAGCGGCTGAAGACCAGGACCGGGGAGCAGGTCAAGCTGGCCAGCCTGATCGACGAGGCCGTCGAGCGGGCCGAGAAGGTCATCGCCGAGCGGTACGACGACCCTGGGCAGCGTGACCAGATCGCCGAGGCAGTAGGCATCGGAGCGCTCAAGTACGGCGACCTGTCGGTGGCGCGTGACTCGAGCTATGTGCTGGACTTCGACCAGCTGCTGGCACTGACAGGCAACACCGGGCCATACCTGCAGTACGCTACCGCGCGGATCCGGTCCATATTCCATCGCGCCGGGATCGACCCGGCCCATGCCACCGGCCCCATCGAGCTCGGCACGCCGGCCGAGCGGGCCCTTGCCCTGCAGCTGCTCGGGCTTGGCCGGGCGGTGGAGGCTACGGCCGCCACCGCGGAGCCGCACAAGCTGGCGGGCTTCCTGTTCGACGTGGCCAGCTCGTTCACCACGTTCTACGAGCAGTGCCCGGTGCTGACCGCCAGGGACGGAGTGCGAACCAGCAGGCTGGCCCTGGCCGCGCTCACGCTGCGGGTGCTGACCACCGGGCTCGGCTTGCTCGGCATCCCGGTGCCCGAGCGCATGTAGGCATCCGGCCCGGCCAGGCCAGAAAACCTCCAGCCGGGGCTGCGTGGTTTCCCAGCATGTTCCCAGCCTCGCATTCGCGTTTTCCCATGATCGGGGCCGATACTGACTGCCATGGAGTACCAGAACGTTAACCAGGACGGTCCGTCCACCCCGCCGCCCGCGCCGCCTGCGGCCCGCAAGCCCGTCGGCCGGGCCCGCCGGGTCGCCGCGTCTATCGCGGCCGCGACGGTGCTGCTAGGCGGTGGCGCCGCGATCGGAATCGTACTGACCGGCGGCGCATCCGCTGCTACAACCAGTAATCCCGGCGCTACTTCGCCCGGCGCTACTTCGCCCGGCGCCGCTAGCGGCCAGTGCCAGCGCTTGGCCGAGAAGGCACTGAGCAGCGGCCACCCCCTCGTGGCCCGCCGCCTCCACTTGCTGTGCGCCAACCCGCTGGTCAGGCTCGTCCTCGGCGGCGGCATTCACGGCCAGGTCACCTTCCAGGCCAAGACCGGAACCCGGACCATCGCATTCGAGCGCGGCATCGTTCAATCCGTAGCCGGGTCAGTCGTGACGGTGGAAGCGCCAGACGGCACGCGCTGGACCTGGGACATCGTCAGCAACACCCAGATCAGGCAGAGCGGCCAGCAGGTGGCGCAGAGCAAGCTGGCGGTGGGCGACCAGGTGCTGGTAGCCGGACAGGTGGTGGCTGGCACAAATGACGCCAAGCTCATCCGCATCAGCCCGGCCGGCTAGCGCACCCGCGCCCCCTGGCCAGGCACGCCGCGGGACTCAACGACCCGGCCTTAGCGGTAGCCTCGTGACGCCGGAATGCCCCGGCATGCCGCGATCACTCCGGCGGCACGCGCCGATCGGTAAGCCAGGACGTCATGACAGAGAACGACCGCATACCTCAGGTGCTCGTCGTGGACGACGAGCCCAACATCCGTGAGCTCGTCCAGGTGGCGCTGAAGTTCCACGGCTGCTCGGTCACCACCGCCGCCAGCGGGAATGATGCACTGCGGCAGGCAGAGGCCAGCAAGCCGGACCTGATAGTGCTGGACGTCATGATGCCGGACATGGACGGCTTCGAGGTCTGCCGGCGGCTCCGACTGGCGGGCAACGAGGTCCCGGTGATCTTCCTGACTGCCAGAGACACCTCCTCCGACACGGTGACCGGCCTCGCGATCGGTGGCGACGACTACGTCACGAAGCCTTTCTCGGTAGAGGCCCTGGTCGCCAGGGTTCGCGCCGTGCTCAGGCGCGCTTCGCGGACAGCCACCGGGGAGCGGGAGGCCCGCGATGCCGGGCCGCTCCTGGTTGCCGACCTGCAGCTCGACGAGGAGCGCTGGACCGTTCACCGCGGCGGCGTGCCGGTTGATTTGTCACCCACCGAGTTCCGCCTGCTCGCCTACCTGATGCGGCACCAGGGCCGGGTGCTCACCAGGGCGCAGCTGCTTGAGCAGGTCTGGGGCTGGGACTACGCAGGCGAATCTCAGATCGTCGAAACCTATGTCAGCTACCTGCGGCGCAAGCTCGATCCGCTTGGCCCACCCCTCATTCACACCCAGCGCGGGGTCGGGTACATCCTGCGGCCCGAGCGGCGGGATCACCTTAATCCGGCTGAGCCATCCGGATGAGCGGGTCGCGCAAGCTCTCCCTGCGAGGGCGGATGCTGGTGATGCTCGTGGGGGTGACGACGGTCCTGCTTGTCGTCATGGGCGCCGTGAGCACCTACTTGCTAGCTCGCAGGGTGGACTCGCAGATCACTCAGGCCGACGCCAACCTCGAAACTCGGGCCAGGAACCTGGTCAGCCTGACTGTAGAGGCGCCAGCGCTGCTCACGCAGTTCCTGCAGACCAAGCCACAGGGCTACATCGTCGTCGAGGTTCCGTTCCGGTCCCAGCTGGTCGCGACGCCGCTGACGAGCAACGCGCTGTCCACGCAGCTGGCGGCGGTGGTCAACGCCCAGCTACAGGGGCCCGGCTTCGCCATGATCAGGGGGCTCGCAGCCCAGGGCGACCTCGCCCAGGCCGCCGCGCTGATCAATGCGCGCGGCTGCCAGCCCTTCGCGTTCGCGCGCTGCAAGCCTATCGACGTGGACAACCAGCTGAGCGTGGTCAGCAGGTGGGCACCCCTGATAGCGGACGGACAGACAGCGCCGACCGGCCGGGCCATCATGTTCGTGGCCGAGCCGGTTAGCACCAGCCCGACGCAGGTGCGCGGATTCATCATCGCCGAGCTGATCACCGGCGCCGCGCTGATCGCGCTGGTGGCGCTGGGCGGCGAGTGGCTGATCGGCCGCGGCCTCGACCCACTCGATCAGATGACCAGGGCGGCGAATGACATCAGCGCACGCGGTGACCTGACTGCGCGGATGCCCGATGCCGATGACCAGACCGAGGTTGGCAGGCTGGGCTCGTCGATCAACACGATGCTGGACCGCATCCAGCAGGCTTTCAGCTCGCGGCTGCACTCGGAGCAGAAGGTACGCGAGTTCGCCGCGGACGCGTCGCACGAGCTGCGAACCCCGCTGACCACCATCCGGGGCTACGCGGAGTTGTACCGGCAAGGTGCGCTAGGCCCCGATCAGCTGCCGAACGCGATGCGCCGGATCGAGCAGGAGGCCGAGCGAATGAGCACGCTGGTAGCTGAGCTGCTCGAGCTCGCCAGGCTGGACCGCACCTCCTCGCTTGACCTGACCGAGACCGACCTGGCCAGCATCGTCAGGGATGCCGTGGCCGATGCGGTGGCCGTAGAGCCGCAGCGGCCGGTCCGAGCCGAGGCGCCGCAGCGCCTTGTGGCGGTGGTGGACGAGCCTCGAGTCCGGCAGGTCCTCGCCAACCTGCTTGCTAACGTCCGGGCGCATACGCCGGTGACAACACCGGTAGCGGTCCGGCTCGGCGCGATTGCCGGCGGGGTGCTGCTCGAGGTGGCCGACGCCGGGCCAGGCATGTCAGCCGGCGACGCCGTTCGCGCCTTCGACAGATTCCACCGGGCCTCGGAGCGCAGCGCTGACAGCTGGACACCGGCCCGCGACAGCGTGCCTGACCCCCACCGGTACGGCCGCGCCGCGGCGCCGGCCAGCGTATACGAGGGCGCCGCACACCCGGCCGGGGCAGGCTCCGCCGACGGGGTCGGCGCGGCTACTGGTGGCGGCCTGGCTGACGGTGCTGGCCTCGCCGGTGAGCAGCCGAAGGCCGAGCGCCGCAGCGGTAGCGGCCTGGGCCTTTCGATCGTGCAGGCGATCGCGACTGCCCACGGTGGCCGGGCGACGCTCGAGTCCAGGCCGGGCAAGGGCACGAAGGTGCGCGTCTGGCTGCCGGTGCGCACGGTTCCCTAGGCCCCGGCAAGACCCGCCAGGCAGCGGCAAGACCGCCAGGCAGCTACGCCTCGTCTGTGGCCTGGTCGTCGCCCCCGGCCGGATCGGGTAGGTGCTCGAAGAGGTAGTAGACAGCGAGCAGTCCGAACATGATCAGCGCCGCGATGGGCGAGACCAGCGCGATTAGTGTCCCGGCCACATAGCCTGCGTTGCCGGCGGTGAACCTCAGCGTGGTGGACAGGCTGCGCACGCGCGGGTGGCGGGCGCCGAGTTTCTCGCGATGCACGGCCACGTACGTCCATGTCGACGCGAAACCCACCGAGATGGCGATCATGACCAGGCCGTAGGTAACGGCCGCCACCTTGGCCTGGCCGCCGCTGCCGTTGATACCGGTGAGATGGTCGGCGACCAGCGCCGTCGGAAAGGGGATCGCCACCACGCCCATCAGCAGGAACAGGTTCAGCACCAGCACGATCCTGTCAATCTTCGTGACCTGCGCCAGCATCGTGTGGTGGTTCAGCCACATGATCCCGATCGTCAGGAAGCTGACCACGTAGGCCAGGTAGGCAGGCCAGAAATGCCCCAGGTTCGCGGCGCTGAGCGGCACCGTGCCCAGGCCGGGAAAGGCGGTCTTGTCGGCGATGGGCAGCAGGTTGAAGACCAGGATCGTGATCGCGACCGCGAAGACGCCGTCGCTGAACGACTCAGCCCGCCGCGAGTCCACTCACGCCTGGTCTTCCTGACCGCAGGCCTCGGCCGCGCCAGCCGGGGAGGCGTCGCTGTCCGGCTGCTCGGTGCCAGGCTCGGGCTGCGGCGCCCCGACGGACACCGGCACCTGCACCGACCTGACCAGCAGCTGGGCGACGTCCACCACCTCGAGAGACTCCTTGGCCTCGCCGGAGCTCTTCTTCGCAGCCACCGCGTCGCCCAGCATGACCAGGCAGTAAGGGCAGCCGGTGGAGATGGTGTCCGGGTCGGTGCCCAGCGCCTCGTCGATCCGCTCGGTGTTGATCCGTTTGCCGATCCGCTCTTCCATCCACATCCTGGCGCCGCCGGCACCGCAGCAGAACCCGCGCTCCTTGCACCGGTGCATCTCCTGGCTCTGCACGCCGGGCACCTGTTCCATGATCTCCCTTGGCGCGGTGAATACCCGGTTGTGCCGGCCGAGGAAACAGGGGTCGTGGTAAGTGATCTTTTCCTCGATCGGGCTGACCGGCGTGAGCCTGCCGTCGGCCACCAGCCGAGCCAGCAGCTGGGTGTGGTGCAAGACTTCATAGTTGCCGCCCAGCTGCGGGTACTCGCGGGCGATGGTGTTGAAGCAGTGCGGGCAGCTGGCCACGATCTTGCGGACGCCGGCCTCGTTCAGCGTCTCGATATTCTGCTGCGCCAGCATGCTGTAGACGAACTCGTTGCCCATCCGCCGAGCTGGATCACCAGTGCAGGACTCGGCCGGCCCGAGCACCGCGAAGTTCACTCCGGCCGTGTGCAGCAGCTGCGCGATCGCCTTAGTGGTCTTCTTGGCCCGGTCCTCAAGCGCTCCGGCGCAGCCCACCCAGAACAGGTACTCGACGTCGGCGCCGATCGGGCCGTCGATCACCTGGACCTCGAAGTCGAGGTCGGTCATCCAATCGGTCCGCTTGTTCCCGCCCATCCCCCACGGGTCGCCCTTGTTCTCCAGGTTCCTCAGCATGGTGCCGGCTTCCGCCGGGAAGGCGGACTCCACCAGCACCTGGTGCCGTCGCATGCCGGTGATGTGGTCGATGTGCTCGATGTCTACCGGGCACTCCTCCACGCACGCGCCGCAGTTCGTGCACGACCACAGCTCGTCTGGGTGAATGACACCGTGGGCATCCGCGTCGCCGATGATGGGGCGCTGCGCCTCGGCCCTGACTGCTTCGGGCAGCGCGGCGCGGGCCTCGTCGGAATCGGCCAGCAGATACGGCGCCTTGGCCAGGGCATGGTCGCGCAGCTCAAGGATGATCATCTTGGGCGAGAGCGGCTTGCCGGTGGCGTAGGCGGGGCACTGCGACTGACACCGCCCGCATTCGGTGCAGGTGGCCAGGTCGAGCATGCCCTTCCAGCTGAGGTCCTCGATCTTGCCGATGCCGAACACGTCCGCGTCGGGATCAGCCTCCTCGAAGTCGAGCACCTTTCCGTTGGATCGCATCGGCTGCAGCGGACCGAGGCCGTCTGGACGGCGGGAGAACAGCACGTTGATTGGTGCCACCACGATGTGCAGGTGCTTGGAGTAGGTGATGAAGATGCCGAAGCCTAGGATGACCGCAAGCTGGAGCAGGATGAACGCGGTCTCGATGCCCTTGTTGGCCGCGCCGAGCGGATGCAGCCAGTGACCAACGATCTGCGACGCGAACGCACCCTTGGGGTACGGGAAGTCGCCGGTATTGATCTGCGCGCCCCGGTAGACAAGCAAGGTCGCGATCACCAGGAATATGGCCAGCAGTACCAGCCACGCGGCGCCGGTGTGCGAGCCGGAGAACCGGGACTCGCGCCCCTCGCGCTTGGGGTCGGACCGCAGCCGGATGATCGCGAACGTGACGATGCCGACCAGGACCGCCACCGCGAACAGGTCCTCCAGAAATCCCACCCAAGCCCAGGTGCCAATAAGCGGGATGACGAAATGCTTGCTGAACAGATCGCCGTAGACCTCGATGATGGTCAGGAACAGGACGATGAAACCCCAGAAGGTCAGCGCATGGGCAACGCCTGGCACCGTCCACTGCAGCAGCTTGCGCTGCCCGATCACCTGCGTGACCTGCGTCTCGGCTCCCTCTACGGGATGCTCGCGCAGCGCCTCGATCCGCTCGGGGGCCGGCTGGCCGGCTGCGCCCAGGCGGTAGAGCCACCACATGCGGCGTCCGGCAATCGCCGCCGCGATCACCGTCAGGACCAGGCCAATGATGATCCGCAGCGCCAAGGAGACCTCCAGATACGGCGTTTTGGGTGACAGCGTACGCCGATGCCGTTCGCAGCCAGTGAGCAACAGCGCGTGGCACGATGCTACTGTGCGGTAACTTACAGCGCGGTGCGGGCGCTGGCTAGTTGTGCCCCAGCCGCCAGCCGAGCATGCTGCCGTAGCTGATCGTTGGCGGCCCGAACAGCTGCTCCAGATATCGCCGTAGCGACGGCTGGGACGCCGCGTCGGCCAGCACGGCGGCCGGTTTCCAGTAAGCGAGGTCGGCTGATACCTGCGAGGCGGCGGGCGCCGGACCGGATGCGTTCCCCGCCCATAGGTTGTCCAAGTAGTAGGCGAGCGGCGGCAGGCCGTTTCCCTCGATGTAGGCGTGGCCATTCCAGGCGGGTCCCTCGAAGTACCCGCCGATCAGCGAGATCCGCTGACCGCCCTGGGCCTGCCAGCGCATGGCGTTATCGAGCGTCGGCGTGGGCACGGGAACGACCAGCACCCTGGCATCCGGCGGCAGATGCAGCGCACCCAGTGTAACGGACCAGCCGGCGGGAACCGGATCGGCCGGCGCAGCGGGCAATGGAGTAGGCACCAGCGGACCAACGGCCATTAGCACGATCACCGCGGCGAGGGCGGCTCCCCACGGCTCGCCAAGCCGCGTCTTGCTCAGACGCAGCCAGATCAAGTCGAGGCCGAAGGCAAGCAGCGCGGCCGCTGCGCCGTCGGCCACCAGTGACAGCCTGTTGGGCAGCAATGCGGCCAGCAGTGGCTGGTTCGCCAGCCAGCCCCACGGCAGGGAGACGCTCGCGTGCACGGTTCCGTTGATCAGCGGATGTACCCCGAGTGACAGCAGGCTCAGCACCGCCAGCGTCACCGCGCACGCCCTGACCGCGAGGTGCCGCCAGAAGACCACGGCGATCACCGCGAGCACGAGTATCAGCGGCGCGCCGAGGTAAGCCAGGTACTCGGGCTGGCCACCCTGGTACCTGGCGGCCGCGGCGACGCTCGCGCTGGTGTGCAGGAGCTGAGCACTCGACGGGGTAAAGAAGCCATACAAGTCGTTCTTGTAGAAGTCCGGCTCGAAGGCGCTGCCCGTCATTTTCAGCCGCCCGAAGAACTGGGCTCGCAGCGCCCAGCCGGCCAGGACCAGCGTCGCTGCGGCGGCCGCGGCCAGCCCGGCGGCAAGGCGCCTGACGGCGCCGGCGGCAGCGTGCGGGCGCGAAACGGCCAGCACGGCAACGAGAAGCACCGCCGCTATGGCCGTGATGGCCAGGAGCTCCTCGCCGATGAACACCTGCGCGCTGACCAGCAGGCCGAGCCAGCCGCCGGTACGCAACGGCCGGGCAGTACCCAGGCACAGGCGCAGCACAGCATCGATGATGAGCGGCGGGAGCACGGCGAACTGCAGCTGATAATGCCCGATTGCCGCATGGGTAAGCGCGGGCGAGAAGCCGTAGACTGCGCCGCCCACCGCGGCCGCGGGCAAGCTCGCCCCGTACCTGCGCAGCACGTAGCACAAGCTGGCCGCCGATCCCGCGAAGCCGACAGTGAGCAGCACCGTGATGCTGACCTGCGGCCCGGCCAGCACGGTGATCGGCGTCAGCAAGATGCCAGGCAGCAGCAGGCTCATGTTCCACATGAGGCCGACACCCTGCGGCACGTTCATCGTCGTGGTGACCAGCGAGGGCAGCCTGCCATGCACGACTGCGGTTGCCTCGTAGCGCAGGAACCAGGCGAACAGGCTGGTGTCCGACGGGTTGCCTGCCACGGTGGCCGACGACGGATGCGCCCAGAGGTGCCAGGTTAGTGCCGCGGCGGCGATCACGTAGCACGCGGTAATCAGGGCCGGGGCCCGGTATCGGGCGCTGGCGGCCGACCCGGCAGCGTCGGCGCCAGGTGCGGCAGGCAACTGCACGGCCGAAGTCATGGCCGCGCACCTCCGGCCCGACGCCGCCTGGCGCCGCTAGCCGCTGCGGCGGAACACATAGACGCCGTCGGAGTAGAAGATCTGCCGGTACGTGTGATGGGAGATGCCCTCGACGAAGGTCAGCACGTTCGGCGGTGGCGGCTGCCAGTCGGTGCTTTCGGTGTCGAACACGACGTACTCGGTGGCCGGGTTCGTCGAGAAGTTGCCTAGCCAGAACGTGTCGGTCCTGGCGGCCAGCGGTGCGAGCAGGTCCAGGTCGGTGGCCACGGTGGCGCCGCTGGGAACCAGTGCCATGGCCGCGTTCTCCGCCGCGACATGCGGGCCGAGCGTGTAGGTGGCCGGTGTCCACAGCGAGCTAAGCGGGAACTGGAAGGCCAGCCCGGCGCAAAGCCCGAGCATCACGGCCGCGCCGTAATGGCCGAGGACGGAGCCGAGCCTGCCCGGCCTTGCCGGGCTTGCCTGGCCGCCGGCTGGCCCGACAGCTGGCCCGACAGCTGGCACGGCCGAGGTTGGCCCTCGCGGCTCTCCCGCCAGCCGTCGGGCCTGGCTAGCCCGCAGCCGGGCCATCCCGTCGATGGCGGCGATGAAGACTATCGGCATCACCGTGGCGTTGTAGTGCCACTGCGTGCCCCAGTACGCGGGGTTCTCGCCGATAAACCGCAGCGCCAGGCTGGGAAGCACCGCCAGCACAAGCGGCGAGCGCAGCGCGATGAATGCCGTCGGCAGCAAGATCAGGGCGAGCGTCGGCAACTTGGTGGACGCTCCGTCGCTCAGCCTGGTCCACAGGCCGCCGATCGAGAAGTGACCCGTTGCCGGATTGATGGCGCCCGCTTGCGACCAGTACGCGTACGTGTGCGCGGCGTTGAAGTGCGGGATGATCACAAGGATTGCCAGCAGTGACCAGAGCAGGCCCCAGCCGGCCAGAAAGAGTCCAAGACCGCGGCGGCGGTAGGCGAACACGATAATGAGCCCGATGGCGGCCAGCGTGAAACCCTGGTCCTCCTTGACGAACACCAGCGGCAGCGCCCACAGCGCTGCGGTCCGCATCCGTCCCCTGACGAGCGCCGACAGCGAGAAGGCAAGGAGCGGAACGGCGAACGCGATCTCGTGGAAGTCGTAGTTCACCATCTGCTGCAAGCCCCAGGAGAAGCCGTAGGCGGCTGCGATGGCCCGGCCGGCACCGACACCGAGCAAGGCCGCTCCGGCTCGGTAGACGGGCAGCACCGATACCGCGGCCAGCAGCGCCTGCGCGACGAGCAGCGTTGCCGAGGTGGGGAAGAGCAGGAAGAACGGTGCGATCAGCGCCACGATCGGGTGGAAGTGATCGCCGAGCAGATCTACCCCGGCACCTCTGATGTCGACAATAGGTGCTTGGAGATGGGCGTACTGCTTGACGTACTCCGTGAATATGCCCAGGTCCCATGAGGTTGGGTCGCGTCGCAGGTAGCGGAAGACGGAGATGACGGTGTACGCGGCGAAGACCGCCACCGCGATGAGCCATGGGGCTAGGTCAGCTCTGCTGCGCCGGTCAGCCCCGGCCTCGCCGCTGTCCGGCGTACCGCTGCCGGTCGCGGTTGCGGCACTGCTGACGGGATGCGCTCGCGATGCCGGATCCGCTGCCGTGTCCGGCTGGCCGGCTGCAGGCACGCCCGCCAGCCTGGCAGCCCCATCGAGGGGTGGTCCGTCCAGCGGCACTGCCCATCCTCCTGCCGATGAGTGCCAGCCGAGCCGGTGCGGGAGGTCGCCAAGCATCGTCGCCAGCGCCGCCCGGCCCCGGTGTAGTGCTACGGTACCTGCCGCCAGCCGCGACCTGCTCCTGGTCAACCGATCCACGCGCGGCCCGCGGGCCGGGCGGAGGCCCAGATCGCGCTACTTTTCGCGCTCCGTTCCGTTCTCGGTGGCCAGCGACTGGCTGGGATGGGCAGCCGGCTCTCTGGCCTAACCGGCAGGTCACGGGGACTACCGCAGGCCGCGAGCTGCTCCGATTAGACGGCGTCTGAGTTCGCTTGCTGGCTGGCTCCCGCATCGCCGGTCCAGGGCGCCCGCGACATCGTCCTCGGAATGCCCCGGCCCTCCAGTGGCCGGCCGGGACCCCCGGAAGCCACGTCCTGCGCCGACTTGCCGGCGGCCTCCAGATAGCTGCGTGTCTCCGCGGGATCGTGCTGCGCGGTCATGCGCCGATGAGTAAGCCAGTAGGGGGTACCCACGGCCAGAAGCACGATAGCGAGCCCGATTACGATAGGTATAAGCGGAGTCATAGAGGTATATCACCCTTCTACTGCTCGTGCTGTTCCCTTCGGTGCTGGCCCTACTGCCCGCGATGGCGTGCGGCTAACGTGGTCGTAGCACTCCCGCCTCGCCCGCAGGACTGGCAGCTGCAACGTTTGCGCAGCTCACACGGCACACCCAGAACCCCCAAACAGAGTTGAGCGTTCTCGACTCAAGTCATTTGCCAACTGACGCGCAGCATGGCAAACTTGAGCCATCAAGACTCAATATTCAGCACTACGATCAATCCAAGGACTGGACACATGGCACGTGCGGTAGGCATCGACCTAGGGACGACCAACTCGGTTGTCGCCGTCCTCGAGGGCGGAGAGCCCTCGGTCATAGCCAATGCCGAGGGATCGCGGACCACGCCATCGGTGGTGGCCTTCGCCAAGAATGGCGAGGTTCTCGTCGGCGAGGTAGCGAAGCGGCAGGCTGTAACCAACGTTGACCGGACGATTCGCTCGGTCAAGCGCCAGATGGGGACCGACTGGACGGTGTCCATCGACGGCAAGAAGTTCACGGCGCAGCAGATCAGCGCCTTTATTCTGCAGAAGCTGAAGCGCGACGCCGAGGCCTACCTTGGTGAGACCATCACCGATGCGGTGATCACGGTGCCCGCGTACTTCAGCGATGCACAGCGGCAGGCCACCAAGGAAGCCGGCCAGATCGCCGGGATGAACGTCCTGCGGATCATCAACGAGCCCACGTCGGCTGCGCTCGCCTACCACCTGGAGAAGGAGGGCGAGGCGACGATCCTGGTCTTCGACCTGGGCGGCGGCACCTTCGACGTATCGCTCCTGGAAGTCGGCGAGGGAGTCGTCGAGGTCAAGGCGACCAGCGGCGACAACCACCTCGGTGGCGACGACTGGGACCAGAAGATCGTGGACTGGCTGGTGAAGGACTTCAAGAACAGCTACGGCGTCGACTTGTCCAAGGACAAGATGGCCCTGCAGCGGCTGCGGGAGACTGCGGAGAAGGCCAAGATCGAGCTGTCTAGCTCGACCGAGTCGCAGATCAACCTGCCGTACATCACCCACTCAGAACAGGGCCCGCTGCACCTGGACACCAAGCTCACGAGGGCCGAGTTCCAGAAGATGACCTCCGACCTGCTTGACCGGTGCAAGGCGCCGTTCCAGCAGGTGATCAAGGACGCCGGGGTCAAGCTGAGCGAGATCAACCACGTTGTCCTCGTCGGCGGCTCGACGCGAATGCCTGCCGTCGTCGACCTGGTCAAGGACCTGACCGGCGGCAAGGAGCCGAACAAGGGCGTCAACCCCGACGAGGTTGTGGCCGTCGGCGCCTGCCTGCAGGCTGGCGTGCTCAAGGGCGAGGTCAAGGACGTCCTGCTGCTCGACGTGACCCCGCTGTCGCTTGGCATCGAGACCAAGGGCGGGATCTTCACCAAGCTCATCGAGCGCAACACCACGATCCCGACAAAGCGGTCGGAGATCTTCACCACTGCCGACGACAATCAGCCGTCGGTGCAGATCCAGGTGTTCCAGGGCGAGCGCGAGATTGCCGCTTACAACAAGAAGCTCGGCATGTTCGAGCTCGCCGGCCTGGCGCCCGCGCCGCGCGGCATCCCGCAGATCGAGGTCACCTTCGACATCGACGCCAACGGCATCGTCAACGTCTCGGCGAAGGACCTGGGCACCGGCAAGCAGCAGTCCGTGACCATCTCTGGCGGCTCCGCCCTAGGCAAGGATGACATCGAGCGGATGATGGCGGACGCCGAGAAGTACGCCGAGGAAGACCGCCAGCGCCGGGAGGAAGCCGAGGTCCGCAACCGGGCTGAGTCGCTCGCCTACACCACGGAGAAGTTCCTCTCCGAGAATGCCGACAAGGTCCCCGACGACGTCAAGTCCGAGGTCGAGTCGGCGATCGCCGATCTGAAGAAGTCACTTGAGGGCACCGACACCGAGGCGATCAAGACTGCCAGCGAGCACGCGGCGCAGGTGAGCCAGAAGATGGGCACCGCCATCTACGCGCAGGCGCAGGCCGCGAGCGCGCAGGCAGGCGAGTCCGGTCCCGAGGCTGGCGAGGGTCAGGACGATGACGTCGTCGAGGCCGAGATCGTGGACGACGACAAGCCGGCCGATCAGGAGGGCGGCGCCGCCTGATGAGCCCGACAGAAGACCAGGGCCAGGGCCCGATCATCCGAGATCGAAGGCGGATTGATCCGGCGACTGGCAAGGTGCGTGAAACCGCAGAGCCCGGCCCGCAGCAGCGCGGGCCGGGTGGCCAGGGCGGCCAGCCCCGGCCGGGCCGGCACTCTGTGTCCAAGCCTGGCAGGACCGGACCGGCTGCTGGCGCTGCTGGCGCGCCCGCCACCGGCGGGGGTGCTACCGCCGACTCGGATGCGGTGCGCGTGGAAGACGCTGAGGCGAAGGCCAGTCAGGCGGCCACCATGCTCGCAGAGCGAACTGCCGACCTGCAGCGGCTGCAGGCGGAGTACGCCAACTACCGCAAGCGGGTAGAGCGTGACAGGCTCGCGGTCCGGGAGCAGGCGCTAGCCAACGTACTGCACGAACTGCTGCCCGTGCTCGACGATATAGGCCGGGCGAGGGAGCACGGCGAACTGTCCGGCGGGTTCAAGTCGGTCGCTGAGTCGCTTGAGTCGATCGCGGTCAAGCTCGGCCTGACCTCCTACGGCGAGAACGGCGACGCGTTCGACCCGATGCTGCACGAAGCGCTCATGCACGAGTACTCGGACGAAGTCAACGAGCCTACTTGCGTCCGCATACTGCAGCCCGGCTACCGGGTCGGCGAGCGGATTATCCGCCCGGCGAGGGTGGCCGTCGCGGAGCCAGCCGGCGAGGCTGGCCCGCCGCCGGACACTGGCAGCGTCGAGCCGGACTCGTCTGCCGACCCCGGCGACGACGGAGCCGGCGTCTAGATAGCTCCAAAGAGAGGCCCGTTGAGCACCAAGGATTTCTTCGAGAAGGATTACTACAAGACCCTTGGGGTGGCTAAGGGCGCGTCCGCTGACGAGATCAAGAAGTCGTACCGGAAGCTTGCCCGCAAGTACCACCCGGACGCGAACGAGGGGGACGCGAAGGCTGAGGCGCGTTTCAAGGAGATATCCGAGGCCTACACCGTCCTGTCCGACGAGAAGCGGCGCAAGGAGTACGACGAGGCGCGCTCGCTGTTCGGCGGCGGCGGGCCTCGCATGCCAGGCACGGCCGGGAGCGGCAGCTATGGCGGCTTCGATCTCGGCGACCTGCTCGGCGGTGCCGCAGGGAGCGCGGGCGGACGGCTCGGGGACCTGCTCGGCGGCGTCTTCAACCGGGGCGGCACGACCACCCAGCAGGCCAGGCCACGGCGCGGTGCGGACGTAGAGACCGAAACGACGCTGACCTTCAGTGATGCCATCGAGGGCGCTACCGTGTCGCTGCGGCTTACCGGCGAGGGCCCCTGCAAGGTATGCATGGGAACTGGTGCCAAGGCCGGAACAGTGCCGAGGGTTTGCCCGACGTGTGAAGGTACCGGTCAGGGCAGCAGGAATCTCGGGAGCTTCGCGTTCTCCGAGCCGTGCAAGACCTGCCACGGTCGCGGCCTCGTAGTCGACGATCCGTGCCCGACCTGCTCTGGCAGCGGGCGCGCCCTGAGCAGCCGGACCATCCAGGCCAGGATTCCGGCCGGGGTAGGCGATGGCCAGCGGATCAAGATTCCGGGCAAGGGCGCGCCCGGTGAGCGCGGCGGGCCGCCCGGAGACCTCTATGTGCGGGTGCACGTCGAGCCGCACAAGGTATTCGGCCGGTCCGGCCACAACCTGACCTTGACCGTTCCTGTGACGTTTCCCGAGGCGGCACTGGGTGCCGAGATCAAGGTGCCATCGCACCGCGGCATGCCGGTGAGTCTGCGGATCCCGGCGGGAACACCGAACGGCCGGACCTTCCGGGTCCGCGGCAAGGGCGTCCGGCGCAAGGACGGCACCTACGGCGACTTGCTCGTCACCGTCAACGTCCAGGTGCCCACCGATCTCGGCGCTAAGGCCAAAACGGCGATGGAAGCGTACCGGGACGCGACCGCCGGACCGGATCCGCGCGGTGACCTGCTGCGCCAGGCCAACGGCTAACTGCTTCACGGCAGAAGGGAGATGACATGACCAGTCAGTTCGAGCTCTCTGATGACACACCCGTCTATGTCATCTCGGTAGCCGCCCAGCTTTCTGGCCTGCACCCGCAGACGCTGCGCGCCTACGATCGCCTCGGCCTGGTCTCGCCGGGCCGGGCTGCCGGACGCGGCCGGCGTTACTCCCTGCGCGACATCCTGATCCTGCGCGAGGTACAGCGACTGTCCCAGGAAGAGGGGATCAACCTGTCCGGGATTAAGCGCATTTTGGAACTTGAGCTGGCCGAGCAGCGCAGCAGGCTGCGAATCGCTGAGATGCATGCGGAGATCAGCCAGCTGCGCGCCGAACTCGAGTCGACCCGATCCGTTGCTGCACGGCTGGCGGGCCTGCTGCGCAGCCGCGCCGAGGCCGGTGCCCTGGTGCCGGTCCGTGACGCAGGTGCCGGCCGGCCCACACAGCCATCCGGCCAGGAGACCGATTCGATTACCGCCACAATCACCCCTTCAGGACTCGGTTCCCGGCCGCGCCCGGTCTCCGACGACCGGCCGGCCGCAGCGGCCGGGCCGGCCAATTCAGGCTGAGCCGCGGGTTGCCAGCTAGCAGGCAGGCGCTCAGCGGGCTGCGCCTCGTTCCCAATGTCTGCACCATCTTCAGGAGAACGCCATGGATGACAAGCTGACCAGGAAGAGCCAGGAGGCTCTGTCCGAGGCGGTAAGAACCGCGGCTGCGGCCGGAAACCCCAACGTGGACGGACTGCACCTGCTAGCGGCCCTGCTCGAGCAGGAGGGTGGTACGGCTGCTCCGCTGCTGCGCGCGGTCGGCGCGGACCCCGTCGCGGTGCTCAAGGCCACCACCGAGCAGCTGTCCAGGCTGCCGCAGGCAGCGGGGGCGACAGTCAGCGCGCCGCAGACATCTCGGCAGCTGCTGGCTGCTCTGGCCACCGCGGGCAAGCGGGCCAAGGAAATGCAGGACGAGTACATCTCGACCGAGCACCTTCTCGTCGGCCTGGCCAGCGACGGGGGTCAGGCTGCCACCCTGCTGACGCAGGCTGGAGCAGGCCCGCAGCAGCTCGTGGACGCCTTTGAGCAGGTCCGGGGGCACGCAAAGGTCACCTCGCAAGACCCGGAGGGCACCTATCAGGCGCTGGAAAAGTACAGCGTCGACCTGACCCGCAGCGCCCGCGAGGGCAAGCTCGACCCTGTCATCGGCCGCGACGCCGAGATCCGCAGGGTCATCCAGGTGCTGTCGCGCCGGACCAAAAACAACCCGGTACTGATCGGCGAGCCAGGTGTCGGAAAGACCGCCGTCGTTGAGGGCCTGGCCCAGCGTGTCGTGGCTGGCGACGTGCCGGAGTCGCTGCGGAATAAGCGGGTCGTCGCCCTCGACCTCGGCGCCATGGTGGCGGGCGCCAAGTACCGGGGTGAGTTCGAGGAGCGGCTGAAGGCCGTGCTGAACGAGATCCGCAAGAGCGAAGGTCAGATCATCACCTTCATCGACGAGCTGCACACCGTGGTCGGCGCCGGCGCGGCCGAGGGTGCCATGGACGCCGGGAACATGCTCAAGCCCATGCTGGCCCGAGGTGAGCTGCGAATGGTCGGCGCGACCACGCTGGATGAGTACCGGCAGCGAATCGAGAAGGACCCTGCGCTCGAGCGGCGGTTCCAGCAGGTATTCATCGGCGAGCCGTCGGCCGAGGACACGATCGCCATCCTCCGCGGGCTCAAGGGCCGCTACGAGGCCCACCACCAGGTCCAGATCTCCGACGCGGCGCTCGTCGCGGCGGCCATGCTGTCTGATCGTTACATCACGGCCAGGTTCCTGCCCGACAAGGCAATCGATCTTATCGACGAGGCCGGGTCCCGGCTGCGAATGGAGATCGACTCCCGCCCGGTCGAGATCGACGAGCTGCAGCGAACCGTTGACCGAATGAAGATGGAAGAGCTCGCCCTGGCCAGGGAGAACGACGCGGCCAGCAGGGACCGGCTCGAGCGGTTGCGAGCCGACCTGGCTGACCGGCAGGAGCAGCTCACCGGGCTGGTCGCACGGTGGGAAAGGGAGAAGGCCGGGCTGAACAAGGTCGGCGAGCTGAAGAAGCAGCTGGACGAGCTGCGCGGGCAGGCCGAGCGGGCACAGCGCGATGCCGACTTCGAGGGCGCGTCCCGGCTTATGTACGGGGAGATTCCCGCCCTCGAGCGCGAGCTGGCGGCGGCATCTGCCGCTGCAGCGAGCGAGGAGACGGAGACCGCGGACACGAAGTCCGCCGCTGACGCGGCCGCCGGATCCGACGGCCGTCAGCCTGCGGTGCCCGCGGCCCGGCCGATGGTCAAGGAGGAAGTCGGTCCTGACGATGTCGCCGATGTCGTCTCGTCCTGGACGGGCATCCCAGCCGGACGCCTGCTGGAAGGCGAGACAGGCAAGCTGCTCCGGATGGAAGACGAGCTCGCGCACCGACTTGTCGGTCAGTCGGCTGCCGTGCAGGCCGTGTCGGACGCGGTCAGGCGGTCCAGGGCCGGCATCGCCGATCCCGACCGGCCGTCCGGCTCCTTCTTGTTCCTCGGCCCGACCGGAGTGGGCAAGACCGAGCTGGCCAAGGCGCTGGCCGAGTTCCTGTTCGACGACGAGCGGGCGATGATCAGGATCGACATGAGCGAATACTCCGAGCGCCATTCGGTCTCCCGCCTGGTCGGAGCCCCGCCTGGCTATGTCGGATACGACGAGGGCGGCCAGCTCACCGAGGCCGTCAGGCGGCGGCCTTACTGCGTGATCCTGCTCGACGAGGTGGAGAAGGCGCACAGCGAGGTCTTCGACATCCTGCTGCAGGTGCTCGACGACGGCCGGCTGACCGACGGCCAGGGCCGGACCGTGGACTTCAGGAATACGATCCTGATCCTGACCTCGAACCTCGGCTCGCAGTTCATCGCCGACCCAGCACTGGATGAGGCAGACAAGCGGGAGAAGGTCATGGCCGTCGTCCGGGCCACGTTCAAGCCCGAGTTCCTCAACCGTCTCGACGAGGTAATTATCTTCGACGCGCTCACGACCGCGGAGCTGACCGAGATCGTTGACCTGCAGGTGAGCAGGCTCCAGGCCCGCCTCACCGACCGGCGGCTCACCCTCGACGTGACCCCGGAGGCGAGGGAGTGGCTGGCCCTGACCGGCTTCGACCCGGTCTACGGGGCGCGCCCGCTTCGCCGGCTGATCCAGTCAGCCATCGGCGACAAGCTGGCGCGGAGCCTGCTTGCAGGCGAGATCGCCGACGGCGACACGGTCCGGGTGGATCTGGACGAGGCGACAGACTCACTGACGGTTAGCGCAGAGCGACCGGCGGAACTCGGTACCGGGCCGGCCTAGCTCGCGCGAACGCTGCCTGGCGCTCGGCCGGCTGCCTGGCCTAGCCCTCGTCCAGCAGCCGGTCGTAGGCATCCTCAGGCAGGCCGAGGTCGTTGCGGATCCGGTAGCGCATTCTCAGGAGCAGGCCCAGCTCTGACTCATCGTCTGCTCGCTGCGGGCCCCGTGGCTGGCTCGCCTGGCTAATGCACAGCTTTACGCCCGCTGTGGCCCAGTCCAGCGCGCCGGTGAGGTCAGCGCGCTCCACTAGCAATTCGGCCAGCATGTCGCAGATCCGCGGGTCGGATGGCCCTTCCGCCTTCAGCCTGCTGATAATGGCCTGGGCCTCGGCAGGCCTACCCAGCTGAAAAAGGGCGCGGGCCAGCGGGACCCGCGGGTCCACGAACACGGGCCCGCCGTCCGCCATCGCGCGCCGGAAGCCGGAGGCTGCCTCGGCCGGATCGTCAGCCAGCATCCACTGCTCCCCGGCCCGCAGGAATGCCTCGGCCCTAGGCATCCCCGCTGTCTCCGCCCCGGTCGCGGCTAGCAGTGTCATCTGGCGAGCCGCTGCGGCATGATCACCACTTGCTGCTGCGTCGAATTCGATCGAATCGAATTCCTCTCGGCTCAAAACGCCCACGTTCCTACGGTACCCAGCAGTAGCTCATTACTCCCGCCGTTCCAGTGTGGAGTAATGGCTTCGTGATCAGGCAAATGCGGATCCCAGCGGCGAATACGCCGACCGCACGATTTCGCTAGTGCCGCGACCGGTCAATGCCGCGAGCGCTCGAGCGCATCCCAGAATCCGCGGCGCAGAGCGTGCCTCACCTCGTCATGCAGCAGCGAATCGATAGGCAGTGCCGACCCCTGCAGCAGCCTGGCTTCCAGGTCGGACGGCATCCGCGGCTTGCGGGCCAGCACTGCCTCCAGCCACAGGGCAGGCGCATCCCTGGCTACCGCTTCGCCGAAACCGAAGCCCTCGGCGTGCGCGGACTGGACCGCCTCGCCGACCGAGATGGCCACTGGCGGGGGCGGCTGGGATACCTGCATCGCCTGGTGCGGTCCGCTGTACGGGGCCGGAGAATACGGCGCACCGGGGGGCGGGCCGAACTGGCCGGGCTGCGCGCCGAACTGGCCACCGCGTTCTGGCGGGTACGGCAGCCCGTTCACGGCCGGCATCTGCCGCGACGGCGGCATGCCCCGCTGCTGATCGAGTGGCGCGATTCCGCCCTGCTGCCCGCCCGGCGGGCCGGGGGGCAGTCCCAGTCCCTGCCCGTGCCGCTGCATTCCCGGCGGCTGAGCAGGGGACATGCCCGGCCCTGGCGGCATACCCTGGCCCGGCATCCCATGCTGCTGGCCCGGCTGTCCGCCCAGCCCCGGCGGCATGCCCTGGCCGGGCATGCCATGCTGCTGCGTGCTCTGGCCGGGCATGCCGCTCGGCTGGCCCTGGTGTGGGGCCTGACCCTGCTGTACGGCCTGGCCTTGCTGCGCGGCTTGGCCCTGCTGGATGCCCTGGCCCTGCTGGATGCCCTGGCCCTGCTGGATGCCCTGGCCCTGCTGGATGCCCTGGCCCTGCTGGACGCTCAGGCCAGGCAAACCGTTGGGCTGCGGCTGGGCGGCGTGGCCCGGCATGCCGTGCGGCTGTCCTGGCTGAATGCCCTGGCCTGGCTGAATGCCTTGGACCGGCTGGCCTGGCTGAATGCCCTGGCCCGGCGGGACACCCTGGCCCTGCTGTCCAGCCGCACCGGGCTGCATGGCGCTGTGCGATCCGCCCGGCTGATGCACGCCGCCTACCTGGCCATTGGCCAACGGGCCGGAATGCTGACCGAAGCCACCCTGCGGCACGCCATTTTGCTGTGCAGCTAGCGTGGCTCCGTTCGAGGCGCCCGTTGGCGGCAAGCCATTCTGCGCCAGGCCATTGTGCTGGACCGTGCTGCTCGGCAGTCCGCCGGCTGTCATGCCGTTCTGAGTCGGCCCGCCGTGCTGAGGTCCAGAAGGCTGGCCAATGTCAGGCTGACCAAGTGATCCGTTCGAAGACCGGGCCTGGCCGTTCCCGCTCTGCCCGGAATCGTCGCTGAAACCGTTCTGGGTATAGCCATGCTGGCCCTGGATCGCGGCCCCAGTTCCAAGCCCCCGGCTCGCATCCTGGGGCTGGTACTGCTGCTGGACCAGATGGGACGCCTCGCCTGGCCGACGCTGGTCCGCGGGAGGCAGGCCATCGGCCGGCCCGGCGGACCCGGTAGCCCCGGCGAACCTGCTGGCTTCGTGTACAGGAAGCCCAGCCTGCTGGTCACGGGCGGGCGCGACCAGCTGGGGCTGGCCAACACTTTCATACTCCGCTGCCACCGGCGACGGGTAGAGCTGCGGGACTGGTGCGGCGATGGCGGGCTGCTGCCCGACGCCGCGCACCTGACCACCAGTGCTGGCTGATCCGGCCGCAATCTCGCGGTAACCGCTGCTGGCTAGCTGCGACTCGCGGCCACCCGGTTCGGCGCCCTGGATCAGGTCCACGTACGGACGCAGATGACCGGCCGAAAGGTCGATGATGTCGTCGCACTCCTGCCGCAGTGAGCGGGAGACTGCCCAGTTGCCGTCCGCACTGATGTGCAGCAGAACCACCCGGAGACCGAGGTCCTGAATCTCCGCGACGACCGGGGCCAGGTCCTCCTCGGCACTGACGATGACAGCGTCGCTTACCGCGCGGTTCCGCGCCAGCGCGCTGAGGTCCTTGCGGATCTCAGCCTCGACGCCTTCCTTCCGGCTGGGGCGCACCTTGCTCAGGCGGAGCTTGACTCCCGGCACGTCCGCCAGCGTGTCGTGCTCCCCGCCGCGGCCGCCGTCCGCAGCGGTGTCGTACCAGTAGCAGCGCAGCAACGGCAAGCCGGTGCGATCCCTGGAGAGTCCGCCAAGCAGCTTCAGCAGGCCTGCGTAATCCCAGGACACCGAGTCTCGATTGCGAGTGCCGTGGACGGCCAGTGCGCCTTCGGCCAGCACGTAGCCTGCGTCCACGAACAGCGCGCAGCGATCCAACGCGACACCGTCCTTCCCTTGCGCGTGACGTTACCAGCGCGTGACACCGGCCGTGGCACATAGCGCGGATCGCGGACGTATCAGCCGGGCCGGGTTCTGATCACCTGTTCAAGCATTTTGCCCTAGTAAGCCAACCCGACCTAGGCCGGACGCCGCTAAGCCGTGCAGGCCGCCAGCCAGCAGAAAGTACCAGGCCCAGGCTGGTGCTCAGGGTCGGAGCGGGCGCCGGGTAGGCTCGGCTGACGTGGCTGACCGAGACGATCTGCTGGCAATGATCAAGGAACTGGCCGTCGTGCGCGGGCCCGTCACTCTCTCATCGGGTCAGCAGGCTAACTGGTACATCGACTTGCGCCGCGTCCTTCTCGATGGCCGCGCTGCCCCGCTGGCGGGCCGGGTCATGCTGGAAGCCACCGAGAGCCTGCCCTACGACGCCGTCGGCGGCCTGACCCTGGGAGCCGATCCGGTAGCGACGGCGATGCTGCACGCCGCCGCGGCGCGAGGTCGCAAGCTGGATGCATTCGTTGTGCGCAAGGCAGAGAAGGCGCACGGCCTGCAGCGCCGGATAGAAGGACCCGAGGTGGCGGGCCGACGAGTCCTGGCGGTGGAGGACACCTCGACTACCGGCAGCTCGGTGCTGACCGCCGTCGATGCGCTGCAGGAAGCCGGGGCGGAAGTCGTTGGCATCGCCGTGGTCGTGGAGCGCGGCGCGCGCAACCGAATAGCCGAGCGCGGGCTCCCTTACCTGCCCGCCTACGAACTGAGTGACCTCGGCCTGAGCTGACTGACCTGATGCCCGCCGACCGCGGCCGGCGGCCGGCTGTCAGTTGTGCGATAGGCCGTTCAGGGCGAACGCTCCCAGCACTAGCAGCGCCAGCACGGTGGCGGTGACCAGGGTGACGGCAATGTAGCGTCTGCGCTCGGCGGGATCGGCATCGTGGCGTCCCATGCTCTGAGCGTAGAGTGCGCGCTCGTCCGCGGCTGGCCAATGCCAGCAACTCACCCTGCCAGCTTGGGTGAGCTCGCACGCTTGGAGATACTGGCACTGACCGACGAGGGAGAGGAACTCGCGCCATGCCAATCGCGACGCCTGAGGTCTACGCCCAGATGCTAGACCGGGCCAAGGAGCACGGTTTCGCTTATCCAGCGATCAACGTGACATCCAGCCAGACCCTGAACGCCGCCCTGCGCGGATTCGCCGAGGCCGAGAGCGACGGCATCATCCAGGTCTCCACCGGCGGCGCAGAGTACCTGTCAGGTGCCGGAGTCAAGGACATGGTCACCGGAGCGGTCGCACTGGCGCACTTCGCGAAGATCGTGGCCGCGAAGTACCCGGTGAATGTTGCGCTGCACACCGACCACTGTCCGAAGGACAAGCTCGACGGTTACGTGCGGCCGCTGATCCAGATCTCGATAGAGCGAGTCGCTCGCGGCGAGGAGCCGCTCTTCCAGTCACACATGTGGGACGGCTCGGCCGTGCCGCTCGCTGAGAACCTGCAGATCGCCAGCGAGCTCCTCGACCAGTGCGCGCGTGCGCACATCGTGATGGAACTTGAGATCGGCGTCGTCGGCGGCGAGGAAGACGGCATCGTCGGCGACATAAACGAGAAGCTGTACAGCACCCCAGACGATGCGCTGGCCACGGCCGAGGTCCTCGGACTCGGCGAGCGCGGCCGGTACATTCTCGCAGCCACCTTCGGAAACGTGCACGGCGTGTACAAGCCGGGTCATGTGAAGCTCAGGCCCGCCATCCTGAAGGAGATCCAGGACGCTGTCGGCGCCAAGTACGGCCAGGACAAGCCTTTCTACCTGGTGTTCCATGGCGGATCCGGGTCCGCGCTTGAGGAGATCAGGGAGGCCATCGGCTACGGCGTGGTCAAGATGAACGTCGACACCGACACGCAGTACGCCTTCACCCGGCCGGTCGCGGGGCACATGTTCACCAACTACGACGGCGTGCTCAAGATCGACGGGGAAGTCGGCAGCAAGAAGGCCTACGACCCGCGCACCTGGGGCAAGGCAGCGGAGGAATCCATGTCGGCCCGCGTCGTGCGCGCATGTGAGGACCTGCTGTCGGCTGGCAAGAAGGCAGGCTGAACTCTAGCCGCCCGCCGGATCGTCGCCGCGGCCGCTGCGGCAGGATGGCTGCATGATGCGTGAGAATTTGCTGGGCGGAACGCCCGAGACATATCTGCCGGCCAACGAAGCGGCCGACGCCGCGCTCGCCGCCGCTACGGATCCGGCTTCGGTCGCGGCCCGATTCCCTGCCTACTGCGCGGCCTGGGCGGCGCTCGCCGAGCGCGCGCTCGCGGCCGGCGATCCGGTCAGCGCGTACGCGTTCGCCCGGACCGGCTACCACCGCGGCCTGGACCAGTTGCGCCGGGCGGGCTGGAAAGGACATGGGCCTGTGCCCTGGGAGCACGAGCCCAACCAGGGATTTCTGCGAGCCCTATACCTGCTCGGGCAGGCGGCCGACGCCATCGGTGAGGATCACGAGGCAGCCCGCTGCCAGGACTTTCTGGCCGAAAGCAGCGCGGCGGCGGTTGTCGCGCTCACTGCGTCCTGACTGGCGAGCAGGCTTGCCTGGCGGCCCTCCGGTAGCATCTGATTGCAAGAGCCCCTGTGCCGCGCTTGCGAACTCGCAGTGACGTCGGCGGGGCTTTCGTTTTGTTACGGGAAGGGACCTGTGACATGCCCGCCATCGTTATCGTCGGCGCTCAGTGGGGCGATGAAGGCAAGGGCAAGGCCACCGATCTGCTCGGCGACCGCGTCGACTATGTCGTCAGATATCAGGGCGGCAACAACGCCGGGCACACCGTGGTGATCGGCGACGAGAGCTACGCCCTGCATCTGCTGCCTTCGGGAGTCCTGTCGGATGCCGCCACCGCCGTCATCGGCAACGGCGTCGTCATCAATCCGGACGTGCTGCTCGAGGAGATCGACGGTCTGATCGAGCGCGGAGTCTGGCGCGACCGGCTGCTGATCTCAGCCGACGCGCACCTCATCATGCCGCACCAGATAGCGCTCGATAAGGTAACCGAGCGCTACCTGGGCAGTGCCCGGATCGGCACCACCGGCCGCGGAATCGGGCCCGCGTACAGCGACAAGGCATCGCGGGTCGGAATCAGGGTCCAGGACCTTTTCGACCCCGGCATTCTGCAGCAGAAGCTTGAACTAGCTTTGCGGGAGAAGAACCAGGTACTGACCAAGCTCTACAACCGCCGCGGCATCGAGGCCGAGGCTGTGGTACAGCAGTACCTCGGCTATGCCAGGCGACTCGAGCAGTACGTCGCTGATACCGGCCTCGTCCTGAACAACGCACTTGACCAGGGCAAACTTGTCCTGCTTGAGGGAGCACAGGCCACCCTGCTCGACGTGGACCACGGCACATATCCCTTCGTGACGTCCTCCTCGCCGACAGCGGGCGGGGCGTGCGTCGGATCGGGCATCGGGCCAACCAGGATCACCAGGGTGATGGGCATCCTGAAGGCCTACACGACCAGGGTCGGAGCTGGGCCTTTCCCCACCGAACTGCCCGACGCGCAGGGCGAATGGCTGCGCAAAACCGGCGGCGAATACGGCGTCACCACCGGCCGGCCACGCCGGTGCGGCTGGTTCGACGCTGTCATCGCCAGGTACGCGACCAGGGTGAATGGTCTCACCGACTTCTTCCTGACCAAGCTGGATGTGCTTTCGGGGCTAGATAAGGTCCCGGTATGCGTGGGTTACGACGTGCACGGAAAACGGCATGACGAGATCCCCATGACCCAGACCGACTTCCACCACGCCGTGCCGGTGCTGGAGTACCTGGACGGCTGGTTCGAGGACATCTCGTCGGCCAGGGAGTTCGCCGACCTGCCGAAGAACGCCAGAAACTACGTGCGCACACTCGAGGACATGATCGGCGCCCCGGTCTGTGCTATCGGCGTGGGCCCGCGGCGGGACCAGACCATCTCGCTGCGGGAGATCCTCTAGCCGCTGGTTCCCGGATCCGTCCCGCTCGCGGGCAGCGGATGTGCAGGTGAGCCAGCCGGTAGGCTCTGGGCCGTGCGCGTACTGGTCATCGGCTCAGGCGGTCGCGAGCATGCCCTCGCCCGGTCGCTAGCCAGCGACACCGACGTAGCTCAGCTGCACGCTGCCCCCGGCAATCCGGGTATCGGCGCCCTCGCCGAACTGCATGCCGTCAACGCCACCGACCCGGCCGCGGTAGCGGCACTCGCCACCAGGCTGGCCGCCGACCTGGTCGTCGTCGGTCCCGAGGCACCGCTGGTGGCCGGGGTGGCTGATGCGGTCCGTGCCGCCGGGATCAGCTGCTTCGGGCCGAGCCAGGATGCGGCCATGATCGAGGGATCGAAGTCATTCGCCAAGGACGTCATGACGGCCGCCGGAGTGCCGACGGCCAGCGCCAGGACGTGCAAGTCCGGCGCGGACGTGGCAGCCGCACTCGACGAGTTCGGCCCGCCGTATGTCGTAAAGGCTGATGGGCTCGCGGCTGGCAAGGGCGTGGTCGTTACCCCCGACAGGGACGCCGCCGTCCGGCACGCCCTGGCCTGCGGCACCGTCGTTATCGAGGAGTTCCTCGACGGCCCCGAGGTCTCAGTGTTCGCACTTGCGGACGGCGCCGCCGCCGTGCCACTGCTGCCCGCCCAGGACTACAAGCGGGCCAACGACGGCGACCAGGGCCCGAATACCGGCGGCATGGGCGCCTACGCGCCGCTGCCGTGGGCGCCGCCTGACCTGGCGGCAGAGACCATCGCGACCATCGTGGCACCGGCTCTGGCCGAGTTGCGCAGGCGCGGCACGCCGTTTAGCGGGCTGCTGTACACCGGGCTGTGCCTGACCTCCCGCGGGCTACGGGTGGTGGAATTCAACGCCAGGTTCGGCGACCCGGAGGCCCAGGTTGTACTCGACCGGCTGGCGACCCCTATCGGGGGACTGCTGCTCGCAGCCGCCGAAGGCGATCTGGCCGCCGCGCCCGCCCCGCAGTGGACCATCGGCGCCGCGGTAACGGTTGTCATCGCGGCCGAGGGCTATCCGGTGGCCCCGGTCAGCGGCGATCTGATCGAGGGCATCGAGGCGGCAGCGGGCGTGCCCGGCGCTTATGTGATTCAGGCTGGCACGGCTACCGGCAGCGAAGGTCAGCTGATAGCCACCGGCGGCCGGGTACTGAACGTAGTCGGCACCGGCACCGACATCGAGCAGGCCAGGTCCGTCGCTTATCAGGGGGCAGCCGAGATCACGATGCGTGGCGGCTGGTACCGCCATGACATCGCGGAGAACCCTGCGGCCGGTACCGCCGCCGCGCTATGACCGCCAGCGCGCTGGTCGCCACCAGCCCGCCCCGCACCGTCAGCCCGCCGGACACCGCCAGCGCGCCGGGCGCCACCAGCCCGCCCGGCACCATCAGCCCGCCTGGCACCGATTCGGGGCCATGAGCGCGAGCACCGCCGGCGCCGGAACTCCCGCGGCAGACCACAGCCAGGACCAGGCCACCGAGGAACTGCGGGTCAGCACCCTGGAGATCTTCTTTGACCTGGTCTTTGCGTTCACTTTGACGCAGCTGACCGCAGTGCTCGCGAATCAGCTTTCCTGGCAGGCGGCTAGCCGGGTACTACTGATCTTCGGGCTGCTGTGGTGGATGTACGGTGCGTACGCCTGGCTGACCAATTCCCGGCCGCCGGTGCACACCGCGGAGCGGCTGCTGCTGCTGGTGGGCATGGCCGGGTTCCTGGTGATCGGGCTGGCCATCCCGAGCGGCTTTGGCAGCTACGGGGTCGTCCTGGGGCTCGGCTACCTGCTGGTCGTGCTGGTGCACACAGTGTTGTATTACCGGGTTAACGCCAACATCTTGCGGGTCGCTCCGTTCAATATCGCCTCGGCACTGCTTGTCACCGTGGCCGGCCTGCTGCACGAGCCAGGCAGGTCCACCGGCGCGGTCGGCTACGGACTCTGGATCGCCGCCCTGGTGGTTCAGCTGGGCTCGCCGCTCGTAGTGCACCCCAAGGGCTTCTTCGACTGCGGCCTCGCCACTTCTGCGAGCGCCACAGCGCGCTGCTGATCGTCGCCATCGGGGAGTCCGTTGCGGCCGTCGGAATTGGCGCGGCCGGCCCGGCCAGCCTAGGCGGCGCGGTGAGCTGGCACCTGCTGGCCAGCGCCGTGCTGGGCCTCGCGGTGGCAGCGGCGCTGTGGTGGATTGTCTTCGGCTCGGGTGACGAGGAGCGCGCGGTGCAGGCACTGACCGCAGCCACAGGAGAGCGGCGGACCGCGCTGGCATTGAGCGCCTATTTCTATGGGAACATCCCGTTGCTCCTCGGCCTGGTCGCAATGGCGGCCGGGGTCCTTCGGGCCGTGCTGCAGGCGTCCGGCCAGGCAACGCCGGCCCTGGGCGCACCGGCCAGGACCGGCCAGGCGGTCGTGCTCGGATGCGGGGCCGCCTTGTTCCTGGCGGGCGACGCGCTCATCCGCAGGCAGCTGGGGACCGGCCAGGCCGGGGCCCGGTCAGTGGCCGCCGCGGCCGCACTGGCCACCATTCCGGCTGGCGTCTTCGCCGGGCTCAATGCCCAGCTGGCACTGGTGGCAGCGGTCCTGGTCGTGCCGCTGATCGCCGAGCGCGAGCCGACGGCTGACGGGCCGGGCATGGTGGGCACCGGGGCGAACGGGGCGAACGTGACCGCCGATTCTGCTGACGAGGCCACCGATGAGCCCGGCGGAAGCGATGCGGCAGGATAGAGAGGTGATCGAGCGCTACACCCTGCCGGAGATGGGTCACGTCTGGAGCGAGGCCCACAAGTACGAGCTGTGGTGCCAGGTAGAGACGCTCGTGCTAGCCGCTCACGCCGAGGCAGGAACCGTCCCGGCGGAGGCGGTCGCGCCGGTCGCCGCCGCCGCGCCGCCTACGCCCGAGGCGGTCGCCGCGCTGGAGGCGGTGACCGACCACGACGTGATCGCCTTCCTGTCCGCGTGGGCCAACAACACCACTCCGCGCGAGGCCGCTGCGTACGTGCATTTCGGCATGACGTCCTCGGACCTGCTGGACACGGCTCTGGCCCTGCAGCTAGCCGAGTCCACCGACCTGCTGACCGCCAGGTGCGACCGGCTGCTGCACGTCCTCAGGGAGCATGCGCTGGCGCACCGGACCACCTTGCGGGCCGGCCGTACGCACGGGATTCACGCCGAGCCGGACGTGTGGGGCCATCGGGTCGCCGACTTCGCGTTCGCGGTCCACCGCTGCCGGGACCGGCTGCTCCGGGCCCGCCAGTCGGTCGCGGTCGGCAAGCTGTCCGGACCGGTCGGCACTTACTCCAACATCGACCCCGCGATCGAGACCGAGGTGCTCGGCAAGCTCAGCTTGCGCCCGGCCGACGTCGCGACCCAGGTCGTGCTTCGAGATGGCATCGCGGAATGGGTAAGCGTGCTTGCGCTGATCGCCAGCGTATGTGACGCAATTGCGCTGGAGGTCAGGCACGGTCAGCGCACCGAGGTATCCGAGCTCGCCGAGCCGTTCGGGGCCGGGCAGAAGGGCTCGTCCGCTATGCCGCACAAGAAGAATCCGGTGAAGGCGGAGCGCATTAGCGGGCTGGCCAGAGTCGTCCGAGCCCAGGTCGTTCCCGTTATGGAGGGGATCGCGCTGTGGCACGAGCGGGATATCTCGCATTCCTCGACCGAGCGGATCGCGCTCCCCGATGCCGCGATCGCCACCGACTACATGCTGGAGCAGACCACCGGCCTGATGGCCGGACTTGAGGTGGACGCGGCCAGGATGCTGGTGAACCTGGAGTCGAGCCACGGCCTGATCTACACCTCAGCCGTCCTGCTCGAACTTGTGTCCGCCGGGATGTCCAGGGAGGACGCTTACTCGCTGGTACAGGCAGCCGCGTTGGATACCTGGCAGACCGGATCACCGTTCCGGGACACGCTCCGCAAGCACGCCGCGGGCCGCGGTCAGGCGCTCGATGAGAACCGCCTTGACGAAGTGTCCAGCCCCGAGCGCTACGTGCGCAGACTCGGCGCGGTCTTCGACCGGCTAGAGCGGCTGGCGTGACCGCCGGGCACAGCGGACCGCCAGCGCCGGGCAGCGGACCGCCAGCGCCGGGCAGCGGACCGCCAGCGCCGGGCAGCGGAACGCAAGCGCCGGGCGCCGGCTCGCAGCAGGACAAGGACGGGCTAAGGCACGTCTACTCGGGCAAAGTAAGGGAGCTATATCAGACCGCCGACGGCGTACTGCTGCTGGTGGCGAGCGACCGGATCTCGGCATTCGACCACGTGCTCCAGACGCCCATTCCGGACAAGGGCAAGATCCTTACCCAGCTATCGCTGTGGTGGTTCGAGCGGCTCGCCGACATCGTGCCCAATCACCTGATCGAGGCTCCCATCCCGGCCCGGTTCGCCGGACGTGCCATGGCCTGCCGCCAGATGGCTATGGTCGGTGTGGAGTGCGTGGCCCGCGGCTACCTGACCGGGTCAGGCCTGGCCGACTACCGGCGCGACGGCGCGGTCTGCGGCGTCACGCTGCCGGCCGGGCTCACCGATGGCTCCAGGCTGCCCGAGCCGCTTTTCGACCCGGACAGGAAGGCGCCGCAGGGCCAGCATGACGAGAACATGACCATGGCCGAGGTGGTCGCGCTTGTGGGCCAGGACGTTGCGGCCGAGCTAGCGCGGATCACGCTGGCCGTCTACGGGCGCGGTGCCGACGTGGCCGCCGAGCGGGGCATCATCGTGGCCGATACAAAGATCGAGCTTGGGCTAGACAAGACCGGGACTTTGCGCCTAGCTGACGAAGTGCTGACGCCGGACTCATCCAGGTTCTGGCCGGCCGAGTCATGGCAGCCAGGTCGCAGTCAGCCGTCATTCGACAAGCAGTACGTACGCGACTGGCTTACCTCGGCCGAGTCAGGCTGGGACCGGAACGGATCCGAGCCCCCGCCCCCGCTGCCACCCGGCGTAGTCGAGCGAACGCGGCAGCGGTACGTGGCGGCCTATGAGCGTATCACCGGGCTGAACTGGGAGTCATAGCGGCAACCCCTGTTGGTCACACTATGAATGCACTCAAGTACGTTACGTAACACTGTCGTCATGGTCTGGGGGGCTTGGTAGCGGTGGAATACTTGACGTCACGAGACGGGGTCGGCCGGGAGACGGTTGGGGTGCCGTCCGCCTGGTCTGAGGTACCGGTACTGCGCCGGGATAGCCAGGTAGACAGTGTGCAGCGAGCTGACAGGAGTTCCATCGAGATGACCAGCGGCCCAGACACCCGCTATCTCGTCCGCGGCGGCAACCCTCTGCAAGGGACCGTCTTCGTGCAGGGAGCCAAGAACGCGGCGCTGAAGATGATCGCTGCGTCCTTGATGGCGGCGAAGGGTCGCACCGTCCTGCGGAACGTCCCTGTGATCGAGGACGTCCGCCGGGCCGTCGAGCTGGCCCAGGCCGTCGGCGCCAAGGTGAAGTTCCACGAGGCCGAGCACACCCTGGTCATCGACGCTTCCGACCTCACAAGCTCCGTGCTGCCTGAGGAGATCGCCCAGCGGTTCCGTGCCTCGGTCCTGTTCGTCCCCCCGCTGCTGCACCGCCTCGGCGAGGCCACCATAGAGGGCATCGGCGGCTGCAATCTCGGCAGCAGGCTGCTGGACTTCCATTACCGCGGATTCGCCAGGCTCGGCGCCATCGTCGAGGAGCGCGAGACCCAGATCCACATCAAGGCGGACCGGCTCCGCGGCGCGCACCTATACCTGGACACCCCGTCGCACACCGGCACCGAGAACCTGATCATGGCGGCCTCACTGGCCCCCGGCACCACGATCATCGACAACACCGCGCTCGAGCCCGAGGTGCTGGACGTCATCGCGTTCCTGACCAAGATGGGCGCGCGCATCTCCGGCGGCGGGACCGGGTTCGTCACGGTCGACGGCGTGGACGAGCTCACCGCCGTGGAGCACACGGTCATGGCCGACCGCATTGACGCCGCCGTATTCGCCATGGCGGCCGCGATCACCGGCGGCGAGCTCAGCCTGGTCGGCGCGTCGCTCGAGCACTTCGGCGTCGCCCGCTGGAAGCTGGAGCAGATGGGCGTGGAGTTCGCCACCCACGGCGCCATCTTGCAGGTGCGCCGCGAGCGCCAGCTGCGGCCGATCAACGTGATCACCGACACCTACCCTGGCTTCGCCACCGACCTTCAGTCGCCGATCATGGCCCTGAGCTCCCTCGCCGACGGGACGAGCTATATCAGGGAGACGATCTTCGACGGCCGGTACAACCTGGTCGGCGAGCTGAACAAGATGGGCGCGAAGGTGGAAGTGGCGGGCAGCGCCGCGCTGGTGCACGGACCCACTCCGCTGCATGGCGCCGAGGTGATCGCGCACGACCTGCGCAGCGGCATCGCACTCATCCTGGCCGGACTGGCCGCCGAGGGCGAGACCATCGTCGCGCCCGGCTACCACATCGACCGCGGGCACGCGGCGATCGCCTCCCGGCTGAGCACCCTCGGCGCGGACATCCGGTCCGAGGTCATCGGCTAGATATTCGGAACGGGGCGGCGTCCTGGCTAGCATCGCCCGCCCGCCAGTCCGGTACCAGCTAAAGCCCTGCAAGCACCTTGCCCGGCGGTGGAGCGTCCTCGTGCGCGCATGAGGTCGTCCCAGATTGCCCCTTCCCGATGGGGCAAGTCTGAGTTACGAAATAAATAGCTAACTCAACCGGCACGTGCGGGCCTGGGTGACTGAGGGTACGACAGGACCAATATGAGCGTGTATATACGGGCGGAACGCGAGGTCAAGGTCGGCGTAGTCGGCCCGCACGAGTTAGTAGAGCGGGTAATGCTGTCCGGCTTGCCGCAGACCGGACACGCAGGCAGCCATGTGGTTCCGGTCGACTCCGAACTCGGCCTGCGGCGCCGCCTGGTCATGGCCCCCTACCTCAGCGAGCAGGAGGCAGCCGACAGGGTCGCCAGGCTCGGCGACGGCGCGGACGCCTGCCTGTTCGCGAGCCGGATACCGCTGAACTACGCGCGCCGGGCCGGCGTGCTGGCGTGCCCTGCGACGTGCATTCAGCTGGGCGGCACGCCGCTGTACGCGGCGCTGCTGCGGGCCAGGCGCGACGGCATCGACCCCGGCCAGGGCAGCTTCGACGGCCTGAGCCGGGCCGAGCTCGAGGCCGGGCTCGGCGACCTGGGCATTCCGGCTGACGGCGTGCACGTGCGTGACGAGATTGCCAGCGGTAGCTCCATCGCCTCATTCCACGAGCGGATGTGGCGGCTTGGCCAGACTTCGGCCGCATTTACCTGCATGGATCAGGTCGCCAGGAAGCTGTCCGCCGCCGGAGTGCCAGTGGTTGCACTGCGGCCTACCGACCGGTCGATCAGGTCAGCGCTTCAGGTGGCCACGCTGCTGGCCGCGTACGGGACGCTCGGCGACTCGCAGCTCGCGGTCGCGGTGGTCGAGGTACCAGCCTTGCGCGAAACCGCGCGGCGTCCCGCGCCCAGGCAGGCCAGGGAGGAGCTTCAGCTCACCGTGCACCGGTTCCTGGTCAGGGAAGCCCAGCGCATCCAGGCCACCGTCAGCAGAGTGGGCGAGCACGCGTTCCTCGTGCTGGCCACCCGCGGCTCCCTCCAGGCGGCCGGCGATCCGCCGTTCACGGCCAGGGCGAGAGCCACGCTCGGCGTAATACTCGATGTAGGTGTCGGGATAGGGCGGTCCGAGCACGAGGCCGAGGCGCAGGCCAGGCTCGTGCTCGGTCAGGCCGCGCAAGCGCAGTCGGAGGGCCCTGGTCCGGCGCGCGCGCAAGGCGGCCGGGGCATCCATCAGGGCGCCTCCGGCCTGGCCGGCCCGCCGCGCCGCGCGGTGGCGGACAGCACCGTGTCGGGCGGTGCCGTGGCCAGCGGTGCCGTGGCCAGCGGTGCCATGCCGGGAGGCGCGAGGCCGGGCAGTGTCACGCCGGGCAGTGCCACAACGTCCCGCGCAGGAGCGACCGCGGCGGCGGCGGCGCGCGCGGGCGGACCTGACCCGGCCGGCCCAGCCCGGCAACTGCAGGACGAGCGGACACTCGGCGGCCTGCCAACCGACAGCCTCAGCAGACTGCGCGCGCTGGAGACACTGTCCAGGCTCGCGCAGAAGCTGGCCGCGACATCCGCTCCCGTGGTCGACGCCGAGCTGACCGGTCGACTGCTTTCTGTGACCCCGAGAACCGCGCGGCGGCAGTTGCGCGCCCTCGTCGACGAGGGACTCGCGTTACCGCTGCCGCCAGCGCGCAGACAGCATCCCGGCCGGCCGCGGCAGGCATACCGGCTGGTGGTGGAGAAACTAGAGCGCCGCCCCGCGCAGTGAGACGCAGCGGCCATGATCCCGCGGCCTCATCGCCAGTGCGCGATCACGTCGCGACCGAACCTGGCCATCTCCTCGCGCTGCGGCGAGAACTGCAGCAGCATCAGGCCGACTCCCGCCTGCTCGTAAGCGTGCAGCCGGTCTGCTATCTGATCCGGCGTGCCGATCAGGCCGCTGCGCAGGCCGCGGTTCGACACGCTGTACTCCTCGACCGAGACTTGTGACTCCAGCTGTGAGCCCTCGATGAAGTCCCGGTAGGAAGCGTAGGCCTCGGGCGAGGACCGCACGTCGAGGATCCGGTCCAGCTCGGCCTGCGCCTCGGCAGCGGTGTCCCGGCAGATCACGTAGCCGGAAACGCCGAACGTCAGCGGCGGCCGCCCTCCCGCCTCCCGCCGCGAACTCAGGTCTGCGACCTTCGCGGCGATGACCTCGGGCGCGTCACCGTGCATCACGTATGCATCGGCCCGCGCCGCGATGACGTCCTTGGCCTTCGGTGACTCCCCGCCCATGTAGACAGGCGGCAGCCGGGTTGGCTTGGGCTCTAGCACAGCCGCGTCGAGCTGGTACAAGGGCCCGGAGTGCGTCACAGTTTCCTCGGTCAGCAGGGCGCCGACGACCTCGAGCCATTCCTGGGTCCTGGCATAGCGGGCGTCATGCACGTCGAACGGCGCGCCGTACTGCGCGGCCTCGTCCTTCCACCACGACGACACGACGTTCAGCGAGATCCGCCCCGGCGCGATGATGTCCAAGGTCGAAAGCGCCTTGGCGGTCAGCGACGGCGAATGGTAGTTCGGCCGCACCGCCAGCATCAGCTCCAGCGTGCTGGTCGCCGCGGCGACCGCCGGCGCTAGCGTCCAGCAGTCCAGCGACGGCGCGCGATGGCCCTTGATGTCGTTTAGGTTCAGCTCGGCGATCAGGGACAGGTCGAACCCGTCCTGCTCGCTTCGCGCGGCTAGGTCGCGAATGTAGGGCCAGGACACCGGCATGCCCTCGTCCCTGACGTTGCGCAGCCAGCCACCGAAGATCGGCATCCAGTACCCGAACCGCATTTGTCCTCCTGGCGTTTTAACTGCGTGCGCGTTCCGCCGCGAGCAGTCGCCCGAGGTAGTCCGTCACAGCCCGCAGCGCCGATCGCGGCGCCACCGCCTCGATCTCGGCGTTGTAGTTGGTGGTGGTGTTGATGTCGTAGGTCACCAGGCGACCATCAGTCGTCTCGATGAACTCGAATCCGGCGATCCCGATTCCGTGCCTGGCGGCGAAGTCTAGGTAGCGGCCGATAACCGGGTGGCTGAATCCCGCGCGCAGCCCGAACAGGCTCGGGTCGGCCGACCCGCCCGACCCGCCCGACCCGGCTGATCCGGCCTGCCCGGCTGATTCGCTCGGCGCGATCGCGCAGGCGTCGGCCGGGCATAGCTGGAAACCGCCGCGCGCGGTGTCCGCCGTGATCGCATAGACATACTCGCCGCCGACGATCTCCACCCTGGTGATGCGCGGCTGTGCCGCTACCAGGAACTCCTGCAGCAGCGTGATGCCGTCCACCGGCGGCTCATACTCGGTGCCTGACAGGTAGGCGTCGAATTCGGAGTGGCTGTCGAACTTGCGCACGCCGAGGCCCTTGCCGCCCTGGTTGTGCTTGCCGATAAACGGAACGGGCAGCCTCCGCGCCGCCGCACCCAGCTGGGTCTGGCCCGCCACGGCGATTGTCCTCGGCACGTCGAACCCGGCGGCCTGCAGGGCAGCTAGCTGCTCGGCCTTGCTCATCTCCAGGTCGAGCACCCGGCGGCCGTTCACTACCGGCCGACCGTTCGCCTCCAGCCAGGCCAGCACGCCCCGCGTCTGGTCCTTGGCGAAAGGGTGACCCCTGGTGTGCGAGGACGCGCTCATCCGCGACCAGTACACGCCGGGCGGCGGCGCCTGGCTCAGGTCGATGGCCGCCTCGCCGAGCAGCCACTGCTCATGTGGCAGCGCGGCCCGGTCGAACGCGGCAGCCAGCGGCGCATACCACTGTGGGTTCTCATGGATGACGTACAGCTTCATGGGCCTGGCCGCCGTCAGAGCCTGAGCTTCATGCCCTCGTGCGAGGACACGAAGCCGAGCCGCTCGTAAAACCGGTGCGCGTCGGTGCGCGACTTGTCGGAGGTGAGCTGGACCAGAGCGCAGCCGCGCCTGCGAGCCTCCTCGATCGCCCATTGCATCATCGCCGCGCCGAGGCCGCTCCCCCTTGTGCCCTGTGCCACCCGGACCGCCTCGATCTGGGCTCGCAGCGCGCCCCGGCGGGCCAGGCCGGGCAGGAACGACAGCTGCATCGTCCCGACCAGCTCGCCAGCCGACTCGGCCACCACCAGGATGTGCGCCGGGTCCGCGTCGATCGCGCGGAACGCCTGCTCATAGGCCGTCAGGTCCGCCTCATTACGGACGCCGTCCCTGGCCGCGCCAAGCTGATCCGCCGCGATCAGCCCGACGATCGCCGGCACGTCGCCCGGCCGCGCCGTGCGCAGCAGCACCGAGTCCGGCCCGAGTTGAAGCTCCGCCAGCGCGTCCATGCACCCATTTTGTCCTACCCGGCCGGGTGCCCGGTCCCAGGCGGCTGGGCCGACGAGCCAGCTATAGCTGGTAGGGGGGGCTGGACCAGGCCTCGTCAGCCTGACTGGCTGAGCACGCCTGCAATAGCAGCGGCAAGCCGGAAGTACCGCTCGTCGACCCCACGGCGACGCACTGGCCAGTCGGACCAAGGCGCCACAGCCGGCCCGTACCGTCAACTGTCCCGACCACAAATGTCTGTGTCGAGCCGCCTGTGCAGGGTGCGGCCGTGAGCTGAGTGCCGGCCGTGCTGGCGGGAGCGTCCAGGCACAAGCCGGGGGCGTAGACGGACTGGATCTCCTCGCCCGAGCCGGCCGGTACTGCCAGCCAGTCCTGGCTGGTGTACCAATCGGCTGGACCAGGACTGGCTGAGACGCCCACCTGGCCACCGGTGGAGCTGGCTCCGGACAGAACCAGCGTGTCGCCTGGATCGGCGACCGCGCCGGTCGAATAGAGCGGCTGGCCAGCCCAGTCATACCAGTCGAAGAACGTGCCCCAGGTCTGGTCAGCCAGCTGGGCACACGGCTCAAGCTCGACCGGGCTCCCGGCCTTGATCCCGCTCGCCCCGGTCACGCAGAACTCGCCGCTGCCCGCCGCGACCAGGTCGGTCGGGCCAGCCGGCCCGAACGCCCGGACGAATTCCTGGTCGACCTGGCCGTCACAGGCCTGCACGGTCAACTGCACGCCCGCGGCGTAGTCATCACCCGGTACCGCGAGGCACAGGCTCTCGTCAGACAGCGGTCTGAGGCTGATGCTGCCGTCGGCATTCGACGTCGGCTTGGCCTGCCCAGGGGCCAGATCGGTCCAGATCTGGGTGGCCGCCTCGTCGTCGTTGGACAGCACGACGCTGCTGCCGGGTCCGCCCGCGCCCGCTACTCGCATGGAGAACTCAAGCGTGCCGTCGCCCGCGTACAGCTCCTGGTACTGGCCGGAATTCGGGGTAAACATGTCGACGTCGACCTGCCAGGTGTCCCGACCGTTGCCCTCGCAGCTGCCGAGCACGATGGCCCGGTCCGCCGCGGGGCCCGATGCGGCCGCCTGGACGCAGTAGCGGCTGTCCGGCGTGGTAATAAAGGAGAACGTGTAGTTCGCGTTGAAGATCATCCCGATGCCCATGAACTGCTGGCCCGCGGAGCCGTCGCAGGCCGCCAGTTGCAGCTGCACGCCACCGTTCTCGGGACCCGCCAGGCTCACGCACAACGCTGTGTCGTCCACAGGGTGCAGCGCGGCGAGAGTCGATTCGGCTGCGCCGCCATACGAGGAGACCCAGTACTCGTCCAGCTTGCCTGCGTAGCGAGTGCTGCCGGTAACGGCCGAGCCGCCCGACGTCGGGCGCAGCGCCTGCATGGCGAAGGAACCAGACACGCTTCCCGCGATGTCGTCCAGGCTGGTCGACGACCACGCCTGCGCCGCCAGCCCGGCGCAAGATACGAGCCCGACCTTGTCGCCGACGGGCGGGACCGCTGTGGGGTCGCCGAGCGTCGTCACGCAGTAGCCGGTCTTCTTGGCCGACTGGACGAAGAACACCTGCGTATGCGCGGACGGCGCGCTGGTGCGGAAGCGCTCACTGGACTTGCCGTCGCACGGCCACAACTCCAGCGGCGCGCCCGAGGAGTACTTGGTGACGTTAAGGCAGAGCTTCTCGTCGACGGCCGGCCTGATGCTGGCGTGGCTGCCGAAGACCCACCGCTGCCCGCTGCGGCCCTGGTTCGCCTCGACCCGCACGGGCGTGCGGCGACCCGCCTTCTGGTAGACGCTCAGCACCAGCCCCGTGTTGAACGCGTACAGGGTCTTGCCCGCGGACGCCGCCGGGACCTCGGCGGCACCCGTCGCGGCGGCCGCGGAGGCGGCTAGCGAACCGGCGAGCAGGCTCGCGCAAGCCAGCAGGACAGGCAGCAGGATCCGCCATCGCATGAGGGCCTCCGGGCCAGAGCCGGACGACGCCGACGATCTCGGCCGTACCCCGCCCCGGACTCTGTGCTGAGATTGGCACAATATCCGGCCTTAAGGCAATAGCGGCGCTTATCGCGGCAGCCAGGCCGCCCTGACGAGTCGTGCCTCCGGGCTGCAGCCCCCGCGCGGGCAGACCCCGTTACCGGAAAAGAGCCCGGCTAATGGCGGTGCGGGTACGCCTGCGCCGCCGCGAGAAAGGCGTTGTTGGCCTCCGGATCGGCGATCGTGACCCGGACGCCGTCTGGCGGGAATGGCCGCACGCTTACGCCGGCCTGGTCGCAGCGCTCGGCGAAGTCCACGCAAGCCGCGCCGAGCGGCATCCAGACGAAGTTGGCCTCGCTCGGCGGCACCGTCCAGCCCTGACCGAGCAGCTCGTGCCTGACCCGGTCGCGCTCCTTGACGACCTGCTCGACCCGCTCCAGGAGCTCAGCCTCGGCCGCGAGCGAGGCGACCGCGGCCGCCTGTGCGAGCGAGTTCACTGCGAACGTGAGCATGGTCTTGCGCGCGGCCTGTGCCACCGGCTCGTGCCCGATCAGGTAACCGACTCGAAGGCCAGCCAGTCCATAGGCCTTGGAGAAGGTGCGCAGCACCGCGACGTTCGGCCGGTCCCGGTACAACGCGACTCCGTCAGGCACCTTCGAGTCGCGGATGTACTGAACGTAGGCCTCGTCCAGCACCACCAGGCAGTTGCCTGGCACCCGGCCGAGGAACTCTTCCAGCTCGGCCTGCTGCACTGCGGTGCCTGTCGGGTTGTTCGGGTTGCACACGAAGATCAACCGCGTCCGGTCGGTGATGGCAGCGGCCATCGCCGGCAGGTCGTGCGCGTAGTCATCGGTCAGCGGGACCCTGACCTGAGTGGCATTCGCCAGGTCCGTCAGGTAGGGATAGGCCTCGAACGACCGCCAGGGAAACATGACCTCGGCGCCTGGCTCGCCCACGGCCTCGAGCAACTGCTGGGCGACGCCGACCGACCCGCACCCCACGGCCACGTGCTCACGGGGCACATCGAACCTGGCGGCTATCGCGGACGTGAGCTCGGCGGCGGTGTTGTCCGGATATCTATTGATATACGCGGCAGCGTCCGCGAGCACCGCCCGGACGGAGGGCAGTGGATCGTAGGGCGACTCGTTGGAAGACAGCTTGAAGGTCCTGCCGCCCGCCCCCGACGGGGCCTTGCCCGGCTTGTACCCGGCGAACTGGTCGAGGACCTGCCGGAACTGGGGTGACTGGTCGGACACCATTGTCCTCCTGAGCTGCTCGCCTGCGCGTCATAACAGGCTACGCCAGACGATCGGTGGCAGCTCACGGTATAGCGACCGCTAGTCGCCCGACCGTGGCCGCAGCATAGGCGGATGCAGCAGGACCGCACTGCCCCGCCGGTACAGCTGGGCGGGCCGGCCCCCGCCGGATGACGTGACAGAGCCGGTCTCGATCAGGAACCGCTCGGCCCCGGTTACCTTCCGGTGGAAATTCCGCGGGTCGAGCGGGGTATCCCAGACGATCTCGTAGACCCGGCGCAGGTCAGCCACGGTGAATTCATCCCGGCAGAACGCCGCGGCCAGCGAGGTGTACTCGAGCTTGGACCTAGCCCGTTCGATCCCGTCCTGCAATATGCGGTCATGGTCGAACGCCATTTCGCTCAGTGCTGCCACCGGCTGCCAGCTCATCTGCGGCTGGTCAGGCGCAGGCAGGTCGGGGGCCAGCCCCAGATAGGCGACAGATACGGCCCGCCGCGTCGGGTCCCGGCTCGGGTATCCGTAACTTCGCAACTGCTCCAGGTGCACAGCCGCGCCAGGCAGCCCGGCTCGCTCGGCCAGGACCCTGACGGCGGCCGCTGGCAGGTCCTCGTCCAGCCGGATGAATCCGCCAGGCAGCGCTCGCATCCCAGGATACGGCTCGGAATCGCGCCGCCAGACGAGTGTGGCCAGCTCCCCGCCGCGCACGGTCAGGATCACGAGGTCGACACTGACTCCGATCCTGGGCACGCTCACTCCCGCACGGTAGCGCGGCCGCAGCGCGAGCGGGACACATCGCCGACCGACAGGCCACGGGCCGACCCGCCACAACCCGGCATCACGGGCAACTTTCATCCCACCTGGCGCACCAGCTTCACCCACCTGTTGCCGTGCGCCGACGCTCGAGGAATCAGTGCTGCTGGAGCAGCACCTACGGCTCAAACGTCGAACCGCGGTGCCGGGCGCGTCCCGCACCGAGCCCCGCCGGGCAGGACAACGGGCCAAGCCCCCAGGCGGATCCCGCGCCAAGCCACGCCCGGCTGGCCGCCGGTGCAATACCGTGAGCCAGGTGGATCAGCTGCGGTCGGTCGAGATCTGCGCCGGCGCAGGCGGGCAGGCGCTCGGGCTGGAGCAGGCTGGTTTCGGCCATGACTGCGTCATCGAGCTGGACCGCGATGCCTGCGAGACCCTCCGGCTCAACCGCGGCGCGGACTGGAAGGTCGTCGAAGGTGACGTCGCCGATGTGGACGGCCAGATGTTCGGGCCGGTCGACCTGTTCGCCGGCGGTGTGCCGTGCCCGCCGTTCTCCATCGCGGGCAGGCAGCTTGGCCGCGATGACGAGCGCGACCTGTTCCCGCAGGCGCTACGGCTGATTGCGGAGTCGGGTCCGCGTGCGGTCCTGCTGGAGAACGTGCGCGGGCTGGCAACCGCCAGGTTCGACGGTTACCGGGAGCAGGTGCTGACCCGCCTGCACGACCTCGGCTACCAGACCTGGTGGGACCTGGTGCAGGCCAGCGCGCACGGGGTGCCGCAACTGCGGCCGCGTTTCGTGCTCGTCGCCATCAGGCCGCCCTGGGCCAGCTGGTTCGGCTGGCCGGAGCCCGCAGCGGACGCTGCCCCGACCGTCGGCGAGGTACTGGCAGACCTGATGGCTTCCGGCGGCTGGCCGGGCGCAGCCGACTGGTCCAGGCGGGCGGCTGGCGTCGCACCGACCATCGTTGGCGGCAGCAAGAAGCATGGCGGCCCTGATCTCGGCCCGACTAGGGCCAAGGCGGCCTGGCGCGAGCTCGGAGTGGACGGGCTCGGCATCGCGGAAGCAGTACCGGGCCCGGCATTTGCGCATACAGGCCTGCCTAAGCTGACAATCCGGATGGTGGCGCGCCTGCAGGGTTTCCCCGACAGCTGGCAATTCTCCGGCCGCAAGACTGCTGCCTACCGCCAGGTAGGAAATGCGTTCCCGCCGCCGGTGGCGCGGGTTCTCGGCCAGGCGATCGCCGCCGCGCTTCGACAGCAGGGCCTGCGGCCGCCAGGCCTGCCCTAGTCCGGCAGATTCATCCCACGTTAGAATTCTGGCGTGAACCGACTCGGCGAGCTTGAGCGTGCCATCATGGATGTGCTCTGGGAGGCAACTGACCCGCTAAGCGTGCGCGAGGTGAGCGGCCTGCTGACGGACCGGGATCTGGCCCACACGACGGTGATGACCGTGCTTGACCGCCTCGCCAAGAAGGGCTTCGCCCGTCGGGAGCGCAGCGGCCGTGCCTGGCATTACCGGGCCGCGGAGAGTAGGGAAGCGTACGTGACCGAGCTCATGCTGAGCGCGCTCGACCAGACCGGCGACCGCCAGGCTGCGCTCGCCAGGTTCGCGCGCAGCGTCAGCGGTACTGAGGCTCAGGCACTGCTGCGCGCCCTCGGCGCTCTCGGTGAGGCCGCCGGAGGGTAAGCGTGTCCACCGCTGTTGTCATCCTCGCCGCGGTCGCTACTGGTTGCGTTCTTTCTGCCAGCGCGCTCGCTCATGCCCGCTGGCCCCGCAGGTCACCTGCGGCCGGCATCTTGCTGTGGCAGGGACTCGGCCTGGGCTGGGGGCTGGCTGCTGTCGGGACGCTGCTCGGTATCGGCGCAGACGGCCAGGGCTCTGGAGTTGCCGACGGCGCCCTCACCAGGCTGACCGACATGGCCAGGGACTGGAGCAGTCAGCCGACTATCAGCATTATGGCTGGCATCCGGCTGCTCTGCCTGGCGGCCGGCCTTGCGCTACTGGTCGTGCTGTGCTGGATCCTGGTGGCGGCTTCAGCCGTGGTGCTGCGGGCCAGGCGGCGCCAGCGCACGCTGCTGACCCTCCTGGCGCACGGCGACCCGAAGGTGCCGGGCGCGCTGGTCGTGGACCACCCAGCCGCCGCGGCCTACTGCCTGCCGGGCCTGCGCTCGGCCATCGTGGTCAGCGCCGGGGTCCTGACCCTCCTGGACGCGGACGAGCTTGCGGCGGTGCTCGCGCACGAGCGCGCACACCTGCGCGAACGGCACGACCTGGTGCTGCTGCCTTTCGCCGCGCTGCTGCGCGCGTTCCGGTGGGCGAGCGTGGCCAGGCAGGCGCAGCGCGCGGTGGCCCTGCTCATAGAGATGCACGCCGACGACCTGGCGCTGCGGCATCGCCCAGCCAGGGAGCTAGCCACCGCGTTGCTGCGGGTAGGGGCCGCTGGTGGCGGCGCCGTGCCCTCTGGGGCCCTCGCCGCCGCCGACTCCGCGGCCGACGGCGATGTCACCGCCAGGGTCATCCGGATCCTGCGCCCGGCGCCCGGACTGCGCCCGACGGCCAGGGTAGCGGCAGGCCTGGCCACCGCGGCAGCCGTCGCGATACCGGTCGTGCTCCTTACGCTGCCGCTCCATTAGCTGCTGCTTCATGCCGGGAACGGGCTCGCCCTCTGGCTAGCTGCGCTCCGAGCACTTCAGGGTCGGCTCAGTCGACGATCTTGATGCGCAGCCGGCGGAAGCCGCGGCCCTTGTTCTCGATCTTGACAACGTCGATCTTGCCGATCTGGCTCGTGCTGGCCACGTGCGTGCCGCCGTCGGCCTGCTGGTCGAGCCCGACGATGTCGATGATCCGGACCTCGGTAACGTCCTCCGGGACCAGGTTGGTGGCCGTCCTGATGATGTCGGGCAGCGCGAAGGCCTCGGCCCGCGGCAGCACCCTGGCATCGATCCGCCGGTCCGCGCCGACCTCGGCATTGCAAGCGGCCTCGACCGCGTCCCTGAACCCCTCAGGTAGTTCGGGCAGGTCAAAGTCCATCCGCGCGCTGAGCGGCTCCATGTTGCCGCCGGTCACGAGCGCGCCGTAATCGCGGAACACCACGCCGCACAGCACGTGCAGGCCCGAGTGAGTCCGCATCAGTGCGGTCCGGCGCTCGTCGGCGACGGCGCCGCGGACCGTGCTGCCCGGCGGCGGCAGCGGGTCGCCCTCGGCCGGGATCAGGTAGAGGTCGTCGCCCTTGCGGGCGCCGGCGATCCGGGTCTGCACGCCGCCCCAGAGCAGGACACCCTCGTCCGGCGGCTGGCCGCCGCCGCCGGGATAGAACGCCGACCGGTCCAGGACTATCCCGTCCGTGCCGACGGCCAGCACGGTGGCATCCCACTCCCGCAGGGTCTGATCGTCAAGCTCGAGCCGGTGCGTGCGCCACTGCATCTCGGTCATGGCCGTGCCTCCCCGGTCCAGCCGATCGTCAGGCTGTCGTAGGTCGTAGGTGGTCTCGTCGGTCTGCGGGAACCGTCAGGCTGAGACCGTCGTCAGCGGGTGGCGACCGCGGCGCGGCGCCCAGCCCGAGCCTAGCGCTATGCCCGCCGGCCGGGCTCGGCTTGCTTACCAGGGGCCGTAAGGGCCCTGCCGCTGTCCCGGCCGGACCTGCTTGACCTTGGGGCGCACGTCCACCATGTAAATCGCGGCCGCCACGAACGCGATGATCGGGAAGAAGCTGAGCAGCGCCAGGTACCCAATCGCGCCACCGATGCCGATTACGAAAGCGACGCCCAGGATGATCAGCCATATCGGCTTGGTCTGCTTGCTCGCCGCGACGAAAGCCGCTGCAGGCTGCCGGATCGCGCTGGCGAACGCCACAGCCTCGACTACGAAGGCGCCGAGCAGCAGGACCCAGAAGAACAGGTTTATGACCGACAGTGCGGTCGGGTTGACGATAGTCACGGCGCCACGCTACCTGGTGCCGGCCGGCGGCGGGAACTGATGGATTGTCCCGCCAGGTCCTTCCGAGCCTTCGTCATCCTCGCCGTCGCCACCATCGGCCTGCGGCCAGCCCGGGCCCGATCCCGCGGCCCTGGCTTCCCGGCCTTCGTGGGCTTTCGCGCCGTCCGCCGGAACTGCCCAGATACGGGCGGATTGCCCATAGGTCGGCTCGGGCTCGGGCTCCCGCTCGAATCCGCGGTCGTGTGGCTCAGCCGCGATCGCTAGCCGCCGGTAGGCAGCTAGCGCGGCCGGGCTGTGATCGTCTGGCCAGACAAGGGCGGCTTCGTCCGGATCTAGACCGGTCTGGTCGTCGATAATCCCCGCCGCGTCCGCAGCCATCGCCATCGCGGTCTGCTTGCGGAACGACTCGTAGATCTCGATCAGCATCTGCTTCTGCCGCTCGGTCAGTTCCGCATCGCTCAGCACGGCGTCGCGCACCACCGAGCCGGGCGGCCGGTCCTCAAGGAAGCCAGCCTGCACGTACAGAGCCTCCGCGGAGATTCGCAGCCCCTTGGCGATCTGCTGCAGGATGTCGGCGCTTGGCCGCCGCAGGCCGCGCTCGATCTGGCTCAGGTACGGATTAGAGATGCCAGCAGACTGGGCAAGCTGGCGAAGGGAGATCTTCGCTTGCTCGCGCTGCTCGCGAATGTAGGCGCCGATGGCATTGACGTTCACCGGACTCATTCGCTTAGTGTCGCACCCGCCTGCTTGCAAATGCAAACGGGCGCGCTAGCACTAGCGGCGGCCGCGGTCAGCCCGGGTAATGACCGGCGCGTGGTCGTCATTGGCAGCCCGCGTGCTCGGCCGGCCACGGGCGCCAGTAGCTGGCCAGGGCGGTAGCGCTCAGGCGTGGGCGTCGGCTGTTAGCGGCAGTGTGGCCCGGACCTCGCCGACCACCCGGCCGCCGCCGGTGACGTCGGTGCTGGCAAGCTCCGACAGTCTCGCGCCGTCCACGCCCGGCTCACTCGCGACGCCAAGTTCGCGCAGCAGCGCCACAGTGACAGGCACCCGCCCGCGGGGCGCACCGTCGTCGATCTTCAATGCGCCCGCTCGCCCGTCGGCCAGCGCGAAACCGTCCACGCCTTCTGCGCCGCCCTTGAGCAGCAGGCCGGGCACGGCATCCATCAGCAGCCGCTCCGGCCTGACTGTGCCCGAGGTCCAGGCCGGGTAGGCGCGCATGGCGTCGGCGACGGCACGCTCAGCCGAGCCAGGCATGCCGAGCACGACGGCCCGGAACGCCCTGGCCAGCCCGACCACCGAGATGGCCATCAGCGGTGCCCCGCAGCCATCCACTCCGACCGCGGCCACCGGCTCGTCGGCCAGCTCGGCGACCGTGCGCCGGATTTCCTGCTGCAGCGGGTGCTGCGGATCGGTGTAGCTCTCCGTGGGCCAGCCCGCGGCCACGCACGTGGCCAGCATCGCGGCGTGCTTGCCGCTGCAATTCATGTGCACGCGGTCGGCGACGCCGCCGGCCTTGATATGAGCATGCAGCGCGTCGGTGTCCAGCGGCCAGTCGGGCGGGCAGTGCAGCGCGTCCTCGGTGAGACCGGCCGAGCCCAGGATCTCCCTGACCCCGGCCACGTGGAAGTCCTCGCCGGAGTGGCTGGCCGCGGCGAGGGCCAGCAGGTGGCCGTCGAGCTGGAGGCCGCAGCGCAGCATGGCCACAGCCTGGAGCGGCTTATTGGCCGATCGCGGGAACATGGGCTCGCTCACGGCGCCCGCCGTCAACAGCACCTGGCCATTCGCGGCCAGTGCGGCGACCGCGCCGCGATGGCGGGACTCGGTGAATCCTGACCTGATGACCTCGGCCAGGACCGGGTTGTCAGCGGTGATCGGGCACCCCCAGCATGACTCGGGCCGCGACCGGCGACATGGCCGGGCGCTGTGCCAGTTCGGCCAGCGTCGCGGCCCGCTCTACCAGCTCGGCATTGCTGGCTACGGCCCGGCCGCGGGCAAAGGTCACCGTATCCTCCATGCCGACGCGCAGGTGACCGCCGGCCGACAGGGCCGCCAGCATGACCGGCAGCGCGGTGCGGCCGATCCCGGTCGCCGACCAGGTCGCGCCGGCGGGCAGCGCCGCGACCGCCTGCACCAGCGTGGCCGCGTCGCCAGGCATTCCGCCCGGCACGCCCATCACCAGGTCGCAATGCACGTGCCCGCCCGCTGGCTCGCCCATGTCAGCGAGGAGCCGGTGCAGCGTGGCAATGTGCCCCATGTCGAAGAGCTCGAATTCGGGGACAACGCCGTACTGCAGTGTCTTGGCGTACAGCTCGCGGATGAACCCCCAGGGATTCATGAAGACATCGTCGCCGAAGTTGACGGTCCCGCAGGTCAGCGAGCACGCGTCCGGGCGCGCGTCCAGTACGGCCAGGCGGCGCTCATAGGGATCGGTCACGGCACCCCCGGTCGACAGCTGGACGATCAGGTCCGTGGCGTCGCGCAGCGCCTGCACGGCGTCCGTCAGCCGCTGCAGGTCAAGGGTGGGCTTCGCGGCAGCGTCCCTGATGTGCACGTGGATCACGGCAGCGCCCGCGGCGCTGCACTCCTTCGCCGTGGCTACCAGCTCGTCGAGGGTTACCGGCAGGGCCGGCACTGCCGACTTCTCGGATTCGGCACCCGTCGGCGCGACGGTGATGAGGGTGGCCGGCCCGGCCTTCGCGGGCTTGGCGCTGTCAGCTGTCATGACCGGGTGAACGCCCTTCCTCGGCGATGCGGTGGCCAGGCCGCGGCTGCCTCGCCCGGCCGCCGCGCCGCGATAGCTAACGCAGTCTATGCCGACGCCCGAGCCGCCCCGTGCCCGCCGGGCGGAGCCACCTGGTGCCAGTGTCCTGACTCGCCTCGTGCCGGTGCCAGCGTCCTGTCCGGGCCGCGGCGAGGACAGCGCCCGTTCCGGTAAAAGGCAGTTGGGTAATTCGAGCCTGAAGGGTCGGACCTCATCGCCGCGCGACAGGCCCGCGCTCTCGCGCCGTGCGAGAATCCCATCTCGTGCGAGCCGTCATTCAGCGGGCCAGCTCCGCTAGCGTCACGGTGAGTGGCGAGGTGGTCGGCCGGCTGCCAGGGCCGGGCCTGGTGGTGCTGCTCGGCGTCACCCACGCCGATACCGCCGCGATCGCGGCCGCCCTCGCCCGCAAGATCTATCACCTGCGTATCCTCGCGGGTGAGCGATCATGTGCCGAGCTAGCTGCGCCGCTGCTCGTGATTAGCCAGTTCACCCTCTACGCGGACACGTCCAAGGGCCGACGTCCGAGCTGGCAGGCAGCCGCCCCCGGCCCGGTCGCCGAGCCGCTCGTGACGGCTTTCGCGACCGCGCTTAGGGACCTTGGCGGGACCGTCGAGACCGGGGTGTTCGGCGCCCAGATGCAGGTGGAGCTGGTCAACGACGGCCCGGTGACGCTGATCCTCGAGCTATAGGCGGTGGCTGCTACTGGTAGTGGCCGTCGCCAGCGCCCGGACTTCCTGAACCGGAACGGGCTGCCCCGGCGGGCTCGCCGCCCGCCAGGTGCCTGCGGGTAAAGTCCAGCGCCTCCGCCAGGTCAGCCTGCCTGTCACCCAGGGTAGCGGCGCGATGCGTACTGACCTCAAGGACGACGACTCCCTGATAGCCGGACGAGGCGAGCCAGCCGAGCAGCTCGGCACACGGCTGGGTACCGCGGCCTGGTACCAGATGCTCATCGGGCAGGCCGGGCTTTGTGCCATCGCCCATGTGCACGTGCGTCAGCCGGCCGCCGAGCTGCTTGGCCATGGCCAGCACGTCGGAGTCGGATACGGCCGCATGCGATACATCCAGGGTGGTGTGGGGGCAGTCCATTTCGGCTGGATTCCAGTGCGGCGCGTAGGCGCCGACCTCGGTCTCGCCGCGCAGCAGCGGGTAGAGGTTCTCCACTGCGAACGCCACATCGCCCTGCGGAGTCATCCGGGCGATGCCCTCCTCGAACTCCCTCGCGTATTCCCGCTGCCAGCGGAACGGCGGGTGGACCACGACGACGCCGGCCCCGAGGCTCTCCGCCAGCTCGCGGGATTTCTCCAGTTTCATCCAGGGGTCCCGGCCCCACACCCGCTGGGTAATGAGCAGGTTGGGTGCATGCACGGCGACGACCGGGATGCCGTGAAATTCCGAGAGGCGGCGCAGCACGTCAGCGTCCTGGCTCACCGGGTCGGCAGTCACCATGACCTCGATCGCGTCATAGCCGAGCCGCGCGGCCGTCTCGAACGCGTCCGGGGTCCGCTCCGGGAACACCGAAGCGGTCGACAGCGCAATGTGGCTGGCTGTCACCTTGGTGACCTGCGCAATCGAGTCTCCTCTTCCGTTACTACTGCCAGCTTATGCCGGCCCGCGAACCCGACTCGCGGCGACGGCCGACTGTCTGACCGCACCGGTACGGTGCCAGCATGGCTAGGACCGCAGTTCCCGCCCTGTATGAATGCGCCGAGTGTGGCTGGCGGAGCACGAAATGGGCTGGCCGCTGCGGGGAGTGCGAGGCCTGGGGCACGGTGACGGAACGTCACCAGGCCGAGGCCCAGGTCCGGCCCGGCTCGCGGGCGCAGCTCAAGCCCGTGCGGCCCGTCTCCGCGGCACTGCCGATCGGGCAGGTGGATGCCTCGGCGGCCCGCGCCATGCCGACTGGCATGGACGAGCTTGACCGGGTGCTTGGGGGCGGCCTAGTGCCCGGCGCGGTGGTGCTGCTGGCCGGTGAGCCGGGGGTCGGGAAGTCGACGCTCCTGCTTGAGGCGGGCGCGCTCGCGGCCAGCCACGGCCGGGTGCTCTACGTGACCGGCGAGGAGTCGGCGGCACAGGTCAGGCTGCGCGCGGACCGGGTCGGCGCAGTCAGCGACGGCCTGTTCCTGGCCGCGGAGACCGACTTCGGTGCGCTGCTCGGGCATGTGGAGGCGGTGAACCCGGCCTTGCTCATCGTCGACTCGGTGCAGACGATCAGCGCCGCGGGCGTCGACGGCGTGCCAGGCGGCGTGACCCAGGTGCGCGAGGTCACGGCCGCCCTCACGGCGCTGGCCAAGCGGCGAAGCCTGACCACCGTTCTTGTCGGCCATGTCACCAAGGACGGCTCGGTAGCAGGTCCGCGAACGCTGGAGCACCTGGTCGATGTGGTGCTGCAATTCGAGGGCGACGCCCGCGGCCAGCTGCGGATGGTCAGGGCGCTGAAGAATAGGTTCGGCCCCACCGACGAGGTCGGCTGCTTCGAACTCGGCGAGTACGGCCTGCTCGGACTGCCCGATCCGAGCGGCCTGTTCCTGTCCCAGCGGCATGAGCCCGTGTCGGGCACCTGCGTTACCGTGACGATGGAAGGCCGCAGGCCGCTGGTCGCCGAGGTCCAGACGCTGGTCTGCGAGGTCACCTCGGAACTGCCGCGCCGGGTGACCTCGGGCCTGGACTTCGCCAGGGTCGGCATGATCATCGCTGTGCTGCAGCGGCGCGCCAGGATCGGGATCGGCAAGCACGACGTTTTCGCGGCGACCGTCGGGGGGGTCCGGCTCTCCGAGCCGTCGGTCGACCTGGCGCTCGCGCTGGCCATAGCGAGTGCGCTCGCGGGCGTCGCCATCCCCGGCGACCTTGTCGCGATCGGCGAGGTCGGGCTGGCCGGCGAGATCAGGCGGGTGACCGGAATGCAGCGCCGGGTATCCGAGGCCGCCCGGATGGGGTTCCGGCGAGCTGTGATACCTGCGGGCTCTGGCCTGCTGCCTGCCTACGGTCAGGACTGGCTGGAGCCAGGAGTTCAGCTGGAGGTGCACGAGGTGGCCGATATCCGGGCAGCCATAGCCGCCGCTCTCGGCGCGTGAGCGGCGACCTCGTTCGGCCGTTAGACTGCCAGCACAAGCAACGTCCGGTAGGTAGGTGCTTGCGGTGAGCAACAGGCGAGACGAGCGACGCCGCGCCGCGCTCGCGGTGGTCGCGCCGGGGACCGGGCTCAGGGACGGTCTGGAACGGATCGTGCGCGGTAACACCGGCGCCCTGATCGTGCTCGGCTACGACGAAGTTGTGCAGGCAATCTGCTCAGGCGGGTTCGAGCTCAGCGCCCAGTTCTCCGCGACCCGGCTGCGGGAGCTGGCCAAGATGGACGGTGCGATAGTGCTCGATCGCGCCGGATCGAGGTTCCTGCGCGCTGCCGTGCAGCTCGTGCCCGATCCCGACCTGCCGACCCAGGAATCTGGCACCAGGCACCGCACGGCCGAGCGAGTCGCCAGGCAGACTGGCTTCCCGGTCATCACCGTGAGCAAGTCGATGCGCGTGATAGCGGTATACGCGGACGGCGAGCGTTACGTCCTCGAGGACTCGGCCGCGCTGCTGGCCAGAGCGCACCAGGCCCTGGCAACGCTGGAACGCTACAAGACGCGTCTTGACCAGGCGGCCGATGTCCTGTCCGCCCTGGAGATCGAGGACCGGGTCACGATCAGGGACGTGGCCGCGGTCGGCCAGCGGCTGGAGATGGTCAGCCGGATGACCGACGAGATCAGCGGCTACATGGTCGAGCTGGGCACCGACGGCGGACTGCTGACGATGCAGCTAGAGGAGCTGACCGCAGGCAGCGGGCACGAGCGCGAGCTCCTGCTGCGCGACTACGCCCGGCCAGGACCGCAGGGCGGCGCCGACAAGGTGGCTGACCGGCTCGCGGGCCTGAGCGCGGACGAGCTCCTCGACATGACCGCCGTCGCGGCAGCCGTCAGGCCAGGGGTCCCTGATGACATCGACCAGCCGGTGAGCCCGCGAGGCCACCGTGTGCTTGACCGGATCCCCAGGCTGGATCCGGTGATCGCGGCCAGGCTCATCGAGCACTTCGGCGGGCTGCAGAAGCTGCTGTCGGCCAGCGCGGCTGACCTGCGCCAGGTCGCTGGCGTGGACGCGGGGACGGCCACTCGCATCCGCGAGGGGCTATCCCGGCTTGCTGAGTCGACGCTGCTGGATCGCTACCCCTAACCGGGTCAGCCGATACGGAAGACCACGGCGTTGCTGCGTTCCTGGCCGTCGGACGCCACGGCGGTGTAGCTGGCGCGCGGGGCGGCGGTCCCAGGCACCGGGCATCCAGGTGCGGAGCGCTGGCCATTCCAGGTGATAGGCACGACTGTCGGCACTCCCCGGTGCAGCACTGTTACCAGCGATGCCTCGCCCTCCGCACAGTCGGCCGAGGTCCAGATCCGCAGTGGGCCTGACGAGATCCGCAGCAGTACATGCGCGGCCCCGATGTCGAAGGAGCAAGACTGACTTGCCGTCGACACCACATCCACCTCGAACTCCGGCGTCTGCCGGATCGGGTAGCTTGCCTGGCTGGAGAACAAGCTGAGCACCACCGACCCGGCCGGACAGGGTCGCAGACCGCCTGCCGCCACCGCCCCGCCGCGCCTTGCTCGCGCCTTGCCCTGGCCAGCGGCACGGCCTCGCTTCCCAGCCGGACCCGGCGATGTGGTGGTCGGCTTCGGCAGGCGGCCGGGCACCGTCTTCGGCAGGCGGCCGGGCACCGTCCTGGTTGCGGCACCCGCCGGCGCCGGCGCCGTGCCGCCGAGGGACCCGGAGAAGGCCCAGGCGATCAGAGCCAGGACCGACAGACCGACAACGAGCGTAACGAAGCGACGTCGCCAGTAGACCGTCGCCGCAGGCCGCTCCAGCGCCACACGACGGACCGTGGTCGTGCCCATACGCTGAGTATGCAAGAGCCGCGGGCGGCAGCGCGACAATGACCCGCCATCCCGTGCTAACTGCGTTTGCGCAGGTAGCCGGGTTACACCGGTTCTGGCACCAAGGCGCCAAAGAACCTGTTCGCGAGGCTCAGCCGGGTTAGGTCTGATGGTGGGCCACGGTGCGGCCCTCCCGGCCCGGCCGCGTGCATGCGACGATCGGGACAACATGAGCTCGCCCTATCTCGCGCCCGTGCGCAACTGGTACGCCCAGCACGCCAGGGACCTGCCCTGGAGGCATCGGGACGCATCGCCATGGTCGGTCATGGTCAGCGAGTTCATGTTGCAGCAGACGCCAGTGAGCCGGGTAGTGCCCGCCCACGCAGCCTGGCTCGCCCGCTGGCCAAGCCCGGCATCGCTGGCTGCGGCCAGTCCGGCGGACGCCGTCCGGCAGTGGGACAGGCTGGGTTATCCGCGGCGGGCAGTCAGGCTGCACGCGAGCGCTCAGCTGATCGCCTCGCGCCACGACGGCCAGGTACCCGCGATGGCCGAAGAGCTACGCGCACTGCCGGGCATCGGCTCGTATACGGCGGCGGCCATCGCGAGCTTTGCGTTCGGCCAGCGGCACGCGGTGCTGGACATAAATGTCCGGCGGGTGCTTTCCAGGCTCGTCAGCGGGGTCGGCCAACCGCCGCCGAGTCAGTCCGCGGCCGAACTGCGGCTGGCCGAGTCGCTGCTGCCGGCGAAGGGACGCGAGGCCGCTCGCTGGTCGGTCGCCGTGATGGAACTCGGCGCGCTGGTCTGCACAGCCACCCGGCCGAGATGCACCGACTGCCCACTCGCGGATCAGTGCGCATGGCTGCGGCGCGGCCGTCCGCCTGCCGCCACCGGCCGCACCGCTGCCGGCTACCAGGGAAGTGACCGGCAGTGCCGCGGCCGGCTGCTGGCTGTGCTCAGAGACGCGAGCGGCCCGGTGCCGCCAGGTGCGATAGCTGGCGCCTGGGACGACTCAGGGCAGCGAGCACGGTCGCTCGCTGCCCTGATAGCCGATGGCCTTGTCACCAGGTGCGCAGACGGTTCGCTTGCGCTGCCTGGCGATGAGGCGTCCTAGTCGGATGCGGTAGCGGTAGCTCCGCTGGCTCCGGCCTTGGTCTCCACGGGCTCTGGCGGGGTGTCCGGCACCTCGGACGGCTTGGCCACCCCTCGGAAGGAGAACTTGGCATCCTCGCCGGTGCCCTCGGTGTCGACGATCACGATCTGGCCCGCCTTGAGCTCGCCGAAGAGAATCTTCTCCGACAGGTGATCCTCGATCTCCCGCTGGATCGTGCGCCGTAGCGGCCGGGCGCCGAGTACCGGGTCGTAGCCCTTCTCCGACAGCAGCTTCTTAGCCGCCGGCCTTAGCTCGATGCCCATGTCGCGGTCACGCAGGCGCTCGTCCACCTTGGTGATCATTAGGTCGACGATCTCGAAGATCTCTTCCTGGCTCAGCTGGTGGAAGACGATGACGTCGTCGACGCGGTTCAGGAACTCGGGACGGAAGTGCTGCTTCAGCTCCTCGCCGACCTTCGTCTTCATCCTGTCGTAGGAACCACGTGACTCGCTGGCGGCTCCGAATCCGACCGACACGCCCTTGGAGATGTCCCTGGTGCCCAGGTTGGTGGTCATGATGATGACGGTGTTCTTGAAGTCCACCACCCGGCCCTGGGCGTCGGTCAGCCGACCGTCTTCCAGGATCTGCAGCAGCGAGTTGAAGATGTCGCCGTGCGCCTTCTCGATCTCGTCGAACAGCACGACAGAGAACGGCTTGCGCCGCACCTTCTCGGTCAGCTGCCCGCCTTCCTCATAGCCCACGTAGCCGGGCGGAGAGCCGAACAGCCGGGAGACGGTGTGCTTCTCCATGTACTCGCTCATGTCCAGCTGGATGAGCGAGTCCTCGTCGCCGAACAGGAACTCGGCGAGCGTCCTGGACAGCTCGGTCTTGCCGACGCCGGACGGACCGGCGAAGATGAACGACCCGCCAGGCCGCTTGGGATCCTTCAGCCCGGCCCTGGTCCTCCTGATCGCCTGGGACAGCGCCTTGATCGCATCGTTCTGGCCGATGACCCGGCGGTGCAGCTCATCTTCCATCCGCAGCAGCCGCTGAGACTCTTCCTCGGTGAGCTTGAAGACCGGGATGCCGGTCGCGGTCGCGAGGACCTCGGCGATGAGTTCCTCGTTCACCTCAGCCGGCGTGTCCATATCGCCGGCCTTCCACTCCTTCTCCCGTGCGTCCTTCTTGTCGATGAGCTGCTTCTCGGTGTCACGGAGCGAGGCGGCCTTCTCGAAGTCCTGGGAGTCAATCGCCGACTCCTTCTCGCGCCTGACATCCGCAATCCGCTCATCGAAGTCACGCAGGTCCGGCGGCGCGGTCATGCGGCGGATGCGCATTCGCGAGCCCGCCTCGTCGATCAGATCGATCGCCTTGTCTGGCAGGAACCTGTCGCTGATGTACCGGTCGGCCAGCTGAGCCGCGGCCACCAGGGCATCGTCGGTGATGGTGACCCTGTGATGTGCCTCGTACCGGTCCCTGAGCCCCTTGAGGATCTCGATGGTGTGCGAGATCGTCGGCTCTGCGACCTGGATCGGCTGGAACCGGCGTTCCAGGGCAGCGTCCTTCTCCAGGTGCTTGCGGTACTCATCCAGGGTGCTCGCGCCGATCGTCTGCAGCTCGCCACGGGCTAGCATCGGCTTCAGTATCGACGCCGCGTCGATCGCGCCCTCGGCTGCGCCCGCGCCGACCAGCGTGTGGATCTCGTCGATGAACAGGATGATGTCGCCGCGGGTCCTGATCTCCTTCAGGACCTTCTTCAGCCGTTCCTCAAAGTCGCCGCGGTAGCGGGATCCGGCCACCAGGGCGCCCAGGTCGAGGGTGTAGAGCTGCTTCTCCTTCAGCGTCTCCGGCACCTCGCCCTTGACGATCTTCTGGGCCAGACCTTCCACGACAGCGGTCTTGCCGACCCCTGGCTCGCCAACGAGGACAGGGTTGTTCTTCGTCCGGCGGGAGAGCACCTGCATCACGCGCTCGATCTCCTTGTCCCTGCCGATGACAGGGTCAAGCTTTCCCTCCCGCGCGGCGGCGGTCAGATTCCGGCCGAACTGGTCAAGCACAAGCGAGGTGGATGGCGCGGTCTCCGAGGGCGCTCCCGCAGCCGCGGGCTCCTTGCCCTGGTAGCCGTGCAGCAGCTGGATCACCTGCTGACGCACCCGGTTAAGGTCGGCACCCAGCCGGACCAGGACCTGGGCGGCTACGCCCTCGCCCTCCCGGATCAGGCCGAGCAGGATGTGCTCGGTGCCGATGTAGTTGTGGCCAAGCTGCAGCGCCTCGCGCAGCGACAGCTCCAGCACCTTCTTGGCCCGCGGCGTGAACGGGATATGCCCCGACGGCGCCTGCTGACCCTGGCCGATGATCTCCTCTACCTGCTGCCGCACAGCCTCGAGGCTTATCCCCAGCGACTCCAGCGCCTTCGCCGCGACGCCCTCACCCTCATGGATGAGACCGAGCAGGATGTGCTCGGTGCCGATGTAGTTGTGGTTGAGCATCCTGGCCTCTTCCTGAGCCAGGACCACAACCCGCCGCGCCCGGTCGGTAAACCTCTCGAACATCTCGTCGCTCCTCACAGCGCGGTCGGGGAGGCAGGCGTACTTGCCCTTCCCTTCCGCATGTTAGCCCGTGTGCCGGGCGACGCCATGGCGTGCGGCGTCCCGCACTACTCAAAACGTTCCCCGCCTAGAGGCCGTTCACCCCATCCAACCTAGGCCGAAGAGCCTGTGTTCCCAGCTACGCCCCAAGCGAAAGCCATCGCAGCCCGGCTACGCCAGCAGCGAACGGTCACAAGCGGCGCATGCTGGCGGGCAGAGCGGCCTGGTGACCCACCCCGGCTGACCTGCCCGGCTGACCTGCCCGGCTGACCTGCACCGGCTGACCCGGCCCCGCCCAGGCACGCCGCCCGCCCGCTGACCCGGCCCCGCCCAGCCACGCCAGCCCGCCCCGGCTGACCCGATCCCGCCCAGGTACGTGACCCTACCTGCCCCGCCTGCCCAGCCGTAACGAGTGATCCACGTCCGCGGGCGCCTAAGTATCGGATGATTTCCGATATCTACGGAAAAGACGAGCGTCTTTGCGTCGGCCTCCGCCGGTCCATGGTGTCTGCCGATAGATAAGTCCCACGCGGCACCAGACACGCGACGTAGGCCTGGCTGGCAGGGCGCTGGGGTCGGCGAGCGGGATTCGGCGGGGTGCCGGAGCAGGGCAGGTGGTGGTCGGCACGGCGCTGGGGTCCGCGAGCGGGCTTGCCCGGACGCTCGAGGAATCGGTGCTGTTATCGCAGCACTAACTACTCAAACGTCCGAGTCGGGCCGGTCCGTCGCGGGGCCGCCAGCGCCGGGTCGGGGTGCAGCCGCCAGCGCCGGGTCGGGGTGCAGCCGCCAGCGCCGGGTCGGGGTGCAGCCGCCAGCGCCGGGTCGGGGTGCAGCCGCCAGCGCCGGGTCGGGGTGCAGCCGCCAGCGCCGGGTCCAGGACTAGCCGCGCTGGCCATCTGCGGCCCAAAGGACAGGCCGGTCGGCCGCTGCGGGGCCGGGCCGCGACCACGAGCTGGCGTGCGCAGGAGGTTTCCTGGAAACAAACAGCTTCCCCAGCAGTCCGGGCATACCGGGCTGCTGGGGAAGCTGGATGCGCGTGCGCCGACTTCCTGATCAGCTTTGTCCGTGCGGGCGCTGGCAGCCGCGCTCAGCGCACGGACAGCCCGCATCGACGATGCGGGCGCGATTACCAGTGCATCGTCACGCACAAAGTCAGTGAGTTGCTTCGTATTCCTGAATGATCGACGCCGGAATACGGCCCCGCTCGCTCACCTTGTCGCCCCGCTCACGGGCCCACTGCCTAATTTCCGAGCTGCGCTCACGGCCTGGGCCAGAGCGCGCCTTGCGCCGCCTAGCGGCGCCGCTCGCTCGGCGTGCATGCTCGATGTATCCGCTGAAGCTGTTGTGCAGATCCTTAGCGTGCGCTGAGCAGACGTCGATCTCGTATGCAGTACCGTCAACGGCGAACGAAACCGTCTCGTTCCCTTCGATCTCGCCATCGTGAGGGAGATCACAGACCACGGTCACCACAGTCTTCTGAACCATAGGGCTGCCTTTCACTGAAGTCTTTTAGGGAACTAAAGATATACCACGCCTGCACGACTTGACAATTCAGGTTAGCCGTTTAGGTATCGGTTACAGCGAAGCGTTGAACAATACGCAGGTTTGCAGTAACGCTGCGTAATCGATGTCGGCTTAGTTCTCGTCGGCGATACCGGCGGGCGAGTCAGCTCCGGCCATGCCGCCATCCACGTCGTGACCGGAAACACGCGATGCATCGACAGGATCCGGTTGCGGCTCGCCTTCTTCTGGCCGCTTCTTGCCCATCTCGTGACGCAGGAATGCGCCCACGGCAAACAGCACAGCAGCGCACATGAGCAGGGGCGGTGTGAGTACTTCCAGGTCTTGCACGAGCGTCGCCCCTTTCCTGAACGAGGTTTCTTGCCCGCCTTGATTCGGCTGCCCGGCCGGCCAGCAGGCGTTCAGGCGGCCCGTCCGAGCGGCCGACCGCCCCACTGCATTGTGCCGCACGGGGCCGGATGCATGGGCCTGCGGGCTACCCGGTGCCCGCCTGCTGGCAACCTAGGGTAACGGTGCCGTATACCGTTTCTGCGAGAAAGATCGCCCGCCTGCGTTATCAAGTGTCGCATTGAGCTCGCCAGTTCACCAGATCACCTGTCTTGCCCGGCAGCGACAGCCGACCCGGCCAAATAGCGGCGCCTCGACGCGGCTACTCGATTGGCCAACATGCATGCCGCTCGACAAAGCCGGTCCGACAAGCCCGGCGTACTAGGCGCCCCAGGTGGGCGGTCGGGTTATGCCGCTCGATCTGTGGCCAGCACCGGAAGGGCGGGCGGTTGACTGCATTAAAACGGCACTCATCTGGCATCCTGCCTGCGGCCTATCGGCAAAAGCCGGTAATCCTTATCACATCCGCAGCAGCATACGGGTGTTGCCCAGCGTGTTTGGCTTCACCCGGTCGAGGTCCAGGAACTCTGCAACACCCTCGTCATAAGACTGCAGCAGCTCAGCGTAGACCTCGGGTGTTGCTGCCTGGCCGTGGATCTCGGCAAAGCCGTGGCGGCGAAAGAACTGCACTGCGAAGGTCAGCACGAAAACCCGGCTGACACCCAGTTCCCTGGCCGCCTCGAGCAGCACCGTTACAATCTGGTGCCCTATGCCGCGCCCCTGATGGCTGTCGGACACAGCTACCGTGCGGATCTCGGCGAGGTCCTCCCACATCACGTGCAGGGCGCCGCAGCCGACGATGTCTCCGTCGGGCGTGACGGCGACCCAGAACTCCTGGATGTCCTCGAACAAGGCGACGGTCGGCTTGTCGAGTAGTGACCCGGTCTGCGCATGCGCGTCTACGAGTGCCCGGATGGCACGGACATCGCCAGTCCTCGCGCGCCTAACCGCGTAGTCCATTCCCGGTGCCACCTTCGTCGCCGCCACAGCCGAGGGGGTGATTCTTCGGGGGAATCCCCCCGGATGCCAGCATCCCAAACAAAGCGAGAGCCCGCCAACCTGCAAAGCGCACCGAGCGTTACCGGACCGGCACGTATTGTCGTGAGCGCGAGTTACCGAGGTTATTCACGCAGATCACGCGCAGATTACATGGCCGCTTCGGACCCGATGACACGCCGTCTGACCTGCACTGATCCTCTCAACGCCGGAAAGCGGGCCGAGCCGGGCGGACCATAGAGGCACCTGAGCGCATCCACCGGGTGGCATTAGGGACCGGCCCTGACCGAAGGTACCGGGTCAAATCTTTCGCGTTTTGCCACCCGGGAACCGCGTTCTCGATTAATCTCCATCGCTGTTACCCGTTGCAGTCGGCCCAGACCGCGGGCCACCTGTTACGACCCGCCGAGTTCCTGTCGCGCACTGCGTTCCAGGGAGCCGGGGACCCACACGTTCCCGGGGTGAATCGGCTAGCCGCGCAGTTTGCGACCGGCCGTAGGGCTCCTCCGGCCCGAACCCGTCAGCTAACCCGGTAGGCGGCCTAGGAGAGGAGTTGCTACGTGAGCAGCATGCCGCACGGCAGGCATGTACCACGAAATTCGTCCATAAGCACGTGTGGGCGGCCCAACAACGGTCGGCCTCAGGCCCGGTGGTCGCGCGGCGGCTGGCGGGCCTCATTCGTGCTTGCCGGGGTTCTGGGCATCTGCGCGACGATGCTGACCGGCGGCGCGCAGGCGAGCTCCGCAGGCGGCAACTCCAGCCTGACCCAGACCCTCGCCGAGGCTAACAAGCTGTCCGCGGAGATCGACAACCTCAGCGAGCAGTACGACGGCCTCAAGATCCAGCTAACCCAGGCAAAGGCCGAGGCCGCGATCGCGCGCGAGGACGCGGCCAGGGATGCCAAGCTGCTCGGCGCGGAGCAGGCCTACATCAACGAAATCGCCGTCGAGGGCTACATGACCGGCGGGATGAACCCGGCCCTGCAGCTGCTCCAGTCGGCCACCCCGCAAAGCCTGCTCAACCGGGCGTCGATCATGACCCAGCTCGAGCAGCAGAACGGTGCGAAGGTCAACCTGGTCGCCGCGGCCGAGACCGCCGCGCAGCGCGCGACCGCCGCCGCCAACACCGAAGAGCAGCACGCGGCGCAGCTCCAGGCCCAGATGGCAGCCAAGGTCAACCAGATCCAGCAGAAGGAGAACTTCTTCAACAGCAAGGCCTACGCGCAGGCCGAGGCGATTTTCCAGCAGACTGGCCACTACCCCATCGGCGCTATACACGGCGACACGGTGGGCGTGGAAGCGCTCAAGGAAGCGCTCACCCGGATCGGGGACCCGTACGTGTGGGCCGCCGCAGGACCGGACGCGTTCGACTGCTCGGGCCTGGTGGTCTGGTCCTATGCACAGATCGGCATCAGCCTGGAGCACTTCACCGGCGACCTGTGGAACGAGGGCGAGCACGTCTCACGCAGTCAGCTGCAGCCCGGCGACCTGGTGTTCTTCTTCGCCGACATCAGCCATGTCGGCATCTACATCGGCAACGGCCTGATGGTCGACGCGCCGACCGCCGGCCAGGACGTGCAGATCCAGCCCGTCTTCTGGAGCGCCTACGTCGGCGCGGTCCGCATCGTCTGACGCTCCGACAACAAGTCTCGTTTCCCCCGCCCCTGAGAACTGCCCGGCAGGACCACGGTCCTGCCGGGCAGTTCGCTGCCGCCCCTTAAGACGGCTTGACCAGCGGGAACAGCACTGTGTCGCGGACCGAAGCCCCGGTCAGCATGATGAGCATCCGGTCGATGCCCATGCCCATCCCGCCGCTGGGCGGCATGCCGTACTCGAGCGCGAGCAGGAAGTCCTCGTCTAGCTGCATTGCCTCGGGATCACCGCCTGCCGCCAGGAGCGACTGTGCGGTGAGGCGAGCCCGTTCCTCCATCGGATCAACCAGCTCAGAGTAGGCAGTCGCTATTTCGGTGCCGAACGCCACCAGGTCCCACTTCTCGGCCAGCCTGGGGTCATCGCGATGCTGCCGGGTCAGCGGCGACACTTCCACCGGGAAGTCTCGGTAGAACGTCGGCTCGACGGTGCGCGCCTCGACCAGGCGCTCGTACAGTTCCAGCAGCACCTGCGCCTGACCCCAGCCGGGCGGCATCTCGATGCGCAGGGAAGCGGCATACCCGCGCAGTACATCCACGCTCGTGTCCGGCGTGACCTCCTCGCCGAGCGCGGCCGAGAGCGCGCCGTACACGGTGGCCTCCCGCCACTCGCCGCTGATGTCCACCTCGCAGCCGTCAGGCCGGCGGGCGATCTGCGCGCCCAGAGCGGCCTGGGCGGCGGCCTGCACCAGATCCCTGGTCAGCGTCGCCATCGTGTTGTAGTCGCCGTAGGCCTGGTAGGCCTCGAGCATCGTGAACTCGGGATTGTGGGTCGAGTCAGCACCTTCGTTGCGGAATATCCGGCCCAGCTCGTACACCCGCTCGATGCCGCCGACGACTAGCCGCTTCAGGTACAGCTCCAGCGCGATCCGCAGGTAGAGATCCAGGTCGAAGGCATTCATGTGGGTAATGAATGGCCGGGCGTTGGCCCCGCCGTGCAGTGTCTGCAGTACCGGCGTCTCCGCTTCCAGGTAGCCGCGCGCGTGCAGTTCCTCTCGAACCGACCTCGTTGCCGCGGCGCGCACCTCCGCCATCTGCCGGGTAGCCGGGTTGACGATCAGGTCGAGGTAGCGCTGCCTGACCCTGGACTCAGGGTCAACCAGGCCCCTGTGCTTGTCCGGCAGCGGGCGCAGTGCCTTCGCTGTGATCGCGAAAGAGTCGGCCAGGATAGACAGCTCGCCCCGCCGCGAGGAGATCACTTCGCCGGTCACGCCCACGTGGTCACCGAGATCCACGTCCTGCTTCCAGGCGGCCATAGTCTGCCCGCCTGCCCGGTCGAGCGACATCATGACCTGGATGTCGGCGCTGCCATCCCTGATAGTCGCGAAGCTCAGCTTGCCGCCGTCACGGTACCGAACCACCCGGCCCGCCACGCCCACCCGAACGCCGGTGGCAGCACCGACAGGCAGGTCGCCAAATCGCTCGCGGATCTCGGCCAGCGTGTGGGTACGCGGATACCCGACCGGATATGGATCGATGCCCGCTGCGCGTAGCCGCTGGGCCTTGGCCAGCCGGACCTGCATCTGCTCGGGCATCCCGGCCACCCCGGCACCCGCGCCCGGCTCGCTGCCCGCGTCCGGCTCGCTGCCCGCGTCCGGCTCGCTGCCCGCGCCCGGCTCGCTGCCGCCGGCCTGATCCTCGTCCTTCATCTGCCTGAGAGTACCGGCGGCCGGGTCAGTCGGCCGTGGCGTAGTCCGCTGTGTTGCGCTCGTAGGTGAGGCGCAAGCCGATCAGCGTCAGCCAGGGCTCGTAGGCATCGATCACCGATACCTCGTCGATGACCAGCGGAGCCAGGCCGCCGGTGGCGATGACTGTGACCGAGTCAGGGTCGGACGGTGCGAGCTCGGCAGCCATCCGGGTGGCGATTCCCTCGATCTGACCGGCGAACCCGAAGATAATGCCCGACTGCAGCGCCTCGACAGTGCTCTTGCCGATGACCCTGGCCGGCCGGGCAAGCTCCACCTTAAGCAGCTGGGCCGCCCGCCGCGACAGCGCGTCGACCGAGATCTCGATGCCGGGCGCCAGCGCGCCGCCGACGAACTCGCCGCGCTCGCTGACCGCGTCGAAGTTGGTGGAGGTACCGAAGTCGACCACGATGGCCGGGCCGCCGTACAAGTGCACCGCGGCCACCGCGTTCATGATGCGGTCGCTGCCGAGCTCCTTGGGGTTGTCGTAGCGCAACGGCACGCCCGTCTTCACCCCGGGCTCGACGATCACGGCAGGCACGTCGCCGTAGTAGCGGCGGCACATCTCACGCAGTTCGTGCAGCACGGACGGCACCGTCGAGCACAACGCGATGCCGCTGATGTCCGGCTCGCGCAGCAGCGCACTCTGCTGCAGCAGACCCTGCATCAGGACGGCTAGCTCGTCCGCGGTCCGCACCGGATCGGTTGAGATCCGCCAGTGCTCCGCCACGTCCGCGCCGTCGAACACGCCAAGAACGGTGTTGGTGTTTCCGACATCGATAGTCAGCAGCATGCGGGGTCCCGAATTCCTAGCGGGCCTGAACCAGGTCGAGGCCGATGTCCAGAGCCGGAGCCGAATGGGTCAGCGCTCCAACTGCAAGGTAGTCCACGCCCGTCTGCGCGGCAGCGCGGGCTCCAGGCAGCGTTAGTCCGCCGCTGGCCTCGAGCAGTGCCCGTCCTGCCGCCAGCCGGACCGCTCGCGTCATGTCCGCGGCGGCGAAGTTGTCCAGCAGGATGAGGTCGGCTCCGGCCATGAGAGCTTCCTTGACCTGAGCGAGCGTGTCGCACTCGACCTCCACTGGCAAGCCTGCGGCATGTGCCCTGACCGCAGCGAACGCCGCACTCACCGACCCGGCCGCGGCCACGTGGTTGTCCTTGACCAGCGCCGCGTCTGACAGGGACATCCGGTGGTTGACGCCGCCACCGCAGCGGACCGCGTACTTCTGCAGTGCCCGCATGCCGGGCAGCGTCTTGCGCGTATCCCGGATCTGCGCCTTGGTGCCCGCCACCGCGTCCACCCACTGGCGGGTCAGGGTCGCGACGCCAGACAGGTGGCAAAGCAGATTCAGCGCGGTCCGCTCGGCAGTCAGTATCGCGCCGATCCTGCCGGTCACTGTCAGCACCGACTCCCCGGCCGCAACCCGATCGCCGTCGGCGGCCCGTGGCCGCAGCTCGATCGGCTCACCGGCCGACGTGAGCCAGAACACCAGCTCGGCCACCGGCAGGCCTGCCACGACCCCGGCCGACCTGGCTACCAGGTCCGCGCTGCCCCGCGCGGCCGCGGGCACGGTCGCGGCGGTGGTCACGTCCGTGCCGCCCGCCAGGTCCTCGGCCAGCGCCGCAGCGACGAACGCGGCCACCTGGCCCGGATCCAGTCCAGCCTCCGCTAGCCGTCCGGCGATATCACCGGCAATATCGGGAACGGGGTCGCCTCCCCGCTCAGCGCCACCGCGGCCGCGCGGGGTCCCAATGGGGGCCACGCCTGGACCGTGGCCGGGGTCAGCCTGCATGTCGGCCTCGCTTTGAGTTAGTCACGCAGATCCGGCTCGAAGACCGTGCCGAGCCCAGCCGGACCTAGCGAGACGATCAGGTGCCCGCGCCACGCGTCGCTTAGGCCGGGAAAGTCCTCCCGCCAGTGACTGCCACGAGTCTCTTCGCGCGCCAGTGCCGCGCTGACGATGCCGGATGCCACCAGGTGCAGGTTGGTCGCCTCCCAGGCGCTGGCGCCCGGCTTGTCGCAGCCTTGCTCGCCAAGCACGGCCAGCGCCGCCCTGGCCTCCGCCAGGCCCGCGCCCGAACGCAGCACGCCTGCCCTGGCCGACATCAGCTCCTGCAGCGGCCTGACGATGGCGGGGTCGAGCAGCCCGGCCGGCCCGGCAGGCGAATCAGGCTCCGCCTGGGACGGCAGGCCGGCCGCCAGGTCGGCCGCGATGTGCTCGGCGAAGACAAGCCCCTCGAGGAGCGAGTTCGAGGCGAGCCGGTTCGCCCCGTGTACGCCTGTGCACGCGGTCTCGCCGCAGGCATGCAGGCCAGGCACGCTGGTGCGGCCGCGCAGGTCGGTCCGGATTCCGCCGCTGGCATAATGCGCGGCAGGCACGACGGGGATGAGCGCGGAGATCGGGTCGATGCCATGCTCCAGGCAGCTAGCCAGGATCGTCGGGAACCGGTGCCGCCAGACGTCCTCGCCGAGGTGCCGACCGTCCAGGAAGACGTGATCGGTGCCTTCGTCGATCATCACTCGCATGATCGCCTTGGCCACCACGTCGCGGGGCGCAAGGTCGGCAAGCGGATGCTGGCCCGCCATGAACCGCCGCCCCGCGCCGTCCACCAGGAACGCGCCTTCGCCTCGGACGGCCTCCGAGATCAGTGGCTGCCTGCCGCGAGAGTTCAAGCCGAGCCACAGCACCGTCGGGTGAAACTGGATGAACTCCAGGTCGGCCGCTTCCGCCCCGGCTCGTAGGGCCAGTGCCAGGCCGTCGCCAGTGGACACAGCCGGGTTAGTGGTCGCGAGGTAGACCTGGCCGAATCCGCCGGTAGCCAGCACCACAGCCTTCGCATGGACCGCGCCCACGCCGTCTTGCTGGCCCTCGCCAAGCACGTGCAGGGTAATTCCCGCGGCCCGGCCGTCACTCGCCCGAAGCAGGTCTATGGCCAGCGCATGCTCGATCACCTCAAGGCCAGCGCTCGCCGCGGCCTCAGCCAGTGCGGTAAGCAGGGCCCTGGAGATCTCTGCGCCGGTCGCGTCACCGCCCGCGTGGGCGATCCGGCGGCGCAGGTGGCCACCTTCCCTGGTGAGCGAGAGCGGCCCGGCCGGCTCCCGGTCGAACTCGGCCCCGAGGGCGATCAGCCGGTGGACCGCGCCAGGGCCATCGGTCACCAGGGCCCGGACGGCCCGCTCGTCGCAGATTCCCGCGCCGGCCGTGAGCGTGTCGGCCAGATGGTCGTCGGGCGAGTCGCCAGGCCCGAGCGCGGCCGCGACGCCGCCTTGCGCCCACCGGGTCGAACCGTCGTCGAGCACAGACTTGGTGACGAGCAGGATCCGCGCGTCCGGCAGAGCCCGGCGGATGGCCAGGACGGTCGTCACCCCGGCCACGCCGGATCCGACGACGACCACGTCGGCGTCCCTGCGCCAGCCAGGTGGCGGCGCGAGCAGACGGCTGGCGATCATGTCGTGCCGCCAGCGGGCGCCGTCGCGGCGCTGTCCCGGCTCGCGATCTCCGCGCGCCCCGTACCGGGTTCGGCGGGCCGGCCGACCATGAGGCGGGTGTTGTCGATCAGTCTGGTCGTGCCCACCGTCGCCGCGATCAGCAGTGTGGCCGGGCCGACGTAGCCGGGCCCGACTTCGGCCAGGCTGTCCGGCTCGGTGAGGACCAGGTAGTCCAGCTCAACCGGCGGGCTCCCGGCGGCCGCCGCGTCCAGCACCGCGTGCCCGGCGCTGAGCGCGCTGACAGCGCCCTGGGCTGCCGCGGACCTTGCCGCGGCAAGTGCGCGCGGCAAGGCCAGCGCGCTTGCCCGCTCACGCCCGGACAGGTACGTATTACGGCTCGAGGTGGCCAGCCCGTCGGCGTCGCGGTGCAGCGGTGCGGCGGCTATCTGTATGTCCAGGTCGAAGTCGGCGACCATCCGGCGGATCAGCACAAGCTGTTGCGCGTCCTTCTCGCCGAACACCGCTGTATCTGGCTGCGTCAACTGGAACAGCTTGAGCACCACGGTAAGGACACCGTCGAAGAAGCCAGGCCGCGACGCGCCCTCGAACTGCCGGCCGAGCCGACCTGGATCGACGGTCACCATCGGCTCGGTCGGATACATCTGCGCCCTGGATGGCGCGAATACTGCCTGTGCGCCCTCCTCGGCGCAGATAGCAAGGTCACGTTCGAGCGGCCGCGGATAGCGGTCGAAGTCCTCGGTCGGGCCGAATTGCAGCGGGTTCACGAAGATCGAGACGATGACGCTGCCTGACTGGCCCGCCAGCTCGCGGGCCAGCCGAAGCGGCGAGCGATGTCCGTCATGAAGCGCGCCCATCGTCGGCACCAGCACTACCGGCCCGGCCAGAGCTGCCCTGACGGTGGCGAGCCCGGCTCTGGTCCGAGCGAGCATCGGGATGGGCATGCCCGTCACCTCGGGGCCTCAGCGAGCACGTCGAGCAGTCGCTGCGCGTCGGGGGGTGCCAGCATGCCGGATGTCATTGCCCGGCTGGCCGTAAGCCTGGCCAGCGCCAGGTATGCGGCTAGCGCCTCTGGTGCCGCGGCCCGCAGTGCCGCGACATGACTGGCGACCGTATCGGCGTCGCCGCGGGCGACGGGGCCGGTCAGGGCCGCATCGCCGAGCCGGAGAGCATTGTCCAGCGCCGCAGAAAGCAGCGGGCCGAGCATCCGTGCAGGCTGCGCGACGCCAGCCATGGCCAGCAGGTCGCAGGCCTGGACCACTAGGGTGACCAGGTGATTGGCCGCGCCCGCGAGGGCGGCGTGGTACAGGTCCCGGTGTTCTTCCGCGACGAAGACGGGCTCGCCCCCCATCTCCATGACCAGGACCTCCGCGACCGGCCAGAGCTCCGGCGGCGCGGTGACCCCGAAGCAGATGCCAGCCAGCTTGTCCACGTCGTCGGGCCGGCCGGTGAACGTCATCACCGGGTGCAGCGCCAGCGGCAGCGCGCCGTGCCTGGTGGCAGGATCGAGCACTGCGAGGCCGTGCCGCCCGCTGGCGTGCACGATCAGTCGCCCCGCCAGCGGAGCACCGGTCGCGGCCAGCCCGGAAACCAGGTCGGCAAGTGCGTCGTCGGGCACGGTGAGCAGGACCAGGTCGGCAGCTTCGAACACCTCGGCAGGCTGCCGCACCGGCGTGCCAGGCAGGTAGCGCTCGATCCGCTCCCTGGACGTCTGCGACACGGCGGAGGCGGCCACTACTCGGTGGCCTGCCTTGCTCATGGCGGCCGCGAGCGCTGCGCCGACCCGGCCCGCGCCGACTACGCCGACGCGAAGCTGCGCCGGGTGCGCGTGACCAGCGCCGTCCGCCCGGCCCTCAGAGGTCATATGCCGTCCGGTGCCGTGGCTCGTAAAGCCCGATCTCCCCGCCGCCGGGAATGGCGACGGACGTAAGCAGGCCGAATCCGGCCTGTCTCACTGGCGTGGTGAACTCCGCGCCCCTGGCCGTCAGCTCGGCCATGGTCTGGCTGATGTCGTCGCACATCAGGTATAGCTCGTGGTGTCCGGATGGCGCGCCGGGGTCGGCCTGCGGGTGGAAGGCGAGCTCGCCCGGCGGCGTCTTGAAGATCAGCCAGCCATCGTGCGCATCCACGAACGGCATGCCAAGCACGTCGCGGAAGAAGGCGCGTGCCTGCTCTGCGTCGCTTGCATAGATGATCGAATGCATGCTGGTGATCACCGGCACCCCCTCACTGATGCCACGACCAGGTGTCGCGGTACGGCTGTTCGTCGTCGCTGTCCTCCGGCGGCTTGGGAGCGCGGCAGCACCGCTCCAGGTACAGCGCGGCTGCGACCAGCGCGACCGCGCCAGCTACGGTAGCGCCCGCCACCGTGGCATCCCGCGCCGGGACCGTCTTGTCCAGTGAACCGAGCACGTATACAAAGAAGCCCGCGCACAGGCCGCCGATCACGGCCGCCGCCGCGGAACTCGCCTTCGCCAGCGCCACCAGCCTCGTGACCGCGATCGGCGCCAGCGGTTTGTCTGAGCCGCGGCCGGCCAGCCGGGCGCGCACGTGCCGGCCCACGAATGTCTCGCCGAGTGCCAGCGCCAGCAACGCCGGGATGGTGGTCACGGGCAGCAGTGGCAGGCTCGCGAAGGTTTCCCTTACCGCCAGCCACGCGCAGATCGCGCAGATGACGAAGACACCTGCCAGCGTGCCGGGCCGGGTCAGCTGCACGAGATGTCCGCCTCCTTTGCCCGCTCACGGGGCAGCGCTAGCCGCAACCCCGGCATTCGCCGCACGTCCTGGCTGGCCGCGGCGGCCAGCAGTTCGGCCACCCGGCCGTGGCCGGGCAGGTGCGCGTGCGATGCCACGTCCAGCCACGGCGCCAGCACGAACGCGCGTTCGTGCGCCCGCGGATGCGGCAGGGTCAGCTCTGGGTCGGCGCTGACTTCGCTGCCGTAGGCGATGATGTCGACGTCCAGCGTCCTCGGCCCCCAGTGCACGGTCCTGTCCCGCCGCAGCGCCGCCTCCGCGCGCTGGCACCGTTCCAGGATCGCCCTGGCGGGCAGCGAGCTGCGCGCCAGCAGCACCGCGTTCAGGAAGTCACCCTGGTCCGGGCCGCCGACCGGCGCGGTCTGGAATACCGCCGAGACCGCGCGGCAGTCCAGCCCGTCACCGCAGAGGATATCCAGGCCTCGCTGCAGATTCGCCAGCCTGTCGCCGAGGTTGCTGCCCAGCGCGATCACCACGGTCCGGCTCGTCCGGCGGGCCTGCGACGTCATGGCCGACTCCGGCGAATGGTCACCGCGATATCGGTCACCGGCAGCCCTACCGGGGCCTGTGGCTTGTGCACCGTGATCTCCACCTCGGCCACGGCCGGGTACTCGAGGCACGCGGCGGCCAGCAGGCTGGCCAGCGTTTCGATCAGGGCGACCGGCTCACCCGCGATGATCTGGGCGAGCCGCCCGGCGATCAACCCGTAGTCGACAGTCAGGGCGAGGTCGTCGGCCGCAGCGGCGGGGCGAGTGTCCACCCAGAGCACGGCATCCACGCCGAACTCCTGGCCCGCCGCGCGCTCATCCTCGTGTACCCCATGCCGGCCGCGCACCCGCAGCCCGGCGATCGAGATCCGGTCAAGCGTCACTGGCGCCTGCCGCGACTGCCTGCCGCCAGCGGGCTGCCACCCGGACGGCGTCAAAGTTGCCGGGAACCGCATGCACGCGGACGCACCAGGCGCCTGCCGCGGCCGCCAGAGCCGTGATCGCCACGGTGGCGTCGTCACTGCCGGCGAACGACCGCACCTCGCCATCGGGCCCGGCAAGCAGCCTGCCGATGAAACGCTTCCTGGATGCGGCCACCAGTACCGGGAACGATGTCTGATGGCCGGGCAGCGAGGCGATGCGATCCAGGCTGGCCAGCAGCGCCCAGTTGTGCTCGGCCAGCTTGGCGAAGCCGATGCCGGGATCCACGATGATCTGCGCCGGATCCACGCCGCTCGCGACCGCAGCGGTTACCCGTGCGGCTAGTTCGTCCCGTACCTCGGTCACGACATCTGCGTAGCTAGCAGAGCCATACATGTCCGCGCTGTGCCCACGCCAGTGCGTGATGATGTAGGGCACCCTGGCCGCGGCAACCACGCCCGCCATCTGCGGGTCGGCCAGACCGCCACTGACGTCGTTCACCAGCCGGGCACCTGCCCGCAGCGCCTGGCTCGCGACCTCGGCCCGCATCGTGTCGATGCTGACGTAGCTTCCCGCCGCGGCCAGCGCGGTGACCACCGGCAGCACCCGGCTGAGCTCTTCGGAGACCGGCACCCGCTGTGCACCCGGCCTGGTGGACTCCCCTCCGACGTCGATGATGTCGGCACCCTGCCTGGCCAGCTCGAGGCCGTGCCCGATGGCGGCTTCAGGCTGCAGCCAGCTGCCGCCATCTGAAAACGAGTCGGGAGTGACGTTGACGACGCCCATCACCAGGCAGCGGCGCTGGCTGGGGGCACCTACCGGAGCGGAAGGCACGAGCCAGGGCAGCTGCTCGGTCGCCTCAGCCTGATCGTCGCCAGCCATGAGGCCAATCTACGGAAAGCTTCCCCGGCGGCCATGCCCGGTCCGCCGAGGGCCGACATCCTAACGGTTCTCATCGGGGCAAACACCGCAAACTGCCCAGCTGACCGACGTCAGGTCGGTGCGGTACCGGTGCGCCGGCCGAGCGCACATCGCCCGCGGCCGGATCAAGAAGAGCCCGACCTGCTCGCCGCCCGATCCGGCCAGCGCTCCAGCACGCGCCGCCTGAGCCGACCCAGGCCCAGCTTCCTGGCGATACGGCGAATCTCGAAGGTAGGCCAGACCAGGAAGGCCTCGGCCTCCAGCGCCGCCATCCCGATCCTTGGCGCATCCCTGGTGCCAGGAAAGACTAGGAACCTGGGTACCCACTGCGGACTGAACTTGGCGTTGAACTTGTACAGCGATTCGATCTGGAACCACCGCGACAGGAACAGCAGGACCTTCCGCCATAGCCGCAGCACCGGCCCGGCGCCTATCCGCTCGCCTCGCTCCAGCGCGGCCCGGAACACCGCGAAGTTCAGGGAGATCCGCTTGACCCCGAGATCGGCCGCGCTCTTGATCGCCTCGACAATCATGAAGTCGTTCAGGCCCGGCGCCGCCGAGCGGTCCCGGCGCATCAGGTCGAGCGACAGCCCGTCGCTGCCCCAGGGCACGAAATGCAGAAGTGCCCGCAGCTCGCCGTTCTGGCTCGCAGTCGCGATGACGCACTGCCCGTCGGCCCGCGCGCCGACTCGCCCGAGTGCCATGGAGAAGCCGCGCTCGGTCGGGCTGCCGCGCCAGCTGTCCGCCTGCCGGTTGAGCCACGCGATCTCCTCGCGCGGAATGTCCTCGACCCGCCGGACCTGCGCCGTGTAGCCCTGCCGGCACACTCTGCCGGTCATCTGCCTGACGTTGCGCATGGCCCGGCCCTGCAAGGTGAAGTCGGCCACGTCGACCACGGCCTCGTCGCCAAGTTCGAGTGCCGTCAGCTCTCCCTCCCGGCACCAGACCTCGGCACCAAGCTCACCGCACCCGATGACGGCTGGGACCCATGCGTGCCTGGCCGCCTCGGCCAGGAACATGTTGATGGCTCCAGGCCATGCTTCCGGATCGCCGATCGGATCGCCGCTGGCCAGCATGACGCCCGAGAGCACCCGGTAGCCGATGCAGGCTTTCCCCGATGCGGACCAGATCACGTTCTTGTCGTCGCGCAGGGCAAAGTATCCGAGCGAGTCCTGCTCACCGTGACGCTCGAGTAGCTCGCGGATCTGGGCGGCGTCGGCCGGCCGCAGCCTGCTGGCCCGCCGGGCCGGGCGCAGGAACAGGAACGCCGCGACGAACAGCGTGAACAGGCCGAGCCCGCCGGTCACGAAGGCGAAGTGGTCGGCCCGGCTCGGCGTGGTGAACTGGACCGGCCCGGAGAAGCCGACCAGGCTGGCCACCACCGACTGGGTCCGCTGCCACAGGCTGTAGTGATGCTGCAGCCCGCGGCTCAGCGACAGGTAGGCAAGGCCGATGAGCACATCGGCCACAGCCAGGTAGCAGAGCACCCACAGCGCCCACCATTTCGACCGGCGGTCACCGACGGCGTAAAACTCGCGCCTGGTCCAGACGAGCGCGAGGATTACGGCGAGCGAGACGGCCGCGGCGACCGGCCGGATTGAGAGCTGGGATTCGTTCGGATCGACGAAGCGCACGATGAGGCCGAGCCCGAAGTGCAGGACAAGCCCCGCCGCCAGCAAGGCCACCACGCCCTCCCAGGCACGGCGCTTACGCCGCCGAAGGCCATGCGACAGCATCAGCAGCAGCAAGCCGATGATGATGTCCGCGGTCCGGGTAAGGCTGCCCAGGTAACTCAGGCCGCGCAGCCGTCGCTCGGTGAGGCCCGGCGCGATGCCCTCGATGATGTAGCCGACTCCGACGATCATCGAAACCACGCCCGCGGTGAGCGGTACCCAGCGTCGCTGCAGCCGACGGTCTAGAGCGCGCTCCGACACCGGCGCAGCCAGCCGTTCTTCGTCACCGGTTGTGGGCTCTGCCGGGCCTGGCCCGCTCTGCTCTGTCATCTCGGACAAGTAGGTCAAACCCCTGGTCACGGGGCATCAGCGTAGTCATCGCCAGCCCACACCGAGGGCAAACCCGGTTATTGGCTTGCGGTCGTCGTCAGCGGTGGCCGGTCAGCAGGCTCATCGCCTCTGCTCTTGTGCTCCTTGAACTAAGGAAACATCCGCGGACCGCCGATGTCACTGTCTTGGCGCCAGGCTTACGAACTCCTCGCATAGACATGCACAAGTGCTCGGCCTCGATGACGACGACCACTCCCTGCGGATCCAGGGTTTCCATCAGTGCATCTGCGATCTGGCTCGTCATCCGTTCCTGGACTTGCGGGCGCCGGGCGTACAGGTCTACCAGCCTGGCAAGCTTGGACAGCCCGGTGATCTGGCCTTTCTCGTTCGGAATGTATCCGACGTTTGCGCGACCGAAAAACGGAACGAGATGATGCTCGCAGGTCGAGTAGACCTCGATGTCCTTCACGAGCACCATCTCGTCGTAGTCGGCGTCAAAGACCGTAGTCAGCACGTCGGCCGGACGCATGCCCAGACCGGCGAACTGCTCCGCGTACGCCCTGGCTACCCTGGCCGGCGTGTCCCTGAGCCCATTACGCTCCGGGTCCTCGCCGATCGCCAGGAGTATTTCCCGGACGGCGCGCTCGATTCGCGGCAGGTCGAAGTCCTGGGTCAATGCTCCTCGCCGTCGGTGCTGCCGTCAGCCGGACCGCTGCCGAAGGGCTTCCCGTCGCCCAGCGGACTCGCGCCACCTAGCGGACTCGCGCCGCCGAGCGGACTCGCGCCGCCAAACCCGGCCGAGCCCCCTGGCGCCGTGGACGGCAGCGCGCTGCTTGACGCCTGTCCGTTGCCGAGCGACGGCGTCTCAGACGCGGCGGTCAGCGCAAGCTCCTTAGGCGTGAGCACTGGCGGCTTCTCCGAAGGGAGCCGCTTGCCGTACCCGGTATAAGATCCGCGGATCGGCCGTACGTGAACCGGTGCGAAGATCGCCAGTACCTGCTCGCGCGATAGCGTCTCGTGCTCGAGCAACTGAAGCACCAGATCATCGAGCACGTCCCGATACTGGACCAGGACTTCCCAGGCCTCGTCGTGCGCCGACTCGATCAGCCTGCGGACTTCGTCGTCGATCGCCGATGCGATCTCTTCCGAGTAATCCCGGCTGTGCGACATCTCCCGGCCGAGGAACGGCTCGGCGTCACCCGAGCCGAACTTGCGCGCGCCAAGGCGCTCGCTCATGCCGTACTCGGTGACCATGCCACGCGCGATCCTGGTCGCCTTGTCGATGTCATCGGCAGCGCCGGTCGTCGGCTCGTGGAAGACCAGTTCCTCGGCGGTCCTGCCGCCAAGCAGCATGGCCAGCTGGTCCATCATCTCGGCCCGGCCGACCAGGAACTTGTCCTCGGCCGGTGCGGCCGCCGTGTACCCGAGGGCACGCCCGCGCGGGATGATCGTGATCTTGTGCACCGGGTCTGCGTTCGGCATCGCGTGACCCACCAGGGCATGCCCGCCCTCGTGGTAGGCGATGGTCTTGCGCTCCTTCTCCGACAGCAGCACGCTCTTGCGCTTCGGCCCGGCCGTGACCCGGTCGATGGCCTCCTCGAGCGAGGCCATCAGGATCTGGGTCTGGTTCGCCCGCGCGGTCAGCAGCGCGCCCTCGTTGATCACGTTGGCCAGGTCGGCACCGGTGAAGCCGGGGGTGCGGCGAGCGATCATGTCCAGGTCCACGTCGGGCGCAAATGGCTTGCCGCGGGCGTGGACGCGCAGGATGCCCTTGCGTCCGGCCAGATCAGGCTGCGCCACCACGATCTGGCGGTCGAACCGGCCAGGTCGCAGCAGGGCGGGGTCGAGGATGTCCGGCCGGTTCGTGGCGGCGATCACGATCACGCCGCCCTTGGTGTCGAATCCGTCCAGCTCGACGAGCAGCTGGTTCAGCGTCTGCTCGCGCTCGTCGTGGCCGCCGCCAAAGCCAGCCCCGCGGTGGCGGCCGACCGCGTCGATCTCGTCCACGAATACGATCGCCGGCGCGTTCGCCTTGGCCTGCTCGAACAGGTCACGGACTCGGGAGGCGCCGACACCAACGAACATCTCGACGAAGTCGGAGCCGGAGATGGAGTAGAACGGCACGCCCGCCTCGCCGGCCACAGCCCTGGCCAGCAGTGTCTTGCCGGTACCTGGCGGTCCGTACAGCAGCACGCCCTTGGGGATCTTGGCGCCGATGGCCTGGAACTTGCCTGGGCTCTGCAGGAACTCCTTGATCTCCTGCAGCTCCTCGATGGCCTCATCGGCCCCGGCCACGTCCGCGAAGGTCGTCTTCGGGGTGTCCTTGGTGATCAGCTTGGCCTTGGACTTGCCAAAATTCATTACCCGCGAGCCGCCGCCCTGCATCTGGTTCAGGAACACCAGGAAGAGCAGGAAGATGATCAGAAATGGCAGGTAGCTAAAGATCAGCGCCCAGAACGAGCTGCCCTTCGGCACCTTCACGGTGTAGGCGCTGGCTGGCAGCGTGCCCTTGTTTACCTGAGCCTGCAGGTTGTCCGCCAGCGTCGTGCCCTGCGACCCTACCCAGGACGCTTCCCAGTTCTGGCCGTTCCTGGTGGTGAGCTGGATGGTCTGGTCGACATCGGTCAGGATTGCCGACTTCACATTGCCAGTCTCGATGGCCTGCACTGCCTGCGAGGTAGGGACTTGCCGGTATTCCGCGCCCGTGTTGACGAGCTTGTACAGAATCACAAGGATCACGGCGACAAACAGGATGGCGAGCACCCAGCCGCGGAAAATGCGCTTTAGATCCATCGATGAACGGCCCACAGGTCCGGCCAGTCCCTCCTGACGAGCCTCGTGCCTCGCCGACCCGGCGGGGCTACCTAGCATCCAGCGCAAATGCGCGGCTAATTCTTCCCGCAGCTTCGCGGCAGGAATACTCGACGGTACACCGCGCCAGCCTTACCCGACACGCAGCCGGCCGCTCAGGGTCAGTGTCGGCCGTCGTACGCCTCTTACCCAGGTTAACGAACTTAAGCGCTCGGTCGGTTCCCGCGCTGATGGCGCGTTGACGCCACGATGGTGCGTTACCGGACAGGTTGGCCGTAAACGTGCTCTGCCAGCGTGCCAACAAAGGGCAGGTTCCGGTATTGCTCCGCGTAATCCAGCCCGTACCCGACCACGAACGAGTCGTCGATCTCGAACCCTGTGTAGGCCACATCGACGTTCATTCGGGCTGCGGCGGGCTTGCGCAGCAGCACGCAGACCTGCAGCGATGCCGGTCCGCGCGACCTGAGGTTGCCCAGCAGCCAGGACAGCGTCAGGCCGGAGTCCACTATGTCCTCGACGACCAGGACGTGCCGACCGCTGATGTCGGTGTCCAGGTCCTTCAGAATTCTCACAACACCGGACGATTTAGTGCCAGAGCCGTATGAAGAGATCGCCATCCAATCCATCTGCGCTGGCAGGTGCATGGCCCTGGCCAGATCGGCCATTACCATGACCGCGCCCTTGAGCACTCCGACCAGCAGAAGTTCGCGGTCAGCATAATCTGCGTCGATCTGCGCCGCGAGCTCGGCAATTCGCTGGCTGAGCTGGTCGGAGGTGATCAGGATCTCTTTGAGGCTGTCACCCATGTCACTGGCGTCCACCAGGCTCCTCCGATCTCGCCGTCGCCGGTGGCGAGGGTTCTGCTTTTCCGGGGGGTACACGGGGAGCGGAGCCCTCCGTGGCTGTGAAGAGCAGCCTGCCATACCGCCGCAGGCCGCGAACCCGGCCGGGCAGGTCGGCCCACCCCTGGCCATGCCAGCCCACCACAAGCTCATCGAGGCTGGCGATGTGCCGCTCCGAGAGCGCCCCGGCCGGACAGCCCGCGTCCAGCGCGGCCGTCCGCAAGATCCGATGCCGGATCGCCGCGGGCAACTCCGCCAGGGCTGCCGTCGGCCAGCCTGCCGACGAGGTCAGCTCAGCGCCCGGCCAGCAGGCCGCTGCACCCGCTGCCGCTTCGGCCGCCGCTGCGCCCGCTGCCGCGTGAGTCGCGTCCGCACCGCCCGCTGCCGCCGCGAAGTCCGAGTCAGCCGCCAGGATGCGGGCCGCCTCCCTGGCTGCCTGCGCGTCTAGCGCGTCGGCATCGGCTCGCAGCAGCCGCGCGGTCCTGGCCAGCGCCGCTGCGACGCCGGGGCCGAGGGCGGACTCCAGGGCCGGCATCAAGTTCTGTCTGACCCGGACTCTGGTGAATGCCGGGTCGCGGTTGTGCGGATCGTCCCACGGCTGCAGGCCAAGCGCGGTGCAGGCGGCCCGCGTCTGGGATCTGCGCACCTGCAGCAGCGGGCGCAGGTAGCCGCAGGAACGCTCGGACATCCCGGCCAGCGAACGCGCGCCGGAGCCGCGGGCCAGGCCGAGCAGTACAGTCTCGGCCTGGTCGTCAAGGGTGTGTCCGAGCATGATCACTGCGGCTCCAGACGCGGCCGCTGCCGAGTCGAGCGCCGCGTATCTGGCCGCGCGGGCCGCTGCCTCCGGGCCCCGGTAGGCGCCGGGCTCTCCCGGCTTCGCGACCGTGACAGCTTCCGTTAGCACCGGATCGAGGCCGAGGCCGGTCAGGGTCGCCGCGACTTTCCCTGTCAGCTCGGCCGACCCTGGCTGCAGCCCGTGGTCGATGATGACGCCGCCGGCCCGCAGCCCCGCCCTTGGCGCCTCGAACGCAGCGGCCGCGGCCAGCGCCAGCGAGTCCGCACCGCCTGAGCAAGCCACGAGAACCAGCTGACCAGGTACCAGCCCGGTCAGGCTGGCCCGGACGGCATGCCGCACGGCGGCCACGGCCGGGTGCGGGCCCATCGCCGGTCAGTCCGTGATGCCCGGCACAGCACTGCCGTCGACGCGCTCCAGCCAGCGGCGCGGGCTGGCCAGCTCCTCCTTGGTCGGCAAGGTGTCCGGCGAGGTCCAGACCTTGTTGAATGTCGCCATCCCGGCCTCGGATACGACTTCGGAAACGAAGCGCGACCCCTGCTCGTACTGCTTCATCTTGAGGTCGATGCCCAGAATCCGGCGAATGGCCTGTTCCATTCGGCCCGCCGAGCCGCGCCGGGCACTGAACTTGGCCCTGATCTCGGCAACCGACGGCACCACGCTCGGTCCCACCGCGTCCATGACGTAGTCGCCGTGCCCTTCGACAAGCGTCATCACGCAGGTCATCCGGTCCAGGATCTCCCGCTGCCGCGGGCTCTGAATGGCCTCAATCAGGCTCTCGCCATCGCCGCCACGGACCGCTCCGGCCACCGCGTCAGCCGCCGCGCGCAGCCGGTCAAGGATCGAGGCGGGATCCAGGTCGGACGCCAGCAGGAAATCGGTCATCTGCTGCTGGACATAGGGCCGCAGCCAGGGCACCGAGGTGAACTGGGTACGGTGCGTCTCCTCGTGCAGGCAGACCCAGCGGCGGAAGTCATGCGGATTCACGTCCAGCTCGCGCTCGACCATGACGATGTTCGGGGCAACGAGCGTGAGCCTGCCCGCTGGCGCGTCTAGCCCGGACGCATCCGGGTCCGGCGGCAGGAAAAGCTCGTACTGGCCAAGCACGCGGCCGGCTAGGTAAGCCAGGATCAGGCCAGCCTGCATCCCGGTGACACGAGAACCAACGGCGGTGATGACCGAGCCCGCCTGCGGCATGCTGCCGCGCTCTGTCATGTGCTGCACCAGCGGATCGAGGACGACCCGGAAGCCGTCGACGTTCGCCCTGATCCAGCCTGGCCGGTCTACGACGGCGATTTGGCCGTCGTCCGCCGATCCCGGCAGGCCGGTCAGCTCGCGCACCGGCTCGGCCACGGCGGCCGCTAGCTGCCGGAGCTCGGCGACCACCTTCCTGGCCTCCGCCATGCCTACCTGCGGCCCAGGCCTGACCCAGCGGACGCCGGTAGCGGTCGCGACCTGCCAGTCGATCATCTGTGCGGTGCTCACCCCTACACCGTACGTGGACAAAGGCGCCAGCGTGCTGTCGGGCCGCGCGGAGTTGCTGCGGCTAGCGGCAGCCGCAGCCGGCCAGCACGTTGGCAACGCTTGACAGTGCCGGGCCGGCCGTCGCGAGGTTCTTGAACTTGTCCGCCATCACGGCGAACGCCAGCAGCTGCCCGTCCCTGGCGTAGACGGTGCCGGCCAGGGCCGCCACCGTGGTGAGGTTTCCTGTCTTGGCCCGCACCACGCCGAGCCCAGGTCCGGCGCCGCCGAAGAAGGCATTTCCCGGCGCGTTGGCCAGGGTGCCAGAGAATCCGTACACCGGCATGCCGGTGAGCACCGTCCGCAGCCGTGCACTACTCGCGTCCAGGCTGATCAGCTTTACCAGGGCCGTCGGCGTGATCTGGTCGTCTGGCGAGAGGCCGCTGCCGTCGTACAGGTCGATGCCGGTGACGCCGAGCTTGGCCAGCACCGCCCGCTCTGCCGCCGCCGCGCCGGTGAACGATGCCTGGGCGCCGGTCGCCAGTGCAATGTGCCTGGCCAGGTTCTCGGCGATCACGTTGTTGCTCTCCTCGAGCATCCACTGGATGATCTCCGAGAGCGGCGGCGAGCTGACGGTGGCGATTGTGGCCGCGCCGGGCCGCGCCGTCACCAGTGCAGGCTGGCCCTGCACCCGGATGCCGTCGGCTCGCAGCAGGCCGGCGAACACGGCCGCTGCCTGCGCGGCGGGATCGGGCGAGCGGGGCAGGTAGTTATCAGGGTCGTCGACATCCTGCGGCTGCCCGGTTTTCGTGAGCCTGCCCTGGTCGACCTCGAGCGAAGTGATCATCGTGACGTTGCCAGTGGTCACGTAACCCTGTGTCCAGCCATGCGCTAGCCCGGGCCCGGTGTACAGCGAAGTGTCGTATCCCAGCCGTACGCTGCGGCTGCCCCGTTCCCGCAATTCGCGCGCCGCCTGCCTGGCAAGGTCGAGCAGCGTGGCCGGCTGCGGGTAATCGGCTGTGGGCGGCTGCCTGGCCGCCAGGGTGGGGTCGCCGCCGCCTACCAGCACAATGCTGCGGGAGTTTGCGCCGGTCACCACGGTGGTCTTGAACCGTGCCGACGGGCCGAGTACCTGGAGGGCCGCGGTCGCGGTCGCGATCTTGGTGGTCGAGGCGGGGGTGAAGCCCGAGGTCGCATTCCGCGTGTAGAGGACCGTGCCTGTGGCCAGGTTCGTGACCAGCACGCCGAGGTGCGACCCCAGGGCCGGGGATGCCGTCGCGGCCGCGAGTGCCCGGCTGAGCCCGGCCACGGTAATGCCAGGCGAGCTGCGCACGGCGCCGGTCGCGGCACTCAGTACCTGGCCGGATCCGGCCACCGCCGCGCCCGCGATGTGCGGCTGGCGCCACAGCGCGAATCGCTCAGGCAGCAGCCGCGCAACGGTCAGGCCGGCGCCAATGGTAAAAACGCATAGCAGGGCAATGGCTGCCACTGTCAGGCGACTGAGCCGGCGCAACTACAGGTTCCCTTCTGGCGATCTGGTACCCCCGCGTTAGGTTCCCAGCGCGCGACGCGGGTACCCGGGGCACTGGGCCGGGACTTGGCGGGCAGCCAGCCAGCCAGGCAAGGATTCAGGTCGTCATCACAACCGCCGGGGAGCGAAACGTGGAGTTCGACGTAACAATCGAGATCCCCAAGGGGCAGCGTAACAAGTACGAGATGGACCATGTGACCGGCCGGATCCGGCTGGATCGCATGCTGTTCACGGCTACTCGCTACCCCGCCGACTACGGCTTCATCGAGGACACCCTGGCCGACGATGGTGACCCGCTCGACGCGCTGGTCCTGCTTGAGGAGCCAACCTTCCCTGGCTGCCTGATCAAGTGCCGGGCGATTGGCATGTTCAGGATGCGGGACGAGAAGGGCATGGACGACAAGGTCCTCTGCGTGCCCGCGACCGACCCTCGAATGGCTCACTTGCGTGATATATCGGATGTTTCGGACTTTGACAAACTGGAGATCCAGCATTTCTTCGAGGTCTACAAGGCGCTGGAGCCCGGCAAGGAGGTGGAGGCGGCCACCTGGACCGACTTGGCGGCGGCCGAAGCCGAGATCGCGGTATGCCGGGAACGGCAGGCCATTAGCTCGCACGGGTGACGCCGGGTGACGCTGCACTGAAATGGGCACCACACAGGAGTGGTGACGGCGAGGAGGTGCCATGGGCCAGGCTGACGATGCACTGAGCGAGGCCCCGCTCTTCGATTCGCTGAGCGAGGAGGACTCGCGCGCGCTGCGGTCCGACGTCAAGGTAGTGAAGCTGGACCGGGGCGAGCGGCTGTTCACCGAGGGCGACACCGGCGACCGGCTCTACATCATCCTCAGCGGCAAGATCAAGCTGACCAAGGCGGCTCCGGACGGCAGGGAGAACCTGCTGAGCGTGCACGGTCCTGGCGAGATGTTCGGCGAGCTGTCGCTCTTCGACCCGATACCGCGGACCTCGAGCGCTACCGCGATCACCGAAGCGCAGCTGGCCGGACTCGCCCACGACGCGCTGCGTACCTGGCTCTCGACCAGGCCCGAGGTGGCCATGCACTTGCTGCAGGCGCTGGCCCAGCGGCTGCGCCGGATCAACGAGGTCAAGGCCGACCTTGTTTTCACCGACGTCCCCGGCCGGGTAGCCAAGGCCTTGCTCGACCTGTCCGAGCGATTCGGGGTCCAGACCCCAGACGGCGTCCAGGTCCACCATGACCTGACCCAGGAAGAGCTTGCCCAGCTGGTGGGGGCCTCGCGGGAGACAGTCAACAAGGCACTAGCCGACTTCGCCGCACGGGGCTGGATACAACTCGCGGCTAAGTCCGTGCTCGTAACCGACACCGACAGGCTCCGCAAGCGGGCTAGATAGCCGGGATGCCAGGCGGGAGCTCACCTTGAGCCCGCAGATAGTCAAGCTGGGCCCGGACCGACCATTCGGCGAACGGCCACAGCTTCTGGTCCACATCGGCGTAGACCCTGGCCACGATCTGGGCCAGCGTCGTGTCGCCAGCAGCTAGTGCGCCCTGCACCTCGGCCAGCCGCTCCGCGCGATGGGTCAGGTAGTAGTCCAGCGTCCCGGCCGGGTCGGGCAGCAGCGGCCCGTGGCCGGGCAGCAGCGCCCGCAGGCTGGTCTGCTCGGCCAGCCTGCGCAGCCGCCGCAGCGACTCGAGGTAGTCCGCCAGGCTGCCATCGGTGCCGATTACCGTGGTACCGCGGCCGAGCACCGTGTCCCCGGTCAGCACGGCCCCGTCGGCCGGGATATACAGGCAGACCGAGTCCGAGGTGTGGCCAGGCGTGGCGACCACCCGTAGCTCGCAACCACCGTCGGTCACCACGTCGCCGGCGGCCAGCCCCGCATCGCCGAGCCGGTGCGCCGGATCCACCGCCCGGACCGGTGCGCCGGTAAGTGCCGCCAGCCTGGCCGCACCGCCGGAGTGATCGTCGTGCCGGTGGGTCAGCACGATAGCCGCGATCCGCTGGCCGCGGCGTGCTGCCACCTCGCATACCCGCTGCAGGTGCGCCTCGTTGTCGGGGCCGGGGTCCACCGCGATCGCGACCTGGCTGCCCGGTTCGGCGATCAGCCAGGTGTTGGTGCCGTCCAGCGTCATCAGGGACGGGTTGGGGGCAAGAACGCAGAACGCACGACTGGTGCCCGAGCTGTCGATCGCCCCGCTCGGCTGGTGGCCAGGCTCCGCCGTCATGCCGGGTACTCACGGATGCCGGGGACGGTCAGCCAGACCGCGCCCTCGCGCAAGTGCACCTCGGGAATGATCGGCGACACGTGGCGGGGCCCGGTGAGCGCGGTCTGCACGTCCGCGCAGGCGGCTAGCTCGGTCAGGGACACCATGGTCGGCGGCCAGAGCGCGAGCTCCCCGCGCCTGCCGGCGGCCAGCGCCTCGGCGGGCGCGATCCAGGCAACCGCGGCCGCCTCACCGCCCACGTCCCTGGTGCGCTGGCCGGCCGGCAGCGCCGCGGCGAAGAACCGAGCATCGAACCGGCGTGGCTCGATGACCGGGGTGATCCATCTCGACCATGGCCGGAGCAGATCCGCGCGCAGCACGAGACCGCGTCGGCCAAGCAACTCGGCCAGCGAAACCGACCGGTCAAGCAGCGCCCGCCGGTCGGCCTCCCAGTCGTCGCTGGTGGTGTCGGCGACTACCGAGTCTGCCGACTCGCCCGCCAGCAGCACGCCAGACTCTTCGAAGGTCTCCCGCACCGCTGCGCACACCAGTGCCCCGGCTAGCTCGGGCGGCGCGTCGAAGATCCGGCCCCACTCGGCGGCTGGCGGCCCGGCCCAGGCCACCTGCTCATCGGCGTCCCTGGGGTCGACCGAGCCGCCGGGAAAGACCATCGCGCCCGGCGCGAACGCCATCGATGGCTTGCGCCGCAGCATGTACACCTCGAGCTCGCCAAGCTCCCCGGCCGGGCGCGATCGCAGCAACATGACAGTTGCCGCGTTCCTCGGCGTGGCCGGGGGCTGCTTGCCTGCGATGATCTCGCCGACCCGACCGGACGGATCGACCGGCAGCCTGAATGACGCCGACTCGCCTGGCGCTTCTCCCTCCCGCGGGCCCGCGCTCAGTCCCTGACCTCGGCAATCAGCTCGACTTCGACCGGCGCGTTCAGCGGCAGCACGGCGGTGCCAACAGCGCTGCGGGCATGCCGACCCGCGTCCCCGAAGATCTCAAGCAGCAGTTCGCTGGCTCCGTTCACCACTTGCGGCTGACCGGTGAAGTCCGGGGCGCTGGCCACGAATCCTGTCAGCTTGACGATTCGCTTGATCCCTCCGAGCCCGCCAGCCACCGACGCGGCGGCGGCCAGCGCATTGAGCGCGCAAGTCCTGGCCAGCGCGCTGGCTTCCGCGGCACCGACCTCGGCCCCGACCTTTCCGGTAGCTATCAGCTGCCCTGCCACCACGGGGAGCTGGCCCGCCGTGTAGACCACGTTGCCGGTGCGCACCGCCGGCACGTACGCGGCCAGCGGCGCCACGACCTCTGGCAGGCTCAGGCCAAGGGCGGCAAGCCGCTCTTCCGGGCCATGCAGCGCGGTGTCCTCGCTCATTCCCTGGCCCGCTTCATGTAGGCGACCAACTGCTCCGGGTTCGGGCCCGGCACGACGGTCACCAGCTCCCAGCCATCGTCGCCCCAGTTGTCGAGGATCTGCTTCGTCGCGTGCACCAGCAGCGGCACGGTCGCGTACTCCCATTTCGCCATAGCGGAACCATAGTGCAACGCCGCTGGGGACCGGAGCCGCGTGCCGGCCAGCGCACGCCTGCCGGGCCAGCGCACGCCGCTCGGCCGCCGGCGATCGCTATCAGGCCTCGGTGCCGCCGTCCTGGCCGGTAGCTGGCCCTGCGGCCCCATCGGCAGCCGGATCAGGGGCGGGATCGGCGGCCGACTCAGCCGGCACCGGCTCCGGCTCGGTAGCAGGGAGTCCGTCGGTCCCCGTCGACCGCCCCTTCTGGGCGGCCGTGAGCTCGGGAATCTCCGGCACGTCGGGGATCTCGAGCTTGTCCGAGGGCGCTCCGGCGATCTCGGCCTCGGCCTTGGCTACGGCGGAGTCGCCAAAGTCAGCCATCGAGGCCGAGTCCGCGGCTGACCGCTGCGCACCGCCACCTGATGGCGGAGTCACCTTGTCGAAGAACCGCAGAAGCTCCACCGGAACGGGCATGACCAGCGTGCTGTTCTTCTCCGCGGCGACCTCCACCACGGTCTGCAGCAGCCGCAGCTGCAGTGCGGCCGGGTCACGGGCCATCACGTTCGCGGCCGCGGCTAGCCGCTTGGAGGCCTGGTACTCGCCGTCCGCGGTGATGATCCTGGCCCGCCGTTCCCGCTCGGCCTCGGCCTGCCTGGCCATGGACCGCTTCATGCCCTCGGGCAGCGACACGTCCTTGATCTCTACCCGCTCGACCCGGATCCCCCACGGGACCTCGGTCGGCTCGTCGATGATCCGGCGTAGTTCCCTGTTCACCTGATCGCGCTCGGCCAGCAACTGCTGCAGCTCGGTCTGGCCGATGATCGACCGCAGCGACGTCTGCGCCTGCTGGGAGATGGCGAACAGGTAGTTCTGCACGTTGATAGTCGCCTTTATCGGATCAACTACCCGAAAGTACACCACCGCGTCCACCCGGACGCTGACGTTGTCCATGGTGATGCCCTCCTGGCCGGGCACCGCCATGGCGACGATCTGCATGTTGACCTTCTGGATCTTGTCGCCGATCGGCCTGATAAAGGTCAGCCCGGCACCGCGGGGGCCGGACAGCACCCGCCCGAAGCGGAACACGATGGCCTGCTCGTACTGCTGAACCACCTTGATGGACCGCGCCGCACCGATAAACCCCAGGACAAGCAAGACCACCACCACGGCGATCACAGCGTCCATCGCAACGCACCTCATTCCGGGCCCCAGCCGCTATATTCCGACTCCCAGCCTAGTGACCGGGCCACCCCCGAGACCAGTGGCGCCGACCAGCGCGAACACGCCACCGGCGGGCCAGATCGACCGTGCCCCCAGTCGGCGCGGATAACCTCCAGTACGTGGCTACACGTGACACCGACTGGGATGGCGTGCGCCTGCACGTCGTGACGGGCAAGGGCGGCACCGGCAAGACGACCGTCGCAGGCGCGCTGGCGCTGGCCCTGGCCTCCGGTGGCAGGAAGGTGCTGCTGATGGAGGTTGAGGGCCGTCAGGGCATTGCCCAGCTGTTCGACGTGCCGCCGCTGCCATACGCGGAGCGCCGGATCGCTGTCGCGGCCGGCAGCCCGTCCGGGCAGCGGGGCGACGTCTTCGCGCTGGTAGCCGACCCGGAATCGGCGCTGATGGAGTACCTGGAGATGTTCTACAGCCTGCGGCACGCCGGTACGGCGCTGACCAAGCTGGGCGTGATGGACTTCGCCACGACCATCGCGCCTGGCCTACGGGACGTGTTGCTGACGGGAAAGGCCGCCGAGGCCGTGAAACGCAGGGACGCGAGCCGCCGCCGCGTCTACGACGCAGTGGTGATGGATGCTCCGCCGACCGGCAGGATAGGCCGGTTCCTGAATGTCACGACGGAGGTATCCGGACTAGCGCGGGTGGGTCCGATCCGCGGGCACGCGGACTCCGTGCAGAGCGTGATCCGGTCGCCGGAGACTGTCGTGCACTTTGTGACGGTGCTGGAGGAGATGCCGGTACAGGAGACCCTGGACGGGATCATCGAACTGCGCGACCTGGATGGCATTCGGCCTGGCGGCATCATCGTCAACATGGCGCGCCCGCTCGCGCTGCCGTCAGCCCAGCTTGAAGCGGCCGCGGATGGAGTGCTCGACCGTGATCAGCTCGCTATTGGCCTGAAGGCCGCAGGACTGGACGACAGCGCCAGCCTGGCCACCTCGCTGGCCACGGAACTGTCGGAGCAGGCCAGGACCGCGCTCGCCCAGGCGGTGCAGCTGCGAAGGCTGGAGGAGGCTGGCCAGCCATGCTATGAGCTGCCGTGGATTGGCGACGGGATGGACCTGGCCGGGCTGTACCGGCTCGCGGCCGAGCTGAAGGATCAGAGGGCAGCCTGATGGCCGACAACCTCCTGCCGCCGGTACTGGATATCGACCGTCTCATCGACGACCGGCGCAACCGGATCCTCGTCTGCTGCGGTTCAGGCGGGGTCGGCAAGACCACCATCGCGGCCGCCATTGGCCTGCGCGCGGCCGAACGTGGCCGCCGCGTCGTCGTGCTGACCGTAGACCCAGCGCGGCGACTCGCTCAGTCGATGGGGCTGACGTCGCTGGATAACACGCCGCGCCTGGTACACGGCGTCGGTTCCGATCGGGCCGCACGAGACAACGGCCCCGATGGGGGGAACGGGGCGTCCTCCGGCGGAAGCATGCACGCCATGATGCTCGACATGAAGCGCACCTTCGATGAGATCGTCGAGGCGCACGCTGATCCGGATCGGGCCGCCCAGATCCTGGCTAACCCCTTCTACCAGTCCCTGTCCTCCAGCTTCGCCGGCACGCAGGAGTACATGGCGATGGAGAAGCTCGGCCAGTTGCGACGGGCAGAGGAATGGGATCTCATCGTCGTGGACACCCCGCCTAGCCGTTCGGCGCTTGACTTCCTGGATGCACCGCAGCGCCTCGCCCGGTTCCTCGACGGACGGCTGCTTCGCCTGCTGATCGCCCCGGCCAAGGTCGGCGGCCGCGCCTACCTGCGGGTGATCAACGCCGGCTTCGGCATGGTCACGGGCATCCTGACGAAGATCCTCGGCACCCAGGTGCTGCGGGACGTGCAGACGTTCGTGTCCGCCCTGGACACCATGTTCGGTGGCTTCCGGGAGCGGGCCGACTACACCTACCAGTTGCTGCGGGCGCCGGGCACCGCCTTCCTCGTCGTCGCGGCGCCGGAGCCGGACGCGCTGCGGGAGGCGTCGTATTTCGTCGAGCGGCTGGCCGACGAGCGGATGCCGCTCGCGGGCCTGGTGCTGAACCGGGTGCAGCGGCCGCCCGCCGCTCGGCTGTCGGCGGCCAGGAGCCTCGCCGCGGCGGAGATGCTGGAGGCGTCGGCGGACGACTCCCCACACCCGCTCGCCGTGGCCGCGCTACGGCTGCATGCCGACCGGATGGAACAGGCCGTCGCGCAGCGGCGGGTAGCCGAGCACTTCACCGCGGCGCATCCGCTGGTTCCGGTGGCCGAGATAGCTGCGCAGCCGGACGACATTCACGATCTTGATGGGCTCCGCAGGATCGGGCAGAACTTCGAGCCGACTTAACCCGTCGAGAGAACGGCCGGACGGGTCGCCATGAATGGCGAAGAGTAATCACGTCACTACGGACAGTTAATCGAGGGTTGGCTGCCGTGCGCGACGGGATAAAACCAGCCTGCGGGAGCCGCGCGCCGCGCTGCTGGACGAGCCGCGGCTAACCTGGCCCTGGTACGGATGCCCTACCTGGTCGAGCGCGCAGCCGGCCGTGCGTGCCGTCCGGTGCCGTGACGATGGCTAGCTGGCAACCAGTTCGTCGCCGGTGCGCTCATAGTGGTTGCGCGCGTTCTCCAGCAGATCCCGCCAGGAGACTACGTCGGGCCGCCTGCGCAGCAGGGCGCGCCGCTCGCGCTCGGTCATTCCACCCCAGACACCGAACTCGATCCGGTTGTCGAGGGCATCGGCAAGGCACTCGGTCCTTACCGGGCAGCCCCGGCAGATCAGCTTGGCCCGGTTCTGCGCCGCGCCCTGGACGAAAAGCTCGTCAGGGTCAGTCCCCTTGCACGCGGCACGCGCAGTCCAGTCCGTGATCCACATGTGGCCCAGCTCCTCTGATCGTCACGCCCGCAGGGGGTGATCACGCCCGGGTGGCGTTCGGTTGCGGTCCGGAGCCGACACAAGGCGACCGACTCCGGCGAGTGATGGTCGCGGAAGAGTAACTTACGGAAGTCCGGCGCGCAGCGCTAGACCCCAGCGGGTCCATTTCCTGAATAGCCCTGTTGGGCTATACAGGCGCGCGTGACTAGTAGGTAGACTGCGCGGCCTCGCCGCCGGCGCGGATAGGCGGGTGGTAAACCAACAGCTAGACGCCCATAGGGCTGGGGACCGGGACACTGCTGGATAGCTGGGACTGTAGCCGCAGTTCTGCGCCCCTGGATGGTTACTGTTAAAACAGCGTAGCCTGATCGGGTGCAAAATCTCTGGCGCCGCGCCGGCGCGCTCTACGGCACGGTCGGCCGGCTCATCGTCGTGACAGTTGTGGCCGCGCTCTTCGCGGCCGGTGTCACGCTCCCGCTCGTGGGCGTGGTCGGAATCGCGACCCGCGATGCCGCCAACACCTTCAACACCCTGCAGGTTGGGTCGCTTGGCCAGACGCCTGCCCGGTCCGCGCTGTACGACAGCGAGGGCCAGGTGATCGCCTACTTCTATCCCGGCGACGTCTACCGGGTGCCGGTCTCGTACAGCCAGATATCGCCGGTCATGCGCGATGCCATCGTCGCGATCGAGGACGACACCTTCTACAAGCAAGGCGCCCTGGACCCGCGCGGCACGCTGCGCGCCCTGTTCAGTAATTCCAGCGGCGGCCAGCTCCAGGGCGCGTCGACGCTCGCGCAGCAGTACGTCAAGAATGTGCGAGTCCTGCAGGCCGGCTCGAACCAGGCCGCTGCGTATGCAGCCGCCTATCCAGGCCTGCAGCGCAAGGTCCAGCAGTTGCGGATTGCGGCCACGATCGAGCATGAGATGACGCAAGATCAGTTGCTCGCCGCCTACCTCAACGTCGCGTACTTCGACAACCACGCCTGGGGCATCCAGGTCGCCGCAGAGGTCTACTTCAGCGAGCCCGCCTCCAAGCTCACCCTGCCGCAGGCGGCGTTGCTCGCCGGAATCGTCCAGTCGCCCACCGTGTATGACCCGGTGGCAAATCCGGGCCCGGCAACGACCCGCCGTAATGAGGTCCTGAGCCGAATGGCGGTGCTGCACTACATCAGCCCGGCGCAGCGGACCGCTGCCGAGCACGCGCCGCTCGGACTGCAGATGTCGGCCGCCCCGCTGCAGACCGGGTGCGCCACCCCGCAGATCGCCAAAACCAGCGGGTTCTTCTGTGACTACGTGCAGAACGTGCTGGAGCGCAACTACCCGTCGATCTGGAACGAGATCATCAACAACGGCGGGCTGCGGATCTACACCACCCTGAACATGCGGGACCAGATCGCCGCCGACAATGCGGTGAACTACGTGATGCCGCATTACTCGAACGTCTACAACCCCAACCGCAATGCCGATACCGAAGTGCTGATCCAGCCAGGCACCGGTGCCGTCAAGGCGATCGCGATCGACCGCAAATTCGGCACTGATCCGGGTGAGGACGACATTGATTACGCCGTCAACTCCACCCTCGGCGGCAGCCCCTACGGGGTTCAGACCGGCTCGTCCTCCAAGATCTTCACCTTGATCACCGCACTCAAGCAGGGCTATCCGTTCGGGCACGCGATCAAGGTGGTCTCGCCGACCGTCGTGAACGGGTACTACAACTGCCAGGGTGAGCCCATCGAGCCCGGCTACTCGGTGACGAACTCCGAGGGCCCTACCACAAAGGGCGGCCAGACCTGGCAGCTGTATAGCGCGACCGTTGCCTCCATCAACGTCTACTTCGCGCACCTAGAGCAGCAGGTCGGGCTGTGCCAGACAGTTAAGACGGCCGTGGACATGGGCATGACCCGCGCCGACGGCAGCTCGCTGCTGAAGTATGACGAGCCGCTAAGAAAAATCGGTGGTGACCCAGAGCCTGCCGACGACATCACCAGCTTCACCCTCGGCTCGGTCGGAGTGTCACCGATGAACATGGCGCTCGCTTATGCTTCGGTCGCTGCGCGGGGCTGGTACTGCCCGGCAAGGGCTATCACCAGGATAGTGACGAGCAGCGGCGCGCGGCTGCCACTGGCGAGCCAGCCATGCCATCGGGACATGCCCAAGGCCGTGGCGGACGCGGCCAACTACATCCTTGAGGGCGTGATCAACAGCTCGCTCGGAACTGCCGCCACGCACAGCATCGGGCGGCCCGACGGCACGGCCGGTAAGACGGGCACCGGGAACGACGGCTACTACGCCGCGTTCGCCGGCTACACGCCCGCACTGGCTGCGTACGTGTCGGTCTTCAACCCGGCCGGCCCGACCTCTCCTGAAGGCCAGATGCTGGGAGCGGGATCTTGCTACCGAATTGTGCCCGGCGGCGTGCTGTCTTGCCCAGGCCAGGAGTATGGCACCGACGCGCCCGGATCTACCTGGGAAGAGACCTTCCTGCACGCGCAGATCGGTCCGCCCAGTCTCGTCTTCATCGTCCCTGGTCCCTCGAGCCCGTTCTTCAGCGAAGGCGCAGGTGACACGCCCGTCCTCACGCATCCGAAGAAGAAGAAGCCCGGGCCGCCAGGCAAGCCGGGCGGGCCTGGGCCGGTCCATACGCCGCCGCCGAAGGGTCACTAGCCAGGTCAGGCGTCGGTGCCACTTCGTAGGGCGTGGCGCTCTCCCGACTAGCCGACTGCTGGCCTGGCTGGCTTGCTGCGGTCAGCCTGCTAGCTGGCTGCGGACCAGGGCAGCTACCCGGCTGCCCTCGGCCCGGCCGGCGACCTTAGGCGTGACCGCCTTCATGACCGGTCCGATGCCGGATGGCCCGGATGCGCCGGTTTCGGCGATGGCCGCCGCCACCAGGGCCGCCAGCTCGTCGTCGCCGAGCTGAGCGGGCAGGTACGCCGCAAGTACGTCCTCCTCGGCCCGCTCCGCGGCCGCCTGGTCGTCGCGGCCGGCCGTGGCAAAGGCCGCCGCCGCCTCCCGGCGCCGCTTGGCCTCCCGGCCGAGGATCTTCAGTACCTCGTCGTCGGTCAGCTGCCTGGCTGAGTCGCCGGAGACTTCCTCGTTACTAATAGAGGTCAAAGTCATGCGAAGCGTCCGCGTCCTGGTCTCGTCCCGCGCCTTCATCGCCGCGGTGAGATCGGCGCGCAGCTGCTCCTTGAGTGTGGCCATGAACCAATCCTGCCTTGCTCGTGGCGCAAGCCGGCGCAGCGCACCCCGCTGTGGCGGCCGAGTCACTGTGGCCGGCATGGCAACATGTGAGGATGCGTGCGCGAAGCCTGGTGAAGGCAACTATCGTCGCCGGGGCCGCGGGCCTGGGCTATGCCTCCGTCATCGAGCGGAACTGGTTTGCCCTGCGCAGGTACGTGGTGCCTCTACTGCCCGCCGGGGTCCCGCCGCTGCGCATCCTGCACATTTCGGATGCTCACCTGACGCCAGGGCGGCACCGGCTCATGTCCTGGATCCGGTCCCTGGACGCACTTGAGCCCGACCTCGTGGTGAATACCGGCGACTCGCTCGCCCATCGCAATGCGGCCACCCCGTTCCTCGACGCGCTCGGACCGCTCCTCGACCGGCCAGGGGTGTTCGTCTTTGGCTCCAACGACCTGTACTCGCCAGTCCCGAAGAACCCGGCCCGCTACCTCTGGCGAACTAGCGCTAACGAGCACGCGCGGGACGAGCCGGACCTGCCCTGGGCGGAACTCGGTGCTGCCATGGAGTCCGCGGGCTGGCTCAATGCCAACAACCGACGCGGGCGGATCAAGGCGGGCGAGCACGATATCGAGGTCGGCGGCGTGCATGACTCGCACATCAACCGAGACCGTTACGACCTGATTGCCGGGCCAGCCGATCCAACCGCCGATCTCCGGCTGGGCCTGCTGCACTCGCCGGAGCCCTCGGTGCTCGACCGGTTCGCGGCCGACGGCTTCAACTTGCTGCTCGCCGGGCACACCCATGGCGGCCAGATCTGCCTGCCGGTCAACCGTGCCCTGGTGACCAACTGCGGCATCGACAGGGCCCGCTGCAGCGGTCTGCACCGCCACCCGGCCACCGGCGACGAGGACCGGCCGTGGCTGCATGTCTCGGCGGGCCTGGGGACCTCGCCCTGGGCGCCGGTCAGGTTCTGCTGCCGGCCCGAGGCCACGCTGCTCACGCTGGTATCTGGGATCAGCTAGACTTCTCGGGCGGTCATCGGGGTGTAGCGCAGCTTGGTAGCGCGCTTCGTTCGGGACGAAGAGGTCGTGGGTTCAAATCCCGCCACCCCGACCCAGGTCAGAGGCCCTTTCCTCGTTATGAGGGATGGGCCTCTCGCTGTCCGGGCGTCACAGCGCCGTGCCCACGACCTCAGCACCTCGTCGTGAGCACCCGGCGCCAGGTGCGCATACCGCTGCGTCGTCGTGTAATCCTCATGCGCACGCGGACTTGCCGGCCAGGCTCAGTGCCGGCGAGCTGGAGCGGTACCAGGCAAGTGCCCAGCTGCTCTCGTGGATTGAGCTCTCGCCGCGCAGCAGTCCCCACGAGCTGCAGGCTAGCCGTATCACTGTTCTTGGCGTGGGCGGAATCGGCTCTGATGTCGCGGCAGCGCCGGAAGCTCCACTTCAGTCCGGGGCAGAGGCAGCTATCAGCACAACGGACGCGACGTGATCATCTGTGCTGGGTCCGCATCGGCCGGATCATGATACCGAGAATCCGTTCAGCGTCTATGTAGCCGAGGAGCCTCGAGTCAAGGCTGACCGCTCCGTTATCACCTAGAACCAGCAGCTTCCCCGGCGGGACCGCCGAACCAGCGACACCTGGCGCGGCCTGTACTGTTTCAGGCAGCGGCTCACCGGGCACGGCGACGACTCGCTTGATCAGCCATTCGCGCCTGCCAGGGGGCCAGTGCAGCGGTGGGCTGGCGGGCACAAAATCCCCCCGAGGCTGCTCTAGTACGACGACCTGGCCCGTTCGCAACTGGTCGACGCGGGCCCGCCGGATCAGCACACGGTCGCCGGAGCGCAGTGTCGGTTGCATGCTAGCTCCGGACACAGTCACCACAGCAATGCGCCGCCTTAGCGCGTAGACGCTCGCGGCAGCCACAGCCGTCGTCGGCAGCACGGCGGCCAGGACGGTGATCACCGCACGATCCCACTTGGCAGCGGCAGGAACAGCTCCACCAGATCATCGAATCTGATGAACAGCAGGCCGATCACCATCCCAGCGAAGATCGCGAGCGCGGCACCGCCCGCAGGCGGCTGCCCGTGGCGGCCGACCTCGCAAAGTGTCGCGACAACGAGCAGGGCCAGCAACCCGAGATTGCGGGCTAGGTGCGGCAGCCCTAGGGCTCGCTGCGAGCTTGACCCGAAGCAGGCGCACTGAGCGCTGGTGCCGCGGCGCAAGATCACGCCGATTCCCGCGGCTAGGAGGGCGGTCAGCGCGATGGCAACGCCCAGCACGCCGACGCTGACCGCTGTGGCCTGCGGCGGACCTGCGATGAGGAGAACAGATGCCGTTCCAGCACCGATAGCAGTCAGCGTCTCCCACGCCACCAGCGCTACGGCGATGGCGGGCAATACAGCCGGCCGGGCCAGGCGAGTCCCGGCGAGGTCGGACCGGTAGTCGTGATAGGAGGCCCGGGAACGGAGCTTGGCGCTCGCCGACGTGGCGAAGACGAGGAATGCGGTCGTGAGCACGGCTAGCGCTAGTTCAGTCACTGCCTGCTCCCGTCGCTACCACGGCCGTGGCATAGCCGCGAGCCTGAAGTGAAAACAGCTTCGAATAGACGCCATTCAGGGCCATCAGATCCTCGTGACATCCCTGCTCCCTGACCACGCCGTCAGATAGCACGATGATGTGATCTGCCTCGCGGATTGTGTTGAGGCGGTGTGATATCAGTACGGCCGTCTGGTCTCGGCGCGACTGGGCGAGCCGCTCGTGCAGGTCATGCTCCGCTTCAGCGTCCAACCCTGCGCTGGGCTCGTCCATGATGATGAGGTCCCGGCTGCTGCGCATGAAGGCCCGGGCCAGCGCCACCCGCTGCCACTGACCGCCTGACAGCAGAACCCCCGTCTCCGGATTCTCTTTGTCAGCATTATCGACAAACGTTCTGGTCAACAGCGTCTGGAAGCCTTTCGGCAGGCCAGTCAGGACGCCGTGAATACCTGCCTGATGGGCAGCCTCGTGGACGAGGCCGTCGTTAGCGGCCTTCAGGTCGCCGACAGCGATGTTGTCCCACGCAGTCAGGTCATAGGTCATGTAGTCCTGGAAAACGGCACTGATCCGGTCTCGCAGAGCCGCGGGATCGATATCCCGCAGATCGACGCCGTCCCAGAGGATCCGACCCCGATCGGGATCGTAGAACCGGCACAGCAGCTTGATCAAAGTGCTCTTACCTGCGCCGTTGTGGCCGACCAGCGCCAGGACATAGCCCTGCGGTATAGAACAGCTAACCCCGCGCAGGATCCACGGCTTGTCCGGCCCGTATCTGAACCAGACGTCGTCGATCTCGATCCCGCGCTGCAGCACGCGAGCTGGAGCGTGGCTCGCAGCAACTGCCAGGTCGGCGGGTACCGCAAGAACTTCGCGATAAGACCGGAACGTCAGCAGAGACTGATAGGTGATCGCGGCACTGCTGATCATGCCGCTCAGCGTTCCGTTAGCTGTAGCCAGCGCAGCAATCAGTATCGACACGTCGCCGACTGTCATATGGCCAGCGGCCGCAGCTGACACTGTCCAGATCATGCCGCCGACGGTCACCGCGGCCCCGAGCGCCGCCAGCGCCAGGTCGGCGCGCAGCACTCGGCGATCGGCCTGAGTGCTGCGCCGCTGCACGTCATCGAGCTCGGCGAGCATCCGCCCGCGAAAGTACGCGCCGAGCCCGAATAGCCGAATCTCCTTGGCTCCAGCCCTGTCCGTCAGGAGGCCGGCGTAGAAGGACTGGCGGCGCTGCGCGTGCGTGATCCCGCGCATCACGATGGCCTCGCTGCGCGCAGCTCGCTGTTCAAGGAGCACTGCTGGCGCTGCTGCTGCCACGAGGATGACGGCCAGGACCGGGCTCAGCACCACGAGAGTTACCAGGAAGCCGATCAGCGTGACCACGGACTGCACCATCCCGAGTACGCCTGCCAGCACCACGCCGGGCCCGGAGGCACCAGCCTGCTGCGCGAATCGCAGCGTGTCCTGGAATTCCGGATTCTCCAGCGCCCGCAATCCGGGCAGACCTATGACGACAGCGAAGAGCTGGTCAGTCGATTGGCGTTGCACGGCGCGGCTTGACTGGGCAGACAGGTACCGGATGAACATGGAGAATATGCCGGTCGCACCGCCCGCAACCCCGAGCCAGGCCGCCAGCGGCACGAGATCCGCAGCTCCACGATGGCCGGCAAGATCGTCCAGGATGGCCCGGAGGAGCCAGGCAGCGGCAATCGGCGCCACGCCACCCGCAGCTGCCAGCAGGACCAGGCCAGCGCAGGCACCGCGGTGTGTACGCCAGGCCATCCCGAGCGTCGTAGTCAGGGCCGCAGCCAGCCCGCCCGCGGGGTTTGCCGGCTCCCCGATCATGCCTTAGCTGGAACGGGCAAGCGAGCCGGGTCGTAACCGGACGCCACGACGGCACCGTCCGCGCCCAGCACGAAAAACGCGGGAAATCCGGTTACGCCGAACGCCTCATAGACCGGCCCATTGTCGGGCTCCGTAGCCACCTGGCCTACCGCCGCCAAGTCCGGGTAATAAGCCGCCGACTTTCCGTTATCACCCGTCACTATCGCCAGCACCTCCTGTGGCCGGACGGAACGTGACCGCACGTAGTTAACGAAGGCCGGGACGCGCTTGGGACACAATGAGCAGCTTGTTGAGAAGAACGCGATCACGCTCAGTTCGGCTGGGCCCTTGATCTCCGCGCCGTCAGCGGTGACTGCCGCGAACTCCGACGGCATTTCGCCAGCGGTTAGGCCTATCGGCGCCTCTTCCCCGCCCCAGCCGGCCGACGAGATTATGGTGGTGTGCTCGCGCAGTCGACGCACAACACCTAGCGTGAGCACCAGGTCGAGCAGGCACAGCACGCCCACAAAAACAAGTCCGGCAGCAAGCAGCACCATGACAATAAAGCCCTTTCAGAGATGAACCACGCGCCATGCCCGTCGCGCGCCCCGGCATGACGACGCCGCCAGTCGGCCGACATGTGCCCCGCTAGTGGCCCCGACCCCAGCTAGCAAAGGACGTCGAGGCCACCGACTGCGTCCGGGTAAAACGGCAGCTATTAGCACTTGTTCCCGGTCTGAACGTTGCAAGGGCCGTACGAGATCGTGCAGCTACTGCTGAGGTATTCCTCCCGCTCCACCCAAAGGCCGCCCGAGCACTTGCAATTCACCAGATAATGGCTCGGAGTGCAGACCTTGCCCGCCTTCGCGGTCACCGTAGGGGCCAGGACGGCCAGCATTCGGTCGGCGATCTTGTTCATGACGTTCATTCCGTCTCCTTCTCCGCTTGGGCCATGATGGCCCGGTATCGGGTCATACCGACATCAGCTTGACGCACGGCGGGGTCGGCTGGAACTCGTGGTTTTACTAGTCTTCGCGGGTTCATCCGGGCGGCAAGCAAGTAGTCCGGAGCCCGCCGCGGCTGCGGGGCGAGGGCTGAAGCCCCTGGACACTTCCTCGCTACCAGCGCTGCTAGCGAGACGCTAGCGATCCGCTAAGGCTGTGGCAGAGACTGATCGCTCCTGACATCGGGCAGCGAGCAGGTGATGGGTTCCAATGCCGCGAACCGGAAGCTATGGACGACGCCCAGCGGCGTCATCCGCTCACGGCCACCTCACCTCCCGCGAGGTTGACATCCTAATCCGGTGTGCAGCCGGCCTACGGGCACGAGAGATCGCAACATCGCTGTGCATCAGTGTGCGGACCGTCGAATACCACATGAGCACGATGATGAAGCGCACGGGCACCGAGAGCGTAGCCGCGCTTGTGGCGATGAGCTACGTGACGGGAGTGCTGGCCCCTGATGCCTGGCCGCCCTCGTGGTCCGGGTCATTGTGCCTCGGCATCTGCCCGGAGCCGCCCTTGCAGCACGGGAGGGGATTTAGTCGTCGATTAACACAGGAGCCGCCTGGCCAGGGTGTATGACACCCGACCAGGAACTCAGCCTCTGAACCGAGGGTCGAACACCGTCGTGAGCACCTGCGCGAGGTCCTAGCAAGGCAGCCTGTCCACGATGGTGGGCACCCCCAGCATCCGCTCCCCTCCGCCAGGCTAGGGAAATATGACCCGGCGGACCGGCGCGGGCAGGCAGGTGCCCGCGTCCAGCTTCGCCTGCAAGCCCGCCCAGTGCTCCCAGATCCACGGCCGCAAATCGGCGGTCGTCATCCCGTCTACTCCGTGACCGCCAGGGCGGTGATCGCCTGGTCGCGGTCGAAGAACCTCGGCCAGCCGCTGACCTCCCACCAGCCGCGTGGCCTCCGGCTGGCGAGTCGCGATGATCGCCCTGCCGATCGCCAGGGCCATAAGGTCTTCGTCGATCTTGATTGTCATGATTGTCATGGGCGGCCCTCTCATCACGGGGCCACGGGGAGCCAGTTAGGGGAGCCAGCGTGTACCCGCCAGGTCCAATCAAGCTAGCGATCAGGCTCGTCGAAGGCGTCGGCCGCACTCTCCTGGCCACCGCTTGCTTCTCGGCGATGCGGCCACAGGTGTCTGCAGAGCCGCGCGAACGCCGACTTGGTTCCGGCAGCCTTGCCCGCCCGGTCAGCTTCGGCTTTGGCCAAGAACCTTTCATATCGCCCGGTGGCGGCGGTGCCGCGGGTTTCTGGGTCGAGGCTCATTCTCGCACTCCTTGCGTCACGTGCCGTGATCCTGTCATCTGGGTTCCGGCCAGATACGACAGGCTGGCCGTGACAGGCTGCTGACGCACCCGCATTCAGCTGCCAGATCGCACTTTACGCTGGCGAGGCCCGATCTTCATCGAGCGTTGCAAGGCGGATCAAGCTGACGGCTGGCCTGTTCGAGGCACACGGATTCGAGCGCATCCTGCGGATGGCAGGACGAAGTGGCGGCAAGCGCCGTCGGCTTGTCCGCCGAAGACTCACCTGATCGGGCAGACGACATAGTCGCACCGGCTGCGCAGGTGAAGCCCGCCAAGGCCGGATTGCGCAGATTCCCAATCTGACAGTACGGACTGCCGAGCACATCTTCAGTCTCGCCCATATCGAGGACGGAAACTGTCCGCAATGTGTTCTAGCGTCATTGCCATGGAAAACGAGAATGACGCCCGTGCTGACATTATTGAATTGTCTGACTACGTCTACCACCGGACCCGGAGTAGGCTCGCCAGGCTCACCGACGACGAATACTTCTGGGAGCCGGTGCCCGGCTGCTGTACGATCCGCCGAACAGAGTCCGGTGACTATCGTGCTGATGATGCGGACCGGCCCGGTAACCCGCCCTTCACGACTATCGCCTGGCGGCTGTGGCACCTCATCGAAAACTACGGAGGGAAACGGAATCCGGAGTGGCTGGGAGTGGAGCGACCATCCGGCGGGTTCGAGAGGGATGACCCGGCACCTCCAACGGCAGCGGAAGCCGTTGCGGTCTTGGCACGTGCGCACGATTTCTGGCAGGACCTGCTTCAGGGACTACCCGCAGCTTCTTGGTGGGAACCGTTGGGCCCCATCGCTGGCGAGTACGCCGAGAGTGACAAGGCCGCGCTCGTGCTCCACCATCTCGACGAACAGATCCACCACGGCGCCGAACTCGGCGTCCTGTGTGACCTGTACCTGCATGACGCTGCCAAATCCACCTGATCAGAGCTGAGCAACTGAGGCAGCAACCAGTCGGGGCTGCTGCCAATACTGCCGCCAAGGTGCCTGACGCGGGCAGTCGCCGGGAAACAGCTATGGAACGGCGCCCGAGGTCACCTCCATCGGCAGAAAGCCATGGACGAGTCGTCCAGGTCCACGGATCAAAAGGTCGTGCCCGAAGCTCACTGGTCCACTGTTGGTATCACCAAGCCCTCCAGCGCGGGTCAGCCTGGCGTTCTTGCGCAGGTTCCCGAGGGCGGCCAGGGCCGCGTGGCTGTCCCCGGCCCGGAGTTCTTCGCGAACGCCATGCCACGAATGCGCATCGAGGGCACCCCGTGAGTAGCAACGGTGGGTGCTCCCCATGTACGACGCTGGACGACAGCGGGCAGTGAGCCGCAGCTCGGCAGCTCCGAGGTAACGCCAGCCGAGTAGCTGACTTGGCCCCGGGGCGAAGAGGTCGCGGGTTCCAGTCCCGCCACCACGACCCAGGTCAACGGCCATGTCCGCCAGCTGGATGTGGCCTTTCTTGCCCGTACAGCGGCAAAGTACAGCAACGGTCCCTACGGTGACTTGCGCCGCTCGCGGCCTAACTGGCCAGCTGGAAGTGCCAGAAAATCAGCAGGGGGTTGCCATTGTGAGCGGCCACGGATGCGGTCGGCAGCCAGGCCCGAAGCGTCCAGATATCGGATGGGTGGTCAGGAAGCAGTCGCTCGGGTGGTTGCGCGTCGCTCGGGTTCCTGCGCGGGCTGCGTAGCTCCTGGCAGTAGCGCACCTGCAGGCCAAGGGGAAGAGCCGTGGTCAGGTACTCGCTGGTGACGCGTTTGTAATGCGGGAGATAGCCGTAGCTACCGTCGGGCAGGGGCTGGACGAGGGTGTATTCCATGCGCGAGTCGGATATCACAAGATGGCCGCCCGGCCGAAGGACGCGGGCGAACTCGGCCAGCACGGGTGCGAGGTCGGGGACATGGGTCAGCGCGAGGGCACAGACGACAAGGTCTACATGCCGGTCGGGCACAGGCAGCTCGTGCAGGTCGCCCTGGCGGAAGTCGCCACCTGGAACCTTTGAGCTGGCGATCGCCAGCATTTCCCGCGAGATGTCGACGCCGATCACGACGTGGCCACATGAGGCCAGGAAGGCCGAGTGACGGCCTGTGCCGCAGGCGGCATCGAGGGCCACGCCTGTCGGCAGGCTGGCCAGGATTTCCCGTACGACGGGCTGCTCCATATCAACCAGGTCGTTGCGCTCGTCGTAGCACTCGGCCCAGGCGTCGTAGCCTTCTGCGGTGGTGACCGGGCGGGTCGCGACTCCGTCGCCGAGCTCTTCGGCGCAGTCCAGCAGTGTCCGGATCTCCGCGAAGCGGGCCTCGGTGAAATCGCGGCCATACTCGCCGTTGAAAGCGCGCAGCAGCGCGACGCCCTCCAGGCCGAGCAGGTATGCCAGCGGATGCTGATAGATCACAGCTGATGCTAGAAGTCCATCCCGAGCGCTGGCCAACGGCTTACTCAGGCACGGCTCGGCCCGTGAGGGCTGCTTTGTGGCCGCTCGGGGAGAGGTCCATGACGACGCCGTCGTATTCGTGGACTCCTCCTGCGAGTTCCCGGATGACCGGGACATTCAGGTCCCATCTCGGGAAGCTCTGCCCTGGGGTGCCAGCCTTGTCCCCCGCTGTGCGGAGCTAGCCTGGCATCGTGACCTGGTGCTGGCCGCCACTCGTGAGCGTGCTGCACGCGAGGTCGTCTCCGGTGGCTCTCCGGCTGGCGCGTGCCAATGAAGCTGGCGCTGGCTGGCTCAGGACATGGGCCCGAGAGAAGGTTCCGCCGACCGGGACTGGGTCCGGGGCCGACTGCGCGTCGTATCGCCGCGCGTGAGCGCAAGGACTCGCCGCGCTGGGTAAGCCAGTTATGCGGCGATGGGCCACCCCCAAGCACGACCGTGGATGCCAGGACCAGCCCCTAACGGGAGGAACCATGGCGAAACCGCAAGAGCAAGGGATGTCGCGGAAACAGCACTGCGTGGTGGTGGTCGGGGCGGGTTTCGCCGGCTTCCACGCTGCGCGGGAACTGGCCAGGCTGGCCGGTGCCACCACCGAGATCGTGCTGATCAACTCGACGGACTACTTCCTGTACCTGCCGCTGATGCCGCAGGTGGCAGGCGGGCTGGTCGAGCCGCGGCACATCTGCTCCTCGCTGCCTCGCCGGCTGGGCACGATCCGCTGCGTGATGGGCACAGTGCAGCACGTCGACCCACGGCAGAAAGTGGTCAGCTGGGCAGGCCCGGAGGGCGCGTCGGGTCAGGTCGGCTATGACCGGGTCATCCTGGCCGCGGGCAGCGTAAACAAGCTGCTGCCGATACCGGGCATCGCCCAGTACGCGCATGGGTTCCGAAGCATCGCCGAGGCGATCTTCCTGCGCGACCAGATCACCCGCCAGCTCGAACTGGCCGCCGTCGCGTCCGACGATGCCGAGCGCGATGCTCGCTGCACCTTCGTCGTGGTCGGCGCTGGCTATACCGGCACCGAAGTCGCGGCCCAAGGCCAGTTGCTGACCGCTCGGCTAGCCGCGACGAAGCCCGGCCTGGCCGGCCAGCAGATCCGGTGGCTGCTCCTCGACACCGCGCCGCGGCTGCTGCCCGAGCTGGACGAGCGATTGTCGAAGACCGCAGACCGGGTGCTGCGCCGCCGCGGTGTCGAGGTGCGGACCGGGCAGTCGGTCGCCGATGCGCTGGACGGCTACGTACAGCTGTCCACCGGGGAGAAGGTGCCCACGCGGTGCCTGATCTGGTGCGTCGGGGTCCGCGCCGACCCGCTGGTGGATGGCCTGGACCTGGAAACGAACCGGGGACGGCTCGTGGTCGACGAGTTCATGTCCGTGCCCGGCGCGCCGGAGATTTACGCCTGCGGGGACTGCGCGGCAGTGCCCGACCTCACCCGCCCCGGCCAGATCTGCGGCATGACTGCCCAGCACGCAGTGCGGCAGGGCAAGCAGGTCGCCAGGAACGTCGCCGCCTCGCTCGGCATAGGCGCGGCGCGCCCCTACAAGCACCGCGACGAGGGCTTCCTGGTCGATCTGGGCGGGCTGGCCGCCGCCGCCAACCCGCTGAACGTGCCGTTGTCCGGGCTGGCCGCCAACGCTGTCACCAGGGGCTACCACCTGTCCGCCATGGCCGGGAACCGGGCGCGGGTCCTGGCCGACTGGACCCTGAACGCCATCACGCCACCTGAGGCGACGTCGTTCGGGGTGATCAGCGCCAAGTCCGTGCCGCTCGACGTGGACAAACCGCTAGCCTGACGCGACGCAGCCGCTGGGCGCGCGATCCATCGCTACCGTGGGCCGCGGGCTCGGGTCCCGCCGCGCAGCGATCACAGTCAAGGCCGCGGTGCGCTCGCGTCGCTGCCGCGTCGCTGGACGCATCAAAGACGTCCCGACTAGGGTGATCACGTCCCTGGACGTCCTGCAGGACCGGTCGGATGGATGGCGAACCAACGGTTGTACGCCGCGCTGATGGAGCACGGCCTGACGCCTGGTCTCGGTGATCATCGCAGCGTTGACCACACCGTTGAGCGCTGCGTCTCCGGCCGGATCTCGTATCGTCCGTCTGCGGCCACGATCCGAACACTCTGAGGGGCCATGGCGGATCAGGCCACGAAGCGGGTCATCGACGTACAGGGCGCGGCCGAGCACAACCTGGCTGGCATCGACGTGTTGCTTGGGCCAGGGATCACGGCCGTGGTGGGGGTTTCCGGCTCGGGCAAGTCATCGCTGGCCTTCGACACCGTTTACAACGAGGCCCGCCGCCGGTTCATGGAGACCCTGGCACTCGGGTCGCCGTGGGCGCGGGTGACGCCCGCCAGGGTCCGGCGCATCGATGGCCTGGGCCCGGCAGTGTCGATCGCCCAGAATGTGGTCAACCACAACCCCAGCTCGACGGTCGCCACTGCGGTCGGCGCGCACCCATTCTTCCGGGTCCTGTACGCCCGCGGCGCGGAGGTGACGTGCCCACGCTGCGGCAGCCCGGTGCGGGCCGTCTCCAGAGAGGAGCGGCTTCGCCTTGCGATGGACGCGCTACGCCAGGACGACGTGGATGTCGAGGTGCCCGTCGTCCGCGGACTGCCCGGCCAGCACCAGCGGTTGCTGGCCGGCCTGCGATCGTTGTTTGATGCGATCCGCGTGGACGGCGGTCCATGGGACGGCGCCGTGCTCGCCGCGGGCCAACCTCACGACATCGTGGTGCGGGTGGCCCGGCTGGCCCAGGGGGCCGCGACGGCCACCGTACGGGCCGCGCTCGCGCGGGCCGATGGCCTCGGCTCCGCCGAGGTGCTCGTTGCCGGGCGCCCCACGCTGCGGGCGCCAGTGTGCGCAGGCTGTGGCGAGTGGGTGCCGCCGCTGGAGCCATCCGCATTCCGGTCCGCGGACGTCGATTCGTCCTCGCATCGGATCCAGGGCCTGACCCTCGACCAGCTGCTGGGGCGGCCGACAGCCGAGGTGGCCCGCTTCGTGGACGGCCTGCCCGAGGAGCCTCGGCTGCAACGCCTGCACGACGAGCTCGGTCGGCGCATGCGCCCGCTGCTCGCCCTCGGACTTGATTATCTGACCCTCGACCGCCCCATGCCGACCCTGTCCAGGGGTGAGGCCCAGCGGGTCCGCCTGGCGGTGGTGCTGGCCGGGCGCCTTGAAGACCTGCTGCACGTCCTGGACGAGCCCACCATCGGCCTTCACCAGCGCGACCAGGAGCGGCTACTAGACGCGATCGCCATGCTGCCCGGCCCTGTCGTGATGGTCGAGCACGACAGCACCGCGGTCGCCCTGGCCGACGATGTGGTGGAGATCGGCCCAGGCGGAGGGAAAGCCGGGGGCCACGTCGTTTTCCAGGGCACGCCGGCCCAGCTGTGGGCGGCCGACACGGCGTCGGGCCGCGGTTTCTCGGCCGGTCAGCCGACCGCAGCCAGCCGCCGCGTGCCAGGCGACCAGCGGCTGGTGATCCGGTCGGCGTCGGCCCGCAACCTGACCGGCTTCGACTGCGAGATTCCCCTGGGCTTGCTGACCTTGGTAACTGGGCCGTCTGGGGCCGGCAAGACGACGCTGACTCGTGACGTGCTGATGGCCTCACTTCAAGCCGGTCGGCCGGTGGGCTGCGCCGGGCTCGACGCCCCGCTGCTGCGGGCCACCGTGGTCGACCAGTCGCCGCTAGGCAACAACCCCCGGTCCAACCCGGCTACGTACACCAAGGTTTTCGACCGCATCCGAAGGCTGTTCGCCGACAGCACCGGTCGCAGCGCCTCGGCATTCACGTTCAATCAGGCCGAAGGCGCCTGCCCTGAGTGCGAGGGCATGGGAGCCATCGAGGTACAGCTGCCGTTCGTGGCGCCTGGCTGGATCACCTGCGAGGCCTGCGCGGGCCGACGCTACCGGCCCGAGAGCCTCGAGGCCCACTGGGACGGGCTGTCGATCGCCGATGTGCTGGACCTCAGCGTCGACGAGGCGGCCGTGCTATTCGATGCCGACAGGGCCGTCGCCCAGGCGCTCGAGGCCCTGCGCGAGGTAGGCCTGGGGTACGTGAAGCTGGGACAGCCGTCACCCAGCCTGTCCGGCGGCGAGGCTCAGCGGGTGCGGCTGGCCGTCAAGCTGGCCAGGGTCCGGCCGGGCGACCTGCTGGTGCTGGACGAGCCGACCACCGGCCTGCACCCAGCGGACCTCGCCCGGCTGCTGTCGGTTCTGCAGCGGCTGGCGGACCAGGGCAGCACGGTCATCGTGGTGGAGCACCACCCCGACGTGGTGGCCGCAGCCGACTGGCTGATCGACCTGGGGCCCGGTGGCGGCCCGGCCGGAGGGCGGCTGCTGCATTGCGGCCTGCCGCCCGCCACCGGCCACCCGGCAATCACGCCTCGGGTCGCGCCGCGGGCCCGTCCCCGGGCCGTCGACACCATTCGGGTTATCGGCGCTCGCGCTCACAACCTGCAGAACCTCGACGTCCACTTCGCCAAGGAGCGGCTCACAGTAGTCACCGGGGTATCCGGCTCGGGGAAGTCGTCCCTGGTTCACGATGTGCTAGGGGCCGAGGCCACCCGTCGGCTGCTGGAGTGCCTGTCGGTATACGAACGCCAGTCGGCTCGTGAGGGGCCGGAAGCGCCGGTCGAGTCGCTGACCGGCCTCGGCCCCACGCTCGTGCTCGATGGAGCCCGCCAGCCGAGGGGACCGCGGGCCTCGGTAGGTGGTGCCAGCGAGCTCGACCGGCTAGTTGCGGTGCTGCTATCGCGGGCCGGGACGCGCCAATGCCTGTCGTGCCAGGGCCCGGTGCGGCGCATCACTCCGGCCGCTGACAGCCCAGGGCGCTGCACTCGCTGCGGGCGCGAGGCGCCGGCCGCCGAACCACGGCACCTGATGGGGCTCGCGGCCAACGCGGTGTGCGCGCAATGCCGGGGTCTCGGCCATCAGCGAAGGCTGGTGGAGAGCCGCCTCATCCGCCAGCCAAGCGAGCCCATTTGCGGTAAGTGCCTGCACTCACCCGGCTATTACCCGCGCAACTACCTGTGCACCCCAGGCACCGGGGGGCACACCTCGCTGATGGCTTTCGCAGAGCGCTACGGCTTCGACCCCTACACCACCCCATGGGAGCAGATGCCTCAACCGGCCCGCCATGCCTTTGTCTACGGCGACCCCAAGCCGTTCGATCTCCGCTTCAGTGACGGCAAGCGGGAGCTGGTGTACGCCGGCTCGGCCGTGGGTGACCAGTGGTGGTGGCGGGGTGCCGTCGGTGTCGACCACGACATCGGCGGCCTCTACTCAGAGGCGGTGGAGTGCCAGGAATGTTCCGGTCGGCGGCTGCGCCCCGAGTATCTGACGCTGCGCATTGCCGGTCACGACCGGGCCGACCTGTTCTCGATGCCACTTGTGGCGCTGGAGAGGGCGCTGTCCGGCACGTCGGCCGACGATCCAGTGGCTGCCGACGCTCTGCGGGTGGCCCTGCGTCGCCTGCGCTTCCTGCGGATGATCGGCCTCGGTTATCTCCACCTCGATCGGCCCACCTGGAGCCTGTCGGCCGGAGAGGCCCAGCGAGTCAAACTGGCCTCGATCCTGGGTGGGGAGCTGCGGGGCATGACGGTCCTGTTGGACGAGCCCTCCCAGGGTCTGCACCCGTCGGAGGTGGCGGCCCTGGCCCAGGCCCTGCAGGAGCTGCGCTCGGCCGGCAACACGGTCATCGCCGTCGAGCACGACCCGGTGCTGATCCGGGCCGCCGACACCATCATCGAGCTGGGCCCGGGCCCCGGCCGTAACGGCGGCCGCCTCGTCGACGCGGACGGCCAGTCCGCACTGACCCGTGCGCTACTCGAAGGCCGACTGCGGGCAACGCCCCGGACGCCGCGGCGACTACCCGCCGGATGGATGCGGGTGGTAGGGCCACGGGAGAACAACCTGTCCGGTGGCACGGTGCGCATCCCGCTCGGCGTGCTGGCGGGAGTGTGCGGCGTCTCGGGTTCGGGCAAGTCGTCGCTGGTAGTCGACACCATCGGGCTGGCCCTGGCCCCGCCGAAGATGACCACTGGGGTGGCATGGCGCGACCGCATCGAGCCCGGCCGCCACGATGCCATCGAAGGTGCGCCAGGCCGGACCGTGGTTCCTGAGCCTTCCCGTGCCGCGGTGACCTCCGTTGGGTCCTACCTGGGTGTCATCGACGCCCTGCGGGCCGCCTATGCCGCCAGCGACGCCGCAGTGGCCGCGGGCCTGACCAGAAGCGATCTGAGCCACGGCTGCGACGCCTGCAATGGCCGGGGCGTCTGGTCGGAGCGCATGTCGTTCCTGCCGCCGATCGTCCGGGGATGCGAGGCATGCGGTGGCACCGGCTACCGGCTGGAGGCCGCGTCGGTGACACTACGGGGCCTGACCCTCCCCGAGGTTGAGCGGCTGACTCTGCAGGAGCTGGAGGATTGGGAAGCCGTCCCTGCCGTCGGCCGGGCCCGCGACGCCGCCCTGCGCCTGGGCCTGGGCTATCTGGCGGTACGTCAGCCCGGCTGGAGCCTGTCGGGTGGTGAGATGCAACGGTTGAGGCTGGCCCGCGAGCTGGCTAAGAAGACCAGCGCGCCCTCGCTGTACCTGCTGGACGAGCCAACCGTCGGCCTGCACGCCACCGATGTGGCCCGGCTGGCCGGAGCCCTGGATGAGGTGGTGGACGCCGGCCACACCGTCCTGCTGACAGAGCACGACCCCCATCTGCTGGCCTGCTGTGACTGGCTGATTGAACTGGGCCCTGGGGCCGGCCCAGACGGCGGCCGCGTGATCTTCGAGGGCACGCCCGAGGAACTTGCCAGGGCCAGTACCCCCACAGCTCGCTACGTCCTCGAGGCCCTGTCGTGAACGTCTTGCTGCTGGCGGACCGGTCGCCGTCGCTGCGCTACCGGGCGCTGACCGAGCTGGAGGGGATGACGCCGGACGCCTGGGAGGCGGCCGGCCTGCGGGCCGAAATCGCGGCCAGCGTGGAGGTCGAGCGGACGCTGGCCGCCCGCCCCGACGACACGGCCGGGCTGGCTTACCTGCTCTGCCGACTGGCTTACCTGCGCTACGACGGCGCCGAGGTAGCCAAGGTCGCGGACCAGCTCTTCGCCTGGCAGCAACCGGACGGCTCGTGGCCCTTGTGGCTGGACGAACGGCCGGTCACGGGGCAAAGGCGCTCGTCCCGCCCGCCGGCACGCCCCCGCTCTGAGACCTACGCGGCAGTGCCGATGCAGACCGCGCTGCCGCTGCGCGGCCTGGCCGCCGCGGGTTATGCCACCGACCCGCGGGCCGAGCAGGCCTACGAGTGGCTGATGCGGCAGCGCCTGGACGACGGGTCCTGGCCGAGCGACCGTAAGGCCGACCTGCCACCGTCGGAGGTGCCCGGCTACCGTCGGCTGCCCGGCAGCGCCGGATGCCGGACCAACACCACCGGCGCAGCCGCTTGCCTAGCTCTCCATCCCTCGCGTCGCACCTCCGCCGCTGCCCGAACCGCGCTCGGCCACCTGCTAGCCGCCGCAACCCATCAGGAATGGTCCCTGGGCTGGGAAGTTGCCCGGCTACTCGGATTCGAGGCCGCCACGGGCCGGTTCACCTTCTACGCCCGGATGGACCTGGCATTCCTCCTCGACCTGGCCACCCGAACAGGGGTGCCGGGCGACGACCGCGAGTTGGCGGGCCTGGTCAACGTCCTTGCGCGGCGGCGCGGGCCGTTCGGTCTGTGGGAGCACCCCACCCATCCCCAGCTGTCCCGCTGGCTGACTCTTGACATCGACACCAGTCTGCGACGCATGGTGCGACAAGAGCAGTAACTCCCCAACGCTCTCGGACGTGCATGCGTTCCGCCATTGAGGTGTCAACCGCAGCCGCTGGCGGCCGACATCGCGGACTCGGTAGCCCGTGATCAGCCAGGCTCGCCCGCAGATGCCACCGGGGTGCTGCACAGTGCCGTCCCAATCGGCGCTTCCCGCGGACAGAAGACTCGATGCCACGTGCACCGCCGATGAGGACGAGCCGAGGGGCGCTAGCCTTCTGGGGTGGAAATCGCCAGCGCGCAGCCCCAGGTCATCATCTTTACCGGGCTACCTGGCACCGGCAAATCGACGCTAGCTGAGCGTGTGGCGCGGACGGTGCGCTCTCCTGCATTCGCTGGAGACTGGCTCATGGGGGGGCTCAAGCCCGCGCATGCGGCCCTTGGCCAGCTCGACCGCTCCGACTATTTGGCCGCGTGCTTCGGCCTGCTGAAGACGCTGGTGACCAGGCAGCTGATGCTAGGTCAGAGCGCGGTCGTCGACGACCTAGTGAGCAGTAGCGAGTTCGTGCTGTGGTCCGAAATAGCCGATCAGTTCTCGGCCCGGCTGTTCTTGATCGAGTGCATCTGTTCCGACGAGGCTATCCACCGCTCACGAATAGAAGGCCGCGTTCGCGGCATACCTGGCTGGCATGAGGTCGGCTGGGACCATGTCGAGCGCATGCGCGCTGAGTTCAGCCCGTTGACTGCCGATCGCCTCATTGTGGATGCGATCGCGCCGGTTGAGGACAATCTCCGCCGCGTCCTGGATTACATCGCGTGCTCAGCCGACGCGCGGAGATGACTGTCTGCGCGACCTGTGTGCCAGTCGATTACCGGAACGCACGGCTTGGAGGATTGGTGTTCGCACGCGTCATTACGGCAAAAGTGGCAGCAACTCAGTTCGACGCCGCCGTCAGCATCGCGCAAGCCCAGCTGCAGGCGGCCGCGCCGCAGCCGGGGTTCAGCGGGGTATACCTGCTCACCAGCCGGGAAGCCGGGCAGCTGAGGACGATCTCACTCTGGGAGAGCTACGCACATGTGCAGGCGGTCGAGGCGCATTCGGTGCAGGCTCGCCGTGCGGCCGGTTCCGCGATGCATGCGGCAACGCCCGACGTCACGGTCTACGAGGTTGCGATGCAGGTCCCGGCTGTCTAGTGCACACCGAGGTCGTGCGCCGGTGTGACTCCGCGCTCGCTCAACATATGCTGACGAACTGGCTCAGCCCGCGGGTGATGATCAACGCAGGACCAAAACTGGTGGCGCACTGAGCCGGGACCGCTGATGCTGCTGGCATGACACAGCTCCCCGATAACCTTTCCGATCGCGAGACCCGAACCGGGGCCGCGTCATCCGATCAGCCTGCTCGGCATTTTGGCTGGTGGGACATGTTCGTCGAGCCCGCCGCCGATCCTCGCGAGCAAGGCGAGAACCCGGTAGGTGAACGCGCCACGCTAGTCAGGTACCTGCGTGACCGCAGGCTGACGCTCAAGCTGAAGTGCGCAGATCTTGATGCCACCGCCATGGCGTGCCGATCGGTGCCTCCTTCCAACCTGTCCCTGCTTGGCCTAGTTCGCCATCTTGCCGGGGTGGAGCAGCACTGGTTCCGGCAGGTGCTGGCCGGCCAGGACGTCCCCAGGCATTACCGCACCGCCGACGAGCCGAACGGGGACTTCAACGGTGCGGCGCCCGATCCCGGCGTCGTAGCCGAAGCGTGGCAGACCTGGCGAGCCGAGGTCACCTTCGCCGAGCAGTTCGTAGCCGAGGCGCCCGATCTCGGCAGCACTGGAAGATACGATCACGGGCCGGCCGATCACGGATCAGTGTCGCTGCGCTCGGTCATGGTGCACATGATCGAGGAATATGCCCGGCACCTCGGCCATGCCGACTTCCTGCGCGAGCGCATCGACGGACGCGTGGGTCAGTAGTAGCCCGACCCGCGGCTGCCGCTGGCGATGCGCCGCCCGGCGCGGTCCTAATGCGATCACGGGTAGTCAAATTTGAGTACTCATGTTTTACTGAATGCGTGAACCCGACCCGCCTGTTCGTGCTGGGCGCTCTCGCCAAGCACGGACCCATGTACGGTCATCAGCTACGTCGCGACGCCCGGCTTGACCGCACGCAGATGTGGTCGGAAGTGCGGCCGGGCTCCCTGTACGGCGCTTTGCATCGGATGGCAGCCGAAGGGCTCGTCGAGCCACTGCGGACCGAACAGCAGGGCCAGCTGCCGGCCCGCACCGTCTACGGCATCACCGCTGAGGGCAGGCGCGAGCTGCGGGTGTTGCGGGCTGAGGCGCTGCAGGAAGTCAGGCTGCAGCCCGACCCGGTGGATCTGGCAATTGCCATGAGCGGTGATCTGGACGAGGACGCGATGCGCGGCTACTTTGACGATCGGATCCGGGCGCTAGCCGCGCAGGCAGCGGCATTCGACCATCAGCGAGAGCGGTCCTGGCCAGACCAGACCGTGGCCGACGACCTCGTAATCGAGCATGCCAGGCTCCGCGTCCAGGCCGAGCTCAGCTGGCACCAGCAGGTCCTTGGCGCGCTCGGAAAGCTGACCGCCGGCGGCGCGGACCGGGGCGTGAGGGCATGAGCATCCGCCCGCTCCGGCTGATAGGCGACCCGGTACTTCGCACGGCAAGCGATCCGGTCACACGATTCGATGAAGCACTGGCCAGGCTCATCGAGGATCTCCTCGATACTGTGCGCGAGCCCGGCCGCGCCGGGCTCGCGGCCAACCAGATCGGATCCAGCCTGGCGGCGTTCGCCTACAACGTGGACGGCCAGTTCGGATACCTGATCAACCCGCGGATCGTCGAGCTGAGCGGCAGCCAGGACGGCCTGGAAGGGTGCCTGTCGCTCCCTGGCCTCTGGGCCGAGCGGATCCGGCCGGCCTACGTGGTCGCCGAGGGCTTCAGCCTGCGCCAGGAGCCGATAATCGTGGCGGGCACCGGCGAGCTGGCCAGGTGCCTGCAGCACGAGACCGATCACCTGCGTGGCGAGCTGTTCATCGACGGGCTGGAGGGCGAGGAGCGGCGCCGGGTACTGCGGCAGCTTCACCGTGAGCAGATCACGGGAGCCGGCCCCGGCGGCCGGGCAAGCTCCTGACCAGGCCCAAGCAGCCGTGATCAAGTGGGGCCAACGCCGGTCATCAGGGCAGCGCCTGCTCATCGGGGCAGCGCCGCTGGCCGAAATGCTTTTCGCGCTAGCTGCCGACGGGGATCCTTCGGCGGCCGGCGAAGCCATGCGCCAGCTTGTGATACCAGCCGAGCTCGCGCTCGCCCTCGAGCCAGCACAGCAACACCGGCTCGCCGTCTAGTTCGGCTGGGAAATCGAGCAGCAGCGGCGCGAACCCCTTCAGATCCAGACCATGGTCGGGAAACCAGCCAAGCAGCTCGCTGAGCTGCGCCTGGAATGCCTTCGCCTCAGGCAGGCCGCCAAGCGGCGAGCGCTCTCCTGCGGCCAGGGCGGCCTGCAGCTCGACCAGGCTTGCGCGTACCTCGATCAGGTCGTCGGCATGGCTGAGCACATCCGGCATCAGCTCGCGCGCCTCCGCAACGGAGAATGCCCGGCTCATAGCGGAAGCCTGCCCCACCTGGCCGACCGCGTCCACCACCAAGACCCCGCCGCCGGACAGCGCCGCCGGACAGCGCTGCCGGACAGCGCTGCCGGACAGCCCACCGCGTCCACCACCAGGACACCGCCACCGGCCCCGCGGCTGACCCCGCGCCGATTATCGTGGTGAGCCAGCCGCACTATTGCTGCCAGCTCACCACAATAAATCTGCGCGGCAGAACTATGTCCGCTTTGACCGGCTTTCGGTCCGTGCCCGGAAGTCCGTGCGCAAGGTCCGCCGACGGCTGATGAAACGCCCGCCGTCATCGGGGTAGATCCCTGGGGACTGCTCCCGACCGAGTGTCAGTGCCTCTGGAGATACTGACCTAACCAGGCTCGCCGACCGTTATGGGGGTGCAAGTGGGCGCGACCTCGCTGCTGGACTGGCGCCGCCGGGTGGCGGCCATTTACGCCGAGGTGCGGGCAACGCCCGATGCCGCAGTGGCCCATCGGGGCTGGCACGAGGCGCGCAACGAGCTTCTCGCCACCCATCCGCAGTCACCGATCCCAGCCGCCGACCGGGAGAAGTTCGCCGGCGTGCCCGTCGCCGAGTACAACCCGACGCTGCGTTTCACCGCACTAGTCGACACCGACGTCGAGCCCGCGCGAATCGAGATGGCGACCGGCACCGACGGCGTCGTGCCATTCGAGCGAGCGGGGACGGTGCACCTGGACGCGGTAGGCGACCTGGATGTCTGGTGGCTAGCCAGCTATGGCGGCGGCATGTTCGTGCCCATCCGCGATGTCAGGTCCGACGGCCTGACCTACCAGGGCGGGCGCTACGTCATCGATACGGCAAAGGGCGCTGATCTCGGCGGTGATGACGGCTACCTGGTCATCGACCTGAACTTCGCCTATAACCCGTCCTGCGCATACGACCCCGCGTGGGCCTGCCCGGTGGCACCGTCCGGCAACACCGTGGCGATACCCGTCAACGCGGGCGAGCTGCTGGCAAGCGAGCCGCAGCCGAGCGGCTGAGCGGGCCAACCGCTAAGCAGCCAGGCAAGCGAGCGAAGCGGCCAGAGCAGCCAGCCGGCGAAGCGGCCAGCCAGGCCAGAGCGGCTAACCAGGCTAAGCGGCTAACCAGGCTAAGCGGCTAAAGCCGCCAAACCGGTTAGCCCGGCTGCACGCGAGCTCCAAGCTCCTCAACCAGCAGCTCCGCGATCTGGGCCGCGTTCAGGGCAGCGCCCTTGCGCAGGTTGTCGCCGCAGACGAACAGTTCGAGCGCCCGCGGGTCATCCTGGCTCTGCCGGACCCGCCCGACCCAGGTCGGATCGGTGCCCGCGATGTCTGCCGGGGTGGGAAACTCGCCGCGCTCCGGATCGTCGGTCAGCACCACGCCGGGCGCCGATCGCAGCACCTGCTGCGCGTGCTCCCGGCTCACCTCCCGCTCGAAGACGGCGTGCACGGCGAGCGAGTGCCCGACGATTACGGGCACGCGCACGCACGTGGCCGAGACCTTCAGGTCAGGCATACCGAGGATCTTGCGTGTCTCATTCCGGAGCTTGAGCTCTTCCGACGACCAGCCCGCATCGCGAAGCGATCCAGCCCACGGCACGACGTTCATCGCGAGCGGGGCGCCGAACGGTCCGGGCTCGGCGATCGCGGCCCGCACGTCACCGGGCCGCTGGCCCAGCGTCCGGTTGCCTGCTACCTTGCTGAGCTGGTCATAGAGCGCGTCCGTGCCCTCCCGGCCCGCACCAGAGGCAGCCTGGTACGAGGCCGCCACGAGTTCGGTCAAGCCGAATGCGCGATGCAGGGCGCCGAGAACGACGATCATCGACAGCGTGGTGCAGTTCGGCACCGAAATGATGCCGCGCGGCCTGCGGGCCGCATCCGCCGGATTGACCTCGGGCACGACCAGCGGCACATCCGGGTCCATCCGGAACGCGCCGGACTTGTCGATTACCACCACGCCGCGCGCGGCTGCCACCGGCGCCCACTGCGCGGATACTGCATCGGGCACGTCGAACATTGCCAGGTGCACGCCGTCAAAGGCATCGGCGGTCAGTTCCCTGACTACCACGTCCTCGCCGCGAACCTGGACCTTGCGCCCGGCCGACCGAGCCGACGCGATCAGCCGGATCTCGCCCCAGATGTCGGCGCGCTCGGACACGATGCTGCGCATCACCGTGCCCACCGCTCCGGTCGCCCCGACGATCGCCAGCACCGGCCGCCCGTCTCGCGCCCTGGATACGGCACTCACCGGCCGCTCCCGGCGTAGACGATCGCCTGCTCCTGGCCATCGTCGAGCTCGAACGCGGCGTGCACCGCAGCCACCGCCATCTCCACGTCGTTCTCGTCGACTACCACCGAGATCCTGATCTCCGAGGTGGAGATCATCTCGATGTTGACGCCCGCCTCGGCCAGGGCGCCGAAGAACCTCGCGCTGACTCCGGGATGCGATCGCATCCCGGCGCCGACCACCGAGACCTTGCCGATCCGGTCGTCGTACAGCAGCGATTCGAAGCCCACCTCGTCCTGCAGCTGGCGCAGCGCGGTCATGCCCGCGTGGCCGTCCTCTCGCGGCAGGGTGAAGGAGATGTCCGTCCGGCCTGTCGCCGCCGCGGAGACGTTCTGCACGATCATGTCGATATTGATGGCGGCCGCGGCGATGGCGCGGAATATCCGGGCCGCCTCGCCGACCTTGTCCGGCACGCCGACGAGGGTGATCTTCGCCTCGCCGCGGTCCTGCGCCACCCCGGAGATGATCGCCTGCTCCATCGCCTCGCCTTCCGTCGCTGACCCCGCGTCATCCGTGGGCGGCACCCCGTCCGTGACCCAGGTGCCATCCCTGTTACTGAAGGAGGACCGCACGTGGATCGGGATCTGGTACCTGCGGGCGTACTCCACGCACCGCAGCATGAGCACCTTGGTCCCGCAGGCGGCCATCTCCAGCATCTCCTCGTAAGAGATGCTCGGGATCCGCCGCGCGCTGGGCACGATCCGCGGGTCTGCGGTGAAGACGCCGTCCACGTCGGTATAGATCTCGCAGTAGTCCGCCCCGAGCGCGGCGGCCAGCGCGACCGCGGTGGTGTCGGACGCACCGCGGCCCAGCGTCGTGATGTCCTTCGTAGTCTGCGAAACGCCCTGGAAGCCGGCCACGATCGGGATCGCCCCGTCCGCCAAAGCCGCCTGGATCCGGCCAGGGGTGATGTCTATGATCCTGGCCCTGCCGTGCGTCGAGTCGGTAATCACGCCGGCCTGGGAACCAGTGAAGGAGCGGCCCTCCAGACCCAGGTTGGCGATCGCCATCGCGAGCAGCGCCATGGAGATGCGCTCGCCCGCGGTCAGCAGCATGTCAAGCTCGCGGCCCGGCGGGGCGGGGCTCACCTGGTCAGCCAGGTCCCTGAGCTCGTCGGTTGTATCGCCCATTGCGGACACCACCACGACGACCGAGTTTCCGGCCTTCCTGGTGGCGACAATTCGCTGGGCAACCCGCTTGATGCCGTCGGCGTCAGCGACCGAGGATCCACCGTACTTCTGTACGACGAGGGCCACGGCTGTGGCTGCACCTCCCGGCTCGGCTACCACTTGCTCGAGCCCCGAGTCTATCGGGGTGAGCCAGCCGCCTAGCGCGCCGCCGGTTCCTCGGCCACGTCCAGCCGGGCGTGCGCCACCACCGAGTGCAGGGCGCGCAGGGCCGCGCCGCCGTGCGTGCCCCAGTGATTGACGTACGAGTACTGCCACCACCACAGGGCCTCGGCGACCCGGCCGGCTTCGTGGTGCTTGAGGCCGTGAATTAGGTCAGCCGCCACCGTTGCAAGATCATCTGATAGACGGAACGGGGTCGCCTGGCTGTCGGCGTACGGATCGAAGATCTCGGCATAGTCATCGAAGCCAGCCAGCCGGGCTGACAGGCCCGTCCGCAGGGCGTCCAGCGCCAGATCCGGGTCGGCGCCGACATCAGGCTCCCAGTTGCTTGGCAGGATCACGTCCTTGCTCGCGCCTAGCTGAGCTCCGGCCAGCATCACCTGAGCTACCTCGAGCAGGAGCAACGGCACTGTTTCGTCCGCGCCCTCGCCGCGCGCCACCGCGGTCAGCCCATCCAGGAAATCCCTGGCATTCCCGGCGATCCTGTCCGCCAGCGGTCGCCAGTCCTCGGCCGACTGGGCCGGCGCCTGCTCGCCCTCGGCTTCAAGCGACGCTCCAGCCCCGTTCGCGTCAGACATCTAGCAGCCTCCGTCCTTCAAATGCTCTGCCCAGCGTGACCTCGTCGGCATACTCAAGCTCCCCCCCAACCGGAAGGCCGCTTGCTGGCCTGGTGACCCGCATCCCCAGCGGCTTGATCAGCCGGGCCAGGTACGTCGCGGTTGCCTCGCCCTCGAGATTCGGGTCTGTGGCGAGGATGATCTCGGTGATGGCGCCATCCGCGAGCCGCACCATCAGTTCCCTGATCCGCAGGTCCTCGGGACCGATGCCGTCGATAGGGCTGATCGCGCCGCCCAAAACGTGGTAGCGCCCGCGGAACTCGCGGATCTTCTCGATCGCGGCGACATCCTTCGGCTCCTCGACCACGCAGATCACCGACAGGTCGCGGCGGGTGTCCTTGCAGATACGGCACTCGTCGTCCTCGGCGACGTTGCCGCAGACCCGGCAGAACTTGACCTTCTCGGTGACTTCCACCAGCACGGCAGCCAGCCTGCGCACATCGGCAGGATCGGCTGCCAGCAGGTAGAACGCGATACGCTGGGCGCCCTTCGGGCCTACGCCTGGCAGCTGGCCGAGTTCCTCGATCAGATCCTGAACGACGCCTTCATACACGTCGCGGCACCCTACTCCCGGTCGGCCGGGGGATCCGCGAGCCCGGAATCGGCGGGCGGCTCCGGCTCGGTGTCTGCTGGCGTGCTGCCCGCGCCGGGCAGGCCGGTGAGGCCGGACAGATCCGGCATGCCGGGCAGGCCACCGCCTAGGCCGCTCGCGAACGGTGCCATCGTCTGCTGTTGCAGGTCGTCCACCGCGCCGCAGGCCGCCCGGTAAGCCGCCAGCACGAGGTCGGCGATCGACTGCGCGCTCTCCTGCACGTCAGCCGGGTCGATCGCGTCGGCGGAGATGGTCACGTCCACGAGCTCGCCCTGGCCGTTGACGGTCACGGTGACCAGTCCGCCGCCGGCCGTGCCTAGCACCTCGGCATCTGCGAGCTCCTGCTGCGCGTTCATAAGCTGGCTCTGCATCGCGGCCGCAGCCGCAAGAAGCTGCTGCATATCTAGCTGGCCACCAGGCTCCACGCGACCCCCTTGTCGTCTGCCACCCGCCTGCCGCGGGTTGACCCTCAGTACTGGCGCAGTACCTTGCCTTGCGGCAAGGGCCGGTCAGGTAAGCCGTTGGTCTGAGCCTACGGCCTGCCACCGCCGGCGGCACATCCTGGTCCTGGCCGCGTCGTGCATCACGGGCCGCCGGTCTCCTCGATCATCCGTCCGCCGAGCTCCCGCTCGATAAGGTCCACCCCGGTCAGTACCTCGCCGGCGGGCTGGTCGCTCGGATCCGGGCCCTCGTCCCGCGCGCGCGCCACCGGATTACCGCCGGGCCGCGCGGTCGGGCGCCGCGACGCACTTGCGCCGTTCCTTGCCTGCGCGGGACGCGGACCCGGCTCCTCATGTTCGCCTGCCGGACTGGCCGGCGGACCCGCGGTCGGCGGTGGTGGCCCCGTTCCGCTATGCGCGGACTGTTGCCCGCCGCCGCCCCCAACCGTGGTCGCAATGCGTGGCGAAGACCCGAACATCGCCGTGAGGACCTGGGCCAGGTCCTTTTCGTATCCGCCGCTGGTGAAGCCCTTGGCGACGCCGGCCTGGGCAAAGGCGAGCGTGAGCACGCCGTCGGCGAACGACTCGACGCTGGCATTGCTCAGCTGCATCCAGGCCACTCGCTTCGCGCGCTGCACGGCCGCCAGTACCTCGGGCCAGCGGGCACGCAAGGTGGCGGCGTCCGGCACCCCAGCCCGAGGTTCCGGATCACGTGGCCGGCCCGTCTCGACCGGTGCCGACGCGGGCTCCGGGTCACGGTCCGCTGCCCGCGGCTCGGGCCGGACGGCGCGCTCGGGCCGGTTCGCCGGTGCAACCGCCTCGGAGCGGGCCGCCGGAGCCGCAGGCAGACCAGGCCGCGTGGCCGGGGCGGCGGTCGGCTGGGCCGAATCGCCGGGCCGCGGCAGCGCGCTCAGCCGCCGTTCCAGCCGGTCAATCCTGTCCGCGAGCGCACCGTCGCCGGCGCCAGCCGGTGGCAGCAGCACCTGGGCGCACATCAGCTCAAGCAGCAGCCGCGGGGATGTGGCGCCGCGCATCTCCACCAGCCCCGCGCTGATGACCTCGGCGGCCCTGGTCAAAGATGCCTGGCCGGACTTGGCCGCCTGGGCCCGCATTTGCTCGAGCCGGTCGGCCGGCGCGTCGATCAGGCCGCTGGAGCCGGCGTCCGGCACGGCCAGCAAGATGATGAGATCGCGCAGTCGGTCCAGCAAGTCGGCCGCGAACCGGCGCGGATCGTGGCCGGCCTCCACCACATGATCGATCGCATGGAATACCGCCGCGCCGCCTCCAGCGGCGAAGGCATCGACTACCTCATCGAGCAGCCTGTCGTCGGTGAAGCCCAGCAGCGCAATCGCGCGGTCGTAGCGCAGGCCAGCGTCGTCAGAACCGGCGATCAGCTGATCGAGTATCGAGAGCGCATCGCGGACCGAGCCCGCGGCTGCCCTGATCACTATCGGCAGCACGGCGGGCTCGTATGGCACGCCCTCGCTGGCCAGGACCTGTTCCAGGTGCTCGCGGAGCACCGTCGGCGGCACCAGCCGGAACGGGTAGTGATGCGTCCTCGACCGGATCGTCGCGATGACTTTCTCCGGCTCGGTGGTCGCGAACACGAACTTCAGGTGGGGCGGCGGTTCCTCTACGAGCTTCAGCAGCGCGTTGAAGCCCTCACGAGTGACCATGTGGGCCTCATCGATGATGTAGATCTTGAACCGGCCCGACACCGGGGCGTAGAAGGCCCGTTCCCGCAGGTCTCTGGCGTCGTCCACGCCGCCGTGCGAGGCGGCGTCGATCTCGATGACGTCGATGCTGCCAGGTCCGGCCGGGGCAAGCGCGACGCACGAGGCGCATTTGCCGCACGGATCGGGGGTCGGCCCCTGCTCGCAGTTGAGCGAGCGGGCCAGGATCCGCGCACTCGAGGTCTTGCCGCAGCCGCGAGGACCGCTGAACAGGTACGCGTGATGCACCCGCCCGCTGCGCAGCGCCTGCCGCAATGGCTCGGTGACCTGGTCCTGGCCCTTGACCTCGGCAAAACTGCCTGGCCGGTACCGGCGGTACAGCGCCAGCTGTGCCGCGGCAGGACCCGGCCGCGGCGCATCCGCCGGGCCGGGGGTGGCACTGGGACTGGGGGCGTCGCCTGCCATGACCTCATCCTCGCCGGGAAGCTAAGGGACCCCCCGCACACCCGACAGAGCCCGCGTACCCTTGCTGCCTTCCGGCCCTGGGGGAGTTGGCGGGATGAACGCCGTGCGAGGGGTCTTGGCCCCAGTCTAGCCAAGGCCCAGCGGGCCGGCGGACCGATCCCAGTTCAGATGTAGTGCCATGATTCGCCGGTTCCGGTCGGATAGCTCCCGATCGGCCCGGCCTGCGGCCGGCCGGCCGGTGAGCCACGCGCACACCGACCGGCGCCGGGACCTGGGCGCGGACACGGCCTCGTTATCTGTAGGCTGGCCGACGGAGGATTCGCCTAGTGGCCTAGGGCGCACGCTTGGAAAGCGTGTTGGGGGCAACCCCTCAAGAGTTCGAATCTCTTATCCTCCGCCACGTTGAACTGCGGAAACGCGACCGGAGGCGGCTGCGGTTCCCCACCACCGGACAGGATCGTCCTTGTGGCGTAGAGGGTGAAGCCCTTGATCTGGCCGACGGTGAGCTTGGGCGGCAGGGCGAGTTCCTGCCGAGCCGTGTGGACGTCGACCAGGGCCGGCCCGTCGTGCCTGAACGCCGCTTGCAGCGCATCCTCGAGTTCGTCAGCCTTGGCTACGGTCGCGCCGAACAGCCCCGCAGCCTTCGCGATTCCGGCGAAGTCGGGGTTGTCCAGGTCGGTGCCGTAGGTGGCGAAGCCAGCGGCTTTCATCTCCAGCTCCACGAAGCCCAGGGCGCCGTTGTTGAACACCACGACCTTCACGGGAAGATGCTGCTGGCGCAGCGTGAGCAGCTCCCCGAGCAGCATCGCCAGGCCGCCGTCGCCGGACAGGCTGATGACCTGGCGGCCTGGCTGGCTTGCTTGTGCGCCGATGGCATGCGGCAGCGCGTTGTCCATGGACCCGTGGTTGAACGAGCCGATAAGCCGGTGGGTGCCGTTCATGTGCAGGTAGCGCGCGGCCCAGATGCAGGGCGTGCCGACGTCGGCGGTGAAGATCGCGTCGGGTGCGGCGAGCCGGTCGATCGTTGCGGCGACGTATTGCGGATGCAGCGGTGACTGGTTCGTCGGCGAGCTTGACGAAAACCCTCGCCGCCGGGCGGCGGTGCTTCACCTCGATAGAAACGCCGCGCCTGCCGGAAGAGTCGCGTGCCTCCACCAGGATGGCATCGAACACATCTGCGAAGCCTAGTGTGGGCAGATGAGGCACTGACCGGGGGGAGAACCATGACAGAACATGCGCCGTACATCGACTACGCCGGCATTCCCGCGCCCGAAGAGGGCTTCCTGACGACGACGTTCATTACCGTCCGCAGTGTCGCGCGGTCGCGCGACTTCTATTCGCGTGTCCTAGGCGGCACGGTCGTCATGGAGGAGAACCCGTGCATTGTCAGGCTGTCCAACTCGTGGATCCTCATGAACCCGGGCGGCCCGCCCACGCCCGACAAGCCGGGGATCACGGTGGTGGACTACCAGCCTGGTGACACGACCTCGATGTTCCTGAATCTGCGGGTCGCGAACATCCAGGCCAGCTACCAGGAGTGGAAGGCGAAGGGGGCAGAGTTCGTCACGCCGCCCATCGACCGCGGGGCTGAGATCCGCTGCTACATGCGTGACCCGGACGGATATCTCATCGAGGTTGGCCAGGCCACCGGCGTTCTGCACGGCCAGCTTGCCGCCAAGCGCCCGGAAGACCTTCCTGGCTGAGCCGACGCCACCTGGCTATGCAGGCACTCAGGAAAGGCGGGGGCACCATGGAAAGGTTCCCGGTCGTGGCCGACGGAAGGATCGGGACGGACCGAGCGCCCGTCGCCCCGGTGACCAGGTTCGCGTCGGCTAGCGACGTGGCGAATCAGCTGGAGCTCGCAGCACGGCTGCTGCTTCGCTGATGGATGCGACGACGCTCGGCGGCGCTCGGCGGCTGATGCAATCCTGGGCCTGGAAGTGGTCGGTGCCTGCGGCCCCGCGGGCCGTGCGCGCGGCGGTCGTGGTGCCGTCCATGCTCGCGCTCACGTTCGAGGTCTTGCACAACGAGCAGATGGCCCTGTTCGCCGTCTTCGGCAGCTTCGGCTCTCTCGTCCTGACCACCTTCGGCGGGTCGCGGCGCGACAAGGCGATCGCACACCTGGGCGTCGCCGTGGGAGGCAGCGTCGCGCTGGTCGTCGGCACGCTGGTCAGCGGCTCGGCCTGGCTGGCCGCCGTAGTTTCTCTGCCTATCGCGTTCGGAATCTACTTCGCCGGAGTGCTCGGACCCAACGCTGCCGCCGGCGTCACCGCCACGCTGCTCGCTTATGTCCTTCCGGTGGCGTCTATGAGCACGGCGTCGGCAATTCCTGACCGGCTGGCCGGCTGGTGGCTGGGCTGCGCCGTCAGCACGCTGGCGGTGCTGGTCCTGTCGCCCAAGCCGGCTGGCGACCAGTTGCGCCGCCAGGCGGCGGTGCTTGCCAGCGCCCTGGCGCAGCACCTCCGGGCCGCCGTTGCCGGCACGGCCACCACCGCTGACCTGGACACGACCAACCGCGCCAGGCATGACCTGATGACGTTTTTCAACAGCACGCCCTACCGGCCCGTCGGGCTGGCTGTCATCGATCAGGCGCTTGCCAGTCTGGTAGCCCTGCTGGACTGGTCCGCCACCCAAACCACCGAGACGCTGGACGGTCACCTAGACCTCAGCGCTGCTTCCAGCGAGGACCGGCGACTGCTGGCTGAGTCCGCGGCGGCTCTCGATGCAAGACCGGGGTCATCGGCTTTTGCATCGGCTGCGGGTTCGCGCTCCTGCTCGCCCCCGACCGCAGGCTCTCAGCCTCCGGCCTCGCCTGGCGGCCTCGGGGCTATTGGTGCCAGTAAAGGACCGGTCGCGCCGGACAGACGGCCCACCTGACCCCTATTGACGCACGCGGGATTAGGCAACCATCATTCACTACTAGCCACGCTAACTGGACTCGCGCTCCCCCCGCTGATATTGGCCTCCGAGCCCGGTGGTCATTCGGGCTGCCGTCGCATTCGAGCGGTTCTGGAGACGAGGAAGAATGTCAGCTGGGCAAGATCAGCACGACCCACCGCACGACGAGATCCATACCGGATCACCTGGCCATTTCAGTCGGACGAGGCAGCGCAGACGCCTCTCGGTAACAGCAGCAGCAATCGCGCTGAGCGGCGCGCTGGCCGCTTACGGGCCGGCGGTCGCGGCGCACGCGACACCGTCGTCGGTACCTGCGCCGCGACTTGTCTCGGTCAGCGCCGCGCCTGAGCTGCCGCACGGCTCGCGCGTCATCGGGCCCGTCGCTTCAGCAGCCGAGCTCACAGGAGCGGTTGCCCTCCGGCTTCCGAACCAGGCTGCCGTGACAAACTTCATCGACTCGGTCTCGAGTCCGCGTTCTGCCGACTACCGCCACTACCTGGCCAAGGGCCAGTTCGCGAGGCGGTTCGGGCCCACGGCCTCGGCCGTCGCCGCCGTTGAGCGCGAGCTAACGAGCTATGGGCTGGCGGTCACCAGCGTGTCCGCGAATCACCTGCTGATTTCGTTCAGAGGATCGGCCACGAAGGTTGAGGCCGCCTTCCACACTGGCCTGCAGCGAGTGCGGCTGGCCGGCGGCGCCGTCGGGCAGGCAACCACTTCGGCTGTCCTCCTGCCTGCGTCGGTCACTCGTTATGTCGAGGCCGTCATCGGGCTGGACCAGCTTGTCCACGAGGACAGCGCGGCCGCGCCACGGGGAGCTCATGCCACGGCATCGGCGGCCGCGAAGGCGGCGGCGAGCGGCGGCGGTCCAGTTGCCTGCCCCGCCGCCGTCGCTCTGCAGCAGTTCGGCGGTACAACCGATCAGCAGCTGGCGCAGGCCTACGGCGTCGACCCGCTGTATGCCGCCGGGGATCTCGCGGCTCAGCAGACGATCGACATCTACGAGCTTGAGCCGTTCCTCATTTCTGACGTGCAGACATTCGACGAGTGCTACTTCGGGGTCAGCCACACGAGCCAGATCACCTCGACCGAGGTGGACGGCGGCCCGGGTACCGGCCCGGGAAGCGGGGAGGCAGCGCTCGACATCGATGACGTATCTGCGATCGCGCCGGGGGCGGATATTCACGTCTTCCTCGGGCCGAACATGGACGATCCTTTCGGCCCGCTCGACACCTGGAACGCGATAGCCGTCGCCGACGACGCAGATCAGATCTCATCGAGCTGGGGTCTATGCGAGACCGCGCTGCAGCAGGGTGCTCCTGGCGTTCAGCAGGTAGAGAACGAGATCTTCGAGCAGACCGCGGCCCAGGGTCAGACCGTCTTCGCTGCCGCGGGAGACGACGGCTCTGATTCCTGCGCCGCCCACGCTTCGACACCGGTCGCGACCAATCTGTCGCTCCTTGACCCGGCCAGCCAGCCATATGTGACTTCGGTCGGCGGGACGACGATCCTCGACCCCACAGATCCGCCGGTCGAGACCGTCTGGAACAACGGCAACGACGGTGGCGCAGGCGGCGGCGGGATCTCCGAAACCTGGGCGATGCCCCCGTGGCAGGCGGGCTTCGTGGTCCCGCAGACCACGGCCGACGAGGCGTGCAGCAACGACCCGTCCGGCACAGCCGACAACTACCACTTGCAGGGCATCCCCACCAACCTGCCAGCAGGCACGCTCTGCCGGGAGACGCCAGACGTCAGCGCGCTGGCCGACCCGCAGACCGGCATCACGATCGTGTACGACGGCAGCTGGTACCTGATCGGCGGGACATCCTCGTCCGCGCCCTCGTGGGCAGCGATGCTCGCCGAGATAAACGGATCTAGCGGATGCGCCAGCCTGACCCATGGCGCAGGGTTCGCGGACCCACTCTTGTATCAGGTCGCCAAGTCCTCCTCGACCTCCTACGCCGACGCGTTCAACGACATCACCGCCGGGAACAACGACAACCTGGGCGTCGGCGGTGCGGTGGACTGGCAGGCCGGCCCGGGCTACGACATGGCCAGCGGACTCGGAACGCCGCGCGTCACCGACACGACCGTTGGAACCGGCCTCTCGGCCGAGCTGTGCGCGCTGGCTGCCGGGACAGAGCCAGTGGCCCCGCCGCAGGTGGCATCGCTGACGCAGGTCACCGGCACGCAGACCATCGCTGGCGGCGGCACCGTGACCATCGCGGGGTCCAACTTCGGCAGCGCGCAGGGCTCGGTCTACTTCGGGAACGTCGACGCGTCCGTGGATAGCTGGTCAGCTACCTCGATCACGGTCACCGTTCCTGCTTATCAGCCGCCGCCGGGCACTGCGTCAGGGACTGCGGGGCGAGCTGACGTGACGGTCGTCACCGCCGGTACCCCGCCGGAGTCAAGCGCGCCGAACGCGGCTGCTGTCTATCAGTACACGGCCAACTCCGCAGGAGCCCCTGTGGTCGACTACGTCAGCTCGTCGAACGGTCCGACCGCAGGCGGCAACACCGTAGACATCGTCGGGGCAGGGCTAGCCGGAGCCACGAGCGTCGACTTCGGCGACGTAGGAGCCACCACGTTCAGCGTGCTGAGCGACAACGAGGTGAGCGTTCAGGTGCCTCCCAGCGACGGCAACTGCGCCGTGGGCGCCTCCCAGGGGATGTGCGCCGTCGCGGTGACGGTAACGACGCCGTCGGGAACGAGTTCGGGCCCGACGATCCTCCCGGCCTACCAGGGACCGATTGTGTTCGGCCCGAATGGAGCATTCAGCCCGCCAGCTGGATGCGGCTGCGAGGTCGTGCCGGCACCCGAAGAGTACGACTACGCCCCGGCGCCGACCATCACGTCGGTCAGCCCGCAGTTCGCCAGTGAGGACGGCACATCGGCTGACGTGATCACGGGAACCGGCTTCAACCTTCTCGACTTCGAGTGGGCGAATGTCGGCCCCGCGGGTTCGGAGTTCTCCGAGGACTACTCGACGCTGTCCATCACGCCGACGCAGATAGTGCTCGGGATCCCGTCCGCGGCATCCACGACGGAACCGGCCTCGGTACCGCTGTCGGTGCTGAGCGCTGGCCAGCTCTCGAACGTCTCGACGCTCACCTACGCCGGGACTCCGACGCTCACCAGCATCTCCAAGCACGTGGCCGCACAGGCGGACCCAGGGGCCCTGACGATCACCGGTCAGGGACTGACGGACGCGGATAGCGTCGTCTTCCAGGCGCAGGGAGCTTATAGCTTCCTGAGTTCCACCTCGACGTCGATTTCTGACCAGTCCGACACGTCATTGACCGTCGCGGTCCCGCAGTTCTTCGACGTCCCGACCGACGTCCTGGTCTGCAGCGTGACGGGTTGCAGCCCGCCGAATCCGGCGGTGGATACGTTCCTGGAGGCGTACGCCGGTCGGCCGGTCGTCAGTTCCAGCAGCCCGACAGCCGGTCCGGCCCACGGCGGCACGACCGTGACAATCCAGGGCGCACTCGATGCGAACCTGACGGCAGTCGACTTCGGCTCCACACCCGCCACGATCCTGAGCGAGCCGTTCTTCTCGGCGAGCGGCTCAATCACCGTCATGGCACCACCAGGGAAGGCCGGCTCGAAGGTCAGCATCACGATCACCACGGTCGGCGGCACCCTCACGAACCCGCCGCAGCCTAGAAGTGCAGTCAATTCAAAGGCTGTCTTCACCTACAACAAGAGCACGCCGACCGCGCCCCGTGACGTCTCGGCCAAGGCAGGGGTCAGGGACGCGACCGTCAGGTGGAAGGCCCCGAGCAACAACGGCGGCTATCCAGTGACTGGCTACGTGATCACGGCCACTGCTAAGGATCACAAGGCGGTCACCGTGACGGTCTCCGCCCGCACGACCAAGGTCACCGTCAGGAACCTGGCCGCCGGTGTCTCCTGGACGCTCACTGTGCGAGCCAAGAACAAGCTCGGCTCTGGCCTGTCGGCGCCGTCCAACCAGGTGCGGCCGAGGGCCTAGCCCAAGTCCGCGGCGGATAACTGAGTAAGACTGCCCGGCCCCCTCCGACGGAGGGGGCCGGGCCTGTCGGGAGGCTTGCATGCGCCGGGCATTCGCGTGGCCTGGTCGCGCTGGCCGCACCAGAGCCTCCGCGCTGTGTCAGCTAGCCGCAGACTTCGCGCGCGAAGCTGACCTAGTTGTGCCTGCTGCTGCAGCGGCGGCCGCTGCGGCCGGATCGGCTGCTGCCGGGCCTGTGCGCCGGGCTTTGGCTGAGTTTCGCTTCGTGCCGACAAGCTCTGGCTCGAGGTTCTTCTCGGCTGCATCCACGACGCCGAGGTCAGCCCGAATGTGCAGTTCGGCTGCGGTGATCAGCAGTTCGACGACAGCTGACGGCGCCTGGCACCGGGCCTCGGCAAGGCTATGCAGTTCCCTGAGCAGGTGAGCGCGCTGCCGGCGCAGGACGCCGTCCAGCGTTTCCGGATCACCGGCCTGAACGGCCGCCATCAGCTTGAGGAAGAAGTCGTCGCGGTAACCGCGCAGCCGAGCACTCGGCTCGCTCAGCCAGCGGTCCAGCTCGGCTCGGCCGGCCGGTGTCAGGTGATGGACAACCCGGTCTGGCTTTACCGACTGCGGCTGGCGCTCCGACTCGATGAGTTCGTCCCGGCTCAGCCGGTCAAGGATCTGATAGAGATGCCCGATGTTCAGCCCGCCCCACTGATCTCCGACGGCCTGCTCGAAGCTGCTCTTCAGTTCGTATCCGTGCGCTGGCTTGCCGGCAAGCAGCGCCAGGACCGCGTGGTGCAACGGCATGGTTCCGGTCGGTCTCCCGTCGGGACTGTGTCATGAGGCGCTATCCGAAGTACTCGTCGCTACGGCTGTCCCTGGCAACAGGGCCGTTCCTATAGCAAGGCTGCGCTCGTAACGCAACTGTCCCATCTTGCATTGCGGCTAGCTAACACGCTATAACTGGTCCTGCATTGTCGCTAGGTATTACGCGACAGTAATCCGCGAACCTGGCAAGCACCAGCCGGATCGCCAGGGCAGGGAGCCGAGAACGTGGGAAACGTCGGTGCGTCCCTCGAGTTGCGCGGCATCCGCAAGAGCTATGGCATCGACAAGGACCGGCTTGTGTGTGCTGCCGATGATGTCAGTCTCACCATCGAAGCGGGCGCCTTCGTAGCGCTCACCGGGGCGTCCGGATCAGGCAAGTCGACGCTGCTGCACTTGATCGGCGCGATCGAGCGGCCCGATTCCGGCGCGGTCATCAGCAACAGCCGGAACGTGACGGCGCTGCGGGGCGGTGCCCTGGCCGGCTATCGGCGCACTGTTGGCTTCGTCTTCCAGGGCTACCACCTGCTCCCCGCGCTCACTGCGCTGGACAACGTGATCGCGCCCGTGCTGCCGTTCCGTACATCCTTTAATAAAAGGGAACGGGGCCGCCAGCTGCTGGCATCGGTCGGACTGGCCGGCCGCGAGCACTCGCTACCAGGAAAGATGTCCGGCGGGGAGCAGCAGCGCGTCGCTATCGCACGAGCGCTGGTCAACACCCCGGCTCTGCTGCTGGCTGACGAGCCGACCGGCAACCTCGACTCTGCGAATGCGACCGAGATCTTGCAGTTGCTGACGGGCCTGCGCAATGACCGTGAGATGACGATCATTCTGGCCACGCACGACCCTCAGGTCGCGGCCCATGCCGAGCGGCTGATCAGGCTCCGCGACGGGGCCGTTGTCGACGACATTGCGCTGACGCCGGGTTACCCAGTCGAAGACGTTATCCGGCGCGTCGGCCAGCTCGGCTGAGGACGGGCGATGGGACGGCTGGCCTGGTCACAACTGCGGTTCCGCACCGTCCGGCTGGTCGCGCTGCTGGCCGGGATGCTGCTGGCGACCACTGCGTTCACGGTGCTGACCGCCGCATCGCGGACCGCTCAGCTGCGCACCGTCGGCACCGTGACCGCGCACTTCGTGCCCGCCTACGACATCCTGGTCCGGCCCAAGGGGGCCAGGACGGCGCTGGAAACCCAGACCGGCGCCGTCCAGCCGAACTTCCTGTCCGGCATCTACGGCGGTATCACGCTGGCCCAGTACCACCAGATCGCCGCCATTCCCGGCGTCCAGGTCGCCGCCCCGATCGCCATGGTCGGCTACACCCTGCTGGCCTCGCAGCTGTCTTCCCCGCTGCCCGCGGCCGACCTGAGCCTGCCAGGCCGGCAGCTGTACCGGGTCACCAGCACGTGGATCTCGCAGGGCGGCACGAGTCGCGTTACCCAGCCGCCGTCCTACGTCTACGTCACCCCGCAGCGGCTGGGTTTCGACCTCCAGGCCACCTTGATTGGCCCGAAGATTGCCCAGACCACCACCGAGACTGAGCGGCTTCCGGACGGCAAGAATGTCACCATCTGCCCGGCAGACGCCATCCTTGATCCTGGCGTCGATCCGTTCGGCGTGGCCGCGCAGTCAGACTGCACGGCCTGGTCAAAAGTCAATGGCTACGGCCCGGGCCCGCACTTTAGCCGGGCTAACCCCAGGTCCGACGTCGACTGGGTCATCCCGGTGCTGATCGCGGCGGTGGATCCGGTTGCCGAGGCGAAGCTGGACGGGCTGAACCGTGCGGTGATCTCCGGTCACTACCTCGCACAGAACACCCGCGGTGCCGGAACCGCCGCCGCCACATTTCCCGTCCTGGCATCCTCGGCCAGCGGACTTGACGAGTCCGCCGTCACCCATGTGGCGACACTGACCGCGCCTGCGTCCCCGCCGTCAATGACGGTGCCCTGGATGACTCAGCACGCTACCGCGCCAGGCCATGTGATCTCCACCACCACAACCACGGCGCGTCAGGCTTATCAGCAGCTGCTGGCAGCGCTCGCAGTCAAAACCGCCCGCCCAGCCATGAGCGGGGGCGCCCCTATCATGTACACCGGCAAGGACGAGTCGGGCGGGCCTGTCGGCGTCGAGGCCTACTGGAGCGTCGGGCCAACCTCTTACCGCCGCTCGCGCTCCGGCGCGCTTGTGGCCCGGCTGACCCACAACCCGCCGTCGGCCTGGTACGCCGGCGGCGCCCAGGTCGCCAGCATGGACGACGAGGACAACCAGTACCGCAAGGTCTCGGTGCACGCCCCGGCAAAAACCACCTTCACCAGCATCGCGGCCAGTCCGCAGCTCGTCGGGATCTTCAACCCGGCGAAGATCAAGGCGTTTGACCCGTTGTCGGCGGTGCCGCTGGGCGCCTACCAGCCGGTGGTGGCGGCGCCGGCGACGGCAGCGAGCCGGAGGGCGCTGCATGGCGGTGACTTGCTGCCGAACCAGAACCTGGGCGGATACGTAAGCCAGCCGGTCGACCTCGTCACGACGCTGTCAGCGCTGCCGACGCTGGAGAACTCCGGCTACTACGGCCCGGACGTGCACGCACGCGATCCGATCAGCGTGATCCGGGTCCGGGTGGCGGGGGTGACCGGCCCGAACCCGGTGTCGCTGGAGCGGATCCGTGAGGTCGCGCAGCAGATCGCGGTGCGCACGCACCTCGACGTGGACATCGTCGCCGGGTCCTCGCCATCGCCGGCCACGATCGACCTGCCCGCCGGGAAATTCGGCCAGCCAGCCCTGACGCTGTCCGAGGACTGGGTCAAGAAAGGCGTCGCGGTCGCGATCCTGTCCGCGATCGACAAGAACAGCCTGGTGCTGTTCGCGCTGATCCTGATCGTGTGCGTGCTATTCGTCGCCAACTCCGCGTCGGCAGCGATCCGCGGCCGCCGCCGCGAGCTGGGGGTGCTGGCCTGCCTGGGCTGGACCCGGCCCCGGTTGTTCACCGCGGTGCTGGGCGAGCTCGCCGCGATCGGCCTGGCCGCTGGGCTGCTCGGCGCGGCCGCCGCGCTGCCGCTGTCAGCGGCGGTCGGCCTGCACGCCTCACCGGGGCGGGCGTCGCTGGCCGTGCCGATCGCGGTCGCGGTCGCGGTGATCGCGGGGCTGATCCCGGCCTGGCTGGCCACCAGGGCCGAGCCGGTCGCCTCGGTCCGCCCGCCGGTGCTCGGCGTCCGCCGGGCCCGCCAGCCCGGCGGCATCACCGCCCTGGCCGCGGTGAACGTGCTGCGCACCCCGGGCCGGGCGCTGGTCGGCGCGGTCAGCCTGGCCGTCGGCGTCACCGCGCTGACCATCCTGGCCGCGGTCACCATAGCCTTCCGCGGCGTCGTCGTCGGCTCCCTGCTCGGCAACGCCGTCGCCGTCCAGGTCCGCGGCGTCGACTACATCGCCGTCACCGCCACCGTCGCCCTCGGCGTCCTGGCCGTCGCCGACGTGGTCTTCCTCAACATCCGCGAACGCGCCCCCGAACTCGCCACCATCCGCACCTTCGGCTGGCCAGAATCCGCGCTCAGCCGCCTGGTCATCACCGAAGGCGCCATCATCGGCCTGGCCGGCTCGCTCGCCGGAGCCGCGCTCGGCCTGGCCGCCGCCGCCCAGTTCGCTGGCCAGCTCCCCGCCACTCTCTACCTCATCGCCGCCGCCGCCGTCGCCGGCGGCCTGCTCGTCACCACCACCGCCGCCATGCTCCCCGCCCAGACCCTGCGCCGGCTGCCCGCCGCCGACCTACTGGCCGGAGAATAAACACCGCCGAGGCCGCCAGTCACGTGATGCCTTCGCCCGCGCCGAAATCGATCGCCAAACCGCTCACCCGCCGCCGCCAGTCGGTCTTAACACCCCGCCCGGCCCGGCCAGCAGGTACGTCGTACTTACCGGCAGCGGCCGCAGGCCGCCAGCCCTCGGCGGCGGGGCTGCGCCCATTCGGACTCAGTTATCCCGCTCCAGCTGGTCGCGGCGGCGTGTCAGGTAGGCGGTCTCGGCGGTGTTGCCGGCCAGCTCGATGGCTTTGTCGTACTCCGCGCGCGACTGCTGACTGCGGCCCAGTCGGCGCAGCAGGTCGGCGCGGGTCGCGTGGTAGGCGTGATAGCCGGCCAGCTTGTCGTCAAGACGGTCGATGGTCGACAGTGCCACCTCCGGGCCGTCAAGCTCGGCGACCGCGATGGCCCGGTTGAGGGCGATGATCGGCGAGGGGTCGAGGCGGACGAGCTGGTCGTAGAGGGCGACGACCTGCGACCAGTCGGTGTCGCGGACGTCGCGGACGGAGGTGTGCACGGCGCTGATCGCGGCGAGGATCTGGTAGCGACCCGGAGCCACCCCGGTGGCCAGGCGCTCGCGCACGAGCCGGTGACCCTCGGCGATCAGCGCGGCGTTCCAGGCCCCGCGGTCCTGCTCACCGAGGGTGACCAGTTCGCCGCCCGCTGAAACCCTGGCGGCGCGGCGGGCCTCGGTGAGGAGCATCAGCGCCAGCAGCCCGGCCACCTCGCCGTCCTCCGGCATGAGGGCACGGATCAGGCGTGTGAGCCGGATCGCCTCGGCGGTCAGGTCGTGACGTACGGGATCGGTGTCGGGGCCGGTCGCCAGATAGCCCTCGTTAAAGACGAGGAAGAGGACGGCGAGGACGCCGGAGACGCGGGCCGGGAGATCCTCCGCGGACGGCACCCGGTAAGGGATGCGAGCCGCCTTGATCTTGGCTTTCGCGCGGGTGATCCGCTGCCCCACGGTGGTCTCCGGCACCAGGAAGGCACGGGCGATCTCGGGCATGGTCAGACCGCCCACCATGCGCAGCGTCAGCGCCACGCGGGTCTGCATCGCCAGCGCCGGGTGACAGCAGGTGAAGATCAGCCGGAGCCGCTCGTCCTCGATGGCGCCGAGAGGCTCGGGCGGGTCGTCGTCGTACAACAGCTGAGCCTCCTTCTGCTTGTCGTCGCGCTTGTTCTCGCGACGGATCCGGTCGATGGCCTTGCGGCTGGCGGTGGTGGTCAGCCAGGCGCCGGGGTTGGGGGGCACGCCGTCGGCCAGCCACCGCTCGACGGCGGTCGCGAATGCCTCGGCCGCCGCCTCCTCGGCGATGTCTAGATCGCCGAAACGCCTGGTCAGGGCGGCGACCACCCGAGCCCACTCCTCCTGGTGGGCCCGGCTGATGGCCACCCGGACATCGGTCACTTTCACTGGAACGGCCGCACCTCGATCTTCCGATCGCAGACCTTCGACGCCTCGGCGGCGAGCTTGAGCGCCACATCCAGATCGGGGGCCTCCCACACCCAGACGCCGGCGAGATACTCCTTCGACTCCACGAAAGGCCCATCGGTGAACACTGCCTGCTCGCCCCGGTTGTCGATGACCGTGGCCGCGTCGGTGTCCGCGAGTCCGCCCGCGAAAACCCAGTAGCCCCCGGCCATCAGTCGTTCGTTGAACGCGCTGATGGCAGGCCGCCTGTCCGTGCTGCCGGGATTGCTCTTGTCATCGATCACGGAAACCAGGTACTGCATCTCGGATCATCTCCTGTAGTTCGGGGGCGACCGTCGTGGCGCCCGCTCACACCTCTGCTACGAACACCTCCGGCCGGATCCGACACCGCCTCCCGGATTTCCTTTCAAGGACTGTCTGCTACGTCGGTTGTGAGCGATCCGGCAGCGCGACGATTTCGGGACGACTGCGCAAGATTCCAGCGCTCCAGGACTGCCAGGGCTCAGCCCGTGCACGTGCGGCCAATGTAGACGCGCATATCCATAGCAATGGGGCAGTTCTGCCGTCCCCCCGCTTCGGCCTCCCATCTTGGTCAACTCGGGCCCGCATCCCCGGTTTCGCGCGATGCCCTACAACCCGGCGCTGGGTCCCCTACGCTGTCGGGCCCCGCCCTGCGCGTCGGAAACGTGGTAGAGCATCTGCTGTGCCACCGCCAGTTTTAGCCGCAGCTCGCGGCGACGTTTGGGATCATCCTCGCCCACGAGCGTCAGCGCTTGCCGGTAGAGCGCAACCGCCTCGTCCTTGGCCCAGCCGCGGCTGGCCCGGTCTGCCGCCTCGACGAGGTAGGACGCGGCGCGTTCCCTGTCGCCTGCCAGCAGCCAGTGGTGTCCGACCGCCGCGGGTGACTCGTGCTCGCCCTGCAGCTCCTCGAAGAACACCGCGACGGCGGCGTGCGCAGTGCTGCGCTTTGCCCGCGGAAGCGCAGCGTAGGCGACGTCACGGATCAGCGCGTGCTTGATCCGGAATTGCTGCTGACCGGCAAACCGCGACACCGGCTCTCGGCGGATCAGGTCGCGGCCCTCGAGTGATTCCAGCAGCTCCTGCAGGCGCCTGCCGGTGGGGGTCAGCCGCGCCAGCGCGCCGTCCCAGAAAACCCTGCCAACTACGGAGGCATCCAGGAGGACAGCTCGCTCCGGCGCTGGGATCGAATCGAGCCGGGCAGCGATGATTCCGCGGATGCTCGCTGGCAGCTGACCACCCGCTGATGAGGAGCGCTCGGTGACGGCTGCTACGAGCTCCTCGATGAACAAGGGATTCCCTTCCCCGGTCTCGCTGATGGTGCCCGCCGTCTGTCCCAGTACCGGTTGCGTGGCGCGGGCGAGCAGCCTGGCAGCGAGCTCGCGCGAGTGCTCCGAACCGAGCGGCTCGAGCGGGAGGTCCACCGAAGCCGGGCCACTGCCGCCCCACCCCGCCTCCGCGGTCCGCAGCTCGGGACGGGCGGCCGCCAACAGCAGCAGCGGAGCCGGGCCGACCTGGGCCGACAACAGCTCGATCAGTTCCAGCAGACTCGAATCCGCCCAGTGCAAGTCCTCGAACAGGAGCACGGTGGGCTGGCGGCTCGCCAGCGCTTCGACGAACCTCCGCGCTGACGCGAACAGAATATGCCGGCCTCTGACGGCCTCAGCATTGATAGAGCCGTCCGCCTGAAGCCCGATCATCAGCGCGAGATGCCTCACTACATCCTCGGCGCTGTCGCCTTCGAGAAGGCCCTCGATAGTTCGTCGCAGTTTCTGGATTACGGTGTCGGGAGGGTCGCCTCCGAGCACGCCGGCCACATCCAGGACCTGCTGGGCAAACGCGTCATAAGCGCTGCTCTTGCCGTACGGGAGCGAGCGGCCCAGCACGACCCGCGCTCCGGCATCTCCGGCCGCTGCCAGGAACTCCGCGGCGAGCCTGCTCTTGCCGACGCCAGGCAGGCCGAGAATCGTCACCAGATGCGGCTGCCGGGCGGCGAGCACTTTTTGCCACACTCCGGTCAGCGTCGCCAGCTCGTCATCACGACCGACCATCGGGACATCGGGTGCGAGGCGCTCGCCGGCTGGCCGGGAGGCGCCACGCGCGCGCCAGGCCGCGAGCGGCAGCTCCTTTCCCTTGACCATGAATGGCTCGACCGGCTCGTAGTCGATCGTAGAGCGGGTACACCGGAAGGTCTCCTCGCCGACCAGGATCGCGTTCGCCGGCGCGGCTGTCTGGAGCCTCGATGCGGTGTTGACGACGTCGCCCGCGACCATCGCCTCGCCCTCGCCTGGCCGCGCGTCGAGCGCGACGATCGCCTCTCCGGTGTTGACTCCGATGCGGACCTCGAGACCGCGATCGGTGTCCGCGGCGCTGACCTGGCTGACTCTGCGCCGGATCCCAAGAGCGGCCCGGACGGCACGCTCGGGGTCATCGCCGTGGGCTACGGGGGCTCCGAACACGCCCATCACCGCATCGCCGATGAATTTCTCGACGGTCCCGCCAAACGACTCGATCTCCTCGCGAAGCGGAGTGAAATACGACGTCAGCATCGCTCTGACGTCCTCCGGGTCGAGCCGTTCTGCGCGCGCGGTAAATCCGACGAGGTCCGCGAAGATCACCGTGACCACTCGGCGTTCTTCGCGTGGCGGCTGCTGGTCAGCCGCGCCCTGGAGCTTCGCCCCGCAGCCTCCGCAAAACTTGAAACCTGGCGGACTTGTCGCGCCGCACCGCTCGCAGCCGACGCTCAGCCTGCTCCCGCAGGATCCGCAGAAGCGCTGCATGCCGTCGTTCTCGCACCCGCAACGCGGGCACGCCTGCTGTTCAGCCACCACCCCAGGCTTCCTCGTCTCGGCCACAAGTATGGCGGTGCGCTCGCGGGTGTCAAGGCGGGTCGGCTGACCGCCGAACGCTTAGGCCCCGTGACGGCCAGGCCAAGATGGGTACCGGCTGACCCCAACATGGGGAGTTCTCCCGATGCGCGCCGACGCGGGGCGCCGCCAGACTGGCGGCGATGCAGGATCAGGTCCAGCCCAGGAGGTAGTCATGACCGAGCCGCGCGATATGCAGCGCCAGCGACAGACCAAAGCGACGACTGACCGGTACCCCGAGGTCAGGCCCGAGCTGATCAGCGACCTCGACATCACCGACGCCGACGCCGACAACATTGCCGGCGGCCTGAAGAGCGCCCAGACCCTCTGACAGCAATCGCGGGCAAGGCCCGGCCAGTCCGAACGAGAGGTAGGAAAGATGCCGAGGTATGTAGTCGAGCGCACCTACGACGTCGATCAGGACGAGATGCCCAGCGTCGGGCGGCGCTCGAAGCGGATCGCCGGGGAGCAGTTCCCCAAGATTGTGTGGGAGCACAGCCACGTCGTGATGGACGCCGATGGCGTTCTGAAGTCGTTCTGTATCTACGAGGCGCCGGACGAGGACATGATCCGGCGCCATGCCGAGTTGCTCGGGTGTCATGTGGTCGATCACGTGTACGAGATCGGCGGTGACGTGACGCCGGACGACTTCCCGCTGTGAGCAGACCGGACCGCGTCCTGCGGACTCGCGTGTGACTAGGTCCGGCAGGCCCAACGGCGCTCGGGCTCCGGACGCCAGCTAGCCGCGACCGGTGCGCCGAGCGTAGCGAACAGCCAGGCCGGGTGGGCGTGTGCGGGTTTCAGCGTCCGGCGCGCTGTCTCGCCGAGCGAGCCCCGAGCACCCGGGCGAGCAGCGCATAGGTGACGTACTCCTGGAACCTGTTCTGCGAGCGGCATAGCCGGTTGAGCCACATGTGCACGTAGGACGTCGCGAGCGTGTCGAGCGGCAGGTCAAGACGGCCGGCGGCGCGCAGCGCGGCGAGGTCGGCAGCCAGCGGCTTGATCCGTTCCGATCGCTTGGCGAGGACGGCGACGCCGAGCGCGAGCGGATGGTCGCTGTCGCTGGTGGCGGCGAGCAGCTCGTCAACCGTGCCCCGTTCCGCGCGTACTCGCCCGGCGATCGCGTGGCGGAGCTGCGCGTCAGCCCGGAATTCGCGCTCGAACGCGGCGTGCATGCGCCGGGTGAAGGCAGCCCGTGCCTGGTCGTCTAGTCCCAGGTCGCGCAGCAGCGCGTCGCTGCCGAGCACCCCGATCTGCCAGCGCTCCTCGAGCCCGTGCTCGCCGGGTTCAAGCATGTCAAGCAGCGCGACGACCGCGTCGGAGTCGGCGTGGAACAGCCGCTCGGCGGTGAGAATTCCGTCTGCGCCGCCGTAGCGCTCGATCTCGCGCTGGTAGGTGCCCAGCTGCGCATCCTGGGCGAGCCCGGCCTCCAGCGCGCGCGCCGCGAGCTGCTGGACCGACTCGAGGATCGCCGGGTCGCATCCGTGAAAGCGCACGCGCAGATGGGCGCGCGGATCGCCGTAGCGCAGGAAGAACCAGCGGTCGGCGGCCCCGGAGGAGGTCAGGTCGTGCGCGAGCGGGGTGATCATCTCGCGCAGCAGCGTGTCGGCGCTGGCCGGGCCGGTGTAAAGCTTCAGGTAAGTCCACTCAGAGCCGGGCGGGAACGTGCGGCGCAGGCGCGAAGGCGGGGCCGTCTGCCGGGCGTTCGATGCGAAACGCCCCGGACGCGTGAGCCCGGCGGCCGGGACCCTCGCAGGGGCCGCGGTCGAGCGGACCAGCGGGATCACCAGCTCGAGCGCACGGTGCCCGTCTTCGGCCTCGGCGATCAGATCCTCAGGGCGGGGATAGAGCTCCTCGATCAGCGCGCTCTCGCGCCTTCGCGTGGCGCGCACGAGCGCGTCCACGCTGAGCGTGTTATCCAGGTCGATCGGCAGCTTGTTGTCGCCGTCGACCAGGCACACCCAGCGCGGCAGCCGCCGCCGCTCCCGCCACGCCTGCACTGCGCGCCAGCGCGCAACCGGATCGTGCCCGTCGAGCTCGCGCAGCTCGGTACCGGTGGCCCGCCACGCCGCTAGGGCGAGGATCAGGCGTCCCCACCGCACCCGCGGGGTGAACGGCGCCCGATCCAACGGCGCCCACGACCAGCTGACCGGGCCGGCGGTGCCCTGCGACTGGATCGCCGCCAGGAACCGGTAGACCGCCGGGGAGCGATAGGTCCAGTTGTGCGCGCTGGTGAGCCGCGGCAGCACCTCACGGCCCAGGCGCCGGGACCGCAGCACGAAACGGCCGCCGCGATGCGATACCAGCAGGTCCGAGACCGGCAGGCGCCGCTCCGGCGGCGCGCCGGAGCGGCCCAGCCACTCAAGTTCCCACTCGCGCAGGACCGGGCGGACGAGGACGTTGGACAGAAGGCCCGAGGGCAGGTGGGCGATCTCGGCGTGGATCGCATCGGGCTGCAGCGCCTCCTCGGCGCGCAGGTGGGCGCGAACGCGCGCATCCAGCACCGGGTCAGCGTGGCAGAAGCGGCCGAGCAGGCCGGCGCCCGGCGGACCACTCGCGAACGAGACCCGCACCCGCAGGCCGTCGCGGGTCCGCGCGAGGCTGGCGAGCGCCCCCACTGCTCCGGGCAGCGGCAGTGCGTCAGCGCGCTCCAGCTCCGCAACGTCATCGGATCCGAGTGACACCTCCAGCGCACCCGTCGCCCACGCGCGGTGCATCAGCTCGAGCAGCCGGCCCTCCCGCCTGCCCACAGTCGCCTGACGCTCGATGCGGGGCAGCATCAGGCCCTTGACCAATGGCGCCGGGTCACCGGCGCCGGCGCCGAAGCCCGCGCCCAGATCGTCGTCGAGTGCCTCAAGCAGCGGCACCTCACGCTCCTCGTAGCGCTCGGTGAACGCCTCGCGGAACCGCTCCAGCTCGGACGGCTCCCGCGCCGAGGTAATCCGGCGCAGCAGCTCGACCCCCCGCACCACGTCATCAACAACCGACCGCGCGAGCGTCGCGCCGCACTCCGGGACAGTCATGTCGACCTGCAGTAGCCTCGCCCGCCCCGCCGGAACGGGCAGCTCGCCCAGCAGCGCGGCGACCCCGCCCTGGCGGCCGGGCCCGCCCTTTGTCCCCTGGGCGTCGATCGCCGCCAGCTCGTCGCGAACTGCGCTCAGCACCGCGACCGTGCCGCCGTCCCCGGCCGCTTCGAGATCGGCGATCAGCGCGTCCAGCGGCAGCGGGCCAGTGATCGGGACGGCAAGCTCCGCAACCAGCACCTGAGCGTCAATCAGGTCACCGACGTAACGTTCCGCCCGGCCCGGCTCAACCCCGCCGGCGGCTACGGTTGCCGCGATGTCCGCCGGCCGTGCGCCCGCCTGGGCGGCGGCAACCGCGCGCTTCAGGTGCTCGTTATCAGCAATTTCGGCCAGATGGTGGGTCCGCGCGAGGCCATCGAGCCGCGCCTGCACGTAGCGCCAGCGGCCGCCGGCCAGATACAGGCTGTCATTGGGACGGAATGGCAGCCGCCCGCGAAGCCCAGCGGCCCGCTCGCGGACGACGCGATCAAGATAATCGCCATCGAGCCGCGTGTGACGGCGCCAGCAGGCAGGATCGGGCAGCGCGAGGTGCGTGCGCTCGGCGATCTCCCCCACCCCGCACGCGGCGAACAGCCCGAAAGGCGTTGCGCGCGACGCCATCCGGGACACGTACCGCAGCAGCGCCGCCTCGACCCCCGGATCGCCCTCGCGCGCGCCCAGCGCATCAAGCAGGTCCGGCGAGGCGACCGACAATGCCGCCATGACCTCGGGCCGCCGCGCGACCTCCATCAGCCGTTCGCGCAACCGCGCCCGGTCGCGCTCGAGCGCGCCCGCCAGGTCACCCGGCGGGCAGGCCGGCGCCTCCACCCCGTCCGCCCACTGCGTCAGCACGTCCATCGCCAGCGCCGGCACCCGGAACGCGAAGAACCCGGAATCCCGCAGAGCCTCACCTGGTCGCCCGTTCCGCCCTAGCTCGCCGCCCGGGCTCACCCCAAGCCGCCGATCGCCTCATACACCGGCATCGCGGCGCGGGCCGGATCCTCCAGCTCGGCCGCTAGCAGCACTGCCCCGAGCTCGCCGGCGAACAGCTGGTGACCGGGGGCCTCCTCGTCGGCGGCTGCCCGCACCGCTTCTGCGGCCACACGATGCGCGGCGGTCAGCCAGCGCCGCTCGCCCGTCGCGCGATACAGCGTCAGCGCGGCGAAACCCTGTCCGGCGCGCCCGCAGCACAAGCTCGCAGAGTCCCCGCCCGCGGCGACGGCATCCTCCGCGCAGTCGTCGGCGAATTCCAGCAACCGCTGCTCGCCGGTGATCTGCCAGGCCAGCGCCCACAGCTGTGCCCAGCCCGCGCTGCCATGACACCAGCCCCGATACACCTCGCGCGAGCCGGCCCGGACCGGCCACCGGCCGGATCGCCGCCGCAGCCCGGTCAGCCGCTCAAGCAGCACCAGTGCCTCCCCTGGCGGCGGCTCGCCGATCGCGCGACTCCAGCGCAGCAAGGCGTGCGCAACTCCGGCCCAGCCGTGGGCGGCGCCGAGGAACCCAAGGACGGTCTCACCCGGCAGCGCACCGTCATGTTCGGCCAGCGCCGCCAGCGCAGCAGCCAGACCCTCGCCCGTCGCGCGGACCGGGGCGAGCGCGACTGGATCCTCCAGGCTCTCGGCCAGCTGCGCGCAGCCCAGCAGCAGTCCCGCCGCGCCCAGGGTGACATCCCAGGGCGCGCCCCAGGTCCGGGCGCCGGCCTCGGCAAACTGCGCCGCCGAGCGTCGCACCTCCCCGCGATCGTTCCGCGCGGCTGCGACGAGCGCTCGCACCCACCACACCCCCGGCTCGTGATAATGCAGCGCCCGGCCAGGGACTGAGCTCAACGGCCCGCTGCGCATCGCAAAGGCGCCCCGCTGGCCCCGGACTCGCGCGGCGCGCGAGGCCCACAACGCCGCCGCCTCCAGCGATTGCTGCCCGCCGCCGAAGCTGCCATGACGAAACAGGAAATACGCCACGCCCACCCCGCCGTGCGCCAGCGAAGCGCGCGGCGCCTCCGCCACCCACGCGCAAGCGAGCGCCCGATCGCGGTAACGGCGGGCTGTCCGCTCCGCAAGCGCCGCTACAGGCGCTGATCCCACGAGTTAGCCAATCCGCTAAAGAGGGCCGTTCGTATTTGTGCTTTTAGGCCCGCCGCGGATGACGTCCGCGTCGGCGCTCGTCACATCGAGGTCCTGGATCAGCTCGGGCTTGACCTCTGGCTCCCGATCGGCCCTCGTTGCTTTGGTCTGTCGTGCGAGCTGCATCTTGCGCGGCTCCGTCATGACTGCCTCCTACGCTGAGATTGATCGTGCATTGCGGCAAGTCTGTCGCCGCCCCGGCCGGCCCGCATCGGGAGCGCTGCCCATGTTGGCAGCCGCGGCTCCCCATCTTGGACCGGTCCTGGTGCGACCCGGAGCCGTGCGGCTCTGTCATTAAGCCGTGCGGTTGGGGCCATCGAGGGTGTTGTGGAAGCACCCGCCGCGGATGACATCGTCGTCGCCTGGTACGTCGAGGTCCGCTATCAGCTCGGGCCGGACCTCTGGATCCGGATCCGCTGCTGCTCCGGCCTGCGGACCGCCCTGGATGTCGCGCGGCTAGGTCAGCGGGTCTCGTCGCAGGCCAGTCACTGGGTCGGGTGATTTGAGAAGCTCGAGCATGAACCGCCGGCGATGTTCCCGGCGTCGTCGCCGGTCACGTCGAGGTCCTTGATCAGCTCGGGCCTGACCTCCGGCTCCTGGTCAGCCGTCGCCGGTTCGGTCTCCCGTTCGCGGTGCATGTCTCGTGGCTCGGTCATGACGGCCTCCAGTGCCGGGATTGATCCTGCATCGCGGTCAGTCTGTGGCCGCTCCGCCTCGGTCCGCATCGGGAGAGCTCCCCACGTTGGGGGCGGCGGCTACCCATCTTGGGGCTGCGCCGGCTCGAGCTGCAGCCGCGCGGCCAGCTCGCCCAGCTGCGCGACCGGAACCTCGGCCGGCCGACGGCCGATCGGGTTAACGCAGACGTGATCGGCGCCGGCGTCCAGATGCGCTTGCACCCGGGCCGCAGCCTCGCCGGTGCCGCCGGTCGGCACTAGCGCATCGATCAGCCGCTCGCTACCGGCACCCTGGAGGTCGCGCTCGGTGAAGCCGCAGCGCAGCAGGTTGCTGCGATAGTTCCGGGCCGCGAGGTAGCGGCCGACGTGCTCGCGGGCCAGTTCGCGGGCGCGTTCTGGCCGCTGGCCGAGCACGATGACCTGATGGACCGCGAGCACAGGCCCTGGTCCGAGCGTCGCGCGGGCGGCGCTGGTGTAGGCGACCGGCACCAGGTACGGGATAGCGCCGCGCGAGCGCTGGCGGGCCAGTTCCAGCGCGCGTGGCCCGAGCGCGGCGATCATCCGCGGCACCGGCACCTCAGGCCGGGCGGCGAAGTACCGCGTGTTATCCACCGCGTCCAGGTACTCCGCCAGGTCGCGCAGGGGACGGTCATACGAACGCCCGTGCCAGGAACCCGCGCCTTCGTGGCTCGCGCCGATCCCGAGCACGAACCGCCCGGGGAACGCCTCCCCGAGCGTCCGCGCGGCACTGGCCATCTGCGCCGGCTCATGCCGCCAGATGCTGGCGATGCTCGTTCCCACCACCAGGCGGCGAGTCCCGGCCAGCAGGATCGCCGCAGCCACGAACGCGTCTCGGCCGGCCTCGTGCAGCCACGCTGCCCCGTAACCTGCCTGCTCGAGCTCGGCCGCGGCCGCACGGATGACCGCGGCGGGAGCCGCGCACAGGCCCGCGTCCCACACGCCCAGGCGGCCGATCGCCGTCGCGAGCGCACGCTCGCTCTCGTTCCCCGGGCCGTCCGGCTCGCCGTCGCGCGGCTCGGTCATTGCCGCTCGGTCGTGTTGGTCCAGCTGCATCCCCCGGCGATGTTATCGGCGTCGTCGCCCGTTACGTCGAGGTCCTTGATCCGCTCGGGGTTGACCTCCAGCGCCGGGTCAGCCGGCGCCGGTTCGGTCTCCCGGTCGCGGTGCATGTCTCGTGGCTCGGTCATGACTGCCTCCCGTGCTGGAGTGATCTGCCATCCCGGCCAAAGGTAGGCGCGGCGCCAGCCGACCCGCATCGGGACAGCTCCCCATGTTGTGAGCGGCGGCTGCCCATCTTGGGCCGCGCGCCGGGTTCGAGCTGCAGCCGCGCGGCCAGCTCCAGCTCAGCGCATGCGAGCGACCGGAACCGCGGACGGCCGGTGGCGGATCCGGTGGGCGCAGGCGTGGTCGGCGCCTGCTCGCGTCGCGTCGCGGTGTCCGCTCCGCGAGCGCCTAATTCGTGTTCATGCTGATGCGTTCGCAGCACGTGTCGGAACGCAGCCCGCCGCCCATGACATCCAAGTCGTCCTCCGTCATGTCGAGATCCTGGATCACCTCCGGGCTGACCTCAGGTTCCCGATCGGCACGGGTCTGAGCCCCACGCTCGGGCTCGAAGTTGCGTGGCTCGGTCATGGCTGCCTCCCAGATGGCTGGAATGATTCTGCGTCTCGGCCAGTCTGGTGGGGCTCCGCACCGGTCGGCATCGGGAGAGCTGCCCATGTTGGCGGCCGCGGCTCCTCATCTTGGACCGATCGCGGTGGCGCGAACTCTCAGGTGGCGAGCTGCTGGGAGTAGAGGTAGGCGTACAGGCCGCTGCCGGAGACGAGCTCGTCGTGGGTGCCCTGCTCGACTAGCCGTCCCTGCTCGAGCACGCAGATCAGGTCAGCGTCGCGGATCGTTGACAGCCGGTGGGCGACCACGAACGCGGTGCGGCCGTGCAGCAGCCGCTCGACGCCTTCCTTGACCGCGCGTTCGGCCTCCGGGTCAAGCGCGCTGGTCGGCTCGTCCATCAGCAGCACCGACGGCCGGTCATAGACGGCGCGGGCGATCGAGATCCGCTGCGCCTGGCCGGTCGACAGCTTCAGCCCGGAGTCTCCGACGCGAGTCTGGTAGCCCAGCGGCAGGCGTTCGATGAACTCGGCGGCATTGGCGATCGCCGCGGCGGCGCCAGCGCGGGCCAGGTCAATCTGCTCGTGACCGAAGGCAATGTTCTCGGCGATCGTGGCGTCGAACAGGAAAGGCTCCTGCAGCACGAACCCGAGCTGGGCACGGAACTCGCGCAGCTCGAGGTCGCGCAGGTTGGTCCCGTCGTACTCGATCGACCCCTCGGTGGGCATCAGCAGGCCCGCGAGGCAGCGCAGCAGCGTCGACTTCCCCGAGCCTGACCGTCCGACGAACGCGACCGTCAGCCCGGCCGGCACCTCCAGCGAGATCTGATGAAGAATCTCCTGCTCGGGGGTCTGCGGGTAGCGGAACGAGACGCCGCGCAGGCGCACGTGTCCCGCCAGGGCGGGCACCGGGCGCGGGCGGCTGTCCGGATCCTGCTCGGGCTGATGTGCGTGCACGTCCTGGAGTCGCGCGAGCAGCACGCCGACGTACTGCAGCTGGTCCCACAGCGAGAGCAGGATCCGCAGCGGCGCATTGGCGAGCAGTACGAGGGTGTTGATGGCGACCAGGCCGCCGATGGTCAGCTGACCTTTATAGACCAGCAGCGCGCCCACCCATAGGAACAGCGCGACGATCCCCAGCGTGGCGAGCGAGACGAGCCCGTCATAGACCAGCACAGTAAGGTCGCGCCGGTACAGCCGGTCCTGTAGCCCCTCGAACTCTCGCAGTAGGGTCCGCCTGAACCCTTCCTCGGCGCCGGTGACCTTGACGACCTCGATCCCCCGGATCGAGTCCAGCTGCTTGCCCTGGTAGCGGCCGAAAGCCTCCTCAAGCGAATCGAAGGCCGGCTTCAGCCGTCGCGAGGAGTAGCGCATCAGCAGGCCGTACGCGGGCAAGACCGCGAGGAACAGCAACGCCGCCACCCGCGAGTAGAACGCCATCACCGCGATCGTGACCAGGAGCTGGAACGCGGCGGTCACGCCGAGGACGCCGTCCTCGACCAGCACCCGGCGGATATCGCGCATACCCTCGAGCCGGCGCTGGATGTCGGCCGTGCGACGCAGCTGGAAGTAGCCGACCGGCAGCCGCAGCAGCCGCCCGGCCAGGTAGTCGAGCGCCTTCCCGTCGACCGACACCGCCACCCGTGCGAGCGTGCGACGTTGCAGGATCGTGACGGCCACCGCCGCGAGCAGCGCGAGCACGATCACCCCCACCCATAGCGACGCCTGGCCAGGACCGCGCCGATGCAGCTGACCGTCGATCACGACCTGGGTCAGGACCGGGAGCATCATCTGCAGGCCCGCCGCGAGCAGCGCGAACAGCGCCGCGCCGGCGAGCCTGCGGTAGTGCGGTCGCAGGAACGGCAGCAGCCAGCCGAGCGTCAGCCCGCCGCGCGGCGCGCCGGCGAGCCGCGGTGTCGGAGTCGGGATCGCCGCGTAGCCCGACCACTCCGCTGCCAGCTGCGCCTGGGTGACGGTCCGCAGCCCAAGCGCCGGGTCGGCGAGCCTGGCCCTGCCGTTTCGCAGTTCGTGCAGCACGACCCAGTGGTAACCGCCCCAGTGCAGGATCAGCGGCTTGGGCAGGACCGGCAGCCGGTCGGGCGAGGACTTGATCGCCCGGAACTCGATCCCGATCTCCGCCCCGCCGCGCATGATCCCGCGCAAGCTCGTCCCGTCCAGACCGGTGCCCACCGCGGCACGGACAGCCGACAGCGACACGTTGTGGCCAAAGTGCCGGCAGAGCGTCGCCACGCACGCGGCGCCGCAGTCCATCGCGTCGACCTGCCGTACCGCGGCGTAGCCCCGGCGCCGGCGGCGGGGCCCGCGCGAGGCGGTCACGTACGGGGAGCTGTCGGAGTCCGGCTCGGCGATCTGGGCGAGCAACTCCTCCTCGCTCGCGGCGACCGGCCCGTCGGCCGCAGATATCGCCGAGCCGTCGCGCCGCCGCCTCGCCACCAGCGCTGCGCGCTCCGCCAGCCGCGCCGCTACATCGGGATAGTCAGCAGCCAGCCTGTGCAACGGCTCGCTGTCCAGCCGCAGCAACCGCGCCTCGCCCAGCGCCATGAACGCCGGCTGGCCGGCGCCGTCCTCGAGCCCAGGCTGGCCGAACACGTCACCGGGGTGCAGGGCATAGAGCTGCTGCCCGTCGGCGTATACCGCCGCCAGCCGGCCGCTTGTCACCAGATAGACGCCCGCCGTCGCTCGTCCGGCGCTGGGGGCAATCTCGCCGTCGGCCAGCGCTACCTCACGCATCGCCGTGACGAGCTCGACCAGGCGTTCGTGCGGAAGTCCGGCAAAGGCTGGGTGCAGGCGCAGGAAGTCCCCGTGCCGTAGCCCTCGGGCGTGGACCCCGAGCGCCTCGCTTAACGCCGGGTGGACGCGCATCAGCGCCAGGAAAACACTCCGATCGAGCCGGAACACCTCCAGTGGTGTCGACGCGCGCACCGTCGCCGACCGGGGGGTCTGCTGCACGAGTGCCAGCTCACCGAACGTGTCGCCCGGTGCGAGCACGTTCAGCGGCACCTCGCGCCCGTCAGTGCCGATCGTCAGCACTCGGGCGCGGCCGGCGGCGATCACGAAATACGCGGTTGCCAGCTCGCCCTCGGCGACGACCGTCTCGCCATACTCGAACGCGACCCGCTCGAAGCAGGCCGCGACGAGCCTTCTTTCTGGCTCCGACAGTGGCGCCATCAGCGGCAATCTCGCCAGCAGCGACTCGACCGCTACCGGGATGGCGCGAGCCACGAGCGGGTTGGCAACCTGGTCAGAGAGCGGCAAGGATGCCTGCCTTGCCCGCGGATACTCGCTCGACCAGCTCGCCAAGTAGTTCCTCGCGCGCCCGCTCCCGAATCGGTCCATCCCCGGCCTGCTCGGGCTCGAGGCGTCCGTCAACTTCCAGGACCCGCCAGCGCCCGCCCTCGCACCACGGCCCGACAAGATCCCCATCTCGCGCGACCAGCAACTCGGTGCCGAGCTCCGCCGGGGCGCTGCCGAGCTCAAGCTCGCGACGCACCGGATCGAGACCGACCATCTCGGCGACCTGGCCGAGCGTGCCCCCGTCATGGACGACGCGCAGCCGCGTTTCCCGCGCGGCCCCCTCAAGCTCAAAGCTCAGCTCGTTACCGGTCACCACCCTCCAATCGAGACGATGCTCGGCAAGGCGTGCGTCCACCGCGCCCTCGGTCACCGCCACCGCCTGGAAGCGCACATAACCCGCCTTCAGCGCGGCCAGCCGCTCCGCACGGCGACGCAGCGCCGCGCACCCAACCGCCGGCAGACCCGAGGTAATGCCAGCGAGAGCTGCCGCCACAAGGTCCTCCACCGCGGCAGAGTCACCGGCGGGGGATCCACCCACCGCCGTCTCCGCGAGCCAATCGCATCCCGCGTGCCACGCACGCAGATCCTCCGCACATCGCGCGAGCGTGCCGGCACACATTGCCTCTGCCCGCATCACCATCGCGACGGAGGCGTCAGTCGCTGCCGGGCAGAGAACACCCTCAAACCGGGTGCGGAGCAACCGCCGCCGCAGCACCCCCTCCAGATCGGCCAGCCGCAGCGACCGCTCCGACAACCACCCGAGCAGATCGGCCGCCGCAATCAGCCGCCGCTCATATCGAAACGCCGCCAGCGCGCGTTCAAGATCCCCGCCATCGACGCGCCCAGCCCGGGCTGCCTCCAGGCCAAGACCCCGCGCCACGAGGTCTTGAAGCGCCTGCCACTCGCCCGTGATCAACCCGGCCAGCACCAGGTCCGCGACATCATGGCGCTCGTCGCCGAACCTCAGCGCAGCCACCGCGAGCAGCGACTCCATGGCACAGTCGTCCGGCACGGCGGGGTTACCGTCGGCCGAAGCGCCCAGAGGCCGGCGGTCCGCCGGGGAACGCCTGCTGATGCCGGAGCATGTCAGTCCTCCTGAACGGCTGGGAGCTTCTCAGAACCACGAACCTACGGGCCTGCGCGGCCGCTCGCATCGGGAGAGCTCCCCATCTTGGCGATGCGCGGTACCTACCTTGTGCCGGTCACCCCGAGCCGGATGACTTTCGCGGCCTTCCGCGTCTGCATGTCGTGCGTCCTCCTTCCAGGGGTTCAGCCTGGCTATGCGTAGAAGTAAGGATCGAGCACGCGGACCTGGGTGATCTGATCGACTGGTAGCGCATTGCGCAGCGCGGTCTTGCGAATCGCTTCGGGACTCGGCGCGTCGTAGACGCAGAACGTGCGGGTTTTGTCCTCGCTTACGAATGAGCTGATCCAGGTGACGCCCTCCTGGGCGTTGCACTCGATCACCCCGCGGCAGAAGTCAGCCCCGGCCGGGTCGGTCTCGATGCGCAGCCCCTCGGGAAACGTGCGCTGCACGATGTACCGCGGCATGCCAACCCTCCTGATTCGCCGGCACTAGTGCATGCCAGCGAACCTACGGGAAGGCGCGGCCTCCGCGCGTGGGGAGATTTCCCCATGTCGGGATGGCGGGTTACCTATCTTGGGTTCGCGAGGCCCAGCCGCACAGCTTCTGCGCTTGCCTCGCCGCGGGTGCGTACGCCGAGTTTCCGTAGGATCGCCGAGACGTGGTGATCGACGGTCTTGGGAGACACAAAGAGCCGTTCGGCGATGTCGGCGTTGTGGAGGCCTTGCGCTACGAGTGCGAGCACCCCGACCTCGCGCGTAGTCAGGTTGGCTGGATTGTTTCTCGTCTCGCGGCTGGGTCCGCGGGGCAGGCCACGGACGCCGCGCTCGTGCAGCTTGCGGGCGACGATGTCAGCCGCGGGCCGCGCGCCCAGCTGCTGAAGCTCGGTCAGCGCCTGGCGCAGGGCATCATCATGGCCGGAACTCGCGAGTGCGAGCGCGGACTCGTACGGGCAGCCGGTGATGGCCCACAACTCGGCTGCCCGCGCCCACTCGCCGGCCATCTCGAGCGCGTATGGATCGTTGTCCGCTGCCGCTACTTCGGGCTTCAGGCCCGCGCGCCAGCGCCAGTACGCCAGCCCGGTCGTATACGGCGAGTTCTTGGCGCATGAGAACTCGAAGGCGGTATCGGTGGCGGCCACTGCGGCGTCGTTGCGGCCCTCCAGCCAGGCTGCCTCGGCGCGCGCGATCGCTACCGGCGCGATCCACTGAAGCTCCCGCCGCGGCAGTGCTGACTCCAGAGCCTCATCCAGCGGAGTCCATGGATCGGGGTCACCGCGCCGAGCGCGCACCAGCCCGAGCGCCACCAGAGCGTGGATGCGCGCGAACGGACAGGGCTCGCCGAGACAGATCCCGGCAATCTGAGCGGCCTCATCCCACCGGCCCGCGGCCAGCCGGAGCTTGGCCTGCCAGCTCAGCAGGTAGTAGCGATACACGTCGAAGTCGATTCCCTCGCAGTACGCCAGGCCGGCATTAATGTGGCGCTCCGCGATGTCGTACTGGCGGAAACGGGCGGCCGTGCGCGCAATCACAACGCGCGTGATCGCCGCATCCGCTTCCAGCCCGGCTGCCTCGTACAAACCGACGCACCGCTCCAGCTGCTCCAAGCCGCCGGGCCGCCCCGTGAAGAACTCAACCCAGCCGACCGCCCGGCCCGCGTCAATTGACGAGTGATTGTCGCCCGTCTGGGCGGCGAGCTCGGTCGCGCGCGCGGCCCACACCCCGGCAGCTTCCAGATCCTCGTCCGCGATCAGCAGCACCGCAACCTGACAGTAAGCGGCCACGAGTTCCCAGGCAGGTCCGAGCGGCTCCAGGATCGCTACTGCCCGCAGCGCCATCTCCTTCGCCTCCGCAAGCACGCCCACCTGCCAGACAAGGTGTGCCAGCGACCGCAGCGCGTTTCCCTCCCGACCCTGGTCCCCTAGTTCGGCATAGCAACCCAGCGCCCGGCGCGTGGCATCGGCCGCCGCCTCGAACTGGATCGTGAGAAAGCACTCGGCGGCCCGGCCTTCGAACAGCCCGGCGCGCACCGGCAGCGGGATAGCAGCAGCCACGCATAGCGCACGACCGTACAGCGAGGCAGCCTCGCGATGGGCGCCAAGCTGCGATGCCCGTGCCGCCGCCAGGGGCGCGAAGCGCAGCACCGCGTCCTCGTCCCCGGCCGCATCCGCATGATGGGCCAGACGAGCAAGATCAGGCGGGCCGGCGCGGTGCCGCCAGCGCCGCAAGGACGGCGCGATGCAGTCCGGCCTTGCGGTGCTCGCCGATGGCGGCCTCTACCGCCTGGCGGGCCAGCTCGTGGCGGAACGAGACCGACCCTGGCCGTACCCGCAGCATTCCCCCCGCCACGCACTCCTCAAGACGCCCGCCGACGTCATCGATCAGCGTGTCCAGGAGCCACAGCTCGGCCTGCGACGGCACAATCGCGACCGCCTCCAGCAGCTCGCCGGCCGCCGGGCTCAGCCGCGCAGCCCGTGCCAGCACGGCATCACGAACTGTCAGCGGGACGCCGGAATCGCTGCCTGCCAGTACCTCGGTCACGAAAAAAGGGTTGCCGCCGGTCTTGTCGTACAACTCCGCGGGGCTCGCTCCCTGCCGCTCCGCCAGACCGGTGACGGCATCCAGAGACAGCGGACTCAGCCGGATCCGGGTGATCGCCTGCCCGGCGCCGATCTCGCCGACCACGATCCGCAGCGGATGCCATCGATCAAGCTCATCGTCGCGGTAGGCCACGATCACCACGGCGCCGACGCTCTCCAGACGGCTGGCCAGCAATCTAATAACGTCAAGGGTTGCCTGATCAGCCCACTGCGCGTCATCGACTACCACGACCGCCGGCTGGCGCCCGCCGAGCTCGCGCCGCAACGCCATCGCCACCCGGTGCGGGCTCGCGCCCGCCGCCTGGGCCACCTCGGCGAACTCGCCGCCGACGGCCTCGGCAATGTCCAGCAGCGGCCCGAGCGGCTGCGGCGTGAATAGCGGATCGCACCGGCCCCACAGCACCCGCGCGGCGCCGCGATGGGCGTCACAGAACGCTCGGACCAGCGCCGTCTTGCCGACGCCAGCTTCACCAGAGACGAGCGCGAACGATCCCCGGCCATCGCGGGCCGTCGCCAGAGACCTTTCTAACGTCGCCAGCTGACCTGCCCGCTCCAGCAGAGCGATGTCCTCGCCCGGTGGTGCCATATCATCGCCTTTGGCATGTGGTCTGACCAGTAAATAATGAACACTGGTATCAAGGGGCGCAAGCTCGCGGAGCACCAGGAACCTACTGGCCTACGTGGCCATCCGTATCGGGAGAACTCCCCATCTCGGCCGCGGGCGGTACCTGGCAGGCGGCCCCGTCGGGAAGCGGGAGCGACTCCCTAGCTTTCCCGTTGCGCTGCATAGGTTTCTGCCGCACCGGTCAGCCCGAGGCGGGCGGCATGCGACGCTGCGATCTCACGGGTCGGGGCATCCAGTTTCGCCAGCACGGCGGAGACGTGATGGTCGACGGTCTTGGCGGAGATGAACAGCTTGGCGGCGATCTCGGCGTTGGTGTGCCCGGCGCAGATCAAGTCGAGAACCTCACGCTCACGCCCGGTTAGCCCGAGCGGATGGGAACGGGTCGCGGCACGCGGCCCGGCCGGGATCGACCGGATGCCGAGCAGGCGCATCTTCTGCCGGGTGATCTGCGCGGGCGCCGACGCGCCGAGGCCCGTGAAGATCTTCAGGGCGTCGCGCAGCGCCGCCTCATCAGGCGCGTCGTACAGGGCCAGCGCGGCATCGTACGGGCAGCCCAAGGTGGTCCACAGCCGGGCGGCTTGCTCCCACTCGCCCGCCACCTGCAGATGGTATGGCTCGGCAAGGTCACCGCGCGGCGGCCGGGGCGAACTGGTGCGCCGCAGCCAGGCAGCGACCGCCCCGCGCTCCCACTGGTCACACTGGGCGCAGACGTCATCGGCTAGCTCGGCTTCGCGCCTGGCCAGATCCGGCTGGCCAGCCAGCCAGTGCGCCTCGGCCCTGGCCAGCCGTGCAGACACTAGGAACTGCGGCTCGCCATTACCCTCTGCGGTCGCAGCGGCCTCATCCAGGCATCCCCAGCAGCCCTGTGTGCCCTGCCGTGCCCTGATTAGGCCGAGGGTGCAGAGCGGAATGATCCGGTTGACCGGTGAGGCGCCGCTGTGCGTGAGCAGTTCCTCGCTCAGCGACGCCGACTCGTCCCACCGGCCCAGCTGCTCGAGCGCGGCGGTCCGCCCGCCTCGTAGGCAGATGCCGTACGTTCCGAGGTCATGCTCGTTGCAGTAGGCGATGCCCTCGGCGAAGACCCGGTCGGCTTCGGCGAACCGCCGCTCACCGTAGTAGTTGGCGTGGAGGTTCGAATAGGCTCGGCCCGCTTGCGTCTGCATGCCTGCGGCCATCGCGACCTCGAGCGCTCGGTGCATCGCGGCGGCCCAGTCTCCGCCCTGATTACCGATGGCACAGCCCTCGGTGTTGAGTGCGTCGCTCAGTGCTCCGGGCACGCTCAGCGACTCGGCCAGCGCCTGTGCCTGCCGGGCGAGCCCAATCGCGGCGTCGTCATGACCGTGCAGCGCACGCATGCTGGCAAGACTGGCATATGCCCAGGCCAGCTCGGCGCTAGGCCCGAGCGGCTCAAGGATTGCCACTGCGGCCTCGGTCGCGGCTGTCGCCTCATCGCCACGGCACAATCGCCACATTGCGATTGCCAGCTGGCGCAAGGTCGCGCCTTCGCGCCGCCGGTCACCAGCCTGGCGCCATAGCTGCAGCGCCCGCTGGCCCGCGTCGGCGGCGTCCTGCCACCAGTCCAGCAGCCCGGCCTCATGGGCGAGCCCGTTATACAGCGCGGCCGCTGTGGCGGGAGCTGTTCCGGCTGCGAACCGCAGGGCCCGCTGGAACTGCGCCGCTGCCTCACGGTGCGAGGCCAGCTCAGCCGCCCGGTGCGCCGCGGCCGTGGCGTAACGCAGGACCGCGGGGCCGTCGCCGGCGGCCTCGGCGTGGAAGGCCAGCTGGGCGTCGTCGTCACACCCGGCAGCTTCCAGCGCAGCCAGGACCCGCGTGTGGACGGCGCGGCGGCGATGCGCCGCGATCGCCTGTTCCACCGCCAGCCGGGCGATCTCATGGCGGAACCGCAGGCACGTGCCATCCTCGGCGAGCAGCCCCGACGCCAGGACCTCATCGACGGCCGACGGCCCGCATGCCGTGACCGCCTCGACCAGTTGGAGATCACCGCGGGTGCCGATCAACGCCGTGACGTCCAGGACGTCGCGGGCTCCGGCGCTCAGCCGCGCGGCCCGGGCGAGCACCGCGTCCCTTGCCGCCTGCGGGACCTCGCTCATCCCCGCCTGCAGGACCTCGGTCACATAGAACGGGTTCCCGCCCGTCAGCCGGTACAACTGCGCCGCGTCCAGGTCGCTCGAGCCGGCCAGCTGCCGCACCGCCTCCGCGGACAGGGGCGCCAGCTCGACCCGCCGTACCAGCCGCTGCCGGGAAAGGTCACCAAGAGCGACACGAAGCGGGTCCGCTTCTGCTAGGTCTTCGTCGCGGTAGGTAGCAATGAGCAGCACCTCGGCGTCTCGGATGCGCCGGCCAAGGAACCGCAGCAGGTCAACGGTCGCCTCGTCTGCCCAGTGGACGTCCTCCACGACCAGCACGTCCAGCGTGCCCGGTTCGCTGACGTGGCGCAGCAGGGCCCTGAACAGGTCATCGCGGGCAGCGCCGGTGCGGCACAGGGCTAGCAGCTCCCCGCCGAGCCGATCGGCGAGGTCAAACAGCGGCCCGAGCGGGCGCGGCGTGAACAGGCCATCGCACGCCCCCCACGACCAGCGCGCATCCGGCAGGTCCCGCTGAAACTGCTCCACCAGAGCCGACTTGCCGACCCCCGCCGCCCCGGCCACCAGAACCAGCCGCCCGTCGCCCCGCCGTGCCTCCCGCGCATACCCGGCCAGCGACGCCAGCGACGATTCCCGTTCCAGCAGCTGCATGCTTGAAAGTGTCGCCGCTAACGAGCTGGCTGCCAAGGGACGGGATTCCAGGGGCCGGGGCGGGGTGGCGCCAGTGGCGGTCTCCGCATCAGCGGCCCGGTCGGGACACGCCCCGGGATTTCTCGCCTGCATAGTTCACCCCTTCAGGATGAGGAGCGGAGCGGGCCGGGCTGTCATCGTGGAGAGCGTAGCCGCCGCCCGGATTCGCATTCGCCCGCCGGGCGGCAGCGGTGCCGGGGCCTGTCTTTTCGGGGTGCCCGGCTGGTGAGCGGGGCCGCCGACGGGGGAGGAATCTGTGACGAGCGTGACCATGGCTGAGGCGCCGACCCGGCGTCTCCCGAGATATCAGCTCGACACCGGACTGGCGCACATGACGCCGGCCGACCGCGCTGCCCGGGGTAAGGATGCGCGGACGCAGGTGCCGAGGGAGAGCCACGCGGCTTTCAGCCCGGCACCGGACCGGCCCGACCCGATCGGCCTGCTGGAAGAGCAGGCGGCGTCGCGGGTACCGGACCTGGTGCCGATCCGGTGGGGGCGGATGATGGTGTCGCCGTTCACCTACTACCGCGGCGCCGCGCTGCCGATGGCCAGCGACCTGGCCACCACGCCGGTATCCGGGCTGGCGGTGCAGGCGTGCGGTGACGCGCACCTGTCCAACTTCGGCATCTTCGGCTCGGCCGAGCGCCTGCTGGTCTTCGACGTCAACGACTTCGATGAGACGACGCCGGGCCCGTGGGAGTGGGACGTCAAGCGGCTGGCGGCCAGCATGGAAGTGGCTGCCCGCGGCAACGGGTTCTCCGGCAAGGACCGCCGCAAGATCGTCGCCGCTACCATCGCCCGCTACCGGCAGGCCATGCACGGCTTCGCCTCGATGACCAACCTGGATGTCTGGTACGCGCGCGCGGATATGGACGAGGTGCAGGCGCAGCTCCAGTCCCAGCTGAAGAAGCGGCAGCGCACGGCGATGAGCAAGGACCTAGCCAAGGCCCGGACCCGTGACAGCATGCAAGAACTGGGCAAGCTGACCCACATGGTGGACGGCCGGCCGCGGATCATCTCCGACCCGCCGCTGATCGTGCCGATCGATGAGCTACTGCCCAGGCAGGCCGACCGCAAGGCCCTGGTAGCGCAGCTCAACGACCTGATCGCCGCGTACCGGCGGACGCTGGAAACCGACCGCCGGTTCCTGCTCGAGGAGTTCGAGTTCGCCGACATGGCCCGCAAGGTGGTCGGCGTCGGCAGCGTCGGGACGCGCTGCTGGATCGCCCTGATGCTGGGACGCGACGAAGCCGATCCGCTATTCCTGCAGGTCAAGGAGGCCGAGGCGTCGGTGCTCAGCCGTTTTGTCGGTGCCAGCAAGTACAACAACCAGGGCCAGCGGGTCGTTGCCGGGCAGCGGCTGATGCAGGCCAGCAGCGACATCTTCCTGGGCTGGCAGCGGGCCGAGGGCACGGATGGCCGGACCCGCGACTTCTACATCCGGCAGCTGCGGGACTGGAAGTTCTCCGCCGACATCGACACCATGGTCCCATCCGGCCTGCGGGCATACGGCGCGCTGTGCGGCTGGGCCCTGGCCAGGGCGCATGCCTGCTCCGGCGACCGGATCGCCATCGCCGCCTACCTCGGCGGCTCCGACGTGTTCGACCAGGCGATCACCCAGTTCGCCGCCGCCTACGCCGACCAGAACGAGCGCGACCACGCCGCGCTCGTCGCCGCCGTCAACTCCGGACGCCTGATCGCCGAGCAGAACGTGTGACATCCTGGGCGGCGTGAGCTGGCACTGACAGTACGGGTGCACACCGGTCCAGACCGCCCATAACACCGCGACCGGGACATCACCGCGCGGGGCAAGCCTTGCGGATCCTGGCCCTATTAGCTCGTAGGGACGGGCGTTGCTGGGCGGTCACCGGTCCTGTTCCCTCTGACGCCGGTGATGCCGAGGGTGGGACATGATCGTCGGCTGAGCCTCGGGAGCGCCCGGGTGCTGCGCCACGTGGGCCACGTACCAGCGGCTGTAGGCCGCCACCAGCGGCACGGACGACAATCCGTGCAGGAAAACGCTCAGCAGGATGGTCAGCATCACCGTGGTCAGCAGCGTTTGGCTGTCGGGGATGCGGCTGTCGAGCGCGATCAGTGCGAAGACGATGGAGGCCAGGCCGCGAGGACCGAACCACCCTATGAAGGCGACGGTCGGGAGCCGCCCCCCCGTCCCCAGCAGCGCGATCGCCACCGGAACCATGCGGACGAGGGTCAGGCTGAGCGCCGCAAAGGCGACGATCTGCCAGGTGATGTGCGGCAGCAGTACGCCGACGGCGAGCGCCCCGAAACCAACCCAGGTGGCGTCCGCGAGTGCTCTCCGACATCCTCGTTCAGACTGGTCACGCCTGGGCCGTGGTGCCTGGAGAGATAGCCGAACGTCATCCCTCCGGTGAAGGCCGCGATGAAGCCGCTGCCGCCTAGCCGCGGGGCGGCCAGGTAGGCGAGCAGCGCCGCCAGATGGGGCAGGATCTGCCGCCATTGTCCCTCCAGCCACCCGCGGTCGTCGGCCGCGCGGAGCAGCAGGCCAACTAGCGTGCCGGCTCCGATGCCGACGACGAGGCCCCAGCCGATCTGCTCGGCCATGTTGCGCACGACGGCGGCGGTGGCGCCGGTGGACAGCTGGGCCAGCGAGAGGTCGACAGCTACGAGGAAGAATGGCAGCATCGAGCGGCTTGGAGACCGCGGCGTACAAAATCAGGATCCCGGCGATGGTGATCAGCGCGACGAGCATGCGACCTCCCCGGACAAGCGTCCGCGAGGGTCCATGAACGCCTGCGGCCGCCGTCGGCGCCTGGTGCGCTTACCCGTCCTTGTCCGCATCGTCGGCTCACCGTCCTGCCGGGCGACCGGCGCTCGCCCTAGCAGGCGCTCTGACCTGCGGCAGCGACCGCAGGTACGGCTCCTGTGGCTGGCCGTCAGCGCAAACGCGGGCGGAGTCCCGGACATGCCGGCGGTGATCTTGCCCGGAGGCGGTCCGCCGGCTTCATCCGCCGCGGGTGATGTGGCGGGGGCCGCGGTTGGCAACAGTGGCCGGATAAGGCAACCACGGAGACAGGGGAGAGGGCTGTGGACCGCTATCCGAACATCAGTGATCACGGGCTCATCGGCGACCTGCAGACGGCAGCGTTGGTTAGCACCAACGGCACGATCGATTTTTTCTGCTGTCCGCGGTTCGACGCGCCGAGCGTCTTCTGCTCGCTGCTGGATGCGGAAAAGGGCGGCTATTTCCGCATCTCGCCGGTAGCGGATAGCTATGTGTCCAAGCAGCTGTACATGCCAGGCACCGCGATGCTGATCACACGGTTCATGACTCCCGACGGCGTGGGCGAGGTGCTGGACTTCATGCCGGTGATCGAGGGCAAGCCGACGAAGAAGCACCGCCTGGTGCGCCAGCTTCGAGTCGCCCGCGGCACGATGCAGTTCAAGGTGGACCTGCAGCCCCGGTTCGACTTCGGCCGCGCCAAGCACAGCGTCGAGCTCACGGAGCAGGGCGCGGTGTTCCGCGGCGAGGACGGCATGGAGCTGACCCTGCACTCCTCGGGCAAGCGCGACCCTGGCGACCCGGAGGCGGGGAAGGTCAAGCGCCACGGCGACGGGCTCACCGCGACCATCACGATGCGCGAGGGCCAGGTCGGCGGGCTGGTGCTGGAGTCGATGGGCGGCAAGCCGCGCGCCGTGTCGCCAGCCGAGATCACCCGGCTCGCCGACGACACCGCGGCGTTCTGGAAGAACTGGCTCAGCCGCTCGGCCTACACCGGCCGCTGGCGGGAGATGGTCGACCGGTCGGCGATGACGCTCAAGCTGATGACCTACGAGCCGACGGGCGCGCCGGTGGCCGCCGCCACGCTCGGCCTGCCCGAGCAAGCCGGCGGCGAGCGGAACTGGGACTACCGGTTCACCTGGATCCGGGACGGATCCCTGACAATGCACGCGCTGGCCGGCCTGGGCTACATGGATGAGGCGGCCAAGTTCGCCGTGTGGCTCCGGGATCGCGTCGAACAGGGCAGCGCCAGTAACGGATCCTCGCCGCTGAAGATCATGTACCGGGTCGACGGCTCCTCCGACCTGACCGAGGAGACACTCGATCACTTCGAGGGCTGGCGCAAATCGCGGCCAGTGCGCGTGGGCAACGGCGCCGCCGGCCAGCTGCAGCTCGACATCTACGGCGAGGCCATGGACGCCTTCTTGACGTGCGACGATAACGGCCTCCAGCCCGCGCACGCTGGCTGGGTAGCGCTCACCAAGACCATCGACTGGGTCGCCGACAACTGGGACCAGCCCGACGAGGGCATCTGGGAAACCCGCGGCGGCCGCAAGGACTTCACCTACGGCCGGTTCCAGTGCTGGGTAGCGCTCGACCGGGCGATCCGGCTGGCCGAGCGGCACGGCCGCCCCGCCAACGTCGCGAAATGGTCGGCAGAACGCGACCGGCTCTACAACCAGATCATGGACCGCGGCTGGAACAAGAAGGTCAAGGCGTTCACCCAGCACTACGCCACCGACGTACTGGACTCTGCGCTGCTGTTCATGCCGCTGGAAGGCTTCATCTCGCCCACCGACCCGATGTGGCTGTCCACCCTCAAGGCCATGGACGGCGAACTGGTGTCCGACAGCCTGGTCTACCGCTACAACCCGGCGGCCTCGCCCGACGGCCTGCACGGGGAGGAAGGCACCTTCTCTCTCTGCACCTACTTGTACGTCGACGCCCTCGCCCGGGCCGGGCGGCTCGACGACGCGGTGCTGACCTTCGAGAAGATGCAGACCTACGGCAACCACCTCGGCCTGTTCTCCGAGGAAATCGATTCGACCGGCGGGCAGCTCGGCAACTTCCCGCAGGCCTTCACCCACCTGGCCCTGATTAACGCCGCCATCACCCTCAACGACGCGATGGACCGGCGAGCCCACAGCGTCGAGCCCGCACTGGCGAGCGCCGCCTGACCCGTCTAAACCGGCCGAGCACCCGTCTAACCGGCCGAGCATGAGCGCGCCAGGACCGGGCCCCCCTGCACACGGTCGTGCAGATCACCCGCGCCGGGCGATCTGAAGCCGACACGGCCGGGCATGGTGTGCTCCATGGCTCCTGAAGGCCGACACGACCGGTGCGCGAGTGGGTACTCGGGTCGGCGGTGTCGGCAACTCCGGAGCCAGGCACCGGAAAGGCACTGATGACCAGCGGCGACGGCCAGGATCTCGACCAGCTGCGGGCCGACGTCGGCCAGCTCAAGACGCAGGTCGCCGAGGCAGACGCACGGGCCCAGGCGGCGCAGGACGAAGCGCACGCGGCGAAGGCCGCGAGTGCCAGGCCCGCAGACGCATCGGCCCGTCCGGGCGGGCATGGCGGCTGGCGGACCCCGGTCGCAAGCATCCTGATTGTCCTGGGCTGTCTGCTCGCTCCGGTGTCTGTGCTCGCGGTGTGGAGTTCCAACCAGATATCGAACACTGACAGATACGTGGCCAATGTCTCGCCGCTGATCAAGAATCCGGCAGTCCAGAGCGCGCTTGCCAACAGGATCACTAGCGCGATCACCGGCCAGATCAACATCAAGGCCGACATCAGTCAGGCTTCGGCGGAACTGACCAAGCGCGGCCTGCCCCGGCTGGGCGGCCTGATCTCCGGCTTCTCCGGGACGCTGGCCAGCGGTGTGACTAGCTTCATTCACAGTATCGTCGCGAAGTTCATCAACACTCCCGTAGCCCAGCGGATATGGATCAAGGCCAACACGATCGCCCACAAACAGCTCGCCGGGGCACTCGCCGGCCAGAAGCACAATGCCATCGTGATCTCGGGCAACGAGGTGGTTCTGAGCCTCGGCCCGATGATCGACCAGGTCAAGAGCGATCTCGCGGCACACGGCCTGACGATCGTGAACAAGCTCCCGCCGGTCAACCCGACGTTCCCGCTATTCGACGCCAAGTACCTGATCAAGGGTCAGACGCTGTACCGCACGCTCAACATCCTGAAGTGGGTCCTGCCGATCCTGGCGATCGTCCTGCTCGCCGTCGGCATCTGCATCGCCCGCCGCCACCGCCGGGCCCTGATCTGGGCCAGCCTTGGCGTGGCTGCCGCAATGCTGCTGCTCGCCATCGGCCTTGCCATCGGCCGCGCGATCTACCTGAACGAGCTGCCGGCCAGCGTCTCGCCCGACGCAGCCTCGGCGGTGTTCGACACCCTCGTCCGGTTCATCAAGCAGGGCCTGCGCGTGATCTTGGCCATCGGGCTGGTCGTCGCGCTTGGCGCGTTCTTCACCGGCCCGTCCGCGGCCGCGGTCTGGACCAGAAACGCATTCAAGTCGGCCTTCGGAAAGATCCGCGGCACACACCGCGCAGGCCCCGTAGGGCCGTGGGTCTACGAGCATCGCATGGCCCTGCGCGTCGCCGCGGTGGCGATCGCCGCCCTGGTGTTCGTCCTCATCTCCTACCCGTCGGCGCTGGTAGTCCTCACGATCGTCCTGGTCCTGCTCGCGGTCTTGGGACTGATCGAGCTGATCGGCAGTCCGCCCGGTCCAGGCCAGGCGAGCCAGGGTCAGCCAGGGCCAGTCCAGGGCCAGCCGACGGGCACAGCGCCGACGCAGGTTACCGGCGATCGCGGCCCCGGTGGCAGCACCTCGGCCAGCCCGGCCCCGGAGGAGCGCCCCAGCATGTGGACGCGGCTCCGCAGTCCCCGCTAGCGATCAGATCAGCCGCGGATCAGGCAGGCACCACCGCCGCCACCACCTGGTCTAGACCAACCGGATGTTGTGCTCTGCAGTGGCGATGACCTCGTCCATCTTCCCGGTCAGGGCTTGCTTGGCCAGGCTGAGGGTGAAGCCCTTCACTGCCTCAGCGGGTACGTGGGCTGGCCGGGACAGCGCGAACCGGTCGACCAGGACGTCGACCACCACCGGGCCGCCGGAGTGGGACAGGGCGGCCTGCAGGCCGGCGCGCACGTCTGCGGGTTCCTCGATCCGGATGCCCCTGGCGCCAAGCGCCTCGGCGACGCGGCTGAAGTCGGGGTTGACGAAGTCGGTGCCGAACGGGACGAGCCCTGCCTCCTGCTGCTCGATGTTCACGAAGTCCAGCAGGCCATTGTTCAGCACGACGTGGACGACCGGGGTCTTGCGCTGCACCTGGGTGAGCAGGTCGCCCAGGGCGAGCATGGTGAAGCCGCCGTCGCCGCACAGCGCGATCGTCTGCCGGCCGGGGAAGGCCAGCTGCGCGCCGAACGCGTTCGGCGCCGCGTTGGCCATGGAGGCCCACGAGGACGAGCCGAACAGCCTGCGCTGGGCGCCGTAGGTGATGTGCCGGGCGGCCCAGATGCAGGCGGTGCCGGTGTCGGCGAAGAACAGGGCGTCGTCGTCGGCCAGTTCGCTGAGGACCGCGGCGAGGTACTCCGGCCGGATCGGCTTGATTCTCGGGCCTTTGGTGACATAGTGCTGCAGCGTCTCGCCGAAGCGCTCGGTCTTGGCGACGTGCTTGCGCAGGAACGCATCACCGGCCTTGTCCTGCACCATCGGCAGCAGCGCGGCCACCGTGGCCTGGACATCCCCGACCACGCCAAGTTCCAGCGGAGCCCTCCGGCCCAGGTGCCGGGCGTCCCGGTCGACCTGGATCGTCTTCACCTTCGCGTGCGGCAGGAACTCGGTGAACGGGAAGTCGGTGCCGAGCATCAGCAGCACGTCGCAGTGATTGATCGCGTCCCAGCAGCCGCCGTATCCGAGCAAGCCGGTCATCCCGACCGCGTTGGGGTTGTCATGCTCCAGCCATTGCTTGCCCTTGAACGAGTAGCCGACCGGCGCGTTCAGCTTCCCGGCCAGTTCGTGCACCTCGGCCTGCGCGCCGCCGCAGCCGTCCCCGCCGAAGATCGCCACTGTGCCCGCCTGGTTGATCAGCTCGGCCATCGCGGCCAGGTCAGCGGCGGACGCTGCGCCAGGGACCGTGGCGGGCAGGGCGACCCGCAGCGACCCGGCAGGCGCGTGGGCAGCCGCGACATCGCCGGGCAGCGAGATCACCGTCGGCCCCCGCTCGGCCACGGCCGTGGTGATGGCAGTGCCCACCACCGTCCGCAGCTGCGCGGGATTGACGAGCCTGCCGACGTACAGCGCGGCGGCGGCGAAGAACACGTACGGGTTGAGCTCCTCGAGGGTGTCGGAGTCGAGCACGGACGACTCGACATCCCCGGCAATGGCGATGACCGCCGCGCCTTCCTTCCGCGCATCCAGCAAGCCGTTGATCAGGTGCACGACGCCCGGCCCAGCGGTACCGCACACCGCTACCGGCTGCCCGGTCAGATGAGCGTCGGCCACCGCGGCGAACGCCCCGTACTCCTCGTGACGCACGTGGACGAAGTCAACTTCGCCATTGCGCCGCAGCGCGTCGATCACCGGGTTCAGCGCATCGCCGACGATGCCGTAACAGCGGCGAACTCCCGCCGCGGCCAGCATCTCCCACAAGCCGTCAGCAACGGTCCTAGCCATCTGAATAACCTCCGTATGAGCGGCTTGCCCAGTCCTGGTAATTTCAGCGCCCCTGCCGGCCACGTCCCGGCGCTTGGACACGTCATCCCGCGCGTGCGCGGAGGTGTCCCGAGCCGCTTCGAGCGCGGCTATCGCCGGTACCAATACCCAGCGTTCGGGTGTCTGACCACCCGGCATTCAAATCCGTAAGCAAAAGCCCGGCACATATCTGGCCCGTCCCAATTGCATCCGCTGCGAGAATCTGGCTAGGGAGGATCGACAATGCCCGCACACCAGAACGACGAAGTGCCGGCTTGCGGACCAGATGACCTTGTCGTCGTAGTGAACTGGGAGCGCCGCGGCACAGGCCTGCGCGGTGAGGTGATCGCCGAGAACGTTGGCGACCACGCGTGCAAGCTCGCGGGCAAGCCCGAGGTGGCGGCGCTGGGACCCGATGGGACGCCGCTTCCGGTCCGGACCACTATCACCCTGGAATGGAGAAAGTCCTGGATACGTCACCATGCCAGGCTCGCTGACTCCGCAGCGACCCGACACGCCAGACTTAGGCCATGAGCACGGAACCGGAGGACCAGCCCGGCCGACGAGTAACCCATTCGGAGGCGACTCGCATCCTCGCAGGCAGAGACCCCGTTATTGCCCGGCTGCTCGCCGAGGCAGGCCCGCCCCGCCTTCGCCGCCCGACGGAGTCGCACTTTGCCTCGCTCGTGCGGGCTGTCGTTTATCAGCAGCTCGCAGGCGGCGCGGCGGCCGCCATCCACGGTCGGCTGATCGCAGCGCTCGATGGCGAGGTCCAGCCAGAAGGGCTGATCGCGCTCACGGATGAGTCGCTCCGCGCAGTCGGGCTGTCCAGGAACAAGGCTGCCTCGTTGCGGGACCTGGCGACCAAGGTGCTTGACGGCACAGTCGTCTTGTCTGCCCGCGGCCTGTCCAGGGAGAGTGACGAAGAGGTCACCGCTCGCCTGTCAACGGTCCGGGGCATCGGCCCGTGGACAGCCGACATGTTCCTCTTGTTTCAGCTGCGCCGCCTCGACGTGTGGCCAACTGGCGATCTCGGTGTGCGCCGCGGTTACGGACTGGCGTGGGAGATTCCGATGCCGACGGCGCGCGAGCTCGATCCCCTCGGCGAGCCGTATCGGCCTTATCGTTCCGTACTGGCGTGGTACTGCTGGCGGGCCGCCGAACTGTACGGGCGGGCGGCCGACAGCGCTCTGACCCGATAGAACCAGCCGGGGCGGGGCCATCGGCTGCTCGCAGCCGTCGTTGCCCGGCTCCAGGTCGTGCCGGTCCAACACCCGAAACGCAGCTCGCGGCCGACCCGGCCGATAGGGCCAGTCTGGCCAGTAACGGCGCACGGGTGCTGAGGCAGCGGCGCGCGCGCCCTGCCGGGAAAACTATGAAACGTCCGCAGGCTCAGGTAAGCCAACGGTCTAGGTTCGGCGTCTACTCCTTGAGGGTGAAGTGGTCGACACGACTGGCTCGGCAGTGAGCTGAGCCTCGATGCTGCCGAAATGGCCCTGGCGCAGCCTGGGAACGGCGCCCGACTGGCGGAAGGTCGGCCGATCGGTTCATGACTCCCTTGCCTGGCCCGAGTTATTCGACTATATTCTGTTTGTGCATAATAGTATGAAATAGGAAAGGTCACGCCCAGTCATTCTGATCGCGCACCGGTCGGGCGAGGGTGTTTCTCCGGTATCGATCAATTGTGCCGATAAACGCCCTGGCTATTAGCATGGCGCGACTTGATGATGGAGGAAGGACCGATGGGGAGGGATCTTGCTGCTCTTTCTGAGCTATGGCGAGGGGGACGAGGAATCAGCCCGGCTTGTGGCTGACTCGCTGGCCCGTGCGGGATTTGAGATCAGTCCCCGGCGTGCCCAGCGAGGCTCGGAGTTCATCGAGGATGTCGAGAACGCCATAGCGGAGTCGGATGCCTTCCTCGTGCTCCTGTCCCCTCGCTTCCTGACCTCAGTGTGGTGCGGCGGCGAGCGGGAGCTCGCCATGCTGCACGAGCAGGACCTACGGGTCGGCCATCCGGGTGCCGAGTTCGTCCATGTGCTTCAGATCGCTGACACCCCTTACTCCGAGTCGGGGATTCTCAAAAGGTACGCCTGGACTGACCTGCGCGATGACGTGGACAGGGACGAGGGCATCGGCCGTCTGGCCGCGAGATTGCGCGCCGGCAGCCCCACCGCCGCGGCTGCCTCCCCAGTGGGCCGAGCCACATCGCTGTTTCGCAACCGCGACGACGAGCTCGCGTTAGTCTCCGGCGGAATCACTAACGCCGCGGGGCAGGATTTCTGGCTGGTCATCGCACCGCCACAGCTCGGAAAGACATGGTTCCTGCACCGGCTCTGCGTCCAGCTTGATGCGCAGCAGGCTGCGGACAGCCCGTGGGTGATGCGGCTGCTTGACCTGCGCGAGCAGCCACCAGGGATATGCGGCAATGCGGACGCGATCCTGGCGCGATTGTTCATGCAGCCAGCGGAGCTGACAACCAACGGTGCCCTGGCTTCGGCCATCGCTCGCGATATCGGCCAGAGCGGACGGCCTTATCTTTGCCTGCTGGACAACGCTGAGCTGCTTGACTACGAGATCATCCGCGCGTTGCGTGCGTCTTTGAGCGAGATCTACCGGACCATACGGCGCGAGCACTCGGGCGGCGGGCGACTGGCCGTGGTCATCGGGAGCCGACGAGCGTACGGGTGGACCGGGGTGGCCCCCGACCCGCGAATCGCCACGCTGCCCCTGACCGAGTTCAAGCCGCACATCGTCAAGCAGGCCGTCCGCCACCTGGCCCAGCAACTTGAGCCCGGATTCGACGACGAAGACCTCGAGCGCGACGCCGAGCGGGTCTATCGGCTCAGCGAGGGACTGCCGGCGTTGCTCGTGCGATATCTGCAGTGGATACGCGCAGAGGACTGGCATGGCCGGAGCCGACTGGACAGTCAGGAACTCTTCGAGGAGATCGCCCAGCCCTACATCCAGGACGGCTTGCTGTCCTTCAATAGCCTGTTCCCGTCGCGCCAGGACTGGATCGGCGAAAGGGTCGACCGAGAACGCGCCGTACTCGAGAACACCTTTCGGGTCCTCTCGCCGTACCGCCTGTTCACGCAGTCACATCTACGCCACTACATCGAAACCGATCCCGATTTCGACCGGCGGCTTAGGGAGCTTCACTGGAAGCTCGAAGATCTGTGGGAGTCCGTTCGCGCCACGGCCCTGCTGGTCCGGCCACTTGACGAGCCCTGGCAGGAACTGCACGCGCCCATCCGCCGGCTGCTCTTCCGGTACTACTACCGAACCGACAGCGACCGTGCCAACGCGCATCGTGAAGCCCGCAGGTTCGTCGAGGTATGGGGACATAACCAGACCGGCAAGGAACAGGTCATGGGCCTGGTGGACTGCCTCTGGCACGAGGCGGTGTATCTCGGCATCAGGGAACCCGCCAGCGTGGACCGGAGCCTGACTGAGACGGCAACAAAGCTGTCGGCCCGCCTCACCGTCTCCTCGGCGTACTCCACCGCCGAGCTGAGACGGTTCGCAGCCGAGAAGATACTGAACGACGAGGAGTTGCAGGACGCGGTCGGCAGGGTGCCGGGGCTCGGCGCCAGGCTCGCGCAGATCGTAACGGCGCACCAATAGGAGTGAGGGCATGAGCGAGGGCGCGCTGTATCCGGACTACATTCCGCGCGCAGAGGAGCGGGATATCCGGGACCAGGCCTCTCTCGTGCACCTAGATGGCCAGAGCCGGGTGGTGCTGCTCTACGGACCTGGCGGCATCGGCAAGACCCTGCTTGTCCGCCATCTCTCAGCCTCCGAGGCGCTAGACGGGATCACCTGGCTCGACCCCATCGATGTCGATGATTCGGAGTACTGGCTCCTGTCGAATCTGGAACGTCACATCGCCGACCGGCTAGACCCGAACGGCAGCTACTTCAGGCCCTACCGCGACCACCTGTCCCAGCTTGCCACTTACACCAGGCCGCGCATCAGCCATGACACCGTTGTCAGCCACCTTGGTCAGATCAAGCGAGTCTTCATTGACTGCTACAACCAGTTTGTTAAGGACACCGGCAGCACGGTAGTAATCGGCTTCGACACGATCGAGGCCGTCCGCGGCATCAGCTTCTTGCTGACGCTGACGCAGTGGATTAAGGCCCTGCACTCCACGCTCTTCATTCTGTCCGGACGGCCCGTGCCGGACGACGGCGACGGCGATGATCCAGTGCAGCGGGAGCTCCTGGACAACCCACAGGGCCTGCCCGTCACCACCATTCAGCTTGCTGAATTCAGCCAGGAAGCGGCGGTGGGATACCTGAGCAGCAGCCCAATCACTTCGGGCCTCGGGCCTGAGCTGATAGCCAAGCTGGTGCAGATGACCCGCGGGCACCCGCTCTGGCTTGCCTTCGTCATCTCCTACCTCGAAGACAGTGACATTCCCGAGGAAGCGGGTGCTCCGCTGTCCGTGATCGAGCGGGAGGTGCCGTTCCGAGGCGATATGACGGCCGAGGGGCAGCTCATTTATGAGGCGTTCAAGCGCCGACTCGTCACCCCGTACCAGGCGTCGGATTTCTGGCACGAGAGCGTGAAGCGCCTGGCTGTCGTCCGCCAGGCCGTCAGTAAGGACATCTGGCAAGAGCTGATGTCCGACCGGCCTCTCCCCAGTGGCCTAGCGGACCTCGACGCGGCGTGGGAAGAGCTGCTGAAGATACCGTGGATCCGCCCGCGTGCTAACGGCCGGTTCGTGACCCTGCACGATGCCGTAGCAGAGGAACTTGCCCAGCGCATCATCCCCGTACACGACCAGGGCAAGCAGGGCCGGCGCGAGTTGTGGCGACGGGCGGTCCGGATCTACACCGATCTCACCGAAGGTCCTGAAGCCGCGCTGAACGAGCTCTTGGCGGCCTCCGACGAACAGCTGCAGCAGCTTGAAGAGCGGCTTCGCCGCTCAGGCGAGCCGGACATCTCTGGTCGGGAGAGCGCCTACATCGACGAGGTGGCCCGCCTAGACGCGCTCAAGCGCGACATCGACCAGTTCAAGGCGGCGCGGCTGTTCTACCTTCTGCTGTCAGATTTCGCCGATGGCTGTCAGCAGTTCCTGCGGCTCTTCCGCCAGGCAGGCCAGCAAAACGATGTGCTTTTCCAGGAACTGCTTGCCCTGGAGATGCAGCGCTTCCTGCCCGGCGGCGTGCACCGGTACGCGTTCGGTGACGTCATCGGCGGCGTCATCAACGACTTTCGCAGCTGGCTGACCACTGAGAATCCGGACCTCTATCTGGCGATCGGCCTTACCATGGCCGATTACCTGGTGAAGGATGAGCAACCGCGGCAAGCGCTCGAAATGCTGCACGCGTTGCCGACGAGCGACGCTGAGCCGCGTCAGCTCTATCAGGTCAGCGATCTCATGGGGAATGCGTACATGCGGATTCCCGGCAGCGTGCTCCAGGCGGCAACATATTTCGAGGAAGCGCTCGAGGTTGCGCGCTCCGCCAACTCGCACATGCTCATCGCGGCGGCGTACAAGGAACTGGGCTACTTCTACCGTAACGAGGGTATGTGGGAGAAGGCCGACGATGCTTACAAGGAGGCGCGGGACGCAATCTCCGCCACCTTGTCAGCCCGGAGTACGGACGAGGACCGGGAGGAGATGGCCTCCATCCAAACCAACTGGGCATACGTGAAGGGCCTGGTTGGCAGTTACCGCGAAGGGGCGGACCTCGTAGAAAGCGCCATCAAGGTTCGGCACCGGCTGAACAGGCCGCTGGAGGAGGGCTTCTCCTGGAGCGTGTGCGGCGAAGTCCGCAGATACGAGCGGCGCTTCCATAAGGCCTGGGAAGCCTACGCGACGGCGGAGCAGATCTTTCACAGCCAGCAGGCCTGGCCCTGGCTGGGCCTGATATATCAGGAGCAGGCAATATGCCTGGTTCAGGCTACGCAGGATGGGATCAGCCTAGTCGGCGAACCCATCCCGCGGGCAAAACAGCTCATCACCCTCGCCCTGGATATCTGCCGCAACCAGCAACTCCGGGCCTACCCGTCGGCGCTCAACCGGGCCGGCCGGATCTTCAGCCACGACAGCCTCGAAGATGGGTTCAGCTACCTGGCAACCGGCATCGAGGAAGCTGACCGGCTGAGGGACGGCTGGTTCTTGTTCGCCAACAGGATCGAGTACGTAGAACTCTGCTATCGCGCCTGGCTCAAGTCGGGCGATCAGTCCTACCGTGACGAGATCGAGAGCCGGGCACCCGACATCCGGCGGGTGATGGGTGAGTACTCGTTCCCCGACCTGCGCGGACGCTGGGACCTGCTGCAGGGGCACCTGGCCATTCATGATGCGGTCGACAGCGAAGACTACAGCGGGCTCGACGCGGCCCTCGATAGATACAAAGAAGGATTCGCCCTGATCGCCCAGCACTTTGTGGGTTCGTCAGGCAAGGCTGCCCTTCCGGGAGAGTTCGAGACATTCGCAGAGCTACTCTTGCAGCTGCCCCATGAAATCCGGGAGCAATGGCTAGAAGAGCTCCGTGCAACATGGAGCCGATTGGAATACTCGACTCCGCTACTAGCACGTCTCGAAGAGCTTTACTAGTACTGCTAACTCACCAACTCCACTGTCCAGAGAGGGCGTGGACATGATAACGGCCCAACGGCCGCATCGTGCGGTCGTTATTTCTCGTTTTGACCTGTCCGGCGGGCAGGATCTTATGGTTCATGGCTGCGAGGACTGCGCCTGCGCCGTCAGTGAGGCTCCGGTTGACCAAATTCCTCGCCCCATCCCGGCCGGAGCAATGGACACCGCCTTTGAGTGGGTCACTGCCAGGGAAATCCTCGAGAAACCGGTCGATGCCAGGCATACGCTGCTGTTCAACCCACTGGGGCATGGCGGGGTAACAGTAGTCAATGAGCCTGCCCTCCGTATCTTCCGCCATTTCACCGAGCCTGCGCCCGCCCGGCAGGCATGGCCGGCGGATGAGAGTGCAGAGGCGGCGTTCCGGCAGCTCGCGCAGCTCGAGATGATTCATCCGGCCGGGCTCACGCAGAAGCCGGACTTCCGGACCAGCGAGGTCCTGACGGCCTGGCTGCACGTGACGAATGCCTGCAATTTGCGGTGTCCGTACTGTTACGTACACAAATCAGCCGAAGGGATGGACGAGGCCACTGGCCGCGCCGCCGTCGAGGCCGTGATCCGCTCTGCCGTGGCGCACGGGTTTCCGGCGGTCAAGCTCAAATACGCCGGGGGCGAGGCGAGCCTGAACCATCGCCTGATCGCGAGCCTGCATGACCAGGCCAGGGCGCTGGCCGCCGAGCACGGGCTGCGACTGCATGCGACGCTGCTCAGCAACGGCGTCGCACTGCACCCGTCGCTTATGACGACCCTGCAGGCAGCCGGCATCCGCGTCATGATCTCCCTCGACGGGGTGGGCAAGCAGCACGACATCCAGCGCCCGTTCGCGAACGGAAGACCCTCATTCTCGCTGGTCGAGAAGACGATTACGCAGCTCATCGAGCAAGGCCACCCGCCGCATCTATCCATCACGATCACTAACCGCAACATGCAAGGAATCGCCGATGTAGTGCGGTTCGCGCTGGAGCGAGACCTCACATTCAGCCTCAACTTCTTCCGCGACAACGACTGCGCCGCGACGTTCTCGGATCTGCAGTACGAAGAGCACGCCCTGATCTCGTCGTTGCTTACCGCCTTCGGCGTTATCGAGGAGTACCTCCCGCGGTGGAGCGTGCTCGGATCGATACTCGACCGCGGCCAGCTGCTGCGTCCACAGCAGCGCGCCTGCGGCGTGGGCCAGGACTATATGGTCATCGACCAGCGCGGCCGGGTAGCCAAATGCCACATGGAGATCGAGCGGACAATCGGGGATGTCTTCCGCAATGATCCGCTGGAGCTCGTCCGGCAGGATCGTTCCAGTGCACTGAACCTGGTGTCGGACGAGAAGGAAGGCTGCCGTGACTGCACCTGGCGTTACTGGTGCACAGGCGGATGCACGGTGGCGACATTCCGGGCCACCGGCCGGTACGACGTCAAGTCACCGAACTGCAACATCTACAAGGCGATCTACCCCGAGGCGCTCAGGCTGGAGGCGCTCAGGCTGCTCAAGTACGCAACGCCCGAGGCCCGTGGTTAGACAGGAGTCTGCCGACTGGTCGCTAGCGGACAGGAGCCTTGCGCTGGACAGGAATCTGGCGACTGGTCGCTAGCGGACAGGAGCCTTGCGCTGGACAGGAATCTGGCGACTGGTCGGCACGCGAGAAGCCCGGTCGGCCCGACTAATGATGTCCTTAATGGCTTGTTGCACGACATACTTTGAACTAGCAACGGCTACGGTGAGCCGCAACGGCTCACCGCGATGACGGGCACGGTGCGCGGAAGGGAACTCTGGTGTCTTCTAGGATCGTCACCTACCGGGTCGATGACGCCACGACCGTCAAACTGGAGATCGAGCCGCCAGAGGGATTCAGCCCGGCCGGGACTGAGGAGGTCCTCGGCCGCGTCCGCGAAGCGGTGGGCCCGGCCGTCGACGCTGCTAAGGCCGTTCTGGAAAAGGTGAAAGAGGCCCGGCCCGACAACGTCGAGCTGAGGTTCGGCATCAAGGCAAGCGGCGGAGCGAACTGGTTTGTCGCCAAGGCGGCTGGCGAAGCCAATTTCGACGTAACCCTGACCTGGTCAGCGGGCTCCAAGCATGACGCGGGCGGGAATGAGCGTCGATAATCCCGTCTATCCGCTAACCGATACCTGGGTTGCCGCAGTTCATCTCTCCGAAAGCGACTACACGCCGGTTGGCGGGGCCGTCCTGATAGATTCGCGACGGCTGCTCACGTGCTGGCACCTCGTGGTCAGCACGGACCAAACACTCCGCGAACAGCTCTGGGTGGCATTTCCTACCGCCGGATGCCCGCGCCAGCGCGTCGAGCGGATAGAAGCCGTACACGAGGATGCCCACGGCGGATCGCTCAATGACCTGGCGATGCTCACCCTGTGCGAGCCCGTGCCGGCCGGCGTGGAGCGCGCGCCGCTGCGCGTCCCGAGACCCATGGACATGATCGGCCGCAGGTGGTGGGCGTTCGGCTTCCCTGCGGGCCTGCCACAAGGAAATACCAGCTACGGGTCGGTTGGTTCGGCGCTCGCATACGGGTGGATACGCCTGGACACTAGCTCCTCCCCGTATCCGATCCAGGAGGGCTTCAGCGGTGCTGGCCTCTGGTCACCCGACTACAAGGCGGTCGTGGGGATAGTTGGCCAGGTAAGAAGCAGCAACGGCGACGGCCTGGCGATCACCATGCATCAGGCCGATAAATGCTTCCCTGACCACGGCATCGCGAGCCTGGTCGGCTGGTCAGCTAGCGAGTCTGACGAGGCCGCGCTTGCGCAGTGGGGCTGGGCGCTGGCTAGGGATCGCGAAGGTATCCGGCACTGGCGGCCCAGGGCCCGTGGCGTAATGATCGAGAGTGATCCTGGCTACCGGTTCCGCGGCCGGACCACAGCGCTGATGAAGATCGTGGACTGGCTCGACCGCCCGGCGCCGGACCGCCGGGTGCTCGTGGTCACCGGTTCGCCGGGCGTCGGAAAGTCGGCCGTGCTCGGCCGGATCGTGACCACGGCAGATGCCGGCATCTGCGCCGAACTTCCGCCAGATGACCGGGCTGTCCGGGCGACGACCGGTTCTGTGCACTGCGCAGTCCACGCAAAGTCCAAGACGGCCGAAGAGGTGGCCGAGGAAATCGCCAGGAGCACGTCAGCCCGGCTGCCAGCGCAGGCAGCCGAACTGGCCCCAGCCGTTCGCGAGGCCCTGAGTTCTGGCTCTCGCCGGTTCAACGTGATCATCGACGCTCTCGACGAGGCCGCCGGATCCGATCAGGCCAGGGACATCATCGAAAAGATCGTGCTGCCGCTCGCGAAGACCTGCGCGGAAGTGGGCGCCCAGGTGATCGTGGGCACACGTCGTCAGGAAGACAACGGTGACCTGCTGACGCGCTTCGGTAGTGCGCTGGAGCAGGTAGACCTGGATGATCCGGAGTACTTCGAGCCGGCGGACCTGGCCGCGTACGCCCTCGCGTGCCTGCAGCTCACGGGCGAAGAGCGGGACGGCAATCCGTACGCCGACCTCCAGATCGCCGCGCCGCTGGCGAGCAAGATCGCCGCCATGTCCGACCGTAACTTTCTCGTCGCCGGATTGATCGCCAGGTCCCATGGATTGCACGACACTGAAGCCGCCATCCCTGAGGGGCTGGAGTTCACCGCCACCGTCGACGCGGCCCTGGATAACTACCTGTGCCTACTGGGGCCGGTGGCTGGCCTGCCCGCCAGTAGCGCACTGACGGCCCTAGCATTCGCCGAAGCACCGGGCATGCCCCTGGAGCTGTGGCGGCTGGCGATCCGTGCCATCTACAGCACGGAGGTCGATGAGGACGACCTCGACCGGTTCGCGCGCTCCGCGGCGGCCAACTTCCTGGTGGAGTCGGGCGGCCAGAGTACTACGGCCGACAGCACCCCGAGCGCCGAGCGAGTGATACGGCTGTTTCACCAGGCCCTCAGCGATGCCTTGCTACGCGCTCGATCTCGCACTGCCCGGCCGATGGATGATCAGCGAGCAATCGCGCTGGCTCTTGCTAGCCATGGCAAGCTGACTGCCTGGGACAATCCGTCGGCGTACCTGCGCCGGTCGCTGCCGAGTCACGCCGACGCGGCCGGCCTGGTTGATATGCTCCTGCGCGACGACGCCTACCTGCTCAAGGCAGATCTCCGACGGCTTATGCAGGTCGCCGACGATGCCGCCACCCCTGCGGGTCGCGAGCGCGCCCGCCTGCTCCGGATGACTCCGCAGGCAATCGGGGCCCGACCGGCTGAGCGAGCTGCGCTCTTTAGCGTCACGGAGGCGCTCGAAGGTCTTGGCGCAAGTTACCGCACAGCCGACCGTGCAGCGCCTTACCATGCCCGCTGGGCATCCGCGCGGCCCAGGCTGGAGCGAGCGGTACTGGAAGGCCACAAGGGCGGGGTGAACCGGGTATGCAACGTCATGGTGAGCGACAAGTACCTGCTCGCCAGCGCCGGCGACGACGGCACCGTGCGGATCTGGGAGCCTGCCACCGGCGAGGAGCACTCGGTTCTCCGCGGCCATGAAGGCCTGGTCAGAGGGCTCTGCAGAATATCTGCCGGAGATACCGAGATGCTGGTCAGCTCGGGCGATGACGGTACGGTCCGGATCTGGGATCCGGTGGCTGGCGTGGAGCACTCCGTGTTGCGGGGTCACACCCGCGGCGTTAACTGCGTATGCTCGGTCACCGTCGCTGGCCAGCAGCTCGTCGCGAGCGCGGGCCAGGATCAGTCCATCCGGCTATGGGACCCGGATTCCGGCGAGCAGCGCGCCCTCCTGACCGGCCATCGAAGCTGGGCAACGAGCCTTTGCGAGATCACCGTGGTCGGCCAGAACGTGCTGGTCAGCGCGGGCCATGACGGAACCATCCGGACCTGGGACCCGGCTACCGGCCAGCAACAAGCACTCCTGGATGGCCACCAGGGCTGGATCACCTGCATCTGCAAGGTCACCGTCGCTGGAACCCAGCTTCTGGTCAGCGCCGGAACCGACCGCACAGTGCGGATATGGGATCCGGCCGCCCGCGATCGGCCCGTCGTCTTGCACGGGCACGAGGACTGGGTAACTAGCGTGTGCCCGGTCAGCCTCGCCGGCCAGACGGCTATTGCCAGCGCAAGCAACGATCGCACGGTCCGCATCTGGGATCCGGTCTCCGGGCAGCAACGGGCCGTCCTGCACGGACACCAGAGCTGGGTCACCAGCGTGTGCCCGGTGTCGGTATCCGGGCATGCGACTCTTGCCAGCGCAGGTGACGACGGCACCGTGCGGATCTGGGACTTCGAACGCGACCTGCCGGAGTCCTCGCTGCCGCGCCAGGACACCAAGGTCACGCGGGCATGTCCGGTCACTGTGCTCGGCCAGCCGATGCTAGCCAGCACCTGGAGCGCCGACAGCATCCGGATCTGGGCGGCCGATACCGGCGAGCCGAGAGCGAGCCTGCGTGGTCACCAGGGTCCGATCAACGGCCTGTGCCCGGTCACTATGGCCAGGCCCTCGCTGGCGAGCGCTGGAAACGACGGCACTGTCCGGATCTGGGATCCGGCCACTGGCGAGCAGCGCGCGACTCTGCCCGGACATATCGGCGGACCCAACGACATCTGTGCAGTCCAGTTCGACGGCCACGAGCTGCTGGCAATTGCCTGCGCCGATCGAATGGTAAGGATCTGGAATGTCGCCACGATGGAAGTCTGGGCAGTACTGTCCGGCCACGAGGAATGGGTGGCAAGCGTGTGCCCCGTCACGGTGGCCGGTCGGCCAGCACTCGCGAGCGCCGACAACAACGGCACGATCCGGATCTGGGACCTGGCCAGTCATGAGCAAAGGGAGGTCCTGCTCGGTCACGAGGGCTCGGTGACCAGCATGTGCCCAGTAGTAGTGGCCGGCCAGCCCGCGCTCGCCAGCGCCAGTCACGACGGCACGGTCCGGATCTGGGACCCGGCGGCCGGGAGGCAGCGTACGGTCCTGCAAAGTCATCAAGCGTGGGTGACCGGCGTCTGTCCGGTCAGCCTGAACCACCGGCCTGCCCTCGCTAGCGCCGGCAATGACAGGACGGTGCGGATCTGGGATCCCGAAACTGGCATCTGCCTGCTGACGGTGCCGACGCATTATCAGGCGCTGAGCGTCAGCTGGCAGGCCGACGAGCTCGCGATTGGCCTCACCGCAGGAATCTTGGTGATCAGGCTCGGAGCTAGCCGCCCAGTCGGCCAGCCTTGACGACCGCCGAACCTGCGAGCGTACATAGCAGGTGCTAGGTCACTGGCGGCAGCCGCTGCTGACCGCCAAGCACCGACCGGAATAGATCTCCCCGGCTGGCGACCCGTTCCGGCATTGTACGGATAGTGACGCCATCGGGTCGCAGCCCTGGATCGTCAAGCTCATCCCAGCTAATCGGGGCCGAGACGGGAGCGCCGGGTGCGGCGCGCGGGCTGTAGGGAGCCACCAGGGTCTTGTTGCTCACGTTCTGGGTGTAGTCGAGCCTGGCCAGCCCGGATCGCTCGCTGACGTCCCACTTCCAGCTGATCAGCTCGGGCACCACCGCGCCGATCGTCTTGGACAGCTGCTCCACCCAGCCGCGGGTGTCTTCGTAGCTGAGGCCGTCAGCTACCGGAATCCAGATCTGGATACCACGCCTCCCGGTGAGCTTCGGCTGTGCCCGTACGCGCAGGTGCTCGAGTGCTGACCGGTGCAGCCTGGCCAGCACCAGAACGTCGTCCCAGGTCGTTGCCGTGCCGGGGTCTATGTCGATCAGCGCGTACGTCGGGCTGCGGGGATCGCTGGCCAGCGCCGTCCAGGCGTGCCACTCAAGCGCACCGAAGTTCGCCGCCCAGAGCAGCGCGGCCGCCTCGTCCACGACGAGGTACGTGGACGTCTTATCCCGGCCGGCGTCGGGATTGTGCCAGCGCGGCACCCAGTCCGGCGCGTGTTCGGGCAGCTGCTTATGCCAGAAGCCCGGCTCGCCCGCTCCGCCAGGGAACCGGTGCATGTTCAGCGGCAGGCCGGCCAGGTAGGGCAGGATCACCGGGGCAATGACCGCCGAATACCTGATCAGCTCCCGCTTGGTTACCGGCGGCTCCCCCGCGCGGGCAGGAAACAGGTCCTTGTCCAGGTTGGTCAGCCGCAGCTCGCGGCCGAATACGTGCCAGCTGCCATTGCGCCTGATCGCATCGAGCTCCGCTAGCTCGTCCGGCGTCGGGCCGTTGATCGGCGCGGGGTGCAGGGTAATGGTCGCCTGCGCGGGTGGCAGGTCCGACCGCCAGATCCGGTCCGGGTCGGCTTTCACCTGCTCGTTGGTCCGGCCGGACAAGACCGACTGCGGGTAGTCCTCGGGATCCCAGCCGGGCACTGCCTCGTCGTCGTCCTTGTGCAGCAGCAGCCACTGCTTCTCATCGTCCCGGCTGCGCCCGCGGCGGACCAGGATCAGGCGGCCCCGCAGCTTGTGCCCGGTGACGTCCACGTGCAGCTCGCCGGCCGCCACTGCGGCAGCCGGATCGTCGGTCTCGTGCGGCTCCCAGGTGCCCAGATCCCAGACGATCACGTCACCGCCGCCATATTCGCCGGACGGGATGACGCCTTCGAACTCGAGGTACTCGATCGGGTGGTCCTCCACATGCACTGCCAGCCGCTTGGCCGCGGGGTCCAGCGTCGGGCCGTTCGGCACTGCCCAGCTCACCAGCACGCCGTCGATCTCAAATCGCAGGTCATAGTGCAGCCGCCGGGCACGGTGCCGTTGAACTACGAACCGCGGTTTTACCGGAACGGGCTGCGCTCCGTGGCCGGCCACGTCCGCCCCGGCAGGTTCTGGGGTCCGGGCGAAGTCGCGCATCGCCTGGTAACGGGCAAGCTTGGCGCCACTTTGGTGCGCCGTGCGAGGTTGCTTCTGCGGAGTCTTCGCTGCAGGCCTGCGTCGTTCGCTGGGCATACGCCCGATGCTGCCACCCACGGCGGCCAGGGGCCAGGCGGCCTGGCCAGCGGAGGACCTCGGCGCCACTCGCCATACTCCTTTAAACTCGGGGCGTGGTCTTTAAGCAGGTCGGGGACGGGCGGCCCTACCCCGATCATGCCCGGACCGGGCGGGAGTGGGCGGATATCCCGCCCCGCCCGGTCAGGCTCGACCAGCTGATCACCACCAAAAACGTGCTCGACCTGCACACCGTGCTAGCGACGGACTCGACGTTCTACGGCGACCTGTTCCCCCATGTAATCCGCTGGCATGGCGAGCTGTACCTAGAGGATGGCCTGCACCGGGCACTGCGCGCGGCCCTGCAGCAGCGATCCGTGCTGCACGTGCGGGTGCTCGACCTGGACTAGCGCCGCGTGGTCAGGCGAGCTTGTCCTGCGGTTAGGTCTTCGAGGCGACATTCCGCAGGCGGTCTGGTTAGCGAACCCGAGCCCGCAGGAACGTCCCGATCTGCTCGGTGGCTTCGGCTGCCTCGGGGGTGCCGAGCAGGATCTGGTAGACGTGGGGCAGGCCGTCGCCGATTTCCAGGGTGACGTCGACCCCGGCGTCGGCTGCCGCTGTGGCCAGGCGTTCGGAATCGCTGAGCAGCAGGTCGGCCGTGCCTACCTGCACAAGCAGTGGCGGGAGCCCGGACAGTGGGGCGAACAGCGGCGAGGCCAGGGGCGTCCTAGGGTCAGCCCCGGCCAGGTAGTCGGAGGCGAACTGACGGAGCATCGCGGCGGTGGAGATCGGATCCTGATCGGCGCGCTCGGTCATCGAGGCTCCCGAGCTAGTCAGATCCACCGTCGGGGACATCAGTACGGCGGCCGCAGGCAATGCCTCCCCGGCGTCACGCGTGGCCACGAGCAGGGCGACGGCGAGCCCTCCGCCGGCCGAGTCGCCGGCCACCGCTATGGATCCTGCGCTCAGGTCCTGGTCGGTGCGCAGCCAGCGCCATGCGGCCAGGACGTCGTGAATGGCGGCGGGGAAGGGATGTTCGGGGGCCAGCCGGTATTCAGGGAATAGCACCCGCATCCCGCTGGCCCGTCCCAGCCGGGCGGCTAGCTCGCCGTCGCTGCGCAGCGACCCCAGCTCGTAGCCTCCGCCGTGCAGGAACAGCAGCACCCGGCCGGTGTCGGCTCCGGGGACGGAAAGCCAGTGGGCTGGCACCCCGCCCGCGGTCACGTCGCTCACCAGCACGTCGTCAGGCACCGGATGAAGGCGGTCGCCGGGGGTGAAGGCGGCGCGGAGCTCTTGCAGCGTCGGCGGGGCCTGGCCGACAGCGGCCTTCTGCCGGTCCCTCAAGGCGTCGATCGAGTCCTGCATTGCCTGGCTCGGCATGTCGGCATCTCCTTTGGCATGGGCTGGCTGTCTGATGCAGCGTCGATGGCGCTTCGGCGGCCGGGCCAGGATGCAGGCGCTTCGGCCGATTGCTGCCGACAATCACCCTTGCAGCCCTAACGACCCCCGCGATGAGTGCGTTGGCTGCGGAGGCGCTGACCTGGTCAGAAGTGACCCTGGACTGTCAAGATCGTCGGCATCAGCCGGAACGGCCCGGCATTTGCTCCGCCAGTGCGGCCCGAAACTTGGGCGCGTCGAAGGGGTCGGCGAAGTACTGAGTCTCATGGGCTACGAGGCCAGCTGAGAACTCCATGATGCTCACCGAGTCGGAGGGCACGCCGTCGTAGGTGATCACACACTCACTCACCCACAGGTCCCCGGCGCCGGTGATCCGCCGCACGGTGAAGTGCCGGTTCGCCGGATTGCCGCCGCGCTGCGCCGCGATGGTCGCGCGGCCGCGGAACCTTTCTCCCGACTGCGGGTAGTCCAGGATCGCGTCGGCCGCGTAGATGGCGTTCTCCGCCTCGCTGTTCCCCTGCTCGGAGGCCTGCCAATGCCCCATGATCCTCGCCCTGACCTGGGCGTCATCGTCCATTGTCGCGCTCCTGACGTAGTCGGCATTGGGTAGCTCAGTGACAGGCGGTTCGGCCGCCGTCAATGCTCAGGATTTCACCCATGCCTTCTCCGGTCTCGTGTGCTCACGTCATAGGCGGGAAGTGAGCTCGGCCACGATGTCCGCCGCTGACTGTGGCTGTCTGGCGAGTGCGACGCTCTGCCCGGCCCACATCGAGAGCGCTTCGATATCCCCGGTGGTCCCGATCATGGGCGGCGCTCCCTCGTAGCGGACGATTGCCTCGCCGGAGGCGAGGTGCGCGATCACGTCGCCTATTCCTGGCCGCTGGTCGTCTGGGGGGCAGCCCGCGGCTTCCCACGCGGCAGCGGTGGAGTTGCGGAGGGCGCGGTGGGGAGAGTCCGGCCATCCGACGTCGTACAGGTTGGGGTACCACTGCGGGTCGGTCTCGGCCGCGGCTACCACCCGGCGCCGGTAGTCCTCGTGGATCGGCATCTCCTTGGCCAGCAGGAACCGCGTGCCCAGCCACGCGGCCTGCGCGCCGAGGGCGAAAACCGCGGCGACTCCGCGAGCGTCGCCGATCCCGCCGGCCGCGATTACCGGCACCGGCGTCACCGCGTCGACCACTGCGGGCACCAGCGGCAGTGTCGCGACGGTACTCCCCACGTGACCGCCGGCCTCCCAGCCCTGGGCGACGATCACGTCGACGCCGGAGGCAACTGCCCGCCGTGCTTCCTCGGCGCTGCCAACCGTGTGCATGACGATTCCCCCGGCGTCGTGCACGGCCTCGACGTAGCCGCCGGGATCCCCCAGGAAAAACGAGACGATCCGCAAGCCGGCATCAAGAGCCTGGTGAAGGGGACGGTGACGATCCGAGGTGAGCACGAAGTTGCCGCCGAACGGCCGCGCGGTCAGCGCCGCCGTCTTCCTGACGACGGCTCCGATGTCATCGGACCAGGTCAGCGTCACCATGCCGAGAGCACCGGCATTCGAGACCGCCGCGGCCAGCCCGGGAATGTCGACCATGGGTGCCAAGACGATCGGTTGTTCGATCCCCAGCATCTCGCATACTGGTGTGCGCACTGCGACTGCCCCTTCGGTGATTTTTGCCGGCCAGGTGACCTGTGCTTGCATACTTCGCCGCGACTCAGCCAAGCGCCGCAAGGCAAGCCCGGTGAGCGTGCGTTACTTGGTCCGCCCCGGTCCTTCATACGATGTCGGCTTCGACTGGGGGGACCGCCGGTCCCAGCCGTGGAACCTCGAGTAGTCGCCGGCGTCCCAGGCTTCGCGGAGGCCCGGGGTGCTCAGATCCCAGTCCGGGCGGATCTCGGCGGTGGCGGCACGCAGGTCGTGCCATAGGTCGTAGAACGACGGGCGGCCCCAGAACCAGTAGCCGTTGTAGACACTGTGGATGACCAGTCCGGGCTTGAGCACCAGCGTGTGCGGGATCATCGGGTTGTGCTCGGGGTCGGTGTACTCCTGGATGTCCAGGTCCTGCTGGACGGTGCGGCCGGGATCGGACAGGAAGGGCCACTGGGCGCCCACGGACGCGCGGAACTCCTGCAGGACGTGGTGGTCGTCGGTGGCGATGGTGGCGACCTGGGTGTAGGCGACCGCGATCTTCGGGTAGTTGGCCGCCAGCTCGAGGTGCTGCTGGTGCTCTTTCGGGCAGTAGTTGCCGCGGGCCAGGGTGAGGACCAGCGGATCGCGGCCCTGAAGCTCGCTCAGCGTACGGACGGTGCCGGTGTGGTCCGGGAGAGCGTAATCGGGGAAGGTGCCGCCGGGGACGATGTCGGAACGCACGGGATTACCGCCTTTCCTCTGGAGCCGCGGGGCTACCTGAACGGTGCTCATGTCGGTCTGCCCCAAGGACTTGGATGTGCCAGGAAGCACCTGTGTGCCTGCCGGTAGGCGTGCCCGTCAGCGCTCAAGCCCACACTCCGCCTGGCCAGCAAGCCTGGCCGCTCGTTAACCGTGCCGTGACGCTACCGTGCCGGGCAGCTTGAGGAACCAGGCCATGGGGTATCCAGGTGCCTGGGCTGTTCCTCTGCGAAACCGCACCAAGCTGCTGCTGCCGCGATGCTGCTGCCGCCGCGATCTAAGAGCTGCCCGGCGATCTGATGAGGAGGGCGCACCGCGGCGACGAGTGAGGCGAGGGCGGCGGCCGAGGGATAGGTCGCCGATATCGCCCATAGGAGGAATCATGACGAGCGCCACCACTCCGGAGTCCACCCGGCGCGAACCGGAACTGGCCGGGCAGACCGTCGTGCTGATCGGCGGCAGCTCTGGCATCGGGCTAGAGACAGCCCGGCGCGCCCGGGCTGAGGGCGCCGATGTCATCCTCACCGGCCGCAATCCCGACCGGCTCAGCCAGGCGGCGGTCGAAGTGGGCGCGAAGCGCACCGCGGCCTTCGACGCCACCGACTCCGGCCAGCTGGCGACGTTCTTCCAGGAGCTGCCCACACCGATCGACCACGTGCTGGTCACCGGCCCTGGCCCGTACTATGCGCCCCTCCCCGACCTAGACCGCGAGCGGGCCCACCGCGATTTCGACGCGCACATATGGCTGGCTGTTACCGTCGCGCAGCAGGCCACCGGCAAGGTACGGCCGGGCGGCACGCTGCTGTTCATGGCCGGCACGTCCGGGGAGCGCGGACCCGGCCTGTCCCTCAGTGCCGCGGGTACCGCCGCGCTGCCCGCCCTGATCGCCAACCTCGCGGTCGAGGTGGCGCCGATCCGGGTCAACCTGATCGCGGCTGGATTCGTCGATTCGCCGCTATCCGCGTCGTTGCTCGGCGACGACCTCGAAGCTCGCCGCGACCAGCTCCGCGCGACGCTGCCGATCCGGCGCGTGGTCGGCCCGGCCGAGGTCGCCGCGCTCGCCGTGCACATCATGGCCAACACCGCCCTGACCGGCGGGACCTACGACATCGACGGCGGCCAGCAGCTGATCTCCTAACGATACGCGTCGGCGATGACGCGCGAGCCGGCGGTCACGGTCGGCTCTCCTGCCGCCCCCGGCTAGCTGGCCCGCTCCGCTGGCTTGGGGCTGCAGCGTGCCAATATGGGCACTGAGACCGAGAGCGGGGTCAATGTACGAGCGATTCTCCGATGAGGCACGCCTGACGATCCAAGGTGCGCGAGAGCAGGCCATCCAGCTCGAGAGTAATGCCATCGGTACCGAGCACCTGCTGCTGAGCCTGCTGATCGAGGGCAACGGAGCAGCACGCAAGGCGCTGGAGATGCTCGCGATTAGCCCGGAGTCGATTCGCCAGGGCGTGCTGGCCGTGGCCGTCGCCAGGCAGACGCCCTGGCGGACGATGGCCCTCTCGAGATCCCCAGAAGGGCACCTCCCGTTCACGCCTGAGGCCCAGAAGGTTCTCGCGCGCGCCTCGCGTGAGGCGCTAAAACTTGGCCATGGCTACCTGGGCGCGGAGCACATACTGCTCGGGCTGATCGGGGAGCGCGATGGACTTGCCTGGCGAGTGCTAGCCGACCTCGGCGCCAACCTCGACACCGCCCGCGGCTTGGTGGCCGGCCTGGTCGAGGACGACGGCGTTCCCGCTGACATTCCGCCCGAGTGGGCGCACCCGGAGCCGCGGCAACGCGCGGGCGGCCTGAGCCGCTGGCGACGTAAGCAATAGCAGTGACGCCGTCTGCCAGTACGGCAGCCCCGGTGCCGACCGGCTCGGGACACCGAGCTCTGGCATGGTACGAATGTAGTGATTTCCGGCCGTGGTGGCCCACCAGCGGGCGATCAGCCGGTCGTGCAAGACGCCGGAGCCAGCCAGCTCGGTCGTGCTGGCCGTGTCCGCATCCCGGGTGCGGCGCATTGCGATGCCGGGCACCGGGAAGGCGACGAGTAGCAGCGAGGCCATCTGCCCGCCGACAATGCGGACGTTATCGTCGCTGGTGATCTCAACGATCTCCGCGAGGGCGCGCAGCTGCTGCAGGCCCTCACCGCCGGCGCCCAGAACCGGGTGATCCCCAGAGCTTTCGTCGCTCCCCCGCGGACGCTCGAGGAATCAGTGCTGTTATCGCGGCACCTACGACTCAAACGTCGGCGCCAGCCTTGTGGAAGGTCGCATCGTCAGCGGCGTGCCGGGCTCACCGATGGACTGGGCCGCGATGAATGCCACCGGGTCCGGCCCATGGCTCGGGCCCGAACCGCGCGGCGTCGGCGGTCCGGCCCGCTTGGTAGCTGCTGGCGACGTTGTTCCGAGAGGCGAAGGTGTCGGGTGGCCGGGCCCCAGGGCGCGCTCGCGGGCGGCCAGGGTCTGCTCGGCCAGCGCGATGGCCTCGGCAATGCGGCCCCAGGCCGGCCGCTGGGCTGCGGATCCGCGCGCGCCGATCCCGGCGCTGACGCCGGCCGCGCGCTCGCCGCCGCAGGCCTGCACCCATCGACCGGCGGCGACGGGACGCTGCTGTGATGGCGGTGGAGGTGGGATTTGAACCCACGGAAGGGTTGCCCCTTCACACGCTTTCGAGAACTGCGCCCATCTGTTCACCTGGGGTCAGGACCGTTCCTGACCAGCGGGAACACGCAGGTAGCGTACCTTTGCAGGCGGCCCCGGTCAGCGGCGAATGAGACCAGAACTGAGACCATGCCCCAAGGCCGTCGGCCGGATCGCAGTCGTACTGGCCATGGCGGTGCGGGGGCGGGACGGGCGTCAAGGCGAGCGGGCAGGCTGAAGTGAGTCAGCCGAATACGCGGGCAGTGTGCAGCCGTGGCCGCCGGGCAGGTCCTCACCGGGGCCGGTAGACAGTCGATCGACGCTGAATGTCCTGCACGATGACCGCGTGCTTCGATTCATCAACCCGGTAGATCACGCGCCACATGGTGCCGAGCCGCGCACTATGAAATCCGGACAGGGTGTCTCGTAGCGGCTTACCGACGCGGTTCGGCGCGTCGAGAAGCGGACCCGTGATGAATTCGACGGCCGCGGCGGCGACGTCTTCCGGGAGCAGTTCGGAGATAGCCCGCCGCGCCGGGCGGGTCATCCCGAGTTCGTAGGGGTCGGCAGTCACCGCCTGCGCTCGGCAAGCAGCGCGCGTGCAGCATCGGTCCCGTAGACCACGTCGCCGGCCCGCTCGGCCTCGCGGGCGTCGGCCAAGCCCCGGAGTGCCGCCGGGTCCGCGAGGATCTCGGCGGTCTCGCGCGCCGAAAGATACTCTTCGATCGCGACTAGCACTGTCTGCTGGACGCTCCGATGCTCAGTCTCGGCGACGTGCTTGAGTTGGTCTTCGATCTCGGGCGGCAACCGCAGTGTCATGGCCATACCAGTATGGTATCACAATGGTTCAGAGTGCCAGCCGAGGCCTGCCGCGATGGCCGCGGCCATCCGGCAGCTGTGGCCGGACTGAGATCCGTGACCTGCTCACGACCTTTCCCGCTCAGGACAGGCGGAGTCGGGGACCAGGCTGAAGCGGCCTGGGATCGCCGAGTCGTCTTTGCGCAGCAGGCCTGCCTTGAACATTGTGTTCAAAGTGACAGTCGCGTTCGCGTGGTCCCACGCCTGCGCTCGGTGCCGCGCTAGGCGTCTGGCGGGCGGGGCATGGAGCGAGCCCGCCTGCCGTCTTCGCTCTGGTTGCGGGCTTCGGCGGCCGCGAGTGCCGCTCGCGAGGAGACGCCGAGTTTCCGGAAGATGCTCGTCAAATGTGTTGTGACGGTGCGTCTGGATATGAACATCCGGTCTGCGATCTGCGGGTTGGACAGTCCGTCACTCACAGCGGCGGCGACTCGGATTTCGGTAGGGGTCAGGCTGTCCCAGCCGCTGGCCGGCCTGAGCCGGGCGCCGCGGCCGCGGTTGGCATAGGCGAGGGCATCGGCCGCATTGGCTCGCGCGCCCTCAGCCTCCGCGCGGGCGTAAGCGTCCGCGCCCATGGACTGATGGCACACCGCACGCACGTATTCCAGCAGCTGAGCGTGGGCCGGAAGGTCGGCGATGCCGATTTCTGCGCCGAGCCGGGAGACGGCCCCGGCCAGACGGGCCGCCAGCAGGTGGTCGCCAGCATCGACGCTCACCGCGGCCATAACCGTAAGGCAGGTCCACATCGTGAGCTTGCCGAACGGGTCATCGGGGGCAGCGGCCAAAGCCTGATGCGCAGTGTCCCAGGCAAAGCCAAGGTCGCCCTGGGCCCGGGCGACCAGCGCCCGTACCGCGAGTGGCAGTGCCGGGCAGGTCCTGGCCGGGTCATTCGCGCCGAGAAACTCGCCCAGAGTCCGTAGCGCCCCATCGCTGTGACCGGCTCGCAGCTGCGACCAGGCGAGGGTCGCGACCGGTAGGCCAGCGAGGCCAACCGGTCCCGGATAGGTCAGCTCGGATTGGTAGGCCAGTATCGCCGCGTCCCACTCGCCAAGGCAGAAGGAGGCCCAGCCGCGGGCCCAGTACACGTAGTAGAGCGTTGCGGCACCGAGCTCGGCGGTGATCTCGTCAAGCTCGGCGCATGCTTGGTCGACCTTCTCGGTTGCGCCGACAATCGCCAGGCAGTGCACCATGCAGACCAGGCAGAGCGAGCGGAAGAATGCCTCCCCGCACACTCGCAGCAACGGCAGCGCCTCCTCCAGGTAGGGCATGGCCTCGGACGGGTTGCCGTCGAGCGCACTGAGCACGCCAAGCTCGAGCACGGCCGTTCCCTCAGTGCGCACGTCGCCGCACCGGCGGCTGATCTCGATAGCGCGGCGCACGGCGACCCGCGCGCTCGGCCGGTCAGCCGGCCGGTTGATCGCGGCCCGGCCTCGCAGCGCGAGCGCGTATGCCTGCGAAGGCTCATCGCCGAGCTCGCCGGCGAGAGCGACAGCCTCGCTGAGGTATCCGCGGCCCGAATCCGGCGCTGCCATTGGCGCCGCGATGAATCCGAGACTGATGAGGGCCTGAACAATCCCGGGCTTATCGTCCAGCTCGCGCAACATCGTCAGACTTTGCGCACCGGCATCCGCCGCAGTGGGGAAGTCAAACGCCAGGCCGGCTACCTGCGCTAGCCCGCCAAGCGCTCTGGCTCGCAATGCGGTGTCAGCGGCCGGGCTGGCGCTGATAGCGACGCGCAGCCACTTTTGGGCCTCGGCCAGCCTTGTGCTTACCGACCAGTAGGCCACCAGCAATGTGGCGAGCTCAAGCAACCCCTGGTCCTGGTGCGCGGCAGCCCATTCCAGCGCCTGCCGGAGATTGGGATAGTCGGCGCGCAGTCGCTCTCGGTACTGGTCGTCCCGCTCATCAGGCCGGCGGCGGGCGTAGCTGAGGTAAAAGTCGAAATGCTGCTCGCGCGCACGGCCCCCTGCACCTGCCTCCTCCAACCGCCGGGCCGAGTACTCCCTGATGCTCTCCAGCATCCGGAAGCGTCCATCGGTCCCCTCTCCCCCGGCCAGGATCAGCGACTTATCGGCGAGCTGAGACACTAGGCCGAGGATCTGGTGCGCATCGACATCGCTAGCGGCGCCGATGAACTCGGCCGCTTCCAGCGTGAACCCACCCGCGCAAACCGACAGGCGCTGCAGGACCTGTCGTTCAGGCGGCTGCAGCAGTTCGTAGCTCCAGCCAATGGAAGCAGACAACGTCTGCTGCCGGGGCGCGGCGGTCCTGGCGCCGCCACCTAGCAGCCCGAGCCGGTCGTGCAGTTCGTTCGCGATCTGCGCGGCGGTCAGCACCCGAGCGCCTGCTGCAGCCAACTCGATCGCCAACGGGATTCCGTCCAGCCGCACGCAGATGTCTGTCACCGCGGCCGCATTCGAGTCTGTCAGCTCGAAGCCGGGACGGGCATAGCCAGCCCGGTCCAGGAATAGTCGTACGGCGTCGTATCCGGTCATGTCCGCCTGCTGGGCGACCACGCCGGTAGGCGGGAACGAGAGGGATGGCACCCGCCACGTAACCTCGCCGGGCACGCCCAGAGGCTCCCGGCTGGTCGCCAGAATCGTCAGACTGGGGCAGCCCCGCAGCAGGGACTCTGCCATCTCGGCGGAGCCGCGGATCAGGTGCTCGCAGTTGTCAAGCACGATCAGCAGATTCCTGGCCCCGATCGCGGCAGCCACGCTCGCGGGGTCGGCGGACGAAGCATGCTGGCGTACCGGAAGAGCGGCGGCGACCCACTCCGCGACCTGTGCCGGGTCGCTCAGCCCGGCCAATTCGACCAGCCAGACGCCATCGGCGTGGCTCCCCGCCACGCCGGCGGCGGCTTCCAGCGCTAGGCGGGTCTTGCCGCATCCCGCGGATCCGGTCAGCGTGATCAGCCGCGAGCTATCCAGTAGCGCGCGGACCTGAGCAAGCTCGGCGGTCCTGCCCACGAAGCTGGTCAGCTGCACAGGAAGGTTGCCTGTGACGGGCATAGCTCCCAGTCTTACTCACGTCTCTCACGCCGGGCCACATCTGCCCGCGTGCACGCACTGACGTATCCGGCCGCCGTTCCGTCCCTACGACACCCCCGTGCGGGAATCCAGCAACTGCACGATGTTCCCAGCCTGCGGCGACGGCAGCCTGGGTGCTGATACCAACACCCGCAGGGAGGACGCCCGTGATCATCCGCAGCCCGCATCCGCCTGTCCCACTGTCAGGCCTGAGGCTCACCGAGTTCATCCTGGCTCACGCCGCCGAGGGAGGCCGCAAGGCCGCCATCATCGACGGAACTAGCGGCCGGGTGATTAACTACCACGACCTGGCGACCGCCATCTACTCGGCCGCCGCCGGGCTGGCGCGCCGCGGCGTCGGGCATGGCGATGTCATCGCGCTGGCCAGTCCGAACTGCCCCGAATTCGCCATTGCGTTCCATGCCGGCGTACTAGCGGGCGGGGCGGTAAGCCCGGTAAATCCGCTCGCCCCTGCCGCCGAGCTGACCCGCCAGCTCACGCACTCCAGTGCGCGATGGATGATCGCTCCCGCAGCGGTACTCGAGGAACATGGACGCGCGGCCGCCGCAGCGGCGGGGCTCGGCCCCGAGTCGGTCTTCGCGTTCGGCGGCGCGCCGGGAGCCCTGCCGTTCGCCTCCCTGCTGGACGCGCCGGTGGCCGGTCCGGCCGATCTCGCCGCTGGCCCCGATGACCTGGCTTACCTGCCGTATTCCAGCGGTACCACCGGGCTGCCCAAGGGAGTGATGCTCAACCATCGCAACCTCGTCGCCAACCTGTGCCAGATTCGCGCTGTGCACCAGGTCCGCGAGGCTGACGTCCTTCTCGCCGCTTTGCCGTGGTGGCACATCTTCGGCCTGCAGGCCTGCCTGAACCTCGGGCTGCGCGAGGGAGCGACCATTGTGACGATGCCGCGGTTCGAACCGCGCGAGTTCCTGCGGCTCGTAGAGCGGTACAAGGTCACCAGGGTCACGGTGGTCCCGCCGATCGTGCTGGCCCTGGCCGCCCATCCGGCCGCGAGTGAGTTCGACATCTCCAGCCTGCGGCTGATCACCTCGGGTGCCGCCCCGCTCGGCGCCGATCTGGCCCGTGCGTGCGCGCAGCACCTTGGCTGCAGGGTCAACCAGGCCTATGGCATGACCGAATTCGGTATGAGCCATGCGATGCCCGATGACACCGAGGCCAGCCTTGACTGCTTCGGCCCGGCGCTGCCGGGTGTCGAGTGCCGGGTCATCGATCCCGTCACCGCGCTGGACGTGCCCCCCGGCGCCGCCGGTGAGCTGCTGGTGCGCGGCCCAGCCAATATGCGCGGCTACCTGAACAACCGCGAGGCGACCGCCGCCGCCGTCGACGCGAGTGGCTTCATCCACACCGGCGACATCGTGGTCGCCGATGAAGCGGGTCGATTCCGCATCGTGGGCAGGTGCAAGGAGATCATCAAGTACAAGGGTCACCAGGTCGCCCCGGCCGTGCTGGAAGCAATCCTGCTCTCCCATCCCGCCGTCACCGACGCTGCGGTCATCCGCTGCCGGGACGACGAGGCTGGCGAGATTCCCATGGCCTTCGTGGTCACTCATCAGCCGGTCAGCGCCGACGATCTGATGACATTCGTGGCCCGGCAGGTCGCGCCCCACGAGAAGATCCGGCGGCTGGAGTTCATCGATGAAATCCCGAAGTCCCCGTCCGGCAAGATCCTGCGTCAGGCACTGGCCAGCCGCGAGCATGCGACAGCGCCCCCGGCTGGGCCACCCCGATGAACGATCCGCGTCCCGGCCAGCCACTTTGCGGCGCCGTCGCCCTCGTTACCGGCGGCAGCCGCGGCCTCGGCCGGCTGCTTGGCCAGGCGCTGGCGGAGTCCGGCGCGGCTGTGGGCCTGATGGCGAGATCCGCGGATGAGCTCGCCGCCGCGGTCGGCGACATCACCCGTGCCGGTGGCTGCGCAATGGCCGCAGCCGGCGACGCCAGCCGACCGCGCGACGTCGAGCGCGCGATCGGCCGCGTCCGCAGTCAGCTGGGCCCTATCGACCTGCTCGTCAATAATGCCGGGATCGCCGGGCCGTCCGGTAACACTTGGGATCTCCAGACAGACTCGTGGTGGGAAACGATGCAGGTCAACCTCGGCAGTGCGTACTTGTGCACACGGACCGTGCTGCCCGAAATGATCGCGCGCGCAAACGGCCGGATCGTGAACATCACCAGCCAAGCCGGCGCGCTGCGCTGGCCACGGCAGACCGCATATGCAGTCTCTAAGGCGGCGATCATAAAGCTGACAGAGAATGTGGCCGCCGAGATCCGTACCGATGGCGTCCACGTCTTTAGCGTCGACCCGGGCCTGCTTCCGATCGGCCTCACCACGAGCGCGATCGCAGGGGGCGCAGCCCCCGGCTCCAGCGAGGCGCGCCGCGACGCCTGGCTGCGTCACCAACTCGCCACCGGGCACGGCGCAGATCCCGTCTGGCCAACCCGGCTGCTCATCCGGATCGCGGCGGGCGAGGCCGACCTGCTGTCTGGCTGCCACCTATCGGTTCATGATGACCTCGATCAGATGCTCGCCCTGGCCATGCGTACGCCGCAGACGGACATCTACAGGCTCCGCCGGACCGAGCCCGCCACGGCGGGCTAAGCTCTCTGCCCCCGCGGATCCTGCCAGACCGCAGCTGAGGTTCACACGATCGGAGGGCGTGCGCAGGTGAGTTCATTTCGGTTCCCCGGTCCTGTGACCAGGCACAACGCCTACGGGCGACCCTTGCGAATGGCCGTCGGTGGTTCGCAACTGAGACCAGCAAATGAGACCGTTGCCAGACCAGGACGAGCTTTGGCAGCGGGCATCCGGGGCGTTCTCGTAGGTCAGTGGCGGTGGAGGTGGGATTTGAACCCACGGAAGGGTTGCCCCTTCACACGCTTTCGAGGCGTGCGCCCTCGGCCACTAGGCGACTCCACCGCAGCAGAGCCTACTCTAGGCACGAGCCAGCTGGACTCGCCGGCGGCTGCAGCCTGTGGGGTGGCAAACCGGGATGGACTCTGCCCGCGCTTCCGGCAGTAAGGCCGGTCACCGGCGGCGCGCGAAGAAGTCACGCAGGAGGACGGAACAATCCTCTTCCAAGATGCCGCCGATTACCTCGACCGGCTCGCCTAGCCGCGGGTCATGCAGCAGATCCCAGATAGAGCCGGCCGCACCCGCCTTCGGGTCGCTGGCGCCGTAGACCAGCCTGGGCAGCCGGGCCGCGAGTACCGCCCCCGCGCACATCGTGCAAGGCTCCAGTGTGACAACCAGGCTGCAGTCGTCCAGCCGCCAGCTGCCGCGAGCCTGGCCAGCAGCGCGAATAGCGACGACCTCCGCGTGTGCGGTCGGATCGGACTTTGCCTCGCGACGGTTACGACCGCGGCCAATCACCTGTCCTGAGCCGTCTAGCACCACGGCCCCCACCGGAACGTCCTGCCCCGCAGCCCTGGCCTGCGCCAGCGCCTCGCGCATTGCCGGCTCGAAGCCGGCCAGGTACCCCGTCACCCGGCCCGGGCCTCACGCGCCCAGCGCCGAGTCCAGCGCGCGTTCGAGCGCAGGGCCGAAGCCGAGGCGCCTGGCGACGCTGGCCAGCACCTCATCGGGAAAGAGGTCGAGATTCCCGGACAGCGCGCCAAGATCCATCTCGTCGACTCCCAGGTCAGCGAAGATCGACATGTCCCCGACCGGGAGAACCTGATCGAGGTCCTCTTCCTCAGGAACGGGAATATCCAGGTAGTCGAGAACCTGCCTGGCCAGTGGCCAGTCCACGGACGCGGTGACGTCGGAAAGGAAGACGGAAACCTGACTGCCTACTACCCGAAGAGCGACAAAGAAGTCATCTCCGACAGCCGCGAAGCCGATCGCCCCGGCAATGCTCGGCTGCTGTCGCGTTGCCAATATCAGGCCGTCCAGGTTCTCGGTCAGTGCCGCAGGCAGGACATCAACCTCCCACACGTCATCTTCCCGGTAAACGACGACAGCGAAGTCGCTGGCGCTCATATCGGTCATCGGCACTCCGCAGCCTGGGTCCCAGAAGGGAAATGGTGTCAGACTCCGGGGCTTCATGCATGGATCTGCCCGCAGAGCGGGTACGCACCATACGGGACGCGCTGCCTGGCGGGCTCACCGCGCGTCGGCACGCTGGCGCGTAAGCCGATCCCCTATGGTTGCTGGGTTAGTGGTCATTGGCCTGCAAAATGCGCTGGGCTATGCTGGGCTTGCAGCAGCCAGCAACTGAGTGCTTACTGATGGTAACGGCTAGCTCTGAGCGCATCTGGGAGGTGATCACGTGTTGCGGAAGGTCATCACATGGGCGATCGTTATCTTTATCGTGTATTACCTGGCCACTGACCCAAACGGCGCGGCAGGGTTCCTCAAGCACGCGCTTCACGGCTTGCAAACGGCCGGCAACTCGATGTCCAAATTCGTGAATAAGCTGTAACCGATGCCCCCATTCTCCATGAGGTCCCCAGGCGGGCCTTCTGCCACCGCAGCCGACCCGGCGTCGACAGAGACCGCCAGGGTCCCGGTCTCGATCAACAAGTACCTGCTGCCCAGCGAGGACCGGATAGCGGCCGTCCGGATGCACCCGGCAGTGCTGATCCCATCCAGTGCACTAGCGCTCGGCGGCCTGCTGCTCGCCGGCCTGCTGACCGGCACAGTAGTCACCGGCGGGCCCGCCGCCTTCATCTGGATACTGTGGGGCTTCCTGCTGCTGTGGCTGGTCTGGAAAGTCCTCAACTGGATGGTCGACTACTTCGTCATCACGACGGCACGTCTGCTGCTCATTACCGGCTTTCTCACCAGGAAGGCGGCAATGATGCCGCTGACCAAAGTGACCGACATGAGCTTCCAGCGGTCCTTTCCGGGACGACTGCTTGGGTACGGCGAGTTCATCGTGGAGTCGGCCGGCCAGGACCAGGCACTGCGAAACGTTCCATATATTCCGTATCCCGAGCAACTTTACTTGCTGGTATGTGAGAAGCTCTTTCCGTCCAGCGCGGGCGACTCGGACGAGGATTTCTCCACCGACGGGACCTGACGCGCGCGCTGTGGCCCCTTCCCCGGGGTTCGTGCGGCTGGATGGCATAGCGATGGCATCCGGCCGCACGAGCTTGTCCGGCCCCGGCCCGGTCAGATGGTGACCAGCAATACGCCAACTCCGGCAAGCAGCAAGCCCGCCCGCTGGGCGGCCCGCAATCGCTCCCCCAGGGTCAGCCGGGCAAGCAGCACGGTGACACCCGGGTACAGCGAGGTCAGCACCACGGCCAGGCCGAACAGGCCGGCCCTGGTCGCGACCACGTAGAAGATGTTCGCCCCGGCATCCAGGACCCCTGACCCGACGGTCGCCAGCAGCAGCCTGCCGCTTGCCCTGGCGGGTACCGGCCTGCTCCTGGTGACGGCCGCGACGAGGAGGATTACTCCGAGTCCGGCGAGGCGGGCTGCGGCTACAGGCCACAGAGTTCCGGAGTGACTCGCGTTCCGCAAAAACACGAAGAACAGGCCGAACGTGGATCCCGCGGCCGCGCCATAGCCCATCGCGCGAACGTGGAATCCGCCTGTCGTCACCCGTCTTCGCAAGCCGCCCCGGCCCTGCCGGTCCGGTTGCCGAGGGCCGGCCGAACTGACTGCCACGACTGCGACAAGGCACAGCAACGCGCCGACGTAAACGACCGTGGTGGCACGTTCGCCGCCCGCCAGCGCGACGGCAACCGGGAGCACCGTCGCCGTCAGCGCGGAGACGGGCGCCACCACGCTCATCGGCCCGGCCGCGAGCCCGGCGTAGAAGATGATCAGCCCGACGCCGCCGGCTACGCCGCCCGCGATACCCCAGCCAAGGCCGGCCACGTGGACGGGCTGGCCTGACAAGATGGCGGCAGCAAGCACGATCACCGCGCCGGCCCCTGCGGACAGCGGCAGCACGCCGAGCAGCTGGCCGTGCCTGGTCGCCACGCCACCCAGGAAGTCGGCAGAGCCGTACAGCACGGCGGCCGTCAGCGCGAAAATGGTCACCATCAGTATCGGACCTCGGTCGGTTTACGATGCTGCATAGTTCACTATACCGACCGACACACCGACCGGACGGACCTCTGGGGCGTGAGGCTATGGCACGGCAGACAGATGTGACGTCCGCGGTCGCCCGCGCGGTTCAGGCGCTCCGGGTCGAGCGAGGCTGGTCGCTGGATCATCTGGCCGGGCGCGCGGGCGTCAGCAAGGGCGTGCTGGTCGCGATCGAGCAGGCCAGGTCCAACCCGAACCTCGCCACCCTGGCCCGCATCAGCGACGCATTCGGCGTGCCGGTAACACGACTGGTGGAGACCTCGGGCGACCCGGCTGTCACGATCACAACCGAGGCCGCTTTCCGCACGCTCTGGCAGGGTCAGCAGGGCGGCACCGGCGTGATCATCGGCGCGACCGACGCGCCCTGGGCAGCGGAGCTCTGGAGCTTCCGGCTCGAGCCCGGCGACAGCTTCGGTGGCGACGCGCACGCAGCCGCGACAAGGGAGATGATCTGGGTCAGAGCAGGAACGGTGACGCTCACGGTCGCGGGCACGCGGCATGTCGTGGGTCCGCAAATGTGCGCTCGGTTCCCTGGCGGGATTGCCCACCGATACGCGAATGACGGCGACGAGCCAGTCGAAATGATCATGGTCGTCGTGGTGCCCCCGGCCGCGGCTTGACCCGCGCCTTTTGACCCGCGCCTTTTGGCCCGCGCCTCGCTACCCGCGCCGCCCGATGGCCGTGACAATCCGGTCACAGTTGCACTGTGTGCCCGCAAGGTTGCGATGCGTGGCGCGTATAGCGGCTCGAGCCGTTACAGTTGGCCTCGCTGGGGACAAAGCCGAGCAAGATCGGACATGGTCAGCATGGACTTGATCGTCATAGTCGCGACCCTGGCCCTCGTCGTTGTCGTCCTGGGCATGTACTGGCTGCCGAGCATCATCGGCTACTTCCGGCATGCGCCCCGACTGGTCACCCTCGTACTCACCAATGCGCTTCTAGGCTGGACCGTCGTTGGCTGGCTAATCTCGCTCTCGATGGCGTTGCGCGTGCGCGACTCTTCCTGAGACCGTGCGCCCGCCCAGCCCCGCGCTGGCGGCAAGGTTTGGCGAGAAATGGCGGGGTATGCACGTGGCGTGGATACACCGCCCACCGCCGCAAGCGCAGGCACCATCGACCTCGGCGGGGACCTCACCGTCTTCCGGCTCGGGTTCGGTGCGATGCGGATCACTGGCCCTGGTGTCTGGGGAGACCCCCCGGACCGAGATGTAGCCAAGGCTGCGCTGCGGCGGGCCGTGGAACTTGGTGTCAATTTCATCGACACCGCGAACTCTTACGGCCCGGAGGTGAGCGAGGACCTGATCGCCGAGACCCTGCATCCTTATCCCGACGATCTCGTGATCGCTACCAAGGGCGGTCTAACGCGACCGGGCCCTGGGCGATGGGAACCGGACGGGCGCCCGGAGTACCTGAGGGCCGTCTGTGAGGGCAGCCTGCGACGACTGCGCCTTGATCAAATTCCGCTTTACCAGTTTCACCGGCCCGACCCGAAGATCCCGATAGCGGAGTCCATCGGCGCCCTGGTCGACCTCAAGAACGAGGGAAAGATTCGTCATGTAGGTATCTCGAACGTCGCCGAGCCGCAGCTGCGCGAGGCGCAGCAGATCACGCCGATTGTGTCCGTACAGAACCGCTACAACGCCGCCGACCGGTCCTCGGAATCGATGGTCGACCTATGCGAGCAGGAGCAGTTGGTCTTCCTGCCCTGGGCGCCGATCCAGGAGGCCGATAAGAATCCCGCGATCACCGATGCCGCGCGCTGCCACGGCGCCAGCCCGCGCCAGATCGTGCTGGCCTGGCTTCTCGCCAGGTCGCCGAGCATGCTACCCATTCCCGGCTCTGGGTCTCCCAGCCACGTCGCGGACAACGTCGCGGCGGCGAGTATCGCGCTGAGTCCGGACGAGGTGGCCGCGATAAACGACGCCGCGTGACCGAGCCCGGGCGCCGCGGTGGGCGGTCCTGGGGTGACGTTGACGGACTCCTGGGGTGGGGCTGCCTGCCGTAACTCGCGGCCAGCAGGTTCCAAGCCGGCGTCGGCTTGGACCCCTACGACATGCGGCGGAGAGCGCGTCACCACAACGTCCTTCGAAAGTCACAACCGGCCGGGACGCTTATCGCCAGCCAATCGCCTGTGTGATGAGGAGGACCATGTGAGTATCTCCAACGCCGCCGTCGCCGACCGCGCGCTCGAGCTGGCGGAAAAGTCCGGCGGCCTGCGGCGCTGGGCAGCGCTGTGCGTCAGCTTCGCCGCCGGCACGACCGGCACGGTCCGCAGCGCCGACAAGGCCCTGGAGGTCATCCCGCTCCCGGATCTGCGTGGCGCGGCGCAGTCGCTGCTGACCGAGCTCGCCGACGACCCAGCCACCGCCGAGAGGGCCGCGGCAACCCCTCGGCACGCGCGGAACCCGTGAAATCGCCACCCTGCCAAGGGGGGAGCGTTCGCGCGGTACCTGGGAGCGACTGGCCATGGCGGTAAGACTGCCCTCGCATCAGTCCCCGTGCCCGGCCATGGCACCGGCCGCAGACCAGCCGAGCCTGACATCCTTGTCCTGACTGACGGCACCTGCCGGCCGCAGGCGCGGCGACTTGTGAGGAGCAGCGATGGCGAGTGCAGACTCACCGCAGTGGCTGACCGTGGATGAGGGCTGGGGCCGGAAGGCGGTGGACTTCTCGACCCTCAGCGAGCCGGGCAACTGCCGGGAATACGTCTACATGCACCACCGGCTAGGCGTCGATGCCGGGGACCGGCTTCTCGACGTCGCTTGCGGGTCCGGGCTCGCGATAGAGCTGGCCAGCCTGCGCGGTGCGTTGTGTGCTGGCATCGACGCATCGCCCAGACTGGTCGCCGTGGCCAGGGACCGGAACGCGGACTGCGACATCAGGGTCGGCGACATGCATGCCCTGCCCTGGGATTCAGGGTCGTTCGACGTCGCCACTAGCTTCCGCGGGATCTGGGGCACCACGCCGGACGCGGTCGCCGAGCTGTATCGGATCCTCTGCCCCGGCGGACGCCTCGGGATAACGGTGTGGGGCCACCTGAAGGTGTCTCCTGGCGCCTGGGTTCTGGCTCCGTTCCGTCTGGCCGCGGCGGAGAAGGTCGACAACCAGGCTCAGATGGTGGCGCTTGGCCGCCCTGGGGCGGGCGAGCAACTCCTTGCGTCCTGCGGATTCGGCGATGTCGTGCGCATCGCCGTTCCGTTTGCGTGGGAGTTCGCGGATCCGGACGTATACGCACGGGCGCTCGCCGCGTCCGGACCGGCCTACGAGGCTATCCAGAACGTCGGCGAGGCTGAGTTCCACCGCGCGGCTCTCGAACTGGCGCGGGGACAGCTACGGGATGGCCTGCCGCTGCGGGCCGAGATCAACGTAGTGGGCTATCTGGCCCGCAAACCCGAGAGTGGGGAACGCGAATGACGGGCAGCTTCCTGCAAGAACCCCCGCTGTCCGAAGAAGCTCGGGGCCTGTACGACGAGGACCTGGCCGAGGACGGCTACGTGTGGAACGGAACTCGCCTTTGGGCGCACCAGCCAGACACCCTGAACCAGCTATTCGAGCTGATGTCCCAGGCACTCGCGCCGAGCGGCCTGGACTTCCGCCAGCGCGGGATCCTGGTCATCGCCACCGCGTCGACGCTCGGCGATTCGTACTGCTCGCTGGCATGGAGCGGGAAGCTCAGCAATGAATCGGATGTGGGGGTGGCCCTCGACGTTCTGACCGGTAGCGACGCCGGGCTAACCGCCCAGGAGAAGGCCATGGCCGCGTGGGCACGCAAAGTTGTCAGGGACCCGAACGCGACGACTGCCACCGACATCCAGGCGCTCCGCGACAGTGGCCTCGATGACGGCCAGATCTTCTCCATCACCGCCTTCGTGGCCCTCCGCCTGGCGTACGCCACGATCAACGACGCGCTGGGCGCTCAGCCCGACCTCCAACTCCTCCGGTCATTGCCCCCGCTCGTCCGCGACGCAGTCACCTTTGGCCGACCCGCAGCATCACCGTCAGATTGAAGATTCACCGGCCACCTTGGCGCCCCGCTCCCGATCCGATCAGCCGAGCGGTGCTCTCCCATTTCTGCGGGCGCCGGGTCAGCACGTGGCGACTCGATTATGGCCAGGACGGGCTGGCGATCCGGGCCGGAAACCCCACAGGCGGAAATCGTATCGGTGCGAGCGAGCAATGCTGCTGGGTCTAGCTGGCGCCAGAAGTCGTCTCAGCCAGTCCGGTAGTGCTAACTGGCGGATTCCTGACCGCATCGTCCAGTGGCGTGTCTGGCCGGAGCACAGCTCGCGCAGGACTGGCACGAGCGGCAGGTACTTCGCCGCGAGCTTGTCCAGCTTCGGGCCGGTAGTGTGCATGAGCCCGGCTGCGTTGTCGGTGAAGTCCGACACCTTAATGACCCGTGCCCACGGGCTCACTTCCAGGCTGGCCAGGGCGTGCTCGCGGTACTGCTCGTGCTCATCCCGACCCGGCTGCCGAACTCGGTCGCTAAGACCGCGAGCGCAGCCACATGGCCTCGATCTGCCGCCAGGTCGCCCGCGTGATCCTCGACCGCGTCGTGCAGCCGCGCCGCGCAGACCACATCCGCGTCATGCACGCGGTAGTGGCTGACGACCCGGATCGCCACCCGCAGCAGATGGTTCACGTACCTCGCGCTGCCTCCGGTCGGCGGCGTGCAGCCTGGATGCCCGAGCCAGTGCGTGCTCGACCCGCTCGCGTTGCGCCGCCGGAAGGACCGCGATCTGGGCCGCATGGCCCCTCGGCCTCGCCGCCCGCGAGCTAGACGAGACCGCACCAGGCCCGGCGCATCCACCCGTCGCTGCCAGCCCTGACGCAGGCCCGCGGTCGATCGGCCCGGGCATCCCCTCCCCCGGCGTCACCTGCGTGTGGGCAGCATGCTTCAGCCGCGACACCGACAGGTACTGCAGCCCACCTCGCCGAGCTCACCCGCGACGGCTACCGCGACCAGGCCTGCGACGAGGACGCAGCCGGGCACGTCCTGTGCAAGCGCCACGCCGCCCGGCCCGAGGGCCGCACCTACAGCAAGCCCATGCGTGACCTTCCGCCGGCAAGGCGCACCAGAGGGAAGCAGCCCGCTCACTCGGGACAGCCCGCGTGAACGGGCCTACGCTGGCGGCATGCCACCCCCATTCGAGTACCTCTGCACCCAGCACGACCACGAACCCGAAAAGCTGACCCACTACATGAACAGCGCCGCAGCCGAAGGCTGGGAGCTGATGGCCGTCGACTTCGTCATAAGAGGCGAGGACGGCATCCACGCCATGTTCTGGCGCCGACCGCTAGCGCCCGAGGCCGCAGGACAGCCCGCCTGAGCCGTCAACCGCGTCTCACCGTTGCATGCAACGTCACCCGCAGGGCGGCACGCCCCGAGGACGACGGCAGCCACCGGCGCGCCGGGGGTCCTGGTCTATAACGCATCGATGCTGACGCCGGGCTCGCTGCTGAGCAGCGACGTCACCCGCCTGCACCAGGCCCACGACGTCGATGTCGTCGGGGCCATCGTGGCCACCCAGGTCGCTGCCCCGGCGCTGCGGGCCACCGGAGGCGGGACCATCTTGTTCACCGGCGGCGGCTGGGCTGACCACCCGGGCCCGGCGTGGGGCACGGTCTCGCTCGGCAAGGCCGCCCTCGCCGCGGGCACTGAGCAGGCGGTCCACGTAGGGGGAGGCGAGGGCCGGCGCCACACCGCGGCGGTAGTCGAGATTCGCCGCGCTGATGAGGTGCGCCTCGTAGGCGGCCTTGGAGGAGAAGCGGCCGATCACCTCGAAGTGGTTCGTAGCGGACAGCTGTTGCAGGACCGCGAGATCCACTGTCCCGGGTGGGTGTCCGGCGGCGACGAGGGCGCGGAGGACCTGCTCACCCGCCTCGACGGGACCGTTGCCCGCGCGCTGAGCGGCGGTATTGGCCCCACGGCCGGCCAAGGAGGGCCGGAAGTCGACGTGCGCAATCGCACACCACTCGTTCGGGTCCATCCATTCTCGATTCTCAAGCGCCGGGGCGTGCCGCGCGAGGCGCCGGGCGGTCTCGACCCGATCCTTCGGGAGCCCCGGTGATGACGGCGACGCAGGGATGATCAGTACTCATGTCGGATTGCTCCCTTCTGAGGGCCTCGGCTCTCGCACGTCGAGTACGGCATACGACGCATGTACGTGCTTTGTGCTGCTGGCCGGCCGAGTCATGTCGGCATTCGTTTCGGTCGCCCAGAACGCAACTAGCGGTTCCCCGTATTCAGCCGCGAAATGGCCGGACTCCGGCAGGGTATCCACGACGCAGTAGCGGCCATCGGGCCACTTGACGACGTCGCCCACCCTGAGGTCGGCGGCCCTCACTGGCACGGTAGTTGTGTTTTCGGTCATTTGTTCCCTCGGTTCCTGGCTGGCCCGCGCCGATGCACTCCCTCAGGCCCGTGCCGATGGTCTTGTCCACATCACACAGGTCGCCAAACCGGGCCCGCAGCACTGGCTCGGTGACGCCGTCGAGCCCTCCCGGTTCAGGAGGCAGATAACCGGGCAGCTCAGGCGACCGCGTAGGCCAGGCAGGGGGCAGCCTTGGAGGTGTGTCTTGTCACGAGGTGAGGACCGGGGGACCCCGAGGGAGCAGCCGCATCCGTGATGTGCGGGCTTTGTGCGGGCCTGGGCCGCCCTGGACGCCGAGAGCAGGGATGCCCCGCAGCACTCTGCCGGGGGAAGTCCCTGCTCAGATGGCGGAGGCTCGGGGATTTGAACCCCGGATGGCCGCGAAGCCAAACCGCATTAGCAGTGCGGCGCCATAGACCGGACTAGGCGAAGCCTCCTGGTAGCCCGAATCGGACCGGCCCCTAGGGTACCGGGTCGGCCTGCGGGCGGGCAAAGCGTGGCCGGCCTGGCGGCCGGCCCCCAGCTCAGTGCGCCTCTATCACCTCGTAGTCGCCCCGCGCATAGGCCTCGCGCATCCTGGTCTTCGCGAACTTGCCGACGCTCGTCTTCGGCACCTCGTTAATGAAGGCCCAGCGCTCCGGCAGTTGCCAGCGCGGGACCTTGTCAGCCAGGAACTCCCTGAGCTCGGCGGCGGTCACCGTCGAGCCGTCCGGCACTACGACCGCTGCCAGCGGCCGCTCGCCCCATTTCTCGTCTGCGATCCCGATCACCGCTGCCTCGGTCACCTGCGGATGAGCCATGAGCAGGTTCTCAAGCTCCATCGACGAAATCCACTCGCCGCCGGACTTGATCACGTCCTTAGCCCTGTCGGTCAGGTTCACGTATCCGAGCGGGTCGATAGTGCCGACATCTCCGGTGCGCAGCCAGCCATCGCGGAACTTCGCCGGATCGTCGTCCTTGTAGTACGCGCCGGTGATCCATGGCCCGCGTACTTCGATCTCGCCGACAGCCTCGCCGTCGCAGGGCAGCACGACCCCGCCCTCGCCCACGAGCCGATACTCGACCTGGCACATAGCAGGCCGGCGGAGTCGCGGTAACGCCACGATTCCTCATCGGTCACGTCCGCAGGCGGATGCGCGACGCTGCCCAGGGGAGAGGTCTCCGTCATGCCCCAGGCCTGCAGGATCCTGACGCCTAGCTCCTTCTCGTATGCCTCCTGCAGGGAGTGCGGCACCGCCGAGCCGCCGCAAGGCACCAGACGCAGCGAGGACACGTCACCGCCGTGCGCGCGCAGGTGCTGGAGGAGCCCGTTCCAGATCGTCGGAACCGCCCCTGCGATGGTCGGGCGCTCTGCCTCGATCAGCCTGACTAGCGGCTCTGGCTGCAGATACCTGTCTGGCATGATCAGATCGGCGCCGGCCATCATCGCGGCATACGGAAGGCCCCAGGCATTCGCGTGGAACATCGGCACGACCGGCAGCACCCTGTCCTTGTCGGACAGCCCGAAGACGCCGCCCATGCACACCGCCATCGAGTGCAGGTGCATGGACCGGTGGCTGTATACCACTCCCTTGGGGTGCCCGGTGGTGCCGCTGGTGTAGCACATGGCGGCAGCCGAGCGCTCGTCAACGTCCGGCCAGTCGAACGTGGCGGGCTGGGCTGCCAGCAGCGCCTCGTAGGAGTGCACGGGCCGGCCCAGGGCGACCAGCTCAGCAGGCGGGACGAAGTCGGTCTCGTTCTCCGCCGAGGTCACGATGACATGGCGGATCGCCGGAGCATGCGGCAGCACCTGGACGAGCAGCGGGACGAGCGTGGAGTCCACGATCACTACGTCGTCGCCAGCGTGGTCGGCGATGTAGCCGATCACGTGCGGGTCCAGGCGCAGGTTCAGGGTGTGCAGCACCGCGCCCATCGACGGAATCGTGAGGTAGGCCTCGAGATGCTCGGAGTTGTTCCACATCAGCGTGGCCACTCGCTGGTCGCCGTCCACGCCCAGCGCACGCAGCGCGTTCGCCAGTTGTGCCGCCCGCGCGCCGGTCGCGGCGTAGCTCTGCCGACGGCTGCCGGCCGCCGTCAAGGTGACGACCTCGCTCGCTCCGTAAGCAGTGGTGCCATGGCGCATGATCGCGGTAACGGTGAGCGGGACGTCCATCATTGTGCTGCGCATGGCGCAACCCCCTGGCAATCAATTTGGGTACCGGCCACCGCCCGACTGGCTGTGCCGGTAACCGCCCTGACGTGGATAGTGCCACGGTATCGGCAAATCGTCGGCCCGTCAGCAAGCAGCGGCGGCTACTTGATCGTTTACTCGGATTGCAGGTCAGCGTCGGCGCGAAGCTTGGCAACTGCCCGGGAGACTGTGCTTTTCACAGTTCCCAGGCTCACGCCGAGCACCTCGGCCACTTCCGCTTCTGTCATGTCCTCGTAGTAGCGCAGGATGACAGCGGCTCGCATCCGCTGCGGCAGCCTGTCAATCGCGCGGCGCATGGTCTCCTGCAGGTCACTGGTCACGGCGTGATCAGCCACCGCCTGGTCCGGGATCACGTCGGTCGGGTACTCCTCCACCCGGCGCCTTCGCCACCAGGAGATGTGCGTATTGACCATCGCCCGGCGCACGTAGCCGTCCACCGCGCCGCGATCTTCGATGCGGTCCCAGGCGAGGAACGCCTTCGCGAGCGCGGCTTGAACCAGGTCCTCGGCGTCCGCGGCGTTCCCGGTGAGCAGGTACGCCGTACGAAGCAGGGCACGGCTGCGCTCCGTGACGTATTCGCGGAATCCCCGATCATCGGGACCCGGCGGCCGGTTGCTCTGCCTGGCGCGCGGGACGGGGGCGGCTTCGGGCACCAGGGCCGGCCCCGGTCCCGCATCCTCGCCGTTCGCAGCGACACCAGGACTGCCAGGCCGGCCCTGCGACCGGCCGGGCGCGCTCCTCAGGGCGACGCGCGATGCCGCCCCGGCCGCGCTCGCACAGGTGTCATTGAGACCGTGATCGCCCCCGACGCTCACACACCCACGTTACCCAGCACCGGGCCAGGGCAGTCGTCTCCGTGTGTAACGGCGCGCCACGAGTCGCGGATATTCACAGACACCAGGGCCCGGCGACGCTCCCTCGATACACTCACCGCCTAGATACCTACGTGTCAGCTAGGGCTGGAAGATCACCAAATCGCTTGACACTGACCGCGGGCGGCGGGAACGCAGGTGGCCGGACTACGAGCCGGAAGGGATGCTCATGCAGGGCGAGCAGGCGGTCCGTGGCTGCTGTGAACGGTGTACCGGAGCCGACAGCTCGGCCGTCGCGGCCGCCGCGGCACGTCGGCGGCTGCTGAAGGCTGCCGTGTTCGCCCCGCAAGCCAGTCTGACCCGGCAGCCTGCCAGCCCGGCGGAGGCTTCGATGCACCAGGCCCCGCCGCACCCGGCGCAGCCTTCGGAGCACCGCGCGCAGGCATCGATGCGCCCGGCCCAGGCATCGATGCACCCGGCTGCGCGGCACCACGGGCACGGACACCCAAGCAGCGGTTTCGCCGATGCCGGTCACCTGCCGAGGGCCGTATCCGGCACGGTAATAGATGTCAGTCCGCAGGTACTCGTGCTTGGCGGCGCCAGCGACGAGCAGCGGTTCACGCTGACCCCGGACGCGGTGGCCTGGCGAGGGGCCCAGTTAGAGCCTGCCGCCCTGCGCCGGGGCGATCACGCGGTGGTGCGGCTGCACCCCTCGAGCAGGCATACGGCGGACCGGATCTGGGCCAATATCGGCCGGGTCACCGGAGTCATCATCGAGCGGTCGGGAAGCAGGATCGTCGTGAACGAGGGCGCTACCAGGATGCCCAGAGTCATCGCCATCCAGCCCCGGGCGGTCGGCCGTATCCAGGTTCGATTCCCAACCCTGCAGCCCGGCTACCTGATCGACATCATCGGCCTGCGCCGGGACGGCGAGCTGGACGGCATGATCCCGGCCACCTCGCAACCCGCCTATCCGGCCAGCAAGCTGCCCGCGCCGCCCCTGGTCAGCGGGCACGTACCCGATGCGATTAGCGGCTCGGCGACCTGGCATGAGCCGGGCGACGAGCCGCCGGGGGTGCTCGGCGTCTGCTACCCGGCGCTCGATCCGGAAACCGGGTGCTCAGAAGCCACCATGAGTGGCTACTCGCATGGCTATGCACGGATGCCGTACCTGGCGATCGGAAGCGTGCTGCGGGTCACGAACGAGTGCACGAACCTGGACTGCATGCTGCCGGTGACCGGCTGCGCGCCGATGGCCAGGCTGTTCAACGACCGCTGCGTGACCTGCGGGACATCGCCACGCGGCCGGATTGCCGACCTCACCATGGCGAGCTTTGTCGCGCTCGGCGGCGAGCTTGACCGCGGCTGCTTCAACGCCACCATCAGGATCGGCGAGTGACAGTGCTGGCTGCGGTACGCGAGGTACAGATTCCGGTCATCGCCGTGCTGCTGCTCGGCGCTTGCGCTGCCAAGTTCGCGCGGACCTTGCGGATTGGCTCGATGGACGAGGGCCTAGGCCCGACAGCACTGTTTCCGATGCGCATGCGCAGGCCCCTGGCGATGGTCATGTGCGCCATCGAGTGCGGGCTAGGGATTGGCCTCATTGTCACGGCCGGCAAGCTCGGCCATGGCCCTCCGGCTAGCTGCATCCGGCTCGGAGCCGGCCTGATGTTCCTGGTCGCGACCAGCGCCCTGCTCGAACTTCGGGCGGCCAAGCCGGATGTCGGCTGCGGCTGCTTCGGCGACTTCAGCACCGCGCCGGTGCGGGGCCGCACGCTGGCAAGGTCGGCCTTCCTGTCGCTGGCTGCGCTGTCGACAATCGGTCTGCAGCCGATTAGCCAGCCGAGGTCGAGTGCGGAGGCTGGCCAACTGCTGGCAATCCTGGCCGTCGAGCTAATCGTGCTGGCCGCGCTTTCGCCGGAGCTTGGTGAGGGACTCATCAGGCTGGGTTATTCCGAGCCGTGCGAATTGCGGGCGATATCCGCCGAGCGAACCCTGGCAGCCTTGCGGCGGAGCAAACAATGGCGCCGGAACTCAGGCCTGATAACGGATGATATGCCCACCGACATGTGGCGAGAGCTTTGCTGGCGTTACGTCGTATTCCCGGCCAGCTACCAGGATCGTGCTACCGAGGTGGTTTTCGCCATCTTCCTGGCGCAGCACCGGCCGACGATCCACGCCGCCCTCGTCGATGCTGTGACCGGCGCGCCGTTGCCATCGCCGATCCTGCCATCTCGGTCAGGCGGCCGGGGGAGGCGCTTTAATCCCGGCCTGACCGCGAGCTGACCTGCGGCCGGCGGAGTCCGGCCAGCCGCCTATGCCGTTCTCTAGCGATCTCTAGCCTGCACCCTAGACAAGCCAATACAAGCTCAGATTCATGGGCGGTACGAGGTGGCCCGGCTAATCGCAGGCCCGCCTGCAGGGTGCTCCCGCGACTGGCCCGAAGTAGCCCTCAGGCTGGCTGCGTCCGCAGGAACTTGCCGAAATGCGGGACCGTGAAGGCGATAAGGCCCCGCTCGGAGCTGTAGATCAGCCCCTTCTTGATCAGGTTGTCCCTGGCAGGCGAGACACTGGACGGCTTGCGGCCGAGCTCGTCCGCGACCTGGGCGGTCTGCACGGGATCGTCACCCAGCATGGCCATGGCCCGCATGTACTCGCGCTCGGCTGGCGTCGCGCGCTCATACCTGCTGCCGAAGAAGCCGACCGCAAGCTCTCCGGCCGCGACCGGCCCGGCCACGGCTACGTCGTGCGCAGTTACCGGGCTGCAGGCGGCGACGTCCCAGGTGACCTTGCCATAGGCCTGGACGAAATATGGGTAGCCATCAGCAGCCGCGTAAAGCGCGTCTAGCGCAGCGTGCTCGAAATCGGCCCCCTCGCGCCTGGCCGGTGCCAGCAGTGCAATATCGGCGGATTCCCGATCGAGCCGGTCGATCGGCACGTAACGGAACAGTCGCTCCGAATAGCTCTTGCTCGCTGACAGCACGGACGGCAGGTGCGGCAGGCCGGCCCCGACAACGATGAGCGGACCATTGTTCTGGGACAACTCATGGCACGCGGCGCAGAGCGCAGAGATATCTGGGGCCGGCACATCCTGCATCTCGTCCACAAACAGGGCAATACCGACGCCGAGGTCGGCGGCAACCGCCGCGGCATCGGTGAGCAGTTCGGTGAGGTCGACCTCGAGGTCACCGGAGTCGGCCCGGCCTCGTACCGCCGGGACATCGATTCCGAGCTGGGCAACTGTGGACCCTTTCGGCGCCCTGCTGTCCCTGGCGGCAAAGGCCTTGAGGACGCCGAGGAACTGGTCGATCCGATCCGGGGCGCGGTGTCGTGGCGCCAGCTCCCGCACCGCCATGTGCAGCGCCCCTGCTACTGGCCGCCGAATCGACTGATCCGGCCTAGCCTCGAGCTTCCCAGTGCCCCACAGCCGCTGCATCGCCATGGACCTGAATGAGTTCAGCAGCACCGTCTTGCCTACGCCGCGCAGACCAGTCAGCACCATGCTGCGCTCTGGCCTATTGCGCGCCACCCGCTCCAGCACGATCTCGAACTGCCCGATCTCCCTGTCCCGGCCCGCCAGCTCGGGCGGCCGCTGTCCAGCGCCCGGAGCGTAGGGATTGCGCACGGGGTCCATGCGATAGGAGCCTATGAGGCGATCTAGCGGATTCCCTAGATTGGTATAGAAAGCACCTCGGCGTGTCGCGCGTGACGCAGGCAGCGCGCGGGTCATCAGCGCGCCAGCTCCGGAACCTGTGAAGCCCGCCGGGAAGGTCAGGGAACGGGGCCATTAGTTCCATGGCACAGCCCGGCGGGCGAGACCCCGCGCCAACGGGTGCGGCCAAGGCACGGCGCCCACCCTCAACTACGGAGTGCGGCTCCTGCCGGTTCAGCGCGCAGCGGGAAATTAACTCGCGGATCCGCGCGGCGGCTGATTCAGCCTGGCGAGGTAGGCGTTGTATGCCGCGAGATGCTCGTCGTCATCGATCCCGCCGCGGGTCGACGGCAAGGTCGTGGGACCGGCGGGACTGACAGCCGAGCCGCCGGGTCCAGCTGCGGAACCGGCCGCTCCGGCCGTCGCTACCTGATGCGATGCCACCAGCGTGGCCAGATTCTCCCGGCGCGCGGCTTCGAACCAGCCCCGGCCATCGGCCCCGGCCCGCTCGTCGGTGCTCCACATCAGGAAGACGAGCATCATCAGCGCGAACATGATGCAGTCGCCGCCAATCCACATCACCGCCCCGCCGAGGTGCAGGTCCTGCACTGGGCTCGGCGCCCATGCCGGGCGCGGGCCGGTCGGAATGCCGGGCGACGTGGCGCTACCGTAGCCGAGCACCAAGCCGGTGAAGGTGTCCACCGGCATGATCAGCACGAGCACCACGAAGCGCATCGGGTAGGACAGCTTCCACCTGATCGGCTCCCGGCCGAGGATCGGCAGGAAGAACAGGTAGCCGACGACCAGGAACACGGCGTGCTCGAGGTTATGCAGGGTCTGGTCCCGCTCAACCAGGTTCGCGATGGCTGTCAGGTGAGCGGCCGCGATCGCGGCGGTGTAGGCGGCAGCACCGAAGACCGGCCAGGTGAGGAACGTGGCCACCTTGGACCTGAGTACGCGCTTGGCCCAGGTGTGCAGTGGGTTACGGCTGGCGTGCAGCAGCAGGGTGATCGGCTGCCCAGCGATCAGCAGCGGGGGTGCCACCATGATCAGCATCAGGTGCTGGATCATGTGGTCCCAGAACAGCAAGTCGTCGTAGACGCCGATGCCGCTCTGCGTCGCGATCACCACGACCGCCAGGCCGGCCGCGAACATTCCGGTCCGCCATGCGCGCCACGGACGCGCCGGGTGACGTCTCGCGACCCGCAGCACGCCCCAGCCGTAGAGGCCGGCCGCGATCACCACGGACGCAGTGACTATCGGCGCGAACTGCCACTGAGTCAGTACGGCTGACAAGCCGAATGGCGCGAGCACTGGGCCTCCTTTTCACCGGTGAGCCTACTCACCAGCTGGCTCTGCTGGCTGTCGAGGCCGACCGCACCGCTATCGTTGTCGGCGGAGGGTTCGCCTAGTGGCCGAGGGCGACGGTCTTGAAAATCGTTGTGGCGTGCAAGCGTCACCGTGGGTTCGAATCCCACACCCTCCGCAAACCGGTGTACGCCGCGCGCTCACCAGCCAGCCGTCACGCTGCGTACAGCCGCCGCCGTCAGGTCTGCAGCCAGGCCGCGTAGAAGATGGCGAGGCCCAGCGCCACGCACAGCCCAGAGATCAGCCAGAACCTGATCACGATCGTCGTATCCTCCCAGCCGCTCAGCTCGAAGTGAAACTGCAGCGGCGCCATCTTGAACACGCGCTTCCCCGTGCCGGTTCTGATCCTGGTCAGCTTGAAGACGCCGATCTGGACCACGTCAGACATCGTGATGATCACGAACAGGCCGCCGAGTATCCCGAGCAGCAGCTGGGTCTTGGTGCAGATGGCGAGGCCGGCCAGCACCCCGCCGAGAGCCAGCGACCCGGTATCACCCATGATGATCTTGGCTGGCGGCGCGTTCCACCACAGGTACCCGATACAACCGCCCATCACCGAGGCCGCGACGACCGCCAGGTCCAGCGGGTCGCGCACCTGGTAGCACTGCTGGGCCAGGAAAGCCGTGCAGTCGTTGCGCTCCTGCCAGATCCCGATCAGCACGTAGGCCGCCAGCACCACGACCGTCGACCCGGTGGCCAGACCGTCGAGGCCGTCGGCGAGGTTCACCGCGTTGGACGCGCCGACCATCAAGACGACGGCCCAGATCACGAACGGCAGCGTGCCGATGACCGGGCCGAAGTCGCGCAGGAACGACAGCCGCGCGTCGGCGGGGGTCAGGTCGAGCCCATCAGGATGCTGCAGCACCTCAAGCGCGAACACGGCCGCGACGACCACCTGCCCGGCCAGCTTCGCCCGGCTGCGCAGTCCCACGCTGGTCTGCCGAAAAATCTTCAGGAAATCGTCGATGAACCCGACCAGGGCGAAGCCGGTCATCATCAGGAGAACCAGCACGCCCGACGCGGTCACGACAACGTCGGTCAGGGCGTGCCCGGCTACGTAGCCGATCCAAGAGGCGGCGACGAAGACCACACCGCCCATCGTCGGCGTGCCGCGCTTGGTCTCGTGCGACTTGAGGCCCTCGACCCGGATGGGCTGGCCGTAGCCGAGCCGCCGCATGAGTTTGATGAACAGCGGCGTGCCCAGCAGGGCGGTCACCAGCGCCACGGCGCCGGCAAGGATGATCGTCTTCACCGCGGCGGCTCCGCGCGGTTGCGCGCTCGCTGGCACTTGGCCCACGAAGGCTGACGGCGGTTCACGATGAGCAGGTTATCCAGCAAACTCCCTATGTAGCGGTCTGAAGACCCGCGACGTGGGAGATGAGCGATCTGCGCGGGTTCTCGGGATCGCGTTACAGCCTGGGCCGGTCGGCCCGTCCGCGGCCGTCGCATAGCCTGGCTGAGCTGGGCAATCATCGCAGAACGGAGGTGTGGCATGACCGTCTTGACAATCGTTGCGACGTGCAAGCGCCACCGTGGGTTCGGATGGCACACCCTCCGCCACTGCGGGAACAACTGCTGGCCGGAGGCATCATGCGCGCGGTAGTAATCAGTGAGCCAGGCGGCCCAGAGGTGCTGACCCTGCGGGAAGTTCCCGACCCGGTGCCAGGCCCGGACGAGGTGCTTGTCACCGTCACTGCTTCCGGGGTGAACCGGGCCGACGTCATGCAGCGCCAGGGCCTCTATCCGCCACCGCCCGGTGCGCCCACGTTTCCGGGACTGGAGTGCTCCGGCCGGATAGCAGCCGTCGGCTCGGCGGTGTCCGACTGGCAGCCGGGAGATGAGGTCTGCGCACTGCTGGCCGGAGGCGGTTACGCCGAACAGGTAGCAGTGCCCGCCGTACAGGTGCTCCCAGTGCCAGACGGAGTGACGGTCGGCGAAGCGGCGGCGCTGCCAGAGGTCGCCTGCACGGTCTACGCGAACGTCTTCATGGCCGCCGGGCTCGCTGCAGGTGAGACGCTGCTAGTGCACGGCGGAGCCAGCGGAATCGGCACCATGGCGATCCAGCTGGCCCGTGCCCGTGGCGCACGGGTCGTGTGCACGGCAGGTTCGGACTCCAAGCTGCAGCGGTGCCGCGAGCTGGGTGCGGACCTCGCTATCGACTACACCAGGGAGGACTTCGTCGCCGCCGTGGCTGACTTCACCGGTGGCCTGGGCGCCGACGTCATCCTGGACATCATCGGTGCCGCCTATCTACAGCGGAACATCGCGGCTCTGGCCATCGGCGGCCGATTGGCTGTAATCGGATTGCAGGGCGGCGCCAGAGGCGAGCTTGACCTCGGCGCGATGCTGCGCAGGCGACTGACCGTGCACGCGGCGTCGCTGCGGGCCAGGCCCGTGGCGCAAAAGGCGGAGATCGTCAGCGCGGTCCGCAGCGAGGTTTTGCCGCTGATCGCTACGCGGCAGGTCAGGCCGGTCATTGATACCGTCCTGCCGCTCGCGCAGGCGGCCCAAGCACACCGGCTGATGGAGTCGGGGGCTCACGTAGGCAAGATCCTGCTCAGCTGTACGAAGGACTAGCGGGGCCGGCACTGCTGACGGCCAGCCTGGGGCCCCGATTATGCGCCGAGTCCGTCGAGCCGGCAGACTAGGACCATGAGCGAGCAGAGCAGTGCCGAGGTTCATGACCATCCGAAAGTGGTTGTTGTCGGCCCTGACGGGGTTGCGGTAGAGACCGAGGCTGAGAACGCGCGCGAGCGGCCGGTGACCGAGATGGTCGAGCAGCCCGCCAAGGTCATGCGAGTCGGCAGCATGATCCGTCAGCTGCTCGAAGAGGTCAGGGCCGCCCCGCTCGACGAGAAGAGCCGGGCCCGGCTGAAAGAGATCTACTCGAGCTCCATCAAGGAGCTGGAGGACGGCCTGTCGCCCGAGCTCATTGACGAGCTAGACCGACTGTCGTTGCCTTTCGCCGAGGACGAGGTGCCAAGCGAGGCCGAGCTCCGAGTGGCCCAGGCGCAGCTAGTCGGCTGGCTCGAGGGGCTCTTCCACGGCATCCAGACGACTCTGTTCGCCCAGCAGATGGCGGCGAGGGCGCAGCTCGAGCAGATGCGGCGCGCGCTACCGCCCGGCATGATGCCCGCTGGAGATGGCGAGGACCCACGGGAAGCCCAACAGCTGCCCCGCACTTCCGGCCCTTACTTGTAGGGAGTCAGTACCTGTCCGCGCCAACCCGGTGGCCGCACTGCCTGACTGGCGACCGAAACTAAGTCTCTTTCATGATCCCGTAGTTTTTGTCACCCGCGGTGACAAAAACTCCGGGATCATGAAAGAGCAGCCTGACGGGTGCGGTTCGCGGCCTCAGTCGGCGCCAGTACGTGTCGGCCGCTTCCTGCGATAGCCGCCGCTCCGCCCGGAATGCGCCTTATGCACGTGGGTGCCGCAGTCCATCCCCATGATCACGAAGACTTTGCGTTCCCCCAGTACGCTAACTCTTCGCGATCATGAAGCACCGACTGCCGGCGGCTGCCTGACCTGATCCGCGCCAGCCACCGCGCGGCATCGCTGAAGTCAGCCTCCGATATCGCCGCGCTGTCTGCGCGCCCATCCGGCACGAGGCTGGCCTGCGGGTAACTGCCGAGGAACCGGACGTCGCTGCAGATGCGGTGCAGACCCATCAGCGCCTCGCCCACCTTGGCCTGGGCCACGTGACCCTCGCAGTCGATGAAGAAGCGGTACCTGCCGATCCCGTCACCAGTTGGCCGCGACTCGATCCGGGTGAGGTTCACGTCCCGAACCGCAAATTGCCCGAGTATGTCCATGAGCGCGCCTGGGTGATCGTCGGCCAGGAACGCGACGACCGAGGTCCGATCGGCGCCGGTCGGTTCCTCCATCGGCCCCGGCAGCCGCACCGAGACGAACCTGGTCACGGCGTCGTCACGGTCATGCACGTCGGTCGCCAGCGCCACCAGGCCGTATAGCTCGGCCGCGAACACGCCCGCAAGTGCGGCATCCAGCTGGCCCTCCGCGACCTGGCGGGCGGCGTCGGAGTTGGAAGCGGCAGGCAGCCACTCGGCCCGCGGCAGGTTCGCGGCCAGCCAGTCACGGCATTGCGGCTGCGCCACCGGATGACCGCCGACGAGCTTGATCCCTGCCAGCTCGGTGCCGGGCCTGGCAAGCAGCGCGAACTCCACCGGCACCAGCACCTCAGCGCAGATCACAAGCTCGGTGCCGACGGCCAGCTCATCAAGGGTGGCGGTGACCGCGCCTTCCACCGAGCTCTCGATCGGCACTACGCCCTGCTCGGCCTGGCCCGCCCGGACAGCCTCCAGCGTGGCCTGGATGCTCGGGCATGGCAGTGCATCAGCCTGGGCAGCCTCGCGGCCGCCTGGTTTGCCGCCGGCACCCAGCGCGCTGACCGCAGCCTCTGTGAACGTCCCGCGCGGGCCGAGGTAGGAGTACCTGTACGTCACCACGTCATGATTCCACTCGCCCGCTCGCGCGTGCAGGCAGTACCGCCCTGATCAGCAGGATCAGGCAGATCAGCAGCACCGTCGGTGTTATGGCCTCGCGAACTACCGGCTGCAGCCAGCGCAGGCCGCCGGGCAGCGGCGCGCCGGTGCCGGTCAGGTAGCCGAACGCCAGCGCCGACGTCCTGGCAAGCATCAGCCAGTCCAGCTGCGACCAGGCCAGGAGTGCCAGCAGCGGCCAGCCAAGCGAGTCGTACCCACGGAAGCACGTAGGGCCAGGAGAATAGCCAGGCGACTGCGAACGCGGCAGTGCACAGCACCGCAAGATCATTGACGGGAACGGGGGCGCCCGGCCGTAGCATGCCCATCCGCTGACTGCCGCCCGGAGCCAGCAAGGCCGCTGCCTCCAGCCCAGGCGGCAGGCCGGCAACCTGGCGCAGCAACAGCACCACAAGGCCCGTCGCCAGCGCGATCGCGGCAGCCTTGACGAAGTCCTCGGCCGCGGCCGAGCCGAGCCCAAGTCCCAGCGCCGCGCGGACCGCGCGCCATGGCGAGCCGAACGAGGTCATGCTCCCGGCCCTCAGGCTAGGTCCCAGCGAGCTAGTGCCCCAGGTCGCTTGGCGGACCAGCCGATTCGGCCTGGCTGTGCGGGTCAGCCGAACTGTGCGGGCCGACCGGCCCTGTCCGGCCGGCCTGCTGCCGGGCGTTGCCCCTGCGCTTGCGCCAGGTCTCCGGCTCACGAACCGCAAGCGCCCAGGCCACATCGCGCAGTTGCCGGAGCCGGTGCAGCTGGGACCGCAAGTCCGTGCCGGTGGCCCGGTGCGAAAGCGGCACCTCTACCTCGGTGATCCGCATGCCCTTGCGGACGAGGTCGATGGTCATTCCGGTCTCGACGCCCCAGCCGCGCGCGAGCGGCAGCGCGGCAGTGAAGGCGCTCCTGGTCAGGCAGCGCTGGCCGTTAAGTGGCTGCACCGGGCGCCAGCCGGTTGCTCGCTCGATCCCCGCCCCGGCGGTTGCGGTGACGAAGCCGAAACCGCCCAGACGCACCGTGTCCCGGAAGATCGCGATGGTCATATCGGCGGTCCCGGCCCTGACCGGCTCGGCCAGCAGTCCGGCCGCAGCGGCGCTCGCGCCCAGGTCCGCGTCTAGGAACAGCAGGTGGCGCGGGCGCGACGCGACGCGATCGGCGGCCGCAGACTCGATCAGCCGGACGGCCTCGGCACCGGTCCGCATCGCCGCGGCCTTGCCGCGGTTGCGGGCGTGCCTCACCACGTGCGCGCGGGCGCCCGCGGCCGCACCCGCCGTGTCGTCGTCGGAGCCGTCGTCGACTACGACCACCAGGTCCACACCGGCGAGCCCGCGGGCGGCGGACACGGTCGCGCCGACCCTGTCCGCCTCGTTCTTGGCGGGAATGATGACGGCTACATCGCCTGACGGCATAGAGGCGATCCTAGTGCGAGCCATACTCCGCAACTCGGCTCGAGCCGAGCCGACCGACCGAGCTAGGGCCCCGTCAGCGGGACTGGCTCCTCGAGCACGGTGAACACCGACTCCAGACCGGTAACCTGCAGCACCTTCCGCGTCGCGGAGCCAGGGCTGGCGAGCTGCAGCTCACCGCCGCGCTCACGTGCGTGCCGGTGGGCTGCCAGCAAGATATTGATGCCCGTGGAGTCGCAGAAGTCTACGCCGGACATGTCCACGATCAGCCTTACCTGGCCAGGGCTAAGCGCCGACATCAGCTCAGACTGCAAGGTCGGCGCCGTGTACAGATCGATCTCACCTGACACGGACAGGATGGTGTGATCGCCTTGGGCTCGGGTCGTAACCTTTAGCTCCACCTGGCGCACACTACCTGGTCCGCGACGATCTCGGCTAGATGGCGGTCCTGCACGCCCTAATGAGTCGTTTCTAGCCCGACGCGGACCGTCAAATCATGCTATGGCCGTATGTCCTACCGCGCTCACGCACGGTCGGCCGAGCGCATGCCTGCCGGGTCGGCCTGCCCACTCGGCCGACCCCGGCCTGACAAATCCGGTCTGGTAGACGTACCGTGTAGTTATGTTGCGCGTGCTGATGCTGATCGCCTTGGCGATCGTGGTCGTCTGGGTCGCCGTCTTGCTGCTCCACTTCCTGATGTGGGTCTTCCTGATCGGGCTGATCCTGATCGTGGCAGCCCTCGCGCTCGGGGTGTTCCGGGCGCCGGCGGTCGGCGCGCCGTAGCAGATAGGGGCTTGGCCGGTTAAGCTGGCTGAGGCCAGCTCTTGGTCCTTGCCGTGCTCGCTGCCGTCGTTATGCCTGTCGGCGTGGTCCGCGTTACGCGGACCACACAGTTGCGGACGGTCCGAGGAGGCCACTACCACGTAGCTGCGGCCCGCGCTTGCCGCGACCGGCGGCGCGAGCGGCTCTGTCCACCCAGGTATGGGGCTGGTCGGTTGATCCGTACCCGCGAGCACCATGGTCTCCCGGAAGAGCGGCTTGGACGGGCCAATATTTCCTCGGTCTAGGACCTGGTCGGGCGGCATCGCCGCCGGATCCCTGCCTACGGGGCACGCCATGCATCGCGGTCCGCCCCGCAGGCTCCCCAGTTCGCTCCCTGGTACGCGGATGACCTGGATGCCCGCGTCCTCGAGCCGGGCGTTCGTGAGCGAGTTCCGCTCGTGACATACGGCGATCCGCGGCCCGATGGCCAGCACGTTGCTGCCGTCGTCCCACTGGTCGATCGCGGCGGCCGGCTCGGTGCCGGTATCGATGACCCGAAGCCGCTCCACTCCCATCGCCAGGGCGGCCGCCTCTAGGAAGGGCTGCGGTCTCGACACTCGCATGCCATCGGGCCTTGGCGTGATCGTGTGCGCGGTCAGCGTGTAGGCGACGGCCGGGTGCATAACGACGGCATCGTGGTCGATGATCGCGCAGACCGTGTCAAGATGCCCGGCCACGCCATGCTGGCTCATCGGCACCGCGATTACCGAGTGCGCCAGGCCGGCATCAAAGAGATGCCTGGCCAGCCGCTCCGTGCCGGCCGGCGTCGTCCGCTCCCCGACTCCCACGGCGATGACGCCCGGCGCCAGCATCAGCACGTCCCCGCCATCGACGTGCTCCAGTTCGGGCTGATAAAGCCACTTCGTGCCGGCGAACCGCGGATGATGCTGATACACCACTGCGGCCAGGCCCGCCTCCCGGCGACGACGTTCGGCCGCGAGGCTCGCCACCGCGACCCGGTCGCCAATCCAGAAGCTCGAGTCCTTGGTGAAGATCAGGTTGGGCAGCGGGTCCAGCACGAAGTCGTGCCTGTCCAGCAGTTCGAACACAACGCCGCGCCCGATACTCAGCTCCTGTGGGGTGAGTCCAGCGATCAGCACCTGCGTCAGCGTCTCCGGCCCGAGGCCGTCCAGGTAGGCCCGCAACTGACCGCGCAGCTCGTCACCCAGGCCGACATCTGCCACTGCCAGGCCGATGGCTTCCTGCCTCGCCGCCTGGTATTCCAGCGTGTCCTGCAGCAGCTCCGTCAGGTAGATGACCTCGACGCCCTGGTCGCGCAGCGTCTGGCAGAGAATGTCGTGCTCTTGCCTGGCCCGGCTCACCCAGGGCAGGGCCCGCAGAAGCAAGCGCTCCCGATGGCGCGGGGTCATTCGCTGGAGTTCCGGTCCAGGTCTGTGCATTAGCACTGTCCTGAGCTGCCCGACCTCACTATCCACGCCACTGATCTGAACCACTGTTCCCCCCGCTGGCACGGTCACTTCCACGCTCGCGCCGCCACATCACCGCTCGCGCCGCCACATCACCGCCGGCACCGCCCCCGATTCCCGCCAGGCCGGCCACGATCCGGGCCAGATGCGATCCCAGGCGAGTGTCCCTTAGGAAGTATCACCAGTTCATCGCCGCATTACTCACATGAGCCAGTCATGGCAAGCACTTATCCCGCGTGCGTGCCTACGGTCCCGTCCGCGTACCGATTCGCGGGCGCGGCCAACACGGCCCAGACAGTCAGCCCGGCGGCGTCGGTCCGCACGCCCCACCTGCGGGCCAGGAACTCGACAATGTCCAGCCCTCGGCCGCCTAGTGCTGACACCGATGCGTGCGCCGGTCGCGGACTCGTGTGCGAGCCGCCGTCGCTTACGGCCACCTCGATGGCGCCGTCGTCGACCTCCCAGGCGACTTGCAGGCTGGCGCCGGGCAGTGGCTGGGCGTGCCGGATGGCGTTACTGAGCAGTTCGCTGACTACGAGGGCTGCGTCGCGCACCGCTTGATGCACGATGCCGGCGGCGACAAGATCGGCGGTCAGCCGCTGCCGCGCTATTGGGACGCTCCCAGGTGCATATGGAACGAGTACGGTACCCGTTGCCCTCACCTCCCTGCGTAACCGCCCCGATCGCCGCGACGCCACAGTGGATGAACCGCTGGCTGCGGAGATGCCCGGCCCGGCGTTACGGGAAACCGGACACGCGCATCTAGCGCCCCGTGAATCGCACCGAGCACCAAGCTAGGGGCGTCGGGCCGCGGCAAGCATGGAATTGGTGCCGCGACTGACTGCACTGACTGCAGCACCTACTCCGCACGCTCGGAGCCGCGCATCGCGATGCCAGCCAGCGGCCAAGATTATGTGCCGTTACCGCCCGATTCGCCCAGTAGCCCTTCCGCGGCCAGCCCTCGCACCAGGCCGCGCAGGCCCGCTGACAGGCCGGCCCGCTCATCATCGGACAGGGCGGCCAGAATCCGCGCCTGGCGCGAGTCCCAGGCATGCAGGACCCTCGCCGCAATTGCCCCACCCTGAGCCGTCAGGTATAGCCTGACATATCGCTGATTGTCCTGGTCCCGGCCGCGCCGGACCCAGCCCTTGCGCTCCAGCCCGGCTGCCAGCCTGCTGACAGTGCTCTTGTCCAGCCCGAGCAGGCCGGCCAGCTCTCCCTGGGCGATGCCACGCGCCGACATCAGCTCGATGAGCGCGCGAGCCTCCGAGCCCGATATCGAGGGGAGCTTCACGTCAGCGCCGGCCTGCGCGGTACGGCCTGCATCGACATACGCGGGCTCAGCGCCACCAGCCCCGGCACCGCCAGCCCCGGCACCTCCACTCCCGGCACCGCCAGCCCCGGCACCGCCAGCCCCGGCACCGCCAGCCCCGGCACCGCCAGCCCCGCGCACCGCCAGCCCCCGCACCGTCGGCGCCGGTGCCGCCGGGCGCGGCTGCACGTGGCACCGCGTACGCTTCGATCTGGGCTGCTGTCATGACAGCGGAGCCGGGCTCGCCGGGCACCGGTCCGTCAGTCGCGCGGTTTGTCGGCCGGCTGGCCGGTTTCTCCGGTCCCCCGGCGCCGAAGGCCGGCGATACCGCGCGCAGCAGCTGGGTGAGCAGCTGCTGCAGCTGGGCATCGTCAGGCATACTGTTGACCACAGCAACAGTTGTACCGCACAACTAACACGGTGGTACAGTCTCGGGCGTGAAAGTTGCCCCGGACAACTCAAACGCTGGCAGGAGCACAGGGTGAGCGACCCGAAGACCCAACCACGCGGCCGGGTGTCCGCCAGCCTGCGTGCGCATGGGACCGGACGGGTAGCCGCGCCCGGCCAGCTGCAGCACGGCGACATCGGCATCGTCTCGCCCGAAGCCGGCGGCCTGGCGCTGGCGGAGTTCGCGCTGGAGCACGGGCTGCGGCCCAGCGCGCAGCGGCCATCGGCTCCCGCCTACATCCGGCAGCTATGGCGACGGCGACACTTCATCATGGCGTTCGCCACAGCGCGCAACATCGCCATGTACACGGAGGCCAAGCTAGGGCAGCTCTGGCAGATCCTCACCCCGCTCCTCAACGCGGGTGTCTACCTGCTCATCTTTGGCGTCATCCTGGGCCTGACCAAGGGGATCCCCGACTACCCGGCGTTCCTCGTCACCGGCGTGTTCGTGTTCAACTTCACCCAGCGCGCCTTTATCTCCACGTCGACGGTGATTACCGACAGCCTGCCGCTGATCCGCGCGCTGCAGTTCCCACGGGCCTCCCTGCCGCTGGCCTACGTGATGATCGAGCTTCAGCAGATGCTGATCACGATGGCGGTTCTGGCCATCATCGTGCTCGGGCTGGGCGAGCCGATCACCTGGTACTGGCTGCTGGCCATCCCGGCCCTGCTGCTGCAGACAGTCTTCAACGTCGGCGTCGGCCTGTTCGTCTCGCGACTCGGCTCTCAGGTGAACGACTTCAGCCAGCTCCTGCCGTTCTTGCTGCGCACCTGGATGTACCTGTCGGGCGTGCTGTTCAGCACGCTGACCCTGGCCTACTCGGCCTTTGGCAAAGCTCATGAAACACTCGTCGCCCTGCTGCAGATCAACCCGGCGGCTATCTACATCACGCTGGTCCGGCTCGCGCTGCTGAAGTCACAGCGGCTCAGCCAGCCCGGCGCCCAGCCGAAGGACCTAGCGAAGTGCTCGCTATGGATCCACGACGCGTCGTCGAACAGCAAGCTGCTCTACGACAGCGCCTACTGCGGCCCGCTGACCAACCCGGCGCACTACTGGTACTTCGGCATAGGGTGGGCCGTGCTCGCGATCATTGCCGGATTCTTCTTCTTCTGGCGAGCTGAGACGAGGTATGGCCGTGGCTGAGCCCATGGTGGTCGTGGACGACCTGCACATCGTCTACAAGGTCTACGGTGCCGGCGGTGACCGTGGCACCGCCGCCACCGTGCTGCTGCGTATCCTTGGCCGCAAGACCCGTGGCTCCATCCGCGAGGTGCACGCCATCCGCGGAATCTCTTTCGTCGCCAACCGCGGCGACGCGGTCGGAGTCATCGGCAGGAACGGCTCGGGCAAGTCGACCCTGCTTCGGGCCATCGCCGGACTGCTGCCGCCCGAGCAGGGCAACGTGTACACGACCGGCGAGGCGTCGCTGCTCGGCGTCAACGCGGCGCTGCTTGAGGACCTGACCGGCGAGCGCAACGTGGTCCTGGGCTGCCTGGCCATGGGCATGTCCAAGCTGGAGACGAAGGAGAAGTACCCAGGCATCGTGGACTTCTCCGGGGTCGGCGACTTCATCGACCTGCCGATGAAGACCTACTCATCGGGCATGGGCTCACGGCTGCGGTTCGCGATCGCGGCCGCGAAGACCCAGGAGGTGCTGCTCATCGACGAGGCGCTCGCGACCGGTGATGCGGAGTTCCGGGTCAAGAGCCACGCGAGGATCCAGGAGTTGCGAGGGCAGGCCGGCACGGTATTTCTCGTTGCGCACAACCTGGAGGAGGTCGAGCTGACCTGCAACAAGGTGATCTGGATGGAGCGCGGCCAGATCATGCGGCAGGGCGACGACGTCATCGGCATCATCGACGAGTACATCGAGGCCTCCGGCGGCGCGCAGGTGCAGCGCGACCCAGTCACCCGGGCCCGCATCAAGGCCCAGACCATGGAGACCGCCAAGAGCTAGCCGCGCTCGGCCGGTCCGCGTGCCGCGGCCCGGTGGCTGTTCCTGTGCGTGTGCGCTAGCTGATCACCCAGATCTCGCCAGGCATCTCATAGCAGTCCGACTGGGTTAGCTTGGTGCCGCTGACCCGGGAGTTACCGGGGTCGGCAAGGCACCGGCCGGACTTCGCGTTGATCAGCTGGCCGCCGGGACCTCGCTGCCATTGCTGGGCCGTCCTGCCTGTGCACTTGTCAAGCTCGACAGCCGCTCCGGTGAGCATGCTTCCGGCGCGCACGGCCAGGCACTTGCCGGCTGTCTCGAGCGTCCCGTTCCGGTTGGCGGTCCACCGTTGCCCCGAGCTGCCGCTGCAGCTAGCCACTGCGATCGGGGTGCCCGCCGCCCGTGCTGCCCCAGGATCGGCCAGACACAGCCCAGGCACAGCCGACAGGACTGGTGCGCCCGGCAGCACCCAGCTGGCATCGGCGCCCCCCGCGCAGGACCACACCACGGCTTGCTTGCCCGCCGTCAGGCTGCCGTGGATCGCCAGGCACCGGCCGGCTGCGGCGTTCTTGAAATGGCCGCTGCCCTGGTAGGTCCACTGCTCGTCCGACGATGCGGTGCAGGCCCGGATCGTCGCTCTGGCCCCGTTCCTGGTTCCGCGCGAGATGGCCAGGCACTTGCCGTGGATCTTCATCAGGCCCTTGGCGGCGAAGTCGCCAGTCGGCGCGAACTCCCACCGCTGATCCGCCTGGTCGCTGCAACGCCCGATCCGGACCGCGGTCCCTGCCTTAGCAGAATCGCCGGCATCCGTCAGGCAGTGATTGGCGCCATTCAGGCGTACCTCGCCGCTGCCGGGGTGGGTGACCTTCAGCCTCGGCAGCACGACGATCGAGAAGGTCGTCCTGGCCGTGCCGACGCCGCCCACGCTCGCCGTCACCGTGATGCTGTAGGAGCCGGGGGCCGACGGCGCGCTGCCGCGCAGTATCCCGCTTTTATCGACTATCAGGCTGCCCACATGCGCGGGAGCCATGCTGTAGGTCGGGGTCTCGGTGCCTGGCAGCGTGTCGAGCATGAGGTAAATCTCGGCCCCGGCCCCGACGACCTGCGGTCCGGGATCGACAATGGTCATCTCGCCTCCGGGCGGTCCCGTGAATGCCGCGGTTCCTGACGGCGAGCCAAGCCCGGTCGGCCCATCGAATCCGGTTACCGCATGGCACAGGTACTGCCGGTCAGCTTCGCAGTTGCCGTTGGCGCCGCCGACGACATCGGTCAGGCCCCCAGTCGCCTGGTATGGGTACGCGGCCGGGAACGTGCCAGGAATCAGCGCCTTGCCTGGCCCGCCGGCCACAATGTCCGCGAGCGCATAGGTGGCCGCGATGATCGGCGTCGACACGCTGGTCCCCCCAGCGGTCGTCCAGTCCAGCACAACGTGCCCGTACTTGACAGTGTCGTAGACGGCAACGGCGGTGGCCGGGTCGGCGTCGGCTGATACGTCATTTTCTGTCCGGTTCAGGCAGCCGTCCGGCGAGTTATCATCCCTTGTCTGCCAGGACGGCTTTGGCTCTAGCATCGAGCATCCCGAGCCGACCAGGTTCCAGGCACTCTGGGTCCACCCGCCACCGTCGGTGCCGACTAGTCTGGTGCCGCCAACTGATGTAACGTACGGCGACGCCGCCGGGTACTGGGTGCCATATCCGTCATCGCCGCCCGCCGCCGTGATCGCAATTCCCGGCGCATAAAAGTCCGGGTCATAAGCGTTTTCTCCGATGAACTCCGCGCCGCTGCCCCAGCTATTGGTAACGGCATTCACCGTCGGCACGCGGCTCGCAGTCCGCTCAGCCGTAGCGAGGTCGTAGATAGCGGCGGAATTGGCCTCGACTAGCAAGATATGACAGTTAGGACAGATTGCTGAGACCATATCCAGATCGAGCGACTCCTCAAGTTCCCAGCCGCCGCTCGGGTCCGATTTAGGAAGGCTGCTGCCCCCGTATTCGTTGAGTATCGTCAGGCAGCCGGTAGCCGTCGTGCATGCGGGCAAGCCGAACTTGGATCGGTACGTGGCTAAGTCGCTGCTCGCACGGGGGTCGTTATAGGCGTCCACGATGGCGACCGTCTCACTGTCACCAGCTTTCGAGGCCGCACTGGTCAGGCCGTACGCATCCTGCAAGTCGGCCGGGGTGTAGCCGACGGCTTCGCTCGCATCCGGACGGGCGGAGCGGCCGCGCACCGATACCAAGGCCATGCAGGCCATCTGACCTGGCCTGGTAGGAGTCGAGCACGCCTGCACGTAGCCGGCGACCGCAGGCGCTATGCCCGGCGTGCCGACGAACTGGGCGGACGCGGGCAAGGCAGGCACCGGAGCGCTCGCCTGCCTTTCCACCATCGGACGCGCGCGGCCGGAACTGGCCGCGCGGCCGCCGTCGCTGCCGGTGCTGTCGCCGGCAACCCGGCCAGCCCGAGGCCAGCCAGGCCAGCCGCCGCACAGACAAGCCGGATCTGCCACGACCGGGTTGCGTGCTGCCCCGAGTGTTGCACTGACATGTCCCTCCCGTTGAGCAGGACTGCCCAGCGGGAGCGAAGGCGCCGGGACCCGGCTTGTACGCGCATGCGGAACAGTCCGTTCGGATTGCCGTTGAATGACACCGAAGCGATAAAACTTGTCCTCAGGAAATTCTCAGGATTTCTTTGTAGAACTATTCGGTGAATGCCGAATTCAAAGCACGGCCGACTATACCTGCCATGCTCGATTGGCAGCGGCGAAACTACAGACACAGTTACCCTCGGCGTGCCGACCTTCGCCGCGCCGAGGGTCAGACGCGCTCGAATGCAGTGTTACCGCCGATGATGGCCGGACCGGTTACCAGGATGCGGCCAGAAAGCGGGGTTCAGGAGGTTGACGGCTCGCTAGCGGGCCGCTGACGCGGCAGGACTGGGATTGCGGTGCGCCCGTTCGACGACTGACGCGGGCCTGAGCCCCGCCGCAGCGTCAGCCGCATGGTGGTGCCCCCATGCGGTCCGTCCCCAGCGGAGATCTCGCCGTCCTGGGCCAGCGCCAGCTGCCTGACGATGTACAGGCCAAGGCCGATGCCGCCAAACCTGCGCCGGTCGCCCGCCTCGGCCTGTACGAACCGCTCGAACACGCGGTCTCGGTCGGCGAGGCGGATGCCGATGCCCTCGTCCTGCACCGTCACCACGATCCGGTCGTCTGCCAGCCCGGCTCTTATGGTGACGGCGCCGCCTTCGGGCGAGTACTTGAACGCGTTCTCCAGCAGCTGGCCCACGATGATGTCGGTAGCCATCGGGTCGCCGTGCGCCGGCGGGAGGTCGTCAGGCACGTCGATCTCCAGCGTGTGCAGGTCCGAAAGGGGCCGGAACGCGACGGCTGCACCGCGAAGCAGCCCCGCCAGGTCGAACGGGCCGTTGGTGACCTGCAACTGGTCGGCCCCCGCCCGTGACCCGAGCAGCAACTGCTCCACCAGCCGCGCCAGCGATCCGGCCCGTTCCGCGATAGTCTGCACCGCCGACCTGCGGTCCTCGTCGGCCAGCTTGTCCCAGCGGCTGGCCAGCGTGCTCGCGAATCCCTGCACGACCGTGATCGGAGTGCGCAACTCGTGGCTCGTGGTAGCCAGGAACAGGTCCTTGGCGTCCTCAAGTTCCTTCGCGGCGGTGATGTCGCGGAAGTCGAGCACCTTCTCGTTCCTGCCATCCAGGCCAGTGCACAGCAAGTCGATCCAGCGGCCGTTGGCGAGCTTGTGCGTCAGCTTCGCGCCCGGCTCGGGCAGCGGGAACGGCGGTCGGCGGCCGGCCGCCACATCCGGTGACAGGCCAGTCAGCCGGTGCGCGGCCGGATTCCACTGCCGCACCAGCCCGTCCGCGTCCAGCACCGCGATTCCATCCGCGCTGGCGTCGATGACGGCGCGCTCGTGCGCTCGCTGCCTGACGACCTCCTCGAACGCCGTCACGTTCGACAGCGCAACGCTCGCGTGCCCGGCGAGTAGCTCAAGCAGCTCAAGCTCGACGTGGCCCACCTTGCGCCCGCTGTAGAGCGCGTAAAGGGCCCCGTACGGCCGGCCGGCCACATGCGACAGGCTGAGCGTGATCGTGTGCAGGCCGGGCAGGGCCGCCCAGATCAAGTCATCGAAGCCACCGGAGTCGCTGGTGGCCATCAGGACCGTCTTGCCGGACCGCATCAGGCGGCCGACCATGCTGCTTTGCAGGTCTGCGGTGCGGCCGCGCAGCTCAGCAGGCAGCCCGTCGAGGCTGACAAGCCGGAGCTTGTCCTTCTCGATGATTACGAAGCCGCCGGCATCCGCCCTCGTCAGCTCACGCAGGCTTGCTGCGATGCGGTCGAGCACCGCCTCGAGCTCAAGCTGGGCGTTCATATCCGCGACCACGTCGCCCAGCCTGCGCACCACCCTCGCGCGCTCGGCCATGTAATGCCGTACCGCTTCGTCGTCGCCGCTGCGGTGGCAGACGCACACCCAGCCCGCCAGCGACCCGGCGCTGTCGAGCATGCGGCTGGCATCAATCCGCAGGTCCACCAGGCCGCCGTCCTTGCGGAGACGACGGGTGGCGAAGGACACCTGGCCGCCGCTGGCAACCCGTTCCAGTACCGCGTTGTGCTCGGCGCGCAACTCCTCGGGGACGAACGGCGGCTCCAATCCCACCACCTCGGCCGCTCTCCAGCCGAACAGGCGCTCGGCCGCCGGATTCCACAAGCTGATCGTCCGGTCAGGCCCGATTGCCAGGATCGCGTCTGCGGCGCACTCGATCACCGCACGGGCTGTGCCGTCGATGCGGTCCCGGTCGCGCTGCGCAACTGCGAGCCTCCACCCCACAGGCCCATGGTCCCATTAGCAGATGACCTCTGGTCAGCGAAAATGCCAAAGCCGCCCGGTAGCGTGGGCTGCGGGAGGCCGCGTAGTGTGCCAGAGCGCACGCGGGCGCGGGCCATACGGCTGGCGTCAGCGACCGGTAAAAAGTCGGCCTGCCTAAGCCGGAACCGGCAAGGGAGCGAGCACGTCCAATGCGTATGACGTCAGAACTTCGCCCGGCGCAGTCTCGGTCTCGCAAGCTCGCGATCCGCTGCGCGCTGATCGCCGCGTGCGGCGTCCTTGCGGCCGCCTGCGGCAGCACCACCGCACCTGGCACCAGCGCAGGCAGCGGCTCTCACTCGGCCGGCACGACTGCCGCCGCCAAGGCATCACTCGACATCGTCTTGTCCGCTCCTGGCGGCGCAGTCCAGCACTGGACGCTGCGCTGTGACCCGGCCGGAGGGACACACCCGGACGCGGCAGCTGTCTGCCAGAAGCTGATCGCGGACAAGAGCCTCTGGGAGCCGGTTAAGGTCAAGATCATGTGTCCGATGATCATGGCCAGCGCGCAGTCGTTCGTCATTACCGGCACGTGGTTCGGCAAGTCGGTACACGAGAGGATCCTCGACGGCGGCTGCGGCCTGTCCAAGTGGGTGTCGTTGCACCAGATCTTCAACTAACGCGGCTGGACTGCGGTAGCCGGGCCTACCGGCCGGTGCGCGGCTTAACCCTGCAGGCCGGGCCACGGCAGCCGGGCCAGGCGCGCCGTTAACTCAGCAGGCGCGACTATTTCAGCAGCCGCGACATGCGGCGGTCGGCCAGCGGCTTGCCGCCGGTCTGGCAGGTAGGGCAGTACTGCAGCGCCGAGTCGGCGAAGGACACCTCGCGAACTGTGTCACCGCAGACCGGGCACGGCTCGCCGGTCTTACCGTGTACGCGCAGGCCCGCCTTCTTCTCCTTCTTCAGATCCGTGGCGGCGAGCCCGTCAGACCGGCCGATTGCCTCCCGCAGGGTGCCGACGATCACTGCGTAGAGCGCCTCGACCTCGTCCTGCGACAGGCTGGATGCCAGCCTGAACGGCGACATCTTCGCGGCGTGCAGCACCTCGTCGGAATAGGCATTGCCGATTCCTGCGATCAGCTTCTGATCCCGCAGCACGCCCTTGATCTGAGTCCGCCTGCCCGCCAGGATTCTGGCCAGCGTCTGCGCGGTGAAGTCAGCGTCCAGCGGCTCGGGCCCCAGCGAGGCCACGCCCGGTATAGCGCCGAGGTCCGTGACGAGGTACACCGCCAGCCGCTTGCGGGTCCCGGCCTCGGTGAGGTCGAAGCCAGCTCCGTCAGCGAACCGGAGCCGGAACGCCAGCGGCCCCTTGCCCGGCCTGGGCGGCTGCTCCGGCAATGACTCGCGCCACCGCAGCCAGCCCGCCCTGGCCAGGTGCGTGACGAGGTGGAGCGCGGGTCCGCCGTCCGGGGGCGACGCCGCCAGGTCGAGGAACTTGCCCCGCCTGGACGTGCCGCACACAGTCGCGCCACGCAGCGCTGTGAGCGGCGGGTCATATGTCTTCAGCACCGCGAACTCGGCGATGAAGGCCTGGTCGATGACCCGGCCGACGGCGCGCTCGCGCAGGTCGGCCGCAAGAGCCTCTACCTCGGGCAGTTCCGGCACAGTATCGATTGTGCCTGCTGTGGCAACCTGGCCTGACCACTAAGCCAGCAGTTCCAACAGATCAGCGTGCAGCCTGGTATGCGCGCTGGCCAGACACGAGTCAGAGTCAACCGTCCAGGCAGCACCGTCGAGGTCGGAGACCACGCCGCCCGCCTCGGTTACCAGCAGGCTGCCGGCCGCGCAATGCACCGCGGAATCCGTCCAGAAGACAGCCCAGGCCGCCAGCCTGCCTGCGGCCAGGTACGGCATTGACAGGGTGCTGCCCAGCGACCGGAACTCCCAGTTGTCCGCCCGGATGATGTCCGCGATCAGCGCGGCGGCGCGGTCCCGCCGCGGGCCGACCGACCTGGCGGGCTCTATCGCTACCGTCTGGCTGGCATCGCTCGTCCGCAGCTGCCTCCAGCGCTCGCCCGGCCCAGCACCCGGCCCTCCGTCCTGCCCTCCTGCCGGCAGCGCCCAGGCACCCTGGCCTGACTCGGCGACCAGGATTTCACCGACTGACGGATCCCCGACGACGGCGGCGCTGATCTGGCCACGCTCGGCTAGTGCCACATTGATGCTGTACAAGGTCGTGCCCACCGCGTAGTTACGGGTGCCGCACACCGGGTCGACCAGCCAGTGCGCCGATCCGTCCGGCGGGACTTCGCCGCCGTGCTCCTCACCGACCAGTGGCAGGCCGGTACTGGCCGCCAGCAGCTTGCGAATGGCGTTCTCGACGGCGATATCGGTGCTTGTCACGATGTCCCTGCCAGCCTTGGGCGTGACGTCGGCGCGGCCAGACGCCTGCCTGGCGAGATCGAGGGCATGCGCGACGGCCTCGACCGCGGCCAGAGTCTGCGGCCGGAAGGTGATATCCGTCACCGTTCTCCCGTCGTGAGCGTCATCAGGCCGAGCAGGCTCTCCTTGATTGCCGGGCGCGAGCCGAATACCAGCAGGAACATCGCTTCCCTGGCCAGCCGCTGCGGATGCTGCCCGGCCAGGATGCCACGGCTGCCGCTAGCGGCCACCGCCATTCCTGCGGCCCGGAACACGAACTCGCTGGCCGTCGCCCGAGCGGCAGGAAGCGAGTCGGCGTCGGCCCCATCGAGCTGCGCCCGCACGCTGGCCAGCTCGCCATCGAGCGGGCTAGGGCCGATCAGCTCGCAGCAGCGGGCGGCGACGCCCAGCGAGAGGGATCCGTTAGGTCGCAGCCCCTGGGCGTCCCGCGCCAGCCACTGCGCCTGCGGGGAGATCGAGCAAACCATCGCGTCCGGCACGAAGTAGCCGCCGTAGCTGAGCTCGACGGTCATGCTCGCGCTGACCGCGGCCAGGCTGAGGCGGCGCACCGACAGGCTCTGTGACCGCTGGGCTGGCAGCAGGCCCGCCACAAGCTGGCCATCCTCGGTCCTGGCCAGCGTGTACAGGACGTCGACCAGATCCCACCCGGTCACCCATGGCGCCGTCCCGTCCAGCTGGTACCCGCCTGGCACTCGCGTGGCCCGCAGCAGCGGCGGCCCTGGCCGACCGCCTGCGAGCGCGATTGCGGCCCGCCTGCGGCCAGCGCACAGCGGCTCGAGCCAGGCCGACCGCAGCCGGGCGTTGCCAGACGCGGTGACGGCACGGACCACGCCATGGTGCTGGAGCCAGACGAAGGTGGTGGCCAGGCAGCCGCCAGCCAGGATCTCGACCACCCGGCAGAACGTGCCCAGGTCAAGGTCGGAGCCGCCCGCCTCAGCGGGCCCGGCGATGCCGTACAGACCGGCCGAGGCAAGAGCATCCAGGTGCGTGACCGGGACGATGTCAGCCGCGTCCACATCCATGGCAGACGGGAACAAAACGGTATCCGCGAGATGTCTGGCCTGGCTGACCGCATCCGCCACCGTCATGGCGAACATGCTGCCAGACCGGCCCTGACAGCGACCGATCCCGGTGACAACAACGGCATCTGGCGCCTAAGCTGCGGCCAGCGATAACGATTTGGCTGCCCGCAGGCGCCCGGCGAACTGGAGTGGGCGAGGAGGGATTTGAACCCTCACGTCCTTTCGGACACACGGACCTGAACCGTGCGCGTCTGCCGTTCCGCCACCCGCCCTGGGCAGCAGTCAGGTTAGCACGACCGCAAGCTGTCCCACATCGCCGATACGATCAGATACGGGCCGGGAAAGGAGGCACCAGAGTGGGAGTGCTGCAGCGCTTCGAGCATCGACTCGAGGGGATGGTCGAGGGTGCCTTCGCGCGGGCGTTCAAGTCGGAGCTCCAGCCGGTCGAGGTGGCCAGTGCTGTGCAGCGCGAGATGGACGACAGGGCCGCGATTGTGGCCCAGGGACGCACCCTAGTACCGAATGACTTCGTCGTGGAAGTCGCGGCCGATGACTACCAGCGGCTTGAGGTCTACGCGGACAGCCTGGGGATTGAGCTCGCGACCCTGGCCCGCGAGTACGCCAAGGAACAGGGCTACTCGTTCGTCGGGCCGGTGCGGATGCGGTTCGCGGGCGTGCCTGACCTGACGACCGGCACGTTCCGCATCCTGTCGGGCGTAATCAGGGGCACGACGGTAGAGGACGGTGAGATCCGCAGGCCCGCGAGCGACCTGCCGCAGCCGGCTGGCGCCTTCCACGGCAACCCCAGGCTGCTGGTCTCGGGCTCGGAGCCGGGGCCCGACGGGAGCACGCAGCGCACCTACGAGATAACCACACCGTTGATCATCCTGGGCCGGGGCACCGACTGTGATCTGCGTCTCGTCGACCCCGGCGTCTCCAGGCATCACGCGGAGATCCGGGTGGAAGACGGCGAGGTCGTGCTTGTGGATCTCGGCTCGACCAACGGAACGTTCGTCAACGGACAGCCAGTGCGCCGGGTCGCACTGACGGACGGGACCAGGGTGACACTGGGCCGGACCACCCTGGTGTTCCGGCGAGACAGCATTTACTGACATAACGCATGGGAACGGGGTAGTTCCGCCCGCCGTCGCCCGCAACCCCAGAGAACACAGGGCATACCGACAACAGCCACGTAGGCCAGTCAAGGACTCAGACCGGAATGAACGCGCTCGAGCTGACACTCATCAGGATTGGGTTCCTGGCCGTCCTCTGGCTGTTCGTCATCGCTGCCGTCGGCGTCATCAGGACCGACCTATTCGGCCACGTGTCGCGGGCCAGCAAGCGCAGGACCAGCACGGTCGCGCAGCAGCGTCCCGCACCACGGGCGACCCAGCCAAAGGCCAAGGCCAGGCCGCCCAGGCCATCCCGCCAGGCGCCTCAGCAACTGCTGGTGACCGCTGGCGCGCTGGCCGGTACCAGCCTTGGCCTGACTGATCAGCAAATCACCATCGGCCGGGCCGGTGACGCTACGCTCGTGCTGAGTGACGACTACGCTTCTACCCGACATGCCCGGCTCTTCCCGCAAGATGGCCAATGGCTGGTGGAAGATCTCGGCTCGACAAACGGCACGTACCTGGACAGGCAGAAGGTCACCCAGCCGACGCCAGTGCCCGTGGGCGTCCCAATCCGAATTGGCAAGACTGTTCTGGAGCTGCGCAGATGACCCTCGCACTGCATTACGCGCTCCGGTCCGATGTGGGCTTGCTACGCGAGGGCAATGAGGACTCCGCGTACGCGGGGCCGCGGCTGCTGGCCATCGCGGACGGGATGGGGGGCCATGCGGCCGGCGAGGTCGCCAGCGCGGTCGCCATCTCCGCTATCGCGCCCCTAGACCGGCAGGGGCTGACCGACAGCGGCGAGATGCTCGACGCGCTGGCCGCTGCCGTCGCCTCGGCCCGCAGTACCCTGCACGAGATGAGCATGGCCGACCCCGCCACCGAGGGCATGGGCACCACGCTCACCGCGCTGCTGTGGGCCGGCGCGGAGGTCGCTATCTGCCACATCGGGGACTCTCGCGCCTACCTGCTGCGCGACGAGAACCTCTACCAGATCACCAGGGACCACACCCTGATTCAGTCCCTGGTGGACGAGGGAAAGCTCAGCCCGGCCGCGGCGGCCAATCACCCGCAGCGATCCCTGATCATGCGGGCCCTGCAGGGCAGCACGGACGCCGACCCCGACCTGACGATGCACGAGGCCATCCTCGGCGACCGGTACCTGCTGTGCTCGGACGGGCTGACCGACGTGGTGAGCGACGAGGCCGTGCACGAGACGCTCGTGAGCGTCGCCGACGCAGACGAGGTCGTCAGCAAGCTGATCGACCAGGCCATCCGCAACGGCGGGCCGGACAACATCACCTGCATCGTCGCCGACGTGGTGGATACCGTCGAGGGCCCGGTGCGGCCGACTCGCGGCCAGATGCTCGCCGGGGCGGCCGCCAACCCCGACGCCAGGTCGCTGCTCGGCGCCGCCGCGCCCGCTCCGGTGCCGGGCAGCGGTACGGGCCCGCAGGCAAGCGCCAACGGTCACCATGCGCGCACTACCGTCGAGGACGACGAGGACGAAGACGTCGACGGCACCGGCCGGGGCAGGCGGCGCTGGCCGGTCGTCACCTCCGTGCTAGCGGTGCTGGTGGTGCTGGTGATCGGCGGCATATTCGTCGGCTGGCGGATCACCCAGGGACAGTACTACGTCGACTCCGACGGCACGCACGTGGTCATCTACCGTGGCGTCAGCGACCAGATCGCCGGGCTGCACCTGTCCTCGGTGTACAAGCGGACCCACATCCCGGCCTCGGCCGTCCCGGCCGAGCTCCAGCTGCCGACCACGCCCGGCTCGCTGGCCAAGGCCCAGCAGACGGTCACCACTATCCAGCAGACCTACACCTGCCAGCAGACCGGTGCGAGCCGGGCGAAGTGGAGCGTCAGCCACCAGTCCTACCTGGACAAGCTGGCGGGCTGGAATAAGAGGTACGCGCACGCCAAGCCCTCCAAGACCAGCAAGATCCCGAGTCGACCTGCGCCTCCAGCCGGCCAGGAGCCCGCCCTTCCCGCCTACTGCGCCGCCCAGCTGGGGGCCGGATGACGGCCGCGTCCTTCTCGGACCAGCCCGTACCGATGCCACAGGGCCGGCGCCGGACCGAGCTCGCCATGCTGGTCTTCGCCCTGGTCGTGGTGCTGCTCGCCTATGCTGCGGCCAGCCTCGGCCTGAGCGGCAAGGTATCCGGCCTGTCCGCGTATCTCGCCGTCTACGCCGTCATGATGCTGGCCGCGCACTTCGCGGTCCGCAGGTTCGCGCCGTTTGCGGATCCGCTACTGCTTCCGCTGGCCGCATTGCTGAACGGCCTAGGCATCGTCATGATCTTCCGGCTGCAGGAGTCCGGGCGCAGTGGCAACCCCGGCGACCTGGTCACGGACATGTCAGCATCGTCCACGATGCTGCAGGTGCTGTGGACGGCGGTGGGCGTTGTATGCCTGGTGCTCGTGCTGGTGCTCATCCGCGAGGCCCGCGGCCTGCAGCGCTACACCTACACGCTGGGCGCACTCGGCCTGATCCTGCTCGCGATCCCCGCGTTGCTCCCCGCCAGTCATAGCGCGGTCAATGGCGCCAAGGTCTGGATCATCTTCGGCGGGCTATCGATCGAGCCTGGCGAGTTCGCCCGGCTCGCCCTGGCGGTGTTCTTCGCTGGCTACCTGGTGGCCAAGCGCGACGCCCTCGCGCTGGCCGGCCGCCGGGTCCTCGGTGTCGACCTGCCGCGCGCCCGCGACCTCGGCCCGGTGCTGATCGCCTGGGCCGCCAGCCTGCTCATCCTGATCTTCGAAACGGACATCGGCTCGGCGGCACTGTTCTTCGGCCTGTTCATCGCGATGCTTTACATAGCCACGCAGCGAACCTCGTGGCTGCTGATCGGCGTCGGCCTGTTCCTGGCGGGCACCTGGTTCACCGCCGTCACGTTCCACCATGTGATGGAGCGGTTCACAGCCTGGTTGCATCCGTTCGCGGGCGCGAACCCCACCGGCCTGTCCTACCAGCCGGTGCAGGGCCTGGAGGGAATGGCGTTCGGCGGGATCTTCGGCACCGGCCTCGGCCAGGGCCAGCCGTACCATACGCCACTGGTGCAGAGCGACTTCATCTTCACCGCGTTTGGCGAGGAGCTGGGCCTGGTCGGCGTCATGGCGCTGCTGCTGGTCTTCGGCCTGCTTGTCCAGCGCGGCCTGCGAGCAGCCCTGGCGGTGAAGGACCCGTTCTCCAAGCTGCTCGCGGCCGGGCTTTCGTTCGTGCTCGCCCTGCAGGTCTTCGTCATCGTGGGCGGGGTCAGCGGCCTGATACCGCTGACGGGGGTGACAACCCCGTTCCTATCTCAGGGCGGTTCGTCGCTGGTCGCCAGCTGGATTCTGATCGGCTTGCTGATCCGGATCAGCAACTCGGCCCGCCAGCCCGCTCCCCAGCCGATCCAGGACGAGGGCATGACCCAGGTGGTGCGGGCGGCATGAATCGCGCGATCCTCCGCATCTCGCTGGCCTGCCTGGCGATGTTCGTGCTGCTGCTGCTCAACATCAACTACGTGCAGGCGTTCGAGAGCACCAAGCTGGCCGATGAGCCACACAACATCCGGGTGTTCGACCAGCAGTTCACCTACCAGCGCGGCACGATCGTCGCCGACGGCGACGGAACGAACCTGCCGATCGCCAAGTCCGTGCTGATCAAGGGCACGAATATCTATCGCCGGGTGTATCCGCTCGGTAAGGAGTACGCACCCGTCACCGGGTACGACACGATCTACAGCCAGACCGGCATCGAGGCGGCCGAGAACAAGGAGCTGAACGGCACCGACCCGCGGCTCGCCATTCACAACCTGACTAGCCTGCTGACCGGCAAGCAGAAGCAGGGCGCCACGGTCGCGCTCACGATCAGCCCGGCCGCGCAGAATGCCGCCTACGCGGCACTGGCTGCCGACGGCGGCCACCCGGCGGGAGTGGTAGCGCTGAACCCGGATACCGGAGCGGTGCTGGCGCTCGCGTCCTACCCGACGTTCAACCCGAACGTGCTCACCACCTCGAACGGCCCGCAGCTGGACAAGGTCGATAACGAGTTGCTGCGCGACCCGGCCAACCCGCTGCTGAACCGCGCGATCAACGACACGTTCCCGCCCGGCTCGTCTTTCAAGATCGTGACGGGCTCGGCGGCGTTCTCCCGGCACGTGGTCGCCACCACGACCTCGACGGTCTACGCCCCGCAGCCGCTGAAGCTGCCCAACGGGAACCTGCTGAACAACGACGGCGACATCACCTGCGGCGACGGCCACCCGCCGATCATCGAGGCCTTCTACCTGTCCTGCAACACGGCCTTCGGCAACCTGGGCATCAAGCTGACCGCGCCGGTGCTGCGCGACCAGGCAAGCCTGTTCGGGATGAACAAGCCGCTGAACATCCCGCTGCCGGTGACGCCCAGCGTGCTGCCAGAGGGGCCAAGCTGGGAAGACCCGTCGCTGACCGCGTTCTCGGCTATCGGCCAGTACAACGACCAGGTCACGCCCTTGCAGGAGGCCATGTTCGCGGCCACGATCGCCAATCGCGGCCAGCTGATGGCGCCGTTCATGGTGCAGTCGGTGCTCGGACCTGGCCTGTCGGTGATCCAGACCCACAGTCCTTCGGTCCTGAGCCAGGCAGTGACCCCGCAGGTCGCCGGCGATATGCGGCAGATGATGCTCCAGGTCACCCAGAATCCGGCTGGCACTGCCTACGCGACGGCTGGGCCGCCCGCGACCAGCATCGTGATCTACGGCAAGACCGGCACCGCCGAGAACGGCATCAACAACTCCAGCACCGATGACGCGGTGTTCAGCTGTTTCGTGTTGGCCGGCGCTGGCCAGTCGCCGATCGCGGTGGGCGTGATCGTCAAGGGCGGCGGATTCGGCGCCGATGCTGCCGCTCCGATCGCGGTGCAGATCATCAAGGCTTACGAGAGGGCCCACCCATGACCGGCTGCCGAGGTGGCCGCGCGGGCCCGACCGGACCGACCGCAGATGTCACGAGACACGAGATATCCCAGGCGCGGGGCTGCCGCCTGGGCCTGCCACGCTGGCGGCAGCCCTCGATTAGCAGGACGGTAACGTAAGTGCGAGACATGACTCAGCCACGGCTACTTGGCGGCCGCTACGAACTCGACGGCATCGTCGGGCGCGGGGGCATGGCCGAGGTATTCCGGGCCCGCGATATCCGTCTCGACCGCATTGTCGGAGTGAAGACTCTGCGCGACGACCTCGCCAGGGATCAGACGTTCCAGGCGCGATTCCGGCGCGAGGCGCAGTCGGCCGCATCGCTCAACCATCCGTCGATCGTCGCGGTCTACGACACCGGCGAGGACATGATGGGCGGCACGCCCGTGCCCTACATCGTGATGGAGTTCGTGGACGGCCGGACACTGCGCGACCTGCTCAGGGACGACCGCAGGCTGCTGCCCGAACGCGCCGCCGAGATCACCGACGGTGTCCTGCGCGCGCTCGACTACAGCCATCGCAACGGCATAGTGCACCGCGACATCAAGCCCGGCAACGTGATGCTGACCCGGTCGGGCGACGTCAAGGTGATGGACTTCGGCATCGCCAGGGCCGTGTCCGACGCGCAGCTCACCATGACTCAGACCGCGCAGGTCATCGGGACCGCGCAGTACCTGTCCCCCGAGCAGGCTCGCGGCGAGCGGGTGGACGCGCGCAGTGACCTGTACTCAGCAGGCTGCTTGCTGTACGAACTGCTCACCGGTAGGCCCCCGTTTACCGGCGACTCGCCAGTCGCGATCGCCTACCAGCACGTCAAGGAGGACCCGGTGCCCCCGTCCCGGGTCGATCCCGAGGTGCCAGCCTGGGCCGATGCGATCGTGCTCAAGGCCATGCAGAAGGACCCCGGCGAGCGCTACCAGTCGGCTGGCGAGATGCGCAACGACATCCAGCGGGCCCTGTCCGGCGCGCAGCTAGCCGCTCCGATGAGCACGCAGACCTACGGCCCGGGTACCCGCCGGATGGGCGCGGCCACCCAGACCGTGGGCCGTACGTCCGCCATCCCGCCGTACTCCTACGGGCCCGAGCAGACCGGCGCACTTGACGGTGACCGGCCCAAGCGCAAGGTCTGGCCGTGGGTCACGATCGCCGTCGTGATCGTGGTCCTGATCGCCGCGATCCTCGGGCTGAAGCTCCTGACCGGCAGCGGCAGCGGGACCGCCGTGCCGAACGTGGTCGGCAAGCCCCTGGCTTCCGCCGAGAAGACCATCACCGCCGCGGGCTTCACCGTAGGCAACATCACTACCCGGGCCTCTGCGACGGTGCCGAAACAGGACGTGATATCCACCAGCCCGAGCTTCGGATCGAACGCCAGCAAGGGCAGCGCGATCAGCATCGTGGTCTCGGGCGGCAAGGCCACGGTGACAGTGCCGAGCGTCCTCAACGAGCCGCTGAGCACCGCCGAGTCGCAGCTGCGCGGCCTGGGCCTGACCTACCAGGTGATACACAAGCAAGCACCCACGGGCACCCCGCCGGGCGTTGTGTTCGCACAGAACCCGCAAGGGGGTGCGACCCTCAAGCCTGGCCAGTCGGTGAAGCTCTACGTGCCGCTGGCATCGGTGGACATGCCGAACGTGGTGAACATGTCGCAGGCAGCCGCGACCAGTTTGCTGGAGGGTGCACCCTATGACCTGACAGTCGGCACGGCCGCGTGCCCGACGTCCCAGGCCGGCGCGGTTCCGGTGGGTTCTGTCTGTCAGTCGAATCCGGCGGCCGGGATGCCGGTGACTCCCGGCAGCTCGGTGATCATCTACATCGAGCAGCAGGCGTCACAGACCCCGAGTCCCACGCCAAGCCCGTCGACGGCGTCGCCGACGCCCACGCCTAGCGGCTCGTCCTCGCCCTAGCGGCACCGCCGAGGCGCAGTCGTGCCGGAGCGAAGTGACACAGTGGCGATCCGTAGCGAAACGCTGCCCGGCGGCCGGCCCAACCGGCCGCCGGGCTTGCCGCCTGATCGCGGCATCGGGCCAGAGCAACTACGCTTACCGCCACGGGCGCGTTCGCATCCGCGCGCCCGAGCCGCCGGGTACCCCTCCGGCGGCAGCTAGCAAGCCCATCAGGAGAAGACCGTGCCGAAGTCCCGCGTCCGAAGCAAGGCGGTCTACACGCCGCCGCCCCGGTCAGCCAAGGCCAAAGTCAGTCCCGTATGGCTGGCACCCACCATGCTGGGCTGCCTGATCGTGGGCCTTGTCTGGATCGTGATCTTCTACGTCAGCCAGGAAAACCTGCCCATCGGCGCGATCGGGCCAGGGAACCTGGTCATCGGTTTCGCCTTCCTGGTCGGCGGCGTGGTGCTGTCGACCAAGTGGCACTAGGGCTCACCTGGGTACTGCTCCGGCCGGAGCAGCTACAGCAGGACCTGGTGCACCAGCTGGTTGTCGCGCAGGGCGACACCAGCTAGCAGCAGGCCCACCACGACGACGGTCGCGCCGAGCTGGATGAGGCCGCGGTTCTTCCTCGGCGCGTACGCGTACGCCGCGGTGAGCACTACGCCCGTAATCAGGCCGCCGAGGTGGTCCTGCCAGGCAATATAGGCGGCACCGACAAACCCGATGACCAGGTTCAGGGCAATCACCATGGCGACCGGACGCCAGTCGAGGCGCAGTCGCCTGGACAGCACGAACCAGGCGCCAAACAGCCCGAAGATCGCCCCGGAGGCACCAAGGGCGGGCTGGTTGACGGGCGCAATGAAGTAATAGGACACGGCTCCGCCGAGCGCGCTGGCCAGGTAGACGGCTAGATACCGGACCGGGCCCAGCAACCGCTCCATCGGCGGGCCGACGATGTAGAGCGCCCACAAGTTGAAGGCGATGTCCAGAATGCCGAGGCCGCCGGTGCCCGGCAGGAACGCGCTGGTGATCAGCCGGTACCACTGACCTGTCGCTACGCCAATGAGCTGACCGCTGGGCGCCCTCGCGCCGCCGAGCATCGCCCAGTCGTCGGCCAGGCTAGGGTGGGCCAGCAGGACGGCGTACAGGGCCACATTCAGGCCCATGATGGTCCAGGTGACCTTGGCACCGGTGCTGACGGTGCCGCCGAACCTGCCGGTGGCCTGGCGGACGCCCTGATTACCCTGCCTGATGCACTCGACGCACTGGTGGCCGACGGCCGCCGGGCGCAGGCAGTCAGGGCAGGCAGGACGCCCGCACCGAACGCAGGACACATATGTCTGCCGGCCGGGATGCCGGAAGCAGGTGGGTGCCGGGGCCTGCGTCTGGCCCGGTGGTTCCGGGGGGGTGGCCATCATGTCTGTCCTGCCTACTCGCTATCGTCGCGCCTGATCTCGACCGACTCCAGTACGACGTCGGTGACCGGCCGGTCGCCGCGGCTGGTCTGCACCCTGCTGATCTCGTCCACGACTGTACTGCCCTCGACGACCTCGCCGAAGATCGTGTGCTTGCCGCTCAGCCAGGGCGTGGGCACTGTGGTGATGAAGAACTGCGAGCCATTGGTGCCAGGGCCCGCGTTGGCCATCGCCAGCAGGTACGGCCGGTCGAACGACAGGTCAGGGTGGAATTCGTCGCCGAACTTGTAGCCAGGCCCGCCGGTGCCGGTGCCGAGCGGATCCCCGCCCTGAATCATGAAATCCGGGATGACGCGATGGAAGATGGTGCCGTCGTAGAGCTTGGCCTGGCCTGTCTGCCGGGTCACCGGGTTCGTCCACTCCCGTGATCCCTCGGCCAGTTCGACGAAGTTCCGCACCGTCTTGGGTGCCTGATCAGGAAAGAGCCGGACCACCACAGGGCCCCGGCTGGTCCGCAGCGTCGCGGTCAGTGTGTTTGTCATACCAGGAATCCTGCCACGATCGGCGTGTCGTCCTGGCCGTGGCACCAGCCCGGAGTCGGGCGCGGAGCCGAAGGCGCCGGGTAGCTGCGTGATTGACTCCCTCAGCCGGGGGAAGGTGCCTCACCGGGGGAAGCGATCCATGGGAGGTCTAGTGTCCCTTTTGACCAGAAAGCAACCAGAGGCCAGCGGTCTCAGCGGTCAGGCCGTGCAGATAGCCAAGCAGGCCGTGCCCGCTGCCAGGAACGCCGGCACTCTGGCGGCACAGCAGGCAGTCCCGCTGGCCAGGAATACCGGCGCATCCGTCAAGCAGGGCGCCAGCGGCGCCGCCGCCTGGGCCACGCCGTACGTCGGGGCAGCCAGGCACCGGGCCGCACCTTGGCTGGAGCAGTCCGCCGCCACACTGAGCGAGAACATCGCACCGATGATCTCCGAAGCCCTGATCTCGGCCGCACGCAAGATCGATTACGTCGAGCCGAAGCCACGGCACCGCATCAGCAAGATCAGCGTGCTGGCCGGGTCGGTGCTGCTAACCGCGGCTGGCGCAGCCGCGGCGATCTCGCTAAGGCACCGCCACAGCAACGGCACCGGGTTCACCGCCGGAACGCCGATGACTGGCACCGGCGAATCGGGTATGTCCCCGGACGGTATGGGCGACGGACACGCTCCAGCGGAGTCCAGCATGCCGGACGCGGACGTCAACGGCCATCCGCCCACCGGCTGAGCCGGCCAGCCACGACCGGGCCACCGCGGCCGTCGGCCCGCGGTCGTCCTTAGCGCCTACGGCCAGAACATGGGGTCGGCGCCGGCATCGCCGCGCCGGCCCCGCGGCGGCGTCGGCACCCGACTGAGCCCCGCTCGCACCACCACGATTACCACCATGACATTCGTCATGGCCGCAACGGGACCGGCAGTACATGACGTCCGGTGCCTGGCTGCCTAGCCTTGGACCATGAGCCGGGATATGCCGTGACGATCGGCGACGCCGACGCCCTGCACGCCGCGGTGCACTACCGTCGGCTCCTGGTCACCGCAGTCTTGATCATCGTTCTCCTTGCCCCTGCATATCACCTGGTCACCGGGCACGTCACGGGCGGCGACTGGGTTCGGGTCACCGGCGCGCTGGTCATGACTGGCCTGGTTCTCTGGTTCATGAACTTCACCGACCTGGCGACCGCGCATGTGCCGTGGGTGTGGCTGGCGCTCATTGTTGCTCTGGGAATCACCCTGTTCGTCCTCGGCGGCGACAGCTGGCTGGGCCCGCTCGCCGTTGCGGCGGCGATGTGCGGGCGCTTCTCCAGGACGTCAAGGCCCGCCGTCCTGGCCGCCGCCATCTGCGCCATGACCGGCATCGCGGTCGCCGCGGCCGGCCACTACAACTTCGGCAACACCGTGTCTGCGGTCGTCATCCCGCCGCTGACTGGCCTGTTCGCCTACAGCGCCAGCGTCCGGGCCGAGACTCTCGAATCGCTGCGCCGGACCAGGGCCGAGCTGGCCAGGGCGGCGGTAGCCGAGGAACGGCTGCGTATCGCGCGCGACCTGCACGACCTGCTCGGGCACTCGCTTTCGCTCATCACGCTGAAGGCCGAGCTGGCTGGCAGGCTCATGTCCGCGGATCCGGACCGGGCGGCCCGCGAGGTAGCCGAGCTTGAGTCAGTAGCCAGGCAATCCCTGTCCGACGTCCGCGAGGCGGTGGCCGGTTTTCGCCAGCCGGACCTGGCCGGGGAGCTCGCTGCCGCCCGGCAGCTGCTGGACGCCGCGGGCATCGCCAGCCGGATCACCTCGACCGGCATCGGCGACTTCGCCCAGGAAGTGGACGCCGCTCTAGCCTGGGCGGTGCGCGAGGGCACCACGAATGTGGTCAGGCACTCGCGAGCCACGCACGTGGCAATCCAGGTGACCCGCAGCCCGGCGGCTGCGACAGTCGAGATTAGCGACAACGGGCCGGCCACCCAGGACGAGACCGGGTCCGCGGCCGGCCTTGAGCCTCTGACCGGCGGGCCGGCCAGCCGGGCTGTGGCTGGCCGGACTAGGCCGTCGTTCGCCGGATCCGGGCTGGCCGGCCTGGCCGAGCGAATTCGCAGCCTGGGCGGCGAGCTGGCGGCGGGCTCGATCGAACCGCAGGGATTCCTGCTCCGGGTAGTCGTGCCGCTAAGCCAGCAGGCATGAGAATAGGCGGGTGGCAGTGCGGATCATGATCGCGGAGGATCAGACCATGGTCCGTCAGGCGCTGGTTGCACTGCTGGAGCTTGAGCCTGACATCGAAGTGGTGGCGCAAGCCGCGGACGGCAACGAGGCACTCGCTATGGCGCGTAAGTACGAGCCCGACGTCGCGGTGCTCGATATCGAGATGCCGGGCCGGAACGGCATCGAGGTGGCCAGCCAGCTCAGCCGAGCGGGATTCGGCGGCAAAATCGTTATCATCACGACATTCGACCGGCCAGGCTACCTGCGCGCCGCCATGACCGCGGGCGCCAGCGGCTTCCTGCTCAAGGACGCCCCGGCCGCCGACCTGGCGGCGGCGATCAGGCAGGTGGCAGCGGGAAAGCGGGTTGTCGACCCGTCTCTGGCCGCAGCCGCACTGGCTCAGGGCGACAGCCCGCTCACCGAGCGCGAGACCGAGGTGCTGGCCGCGGCGGCCAGCCACGACGCGATCGCCGAGATTGCCGCCCGGCTGCACCTGTCCAACGGCACAGTCCGCAATCACCTGTCCGCCGCGATCCAGAAGCTGGGCGCGAGGAATCGGGCCGAAGCCGTCGAGCTCGCGCAGCAGAAGGGCTGGCTGTAGTCGGATGCTGCTGGACAGCGTGGTACGTACGTCGGCCGCGGTATCCGCATCCTCAGGACGGCTTGCCAAGATCGACCACATAGCCCGGCTGCTGCGCGAGGTCCCGGCCGCGGAGATCGCGGTGGCAGTGTCGTTCCTGTCCGGCGATCTCACCCAGCGGCAGATAGGAGTTGGCTACGCCGCGCTGACCGACCTGATGGGTGGCTATGGCGTGGCCTCGATGTCGGCGGCACCGGGCCGGGACGGCACGCCTGGTCTAGCCGCCGCGCCACCGTCGGCGGAGCTTTCGCTCTCAGAAACCGACAGCGCACTCGGCCAGATCGGAGCGCTGGCCGGCCAGGGCTCGCAGGCCCAGCGGCGCAGCCTGCTGGCGGGCTTGCTCAGTCGGGCGACGGAGCCCGAGCGCCAGTTCCTTGTTCGCCTGCTCGCAGGCGACCTGCGCCAGGGCGCACTGGATGGAGTCATGACCGACGCGATCGCCCGCGCGGCGGCGGTGCCGGCCGCCGCCATCCGCCGCGCACATCAGCTCAGTGGATCGCTGGCCGCGACCGCCGCCACGGCGCTTGAAGCTAACGGGGACGCTGACGCTGCGGCTGCGGCCCTGCGGGCCGTGTCGCTGCAAGTAGGACGCCCGGTCCGGCCGATGCTCGCGGCATCCGCTCCGACCGTGGCGGACGCTCTCGGCCGGATCTCGCCAGCGGCCGTTGACTGGAAGATCGACGGGATCCGGGTCCAGGTGCACAGGAGCGGGAGCCAGGTACGCGTCTTCACCCGGACCCTTGACGACATCACAGCCAGGGTGCCCGAGATCGCCGCGGCAGCCGTGGGCTTGCGCTGCACGACAGCCGTGCTGGATGGCGAGGCCGTCGCGCTGCGGCCGGACGGGCGGCCGCGTCCGTTCCAGGTCACCTCGGCCCGCGCGGCGAGCCAGGCCGGTGCGGAGCGCGAGCAGGTCCCGCTCACGCTGTTCCTATTTGATCTACTGCACCTCGACGGCGAGGACCTAATCGATAGTCCCGCTAGCGAGCGGTTCGCTCGGTTGGCTGCCATCGCGCCGGAGCACCTTGTGATCCCTCGCCTAGTGACGTCTGACGTCGCGCAGGCGGAGGAGTTCTTCGCTACTGCGATCGCCCGCGGCCACGAGGGCGTCGTGGTCAAGTCGGAAACCGCGCCATACGGTGCCGGCCGCCGTGGCAGCGAGTGGATCAAGGTGAAGCCCAGGCACACGCTTGACCTGGTCGTCCTGGCGGCCGAGTGGGGTCATGGCCGCCGTCAGGGCTGGCTGTCCAACCTCCACCTCGGCGCCCGCGACCCGGCGACGGGCGAGATGGTAATGCTCGGCAAGACCTTCAAGGGACTCACCGACGCCCTGCTCACCTGGCAGACCGAACGGCTGCTCGAGCTCGCCGATCCCAGTCCCGCCCCCGACGGACCCCGGCGCGGGGTGGTGCGTGTCCGGCCTCAGCTAGTGGTCGAGATCGCCTTCGACGGGGTGCAGGCGAGCAGCCGATACCCGGGCGGCGTAGCGCTCAGGTTCGCCAGGGTGCTCAGGTACCGGCCCGACAAGAGCCCGGCGGAGGCCGACATCATCGATACCGTGCGAGCATTGTGGATAAGTGATGACGATTCCGGACCGCCTGCCGACTCGACCGGCGGCTAGTCGCCGCCCGCTCCGAGTTCGCACTAGCCTGCTTAACTGGCTCGCGACATCCTGATCCTGGTCAGGATCCAGAGCGCTTCGACCCCGTCGCGCCAGGTCAGCTTCTTGCCCGCCTCGCGGCTGCGGGCCTTGTAGCTAATTCCCACCTCGTACGGACGGATCCGCCGCTTCAGGAGCTTGCCGGTGACCTCCGCCTCCATGCCGAAGCCCGTTTCCTGTATGTCCAGGTCCCGGTACAGGGCGGTGGGGATCAGCTTGAAGCACGTCTCAAGGTCGCTGATGTAGCAGTTGAACATCACGTTGGCCCACATCGTGACGCCCTTGTTTCCCAAGACGTACATCAGCGAGTACGAATTGTGGCTGCCGAACGACCTTGTGCCGTAGACCACTTCGGCATGCCCGGCGAGAACCGGCGCCAGCAGTGCAGGGATGTCGGCCGGGTCGTACTCGAGGTCCGCATCGCACATGATCACGTAGTCGCCGGTGGCAACGCTCGCGGCCGTCCGAATGGCGGCGCCCTTGCCCTGGTTACGGTCGTGCATGTGCACGGTCACCCTGGGGTCGTGTCCCAGCGACGGGTACAGGTCCCTGGTTCCGTCTGTGCTCCCGTCGTCGACGATAACGAGTTCAATGTCGCACGGGAAATTTACGTTCAGCACCTCCTTAATCGCGGAGGTGAGAGTCGCGTGCTCGTTGTAGACGGGCATCAGGATTGAAAGCTTCACAGCGACACCCTACAAGGCACCCTCTGGGCAAAAATGAGGTAAAGAACCAGGGTTTTACCTTTTCATCGGTTTAAAGAGGTGAAAACCAAGCCTAAGGTTCCCCCGTGGGCCTGAACTCGCAGCAGACAAACCGCCGGAACCCTTCACCTGCACCGCTTCGCGTGCTGGTGACAGGGGGGTCAGGTTTTATCGGTTCGCATCTGTGCCGTCGGCTGCTGGCCGAGGGGCACGAGGTGCTCGTGGTGGACAACTTCTACTCCAGCACGCGGCGCAATGTGCTGGATCTGTTCGACGAGCCTCGCTTCGAGCTTATTCGCCATGACGTCACCTTTCCGCTCTACGTCGAGGTGGATCAGATCTACCACCTGGCCTGTCCGGCATCTCCGGTCTTCTACCAGCGAGACCCCGTGCAGACGACCAAGACGAACGTGCACGGGTCGATTAACATGCTTGGGCTCGCCAAGCGCCTGGGCGCGCGCATCCTGCTCAGCTCCACCTCGGAGGTCTATGGCGACCCGGCCGAGCACCCGCAGTCGGAGTCGTACTGGGGCAACGTAAACCCGATTGGCATCCGGTCCTGTTACGACGAGGGCAAACGCTGTGCGGAGACTTTGTTCTTCGATTACCACCGGCAGCACCAGTTGCCGATCAAGGTCGCCAGGATCTTCAACACCTACGGCCCGAACATGCTCCCCAATGACGGCCGGGTCGTGTCCAGCTTCATCGTCCAGGCGCTGCGCGGAGAGCCGCTGACCGTCTACGGGGACGGTAGCCAGACCCGCTCGTTCTGCTACATCGACGACATGGTCGAAGGCCTGATCGCGCTGATGAACTCCGGCCCGGAGATCACCGGGCCGGTCAACCTCGGCAACCCCGGCGAGTTCACCATGCTGGAGCTGGCAAGCAGGGTGCTGGCCCTCACCGGCAGCAGCGGACCGATCGAACATCGGCCGCTGCCCTCTGACGACCCGGTCCGGCGCAAGCCCGACATCAGCCGCGCGCTGGAACTGCTCGGCTGGAAGCCAGCGGTAGACCTCGAGGACGGCCTGCGCCAAACCGTCGAGTACTTCCGGCAGCAGCTGGCCAGCTAGCGGCGCGTACTCGCCGGTGCCGCCCGGGGCGCCCGTGCCGCCCGTGCCGCCCGTGCCATCCAAACAGTCGCAGTTCGCGAGCCGATCACAGGCCTGAGCCGACCGGACGTCCGGCCGGCGATCTGGGAGACTTGCTGCCAGTACGTGCCCCCGCCGGCCTGGCAGGCAGGCACGGGCCGAAGGGACATCGTCAGTGCGAACGCTGTGGGTAGACGAGGACGGCGCCTTGCGCACGTCGCTACGCGGGCGGCAGGTACTCGCCGACGCGCGAATCAACAAGGGCACCGCGTTCAGCGCGACCGAGCGCCGTGATCTTGGTCTCATCGGCCTCATTCCGGCTGGGCACATGACGCTGAGCCAGCAGGCCGACCGGGTGTATGCCCAGTATCTGAGGCAGAGCTCGGACCTTGCCCGCAACGTGCTACTGAACGAAGTGCACGACAGGAACGAGGTGCTGTTCTACCGGCTGCTGGCGGATCACCTGAGCGAGATGCTGCCAGTGGTTTACACCCCCACGATCGGCCAGGCAATCGAGCACTACAGCCACGAGTACCGCCGACCGCGGGGCATCTACCTGTCGGTGGACGAGCCCGAGCTGATCGAGCAGTCGCTGCGTGCGTCGGGCCTGGCCGTGGATGACGTGGAATTGATCGTCGCCACCGATGCCGGGGCAATTCTCGGTATCGGTGACTGGGGCGTAGGCGGCATGAACATCGCAGTCGGGAAGCTCGCCGTTTACACAGCGGCGGCCGGCATCAACCCTGACCATTCGCTTCCGGTGATGCTGGATGTGGGCACCGACAGGCAGAGCCTGCTCGAGGACCCGATGTACATCGGCAACCGGCATCCGCGGGTGCCAACCGCTGAGTACGACGCGTTCCTTGACGCGTTCGTGACCGCGATTCAGAAGGTGTTCCCGCGGGCCTTGCTGCACTGGGAGGACATTGGCGCGGCAAACGCCAGGCGGTTGCTGATCAGGTACCGCGAGCGGCTACTGAGCTTCAACGACGACGTGCAGGGTACCGGCGCGGTCAATCTGGCCGCCGTACTCGCCGCCGTGCGCGCCACCGGAATACAGCTACCCGACCACCGGATCGTCATCTTCGGGGCCGGCGGCCGGCACCGGGATCGCGGATCAGCTCTCGGCCGCGCTGGTGGTGGCCGGACTGTCGGAAGAGCAAGCCCTGGCCAGATTCTGGGCAGTGGACAGGCGTGGCCTGCTGGTTGCCGGTGACGAAGGACTGACCGAGTCGCAGCAGCGATACGGTCGTGACCCAGGCGAGGTAGCCGACTGGCAGCGAGACAGCCAGCTTGGCGGGATAGCCCTGGCCGAAGTTGTGCGCCGGGTGCATCCGACGGTCCTTATCGGTACCTCGGCCAGGCCGGGGGCATTCAGCAGGGACATCATCATAGAGATGGCCCTGCACGCGGATCGGCCTGTGATCATGCCGATGTCCAACCCGACCGAACTAGCCGAGGCCACGGCCGCGGACCTGATCACCTGGACGGGCGGCCGGGCGCTGGTGGCTACCGGAAGCCCATTCGCGCCGGTCGACTACCAGGGCACCAGGTATGTGATCGCGCAGGCCAACAACGCGCTGATCTTCCCTGGACTTGGACTCGGCGCCATCGCCGTTCGAGCGTCCAGGATCACCGACGGCATGCTGAGCGCCGGCGCGCATGCGGTTGCCAGCCTGGTCGACACCAGCGCTCCGGGCGCGCCGCTGCTCCCGGAGGTCGAGGTGCTCCGCGAGACCTCGCTTGCGGTGGCGGTTGCGGTCGCGCGGGCAGCGCAAGCCGACGGGGTGGCAGACCGCACGCTCGACGGCGATGTGGCCGCCGAGATCCGGGCGATGATGTGGGAGCCTGTTTACCGGCCGGTGCGGCCAGGCTGACGAGGGCCGCAGTTGCCTGGCATCTCGCCGCCGGACGTAGGGCCGGCCGGTCGTCGAGCCGGCCGGCGCCTGCTCGCGGACCTGCGCGCCGGGCGGGCATTCCTCGTGGCCGAGCTCAGCCAGCCCGGCTGGATCGACTTCGGCGCATTCCGCTGGCGTGACGTCGCGCTGAGCAGCGCCGTCAGGGCGGCATTCGGCGTCATCACGCCATTGGCCATCGGTGTAGCTACCGGGCACATAGCCCTCGGCAGCTTCGCCGCACTTGGGGCATTGCCCGCTGGCTTCATCTCGTTCCGCGGGGTCACCCGCACTCGCGTGCTGGCAGTCCTGCTCGCGGCCGCGGGTATGGCGATTTCGACGTTCGTCGGCGCAACGGCGGAGGCCAGCCACCCACTGCTGCTCGTTCCGGTCATATTCATCTGGGCCTACCTGGCCGGCTTGCTTGCCGCGCTCGGGCCGACTGCCCTGGCGGTCTCGCTGCAGTGGCCGGTAGCCCTGCTGATCGCCAGCGCACTGCCGCTAGCGCCGGGTCAGGCGGCAGTCCGGGCCCTGCTCGTACTGGCTGGCGGACTGTGGCAGGGCGTGCTGGTCGTCACTTCGTGGGCGGTTGGCCGCGGCAGCGCAGAGCGCGCGGCGATGTTCCAGTCGCTGCAGGCGCTGGCACGGTACGCGACCGGCCTCGCGGCCGGCAGCCACGCGCCGCCGCCGCCCGCCGCGATGGCGGGCAGGTACGCGCTGCGGGATCCGAACCCGCTCATGCGCAGCGCCGCCCGGATGCAGTTGCTCGATCTCACTGAGGAGGCCGACCGGATCCGTGCGTCGCTCGCGGCAGTCGGGATGGAACGCACGGAAGATGGCCACGAGGCGGCTGGCCGCGCCCTGCTCGGCACCGCAAGCCGCGTGCTTGAAGAGCTTGCGGAGGCGCTGACCAGCAGGCCGCCGCGGCGCCCTGAGCACCTCGCCACCGCGCGGCGGCAGCTGGCGTCGACCACCACCGCCGCGGCGGGAACGCGCTGGCAGTGGGCCGACGACGCACTGCTCGGCCAGCTGCGGGCCGCCTGCCGGATCATCGAGGCGTCGAATGACGCGGAGCCGGCCAGCGCCGTCAGGCGGAGGCCTGAGGCGCGTTGGCAGCCCCAGGCCGGGGACCTGATCCTGACCCTGCGCGCCAGCGTCGGCACCTCCACCGAGGCGGGGCGTCATGCGCTGCGGCTCGCGGTCGTCACCGCGCTGGCGGAGGTGATCGTGCGAGCCGCCGGTCTGCCGCACGGCTACTGGGGAGTGCTGACGATCTTCATCGTGCTTAGGCCCGACTACAGCTCCACTCTCTATCGGGGACTTCAGCGGGCGGCGGGAACGCTGGCCGGAGCGGGACTGGGCGTCCTGACGGTACTGCTCGGCCACCTCGGAATGTCCGTGCTACTGGTCGGCGTCGCGGTCTCGTTGCTGGCCGCGTATGCCGTTTTCACCGTGCATTACCTGTTGTACGCGGTATTCCTGACCGATTTTGTAGTGGTGCTGCTTGCGCTGCTCGGACTGCCGCCTGGACCGACCGCGATCGCCAGGCTGGCGGGCACCGGTATCGGCACGGGTCTGGCGCTACTCGCCTATGTCCTCTGGCCGACCTGGGAAGGAACCTCGGCCAGCGAGAAGTTTGCCCGGCTCTTCGGGCTGCAGGGCAGCTACGCGGCCGCACTGCTGCGTGCCTACACGCGGCCGGATGACGCCGGCGCGGCGCGGCGCGGCGAGTTGCAGCGGGCCGCGCGGCGGGCGCGGATGGATGCCGACGCCTCGGCCGACAGGCTTGCGGGCGAGCCCGATCATCCGCCGATGACCAGCCAGCTTGCCCGCGCCCTTATCGCCGTCGGGCATCGCATCGCGCAGGCCTGCATCGCACTCAACGCGGCGCTGGCGGTACATCAGGCGTCATCGTCGGCAAAGACTGACGACGTCGCGCTGCGGGGCCGGCTCGATGAACTGGCCGCCGGGGTAGCAGCTGCCACCAGCCAGCTCGCGCTCGCCGTGCGAGGGCTTGCCTCCCCTGGCGACCAGGTCGCCGCGGTACCGCTGCCGCCGCTGCGAGCGCAGCAGCAGGTCATCGCGCTGGCAGCGGGCGGCACGGATTCGGTCTCTGGAACGCGGACACGGAGCGACATGGCCAGTGCGTCCGGCGACGCCACCAGTGCGGCCGACGCGGCGGCCAGCGCTGACCGCGCGGCGACCCGCCCCGGTGGCGAGGTGGCCGGGCTAGTCGCGGCCACCGACGGACTAGTGGACGCCATCAACACGGCGGCGCACATCCTGCGATATCCCGGCCAGGTGCCCTGAAGCTCCAAGCCGACCCCACTGCGGCCACGGGCTGCGGCGGGTTCGCAGCTGGTGACCGGAGAAGTCGGTCAGCCAGCGGGCAGCTGGAAGTGCCAGATGACCAGGTGCGGGCGACCGCCTGCGGCCCGCTCTGCCGCTGGCAGGTAGTCCATCAGCGAGAACGGCCAGTCCTGCCAGTCGCCGATCTCGGTGGCGGGCTCGGGCACCGGTTCGTCCGCTCTGACCACGCGCGGCTCCTCGCACCGTATTACCTGCAGGCCATTTCTCAGCGCCGCCCGCAGGTAGTCTCCGAGCTGATGCCGGTAGGTAGGCGCGATGCGCGGCTCACCCGCCGGGCCGCGGGTCGTCATCACCGAGCCGCGGGTAATGAGTTCGTGGTGGACATCTGAGATGACCAGGTCGCCGCCGGGGCGCAGCACGCGAGCCCACTCAGCTAGCACCGGATCAAGGCTGGGAACGTGCTCAAGAGCGAGCGCGCAGACGATGACGTCCACGCAGTCATCCGGCAGCGGCAGCCGGTCAAGCTCGGCGACGTGGAACTCGGCCCCTGGGACACGCTGCCGTGCGTGGGCGAGCATGTCCGGTGAGCTGTCGACGCCGATGACCCGGTGCCCGCGCCTAGCCAGGAACTCGGCGAATCGTCCGGTCCCGCAGGCGGCGTCCAGCGCCACGCCAGGCTCCCGGCTGGCGAGGTACTCAGCTACGACCGGCTCGTCGGTTGCGAACAGCCCGCCGCCAGCGTCCGCGTCGTAGCCGGCCGACACCTGCTCGTAGACGGTGGCGGCGCTGACCTGCTCAACCAGCACGCCGCGGTCCCTCAGCTGCTCGTCATCCAGCAGCCGCCTGATCTCGGCCAGCCGGGCCTCGGTGAAAGCGCGGTCGTGGTCTCCGGCCCAGGCGTCCAGCAGCGCGATGCCCTCGAGGCCGAGCAGATAGGCCAGTGGGTCTTGATAGATCATGTAAGGGGATCGTAGACATGCACCGGCCAGGCTGCCCATCCGTTTTCTGGCGGCACCAAGGCCACGCGATTCTCGCGCCACCGTCAAGTTGTTCCGGCCGTCAGGTCACGAGGCCGTAAGGATGATCTTGGCCGCTGCGGCCGCGGCAGCGTCGTCGATCGCGATGCCCGCGGCTTCGGTCGGCTGGTCCTCGGCCAGCACCGCGATCAGGAGCCGCTGCCCGTCGCGCTGCACGACTCCGATGCTGTTGGTGACCCACCGACTCCGGTCGGCAAACCAGCCGTCGCAGATCGCGAAGCTGGTGCCCCCGGTTGCCGCCGACGACACGCCCCAGCGCTGGCTGGGCTGCAGGTCCTCCATCAGGCCCAGCTCGTAGCCGCGGCTGGCCGACGACAGGGGCGAGTCCTTGCCGACCAGGTCGGTCAGCAGCCGCAACTGGTCCGCAGCCGTGGTCGCGGAGCGGCCCGAGTCGCCGGCCGGCCGCACGACCGTATGGGTGAGCCGCAGCATGTGGTTAGCGGCCTTGATGCCCGCTTCGCGGCCGAGCTCACGATACAGTTCCGTCGCGGCATGGCCGTCGCTGTTCTCGATCATCTGAGCCGCTAGCGCCGCTTCCTGGGCGGTCAGCTGCGTGCCTGCCCGCTGGTGCTGCAGCAGCAACGCGGCCAGGATGTCGGCGTTCTCGATGCTCCCGGCATGGAAACGCATGTTCCCTTGGTACGTGGCCCTAGCACCGGTGCGGACGTCGATAATTCCCACGGCAAAGTGCCCGGAGTCCGGCCGTATCAGCGGCCGCAGTGCGACCGCCAGCCGTTTGTCGAGCGAGGCTTGCGTGAGGACGTGCTGACGGCCGGTGCCGTCAGCCGCCGCGCTGTGGCCCGGGCCGACGCCCATGGGCTGAAGGGGGTCCGATGCGGCGCTGGCCACGGGCCTGGTTGAGTTGGCCGCGGTCAGCCTGCCGTTCCTGGCCGCGGAAAGCGTGACCGCAACTACGAATGTCGCCATAAGCGCGAAGACCAGTCCGAACACCAGTCGCTCCCATGCGGGCAATTTGCCCGCATGGGAAGGCGCGCGCGTCATTTAGAACTCCGGAGCACAGCCGTTCCCCCGCTTGCAGTTGGCCTCCGCCTGGGCCGACTTGTGCTAACCGTCGCGTTATAGCGGCAAATCAGTTACTACGCATCGACTGCAAGGCGAGACCTATATTCCCCGGTTTCACCAATTCAATACAAGCCTTGACGATAGCAGGGTGAGAACACGTTTTGGCTGGTCAACCACGGTTCGGATTCTGAAATGTTATCTGGAGGCGCTTCCTGCTCAGCGAGAATAGGCGGTTAATTACATAACTACTGGCGAGTCGCCGTGACCGGACTTGACCACACATTAAGAATCCTACTGAGATATGGGTAATTACCGGCGAATGGGGTCGAAGCAGACTAGTCAGTTGGCGCAGTCTGAAAGATCGGCCAGCAAACCTCGGTGACATGCAGCGACTCATTCTCGGTATCGAAAGGCGTAACCAGGTAGAGCTCGCGAATAGGCCCTTCCAAGCTAATCTCGCGTTCCGCGACGTACATTCCCAGCGCGGCGTATGTGTCTGATCCAGGTCGGCGAAGGCACCGTGATGCACTGCGACGGCCAGTTCCGCGGCTGAGATCTCAGTCATCCTCGCCCGGCCCGAGCTGCCAACCGGGGCAGAACGGGCACGTACGCCACGACATCGCCCGCCTCCAGCTCGAACAGTTCTGCTGGATATAGCGCACCCCGCGGCCCCGCCGCGATTATCCGAGCAGCTCGCAGCGCGGCGTCGAGCTCGGTGAACGCGTCCACCCACCACGCTTCCACGTCTGCCATGGCCACCCGCTCGGAGATGGCGAGCGCCGGCACCCTGGCTATCGACCGGTGCTCCACGGCCATCGGCAACGCCGGCCGTTCCAGCAGCGACCGCAGCGAAGCCACCGTCGCCTGGGTCGCTGCCAGCTGCGACTCCATCCGCTGCGTATGCGCGGCGATGACCGCGTTGCGGGCCGCGACATCCGGCGCGTCCAGCACCGCCCTGATCTCGTCCAGCGGCATACCGAGATCGCGGAATCTGCGAATCACCTGGGCCAAGGGAAGCTGGCCAGGCTCGTAGCGCCGGTAGCCGGAGGCTGGGTCTATCTCGGCCGGCTTTAGCAGCCCGACGTCGTGATAGTGCCGCAGCGCCTTGACGCTCAGATGCGTCATCCGGGAGAAGTCACCGATCGCCAGAAGCAGTTGCATGGCTGCGATTGTGGACCGGCGTTACGACTGTTCGGCAAACGGGCCTGGCGACTGCTCAGGCCGCCCGGTGCCGCGCCCGCGCGGGCGGCGCCGGATCGTCGTCCCCGACATCGACCCCGGTAATCCCCATGTACGCCACGGCGATGAGGATCGGCACCGTCAGCAGCAGGGCGACCGGCCCTCGGCCCCAGTTGAGCCCGCCGAGATAGCGCGGCACGCCGAGCCAGTCAGCGACCGACGCACCGAGGGGCCTGGTGATCGTATAGGCGAACCAGAACGCGAGCACCGAGTTCAAGCCCAGCCGCCACGCCACCAGCGGAATCGCGATCACTACGAGGAACAGTACGGCGGAGGAGAAGAAACCGATCTTGAAGGTGGTCGCGGTCAGGTCGCCAAGCGCGGTGCCGAGGGCGAAGGTGGCCATTACCGTCGCCCAGTAGAAGGCCTCCCGCCGCCAGGTGATGATGCTGTGGATCGACAGCGTGCCCTCGGTCAGGTACCAGGCGATAAAGATCACGGCCAGGCAGAACGCGTACAGCGTCGTGGTCTGCCAGTACGGCAGCCCAACCACGACATGCAGGCCATCGGCCGCCTGGGTGCCCGTCACGCTAACCGCCACCACAGCCAGCCAGTAGACCCAGGTGCGGTACCGCCGCACGCTGAACTGCAGCGCCAGTGCGCCTATCAGCAGGACCGCGCCGATGGCGCCCGCCTTGATCGTGCCGAGGCGCAGGTACAGGTAGTCGGACGTGGCCTCGCCCATGCCAGTGGATGCCACCTTGGCAATCCAGAACCACATTGTGATCTGTGGCACCTTGGTGACGCCTACTCGCGCCTGTTCGGCAAGCCGGCCACGGATCTGCCATGTCGCCATGCTGGTCAGGATGCCACAGCCGCTCTAATGCTCTGGCCTGCCTTTACGAGAACTTTCATCCGGTGTGCCGCCGGGGTCAGTCGGGCTGAGGGCGGAGCGTGCCGCGGCACCGCGGCGACTTCCCCGCGTTGTGCCTTCCATAACGGTTTGGGTATCACATTGGTAGACGAGATTTTCAGGTAGGCGTACACGGACTTGTTCACCGAGGCCGGTATCACAGTCGGCATGGACGGTAGCGGCTGAGGGTCGAGGTGGCCAGGTATTGATGGCCGGACCCGTGATTGGCGGCGTGCAGTTCGCTTCGTCCCTGGTAGCGGTCTTCGACCTGGGACCGATGAACGAGCGTCTGCAGTACCTCATGGAAGTCGTCGTCGGCTATCCGACTTACAGGCAGGCCGACTGGCTCTTCGACGTCCCCGCCAGCCGCTGGGCCGCGCCGCAACTGCTGCCCGGTTTGTAGCCAAACGCTCAAGGGAACGTATATGCTACGGCTATAGGCGTACTAACTGGGCACAAGCTGGGCTGATGGCCGCGGCTAACTCGCGGCCAGGCCGCGCAGTCCGTCGCTGAACCCGGCAAACGACACCTCGGTATCGGCGGTCCGCTCGTGCCGGGCCCGCAGCTCCGCCAGGAACAGGCTGATGTCGTCCAGCGTCCAGCGCAGCCGGTACAGATCCAGCGCGTCCTGGCTAACCTCGCGGCCGGTCAGCTCGGCGTAGCTGGCCTGCTGCTGGCCCGCCTCGGCAAGTATCCACCACAGGTCGCGCTCGGGCGGGGCAAGGCCGACGGTGTCCCAGTCGACCAGCATTAGGCGGCCCCCCGCGCGCAGGATGTTGCCGGGATGCGGCTCGCCATGGGTGATGACCAGGCCCCTGCCGTCGTTGCTGACGGTTGCCACCATCGCGTCGAACCTGGCCAGCGCGCGGACCAGGTCAGGCCCTTTCTCGACCAGCGCCGCCCTGGCCGGCTCGGCGAACGGGCCGCCTGGCCACGGATCCCCCCGTTCCCGTAGTGCGAGGTTGATCACCGCACGCTCAGCCAGCCGGAGGCCGCGGACCGGCACGGCCCGGGTATCGACCATCGCTGTCGAGTTGTGCAGCGCGGCCAGCATGCTGGCGAGCGCAGCCCGCTCCCGGCCGGTCAGCACATCGCCGAAACTGCTGGCCTCGCCCTCGCAGTACGGGAAAACGGTGACGGCATACTTGGAGCCGAGCCTGTGCGCAGCCTGCCCGGCCACAGTGCGGACCGGCGCCACGACAAAGTCCAGGCCAGCCGTTGAGGCCAGACTGGCGGCTGTCTGCATCGCGGCCGCAAAGTCAGCGAATCCGGCATCGCCGCCGTTGTCGGGCAGCTCGTTCACGGTCACGAACCACCGGGACCCGGACGGGTCCGCCACCAGCCAGTGGTACCCGCCGAACCCGACAGGCAGGTACCGCATCCCGGCCGACGCCAGCCGCCATTGCGCGCGCAACGCGGCGACCAGGTCATCGTCCCTGATCTCCGTGGGCCGTTCGTGCACGAGCCGAGGTTACGGCAATAGTGTCGAACCGTGCTGAGAACGCTGGCGGTGCAGAATTACCGGTCGCTGCGCAGCCTGGTGATCCCATTGACCGACCTCACCATCGTGACCGGCGCGAACGGCAGTGGGAAGTCGAGCCTGTACCGGGCCCTTCGACTGCTGGCCGACGGCTCGCGGAATGGGGTCGTCGCGGCGCTAGCCAGGGAAGGCGGCCTGCAAGCCACCTTGTGGGCCGGTCCGGAGCGAGTCGGCCGGGCGGTCAGGGAGGGCACCTACCCGGTCCAGGGAACGGCGCGGAAAGAGCCGGTCGCGCTCCGGCTTGGCTTCGTCGAGGACGACTTCGGCTACGCCATCGACCTTGGCCTGCCGCCGCCAGCTCAGGCCACCGCGTTCGCGCTGGATCCGGAAATCAAGCGGGAAAGCATCTGGACCGGGCCGCTGTTGCGACCATCCGCGGTGCTGTGCGACCGGCTCGGGGGGTTCGTCAAGATCCGCGACGACAGCCAATCGTGGTCGGCACCGGTACCGATCCGTGCCTACGACAGCATGCTCAGCGAGTTCGCCGACCCGCAGCGGGCGCCCGAGGTGCTTGGGCTACGGGACCGGATCAGGTCCTGGCGCTTCTACGACCACTTCAGGACCGACTCCGACGCGCCCGCCCGGCGCAGCCAGATCGGGACCCGCACTCCCATTCTTAGCCACGACGGCGCCGACCTGGCCGCGGCTCTGCAGACCATCCGCGAGATCGGAGATGCCCGGGGGCTCGATTCAGCCATCGACAGCGCCTTTCCTGGCAGCAAACTCGCAGTTAGCCGCGGCGAGAACGGCGTGCTGTCTGTGCAGTTGCACCAGCACGGCCTGCTGCGGCCGCTTGGGGTGGAAGAGCTGTCCGACGGGACACTTCGTTACCTGCTGTGGATCGCGGCGCTGCTCAGCCCGCGACCTGCGAGCCTGCTGGTGCTGAACGAGCCCGAGACTAGCCTGCATGCCGACCTGCTGCCGTCGCTGGCCCAGCTGATCAGCAGCGCGGCCACCAGGACGCAGGTCATCGCGGTCTCGCACGCCAGACGGCTGATCGATCCCCTCTCCAGGTCGGCCAGCGAAGAGGGCACCGAGTTCGGCACCATCGAGTTCACCAAGGACTTCGGCGAGACCGTCGTGGTGGGACGCGATCCACTGGACGGGCCGGCCTGGCACTGGCCAAAGCGGTAGCCGGCCGCCGGGGGCGCTCGGTCGATCCTGCATCCTATAGAGCATGTCTGAGTCCGCGGGGGCGGCCGTTCGCGCGTCGCGGCCGAGCGCGCAGCGTGCTTCCAGGGGGGCCCGTCAAAAGGGCGACAGTCTGCGCTGGCTGGTGCTGGTCGCTGCGCTGTTCAGCTGCGCGCAGCTGGCCTTCGTGGTGCCGCGGCTCGGCCTGAGCTGGGACGAGGTTGTCTACATCAGCCAGGTGAGCATGCGCGCGCCCGCCGCTTACTTCGGTCCGCCCCGCGCCCGCGGTGTGCCGCTGCTCGTTGCCCCGGTGACGCTGCTCACCGGCTCGGTCGTAGCCCTGCGCGTGTATCTATCGATCGCCTCCGGGCTCTGCCTATTCCTGGCGCTGCTGGCCTGGCGAGGCCTGCGGCCGGCCTGGATTCTCGCCCTGGCCGGGGCGGCGTACGCGACCTTGTGGGTCGCGCTCTACTACGGGCCGCAGGCAATGCCGGACGAGTGGATCGCATTCTCCGCGCTGGCAGCCGTCGGCTTGTTCCTGCGCGCAACCGGTGCCGGCGACCGGGCCGCCGCTGACGCCACCGGCGGCGCGCGATTGGCTGGCGCCACGGCCCGCGCTGGCGCCACGGCCCGCGCTGGCATCCCGGCCGGCGCGGAAGTCGATGGCGGCACAGTCGGTGCTGATTCCCCTGCCGGGGCGGTCGGGCCAGCAGGAGGGCCAGCGGGAACGCCCGCGGTCGGGCCAGCGGGGAGACCGGCCGGGCAGCCCGCCCGCCGCTGGCTGGCCGGCCTGGCAGGCTGCGTCGCGGCCGCAGCGCTCGTCCGTCCCGGCGATGCGGTCTTCCTCTCGGCCGCGCTGGTGGTCGCGACCCTGGCGGTCCGGGCCTGGCGGCGCTGGCAGCTGCTGGTCGCTGTCGCCGCGGGGCTCCTCGCAGGCTGCGCTGAGTGGGTAGCCGAGGCATACCTGCGCTTCGGCGGGCCGCTCGCCAGACTGCATGGCGCGGGCGCCGAGCAAGGCGGCTTCGGGCTGCACTTCGCCATCTGGGACGAGCTGCGGGCGGTCAACGGACCGACGCTGTGCAGGCCGTGCACCATCGGCCTGAGATACCCCGCGCTCAGCCTCTGGTGGTTCGCACTCCCGGTCCTCGCGCTGCTCGGTGTCCTGGCGGCCCGGCGGGCGGGCAGGCTGGGCTCATCGCTACTGCCCGCCCTGTGCGGCCTGTGCATCGCCTTCCAGTACCTCTTCCTGATCAACTATGCGGCCCCGCGGTTTCTGCTCCCGGCCTATGCACTGCTCGCCATCCCGGTGGCGGACGGGCTTGGCTGGCTGCTGGCCGGTGTCCGCGCCGATATCCGGCCGCTCACGCAGGTCGCGGTCGTTTTCGGCCTCGCCGCGCAGATCGTCGTTCAGCAGGTGGTGCTCAACCATCAGGTGGCCGAGAAGGTGGTGTTCTTCGGCGACTACACCCGCATCGCGGCCGACCTGCACCACCTGGGCATCAGGGCGCCGTGCCTGATCAAGGGCGAACAGGAAATCCCGATCGCCTACTACGCCGGCTGCGGTTCCGCGGCGAGCGTGCCTGCGGCCTTGCGCGCCGGGGAGCCGGTCGCGCTGCTCGAGTTCGCCCATGCCCGGCCTCCTGCCTGGGCTGACGGCTGGCGCAGGCATCGACTGCCCGGCGTCCGGACGGCCACCCTCAAGCTGATCGCCTACCTGCCGCCCCGGTAGCGCCGACCCTGGGCGCGGGCCCGTGCCCAGGTCACAGGCTGGTGCGGTCCGCGGAGCGCGGATCCGCCGGCGGCGTGCCGCTGTGGAACTGGCCGGCCATCGCCCGGTCGCGCCACCTCGCGGTGGAATCGTAGAGGTCCGCCTCGGTGTCGACGGTGGTCACCAGTACGCCGGGTACGTTGCGCCGCAGCCGCCCGACGGTGACGCCATCGGCCCTGACGATGAACGCCGGCCAGCAGCTTTGCGGCGCCGACGAGTTCGGGCAGCTGATCCAGACGTAGTTGCATGCTGCCGCGGTTGTCATGGCGGCCGGCATGGTGATGCCAGGGTAGGTATGCGTCGCCGCCTTGTTCAGCGCGGCGAACTGCGCGCCGATTTGCGCGCCGATGGCCGCAATCCGGTCGGTAGCAGCATTGGCGGCATGGAACGAGTGGAACATCAGCTCCACTCCCAGCCTCTTGTACCCCCGGTACAGCTCGGGGAATCGGTAGTCGTAGCAGATCAGCGCACCGCACCGGACGCCGTTGATGGTCCAGGTACTCGGGTGATCGCCGGGACTGTAGTGCGCCAGATCACCGGCCTGGCCTGCCGCGTCGCCTGAGCAGAACCGCTTGTCGTAGCGATCCACGACCTGCCCGCTGTCGCTGATCACGTACAGGCAGTTGTGCGGCTTGGCGTCGCGGGACAGACGGTGCGCCGAGCCGAGCACCACCCAGAGACCGGAACGGCTGGCGCAGGCGACTACCTTGGCCGTCGCCGCTTCCAGTCCGGCCCAGTCGAACCCGTCGAAGGACGCGAAGTCGGTGCCTGCGTACCCGGACAGGGCCGCCTCGGGGAAGTGCGCGACATTCGCGCCACGCCCTCGGGCGGCACGCATCTGCCGGATGATGAACCGGAGGTTGACGTCGATGTCGGCGCTCACAGGGAACTGGCACGTCGCGACCGTTACCTGGGCCATGCCGGGTACCTCCTGCTGCTCGGCGTGCTCCGCGGCAGCGCGCCCGTTAACGCAGCGCGCGCGCCCACTCGCTGCGGTGGTCTTCGATGTAGTCGGCGGCCGGTCCCCAGTACTCGCCGTGGCCTTCGGCATAGAGCCTGGCCCATGGTTGCTCGCCACCGGCAGCGGACTTGCGCAGCAGGTCATACATAGCGCGGGTATGCGCGACGATCAGCGCCGGGAGGTCCGCGCGCTGCCCGGCTGACAGGCCATAACCGTCGGCCATCGCCCGGATCCGCGGGGCATCGACGGCGGGGTCGCCGCCCGCCCGCAGTTGCCCGAACCCGGTGACCGCATACGCCAGGTCCCACAGCCGCGATCCGGGACCTGCGCCGTCCCAGTCGATAAACACCCACCGGTCACCATCCATGACCAGGTTCCACGGCGCGAGGTCATGATGGCAGATAAGCTCCTCGCGGTCTGGCGGGATGACGACCCACCAGCGCGCCTCGTTGGGCGGAACGAAGGCCTCGCTGGCGTCGTGCAGTGCCCTGATCAGCCCTCCGACCCGCCGCAGGCCGACGACGTCGAGCGGCTGGCTGTCGGCCATCGGACCGGGAATGTATTCGAGCACGTGCTGGCCACGGTCATCGAGGCCGAGCGTGCGGGGTGCGCCGGCAAAGCCCGCTGCGTTCAGGTGGGCAAGGAATGCCGCCACTGCGGGGGTATACGGCCCGGCTGGCTTGCGCACCGTCGGCCCGATCCTGACCACCCGAGTGGCGACGTTGCCGCCCGGCAGGACCTCCTCGTTCACTGACTCCACCCGGCCATTGTGGCCGTGCTCGGCGGCAGGCTTCGACTGGATTACCCGACCGGCTGAGCCGACGGGCTGCCCGGCAAACCCCGTAAGCTCGGCCAGGTGACGGTATCCGGCACTGACACCGGAGCTGATCGGCAGTGGGTGCTGGAGTCGGCGGTGTTTCCCGTTCCCGTTATTGCCTGCTTGCCGCACGGAGGCCGCGACTATCCGGACGACCTGGCAGCCGAGCTGGCCATTGACGCCGACCGGCTGCGGTCGGACTGGCTGACCAGGGAGCTATACGCGTTCCTGCCTGATCTTGGCATCACGACCGTTACGACGTCGCTGAGCAGGTTCGTCGCGGACGTGAACCGTGATCCCGCGGGCGAGCAGCACGGCGGTTTCTGGACCAGCGTGGTAGCGGCGCAGACGGCGAGCGGTCGGCAGGTGTACCGCAGGCGGCTCAGCTCGGCGGAGATCGCCCACCGCGTGGCGATCGCGCACGAGCCGTTTCACCGCGCGCTGGACCTGGCGATCGAGCAACTGACCGCTCAGTTCGGCCGGGTCCTGCTGCTCGACCTGCACAGCTTCGGTACCCCAGCTATCGACGCCGACGTCGTCCTTGGCGACCGTCATGGCACCACAGCCAGCCCGGCGGCCGCCAGGCGAGTCGCTGGCGGCTTCGCCGACCACGGGTTCGAAGTCCGGCAGAACCTGCGATTCACAGGTGGCTGGACTGTCCGCCGCTTCACCGACCACGAGCGGGTGGACGCCATCCAGGTCGAGCTAAACCAGCGCTGCTACCTTGATCAAGCCGATCAAGCCGGGGGCCAATATCCGCCGCGGCCCGGCCAGTCCTTTGACCTCGCCCGGCAGCGGCTGCATGCTGTTCTGGCCGAATTGGTGTCGGCGGCCTGATCCCGGGCCCTGGCTCGGCCTCGGGCCCGGCCCTGGCTCGGCCCCTGCCAGCCTCGGGCGGTTCTGCGCGGCGGAAGCGGAGGTGCAGTGTGTTGCCTGACAAGCTCGGGCCGTTTCCCCTGGACGGGGTCACCTGCGGAGACTGCCGCAAGCTCGTCCTGGACCTGCCGGACGAGAGCGTAGACGTCGTGGTTACCAGCCCGCCCTACTGGGGCCAGCGCATGTCCGAGGCCAACGGCGTGGAATCCGATCCCCGGCGGTATCTCGGCTCGCTGACGGAGATTTTCACGGCGCTGCTGCCGAAGCTGAAGCCATACGGCATCGCGTGGATCAATCTCGGCGACGCCTACAACACCCCGGTCAACTGGCGGGAGTCCGATCGCGCCTACAGCACGCTCGGCCCGTCAGGCGACGGCCTGCACGAGTCCAACTCGGCCTACACCAAGCCGCGGCATAGACGGCGTGCGTTCATCGACCAGCGCGAGCCGTGGCTGCAGTACGGCAACCTGCTTGGGCTGCCGTATCGCCTGGTAGTCGATCTCTGCGAGGCGGGCTGGCTGTTCCGCGGCGAGGTTATCTGGCGCAAGCTGAACCCGATGCCCGAGGGCAGATGCCGTCGTCCGCATCGCCAGCACGAGGCTATCTATCTGTTCGCCAGGTCAGAAAATCACCGGTTCCGCGCCAGTCCGCCCGTCGGCTCGGTGTGGGATTTCGGCAATGAGCGGCTCGACGGGCTCAGGCATTACTCCCGCTTCCCTGAGCAACTGCCGCGGCGATGCATTTCGGCATACGGGTCTGCGGGCCGCGATGTGGTGGTGCTGGATCCGTTCAGCGGCTCGGGTACGACCGGCGTGGCCGCGATCAGCGCGGGCTGCTCGTTCATCGGGTTCGAAATCGACAGCGACCAGGCGCGCGCGGCCAACGCCCGGCTGCGGGCAACTGCCAGGCCGGTTACCGCGGCCGGGGCGGGCACCGCGGCCAGGCCAGGCACTGCGACCGGGGCGGACTCGCCTCGCTGAGCGCTCACTTCGACGGCTACCTCCGCTTTCGGACGGCGCGTCAGGCATAAGTGCCCCCGCCGGCCGCGACACGGATTCGACGCGCGTTCGGTTTCCCGGCGTTTCCCTGGCCGCCTTTCCGGTATCCGCTGGCAAGCTCTGTGACGAAGCTTTCCAAGCGCACCCTCGATCTCGCCGGAACGGGGCGGTGACAAGGCGGCGGGCGGCAGAAGGGGTGCAGGGCCGTATGGAGCGAGCGACGCCGGGGCCGCGTCCAGCCGCCGGGACGCAGGTCCCGACCGCAGCAAGGCGTCCAGCAGCCAGGACCGAGACCCGGACGCGGCAAGTGCGGGGCCCGGCAACCACCATTGCCGGCACTTGGCGACGGGCGCAGGTCGTATTCGCGGTCCTGGTCATGACGGTAGGCGTCAACTTAGCGGTGTCGGCGGCCGGCGAGCCGCGGGCGAGATCAGGCGCCGCGCGAACGGTCGACGCCACAACCCCCACCGCCGCGAGCGCCAGGCCGACGATCAGCACCACGCCCACGCCGACCGCCAGCGCCACGGCCAGCACCACGCCCACGCCGACCGCCAGCGCCACGACCAGCACCATGCCCAGGCCGACCGCCAGCGCCACGGCCACACCGAGCCCCGGGCCAGCGTCGCCGGCCGCGCCGACGGCCGCGCCCTTCGGCGGCACGTCAGCCGTTGGGGCTCTGTTCACCGTGTCGAGAGGTAAGCTGCGGCACTTCTGCACCGCGGCCGTCGTGCGCAGCCCGCACGGCAACCTTGTCATCACCGCGGCACACTGCCTCCTGGACAAACGGCTCGGCCCGCATGGCAACGTGACTTTCGCGCCCGGCTATCACGACGGCAAGTTCCCGGACGGGCGCTGGGTCGTGATGTCGGAGTTCGTGGACAGCAGATGGCGCAGGACCAGGAACCCCAACGACGACGTGGCGTTCCTCGTCGTCGGGCGGCCAGGCCGCAGGATCGAGAAGTACACGGGCGCAGAGACTCTGCTCACGAGCGCCCGTCTGCCGGAGACGGTGCGGGTGATCGGATACCCGGACAGCACGAATGCCCCGGTCAGGTGCACGGCCAAGGCCCGGAGCGCGCATCCGCGCCGACTGCGGCAGCTTGTCTTCTACTGCGGTGGCTACACCGGCGGCACTAGCGGCGGGCCGTTCCTCATGCAGCTCGACAAGAAGACAGGCACCGGTGACGTAATCGGAGTGATCGGCGGCTACGAGGAAGGCGGCGACGTACCGGGCATCTCCTACTCGCCCCGGTTCCTGCGCAACGTGGCTGACCTGTACAAGCGGGCTATCTCTTAGGCGGCGGAATTACGGCCAAGCCACTGAACAGTGCAAAACGGGTCGGCGGATAGTGCCGACCGCGGCGTGATTTTACGAACCGTCAGGCTCGGCAGACGTTCTGCGCGAGCTCCCAGATACAGCCACTGGCATCGGCGAAGACGGCGGTGCGCTTGCCCCACGGCCGGTCCAGCGGGCCGCTTAGCAGCTCAACTCCGCGCTCGGCCAGCTCCGCGCATGCCGAATCCACATCGCAAAGGTCCGGATCCATGAAGTTGGTGAACTGGAAACGCGACCCGACCCCGCGACTGGCGACAGCGGCGGGGGCGATGAGCTCGCGTGCTCCTGGAACATCGAGCAGGGTGACAATCAAGTTCTGGAACCGGAACGATGCTGCGCCGTGGCTCTCCTGGTCCGCTGGCAGGCCGAATATCCGCTGGTAAAAAGCCTTCGCCTGCTCGACGTCGTCCACGAACACGGTGACGCGACTAATGCGGTTCTCGCTCTTTTCCCACCCGTCCGTCTTCGCGCTGCCTTCGGCTTTCCCGGCCGACCGCAGATCCTGCGCGATTTCCCAGATGTGACCGGCGGGATCGGCGAAGCAGGCGGTGCGCTCGCTTGATGACCGGTCCTTCGGGCCATTGATCAGCTCTACCCCCTTGCCAGCCAGCTCCGTGGCGACCGCATCGACATCAGCCACGAAGATAGTGATCAGCAGCCGTGACCCGGCCTCGCGGCTGGCGGCCTTCGCGGGGGAGATTTGGTCCTTTGCCGCGGCAATGTCGAGCAGAATGATCACCGTGTCGCCCAGGCGGAAGGACACAGAATCGTGATCTTCATGGTCTGTCGCAACTTCGAAGACGTCCTGGTAAAACGACTTCGAGCGCTGCGGTTCTTCGGTGAACAGGATGACGACGTCGACGTACTTCTCCCAGTCAGCCATCTTCGCGCCTTTCCCGATCATCGGCTCGGCCGAGTTGGTCTTGCGGTTGCGGCGGCATTATCCGGGCTGGCTACGGCGACTGCTCCGCCAGATCGCGTTGTCTTGTTTCCGCGACCGCCCATGGCGCGCATGAACGCGACCTCGGGGACTGCCCGTGACGGTCACGCCGCACGCGAATCCGATCATCTCACCGTAATACCCTGCGATGGCGCCGATCTCGGTCAGGCGCTCGATGTTCCGACGGATCCGCTGGCTCCCGTCCGGACTCCTGCGCGGTCAGCTGGTATGCCCGAGGGTTGGCTGGTATGCACCAGTGCTGGCTGGCCCGCCGGGTGTTAGGGTCGTCGGGTCAGGTCGGCGCCGGAGGGCCCCGTCCTACCCGTGACAATCGAGGTGCCTGAATGCCTGATGACGAGGCCGTTTCTTACGAGGGTGCCGTCCTCGGAACACCGGTCATGAGCACCTCTGGTACGCGGATCGGCACCCTCGAGCACGTGCTGGAAGTACGCGAGCTTGATGTCTTCGACGGGTTCGTCATCGCTACGAGCGGCGGCCTTCGGTTCATCGATGCTGATCACGTTCGGAAGATCACTCGCAGCCAGATCCAGACCGACCTCGACGACGCGCAGGCAAGCCAGCTGCAGCCGCCCGCCGGTCCGCCGGTCTATCACGTCGATGCGCTCAAGGACTCGGGTCATAACCTGCACGACTACCTCGGCCGCATGTTCGGCCGCCCGCACTGGATTCGCGATCACGACTAAGACTGCCCGCCTGGCCTGCGGCCGTGAGCGTTCCTGGCGCCCGCTGCCCATGTGAGGATTGTCTAGTCCGGGAGCAACGCCAGCCGCAGCCGTCGCAGCCGGTCCGGATCGGCTATTACCTCGATGGCGGTGATCCGGCGTTCGGCACTGACCTCAAAGGTCAGCACGACCTGCAGTCGGCCTGCGGGCGCGAATACTATGCCGACTGCCCCTTCCACCAGGGCCAGCTGGGAATGCCCGGCGCGCTCGGAGGACAAAATCGCTCCCTTGGCGACCGTGTCCGCTCCCCTGAGCACCACCGGCCTGCCGGACGGGGAGGCCGCGCCGTCGGCTGTCAGCTTGACGCCGGAATCCAGCAGCGCGACCAGGGCCGAGAAGTCGCCGCCACGGGCCGCGGTGAGGAACGCGCTGGCCACCTCCCGCTGGCGGCCGAGGTCGGCGGCACGATCCGGACTTGGCGCGCCGCGTACCCGGCGCCGGGCCCGGCTGGCTAGCTGGCGCGTTGCATCCGTCGACCGCCCGAGCGCAGCCGCCACCTCGGTGAACGGCATGGCGAACATGTCGTGCAACACGAACGCGAGACGCTCGGCAGGCGTGAGCGTGTCGAGCACCACGAGCAGCGCGAGCCCGACGGAATCGGCGAGCACGGCCTCGTCTTCCGGATCGCCGACCAGGCTGGCCGTGCGCGCTCCGCCGTTTCCGGCGCCCGCACCGGACCTGGCCGCCACCTCCGCGGCCGCAGGCCAGGAATCACCGACCGGCTCCTCCTGCCGGTGCCGCCGCGACCGCAGCATGTTCAGCGCTACCCGCGCGACGATGGTCGTCAGCCAGCCGCCGAGATTCTCGACCTCGCTGATATCAGCGCCAGTCAGCCGCAGCCAGGTGTCCTGCACGGCGTCGTCCGCGTCGGACATCGAGCCGAGCAGCCGGTAGGCCACGGCCTGCAGGTGATCGCGGTGTTCCTCGAAGGCGGCTGCCAGCCAGTCACTATCGGTCATCTGTCACGTTCCTCGATTCCGGCCATCTCCACACTGACACCCGGCGCTCCGCGAACGTGACGTCGGGCCGAGGTCGCCGTAGTGCCGCAACGTGCGGACCGACACCGGCGCCAGGCTCGGCCCCGTTCCGATCCAATACGTGCGGTTAGTTAACCGGCTGACGCAACGGAAGAGTCAGGCGAGCGTGGTTGCACCGATCGCGGTCAGATAGCTGCGCGAATGATGATTCGTGGCCGTCCGCGCACCCGGCTTCTACTACGATGCGTAGTGGGATGGTGATGCGCGCCGGCGCACCCTGAGCGAGGTGGAAACTGGTGGTGGCTGCTGCTACTGCAGGGCTGACGGCGACGGTGGTGGGTGGCGGTATCGCCGGCTTGGCTTCGGCAGTGTCGCTGGCGCAGGCGGGCTGGCGGGTCAGGGTTTTGGAGCGGGCGGCGGAATTCGGTGAGGTCGGCGCGGGTCTGGCCGTTACCGGGAACGGAATGACTGCGCTGGCTGCACTAGGGATAGACGAGGCCGCCCGCGCCGCCGGATATCAGACTATGACCGCGGGTTTCCAGGACCCGAGTGGCCGTTGGCTGATGCGCATCCCCGACCGGCCGGACCTGCGGGCGGTCACGACGATTTGCGGCCTGCACCGCCAGCGCCTGCACGCTGTCCTGCGTCAGGCCGCTGAGACGGCCGACGGTGTCGAACTGGTTACGGGCGCCGAGGTGATCGACGTTCGGCCGGGCGCGCCGGGAGGCGAACTCGCCACGGTCACCTGGGGGACAGGCAACGGGGCGCACACGGTCGACGCGCAACTGGTGGTGGCTGCCGACGGCGTACGAAGCGCCGTACGAGCGCAGTTGTTCCCGGCCGCACGACCCCGATACAGCGGCAGCACGAGTTGGCGGGCGGTCATCCCCGATGCCGTCTCCGATGGCCGGCTCATCGAGGTGTGGGGGCCGGGCACCGAGTTTGGCGCGCTGCGGGTAAGCGACAGCGAGATGTACTGGTACGGGTACTTCCGGAATCCCGAAGGTGCAGTCTTCGCAGACGAACTGGCCGCCGCCAGCGACAGGTTCGCGACCTGGGCTCCGTGGATTCATGACCTGGTGGCTGCGACCCCCGCCGACCGGTTGATACGTCATGACGTCTATCACCTTCCCCAGGGGCTGCCGACGTACGTGCGCGGCCGAGTCGTGCTTGTCGGGGACGCCGCACACGCCGCATTGCCGACTGCGGGTCAGGGAGCGGCCACCGCGTTGGAGGACGGCGTGTGCGTGGGTCGCATGATCGCGGCACCGGTCCAAGCAGGCGATGACCTGGCAGCGGCGCTGACCGCATTCGACGCCGCCCGCCGCCCGCGATGCCAGCAGATCGCTCGAATGGGGATGATGATCGCTCGGCTTGGGGCCGATCTTGGCGGCGGCTGGCGTCAGCCGGTCCGCAACACGCTGCTGCGCCTCGCGCCTCCCGGCCCTCTCATCAAGGCGGGGTCGTCAATCGTCCGCTGGACACCACCGTAACCAAAGCCGAGAATGCTGGATGAGGGCCTGGCTGCAAGCAGTCGAGCCATGACTGACTCAGCAGGGCAGTAGCTTAACGTGGCATTATGCGGCGCGCCAGCCGAGGTCAGCGCTGCGGTCAGAACGCTCCGCGGGCGACTTGAGTGCAGGAGATCGTAGCCAGCCACCCTCAGGTGCGCGTCGCCCAGCGCGCCCTGAGGCTGCAGGAGCGAGGAGTGCTGTACAAGATGTGGCGAGTCAAGGCGTATGAGCGCGCATGCTCTGACTGCGGCTACGCCTGGCGCGTACCCAAGGCTTTCGCGCGGCACGGGATTTCGGTTTCGGGCATTGGCACGGGCAGGGTCACCGGCTATCGCAGGCGCTCAGTCGCCTGGACGAATGCGGATGCGGCGATTCAGTCCATGGAGCAAGTAAGCATGGCAAGGCATGAACAAGAGGACGCCTTCCGACGCTGCCCAAAGTGCGGCTCCGATCACTACACGCAGCGCCGAGTCCGGGTCTAAGTGGTCCAGGCGATGGGGAGGTGCATGACTAATCGAAGTCCCGGATTCTAAAAGCCGATCGTCCTGGATCGGACCTACCATTCGAGCCATGACAGCAGCCAATGATCAAATAGCCCCGCCGCCGGAGTGCCAGGATGGGCCGGATGGACGCGCAGTTCGGACCGCACCGGTTCAGCGCCGGCGACGGCGGCGGAAGCACCGAGTTCCGGGCAGCCCGGTTCGACGTCGCGGACCTGCGCGGCGCCCGGTTCACCGATTGTGACCTGACCGGTGTCACGATCCGGGACGGCTGGCTCGTTGACGTCAGCATCTCCGGCTACCTCAGCAACGTCACCGTCAACGGCATCGACGTAGCCGACTTCGTCAGCACCGAACTGGACCTGCTGCATCCGGAGCGGGTGCAGTTCCGCGAGGTGCAGGACGCCGACGGCTTCCGCGCGATGTGGGACACCATCGAACGACTCTGGGCGGACGCGGGCGGGCGGGCCGGGCGGCTGCCTGCGGCGGCGCTGACCGAGCAGGTGAACGACGAGTGGTCGTTCGCACAGACGCTGCGCCATCTGGTGTACATCACCGACGCCTGGGCCAGTCGCACGGTGCTAGACGAGCCGATGCCCTACCACCCGCTCGGCCTGCCGCAGAGCTGGTACCCGCCCGCGGACGCGGCCGCACTCGGCATCGAACTGACCGCGCAGCCCGGTTACGCCGAGATCCTGGCCGCCCGCGCAGACCGGATGGCCGTGATGCGCCGCATCCTCGCCGAACTGACCAATGCCGACCTCGGACGAGGTTGCCAGCGCTCGCCCGCTCCCGGCTACCCGGAGGAAGGGCGCGCCGTGGCCGAGTGCCTCGGCGTGGTGATGGAGGAGGAGATCGAGCACTACCGGTTTGCCGTCCGCGATCTGGCGGTGCTGGAAGCACGATAGGCGGTCAGCCTGCGAGCGTTCCCTGCTTCCTAGCTGGCCGGCCACGTCACGTCGCGCACGCCGCGGTTGCGGACGTCGTCTATGGTCCGCGCGGTCCGCACATCAGCTACTTACAGCCACTACCAACTGGCCCAGGAGCGCAGGCCGCGCGCCCCGGCAAGGACAGTATCGCGATGCCTGCGCTATGCGGCATTAAGCGACTAAGGGTTAATATAGTGGAAATTAGCTACTTTATAATCATGTACTGGCTGTACGATGCCGTCGTCGACAGTGGCTGCGCCTGGCTTAACAGAGCCGGGCGCTTTGAACGGCGCAGGTTCTTCTATGGCATCAATCTTTCAGCGCGCAGCCCGCAGGCGGCTTGGCGCGGCCCTTACCGTTGGCGTAGCCATCTTCGCGCCCGCAATTGCGCTGGCCGGACCGGCCGACGCGGCACTATCAGGGACTGGCTGGTCCGCCGCATCCCTTCCGGCGAACTTCGACCTCGTCAATGCGGCGCCCTTGTCACCGGTCACGTGTGTCCATGGCACGCAGTTCTGTGTAGTCATAGCGGGCAACGACTCCGTAACGGGTCCGAACAGCCTCATCGGGCAGGGCGACCTGGTGACCACGGACGGCGGGTCGAGCTGGACTGGTTACACCGACCTGCCATCCGCATCGATGATTGTGACTGCGGTGTCCTGCCCTACGAAGAAGGTCTGCTGGGCGTCGGGACCGGGGCCGTCCGATCAGCCGGAAGTAGCCAGAAGCGCTGACGGTGGCCAGACCTGGAAGCTCGCGACGCCGGCTTCCTGGGCGAGCGCACCATACAGCCGGTGGCCCAACTCCATCGATTGCGTATCTGCCTCTATCTGCTGGCTCGTCGGGCAGGCGGCGAAAGCGCCCAGAACCCGGAAGTGGCGGAGACCTCCAACGGCGGCTCGACCTGGACAACGTTCTCCAACCTCCCGGCGGTCACTCCGGACTCCAACGGAAATACCTATGGTCTTAACGGGATCTCCTGCACCTCAGCTACTAGCTGCGTCGCGGTAGGCGGCGTTAACGGAGGGGCCGGGCCGGCGACGGTTATCTCGACGACCGACGGCGGAACCTCCTGGTCGCTGTCGGCCGCGCCGACACTTTCCGACGCCCAAGATCTCTTCAGCGTCTCCTGTCTCGCAGACTCGAAGACCAGCGCGGTCCTCTGCCACGCGGCAGGCGCGGCGCCCGAGGCGGCCGGCCCGGTCGAGCTAACGTCGGCAAATGGCGGGGCCGCGTGGAGCGGATTGCAGACCTTCGATGACACTGGCTGGCTGAACTCGATCTCGTGTGCCAACCTGCGGCACTGCTGGGCAGCCAGTTCCGGGACGACAGTGGCTCTGGGCGGCACCGCCAATGGTGGCACTTCCTGGTCGACCGTAACCTCGGACACCTCTAACGAGGACGGCAGCGTGTCGTGCGCTACCGCGAGCTTCTGCGTAGCCACGACGGATGGGGAACTCTGGGTCACCTCAGATGACGGCGGGCTCGGCACGCCGGCGGCCGTCTCGTCGCAGCTGGCTGGAAGCTAGTAGTCCGACCCGGCGCCCGCCCGGGCGAAGCCCAGGGACGCCATCTGCAGTGAGCCCGCGCGCGATGGCCGCCGCGGGCTCACTGTTTTGCTCAGGCGCCAACCAATACCAGCACGAACATGACGACGACCGCGGCGAGGACTAGGCCCATGACGATCGGCCCGACGCTACGCAGGCTGACCAAGTGCTGCGAGGCGATCGACCCCAGCGGCCGGCGTCGGACAGCCGACGGTCAGCCGGCCGCGCCGGTTACCGAGAAGCCGGCTTGCAGTTCGGACCAGGACAGAGCCCGCATGGGGTAGCGGCGCCCGAGTTGCGTTAGTTTTGCCGTGCACCGCCTGTCGAGTTCCGCGAGCCCGACTAGTTGCAGGTCACCCCGCAACTGTGGCCGCAGCGGAAATCCCTGACCCTTGGTCCGCTCAGCCAGGCCAGGGTGAGTGTCCCGCGGGAGTTCGGGCGCGTTCATCCTGGCATCGACGTTGGCTGCAATCGCGGCCGGCAACTGCGTCCAGATCCGCTCGTAGGCCTCGAGCAGCGTGGCCGGAGTAAGCCGTTGCTCCCACAAAGGCTCCACGAAGTTCCGCATGGTGATGGCATGGACGACCCCCGCTTCCGCGACCCGGTGCATAGCACGGCTCGCGATCTGGTCGCCGCACATCTGAGCGGACATTGCGTCCGCATCCCGTTCGATCGCCACGCCCTGATCGCGGGTCAGTGCCAGGAACGCGCGCCAGAACCACCACATTGGCCGCGCGGAGCGCCGTTCGAGCTTCGTCAGCGCCTGGCGACGGCGCCTGCCCAACAGGTACCGGATGCGATGCGGATCGATCAGGTGTCCGGCCTCGTGCGCGAGAATCGCGGTAAGTTCCTCCGCGGTGAGGTGGGCAGCGGTGAGAAATCCGATGGTCACGCCCACATGGCGGCGCCCGAGCCAGTCACGATGGCCACTGATCGCCGAGGCGTTCGCGCCCGGCTCCAGCCAGACGCCGTCCAGACGGCGGATGCCTGCCCAGCGCATGACGTCATCGACGGCGGCCATGAGCGCGGGCTGATGCTTGCTCGTGATCCGCACGCCGCCGTGCTGTAGCTTCTGGTGGCGGCTCATGGCGACCATCTGGGCATATCCGATGACGGCTGCCACGAGCAGCCAGACCAGCACACGCAGCGCATCGAACAACGCCGCGAGCCCGGCGATCACCCCAGCGCAGGCGAGGAGTGGAAGGTACGAAAGGACGAGCCAGCAAGACCTGATCGGCGAAACATTCCTGCAAACTAGCTTAAAGTGCAGTAATCCCGCCAGTTATATGACATCGCCGCGATGGTCGTAGTCAGGTGGTCTCCAGCCACCCGCCGAAAGGGCTCTGCGTTCATCAATCCCCCCTCGGCGGCGGCTGGACTCTGACCAGCATGCAAGGCATCCCCTCGGAGGATCGCTAGGCCGATCCAGGACGAGACGTTGCCCAATCTGGATGGAGGGTGCGGAACCAAGGTAGTTCTGCCCGGCCGGCGCCGTTGACCCCAGCGCAGCCCGCCAGGGCCGGATGGGCCAGGCATCCCGGCCTGGGTTCAGCGATGGACGTCGTCGCTGGCCGGCGGGTTTGGCTGGGATGGTTTCCCGCCGACGAAGTTTTCCCAGTCGGTCTGCAGAGGGGTCCAGCGCTGATCGAAGTCGGCAGCGCGTCGCGTCGCGCGTTCCAGGCGCCTGCCCCGGTAGCGATGTCGTGCCCAGATCGACGACGGGCGCGCGAGGCGCAGGGCGCCGATCACCCCGACGGGTGGCAGGAAGAGCCCGAACAGTGCCGACCGGTACTTGCCTTTCAGTACGCAGATGAGGGCAAGCACGCCGTCGGCGATGAGTATCCCGGTTGCGGTCAGGCGCAGTGACAGCTCGATGCCGCCGACGTCTTTCACGCCGAAAGGGCTGAACCCGACCAGGGCCAGCCCGAGGCAGGCGGCCGTCAGGCTCACCGCCTCGACCGAAAGCTGACCCTCGCCGCTCCAGTAGACGTCCTGCAGATGCAGGATCAGCGCGAACTCATCCAGGACTAGCGAGGTGCCGATACCGACCGCCAGCGCGGCGAACGAGCGCCAGCCGAGCGAGCCAGGGCCGCCGACCGCCGTGAAGGCCCCGATGATCAGCAGGATGATGCCGGGGACAGAGTGATGAATGTGCGTCCCGCTGGCCGTCACTCGGTTCCGGAACGGGCCGCGGCCGTCGCGGATCATGCGCGTGATCGTCCGGGTCAGCACGAACGTGACGACGAAAGCCAGGAAGCACAGCATCAGCGGTAGCTTGCCTGGTGCAATCACGTCGCGGTGCCACCATGAGGCCATCCCGCCACCATAGAGGCCGGTCACGGGTCATCGCGGTGAGTGGAGCTAGCGAGACTCGAACTCGCGATCCCCTGCTTGCAAATTACAGCCGACGTGGCCGGGATGGTGCATGACGTGGGCTTCCTCGGCGAAGATGGTCGGCTTGGCGCGGCACCGTGCAGGACGGTTGCTGCATGAAACGGATACAGACCGCGGCCGGGACATATCACTGGGGCTACGGTGGTGGGACGATCACAGGCTTGCTCCGTGGCCGCCGGCCAGGGTCAGCGAGTGAGGATGCCATGACTGTGTATGTGCATAAGCTGCGGGGTCAAAGTGGGCTCCTCGACGGAAGGACTCCGAATGATCCCTGGTTTGGCCTTACGGCGGACACTGAGGATGAGCTGCACGCCTTCGCCGCAAGGCTCGGTCTGCAGCGCGACATGTTTCAGCCCGGTACGCCGACCGGACCGCAGCAAGTGTCTGTTACCGGGCACTATGACGTGACCGAGGGTGAGCGTGATCAGGCCGTGGCGCTCGGAGCACAGGCGATCACGCCGCGGGAAGAGGACAAGAGGGAACGGCGTCGGGCGTCCGGGCTGGGAGACAGTTAGTTAGCGGACTAAGAGGACTCGAACCCCTGACCCCTGCCTGCAAAGCCAGTTGGAGCCGTCTGAAGCGTACGTCCGCGTCGAATCTTCGCGGCTAACGAAGTTGCATGAGTCTGCGCGCAGAAGAACGAGTCGCACAGGTTTCACCTGATCGCGCTCTTCCTCCTCGGGCTCGCGCTGTCGGCATCCGGTCACCCCGTTTTGCTCCGTTAGGCACTGTGCTTGGCGTGTACTGGGCAGCGTCGGCACCGTTCAGCACAGCACGTGATGGTCCCGGCCATCCAAGGCGGAGCAGTCGTCATGGACGACGTCTTCGGCGACGAGCCGGCCAGCAGCGCCGGATAGTCCGGCACCGCAGTCACTTGGCTAGTCACTAAGAATCGAACAGAGGTCCGGAAAGCTAGTCGAGCTGACAGGAGATAGCCGTCGCTACAGCGCGAACGCGCAGGTCAGGCAGGGTTTTCCGGAACCCGCAAGGCGAGCTTCCAAGATCGCGTGGAGCTAAGGGGACTCGAACCCCTGACCCCCTGCTTGCAAAGCAGGTGCTCTTCCAGCTGAGCTATAGCCCCTGGTCACAGGCCCGCTGACCTGCTGTTCCTTCGTTCTCGCCTATCAGGCAGCGTGCTGCGTCGGTGAAAGACCGCTCGTGACTATCAGGAGTTGCCATGCCACCGAAAGCACGCCCCGGCGCACCGCTCGCTCAGCTGCCTCTTTCATGGATGCTGACTCTATCTGAACGGAACCTCTCGCCAAGAACGCGCGAGGCCTACGCCCGCACCGGAGCGCAGCTCACCACGTACCCAAGATGCCAGTGCCCTGCCGGAGGAGGAGGACTCCGAAAGAATTAGCGCCGCGCACACCGCGCGTTCCTGGCCGCCGAGATCCAGCGCAACCAGCCCCCCGTGGCCGACCATCAGCACTACCGGAATATCCGGCGGCTGTTCAAATGGCCTGGCAAGCGTGCAGGAACGCCTGGCACATCTGGTTCAGTTAGCAGCTGGCGATCACAGCCAGCCACGCTCCTCCGCCGTCCTGACTGCCTCGAGCCGGTTGCGCGCACCGGCCTTGGCGATCGCGTTGGACAGGTAGTTGCGGACGGTGCCCTCGGACAGGAACAGCTTCTGCGCGATCTCGGCCACCGTCGCGCCGGGGCGGGCGGCTACCAGCACGTCGCGCTCCCGCGCCGTCAGCGGGGAGACGCCGCTGGCGAGCGTCGCGGCGGCGAGCGCTGGGTCGACGACGCGCTCGCCAGCCACGATCCGGCGGATCGCGTCAGCAAGCTGCTCAGGCGGCGCGTCCTTGACCACGAAGCCGTATGCCCCTGACTCCATCGCCCGGCGCAGGTATCCGGGTCGGCCGAACGTGGTGAGGATGAGCGACCTGCAGTCCGGTACCTCCTTGGCCAGCACCGCAGCGGCGGCGAGGCCGTCGATCCCCGGCATGTCGATGTCCAGCAGCGCGACGTCGGGCCGATGGGCCCTGGCCGCCTCGACCACCTCGTCGCCGCGGCCGACGCTGGCCACGACCTCGAAGTCATCTTCCAGCGTCAGCATGACTTCCAGCGCGCGGCGGATGAGCTGCTGGTCGTCGGCCAGCAGCAGACGCACCACTACCCGCTCCCGACCGGCGCGAGGGACACCCGGAGCCGCCAGCCGCGAGGCTGCAGCGGCCCCGCGTCGACCACGCCGCCAGCCGCGGCTACCCGTTCGGTCAGCCCGGACAGGCCATTCCCGGCCGCGGCACCGCCGCCGACCCCGTCGTCGACGATCTCGACCGAGGACGGGGATAGCCGCACGGTGCACGAGCTGGCGTGCGCGTGCCTGACGATGTTGGTGAGGCCCTCCCTGATCACCCAGCCGAACAGCTCCTGATGCGCGGGCTCGACCACGTCAGCCGCGCCCGGCAGGTCGGCGGCGATGCCGGCCGCGCGCAGCAGCTCCCGGCCGGTCGCCAGCTCACCGGTGAGCGTCACGTCCCGGTAGTTCGTGACGGCGGCGCGCATGTCCGCCAGCGACTGCCGGGCCAGCACCTCGACCTCGGCGATCTCCTCGTTGGCCCGGCCGGTGTCGACCGCGCCAAGCCGCCGCGCGAGCCCAGCCTTCACCGTGATCGTCGTCAGCGAGTGCCCGAGCAGGTCGTGCAGGTCGCGGGCGATCCTGATGCGCTCGTTCTCGGCCGCCAGCCTGGCCAGCTCGGCCCTGGCCTCGGCGAGCGCCTCGTTGCCGCGGACTAGCTGGACCGAGGCGAACACGGCCAGCGCCACCACCGGTATAGCGACCGGGGTCACGTCGTCGAACGACTTGACCAGGCTGACGTGCCAGGAGCTGATCGCGACCGGCACCACCAGCGCCGCCACGGAGTACCCGATCACCGCCGGCAGCGCGCGCTGGCCCAGCCTGGCCACTATGAGGATGGTGAGGAACACGCACATGACGAATGCCGCGGCGCGCGCGAACGGCAGCTCAGCCAGGAACAGCGCAGTGAGGATCGCGTAGATGAGCCAGAACCCGTGCGCGCCGGGGGCCAGGGCCGGCACCGCGAGCCAGGCGGCCACGAAGGCCGCGATGATCACGAAGCCAGCCACCTCACCGGCGCCACGGGAGTTCTGGGACACCGCATCCGCCAGGTAGACCAGGTACACCAGTGGCAGCGCGAGCATAAGTGTCCGCCGCCAGCCCCGTGCCCACCTGCGCTGCGTGTCGAACCACTGCGCCTCGGCCTGCGTGGCCGGCTCGACATGTTCGTTGACGCTCACGTTAGCCCAGCTTAATGGGGTGAGAAGCCGGTCAGAACCGGCTCGTGTCGCGCCGGTACGCCAGCACCGCGAGCGGTACCAGGACGACTGTCCAGGCGGCGATCACGACCCAGCCCTCGGCCGGCCAGCCACCGTGGCCGATTGCTGCCTTGCCCGCTTGCACCAGCCAGTAGGACGGCAGTGCCCTGATCACGTCGAACATCGGGCCGGACTTCGCGACCAGGAACCCGTAGGCACCGCCGAGGAACGCGAACAGCGTCGTGATCCCGCCCACGGCCGGAAGCAGCGCCTCGGAGCTGACCAGGTGCCCGAGCAGGATGCCGAGGACGACGAACGGGATGAGGCCGACCAGCAGCAATCCGGCCACCGCCAGCCACTCGCCTGCCGACAGCCGCACGCCCATGATCACCCCGGCCAGGCACATGACCGCGATGGTCAGCAGCGCCATCAGGTAGCCGCACAGCACCTTCGCGCCGAAGTACGCGCTGACCCGCAGCGGCGTGATCCGCATCTGCCTGGTCCACCCGATCGATCGCTCCACCGCGATTAGCGAGCCCCGCGACACGACGCCGATGATCGTGCCCATGGCCGCCATGCCGGTCATGAAGTAGAGCGGGAAGCTCACGCCATCGAACACGCCGTGCCTGTTCGCGCTGGTGACCGTGAAGAACACGATCAGTGGCCAAGCGAGGGCAAAGAAGATGAACTGCCAGATGCGGAAGTTCCGCAGCACCTCGTAGCGGAAATAAGTCGCGCTGGTCATCTCAGGCCTCCTGTAGTGCGTTAGCGCTGTCTTCGTCATCTGAGGTGAGGGCCACGAAGGCGTCTTCCAGACCGGCACCGTGCACCTCGACGTCCCGTGCCGCGGGGAACCGCTCGAGCAGGGCGCGCAGCGCGGTCTCGGCGTCGGCACAGGCCAGGATCACTGCGTCACCGTGGCGGTCCACGCCGGTCACGCCCGGCAGCGCCGCCAGTTCGGCGAGCGCGGCACCAGGCAGCGTGACCCGGATCGTGCGGCCTCCGACCCTGGCCTTGATCTCGGGCGCCGGGCCGTCGGCGACGATCCGGCCACGCGCGATCAGCACGATCCGGTCGGCGAACGCGTCCGCCTCCTCGAGGTAGTGCGTCGCGAACACCACGGTCTTGCCGCTAGCTGCGACCGCGCGCATCGAGGCCCAGAATTCACGGCGGCCCTCGACGTCGAGTGCCGCCGTCGGCTCGTCGAGCAGCAGCAGGTCCGCGTTCGTGACCAGGGCGACCGCGAACCTGACGCGCTGCGCCTGGCCGCCGGACAGCTTGTTCGTCGGCCGGCTCGCGTACCCGGCGGTGCCGGTGAGCTCCAGCACCTCGTCAACGGGGAGCGCCCGCGGATACAGCGAGGCCACCATCGTGATGAGCTCGCGCACGCTGAGGTGCGGGATCAGTGAGCCGGTCTGCAGCATGCCGCCGACGACGCCAGCCGCCACGGCTTCCGCCGGTGACATCCCGAATACCGAGATCCTGCCGGCATCGGGCCTGGTCAGGCCCAGGACCATGTCGATCGTGGTCGTCTTGCCAGCGCCGTTGGGACCTAGCAGGGCCACGGTCTCACCGGGGGCGATGGTCAGGTCGATCCCACGGACCGCCTGCACGCTGCCGTAGGACTTGACCAGGCGGGACAGCACAATCCCGCCGTGGGGAGCATTGTTATCAGCCATGCCAGAAAGCCTGGCTTGCGGCAGGGTTGCCCTGGTAGTAGCGAGCCTCACCGGTTCCCGGTGACAAATGTCAGATTGGGTAGCCGAAGATGAGATCCACCAGCTGCTTCACGGTGGTGTTGCTGCGTGCGCGGCACCTACGACGCGAACGTCCGGGCAAGCGCCTGCGCACCTGTGCCTGCAGCCTGGTCAACGCGGGGTTTGACGACCACCCGTGCTCTGCTCGGCAACCCTGGGACGACCACCCGCCCGCTGCTCGGCGACCTGGGGACGGGGACGACTGCCCGTCCTCCGGGCGGCGACCTGGCCCCGGCCACCCGCGCCGGCTTCGGCAGCAACCCCAGGCCGGCCACCGGCGCCGGCCGCACCGGCTTCGCCGAGTACGTCCGGCAGGTGCGCGATGCTCGCGAGCACGTGCGTGGCGCCCGCGGCCCGCAGCCGCGGCGCTGGGTGCGGTCCGGTCAGCACACCGGCGACGATCCGTGCCCCGGCTCGACGGCCGCATTCGACCCCGGCCCCGGTCGCGTGCACCATGGCCAGTTCCCGGACACCGCCCACGCCGACGCGCAGCATTGCCGCCAGGGCAAGATCCGGCGACGGGCAGCCACGTGGCACGTCGTCCGCGGTCAGCGCGACGGTAAAAAGGTCACGCCAGCCGAGTCCGTGCAGCATGGCAGTGAGCTCACGGCGCGGCAGGATGGTCGTGACGCCGAGCCGACAGCCGGACTCGGCTAGCTGGCCAAGCACGTCCGAGGCGCCGGGAATCGCAGTCGTAGCGCTCCGCGCTAATGCCCCGGCGAGCGACCGCTCGAAGGTCAGCAAGGCAGCCTGGGCCCGCGCGACATTTTCAGGGAACACTGTCCGCAGAACGTCGGCCGGCCTCTGACCGCGGCCCCGGTGAACCTGGGCCATCGAGCGCGCGAACGCGCTCGTGCCGCTCACCACGCCCTGGGTAGCGATCGCCTCTGCGAAGGCAAGCTCGACTGTGCCCTCATCGGTCACCAGCGTGCCGATGAGGCCAAAGCATGCCAGCGTGATGCCATGATTCCCGGTCACGCCGCCACCTGGCTGACGGCTTATTCGTCGGCCGTGGTGGCCTCGGTCCATAGATTGAGCTCAGCTCGATCCGCCTGCACCTTCCGCCATACGGCGAAGGCGCTCAGACCGAGCAGGGCGACCAATAGCAGCTTCTTCACGGCGGGAAATCCTTCCAGCTCCGGCTTCGGGTGCGGCCGGCGCGCGCGCCAGATACCCCGAGAGACCACGCCAGCCTAGCAACACGTCCGCTAGCGCGGCCGCTGCACGCGGGTCTCGTCCCAGACCGGGCCGGCGGACTCATACACCTCACCATCGGCGCCGAAGACCAGAAACCGGTCAAACGACTGCGCGAACCACCGGTCGTGGGTGACAGCGACGACAGTGCCGACATAGGACTCCAGCCCTTGCTGGAGTGCCTCCGCACTCGCCAGATCCAGGTTGTCGGTCGGCTCGTCCAGCAGCAGGGCAGTGGATCCGGCCAGTTCCAGCAGCAGGATCTGTAGTCGCGCCTGCTGACCGCCCGACAGCGTGCCGAACGGCTGGCGGGCGCATACCTGCAGCTCATATCGGGCCAGCGCCGACATCGCCTCGTTGATCAGCAATGCGTGCTCGATCATCAGGATGTCCAGCGGGGTACGGCCAGCCAGGTCCGGTCGGGCGTGCGTCTGGGCGAACATCCCCGGCACGACCCTTGCCCCCAGCCTGGCTACTCCCTGGTGTGCGACGTCCTCGCCGGCCAGCAGCCGGAGGAAGTGCGACTTACCCGAGCCGTTGGAACCGAGCACGGCAACCCGCTCGCCGTACCAGACCTCGAGGTCGAACTGCCGCATCAGCCCGGTCAGCTCCAGCGACTCGCAGATCACAGCCCGCTTACCGGTGCGGCCGCCACGCAGCCGCATCTTGACGTTCTGCTCCTTCGGCGCCAGCTCAGGCGGGCCGGCCTCCTCGAACTTGCGCAGCCTGGTCACCGCGGCCTGGTACCGCGAGGCCATGTCCGAGTTGTAGGAGGCCTTTAGCTTAAACAACAGCATCAGCTGCCTGAGCTTCTCGTGCTCCTCGTCCCAGCGCCGCCGCAGCTCGTCCAGCCGCGCATTGCGGTCCCGGCGAGCCTGCGCGTAGCCGGCGAAACCACCCCCGTGCACCCAGACATGCCGGTCCTCGACCGTGATGATCCGCTGGGCGCAGGTCGCCAGCAGCTCCCGGTCGTGACTGACAAGCAGCACCGTCTTGGCCGTCGCGGCCAGCTGCTCTTCCAGCCAGATCTTGCCCGGCACGTCCAGGTAGTTGTCCGGCTCGTCTAGCAGCAGCACCTCGTCCTTGCCGCGCAGCAGCGACTCCAGCACCAGCCGCTTCTGCTCTCCGCCGGACAGGGTCCTGACTTCCCGCCACTGACAGCTGTCGTAGCCAATGCCTATCGCCGCAATGCAACAGGCGTCGAAGTGCACCTCGGCCTCGTACCCGCCAGCGTCGCCCCACTCGGCCAGCGCAGTGGCGTACCGCATCTGGGCGGGCTCGTCGTCGCGCTCCATCATGACCAACTCGGCCGCATCGAGCCTGGCCGCCGCTTCCCTCAGCCGGGGCGATGCAATCGACAACAGCAGGTCGCGCACCGTTGTCTGCTCATCCCTGATGCTCCCGATGAACTGCCGCATGACCCCGAGGCCGCCGCTGGAGGTCACGGTGCCCGATTGCGGCGCAAGATCGCCGGTAATGAGCCGCAGCAGGGTGGTCTTGCCCGCTCCGTTCGGGCCGACGAGCGCGGCCACGGCGCCGTCCCCGACACGGAACGAAACGTCCTCGAGCAGGGCCCGTCCGTCCGGCAGAGCATGACTCAGATGTGCCGCCTCTACATGGCCCATCTCGGTCTCCCTGTTTCCGTCAGCCGGCACTATGCCCGACAATAGCTGCATGACCCCCCAGGGCTTCAACGAGAATTCCAGGCTGCGGGCCTCGGACGCGGACCGCGATACCGCCGCCTCGGTGATCAACAATGCCCTGGCCGAGGGCCGCCTGACCGCCGAGGAACACTCCGATCGGCTGGACGCGATCTACTCGGCGAAGACACACGCCGAGCTCGTCCCGCTCCTGGATGATCTGCCGGCGGCCGGAACTGCCGCGGCTCCGATCGCCAGCCCGTCGTCGTCAGGCCAGCCGGCGAGGTCCCGGCGCGGCGGTCGGATTATCGCGATCCTGGGCGGAGCTAGCAGAAAGGGCACCTGGCACGCCGAGCCAGTCATCAACGTGCTGACGATCCTTGGCGGCGCTGAGCTCGACTTCCGCGAGGCTGTCCTGCCGGGGAACGAGGTTGTACTCCGGGCGGTCTCGGTCCTGGGTGGCGTGGAGGTCACCGTACCGCCGGAAATGCGGGTGATCGACAACGGCATCGCCATCCTGGGCGGCAGGGACATCGCCGGCCAGAGTTCCGAGTCCCTGGACCCGGACGCTCCCTTGCTGCGGATCGAAGGTACCTGCGTGCTCGGCGGCATCGAGGTTAAGCGCAAGGCCCGTAGGCGCAAGGGCGACAAGAAGGGCATCGGCGCTGCCGCCCGAGCCGTCGGCGACCTCGGGCTCGATGGCCTGCTGGGCCACGTGCGCGACCAGCGGTTTGAGATAAGGGATCGGCGACGCGAGGTCCACGACCAGATAAGGGAACAGCGACGCCAGGTCCACGACCAGATGCGGGAACAGCGGCGCCAGATGCGCGGGCACTGGACCGGCGACGACCGGGACTGGACCGACCGCGACGACGAGTAGCTGGCCCGGGTTCTGACCGCGTCAGGCGGCCGGCCGAACCTCCGCGCGGCGGCGGACAGGGTCGGCTAGCGCCGTGGTGAGATCCCGCAGTGCATCCATGGTGTGGGCGCTCACCACCGCGTCGCAATACGGCCAGGCCGCAGCCATCCCGCCCGCCAGCGGCTCGTAGACAGCACTCTTGGTCCGCGGATTCACCCAGACGATCCGGTAAGCCACCAGCGAGAGCCGCTGCATCTGCTCCCGGACGACCGCCGGATCCCCGGTGTCCCAGCCGTCGGAGATGATCAGCACGACCGCGCCCCTGGCCAGCCCGCGCCGCCCGTAGGCGTCGTTGAACTCCTTCAGCGCGGCGCCGAGTCGAGTGCCGCCAAGCCAGTCAGGGGCGGCCTGGCCAGCCTGCCGCAGCGCGAGCGCCGGGGTCGACCGGGCTAGCGCGGGCGTCAGCCGCGTCAGCCGGGTGGCGAAGCTGAACACCTCGGCCCCCGCCCCGCCGGCCGCGCAGTACAGCAACTGGATCATGGCACGGGCATAGGGTTCCATCGATCCCGATATGTCGCAGAGCACGACCAGGCGTCGCGGCCGGCTCGTAGGCACCTTGCCGATAAGGCGGAACGCGTGGCCCCCCGTGCGGCGAGCCTGTCGTAGCGTCGACCGGACATCGGTGCGCGTACCGCCAGGCCCAGGCCGGTGCCGCCTGGACCTGCGGGGCGGGACAGCCATCGTGATCCGGCGCATCAGGTCCGCGAGTTCGGCCAGTTCCTGCTCGGTGAGATCGGCGAAGTCGGTGCCTGACAAACGCTCAGCGGGGCTGCCCAGGTATGGACTGAGGATCTCCTGCTCCGCCCCCTCGTCGGCATCCGGGCCCGCCGGGTCTGCTTCCCGCACGGTGCTGACCGTGGCTGCGTGCGCTCGGGCGGCCATGGCCGCCTGCGCGATGGTCTCGGCATCCGGCCGACCGTGAGGTTGCTGGGCGGCCTGGTCGGCCATCGCGCGGCCGAGGCCGTCCGGCAGCGCGCCGAACACCTGCGCGAACACGGTGCGCAGGATATCGGCCTGGTCCTTACTGGACACAAGTGTCGCGAGCGCGCAATTGAGCAGGTCGCTGGGCGTGACCGGGCGGACCAGCGTCACCGCGCTGGCGAATCGCTCGCTCCGGCCAGGCCCGACCGGCAGCCCGGCCCGCCGCAGCGCGGTGCTGAATCCGGCAGCTACCGCGGCCAGGTCGTCAGGCATCGAGACCTGCCTGGGCGCCGCGACCGCCAGCAGCGTCAGCGGCCAGCTGCTCAGCCATCGCGGCCGTCATGGCTGACCAGCGCGGCGAAGTCCGCGGTCCTGGCGGTACGCAGGTCCTCGGCGTACTTCAGCACCGCCCCGGCGGTCTGCTGGGCCACGCGGGCGTCCAGCTCACCGGCACCGAGCACGTCCAGTGCGGTCGCCCAGCTGATGGCCTCCGCTACTCCTGGCGGCTTGGCCAGGTCCAGCCCGCGCAACGTCGCGACGCCGCGCGCCACCTGCCCGGCCAGCCGGACGGAGGCCTGCGGCACGCGGCGGCGGATGATGGCGGCGACTCGCTCGGTGTCGGGATACTCGATCCAGTGGTAGAGGCAGCGCCGTTTCAGCGCGTCGTGCAAGTCCCTGGTCCGGTTCGAGGTCAGCACCACGACCGGGGGGAAGGTGGCCCGCCGGGTGCCGAGCTCGGGGATGGTCACCGCCGACTCGGCCAGCAACTCGAACAGGAACGCCTCGAACTCGTCGTCGCCGCGATCCACCTCGTCGATCAGCAGTACCGCCGGACGCGGGCCCGGATGGTCGAGTGCTGCCAGCAGCGGCCGTTCCAGCAGGTAGTCATCGCTGAATAGGTCGGCCTCCCGCGGGGTCTCGCCCCTTGCCTCGGCCAGCCTGATGGCGAGCAGCTGCCGCGGGTAGTTCCACTCGTAGAGCGCTTCTGCCGAGGTCAGGCCCTCATAGCACTGCAGCCGGATCAGCGGCGTGTCAAGCACTGCCGCCAGCGCCTTGGCCGCCTCAGTCTTGCCTACGCCTGGCTCGCCTTCCAGCAGGATCGGCTGACCCATCCGCGCGGACAGGAAGAGCGCCGTGCCGAGCGGCTCGTCGGCCAGGTAGCTAACCCCGTCAAGCTCAGCCAGCAGCGTCGGCACATCGGGCAACTGCTCCGCGAGATCGCTCATATCCCCATCATCTGATAATCCTCGCCTTCGCCGACCGCCAGGTCGGGGCGCAGCGGACGGCCCTGGATTGCCCGCCAGACGTTTGCCGGCGTCAGCGGCATGTCCGCGTGCGTAACGCCGAACGGCGCGAGCGCGTCCAGCACCGAATTCACTACCGCGGCCGGAGAGCCGACGGTAGCCGACTCGCCGATGCCCTTCGCCCCGATCGGGTGGTGCGGCGAAGGCGTAACCGTGGCACCAAGTTCCCAGGACGGGCACTCCATCGAGGTGGGCAGCAGATAGTCCATGAACGAGCCGCCCAGGCAGTTGCCTGACTCGTCGAAGACGATGGACTGCATCAGAGCCATGCCGACCCCGTCGGCCAGGCCGCGGTGCACCTGGCCCTCCACGATCATCGGGTTGATCCGCACCCCGCAGTCGTCGACCGCGATGAACCTGCGCACCTTCACCTCGCCGGTGCCGGGATCCACATCGGTCACGCAGATGTAGGCGCCGAACGGGAAGGTCAGGTTCGGCGGGTTGTAGACGGCGGAGGCATCCAGATGCCCCTCAGTCCCGTCCGGCAGCCGCAGCGAGGAGTGCGCGGCCATCGCGATCTCGGCAATGCCGCGGGCCTGATCCGGGTCGCCGCGGACGCGCCACGCGCCGCCGGACCACTCCAGGTCGTCGGCGGCTACCTCGAGCATCGCGGCCGCCACGATCCTGGCCTTGTCCCGCACTCGGCGGGCCGCGACTACGGCCGCCGCGCCCGACACCGGAGTAGACCGCGACCCGTAGGTGCCGAGGCCGAAGGGGGTCCGGTCGGTGTCGCCGTGCACGACCTCGACGTCGTCAGGGGACAGGCCCAGCTCGTGCGCCACGATCTGGGCGAACGTAGTCTCGTGGCCCTGACCCTGGGTCTGCACCGAGATGGCAAGCACGGCCTTGCCGGTGGGATGCACCCGCAGGTCGGCCCCGTCGGCCATGCCGAGGCCAAGGATGTCCATATGCTCGCGCGGGCCAGCCCCTACCCCCTCGGTGAAGAAGCTGAGCCCGATGCCCATGTACTCGCCGCGCGACCGCCGCTCCGCCTGCTCGGCCCGCAGCTCGTCGTAGCCGGCCATGTCCAGGGCGAGCTGCAGGGCGCGCGGATAGTCGCCGGAGTCGTACTGCCAGCCCGTCGGCGCGGTGTAGGGGAATTGCTCTGGCCGCAGCAGGTTGCGCATCCGCAGCTGCGCCGGGTCCGCGCCGAGCTTGCCCGCTAGCAAATCGACCAGGCGCTCCACCAGGTAGACCGCCTCGGTGATCCGGAACGAGCACGAGTACGCGACGCCGCCCGGCGCCTTCGACGTGTAGACGCCGGTCACCTCGCAGTACGCGGCGCGGAGGTCATAGGAGCCGGTGAAGATGTGGAAGAAGCCCGCGGGGAACTTGGTCGGCACCGCGGTCGCGTTGAACGCGCCGTGGTCGGCCAGCACTCGCGCCCGCAGGCCGAGTATCCGGCCATCGGCGGCCGCTGCGATCTCGCCGTGCATGTGGTAGTCGCGCGCGAAGGTGGTGGACATCAGGTTTTCCGACCGGTCTTCCACCCACTTCACCGGCCTGCCGGTCAGTATCGTCGCCGCGATCGCGCACAGGTATCCCGGATAGACCGGCACTTTGTTGCCGAAGCCGCCGCCCAGATCTGGCGACACGATCCTGATCTTGTGTTCCGGCAGCCCCGTCACCATCGCGTACATGGTCCGGTGCGCGTGCGGCGCCTGAGTGGTTGCCCACAGGGTCAGCCTCCCCGTCACCGCGTCCAGATCGGCGACGATCCCGCACGTCTCGAGCGGTGCAGGATGGGAACGGGGGTAGATCATGTCGCAGCTGACCACCACGTCAGCGCCGGCAAAGACGGCGTCGGTCGCGGTCTTGTCTCCCGCGGACCAGTCGAAGATGTGGTTGTCCTGCTGGCCAGGCAGGTCGTCCCTGATCAGCGGCGCATCCGGCGCCAGCGCGGTCCTGGCGTCGATGACCGGTGGCAGCGGCTCGTAGTCGACGGCAATGAGCGCCAGCGCGTCCCTGGCCGAGTACCGGTCCCTGGCCACCACGAAGGCGATCTCCTGGCCCTGGAACCGCACCTTGTCGGTGGCCAGCACCGCCTGCACGTCCGCCGACAGCGTGGGCATCCAGGCCATGCCCCGCTCCGCCATGTCCTCGCCGGTGAGCACGGCCTCGACCATCGGGTGCGCCAGCGCGGCGGTGACATCGACAGAGCGGATCCGCGCGTGCGCGTACGGGCTGCGCAGGATGGCGCCATGCAGCATGCCTGGCAGCGTGATGTCGTCCACGAAGTTACCCCGGCCGCGGATGAACCGCGCGTCCTCCTTGCGGGGGATCGCGGAGTACCCCCCGTTCCCGGCGTAATCCGCTTCCCCGGTCACTGCCGCTCCTCGTGGCAGCTTGCCCACAGCACGGATCTGACGATGTTCTCGTAGCCGGTGCACCGGCAGATCTGGCCGGATATCGCCTCCCGGATCTCCGCCTCGGTTGGATGCGGGTTGCGGTCAAGCAGCCAGCGCGCCGTCAGCATCATGCCGGGGGTACAGAAGCCGCACTGCAACCCGTGGCAGGCGGTGAAGCCCTCTTGCACCGGGTCAAGCACGCCGCCGCGGGCGAGGCCTTCCACGGTGCGGACCCGCCGTCCGTCAGCCATCGCGGCGAGCATGGTGCACGACTTCAGCGGCGTTTCGTCGAGCCACACCACGCATGCCCCGCAGTTGGAGGTGTCGCAGCCCCAGTGCGACCCGGTCAGCCCCAGCTCGTCGCGCAGGAAGTGAATGAGCAGCAGCCGCGGCTCCACCTCCCGGCTGTACTCGGTCCCGTTGACGGTGACGGTCACCTTCATCAGGCCCGTCCAGCCGGGGCAGCGTCCTCGCGGGCCCGGCCCACCGCGATCCGCAGCACCCTGGTGGTGAGCTCGCGGGCCAGGTGCCGTTTGTAATCGGCCGGCCCGCGCTGATCGGAGACGGGGCGGCAGTGCTCGGCGGCGATCTCACCGGCCCGGGCCAGGACCTGCGCGGATGCTGGCTGGCCGCGCAGGTAGTCCTCGGCCTCGGCGGCGGCAAAGTGCCTGGCACCGACCGCGGTCAGGCCGATCCCGGCGTCGGTGATGATCTCGCCGTCCAGCCATACCGCGGCGCCGACCGCGCCGACCGGCCAGTCTCCGGTTCGCCTGGCCACCTTCAGGTAGCCGCTGCCGACGCCGCCGGAGCGAACCGGCAGCCGGATCTCTGTGAGCATCTCGGCCGGACCGACAACTGTCTCGTACGGCCCGGTGTGGAACTCACGGGCGGACACGGTCCTGCTGCCGTCCTGGCCCCGTATCACCATGGTCCCCGTGACGGCCGCGAACGCGGCCGACAGGTCCTCGGACGGATCTGCCTGGCATAGCGACCCGCCGATCGTGCCCCAGTTCCGCACGATGGGATCGGCGATGACCCGCTCCGCGTCGTGCAGGATCGCGAAATACTTTCCCACCACCGCCGAGTCGAGCAGCTGGGCGTGCCGGGCCAGCGCACCGATACGCAGCTCAGAGTCCGATACCGTGATATGGCAGAGGTCGGTGAGTCCGTTGATGTCGATCAGCACTTCCGGCTGGGCCAGGCGCAGCTTCATCATCGGGATCAGGCTGTGCCCCCCGGCCAGGATCCGCGCTTCAGGGCCGTATCGGGTCAGCAGCGCCAGGGCATGCTCGACGCTGGCCGCTTTCTCGTATTCCACGTGGGCCGGAACCTGCATGCGCCCTCCCTCCGGCCAAGCCGCCCGTCCTGAGTGTATGAGTGGTCGGCGCCGCTGCCAGCAACGTCACAGCGTCAGCAGCCCGTTTCGCGTCATTTGCCGGACCAGCCGGGCCGGTGCTAGCGCTGCTGCGTCACCCTGGACGATGTCATGACGCTCACCCAGCTCAACGCCTTCGTTCTGGTCGCGAGGCTTGGCTCGGTGACGGCCGCCGCGAGCGCACTGGGCGTCAGCGAGCCCGCCGTCTCACAGGCCCTCACCGCGCTGCGCCAGCACCTCGGAGACCAGCTCATCACCCGCGGCCCGGCCGGCATGACGCTCACCCCCGGCGGCTCGCGGCTGCTGCCGACCGCCTCGCAGATCGTGGTCCTCGGGGCCGAGGCGCACGCGGCCGTGCGGGCCGCGCAGGGCGCGCCAGAGCAGTTGCGGGTGGTGGCCACCTCCGCCTTTGCCGAGTTCGTGGCGGGCCCGCTGATGGAGGCGTTCACCAGGCGTTTCTCTGGCTCGGTTGAGGTGTCCGCGGGCGTAGCCACCTCCGGTGAGATGGCCGTCCTGGTGGCAAACCGGCTCGCCGACGTGGGCATCGGGCCGGATGTGCCCCGTGAGCTGGCTCTGCCAGTAGTCAGCGAGCCGATCTTCAAGTACCGGCTCGTGGTCGTGACCGGCGGTCGTACCCGGCCGCGCGGAACGCCTAGGCAGTGGCGCTGGCTTGTCGACCCCGCAGGCGCCGATCCGGCCAGCGAGACCGGCCGGATGCTGGCCCAGCTTGGCGTGCCGGAGAGCAATATCGGCGTATTCCCGAGTCAGACGGCGGCCTGGGCGGCGGCCGCGGACGGCAGCGGAGTGGCCCCGGCCGTGGAGCACCTTGTGTCCCAGCAACTGCGCCGGGGTGACCTATCGCTTGTGGACCTGCCAGGTCTGCCGATCAACGCGTGCTGGTACGCGACGATGCTGGAGCGAGAGCACCGGAGCACCGCTGGCAGTGCGCTGCGGCGCTTCCTCGGGACGCCGGAGGCCATGCATCTGATCAGGTCGCCAGCCGCCGGGATCCCGCCGTCAAGATTCCGCCCGCCGGTATACGTGACGATCTGGAGCTAGGCCGCCTATCTAGACCTAACGGCAATCATCCCGAACATTGCTGAATATTATGAAGACAGTAGTTTTAGGTCCTTAGACTCTGCAGTTAAGCAAGACCTTATTGGCTGGTTGCGGCGCGCCGCCGCAGGGCGGATCGTGCTATCACAGCAGTGACGGCGTCCTACCTGGCCGCCGCCGTAGTGGCTATGCCGGGAGATGCCGCATGCGGATCGAGTCCAGTGGGCACAGCAAGGGCAATCCTCGCCTCTACGAGCTCATCGAGCACGCGCCCAAGACAGGGAAGAGCCCGACTGTGTGGGCCTGGCCCGAACTTATCGACTACCTGAAGATCGCCGGACAGCCGGTGTCTGGTCCCTGGCCGCCACATCAGCAGCCGCGACCTGACCCGGACTATGACTCGCTGCCGGTAGCGGTGGCCGACCCGCACTCGTCCCGCGCCACACCGGAATCCCCGGCCGCGAACGACCCGGCCCCGGCCGGGGACGACCCGGCCTGAGTCACCGCCCGACGTCAGTACCGCAGACCGGAGGAAACGCATGTATCCGTCTCGGTTCCGCTACGAGGCACCACGCTCACTGAACGAGGCGATCGGGCTACTGCACGACGGCGGTGACTACGCCAAGGTGCTGGCTGGTGGCCAGAGCCTCGTGCCGCTGATGAAGCTGCGGTTCGCATCGCCGGACCTTCTTGTCGACATCAACAATGTGCCGGGGCTGAGCTATCACCGCGCCGACGCCGACGGCACCCTGCGGATCGGGGCGCTGTGCAGGCACGCCGATCTGGAGAACTCGGACCTGCTGCGCACGACGCAGCCCACGATGGCCGCTGCCGCACCGCTGATCGCCGACCCGATTGTCCGCAATCGCGGCACGCTCGTCGGCTCGCTCTGCCACGGTGACCCGCAGGGCGACTGGGCGTCCGTCGTGCTCTCGCTCGGCGGGTCGGTGGTCGCACAGGGGCCGGCCGGACGGCGCACGATTCCGATAGCGGAGTTCGTGACCGGACCGTTCGAGAACGCGCTGGAGCCCGACGAGATCGCGATCGAGGCCGTGATCCCCCCGGCCCGCGGCGCCAGGGCCGGCGGGTACCTGAAGCTGGAGCGCCGCGTCGGCGACTTTGCCACGGTCGGCGTGGCCGTCTCCATCGAGACCAGCGGCGACGACGTCACCAGGGCCGGGATCGCGCTCACCGGCGTGGGCGGCTCGACCATCAGTGCTTCGCAGGCCGCCGAGGCGCTCGTCGGACGGCCGCTGACCGCCGACGGCATCACCGCCGCGGCCGAGCTTGCCGCGCAGGCGGCGCGGCCGCGGACCGACCACCGCGGCAGCGCCGAGTACAAGCGGCACATGGTCGCGACGTTCGTGCAGCGCATCCTCAGCCGCGCCCTGCCCGGCGAAGGCGCGACCGCAACGGAAAGGGCGGCCTGACGATGACGATGGTCTACGAGGACCGCGGCGACGAGGCTGCGGCGCAGGTCCCGATGCGCCGGATCAAGTTCACGATCAACGGCGCCAAGAAGATTGCCGAGGTGGAGCCGAGGCTGCTGCTCTCGCACCTGATCCGGCAGGGCGTGGGGCTGACTGGTACCCACATGGGCTGCGACACCACAAACTGCGGCGCTTGCACGGTGCTCGTCGACGGCAAGGCCGTGAAGTCGTGCACCATGCTCGCGGTCCAGGCCGACGGCCACGAGATCGAGACCGTCGAGGGGCTGGCCGGGGCCAGCGAGCTGCACCCGCTGCAGGAAGGTTTCCGTGAGGAGCACGGCCTGCAGTGCGGGTTCTGCACGCCGGGCATGATGATGGCCGCCAAGGCCCTGCTCGCTGCCAACCCGGACCCGACAGAGGAAGAGGTGCGCTGGGGGCTGTCTGGCAACCTGTGCCGCTGCACGGGCTACCAGAACATCGTGAAGTCGGTGCTGTGGGCAGCGGAGAAGCTGCGCGCGCAATCGGGCGAATGACAACGGCCGGCTAGCCGATTCGACAGACGCGAGGAAACAGATGTCGCAGGCAGTAGACGAGATCAAGATCGGCGGGCTTGGCGCGAGCCGCAAGCGCGTGGAAGACAGCCGCTTTATCCGCGGCAAGGGCAACTACACCGATGACATCGTGCTCCCCGGCATGCTGCACATGGAGATCCTGCGCAGCCCGCTGGCGCACGCCAGGATCAAGTCGATCGATGCCAGCAAGGCCTGGGACATCCCCGGCGTGCACCTGGTGCTGACGGGCGAGATGATGGCCACCCGCAACCTGGCGTGGATGCCCACCTTGTCCTACGACACCCAGGCGGTACTGGCCACCGACAAGGTCCGGTTCCAGGGCCAGGAAGTAGCCTGCGTCATCGCCGACGACCCCTACATCGCCAAGGACGCGTGCGAGGCGATTGTCGTCGACTACGAGCCGCTGCCGGTGATCGTGAACCCGGCGCAGGCGGTCGCCGACGGCGCACCCGTCATCCGCGACGACAAGGAAAACCAGCCGGACAACGTCATCTACAACTGGGAGGTCGGCGACGCGGCGGGCACCGAGCGGGCCTTCGCGCAAGCCGATGTCGTCTCCAGGCTGCAGCTGCACTACCCGCGCTCGCATCCGTCGCCGATCGAGTGCTGTGGTTCTATCGCCGACTTCAACCGGGCAACGTCGAAGCTGACGGTTTACATGACCACGCAGGCGCCGCACATCATCCGGGCGGCGGTCGCAATGGTCGCCGAACTGCCCGAGCACATGATCCGGATCATCTCACCCGACATCGGCGGCGGGTTCGGCAACAAGGTGCCTGTGTACCCCGGCTACGTCTGCTCGATCCTGGCCTCGATCCTGCTGGAGCGGCCGGTCAAGTGGATCGAGGACAAGTCGGGCAACCTAATCTCCACCGGCTTCGCCCGCGACATCTACCTCGACGGCGAGATGGCGCTGCGCAAGGACGGCAAGATCCTCGGCCTGCGGATGCACTGCGACGCCGACCACGGCGCGTTCTTCTCCGATGCCCAGCCAAGCAAGTTCAAGATCGGCCTGCTGCACTCGGCATTCGCCACCTACAACGTGCCCGCCGCGCACCTCACCGCGCGCGGCACCTACAGCAACAAGGCGCCAGGCGGAGTCGCCTACCGGTGCTCGTTCCGCGTCACCGAGGCGATGTTCTTCCAGGAGCGGATGATGCAAGCGGCGGCGGACGACCTGGGCCTGGACCAGGCCGCGTTCCGCCGGATGAACTTCGTGCGCGACGACCAGTTCCCGTTCCGCACCGCGTTCGGCTTCCTGACCGACTCGGGCCAGTACGCCAAGTGCCTCGATGTCGGCCTGAAGGCGATCGACTACGAGAACTTCCGCGCGCAGCAGAAGGAAGCACGCGGCCGGGGTCGGCTGCTGGGCCTGGGCATCTCCACCATGACCGAGCCGCTCGGCGCGGGGAACAGCCGGGAGTACGACATTCTCGGCATCAAGATGTTCGACTCGGCCGAGCTCAAGGTGCACATGACCGGCAAGGCCATCGTGCGGACCGGCGCCAGAACCCAGGGCCAGGGGCACGAGACCACCTGGGCCCAGATCGTCGCGCACGAGCTGGGCATCCCGGCCGAGGACGTGGTGGTGGAGGAGGGCGATACCGATACCGCGCCGTTCGGAATGGGAACGTACGCGTCCCGGTCGACTCCGGTAGCCGGCGCGGCGGTCGCCATGGTGTCACGCAAGATCCGGGCCAAGGCTCGCAAGCTGGCCGCGCACCTGCTGGAGGTGTCGGAGGAGGACATCGAGTGGGAGCTCGGCCGGTTCTACGTGCGCAGCGCGCCGGACCGTGGTGTCACCATCCAGGAATGCGCGATTGCTGCCTACGCCAACATGCCCGACGGCATGGAACCCGGCCTCGAGAACACCGCGTTCTACGATCCGCCGAACCTGACCTGGCCGTTCGCGGTGTACATAGTGACGGTCGAGGTCGACCCGCAGACCGGGGTCTGGGACGTGCTCAAGATGGTGGCCGTCGACGACTGCGGCGTCCGGATCAACCCCATGATCGTGGAGGGCCAGATCATGGGCGGGCTCACCGAGGCCTACGCGATGTCCAACATGCAGTTCATCACCTTCGATGCCGACGGCAACTGCGTCGGCGCGAACTACATGGACTACCTGCTGCCCACGGCATGGGAGACACCCGGATTCGAGCTGCACAGTGAGGTCGTAACACCGTGCCCGCACCACCCCATCGGCGCCAAGGGCATCGGCGAATGCGCGGCAGTGGGCGGCCCGGCCGCGTTCGTGAACGCAGTCATGGACGCGCTGTCCGGCACTGGCGTCCGCAACATCGACATGCCGCTGCTGCCTGATCGTGTCTGGGAGGCCATCACCTACCATCGGGACGTGTCCGGCGCACCGCCAGTCCGGTCGGATGACTAGCGATGGCAGAAGACGGCAGGGCAGTCCTGCAGCAGGCCGCGGAACTTACGCGGCGCGGTGAGGCGTTCGCGCTGGCAACCGTGGTCTGGCGGCAGGGCCCGTCCTCCAGTCAGCAGGGCGCACGCGCGATCATTACCGCCGACGGCGAGCTGCGGGGATGGATCGGCGGAGCGTGCGCCGAGCCCGTAGTCATCAGGGAGGCGCGTGACGTCATCGCGACCGGGACGGCGCGACTGCTGCTGCTCGGCAACCCCGACCAGTTCGGCAACCCCGACCAAGTCCCCGAGGGCATGACAATGGTGCCCATCGCCTGCTCCAGCGAGGGCGCGCTCGAGGTCTACATCGAGCCGGTGCTGCCGGTGCCGCACCTGGTGGTCGTCGGGAGCTCGCCGATGGCGACGACGCTGGCCGACCTGGCCAGGACACTCGGCTGGCAGACCGACTTGATCGCGGGCCAGGATTTCACCGCGGCCGACGCGGATGAGCGATCGCTGGTCGTGGTGGCCACCCAGGGTCATGACGACGAGGGCGCGCTGGAGCGCGCCGTCGCGGCCCGCCCGGCCTACCTCGGCCTGGTCGGATCGCGGCGCCGCGGGCACGCGGTGCTCGGGTACCTCGCCGACCGCGGTGTCGACGGCGACCTGCTGGGCCGGGTCAGCGTCCCGGCCGGCCTGGACCTCGGCCCGACCACGCACCGCGAGATCGCGGTGGCCATCCTGGCCGAGCTCGTCCAGCTGCGGGCGTCCGGCGCGCTGATGGCGGCGTCGGACTCGAGCAGCAGCCCGGCCGCCGCCCAGGCTCGCAGGCGCGAATCCGACTCGGTCTGCGGCATGTCAGTCGACATCGGCCCCGCCAGCCGGACCGCGCAGTACGAGGGCCGCACCTATTACTTCTGCGGGGCCGGCTGCCAGGAGGCCTTCGCCGCCAACCCTGCTTCCTATGTGAAGAGAGAGACCCGATGCTGATCACGAACGACTTCGAGGTCGCCGAGCCGGTCGAGAAGGTCTGGCAGTTCTTCGAGAACATCCCGCAGGTCGCCAGCTGCCTGCCGGGCGCGGAGCTGACCGAGGACCTGGGCGACGAGAGGTACAAGGGCAAGGTAGCGGTGCGGATGGGTCCGGTCCGGCTGCAGTTCGCGGGCACGGCCGACATAACCGAGCGCGACGAGCAGGCCAGGCGGGTTGTGGTGCACGCGGCCGGGGCCGAGGAGCGGGGGCGCGGCCAGGCCAGCATGGTGGTCACCGCGACGCTGACCCGCTCGGGCCGGGGCACAAAGGTCGATGTCACCCAGGACCTGCAGCTGTCGGGCGCAGCGGCGCAGTACGGCCGCGGCATGATCGGCGACGTCACGTCCGTGCTGATGCGCGACTTCTCGGCCAACATGCAGGACCGGATCCAGAGACTGGAGCGAGGCGAGTCGGCCGAGCAGGTCGCCGCGACTGCCGCGACACCGGCGAGCGGCTTCCGGCTTGGCCTGCGGGCCGCCATCATGGCCCTGTCCCGGGTGTTCCGGCGCTTCTTCGTTCCCTACCAGCACGCGAGCTGAGGAGTTAGTCATGGTCTTGTGGTGGATCGGAAACGCGGTCCTGCTGCTCGTGATCCTGCCCGTCGTCATCTTCCTGCTGAACAGGGTCCTGGCGGCGGTCGAGCGGATCCGTCATGCGACGGATGACATCCTGACCGGCGGCGTCGCCCTGATCGGCGAGCTATCGCAGGTGCCGGAGGCGCTGGCCACGACCGACGAGACGATCAGGGAAGTGTCCGTCGGCGCGGTCAGGTACGCGGGATCAGTAGCGAAGCTCCTCGGCTGAGCGGGAAGGAGACAGACATGCCAGCAGCAGCCTGGGTAACTCTCATCATCGCGGCGGTGATCATCGCGCTGACCGCGGTGGCCCTGCTCCGGGTCATCTTCCACCTGCAGGCGGTGCGCTCGACACTCGTCGCGACCACTGGCGGCGTGCAGGCCGTCGCGGACCTGACCAGTACCGTTCCGGAACGACTGACCTCGGTCAACGCGAGCCTGAAGCCCGTCAGGGACTTCTGCGAGACGGTCTGATCGGCCATGACAGCACACGCCAGCAAGCTCGCCTATCTCGCCAGCGCGGCCGGCGGCTTCAGCCGCACCGGCTGGATCGTCGGCTACATTATCGGCATCATCATCGTGCTCGTCGTGGTCGCGCTCGTGGTGCCGATCCTGCTTCTTGCCCGGTCCATCGGCAACGAGGCACCCAAGATCAACAACGCGCTTGCTGATGCGGTGCGCAATACCGCGCCGCTCGGCGCGCTGCGCACCACGATCGAGTACGCGACCACCATCATCGGCGGCCTGCAGCGTGGCCGTGAGCGGCTGGGAGGATAGCGATGCACGTACTTGCGATGAACTCGTCCGAGCACACGGCGTGGGTCGTAGCGATCATCCTCGGCTTCGTCGTGGTGCTGGCGGTCGCCGCCCTGCTGAGCCTGCTCATCTACTTCGTCAAGGTCATCGACCGACGCGTGGTCGAGGTCCGCGACACCCTTAAGGCCGCTGCCGCGAACACGGCGGATGCAGCCCTGATCCCGCAGGTGGCCGGTGGCGTGGACGCCGTGCTGGCCGAGGGCCTCAAGCACCACCTGTTCCTCGGCCGGGTGCTCGGAAAGGTGAAGTCGTGACGACCCTGGTCATCCTGACTGTTGTCGATATCGTGCTGCTCGTCGCGGGGCTGGCGTTCTACCTGTACTGGGTGGGCACGCTGCTCACCCGGATCGCCGGAAACCTGGAGGAGTGCGCGGAACTGGTGGCGACCATCGTCGGCCACGCCGAGGTCATTGAGCCGGCCGTGGGCCGCATCAACGAGACCGGCGCCGTGGTGGCCGGTGCGCTGCCGTTGCTATACGGAATGGCGGAGGAGATCGTGACCGACGTGACGCCGCGACCGGAAGCCCCGGCCACGCCCGAGCCCGCCAGGCCCGCGTCCGGCACGCGCCGGTCCCGCCTGCACGACGCCGTCGGATACGCTCCGCAGCGCTAGACCGGCTCAACGGCTCAACGTCTCGCCTGTGTACCGGCAAGTGAGATAATGGCCGTATGCGAACAACTCCGCTTATCGGGCGTAAGGCGTGGTTCGGTCCACGGCGCTTTGGCTGGGGGCTCGGCCCTGTCTCGCCCGAGGGCTGGGCCGTCACCGGCATTGCGATTGCGGCGGCGGCGGTGACGGTGGCCACGGGCCACTCACATGCCTGGATCGTCCTGCTGATCGTTGTGGCGCTGCTTCTCCTCGCCTTCCTCAAGGGCACTTCGCCTGGAGGTCCCGCCCAGTGGGAGGAATACAAGAACCAGCGGGGCAGCGGTAACTACTAGCTTTGCTTCAGGTTCGGGACTGGCTGCTAGCTCGGCGGTCCGGCCTCACGAGGTTCGTCCGGACTGGTCCGGGCCGCGGCGGGCCACGGGCGCGGTTGTCGGGGCCGAGTACTCGCCGATCCACTCCTGCTTCCAGGCCGGCTCGAACTGCTGGTCGTTGCAGCTGGGGTGGTAGATCGCGGTCAGCTCACGGGCGATCTGCTCCCGATGTGGCCGGTTCCCGCCAGGGACTTCGAACGTGCAGATGTAGACCTTCCACTTCGACCCGGCCCGCTGGATCCAGCACGCGGCGCGGGGATGGCGGAACGGGAGCCGTTCCGCGGTCAGGTCATCGCTGTGGCTGACGTAGATGACCGCATAGCTCTCCGGCTTCCGGTCCGGATCGGGCTTGTACGCGATCGCGTACACCGCGGCAACGGGTGGCGGCGTCCACCCGCCAAGCAGCCTAGGCCCCTCGAACGCGTAGCCGGCCAGCGAGCCAAGCCGGATCACGGAGCCTCGTCCTCCTCCTCGCTGACCGCCTCGGCGCGTACCACCGGCGCCGGAGGCAGCCCGGCCGCGGCGGCCGCCTGCTCGAACGTCTGCGTCGCCTTGCCGATCGCCTCGTCCCGGCTGTCGGCGTGCACGACGAGCTGAGCGCCGTATCTGTTCGTTCCGATCCCAGTGGCGATGCCGTCGCTGCTGGCTACCGCGTCAGCAAGCTCGACTATCTCCTCGCGGCTCAGGATCTTCTCGCCCTGAGCCTCGATCCCCACGCTCCACTTCACTGGCGGCTCCTCAGCTCAGCACGGGCAGCAGCGCGGCGAGTTCCTCGAGGCTGGCGAGGTCGTGGCCGGACAGCAGCAGATCGATGTGCGGTGCGGCTACCATCATGCCCACCGCGCTGGGGCGGAAGTTCGGATTGCTCCCCTTGTGCGGGTTGAGCCAGACGATGCGGTGGCTCAGCCGGGACAGCCGCTCCATCGCGGCCGCCAGCACCTCGGGGTCACCGCGGTCTAGTCCATCGGAGCAGATCACCACGACACCGCCACGGCACAGGCCGCCGCGACCCCAGCGCCGGACAAAAGTGTCCAGTGAGGCTCCGATCCTGGTGCCACCGTCCCAGTCCACGACGGCACGGGACGCGAGTTCCAGTGCACTGTCCGGGCGGCGGTGCTCCAGCGCCTTCGTGATCCGCGTTAGCCGGGTGCCGAAGCAGAAGACCTCCACCTTCGCAGCCGCATGCTTGGCCGTGTAGGCGAACTGGAGCAGGTGGCGGGAGTAATCCGCCATCGAGCCGGAGACGTCGAGGATCAGGATGAGCGGCCGCAGCCGCACCTTGCGCTGCCGCCAGTACATCTGCGCCGGGTCGCCGTGCATCCGCATCGACTGGCGGATGGTCTTGCGCAGGTCGGGGGATTTTCCATCCTGGCCGGGTCGGGTGCGCCGGGTGCGGCGCCGCGGCGGCGTCAGCTTGATCCTGGCCATGATCCGGCGCAGCGCAGCCAGCTCACTGGGTGTGCAGGCAGCGAACGAGCGGTGCTTGAGTGCATCGACGTCCGAGGCCATCAGCCCGAGCATGGCCTGCTGCTCTTCCCCGGCCGTGCCGGGCTCGGTGGCCGGCATTACCAGCGCGACCTCCGCCTCGGCCGCACTCGACGCACGCAGCTTCAGCAGTTCCCTGCCGGGTGCCAGGTCATCGAGGAAGTACTGGCGGAACGTGGCGTCGTATCGGGGAATGTCGTCTTTGCCGCTTACCAGCGTCGTGCGGCCGGCCCAGTACAAGTCCACCAGGTCCGCTGGGTCAAGCAATCCGGCGGCCGAGCAGTAAGTCGCCACGTCACCGGTGCCGACGGCGAGCCCTGCCGTCCGCAGTGCCCGGCCGAAGCCAACCAGCACTCCGGCGAAGGCAGACTGGTCAGCCACCGGATGTGATCTCCTCCAACTGGTCGATGACCAGGTCAAGGTCGTCCCGGTCCTTGATGACCGCGCCGATAGTGTCCGCGGCCGCAGCAGGCGTCAGCGCGGTCTCGCCGAGGAAGCCAAGCGTGCGGACCCAGTCGATGGTCTCGGCGACACCGGGCGGCTTGGCCAGGTCCAGTTCGCGGAGCCGGTGCACGGCCGCTACGACCTTCGCGCTCAGGGCATGGGCTGCCGACGGCTCACGGAGCAGGACAATCTCTAGTTCTCGCTCCGCGGTTGGGTAGCCAATCCAGTGATACAAGCAGCGACGTCGCAGCGCGTCGTGCAGTTCCCTGGTCCGGTTCGAGGTGAGGATCACGGCGGGCGGGACGGCCGCGCTGACCGTGCCGATCTCGGGGATGCTGATCTGGAAGTCCGATAGCACCTCAAGCAGGAACGCCTCGAACTCGTCGTCCGCCCTGTCGATCTCGTCGATCAGGAGCACTGCCTGATCGCCAGCCCGGATGGCGGCGAGCAGCGGTCGCTCGACCAGGAACTCGGGGCCGAACAGCTTGTCTACGGACCGCTCGTCCGCGGCCTGGCGCTCGGACAGCGCTCGGATGTGGAGCATCTGGCGGGCGTAGTCCCACTCGTAGAGCGCCTGATTGGTGTCGATGCCCTCGTAGCACTGCAGGCGGATGAGCCGGCGGCCGAAGATGTTTGCCAGTACCTTGGCGACCTCGGTCTTGCCGACACCAACCTCGCCTTCCAGCAGTACCGGCCTGTGCAGCGATAGCGATACAAGCAGCGAGGTTGCCAGCCCGCGGTCGGCCAGATACGCACCCTGGCGCAGCTTCTCGGTCAGCTCACCGACGGTCTGCGGGTACTCCACGAAAGCGGTTCTCCTCGCCGTCGGATGGACTTGTCAGTGGGGCTTCTCGGCAGAACCAAGGACGAGGTCCTTGATGCTCCCGGCTGCGGGCCGCAGCTTGCCTTCGCGCGCGAGGGTAGCTCGCCATGCCTCTTTCGGATCCTGATCCCGGCCGGCAAAGTCGTCAAAGCCGACATCTGTCATTCTTTTGCATGACTTGCCCGAGCCGATCTCGTCCGCCAGATCGGAAGTGGCTTGTCCGCGGCCACGCCAGACGGCTCGCAGCACATCCAGTGCCTCGTCCTGCTCGGCGCTCATGGCGGCCACCCTTCAGCCGGTGCTTCCCTAGCCTCCGACTGTAATCCCGGACACGGACAAGCGGCGACACGGGATTAAGCATTCTCTTAACCCGAGTGCCAGAGACACGGCCGGCGAAACGGGCTGTCTTCCCGGTTACGCATCCGGACATGCCCTATATGAGGCTTGTGGTTAGTTCCTGGCGGCAGGACGGAACCCTGCCAGGGTTGCGCGACAGAGCCGAGCGCAGCGGGGAATGCTACGTGAGCTGGCCAAAACTGGCCGAGACCAGGAAAGGAGGGCTCACATGATCAGCGACACACTGAGCGAGGCCGTGGCCGAGATGCGCGGCGACCTTGCGAAGATGCCGGACAGCTACCCGCCGGGAGATCCGCTGACGACGCGCATAGTGGCTCTTGTTGAGGAGATGGACGCGGTCCAGCACGCGATAGAGGACCGGGCCGAGGTCGACCTGGCCGAGGTCGACCGGCAGTATCAGCTGGGCGAGGACGTTGACCACGAACCTCCGCTCTAGTCGTTGCCTGCAGCGTTCGCCCGGTACGGGTGAGGACCCAGGCCGGCGTGCCTGATCTGGCGGCGCGGACGCAGACGCCGGGCCGCCGACCGGTGGCGCTTGGGGTGCTGCGGTCTTTGGCGTCGGCGATCGTGCTGGTCACGCTGTATTACCTGCTGCCGCTGGACCGCCTGGCCAGCGTGCCGCTGGCGGTGATCCTGGTGGTGGCGCTGCTGCTGCTGGCCGCCGTCGCCGCCTGGCAGCTGCGCCTGATTCTCCGGGCCAGGTACCCGGGGGTGCGGGCCACCGAGGCGCTGGCCACCACAGTGCCGTTGTTCCTGCTGCTGTTCGCCTCGGCCTACTTCGTGATGGGCCAGGCCACCCCGGCGAGCTTCAGCCAGCACCTCACCCGCACCGATGCGCTGTACTTCACGGTCACCACGTTCAGCACCGTGGGGTACGGGGATATCACCGGGGTGAGCCAGGCCGCCAGGCTGCTGGTTACCGTCCAGATCATCCTGGGTCTGCTGGTCCTTGGCCTGGGTATCAAGCTGTTCGTCGGAGCCGTGCGCGTCGCCCGGCAAGCCCCGCCCGGTGCCTCAGGTCCCGCTATGACGCCGCCGAGCGACAGCGACCCGGATAGGGGCCATTGATGACTCGCCTGGCCGGGGTGTTCGCGCCGAAGTGGCAGGCATTTAACCTGCGCCGGGGCGCAATCCTGGCCGTGATCCTGGTCCCGCTGATCATCGTCGGAGTGTTCCCGGCGCAGCAGAAGTATTTCCTCAGCGCGATCTTCGGGGCGTTGTTCGTCGCCCTGAGTGACCCCGGCGGGGACTATCTCTACCGGCTGCCCCGGATGCTGATCGTGGGGGTGGCCGGCGCGCTGCTCACCGCGCTGGGCTTCGGCATCGGTACCGAGGCCTGGGGATGGGTGGTCCTGGCCGTCTTCGGGGTCACCCTGCTGGCCGGGCTGGCGGGGAAATACGGCGCGCACCGGTTCGTCGCCGCCTATTTGCTCAATGTGTGGTTCATCATCACCCTCGGCCTGCCGGCCAGCTACCACGCCAGCCGGATCCACACGAGCTCGTGGCCGCAGGCGCTGGCCTGGCTTCTCGGCGCGGGCGTGTGGGTCGCCTGCACCTTCATCGTCTGGCTCGCGCTCGGCCGCAAGGCGCAGGACCAGCCCGTCGCCGAGATTCCCGGCGACATCTCCTCGCGTACGCTGACCCGGCCGATGATCACGTTCGCGCTGATCCGAGCCGCCGCGGTGACTATCGCCGTCGCGATCACGTTCGGGCTCGCGCTGCCGGACGCCTACTGGATGCCCGTCGCCGCGATCATCGCGATGAAGCCCAGCCTGCAGCAATCGGCACTGATCGCTACCCAGCGGCTTGCCGGGACACTCGTCGGCGCCGGGGTGGCCGCATTGTTCCTCACGACCGTCAGCAACAAGACCGCGCTCGAGTGGGTCATCGTCGTGTTGTTCGTTCTGGCCGGGTCTATCCGCACCGTCAGCTACGCCTGGTACACCGCCGCCGTAGCCGGGGCTGTCCTCATCGCTGTCGACGTGCCCCACCCCAGCAACCTCGATGCCGAGGGACGCCGGATCCTGTTCACCCTGGCCGGCGTCGGCATAGCCGTCATCGTCATGCTCCTCGCCACCCTGCTGCAGAGGCGCCAGAAGCACACCGCCAAACCGGCCCCGCAGTACCACTCGGCAACCGCCATCTGACTCGGCACCCGCCGGCGGCTCCAGGCCGGAGCTAGCCCGTCTGGCTAGTCATGCGCGTCTAACGTCATCCCGGCACGGGCTGTGACCATGCCAACGTCCGCCATGGAAACGCACGCTGCGTCAAAATAGGCAGCGGCCATCGCTGCGGCCCGTGGCCCTGAAACCCAGGGGTCAGGTGGTCGCGGACTGGAGCACCCAGATGAGCAGACATCCTTACCCAGCCGCCATCACCGGGGGCGTGCTGTCCATAGCGGCGGCCGTGCCGGCCATCGTCGGCCGTGGCGCGCACGCCACCCCAGCCACGAACGCCAGCGTCACCGTGCTCCCTGCCAGTTACGACGAAGCGCTCTTCCGGCCGGAGCCGTTCTGGGCCACTGCGCAGGGCATCATCCTGATAGCCACCGTGGTGATCGCGGCTGCGCTCGTGGTGGCGTGGCGCATGTCTCGGTCCCGCTAGCCGCAGCAGATCGCGTCACCGCGCGGCCCCACTTTCGGGACTCGGCGAACAAGGTGTTCAGCGCCCGCTTGGCAGTGGCAACGGCAGGACGGCCAGCGGGTGTGTGTCGGCCGCCGCCGCTCCCAGCCCCCACCAAAGGAAGCGGAGAAGCGTGTCAGACTGCCATTCCGGCGAGGTGGGACCAGATCACAGTGCTTCACCGCCGCCGCAATCCGCCCCAGGCGGGGCCAGCTCAAAGAAGCACAGTGGGACCACCTCAGAGTGCAGTGATACCACCAATCCCGGCACTGCGGCGCGGTCAACCAGCCGATAGCGGTCATCGAGGGGCGTGCGCAAGGACACCGGACTGTCAGCCGAGCGGCGAGGATGCGCTCCCGGCTCGGGCCCGGTGGTCATCGGCCGGTCCGCCGGCCGCCGCGCCTCGGGCAGGCTCGCGCCTCGGGCAGGCTCGCGCCTCGGGTTGGAGCGGGTGGCTGGGTTCGGGGCGGGTGGCTGGGTTCGGGGCGGGTTTATGCGGCTGCGGGGGTGTGGCTGTGGAGGATTTTGTCGCCTCCGGGGCTGGTGGCGGTGGTGGTGCCGTCCGGGTTGATGGTGATGGTCCAGCCCCAGCGGTGGATGACGACCAGGTGGTGGAAGGTGCAGAACAGCCAGCAGTTGTCCAGGCTGGTGGTGCCGCCCTGGGAGCGGGGGATGAGGTGGTGGACGTGGCAGCCGGCCGGCGGGGTGGTGCAGCCGGCGAAGCGGCAGTGCTGGTCGCGGCGGATGACGGCGCGGCGGAGCCAGGGCGGGATGGTGTCGGTGCTGGTGCCGATGTCCAGGGGCAGGCTGATGGTGTTGGCGGGGGCGGGGAGCTGGCTGGTGCGCAGCCAGGACGCGAGCCCGCCGGGGCCCGACAGCACGGCGGTGGCGCGGGCGATGGCCAGCTGCGCGGCGGCGCGGCCGGCCCTGGCGGTGGCGCCGCCGGGCTGGCCGGTGCCGGGCTGGGTGTCACTGGGGCCGGGCTGGCCGGGGGTGGCGGGGGCGGGGGTGCGGGGCCGGCCGGGGGTGGTGGGCTGGGCGAGGGCGTCGGGGTTGAGGTGGCCGGTGACGATGGGGGTGATGGCGGCGTCGCAGTCGGCGCCGGGCGGGGCGGGGGGCCCGGCGGCGTCCCAGGTGGCCAGGGCCTGGCTGGTGCCGGGCAAGCCGAGCAGGTCGTGCAGGGTCATGGTGAGCTGGATCTGGGTGGGCTGCCCGGCCCGGTCGGGCAGCCCGCCGGTGATGAGCTGGCGGCAGGTTTCCTCGAGGGCGTCGTGGTCGCGCTGGGCCCGGGTCCGGTCGTCTTCGGGGCCGGTCTTGCGGCCCAGGGCGTCCAGCACCGCGGTCAGGGCGGCGGCCGCGGCCGGGGTGAGGTCACCGTCGAGGCGGGCGTGGCCGCGGTAGTGGCGGGTCAGCCGCAGCCACCGGCGGGCGAACCCGTCATTATCGTCGTCGGGGTCGGGCCGGGCGGTGCGGCGGCGGATCTCCTCGGCCAGGCCGGCCAGGTCCGGCAGGCCGGCGCCGCCCGCCGCGGCATCCAGCAGGATCTGGTCCGCGCCGCCCTGGTGCCCGGCCGCCAGCTGGCCGGTCCAGTCGCAGATGTGCCGGGCGTAGGACACCGAGATGGTGCCGGCCGCCAGCGCGGCGTGCACGGCGGGGTGGGCGGCCAGCCGCCGGGTCCAGGCGGCGGCCTGCCCGGCGGCGGCGTGGGTGATGCGGGCCTGCCAGCGCAGCCAGGCCCGGCCGCTGATCTGCCCGTCGGCGGCGTACCCGCCGGAGTGCTCGAACGCGGCCAGCATCGACGCCGCTGCGGCCAGCCGGACCGACTCGGCGGCGGCCAGGCCGCGCAGGCAGTCGGCCTGCTCGGCGATCGTTAACGCGGCGGCGTCAGCGGCCGCGAGGTAGTCAAGGCCGGCCCGGACCGCGGCCAGCGCCTCGGCCGCGGTCGCGGGCTGGAAGGATTGTGTCTGGCACATGGTGGTCACCTCCCTGGTGATTACCCTGGGGTGTTGTGGTGGTACGGGTTATGGTGTTGTCACGTAGCGATCGAACTTGATATCGAGCCTACCGGCACCCACTGACATTTCTCGCACACGCTATCGGCCGGATGCGATCAGGAATGGCAACGCTCAAGAGCTCTTGATCTCATCGTGATCGGGCGGCAACTGAGCCGGATCGGTGAAGCTGCTTTGCGCGGAGGGCACGTGGCCGGCTCTGATCGCTACCCAGAGGCTTGCCGGGACACTCATCGGCGCCGGAGTGACCGCGCTGTTCCTCACGACCGTCAGCAACAAGACCGCGCTCGAATGGGTCATCGTCGTCTTGTTCGTCCTGGCCGGGTCAATCCGCACCGTCAACTACGCCTGGTACACCGCCGCCGTAGCCGGGGCCGTCCTCATCGCTGCCGCACCTTCACCGGTCGCTGTCCCTCGAGCTCGCCTAGCGGACCACCCCGCGGGCCTTGCCCCGGTACTTGGCCAGCTGGATGCGTACCGAGAAACGGGCCGAGCCCGTTCCCTGCGAAGGAAAGATGAGCGATGACCGGCCGCGCGTTCATGGCAGGGCATCAGTATCTGGAAGTCCGACACCGCGCGTCGTAGCAGCGGATGCTGGCCGGAATCGGCATGATTGTGGTGGGTCTCGTGCTGGTCGCGGCCTCGCGGGGTGTCGTGGCAATCCGTGCTGGCCGCGGGCCTGCCCGGATCGTGCCAACCGAGCAGCAGGAAGGGTGCCCCGATGGAACTGACGGTAGCTCCGGGCAGAATGACCACCGTGCAGGACATCACCTTCCGCAGCGATATGACAGTAGAGCTGATCAAGCACGCGGCATCCGACGCGGATGTTATCTGGGCGGCTCGGGTATCCACCAAGGGCGAACAGACCCTGGCAGAGATCGACGCCGATCCTGAGCGGTCGGCCGGCCTGATCAACTTCCTGATGCGGGACCGGCACGGCACCCCGTTCGAGCACTCCTCCATGACGTTCTACGTGCAGGCGCCGATCTTCGTGTTCCGCGAGTTCATGCGGCACCGCACGTTCAGCTACAACGAAGAGAGCGGGCGCTACCGCAAGCTCAACCCGGTCTTCTACGTGCCGGGTCCCGAGCGCAAGCTGGTGCAGACGGGCAAGCCGGGTGCCTACGTTTTCGAGTATGGCTCGCCCGCTCAGCACGAGCTGGTCAGCACCGCTATCGAGGAATCCTGCCGCCAGTCCTACGCGGCCTACCTAACGATGCTCGAGGCTGGCGTGGCGCGCGAGGTGGCTAGGGCGGTGCTGCCCGTGGGGCTGTACTCGTCGATGTATGCCACCTGCAATGCACGCGCCCTGATGAATTTCCTGTCGTTGCGAGTCAGGAACGAGGACTCGGCGTTCCCGTCGTTCCCGCAACGGGAAATTGAGATGGTCGCCGAGCAGATGGAGGCGCAATGGGCCCGGCTGATGCCCATCACCCATGCCGCTTTTGAACGGAACGGGCGCGTCTGCCCTTAACAGCCGCCGGCGCGAGTTAGCCCGTCAAGCGGCCAGCCCTCACTCCGGCAGGCTGGCCAGGCCGCGGGCCCACTTGCGGAATCCGGACTCCGGTGCGGCCTCGACGTAACGCACGAACTGGTCGCGACACCTCAGCCGGCGGATCCCGCCGGTCATCGGCGGGATCCGGCTGAAACTGGCGTCCGGTGCGAGGGGCTGCCAGATGTCGGCAATCCCCGCCGCGCCATCACTTGGCACTTCGAGGCCGTAGTAGATCTCGTCCACAACCAGCGCCATCGCCATGCCCAGGCACATCAGGCAGGGCTCGAGGTTGACCGCCAGCCGGACCGGGGCGGTGCGCTTGCTCCAGCCCAGCATCCGGTCGGCCTGTTCCATTGCTAGCTGATCAGCGTGCACGAGGCGGCGGCCCGCGGAGCGCTCGCGGGCGTAGGACCGGCCGATGATCTCGTCGTCCATGACCACCACGGCACCGATCGGCAGTTCCCCGGCTACGAGGCCCTCCTCGGCGACGTCGATCGCGAGGCCGACAAGTTCCTCCGGTGTCATGCCGTCTTCCTTAGTGCTTCGCTCGCGAGTGCAACGCCGGCATCCGGCCGCGCTCGCGAGTGCCGCTCAGCTCAGCGCCACCCTGATCAGGTCGGCCAGGCCGGCCGGCCAGACCTGCTCGTCCGTCGCATCTATCTCTGCCAGCGTCCACCATCGCCAGGCCGCGATCTGGTCCGAGGCATGCATGGCCTCGACCCCGCGGATCTCCCGGCAGCGTTCGTCGGTCCTGGCCAGGTAGAGCCGCTCAACCTGGTTCACGATGCGGCCCGCGTACTCCAGCGCGAAGCTGCGCCGGTGGACCTCGCCTTGCAGGACTACATCGGTCCAGCCGGTCTCCTCGGTCAGCTCGCGCAACGCGGCTGACCGATAGTCCTCTCCGTCATTCGCCCCGCCGCCAGGAGTAGACCAGTGGCGGCCATTGGGCGGGCCGTCGTCGTAGCGCATGAGCAGAACCCGATCATCGGGGTCGAGCAGTACGACCCTGGCAGCTCGCCGCAGCGGGATAGGTTCAGCCACGACGTCATCAGCTCGCCGCGTCGACTCGGCTGACGGGCGGCAGCTTCAGGCTGTATCCCCAGTTCAGCAGGCGTGCTGCGGCCTGGGCGGCGGACTCCGGCCCGGTCGGAGGACTGCCGAGGACAACGCCGATCAGCGTCATGCCCCGGCGCACGGCCTCGAAGAGCAGGCAGTGCTCGGCCGCATCGGTATAGCCGGTCTTGATCCCATCCGCGCCAGGGTAGGTGCCAATCAGGCCATTGGTGTTGTCCCACCAATAGGCATGATGATGTCCTTTACTCTTCGCGACATGATAAAAGGGCTGAACCACGATCGAGCGGAATACCGGATACTTCATTGCGGCCAAGCCCAGCGTAAGCAAGTCGGCCGGGGTCGAGTATGTGGAGTACTCGGTGGGGTACGGCAGTCCGTCCGGACTGGTGAAATGCGTGTGCAGCATGCCCATCCGGCGAGCTGTCGCGTTCATCTTGGCCAGGAACGCAGTCATTCCTGGTCCGTAGGTGACAGCCAGGGTGTAGGCCGCGTCACAACCGGATTGCAACAGCATTGCCTCGAGCAGTTGCCGCGCCGTAAGTACGTCTCCAGGATGCAGACCTGCGCTTTCCGCCTGGTACTTGGCGACGTAGCTGATTACTGCCTTAGGAATACGGATTTCCCTGTTCAGGTCGCCAGCCTGAAGTACCACCAGTGCGGTCATGACCTTGGTGATGCTGCCCATCGGTCGCTCGGTGGTCAACTCCCGGCTCCAAAGCAACTGCGCGGTGGCGGCATCTTCCAGCGCGCCGCCCTTCGCCTTGACGCGCTGCGGCGCGGTGGCGAACTGCAGTACCTGCGGACCGGGCGCGGCGCTGGGCTGGGTCGAAGGCCGTCCCGTCGCAGTCCGGCCGGAGTGGCTGGCCTGTGCCGGGCGCGTTGCTGCCGCGGTCGCCGAGCACGACGCGAGAACGGCACAGGTGAGGCAACCAGCCGCAGCGAGCGCTGCCAGGCGGGCCGGGATGCGCATGCAGATCATGTCCTAATCGGTGGCATATGCACGGCATGAGGTTACTCCCGTCACGCGAAGCCGCGATACCTTGCGACTCTCCGGCGCCGCCCAAGGGCTATCCGTTCGAGTTGGCTGAGACGGAACCTTGAGCTTGGGAGGCCGGGACCGAAGGGTCGGCCGGTTGTTGAGGATCGCTGGTCGTAATGGTGGTGCCGAACCTTCTCCAGGTCCGCTGGGTCAGACCGGCCAGAACGGCAACGACCAATATGGCGGCGGCGGCCGGGAAGAAGGGGGCCGCCCCGAAGTCGCGGACCACGAGGCCGGCAACCGCGACTGAGACCGGGAATGTCGCGAAGATGGCGAGCAAGACCAGGCCCATGAGGCGCCCGAGCATCTCTGCTGGCGCCCACCGCTGGATAGTGGTGATCACGACCACGAGGCCGAACCCGTTGAGGCCGCCGAACACGGCCAGGGCGGCACCGGCGGCCGCCGTCGACCCGAGGTAGGGAACGACGGCCAGAAAGGCCGCCTCGCCCAGGAATGCCACGGAGGCTGTTACCGCCGGCCGGCGGAGACGGGTGGCTTGCCCGGCAGCGAGTGCGCCTAGCAAAGCGCCGGCGCCGATAGCAGCGATGAGGAAGCCGTATCCGGCGGCGCCGGCGTGGAAAGGCCCGTGCGCCAGCGCGGGCAGGGCTACCTCTCCCATGCCGCCTGCGCCGAGGTTGGCCGCCAGGGTGATGAGCAGGATGACTTGCAGTACCCGTTCGGAGCGGATGAGGTGACGAAGCGCTGGAGGCCGCTGGTGCTCGGCTGTCGGTTTGTCGGCGCCGGGCGATGAGAGGTCTGCCCTGATCTCGTCGGGCTGCGCCGCTGTGGCGAGGCCACTGTCCGGCGCTCGCCGCTGACCGGCCCGCACTCCGGCCAGGGTCGCCGCCGAGATGACAAACGAAGCGGCGTCGACGAAAAAGGCGCCGGCCGGACCGGTCAGGGCGACCAGGCCGCCGCCGATCGCAGGCCCGATAAGCGTGGCCAGCTGGGTGCCGGCTTCGGATACCGCGTTGCCCGCTTGGAGGTCCGATTCGGGCAGCAGCGAGGGAATGATCGAGAACGACCCCGGAAGGAACAGCCCTTCTCCGGCACCGACCACCGCGGCGATGGGTAGCAAGATGGCGGCATTTGCCGGTATGGAAAGCGCCACTACGGCCAGGGCCGCCACAGCGAGCGCGCGGATGGCATTGGCGGCCATCATGACGGTCCATGGGTGCCACCGGTCGCTCGCGTGCCCGCCGACGACGACGAGCACCGTACGGGGTATCCCGTACGCGGCGAGCACGGTGCCTAGCAGCAACGTCCCGCCATGGGTTGCGAGTACGTACCACGGCAGTGCAACGGCGTAGAAGCCGTCGCCGATATTCGACGCGAGCTGACCGGTTGCCAGCAGACGGAATCCCCGGTGCCGCAACGGAGCCAGGCCTTGCGACACCCGGCTCCTCGCCGGAACCGGATCGGCTACTGTGGCCCCTGCGATTGAGCGCTGATTACTGCGCCGCGACGGGGCCTCCGCTTTCGCTGAACTGAGGGTAGACCTTCGCCGGCGGGACGCCTCGGCGAGGTCAGGCTGCGGTGAGGTGGACCTGGACATGGGACTCCCTCGTATTGAGTGGAGCCGGGGTCGCAGCGCATATCGTGGTGAGTGCGCCTCAGGTCGGATCGCTCGCGATCCCGGCTCTGGGTGTTCGGCCCCTGACCTGGTGTTAGCGCACCTGGTCAGGGGTTTGCCTCGTCAGGTCTGTTGGTCGGCCGGGGCCACCGGGTAGGAGAAGACAAGCATCTCCACCGGCGCCGATCCCGCCGGACGCTTCGACGGGTCGGTGATCCGGTCCTGAAAGCGCGGCAACAGAAATGCCATAAGCTCCTCGTTGAGTGCCTTGAGCTCGTCGGCTGTCACGTGGAAGAGAAGGTCGCTTTCGCCCGCCGCTTGACGCCACTGCAGCGGGAACATCGCTTTTGTCTCCAGCCAGGTGCGGTACCGCTCCAGCTGGCGTTCACGGAACAGCCGCACCAAGGCGTTCGAGGCGATCTCTAGCTCAGGGTCATCGTGGGCCGTGAAGTGCATGTACGTCGTGGCCATCCGCCACGGCCTGGCTCTGCCCTTCCCCCCGCCTGCCTCTTCCACGAAGTTGTACTTGGCCAGCTGGCGCAGATGGAACGAGCATGTAGTCGGTGACTCGCCAATCCGCTCGCCTACCTCGGTGGCCGTCATCGGGCCCCAGAGGGTCAGAGCCTCGATCAGCGCGAGGCGCACCGGATGAGCCAGAGCGCGCAGCGTCCGGACGTCAGTGATCTCCCGCGGCTGCATGGGCGGCGGCGCGTCCTCCGAAGCCGGCGGCTGGCCCAGCCTGCTGTCACTAGACATATCTCGATACTCATCTCTCGAGAGAAGAATGTCAAGAGCTTTCTCTCGAAGCTGGCTTGGCTGCGTGGTCGGTTCCGGACACGTAGATGAGTCTGACCGTCGGCCCCGCCTGAGCCGCACTCATGGCAGGTGGAAGGCAACCGGGTCATCCGTGCCGTCACGAGCCTGCCGCGCAACGTGACGAGCCAGCCGCGCACCTAATCGGCCTAGCCCGCCCTCGCCGCAGAATTGGTTTGTCCGCGAAGCTCCTGGGAATGGCACGAGGCGCGTTCTGGATCTCATCGCCAGAGATGCGCAGCAGAATTGGTCTGAATGTCTAGGGGACAATAAGTCGGCAAGGCGATTCACGACTCAGGAATTCGTCAAGCCTGGCACCGAGGGGTTGTCGCGATGACGCATTCAGTGTTTGAGGAGATGTCCGATGACGGCCTAGCGCAAACCCAGCTGCTGTGGGCCATGTTCGACTCATCAGAGGACGCCATAATCGCCAAGTCCCTGGACGGGATAATACAGAGCTGGAACAAGGGCGCTGCGGAGATGTACGGGTACGCGCCTGAGGAGGCGATCGGCCAGCCGGTCGCGATGCTATGCCCTCCGGACCGGAAAGCCGAGGTCGACAATTTCATCGAGAAGATCATCGAAGGGGGTCGTGTTTCACACTACGAGACCTTCCGACAGCGAAAGAATGGCGACATCTTCCCTGCGTCGGTATCGATCTCTCCCATCCGCGACGTCAAGGGCAAGCTCGTCGGCGCGTCATCCATTGTCCGGGATATTACCGAGCAGGCCCAGCTTCGGGAGGCTAGCGCGAGACTGCGGCGGCAGAGCGACATCGAGACGGCCAACGACAACCTGGCACGGTTCACCTACTCGGTCGCCCACGACCTGCGCGCCCCGCTCCGGGCGCTGGGCGGATACAGCGACTTGCTGCGGGAGGAGTACGCCGAGGCTCTCGGCGAGACCGGCCGGGGATACGCCGACCGGATCGCCGCCGCGAGCGAGCAGATGGGGAACCTCATCGACGACCTGCTGCTACTCGCCCGCTACGCGCGGGCCGAGATGAATATCTTCAGCGGGAGAACCCCGACCGCCACGTCCGCTTCACAACTCAGCAGCCACCGCTGGTACTGGCGGACCGCACGCTCGTCCGGACTGTGCTCCAGAATTTGCTAGATAATGCCTGGAAATTCACGTCCGGCCGGGCCGAAGCGTCGGTCGAATTCGGATCAAAGCCGACGGGAGATGCGCGCGTATGCTGCTACGTGCGCGACAACGGCGTCGGCTTCAATCCCGCATACATTGATAAGCTATTCACGCCCTTCGGGCGCCCACACAAGGCGCGCGAATTCCCCGGCACCGGTATAAGCCTGGCAAGCGTGCGGCAGATCGTCGAACTCCACGGCGGTCGAGTATGGGCTGAGGGAGCCGTCGGCGCAGGCGCGACCTTCCTCTTCACGCTGCAGGCGGCGGCACCAGGTGAGGAAGAGGCCTAGGCATGACCGCGAGGCGGCGCGACCCACACACACCGTAGCGTCGACCTAGCCGTCCCGTAGCGTCAGTGTCACGTTACTGAACGTAGCCAACGGTGTAAGCTCACGCTGATAGCGCAGGACGACGACGCAGGCCAGCCGGGGCCATACGCTGCCCGTCACCGGCTTTCGCGGCATGTGTTCGAGGAGGACCGGTCAGTGGATTGCCGACGCTCCGGAGCCGACCGGAGAATCGTTCTCGTCGAGGACAACCCTGACGACGTGGCGCTGACGAAGCGCGCGTTCGGCAAGGCTGGCATCGCGAACGAGGTCGTTGTCATCGGCGACGGCGCCGAGGCACTTGACCTGCTGCCCGAATTATGCGGCGATCTTGCAGAGCTTCCAGGACTGATCCTGCTCGACCTCAACTTGCCGAGGATTGGTGGCATTGAGGTACTACGTGCGATAAAGGCATCTGAGCGCACCCAGGTTGTCCCGGTGGTGATCCTCACCAGCTCCTCCGACCAACAGGACGTGCTCGAGTGCTACCGACACGGCGCGAACGGTTACGTCAGGAAGCCAGTCAAACCCGCCGACTTCAGCGACGCGATCAGCGCCATAGGCCATTACTGGCTGCGCCTCAACGAGCTAGCCGCGCCCTTATAGACCGTCCGCCACCCAGGTCGGCGAAGCGCGCGGGCGCGGCTCCCAGACTAGGGGACCTGTCCCGCCCGGCCCATCGAGGTCATCCCCACTGGCCGGGCTGGTAGTCACCGCCTTCGTTCCGGCATATGACGTTCAGCCGGTTGTACGTGTTGATGATGGCGATGACGCACACCAGCGCGGCAAGCTGGTCGGCGTCATAGTGCTTGGCCGCGTTCGCCCAGGCCTCGTCGGTGACGCCGCCGGCGGCGTCGGCGATGCGGGTGCCCTGCTCGGTGAGCTCGAGCGCGGCCCGCTCGGCGTCGGTGAAGACCTTCGCGTCCCGCCACGCCGCCACCAGGTTGACCCGCACCGAGGTCTCGCCGGCGTGTGCGGCGTCCTTGGTGTGCATGTCGGTGCAGACCGAGCAGCCGTTGATCTGGCTGGCCCGGATCAATACCAGGTTCTGGGTCGAGGCAGGCAGGCCCGACTGCCGCACTGCCGCCCCCGCCGAGTTGATGTGCTTCACGAACTTCTGCAGAATCTCGCTGCCGTTGAAGTCGAGACGTGCGTCCATGGTGGTCTGTCTCCCTTGTCTTGCTCTTCTGGCTACACCTCAATGACACGCCGGGCTTGACCGATGTGACATGCTCACCGTGGCCGATCCAGAACGAGGAAGCGCGCCGGGGCGCTGGCGCAACGCGACAAGTACGAAGGCGGCGTTGTATGGCCCGAGCTGGCTCAGTGCCTAGTTAGTTCAGCCGCTCGCATGCTGTTGCTAGGCATTAGCCCGGCGGAGGCGTTCGGATGCTTGTGCCCGGAGCGCGTCGCCGCACACCAGGATGTCGCCGTGCAGTGCTTGCTCCCGGGCGTTGTACGCAGCCGTCCACACGCCGGCTGCCCACGCGATCTCTCGCTCGACGGCCGTGAACACGCGCCCGCGAATGTCCTGGTAAGCCATCAGGAACGTCTCGGAGCTTTCGACCGGCGCCAGCGTGGGCGGCCCGGCACTGGCGAAGAACCCACTCGCCGCTCCCGCCAGCGCCGCCTCCGGTTGCCATGCCAGGCTGTCCCAGTCGTGCACCGCCCACACCTCGCGACCGTGCCACCGGAGGTTCTCCGCTTCGAAGTCGGCGTAGCCCAGTACGGACGGCAGGCCGGCGGCCAGTATTCGCCGCCGGGCCCGCTCGGCCGTGTCAACGACGTACGCGGGCACGACGCTCCGGTCCCGCTTATCGAGGAAGTCGATCGCCGGCCACACCCCCGAATCGGTGTGGTCCCAGCGCACCCAAGGCGGATTCGGCAGCGGCGGCGCGACGGTCACGTCGGCCAGTTCGGCCATCAGCCGGGCAAACACCTCCGCGTAGCGCTCGGCCACGTCCGGCGAGTCCCCGTGCAACACCGCGCCGCCGGGCCGGAACTCTTCCGCGTGCACAGCCAGCGAACCGACACCCCTCACCGGCGTGAGCGGCCGGGCACAGGGAAACCCGCGCTCGGCCAGCCGGGCCTGCGCCGCGACACACGACACAGCCCGGCCGTCATCGGCGCGCGCCTTGACCACCACGTCCGCACCACGGGCCAACCGCAGGCCGAACACCATCGAGACCTGTTGCAGCCGGAATAGCACGTCGGAGGGTTCGTCACCCAGATGGTCCAGACACCAGGCCGGCAACCAGTCCGGCAGATCGTCCAGCGGCACAATCAGGACTGTGTCATGGGCACCGAATGCACCGGAAGCGGACTCGCCTGCAGGACGATGACCGGACCTTCGCGCTGACGAGGTCGTCGACCACGAACTCGATGTTCGGGTTATCCCCAGATCGCCAGGTCAGCTTCGTTGCCCTCGGAATCGGCGAGAGTCCACCAGCCAGGCGCGTGGGCGTCGCTGACGATCCGGCCGCCGACCGCGAGCGCGGCGTCAATTCGGGCCTGCACCTGATCGTGCGGCACGTAGATGTCGATATGGAAGCGGTTGCGCCCGGTCCTCGGCGAGTCCATCTGCTGGAACCAGAACGAGGGTCCCTGGCGGTGTGTCTCAAGCAGGTCCTCTTCGCCGACTGCGGCGTAGCCGAGCACCGCCTGCCAGAACGGCCGAACCTTGGCGATGTCCAGGGCGTCGATCGCGACCTGCACGTGCTGTACGGCTGCCGGGTCGGCCGGCGCCTGCAGCCTGGCCGCGGCTTCCGAGATTTCCCTGGCCAGGTCGGCGTCGCGGCTCGTGAGGCCCCGAAGCTCGGCCGTGTGCAGCCGGACGGTCACGCTCTCGGGCCGCACATCGACGTCCGGGTCGTGGCCGGAAGCGGACGCCAGCTCGCCAATGGCCGCGACCAGGGCCACCCCGGCAGGGAAAGAGCCGGTCAGGAAGCGGGCCGCCGCATACCCGCCGCCCCACAGCACCCGCCAGTCGGCGACGCCGGGAAAGGCTGAGAATTGCGCGGCAGTCAGCCGGCCGCTCATGTTTTCACTCGCGGAGAACTCGGTATCGGTCATAGCTGCCACTGTAGGGTTCATGACGGACGATCGGCTTCCGGAATCGACGGCGGTGTGGTATCTCCCGGGCAGCCGCGCGGAGGCCGGTAACGGCTAGCCGTTGCCCCTAACTTCGTCGGCCGTAGCCGGACCCTTCGGCAGAATCGCCGTCGCGGATATCCTTGTCCGATCCCCACGACCAGGCTCCAAGCTGCTGCGACCTCAATCAAGGCAACCCGCTCGCCCGGTGGCCGGACGAGATCCTCACCGCCACTCCTTGGGCATACCATCGATGGAGTCGGCCACAGTGCAGATGATGCTGCACTGAGCGTGGCGCGCGGGCTCGGACCTTTGCGGGAGATCGCATGACCAGGAGATCACAGAGAGACTGGCCGCCCGCATGGCCTGGGCGGCGTGGATTCGGTAGGTCCTACGACCCGTTCTACCAGTTCGAACGGCTGGCGAGCGACGACGGTAAACCGTACAAGCCACCCGAGCCGAAGCTTGAGTTGCAGCTGCTGGCCCTGCTGGGGAGCAACGCCGCGCTGGTAATGATCAGCTTCTTTCTCGCGGTCATGGTCGCTACCGTGCTGGTGCTCCTGGTCACCAGGCTGTGATCGTCGGCAGCCCCGGCTAGGCGAGTGCGGGAACTGATTAGCGTATGAGCTGGTCTTTAGGTGGGTGGGGCTGGAGAAGCCGCACCTGATCGAGATCAGCCAGCGCCGGCTCGCCGACTCCTGAGTGGTCCGGGCAGACCCGGCTCTGTCGCCGGGCGTCGTGCTCATCGGCGTGAGCGCACTGATACTGGTGTTATGACTGAGACCGAGTCCCTGATCGCCGAGATCCGCCAATTGCGCGCTGACGTCGCCCGGCTGCACACCGCGGTGCAAGTCCGGCACAGCTGGATGAGCGTGGTCTTCAAAGACCTGTCCACCAACCCGCACACCCAGTACAAGGTCCACATGTGGGGCGCGATCTACTGGCTGATCAACTTTCCCCTGATCTGCTGCCTGTTCTTCTTCACGCCCACGCTTTGGGTCAAGCTCGGCATCTTCATCACACTGATCTACTCGATCTACTCCAACCTTGCGACCGACTACGGTGCAATGTCAGCGGCCGAGGCAGCGTTCGGGCAGCCGCCGCCGCCGCCGATCCCACTTGAGCCGCCGCAGCCGCTGGCGCCGATATGAGGCGCGGCGGGCACAAAAAGGTGGGAAGGCATCATGCACAGCGGGCGCTGGGGATGGATGCTGTAGGGCACGTAGCGGGCGAGCCGTTCGCCCTGGTCACAGTGAGCCCGCGCAGCCTGGGATCAGCCGGGTTACTCGGCGGGACGCGCCTCGCCACAAACCACGTCGATGCTGTCCCGGCGAATCTTGCATGCCCAGCCCATATACCGCAGCCGGGCCTGCAATGCCTCGGGGTCTATAAAGTTCTTCACCACCCGGAATGCCCTGCCATCGTTCAGTCGCCGCTCGATAATCTCGTCCATGCCTGGGACATAGGCTTCTTTCTCGCGGACATTGATGGGCTCGTCGATGAACAACACCCGTCCATCCTCGGCCAGCAGACGCCGCAGCATCAGCCAGAACTGCTCGAACCGGCTCATCGGCACATGAGAAAGCCAGGCCGCGAAGAAGACCACGTCGAACCTGTCCTCCGTCGCCTGCGAAAACACGTCGGCAACCACGAACCTAACGTTTCCCGACCTCACCCGATCACGGGCGATAGCCACCATTTCGGGCGCCGCATCGATCGCCAGCACCGTGTCCGCCACGTCCGCGAGCGCCTCCGTCCACAGGCCGGTTCCGCACGCGATCTCCAGCACTCGTCCGCAGGGATGCATGTCCGCAACCAGCCGCGCGATGCGCGCGCGAAACGCAGCTACGTCCCCATACGCCGTCACGTCGTACTCACTCGCACGGCGACGGTAGTAATTCACCTGCTCGGTCAGAACCTCGTCCATCACATACACATCATCTCGGCGCCAGACTCCGCGGCCAAGCCGAGCGCCTACCACCCTCCGGAGCCGTATGCTGTGCGCAGTCCGACCACAAGGCAGGCGGCGTGCGGTGGATCGAGTGGACGATCCCGAAGGCAACCGCGACTGACCTCCGGTGCCCGTGATCGCGTCCGTGATCGGCACGCAACGGGCACGCCGCAGCGGCTAACAAGACCAGTCTCAAGGCCAAACATCGGGTCAGAGCCGTCTCGTGGTGAACAGGTTGTTCCCGTGGACTGCGTCCAGTTCCTTTCGCTCGGTTTCGGTGAACCCGACCTTGGCCAGCACACGGCGAGAAGCGGTGTTCCACTCCCAGACCGTGGCCCACAGACGTTCGTACCCAGACGATCTCGCCCACTCCAGAACCGCCAACGACGCCTCGGTGGCGTAGCCCTGACGCCAGACTCGGCGTAGCAGCTCGAACGCCAGTTCCGGTTCCTCCTCCGATCCTCGTCCGCTGTCGATCAGCCCGCAGTAGCCGATGACGTCACGAGCAGCCTTCCGCTCGACCGCCAGCAGCCCGATCGACGATGGCTGGTTAGTGCGGATCCAATCCTCGAGGTCTGTAACTGTGGGGTGTCCATCCGCGTCGATTCGGCGGTGCGGCGGCACCCGTGGATCACGTTCGGTCCATAGCTCATGCAGGACGACAGCCTCGGCTACCCGCCAAGGTCTGAGCAGCAGGCGACCCGTCTCGAGCACAAGCTCGCGGCCCGCAGTCGCTCCACCTACCATGACAACAACCTCTCACCGGCGAGCGGCGGCGGCCCGGGCGCCCCACGTTGACCCCCGCTGCGGATCCAGCGTTCACTGGCGCCTAGCCGGGGGTACGCCACCCCCGCGCACGCCCACTGAGCGCTACCAGCCCGATAGCCCTGAGAATTCACGCGGTGGTGGGCTGAGCGGCGCGCCGGTCATGGAAAGGTGCTCCTGAGCTGGGAGGATAGGGGTGTCGAAGCCGTTATCCGGTCCAGATCGAGGAGCACCTGTCAAGTGAAACCTACCGGCTGGCTGAGGGGTTTGCAGGTCACGGTCTTCCGGCGGGGGCCAACGGCGACCGCGGAGTCGCACCGGGTGACCCCCTTCGAGATCTTCTTCGACCTGGTCTTCGTCTTCTCGGTTACGCGCGTCATCTCGTTCATGACGCATTCGCTGACCTTTCTGACCCTGACGAAGGGGCTGATCCTGCTGCTCCTGTTGTGGTGGTCGTGGTCGGCTTATGCCTGGGTGGGCAACCAGGCCCGAGCTGACCGGGGCCTGATCCAGCTCGGCATGATCGTCGCGATGGCCGCCCTGCTCATCGCCGGGCTGGTCATGCCCGACGCCTGGGGCGGCGGTCACTTGGACGCGCCGGTCATCCTGGCGGTGTCCCTTGCGGTGATACGGGTCGCCTATACCGGGCTGTATCTGTATGCGGCAGCCTGTGACCGCCGGCTGCGCGCTCAGGTACTGCTCGGCGCAATCCCGCAGTCCGCGGCCTGGATCGCATTCGTCATCGGCGCGCTGATGGGCGGCGCCGCGCAGACGGTGCTGTGGGCCGCGGCGGTCGCGATCGACTTCGGCGGCGGCTGGGTCACCTCCAGTTTTAGCGGCTATCATCTGCGCAGCCCTGCGCATTTCGCCGAGCGGCACGGCCTGGTCCTGATCATCGCTCTGGGCGAGTCTCTGGTCGCCGTCGACGAAGCCACCAGGTCCTCGGTCAAGGGCTGGCTGGTGCTGGCAGCGGGCGCGCTCGGTTTCGCCGTAGCGGTCTGCCTCTACCTGCTGTACTTCGCCTGGGTCGCAGACATCGCGGGGGAGGCACTGGCCCGGGCGCCCGAAGCGCGACGCATCAAGATCGCCCGCGACGGGTACACACTCGCGCATTTCCCGATGATCGCCGGGATTCTATACGTCGCTGTCGGCATAGAGGAGGTGCTCGTCCACATCACCCATGGTGGTTCACCGACCGCGGGCGAGCGGCTGGGCTGGCCCGCGGTGACGGCCCTGTACTCCGGCGCAGCCCTGTATCTTGCCGGCCGTGCGGCCTTCCTGCGGCTCACTGCGGGCCCCGTGCCCGCGGCGCAGCTCCTGGCGGCGGCAGTCGCGCTGATGCTCCTGCCAGCCGCACGCTATCTTCCCGCACTCGCCGCGCTCGGCCTCATCGCGGTGGTTGTCGCGGGGCTGGCTGGATATGAAGGACTGAACCCGCAAAAGCACGAACGCGGTCGCGCCAGGCAACCCCAGCTCTAGCGCCCGCGACGCTGCCAGGAACGCTCTCGTGCACGGTGGCGACTTGCTGGCCGGCCTGCCTGCTTGGCGGTGGGGAGACCAAGAACAGACTCGGGCCCGTCCTTACCATGAGAATTGACGCGGTGGTGGGCTGAGCGGCGCGCCGGTCATGAAAAGGTGCTCCTGAGCTGGGAGGATAGGGGTGTCGAAGCCGTTATCCGGTCCAGATCGAGGAGCACCTGTTAAGTGAATGCTACCGGCTGGCTGAGGGGTTTGCAGGTCACGGCGGGCGGTACCGGGGTCGTGTCGCATGCGGGCGTCGCGCCGGTGCGGGCGCTGGCCGATGGCACTGGCCTGACCGGCGGGTTATCGAAGGCGCTGGCCTCGCAGCGGCTGCTGGTGCATGACCGTGGCCGGGTCCTGGCCGATCTGGCCTGCGCGATCGCTGATGGCGGCGAGGCGGTCAGCGATTTCCGGGTGATCGGCGACCAGGGCGAGCTGTTCGGCCCGGCCGCGTCGGTGCCGACCTGCTGGCGGACGCTGAGCGAGATCGCCGGCGGCGACGAGCGGTCGCTGGGAAAGGTCACGGCGGCGGTGAGGTTGCCCGCGGTTTCAGCCGGAACTCGATGGACAACGGGGCCGGGGTGCTGGAACGGTTCCTGGCCGCGTGCGGCCGGCCGGCCTGGGACGTGACCCGCGAAGATGTGGACCGGGTAGTCGCGGGGCTGAGCGCTCAGGGCCTGGCCGCCTCGACCCGGCGTGGTTACGTGCAGGCGTTCAAGGGCTTCCACGCGTTCCTTGTCGCGCGCAAGGCGAGCGAGATCGAGGCGGCGTTCGGGATCCGTCTGGTCAACCCGGTCGATGAGTTCAACGCGGCTCGGCTCGGACTCCCCGTCGGTGAACCCGCCGCCGGACCCGGAGCGGATGGAGGAGTTCTTCGATTTCCTCAAGGAGCGGATCGCCGGAGCCCGCAAGTACGCGACGGCGGGCCGGGACTATGCGCTCTACCGGACCTTGTATCTGGCCGGGCTGCGCGCGGAGGAGTCCGCGTCGTTGGACCGGGCTGACGTGCATTTTGGCCGGGGCCCGTTCGGAAAGCTGCACGTCCGGTTCGGCAAGGGAGCCCTGACGTCAGGCCCGCGGCCCGGGTGAGGGATTTCGGGTTGAGCGCCATTGAGCGGTTCTGGAGGCTGCTAGCGCTTCGTTGGCTTTTGCCATGGGAGCCAGCGAAACCAGCGGCCCACGCTCTCGCGGAACCTGGGCCTTTGAATTCCGAGCTGAGCGCGGCGGGCGGCAATGCTCTCCATGCGCGCCTCGCGTTCACGGCTAGCCTGCTCTGCCTGCCGCATGTCATGCTGAGGTGTCGGTGATCCGAACACGAAGGCCTCTTCATCTGCGCCATTAGCTCTGACGGTGCCGTTGCGCTGGTGTAACGCCAATGATCTCACCGCACTACAGCGGTTGCTACTCCTCAGCCCGACCCGCCACGGAGCCTAGACGGTGACCTCTCCGGTCGTACGGCAGAATCAAGCCTAGAAACCGTCGTTGATCCGCTCGAGACTGGGGTCTGAGCATGGACCGGCTGCCGCCGCTGTTGATACCGCTGGCGATAGTCGGCGTCATCGTGTATCTGTTCAGGCAGCGAAACCGTGAGCGCGCCATGAACGTTCCGGTGCGCGGCGAGATAGAGGCGCAGGTGCGCTTTGAAACCGCCCTTCACGGGGCCAGCATTCTCGGAACGGGCGGATTTGGCGGCACCCGCGGTCAGTGGATTCGGTTGAGGGGGCCGAAGCGGCTGGTCGTCGGCACTGACGCCTTTATCGTCTCCGCGCCGCAAGCCCTACGTGAGTTTGCATTTACAGGGCGAGAATCATCCATTGAGTTCACTCAGGTGCCGTCCCGCTGGGTTGACCGTGACTGGATAGTCATCAAAGGACAGGCGGCTGGGCGCCAGGTGCAGCTCGCGATCACGCGAGATAATCTGCCGGATGTCTGGCAGGCACTTGCGGGAACCGGTGCCACCCTCACGTAATGAGTCATTAATTCGTGATCACTGCGAGGCCGGAAGCATCACCGCGGCCCCGAAACCTGGCTTCCTGGTCAACGGCGTGAATCTCGACGGCCAGAGCATGACCATTGACCGGACTGCCAGCGGAGTCTGGCGGGCGGCGCGACGTGCGCGAGGACGTGAAGACCCGCGCTGCCGTCCGCACCGTCATGATCCCCGACATCGCGATGACCGCGGTCCGTCGCCTGGCCGAGAGTGGTGCTCCCGGTCGCGAGCGCACCCACGGCCAGCTATTCGGGTGGTTGATCAACGGCGACCGCGGTGGATATCTCGGCTACGCGATGTGGCGGAGGTATCTCAAGCTCGCCCAGGGCTACACCGCTGCTCATCCCGACGGCATTGTCAGCTATACCGCGCACGAACTGCGGCACGTCTGCGCCTCGCTGCTGATCGCTTCGGGCGCGGCCGACGTGCAGGTTGCGCATCGGATGGGGCACAGCAAGGTTGAGACGACCAAGAACATCTACGGGCACCTGTTCGCCTGGGACCGGGTGGCAGTCCTGGACGCGATGAACCAGGCCGTCAGCTGTCTCTACGCCTGCGAAAAGCCGGGCGAGGGCCCATCGGAAAACGGTGCATAACCGCGCCTGGCCCTACAACTTGCAGGGTTCCTGCCGTTGGATTTCTAGGGCTGGCGGCGCGTTGAGCCTGGTGGGCCTGGGAGGACTTGAACCTCCGACCTCTTCCTTATCAGGGAAGCGCTCTAACCGTCTGAGCTACAGGCCCGTGCCCGCGCCAGTGCAAAGTTATCTGGCACGCCGGGCTAGGTTACCGCAAGCCTGGACTAGCTGCTCAGTCGGATTCCTTCAGCGTTACCTCGATGCCGCCCGACAGGACGGTCACGAGGTTGTACAGGACCGCGCCGATGGTGGCGAGGGCCGTCATCAGGATGACGTTCAGGAAACCGACCAGGATGGTGTAGCCAAGAATGCGAGAGGCCTTGAACCAACTGGCGGCGTTCGATCCGACCGGGTTGCTCTTGCTGGTGGTCACCAGTCCGACCGTGTGTTCGATGCTGGTGAAGACGCCCAGCTTGGAGAGGGCGAAGTAGAGCACCGCCACCATCACGACCAGAATGACCCAGCCGACTAGGGAGATCAGCAAGCTGAACTTCATGACCGACAGTGGCTCGATCCGCTCAAGCCGCAGCTGAGCCCGGCGGCTCTGCAGCCCGGTTCGCTGTCCCTCGGTCAGTCTCGCCTGCGGACGGACACCCTGTATGGGTCGGGCCGACTGCCCATTGCCGGCCGGCCTCTTTTGCTGCGTCTTGCCCTTCGGCTTCGGTTTGGTCAGCCCGGAGAACGGCGATGACACCTTGGCGGCAAAGCCGCGAGCAGCACCGGCGCGAGCAGCACCGGCGGTGGCCGTGCCCACGCCAGCAGCGGGAAGCGGAGTCGGCGACACGGCCGCCGCGGCCGCGAATACCGGACCCGGCAGTGGTGCCGAGGTTGCCAGCGGCTGGGCCGCGGAAGGACTGCGCCCATCCTGGCCGGGCCGCTCCGCGGGGTCGCTCTCGGCGGCGGCGGTAGCTCCCTTGCTCACGCGCGGCTTGGAGGCGCTTTCCGAGCCGCCACCCGAGGGAACGGACTCCGGCCCTGCGGTATCGGAGGACTCCGCGGAGGGGTCCGAGGAGTCTGCGGACGGGGAAGTGGTCTCGCCAGATTGCGGGTCCGCGGCTGCGCCGTCAGACCCGCCGTTAGGCGCCCAAGCTGGCGCCTCCACCCGGTTGTCCACCCCGTCCTCCTCCGCACCGTTTACTGACACGAGGTTATCCCCCAGTCAGACCGGCCTGATTCCCTCGAACCAGATCCTGTTCCACGGTATTTGTTATGACGTCCGAGATAGGCCGATCGTTGCCCCGCTCGGCGTAATCCCGGAACCATGCAATTTGGGCTAGTACTGTCCCGCACGATACACGGTTCGACCGAGCCGCTACCAGGCAAGATCCGATCCCGCAAGCTCGAGGGTATCGTCAGCGGGGACAACTAGACCTCATTCTGCCTCGTCATGGTCATGCAAGACAGCCGCCGAATCCGATTCTGGTTCGGTGGCTTCCGAGTCCGCTTCGGAGTCCGCGCCGTCAACGTCGCCGTCGCCGTCGTCCTCGGCTGCGACAGCGGGCTCGGTAGCCTCTGCGTTCCTGGCAATGGCGACCAGGCTCTGGCCCTCACCAAGGTTCACGAGCCGAACGCCCATGGTCTGTCGGCCCGACATCTTGATCTCGGCCGCGGCGGTCCTGATGACCCCTCCGGCCGAGGTGATAGCGAAGACCTCATCCTCCGGGTGCACCATTAGCGCGCCAATGAGTTCTCCCCGAGCCTCCACGATCCTGGCGGTTACCACGCCGAGCCCGCCGCGGCCCTGCACCGGATACTGGTCGGCGGGAGTGCGCTTAGCGTAGCCGCCGCCGGTCGCCACCAGCACGTCGGCTCCGTCGGTCACGACATGCATGCCGAGCAGCTGGTCTCCCTCGGTGAAACGCATTCCGATCACGCCCGAGGTCGCCCGTCCCATCGGCCTGAGCGCGTCGTCGGTAGCGCGGAACCTGATCGCCTGCGCGTGCTTGCTTACCAGCAGCATGTCCTGGTCCGGTGAAACCAGCCTGGCCGCGATGACCTCGTCGTCCTCGCGCAGGTTGATCGCGATGATGCCGCCAGACCTGGGCGAGTCAAAGTCCGTCAGCCGCGACTTCTTCACCAGGCCTGACGATGTGGCCAGGACCAGGTACGGCGCGACGTTGTAGTCGCGCAGCGCCAGAACCTCGGCGATCTGCTCGTCCGGCTGGAACGCCAGCAGGTTGGCGACATGCTGGCCGCGCGCATCACGGGCCGCATCCGGGAGCTCATAGGCCTTGGCCCGGTAGACCCTGCCTTTATTGGTAAAGAACAAGATCCAGTGGTGGGTCGTGGTCACGAAGAAGTGATCGACGATGTCATCGGTGCGCAGCTGGGCCCCGCGCACCCCCTTGCCGCCGCGGCGCTGGGCCCGGTACAGGTCGGTCTTCGTCCGCTTGGCATAGCCGCCGCGGGTGATCGTGACGACCACGTCCTCCTCGGCGATCAGGTCCTCGACCGACATATCGCCGTCGTAGGCGACGATCTCAGTCCGGCGGTCGTCGCCAAACCTGGTGGATATCTCGCCCAGTTCGGTGCTGACGATCTGCCGCTGCCGTTCCGGTGAGGCGAGTATCCCCTCGTAGTCGGCGATCTGCGCCATCAGCTCCTCGTACTCGTCGACGAGCTGCTGGCGCTCGAGAGCGGCCAGCTTGCGCAGCTGCATGTCAAGGATCGCCCTGGCCTGGATCTCGTCGATGTCGAGCAGATCCATCAGGCCCTGCTGGGCGGCAGCCGCAGACTCGCTAGCCCGGATCAGGGCTATCACCGCGTCGATCTGGTCGATGGCCTTGAGCAGAGCGCTGAGGATGTGCGCCCGCTCCTGGGCCTTGCGCAGCAGGTAACGGGTGCGCCGGACGATGACCTCGATCTGGTGCAGGACCCAGTACCTGATCATCTGATCCAGCCGCAGCGTGCGCGGCACGCCGTCGACTAGCGCCACCATGTTCGCGCCGAATGTGTCCTGCAGCTGGGTGTGCTTGTAGAGGTTGTTCAGCACTACCTTGGCCACGGCATCGCGCTTGAGCACGATCACCAGCCGCTGGCCGGTCCTGCCACTGCTCTCGTCGCGCACATCGGCTATGCCGGTGATCCGGCCGTCCTTGGCCAGCTCCGCGATCTTCTGGGCGAGGTTGTCCGGGTTCACCTGGAACGGCAACTCGGACACGACCAGGCAGACCCGGCCCTTGCGGTCCTCTTCCACCTCGACCACGGCCCGCATGGTGATGGAGCCGCGGCCGGTTGTGTATGCGTCCCTGATGCCGCGGCGGCCGACGATCTGGCCGTAGGTGGGGAAGTCCGGGCCGGGGATCCGCTCAAGCAGGGCCGCGAGCAGTTCCTCGTCGCTCGCCTCGAAGTTCTCTAGGAGCCACTGGGCGCCGGCGGCCACCTCCCGCAGGTTGTGCGGCGGGATCTTGGTGGCCATCCCGACGGCGATGCCCTCGGACCCGTTCACCAGCAAGTTCGGGAACCTGGCCGGCAGCACCACGGGCTCGGCCGACCTGCCGTCGTAGTTCGGCCGGAAATCGACAGTTTCCTTGTCGATGTCCCGCAGCATCTCCATCGCCAGCGGGGCGAGCCGGCACTCGGTGTACCGGTTGGCCGCGGGCGGATCGTTGCCTGGCGAGCCGAAGTTGCCCTGCCCGTCAACGAGCGGCATGCGCATTGCCCATGGCTGGGCCAGCCGGACGAGGGCGTCGTAGATGGCCGAGTCACCGTGCGGATGGTAGTTACCCATCACCTCCCCGATGACCCTGGCGCACTTGAAGTAGCCCCGGTCCGGCCGGTAACCGCCGTCGTACATCGCGTACAGGATCCGGGTGTGCACCGGCTTGAGGCCATCCCGGACGTCGGGCAGCGCCCTGCCCACGATCACCGACATCGCGTAATCGAGGAAGCTGCGCTGCATCTCGACCTGGATGTCGACCGGCTCGGTCCGGTCGTGGCCGGCGTCTGGCGTGGTCACGTCAGGCACTTCGACATTCCTTCCCTCAGGCCTTCACCTGGTTTAGCGGCGGACCGGCGCCCGTGCGCCCCCACACCTGCCGGGCCGTGCTCATCGGGCCCGTCGACATCAGATGTCCAGGAACCTGACGTCCTTGGCATTGCGCTGGATGAACGACCTGCGGGCCTCCACGTCCTCGCCCATCAGCACGCTGAACATCTCATCGGCCTGGGCGGCGTCGTCGACGGTCACCTGCCTGAGCACCCGCCCGGCGGGATCCATGGTGGTCTCCCACAGCTCGGTGGCGTTCATCTCACCGAGGCCCTTGAACCGCTGCACTCCGTCGCGCGGTCGCGGGTCCTTGCGGCCGTCGGCGATGCCGGCTTCGATGACCGCGTCGCGCTCCTTGTCGGAGTAGGCGTAGCCGGGCAGGACACCCCGGCCCTCCCACTTGATCTTGTAGAGCGGCGGCTGGGCCAGGTACACGTGCCCCGCTTCGATCAGCGGCTTCATGAACCTGAACAGCAGCGTAAGCAGCAGCGTGGTGATGTGCTGGCCGTCCACATCGGCGTCCGCCATCAGGATGATCTTGTGATAGCGCAGCCTGGCCAGGTCGAACTCGTCATGAATGCCGGTGCCAAGTGCCGTGATCATGGACTGCACTTCGTTGTTCTTCAGGATCCTGTCGATCCTGGACTTCTCCACGTTCAGGATCTTGCCGCGGATCGGCAGGATGGCCTGGAAGTGCGGGTTGCGGCCCTGCTTGGCCGAGCCGCCGGCGGAGTCACCCTCCACCACGTAGATCTCGCACTCGGCCGGGTCACCCGACTGGCAATCCGACAGCTTGCCGGGCAGCCCAGAGCTGGTCATCAGGTTCTTGCGGGTCAGGTCGCGTGCCTGGCGCGCGGCGATCCTGGCCCGCGCGGCCTGGGTGGCCTTGATGACTATGCCCTTGGCCTCGCCCGGATTGCGCTCGAACCAGTCCCGGAGGTGGTCGTTGCATACCTTCTGGACGAAGGACCTCGCCTCGGTGTTACCGAGCTTGGTCTTCGTCTGGCCCTCGAACTGCGGCTCGGCCAGCTTGACGTGAATAATCGCGGTCAGGCCCTCGCGAATATCCTCGCCGAGCAGATTGTCATCCTTCTCCCGGATGTACTTCTGGTCACGGGCGTACTTGTTGACGATCGTCGTGAGTGCAGACCGGAAGCCTTCCTCGTGGGTGCCGCCCTCCGCAGTGTTGATCGTGTTGGCGAACGTATGCACGGACTCGGAGTACGACTGCGACCACTGCATCGCGATCTCCGCGGAGATACCTACCGCCTCGTCGCCGAACTCGATGACTGACTCATGCACGGGGTCCTTGGTCGCGTTCAGGTAACGGACGAAATCCGCGATGCCGCCGTCGTAGCGGTAGCTCACCACGTGCGGCTCGCCGTTGATGTGCTCAGGGCGCTCGTCAGTCAGAATGATCGACAGGCCCCGGTTGAGAAAAGCCATCTCCTGTAGCCGCCGGGACAGCGTCTCGAATGACCATTCGGTCGTCTCGAAGATGGAGTCGTCCGGCCAGAAGGTAATGATCGTGCCGGTCTCGCCGGTCTTCCCGCCCTTGACAAGTGGTCCTGTTGGCTCGCTGAAGGCGTAAGACTGCCGCCAGACGTAGCCATCCTTCTCGATCTCCACCTCAAGCCGCTCGGACAGGGCGTTGACCACGGACACGCCGACGCCGTGCAGGCCGCCGGAGACCGCATAGGACTGGCTGTCGAACTTGCCGCCAGCGTGCAGCGTTGTCAGCACCACCTCGACGGCGGGCCGGTTCTCTACCGGATGGTTGTCGACCGGGATACCGCGGCCGTTGTCCGCGGTCCGGACTCCGCCATCGGCCAGCAGGGTGACCTCGATGTGGTCTGCGAATCCCGCCAGCGCCTCGTCTACGGCGTTGTCCACAACCTCTTGGACGAGATGGTGCAGTCCACGCTCACCGGTCGAGCCGATGTACATTCCGGGTCGCTTGCGGACGGCCTCGAGGCCTTCCAGGACCGTGATCGAACGTGCGTCATAGGACAAAGCAGAAGCTCCTCTTGGAACAGGGCACACGTACAGGACTGCGGACCAATCCCCCCGGTGTGCGCGCGCCCTGGTGCGCACCTCTATTTTACCTGCGTACCTGCGCAGACTCAGCCGTACGTGTCACGCGGGCCACGACTGCCTCTTACACGCCACTCGCCGGGCCTGCGAGGAGGCGCGACGGGGCCGCGAACCTTCACCCGCTGTACCGCGCCAGGGCCGAGTTCGACGTTCAGCCTGTGGATGAGCTGGGCCGCGAGCAGGCGCAACTGAGTCGCCCAGGCGGTGGAGTCGGCCTGGACCGTGAGCTCACCGTCGCGGAGCGACTCCGGCTGGGTGTGGCCTGCCAGGTCCGGGCCGACGATCTGGGCCCAGCGGCCGAATACGGCGCCGGTCGCAGCGGCGAGGTTCCAGCCCTCGGCTTCCAGCAGGCCATCGATGGCCGCGCCCAGGGCCTGCGGATCGTCCCTGCGCACCCGGCGCAGCGGCTGGCGGCGCGCACCAGGGACGGCGGACACGCTGGGCGGGCCAGGCAGCCTGCTAACGCCGGGACCTGCGTGCGCCGAATCAGGCTCCTGGCGCTCAGCTGGCAGAGTTCCCTGCGGCCCCCCGGCACCCGACACACCCGAAGAACCGGCAGGTCCCGCCGCGGCCGCCGGGTCGACCGTGCGGGGCCCGTCCTCGGCGGGGCCGCGGCCGCCGCGGCCAGGGCGGCCAACACCGCCAGCGCGTACAGGCCGCAGGCCCTTTGCCGCCGCATCCGCCCGCGCTGCCGCCAGCGCCTCGCGGGCAAGCTTCACCTGGTCGCGGCCACCCGGATCACGCTCAGCCACCTCGAGCCCCACCCACCCAAACCTCACCCATCACGGACACAGACCTCACCCATCACAGATGACGCCGTCGGCCACCGTGTACCTGGCACCGGACAGGCTCGCCGGCACGTCGTCGGGCACCGCGGCCGTAACCAGCACCTGCTCGGCATCACCGACCAGGCCCGCAAGCCGTTCCCGCCGGTCACTGTCCAGCTCCGCGAATACGTCGTCAAGCACCAGAACAGGATCCTCCCCTTCGGCCCGGAGTAGCTGGTAGGCAGCCATCCGGAGCGCAAGCGCCAGCGACCACGACTCCCCATGGCTGGCATAGCCGCGCGACGGCAGACCGCCGATCTGCAGCTCAAGCTCGTCGCGGTGCGGCCCGACCAGGCAAACTCCGCGCTCCACCTCCGCCCGGCGCCGCGCCGCTAGCGCCTCCCGCAGCAGAAGTTCCAGCTCAGCCGGATCAGCAGCAAGCGGCGAATCGTCCTGTCGGCCGGCCTCGGCCTGCCGGATCGCCGACATCCGGTAGCGCATCGTCGTGTCTCGCACCGTGCCGGATACCGCACTGTAACAGCCCGCGACCAGCGGCTCGATCTCGGCGATCAGCCGGAGCCTGGCCGCGGTGAGCTCTGCCCCGGTCGAGACCAGCTTGTCGTCCCAGACCTCCATCGCGCCGGGCGGGACACCACCTCGGGACTTGGCCGACTTCAGGAGCGCGGACCGCTGCCGCAGCACTCGGTCGTAATCGGCCCTGACCCCGGCGTACCTGGGCCTGCTCACGACCAGCAGGTCATCGAGGTAACGCCTGCGCTGATCGGGATCACCCTTCACGACCGCCAGGTCCTCAGGGGCGAATAGCACGCACCGCAGCACGCCAAGGACCTCACGCGGCCGCGGCGCGGGCATCCGGTTGAGGCGCACCCGGTTCGGCCGGCCAGCATTGATCTCGATCTCCAGCAGGCTGTCGCGGCCGGCGGACCGGACGGCCGCGCGCACGATGGCACGATCGGCGCCCTGGCGGATGAGCGGGGCGTCGGTGGCGACCCGGTGGCTCGAGAAGGTCGCCACGTAACAGGCCGCCTCGACGAGGTTGGTCTTGCCCTGTCCGTTCGAGCCAGTGAAGGTCGTCACGCCCGGTCCTAGTGCCACGTCGGCGGCCGCGTAGCTGCGGAAGTCGGTAAGCGCGAGCCGGGTCAGGTGCACGCCTGCTGACATTAGCGCTACCGGCAGCCAGAGGGCTGCCGAGCCGGTGCGAGATCCGGCCGCCCGGGTGAGGGCAGCTGGCAGCGGACGGCAGTGTGGCTAGCCGCCGAGACGGATAGGCATGAGCAGGTAGCGGAACTCGGGTGAGCCGTCTGGCCCCGGCTTGCCGGTCAGCAACGCCGGCTTGCCTGGCTCGGTGAACGAGATCCGTACCGTGTCGGAGTCGAGCGCCGCCAGCCCGTCAAGCAGGTACTGCGGGTTGAATGCGATCGACAGGTCGTCACCCTCGAACTCGGCCTCGATGACCTCCTCGGCCTGGGCCTCGTCACCGGTCCCCGCCTCGAGCAGGAGCTGCCCGGTGCTGAAGGCCAGCCGAACTGCGGTATTGCGCTCGGCTACCAGGGCCACTCGCTTGACCGACTCGGACAGCAGGCTGGTCGGCAGCTGGGCGGTTGCGTTCACCGTCGAGGGCAGCAGTGCCTGGTAGCGGGGAAACTCGCCGCCCAGCAGGCGGGTTGTGGTTCGCCTGCCTGCCCCCTCAAACCCGATCATCCCGTCGCCGGCAGCGCCCTCTTCGCCCGGCAGCGCCAGCGCTATCGAGACCTCGGCCCCGTTGGTCAGGGTCCTGGCGGTGTCGGCAAGCGCCTTCGCCGGAACGAGCACCGCTGCCGACAGGTCCGGCCGGGCCGGATTCCAGCGCAACTCGCGCACCGCCAGCCGATATCGGTCTGTCGACACCAGCGTCAGGGTCTCGCCGTCTATCTCGATCCGCACGCCGGTCAGCGCGGGCAGGGTGTCGTCCCGGCCGGCGGCCGTGGCCGACTGGCTAACCGCGGTAGCGAAGGCGTCGCTGCCGATTGACCCAGCCGCGGGCGGCATCTCCGGCAGTGCCGGGTACTCGTCCTCCGGCATGGTCAAGAGCGTGAAGGTGGAACTGCCGCAGGTGAGCACGGCCCGGCCATCCTCGACGGTGATGTGCACCGGCTTGGCCGGCAGGCTTCTGCTGATCTCGGCCAGGAGCCGACCGGAGACAAGCGCGCTGCCAGCCTCCTGCGTGCTGACCGCGACGGTGGCCTGAGCGGAGACGTCGTAGTCGAAGCTAGAGAGCACGAGGTCTTCGGCCGCCTGCAGGCGGATGCCCGCCAGGACCGGGACGGCCGGGCGGGCGGGCAGGGCACGGGCTGTCCATGCGACTGCATCCGCGAGGACGTCGCGCTCCAGGACGATCTTCACCGTTCCCCTCCTGTTCTGATCGGGTATGGCAGCGCGGCCTAGCCGGCAGCCTTCTTGTTTTGTGGTCTCGGTGATGAATAGAAAGAGGTAGTCGTCATAGGGTCGGTGGATCCCGGGGATATCCGCCGTCCGCGCTGGTAGCAGGGCATGATCCGGTGCACAGGGCCTGTGGTCAGCCCGGGAGTGCAGGCTGGGCGGCTGTGGATTGCGGACGAGAGCCCGCCGGTCACCGGCACGTTACCCCCTTGTTGTCCGGAGTTTTCCAGCTGATGTCCCAAGGCCATCCACAGTGTTATCCACAACCTGTGTGCGTAGATTGCTCCCGGGGCACCGTTTAGGTATCCGGACGAGCACGCAGAGTGACTGGCGCGGCGGATGCGAGCGGCGGGGCGGACCCGAGCGGCGGAAGCGGCGGAAGCGACGCGAGCGGCGGGATCGACAGCGGCGGGAGCGGCGCGGCCGCAGCTGATGCGGCACGGCGCGAATCGGCTTCGGGGCGCGTTCGCAATCGCCACGATCGCGGACCTGGTCACGGCGCTCACCCGGACAGTGCCTGCTGCTTGATTCGGTTGGTGAGCTCGGTCACCTGGTTGTAGATCGCGCGGCGCTCGGCCATCAGCGACCGGATCTTGCGCTCGGCGTGCATGACAGTGGTGTGGTCGCGGCCGCCGAACTGCTGGCCGATCTTGGGCAGGGACATCTCGGTCAGTTCCCGGCACAGGTACATGCCGATCTGGCGGGCCGTCACCAGCACCCTGGACCTGGAGGTGCCGCACAGGTCGTCGATCGACAGGCCGAAGTACGCGGCGGTCTGACCCATGATCGTGGCCGCGGTGATGTCGGGCCCGTGGGCCTCGGGGATGAGGTCCTTGAGCACGAACTCGGCGAGCTGCAGGTCGACCGACTGGCGGTTGAGACTGGCGAACGCGGTGACGCGGATCAGCGCGCCCTCAAGCTCGCGGATGTTGGTAGAGATGCGACTTGCGATGTATTCCAGCGCCTCGGGCGGCGCGTTGAGCCGGTCCTGCACTGCCTTCTTGCGCAGGATCGCGATGCGAGTCTCCAGCTCGGGCGGCTGTACATCGGTCTGCAGGCCCCACTCGAACCGGCTGCGCAGCCGGTCCTCCAGCGTGACCAGCCGCTTCGGTGCGCGGTCGCTGGAGATGACGATCTGCTTCTCGGCGTTGTGCAGGGTGTTGAACGTATGGAAGAACTCCTCCTGGGTTCCCTCCTTGTTCTCCAGGAACTGGATGTCGTCCACAAGGAGCACGTCGACGTCGCGGTATCGGCGGCGGAAACCGTCCTGCTTGCCGTCGCGGATCATGTTGATGAAGTCGTTGGTGAACTCTTCCGAGCTCACGTACCTGACCTTGAGCCCCTGGTAGAGACTCTGCGCGTAGTGCCCGATGGCGTGCAGCAGGTGCGTCTTGCCTAGGCCGGAGTCGCCGTAGACGAACAGCGGGTTGTAGGCCTTAGCCGGCGCTTCGGCAACGGCGACCGCGGCGGCATGGGCGAAGCGGTTGCTTGAGCCGATGACGAATGTGTCGAACGTGTACTTCGGGTTAAGCCGTGCCTGGCCTGGCCGCGGCGCCTGCTGGCCCGTGCCGTGCGGTGCGGAGTGCTGATGCATGGCGGGCAGGGCGGACGGTCCCTGGCCGGGCTGGCGCGGTGCGTCGTGGTTGCCAGCGCCCGCCGGACTGCCGCGGCCGTCGGCGGGCGGGCGGGCGAGCCCGTTCGCCGGACCCGGCCGCTCGCTGATGCCGCCCGCGGTCGAGGGTTCCATATCGGGGAACGGGGTGTGTCCGTCGCCACCCTCGCCCGCCAGCCGGTCAGGTCCGGGCTGGGCCGGGACAGGGTAGCCGTTGCTGCCGAGGCCGGAAAGCAGGCGCCTGGCTGGCGGCCGGTCGGGGAGCATGATCGGCCCGGTGATGTCGTCGTCAGTGCTGTCAGGCAGTCGCGGCGGATGCCCGACATTGGCAGTGGCAGCGGGGTCGACGGTCACCGCGAGCTGGATGTTGCGGGCCAGCTCCCTGGAGAGGGCATTGGTGATGAGTGCGCGAAGCCGGGTCTCTAGCTGCTCCTTGACGAAGTCATTGGGGGCAGCTATGAGCGCGGTGTTCTCGACCAGGCCGAGCGGCCGGGTGAGCTGAAGCCAGGCGCGCTGATGGGGCTCGATCTGCATCTCGGCGAGATCGGCAAGCGACCGGGCCCATACGTCCGACAGGTCGTCTTCGCTCATTCGCCGGTCACCCGAGCCCCCACATGTGATCAACAGGTTTTTCCACAGCATGTGCACGTTGCAGGTCAGCCGGAGCCCGACCTGCCCGTCCGCTCAACCGGAAGGGTGCGGCGACTGGTGGCTGCCTGGCAGCCTGGGCGCCGCTTGTCCACAGCCTAGGGCTGGACCTGACGGTGCGTTCGGGAAACTGGACAGTCCTGTGGATGGCAGCCGGAAAGTTACTTTGGTAGATCCGTGGCCAAGCCTGCTATCGGGACTCCTTAAGCGGTCGGAAGGCCGGCTGAGCAGGGCGACGGCCCTGGTTTGACCGGCATCTCGCTCTGCGCGTACCGTGTATTGGTCCGGTTACCCCGGCGCAGCTGAAGCACGGCCTGATGCCAGTCGGGACGACCGCTGAGTCGGCTGTGATGAATTCGCAGACCTGCCGCTATCTGGAGTCCCAGTGAGCAAGCGTACGTTTCAGCCGAACAACCGCCGTCGGGCGAAGACACATGGCTTCCGGCTGCGCATGCGCACGCGGGCTGGCCGGGCCATCCTGTCGGCCAGGCGGCGGAAGGGCCGCGCGCGCGTCAGCGTCTGACGGGCGCGCGACAGCGATTTCAAGATGCTCCCCGCGGCAGCGCGAATGCGGCGGCGAGCCGATTTCGATTCCGCGACAAAGCGCGGCAGCCGGGCGGGCCGGGATTTGGTCGCTGGGCACCTGCTGATCGAGCCCGTGGCTGAGCGGCCGGCGCTGGTGGGGTTCGTAGTCAGCCGTGCGGTCGGGTCGGCGGTAGTGCGCAATAGGGTCAAGCGGCGGCTGCGGCATCTGGTCCGCGGTTATCTCGAGTCGCTGCCGGGGGGTAGCCTGCTTGTATTGCGCGCTAGGCCGCGCGCGGCTGTGGCTTGCCAGGCGGATCTTGCCGCCGACCTCGACCTGGTAATCGGAGCTTTGCTTCGGCGGCAGGGTTGGGTGGCGAGCGGATGAGCCAGGCTTCAGGTCCAGATGAGCGCCGGTTGTCGGCCGCCGGCTGGGTGCTTGTGGCCTTGCTCACGGTCTACCGGCGGTTTGTCAGCCCGCTACTGGGGCCGCGGTGCCGGTTCTACCCGTCGTGCAGCGCGTACGCGCTGGAGGCGGTGCAACTGCACGGCGCTGTGCGCGGCTCGTGGCTCGCGGTCCGCCGACTGAGCCGGTGCCACCCGTTCCATGCCGGGGGACTCGACCCGGTCCCTGGCTCGGCGAAGGTGAGCGCGGCAGCGGATCAGGACCAGAACGGAAGCGTAGCGGGGTCGCAGGACGTTGCTCATTGTGTTGATGCTGCTGAACTGATGGCGAGGAGCTAGCAGGGTGAATCCACTTAACGCGCTGTATTCGGCCGTGGGCTGGGTGTTCACGCACATCTACAATGTGCTGGCGCCAACCTTCGGCCCGACCAGCGGATGGACCTGGGCCCTCACCATTGTGATCCTGGTCGCGCTGATGCGGCTGATCATGGTGCCGCTCTTTATCAAGCAAATGCACACGACACGGGCGATGTCCTCGCTGCAGCCGCAGATGGCAGCGCTGCGCAAGAAGTACAAGAACGACAAGCAGACGCTCAATCAAGAAACGATGAAGCTGTACCAGGAGGCGGGCGTCAACCCGCTGATGGGCTGCTTGCCGTTCGTGCTGCAACTGCCCCTGTTCTTCTCGCTGTTCAGCGTGCTTCGAGCTATCGCCGAGTGGGTACCTGGCACCACGCCGAAGTACGGCCTGCCGCTGTCGATGGTGCTGGCGGGCAGACATGCCAAGATTCTCGGCGCGTCCATCGCCGACAAGGTGCTGTTTACCGGCACTGCGCACGTGCCCCTGCACGCGAAGCTCGTCATCCTGTGCGCCGTGCTGGTCAGCATGAGCACGACTTACCTGACGATCCGGCAGAGCATGAAGCGCGGCATGATGCCCGCGGCGACGCCGGACAACCCGATGGCCTCGTCGCAGAAGTACATGACCTACATCATGCCCTTCTTCGCTCTTACCGGCCTGTACTGGCCGTTCGGGCTGGTCTTGTACTGGTGCACGACGAACCTGTGGACGCTCGGACAGCAATTCATCCTGGGGCGGCGTTACCCCTATACCCCGCCCGCAGCTACGACGGACGCTACGCCGGCGAGTTCTGGCCGGGTCGGCGGTGCCGCGACCGCGGCGGCCCTTACCGCGGGGACGGGCCGGGGTGGGGCGGGCCGCGCCCAGCGCGCCAACGGCAAGGTAACGCCGGGCGGGAAGGTGGCCCCGGCGGGGAAGGCGCCGGCGGGGAAGGCGCCGGCGGGGAAGGCCCCCACGGCGAAGGCGCCGGTGGGGAAGGCCCCGGCGAACGGTGCCTCGGCGGCAGGAAGTGGCGGCTCCGGCCCGAACAGCATGCTGAAGCGGCTGACTAAGGGCCGAGCGGAGCCCGAACCGGAGCCAGCCGAGACCGAGGTTAAGCTCGTGAGGCATCAGACGCAGCGGCAGACGCGCAGTAAGCGCTCTGGCAAGCGCTAGAAACCTGCTTGCCTGCGCGGCAGCGCGGATCAGGGACGGGATCGAGGAGGGCCTGGCATGAGCCAGCAGGACGACGTGGTGGCGCATGAGCCCGGTCAGCCTGATGACGGCGTAGTTGGCGGGGCGACGGCGGTGGCGCTGGACGACGGGGCGGACGATTCGGCTGGCGGGGAGGTAGTCGCGCCCTCGGCTGCGGACGCGAACGGGGCGGCTGACGACAGCGCGACGGACGCCGGCTCCACCTCGGTGCCGGATCTTGAGCTCGAGGGTGAGATAGCGGCCGACTACATCGAGGGACTGCTGGACGTAGCGGACCTCGACGGTGATATCGACATGGATGTGGAAGGCGACCGCGCGGTTGTCTCGGTGGTCGGGGCGACGCTGGAGGAACTGGTCGGCAAGCGCGGGGAAGTGCTGGAGGCTCTGCAGGAACTGACCCGGCTCGCTGTGCACCAGCACACTGGCGCAAGGACCCGGATGATGCTGGACGTGGGCGGTTACCGGCAGCGGCGCCGGGCGGAGCTGGCCGCGGCCGGTGAGGACGCGGCGGAAGAGGTCCGGCGTACCGGGGAGCCGAAGCGGTTGTGGCCGATGAACCCCTTCGAGCGCAAGGTCGTGCACGACGCAGTCGCGGCTGCGGGCCTGCGCAGCGAGTCGGAGGGCGAGGAGCCGGACCGCCGGGTCGTCGTCCTGCCGGCCTGAGTTCCGTCGAGCGAAGGAGCCTGGCAGTGGCTGAGGCAACGCAGGCGGGCGAGGGAGACGCGGACGGTTCACCGGAGCGGGAGTCCGCGGAGCGGGAGTCCGCGGAGCGGGCGGGACCGGGGGCGGCGGCCGTATTCGGCGCGGCGCTGCCGGTCGCGGAGAAGTACGCGCGCTTGCTTGCCGGACCGGGCGTGGAGCGCGGTGTGCTTGGTCCGGCAGAGGCAGATCGGATCTGGGACCGGCACCTGCTGAACAGTGCGGCGATCGCGAGGCTGGTTCCCGCGCGCTGCTCGCTGGTGGACGTCGGCTCAGGGGCGGGCCTTCCCGGGCTGGTGCTGGCGATACTCCTGCCCGGTGTCCGGGTGACGCTGGTGGAGGCAATGGCGCGGAGGGTCGCGTTCCTGGAGGAGTGTGTCTCGGAGCTTGCGCTGCCGAACGTCGAGGTCGTTCGTGGGCGGGCCGAGGAGTTGGCCGGGCGGATGGCGGCGGACGTGGTGACGGCTCGGGCGGTGGCGCCACTGGATAAGCTCGCTGGATTGTGCCTGGGCCTGCTGCGGCCCGGTGGAAAGATACTTGCGATCAAGGGGGCTTCGGCCGAGGCGGAGCTTGCCAGGGCGAGGCCAGTACTCGCGCGGCTAGGCGTGAATGACGCGCGAGTCGTCGAGGTTGGTAGCGCGGATGGCGCGGCGACTGCGACAGTGGTTGTGCTTAGCGCAGCCGAACGGCGGGGTGTCGATCACCTTGGCCAGCGAGACCAGCGGGGAGCGACACGAGCCGGCGGACGGTCACGGGGCCCGCAGCGGCAGGCCGGGCCAAGCGCTGGCAGGAGGGCGCGGCCCAATAGCAGGCGCGGCGGCGGCTAGCGGGCTGCGCGGCTCCGGCTCGATGAGGAGAGGACGCATGCGAATGGCCTGGCCGGGCCTTGGCTGGCCCGAGAAGAACTGGCCGGCGTCGCGCGTGGCAGATGACGGGCTGGCCGGGTCGGGCGCCGGTGGCGGCGCGGGCGGAGAAGCAGGATCAGTGCTCGGCGGGCTGGGCTGGCCCGCCGGAAGCGGCTTGCCGCCCGGGGCGGAGCGGGCGCGGCATGTCGCCGGAGATGAAGCAAGCCGGCCGGGCCACGAACATGCGGGCGGCGGAGACCCCCCTCGTGATCCGGGGGCCTCCGGGTCGGTCGGTGCGCCTGAGCGGCTGAAGCGGGCGCTGGCCGCAGTTTCACGTGAAACGCGGTCGGCGGAGGGTCGGCCAGCTGCACCGGGCGGCCCGGCGGTGGCCTTCGCGACCGGTGACGACGTACTGCAAGGTCCGGCGACCGGCGCCGGCTGGGCTGAGGCCGCACCGGATGCCGGGGCCAGGATGTCCGTGCCGCGAACCTCGGCGGCCGGGGTGCGGCAGCCGGTCGGCCCGGATAACCTAGGCGGCGCCAGCGAGACGACGGGCGAGAGCGAGGTTGCGGTGGCCATTCCAGTCGGCCCGGACGCGGTGGGTGACACCCCGATCGCAAGGGCCGCCCAGGCGGCGATCTTCGCCCGGGGCGGCGGCGCGCCCTGGCCGCGGCCTTCCTCGTGCCGGGTTATTACGATCGCGAACCAGAAGGGCGGGGTGGGGAAGACGACGACTGCCGTCAACATGGCGGCAGGGCTGGCCATGCACGGTGCGCGGGTGCTGGTGGTGGACCTCGACCCGCAGGGTAACGCGTCGACCGCGCTGGACGTGGAGCACCGCTCGGGCACGCCGTCGGTCTACAACGTCCTGGTCGACGGCCAGCCGCTTGGGTCGGTGGTGAAGCAGGTGGCGGGGTATCCGAACTTGTACTGCGCCCCAGCGGCGATAGACCTGGCGGGCGCAGAGATTGAGCTGGTGCCACTGGTCGCGCGGGAATCCAGACTGGACCGGGCGCTGGCCGCATATGACTCATCGAACCTCGACTACATCTTCATCGACTGTCCGCCGTCACTTGGCTTGCTGACCGTGAACGCTCTCGTCGCGGCGCCGGAGGTTCTCATCCCCATCCAGTGCGAGTACTACGCGCTGGAAGGACTGGAGCAGCTGCTGCGCACGGTCGAGCTTGTGCGCAGCCATCTGAATCCGGCGCTGTCCGTTACGACGATCCTGCTCACGATGTATGACGGCCGGACGCGACTGGCGTCACAGGTCGCGGATGAGGTGCGGGACCATTTCGGCGGGATCGTGCTGAGCTCGGTGATCCCGCGCAGCGTGCGGGTGTCCGAGGCACCTAGCTACGGGCAGTCGGTCATGACCTATGATCCCGGCTCTACCGGTGCGCTGGCGTACCTGGAGGCGGCGCGGGAGCTGGCGCACCGCAATGCCGCGTCGGCCGTGAGCTAGCGGTGACGCCGAGGCGAGGAGAGGCATGATGCCGCAACCAAAGCGGGGGCTGGGGAAGGGGCTCGGTGCCCTGATCCCCTCCGGTCCGCCAGGCTCGGGCGCGATGCCGGGCAGCGGGGCCTTCACCGGCGCGACCGCCTACGCGGAAGATGGACCAGCGGGGATGGCGGGCGCGTACCTAGAGGAGGTGCCGGTCAGGGCGATCCGGCCAAATCCGCGCCAGCCACGACAGATCTTCGACGAGGACGCGCTGGCCGAGCTGGCCGCTTCGATCGCGGCAGTCGGCCTGCTGCAGCCGGTGGTAGTCAGGCGGGTAGCCTCGGGCACCTTCGAGCTGATCATGGGCGAGCGACGCTGGCGCGCTAGCCAGCAGGCTGGCATCGACGTGATCCCCGCCATCGTGCGCGAGACGTCCGACGACGACCTCCTCCGCAACGCGCTCATGGAGAACCTTCATCGCGAGCAACTCAACCCCCTCGAAGAAGCGGCCGCATACCAGCAGCTGCTCGATGACTTCGGGGTGACGCACGAGGAGCTCGCACGCCGGGTCGGCCGGTCCCGGCCGCACATCTCGAACACCATCAGGTTGCTGAACTTGCCGCCTGCGGTGCAGAAGCGCGTCGCTGCGGGAGTGCTCAGCGCCGGTCACGCCAGGGCGCTGCTGAGCGTAGACGACCCGGCTGTCCAGGAGCAGCTCGCTCTGCGGATCGTGGCCGAAGGCCTTTCGGTGCGCGCGGTCGAGGAGATCGTAGCGCTGGGTGCCCGTCCGGCCCGCAGTCCGCGCACGCCGGCGAGCAAGGCGCCGGTCGCACCGGGCCTGAAGGATCTCGCCGACCGCCTGTCCGATGTCTTCGACACGCGGGTCAAGGTCGAGCTCGGCCAGCGGAAGGGCAAGATCGTGGTCGAGTTCGCGTCGCTCGATGATCTCGAGCGGATCGTTCGCAGCATGTCGCCGGGCCTCGGGCCGTCACGGCGCGGCTGACCGGCCCAGCCGGGCTTGGCGGTGGGGCGGGGTGTGCCGGGTCGGCGGGGGGCGGGTCTGGCGGCGAGCATGCCCGCGTCGTCTGCCCGTCGCGTCCGGCTACCGCTAACCGCCTTCGAGGGCTGGTGCCTCCAGGTCCGGCTTGCGCGCTGCAGCCGCGCTGATCTTCGGGTCGCGGGACTCGCGGACATCATGGGGCGCGCCCGCGACGGCCGCCGGCCCAGCCCCGTCCACGGCGCGCCTGACGTTAAGCTCTGGCACGTGGCGAACCCAACTAACAAGAGTTTTGGCAGCGACAACCACGCGGGTGTCCACCCCGCGGTCATGGCAGCGCTCGCCGCGGCCAACACGGGCGACGCGGTGGCCTATGGCGATGATGAAACGTCCAGGCGCGCGGAGCAAATGCTGTGCTCTGCCTCCGGGGCAGCCCGTGCGCTGCTGGTCTTCAACGGCACTGCAGCCAATGTGACAGGACTGAGCCTCATGCTCCGTCCGTTCGAGGCGGTCATCTGCGCCGAGTCCTCGCATCTGAACGTCGACGAGTGCGGGGCGGCCGAACGAATCCTGGGCTGCAAACTGCTTCCGGTTGACACGCCTGATGGCAAACTGACCCCGGAGCTGATCAGCCGTCGCCTGGGAGGGCGCGGTGACGAGCACCGTGCGCAGCCACGGGTAGTGCAGCTAGCCCAAGTCACCGAAGTCGGGACGTGCTACTCACTAGCAGAGCTGCGGGCCATCCGCGAATTCTGCCTCGCCAACGGCCTGCTTATCTATGTGGACGGCGCCCGCTTGGCCAATGCCGTCGCTCAGCTTAAATGCACTCTTGCTGACATCGCTGGCTGCGCGGACGTGCTGAGCTTCGGCGGTACCAAGAACGGCGCACTCGCCGTGGAAGCGGTTCTGGTGATGACCAGCGATCTCGCGGACGGCGAGCTGTACCAGCGCAAGCAGCTCATGCAGCTCAGCTCGAAAATGCGATTCCTTGCCGCGCAGATCATCGGGCTGCTGGAGAACGACATCTGGCTGCACAATGCGCGCCGGGCCAACGCAATGGCCAGGCGGCTCGCCGCAGACCTCGCCGAGCTTGCCGGAGTCGCGCTGGCCTACCCGATGGAGGGCAACGGTGTCTTCGCTGAGATCAGTCAAGAGCAGGTGGAGGTACTGCAGCGGAATTGGAACTTCCATGTCTGGCAAGCGCGAGAGGACGGTCGCCGCGTGGTTCGATGGATGACGGCTTTCGACACTTCCGAGGCGGACGTCGACGCTCTGGCGGACGCGGTACGGGCGAGCATGATTCACGTGAAACACGCGCCAGCGTGAACGTAGGCCGTCGCCGATGGCTGGCTCTCCTGCCCCAGACTCCCACCGCTGACGCGCGAAAGACCCAGCTATAGAGGTCGGCCGAGACCTCCGATGGGTACGATGTCCGAGGGGCCGGGTGCCAGGATGACTTCGCCCGACTCGCGGGCATCTTGCCGAAGACCCGATCTACTGGCCGCCGATTCGCGGGGGTACCACCGTGTCGCGCCGTCTCGCGAGCATCACACTGGACAATCTCGATGACCTGCCGCCCAGGTGCCGCCGGTGCGTCTTCTGGGAACTTGACCCGGTGAGCCAGGCCCGGGCTCTCGAGGTGGGCGATCCCGCTCTGGAGAAGGAAGCCTGGATCTCCTCGGTCCTGCTGGAGTGGGGCAGTTGCGGGAAAATAATCTACGTAGACGGCGTTCCGGCCGGGCACATGACATATGCACCACCCAGCTATGCACCGAGGTCGGTAGCTTTCCCGACAAGTCCGGTTAGCGCCGATGCTGTCCTGCTGATGACAGCGCACGTAATGTCGGAGTTCGCCGGCGGCGGTCTTGGCCGGATGCTCGTGCAAGGGCTGGCGAAAGACCTGACTCGGCGTGGCATTAAGGCCATAGAGGCATTCGGCGATGTCAAGTGGACTCAGCCAGCGTGCGTCGTGCCAGCCGATTACCTGCTGGCGGTCGGGTTCAAGACGGTGCGCCCGCATGCGCGCTACCCGCGGCTGAGGCTCGAGCTCAAGACCGCCCTGTCGTGGCGTGAGGACGTCGAGGTGGCTCTGGAGCGGCTCCTGGGGTCGATGTCGCCGGAGCGGTCCCTCCGGCTCGCCTAGCGCCGTACTCCGGGCCGCTCGGGGCTCGTTGGCTTGACCTAGCGCCAGCCTCCGGCGGCTGGTGCCCACCGCCTGGAGTCGTAGCGCTCGAAACCAGTTGAAGCCCTACCAGCTGAGCCGGTCCAAAACAGTATCGCCGCCAGGCAGCACGACCAGCGCCGCTCATGGCGGTGGCCCGGACTTGTCGCAAGCCAAGACCATCGTCCAGTGTGACCTAGGTTACGCTGGACGGTATGTCCTACATCGAAATCCTCATCCTGCGGAATCTGTCCAGGCGGCCGGCGCACGGTTATGAGCTGCGCAAGCGGGTCGAGGCCGTGACCGGCGTGTTGCTGAACAACAACTCCTTGTACCCGGCCCTGCGCAGGTTCGAGGAGGCAGGCGCCGTAACCAGGACCCTGCATGCCCAGGTAGGGCGGCCGCAGAAGCTGGTCTACGAGCTGACCGATGTCGGCAGGGAAATGCTGCACGACATGCTGGCCGACCTGCCGCCGGATCAAGCTGAGGACGACATCGAGTTCCTGAGCCGGCTCGGCCAGTTCTCCTTCCTCAGCGCTTCGGAGCGGCTGACGGTGCTTGACGCCCGTGACGCGGCCCTCGCCGCGCGCCTGGAGCGGCTGAGAGACCTGCTCCAGCGCGCTGGGAGCGAGCGCTGGAGCACCCTGGTCACGACAGAGATCATCGGCAGGGCCGAGCGGGAGCGGGACTGGCTGTGCGGCCTGCGTGAGCAGGCGGCGGACCATCAGGACGTGCAGTGACTGCGGGCCGGGGAGAACGGATCGTCGACCACGCAGCAGGAGGGGCTGTCAGCACGGAGAACGACGGGCGGTGACCGCCGAGACCGTCAGCGCGAGCCCACGGCAGCGTCTCAGCCCCATCCTGCAGTACGCCTTGCTCGCCGGGCCGCTTCTGTCGATGCTGGACTCCAGCGTCGTCAATGTCGCGGTGGCGCCTATCGCACTGCAGTTGCACGCGAGTCTGCCCGTGGTGCAATGGGCGGTGAGCGGCTACCTCCTCGCGCTCGGCACCGGCCTGGCCGCAACCGCCTACCTGTCCCGCCGGTTCGGCACGCTTCCCCTGTACCAGGCGAGCGTGACTGCGTTCACTGCGACGTCGGCCGCCTGCGCCGCGGCGCCGGACGTCCAGTTCCTGGTGCTGACCAGGATCGTCCAGGGTGCGGTGGCAGCGCCCCTGGTGCCGATGGCCATGAGCATGCTGTTCGGCAAGAGCGGGGCGACCAGGTCCATGCCGGCCGCAGCGGGGATGCTGCTATTCCTCGGGCCCGCGCTCGGCCCCACCGTCGGTGGTGCGCTAATCGGCGTGGTCGGATGGCGGAGCATATTTCTCATCAACATCCCGACTGGTGTCGCGGCGGTGTTCGCGGTGCGAAGCATTCCAGCCGACATGGCAGCCGGGCGAAGCGCGCGGGCGCGGCTTGACCGGCGTGGCCTGCTCCTGCTGACCGCGGGCCTCGCGCTGCTCCTGCTGGGCATCGGCCAGGGCGGAGTCGACGGCTGGGGCGCTGCGGCCTGCTGGCTGCCGATCCTGGCCGGTGGGTTCTTGCTGGCGGGCTACGCGGCCTGGTCGGGCCACGCGGAGCAGCCGGCCCTCAATCTCGCCCTGGCCAGGAACGGTGCCGCGGCGCTAGCCCTCACCCTGTGCGCGCTCGCCTCGGTGGTCACCTTCGCCGCGGTCTTCCTGCTGCCGGTATTCATGCAGGACGTCCAGGGCCACAGCGCACTGGCGGCCGGCCTGGCAATGCTGCCGCAAGGCGTGATCACCGGGCTGTCCACCACCCTCGGTCAGCGCGCGCTCAGGCTAGTTACCGTGCGGACCACCGTGCTAACGGGCTTCGCGCTGCTCACGGCGGCAAGTCTTGGCCTGCTTGCGATCGGCCCGCAGACTCCGCTAGCGCTGACCGCGCTGTTGCTCGCGGGCAGGTCGGTATCGATCGGCCTGGTGATTTCGCCGCTGCTCGCGGTGCTCACTGCACCGCTGGCGCAGCCCGAGCTCAGCGACGCCACGTCGCTGTTCAGCATCTGGCAGCGAATCGCCGGCTCGCTCGGCATCGGCCTGATCGCTTCGGTATACACGCAGCAGGCGACGGCACACGGCCCCGTCATTGCGCTGCATGTCGTAGCCATCCTGATCACGGTTATCGCGGCGGCAGGACTGCTTGCGTCACCGTTGCTGCCAGCCAGCAGGAATGTCGCTAGTTATGGCCGCTAGCTCCCCAGGCAAGGCAAGACCCGGCCGTGCCTGGCGGCAACCAGGCACGGCAGGGTCGAGGAAATCGGTCGGGTGCCGATCAGATGAAGTCGGCGAGCTCGCGCAACAGCGCGGACTTGGGCCGAGCGCCCACGATCTCCTTCACGACCTGACCATCCTTGAAGACGCTCATCGTGGGGATGTTCATAATGCCGTAGCGCTGCGCGACTGCCGGGTTCTCATCCACGTTGAGCTTGACGACGTCGATCTTGTCGCCGTGTTCAGTGGCGATCTCCTCCAGCACCGGGGCCACCTGACGGCACGGCCCGCACCACTCGGCCCAGTAGTCGACAATTACCGGCTTGCTGGCCTTGATGACCTCGGACTCGAAGGTCGCATCAGTTACGGCCTTGGTTGCGCCCACGTCCAGGACTTCCCTTCCATCTCGGTTGATCTCCTGCCGCCGCAAGTGACGGCGGTCAGCTCGGTTGCAGTGGCCTGGTCACCTTTCGTGGTCGGCCAGCCATCGTTCCGCGTCCAGCGCCGCCGCACAGCCGGTGCCAGCCGCGGTGACCGCCTGCTTGTAGGTCCTGTCGACCACGTCACCGGCTGCGAATACGCCGTCGATGGCAGTCCGCGTGGACGGGCTGTCGACCTGCAGGTAGCCGTCGGCGTCCACGTCCAGCTGACTGGCGAACAACTCGCTGCGCGGGTCATGGCCGATGGCGACGAACATCCCGGACACCGCGAGGGTGCTCTCCTCGCCTGTCTTGATGTTACGCAGCAGGAGCCCGGTGACCCGATCCTCGCCCAGTACCTCGGCCACCTCGCTGTCCCAGACGAAGTTGATCTTCGGGTTGGCCATCGCGCGATCCTGCATGATCTTGGAGGCGCGCAGCGCGTCCCGGCGGTGCACGACGGTCACGCTCTTGGCGAAGCGGGTCAGGAACGCGGCCTCTTCCATCGCGGAGTCTCCGCCGCCGATCACCGCGATGTCCTGCTCGCGGAAGAAGAAGCCATCACAGGTAGCACACCAGGACACTCCATGGCCGGACAGCCGCTTCTCGCCTGGAACGCCAAGCTCCCGGTAGCTGGATCCGGATGCGATGACGACGGCCCGCGCCAGGTAGGTGCCCTCACCCACCCTGACGACCTTGGGGCTTGCCTTCAGGTCCACCTCGGTGACGTCATCAGCCACCAGCTCGGCGCCGAACCGCTCGGCCTGCTTGCGCAGCTGGTCCATCAGGTCAGGTCCGAGGATGCCGTCAGGAAAACCGGGGAAGTTCTCCACGTCCGTGGTGTTCATCAGCGCGCCGCCGGAGGTCACCGAGCCCTCGAAGACCAGCGGGCTCAGCCTGGCGCGCGCGGCATAGAGGGCGGCTGTGTAACCTGCAGGGCCCGACCCGATGATGACGATGTCCCGAACGTCGGTCACTTCTGTCCTGCCTCTCGATTGCACCGGCATCAACCACCGGGCCAGCCTGGAGATTCCCTCTTCAGCCCCGGATAGTAGCGGCGGGAGGGCCGGGTGCCCGCACCACCTCGGCATAAGGCTGGTCGCCGCGCCCGCGGTCGCTCGGGTGGTGGCGGCTTGCGGGCCGGAGGGCCGTGTGCTGGCTGGGCCGCCGCGTAAGTCGCGGCGTGCCGCGGCCCGCGGCTCCCGCCTGTCCGTGGCCTGGCGGTCCGCTGTCTGCGGCCTGGTGGCGCAGCCTGCGGGCCCGCCCGCGCCGCCGGCACGCTTACAGTCCGGGTACCTGCTGGCTGGCCAGGACGTCGCGCGTGCCGGACGAGCAGGTGGCTCCCACCGCGAAGGCCTCGGCCGGGCCGGACGTGAGCGCCTCGGTCACGATGATCGTGGCAGGTTTGCCCTGGTACTTCGCGATCTCGACAAGCAACACATTACGGCCTGCCGCTATCAGGTCCACGCAACCCTGGAGCTTACTTATCGCAGCTGCCCCCGACCCTTGCACGCTCGGGGTCGTGTTCTTCACGCTGGCGTTGGGCGAGTTCACCGGGCCGGTCGGCGCAGTGGCGGCGCTGCTGCTGAAGTGCCTGCTCTCCATCGCGGCGGCTGCCTGCCTGCCCAGCATGCCCGCGCGGAAGTCCGTAGCGGCTTCGACCGCCACAATGGAGTGAGCGTGACCACTGCGCTCATAACTGACGATTGGCCCTGGTCGCGAGGTGGCGGGGCTGGCCAGCGCCGCGCTGCCTGGCGCCGACCCGGACGTGGACGCGCCGAGGTGGGTGGCCGCCTCGTAGCCGCCTGCCGCGACAACCACGGCAGCGCCGGTGGCTGTCAGCGTGCGGAGCAGGAGCGACGACGGCCAGCCGGGCACGCGGGCACGGTGGCGGGCGTGGCCGCCCCTGGCAGGCAGGTCCCTGCGGCCGGCTTCGGAGGCAGGCTCGCGGGCTACCCTGGCCGCCGACTCGCCGGCGATGGCCATCTCGACTCGAGATGACAAATGCCCAGGTATCGCTGGGAACTGGACGCTGGCCAGCATGCTCGGCACGCTCTCCAGCGCGTGGATACGCTCCCGGCAGGTGGCGCATCCGGCCAGGTGCGAGGCGACTTTGGCGGCCTTTCGCGGCTTCACATCACCCCCGGTGTAGCGGGCGAGAACCTCGGTGCTTGCATGCCTGCTCATCGCGTATCGTCACCTCCGTCCTGCGCAGGTAGGACGTGCGAGCCCGAAGATCGGTTCCGTTCCTGCTGGCCGGGTACGCCGGCCGAGCGCAGGTGGGCGAGCCGCGGCAGCAGCTTGGCCCGGCCACGGGCGGCCCGGCTTTTCACAGTGCCCTCGGACACCCCGAGCACTGCGGCGGCGTCGGCCACGGGATAGCCGAGCATGTCGACAAGGACGAGCGCAGCCTGCTGCTCGGGCACCAGGTGACGCAGTGCGGCAATGACGTCCAGCTGCATATCTGTCGCCCCGGACGGGTCCGAGACAGGAGTCCTGCTGGCCGCCAGCGTGTCCAAGAGTTCCTCGTCGCCCCCTCCCGTCGTCGGCCTGGCCGACCGGCGGCGAATCCGGTCCAGGCTGGCATTCACCACGATACGGTGCAGCCAGGTAGTCACGGCTGAGTCGCCGCGGAAACTGCCGGCCCGCCGGAACGCGGAGATCATCGCGTCCTGCAGCGCATCGGCGGCCTCCTCGGGATCACCGAGAGTCCGGATCGCGACCGCCCACAGCCGGTCCTTGTGCCGTTGGAATAGCTGTCCGAAGGCCTCTGGGTCACCCTCGACATGCATCCGCAGCAAATCGGCATCGGCAGGCGAGGCGCCGTCTTCGCGGACATCCGCCGGCCGCCGGGGTCCAGGCAGCGAACTCGCGCCGCGGACCGGATCGTCGGGTGGCGAGCTCGCACTGCGGACCGGATCGTCGGGTGGCGAGCTCGTACTGCGGACCGGATCGTCGGGTAGCGAGCTCGTACTGCGGACCGGATCGTCGGGTGGCGAGCTCGCGCCGCGGGCCGGATCGTCGGATGCCGAGCCTCCATGCCGCGCCGCATCTTCAGGCTTCGTGCTGATCCCTCCCCCCGGGGCCATCGGCACTGGCCGCGTTCCAGGCTATGCCTGGCCCGGCCGGCGCGATCGGGCGAGCCCAGATTCGGACGCCTCGCCGCGCTCTCCGCCTGCCCACAGCCTGACCGTGGCTGCGAAGGTCAGTCGGTACCGCGGATGCTGATGCTGAGGATCTGCGCCATGTACTTGCCATGAGCACCCTGCAGTGGCGGCAGCTTGGTGAACCACACGACGAGGTACCGGTCGGTGACCGGCTGGGCAATCGTGAAGGTCCGCTGTCCGTGGACGTTATCCAGCCTCGCCACGGTGACCATGGAGCTCTCGTTCGCCGCGCTCCTGACGCTGGAATCGCCTTCCTTGAGCTCGATGTTCGCGCCGGGTACGTTGCCGAAGACGATAGTGACCGAGGTAATGCGGACCGGCTTGCCCATGTCGAGAAGTAGGCCGCTGCCGGACTTGAGGTTGCCGAAATACGGGCTGCCGTAATACTGCTGGGTGGCCCAGCCCGCCGGATTGCCGTCGATGAGGTTGATAGCCAGGCTGGTGTTCTCGTCCGACGGATCCTGAGTCGGCGTCCTGAGTGCGTCGAAACCGTGCGCGCTTACCGGGGCGAGGATCGCTGACTGCGCTCCCGTCCGCGATGGAGACGTTCTCGGCTTGCCACCAGTCGTGTGGTGCGAACTAGGGGCTGGCCCCTCCAGGAAGTGATAGGCCGCGGCGCTCAGCCCGACGATCGCGGCCAGCGCCAGCGCCGCCGCCGCGGCCGCCCGGCCCAGGCTGCGCCGAGGCCCAGGCCGACCCTCAGGAGCGGTTTGCCCGCTGGCCGAGCGAACACGCGCGCTCTCGTACCTGCGCTGGTCATAGCGCTGGTCGCGGCGCGGCTCACGGCGAGCCTGGGCGGCAGGCGGGATCGGTATGGGCGGGATCACCGCGGCCAGCTCCGCCGCTAGCTCGGCCGGGGTAGTCACCGGACGGTCGTCACGAGCGTCGAGGCCAAGGACCCTGCTGACTATGTCATCCAGCTGCGCGGGCACGCCTGCTCGGACCTGCCGGGGACGCCTCGGTCGGCCCTCGGACATCGGCGCGGCCGCCAGGTCCGGGTGATCGGGGGTCGGCCACATGCCAGTGAGCGCGGCGTATAGCAGGCTGCCAAGGGCAATAGTGTCGGTCAGCTCGGGGTCGTCCGCAGTGATGCCCGCCAGTGCCGCGTCGATGCCCAGGCCCGTGACCTTGACGCCGCCGCCCCCAGCCCAGCGCACCGCCTCGGGCTGCAGGCACAGGTGCGCAAGACCCGCCGCGTGGGCACCGGAGATGGCCGCGGCCGTCTCGGCGACGATCCTGGCTCCGGCCGAGGGCTCAAGCGTGCCGGTGGCCAGCAAATCCGCGAGCGTGTCACCGACCGGCCACTCCAGCACGATGTAGGCGTGGTCCCAGCTGTCCTCGACATCGAAAACCTGGGTGAGGCGGGTGTCGGTGAGGCGGCTAGCCGCCCTGGCGGCCGTGACCACCTGCTGCAGCCGGGGAAAGCCAGAGGCAAAAGTGATAACGCTGACCGGCCGGGCCAGAATCTCGTCGATAGCCTTCCAGGCAGACCAGCCACCGGCCGCGGCGAGCCGGTCCTCAAGCCGGTACCGGCCGCCCAGCCTCGTGCCTGGTTCTGAAGTGAACGTGCTCATGGTCACGGTTCAAAGGCGCGCCGACCTCCAACCTCCCCTCGCGGGCCGTAGGGTGTTCAACACTCGCAGATAAGACAATGATGCTCGACAACATGCTAGGCCGCGTTGGCACCCCCCGGCAGCCATGTGCGGCCCGCGTCGGAAACCGTTACCACCTGGATACGTCCATACGACGTCTGCGACAGCCACTAAACGATCATCGTCCGAGCCTCGCCATGAGGCTACGGCCAAGACTGGTCAGCTCGCTCACTCGCAGCGCACGGGCGAACAGGACGTACAGCAGCAAGGCTCCGCCGCCGCCGACCACGATCGTGATGGCGGCGCCTGTCCGCCCGCCCGCCACGATGTCGGTCACCAGCAGCCCGATCGTAATGGCGAAGAGGGCGGCCGGGATCGCGGCCGCATGCATCCGCACCAGCGTGCCGCCGATTGCCTGCCCGTCGAGCCCATGCAGCCGCCGGCTCAGGATTCGCCAGGCCAGGAACGTGCCGAGCAGGTTCGCCAGGCCGAAGCCGACGCCAAGACCCGCCACCACGTCGCGGGCCGGCAAGACGTTCAGCGCAATAACGTTGGCGGCGATGTTCAGCGACATCGTGCCCAGGCCGATCAGCGCTGGTGTCTTGCTGTCGTGCAGCGAGTAGAACACCCGCAGCTGGAGCTGGAACAGCATGTAGGGCAGCAGGCCGAGGCAGAAGACGGCGAAGACAACTCCGACGTAGTCCGCCTGGCCCGCTCCGCCGCCCCTCGCTGCGGCGCCATGGTCGAGGAACACCAGGGCCAGGCCGGGCCCGAGCGCGGCCAGGATCAGCGAGCACGGGACGACGATGACCGAGGCGAGGCGCACCCCGGCCGAGAAGTCGTCCCTGACCAGGCTGAGCCGTCCGTCGGAGGCATGCGAGCTCATCCGTGGCAGCAGTGCGGTGATGACGGAAATGCCCACCACCGCGTACGGCAGCTGGAAGAGCTGCCAGGCGTAGGTGTAGGCGGTATAGCCGGTCTTGGGATCGGCGCGATTGCAGACGTTGGTGGTGACCAGGAAGGCCACCTGGGTCGCGGCGATGTAGCAGAACATCCAGCCGCCCATCCGGCCGATCTCCGACGCCTCCGCCCGACGGAAGTCCCAGCGCACCCGCCACCGGAAGCCCACCTTGCGCAGGGCCGGGATGAGCGCCACCGTCTGCGCCGCGATGCCGAGCGTGGTGCCGAAACCGAGCAGCAGTACCTCGCCGCCGCTGACGTGAGGCGTGGCCGAGCCTGCCAGCGGCCCCGCGATCACCATGTACATCAGCAGGACCGCGATCACCACGATGTTGTTGACCACGGGGGTCCACATCGGCGCGGCAAAACTGCCACGGGCATTCAGGATCGCGCTGATCAGCGAGCTCATCCCGTAGAAAAAGATCTGCGGGATGAAGAAGTAGGCGAAGATCACCACCAGGTGCAGCTCGGAGCCGCGGATATCGCCCTTGTAGAGGTCGACCAGCGGCACGGCGGCCAGCGTGGCGACGACCGTGATCCCCAGCAGGGCGGCCGTGATCAGCGTGAACATCCGCTGGTCGTAGGCCTCGCCGTGGTCGGGATCGCGCTTGGCGGCGTTCACGATCAGCGGGACGATGACGCTGGTCAGGATGCCGCCCAAGGCCAGGTTGTAGACGACGTTCGGCAGCGTGTTCGCGTTGTTGTACGCCACTGAGAGCACCAGCAGGCCGAGCGCGTACACCTGGACGAGGGTCCGCACGAAGCCGGTCAGCCGTGAGGCGAGCGTGCCGATCGCCATCACGCCGCTGGACCTGACGATGGATGCGGAGCCCGCGGCCCGCTGGGTCGCGTCTTCGGTGGCTGCGTCCGCCGCCTGGGTTTGCGCCGACCACATGACCGGAAGGATCATGGTCCGCTCGGTGAACGGCTGACCAGGAGGGTCGGCGTAGACCGGCGGGTCCCGGTACTTCATGAACGCGGGCTCCCCTGGCCGTTCCCATCCTGGCGGCGGTGCGGGCAGGTCCGGCCGGGAACCCGGCTGGACCGCAGGGTCCGACATGCTCCAGTACTCAGGATCTGCCGGCGCGGAGCGGGAGCCGAGCCGGCCATGGTCGTGCCGGGGGTCTTGGTAGGCCGGGCTGTCTGGGTGCGGCCCGGGGTCCAGGGGACCCGGGCTAACGCGCCGAGACCTGGGGTCCTGGTAGGGCGGGTTGTCTGGCTGCGGCCGCGGGTCTTGGTAGGGCGGGCTGCCGTCGAGTGCGCGCGGCTCAAAGTACCCGGACGGCGGGTGCGCGTCCGGCGTTGCCTGGTAACCGCGCTGTGATTCCTGATGGGTTGCGCGGTCGCGGAACTCCGGATCCGGGTAACTCGGCTGGCCGGTAAACGGCTGCGGCTCCGGGTAACCGCGGTGCCCGGGCTGGCCGGGCTGGCCGGGCTGGCCGGGCTGTCGCGGGTAAGCAGAGCCAGGTGGCGGGTAGCCGCGGTGTCCGGCCTCGCCCGGCTCGCGGTAGTCCTGGTAAGGATCGCCGCCTGGCCGCGGGCCTGCCGAGTCGTGCCAGGCGCGCTGGTAAGGCTCCTGAGTCGGCCGGTCGCGCCAGGGCGCTACCGCCGGGCCGTCATCCGACCGGGCATGCCGGGCATGCCGCCCGCCTGGCCGGTCACCTACCTGGCCCTGGTCAGAGGCCGGCCGGTCGTAGCCGGGTTGCGGGGAGTAGGCCCCGTTCCCGTCATAAGTGCTTTCATAACGGAACGAGGAGTCGTCCCCCGGCGCACCCGGCTCCGGATAGCGCCCGCCGTCCGGCCTCGGATTCGGCTCGTCCTGGCGGACCTGGTCTGGCCGGCCGGTGTCCTGCTGTTCGGAAAGATCCAGGTGCCAGCCCGTGTCGTCATAGAGCGGGCCGGCGTACCAGCTAGGATCTGCCTGCTGGTGGCCGTCCCGGCCGCGCCCGCGTCGCTCGGGCGGGCCAGGATCAGGCACCGGGGTGGTCAATCTAGCTCCTTCATCACAGCCCGGACGTACCGGCTGCTCCTAGCTCAGTGCGCTCAGGCTCGACGTTATCGGGTCCGGGTGACTGCTGGCTGCTGTCGTTCGCATCCGGATCACCCTGCCCCGCGCCGTCTGGCTTATCCGGAGCCGCAGGTCGGCGCCTGATCGCCCTGGCCGCCGAGGCGACCACGAAGACGCCAAGCACGGCGGCGAGGACGATCATCGCGACCATGCCGAACTGGGTCGCCTGCACTGTCACCTGCACGGTGGTGCCCGGCATGGGCTGCCTGGCCTTGTTGAGCAGCCGCAGCGTGATCGTGGAGGAGCCAACCTGGGTGGTCTGCACGTGCAGTGTGGTCGTGACCTGGCTGCGGGCCGGCACCCGGATCAGGCCCGCCGGATGCTGCTGGATAGTGACGCCGTCGCCAGGCGGCTGATCGAAGCTGAGCTGCAGGTATACGGTAACCGCGTAATTGAGGCTGTTGTCGATCAGCACGGGAACGTTGCCCTTGAGGCCGCCAAGCGTCACGCGGCTGTCCGCGACGATTGCCACCTGATGCTGCTGAGCGTCGAGGTAGCGGACCAGGCTGGTCAGCCTGGCGAGCCGTGCGGCTCTGGGCTGCGTGCTCCAGGCCGAGGATTCCAGCGCGGCGACCGCTTTCATGACGGTCGTGCTCTCCAGTGCCGACGCGGGGGCCTGGATGCGCTCGATCGCGCGGACGTCGTCGTCGAGCAGGCTCAGCTGGTGCAGCACGCGACGGCTGTAGGAGCCGAAGTCGCCGGCCGGAGTAGTCAGCTGATAATCGGTGACCTTCGCGCTGCTCGCGAGGCTGTCGAGGGTCACCGGGGTCAGCCAGGGTGCGCTCGCGGTATCGGAGAGGATCGAGGCGGCCAGGCCGGCCGGTGGCTGCCAGTCCTGGGGGATCGGCGGCGGCGCGGCCACGATGGGGTTGGCCGCGCCCTGCCCCGCCATCAGCGCAGTCTCCGCCAGGAATTCCTGCGAGGTGGCGAACTCCGACCCTGGGCTAGTAGCGGCCGACTCGAGCAGCGCGGTGAGTGACGCTGCGGACAGCAGCACGCGCGCCTGCCTCGGGCCTGCGGGCACCCTGAACGCCGTGCCCGGCGCTCCGCTGACCGAGTCGCTGCTGAGCACAACGGTCTGGATGCCGTTGGCCAGGACCAGGTTTTCCAGCATCGAACTCGAGATGTTGTCCGGGGGCCAGGCCGTGCCGGTCACCACCGGGCTGGCGCCGGACGATAGCGTGGCGGCTGGCGGCGTGACGGACCGCTGCAAGTCGTCACCGGCGATCTCACGTCCGAGCGAGAACGCTTGCTTCACGTCTGAGGCGTGGCTCTGCCTGATCAGGGCCAGGCTTACGTTGCCATACGGGGTGACGAAGAGCGGCTGGTGCCGGGTCGTCTTGCGGACCTCGCTGAGCCAGTTGGCTGCCCCCGTGCCGCCGCCGTCCGCGCAGGCGGAAAGAGCGTTGGCGTCCGACAGCAGAGCGGGATCGACCGCCCAGGTCAGCTTGTCGGCCACCGCGAACTGGCGGCCGGCGCTGAGCAGGTCGTGCAGGCGGCCAGCAGCCATGCTGGCCTCCAGCGCGCGGGCATCGGAGCCCGAGCAGTCACTCTGGCCCGGCAGGGCAGTCAGTGGCTGGTCGATAAGGGGCCAGATCCAGGCGATCGGGTGCGGCGCGGGACGTGACTTCGCATACCGCCCGTGCGTGGCTGGCAGGTAGGGCAGGAAGGTGTTCACGAAGGACAGCGAGCCGCCCGCGGAGCTGTCCAGTTGCGCTGTGAGCGGGTATACGCCGAACTTGGTCATGCCGACCTCGTTCGCCTTGAACCTGATCGACCAGTGGCTGACCGCACCGGGGCGCAGGGTGATCGCGGGCTGTTGCATGTGGCCCCTGACTCCGGTGGTGCCCAGCGGGACCGGCGGGTCGAGGTCTGCCTGCATGGTGCTCAGGCTGTCGATCGGGGCGTTCGAGGACTGCAGTGCGACCGACAGGTGGGTCAGGGTCTGCTTAGAGTTATTGGTGACAATCCCGGCCACGGTCACCGTGCCGCCAGGTGCCGCCCACTTCGGTGTCATGTTGGTGATCGTGACGCTGACCGGAGAGAGGGCGGCCTGGCTAGGGCTGGCTGGGCTGGCGGGGCTCGCGGGGCTCGCGTCCGCGGGCGCTTGGCCGGTGAGCAGCGCGGCCGGGGCCACGGCGGCCCCGAGCAGCAGCCCGGCCACCAGAGCGCAGCGGGCCCGTCTCAACTTTGCCTCACCCGCCGCTCGATCGCCTGTTGCCCTGGGACTGTCCGCCCGGTGCACCAGCGCCGTGCCGGTGGCAGTCCCAGCAGGTCCTGGGCCTGCCGGACCGGAGATTCAGGCGCGCGCTGCATGCCGAGAATGTTATTGCGGCCAGCCGAGTGCCCGGGGCGCGCCAGCGGATCAGCCACGGCCAGGGCTGCTCGCAGTATCTCGCGTGACATCCGCAGCGCTCCCCGGCTTCCCCCAGGGTACGTGCAGGACATACCCTCGATGCCCGTGCCAGACCCAATGAATGAGCGCCAGTTGCAGGCTGCGGCGGCGCTGCTTGCCGCCAAGTTCCCCGTCGCGGACGACCTAGGCAGCGTCTTCGCAGCCGCCGGCCATGAGCTGTCGCTGGTCGGTGGTCCGGTCAGGGACGTGCTTCTGGGCCGCGAGCCTGGCGACCTTGACTTTGCCACCGATGCCCGGCCAGAGCGCGTGCTCGAGGTCGTAAAGGACTGGGCCGACCAGGTCTGGACCGTCGGCATCGCGTTCGGCACCATCGGTGTGCGTAAGGGCCGTCACATCCTGGAGATCACGACCTACCGCAGCGACAAGTACGACCGGTCATCGCGCAAGCCGGCCGTGGAGTACGGCGAGTCGCTGGATGCGGACCTGGCCAGGCGCGACTTCACCGTCAACGCCATGGCGGCGCGGCTGCCCGGCTACCAGCTTGTCGACCCTTTTGGGGGCCTCGCCGACTTGCAGCGCAAGGTGCTGCGAACACCGGGAGCGCCTGAGGCCTCGTTCACCGACGATCCGCTCCGGATACTGCGGGCCGCGAGGTTCACCGCACAGGTCGGTTTCGCCGTGACCGCCGAGGTCCGCCAGGCGATGGCCGACCTCGCTGGACTGCTGGCGCCGCCCAAGGTGTCGGCCGAGCGGATCGAGGGCGAACTCACCAAACTGCTCGTGTCGCCGCTCCGCGGCGGGCCAGCGGCCGGGATCGCGCTGCTCGTGGACACCGGTGCGGCCGAATACGTGCTGCCCGAGGTGCCCAGGCTGCGGCTGGAGACGGACGAGCACTTCCGGCACAAGGACGTGTATCAGCACTCGCTGACCGTGCTCAACCAGGCGATCGACCTCGAAGTCAGGTACGGGCTCGAGCGGGACCTGGTACTTCGGCTGGCCGCGCTGCTGCATGACATCGGCAAGCCGCGGACGCGATCGCGGCTGCCGGACGGCCGGGTGGCGTTTCACCACCATGAAGTGGTGGGCGCCAAGATCGCCAGGACGCGGCTGGCCGAGCTGCGGTACGGCAGTCAGGTAGTCGCCGACGTGTCCCGGCTGATCGAGCTGCACCTGCGGTTCCACGGGTACGGCGAAGGCGAGTGGACCGACTCCGCCGTCCGCAGGTACGTCACTGACGCCGGTCCGCTGCTGACCCGGCTGCACGCGCTTACCAGAGCGGACTGCACGACAAGGAACAAGGTGAAGGCGCAGCGGCTGGAGCGTGCCTACGACGACCTTGAGCAGCGGATCGCCGAGCTGGAGGCGAGGGAAGAGCTGGCCAGGATCAGGCCGGACCTCAACGGCGACGAGATCATGGAGATCCTCGGGCTGCGGCCGGGGCCGCTTGTCGGCAAGGCCTACAAGCACCTGCTCGAGCTTCGGCTCGAGCACGGCCCGCTACCGCGAGACCGGGCAGTTCAGGAGTTGCTGGCCTGGGCCGTGTCGGCCGGGATCGAGCTGCCGCCCACGCCGGGCCCGGCCGAGTGACGGCTGGTCAGCCAGTATCCGACGGTGACCACGGCGAAGCCCACCGCGATGACCGCGATCAGCGACCGCGACTTGCCGTCCACCGGCATGAACGGCAGGCTGACCAGGGCGCCGATCGCAAGCGTGATGTTGGACATCACGTCGTAGAGGGAGAACGCCCGGCCACGGTACTCATCCGGTAGCTGCTCCTGCAGGATCGTGGTGGCGCAGATCGCGATGGCCTGGCCTGCCAGGCCAAGGACGAATCCCATGATCACGTACCCGAGCTGGCCGAAGGTCTGGCCAAGCGTGCCGACCGCCACCGTGGACACGGCGAGCATCAGGGCAATGAAGGCCGGCTTGGTCAGCCGCCGGGTAGCCGGCGGGGTGACCAGCGCCGCGCAAAAGTAGCCGACCGCCGCGAGGGTGACCAGGTAGCCGAAGTGCGTCTCCGCCACGCTGGGCTTGGAGCCAAGGTAGAAGTAGTTCCGGTAGAGCAAGATCGATATCAGGAACAAGATCCCGTACAGGAACTTGAAGCACCCGGTGACAGCGAGCGCCGTAGCGGGGCCGCGACGCTTGCTCACGTAGCGCACACCGGCCACGAGCCCCGCCGCGACCGAGCTGAGGTCGGTGAGGAGCCGACCCCTGGCTGCCTTGCCTGGCTGGCCGACCGGGCCCAGCAAGTCCTTGGGCATGGTCCTGGCGACCAGGCTGGCGGCCACATAGCACGCCCCGGCGACCAGCAGCGTGATGGCCGCGCCGGCCTCGGTGTCGCCGGTGGCCGCGTTCACGCCGAGGCCGAGCAGCCCGCCGATCGCGGCCAAGGTTCCGCCCGCGGTCGGTGACACCGAGTTGCCCATCACGAGCTTGTCCCCGGCGACTACGTGCGGGAGGGCGGCCGACAGTGAGGCCAGGAAGAACCTGTTCACGGCCAGTACCAGCAGCACGGCGATGTACAGGCGCGGACCGAGGTTTCCTGACGCCATCAGGCCGGCCGTCAGCGCCACGAACACGGACCTGAGCAGGGCCGAGTACACCAGGATCTGGCGCCGCGACCAGCGGTCGATGAACACGCCGGCGAAGGGTCCGATCAGCGAATACGGCGCGTATAGCACCGCGAAGGCCGCAGCTCCCTTCGCCGGGCTAGGGAACGTCGCCGCGTTGAAGAACACATAGGTGCCAAGGCCCGCGGTGAAGATACCATCGCCGGTCTGTGAGATCAGCCTGGTCGAAAGCAGCCGCCGGAAGTCGTGCTCGGCCCAGACCACCCGCAGGTCCCGCCAGAACGAGCCACGTCGCGGCTCAGCGGGCGGCTGTGGAGAACCTGCCGCGGCCGCTACGGGATGCGGTTCCTGCCTGGACACGGGGTCAGCCTATGGCGTCGGCTGCTGACCGGCCATATGGTGGCCGCCGCTGGGCCAGCCGCGGGCGGGGGCCGGGGGGCGGGTGCTGGCGGGCGGGTGCTGGCGGCGTGCTGGCGGGCGGTGCTGGCGGGCGTGCTGGCGGGCGGTGCTGGCGGGCGCGGCGTGCCGACGAGGCTGCCGGAGCGGGGCGGGCGCCAGAGCCGGACGGGTGGTGGCCGGTTGCCCCGACGTTTGAGTAGTTGGTGTCGTGCACACAGCACCAATTCCTCGAGCGTCGAGCTTGCCGCCCGGATGCGCTCGCTGCGGGCGGCGCGCCGGGCATCGCCAACCGGCCAGCAGACGCCGGCCGCGGCCTGGACGGGTGATCGAACAGCTGCACATACGCGCCAGGGAGCCGCAGCCTTCTGGCCGGGCTCCCTTGCGCCTGTGCAGACCGCTAGCGGCTGAGTTCGCCGCGGATGAACTTGTCGACTGCGTCGCGTGCGACGTCGTCGCTGTACTGCTCGGGCGGCGACTTCATGAAGTACGACGAGGCGGACAGGATCGGGCCACCGATGCCGCGGTCCTTGGCGATCTTCGCGGCGCGGACCGCGTCAATGATGACACCGGCCGAGTTCGGCGAGTCCCAGACCTCGAGCTTGTATTCCAGGTTCAGCGGGGTGTCGCCGAACGAGCGGCCCTCGAGCCGGACATACGCCCACTTACGGTCGTCCAGCCACGGCACGTGGTCCGACGGGCCGATGTGCACATCCGCCTTGGCCATCTCGTGCGGTATCTGCGACGTCACGGACTGGGTCTTGGAGATCTTCTTGGACTGCAGGCGCTTGCGCTCCAGCATGTTCATGAAGTCCATGTTCCCGCCGAAGTTGAGCTGGTACGTGCGCAGCAGCTCCACGCCGCGGTCCTCGAACAACTTGGCCATGACGCGGTGCGTGATGGTGGCACCCACCTGCGACTTGATGTCGTCGCCGACGATCGGGATGCCCGCGTCGGTGAACTTCTTCGCCCAGACCGGGTCCGACGCGATGAACACTGGCAGCGCGTTCACGAACGCGACGCCCGCGTCGATGGCGCACTGGGCGTAGAAACGGTCCGCCTGCTCCGAGCCAACTGGCAGGTAGGACACCAGCACGTCCGCCCTCGAGTCCTTCAGTGCCTGCACAACGTCGACCGGCTCGTCGTCGGATTCAGTGATGATCTCCTGGTAGTACTCGCCAAGCCCGTCCATCGTCGGGCCGCGCTGCACAGTGACGCCAGACGGCGGCACGTCGCAAATCTTGATGGTGTTGTTCTCGCTGGCCACGATGGCCTCGGCGATGTCGCGGCCAACCTTCTTCGCGTCCACGTCGAAGGCAGCGACAAACTCGATGTCCCTGACGTGATACGGGCCGAACTGCACGTGCATCAGGCCAGGTACCCGGCTCGCCGGGTCGGCGTCCTTGTAGTACTCAACACCCTGGACCAGGGAACTCGCACAGTTCCCAACGCCCACGACGGCTACCCGTACCGAACCCATGAGGATTCACTCCTTTTATCTTTTGCGACGCAGCGATGGCTAGACGACTACCGTCGCCCCGCCGCCTTCCGTGTTTTCTCCGGCCTGCGCACCGGGCTGCACGCCCGACTGCCGTTCGGAGGCAATCAGCTCATTGAGCCAGCGGACTTCGCGCTCGACCGACTCGAGTCCGTGCCGCTGGAGTTCAAGGGTGTAGCTGTCGACTCGCTCGCGGGTCCGCGTCGCGGCGGCCCGGAAGCCCTCGAGCCGCTCCTCGAGCCTGCTGCGACGGCCCTCGAGTATCCGCAGCCTGATGTCGGCCTGGGTCAGGCCGAAGAACGCGAAGTGCACGCCGAAGCCGTCGTCCTCCCAGGAGGCCGGGCCGGACTGCGCGAGCAGGTCCTGCAGCCGCTCCTTGCCCTCGGCCGTCAGCCGGTAGACGATCTTGGATCGCCGCGGCCGGTCGAGCGGTCTGGCCGGGCTAGCTGTCACCTCTTCGGCGATCAGCCCGTTTGCCAGCAGATCCTTGAGCGCGGGGTACAGCGAGCCGTACCCGAAGGCGCGAAAGGCGCCCAACAGCGAGTTGAGGCGCTTGCGCAGCTCGTATCCGTGCATTGGCGTCTCGTGCAGGATGCCGAGGACAGCGAGCTCGAGCACGCCCGATCGCTGGCTGCCCATACCCGCTCGCACCTCCCATACCGCACTGAGCTAACATCCTGGACAACTAGCACGCCACTGCCGGACGTGTCGAGTCGATGTATCGAATTGATACATCACAAAGATACGTGCGGCGCCGTTGTGGCGCAAGTTCTGCCCATCTGGCGCTCGACAGGGATGCCGGGCACGCTCGGCGGTCACGATCCGATGGCCGGTCTGGGCTCCTGCCGCGGCCGGTTCCGTCGTAACCTGTCGAACATGAGGAGATCGGTGGTCGACTACGGGCTTGCCAGGCGGGCGACGCTCGCCTCGGTCCTGTCCGGCCGCACCACCGTGACTGATGTCTGCGATGCGCATCCATACCTGCTCCGGGCGGCCAAGTTCCACGGCGAGGGCACCGACGTCACCTGTCCTATCTGCCGGAACGCCAAGCTGACCCACGTCACGTACGTCTATGGCGACGAGCTCGGCCGGTATGAGGGCCGGGTAAAGCGCGGCCCTGAACTGGACGAAATGGCTACGGAATATGCAGAGTTCCAGGTCTACGTAGTCGAGGTCTGCCAAAGTTGTGCCTGGAACCACCTCGCTTCTTCCTATGTGCTCGGCACTGGCGAGCCAACTTCCCGGCGTAGTCGGCGGGCCAGGGCCAGCGAGTAACCCGCCGGGGCTGAGACGGACGATCCGATGAGGTCGGTCGGCCGGAACATCACCTGAGCCTGCAGTTGCGGGTCGGAGGACATGGCGCAATTAATGCCGGGATGGTATGTACCGCCAGGTAACGTGTCTTCCTGGCGGCCGATCGCATATGTCAGCCGTTCCCCCAGACCAGCGAGGACGCGTGAGTAACCCAGACTGGACCGGGCCCTACTGGCAGGACTCGCCGGATGCCGGCCCCGGGTGGCGAAGCAGGCAGAGCAGCATGCCAGCGGACCAATCACCGTGGGATGACAGCGGCGCCGGGTTCTGGCGCTCTGGTGCGCAGCCGGCTGCCGGAGCAAACGGCGACGGCCGTGACCGTGACGGCCGAGCGGCGGGCCGATCCGCACGCGCGGCCGACTCCGGCTGGGACGAGCCGCGCGGCCGTCGCGCTCGCGACGATGGCCAGCCGCGGCGCGGGTCACGCGACCCAAAGGCGGCAGGCAGGAACGGACAGGGTGGTCGGTTCAGCAACACCGCCGACGATCTGAGGAACCGGCTCGGCATCCGCGGCTCGGTGGTCAGTCGTGACCGGTCCGGGCGCTCGCAGCCTGACGAGGACTTCTGGGAAGACTCGGCCCGGCGGCCCGGTCGGAACACCGCCGGAGACGGGGCAGGCCGCCGCGGGCGGAGCGGGCGCGACGGGCAGCCTGACTGGGACGGCGGGCCGACGCAGGCGTGGCAGGATCCCGAGGTCCGCCGGGGCGGCTACCGAGGCTCCAGGCGTGCGGGTGCACCGACAGCGGGCTTCGACGAGGGTGGCCGCGGCCGTACCGTGGTCCGAGATCGCGACCGGGCGGCAGACGAGCTCGCCTGGGGCGCCGAAGGTGGCCAGCGCGGGCGGGCCGGGCTTCGGTCTCGCGTCGACGAGCGCCGGGCCGGCGGCCGGGGTGGCGGCGGTGGTCGCGACGGATGGGACGGCGGCCGCGGTGGTAACTACGACGGACCGCCGCTGAGCCGAGGTCAGCGGTTCAAGCGCTGGCTGCTATCCGGCCGGTGGTGGCGGCACTGGACCTGGAAGAAGGCATTCGCCGTCCTCGGGTGCTGCGCGGCCCTCTTCATCTTGCTGTGCATCGGCGGATTCTTCCTCATCTACTCGATGACGCCGATCAAGTCGGCGGCCGACCAGATGGCGGTCTGGCAGTCGTCGAACGTGTACCTCGCCAATGGCCAGTTGCTCGGCACTATCGCGAACGACGGGGACAGCCGGCAGCTTCTCACCGCGAGCCAGATCCCGCCGGTCATGACGCAGGCGATGACCGCGGCCGAGGACCGCGGCTTCTACACCGAGGGCGGCATTTCCGTTAGCGGCCTCGTGCGCTCTGCGTTCGAGGACCTGTTCGGCAGCGGCGGCACGCAGGGCGGCTCCACCATCACCATGCAGTACGCGAAGAACTACTACAGCAACGTGGGATTCACCCGGACCGCGACCACGAAGCTCAAGGAGATCTTCGTGGCGATCAAGCTCGCGCACGTGCGATCCAAGCAGTGGATCATGACCAACTATCTGAACACGATCCCGTTCGGAAACACCGAGTACGGCCTTGGCGCTGCCGCGGAGGCCTACTTCAACGTGAACCTCGCCAACCCCCACACAACGCTCACGATCGCGCAGGCCGCGATGCTCGCGGCCATGCCGAACGAGCCCGGCTACTTCAACCCTGACCCGAGTGCCGGCCCGGCCTATATCGCGCTAAAAGCCCGCTGGCAATACGTACTGCACAACATGGTCCGCGACGGCAACATCACCCAGCAGCAGGCCAGCGCCCAGGTTTTCCCGAAGATCACGCCGGCCCCGGCGGTCAACGGATACACCGGGTACAAGGCATACCTGATGCAGATGGTGGAGCAGGAGCTGGAAGCTCCTACGGCTTACGGCGGCCTGGGCCTGACCGCACACCAACTCGACACCGAGGGTCTGAAGATCACCACAACCTTCAGCATGGCCAAGGTGAACGCGCTCGCCCGGTCAATCGACCAGGAGAAGGCGCAGATGGCCGCGGACGGCCTGCCGTTCCAGCGCTACGACCGCATCGGCGCGGTGCTTGAGAACCCGAAGACCGGAGCCATCACCGCGGTCTACGGCGGGCCGGGGTGGGGGTCGAAACACTGCGACGCCACCAGTTGCGAGCTCAACATGGCAGAGATACCCGAGCCCGTGGGGTCCTCGTTCAAGCCGTACGTGCTCTCGACCGCGGTCAACGAGGGCATGAACGTCTTCACCAGCCAGCTCAACGGGTACGCGCCGATCTGGATCCCGACGACGACCTCGGCCGGCAAGAGCACCACGGAAATGGAGTTGGCGCTTTCCCCGACGAGTCCGCCGCCAGGAGTGTCTGGCTCCGCCGTCGGCGGATATTCCACGAACGGCATTTATTATTACAAGTTCCCAGAGACAGGGGAGAACCTCGGCAAGCCGATCCCGGTGAACTTCGCCGCGGCATTCTCCTCCGACCCGGCCTTCGAGGATCTCGCGCATCGCGACGGTATCCAGAACGTGATCAACATGGCGGGGAGCTTCGGGGTCGGCCAGAGCCCGTTCCTGACTTCGCCCGCATGTTCCTACAGCGGCAGCACCATCGAGGCCATGCTCGCCGCCTGCAACGACCTGACCGGGCAAGACAGCCTCAACGCGCAGTTCAGCCCGACCCACTACAGCAAGAGGTTCTTTGCCGAGGGACTTCCCGGCTCACCCCAGATCGCGCTCGGCGAGGCCCCGCTGACCGCGGTCGAACAGGCAACCACGTTCGCCACGCTCGCGGACGACGGCCTTTACCACACACCGCACGTCATCCAGCAGGTCCAGCAGGGCTCGAAGGACTTGCCGCTCAATATCAGCGCCACTCAGGTGCTGAGCAAGGCATCGGCGGCAGACGTGGACTGGGCGCTGTCCTTCGACAACAACAGCTCAGAGGGCACTGCAGACGGGAACGTGTCGTTCCGCCGCGGCGGCGTGATCGCGAAGACCGGAACGCTGGGCTCCGGCGACGACTCATCGCAGGCATGGTTCGTCGGCGCTACCCCGGACCAGGACGCGCTGTCGGTGGCGCTGTTCACCAACCTCCCCGGCACCCAGACGCTGAACAACCTGCCGTACGCAGGCGGAACGCCGGGCTCGCAGGGCGGTGGCTGGCCGGCCACGATCTGGAACAACTTCATGACCACCGAGTTCGGAAGTCAGCCGTTCCTGCCGGTGAATCAGGTCTTCCCCTCCGTGAACGGCTACCCGTTCGTGCCGTGGATCCAGGCCACGGCGGTGAAGAAGGCGCCGCGCACCTGCGGGCCCGGCCAGTTCAGGAACTGCGTATGCCAGGGGAACGGCCGCCAGTGCGGGAACCCGAACCCGACGCCGAGCTGCGGGCCGTTCGGAGTGGGTCAGCAGCAGTGCAACCCGAACCCGACGCCCACGCCGACCTGCGGGCAGTTTGGCCAGCAGCCGTGCAGTACCCCGAGCCCGACACCTTCGCCAAGCTGTACATTCCCGCCGGGGCCGTGTAGCTCGCCCTCGCCTGGCGCCGCCACGGACGAGACGGCCAGCGCAGCCGGGTCGCTCTCGGTCGCCGCGACTGTCGCGGAAGACAAGACAGCACTAGCGGCTGGCGGGCTGGCGGTTCTGATGGCAAGCGGCGGGGATTAGCGGCCGAGCGAGGTATGGCGCGCGGTCAGTGCCGGCGGCAAGCGATTGCCGCGGGGCCTGCGGGCTGGTGCGCCGGTGCGCTCAGGCGGCCCGCGGTTGGCCGTGGTCCGCAGGCTGCCTGTGCGGGTTCTGACTGGCGGTCAGTCGGCTAGCTGAGCGCGCAGCCACCGCACGTCGACGGCAGGGTCGGGCGTCTCGCAGATCACCGTGGCGCCTGCGGTGCGGACCACTTCGAGCAGCAGCTTCGGGTCGATCTGGCCCGACTCTAGCGGCGCGTGCCGATCCCGGCCGGACCCGAACTCATCCCTGGAGTTGTTGCAGTGCACCAGGTCGACCCGGCCGGTGATGGCCCTGACTCTGTCGATGACTCCGGCCAGCTCCTCGCCTGAGGAGTATGCGTGGCAGGTGTCGAGACAAAAGCCGATGTCGCCACCGTCGCTGGCCGCGTCGGCGATCGCGTCCCAGAGCCGCGCGATCGCGTCCAGGCCGCGGGCCATCGCCCCGTCACCGCCCGCGGTGTTCTCGATCAGCATCGGCAGTGGGCGGTCGATGCGCTCCACCGCCTTGCGCCAGCTGTCGTAGCCCTCCTGCAGGTCGGTCCCGGCGGTGACATGGCCGCCGTGAACGATCAGCCCCTTAGCGCCGATGGAGGCTGCTGCCTTCAGTTGCTGATCGAGGATCTTGCGGCTCGGGATCCTGATCCGGTTATTGGGCGAGGCCACATTGACGAGGTACGGCGCATGCACGTAAGCATGCACGCCAGATGCCTCGAAAGCGGCGCGCATCTCGGCCGGATCGCGCGGGAAAGTGGGAGCCTTCCAGTCTTGCGGGTCGCCGAGGAAAAACTGGACGGCGTCAGCGTCGATCGCCTCAGCCTGTGCCAGCGGGTCTCCGTCGTGCAGATGCGCGCCAATCCTGGTCATCTGCCGAGCCTAGCCCGCCTTGCTGACCCTGGGCCCTGCTGACCGGCGACCACGATGAACGGAGCCCCCGGCCGCTCCGCCGACGCTGTCACCGGCCGCGCGGGCGATGAGGCGCCTAGCCGAAACCGCCGTGCCCGATGCCCAGGCCCATCCCCACGAAGCCGGCCACGATGCCGGCGACCAGGAAGACCCGTTGCTCCCTGGTAGCGGAGAACATCTGGCCGACTAGGCCGACGCCAAACGCGATGATGCCGAGAATGGAGGCGACCAGGTGGTAATGCCGGTACAGCCCGAGCGCAAAGGCCACAATACCAATAGCAAACGTGCATATCGCCACGGTGTTCAGCAGCGGATGCCGCTGGCCGTCACTGTTCAAGGTGAGCCGCATCGTGCGGCCCTGAGACTGAGCGCTGATGGCCTCGGGCATAGCTGATACCCCAATCAACGGACGGACTTACCGCGGGCCGGGTCTGCTGTTACCAGTGTGTTCCCGTAGGCGCCAGAAGGGAACCACCTGACGCCATCCGCCTGCGTGGCGGGCGCGAGGCGCGAGGGGCTGGTGTAGGGGCTGTGCCGCGGCCGGCGCCGGTGCGCCGCGAGCTCGCCACGGCCTGCCAAAACTGTCCGGCCAGGCTGGTAAGCTGGCCCGGCTGCGCAATGATCGCCGGTCACCGGCGAGGCGCGGCTCCTCCTGTCACGGAAATACCGTGGCCGCCAGAGTCCAGAGGAGGCAGGTTAACCGCATGCGCCATTACGAGATGATGATCATCCTCGATCCCTCGCTTGAAGAGCGCACCGTCCAGCCGTCCCTTGACCAGTTCCTCACGGTCGTAACGTCGGCCGGCGGAACCGTAGACAAGGTCGATGTCTGGGGTCGGCGCAGGCTGGCCTACGAGATCGACAAGAAGTCCGAGGGCATCTACACGGTCGTAGAGCTGAATGCCGAGCCGGACACAGTGAAGGAGCTCGACCGTCAGCTCAACCTGAACGAGGCGGTCATGCGGACCAAGATCCTGCGGCCTGACCAGCATTAGCGGTCACGGCTGCCCGAGCTCGACCCGAACCCGACCCGAGCGAGCGGGAGAACCCCGATGGCAGCAGGCGATACGAACATCACGATCATCGGCAATCTTGTCGGCGATCCTGAGCTCCGCTACACCCCCACCGGCCAGGCGGTGGCCACCTTCCGGGTGGCCTCCACGCCCCGGTTCATGGACCGTACGACGAACGAGTGGAAGGACGGGGACTCCCTGTTCCTGTCCTGCAATGTCTGGCGCCAGGCCGCCGAGAACGTGGCAGAGAGCCTCCAGCGCGGCATGCGAGTGATCGTCTCCGGACGGCTCAGGCAGCGTTCATATGAGACCAAGGAAGGCGAGAAGCGAACCGTGTACGAGATCGAGGTCGACGAGGTCGGCCCGTCTCTGCGGAACGCCTCGGCCAAGGTCACCAGGTCCACGAGGTCCAGCGGCGGCGGCGGCGGCTTCAGCGGCCAAGGCGGCGGCCAGGGCGGCGGCCAGGGCGGGTATGGTGGGGGCGCCGGCGGGCGCGCCAACGACGACCCGTGGGCCGCTGACAGCGGCGGCGACAACGGGTTCTCCGACGAACCGCCGTTCTAAGACAGCACCGTTCTAAGACCGACAGCAAGCTAACAACCGACCATCCCCGCCGCAGGCGGGGCTCTGCCTACCATCCCGGCCCACTAGCCGGGACTGCGAAGGAGCACCACGATGGCCAAGCCACCGATCCGCAAGCCGAAGAAGAAGGTCTGCCTTTTCTGCCAGGAAAAGGTGACCAGGGTGGACTACAAGGACACCGGACTGCTGCGGAAGTTCATTTCTGACCGCGGCAAGATCCGCGCGCGGCGGGTGTCAGGAAACTGCACGCAGCACCAGCGCGATGTCGCAACGGCGATCAAGAACGCGCGCGAGATGGCGCTGCTGCCGTACACGAGCACGGCTCGCTGAGGCCGAGGGAGGTTACTGACGCCATGAGCGGTAAGCCGATGAAGCTCATCCTCACCCAGGAGGTCACCGGCCTGGGCGCACCCGGCGACGTCGTCGAGGTGAAGGCCGGATACGGCCGCAACTACCTGGTGCCCCGCAGCCTTGCGATGCACTGGACGCGCGGCTCGGAGAAGCAGATCGAGATGATCAAGCGCGCCCGGTCGGCGCGGGAGATCCGCAGCCTAGATGACGCCAGGGAGGCCGCAGGCCGGCTTTCCGGCCTGAAGGTCAGGCTGCAGACCAGGGCAGGCAGTGGCGGTCGCCTCTTCGGCTCGATCTCCACCGCTGACATCGCCACCGCGGTCAGGACCGCTGGCGGTCCCGAGCTGGACAAGCGCAAGATCGAGATTAAGAACCCGATCAAGACCGTAGGCTCGCACCAAGTCGCCGTCCGGCTGCACCCCGAAGTCAGCGCCACGCTCGACATCGAGGTCTCGGGCAGCTGATCTGTACTGCCCTTTAGTTTTGGCCGGTGGTGCGGCCCCGGCCGGGATAGCAGTCTGGCGGCATTCGCCCGGACCAATTCTGACCACTTGGGCAGATGTCGGTGCGCAGGTGCCGTACAGCGGCAGCAGTGCAGCACTGGCGCAGCAGCAGCCCCGGAGCACTAGTCGCTGCGGTGTGTTCCGGCTTGGGTAGTTCGATCCGCTGGGGAAGACCGGCAGGACGGGGCCGCGCCGGAACCAAGGCAGCCGTCTCCGTCCAGGCTGCCTTGGTTTCTGGTCGGCGCCCGCCCCGCGGGGGCCCGTGATGAAGGGGAGTCGTGACTGACAGCCGGGATGTTGTCATCATTGGCGGCGGGCACAACGGGCTGGTCGCGGCCGCGTACCTGGCTCGGGCCGGGCTGCGCACGCTCGTGTGTGAGCGGCGCGATGTGGTGGGCGGCGCGGCTGTCAGCGAGCACCCGTTCGGTCCCGAGTACACGATCACCTCGCTGTCGTACGTGGTGTCGCTGCTGCCCCAAGACCTAGTGCGCGACCTGCAGCTCGAGCGGCATGGCTATCACGTCTTCCCGCAGGGGCCTTACTTCGCGCCGCGCGTAGACGGGCGCTACCTCGCGCTGCCGCACGACCCGGCGCAGCGGCGGGCGGAGATCGCCAAGTTCTCGGTGCAGGACGCCGCGAACTATGACCGGTATGAGCGGCACATGGCCAGCATGGCGGCGGTGCTCGGCCCGATGCTGAGCGAGATCCCGCCCCGGCTGGGCTCACGCCGCCCCCAGGACCTGCTCCGCCAGGGCCTGCTGCTGCGCCATCTGAAGAACGTGGACACCAGGGCCGCGGTCGACCTGACCAGGCTGCTTACCGGCAGCATCGCCGATCTGCTTGACGGCTACTTCGAAAGCGATGCACTGCGCGGCCTGCTGTCGGTTTCCGGCGTGATCGGCACCTGGGCCGGCCCGCGCTCGGCAGGCAGCGCTTACGTAACGCTGCATCATCACATCGGCGACGTCGACGGGCAGGCAGGGGCGTGGGGCTTCCCACGCGGCGGGATGGGCGGCGTGACTAGCGCGCTTGCCGCGGCCGCCGCGTCGTTCGGCGCGGACATCCGCACCGGCAGCGAGGTGGCCAGCATCCGCACCAGCGCCGGCCGGGCCACCGGCGTGATCCTGGCGAGCGGCGAGGAGATCGATGCGGCGACAGTCATCACCACGACGCACCCGAAGATCTCTTTCCTCCGGCTGCTCGACCCTGACCAGCTACCCGCCGACTTCGTGGCCGACATCCGCGGCTGGCAGTCCAGAAGCGGCACCGTGAAGATCAACCTGGCGGTGGACAGCCTGCCGGAGTTCGCCAGCCACCCCGACTTCGATCCGCAGGTGCATGGCGGCACTATCGTGCTCGCCGAGAGTCTGGACGACCTGGAGTTCGCCTATCAGGACGCGGTCGCCGGCCGCCCATCCGCGGTCCCGTTCGCTGACATCTGCATTCCGAGCGTCTTCGACGCTAGCCTTGCCCCGACGGGCCAGCACGTGGTGTCGATGTTCACTCAGTGGGTGCCGCACACCTTCGCCGACGAGCCGGACGAGGCGTCGATCGACGCCTACGCCGACCGTGTGGTCGCCAGGGTCGACGCGGTCGCACCTGGGTTTGCCGACTCGGTGCTGCACCGGCAGGTCATCGGCCCGCATCAGATGCAGCAGGAGTACGGCCTGATCGGTGGCAACATCTTCCACGGCGAGCTGACGCTCGGCCAGATGTTCCACGCCCGGCCGGCGGCGGGTTTCGCGGACCTGCGCACGCCGGTCCGCGGCCTGTACCAGGCAGGCTCGGCAACGCATGGCGGCGGCGGCGTGACCGGCATTCCGGGACGGAACGTGGTGCACCAGGTGCTGGCCGACAGAAGAAGCGCGCGGTGGCACCGCCGCGGCCGGACTGCGTGAGTTCGGGGCACGCCCCGTTCCGATTTAAAACGTCGTCAGCCGGAGTACATGGCCGCGCGGTCGGCAAGCTCAGGGTCGGCTTCCGCGATTAACGCCCAGGCGGCCGCCAGCCGTGCCGTCAGGTCATCGCTCGCCAGCCGCTCGCCCGAGTCCGCCACGGCGGCGAGTTCGTCAAGGACGCTTCCGAGCCGGTCCGCCAGGTCGCTGCCGGCCCGCGGTGGCGTGGCGTTCGAACACATGCTCGAACTATAAGCCTCCTAGGCAGGCCCGGCCCGGTGAATGGCCAGATCGGCCGGCCTCGCCGCCAGCAGCCGCCAATGTTGATCGGTGACGTTGGACGTCAAATTCCTAATGTGGATAACTTACGGCTGTCGTGCACGTTCTCCGGGGCGAAGAAAATCTTCTATGCACAGCCTGGGAGCAAAGTTCCCCCAGGCCAGAGGGGCTGGAATGAGGCTGGCACGGCCACATCCACAGCCACATCCCCAGGCTGCGCACAGCCGCTTCGGCGTGTCTGCACATGCTGTCCACAGGCCTGTGCACAGCATGAATCGACGCATGAGCCGACTGGCTGGAGACTGTCCGAGGCGTTCGATAGAACAGGGCCTGAGACCGCGCGCAATTGGCGCGGGAACGGCGTAGCACGGGGAGGTGCGCCAGGTGAGCGTTGCGGAGATCATCCCGCGCGGCGGCGATGAGTTCGAGCGGACTCCTCCGCACGATCTCGCCGCTGAGCAGTGCGTCCTCGGCGGCATGATGCTGTCGAAGGACGCCATCTCCGACGTGCTCGACGTCATCAAGGCGCATGACTATTACCGGCCCGCGCATCAGCTTTTGCACGACGTCATTCTCGACCTGTACGGGCGTGGCGAGCCCGCCGACGCGGTGACTGTCGCGGCCGAGCTGACCAAGCGGGGTGACATCGCCAGGGTGGGTGGCGCGCCGTACCTGCACACGCTGATCGCATCGGTGCCGACTGCGGCCAACGCCGGCTACTACGCAAGGATCGTTCGCGAGCGGGCCATCCTGCGCCGCCTGGTGGAAGTCGGCACCAGGATCGTGCAGCTGGGTTACGCCGGGGACGGCGATGCGAACGACCTGGTCGACCGGGCCGAGGCTGAGGTTTACGGGGTGACTGACCGGCGGGTCAGTGAGGATTACCTGCCGCTGTCAGAGATCATGCCCGGTGCACTCGACGAGATCGAGGCGATCGGCAGTCATGGCGGAGCGCTTGTCGGAGTGCCGACCGGGTTCGCCGACCTGGACGCGCTCACCAACGGCCTGCATCCCGGCCAGATGATCGTGATCGCGGCTCGGCCGGCGATGGGTAAGGCCCTGGCGCTGGATACCTTGCTGCCGACCCCGAGCGGCTGGACGACGATGGGTGACGTTCAGGTCGGCGACTGGCTGCTAGGTGCGGACGGCCGGCCGACTCGAGTAGTGGCCGCGACAGAGATAATGACTGACCGGCCATGCTTCGAAGTCGCGTTCGACGACGGCGCCACAATCGTTGCTGATGCGGAGCACAGCTGGCTCACGGAGACGCTAGCGTCCCGAAAGTCCGCCTCCGCAGCGGCAGCTGGATACAGCCGACAGCGGCACCAGCAAACGTTCGCATCAGTGAAGTCGACCATGGAGATCGCGACGACTCTTCGTTCAGGCGACGATCGCCGCCTCAACCATGTTGTTGCAACGGCCGCAGCGCTGGACTTGCCGGCAGCTGACCTGCCGGTGCCGCCGTACACCTTCGGGGTCTGGCTCGGCGATGGAAGCAGCGCGGCCGCGAGGTTTACTTCAGCTGACGCGGAAGTGGCCATGCTCGTCGAAGCTGAGGGTATCGCAGCGCCCAAGCTCCATAGCTATCTCGGCCTCAACCGTTGCGGATCCGTTCAGGCCGTCCTGCGCGAGCTGGGTGTACTTGGAAATAAGCACATACCGGTACAATATCTGCGAGCATCGCACGAGCAGCGTCGGGCGCTCCTGGCCGGCCTGTTGGACTCGGACGGCGCGGTCAACCGCAGCGGGTCTGTCCAATTCACAGTTACCTCGCGCCGCTTGGCCGAAGATTTCCGTGAGCTCGTGCTCAGCTTGGGATATCGCTGTGGATGGTCTGTAGAGAATGTCGGCGGCCGCAGACCCGCTTCATCCGTTGCCTACACCATCACCTTCACGACGAGCGATGACGTGTTCCGGCTGGCGCGCAAACAGCTCGTGCACAAGGAACGCCGACCGGCGGAGGTAACTCCTAGGACGCGCAGACGTTATATCACTGCGGCAAGGCCAGTGTCGGCCGTTCCTGTCCGCTGTGTACAGGTAGACAGCCCGGACCACCTGTACCTGGCCAGCCGTTCCATGATCCCGACCCACAACTCGGCCCTGGCGCTGGACATCGCGCGTTCCGCCGCGATCAAGTCTGGCCTGACCGCCGTGTTGTTCAGCCTGGAGATGAGCCGTAACGAGATCACCATGCGACTGCTGTCGGCCGAGGCACGGGTGCCGTTGCAGGCGATGCGAACCGGGCAGCTAGGCGAGGACGACTGGACGCGGCTGGCCCGCCGGATGAGCGAGGTGGTCGACGCTCCGCTCTTCATCGATGACTCACCGAACATGTCGATGATGGAAATCCGGTCCAAGTGCCGTCGCCTCAAGCAGCGCAACGACCTTCGCCTGGTCGTGGTCGACTACCTGCAGCTGATGAGCTCGCCGAAACGGGTGGAGAACCGGCAGCAGGAGGTATCCGAGCTTTCCAGGTCGCTGAAGCTGCTCGCCAAGGAGCTCGACGTTCCGGTGGTCGCGCTTGCTCAGCTCAACCGTGGTCCCGAGATGCGGACAGACAAGCGCCCGCTGCTGGCGGACCTGCGCGAGAGCGGTTGCCTTACCGCCGCTACCCGCGTCGTGAGGGCGGACACCAACGAGGAAGTTCCGCTCGGAGACCTGCTCGCGGCCGGAGCGCATGACATCCCGGTCTGGGCGCTCGATGAGCGTCTCAAGTACGTGCGCGCCACGATGAGTCATGTCTTTCCTACGGGCCGCAAGGACACGTTCCGGCTGCGCCTGGCTTCGGGCAGGCAGATCGAGGCCACCGGGAATCATCGCTTCCTGACGCTCAGCGGCTGGGTCCCGCTGGCCGAGTTGCCTGCCGGCTCGCGCATCGCGGTCCCCCGGACTGCACCACCTCCGCTGGAACCGCAGGCGTGGCCGGAAGAGCGGGTTGTGCTGCTCGCGCACCTTCTCGGTGACGGATCCTTCGTCAGGAATCAGCCGATCCGGTACGCAAGCGTGGACGAGGTCAGCCTGTCAGCAGTGGCGGCGGCGGCCAAGCACTTCGGGATCACGGCAGTTCGTGACGATTATCCGGCCGCCCGAGTGACGACGCTGCGGATGCCAGCCCCGTTCAGGCTGGCTCGGGGTCGGCGAAACCCGATAGCGAGCTGGCTCGACGAACTCGGGCTATTTGGCCTGCGTTCGCATGAGAAGTTTGTTCCGGCTGGCGTGTTCCGCCTCCCTGACGATCAGCTAGCGCTGTTTCTTCGTCATCTATGGGCAACTGACGGATCGGTGACTGTCAACAGGACAGGGCGAGCCGGGCGGGTGTATTTCGCCTCTACCAGCCGTCGGCTCCTTGACGACATCGCAAGCCTGCTCCGCAGGTTCGCTATCAATGCTCGGGTACGCGACGTGACGGCCGGTCTGCACCGGCCGCAGTACACGCTCGATATCTCTGGCCGGGAAGACCAGCTCATTTTCCTGCGCAAGATCGGGGCACATGGTGCCCGTGCAACGGCCTGCGAGCGGCTCAGGGATGCGCTCGAGGACGTACCGCACAACACCAATGTCGACACGATCCCGGCCGACGTGTGGCGGCGCGTGCGCGATGCCCTGGCCGAGAAAGGTATGACGCACCGGCAATTCTCGGCCGCGATCGGAACGCAGTTCTGCGGCAGCACGCTCTGGAAGCACTCGCCCAGCAGGGGCAGGCTAGCCAGAGTTGCAGCGGTGCTGAGTGATGCTGAGCTTGAGCTCCTGGCTACCAATGACGTTCTATGGGACGAGATCGTGACAGTGGAGCCGCTAGGCCTCCAGGATGTCTACGACGCGACGGTGACGGGTCTGCACAACTTCATTGCTGATGGCATCGCTGTTCACAACAGCATTGAGCAGGACTCGGACGTGGTGATCCTGCTGCATCGTGAGGACGCCTACGAGCGGGAGTCACCGAGGGCTGGTGAGGCTGACCTGATAGTGGCCAAGCACCGCAATGGCCCGACCACCACGGTGACAGTGGCGTTCCAGGGGCACTACAGCCGGTTCGTGGACATGGCCCCGATCTAGAAGCCCGGCCTGGCGCTGACCTCCACCGGGCAGGTGCTGGCCTGGGTGCGAACTTTAGTGGGAAGCCCTCCCCATGTGGGAAGCGCTCCCCATGACAATCTCGCTGCACCCTGCCGAGTATTGCGATCATGCGCACTATTAATTTTGCCGCGGTCACCGCGGCCACTGCCATTGGCACGCTTCTGGTCGCTGGTTGCGGCCCCGCTAGCCGACAGGCATCTATGCCTGCGGCCACTACGTCGGTTCCGGCCACCGCCAGGACCGGCCCAGCAACCGGAACGCCGCGGGCTGTTGCCGCCGCGTCTGCTCCGCAGCTCCCGATTGCGGTTGAATCCGACAGCCAGATGAAGGCCGAGGGCAATAACGGCCCGTCCTCCTCGATACTTCTTCCGGCCTCGTGCCGGCTCACCGGCACGACCGTAACGGCCGAGGGCACGTACGCAGATGGCGGATTCGTTCCCAACGTGTACGACCGCTACGGCGCCATCATCGTGCTGTACGTACGCGCAGCCCCTTCTGCTGGCTATCCGGGTGGGATGCAGCTTGGGGCGTCAGATGTCAGCGACTCCCCGGTGCTGGGAAGCCGCGCCCCATGGCACGTAAGCCTCTCGATCTCCCCGTCGGTTGGCGTGCCCGCGCGATGCGTCGTAGCAGCACAGCCAACTCACGACGCTCAACTCGCGCCCTAGTCACTGGAAATGACTGGCCTTGCCCTCAGGTTTGTCCAGTCACCGGAACGTGGCCCGCGGTCGGATCGCTGGCGGGCTGGTCGTGGCGGGCCTCGACCAGCTCGCCGAACCGCGGGCGGGGAGCGACCGTAGCGGTCGGCGAGGGCGCTCAGGATGCGGGCTGGAAGCTGGCCATCAGAGGCTGCCAGATGCTCGCGTACACCGCGTGCCACTGGGTGGCCGGGCCATACAGCTCAATGGCGTAGCTGAGCTGGCCGGGCCGGACGATGAAGGTCCGGTCGATGACGCGGATGCGGACGCCCTGGTAGATGTCGGTGAACTGCCAGTCAGCGGCGTTGTAGCCGCGGTAGCTCACCCGGCGAATCGAGATCTGCCGATAGGAGGAATCGGCTGCAGCCTTGGCGGCTGCCTGATGCTGCCAGTCGGCCAGGGCATCGGCCTGCGAGTGCGGGCTCCACGCGACCACCAGGACGAACCCGCTGGGCGTCCCATTGAACTCAACCTCGCCGGGCATCCTGGAGGCGACGGCCCAGCCGGGCGGCAGACCGACGGCAAACCCGCTGGGGTCGTGGTAGGTGTGCCAGCGGGGCGCCGACACCGCTCGCCCGGCCGCGGCATGACCGGTGCCAGCCGCATGTGCGCCAGGTAGGCGGCGGGGCTGCGCGAGCGTGAGGACCGCGACGACGGCCGCGGCAACGGCAACAGCGGCCGCGGCGGCGATCCACACCCGCCCCCCGCGCCTGCGGCCCCGGACGACGTCGATCGGGCCGGGCGCCTCCATCGGGCGCGGCAGCGCCAAGGGCCTGGTGGCGGCGGGCTCCGTGCGAACACCGCCGGGTTCGTCGGGGACGAGACCGGTCGCGTTCGCTTCGGTTCCGCGGTGCGACGCTCCGGCCGCGACGGGAGCCTCGTACCGGCCGGCGTCGGCTGCGCCCTGGAACGCCGCCGCGAAGGCGCCGCAGCTGGGGTATCGATCACTGGGTGACTTGGCCAGCGCCCGGCCGAGGACCGCATCAAGCTCCGCAGGCAGCCCGTGACGGCGAGCCGATAGTGGCGGCGGAGGCTCGGACCGGTGCGCGATGAGGACGGCCATGATGTGCTCGAGGGGGAACGGCGTCTGCCCGGTGAGCATCTCGACGGCGGCGCACGCCAGCGCGTACTGGTCCGCCCGGCCGTCGAGGCGTCGTCCCGCGATCTGCTCTGGTGCGGCATAGTCAGCCGTTCCCAGGAATCTCCCGGTGCTGGTCAACGTGGTCGCCCCAGATGTGGCCTTCGTCAGCCCGAAGTCCGCCAGATAGACGTGATCCGGCCGGCCCTGGCCGACGTCTATCAGCATGTTCGCCGGCTTGACATCGCGGTGCACCAGCCCGGCGGCGTGGGCAGCGTCGAGTGCGGACGCTACCGATACCAGGATCGCGGAGGTTTGATCAACGCTCAGCGCGCCCTCGCGAGCCAGCAGCGACCGAACGTCGCCGCCGGCGACGTACCGCATGGCGATAAACAGCACGCCGGCCGATTCACCGGCCTCGAACACCGGGATGATGTGCGGGTCGTCGACAGCCGCCGCGGCCCTCGACTCGCGGGCAAACCGCTGCCGGAATTCCGCGTCCGAGGCGACGGACGGGGCCATGATCTTCAGTGCCACCAGCCGGCCAAGCTGATCGTCACGCGCCCTGAACACCACCGCCATGCCGCCATGGCCGATCTGCTGCTCAAGCACGTACTTGCCGATCCGGGAGCCCGGGCCGAAGTGGCTCACCTCCCATGGCCGGTCGCTGACCATTCCACCTCCGGCTGGGCCGCCGCCTTGTGTCCAAACGACGTTATTGTCGCGCATCGAGCGATCAGGGCGGCACATTCTGGCCTACAGCTGCCGTAGCGGCAAGCGCTCTCTCGGTCTGCTAATCCCTGCCAGCGGTCTCGCTACCGAACGCATCCGGCCGGTCACGTGACCAGCTGGCGCGGCGGTCGCGCGAGGCCCGTCTCATAGGCGAGCACGACGGCCTGAACGCGGTCGCGCAGACCCAGCTTGGTCAGGATCCTCGCGACGTGAGTCTTGACCGTCGCGTCGCTGAGCGTCAGCGCCGCGGCGATCTCGGCATTGCTCATGCCGCGCGCGACCAGCCGCAGCACCTCGAATTCCCGCGGTGTCAGAGCCGACAGGCCGCTTGCGGCGCCGGACGTCCGGGGCGCGAACGCCTCCACGAGACGCCGGGTGATCGACGGAGCGAGCAGCGCGTCGCCGGTGCGAACGAGCTGGACGGCGGCGATCAGGTGCTCGGGCGTCACGTCCTTGAGCAAGAACCCGCTGGCTCCGGCGGCCAGCGCCGCGTACACGTACTGGTCGAGGTCGAACGTCGTCAGGATGATGATCCGTACGCCGGCGGCGGCCTCCCCGGCCGCCAGGATGCGCTCGGTCGCCTCGATGCCGTCCAGGTGCGGCATCCGGATATCCATGAGCACTACGTCCGGCCGGTACTCGAGCACGGCCGCGACCGCCTGCTCGCCGTCGGCCGCCTCCGCGACGACGTCGATCCCCGCCGTCTTCAGGATCAGTCGAAATCCGGCTCTGACCAGCGCCTGGTCGTCGGCGATTAGCACCTTCATGCGGCGACACCCACCGGCATCACCGCACGGACCTGCCAGCCGCCCCCCGGCCGCGGTCCGACGTCCAGCTCGCCGCCGTACAGCGACACTCGTTCCTGCAGGCCGAGCAGCCCGCGCCCCGGCTGCTCGGTGCCCAGCCGGAGGCCCGGCGCGCTGGTATTGCTGACGGTGATCACTAGCTTCTCGCCCCAGTGCACCATGACCGACGTCGCGGCCCGGCCCGCGTGCCGGAGCACGTTCGTGAGCGCCTCCTGCACGACCCGGTAGGCGGCCAGGTCCGCGCCGGGGGGCAGTGGCCGCGGCGTGCCCTGGACGAGCAAATCCACCGAGAGGCCGGCCGCGGCTAGCCGGCTGATCAGCTCGTCAAGTTCGCCGAGCCCCGGCTGCGGGCGCAGCGCGACCTCGTGACCGGACGGGCTGAGGACGCCGAGCAGGTTCCGCAGCTCGGCGATGGCGGTGCGGCCACTGGCCTCCACAGCGCGCAGCGCGTCGCTCGCCTCGTCGGGCGAGCTGGCCACGGCCAACCGGGCCGCGCCTGCCTGTACGACCATCACGCTCACATTGTGCGTCACGACGTCGTGCAGTTCGCCGGCGATACGGGCCCGCTCGGCCTCGATCGCCCGCACGGCCGCGGCCTCGTACTCCTCGGTGGCGCGCCGCAGCCGGGCGGTCGAGACGCTGAGCCGCCGCCGCAGTTCCCGGATGCCGAGCGCGGCGGCCACCGCCGGGGCGATCGCGAGCAGCGCGGTGAGCTGGTGCGGGAATTGCGGCAGCGTGTTGCCGAACGTGGCGGTCACGGCCAGCGTGACGGCGGCTACGACGCCGATGGCGAGATAGCGGTGCCGGCTGTACGCGACCGCGCTGTAGGCGGCGAATACCGCGGTGCCGAACGCGATTGACGGCACCGGCATGTGGTCAGCGACGAAGGCGGCGCGCGGTAGCAGGCGAGTCACCAGCGGCAGATGGGCCTGGCCACCTACCAGGCTCAGCGTCGTCGGGAGATCGCCGAACCTCATCCAGCTGATCGCGGCGATGATCGCGAGCATGGCCGAGATCGGGTACAGCCGGCGCGCGGCGAGCGGCAGCGCGGTCAGCGCCGCGACCGCGATCACCGCCAGACCGACGTGCGCCACAACCATCCAGCTATAGGTGCTGCCTTTAGTGAGGATCAGCTGTCCGGTCCGGTCTGCCACCTCGAAGACCGCGAAGGCCGCCGCGCCCACCGCGACCGCGGCGTCTAGGGCGAGCGCCCAGCCGGACGGCGTGCGCCGCGACTCGGCCCGCAGCAGGGCGGCGAGTAGCTCGCCGCGACGTCCGGCCATGCGTCCATTGTCCTCGCCGCCCCGGCCGGTGACCATCAGTCGCGATAGCGACCTGGCCTACATCTCTGGGATGACAGATCAGCCACAGCGGTAGCAGGGTTAAGCTGCACGGCCGACGCGCCTTGGGCGGGCCGGGGTTACGGTCCTGGCATGGACACGCTAGTTCAGCTTGAGAACGTGACGAAGCGCTACGACAACGGCGCGGCTCCTGCCGTCGACAACGTAAGCCTGGCCGTCGAGGCGGGCGAGGCGGTCGCGATCATGGGGCCGTCGGGCAGCGGCAAGTCGACCCTGCTCAACCTCATCGCCGGGATGGACCGGCCGACTAGCGGCGCGGTCCGGGTCGGGGACGAGCGGGTGGACATGCTCAGCGAGACCGCGGTGGCCAGATTCCGCCGTCGGCAGGTCGGGATGATCTTTCAGTTCTTCAACCTGCTCGACGACATGACGGTCATGGACAACGTGCTGCTGCCCGCTCAGCTCGCCGGGACCCGGACGGCCGCGGCCCGGCAGCGGGCCGAGGAGCTGCTGGAGACCCTTCGGATCGCGGGGCGGCGAGACGCCTACCCGGCCCGGCTCTCCGGCGGCGAGCGGCAGCGGGTGGCGATCGCGAGGGCGCTCATCAACCGGCCTGCGGTGCTGCTCGCCGACGAGCCGACCGGCGCGGTCGACAGTGCCACCGGAGACGAGATCGGCGCACTGCTGCTGGAGCTGAACGCCGCCGGGCAGACGCTGATCCTCGTCACCCACAACCGCGACCTGGCCGCCAGGTACGCCCACCGGGTCATCGAGCTCGCCGACGGCCGGGTCACCACCGACACGGGCGCGCTGCGGTGACCGCGGTAGTCCGCGCGGCGCGCGGTGGACTCGGCGGCCGCCGGCTCCAGGCCGTGATCATCTGCCTGGTCGTGCTCGCCGCCACCGCCGCGTCGACGCTGGCGCTCGGCATGCTCGCCGACGCCCACAGTCCGTTCGACCGCGCATTCGCCGTCCAGCGCGGTGCCGACGTCACCGTCACCGTGAACACATCGGTGGCGACGCCGGCCCAGCTCACCGCCACCTCCAGGGTGGCCGGCGTGACCGCCTCCGGCGGGCCGTTCGCCGAGACCACTGTCACCGGGCAGCTGACCTTCCCCGGCGTGTCCGGCTCGACCCAAACCCCGATGCAAATTGTCGGCCGGGCATCGCCGGGCGGAGCGGTGGACGACCTCACCCTGACCGCGGGTCACTGGCCGAGCAGCGACGATCAGATCGCGGTGTCCGAGAACTCGCCGGGAACACTCGGCTCGACGCTCACGGTTGGCTCGCACCTGCTGACCGTCGTCGGCGTCGCCAACTCCGTCACGAATACCGCCCAGGCCTGGGTGCTCCCGGCCGGGCTGACCGCGCTCACTGGACCCGCAGGCGCACCGCAGGCGCAAATGCTCTACCGGTTCTCCGCCGCTGGCACGTCCGCGGCGGTCGCCGCCGATATCGCCGCGGTCCGGGCCGCGCTGCCGCGGGGCGCGGTGCAGGGCACGGCAAGCTATCTCGAGGTGCGCCAGTCCGAGCAGAGCAGCATCGCGCCGTGGGTGCCGTTCATCATCGCGTTCGGAGTGCTCGCGCTCGTGATCTCGGTCCTGATCGTCGTCAACGTGGTCGGCGGGGCGGTAATCGCGGGGACCACCCGGATCGGCGTGCTCAAGTCGATCGGCTTCACCCCGGCGCAGGTGGTGGCCTCGTACGTGCTGCTCGTGGCGGTACCCGCGGTCCTCGGCTGCGTGATCGGGGTGGTCTGCGGAAACCTGCTGGCGGTCCCGCTGCTGCGCCAGAACGCGCAGGTCTACCAGGTCGGCGCGCTCGGCGTGCCGCTCTGGGTAGAGGTCACGGTGCCGCTGGCCGTGCTCGCGCTGACCGCGGCCGGCGCGGCGCCACCGGCGCTGCGGGCTGGCCGGATGAGCGCGGTCCAGGCGATCGCGACCGGCCGGGCACCGCGGCCCGCGCACGGGTATGTCGCGCACCGGGCGCTCGCCAGGCTCTCCGGGCTGCCGCGGGCGGTCACGCTCGGGCTGGCTGCGCCCGCCGCCCGCCCGGCCCGCACGCTGGTGACCGCCGCGGCGGTCGTATTCGGCGCGGTCGCGGTCACGTTCGGCGCCGGGCTGGCCACGTCGCTGGACCGGGCCTTCGCCGACATCTCGCAATCGTCGCTGTCGGTCCGGATAATGGCCCTGCCGCCTGGCGCGGCGCCCGGACCGGCAGCACCGGGCGGCAAGGGCGGCGGTGCGATCAAGCTCGGCCCGGGGAACGGGATGACCGCGGCGCAGCAGCGGACCGTCGCGGCGGCGCTGGCTGCCGAGCCGGGCACGCTGCACTACGTCTCGGAGGGCCAGGACCAGCTCAGCCCGCCCGGCCTGACCAGCGGCCTCGGCGTTACCGCCTACGGCGGCAACCCGGCGTGGACGGGCCTCGCGCTGATCTCCGGCCGCTGGTACTCCGGCGCCGCCGAGGCAGACGTCAACACGCTGTTCCTCACCGACACCGGCACCTCGGTTGGCTCGACGTACGCGCTCAGCTCCGGCGGTCACACCGTCACGGTGCGGATCGTCGGCGAGGTATTCCGGCCGGGGAACGACGCCCGCATGTACCTGAGCCCCGCCACCCTGGCCGCGGCTGACCCCGGCCTGGGGGTGCAGGAGTACGACGCGTCGCTGCAGCCGGGCGCCAACCCGCAGGCGTACGCGAACGCGATCTCCGCGAAGCTCGGCGGCTCGTACGCGGCCTTCAGTCCGCAGAGCCGCGGCGGGGTGTTCGCCGCGGTGGATACCCTCGTCACCTTGCTGACCATCTTGATTATCGCGGTCGCCGGGCTGGGCGTGCTCAACACGGTCGCGCTGCAGATCCGGGAGCGGGCGCACGACATCGGGGTGTTCAAGGCGGTCGGCATGACTCCGCGGCAGACGCTGGCGATGATCCTCTGCTCGGTCGCCGTCGTCGGCCTGGTCGCCGGGATCATTGCGGTGCCCGCCGGGATGTACCTGCACGACGGCGTGGTGCCGACGATGGCGCACGCGGCCAACTCTGGCATCCCGGCGTCGCTGCTGACCGTCTACCAGCCGTGGGAGCTTGTGCTGCTCGCGCTCGCCGGGCTGGCCATCGCGATGGTCGGCGCGCTCGGCCCGGCGTCGTGGGCGGCAGGCACCCGGACCGCGTTCGCGCTGCGGGCCGAGTAGCGATCGGGGCGCTGGCGATTCGGGGGCGCCCCCGGAGCGCCTGCTCGTCATAACGCCGTGCGCCGCGACCGGACGAGCGAGTGCGCGCCGAGCGGAGCCCGTTCCCTGAAAACGGCCTTTGCTGTTCTTGGCGTCTCGCTTAATTCCAGGATTGGCCTGGACCGACCTCGATACCGCAGGCGTGCATGCGGGCGATAGCGTCAGGTCATGGCACTGAAGTGGTACTCGGTTGTAGTTGATTGCAACGACCTCCACGCCCAGGCCCGCTGGTGGGCTGACGTGCTCGACTGGCAGCTGGCCTTTGAGTCCGATGACGAGGCGGCGATCGTACCCAGGCACGCGCAGGACCAGCGGATCTCGGCCGAGGAGTGGACCAAGGTCGGGCCAGGGCTGGTCTTCCTGTCCGTCCCAGAAGGCAAGGCCGTCAAGAACCGGCTGCACATCGACCTAGCCCCACACAGCACAGACGACCGGGAGGCGCTGATCGAGTCACTGCTGGCCCGCGGAGCAGCCAGGGTTGATGTCGGACAGGACGATTCGAAGGTTTCGTGGACTGTCCTCGCCGACCCGGAGGGCAACGAATTCTGCGTGCTCTCGGCACGAGATCGCTGATGCAGCAGAAGCGGAACGGACGTGGTGCGGCTCGGCGTGGCGATGGTGGGTAGAACCGCCGCGGCGTGATCTCACGAAAGCCAGAGGCAGGGCGTCTACCGGTCATGACAGGACAGCAGCCGTTCGAGGCGGTCGTTGCCGCCCACGGCGCCACCGTGCTGCGAGTATGCCGGGCTGTGCTCAGCTCGGCCGACGCAGACGACGCCTGGTCGGAGACGTTCCTAGCCGCGATGCGGGCATATCCCGGCCTGCCACCCGACGCCAACGTCGAGGCGTGGCTGGTCACCATCGCGCACCGCAAGGCCATCGACGTTACCCGCAGGGCAGCCCGTCGCGCAGTGCCCGTCGCGGAGGTTCCCGACACTGTGACGGCGCCCCCGGCGGACAGCCGCGACCTAGACACCGGCGGAGAGCTGGCCCTAGCGCTGGCTGAACTGCCGCCAAAGCAGAAACGTGCCGTCGCTTACCACTACCTCGCCGGACTGCCCTATGCCGAGGTAGCCGCCATTCTCGGCGGCAGTACCGACGCGGCCCGGCGCGCAGCCGCCGACGGGATCGCCAGCCTGCGTCTAGGCGCAGCTAGAGCGACACCAGCAATGAGTGCAGCGCGAGCGGCAGCTACTAAAGGACGAGCAGCAGCGACTACAGCGAAAGTAGAGCCCCGATGAATACCGACAACCTGCTCGAAGACCTGGCCCTGGCCTTTCCAGACAGCCCCGACGACCTGAGCTTTCTGCATGCCCGGCTGGCCGCCGCGGCGCGGCGCGAGGGCATTCTCGATGTCGCTTACCGGATCGTCGACAGCCCAGTGGGATCGCTCCTGCTTGCGGCAACCGACCTGGGCCTCATCCGAGTTGCGTACGCCGCCGAGGATCACGACGCGGTCCTGCAGTCGCTGGCCGACAGGATTAGCCCGCGCCTCCTCAACGCGCCGGCACGCCTCGATCCTGTCGCGCTTCAGCTGGACGAGTACTTCGCCGGCCGCCGACACTCCTTTGACCTCCCGCTGGACTGGCGGCTCTCGAGCGGTTTCCGGCGTACGGTGCTTGCCCGCCTGCCAGAGATCGGCTACGGGCGCACCGCGAGTTACGCTGCGGTCGCGCAGATGGCCGGCAATCCGCAAGCGGTCCGTGCCGTCGGCACCGCGTGCGCTACCAACCCGCTGCCTGTCGTCGTGCCCTGCCACCGCGTGGTGCGGTCCGGCGGCGCAATGGGCGGCTATCTGGGCGGCCCGGACGCCAAGCGAGCGCTGCTGGCACTGGAGGCCGCCGCGTGAGCCATCCAGAGCGACGTCCACGCTGACGGCGGCATTGCCCAGCTCGCCCGCGCCGTCGGTTACCCGGCACCGAGGATCAGGCGGCCGCCGGAGTAATCGAAGACGACCGAGCCGTATCGGCTCATCTGGTCGGCGCCCAGGAGCCCGCCGACCTCCACGGTCCGCTCAAGCTCGGCGCTGCCAAGCGGTTGCGGCGTCAGCTGATGTCCGGCGATCGACCAGGTACCGCTGCCGACCTCGGGGAATGTCCCGATCGTGCATGCCGTGCCCTGCCGCACCGAAGTGCTGAGCCTGGCTAGCCCATCGCGGGTGGCCAGCCCGCTGTCCACGGCCGACAGGGACGCACCGGTGTCAGGCGTGAACGCCACTGAGACACCGGTGCCGAGCGCGACCGGGACTGTGATGATCGTTTCGTCCGGCCGGATATCGACCCGCATCGGAGCGATGATCCGGGGGGCGCCCCTGAGTAGGGAACCGGGGACGGGCCGGGATGACGGCCGAGTGACGACTGTCTGCTTGACCGGGGCGGCCAGCTCGGGTCCTGGAACGGTGATCAGCCCACGCGCGAAGTCCAGCCGCATAGCGCCGAATCTGCTCCATATGTCCGAGCCCAGCACACCATCCGGCTCGCTCTTCTGCCCGAATAGCGGTATGTCGAGGTAGGTCACGTCCGCCGGCTTCAGTGCCAGGCCCGCGACATCCCACTTCGTCACCCTGGAAATGTGGGCTTGCGCCGCGCATCCTACGCCGCCGATTTCCACCGGCTGGCCAACGGCTCGCAAGCCCGCTGTCCGCGCGAGCGAGGCCGTGACGACGGAACTGGCGGCGCCGGTATCGATCAGGAACGGAAACGGGCCTTTACCGTTGATGCACACATTTGCCATGGCCGCGACCTGACCCTGCCGCGAGCTGACCGTTACCGGAATCGTGGTAGCGCCGTGGTCGACAGATCGTGCGCCAGTGCATCCGTGACTGGCTGGCGGGATCTGAAACCGCACAATTCCCATCGTCTTGCGCGGGGCAGGCGAGACGTTGCTGGCCGGGGCCGGCCCGTCGGCGATGCGGCTGCCGACGAGGCAACGCTGCCGGGCGGTCCACCGCTGCTTGAGCATGCTGCCAGCGCCGCGCACACACCGGTCAGCACTGCCCGTCCAGCGTGCCTGCCCTGTCGCACCCGCTAACGCCCCCAGCTGGCTCAGTCGCCAGTTCGCGATCCCGGCGAGTCATGTCGGCGTTGACAGTATCTCTGCTGGCGGGACCTCTCCAGTAATCTCGGGTCCTCGACATCAGCTTCCAGCGCGGTCCGCGCGATCCGCGGTGCGTTAGTCAATATGCTTGACGGTCAACAATGGTGACAGTAGCGTACTGGCTCATGGAGGACATGGCGGCGGCGTTCCGCGAGGTACCGGCGCCGGAAGCTACTAGCTCACCGGATCTGCGGACCTCAGCCGCAACCAGCCGGCGGGCCGCGGGCCGAATGGCCTTCTGGCGCTCGACCGACGACCAGCCTCGCTGGGCGAGGCCTGCCCTGCTGATCATTGCGGCCGTAGCCGCGTGGTCTTACGCCTGGCAGGCAAGTCGCCCGGTGAATATCGAGATCTACTACGCGGCAGCCGTCCGGAGCATGTCGATCAGCTTCCGAAACTTCGTCTTCGGCGCATTCGACCCGGCCGGCTTCATAACGACGGACAAGTTGCCAGGTGCGTTCTGGCTGCAGGCCTTGTCGGTCCGCCTGTTCGGCGCGCATAACTGGGCGCTCGTACTGCCTCAGGTTGTCGAGGGCGCCGTCACCGTCCTGGTGCTGTATCACGCGGTGCGGCGGATGGCCGGGCCAGTGGCGGGAATCATGGCGGCCGGGATCCTGGCGATCTCGCCGGCCACCGTGACGCTGAACCGGGGCAACATCTCCGACACACTGATGATCCTTCTCGCGGTGCTGGCAGCGGACGCGACCGTAACGGCCGTGATTACCGGGCGGCGGCGACCAATCGTCGTTGCCGGAGTCTGGGTCGGCTTGGCGTTCCAGGCGAAGATGATCGAAGCCTGGCTGGTACTGCCGGCCATTGCGAGCTGCTACCTGCTGGCGGCGCCCGGCGCCTGGACGCAGCGGCTGCGCCGGGCCGCGGCGATGGGGCTCGCGGCCCTGGCTGTCTCCCTGAGCTGGATGACGGCGGTCTCGCTGTGGCCGGCCTCGATGCGGCCCTATGTTGACGGCAGTACTAACGATTCCGTTTTCCAGCAGGTATTCGTCTACAACGGTCTCGGCCGGCTGGACCAGGCATCTCCGGATCAGCTCGTAGACCGGACCATCAAGCTCGGGTTGCCCGAGCCGCCGCCGCCCGCATGGGACCGGCTGCTGACCGGCTCGCTCGGGCGCGACACGGGCTGGCTGCTGGCAGCCGTGCTGATCACTGTGGTTGTCGGGCTCGCGGCCCGCAGGCGCGAGCCACGGACCGACCGGATCAGGGCTTGCCTGATCCTCTGGGTGGTCTGGCTGGTAGTGCTGGCGGCGAGCTTCAGCCTGTCCACCGCTGTCAACTCCTATTACACGGCGGCGCTGTCCCCCGCGGTTGCGGCCCTACTCGGCACCGGCATCGTGCTCGCCTGGCAGCATCGAGACCAGGGCCGGACTCTCCTGGCGGTCGGCCTGGCGATGCTGGCTACCGCCGGATACGCGTGGCGGCTGCTGCCGGCGAGCGGGACCGGCCTGCCAGCTTGGCTGAAGGGCGTCCTCATCGCGTTCGCGCTGATCGCAGCCGGCTGCCTGGCTGTGACATGGTGGCGGAAGTCGCGCCTCCTCGCCGGCGCGGCGGTCATGCTGTCTGCGGCGGCGGTCGTTGTCGTGCCTGCGGTTGCTTCGGCGTCGGTCGTGACAAGCGGGCTCGGTCCGTTCCAGACCCCATTTGAGTCGCAGCGCGCGACCACCGACGCCATTGACTTCTTCGGTGCGGGATTCCAGGCGGCTCAGATCCTGCCTGGGCTCGAGGCGGCCAATCGGGGCACGCCCTACCTGATGGCGACGCAGACCGCGGTCCTGGCCGCGCCATTTATCTACGCGAGCGGCAGGGAGGTAGTGCCGATCGGCGGGTTCACCGGCACCATCCCGGCGCCGACACTTTCGGATCTGAAGTCGCTGATCGAGCTCAACGACGTCCACATCTTCGTGCAGGCGCCCTCGACGACCGACCCGCGGCTGATATGGGTCGCCCGGCATTGCATAAAGGTCACGAAAAGGACTGGACCGCGCGCTGTACTGCCGGTCAGCGTTTACTACTGTCCGTCATTCATCTTCCTGCCGAAGAACTTTTCTGGCTAGCGACGGACGACTGGGAACGGTGACGTTCTACTGGAAACGCCATCCCTTTGCGGTGCAGGCCTGGCGCACTTCCTTGAGCTTGTACAGGCCGAGCGAGATGCGCGTCGCGGTTCCCTCGATCGTCAGGTACCGCGTGTTACCCCACTGCTGCGAGGCGCTTCCGCCCACCCGGAGCAGATCACCCTGCTGGCGGTTCAGGGTGGCTATCGTCGTGCCCCTCCCGTTGACAAAGGTGATGGTGTCGGCGGCGATATCCAGGTGGCCACATCGCCGGATCACCACGACCCACAGCCAGATTGTCAGCGCTGCTAGCACGCCAAAGATGACCACGGGAACCGGCTGCCTCTGGACCAGCCCTCTGGCGACGGCCGGGAGGAACGCAACGAGCGCCAGGACGAACGGGCTGCTCGCCGCGGCTCTGTGTTGCCGCAGCATGATCGCGTCGGCGGCCGCCGAATCGCGCATGGAGTCGCGGAGTGCCACAAGATCCTCCACGGGATGAGCCTGCCTACACCACAGAGGCGGTCCATCCCGTTCCATTTCCGTTCCGGGCAGGCTCACCTGGCGGGCCGGAGCAGCCCGCATTTCGCGCTGCCTGGGCGGCCGGTGCGGGCGGGTAGTGGTGCTGGTGTTGTTTGGTGAGAACCGCAGCTCGTCAGAACCAGGCGGGCCCATGGTGTGTGTACGGCTCTTCGAGTGACCGGATTTCGTCGTCGGTGAGGTGCAGGTCCAGTGCTGCGATTGCTTCCGGCAGGTGGTGGGGCTTGGTAGCGCCGACGATGGGTGCGGAGACGAAGGGACTGTGCAGCACCCATGCCAGCGCGACCTGGGCCATGGCCGCGCCCCGATTCTCGGCGACGCGCTGGACTGCGTCGACGACGGGCTCATCGAGAGGCGAGTCGAAGGACTGGACGACTTTATCCACAGTGGAGCGGACTGACTGTTCGCCCCAGGGACGTGCCAGGCGTCCTTTGCCCTGAGGCGAGTACGGCACAGCACCGACACCCATATCCGCGCACATGGGCAGCAGCTCTCGCTCATCGTGGCGTCGAAGCAGGTTGTACTGATTCTGCATCGCGACGAACTGGGTCCAGCCGTGCAGGGCAGCGGCGTGCTGGAGCTTGGCGAACTGCCATGCGTACATGGACGAGGCCCCGATGTAGCGGGCCTTCCCGGCCTTGACTATGTCATGCAGGGCTTCCATGGTTTCCTCGACCGGAGTCTCGGGGTCGAACCGATGGATCTGGTAAAGGTCGATGTAGTCAGTGCCGAGCCGAGCCAGAGAGGCGTCGACCTGCTCGAGGATCGCCTTGCGGGACAGGCCCTGGCCACCCGGGCCGTCATGCATCCGGCCGAACACCTTGGTGGCCAGGACAATGTGCTCGCGGCGGGCGTAACGCTTGATAGCCCGGCCCACGACTTCCTCTGACGTCCCGAGCTGGTAAACATTCGCCGTGTCCCAGAAAGTCAGGCCGAGCTCGACCGCCTGGCGGAAGAACGGCTGGGCGTCATCGTCGTCTAGGGCCCATGCGTGCGCTCCGGGGGCCGTGGGATCCCCGTAGCTCATGCAGCCCAGCGCGATCCTGCTAACCTTCAGCCCGGTCTTGCCCAGGCGAGTGTTCTCCATCAGAGCCCTATCTAGTTAGGGGGCCGGCCTCGGTGGGTTGCCGATCCGGCAGTGGCTGGCCCCTGATCGTGCCACACGCCCGTGCCAGCTGGGCAGTGGCCGCCGGGGTGCGCTCGCGGGCCGGCGCAAGATATGCGCGCCGCCCTTCCGGCTCCGGTGCCATATGCTTAACCGCGAGCCAGTGATCAGGGCTCGCACCGGAGTCAGGGTAGGAGCGGATGGTCTTCGGCGTGGTCCCTAAGGCGTCTTGCACCGACGCAGCACATGCGAGTACGGTAACGCCGTCCGCGTAACCGCAGGTCAGCACAACTAAATCAAGCGCTCGTAGCTCAACGGATAGAGCATCTGACTACGGATCAGAAGGTTGGGGGTTCGAGTCCCTCCGAGCGCGCCAGCTCAACGCCCGTCCCGGACAAATCCGGCGGCTCCAACTGCTGCCAAGTCTGCTGCCATAGGGGAGTGCCTTAGCTCCCGAGTATGTGGTCAATCGCGTCGGCAGCGTCCTGGGGTAGTTCCATCAGGACGGGGGCGAGCGAGGATTGCGTCCACCACTTGGTCGAGTGGCTGTCTGGCGTCGATAACCACCGCCCCGAAGGCGCGAAGGCGATCCTGGTATCCCGGCAGGACGCGGCGTACGTACTCACGAGAGTCCCCGGCTCGGCCCCACTCGTCGTCCTGGCGCGCATCTAGCCGGGCCAGCATGGTGGGCTCGTCGATCTCCAGCAAGAACACCTGGGTGAAGCGATCGGCCAGCTCCAGCTGGTTGTCCGCGCCTCCGCAGAGGTACAGCGTGCCAGGTTCCGTGGCGCGGATCAGTTCGTCGAGCCGGGCCGGGTCCCATTCCCACCGATGCCGGGAGAGCCAGGCCGAGTCCGGCGGTGTGCCCCCTGCTCTACGGCAGGTCGAGACGTGCCCGATCGGGTGGCATCGACTGGCGCCGGGCGGGCGATGTCGGCGGTGGTGACGATCGGCGGCACGTCAGCTCTCCTTTACGAGCGCGGCATAGCGTCCTAGGTACAGCGGCCAACCCTCCGGGCCGTCCACCCCGGCGGTGATGGCCTCCCATCCCGGTCCGTGCCGGTCGATGTGCCGGTGCTCCAGCTCCACCCGCGTGCGCGTCGGCGACTCGGCAAAGAACCGCACCTCTACCTCGCTGGCCTGAGCCGGGTCTGTCTCGATCGTCCACTGTGGGCTGATGTCCCAGCTGAACACCACCCGGTCCGGCGGGTCGAAGGCCAGAATCCGCGCCCACCGGCACTCGCTGCCATCCGTCGCCCGGTCCACAATGCCGCCGCCCACGCGCGGCTCAAAGACAGTCTCGGCGATCGGTGCCCCGAGCATGTTGTGCTCCGGCGGCTTGAAGTCCCCGAACCGGTCGGTGAACACTGTGAAAGCACGCTCGATTGGCGCGTCGACCACGACTTCCTTCCGCACGGTCGCTGCGTCGGGCTGGGTCATGAGTCCTCCTTGGTCGGTGCTTGTGCGGCATCGACGTATCTGGCCAGTGCGCGCTGCCAATAGGTGTCGAGCTGATCCCGCAGCGCGGCCAGCGCGGCCGGGTTGAGCCGGTAAATCCGCCGTGTTCCCGCCGCTACGTCCTCCACCAGGCCGGCATCCTTAAGGATCTTCAGATGCTGAGACACCGCCGATCGGCTCACCGGCAGCCCGGCAGCCAGCTGTCCAACAGCCTGAGGCCCCTCCGACAGGCGAGCGACGATGGCCAGGCGCGTGCCATCAGCCAGCGCCCCCCACCGGCCAGCATCGCGATCTCGGTTAGCATCCACTAACCGTTAGATTCTTCTAACCGACGCTGCTGTGTCAAGCCCTCGCTGGGAGCGAGCGAGCATTACCAACCAAACCTTGCGGCTCAGCCAGCGGAGTCGACTGCAGAGCGCCATTGTTCAGCCATTATCCCGGCTTCCTCGAGAACCCGGACGACGAACGGTCGCTTGCCCGCTGTATATGCCGCCAGATCCGGGCTGTCAGCAGCGAGCCGGACTTTGAGCTCCTGGTACTGGCGCGCCAGCGCCGGGTCAGCCCGAAGCGCGTCGCGGAAAGCCAGTCGCTCATTCCATAGGCTGCTGCCCGGCTCGGTCAGGTGCAGGTGATGGCTGGCCTGCTCAGGATCGACAGGCCGCAGCTTGTACAAGGCCAGCGTCGCTGGCCGGTGCTGGTAGTGGATGTAGCCATGTCTGATCAGGAGGAGAATCGCGTCGCTGGCGCAGGTCAGATCGTGGACGCCCGCCATCATGTCCAGGATGGGTTTGGCATTCAGCCCTGGAACTGAGGTCGAGCCGATGTGCTCGATTCGTCCGGCCAGCCAGGGCCCGAGCAGCTCAGTCAGCGTGGCCGCCTCGGCCTGGAACTGTGCCGACCAGGCCGGGTCGTACTGGAACGACGTCGATCGCCATAACTCGATCCTGACGGGCCTGAGGGCACGGTAACGGCGGGGAGGACCAAGAACCGATAGTGAACGACTTTAATGACCGTCGTTGGTCCCGACCCCGGCATAGCAGCGGAGTCCTGACCGCGGCATAGCAGCGGAGTCCTGACCGCGGCACAGCAGGGAGCCGGGTCAGCTTTGCCGGGCCGCCCCGCCGCTCGGGAACGTGATCACCTCGGCGAGCCGCTGTGCCCGCTCGGGCTCGGGCCCGGGCTCGCAGCCGACGACATGCAGGGGCTGCACTGGCGGCGGCTCGGATAGGCGGGACATGGCGGCCGTGCAGGCGTCGAGGCTGTCAGCCAACTCGCGGAGCAGGGCTGCGTGACGAACGCAGCAGTCGTGGGGCTTAGTCATCAGAAGAGCAATCCTCGCTGCGGGGGGTTTCAGCGGTGACTATCTGACGTGTCAGCCGGAGCACTGGTTGACCGCTAGTGGCACATTGCCCCGGTAGCGGCGCGTTGCTGTGCCGGAGCCGGTGCCCGACACGGAACCGCCGGCTCGCATGCTGTCCGAATTCCGCACAACCCCTGAATGGGCAGGCGTCCCCAGATGGGGAAGCCTCCCCTTGTCCGGTAGGCGGACTTGGATGCACTCTGCCTGGGTGGGCGGCGTAGGTCGCGCTGCCCGGAACGTGCCGGTAGCCCTCTGCCACGGGGGCAGGGCTACCTCAGGGCTACCTCGTGCCTTGCCTCTCGCACGGAAGAGGCACGGCGACCGTAGGTCAGGTTGCGGCCGGGCCTCGCAGGACGATGCCGTGCCCGGAGCCCTGGCGCGGTCGCTCGCGGCGAATCTCCGGCACGCCACCCTGCACCGCGCCGAAGACCGTGATCACAGTGACCTCGAGGAGTGGAGCCTGCCGGCAGCGCTCGGCTGGTTGCGCGATCTTGCCGTGCCCGTGGGTAACGAGCCGGTGACCTGCCTCAGAACAGACCATTGCCTACGTACCGGGGGTGGGGATACCGTCTAGTCGGCATGTAGTCATTCCGGCATACACATCCGGTTCACAGCAAGGAGGACCGTATGACAGCAGCCACCGCGGATCCAGTCTCCGGGCAACGGGGTTTTGCCTCCTCGCTGATCCACCGGCAGCTCGATTCGTACCCCGATACCGGGCGCAGGGTCTTCTACCTGGCCATCGTCGTGCTCGGCACGATCACCCTGTACTACGAGGCATACGTGGGCGGTTCCGTGTCCACGCTGCTCCTGACGAACCTGAGCATGACCTTCAAGTTCTACGTGCTGACCCTGGCACTGGGTAACCTGCTCGGCGCCTTCGGTTCCCTGTTCGCCGGGCTCACCGACCGGTACGGCCGGGCGAACTTGGTGGTCTTCGGCCTGCTCTTCTCTGCCGTGTTCGTGGAGTTCGTGCTCCCGACCGCGACTAACCGGTACGTGTTCACCATCGAGAGCTTCGCCGTCGGCATAGTCGAAGGCGTCTGCCTGGTCGCAACCCCCGCGCTCATCCGCGACTTCTCCCCGCAGGTGGGCCGGGCCACTGCCATGGGCTTCTGGACAACGGGCCCAGTGCTCGGCAGCCTGATCGTAGCGATCGTCGGCAGCATCACGATCCCGACCCTCATTACCACCACGCGATTCTGGACGCACGAGTACCGCATCTGCGGCGTCGTCGGCATCGTGGTCTTCCTGATCGCCCTGCTCGGGCTGCGAGAACTGTCGCCGCAGCTACGCGACCAGCTAATGGTCAGCATGCGGGACCGGGCCCTCATCGAGATGCGGGCCAAGGGGCTGGATGTCGAGGCGGCGCTGAAGAACCACTGGCGGCAGCTGATCAAGGCCGACATCATCGTCTCCGCCATCGCGGTCTCGGTCATGCTGCTGATGTACTACGCCCTGGTCGGGTTCCTCGTGATCTACGCGACCTCGATCTTCAGTTACCCCCTGAAGGAGGCCAACAACCTGGGTTACTGGGCCTGGTCATTCAACGCCGGCGGGGTGGTCCTCGTCGGGTTGCTCTCCGACCGGGTCCGGGTCCGCAAGCCGTTCATGGTGATCGGCGGCGTCGGCGCGGCGGTGCTGATCGTGCTGTTCCTGGAGCAGGCCAAGGTCGGGGCGCACCCCCACTTCGGCACGATCGCGGCGATGCTGGCCATCATGCTGTTCTTCATGGGCGTCGCCTACACCCCCTGGATGGCCAGTTTCACCGAGACTGTCGAGCACCGGAACCCGGCTGCCATCGCTGCCGGGCTGGCGATCTGGGGCTGGATAATCCGCGTCGTGGTCTTCGCGTCGTTCCTGATCATCCCTGTCGTGATCACGTCGGTCACGCCGATCGTGAACTATGGCTCGACGGTGGGCGGGGACCTGGCCGCGTATCCGGCACTCACGTGGGCCGGTGCGCACCCGACGGTCGTGGCCACGGCTGAGAAGTACAGTACACAGATAGCCGACGCGGCTAAGTTCGCGCCACAGCTGGCCGTGCTTCAGTCGAACCCGACGCTGTTCGCCAAGCTAGCTGCCTACCCGAACCCGGCCACGGCTCCCCCGAAACTGATCGACGCGGCCATCGCCGCGGCCGGCGGCGGGGCCAAGGGGCTGGCGATGCTCACGTCGATCGGCGCCAACAAGACGGCCATCGACGGCGTGATCGCCGCAGCGCCGCAGCTGAACACGCTCAAGCCGTACACAGCGGAGCTGACGGCCTTGTCGAAGGTGCCGCCGAGCGTCAGCTCGTACGTCTCGACGTACGGGCCGCAGGTTTCCTCGGCGCTCGCGAAGTCTCCTGGACAGTGGCGGACGTGGTTCTGGGTGTGCTTCGGCGGGATGATCTTCTTCCTGCTGAGCATCCCGCTGCTGCGCGGTCGCTGGCGGCCACGTGACGCCAAGCGAGACGAGGACGAGCACGAGGCGATGGTGCAGGAGGAGATGGCCAAGCTCGGCCTGACCTCATCCACCGCTTAGCACGACAAAGCCGGCGGGCCGCATTGCGATGCGGCCCGCCGGCTGCTGTGTACCTACTGCGGCGGGCCAGCGGACATGCGGCCCGCCCGCCGCGCTGTATGCGCCGTCAGGCTGGCCCGTACGTGTCTTCCCACTCCTTCGGCGGCCCCTCCGTCGCGGCATCGGCACCGAACCTGGTGGCGTACTCGGGATGGACCAGCCGCCATCTGTCGTCGGATGTGAACGGAGCCGTCCGACCGTCCAGGCTGTAGCCCAGCTGGTCCAGGCAGACGTGCCAGCCAGCGCCATCTCTGGCGGCCTTGCCGATGTCGGCGAAGGTCGCGGAGAACCCCAGCACGGTCCCTGACTCGTGCGCCGTCAGCTCGAACCTGAGCGTTTCGTCGCCCCAGACGAACTCCAGCAGCTCCAGCGGCTCGCACGTGAGCGCCTGGCCGTCCATTGGCGGCATCGGCACCTCCCGGAAGCTGAACTTCAGCGGCGCGCCAGCCACTGCGTAGTCACCCTCGATCGTGGTGGGGAACCAGGCGGCCAGGTGCTCGGCCTCAGTTAGCGCTCGCCACACCTTCTCCGGCGGATGCGCGAGCTTTCTGGTGAACCGGAGCGTGACCGTGCCGCCGCCGCGCTCCAGCACCCCGTAGTCCTGCTCCAGGGGCATGTCGGTATCGGTCATCACGAGTCCTTCCCGTCCTGTCGGTCATCCATCTCGTCCAGGTGCCTGGCCAGGCTGTCCAGCCGCGAGGCCCATAGCCGCCGGTACGGCTGCAGCCAGTCGTCCATAGCCGCCAGCGGCCCGGCGTCCAGCCGGTAGAGCCGTCGCTGTGCGTCCGTGCGACTGGCGACGAGCCCTGCGTCGCGAAGGACCCGCAGGTGCCTGGACACGGCCGGCTGGCTCATCGCCAGCTCGGTCACCAGGTCGCCGACCGGCCGCTCGCCATCGAGCAGCAAGTCCAGAATCCGGCGGCGGGTCGGTTCCGCGATCACCTCGAACGTCGACTGCACTAACCTAATATAACTGTGCACGTATATAATGGCAACCAAATATGAGCGGAACGCGGGTCCCCGGGGCACCGCGGCCCCGCCGGTCCGCAGCGGACCGGCATGATCGCATTCACGGGCGCCGGCTACTAGTAGCTCGTGTGCATCAGCTCGCGGACATCCGCGAGCGTCGCGCTCGCCGCCGCCCTGGCGCGCTCGTTCCCGATCGCGAGCACGTCGCGCAGATACCCTCGCTCGGTCGCGAGCTCGACCCGGCGGGCCCTGATCGCGGCGAACCGCTCGTTGATCGCCTCGGTGACTGCCGCCTTGAGCGCTACCGCGCCGCCCGCTCTGATCTCATCCGCGACAGCCTCCGGCGGCTCGGCCCGGCACAGGGCTGCGATCAGCACCAGACTGGATACCTCGGGTCGCCGCTGCGGCTCGTAGGTGATGAGCCGCTCGGAGTCCGTCGTTGCCTTGGCTACCAGCCGCGCTGTCTCATCGGCGGTCGCGTGCAGCGGCACGGAGTTGCCGTTGCTCTTGCCCATCTTCCTGCCGTCCACGCCGAGCAGCAGGGGCGCGTTGCTCAGCAGCGCATCGGGCTCGGCGAAGTAGGGTCGCTGCGGGCTGTACCGCTCGTTGAACCTGCGCGCGATGACCCGGCTGATCTCCAGGTGCGGCAGCTGGTCCTTGCCGACCGGCACCAGGTTGGCCCGGCAGGCCAGGATGTCGGCCGCCTGGTGCACCGGGTAGGCGAACATGAGACCGGACATCGTTGCCGAGCCGGCCGCCGCCATCTCATCCTTGACGGTCGGATTCCTGCCGATCTCGGCGACGCTTGCCAGGCTCAGGAAAGGCACCAGAAGTTGGTTAAGCGCCTCGACTTGGCTGTGCGCGAAGATGGTAGCCCGATCCGGATCGATGCCGGCGGCTAGGTAGTCGGCTACCAGTCCGAGCACGTCGCGGCGCAAGTCGTTCGTAGCGACCCGGTCCGTGATGACCTGGTAGTCGGCGATGAGCACCAGCAGTTCCACCCCGGCCTGCTGGAGCCGGACCCGGTTCGCCAGAGTGCCGAAGTAGTGACCGATATGCAGCGGGCCGGTCGGCCGGTCGCCGGTCAGGATCCTGAACGCGCCGGGGTTGTCGGTGATCTCTTGCTCAAGCCTGGCGCTGCGGTGCTGGCTGGCCAGCGCCGACGCGGTGGTAGTAAGAGTGGGCATGACACGAGCCTCCTGGAGAATCAGCCCGCCAGGCAGCCCGCCCGTTCCGAAATGAAAACGGCGCTCCCAGCGGGCGCGCCGTCGAAGAACTGCAAGGACAAGCGGCCGCTAGAGCGGCCACCAGCAGAAGTGCTGCAGTCGTTGCATGGCTTGAGTGTATCGGAGCGGGTTCGCAGTAGCCATGGCTTAGTCGGCCCGCTGCAGGTCGGCGGCCAAGAGGTGGCAGGCGGGCAGGATGAGTTCCTCGGGACCGGGCCGCTCGCCGGTGAGGATCCACCGACACAGGCCGGCTAGCTGGAAGCTGATCAGCGGCGGCACGGCGTCGCCGACGTGCCGGTACATGTTCGCCATCGAGCCGGTCAGCCGGTAGTCGCGCGGGAAGCCCTGCAGGATCGACATTTCCCGCACGGTGCACAGCCGGTCCTGCTCGGGATGGGCGTACCTGCCGTTGCCAATGTGGCCGCACTCGCGCTTGATGGTGACCGCTGGCCGGTCCCAGTGCAGCCGACCGTAGATGTCGGGATGGCTGCCGAGGTCACCCGCGGCGGCTCGCCTGGCCATGGCCGGAGTGAGCAGGACACTACTGTCCGGCCGGCTCCGGAGATCGGCCCAGCTTCCTCCGTCCCGCGGCACGGCAGCGAGCCGACGCCCGTTTGCGGCGGAACGGAAGGCTGGCGAGACGTGCAGTGGGTCACCGGGATGGACCTGCCCGGCTGGTACCTGAGGCAGGTCCCAGATCGCGCGGCGGACGTGCGTGGCCTTGACGTCCGGTCGCCAGCCGTCCCAGAGTGCTGGCAGTTCGCGGACCCGCAACGGCCGCCGGACAGCTACGACGAGGGCGCGCTCGCGCCGCTGCGGAAGGCCGAAGGCGTCGAGGAAGTGGGTGCTCGCTGCGGTCCGGTAGCCGAGCCGGGTCAGCCTTCCGGTCAGGTCATGCAGATGCCGGGCGAACCGCCCCGTTACCAGTTCGCGCGCGTTCTCCACCAGGACGATGTCTGGCTGGAGCAGCCCAGCGTAGTCAGCGACCCGGCGAACCAGCCCGTTCCGCCGGTCATCGCGGAGGTGATTGCTGGCCATCGTGCGGGAGAAGCCGGTGCACGGCGGGCAGGCAGTCAGCACGACCGGCCTGGCGCCGCCAAGTTCCATTGCCTGGCATACCTCGGCCGGATCAGTTGTGCTCAGGTCCGCGGCCACCGGAAGCACCCCGATGTTGGCCAGGTAGCTGGCGTTGCAGCCGAGCGTCCCCTGGCCGGTGCTCGGCTTGCCTATCTGCGCATCCGCCGCTCCGACCACCATGAAGTCGGGATGGCGCTGGAATCCGCAGCTCATGCCGCCCGCGCCGGAGAACAGGTCGACCACCGGCCACGCCTGACGCATGGACTACCCCCAGCACCGAGGCGGACCTTCCGCCCTGCACGCAAACACTAGGAGCTTCTGGGCGCGGAGGCCCGGAACCGTGCCGCGGCGGGCTATGCAGCGTGCTTTTTAGCCGGGACCCGGTCGTCGAGGACCATGCTCAGCAGCCAGGCCACCAGCCCGACGATGATCGCACCCCAGAACGCTGCCCAGAACCCGGTGATGTGGAAGGGCAGCGACAGCTTGCCAGCGATCCAGCTGCACAGCCATAGCAGCAGGCCATTGACGACCAGGCCGATGAGCCCGAGCGTGAGTATGTAGAACAAGCAGCCGATCGTCTTGATGATCGGCTTGAGCACCGCGTTCACCACACCGAAGATCAGCGCGATGACTACGAGAGTCAAAGCCTTCTTGGCGTCCGAGGCGCCACCGACTTGGATGCCGGGTATCAGCCACGCGGCCACGCCGAGAGCGACGGCCGTAATCAGGATGCGAAGCAGCAACTTCATGGCGGCTATCCTGCCATGATTCTGGCAAACGGTCATAATCCCCGCCAGAAGGCCTTGCCGGCGTTAAGGGCGCAAGCCTCGCGGCGCCGGTGCCGGCATGGCGCCGGTGCTGGCATGTCGTGATCTGCGATGACACCATCTGAGCGGGGGGGATTAGCCGCCGCTGCATTCCGGCGGCTTCGCTCGGGGGAGCGGGACATGGGGTTCGGGTGGGTTCACGGGGATGACCGCGACGAAATGCCGCTGGCTGACTGCCTGCCGGTACGGCTGGCAGATGAAAGGGCTGGCGGGCGCTCGCGCGGCGGGCGGCACGCCGCCAGGGCGTCGGTGCTGCCGGGTGCTTCCAGGGGCGCGCCGGGCACGCAGCGTGCGGCTCGCGGGCGCGGGGCCAGGGGCGTGCATGGCGGGCCAGCCAGGCGGTGGCGCCGATCCGGCCGGTCTACTTCCACCTGAAGTGAACGAAAACTCGCCCGAAGTTCTTGGAGTCCTTCTCCACCCGGTGATAGATCTTCTTGATTTCCGGCTGTTCGAGGAATCGCAGCACGTGCTTCTTGAGCTGGCCCGAGCCCTTGCCAGGAATGATCTCGACCAGCGGCGCGCGAGTCCTGACGGCCTCGTCGATGATCGCGCGCAGCGCGTGGTCGATGTCCTGGCCACGGTTGTAGATGTCGTGCAGGTCAAGCTTGAGCTTCATTCACCTCTCCGGTGCGCGATACGTTCACGCTACGCCGGCCAGCACCGAGGTAACACAGGGACCGGGGTCAGGGACGCGTAGTGATATAGCGGTTCGATCGGCTGTCAAAACCTCGAAAGTGCATCATAATTCGATCTGCGCGCCATCATCGCCGGCGGACCTTAGCGGCCCGCTTGCCGAGGACCCCAACCCGGTGCGGCGTGCGCGGCCGAGGAGATGACAGATGCGCGTTGCCCGGTCAGCGGCGGCCGCCAGCGGCACAGTCCTGCTGCTCGGCCTGGCTTCGGGAGCGGCGGCGGTTCCCCTGGCCAGTCAGGCGCCGCCCGACATACTGATACAGCCCGGCCTGGTGCATCTGCACACAGCGCTTCAGGGCGAGCCGAGCACCGCGTTCTGCGAGCGACATTTCAAGATCGCCTGCTACACAGCCAGCCAGATCCAGCAGGCCTTCGACCTGAAGCCGCTGTACAAGGAGGGCATCAACGGCAAGGGCGAGACCATCGTGATCGTCGACTCCTATGGGTCACCGACGGTCCGGCAGGACCTGGCGGTATTCGACAAGGCCGCGGGCCTGCCGCCGCCGTCGCTGCGGATAATCCAGCCGGCCGGCAAGGTGGCCAGGTACCGGGCGAACGGTAACCGCGAGGGCTGGGCCGGCGAGACGGATCTGGATGTCGAGTACTCCCATGCGATCGCGCCAGGCGCCAGCATCCTGCTGGTAGAGACTCCGACGGCGGAAAACGAGGGCAGCACGGGCTTCCCGGCGATAGTCAAGGCCGAGACGTACGTGGTCGATCATCACCTCGGCGGCGTGATCAGCCAGAGCTTCAGCGCCAGTGAGCTCAGTTTCGCGAGCCCGAAGCGACTGCTCGCGCTCCGCGGGGCATACAAGGACGCGGCCGCCATGGGCGTCACGGTACTCGCGGCGTCAGGCGACAGCGGCGCCGCCGACGTGCATTACGACGGGTACACCTATTTCCTGCACCCGGTGACATCATGGCCGGACAGCGACCCGCTTGTGACCGGCGTCGGAGGGGTCCAACTGCACCTCGACGCGGCCGGGATGAACGTCTCAAGGCCGACAGTCTGGAACGACGGCTACAACAAGCCCACCCTCCGCTACATCACCGGCAGCAGCCAGGACAGCCCACTGGCTGGCGGCGGCGGCAAGTCCGCCGTCTTCGGGCGCCCGCCGTATCAGGACGGCGTGGCCCGCGTCGTCGGCACCAGTCGCGGCGTGCCGGACATTTCGATGAGCGGTGCGTGCAATGGCGGCGCGGACATGTACCAGAGCTTCAGCGGTCAGCCCGCTGGCTGGTATCCGACCTGCGGCACCAGTGAGGCGACCCCGGAGTTCGCGGGCATCGTGGCCCTTGCGGATCAGGTCGCGGGACATCCGATCGGGCTGATCAACCCGTACCTATACCTCATGTCGCAGTTCCACGCGCCAGGGATTGTGGACGTCCTCCGCGGTGACAACACGGTGAGTTTCAAGCAGGACGGGAAATGGCACACGGTCGTCGGGTTCGACGCTCGACCCGGCTACGATCTCGCCTCCGGCGTGGGAACCGTCGATGCCAGGCTTTTCGTTCCCGAACTGGCCTGCCTTGCCTCGGATGCACACGCGTTCCGACCCCAGGTAGTCAGGTTCTGCGGACTCACGCGTTCTTAACCGCGGCGCGAATGCGTGGGTGATGGGCCTTCGTCCGGGCGGCAATCACCAAGCCGACAACAATCCCTATAGTGGTCATATCGCAAATCTCCTGACCGTGGCAGAATCGACAGAATCGGCTCTGTGATGCCAGAGGTGTCTGGGGCATCGGCCGGGGTACGAACCGGTTTACGCCTAGCGGCAGCCCGTTAGGAAGCTGCCGCAAACGCCGTCATGGCGGGCGTGGATCGGGGGATCAGATGAGCAGCATGCCTCAGAGGGACGGGCCTGATCAGTGGGGCGCTGCCCAGCAGGGCGCTCGTCCCGGCGAACAGACCAGCGCAGGCGCGCAACAGGGCACCATGCCAGGACAGCAGGACTTCGGCAGCACACCCGCGGGCGGCATACCGGGTCAGCAGACGGGCGGCTTCCCTGGTCAGCAGCAGGGTGCCATCCCTAGCCAGCAGTACGGCGGCCAGCCAGGGCAGGGATGGCAGAGCCAGCCAGGCTCGATGACCCCGGTCAACGAGGCGGAGACCCGGGTGACTGGGCGTCGCATCGTCCAGTACTGGATCGACGCCTTCCTTGTCTGGGTGATCCCTGGGCTCGTATCGATACCGTTCGACCGCACCAACAGCACACTGCTCCACATCTTGGGCGGCGTGGTCTTCGTCGTCCTGTTCGTGCTGATAGGCCTGTGGTACTGGGTCATCAGGCCGCACTCGCACAACGGGCAGACATTCGCGATGAAGTGGTTCGGCCTGCGCGTGATCAGCAAGAGCGGCGGGCCGGCCACCCTGCCACAGATGTTCATCCGCTGGATCTGCCTGCTCTTCGACGCGGCACCCTGGATGTGGCCAATCACCGGGCTACTTGGACTTATCGTCATGCTCTGCTCGCGATACCGGCAGCGGATCGGTGACCACGCGGCGAGGACTCTGGTGGTCTCGACCGCCATGCTCGGCAACCAGGGTTCGATGTACACCCGCGGCGGCCAGTCTGGCATGAGCGGCCAGCCTGGCATGAGCGGCCAGCCTGGCATGAGCGGCCAGCCTGGCATGAGCGGCCAGCCTGGCATGAGCGGCCAGCAGGACCTCGGTCAGCACGACCAATTCGGGCAGGACCCGTACGGCTCGTCGCACCGCGCGCCGTAGGGAGCCCCTCCTGGCAGAAACCGGGCCCGGACGGCGATGCCGTCCGGGCCCGGTCGCCTGCCAGCGCTGCTTGAGCCCGCGGCCGCGGCGGTGGGCAACTGGGTCATCGCGTATCCCTCCTGGCTGAGTCTGGACTGCTCGAAGCTACGTCTGCAGCGTCACTAGCTGGTAGCGCCGGACTCCGTCGGTGACAGAGCTGGTCGCTGCGGACCGGGCCACCAGCAGGTCCAGGTGGTAGACCGTCTCGCAGATTGCCAGCGTCTGGTTCATGACGTCCAGCTCTGCCAGTCGCTGTTTCCGCGAGGTCCACGGCACCTCCACTGCCACCTGATATCCGGTGAGCTGACCGCTGCCGGCCAGCACGTCCGCCATCGCAGCAAGCCGTCCGTCGTGGTGGTCGATCAGCTCGTCGATCCTGGCGTGCGTGCTCGCAGATACCGGCCCGTGCGCGGGTAGCAGGGTCATGTCCGGCATCCGGCGGACCACGTTGAGTGACTGCATGTACTCCCCGAGCGGCAGCGCCGGGGGTGCCTCCTCGAACCCGATAGAGGGAGTGATGTGCGGCAGCACATGGTCCCCGGCGAACAGCAGCCCCTGCGCGGCATCGGCGAATACCAGGTGACCACGTGTGTGGCCCGGCGTCGCTACCGCTTCCAGCGTCCGGGTGCCAAGATCGAAAACCTGCCCCGAGGTAATCCACTCGGTGGGGAAGTCGTAGCCGAAGTCCGCAGGCCCCATGCCGGGGGCGCCGCTGGTCAGCTCGGCCAGCTTTCTGGCCACCGGCTCGGCTCCGGCCAGCGTGAGCTGCGCCAGCTGCGCGTTAAGGGCCCGGAAGTCCGGGCCGAGCAGCCTTTCGATCGAGTGCCTCTCCTGCGCGCCGAGCGCAACACGCGTGCCGAGCTCAGCCCGGATGGCGATGGCCTGCGTGTAGTGGTCGCGGTGCAGGTGGGTGACCAGGAACTGGCGTACGTCTGGCAGCCCTGCGCCGATGCTGGCCAGTGAGCGGTCCAGCTGGCCCCGAGAATTGGCCAGCGCCCAGCCCGAGTCGATCAGCACCAGCCCGTCGGCGGCCTCGATCGCGTACACGTTGACCGCCCGCAGTCCGTCCAGCGGCAGCGGCAGCGGTATCCGGTACACGCCTGGCGCGACAAGATGCGCACCCTCCTCGAGCCACTCCAGGCGATGCGCCAAGGCCGGCCTTTCGTTAGCGGGTCTAATGACACCTGAAACTAGCAAGTAAGCAGATCCTAAGCAGGCTCGTCATGGCGCAGCCCGGACAAATGACGACCAGACTGCTACCGGTCAGCCCAGATCAAGATCAACTCCATGACGCTCGAGGAGCTAGTGCTGTTATCGCGACACCTACTACTCAAACGTCGGCGATACGGGCCTCGCCCGCGCCTCAGGTCGCAGAGTTCCAGTCTGGTTAGTCTGTTATGTCAGGTACATTGCCGGTCCACCTGCCCACACCGTCCACGTCGGTTTCGCCAGCAAGGCCGCGGGACTGGAGTTGACGCAGATGCGAGAGCACTTCGCCGACCGCCGCCTGCCGCTGGAAGGACGCCAGCTCCGACCAAGGGCGTGACCAGGTCACGCCGGTCGCTACTTGCCACGCGGTCAGGCCCGCGGCGCCGCCGCGGGCAAGGATCTCCTCGGTCTCGGCAAGCCGCTCCTTGTGATGCTCGGCCAGGTCATCGAGACGGGAGTCCAGATCGGCGAACCGGTACTCGTGCGCGGGCAGCACCTCACGCGGCTGGATACCGCGGAGCGTGCCCAGCGAGGCCAGGTAGTCGTCGAGCGGGTTGGACGACATGTCGTAGGACGAGATGTTCGGCGTGATCCTGGGCAGGATGTGGTCGCCGGTCAGCAGCAGGTCGTGCGTTTCGTCGTGGAAGCACAGGTGACCTGGCGTGTGACCCGGAGTCCATACCGGGCGTAGCCGCAGCCCGGGCAATTTGATCTCGTCGCCGTGCTCGATCAGCCGGTCGGCCCGCACCATCGGCGCCACCTGGCCCGCGTGCTGCCTGCTGGCGATCAGTTCCTCGAGGTGGCTGGCCGGGGCGCCGGACCAGCGCAGGTAGTACTCCATCCCGTCGCGCATCACGCCGCGGTCGCCACGAAGCTCCAGGAATGCATCCTCGGCCGGGTGCATGCCTACCCACGCGCCAGAGGCGTCACGGACCTTGCCGGACTGGCCGTGGTGGTCGGGATGCACATGCGTGACCAGCACCGCGGTGACCGCGCTGAGCGGGATCTCGCACCTGCTCATCCCGCTCGTCAGTGCCTGCCAGCTATCCGGGTGGTTCCAGCCAGGGTCGATCATGACAAAGCCGGCGTCGTGCTCGATGAGATAACTGAGCACGTACCGCAGCGGGTTGCCGATAATCGGCACCGGCACGGACCACACCCCGCCGGTCACCTTTTCCACGGGCGGGAACTCGGCCCGCTGCCACGCTTCACGCTGCTGCGTGCCGGTTACCTGCATCCGTGCGGAGTCCCTTCGAGCCATCGCGCCGGCCCGCGGCGTAGAGCCATGAGCCGCCCATGGAACCGCGTGCCGAACGCAGGTGCGACGATGTGCACGCGCTGGTTGACATGGGATCTGGCCCCATGCTTCGCTCGGAGCCAGACAAGAAGTATAACTGATTTCAGTTTTTCGCCTGGTCGCGTGTCCGGGCAGACCAACGAGAGGTGCGCCGATGAGCGAGGACTTCCGCGCGAGGGCACGGGCGTGGCTGGCGGCCAACGCGCCGCGCCGGGCGTCCGGTGACGACGAGGCCGAGGCCGAGAGCAGGGGCCAGGCCGCCGTGATCGCGGAGCAGAGGGATTTCCAGGCCAAGCTCTACGACGCCGGTTTTGCCGGGCTCACCTGGCCGAAGGAGTACGGCGGCCAGGGACTGACCAGTGCTGAGCAGATCATCTGGAGCCAGGAGTCGCGCGACTACGATCTGCCGAACAGTGCGTTCTTCATCGGCCTGTCCATGCCGGGCAACACGATTCTGGAGGTCGGCTCGGAGGCGCAGAAGAAGCGGTACCTGCCGAAGATGCTGCGCGGCGAGGAGATCTGGTGTCAGCTGTTCTCCGAGCCGGGTGCCGGGTCCGACGTGGCCAGCCTGCAGACCAGCGCCGTCCGCGACGGCGACGAGTGGGTGCTGAACGGGCAGAAGGTCTGGACATCGGGCGCTCAGTTCAGCGACTACGGAGCGATCCTGGCCAGGACCGACCCGACCCAGCCCAAGCACAACGGCATCAGCATGTTCATCGTCGACATGCACGCTCCGGGTGTCACGGTCCGGCCGCTCAAGGTCGCTACCGGGCACTCGCCGTTCAATGAGGTCTACTTCGACAACGTGCGGATGCCCGCGGATGCGCTGATCGGCGAGGAGAACAAGGGCTGGGCCGCCGCGGTAGTCATGCTGCGGCACGAGCGCATCGCCATCGGCACCATGGGGTCCTCCCGTACCAGCCCGCTGGCCTACGACTCGCTCCGTGACCTGGCGGCTGGGCTCGGCCGGACCGGCGACCAGGGAGTCAGGCGCGAACTGGCCGAGCTCTACGCCAGGGGCCGGGCCGTGCAGCTGTTCGCGCTCCTGCTGCGGCAGGAGACGATGGCAGGCCGGATGCCAGGAGCGCGCGGCTCGGTGGCCAAGCTGGCGGGCTCTGAGCTCGGCAGGTTCGCCGGGAACGTAGCCGCCGACGTGCTCGGTGACCAGATCGCTGGCTTCGACTCCGAGGACCTGCAGGCAGTGACGACATCGATCATCGCGGTGCCGGGCAGCGCGATCGCCGGTGGTACCAGCGAGATCCAGCGGAACATCATCGGCGAGCGAGTGCTCGGCCTGGCCAAGGACCCGGGAGTCGACCGGGCGACGCCGTTCAACCAGCTGCGCGTGGGCACGCAGCGTCAGACGTGAGCGGGATCGGGGGGCCGTTCCCCTGGCCAGCACCAGGCACGCGCGAGCAATGAAGGAGTTCCGATGGCACTGATACTGACCGATGACGAGCAGGCGCTGGCCGACTCGGTGCGCAAGTTCGTCGCGGACCGCAGTCCGCTGACCTCGCTGCGCGAGCTGATCACATCCGGCCAGCCTTATGACGCCGACGTCTGGAAGCAGATGACCGCCCAGCTCGGGCTGGCGGGCCTGGCCATCCCTGAAGGCTACGGCGGGGCCGGAGCCGGAGTTTCCGCGCTGTCGGTGGCGCTGACCGAGCTTGGCGCCGGCCTGGTTGCCTCGCCGCTGCTGGCGGGAGTCCTGGCGGCCGAGGTGCTGCTGCGGCTGGACGACGACTCGGCGAGGAACGAGTTGCTGCCGAAGATCGCCGAGGGCGAGCTGATCGCGACGCTCGCCCTGACCAGTGGCTTCGGCGGGCACGTGGCCGCATCCGGCGCCGGCGACGGGGTAACGCTGTCGGGCAGCCTGTCCCCGGTGCTGAGCGGGACCGAGGCCGACGTGCTGCTGGTCCCGGCCGATGGTGACGATGGCACCGTCGTCTGCCTGGTGGACGGCGGGGCTACCGGGCTTACTCGGACGCGGCTGACAGCCGTCGATCACAGCCGGTCGCTGGCCAGGATAGAGATGCGCGGTACTCCGGCCAGGGTGCTATCCGGAGACGGGTCAGCGGCACTGGCCGCGGCCCAGGACCTGGGCAACTTGGCGCTGGCCTCGGAGTCGGCCGGCGCCATGCGCGCATGCCTGGAGATGACCAGCGCGTATGCCAAGATCAGGGTGGCGTTCGGGCAGCCGATCGGCGCGTTCCAGGCAGTAAAGCACCGGCTCGCCGACATGGAGAAGTCATGGGAGCTCGGCTATGCCGCGCTCCGGGATGCGGCGCGAGCAGGTGACGAGGAGACGGGCAGGTTTCCGGTGGCGGCCTCGGTCGCGAGGGTCCTGCTTGCCGACGCATACGCCGAGGCATCAGTGGACGCGGTGCATCTGCACGGCGGCATCGGCTTCACCTGGGAGCACGATGCGCACTTGTTCTACAAGAACGGGCTGTCCAACAAGGTGCTACTGGGCGCACCTGGCGAGCAGCTAGACCGGCTCGCGGACGCGCTCGGGATCTAGCCTGCGAGGAGCCAGAAAACAGAACGGATTTCAGAAAGCGGGTCAGCAGCGGTGCCACAGGCAGGGCCGGCGATTCCGTCGACTGCCGCGCAACACGGCAGGCACGACCGGATTCTGGTTGCGGCCACCGCGATGCTGGAGGCTGGCGGCGAGGACGCGCTTCAGATGAAGGAGTTGTCCCAGCGGGCCGGTGTCTCGGTGGCTACCTTGTACCGCTACTTCCCGGCAAAGGACCACGTCCTGCTCGCCATCCTGCTCAGCCGATACTCGGTCGCGCTGGAGCGGGTGACCGCGCAGGCCCCGCAGGGTAGGTCCGCGCGCGAGCGGGTGACCAGCCACCTGCTACGCGAATTCAGGGCCGAGCAGCGCGAGCCGAGGCTGACAGCCGCGCTGGTTCGGGTGATCAGCGAGACCAGCCGCAGCTACAGCGAGATCATCGAGCGCACTGAGCGCCTGCACTTGCAGATGCTCGAGCATGTCGCGGGCGCCGGCGCGCCGATCAGTGAGCAGCAGCGCATGCTGTTGCCGGTCGTGCAGGCCATCTTCGGCGCGGCGACACGCCGTTGGCTGGCCGGAGTCGCATCGCCGGCCCAGGCACGGTTCGAGATCCGGGTCGGCTGCCGTCTTTTCGACCTAGAAGATGCCGCCGTCACCGAGGAGGCAGCGCTGGCCGGCCGCGCCGACTGAGCGGCACTCCGCCAGGCATGGTCGCCGCCGCAGGACGACCGCGGAGCCCATCCTGGTGGCATTGGATACGTTGGAGGACTTCTGGGGTAACGCGACTCGACTGGCGACGTTATGCGCCGCCGAGTTCGCGACAACCACGAGAGTGAGGCGGCTGGCTGGTGGATACGGACAGGGTCGACGAGATCGCGGCTAGGTTCGCCGCTCGCGGCGGTCAGCCGGGGCTGGCCTACGCGGTCGTGGCCGACGGCCAGCTTGTGCACTCCGGTGGCATCGGCGAGTGCTTTCCAGGCGGCCCCGTGCCCGGCGCGGGCACTGTGTTCCGGATCGCATCGATGACCAAGAGCTTCACCGCTTCGCTGATCATGCTGCTGCGGGACGAGGGCGCGCTCCGGCTGGACGATCCCGCACGGGAGTACGTGCCGCAGCTTCGCGGGCTGCGGCTGCCCGCCGCGGACTGCCCGCCGGTGACGATCAGGCAGCTGCTGACGATGACTGCGGGATTTCCCACCGACGACCCGTGGGGAGACCGGCAGCAGGGACTCGCGATCGATGCGTTCGAGCAGTTGCTCGCCAGTGGCGGTGTCCGCTTCGCCTGGGCTCCGGGGACCAGGTTCGAGTACTCGAACCTGGGCTACGCGATCCTCGGCCGGGTCATCGCGGCGATAACGGGCACCCGGTACGAGTCGGCAATCCGGGATCGGCTGCTGTTCCCGCTCGAAATGGACAGGACCGGATTCGAGGCAAGCGAATTCGCCATGGCGGATCTGGCTCGCGGATATCGCCGGGACGGCGACAGCTGGCTGGAGCTAGAGCCCGATCCGTCCGGTGCGTTTGCCCCGATGGGTGGCATCTTCAGCTGTGTCCGGGATCTAGCTCGCTGGGTAGCGGGCTTCGCGGCTGCCTTCCCCGCCAGTGACGACCCGGACTTGGGGCATCCGCTGTGCCGCGCCAGTCGGCGGGAGATGCAGCTTCCGCAGCTAGCGATCCTGGGCGGGATCGGCGTGCCAGCCGTGCGGTTCACCGGGCCCGCATCGATCAGCTACGGATTCGGCATTTTCGTCGAGGAAGATCCTGCCTTTGGCGCTATCTCGCAACACAGCGGCGGCTACCCGGGTTACGGCAGCCACATGCGCTGGCACCCCGGCACAGGACTCGGCGCGGTTGTCCTGGCTAACAGCACATACGCCGCGGCCGGGGCGCTGGCCGGCCAGATCCTGGGTGTCCTGGTGCAAGACGAGGTGAAGTCGGCCGGGCACCGGGCAGGCTACCGACAGGCAGGGCCAGTGCAGACACCGGGCCGCCCATGGCCGGAGACGGTCGCTGCCACCCAGGCGGTGAATGAGCTGCTCCAGGGGTGGGATGACAAGGCCGCGGCCAGTCTGTTCACCGCGAACGTGGAACTGGATCGTCCGCTGGCGCAGCGGCGCGCGGATGCCGAGTTGCTCCGGCAGCGGATCGGTGAGTTCCGGCCAGATCCCGGCCGTCCGGCCGAGTCTGACTCGCCCGCGCACAGCCGCTGGTGGCTCACCGGCGAGGACGGCACCGCCAGCGCGCAGATAAGGCTTGCGCCGCTGCAGGGGCCGCAAGTGCAGCAGATGCTCCTGGCGCTGCCGCCGCCGCCGGCTCGGTGCTGGATACGGCCGCGCAGTCGCTGATCGACGTGCTGAACGATGATCAGGACTGGCCCGCAGAGCTAAAAGCGGCGGTGAACACCGAGGAAGTGCTTAGGCAGCTGCGCATCGCCTCGTCCTGGGCGGGCCGGTGTGAGGTAAGCGCCTACCTAGCAGGCGACGGCCGCACAGCAGTGACCATCGAGCTGACGGGCCTGACCGGCCGGGTAGTTCTCGGCGTGGACGTCGACGAGCAGGCTGAGCAGGTCCAGCGCGCCGAGGTCTCGCTGCTGCCGCCCCGCTAGCGGCTGGTCAGCGTTTCGTCGGCCAGCGGCGCATGGGCCAGTGTGTCGCCGACCAGCTGGTCGCGGGCTCAGCCGGCGGGCTCGAGGATGACGACCGGAATCTGCCGGGTCGTCTTGGTCTCGTAATCCGCGAAGCCGGGGAATTCGGTCTTATGCGCCGTCCAGATGCTCTCCCGCTCCTGCGGTCCGGCCACCCGCGCGATGAACGGGACGGTCTGCGTGCCAATCTCGGCGCGCACGTTCGGGTGCGCTACCAGGTTGTGGTACCAGTCCGGGTTGGTCGGAGCTCCGGCCTTGGACGCGAAGACGGCGTAGCCACCATCAACCTGGCGGTACATCACCGGGTTTACCCGCTCCTGACCAGACTTCGCGCCCGTGGTGTGGAGCAACAGCAGCGGCGCGCCCTCGAACTGGCCGCCCACCTTGCCGCCGTTCGCCCGGAACTCCTCGATGATCGCGGTGTTCCAGTCATTTGCATCGGGCATAGAAACTCCCCGTCGTCTGTTTCTTCGGCGTACATGGCTAGCCGGACTGCGCGGGCTCAGCTCGCCGCTGCCCGCGTATCTCAAGCTGATCGAGCAGTTCCCTGGTTGCTCCGGCGATAACCGTGACGGCCTGGTCGAATGCCTGGGCGTTGTGGCCCGCCGGAGCGCGGAACCCGCTTATCTTCCTGACGTACTGCAGCGCGGCTGCCCGTACGTCGGCGTCGGTCACGTTCTCGGTATAAGGCTCGCGGAGAGTCTTGATGCTGCGGCACATAAGCGCGACGTTACGCCAGCGGGTCGCCGGCGCGCGAGCCGGACGGTCACCTCGGCCGCTGCGGTCACCCGCGGGCTCCGCTGCGGCGTAACGGGCGCTCCGCTGGAATTACGCTGCTACTTATGACCTCTGAGACTGAGTTCGTACTGGACCGCGACCTCGACGTCATCCGGCTGTACCGGCGGGGCGCCGCGGCCAAGGTTGAGCTCAACCGGCCGGAGCGGATGAACGCCTGGAACACCGACCTTGGCCTGAAGCTGCGCGATGCCGTGCAGGAGCTGGCGGTCGACCCGGCCGTGCGGGCCGTCCTGGTCACCGGCGCGGGACGTGCGTTCTCCAGCGGCGCTGACCTGCTAGACGCGCAGCGCGAGCAGACCGCGGACGGCCACCTGGACGTCTATAAAACGCTGACCGAGCGCTACCACCCGATCATCACTGGCATCCGGGGCATGCCCAAGCCGGTCGTCGCGGCCGTCCAGGGCGCGGCCGCGGGCATAGGCGCGTCCCTCGCGCTGTCCTGCGACCTGGTGATCGCCGCCGAGTCCGCGTATTTCCTGCTCGCGTTCGTGAACATCGGGCTGGTACCCGACGGCGGCTCATCGCTGCTTGTGCCGACCCGGGTTGGCCTGGCCAGGGCGGCCGAGCTGGCCATGCTCGGCGAGCGGCTGCCCAGCAGCATGGCGCTGAGCTGGGGCCTGATCAACCGGGTCGTCCCTGACGAGGAGCTGGTCGGCCAGGCAGAAGAGCTGACCTGGCGGCTCGCGAACGGCCCGACCCGCTCGTACGCGGGCACCAAGCGGCAGCTGAACGCCTGGCTCTTCGGCCGCATCGACGATCAGCTGGAGCTGGAAGCCCAGATCCAGCGCGAGATGTCGCGCTCGGCTGACTTCGCCGAGGGCGTTGCGGCGTTCGCGCAGAAGCGCAGGCCGCGTTTCACCGGCAGCTGATCACCGGCCGGTCCTGGCCCACCGGCGCATCATCTCGATCCTGGCCTGGATCTGCCCGGCGGTCGCCTGTGGCAGCGGCGGACCACCGCAGGCCCGGCGCAGTTCGGCGTGGATAGCGCCGTGCTGCTGGCCAGTGCGGTGATGCCAGGCGGCTATCAGGCCGTTCAGCTCCTTGCGCAGCGCGGCCAGCACCTCGCCGGTAGTGACGGCCGGCGCGGCCTGGGAACCTGTCGCCTCCGCCGCAGGGGCGCCTGCCGGGGCCGGTAGCTTGCTGCTGGCCTGCCGCTTGCGCAGCAGCAGCAGCGCAACCTGCTCGGGCGCCAGCAATCCGGGCAGGCCGAGGAAATCCTCCTCCTCGGCTGACACGCCGAACTCGGCTCCGTCATAGAGGACCCGGTCAAAGTGTGCCGATGCTTCCAATGCCTGGAACGGGGTGGCCTGCGGCAAATCCGGCACGTCACGCTGGCGGTTGGCCTCGGCAAGCTCGCGCAGCTCAGAGTCGTCATCGGCCTGGCCGCGGCGGTCGAGCACATGGTCCCGCTCTGTTTCTAGCTCCGCGGCGTAGCCGAGCAGCGGCGGGATCGACGGCAGGAATACCGACGCGGTTTCCTCGCGCTGACGAGCCCGGACGAACCGGCCTACCGCCTGCGCGAAGAACAGTGCCGTTCCCACGCTGGTGGCGTACACACCGACCGCCAGCCGCGGGATATCGACGCCCTCGGAGACCATCCGCACCGCGACCATCCACCGGTCCGCGGCATCGGCGAACCTGGCTATCTTCTTGCTGGCGGCGGGATCGTCGGACAGCACCACGACCGGACGGCTGCCGGTGATCTGGAGCAGCAGCGCGGCGTAGGCGCGGGCGTCGGCGTGGTCGGTCGCGATGACCAGGCCGCCGGCGTCGGGCATACCGCGGCGTACCTCGGTAAGCCGCCGGTCTGCTGCCTCCAGGACGCGGGCGATCCACGCGCCGGCGGGATCCAGCGCGGTCCGCAATGCGTAGCCGAGCTGATCTGGTGTCATGGGGCCGCCGAGCGTTCCGGCTAGCACGTCGCCTGCCCGGTTTCGCCACCGCATCTCGCCGGAGTACGCGAGGAAGATGACCGGCCGGACGACGCCATCCTGCAGAGCCGGGCCGTAGCCGTAGACGTAGTCGGACGCGCTGCGCAGTGCCCCGTCGTCGCCGCGGGCGTAGGTGACGAACGGGATCGGGTTCGTGTCGCTGCGGAACGGCGTGCCCGTGAGGCCAAGCCGTCGCCGGGCCGGGTCGAAGGCGGTACGTGCCGCCTCGCCCCAGGACAATGCGTCGCCGGCGTGGTGAATCTCGTCGAAGATCACCAGCGTCCGGCGGTTGAGCGTGCGCTGCATGTGCAGCGCCGGATGCGCCGCTACCTGCGCGTAGGTCACCGCGACGCCGGTGAAGTCGGCCGACGCCTGACCTTGCCCGTTGCTGAATGCGGGATCGAGCGCGATGCCGAGCCGGTGCGCGGACTGCGCCCACTGATGCTTGAGGTGCTCGGTCGGCGTGACGACGGTGATGGCGCTGACCTCTCGCCTGGCCAGCAGCTCGGCCGCGAGCGTCAGCGCGAAGGTGGTCTTGCCCGCGCCCGGCGTCGCGACGAGCAGGAAGTCCCGCTGCGCCCGGCGGAAGTACTCACAGTAGGCATCCCGCTGCCAGCTGCGCAGCGACCGGAGCAGGTCCGGCCGGACCGGACTCAGCGGCGGGCGGGTGTCATCGGCGGCGTAGGCGGGGACAGTCACAAGGCCGAGAGCTTACCGGCGAGCGCCGACATCGCCGGGCAACGGCACGAGCCGATTCCGGTACCTGGCGGCTGGCCGCGCCAGCCCGCGCCTGCCCGCGCACCAGGCCACCTGGCCGGGTCATCCGGCTGCTGATGGCAGGATGACGGACGTGCGCAAACGTCTTTCCTGCCGGTCCAGGCGGCTGGCCACGCAGGTTGGCCTGGTGACGGCTCTGCTGGGCCTGGCCGCATGCGGCGGCTCGGCCCACAGCGCGGGCGGCCCGGCCATCAGTAGCACCCAGCAGCGGGCCGCCGATGCCAATCCTGACCTGGATCCTGGATCGTCGCTCGGCGCCGTGCTGGCACCCCAGGTCGAGCTGGTCAACCAGTTCGGTCAGCAGATGTCGCTGAGTAAATTCCGCGGCAAGGTGGTGATCCTGGCGTTCGTGGACTCGGAGTGCACGACGGTGTGCCCGCTCACCACGGTCAGCATGCTGGCGGCCAGGCAGTTGCTCGGCGCGGCCGGCGATCAGGTGCAGCTGCTCGGGATCGAAGCGAATCCCGCGGCGACCTCGGTGGCCGACGTGATGGCATACTCGCGCGCGCACGGCATGGTTGATCAGTGGGACTTCCTGACCGGGTCGGCGAGCCAGCTCAAGGCCGCCTGGCAGGCCTACAACGTGTATGTGCAGATCGTGAAGGGTCAGGTCGACCACACTCCGGCGCTGTTCGTCATCGACCAGCAGGGCAGGGAACGCAAGGTCTACCTGACGACGATGGCGTACGCTAGCGTCGGGCAGGAGGCCGAAGTGCTCGCGCAGGAGGCGGCCAGCCTGCTGCCAGACCACCCGAGGCTGGCAACCGAGCAGTCCCTGGCCTACATCGGCGGGCTCGGCCCCGGCTCAGAAGTGACGCTGCCCGGTGCCTCCGGCGGTTCGGTCACGCTGGACTCAGGCGAGCCGCACCTCGTGCTGTTCTTCGCCACCTGGCTGACCGAGACCTCCGACCTGCGAGCCCGCCTTCTGTCCCTGAACGACTATGCGCTCGCGGCTCGGGGCGGCCGGCTGCCGGCACTGACCGCCGTCGATGAAGCAGTCACCGAGCCCTCGGGCGGGGCAGCGGGCGCTTACCTGCGCGGTCTGGGCCAGCCGCTGAGCTACCCGGTCGGGCTTGACACGACAGGCCGGCTTGCGGACGGCTACGGGGTCCAGGACCAGCCCTGGCTCGTCCTGACCTCCGCCTCCGGCAAGATCCTCTGGCACCACGACGGATGGATGCCAGTTACCGCGCTCGAGGCCGCTGTCCGCAAGGCCACCCGCTCAGCGGGCTGACTCGGCGTGCCGGTCAGATGGCTCGATACGGTGATGATCCCACGCAGGGGGTCCCGGAAATAGCCGATTTTTCCGCCATTTCCGCGCCGCTATCAGCCCTCGTTCGCCGGTCAGTGGTATGAATCGGTTGAGTACCGCAGCCTCTTGACCTGGTTGCGGTCATGGCCGTAGATCATCGCGGCGCTCTCGCGGTCCGCGCGGTCGCGAAGGGCCAGCGCGCTGGCCCGTGCGGTTTCCGGATCGGCCTGCCCGCCCCACGCGTCGTGGTCGTAGTTCTCCTGGCAATAGACGGCATCGCCGCAGATGATCATGTTGCCGGCTTCCGGCAGCCGCAGCAGCACCGACTGGTGCGCGGGTGCGTGGCCGGGCGTCGGGATCACCTCGACACCGGGGAAGAGGGTTTGCGCCCCGTCGACTAGCTCGTAGCTGAGCGCGGGCAGATTCCAGTACTGGTTGGGGAACGCCGGGTTGTCCTTGGCGTACTCGTAGTGCTCGCGCTGGACGAAGAACGTCGCGTCCTTCAGCAGATCGTTGTTGCCCGCGTGATCGAAGTGCAGGTGCGTATTGATCACGTACTTGATGTCGGCAGGCGCGACGTCGAGCTCGGCCAGGCGCCAGAGCAGGCTGTCCTCGCGGCGCATGTCCGGCACCAGCAGGTCGGCGAGCGGCGTGCCGCGCCAGGTGAGATCCGGATCGGCAATGTGCAGGCGGCTCATGCCGGTATCCACAAGGGCGAGCGAGTCGTCGTCGAGACGGATCAAGAACGCGGGCACCGGGATGTGAATGCGCTTTCCGTCCGCGATGCCGGGCGCGATCACCTCGTAGTTACAGCAACAGCCGCCAAGCGGCAGTATGTACAGCTGCATCATGCCTCTCCTGCCATGAGTGCCGAGGTGTCCTTGATCTCGGAACGAAGTCGCCCAGGTAGTTGGCCACAAGGATCGTGACGGTGCTCGCGATGCCTGGCCCGGCGGAGGTGCACCATGCCGTGCCCGGGGCACTGCATGCCGACCGCGAGGTCGGAGCCCCCAGTCTGGCGTCGGCGGCCGGATTCCTAAGCCCAGGAAGTCGAGCATCGCTCTCCCCGACGCTCGTTGCCCGACTTTACGAATGGTCGGCACTTGGCCCTAACTGCCAATCATCTGATAGGTGAAATTACCTTCCGAGTACTTAAAAGGTCAATACCTAGGGGATGTATCAAGGTCAACTGATTCGAGCGAGGGCAGCGTTCGCGTGGCAGCAACATGCCGGTCCGCCTCGGGCACGTCAGGAGACGGATTGGGTGATGGTGGCGGTGTATTGGCCGGCGATGGCGCTGGGGGGGATCGTGACCTGGATCTGGGGGTTCCAGGTGGCGGTGGTGTTGCCGCCGACGTTGGTGGCGGTGACGATGTCCTGCGGGGTGGTGGTCAGGGTGGTGGCGGGCCTGGTGGTGAAGGTGGCGGTGCCGGTGGCCTGGCTGAGTCCGGCGCGGGGTTGCCGAGCTGTCCGCTGGAGTTGATGCCCCAGCAGTAAGCGGCGCCCGTGCTATCCACCGCGCAGGCGTCGTTGACGTTTACGCCCGCGCTGACCTGGGTCAGGGTCTTGCCCGCCAGCACCCCACCCGTATAGACAGCCACCGGCACGAGGCTCCCGGTGGTCGAATTGTTGCCGAGCTGTCCGCTGAGCCCACCTCCCCAGCAGTAAGCGCTGCTGGCACTGGCCAGCGCACAAGTGAAGTTGCTACCTTGCGTGATCTGGATCAGGGCGATACCGGACAGGACGCCCGAAATACTCACCGCGACCGGTACGGTGCTCTGGCTGGTCGAGCCGTTCCCTAGCTGGCCGTTCCCGTTCGCCCCCCAGCAGTAGGCGGCCCCGGTTGTGCTCAGCGCACAGGTGAAGCCGGATCCGGCCGTGATCTGAGTGAAGGTCACGCTGGTCACCACGGCGACCGGCAGAGGGTTATAGGTGACGCCCGCCGAGCCATTTCCCAGCTGGCCGTTCCCGTCGGCGCCCCAGCAGTAGGCGGCTCCCGTGCTCCCCAGCGCACACGCGTATGCCGGGCCAGCGGTGACCTGGGTCAGCGTCACGCCTGTCAGTACCCCGGACGTGACCACCGCGACTGGGACGAGACTTTGCGTGCTCGTCCCCGTTCCCAGCTGGCCGCTGCCGTTGGCGCCCCAGCAATAGCGGCGCCGGTAGTGGCCAGCGCGCAGGTTGAGTTCTGCCCGGCGGCGATCTGGGTCAGCGTCTTGCCTGAGAGCACGCCCGCCGTATTGACAGCCACCGGAACGTTGCTCTGAACGGTTGAGTTGTTCCCTAGCTGGCCGTTAGCGTTGCTTCCCCAGCAGTAGGTGGCGCCGGCACTGGCCAGCGCGCACGTGAACCCGCTACCCGCGCTGATCTGAGTCAGCGCAACGCCCGCTAGCGCACCGCCGGTGTATACCGCAACCGGCGTGCTACTGCTGATGGTCGAGTTGTTCCCGAGCTGGCCGCTGGCGTTGTTGCCCCAGCAATAGGCCTCGCCGTTGAGGATTTCGCACGCGTGACTGGTTCCGGTCGCGATGGTCGTCGCAGCCGGAGAGGCTGCCAACGCCGGCAGCGCGGACGCCGCGATCACGACGGTGGACGTGCCGGCGAGCAATGAGCCCGCGACCGAGCACGATCCAATTATCCGGGCTAAGCCAGCCGTACTGCGGCGAGAGCTTCCTCGTACACAGCCCGATAAATGCCGGTCCATCCGCCGACCGCCTACATTCGGCCACATCGGCTTGCGGGCAGGTAACCCCAACATGACTCTGAGTTTTTACCAGCAGGGCTAATGGATTGCACGCTAGCCGCGCTAACCCTGGTGCGCAGGAATGGCATAGTCATATAGAGATGACATTCTCGGATGCCGTTCTTTGATGACATAAATGGCTACCATTAGTCCTCGCCCAAGCTGACTCAGCGGTGGACTGGCGGCCGGGAGCGGCGAGGCCTGTGTCGAAGGCGTAAACAATGGCGGCGGCCCGGTCACGGAGCCCGAATTTGGTGGCTCTTCGATCTTGAGGGGGCTGGTCACCCTCGTAACGGCTAGCTGATCGTTGTCCGTTTGCAGTGCAACCGTACTCTGCGGCGCTGGTTGGCGAGGTTGCGGAAGCCGAATGCGATCCGGGCGGCGTCTTTGACGAGCCGGTTGTTCGCCTCGGTGGCGGCGTTGGTGATGCCGGTGTCGATGAAGGCGAGGATCTGCGGCCACCAGGCCTCGATCGTGCGGGCCAGGGTGGTGACCTCGGGGACGTCGGCGCGGGCGCACCAGTCGTAGAACGCGAACAGCCTGCTGCTGACCTCGGAGCGGGGCGGGTGGGTGCGGGCCAGGGCGAGCAGGTAGCGGAGTTCCTCCTTGGCGATCCACGCGGCCAGCAGCTCGCCGGTGGCCTCCTGGGCGAGGATCTGTTCCCACATCCGGTTGAACTGCTCGCTGGTGAGGCGCTCGCGGGCCCGCAGCAGCCGCCGCCGGTTCGCCCAGGCCGGATCCCGGGTCGTGCCGCGGCGGCCCAGGACCTGCCGGGTGACCCGCTGCCGGACCCTGGTCACGGCCTGGTTGGCCAGGCGCACCAGGTGGAAGTGGTCCACGACGATGACCGCGTCCGGCAGCGCCCGCTCGATCGCCGACCGGTAGACCGCGCACGGCGCCGGTGGCCACGAACTTGACCTGGTTCTTCTAGTCCTGGCCGCGGTCCTCCAGCCAGCCGGTGACGGCCCGGGCGCAGGGGAGATCGACCCGGCCCGGTGGCTGGGCCAGTTTGATGACATGTTCGCCGAGGTCGTGGCCCCGGCGTTCTTCCGCTGCGAGCCCCGGTGGCGGGCTCAGTCGTATCTGCTGGGGCTGGCCTCGGGCCTGGAGCGCAAGAACGGGTGGACGCTGGCGGAGTTCGCCGGTGAGTCCACGCCGGACGGCATGCAGAGGCTGCTGAATGCGGCGCGGTGGGACGCCGGCGTGGTCCGCGGCGCGCTGAGCCGGTACGTGGCCGGCCGGCTAGGTGATCCGGGCGGAGTCCTGATCGCTGATGAAACCGGCTTTGAGAAGACCGGGGTCCACTCCGCGGGCGTGCAGCGGCAATACACCGGGACGGCGGGGAAGATCACGAACTGCCAGGTAGGCGTGTTCCTGTCCTACGCTGTGCCCGCGAAGGGCACGCGGGTGCTGGTCGACCGGGAACTGTATATCCCCCGGTCGTGGACCGGGGATCGGGACAGGTGCGCGGCGGCTGGCATCCCCGGCGACGTCGCGTTCGCGACAAAGCCGCAGCTAGCGCAGAAGATGATCGAGCGGGCCATGAAGGCGGGCCTGCCGTTTTCGTGGTTCAGCGCCGACGAGGCATACGGCGACAACGGGCTGCTCCGGGACTGGCTGGAGGAGGCCAGGGTCGCCTATGTGGTCGCGGTGTCCTGCGACCATCTCGTTCCCGCCGGGGCAGGCAAGGCAATCCGCGCCGACACCCTCGCCGCGAAGGTCCCCGCCCGCGGCTGGCACACGATGTCGTGCGGGCCGGGCTCGAAGGGGGAGCGATGGTATGACTGGGCGCTGGCCGTCGCCGGGCCCGGCCGTCACCTGCTCATCCGCCGCTCGCTGACCAGAGGCGAGCTACAGCCAAGAACGAGACCGCGCTGGACCACTACCAGGTCCGCAAGCACGACGCCTGGTACCGGCACATCACCCTGGCCATGTGCGCCCTGGCGTGGCTCGCCGTCACCGCCGCCGCGAGCCGCCCGCCGCCCGGCGGAGCCCAAGGCAGCGGGCCGCCCGGCCACGGTGACCCCGCCAGAGAGGGGCCGGCCGCCTGTGGACAACTTTCCGGGCCGGCGGCGAGCAACCGTAACCGGCAGGTAGCTGGCAGCGACGGCCAGCCGATGATCTGCCTCACCATGAACGAGATCCGCCGTCTTCACGCGATCTTCTCCCGCCCGGTCTACCCGGCCAGCCACCACCTGCGCTGGTCAGCCTGGCGGCGGCGGCACCAGGCCCGCGCCCGGCACCTGCCACTACCAGCGAAGACGCCAGCGTGATAGCTAACTGTGGCTGCCAGTCAGGACCCTTTACCAGCCCGAAACCGCGTTGCGGGCATGCGGGCCGGCTGCGATCGTGGGCGGATGCCTACGTTTGCCTCCCACGACGGCATCACGCTGGCTTACCGCGTCGTCGGCTCCGGGCCGATGCTGCTCTGCGTTCCCGGTGGTCCGGGCCGTGCGAGCGAGTACCTCGGCGACCTGGGCGGGCTCGCCGGCGCCCGGTCGCTGGTGCAGCTGGACATGCGGGGCACCGGTGCATCCGCGCCGCCGGCCGATCCGGCGACCTACCGGGTCGACCATCTCGTCGAGGATGTCGAGGCCCTGCGCGCGCATCTCCGCCTGGACACGATCGACCTGCTCGGCCACTCGGCCGGCTCGAACGTCGTGACCCTCTACGCGGCCGCGTACCCGCACCGCATTGCCAGCCTGACGCTGGTCACCGGCCTTCCCCGCGTCGCCGGCCTGCCGCTGGTGGCGGGCCCGCCACGCGGGTACGAGCAGGCACGCACGGCCCGCTCCGGGGAGCCGTGGTTCGCTGACGCGATGGCCGCCGACGAGGCCTGGGACGACCTCGGCGAGGATGCCACCGAAGACGAGGAAGCAGCCCTGAGAGCCCGGCTCGCGCCGTTCTCGTACGGGCGGTGGGACGCCACGGCACAGGCGCACGCGGTGGCGGCCCCGGCACAGATGTCAGAGCCGGCCCGCGCCGGATTCTACGGCGACTACCAGCCAGACCCCGCCGGCCTGCGCCACCGTCTCGCCTGGCTGCCGGCCCCAGTGCTGGTCATCGCCGGCGAGGTCGATGCCGCGCCGACCCCGGCGGCTGCGGCCGAGGTGGCAGCGCTGTTCCCGAACAGCCGGGTCGTGACGATTCCCGGCGGCGGCCACTTTCCGTGGCTCGACAACGCAAAGGAGTTCTGCGCGGCCTTCGCCGACTGACCCGGCAGCCGGATCCAGGGCCGGCCTACCGACCAGCATTGCCGAGACATCACGCCGCCCAACATCACTAAGTGCGGCCCTACTAGCCCCGCCGCCGAGGTGTCGGCGACATCGGGACTGGGGGACACGTGTACTGCGCGCCGTTGTCCACCTCGGTGAAGATGCCGCTCGGGGCACCGGCTGGACCCTGCTTCCCAGCGGGTCCTTGCGTGCCCCGCTCGTTCCAGTTGTACTTCGACTCGCCCCGCGGGCAGGACCGCGAGTAGGCGTAGATGTGCGCGAGGGTGTGGCTGCGCGTGACGCAGGCAGTGAAGCCGGGGTTGCCGTCGGCCGTTCCGGCGGCGAGAGCGACGGCGCTCCCGCCCAGGACCGTGACAGCTGCCAGTGAGGCGATAATCGCTCGAGTTACTGCTGGCGGCGACCGCAGCTGGCCTGCGCGGCGAGCTTGGCTCGGACATGGTCTGCGTCCGGGTGGCCGAGATCGTTCAGGATTGCGAGTGCTTCCATCCACGCGTTACTTGCCGCATTGATGTCGCCCGCGGCCTGGTGGGCGTCGCCGAGGTGGGTGAGCAGTTCGGTTGTGCGGTAGCGGTCGGCGAGTTCGCGGTGGTGTGCCAGGGATCGCTGGTAGCAGCTGATCGCTAAGCCGACGTTGCCGGTGCGCTGATGGATGACGCCGAGGCTTTCCCAGGCCTCCGCCTCGGCACGCCGGTCCTTGGTCTCGGATGCAAGGCTGAGGGCTCGTGAGCAGAAGCGGACCGCGTCCGCGCACTGGCCCGTTAGCCCGTGATAGAGGCCGACGGCGTTCAGGGCGTGAGCTTCGCCGACGCGGTGCTGTGCCGCCTGGTAGAGCGTGAGGGCCTGCCGCGCTGAGCGCAGCGCCTTGTCTATGTTGCCGCGCTGCTCATGCAGGCGGGCTATGTCGATGTGGATCCCGGCCTCCGCGGCTGGCGGGCCGATCTGATGGCGTAGCTGGACCGAGCGGGTCAGGTGGTGGAGCGCGTCATGCGGCTGGATGTAGAAAGACGCCCGGCCGAGGTAGCGGTGTGCGTTCGACTGCGCGGCGATGTCACCGAGCCGCTCAGCGACGGCAAGGGCGATCTGCTGGCAGGCGGCCCAGTCATGCCAGTATCCGGCGCGATCGTGGAAGTCGGTGAGTGCGAGCGGAAGCCGCCAGGCGTAATCGTCCGCGCCCGTGTCGGCTGCGTAGACGACCGCGCGCATGAGCACCGCATGCTCGGCCCTGAGCCAGGCAAAGGCCTCGTCCTGGTTATCGATGCGCTCGGGTCGCGCGCCAGGGACGGGCGTGCCGTCGGCCTGCAGGTTCCGCTGGGGGGTGATCGCCAAAGCCGCCGCGGTCGCGGTCCGGGTGTAGTGGTCTAGCATCCGCTGGCCGACGGCCCTGCGTTCATCGGTGCTGTGCAGCTCGTGGAGCTGACGGGCGGCGAACTGGCGCAGCAGATCGTGAAAGCCGAACCGGCCAGGCATCGGCTCGGCAATGAGGCTGGCCTGAGTCAGCTCCGCCAGCGCCGCACCGGCCTGGCTGAGAGTGACTCCGGCCAGGCTCGCGGCCGCGGCGACCGTCATGTCCGGCCCCGGATGCTCGCTGAGCAGGCAGAAAAGCTGAGCCGTGCCGTCACTCAAGGCCTGAAAGGAAGCGTGAAAGACGGCCCGCAGGTCCGTCGCCGGGTCTCCGGTGGCGAGTGCGTCCAGTCTGGTCTCCGTCGTTGTCAGCTCGGCGACCAGCTCGGCAAGGGACCGCTCAGGATGGGTGGCAGCCAGGGCGGCGGTCACCGCCAAGGCCAACGGCAGCCCGCCGCAGATCGAGATGAGCCGTGCCACCGAGTCGGGCTCCGCCACCAGTCGGCCAGCGCCTAGCCGCAGAGCCAGCAGTGCCCTGGCGTCGGCTCCGCTGAGCATGCCGAGCCGCAGTGCGCACGCGGCGTCCGAGGCTACCAGCCCGGGTAGCGATGACCGGCTGGTGATGACGATCATGCAGCGTTCACTGCCGGGAATCAGGGGCCGGACCTGCCCGGCGTCTGCCGCATTGTCCAGCACGACCAGGGTGCTGCGGTCCGCAAGCAGGCTCCGGTACAAGCCGGCCTGGGCCTGCAGATCGGCGGGAATACGCTCCTGCGGGACGTTTAGCGCGTCCAGGAACCATCGGATCGCCTGGGACGGCGACACCGGCTGGTCAGAGGGATCAAAGCCGCGAAGATCTACATATAGCTGGCCATCAGGAAACAATCCGGCTGCCTGGTGCGCCCAGTGCAGAGCCAGCGCAGTCTTGCCGACGCCGGCTGGTCCGCTGATCAGCGTCACGCAGGCCGGATTGCCTGTCCCCAGCGGCAGTGCTGACAATGTCGTGAGTTCAGGCTCCCGGCCACAGAAATATGGGTTCGCGCGCGGAAGCTGCCGGGGTGAGGAGGTGAGCGGCGACAGATCCTGGCGCCGGCGCCCGGCGTTGCCATCGGTGGTCGCCTCCGCCGGGATCGCACTCGCCGCGAGCAGCAGCTCAGCACGCGGCCGTCCATCCAGCGCGAGTGCGTCGGCCAGCATCCGTACCGACCGGGGATACGGCCGCCGCGAACGACCGCGCTCCATATCCCCGATTGCCCGCGACGTCAGGCCAGCGCGCCTGGCAAGCTCCTCCTGAGTGAGGCCGACGGACTGCCGGTGGCGGCGAAGCATTAGCCCGAAGGTTGCATGACTAGGGCCAGGCTCCGCCGTCAAAGCAGCCCCCCCGTGACCAGAGTGCCGGGTCTCAGCTAGTAATTCTGGGATATGACCCCTGGTCGGGTCTAGCCATTGGCGGCTGCGGCATTAAACGAGCTTGGTGGGTCGCGAGAGGCTCCGCACAACGACGCCAAGTACATCGTCGGCCCGCATGAAGCCCCACAGCCGCGAATCAGCGCTCTGGGCGACGTTGTCGCCCAGCACGACCAGCATGCCCGGCGGGACCACGCTAATGCCGCCGACGGCGTCGCGCACGGTCGGGGGCACCGCGTCGCCCGGCATGGCAGCTACTCGCTTAATTACCCAGCTGTGCCGCCTAAGCGCCGTCGTGCTGCGGGCAGCCGACAGTCCCCGCGGTCGCACCCGGCCCGAGGTGCCGGGCTCCGGCAGCAGGACCACGATGCCTACCCGGAGCGCCCCGCGGACGCGCCGACGTACCAGGACCCTGTCGCCCGGCACGAAGCCCGGCGCCATGCTGAGGCCGGCAACGGTGATGATGACCATCGAGGAGCGAAGGACTGCCACCACGGCGGCAGTCGCGGCCGCCATCACGGCCAGCAAGCCGGTCGGCCATGCCCTCATCGCGCCGCCTGGCCGACCAGATCCTGATCACCGGCCTGCGCCGCCGGCTCGGTGCCGGATGCGCCGGCATAGCCGCTGGCCTGCAGTGTGAAAAGCCGGTGATACTCGCCGCCTGCAGCCATCAGCTCGCCGTGCGTGCCCCGTTCCGCCACGAGCCCATCTGATAGGACGCAGATGATGTCCGCTGTGCGCACTGCCGCGAGCCGCTGCGATATCAGCAGGCTCGTCCGGGCGGCCCGGATCTGGCCGAGCCGCTGGTGAATATCGTGCTCGGCGTCGGCATCCAGGCCGGAGTTCGGCTCGTCCAGGATGAGCAGATCTCGGTCGGCCCGCATCAGCCCGCGGGCGAGCGCAACGCGCTGCCACTGACCGCCGGAAAGCATGACGCCGCCGGCGGCTTCCTCGCCTGGCTCCACATAGATCCTGCTCAGCATCGTCCGATAGCCAAAGGGCAGGTCGGCGATCACAGCGTCCAGGCCCGCCTGCGAAGCGGCCAGGCGTACAGCGCCGTAGTCGTCGAAGCGTCCCAGGTCACCGAGTCCGATGTTCTCTTCGGCGCTCAGGGCGTAGGCCATGTAGTCCTGGAAGACCGCACCGATGCGATCCCGCAGCTGCTCGGGTGATACGTCCTTGATGTCCACGCCATCCCAGCGGATGCTCCCGCGGTCGGGATCGTAGAGTCGGCACAGGAGCTTGACCAGGGTGCTCTTGCCCGCGCCATTGAGTCCGATCAGGGCTACGGACGCGCCTCGCGGGATGAAGAGAGTGACGCCCCGCAAGATCCAGGGCTGATCGTCGGCATACCGGAACCAGACGTCGCGGATCTCTATCCCGTGCCGCAGCGGCGGCACGTCCCGCGGACTGGTGGCTATCGGCATGTCCGGCTCGGCCGCCAGCACGTCGAGGAAGTGCCCGAAAACTAGCAGCGCCTGATAGCTGCTTGCGGTGGCGGCCACCACTCCCGATAGCGCCGCCTGCACGCCCACGGCGGCAAGCACGAACAGTGAGACGTCGCCGACGGGCAGGTCGCCTTGCCAGGCCCGGTGCACGGTCCAGATAAGGCCGCCCGCCGTGACGGCCGAGCCGAGGAGCGCCAGGCCGCCTTGTGTCACGAACGTCCTGCGATCGAGCAGGCGCTGCTCCCGGTTGATACTGCGGATCTCGCTGAGCATGCGCTCTCGCAGGAAGCTGGTCAGCCCGAAGAGCCGGAGTTCCTTGGCGGCATAGGTGTCGGTCTGCAGCTGGCTGTAGAACATCTGCCTCCGGCTGGCCGGGCTGAGCCGCCATTGCAATTCGGCGCCATGCCTGCTCAGCGCGAACTGTGCTGCCACAGCCGCGCCGGTCGTCGCCAGGACCAGCAGGCATAGCGCCGGACTAACCAGCCACAGCGCACCCAGCAGGCCGGCCCCTGCCACCGCCGACTGCGATGCGGTGAAGATACCGCTGACGACAATTACCAGGCCAGTCTGACTGGTGCCCTGCGCGATTTGCAGCTTGTCCATGAACTGGGGCGACTCGAACCGGCGCAGTCCGGGGAACGCGTTCACGGCGCGAAACAGCCGGTCCTGGGCCTGCAGCCCGAGTACTCTGCGGAGCTGACTGGTGACGTACGCGCTGGCAGGTGGTAGTACGACCGACAAGGTTCCGCAGACGGCGAGGCACGCGGCCCAGCCGAGCAGTGCACCGATCCCGATGGCGTGTCGGCTGACCAGGCCATCAAGGACTTGCCGCTGAGCCCACGCCGCAGCAGGTACCAGGAGCCCGGCCACCACAGTGAGTATGGCCAGCGCGGCCACGAGCGACCGCGACGCAGACCAGGTCAGGCTCAGCGCACAGCGGACCGAGGCCGCGAGCTGGCCACTCTTGCGACGCACGCCCAGGCCGACCGCGGCCGCTGGGCCTGCCTTGTCGCCGGCCCCGCTCACGCCGTCTGGGGTACTGGCAGATCGCGAATGGCCCAGGCGGCGCCATCGATCCTGCCATCCAGACCAAGTGTGACGAAGGTCGGGAACGCCTCGACCGAGAAGGCGGTCGCGACGGGCCCGAAGTCGGGCTCGATCACGAGCTGCGCCAGGCCGGTCAGCGCGGCGACGATGTCGGCCGCCCCTTCGGCCGAGCCGGCGATGATCGCAGCGACCTGTCTTGCACCGCCAGGAAAGCCGCGCGCATAGTCGGCGAACTGATCCAGATGATCGCGGCAGGACTCGCACTCAGAGGCGAAGAATGCAAAGGCTGCAGGTCGGCCAACGAGTTCGGTTAGGGAAAGCTGAGTGCCAGCACTGGTCGTGGCTGTAAACGGCGGGATCGGCCGACCGCCCGATAGCGCGGTAAGGCCGGGCAGCTGGGGTACCCGGTGGCTTTCAGGACCGGCATGGCGAAGCTTTCGAATGATGGCAAATGAAAGTAGCAGATCAAAGAAGCACAACAGGCCAACAAACGTCACTGCGGCGGTCAGGACGACCATGGGTTTACGCTCACTATCTGGAGGCCGGAAGGCGGAATATCGACAGCAGGTCATCGAAGAGCACGATGGGCACGGCGGCGGTCACGGCGACCGCGAGACTGAGGGCGATGCCACCAACTGCGTGTGCGGGCGACGCTGCACCAACCGCGCCCGCCGCGGCAAGCAGTGCCAGCAGCAGGTCGCGCGTTACGTGCCAGTTGCTCATCGGAGACTCAGAGGCCCCAAAGCACCTGCACGGGATCGCCGCGCCGTGGCGCACCGCGACGAGCGTCCCGGCGGCGAAGGCAGCGAGCGTAACAGCGCCCAGCACCAGGCCTGCGGCGGCAGTGGCGGCCGGGATCAGCAGGATCACGATCGCTGTCTCGGTGGCCGCCACTGCCGCCGCGGCTGGCGCACCCCGGAGCGGGCCTGGTAGCGGCAGCTTGCCCAGCCATCGCGCGAAGGCCCGGTACTCGGTCTTGCTGCGCAGCTTGCTCAGCGCGGACGCGGCGAACACGATTCCGATAAGCAAGCGACACGCAAGAGCGCAATAGCCGACCACCGGCACTCCTTCGGGCGAGTCCGCGCACCCATGACGTTGGCTGTCCTGGATGCTGCCTGGATGCTGCCTGGATCTAGCAGCAGCCGACCGTGTGGCAGTTCGCGACCCCGGCGCAGTTTGTCGTGCACTTAATGTGCGACATCTCGTGCGCGTTATTGCAGGAGTGCGGATAGAGGCATTCGTAGTAGGTGGATGAGGGCAGGCAGCCGGCAGCAGTGGTATGCGGCAGCACCACCGCGAGCATCCGGTCTCCGACCCTGGCAAGAGCACGTCCCATAGCAACCTCCATGATTGCTGTCGTAAAAGGCCTTAATTGACGCTATGGCCATGGCCTGGCGGGGTACAAGGAAGACTTCAGGAAGACTGGAGGAAGACCTCGGGAAGCCCATCGCTGCGCGCCTAGAGCCCACGCCAGCGTGAAGCGGAATGGCTGGGCCCGGCCGCGCCTGACTACCGCGTCCGTCGATCACGCCGCACGGCGCGTCAGCCGTCGGCCTAGTCGGTGACGAGGATTTGCCCCCGCAGGATGTCGCCGCGACCTGCGTGCCGGCGCGCGAGCCAGACTGGGTACCTGACCAGGTACCCGAGGGTGAGCTGGACCTCAGAAGATGAAGGGGATCAGCATTTTCGTTGAGTGTTTGTAGTCCGGATAGGTGCTGGGGAACAGCTCAGCCATGTTGCGCTCTTCCACAACCGCGCTGGAAATGAAGTACGCCCCCAGGACCGCCACCGCTATCAGCCAGTAGAGGCTTACCGCTATGGTCGTGCCGACCATCGCCAGTATGATGCCGGTGTAGATGGGGTGACGAATAGTTCGGTACGGACCGGTCGTCACGAGTTCTGGGTCGACTTTCCTGGACATCGGCGTTCCCCAGTTCCGGCCGATGTAGATACGGGCCCAGATAGCCAGCGCCAGTCCGAGGACGAATATGGCGAGGCCGATGCCCTGCAGCAGCGGATCGGTCGTCACCGCGTGTCCCTTGAGAATTCTCAGCCGCAGCAAGAGCAGGACGATCAGAATAATCGCCACCCGGAAGCCCGCGAAACGCGTCCACCGGCTCTGTCCGGGCTTAGCACTCGCGGCTGCCGCAAGCCAGTAGATCCAGAAGGCGACCCAGCCCACCCCTATGACAAGGTCTACGACGCGCATTTGCGGGAACCTCCTCGCTGCTCAAACGTCCTAGGTGCGGCCACGTGAGGCATTCGGGAGGATCGGCTACCCCTGGCTGACCACGAAGCCCTGCTGCTGGCCAGAAATGGAGTAAGACCCGCCGCCAACGCACTGTCCCGCTGCTGGGCACGCCATGCTGTACACCTCGGCGCCGGAACCGCTGGCTTGTGCGATGGGAAGGCCGGGCAACAAGACCGGGATACCCCACCTGCCATTGACCTCGGTGACCAGGAACGCGTGCTGCATGTTTTCCTGGCCTAGGTAGTACCCGCCCGCGGCGCAATTGCCCGCCGAGGCGCACGCGACCGACGTGATGTCGGCTTGCCTGCCCTTGTTCAGCGCGGCGATGCTCGGGAAAGCCGTGGCCGGGTGCCAGCTGCCGCCCGCCTCGGTGGCGACGAATGCCTCGACGGCACTGCCATCCCAGTAGCTGCCGCCCACGGCGCAGTTACCGTCTGCCCCGCACGACACCGTGCCGGCGCCAGTGAGGAAGGGGCTGGACGACGAGGTACCTGGCACCCGAATGGCCGGACTCCAGTTTCCGTTCTGCTCGGTGGCAACATACGCCCCTACCGGGGTGGGGTAGGTGTAGGGAATGTCACCACCGCCGGTCGCGGCGCAGTTCCCTGCGGACGAGCAGGACAGGGAGGCGATCGCGCCAGTTACGGCCCCGGTAAGGATTACCGGGCTGCCCCACGCGCCGTCCGATTCGCTGACAACGAAGTTCGACTGGGACGGTATCTGGCCTGGGCCCTGGCTGGTGGTGAGGTAGCCGCCGACGGCACAGGCGCCCGACGCCACGCAGGACACGGTGGTGGCATCGGCGGACGCGCCGGTGTTCAGGGCCTGCACGCCGGGCACGTCCATCGCTGTACTCCAGACGCCGCCGACCTGGCTCAGGATGAAGGCGTGCTGTCCGGATGCGCTGCTCACGTACCCGCCGATGAGGCAGTTGCCCGCCGCAACGCAGGACGCGGAGGTGACCTCAGAGTTGTAGGTCGGCGCGTACGAGGCGATGCCGGGTGCCTCGACAGCGGTGCTCCACGTGCCGTTCGCCTCGCTGTCGACGAACGGCAGGTAGTACAGCCCAGTCCAGTACATGCCCGCCGCGACGCAGCTTCCGGTTGATCCGCACGCCACGGACGTGACCTGTGAGTTGCCGTGCGGGGCAAGAGCGCTCATGCCCGGCAGCTCGGCCGGAGCGTCCCAGGTGCCATGCACCTCGCTGACCGTGAACGCCTGGGACAGCCCAGCCCGATCTCTGAAGTAGCCGCCGGCCAGGCAGTTGCCCGGCGAGCTGCAGGCCACGGAGTTAACCGCGGCATATTCGAACTTGTTCGGCGCCGGAGACCCAGGCTCCTGGATGGCCGTCTGCCAGCCGGTGAGCCGGACGCTCACCCGCGTCGCAACGTAGCTGGCCAGCGTAGCTACAGTCACCTGCTGGCCCGGCCTGACCCGTTCCAGGCCGGCGCGCGAGTAGCTGACGCTTCCACAGGATCGGCGCATGACCGGGATGCGAGTCGCCCGATGCGCCAGCACCGCGTGGTAGAAGGTCAGCCAAGCCGTGCGGCCGAGGCAGCTGGCGGCGTTTGCGGTGCTGAAGTTGCAGACCATGTCGCGCTGATTGCACGCGCTGATCACGCGGCCCGACAGCGCACGGGGGAAGTCAGGGCGGGGTCGGGCCGCGTGCCGCGAGTTCGGGGGCACCGGGAAATGCGCGAACAACGGCCCGAGCCGCGAGCTGAACGAGCCGGCGTCCGCGGCCCGGTCGGCCGGCGCGAACCGCGGGTCGCTGATCAGCGCCACGCCCGCAATGTGATCGAGGATCGCCGCCGGAAGCTTCGCGTCGAGGTAGGTCCCGACGACGTCGGCGCCCTGGCTGTAGCCGGCCAGCACGATCCGGGTCGACGGGCACTCTCGCAGCTCACGCTCCACGAGCCCGGACAGTGCGGCCACGCCACGCGCGCGGCTGGCCAGGTAGCTAACGTGGTGAGGCGCCGCGCCGTCGATGGCGGATAGCACCGGCACCGCCGGATACAACACCGCGGTGACACTCACACTCGCCGTCTGCGTCAGGTCCGCTGCGACTGCTCCAGCAAGCCCGCGGATCGTCGGACCCAGCGGGCTCGCTGTCCCATGGTCGCCTGAACCGCGCACGCCGTAGAACGCCACCTGCGCGCACCGGCTACGGCCCGCGCTCGCCGAGGCGATCGAACTTGCCCGGCCGCCCACCGCGACCGGTCCGATCGTTGCCAGCACGGCCGCTGCCGACAGCGTCGCGATCCGCAAATTCCGACGTCCCCTGACCGCGCCGCCCATCATGCGAGCCTTTCCCCCAGAAAATTCCTATATAGCGCCGCATCATCACACAGAATGCGTCCACCCAGCCAGTGCAAGCGCCGACTCGCCGCTGCCGGAGCAGATCGCCGATACCGGCCAGCGGGCTTGCCGCCTACCGCGCGACCTCGACGCGGGCGGCGCCCCAGCGGTCGTCAGCGCCCGGATCGCTGAGAGCCAGCATCGGGCCGTTCACTATTTCTCCACTGCGGGCGGGCTGTCGTTCACTGCGTGGTTACCGCCGCCGGAGCGATTATCGGGCCATGGCTGATCTTCTTGTGGTGGCCGCGATCGTCGCCTTTGTGGCGGCGATGCTCGGCCTGACCTGGGCACTGGGGCGGCTATGAACCTGGTGCAGGCAGTTCTGCTGGCGCTGTTCATCGCCGTCTTCATCTACCTTGGCGTAGCCCGTTCAAGGCTGAGTGGTTCTGATGAGCTTCGCGTGGACCATCGTTCTCCTCATCGTCCTGCTGGCGATCGCCTGGAAAATGTCTGGGGCCCTGGATACGGGAACGAGGTGAACTACCTCAAGGTCTACGCCTACCGGATACGGCGCAAGCGCGGCGACGAGCAGGGCCATTTCCTGCAAAGCGACCCCTCGGTCGGTTACCGGCTCGCCTGGCCAAGCAGCCATTGAGAAGTTCACCTCAGGCACGGAGTAGCCCGGCCGTCAGCTGAGCACGCAGCCGGTCCAGCGCTTCCAACCGGTTCATGCGCTTACCTCCTGGATAAGCTCGTGCAGTCGGTCGGCCGTCGCCATCGCGAACGTCTCGTTGTTGATGTCCGTGTCGAGCTCGTTCACCTCGATCGAGGGGCAGAGCGTCTCGCGCAAACCGTCGATGAGGGCCCGGTCGGCCACCGGATCGTAGAACGGGCCGCCTGGTACCGACAGTGCGGACAACCCGCGCAGCGGCATGAATACCGCAGTCCGGCCGCGCGCACGTGACAGCTTCCGGCCGATCAGACGGCCGAGTTCCCGGCATTCACCGGGCGTCGTGCGGACCAGGGTCACGGCCGGGTTATGCATGCAGATAGTGCGATCCCGCATCGCGGCCGGCAGCGAGCTGACGGGCCCGAACACGAGAATGTCCAGCGCGCCCACCGAGACGACTTGTGGCAGGCCCGCCTGCCCGGCTGCCTCAAGCCGGTCCGGGCCGGCCGAGAAGAGGCCGCCCGCCAGCTCGTCGGCCAGCTCGGTCGTCGTCAGGTCGAGCACGCCGGCCACGGAACGGGCGCTGGTCAGCGCCTCCAGCGAGCGCCCGCCGGTGCCGTTTACATGAAATACCAGTACGTCGTAGCCGAGTTCCTCAAGCCGCGCTCGAGCCCGGCTGACGCCCGGCGTGGTGATCCCCAGCATGCTGGCCGCAATCGCCGGCCGGGCCGGGCGAGCTGGCATCCGCACTCGTGCCGCAGCCACCACCGAGGCGGCCGCGTTCGCCAGGATCCGGGTCAGGATCGGGTTCAGCCCCGCGATGTCGACGACCGAGTACGTCATCGAGATATCGCTGCTGCCCACGTACAGCCCGACGGCGCCCGACGCCATCGTCGACACCATCACCTTCGGCACGCCGAGCGGCAGCGCCCGCATGGCCCGGGTGGCGATGTACGTGCCGCCCGACCCGCCGAGCGCGATCACGCCGTCCAGCCGCCCCGCTGTCAGCAGCTCCCGGCAGACGATCTCCGCACCCTCGGCGATCGCCGCTACCGCGTGGCCGCGGTCGCCGGCTCCGGTCAGCTGCCAGCCAGCGGCCGCCGCCACCCGCGCGGCGCTGACGTCGGGCCGGGTGGTAGGGGGCCCGCCGGTCCCGACATCGACCAGGGTCGTCTCGGCGCCCAGCTCGCGTATGCGCGCTCGCAGGTACTCATACTCGGCGCCCTTGGTGTCGAGCGTCCCTATCAGCACGATCGAGGTCACGGCTAGCCCGGCCGGCTACCGCGTCCGCGGGAAACCAAGATCCACCGAGCTGGTGGACGGATCTGGCCAGCGAGTCGTGACGACCTTGCCGTGGGTGTAGAAGCGAACACCGTCCGGCCCGTACATGCTCAGGTCCCCGAACAGCGAGTCCTTCCACCCGCCGAAGGAGTAGAACGACACCGGTACCGGGATCGGCACGTTGACGCCGATCATGCCGACCTCCACCTGGTCGCAGAACCGGCTAGCCGCGCCGCCATCCCTGGTAAAAATCGCCACCCCGTTGCCGTACCGGTTGGCGTTCACCAGCTCAATAGCTTCGCTGTAGGTGGCGCATCGGACGACCGACAGCACCGGCCCGAATACCTCGTCCTGATAGACCTTCATGTCGGCTTGCACGTGATCGACCAGGCACGGGCCCAGGAAGAAACCACCCGTCGGCTGGACGAGGTCGCGCCCGTCGGCCGCGATCACGGCCCCCTCGGCCGCCGCGGAGTCCAGGTAACCCGCTACTCGGTCGCGGTGTGCCCTGGTCACCAGCGGGCCCATCTCGGCGGCCGGGTCGTTGCCGGCGCCGACCCTGACCTTGCCGATGCGCGTGCAGATCGCGTCCACCAGCGGATCGCCCGCGTCGCCAACGGCTGCCACGACAGATACGGCCATACACCGCTCCCCGCTGGCACCGTAACCCGCCGACACTGCCGCGTCGGCAGCCATGTCGATGTCAGCATCGGGCAGCACGATCATGTGGTTCTTCGCCCCGCCCAGCGCCTGTACCCGCTTACCAGCCGCCGCCGCAGTCGCGTACACATAGCGCGCCACCGGAGTCGAGCCGACGAAGGAGACGGCTGCCACCTGCGGGTGGCTGAGCAGCCCGTCCACTGCCTCCTTGTCACCGTGCACGACGCTGAACACCCCGTCAGGAAGGCCAGCTCGCTGCCACAGCGAGGCCAGCAGCATCGATGCCGACGGTGTTTTCTCCGACGGCTTGAGCACGAAGCAGTTCCCGCAGGCGATCGCGTTGGCGAACATCCACATCGGCACCATCGCCGGGAAGTTGAACGGCGTGATGCCTGCCACCACTCCGATCGGGTACCGCGCCGAGTGCACGTCCACTAGGTGCGAGACGCCGGCCGAATGGTCGCCCTTCAGATGGCTCGGGATGCCGCAGGCATATTCCAGGTTCTCAAGCCCGCGCAGCACCTCGCCTTCGGCGTCCGCAAGGACCTTGCCGTTCTCGCTGGTGATGAGCTCGGCGAGCTGCCCGACGTGGTCCTTGACCAGGTCGCGCATCGTGAACAAGATCTCGCTGCGGCGAGTCAGCGGCACATCGCGCCAGCCGGGAAATGCCGTGGCCGCACTGGCCACCGCGGCGTCCACATCTGCGCCGCAGGCATAGGCGACCTGTCCGGTCTGCTCACCAGTCGCCGGGTCATAGACCGGACCGCTCCGATCTGATACCCCATCGGCTATCCGTCCGGCAATGAAATGACTCGTCTTCTTCATCGCATCTCAGCGCCTTCCAGGCGGCGGCCCAGGCGATCAGGGCGCCCGTGCAGCCATGCCTCCACGTCGGCTGCGACAGTTGCCGCCGACAGCCGGTACTTCTCCAGCAGTGCGGTCTCCGGGCCGCTCTCGCCGTACACGTCCTGCAGGCCGAGCCGCTTGACCGGCATCGGGCAGGTGTCGGTCAGCACCTCGGCGACAGCCCCGCCAAGGCCGCCGAGGACCGACTGCTCCTCGACGGTGACTACGAGTCCGGAGGTCAGGGCGGCGTTGACGATCGCCGTCTCGTCCAGCGGCTTGATCGTCGGCACGTGCAGCACGGTCGCTTCGATGCCGCGGCCGGCCAGGATCTCGGCCGCCGCATGGACCCGGACCGTCTGGACGCCCGAGCTGATCAGGGTCACATCCGTGCCGGACCGCAGCGGCACCGCAGCGCCGATCCGGAACTGGTAGCTCGCCGGGAACAGCACCGGTGCCGCTTCCCTGGTCAGCTGCAGGTAGAACGGCCCGTCTGTCGCGATCATCGCCCGGACGGCCTGCGCCGCCTCCACCTCGTCGGCCGGCGCCAGCACAGTCATGTTCGGCAGCGACCGCATGATGGCCACGTCGTCGAACATCTGATGCGTCTTGCCGGTCATCCCCGTCAGCAGGCCGGCGTATCCGCCGGTAACCTTCACGCTGAGGCGAGGCTGGGCGATCAGCACCCGGATGACGTCCAGGCCGCGGCCTACGCTGAAGCAGGCGAAGCTCGATACAACCGGGATGAACCCCATGGTCGCCAGCCCGGCAGCGACCCCGAGCATGCCTTGCTCGGCGATGCCCATCTGCAGGAATCGCTCCGGGTGCGCGGCCTCGAAGGCAGCCGCGCCGGTCGAGCTGCCGACGTCACCGTCCAGCACCACAAGCCGCGGCTGCGTGGTGCCGACCTCGGCGATGGTCTCGCCGAAGACCGTACGCAGCGCCTTGCCAGCAGTAAGCGTCATGACACGCCTCCTAGCCTGCGCTCATCGGAAAGCTCGGTGAGCGCCATTGCCAGCTCCTCCTGCGTGGGCACCCGGCTATGCCACCTGAAATCGCCCTCCATGAAGGAGACTCCCTTGCCCTTCACGGTGTGCGCGATGAGCGCGGCCGGCTTGCCGGACACTGCCCGGCATTCCTCCAGTGCTTGCACGACAGCTGCCATGTCATGGCCGTCGACCTCGCTGACGGCCCAGCCGAACGCCGCCCATCGATCCCGCAGCGTCGTGCCGTCATAGGGCGGCCGGCGCTCGCCGGTGCCGTCGGCTCGCCAGCCGAGCTGTTGCAGCCTGTTCTGGTCGACGACGACGACTAGATTGTCCAAGGCATACCGCTGTGCGATATGGGCGCTCTCCCAGACGATGCCCTCGTTGCACTCGCCATCACCGACCACGACGAAGGTCGTGAAGCCTTTGCCGCCGAGCCTGGCGCCCAGCGCGACGCCGACCCCGGCCGCGAAGCCGAGCCCGAGCGACCCGCTGGACATGTCCAGCCCGGGCAGCGCGGTCATATCTGGATGCCCCTGCAGCCGTGAGTCGATCGCGTCGAAGGTGGCCACCTCGGCCAGCGGGAAGTAGCCGCGCAGCGCCATTACGACGTACTGCGCGATGCAGCTGTGACCCTTGGACAGGATGAACCGGTCGCGATCGGGCCAGTCGGGCTCGTCCGGGCGGATGTTCATCACCTTGAAGTACAAGGCGGTCAGGATGTCGGTGGCGGAAAGCGGGCCGCCGAGGTGGCCGCCCTTCGCGTGCGTGATCGCCTTGACGATCTCGCGCCGGGCCTGCGCGGCGATCGCGTCAAGATCGGCGGTGCTAGTCGCGGTGGCAGTCATGGCCTGGCCGCCTCGTACGAGCCGGGAATAACGGGCGGCGAGAAGACCGACACCAGCCGCAGCGGCTCGGTGCCGTGACAGGCGGTGGCGTGGTGCAGGCCGGCCGGGATGTACACGGTGGTACCCGGCTCCAGCTGCGCGGTGCCCTCCGGGGTGATCAGCTCACCGGTGCCGGAGACGATGTGGATGACTTCTTCCTCGGCCGGGTGCACATGACCGGCGGGCGCCGAGCCGGCCGGGAAAACCGCGATCCCGAGCGCCACGTTCTTGGCGTCGCTGTTGGTGGGACCCACGCAGAGGAAAAAGTCGCGGCCAGGCAGGTGGTACACCTCCGCCTCTTGCCGCGGAACCCGCTTAAGCATGACGTGCTCCGTTCAGTCTGAGACGCTCACGGCCAGGACGCCGGGAGACCTACTGTCAGCTGACTCTTTTCGGCAACCAACCCGTAGGGCCGGAGGTCCCTTATTGGCGCGCCATTCGGGCTAAATTCCAAGCCGAGCTCGCCGCATCAGCTCGCCGCTGGTCCGGCTTGTGCCCGGCCGGTATCCGGCCAGCGGCAGGATCTGCTCATGAATGGCGTCCAGCAGCCAGGCAGGCTGCGGGAAGAACATTTCCTCCAACTCGGCCGGGGGGGTAATCCAGTTCCGCGAGCCCACTACGACCGGCGGGGCATCCAGGTCGTCAAAGCACAGCTGGCCAAGGTTGGCCGCGACCGTCTGCAGGAAGCTGCCACGCTCCACCGCCTCCGAGGCCAGCAGCACCTTGCCCGTCTTGCGGACGGACTGCACGAGCGGCTCGTAGTTCAGCGGGTTCAGCGAACGCAGGTCCACTACCTCCGCAGATACCCCGAACCGATCAATCAGCTCCGCGGCGGCATCGATGGCCGTGTACAGCGCGGGCCCGATGGTGACAATGGTCAGGTCCGTGCCGGTCCGCTTCACCGACGGCACGCCCAGCTCGATCTCGTAATAGCCGTCAGGGACGCCGCCAGACTCAAATCGCTCGCCCATGTCGTAAAGTCGCTGGCTTTCGAAGAAAACCACCGGGTCGGTGCCGGCCAGCGCCGCATTCATCATGCCCTTCGCGTCGTACGGCGTTACCGGAAAAGCGACCTTCAGGCCCGGAATATGCGCCGCGATCGAGCTGAAATCCTGCGAATGCTGGGCGCCGTACTTGTCACCGACCGAGATCCGCAGCACGACCGGCATGGTAAGAAGCCCGCCCGACATCGCCTGCCATTTCGGCAGCTGGTTGAGGATTTCATCGCCGGCCCGGCCAACGAAGTCCGAGTACATGAGCTCGGCCACGACGCGGCCGCCTTCCATCCCGTAGCCCACCGCGGCGCCCACGATGCCTGCCTCCGATATGGGCGCGTTGAACAGCCGGTGATATGGCAGGGCCTCGGTCAGCCCGCGATAGACCCCGAAGGCGCCGCCCCAGTCCCGGTTCTCCTCGCCGAAGGCGATCATGGTCGGATCAACTGCGAACCGGTGCAGCAGTGCCTCGAAGACCGCATCCCGGATGTTGAAAGTCTTCATTTTGGGAACGGGGCCACCATCGGAGAAAGCCGTCCGCACCTTGCCGTTGATCTGGCGGACCCTGGCATTGTCGGCGAGATCTTGCCGCAGCTCTGGTTGCCGGTCGGCAAGCTTGTCCGCGTGCCGGTTCGAGAACATCACGGTGCCGATCAGTTCGGAGTCCAGCGGAATCCGGGGGCTCGCATCCAGGTCGGCCGCGAGCCGGAACATCGCGAATACCCGCTCTCTGGCTTCCTGCTCGGCCGCTGCCAGCTGGCCGGCGTCGGCGATGCCGGCTTCCTGCAGCCGCTCCGAGTAGGCACCGATCGGGTCGGCGGCTTGCCATAGCTCGAGCTCCTCCTTGGACCGGTAACTCGAGGCGTCAGACGGGGAGTGCCCGCAGGTCCGGTAGGTGATCGTGTCCAGCAGTACCGGGCCGTGGCCGTCAAGCAGGATCTGCCGCTTGCGCCGGATGGCATCGATCACCGCCAGCGGGTCGTAGCCGTTGACCCGCTCGGCATGCATCTGCTCGGGGTTCACCCCCGCACCGATGCGGGCGATGAGCTGGCAGCCCATCGTCTCGCCGTCGGGCTGTCCGCCCATCCCGTAGAAGTTGTCCATGACGTTGAACAAGATCGGCAGGCCACCGCCGAGCGCGGAGTCCCAGAGCTTGCGGTACTGGTCCATGCTGGCGAAGGTGATGCCTTCCCAGACCGGACCGCAGGCCAGCGACGCGTCGCCGATGTTGGCCACGATGATGCCTGGCTGGCGGTTTACCCGCTTGTAGAGCGCGGCGCCCGGCGCGATCGAACCGGATCCGCCGACGATGGCGTTGTTGGGGTAGATGCCGAACGGCCGGAAGAAAGCGTGCATGGAGCCGCCGAGCCCGCGGTTGAATCCGGTATCGCGCGCGAATATCTCGCTGTACGCGCCGTATATGAAAAAGCGCAGCGCCAGTTCCCTGACTGACCCGTCAGGCCCGTCCCGCAGAGGCTCGAGCACGGCCCCGTTCCGGTATGACTGCATGATCTGCAGCAGCTCGTCATCGCTGAGCCGCCGGATGGCGGAGAACCCCTTGGCCAGGATCTCGCCATGGCTGCGGTGCGACCCGTATATGTGGTCTTCCGGTCCCAGGGCGAACGCCATCCCGACGGCGGCCGCCTCCTGCCCGAGGGACAGGTGCGCCGGCCCGGCATGCTGGTAGGAAACATCGCGGTAGGCGCCCTTGATCTTGATGTCGTTAAGGATGTGCTCGAACTCGCGAATGGCGCACATGTCCCGCCAGATGTCCACCAGATCCTCGGGCGAGAAGCTGGTGAGCTCCTCGGCGATCGTGCGCCGGTAGACGTTGACCGGGATGTCACGGAAGTGGATCAGCCCTTGTGACATCACGTTCTCGGGCTTGATTAGCAGCTCTTTGGTCATGACTGCGCCCTTCAGTGCTCGCCAGCGGGACGACCCAGGAGATCCCCGGTATCGGCTGCGCGCCGGATGGCTTCGCGCATCGCCTCAGCCACGGTCGGATGCGGGAATACGATCTCGGCTGCCTGCCGTGCGGGCAGCTCGGTCTCGATCAGCGCGCAGGCCGCGACGATGAACTCGCTCGACATGTCGCCGACGGCGTGAACGCCGAGGATCTCTCCGTACTGCGCGCCAGTGAGCAGTTTGATCATGCCGCTGGCGGGCTCGTTCTCGATCAGGAACCGGCCCGCGACGCCCATCGGCAGCACCGTCTTGCGGTACGCGATTCCGGCGGCACTCAGTTCCTGCTCGGTACGCCCGGCCGAAGCCACCTCCGGATGCGTGTAGATGACCGCGGGGATCGCCTCATACCGGATCCGGCCGGGCTGACCGAACATGTTGTCTACCGCGACGATGCCCTCTCGGGTGGCGACGTGGGCCAGCATGTGCTTGCCGGTCACATCGCCGCAGGCCCAGATTCCTGGCACGTTAGTACGACCCCGGTCGGAGATTGGTATGCCGGCCTGGCCATAGTCGACCCCCGCGACCTCCAGGCCCAGGCCCGCGACCACCGGCACCCGGCCGGTGGCATTCAGGATCCGGTCCGCATAGCAGGCCTGCTCCGATCCCGACTCGTCGCAGTAGCGGAGCTTCCCGTGCTCGATGCCGAGCACTCGGCTGGACAGGTGGAAGGTCACCCCGCTGCGCTGCAGCGACTGCCGGAGCCGGTCCGCCACGTCGCGGTCGCATCCGCTGGCGACCTGCGGGAGCAACTCGAAGACCACTACCTCGGCGCCCGCGTCGCGGAAGAACGTCGCGAACTCCAGGCCGATGTATCCGGCCCCGATGATCGCGACGCTGGCCGGAAGCTCGGTCAGCTCGAACGCGGCTGTCGAGTCGAGCACGCACTCAGAGTCGATCCCCTCGATGGCCGGCACTGCCGGGCGGGACCCGGTAGCGATGAGGATATTCGCGGCGCCCAGGCGCTCGCCATTCACCTCTACCTCGTCGCGGCCGGCCAGCCGGGCGTGACCGGAGATGACCGTGACGTGCGCATCAGCGAGCAGGCTGTCGACTCCGGCGGTGAGTGTGCCGACGATCCGGTTCTTGCGGCCGACGACCGCGGGCAGGTCAAGCGCGCCGGGTCCGGCCTGCACGCCGAACGCGGCGGCCTCGCGGATCTCCCGGCACAGCCGGGACGAGCGCAAGAATGCCTTCGCCGGTATGCAGCCGACGTTCAGGCATGCCCCCCCGATCCGGTCCGCCTCGACGAGCGCGACAGACTTGCCGAGATGGCCGGCGTGCGCGGCCGCTTCGTAGCCGCCAGGGCCGGCCCCGATCACGATCAGGTCGTACATAGCTGCTCCGCATTCTCGATCGCATGCTCGAGCACGGACAGGAATCGTGCACCGGGCGCGCCGTCGATGACTTGATGGTCAAGAGTCAAGGACAGCCCGATGGCGTCGATGAACTCGATGTTGCCGTCGGCCTTGCGGGCCGGCCTGACCTGTATCGCGTCCACCCCCAGGATTGCCACCTGCGGGGGATTCAGCACAGGCGTGAATGACTCGACGCCTAGGGCGCCGAGGTTACTTACCGTGAAGGTTCCGCCGGTCAGGTCATCGGGGCCGATCGTGCCGCGGACAGCCAGGTCCGTAAGGTCTCGCATCCGCCCGGACAACTCGATGAGCGACATGCGCTGGCTATCTCTGATGACTGGCACGATGAGGCCGCGGTCGGTGTCGCAGGCAAAGGCCAGGTGGATCGCTGCGTGCTGGCGCAGCACTCCGCCGGCGAACTCGGCGTTCAGCCCTGGTGCCTGCTGGAGCGCGCGGATCGTGCAGAACGCGATGAGGTCATTGATGGTGATGCCGGCCGTGGCTGGGCTGGCCTTCATCGTCCGTCGAACGGCTAGCAGACCGGCCGCGTCGGCCGAGCCGTTCAGCGTGTACTGCGCTGTCGAACTCAGTGACTCCCGCAGCCGTGCGGCGATGCGCTGCCGCACCGCTGACAGCGGCGCGGCCGGCTCGCCGGGATTGCCGAGGTCGCCGACCCGGATCATGCCGCCGATGCCTGAGCCCTCGGTGTCAGGCACAGCACCGGTAGCCAGTTCCTGCGCCGCGGCTGCGGAGACGCGCGGTTGCGTCTTGAACGCCGTACGCAGATCGGCTTCGATTACGCGGCCGCCGGGTCCGGTGCCCGCCGCCGCCGTCGGCCCGAGGGCATGCTCGCGAGCGAACCGCCGGGCCCGCGGGCTCAGCGGGCCCGGCGAGCCTGCCTCCGACCGGCCAGCGGACGGCTGGCGCGGTGTGGAAGCCTGGTTTAGAACCAGCGGCTGAGCTGGCGCCGGCGGCGGTGCGGTGCCTAGCTTGGCGTACGGCTCCGGCAGCTGCGCGGCAGCCTGCGGCGACGCCGACGGAGCCGGTCCGCCTGCGGGCGGCACCGTATCGGCGCTCTCCCCGGCGGTGCCGATGACACAGATGCCGGTGTACACCGGCACGAGCGCGCCCTCATCGAAGAACGTGTCGAGCAGGATGCCGGCGGTCGGCGCGGTGACCTCGAAGGTGGCTTTATCGGTCTCGACTTCGGCGAGGATGTCGCCCGCCGCGACAGCATCGCCCTTGTGCTTCAGCCATGCCGTTAGCAGGCATTCCTCGACTGTATTGCCAAGCTTCGGCATCTCGACTGTCGTCGCCACGTCGCCGGTCCCAACTAGTTATGGCTCGATTATGATCTTGATGGCTCCGCTCGCCGGGTCGGCCAGCGCGGCGAGAGCGCGGTCGTACTCGGTGAGCGAGAAGTGGTGCGTGGTGATGTCCCGCACCCGTATCCGGCCCTGCTCCACGAGAGGGATGACACGGCGCATCTCCCCGGCGGTGGCTCGGCAGCCGACCAGTTCCAGCTCATCGAGCACGAGCCGCTGCATGGCGATCTCGACCCCGAGCGTAGGAATCCCCACCGCGGCGCATCTGCCGCCTCGGCGCAGCATCGCCATAGCGAGCTGTACGGCGGCCGGAACGCCTGCGCACTCGAGCACGACGTCGACACCAAGGCCGGCTGTCCGCTTCCTGACCTCGGCCACCGGGTCCGCCCCGGCGTCGACGGTCTCAAAGCCAAGCTCTCTGGCCTTCGCCAGCCGGACCGGGTTCGTCTCGGAGACGATTACCCTGGCCGCGCCGCGCAGCATCGATGCATCACCTGCGAGCAGGCCGATCGCGCCGGCCCCGGTGATCGCGACGGCATCGCCTGGCCGGATTCCGCCGCGATTGGCCACATGCAGCGCGATCGAGGCCGGGTCGATGACCGCGCCGTCGGCGTAGCTGAGGCTGTCCGGCAGCCGGAAGACAGCCTTGACTCCGTGCACGACGTACGTGGCGTCGGCGCCCTGGACGTTGTGGCCGTATTGCTTATGCAGGCCGGCCACACCGTAGTTCTCGCACAGGTTGTAGCGACCCTCGACGCATTTCTGGCATACGCCGCACGCGTCGTGGGACGTGCCGGCGATCCGGTCACCGACCGCCCAGCCGTACCGCTCGGCGCCAGGTCCGAGCGCGGCGATATCTCCGGCCCACTCATGACCAGGGATGAACGGAAACGCAGGCGGCCAGAATCCCGGATAGTCGCCGCGCACAAGGTGGAGGTCGGTACCGCAGATCGACACTGCCCGCACTCTGGCCAGCACCTGGCCTGGGCCGGGCAGCGGGACCGGTACCTCGCGGACCTCGAATCGCCCTGGCTCAAGCACCACAAGCGCCTGCATGACAGCGGGCAGGCCCGGTGGGCGGGTAGCGACCTTGTCGGTGGTCAACGTGGTCATGGCATTTCACCGGCCTTCTAGATGACTGCGAGCGGATCGACCATGGAGGCGGTCGCGCCGCGGATCTTCAGTGGCAGCGCGACGAAGAGGAACTCATAGACCCGGTCCCTGGCGAGTTCCTCCAGGTCAAGGCTCTCCATCAGGTGCACGCCGTGCTCGATAAGCAGCAGCGTGTGCACGGGCTGCGGGTTCGCGGGCGAGCCGAGGTCGGGGGCCGGCTGGACCTCGTAGGTCTCGGTGTCCGTTCCGGTCGCGACCACGCCCCGGTCAAGCAGCCAGCGCGCGGCCGTGACATCCGGACCTGCAGTCTTGTGTGCTGCCATCTTCTCGGCGTCGGGCCACAGGCTCATGTAGCCGGTCCTGATCAGGACGGTGTCCCACGGCCTTACCTGCACGCCCTGCTCGGTGCAGATGGCCTCCATCTCGTCCGCCCCGACTGGTGCGCCCTTCGGCAGGCAGTCCACTCCGCGGTGCCTGGGCGCGTCGAGCAGTACGCCGCGGGTGAAGAACGGCGGCAGCTTGGAGGCGTCACCGTAGACGGGCCCGGCATCGCTCAGGTAGGTGTCCGCACTGCCGCCGCCGTACCAGTGCGAGTCGGGCCCGACGGTCATGTGCGCCAGCGCATCGACGTGCGCCCCCGAGTGGGACGTGGCCATCAGGTACTCGGCCATGTATCCGAGGCCCGCCTCGTTCACCGGCCCCCACGGGTGGGCATCCGCGACGCGGATACCGCGTGGTGTCCGGAAGTTCAGCACCTGGAACGGCGGGTGGCCAGGGAATAGCGGCATGCCGGGGAATCGGGCCGCGGCCAGTGAGTAGGTGCGGCCTTCCCGCACCAGGCGGGCCGCCTCGACAATGCGATCCTTGGGTATCTGCCCAATGCGGCCGACCTCGGACCGGGCAGTACTGGGCTGCGTGTTTGTAGTCATCTGTGCATCTCCTCTGCCAGCCGTCGGATTGGCGGCGCGTGCCGCGCCTGCTCCGGCAGCACTTGCTGCGACTGTGCCTGCTGTGCGAGGGCTCGCCAGACTCGCTCCGCGGTCAGTGGCAGGTCGTGGATCACCACGCCAGTCGCGCTGGCGACGGCTGCTGCCACCGCGGGCGCAACGGCCAGCAGGGCCCCCTCGCTCATGCCCTTCGCTCCGTACGGACCCGGGCCGTCGGCGTTCTCCACCACGTCGCTGCGCATGTCCTCCGGCAGGTCCATGCTGGTCGGGATCCGGTAATCGATCGCGCCCAGATTGCGGACCCGACCGGACTCGTCGAACACGTAGTGCTCCATCAGCGTGTGCCCGATGCCCTGGATCGCCGCGCCCTCATCCTGGCCGCGTACCTGGAGCGGGTTGATGGCCTTGCCCACGTCGGAGACGGTGACGTGCCGGGCGAGGGTGACCTCGCCCGTCTCGGCATCCACATCGGCTTCCACTGCCGTGCAGCTGAACTCGTAGAACGCCGCACTCCCGCTCAACGGGTGGCCTGGCTCCGCTTCCTTGCGGCTCTCGCCGTTCCCGACGACCTCACCGCCAAGCGGTCCGAGGCCCGCCGCGACTACCTCGCCGATGGCCAGCTGGGTCTCGGGTAGCCGCACCACACCGCCGTCGACCTTGATGGCGGCTTCGTCGACCTGATACAGCCGGGCGGCCATCGCCCGCACCTTCGCCTGCACGTCCCGGCATGCCAGCAGCACGGCGTTACCCATCAGCACCGTCGCCCGGCTGGCCGATGTCTGCTGGTCGTACGAAACGGCGTTGGTGTCGCCCATCAGCACGGTGATGCGGTTCACGGCTACCCCGACTTCCTCGGCGGCGATCTGCGCGAAGACCGTGCGGGCCCCCTGGCCCATGTCAGAGGTACCAGCCGACACGATGGCGCTGCCGTCGGCCAGCAGCCGCACGGTGGCGTAGGAAAGCCCGGTGGTCGGGCCGGACTTCATGCCGAAGGCGAGGCCGCGGCCATGGCCGTCCGGCAGCGGCGTGCCCCAGCCAATGAGCTCGGCAGCCCGGCGGACTGCCTGCTCCCAGTGACCATCGGCAGGCTTGTCGCCGGGAATGAACACCTCGCCCTTGCGCGGCAGGTTGCGCAGCCGCAGTTCCAGCGGATCTATCCGCAGTGCGCGCGCCGCCTCGTCCAGGTTCGACTCGGCCGCCCAGGCCACCTGCGGCGTCCCGAACCCGCGGAAAGCGGTCGACGGCGGCGTGTGCGACAGCACGCTGCGCGCGACGATCCGCGCCGCCGGGATTCGGTACGGACCGCACGCGGTGTACCCGGCCTTGCCGACGACCCGGTCGGAGATGTCCGCGTATGCGCCGAGCTGGTAGTCCGCGGCGATCTCGCGGAAGATGATCGTGCCATCGGCACGCAAGCCGGTCCGGACGCGCACCTGCGCGGAGTTCCGCCGTGCCGCCTGGAATGTTTCCTCCAGCGTGAGGACGAGCCGGACCGGCTGGCCAGCGCTCAGCGCCATGAAAGCCACCAGCGGCTCGTACTTGGCATGCTGCTTGCCGCCGAAGCCGCCGCCCGGATCCGGCGCCAGCACCTGGACCTTGGCCAGCGGCAGCGACAGCAGCTCCGCGATCGTGCGCTGCAGCCAGTACGGATGCTGGATAGTGCTCCAGATCGTGATCCCGTCCTCGTCGGGGGCGGCCATGAAAGCGTGCCGCTCGATCGCGAAGTGCGTCACCATCGGGAAGGTGTAGGTCCCGGCTACGACCAGGTCGCTGGCGACCGCGTCAACATCGCCCCAGCCATATCGGTGTTCGGCCAGCACGTTTGCGGCCGCTAGCGGGTCACCGGGCCGCAAGCCAGGGTCTTGCACCAGCGGAGCGCCGGGGTCCAGCGCGGCGGCCAGCGTGAATACGGCGGGCAGCTCCTCGAACTCGACCCGGACCAACCGGGCTGCTTCCCGCGCCGCTTCCGGGGTGTCGGCCGCTACCGCGGCCACCGGCTCGCCGTGGTACTTGACCTCGCCGACGGCGAGCACCGGACGATCGCGGAACTGCGGGCCAAAACGCGGCATCGGCTGGGGAAGATCAGCGGCGGTGACGACCATCCGGACGCCGGGCACCTGCCAGGCGGCGCTGCTGTCGATGCCGCGGATCCTCGCGTGTGCGCAGTCGATGGTGACGAGCCGGGCGTGCAGCATGCCGGGCAGCCGAATGTCGGCCAGGTAGGGGTAGGCACCGGTGATCCTGGCCGTGCCGCCGGCCCGCTGCGCCGAGGTGCCGATTACGCCGCTCATTGATCGGCCCCCTCGGCGACGGCCAGCACGGCCTCAGTGATCTGGCCATAGCAGGCGCACCGGCACAGGTTTCCCGCCATTCCCTCGCGGATCTGCGCCACTGTCGGATGCGGGACGCGTTCGAGCAGGTCCCTGGCCGCCATTACCTGACCTGGGCTGCAGAAGCCGCATTGCACCGCGCCGGCCGACAGGAATGCCTGCTGCAGCCGGGTCAGATTGCCATCGCTGGCGACTCCCTCGATCGTGGTGACCTGTGCGCCATCGGCCTCGATGGCCAGCACTAGGCACGCGTCGACGATGCGGCCGTCGAGGCTCACAGTGCATGCCCCGCACTCGCCGACTTGGCAGCACTCCTTGGTGCCGGTCAGGCCCAGGTCATCACGCAGCACGTCGAGCAGCGTGCGGCTGGGCGGCACGCCGAGTGTGCGGGCCACGCCGTTTACTGTCATCCGGATCGGCCTGTTCGCAGACATCAGCGGTCTCCTTCAGCTCGTTGCGCCAGCGCCGCGGTTAGGACGCGCAGGCTCAGCACCGCGAGCATGCTCGTCCGGTAATCCTGGCTGGCGCGCACATCAGAAATGGGGCGCGCCGCGGCGGTGAGTGCGGTCAGCAGGCGGGCGCGCCGGGCTGCATCGGCGGCCGGATCCGCCAGCGCGCCGGTGTCGTCGACGGCCAGCAGGGGCCGAGGCCCGACGGCACCGAGGCCCATCCTGGTGCGGCCGGCGCCGTCCACCAGAGCGGCCACGCTGACTGTGGCCAGGTCGGACCCCTTGCGGCGGGTCAGCCGGCCGAACGCCGATCCGGCCGAGCGGTCCGGTACCGGCATCTCGACCGCGGTGACCAGCTCTCCCCGGCGCAGTGCGGTCTCGCCGGGGCGCAGGAAGAAGCGCTCGATCGGGATGCGGCGGATGCCGTCAGGGCCGTGGACAACCACCTGGGCGGCATAAGCCAGCAGCGGTGGTGCCGTATCGGCGGCCGGGGACGCATTGCAGATGTTGCCGACCAGCGTGGCCCGGTTGCGGATCTGGACCGCGCCCACGGCCGCGGCGGCCTGGGCTAGTGCCGGAAAGTGCGTGCGCACCGTCGTGTCCGCCGCGATGTCGGTCATGACGGTGTCCGCGCTGATCGACACCACGCCCACGGACTGCGTGATCGCAGGACGCAGTTCCTGGATCCGCTTCACGTCGACGAGTACAGCAGGGCTGATCCGCCCATCGCGCAGGGCAATGATCAGGTCGGTGCCGCCCGCAAGCAACCGTGCCCGCGGGCCGTGCCGGTCCAGGATTGCTACCGTCTGGGCCAGCGTCTCGGGGCGCTCATAGCCGATGGTGTGCACGTTCCCCTCACACAACCTTGTCGACCAGGTCGAGTAGCACCTGCGGGGTGGCTGCCCTGGCGAAGAAATAAGGACGCCGGCAAAAGCGCTCGACGAAGGCGGCCCGGGTTTGCCGCAACTGCGTGCTGTCGACCAGCGGCATGGGGATGCCAGGGCTTAGCAGCTCATTGAGGAGCAGGTAATTCTGTACCGAGTGGAAGGTCTGGAACTGCCGCTCGAACGGGATCATCTCGGCCAGGCTGGGCTGGAAGTTGCCGTCGATCGCCGGAACTACCACCAGGTCAACGTCGGCCGGCTCAGGGTATGTCTCCCATTCCGGCATCGAGCCGAAGAACAATTCGACGCCGCGCTCTGGCGCGGCCTTGTCGGCCCGTTCCGTGCCGGTGGTGCGCTTGGTGATGAACGGCTGCTTGGAGCCGAGCACGGCCCAGCCGTCGTCGTCGATGACGGTCGTCTCGGTGGAGATCAGCTGCGCGCCGCGGCGGCACGCTTCGAGCTGGCCCATCGACTTGCCGTGATTGGACTCGCCGCCGAGGAACACGACCGTCCGGCCGCGATAGCGGACGGCCGACGCGTGGAATGGATGCATCCCGGCTGCCTCCATCCGCAGCGCTAGCAGGGCCACGATCACCTTCTGGATCGGCCCGGCCGGCCATGGCCCGGTCAGCCGCATGCAGGCGCCGTCGTAGCCGATCGACATCTCGCCGTCCTGCTGCCAGATGATGTCCGGCTCCGGCAGGGTGACGGTCGGCTCGATGCGCACGTCGGCGAGGCGGTAGTTAAGGAAGCTCATGTCGTCAAGCAGGTGCGTGCGCGGCGGACCGCCGCGGATGTCGGCCCGCAGCCGGGCGGTGCCGGCTGCCAGTTCCTCGGACAGCTGCACATTGGTGTTCATGCTGGTCTCCCTCTGGCCCGCAAGGGCGGGGCCCTGGCGATGAGCCAGGGTCCCGCCGTGCGGTGTCACACTGCGAACAGGTCGTTCTTCGGCTGTGCGGCCTTCTCGAGGATCTCGACCAGGCCGGTCGTGCCGTTGATTCTGATCCGGTCGCCGTTGTGGATCTGCTGCGTCGCGACCGACGCCCCGCACACGCACGGGATGCCGAACTCACGCGACAGGACCGCGGGGTGCGACACCGTGCCGCCCGCATCGGTCACCAGGCCGGTGATCTTGGTGAACAGCACGACCCAGGCCGGGTTGGTCATCTGGCAGACGAGGATGTCGCCCGCCCTGACCTCGTCGAACTGGTCCTCGTGCAGCACCACCCTGGCGATGCCTTCGACCGCGCCTGGCGACCCGCCGAGACCGGTGAACTGGCCGGCGACCTCCGTCGCCTTACGGAAGAACTTGTCGGGGAAGCCCCACAGGTTCAGATACGGGAAGTCAAGCTGCGACTGGGTGACGGTACCGATCCACTCCTTGGGCCGGATCCCGTACGCCTTCTCGCGCTCGGCCTTGCGCTGCGCGACCAGGGCCGGGCCGTCCAGCGTGGACGGGTCGGCCATGAACACGCGCAGCTCGTTGTACCGGAAGAACATCACGTCGTCGGCCGCGTCGAGCACGCCTTGAGCGACGAGCTTCTTGCCGATCGCCATCAGGACCATGCGCACGTGCGCGTTGGCCCCCTGGTCGATGTAGAAGTGATGATCCGGCGTGAGCGGTGCCATCTTCAGGTTGATGTCGTTGGCTACCCGCATCTCCTCAAGCGCCTCACCTTCGAGGCCCTCGAGGATTTCCCTGGCTGCCGCCGCGATGTCCTGGGCGAGCGCCCTGACCGTCGACGGGTAGTCGTAGTTCGTCTCGATGTAGCCGTGCACTAGCTCGATCACGGGCTCCGTCTGCTCGTACACGGTCGGGAAGATGAACTCGTGGCTCCAGACCGCGTGCCAGCCAAATTCCTTCTGGTATGGCCGGACCCTGTCCTCGATGAACCGCCGCCCGCGGTCAGACGCCTCGAGCGCCGCGATGATCTCTCCCGCGGTCTCGTGCTTGAACGCGAGTGCCAGCTCGGAGTCGGCCTTTGCCTCCTCCTTCATCTTCCACAGCGCCTCGATCGAGTCCCAGTTGCGGTCCTTGGCCGAGTTCTGCAGCCGGCCAAGCAGCGCCTCGTCGATCGAGCCGTGCGTCTTCTCCATCACTGCCCGCAGGTTGAGCGTCGCGGACAGCTGGGCGAAGTTGAGCATCCAGTGGATCTTCCAGTGGCGATCGTGCATGTCGATCGCGTCCTCGAGCAGGCAGGCCAGCTCCATCAGCGTGAGCTCGTCCTGCTTGTCGAGCATGCCCTCGAGATAGTCGAAGTTCCGACGCATCTCGGGGACGAGCCGGGTGTGCCACCACTGCGCGAACTGGTCGCCATAGGTGGGCAGCACCGCGTTGAGGTAGGTCCCGATCTTGTCCGCGTACTTCGGGTCCACAGGAACGACGGCGCCGTACCGCGCGCCGTATTGCTTCCCGTCGATCTTGTACTCGGAGTCAGCCGGGATCGCGGCCGTGTACAGGTAGCCGTTGACGTTCTTGGCAAGCCAGTCCGTCGCGAACGGCGTTCCGAACCGCCGGAACATGTGGTTGCACGACATTGTCCACAGGCCGATGTCCTCGTGCATGGGGCTGAGCGGGTGCGGGTTGTGTAGGTCGTCGTACACCCAGAAGAGCTTCTTCTCTAGCTCCGAGTCCCACTTCACCGGGAAGGTGTCGTCGCCGAGGAACTCGCCGAGGACCTCTTCCTTTTCGATCTTGGTGGTCATGACTTCGCCTCCACGCCGGTCTTGCTGTCGACCGGGGGAACGGTCTCGACCTTCGGCGGCGGCAAGTCACTGCTGTGCAGCAGCTCCGGTGTGTCCGGCACTAGGGCGGTCGGCTCGGCCCCGGTCGGGGCTTCCACCTGCGCCGTCGTCACCTTGTGCGTGAACAGGATCGTGACGTTGAACCAGCCAAGGAAGGCGCCAAGCAGGCCGGCAATTGCCGCGCCGGCTGCAGCCTCCCAGGGCAGCGCGTACACGCTCACGACCGCGGGGAACGGGTGCACGAACGCGGCGGTGAAGTAGACCGCGAGGCCCATCGAGACGCCGTTGAAGAACGGCAGGGTGTTGTCGCGCCAGGCCGGGATGTACTTCATCGCATAGATGAAGATCGCGAACCCGACGAACGCAGCGACGCCCAGGGCGAGGTCAGTCGGCTTGAACCAGTAGGTCGTGCCGAAGGCCTTGGAAAGCCAGACGTAGAAGGTCATGATGACCGCTGCTACGCCGACTCCCGACAGGTACGCGGGCACGATCTTGGCGAGTGCCGATGCCTTCGCGCCCAGCGCGAAGTACTCGGCCCACACGATGAACGACACCCAAATTGGCAGGTTCCACCTGCTCAGCCAGATGCCGAATGGAAGGGAGACTACGACGGTGATCGCGATCGCAAGCCATAGTGGAATGCGGTCTTTTGTCTGAACCGTCTGTACGTCGGTTGGCATTTTTATCTGCCTCCCTCTACTACGAAGTGAACTGTCTGTTCATTCACACGGTCTGGCGACCGCAGACCGTGCGTTAGGGCCGAAAGACCATCCGCAGCAGACATAGGTCCCTTGCGCAACAACCTTCCGCTAGCCGACGCTGGGCCCCGTCAGATAGTCGTGAGGTGGCGCGAAATGAACTCGACCGACTCGATCGAATGCCCTCTGCTCCGGACTGCCCGGCTGGGGCTGACCGATTACTGGAACGACTCCTGCGCAGTCGACGAGCTCCGCTATGCGATCGCTCGCGGCGCCGTCGGCGCGACCTGCAACCCGTCGATCGTGGTCGAGGTCCTGGGCAAGGAACGCGACTACTGGCAGCCCCGTGTCCTGGAGCTGGCTGGCGCGAATCCGACCTGGAGCGAGACCGACCTGACCTGGGCTATCTGCGAGGAGATGGCCGTCCGCGGCGCGGCATCGCTGGCCGACATCTACGACCGGGAGAACGCGAGGAAAGGCTGGCAGTCGGTTCAGACGAACCCGGCCAATTACCGGGATCCGGCCCGGATGGTCGAGCAGGGCGTGCGGTTCGCTTCCCTTGCCCCGAACCTCCAGGTCAAGTTCCCGGCAACCCGGGCCGGGCTGGTAGGGATCGAAGAGGCGATAGCCCGCGGCGTGAACACCAACGCGACAGTGGCCTTTACCGTCAGCCAGGCCGTGGCCTCGGCCGAGGCAGTGGAGCGCGGGCTGCACCGGTTGGCACGGGCGGGCGGCGATCCCGAGAGACTCGCTCCGATCTCGACGGTGATGATGGGGCGCCTCGATGACTGGCTGAAGGCCGTCGTCGACCGCGATGGCCTCTCCGTCGATCCGGGGGCGCTGAACTGGGCCGGGGTGGCCGTTATGAAGCGGGCGTACGCGATCTTCCGCGAGCGCGGCTACCGGAGCCGGCTGCTCGGCGCTGCCTTCCGCCACCACCTGCACTGGACCGAGATAGCAGGCGGCGACCTGAGCATGACTATCCCGCACGCATGGCAGGTCCGCTTTAACAACAGCGGCATCGTGCCGACGGACCGGATCGACGTTCCGGTCGACCGGACCATCCTGGCTGAGCTGTCTCGGGTACCCGACTTCCAGCGCGCATACGAACTAGACGGCCTGGTGCCGGACGAGTTCGACTCCTACGGCGCCAGTGTCCGGACGCTGCGCAGCTTCATCGCGTCCACCCATGACCTGGCTGCGGCGATCAGGGACATCGTGCTGCCTAACCCGGACCGCCGGACCGCCGCGCCCGCCAGGTCACGCGAGTCAGCTCACGCCGGAGCGCAGCGATGAATACCCCATTCAGCCTTGATGGCAAGGTCGCGTTCGTCTCCGGCGGGGCCGGCGCGATCGGCTCGGCAATCGCGGCCGCGCTGGCGACCGCCGGGGCCCGGATCGCGCTCTGCGACCAGTCGGCGGATCGGACGGAGGCGGCGGCGGCCAAGATCATGGCCGCGGGCTATGAGGCGGTGGCCGCGCCAGCCGACGTGACGGACGAGACCGCGGCCGAGCAGGCCGTCGACACCGTCGTGGCGCGGCTCGGGCGGCTGGACATAGTAGTTAACGCCGTGGGCGGCGGAGCCGGGAAGGTCCTGTACGGGGCGGAAGAGTATCCACGCGAGGCGTGGGACTGGATCATGGAGCTGAACCTGCGCAGCACGCTGGTGGCCACCCAGGCCGCGGTCCGGCCGATGATCCGGGCTGGCCGCGGCGGCCGGGTTATAAACATCTCCTCCGTACGGGCTCAGCTCGGCATCAACGCCGGCTATTCGGCGTACGTGGCGGCCAAGGGCGCCGTGAGCTCGCTGACCAGGCAGTGGGCGACCGAGTGGGCGCGCTATGGCATCACGGTGAACGCGATCGCGCCGACGTTCGTCGATACGCCCCAGGTAGCCATGCTGCTTGACGACCCGGACTTCAAGGCAGGAATTGTCAGCCGCGTACCGCTGGGCCGGATCGGCCGCACCGACGACCTGACCGGCGCGGCGATCTTCTTCGCCTCGGACGCCGCGGCCTTCGTGACCGGCCAGATTCTGACAATTGATGGCGGGCTGACTGCCACCCAGTAACAGCTAGCAGGAGGCTGCCCCGATGAACGAAGTCACACCGAACATCCGCACCGACACTAGCCTCCGCGGCTGTAACCCGAGCTACGTGGTGACCTCCGACGGCGTGGTGGTCATTGATACGCCGCAGCTCCCGACCAAGGCGGTGGCGATGCGGCGCGAGGCGGAGTCGCACGGCCCGGTGCGGTACCTGATCAACACCGAGCACCACGTCGACCACATCTTCGGCAACTACTACTTCAAGGGCGCCGGAACGGTCGTGCATCACCAGGGCGTGTACGACCGCTTCATGGTGGCGTACCCGGAGCTCGATCCGTTCGCGTATGCGGCTGAGGCGATCCCGACCGACGACCCGGCGGGCGAAGCCCTGTTCCCCGCTCGCGAGGAGTACTACGCCGACCCGAACAAAGCCACGATCGTTTTCACCGGCGACCTGACGCTCCGGCTCGGCGGCCACACCTTCGAGCTGCTGCATACGCCCGGTCATACGCCCGGCCAGATCGCCGTGTATGTGCCGGAGGAACGGGTGGTGTTCACCGGCGACACTGTCTTCTCCGGCTGTCAGACGTGGCTGATGACGTCTGACGTCGAGCAATGGCTCAGGTCGCTGGACCGGATCAGCGCGCTCGACTTCGAGGCGCTCGTGCCCGGCCACGGACCGGTCACGGACAGGCAGTCCCTGGCCCGCCAGCGGGCCGTGCTGCTGGAGTGGCAGGCGGTCGTGGCAGCCGCGGTCGCCAGCGGCTGGTCGCGCGAGGAGACGGTCGCCAGGGTCAGCTTCGCGGATCGCTGTCCCGTCGATATCGGTCAGGGCTACATGATGCAGTACATCCAGACACTCAACGCCGGCTCGCTGTGGGACAAGTTCGCCGCCACGGTGACAACAGAAAAGGTGGCGACGCGATGAAGACGATCAGCAGGTCGCCTGCACTGACGGCGGACATCGTTGATCTCGACAGCCCGGTATGGCTGTCAACGGCTCAGCTCACCCCGCTCATCGGTGGCAAGGCGGCCAATCTGATGGTCATGGCGACCGAGCTAGGTCTGCCCGTTCCTCCGGCCTTCACGATCACCACGACCGTGTGCAACTCTTACCTGACCGAAGGCTGGCCCGCGGGCCTGGACGACCAGCTCCGGGCGCATGTCCGCCGGATGGAGGGACAGGTCGGCCGAGGTTTTGGCAACCCCGCCAACCCCCTGCTGGTCAGCGTGCGATCCGGAGCCCCGGTGTCGATGCCCGGCATGATGGATACGATCCTGGACCTAGGGCTGAACGAGGCAACTGCCGCCGGACTGGGGGCGGTCAGCGGCGATACCGGCTTCGCGGCGGACTGCCTGCGCCGGTTCCGCGAAATGTACCTGGACATAGTCGGCTGCGATGCACCGGACGATCCCTGGCTGCAGCTGCGCGGCGCGGTGGAGGCAGTGTTCCGGTCCTGGAACAGCGATCGCGCCTGCGCCTACCGCGCGCACGAGGGCATTGCCGATGACCTCGGTACCGGCGTGACCGTGCAGGCGATGGTCTTCGGCAACTGGGGCGCTGACTCGGGCACCGGCGTTCTGTTCACCCGCAGTCCCGCCACTGGCGTCCCGGCACTCTACGGCGATGTCATGTTCCGGGCCCAGGGCGAGGATGTCGTGGCTGGCGCGCACAAGCCGCAGTCGCTGGCCACTCTCGATGACCGGCTTCCGGCCGTAGCCGCCGAGCTGCGGCGGTATGCGGATGTGCTGGAACGCTACTATGCCGACCTGTGCGACATCGAGTTCACGATCGAGCGCGGAAAGCTGTGGATGCTCCAGGTACGGATCGGCAAGCGCAGCCCGCGGGCCGCCCTGAAGATCGCGGTGGACATGGCATCTGAACCCGGATTCCCGTGCTCGCGAGCCGAGGCGGTTCGCCGGACAGCCCGATACCTGGCTAGCCCGCCGCTCGTCTTCGTGCGCAGGCCTGGCGGCCAGCCGGCCCTGACTGTCGGGCTGCCCGCCTCCCCTGGCGTCGCCACCGGCGAGATTGTCACCACGCCTGAGGGCGCGGAGCTAGCCGACGCCGCCAGCCGGGCGGTGATCCTGGTCCGGGCGGAGACGTCGCCTTCCGACGTGCGCGGCATGGCGCACGCGGCAGGCATCCTCACTGCCCGCGGTGGGCTGGCAAGTCACGCCGCGGTCGTGGCCCGCGGCTGGGGCATCCCAGCGGTGGTAGGGGCGGCTGCGGTGCAGGTGTCTGAGGATCAGATCATCGTGGCAGGCCGCATACTGCGCGAAGGTGAGCACCTGTCCATCGACGGGAGCACCGGCGAAGTATTCGCCGGTGACCTGGCCGGGAGCCGGGAGATCGCGCCGGAGGCGGCCACGCTGCTGGCTTGGGCGAAAGAGCTTGACATCGAGATCGGTTCGCAGGACGCCAGCCGGTCAGTCGAGGTGACGGCGGGCGAGACGGCAGTCGGCCAGGTCACCACCAACGACCTCCTGCAGGCTCTGCTGATCAAGGGCTCGATGCCTGCTGACCAGCTAGCTGCCACGGTATCCGGTGACCCGGCCCTGATCGGCTCGCTGACCCGGCAGCTCGTCGCCGCCGGACTCGCGGAGGTCGCCGGTGACGCATGCCGGCTGTCCGGTGCTGGCAGGCTGCGCGCGCTCGAAGCCTTCGAAACCGACCGCGGCCTAGTCGGCGCGGCGCAGGCCGCCGGCTTGTACGCCGCCTTCGGCCCGCTTGACCACCGGATGAAGGACATCGTCACCGCCTGGCAGCTGCGCAGCACGGACGCGGAGCCGCAGTTCAACGATCACCTCGACGCCGGGTACGACGCGACGGTGCTGGATCTGCTGGCAGACCTGCATGCCGACACGGCAGCGTGGATAGCCCCGCTAGCCGCGGCGTTTCCCCGGTTCGGCCGGTACCAGGCCCGGCTCAGCCGGGCACTGGCAGCGGCCCGTGGCAGCGATCAGCGCTTTGTCGCCTCTCCGCGGGTCGACAGTTACCACAGCGTCTGGTTCGAGTTGCATGAAGACCTGATCCGTCTTGCCGGGCACCGGCGCCAGGATGAAGAGGCGGCCAGGGAATAGCGCGACGCCCGGCCCTGCTGAGTCGCGACTCCGGCAGGTAGGCTCTGGCCGGATAATCCAGCGCAGGAGCGTGTAGTCCAGGATGGATGGGGCAGTCGCCGCGGTCTGCAGCCACGATGAGCACTCGTTCAGTAAGCCGAGCCGGAGCAGCATCATCCTGCTCGCGGGCCTGGGCGTGCAGGGCGACGCGCACGCCGGGGTGACCGTGCAGCACCGCTCGCGGGTGGCACAGGACCCGACGCAGCCCAACCTCCGCCAGGTCCACCTGATGCCCCAGGAACTGTTTCGCGAGGTCAGCCGGGCCGGATTCACCGTGGCGCCGGGGGACCTCGGCGAGAACATCACCACGGCTGGCATCGACCTGCTCGGCCTGCCCGTCGGCACGCTGCTGCACATCGGCAGCGAGGCCGTCGTGGAAGTCACGGGCTTGCGCAATCCGTGTGTGCAGATCGACGACTTCCAGGATGGCCTGCTGAGGCAGGTTGTGGGCCGGGATGTGAACGGGAAGATCGTGCGCAAGGCCGGGGTCATGGGCATCGTTGTGACCGGCGGCGAGATACGGCCAGGGGACCCGATCAGCATCCGGCTTCCGGCTCAGCCGTTCCGGCCGCTCGACCGGGTCTGACGCAGCGCTAGCCTCGCGGTCAACCGTCAAACCTGCCGGTTCCGCCAGCCCACAAGTCGCCAGCACGCAGCTCGTTGTGTCGCAGTAGTCGGCGTCGGCCGTTGGACGTTAGTTGCCCGGCGGGCGTTACCTCCGGGGCCCCGCAGGCCTCTCTATAGTGCCGCCGCCATGGGTGCGGCGGCACGAAGGGACTTCAGACGGTGGCAGGACACCAGGGTGCTGCTCGGTGACGACGCGCTCAGCTGTAGCTGCAGAGAAGCTGGAACGCGTGACTCCGGCCGAAATCGGCGCCTTCTACGAGCGGGAGAGCGATCAGCACCGGCCTGGACATCCACGCGGCGGCCGACGTCGCCCAGGCCGCGTTCGAGAAGGCGCTGCCCAGGTGGCCCGCGCTCCGTAATCCGCGGGCGTGGCTGTGGCGGGTCGCCCAGCACGAGGCGGTCGCCCGGTGCGAGGCGGTGCGCAGGGAGGTTCCGGTCGACTGCGCCACGCGGCCTGCCCGACAACACCCGCCTCGCCCGGGGCCTTACTTCGGCCGTCGTCGCGGCCCCACCTGTAGACCTAAGGTGCTTAGGTATACTCCCTTCACGATCACCGCGCTAGGGAGGTTACGCAGTGCAGCAGCCTGATGAGCGGGCACGTTCGAGTGCCGCCAGCCGAGGCACCACGAGCAGTCAGCGCCCGAAGCGGAAGGTCCGCGTCCGCGGGCCGGCGAGCGGGCTGGAAACTAATCGGCGGCCGCTCGTCTCCGTCATCATCCCGATGTACAACTATGGCCGATACCTGCCCGACGCGGTGCGCAGCGCGCTGGCCCAGGACCATGTCGAGCCGCAGGTCATCATCGTCGATGACGCCTCCACCGACGACAGCAAGGCCGTCGCCGACGGCCTCGCCGCCGCCGACCCGCGGGTGAGCGTCATCGCGCTGCCGCGCAACGGCGGGCCTGCCGCCGCGTTTAACCGCGGCTACGCCCGTGCCAGCGGCGAGTTCGTCGTCCGGCTCGACTCCGACGACTTGCTCACCCCCGGCTCGCTGGCCCGCTCGGTCGCGTTGTTCGACGCCTTCCCCGGCGTCGGCCTGGTCTACGGGCATCCCGTGCACTTCACCGGCACGCCGCCCGCCTCGGCACGCCAGCAAGTGCGCAGCTGGAGCGTCTGGTCGGGCACGGACTGGATCGCCGAGCGGTGCCGTCGCGGCGTCAGCTGCATCACCACGCCCGAGGCGATCATCCGAGGCAGCGTCCTGCAGCAGGCCGGCCTGCTGTCCGCCGACATCAAGATCGCCACCGACGTGCACATGTGGCTGCGGCTGGCCGCAATCTCCGATGTCGGCCGAGTCGACGGTCCCGACCAGGCCTTCTACCGGGTGCACCCAGACAGCATCACCCACCGTGCCGCCTACACCCCGATGGTCGACCTGGCCGAGCGCAAGCACGTCTTCGACGACTTCTTCGCCGGCCCGGGCAAGGACCTGCCCGCCGCCGCGCACCTGCACCGCAGCGTCAGCGTCCAGCTCGCCGACGAGGCACTCCAGCAAGCATGCCGGGCCTACGACCGCGGCCGCACCGACACCGTCGACATCGACGGGTACCTAGACCTCGCGCTGGCAGCCTGCCCGGAAGCGCGTACCCTCCCCCGCTGGCACGCTCTGCGCCGCCGCCAGCTGCTCGGCCCGCGGCTCGCTGCACTCCCGCCCTTCTTCGCCGCAGCTCAGATCAGCCGACGCGTACGCGGACAACTGCTCTACAAGCGGTGGCAGCGGACCGGCCTCTAATACAGACCAGCTAACGTGCCGCCGGGCAGAAGCGGTAGCTCTGACGTGTCAGCGAGCCCACACGGAGCCTCTCCCGATCCGCGTCTCGCCGGCACCCGGCGGCTGATGCGAGCCCATGCGATTAGAACCTATACCGAAGATACTTAGGTATAGGCTACCCGGGGGCGGCAACGAAAAGGTGGCAGCCGCGCAGGCCTGCGCCCTGACATGAAGGATCGCCGGGCTCGGGTGGCGCGCGATCGTATCTGCCCTGGCAGCAGGAGCTAGGGAGTGCGCATGACTCGGTTCGGTGACCTTGAGGCCGCGATCATGGACGTGGTGTGGGATGCGCCCGGTCCAGTACGGGTCCGCGAAGTCGCCGATGAGCTGAACCGCAGCCGGACCCTGGCCTTCAATACGGTGCAGACAGTGATGGAGAACCTGTTTTATAAGAGCTGGCTGAGCCGCCGCAAGGACGGCCGAGCGTACAGCTATACGCCGGCGCAGAGCAGGGAGGACTACGCCGCCCGGCTGGTCACCGAGGCGCTGGGGGCTGCCAGGCACCCGGCCGCCACGCTGATGCGAGTGGTAGGCGACCTGGACCCCGCTGAAGTCAGCGAGCTCCGCGCGGCGCTGGACGCAGCCGCAAGGAAAGAGCGGCCGTCATGAGGTCACTGCTGATCCTCGCGCTCATCGGCTATGCGCTCGCTGGATCTGCCGGCGGGCAGCGGTGGCTGCTGCGGGCCGAGTGGCTTGCGGGCGCGCCGCGGACGGCGATCGCGGCGTGGCTGGCCCTGACATTCAGTGTCATCATGGCGACGCTGCAGGCAGCGGTCATCGTGGAGCTGCCGATGGTCCCCTTGTCTCTGAACCCGGCCGTGCTGCGTCACTGCCTGGCTGCGAGCGTGCATTTGCAGTTCGGCTCTGTGACCGGCGCCGCGGCCGGCACCGTCGGCGCGGTATTCCTTGTCGTCGTGATCGGCCGCATCGCCTGGTGCACGAGCCGGATGTGGTCGGAGGCACGGGCCAGCCGGGCACGTCATGCCCAGGGACTGGCGCTGATCGCCCGGCCCGGCCCGGCGCCGCGCAGCCTCATCCTCGACGATGAGCGGCCGGCCGTCTACTGCCTGCCTGGCCTTGGCCGGATCGTGATGACTACCGGGGCGCTGAGCCGACTCAGCTCCCGCCAGCTCGACGCCGTCCTCGGGCACGAACGTGCGCACCTGGCGGGTCGCCATCACATCGCCGTGACATTCGCCGCCATCCTGGCGGCGGCCCTCCCCGGCATCAGGCTCTTTACGGCGGCGTCGGCCGAGATCGCGCGGCTGATCGAAATGGCAGCCGATGACGCGGGCTCACGCACCGCCAGCAAGGTCACCCTGGCGGAGGCGCTGTTCGCCCTCGCTGCCGCCCGCACTCCCGGCGATGCGCTAAGCGCAGCTGGCAGCGGTGTAGCGCAGCGGATCCGCCGCCTAATCGAGCCTCCGTCTCCAGCGACAGCTGGGCAGCGCGCGGCGATTAACGCGACCCGTGGAGCCGCCGCAATTGCGGCGACCATGGCCCTGGTCGCGGCTCCAGTAATTGCGGTGATTGCCGGGTGCTGTTGGGCCTGGCCTTAGCGGCCTGAATTCGCCCGGCGACGGGCCAGGCTCGATGGCCGGAGGGTAGGGCTGGCCGGGATCGGCCGTCGTTGAGCCCGGCGCGTTCGGGCTGTGATCGCTGGGCTGTGTTTGGCCCGATGCCTGGATGCCAGGGGCAGGCCGCCATGCGGCAGGCTGCTGTCGCTCAGCGAGGTGCTCCCGTCCCTTACTGACTCGATTCCGCTACGGCAATGAGCTCCAGGATCCGAGCCGGAGGCAGGTGTTGCTCGTAGATCCGCACGCCGAAGGGCGACAGCGCGTCCTCAATTGCGTTCACCACTGTGGGCGGTGCGACGATCATGCCTCCCTCGCCCACGCCGCGGAAGTTGACGTCGGCGTCGAGCGGCACGGTCTGCAAGTGCTCTATCTCGATCCGGGGAATGTCACAGGCGGTTGGCAGCAAGTAGTCCATGAACGTGGCTGACTGGCAGTTACCGTCTTCGTCGTAGGCGGATCGCTCGAGCAGCACCGCGCCGATGCCCTGCGCGATACCGCCTCGGATCTGCCCCTCAACGACGGCCGGGTTGATGAGCGCACCGCAGTCCTCGACGGCGACGTAGCGCTCCACCTTCACAAGGCCAGTCTCGACATCGACCTCGACGATGGCGCAGTGCGTGCCGCCGGACCAGCCACCTTCGCCGCCGTCGAACGCGGCCTCGACTTCGAGCCTGGCGTCCACGCCGGCACCGAACTCGCCCGCGGCCGCCCGCCGCGCGACCTCGTGCACCGGGATCGCACTGGCCGGGTCGCCGCGTACCCAGACGTTGCCGTCGGTGATAAGCAGGTCCTGGGCGCTGGCTTCTATGAGATTCGACGCGAAATCGAGCACCTTAACCTTGAGCTGCCGAGCGCCGTGCAGGGCCACGCCGCCGGTCATGGTGGCCGACCGGCTGCCGCCGGTCAGCCCGAACGGGACGACATCGGTGTCGCCGACGACGACGCGGACCTGCTCGAAAGGCACGCCGAACTCGTCGGCAGCGATCTGGGCCAGGGTCGTCTGATGGCTCTGCCCGTGGGGCATCTGGCCGGTGAACAGTGCGACGATGCCGTCTTCCTCGAGCCGAAGGCGCATGGATTCCATGCCCATCGGGCCGCTGGGCCCCTCCGGCGAGCGCGGGCCGGGGGCGGCCTCGATGAACGTCGCCACACCGATGCCCAGGTAACGACCGCGGGCTCGTGCCTCGGCCTGGCGGCGCCGGAACACGGGAATGTCCGCGAGCTTGGCGACCCGCTCCAGTGACTCCCTGGTGGTGACACCGACCAGCGGGCGGCCGGTAATCATGCTCGCCGGCGGATCGGTACGCGGGGCGGCGTTACGCAGCCGGATCTCGAGCGGATCGATGCCAAGGTCCTTGGCGATGAGGTCGAGGACGCGTTCCCGCAGGAACGTCTCCGACGCCCACGGCCCGCGGTAGGCGACGTACGATGCCTTGTTCGTCGTGACCGCGGTCGACTCGAAGCCAAGCGCCGCGATCTTGTAAGGACCTGGCAGCATCGCCTCCATGATGTCCGGGACCATGGCGCCCATCCCCGGGTACGAGCCGGTGTCGATGACCGCCTTGACGTCCAGCCCGAGCAGGTCGCCATTGTTATTAACAGCAGCCAGGGCGTCGAAGCTCTCCTCGCGAGCCTGTCCCGACGCGATGAGGTTCTCGCCGCGGTCCTCGATCCACTTGACCGGCCTGCCAAGGTCACGCGAGGCGGCAGCAACCGCGAGTTCCTCGCGTGAAGCACCGATCTTCAAACCGAACGAGCCGCCGATATCGCCGGCCAGGACGCGCACCTTGGTCTGCTCCATGCCCAGGCGCATGGCGACGGCGATCTTGCTGACGTGAACGCTTTGGGTCGCGACGTAAATCGTCATGAGGCCAGGGTCGGCATCGTAGCTCGCGACGCAGCCGCGGCCTTCCATGGGTACGTTCTGGTGCCGGTGCACATCGATATGGAAGTCCATAACGCGGTCAGCAGTTGCGAACGCCGCGGAGACGTCGCCGAACTCTTTGCGCGAGTGCGGGCGGGCGATGTTGTCACCCAGATTGGCGAACAGCGGCGGGCTGCCCGGATCGAGCGCGAAGGCGGCATCGGTGACGGGAGGCAGGTCGTCGTACTCGACCTCCACCAGCTCACAGCCGTCCTCGGCGACGTACCGGCTCTCGGCGATGACGATGGCCACGGGGTCGCCAACGAACCGTACCTTGTCCGTCGCAAGCAGGCTGAACTCCGGGGTCGGCCCGGCCCAGCCCATGAGAGCCATCAGCGCATCCGGCCCTGGGACCGTCATCGCTTCCAGTTCCGCCCCCGTGAAGGCCGCGACGACACCGGGCAGCGCCCGCGCAGCAAAGACATCGACCGAGAGCACGCGAGCATGAGCCAGCGGCGAGCGCACGAACGCGGCGTGCAGCATCCCCGGCAGCTTGATGTCGTCGACGTACCGACCTGCGCCGGTCAGGATGCGCGGGTCCTCTGAACGCTTGATGCTGGCGCCGGTGTAGCGCTCCGCCACGATTCCCGCCATGATCGCTCCCTCGCTCAGCCCTGGTGGTCGCGCTCGGCCGCCAGCAGGACGCCGTCGATGATGCTCTGGTAGCCGGTGCACCGGCAGAGGTTGCCGGATAGCGCCTCGCGGATCTGCTGCTCGTCGGCGTCGGGGTGGGCGCGCAGGAACGCGGTGGCCTGCATGACGAACCCCGGCGTGCAGAACCCGCACTGGAAGCTGTGCGAATCCCACATCGCCTGCTGCAGCGGGCCGAGCTGGCCATCCGGCGCCAGCCCCTCGACGGTGGTGACCTCGCTCCCAGTCGCCTGGACCGCCAGCATCAGGCACGAGCGCACCGCCCGGCCATCGACGATGACCGTGCACGCGCCGCAGACTCCGTGCTCGCATCCGACATGGGTGCCGGTGAGGTCGAGGTCCTCGCGCAGGAAGTCCGCTAGCGTCTTGCGCGGCTCAGCCGAGCCCGCGCGCGCCGTTCCGTTGACCCTGAGGGTAATGTCCATGATCCGTTACCGCCTCTCGCCGACGTCGTGCACCGCTGCCTGCAAACCGCGACGGACCAGCCCGGCCGCCACTTTCTTCCGGTAAGCCGACGTTCCATGCAGGTCGGCCGGCGGATCGATATCGTCGGTCGCCCGGCGGGCCGCCTCGTCGAAGAGCTCAGCCGATGGCCTCTGGCCGACGAGAAGACTCTCCGCCTCGGCTGCCCGCACCGGCACATCAGAGAGGCCGGCAAACGCCAGCCGGGCATCGCTGATCACGCCGTCGGAAAGGGTCACCGACGCCGCCAGGCCGACAATCGCGAAGTCGCCATGGCGGCGTGCGACCTCCTGGAAGCTGATCCCCGTGCCCGGCCCCGCCGTCGGGAAGCGCACCTCGACGAGGAGCTCGTCGGGACGGCGTGAGGTCGTGAGATAACCCTCGAACCACTCAGCCGCCGGGATAACCCGGTCGCCCGACTTGCTGCGCACGACGAACTCGGCGTCCAGGGCCAGTGCGACGGCCGGCAGCTCGGCCGCCGGATCGGCGTGCGCCAGGCTGCCCCCGATCGTGCCGCGGCTGCGGATCGCCTCGTGACCGATCAGCGGGAGAGCGGCCGCCAGCAGCGGCACGGTGTCGGCGATCGTCGTACTTTCCTCCGCGACGTACTCCCGCGTCATGGCGCCTATCGCCATCGCGCCGTCTGCCGCCGACACCCCAGACAGCTCAGCTATCCCGTTGATGTCGATGAGTACCGTCGGGCGGGCCAGCCGCAGCGCCAGTAGCGGGATCAGACTCTGGCCGCCGGCGAGCACGCTCGCCTCGTCAAGGTGCTCAGCCAGCAGGTCCAGGGCTTCGCAAACGGTCCCGGGCGCCTCGTAGTCCACGGGAGGCAGTTTCATCGGCGCGGCCCTTCGATCCAGCGGAGGCGGTTCGACAGCGTTTCACTTAGCCTGCCCTGACAACCATGGCGACCGCAAACGCGACCACGAGCAACCATCTGTCCACCACCCGCCACAGCGCTACGCGCAACATGAGTGCGGGCGTGGCGCAGCAGAATAAGTGGGGCCGCTTCGGGTAGCTGTCGGCCGTGACTAGAGCAAGAACTGTAGCCGGGTACGCCATCCCCGCTATCGTCGTGTTTTTCTTCTGGGTGGTCGTCGTCATCCTGGCCATCATCCTGCTGGCGTTCATCGTGCACTGGGCCGGTGGCGGAGTACTCAACCTCAGGATCGGACACTTCATCCTGAACGTGGGCTTCACCTGATCGGCAGTCAGCCGCGGTCGCGACAGACAGCCGGGTATGCGCGCTGGCCGGACCCGGCAGGCGGCTATCCGAGCACGTCGCTGCGGAGCTGCGGGAAGACCTTTGAGACCTTGCCGAGGAGGTAGTCGCCGTAGCTGCCGCTGAAGGCTCGCAGGTCCTGGCCGTCCCACCGCCGCCTGCCATCGTCTCCCGCGGCGGCGCGGTGAGGAAGCGGCGGCACCTCGGCGGCGAATCCCGGATCCAGGAAGAACGGGAAGGAGAGCCGGCCGTGGCCGCTGAGGTTGCGGACCCGGTGCGGCGTCGAGTGGTACCAGCCCCCGGTCAGGCGATCGAGCATGTCGCCGATGTTGCAGACCAGGGTGCCGGGGATGGGCGGGGCGTCGATCCAGCCCTCGGGCGCGGCGACCTGCAGGCCGCCGCTGTCGTCTTGGGCGAGCAGGGTCACCAGCCCGTAGTCGGTGTGCTCGCCCACCCCCCAGCCGTCGGCCTGCGGCGGGGAGGGCGGGTAGTGAAAGATCCTGAACAAGATGGTCGGGTCCGCGGTATACCCGGTGGCGAAGTACCCGGCGTCCAGTCCGAGGCTCTGCGCCACGCCGGCGAGCACGGTCTGGCCTAGGCTGGTCAGCGCGTCAATGTAGGCCAGCACCAGCGGGCCTAGCCTGGGCACCTGCCGCGGAAACAGGTTGCGGCCGTGCAGCGGAAGCCCGGCCAATACGCGGGGATCATCGGCGGGCAGCTCGGTGCCGAAGTACAGCCCTTCCTTCAGGTCTGGCTGCCCGGAAGTGAGCTCGGCGCCCACCGGGAAGAAACCTCGCCAGGCCCGGCCGCCGCGCTCCATGGCGATCTCCAGCTTGTCCGCCTCCGGGAGCGCGAAGAACTCAGCGCTCGCGTCGGCCAGCTCGTCCAGTAGCTCGGCGGGCACGCCATGGCCGGTCACGTAGAAAAAGCCGCGCTCGCGGCACGCCACCTGGATCTGCGCCGCCACCGCAGCACTGGCCGCAGCCGGAGCGCCGCCGGCTAGCGGGCCAACGTCTATCACTGGTAGCACGGCCGGACCGCTCGAACCTGCCATGAATCCCATTCTGCCCGATACCCACCTTCGGGGCGGGAACGGCAGAGCGCTACATCAGCCTCGCCGGCCGGCCGCTGCCAGCTCGGGCCAGGCGGCCGCACCGGGCAGCTGTGGATGCTGCGCATGGTCCACCGGATCAGCAGGATGGTCAGCAGGTACGGCATCACCTTGAGCAGGAGCAGCGCCGAGCCGGTGGACAAGGTCTCCACGATGACGATCCGCGTCAGTACCTCAGCCAGGTAGGTGATTCCCCACACCACGGTGATCCGGGCGAACAGCGGCCTGGCTTCTGGCCTGGTCCAGGCCCGCTGCAGGAACTGGCCCTTGGGGGTGTCGGTCCCGATGGTCTCGGTCATGATCTGGAACATCAGCGGCTTGCCGGTCAGCAGCGAGCCGAAGCAGCCGAGACCCATGATCAGGGTCGGCACCGAGCCTTCCATCAGCACCAGCTTCGGGTTGTGCGTGACCAGGCCCAGCACGGTGCCGGTGACGATGCCAGCCAGCACCAGGATGCCGATAGCCGACACGCTCCGGTTCCGGAAGATCCCGTAGACGATGCCGATCGCGGGCATGATGCCGCTCAGGATCAGAGCCATGATCTGCGAGGTGCCGGCCGTCCGGGCCAGCCAGCAGACCGCGAGCGGCCCGGTGATGTCGAAGACCGCGATCGGCACCAGCGAGCGAAGACGGCTGCGGTCGGGGCCGGTCTGCTGTGGCTGGAGGTCTGTGCTCATGTCTCCACGCTAAAAGCGCTCCCGCCGCGCGCTCTGTGTACGGAATCCTGACCTGACTGTGACCGGTGTCACGGGCCAGTTACGCGCTTTTGCATGGGCCGTGCGGGCCTGCATCAGCGCCGTCCCCGCCGTCCCGCCAGCTCAGCGGCCTGGCAGGCACAGCCCAACGTGTCCGTTCTGTTCAAGACGGGCCGCCGCGCGTCCTTCTAACCTTCAGGGCATGACAAGTTCCTTTGCGGCCGCGGACCGCTTCCTCCTGAATCAGGCCCGGCTCCTCGAGCGCCGGCTCTTTGCCACCCAGTTCCTCGGCCAGCCGGCCGGACGCGTCGTCGACGCTCTGCGCGGCTACCAGAACGACGACGGCGGATTCGGGCACGCCCTCGAACCAGACACGCGCTGCCCGGCCAGCCTGCCGATCTACGTCGAGCAGGCGTTCCAGGCGCTGGCCGCGGCGGACACCACCGACGCCAGCATGGTGGGCCGGGCGTGTGACTATCTAGGTGCCGTCGCTCAAGCGGCGGACGTCGGCGGCGCGGTTCCGCTGGCCTTCGCGGTCATCGAGTCCTTCCCGCGAGCGGCCCACTGGACCGAGTGGACCTACGCGCCCGGCCTGAACCCGACGGCCGGGCTGACCGGGCTGCTGTATAAGCTCGGCGCCGACCATCCCTGGCGTGCCGCAGGCACGGAGTACTGCTGGCGGCAGCTCGAATCCGGTGCAGCGATCGGTGACGCTCACGCGCTGTCGGAAGTGTTCTCTTTCCTTGCGCACGTGCCGGACAGGGACAGGGCCGACAAGTACGCGGCCACCCTCGCCGAGGGCCTGGCCAGCGTGCCGATGTTCCAGCTCGATCCCGGTGCCGAGGGTTACGGCCTCAACCCGCTGCACCTGGCGCCGACGGCCACGTCGCGCTGGCGGTCGCTGTTCACCGACGAGCAGATCGATGGTCACCTCGACAAACTGCAGCGCAGTCAGCAGCCGGACGGCGGCTGGCCGATCGGCTGGGAACCGCCCAGCGAGGCGGCAGCGCTGGAGTGGCGCGGCATTGTCACGCTGCAGGCGCTTCGCACGCTGACGTCCTACGGTCGGATGACCGCAGCCGCCTGAGCTGGCGCTAGTCGAAGACCTGGTCCATGTCCCTGATGCGGTCCGGGTGCCGGCGCAGCAGGTAAGCGAGGTAGCCGAGGCCGATGACGAACCAGATTCCGACGGCGAGGCCGGCCTCGCTGATCGGGTACGGGAGCGGGGACACGAACTTCAGCACGCTGGACCCAACGCCGACCGCCGCCGCCAGGACGGGGACCAGGATCAGCGCGCCGGCCGCGGGCAGCACAAGATGCAGGAACCAGTTGAACTCGGCCCGCTGCTTGCGGAGGTAGTAGCCGATGCTCGAGATGTTGATCACGATGTAGATCCCGAGCATTACGGCGGTCAGGATGGTCGCGAGCAGCTGGAACGCGGTGGCCGGCCCGTAGCCGAGCGTGAGCGGCAGCGCTATGAGCAAAGTGAGCAGCGTCTGGGCCGCGATGCCGATCACGGGTGAGGAGTACCTCGGGTGGGTTCGCTCGAAGGCGGTCGGGAGCAGCCTGATTCTGCCCATCGCATACCAGGTACGGGTCGAGGCGACCAGCGCCGAGTTGCCATTGGCGAAGAACGAGTTGACCACCGCCAGGAAGACGATGATCCAGCCCCAGCCCCACAGCTTCCGGGCAAACAGGATCCACGGGCTGCCGCCGTCGAGCCCGCCGTAGGTCTGCAGATGGGCCGGGCCGACGTAGGCGGCCGCGGCGACCGTGGTGAAGAGGTAGAAGACCCCGATGATCAGGCAGGACAGCAGGACTGCTCGCGGGACTGCCCGGCGCGGATCGCGGGCTTCCTCGGCGAGGGGGGCCGCCGCCTCGAATCCGACGAAGGCAAGGAACACGTAGATGGATCCGGCGATCAGGCCCGGCGCCCCTCTGAATCCCTTGACCGTCGCGTACTTCAGCGTGAACACGCTGAGCGTGAGCCCGCCCGGCGCCGCATGGGCAAGCAGCCAGAAAGACAGCACTACGAACACGACTATCTCGACCGGCGCTCGCTCGCCAAGATGCACATCGGCCTCGTGGCGAGGCGACGGGCGACTGTCGCGGCCAGAGCGTGCGGCCGGATGCGCCGGTCTTAGCTAGCGAGGACGAGCTCCGCGCCTCCCGGCCCAGTCAGCGTCGCCTGGAGCTGGCTTCGGCCGGCCAATTCGATGCCCACCTCCAGCCCGAGTACCTCGAGCTGTGCGGCCAGGCGCTCGGGGTCGCGGGTCAGCACGCGGAATTCGGCCAGGACGGCACCGGCCGGCGCACTGTCCGCCGGATGCGGGCCGCTGCCCCAGTCGATCAGGAACGGGGCGGTCGCGACGCCCGGCCGGAGTGAGGAACTGGTCATCCGCCAGGCCAGTTCGAGCCCGTCGGCCGTGCGGCGCTGGCCGGCAACGACCTGGCCGTAGTCGAATCCGTCCGTCAGCGAACGCCTGACTGTCGTGTCGAAGTCACTGGGTGCCGCGGCCCAGGCGCGCAGCGCGGGGGCGGTGAGCTGGCCGAGTCCGAACGGCAGCGACCCGGCCGGGTGCCGCTGCGCCGGGTCGGGGGCAATGATCTCAAGGTAGGTACGGGGCCCGAGCGCGAGCAGGGCATTGTGTGTTCCGAGACCCAGATGCTGGCCTCCGTAGGCTGGCCGCACGCCGATAAGCGCGCCGATCTGCTCGACGGCAGGACCGAGCTCAGGGCTGGCGTAGACAAGATGGTCGATGGTCGCGCTCATGTTCGGTCGCTCGCTTCCGATTCCGACCTGACGAAGGTACCCGTAGCGCTGGCCAGCAGCCGCTCCGAGCCAGCGGCCACCAGCTCGGCTGTCGCCCGGCCGAGCCTGCGGCCAATGTGCACAACTGTGCCGCGAACCCTGAGCACTCCGACCGGGACCGGGCGGACATAGTCAATGCGTAGGTCGACCGTGCTCCAGTCCGTGTCAGTCGCCGCGATCAGCGCGAACGTCGCCGCGCTGTCGAGAACTGTCGCTACCACTCCGCCATGCAGGAACTGACTCCCGTCCGCCCCCGCGTGCTCGGCACCGGCCTCGGCCTCCAGCACAAGGCCGCCAGTGCTCGCGGCGACAAGCCGGAGCCGGAGCGCACGATGGACAGGGGTGCCATCGAGCAGCGCCTGGAGGTCAGAGGGCGGCATCGGGGACCACCACCACCTTGCCAATTGCGCGCCGCTCCTCAACGTCGGCAATCGCGTCGCGAACCCGCGAGAGCGGATAGACGCCGTGTATCACCGGCGCGAGCCGTCCCGTCTGGACCTGGCTGACTAGCTCAAGCAGGTCGTCCCGGCTCCAGCCGTCCGAGCCAAGGATCGACAGCTCACGCGTCCACACGTACCGCAGATCGGTTTCCGCCCGGAACCCGGAGCTGGCGCCGCACGTTACGAGCCTGCCGCCGCGGCGCAGTGCCCTGATGGACTGCGGCCAGGTATCGGCACCCAGGTAGTCGACGACGACGTCTGCCCCGGTCTTGCCGGTGAGCCGCCAGACCTGCGCGCCGAACTCGCCGCTAGAAGTATCGACCAGCTCGTCGGCGCCGAGCTTCCCGAGCTGGTCAAGCTTGGGCCGCGACGACGAGCACGCGATGACGCGCGCGCCGAGCTGCTTGCCGAGCTGGATACACGCCACTCCGACACCGCCAGCAGCGCCGAGCACGACCACGGTCTCGCCCGGCCTGATGTCGGCCCGGCTGACGAGCATCCGTCGCGCCGTGCCGTAAGCAATCGGCAATGCGGCGTACTGCGGGGCCTTGGCGGCCGGCGCAATGAGCGGGATGGCATTCGCGGCTGGCGCGATGACGTACTCGGCCAGCCCGCCCGGCAGGTCCTCGCCGAGTGCCTTGCGGTCGACCATCGGATCGACCAGGACCAGAGTGCCTGGCCGCGGGCCCGCCGCGCCCTCGCCGAGCGCATCGATCACTCCGACGATGTCCCCGCCGGGAATGTGCGGGAGGTCCAGGTGCACGCCCGGCATGCCACGGCGGACGAACACGTCCAGCATGTTGAGGGCGCAGGCCAGCACTCTCACTCGCATCCATCCGGCCGGGACGTCAGGGACGCGCGCGGTGGCGTACCGCAGGCAGGCCGGGCCGCCGTGGTCCGTGACAACCGCTGCGCGCATCTCACTCATGCCGACGCCACTACCCTGGCGCGGGCCTCCAGGCTGGCCCGGTCGACTTTGCCGGTCCCGGCCAGCGGCAGCTCAGTAACGAATTCGATTGCCCGCGGATAGGCGTAGTGCGGTCCGACATCGTGGAAGTACTCGGTCAGTTCCTCGGCTGACGCAGCGCCTGGCTCGCGCAGCACGACGAAGGCGACGGGAACCGTACCCTTCACGGGATGATCGCCGCGCACGACCGCCACATCACGTACTGCCGGGTGCCTGAGCAGCAGCTGCTCCACTTCCTTCGGGTATACATTCTCGCCGGCCACGTTGATTAGGTCATCGCTGCGCCCGACGAAGTAGTAGTAGCCGTCGTCGTCCCGCCGCATCAGGTCCCTGGTAGCCAGCCAGCCGTCCCTGATCCGCTCGGCCGTTACCCGAGGCAGACCGTGGTAGCCAGGAGTAACGCCTGGGTTGCGAACCCACAGCTCGCCGACCTCCCCGACACCGACTTCCGTCACGCCGTCCTTGGCGCGCAGCTGCACCTCGCAGCCGGGAATCGGCAGCCCGAGCGACCCGAGCTTGTTGATCCCCCAGCGGGGAGCGAGCAGGACGTCGGGACCGCCTTCGGTCAGGCCGTAACCTTCGGCGATTGGCGCGCCGAAGACACGCTCGAAGTCCTCGAGCAGGTCAGTTGTGACCGGTGCCGAGCCCGCCGTGGCGAAGCGCACCGAACTGACATCGCACCGCTGAAGCTCGGAAGCCTCGCTGAGCAGCATCCGGTACATGGCCGGGACGCCGCTCAGATAAGTGATCTTGTAACGATCGATCGCCCGCAGTACGCCGACCGGGTCAAAGCCTGGCAGTACGACACACGCTCCGCCCGCAAGCAGCACCGCCTTAAGGGTCATGGCCGCGTTCTTGTGGAACAGCGGAGCCGCGAGCAGGGCGCGCTCGGACTCGTCGAACAGGTAGCACTTGCGCACCATGTCGGCGCACCAGAGCTGGCCGCGGTGGGTCAGTGGCACGCCCTTGGGCCGCCCGGTTGACCCGGACGTATACGGCTGCATGCACACGTCGTCCGGGTCATGCGCAGGCCGGTCGCGCAGCGGCGCGGCCCGCTGGAGTTCGTCAGGATCGGCGACGAAGCGCGCAGCCGCACCAGACTGCCGCGCGAGCGCTCGGGCCCTGTCGACATCAGCGGGCCCGGCCAGGACCCCGACGCAGGCGGCGTCCACCAGCACGTACGCCAGGGTCTCGTCGTTCTGGCGGACGTTCAACGGCACGGCCACAGCGCCCGCCCGCATGATCCCGAGCAGGCCCTCGACGTAGCGGATGTCGTTTTGCCACAGCAGCCCTACGCGGCTGCCACGCTGGGCCCCGTGACTCGTCAGCCAGCCGGCCACTCGGTCCGCGCGCTGGTCAAGCTCGGCGTAGGTGAGCACCCGGTCGTCTTGCATCAGCACCGGGCGTTCCGGGTAGAGCCTGACCGCATCGCCGATCAGCAGACCGAGGTGATCGAGCGTTGTCACGGGGGGCTCCCTTCCCGAGCTGTCCCGAGCAATGCGGAGTCAGCCGCGTACACGGGCTCGCCGTCCTTGCAGACCGCGGCGATCCGGGTCGTGTCGGTGATGGACTTCAGCGGGTCGCCCGCGCACAGCACCTGACCCGCGGATAGGCCTGCCCGTACCAGCAGGTCCATTTCCTCGTGCAGGCTGGCGCCGGAACGAGGAGCGAGAAAGGCGCATCCGTCCCCACCAACACGGTGCCGCCGACACGAGCGAACTCGGCGACCACAGCTGCCACGACGTCGAGTGCGTCCCTGGCGATCGCCAGGTCCTGCGCGGACCACTGTGCCACGAACCAGTCGGCATGAGCTACCCGCTGCCGGCCTGACGGCAGGGTCGATGGCCGACTCGAGATACAGCAGCAAGTCGCGGCTCGTCGCCCAGTCGACGATGCGCTGATTGACCAGCAGAGTCGAATCCAGTGCGACATCGCGGTCACGCACTTTGCCGAGCACATCGATGACCCGCGTGTCCGGGCGCACGTGCGTCCAGCCCCGGTAGAACTCGGCCCAGTACCGCGACTGCCCGAGCGTCCACCGATTGTCCCAGGACAGGTAGTCCTCCGGCGGCACCACGCTTGAGTAGAGCACCTGACAGGCATGCTCCAGGGAGCGCGGGCTGCTTCCAGGCACGAGGGGAAGACCGGCAGCGCCAGCGGGCCTGACCAGTAACGGGTCTGGCTGACCCGCCTAGGGGCAATTCCGCGCCGGGCGGGCGGGGTCGATGCCAGCCTCGATCAGCGCCAGCCGAACGGCGCCGACCGCCGTGCTGCCGCCGCTCGATCCGGCGTGCCGCACCAGTCCTTCCGCGGTCGCACGGGCGCGATGCTCGCCGAAGCTCAGCCCTCGCATCGCCGGCCTGCGGTCACCGGGCTCCCAGGCAATTGCCACACCCGGGGCTATCCGCTCGGTGAACACCGAGACCTCCGGGCCGACCTGGGTCACACCGCCGATCTGCCCGGCCAGTGCGAGCACCGCTGGCAGGTCATCGTCGCTGGTGTAGACGACTAGCGCGTCCCGGCGAGGCAGCAACGCAGGCACCGAGGTCACCTTGGCGCGGAACGCGACGCCGCGTTCTTCGAGCATCGCAAGGACTGCCGCCCACGCCGCCACAACCGCCGCCGGGTTCGTCAGGTGAACGTATAGGCGCAAGAGGTGATCGCTGCCGGCTAGCGCCAGCGCCCTGGTGCCATCGGCGACCCAATAGCCTGGCGACAGTGCGGGTCGGCAGGACGGCAGCCGGACCGCAAGCCGACTGCCGGGCTCGCCAGGCTGACCGGCATCGGCGCGCGGGATGACCACTTTGACGCCGTCAAGCTCGACGAAGACCTGCTTAGCGTCGGTCGCCAGCACGCTGGCCATGCGCAGCACGGAGTCGTGCGGGGTAGCGGCGAACAGGCGGGCCTCGAAGTCGTCGTCTTTGCTGGTCTTGATCCTGTCGGCCGGCTGCGTCGGCCAGCCCACGTGCAGCATCTCATAGATGGCGTGGCTGAGCCGGTGCATGAGCTCGGCGGTGCCGCTCGCCTCGATATGCCGGCCGCCGACGGAGGCGCTGCGGCAGTCACCGGTAACGGCGACGCATTCGAGCGCAGCCAGCAGTGGCGGCGGAAGCTGCGACGAGGCCAACTTGGCGTCACACGGTGACTCGACCACTGCCACGCTAGGTCCCCAGGCCCAGGGTCTCGGCAAAGCTGGCCGGGGCCAGCAGGATCGTCCGCCCGATGCCTGCCGCGGCCCGGTCCAGGGCACGCAGCCGCGCTGAGCGCCGGGCGATCGCGAGCATCCGGTCGAACATGTGCCAGCCGGCGAAGGCAGCAGCGCGAATAGCCAGATCCCGGTCGGCGACCGGTCGGGCGCTGCAGTATCCGGCCCAGAACGCGGTGATCCTTGGCCGCAGCCGCTCGATGCTGTCGGCGATCTGGCGGACGATCTCGCCGTGCGACAGGCTCTCGGCGTCGGCCTCACTCGCGGTCATGGTCATGACCGCGTAGTGCAGCCATTCGCCCGCGAAGCTGCCCACGTCACGAGCGGGATCGGCGATCCGGAACTCCTCCCAGTCGCATAGGTAGAGCCGGCCCGCCGCGACGAACAGCTGCTCCAGCCGGAAATCGCAGTGCGCCGGCGTCAACGCGGCCTGATCCTGCGGCCGCAGCAGCCGCTGTACCGCCTCGGCAAGCACCGGGTCGTGCTGTAGCAGACTCCAGGCCTGCAACTCCGCGGCGCTGCACGCGGCGTAGACGCGCACCGGAAGGCCCGCCATCAGCTCGGCTGATGGCATCAGCGGGGTCGTGCGGTCGGCTGCCGCCCACGGGCTGTCTGACCCGGCGTGGGCACCCATGGCATGTAGTTCGCCGATGGCCAGCCCGGCGTGGTGGGCGAGGTCGTCATCCCATTCCGCTGTCAGCAGCAAGTCGGCGCCAGACCGGGCGCCGTCGACGAACTCGAATGCCATCAGGCCAGCATCCTCGTCCCAGCCCGCGCACCGGGGGGCGGCGAACCATCGCGGCGTGGTCGTGCCAACCGTGCGCTCGAACGCCAGCGATCGCCGCAGCCTGCACCGCGCATCGCCAGCGGAGCCCCGGAATCGCTTCACGACTACGTGGTTGCCCCGGCTGGTAATGCCTGCCCAGGTCTGGTTGCGGCCGGGAAGCGAAACCGCGTCGTCGAGCGAGCAGAAAGACCCGAGGCAGAGCCGGGAAAGCAGGGCGTCAATCTCGGGCGCGCCATTCCCGGCATCCGCCTCCGCCGTGATCGTCAGTCCTCGTCCTTGGCGCAGTGCAGGCTGATGATGCAGTGGGTTGACGCAATGGACGTCGTCGGGTCACGAAGGGCCGCGTCCTGCGGAACTGAAGCCTCCTGCGCGACCTCGTCTGCGCTCACATAGGCATCGAAACCAGCTGCGAGCTGCTCTGCCAACATCTGTCCTCCTAGTGATCGATTAGGCATGATTCGTCGGGCTTAGACGTAATCATAGGCGGACTGGATGACTCGCACAATGGCGCTGACTAGCAACTCCCAATGGCGTCCTCACGGCTGGCGCGGCAATATCGGCCGCCCGGGCCGGCTCCAGCCCCGGCCGCGGGCAAGTCCGGGTCGGCTGGTGCCAGAATGGGGAAGGTGAACATTACTCAGTTCGAGAAGGTCGGGACCGGCCGCGGTTTCTTCGCTGCCCTTGACCAGAGTGGCGGCAGTACGCCCAAGGCGCTGGCCGAGTACGGCATCGGGCGGGACCGCTACAGCTCCGACGCGGAGATGTTCGACTTGGTCCATGCCATGCGGACTCGGGTGCTGACCAGCCCGGCGTTCGATGGCTCGCGCGTTCTCGCGGCGATCTTGTTCGAGCAGACCATGGAACGGGACGTCAACGGCGTCCCGTCGGCCCAGTATCTGTGGGACGAGAAGAACGTCGTGCCGTTCCTGAAAGTCGACAAGGGGCTTGCCCCCGAGCAGGACGGCGTGCAGCTCATGAAGCCCATCGACACCCTCGATGATCTGCTCGAGCGCGCGCAGCGGCACCAGATCTTCGGTACCAAGATGCGGTCAGTGATCAACGACGCCGATGAGGCTGGGATCTCCGCGATCGTGGACCAGCAGTTCGACTACGCGAGCCGTATCCTGGCGGCCGGCCTGGTGCCGATCATGGAGCCCGAAGTCAGCATCTCCAGCCCGCACAAGGAGCAGGCCGAGTCGCTGCTGCGCGATGCAATCGCCAAGCATGTCGAGGCGCTGCCCGAGAGCGCGACCGTGATGCTGAAGATCACTATCCCGACCCGGCCTGGCCTGTACAGCGATCTGGCGTCTGACCCTCGCGTCCTGCGGGTAGTTGCTTTGTCGGGCGGCTACAGCCGGGACGAGGCCTGTGCTCGGCTCGCCCGCGATCCCACCCTCATCGCCAGTTTCTCGCGTGCGCTTCTCGAAGGGCTGACGGAAAACCAGACCGACGAGCAGTTCAACGCCCGGCTCGAGTCGTCGATCGAGCAGATCTACCAGGCGTCGGTAGATAAGCAGCCGACCATCCCCTGAGCCCGGCGAGCGAATCGCCCTAGGCGGGAGTGCGGTCAGCGGGCCCGCACTGGATGCTGTCCTGAGCAGCGTGACGACCCTAAGCCCACCGTTGCCGATGCTCGTCGCCTGGGCCAGTCGGACGGTATGGTCCAGGCCGGTAGTCGTACGACTATGGTTCGGTGACCTGGGCTTTCGGTGCTTGCGCGCGCACGGCGTCTTCGTCGCCGAGGCCATGCTTCTTATCGCCTTCTGCCACGACCTGCGGCACGACCGGATGCGACGCGGACGGCTCGGCTACGAGCGGGTCGGCCGCCTGGCCCGCCGCGGACCGGCTCCCGTGGCCGTGACGGCCGGAAGGCGCTTCGGCGTCCTGGCTGTCGCGGCGCAGAATGCGGCGGCCTGTGAGGTTGATGCGCGGCCCGCTGAAGGCCGAAGAGCGCGCCACCGCGACGACGCCGATGATCAGCGCGGCGAGCCCGCCCGCCTCGATCGCGAGCATGCTAGCCGAGACTTGCACCCGGTCACCGAACACGACGATACCCAGTGCTATTCCGGCGACGGGCTCACATGCGGCGATGGCGGGCAGCGAGGCTCGCAGCGGGGCGGCGCTGAACGCGTTCTGCATCAGCCAGATGCCGACGATGCCCGCGCCGGCCAGGGCGTAGGCCGGCCAGCTGGTGAACAGCGTCGTGAACGAGTACGAGTGTCCCTGCAAGATCTGCAGCGTCTGCCTGGTCAGCGCGTCCTGGATGCCGAAGACCAGGCCGGCCGCGAGGCCGGTGAAGGTGGCGCGCAGGTGCCCGCGCATGTGGTGGCCGGCCTCCACGGCGGCGAACGCGATGCCAGCGATGATCGCTGCCGCGTACCAGTGCGAGAACGAGCCGAAGGACAGGCCGACCGGCGTAGTTGACCGGGTCACCGACAGTAGGGTCACGCCGCCGATCAGTATGAGCGCCCCGGCAACTTCGGTGAGCTTGACGGCCTGCCGGGACATCGGGACCGCCAGTATCAGGGCCCAGATCAGGTAGGTGGTCAGCAGGGGCTCTACTAGCGTCAGCTCGAGGTGGCCTATCGACCAGGCCGCGAGCAGATAGCCGGCTACCATGCACGCGATCCCGAGCAGCCATCTCGGCTTACCCAGCAGGTCGGTGAGGATTCGCAGGCTGAGGAAGCGGGACTCGGGCTCCTGCTCGGCGGAGTATTGCTGGAGAACGAAACCGATGCCGAGCAGCACGGCAGCCACCAGGGCGGTTGCGTAGTCCACGTCCAGGTCCACGATGCTCAGTCTCGCCTAGAAGATTGTCGTTCCCCAGGGAATCTTCTTACTTCTGCTGCGTGCGAAGCCCGGAGACAGAAGGCGGGCCGAGGCGGGACCTTCGTGACCAGGTCATGGTGGAATTCTATGGCCGCGAGTCCTGTCGGTCGGGCCGCCGAACCGGTAACCGCCGGTTGACGGCTCAAGCGTGATCCCATCATACTGTGGATATGCAACTAGGTTGCTCTTTCTGCGCGACGGGCCGGACATGGTCATGAAAGCCGCCGCTGTTCATGCGCCGGCGCGCGACGGCGGGGTCCGCGCACGGCTCCTGGCCTGGTCGGCGCTGGCCGGGGTCATCGCCTACGTCGCGATCGACGCGCTGCTGGCATTTCTGCGGCCCAGCTACAGCCTGATCTACAACGCCGAAAGTGACTACGGCCGCGGGCCGTGGTTCTGGGTGATGGACCTGAACTTCCTGCTCCGCTGCGCCCTGTCTCTGGCCATCGTCGGCGCGCTGGCCCGGGTCACGCGCCCGGAAGGCCTCGCCCGCGGCGGGAGGGTCCTGCTGGTCATCTGGGCGGCTTGCTCGGGACTGCTCGCGTTCTTCGCCGACGATCTTGAGGGTCAGCCGGTGACCGGCAGCGGGATCGTGCACTTGGCGCTGGCGTTCATCGCGTTCCCGTGCGTGGCGGTCGGCACCATCTTGATCTCCAGCAGCCTGCGGTCCGACCCGGCCTGGCGCTCGGCCGGAGCCGTGCTGCTCATCGTCTCGGTGGCCGGGGCCGCCGCCTTCCTGCTGCTCGTCGTCGCGTTCGGGCACGCGCACGCCCCGGGCGGGCTGTACGAGCGGATCTTCCTCGGTCTCCAGTTGCTGTGGATCGCCCTGGCCGCCTGCTTCATCTTCGCGAGGCGGTCGCCGTCGAACGGGCTGGCGGTGCCCCCAATCCCGGGCCAGGACTGATGAGAAGAGCACGCGGCCAGGAGGCGCGTTCTGGAGTCCACGTCGCGATTGCAACGCGCGTCATGCGGTCGGCTTCTCCCAGACCGAGACGTGCGATCGGCTGTCGGTGGTGAAGGGCTCGCGGTTCCACCCGCCCCAGCGGCTGCGCAGCCGGAGTCCGGCGAGCTGCGCCATCAGGTCGAGCTCGGATGGCCACACGTAGCGGAACGGGATCGTCCGGTACCTGCCTGTCCCATCGGTGAACTCGACGTAATGGCCGCGGTATTGCTGGGTGGCGTGGTCGAAGCTGTAGGAGACGATCCGGCCGGGGCCGGCCAGGTACCCGAGGATGTCCTGGCCCGGCGGCAGATAGCGCAGGTTCGGGATGCCGGTCTCGATCACGAAGCAGCCGCCAGGGGCCAGATGCTCGGCGACGTTCCGGAAGCAGGCGACCTGCGCTTCCTGCGTGGTGAGGTTGTTGATCGTGTTGTACACCAGGTAGGCCAGCGTGAACGTGCCGTCCACCCTGGTGGTGGCCATGTCGCCGATGGTCACCGTGATAGCCTCGCCGCCTGGCTTGCCGCGGAGCCTGGCCGCCATCGCTCTCGACAGCTCGATGCCATGCACGGGCACGCTGCGGCGCGACAGCGGCAGCCCGATGCGGCCGGTGCCGATGGCCAGCTCCAGCGCCCGTCCGCTGCCCGCCAGCTCGGCGAGCAGGCTGACCGCCGCGTCAATGGCCTCGGGCTGGAACATGCGATCGGACAGGTCGTCGTAGCTCGCCGCGACCAGCTCTCCGAAATACCCGTCTGGATCATCCACGGACCGACAACCTAGCCTGCCCGTAATGGCTGCGGCCAGCCGTTTTCATGCGGGTGGCCGGAAATTCACTGGCCTGCTGACCCCGGCGCAGTCCATCCTGAGGGACATGTTCCGGTTCGCCGTCACGCTCGAGCCCGCAGCTGCGGGCTCGCTGGCGGCTGCCCTGAAGCTGGCTGGCGGCAGGCGAAGCTGACCCTTCCCCGGCCTGGCCGGGAGACCCCGCGGGGGAGGGTCGGCGCTGTAGCGGGTCCCCGCGTCCACCAGTTCGAGGGAATACCGGAAGATGAGCAAGCAGGCTTATGTGCGGGCCAAGCCGCATCTGAACATCGGCACGATGGGTCACGTCGACCACGGGAAGACGACCCTGACCGCGGCCATCACCAAGGTGCTGGCCGATCGCGGCATGGCGTCGTACGTGCCGTTCGACCGGATCGACCGAGCGCCAGAGGAGGCCGCTCGCGGGATCACGATCAACGTCGCGCATGTCGAGTACGAGACCGCCGGCCGGCACTACGCGCACGTGGATATGCCCGGCCACGCCGACTACGTGAAGAACATGATCACGGGAGCGGCGCAGATCGACGGCGCCATCCTGGTCGTGTCAGCGCTGGAAGGCGTGATGCCGCAGACTCGCGAGCACGTGGTGCTGGCGCGGCAGGTCGGCGTCGGGCACATCGTCGTCGCGCTGAGCAAGGCCGACGCGGCCGACGGCGAGCTGGCCGAGCTGATCGAGCTCGAGGTTCGCGAGCTGCTGACCGGCTACGGCTATCCCGGTGACGAGGTGCCAGTCGTCCGGGTGTCGGCCCTGGCGGCGCTGGCCGGTGAGTCGCGCTGGTGTGTGTCGATCGGCGAATTGCTCGACGCGGTCGACAGCTATATCCCGGTGCCCGACCGGTGTGTCAGCGCCCCGTTCCTGATGCCGGCCGAGAGCGTCCTGACGATCACCGGCCGCGGCACGGTAGTGACCGGGGCCGTCGAGCGCGGACAGGTCAGGGTCGGCGACCCGGTCGAGGTGGTCGGGCTCGGCGGCGCGCTGACGACGGTCGTGACGGGAGTCGAGACATTCGGCAAGACGATGGAGCATGCCGAGGCTGGCGACAATGCGGCGCTGCTGCTGCGCGGTATGCGCCGCCAGCAGGTAAGGCGTGGCCAGGTCCTGGCGGTACCCGGCAGCCTTGCCGCCCATCGCCGATTCGAGGCGAGTGTTTACCTGCTGCCTGCGGCCGAGGGTGGCCGCCGCACGGAGGTGCGCACCGGCTACCGGCCGCAGTTCTTCGTCCGGACCGCAGACGTCGTCGGCGTGATGGATCTCGGACCGGCTGGGGTCGGGCAGCCTGGCGACCGGCTAGCCGTGACGATCGAGCTGGGTAAGCCGGTGGCGCTCAACGCCAACCTCAGCTTCGCGATCCGCGAAAGCGGCCGGACGGTAGGCGCCGGAAAGGTGATCGGGCTGCTCGACTGACGCGCCTGGGTCGTCAAACCTCGGGCCCGGCTCCCATGGTCATTTACGGGGTTCGGGTGAGACGGTGGAGGCAGGCGTGAGAAGGGATAAGGACATGAGCATGCGCTTGCAGTCGCCGGCGGGCGCTGGCGCCCGTGGCCGGGTCGAGACTGTGCTGGACCAGTTGGCCGGGCCGTGGTGGATGTTCCTCGTGACCGGGATCGCGTGGCTGGTCATCTCGCTGATCGTCTTGCGGTTCCGGCTCGCCTCGGTGGTCGCCGTGGGCGTGCTAATGGGCGTGGTCTTCGTGGCCGGGTGGATCAGTGAGCTCTTCATCGCCTCGGTCCGATCGAGGTGGCGCTGGGCGCACATGCTGATGGGGATCTTGTTCTTGTTCGCGGCGTGCTGGTCGTTCGCGAGCCCGTTCAGCGCGTTCTGGGCGCTGGCCACGATCTTCGGGCTGCTGCTCATCTTCCGGGGCAGCCTCGACCTGGTCACCTCGATCTCCTCGCGGGATACCATGCCTGCCTGGTGGCTGGTCATGATCGCGGGGGTGCTGGAGATCCTGCTCGGCTTCTGGGTCTCCCAGCAGGAGTTCCCCGCGCGGGCGCTGCTGCTGCTGATCTGGGTCGGGTTCTTCGCGCTGTTCCGGGGCTTCTCCGATCTGCTTCTGGCGTTCGAGGTCCGCGGCCTGGAGCGCAAGTAGTCCGCCGTCAGAGCCAGAAGCAGGGTTCTAGTCGAGCCCGTCACCGGAACTGGACGCTGGGCATGGTTGCCCGCGACAAGGACGTTTGGCCTTACCGGGCGGGAGTAACGGCTCTGGGCGATAGCTAAGGTCTCCGGCAGGCTCACAGCCATGGTGCGACGCGCAGCTGGAGGCGAGCCGTTTGACCGGAGCGCGGCCGCGGCCACAGACGGTCCCGCTGTCGCCGGGCGCACAATCGGCAGGCCAAGCCGTGCCGCTGTGCGAAGGATTGCGGTAGCGGCGGCGGCCGCCGCCGTCTTGCTGGCGGTCACGGGATGCCTGACCCCGCTGACGTCGCAGCCGCCGTTGAGGCCGGTTCCCACCTCGGCAAGCCCGCTCGTCGGCGTCTTCGAGCCGGATGCGCCCGCTAGCTGGTCGCAGATCGCCGAGTTCACCAAAGCGACCGACGTTAAGCCCAGGATCGTCGTGTACTACTCGTTGTGGAATGACCCGTTCAGCACGTCATTCGCGCAAGCGGCCTGGGACCACGACGCCTACGTGCTTGTCCAGCTTGATCCAAACAGCGTGACGCTCGCCTCCATCGCCGCGGGCGGCTCGGACACCTACCTGCGCTCCTACGCCGACGCCGTCGTCGCGTTCGGCCATCCGGTGATCTTGTCCTTCGGGCACGAGATGAACGGCACCTGGTACTCCTGGGGCGACGGCCACGCGTCGCCGGCGACGTTTGTGGCCGCCTGGCGGCATGTTGTGCGGGTTTTCCGCGCCGCCGGAGCGGCCAACGTCACCTGGCTGTGGACGGTCAACTCCATTGCCGGGGCGTCGAGCTCGCTGAGGCTGTGGTGGCCGGGCGCGGCGTGGGTCGACTGGACCGGCATCGACGCCTACTACGTCCGGGCCACGAATACCTTCGGCTACCTGTTCGGCTCGACCATCGCGGACATCCGTACGTTCAGCAGCGCGCCGCTGCTGATCGCCGAGACCGCCGTGGGCACCACCCCGGACCGGGAGAGCCAGATCGACGCGCTGTTCGCGGGCGTCCGCGCGGACCGCCTCGCCGGGGTGGTCTGGTTCGATGAGGCGCAGCACTTCGGCCTGTATCACCAGGACTGGCGCCTGGAAGATGACCCATCCGCACTCGCTGCGTTCACGGCGGCGGCGACCTCCCTTTCCGGCACGTGAGAGGCCTTCATGCTTGAGGCACTGGTCATTGCTGGGTTGGTCACCGCGCCGCTCGGCTCCGCCGCTCTTTTCCTGCCGACCCGCCGTCATGAGCGGACGGGCATCTGGGCCGCGATATGGCGGGTCATCCTGGTCGTCACTGGGTCCGTGGTGTTCGCCGCTGCGGCGGCTGGCGTGCTGTACCTGCTGAAGGCCACGGAAGCCAATCTCGTCATTGGCGCAGCGGGCGTCGGGCTGGCCGGCCTGCTCTGGCTCCCTGTCACCAGGAACTGGTCACCGCGCGCGCACCTGTGCTGGGCGTCATGCACCTACCTCTTCGCGGTCTACCTGGTGTACGCGCTGGAGTGGACCTTCGCCAGCCATCTCGGCGCGGCCAGCACGGTCGGCGGCGTGCTGCTCTGGTGCCTTGAGCTGGTAGCCGCGCTGATGTGCTGTGCTTACCTGTGGGAACTATGCGACGCGCTCGGCACCGACCACTGGCGCCGCAGGCGCAAGCCCCTTGACCCGCGCCGGCGGGTGTCCACCGCGACGCTGCGGGCGGTGGTCCGCAGGCCCGATAACGCTCCGCCCGTGGTCAGCGTGCACGTCCCGGCGCACAACGAGCCGCCGGCCATGGTCATCGATACGCTCCGCGCGCTGCTGCGCCTCGATTACCCGCGCGTACAGATCGTCGTCATCGACGACAACACGGACGACGAGTGGCTGTGGCGCCCGGTCGAGTCCTGGTGCCAGCGGCACGGTGTCACGTTCAAGCACCTGGCGAATTGGCCGGGCTACAAGTCGGGCGCGCTCAACTACGCGCTGCAGCACCTCACCGACCCGGAGGCCGAGATCATCGGCGTCGTCGACTCCGACTACCAGGTCGAGCCGGAATGGCTTCGCCGCTGCGTGCCGCTCTTCGCCGACCCGTGGATCGGGTTCGTGCAGGCGCCGCAGGACTACCGCGACTGGCAGCACGCCCGCTACTACCGGCGGCTCTACTACTCCTACAAGTACTTCTTCGCCGTTTCCCAGCCCTCAAGGAACGAGCGCGACGGCGCGATCTTCGCCGGGACCATGGGCCTGATCAGGAGGGTCGCCCTCGATGAGCTCGGCGGCTGGGACGAGTGGTGCATCACAGAAGACGCGGAGATCTCGCTCCGACTGCTCCGGGCAGGCTGGTCCGGCATGCACGTCGACGAGTCCGGCGGCCGCGGGATCATGCCGCTGACGTTCGAGGCGCTCAAGGGCCAGCGATACCGCTGGTGCTTCGGCGGCATTCAGCTGCTGCGCATGCACTGGAAGTCCCTGCTGCCCGGGCCAGCGACGAGAAAGAACCACCTGTCGGCCGGCCAGCGCTGGTCGTATCTGTCCGGCGCGCTGCAATGGTACGGGGACCTGCTCGGACTGCTGTTCTTTATCTTTCTGCTGGCCGGCGCGGCGAACCTGGCGACCGGCGGCGGACAGCTATTCCGCAAGCTGACGGTCTTCCTCTTCGCCGCCGTCCCTGTGCTCATCCTGCTCGGCCTGGTCCGCGCGATCGCGCTGGTGCGCCGTAGCACCGGCGCGTCCTGGCGGGACGCCATCGGCGCGTTCTTCATCTGGCAGTCCACCTCGCTCGTGGTCGCCCGCGCCTCGGTCGTCGCCCTGTTCGCGAAGAAGGCCGCCTTCCTGCGCACCCCGAAGACCAGCGAGCGGACCAGCTGGTGGAACGCGCTGCGCGCCAACTGGGCGGAGACCATCCTCGCGCTCTGCGGCGCGGCCGGGATCGCCGGAGCGCTCACCAAGACGAACACGCTGAGCGGCCCGCTGCTGGCCGGCCTACTGCTCGTGCCCACGCTCGGCATGGCCGCCGCACCGTTCAATAGCTGGGCCGCCCGCCGTGCCGCGCTCCCGGCCTGGCTGCGCGAGCGTCGCGGCACCGAGTACCGACGCGAGCGCCATGCTTTCGCTACGGGCCTCTCGGCTGGCGGGGCTATCGCCGTCGGCGCAGTGGCGGCGGCTGCGATCGTGCTGATGCTCAGCGGCCGCCACATCACCAGCCCCAGCCTCGTCCGCCCGCTCCAGTCCCCGACCCCCATAACGACGCCGACGGTGACCCCGACCCCCAGCATCACGCCGACGGTGACCCCGACCCCCAGCATCACGCCGACGGTTACCCCCAGCATCACGCCGACGCCGAGCCCGACCCCTAGCATCACGCCGACGGTGACCCCGACGGCCGCCACGACCCCGACAGGCTCTCCGACATCTGCCATGCAGATCTTCGTGAAGATGCGCGCTGGGTAGCGGCTTTATGCCCTGGGTCCGCCGTCGTACAGGGCGGCGATCTGAGCTGCGTACCGCTCCGTGACGATACTGCGGCGCACCTTTAGCGTCGGGGTCAGCTGGCCGCCCGCCTCGGTGAAATCCTCGTCGAGGATCGCGAACTTCTTGATCGCCTCCGCATGCGAGACCGCCTTGTTGGCATCGTCGACAGCAGCCTGGATCTCCGCCCGCAGCGCGGGGTCGTCACGCAGGTCGGCCATGGTCGCCGTCTCCGGCCTTCCGTTTTCTGCCTTCCACTGGGCGAACGTCTCCGGGTCGCCGGCCACGAGCGCCGCGATATAGGGCTTCGCGTCTCCTACGACCAGGCACTCGCTGACAAGCCAGTGGGCGCGCAGCCGGTCTTCGAGCACCGTGGGCGCGACGTTCTTGCCTGCCGACGTGATGATGAGATCCTTTATGCGCCCGGTGATCGCGAGGAACCCCTCGTCATCAAGGACGCCGCTGTCCCCGGTGTGCAGCCAGCCGTCGGAGTCGATCATTTCCCTGGTGGCGGCCTCGTTATTCCAGTAGCCCTGGAAGACCATGTGGCCCTTGACTAGGACCTCACCGTCCGGTGCGATCCGGATCGTGCAGCCTGGGATCGGCCGGCCCACGGTGCCGATCTTCTGCGCATCGAGTGTGTTCGAGTTGGTCGCCGGGCTGGTCTCGGTCAGGCCATATCCCTCGAGGACGTTGATGCCGCAGCCACGGAAGAAGTGCCCGAGCCGCGCGCCGAGCGGGGCAGCCGCGCTCCAGGCGTACTGTACTTCCCCGCCCAGCGCGGCCCGCAGTTTGCGATAGACGAGCCGGTCGAACAGGGTGTGCCGCAGCCGCAGCGCGAGGCCGGGACCGCCGGCGTCCAGCGCCTGGCTGTAGGCGATGGCAGTGGCTTCGGCGCTGGCAAAGATCTTGCCGTGCCCCTCAGCGATGGCCCTGTGCTGAGCGCTCTGGTAGGCCTTCTCCCACAGCCGCGGCACGGACAGCACTGCCGTCGGCTTGAACGCGGGCAGCTCCGCGACCGCGTCGGCCATGTCCACCAGCCCAAGGACGGTGCGCGAGTAAACGGCGCCGTACAGGATGACCTGGGCGTAGCTATGCGATAGCGGCAGGAACAGCAGCGTCGAATGGTGCTCGTTGAACACTCTCGTGAAGCCGTCGTTCTCCATGCAGTTGTGGGCGTTGGCGACGATGTTGCCGTGGCTCAGCATGCAGCCCTTCGGGCGGCCGGTAGTGCCGGAGGTGTAGACGATCTGGGCAAGGTCGGCAGCGACGCGGGTCCGGCGCCGTTTCGCTACCTGCTCCGGCGTCACCTCCGCGCCGCGCGCCTTGAGTTCGGAGAGGCCGCCGAACTGGTTGCCGTCGATCTCCCAGATTTCGGCGAGCGCGGGGAGCGCGGACCTGGCCGCTGCGATCTTCGCGGCGTGATCGTCGGTCTCGACCACGACCGCAACCGCACCCGAGTCACCGAGGATCCACTCGACCTGCTCGAGCGAGGAGGTGGGGTAGATCGGGACCGTGACGGCACCGGCGGTCAGGATCGCATAGTCGAGTACTGGCCACTCAAACCGGGTGCGTGACATCAGTCCCACGCGGTCACCGGGCTGGATGCCCGCGGCAATGAAGCCGGCCGCGATTTCGTCCACCTGCCGGGCGAACTCGCGCCAGGTCACCGGCGCCCAGGTGCCGTCCACCTTTCGCTTGAGAGCGACCGCATCGGGCCAGTTCTGCGCATTCGTGCGGACATCGTCGGTGACGTTGTCATCCGGCTTGACGACATATGCCACGGGCACGGAGATCTCTTGCATCGCTGGCCCCCTGATGGCTTGCGTTGTCCCTCGTTGCGACGCTAGCCGCGGCCGGCCGACCGGCCCAGGGCAGAAGGTCCCAGCTGTGCCGGGCCGGCCGGGGACCTTCGGCCCTGCTGTCTTGGCCCGGTGGCGGGCACGATGGATTATCGCCTGCTCACGTAGGGGGAGGCGGCGAGGATGAACCGGTCCGTTGACCCGTATGACTACGACTACGACGTGCTGGTGATCGGCTCGGGGTTCGGGGGCTCGGTGACCGCGCTGCGACTCACCGAGAAGGGCTACCGGGTCGGTGTGGTGGAAGCGGGCCGCCGCTTCGAGGATGCCGACTTTCCCCGTACGTCCTGGGACGCTCGCAGGTTCCTGTGGGCGCCGAAGCTTGGCTGCCAGGGCATCCAGCGGATTCACGTGCTGCGCAATGTGATCATCCTGGCCGGCGCAGGCGTCGGGGGAGGTTCGCTCGTGTACGCGAACACGCTCTACCGGCCGCAAGCCGACGCTTTCTATCATGACCGGCAATGGGCGCATATCACTGACTGGCGGGCTGAGCTCGATCCGTATTACGACCAGGCGGAGCGAATGCTCGGCGTCGTGCAGAACCCGACGATGACGCACGCGGACGAAGTCATGAAACGGGTGGCCGAGGAGATGGGCGTCGGGCATACCTTCGGCCTGGCCAGGGTCGGGGTGTTCTTCGGCCGGGACGGCCGCAAGGAGCCAGGCGCGGAGGCCGATGACCCGTTCTTCGGCGGCGCGGGTCCGCGTCGCCGGGGGTGCCTGGAGACCGGGGAATGCATGACCGGCTGTCGGCACAATGCGAAGAACACGCTGGTGAAGAACTACCTGTACCTAGCGGAAAGAGCCGGTGCGGTCGTCCATCCGCAGACCACGGCGATCGCGGTCCGGCCGCTGGAACAGGGCGGTTACGCAGTGGACACCGCGCGCACCGGTGCGTGGGTCGCCGGGAGGACCACTCGTTCCGTCACGGCGCAGCAGGTGGTATTCGCGGCCGGAACGTGGGGAACGCAGCAACTGCTGCACCGAATGAAAGCCGCCAGCGTGCTGCCGGAGATTTCGGCCCGGCTGGGCGTGCTGACCCGCACTAACTCCGAGGCGCTCGGCGGCGCGCTGACAAAGCTGCGGTACCGGAAGGAGCACGATTTCACCCAGGGGGTGGCTATCACCTCATCGATCCACCCGGACGAGCACACCCACATCGAGCCGGTCCGTTATGGCAAGGGCTCGAACGCGATGGGGCTGCTCAGTACGCTGATGACCGAAGGCGGCGGGCCGTTCCCCCGCTGGGTGAAGTGGCTCGGGCAGGCGGTTTCCCATCCGGGGCGGCTCGCATCGCTCTACGGCGGCATGAACCACTGGTCCGAGCGCGCCGTGATCGGGCTCACGATGCAGACGCTGGACAACTCGATCACGGTGTGCCCGAAGCGCACGAGGCTCGGCCGGATCAAGCTGACCTCGACCCAGGGACATGGCACGCCGAGCCCAACCTGGATTCCCGTTGCCAACCAGACGATGCGCCGGATCGCTGACAGGATTGGTGGCTTTCCGCTGAACAGCGTCGGGGAGATGGTCGATATCCCGATGACGGCGCACTTCCTCGGCGGCTGCGTCATCGGCGATTCCCCGGAGAGTGGCGTCATCGACCCATACCACCGCCTGTACGGCCATCCAGGACTACACGTGGTAGATGGTTCCGCCATCTCCGCGAACCTGGGTGTCAACCCGGCGCTGACGATCACGGCCCAGGCGGAGCGGGCGATGGCGCTGTGGCCGAACAAGGGCGAGAGCGACCCACGACCGCCGCTCGGCGCTGCCTACCAGCGCGTTGCGCCAGCGGCGCCACGGAGCCCGGTCGTGCCAGCATCCGCACCCGCAGCGCTGAGGCTGCCGGTCGTCGAGGTCCGCTCGGCCGCAATCCCCTCGCGGTCCGGAGACCAACGACTTTCGGAGGAGGGCCAGCAATGACGATGCCGACGGCCAGCCCGGCAGAGGTGGAACCGCGGTCTCTCGGGCCGCGGATCACCCGCGCTCTGCTCGACCGGCTGGCGGGCCGAGCCGTTGCCGTGGAGCCACGGGAGCTCGTTCCGGTCGAGATGCCAGCGACTGGGGACCTGCTCGGGCATGTCCCGCGCGGCACAGCCGATGACGTCGCCGCGGCCGCGGACGCAGCACGCAGCGCGCAGCCTGGGTGGGGCCGGCTGCCCGCCACCGAACGGTCGAAGGTGCTGCTGAGCTTCGCGACGCTCCTGCTCGATCGGCAGGACGAGGTGCTCGACCTGATCCAGCTGGAGAACGGCAAGGCTCGCGGGCATGCCTTTGAGGAAGTCATCGACGTGGCGCAGGTGAGTCGCTACTACGCCCGCACCGCCCCGCGCTGCCTGCAGCCGCACCGCCGCGCGGGTGCCCTTCCGCGGCTGACCAAGACGTGGGAGTACCACCACCCGAAGGGCATCGTCGGCGTGATCTCGCCGTGGAACTACCCGCTGACCCTCGGGATCAGCGATGCGCTTCCGGCGCTTGCCGCGGGCAACGCCGTCATCGCCAAGCCGGATAGCCAGACGCCCTATACCGCGCTGTGGGCGGCGGAGCTGCTGGAAGAGGTCGGCCTGCCTCCGGGTCTCCTGCAGGTGGTAACCGGCTCAGGACCAGACCTCGGGACCCCGGTGATCGAGCACAGCGACTTCCTGATGTTCACCGGCAGCACCCAGGTCGGCCGGACTGTCGCGGCCCAGGCCGCCGAGCGGCTCATCGATTACTCGATGGAGCTCGGCGGAAAGAACGCGATCGTCATCCTTGCCGATGCCGACCTCGGCAAGGCCGTACCCGGCGCAGTGCGGGCGGCTTTCTCGAGCACCGGCCAGCTGTGCATCTCGGCGGAACGGATGTACGTCGACACCTCGGTCTGGAACGAGTTCGTCCCGCGCTTCGTCGAGGCCACCAAGTCGCTTCGCCTGGGCCACTCCCTGGACTACAGCCGCGACATTGGTTCGCTGATCTCGGCGAAGCAACTGGCCACCGTCGTCCGCCACGTCAACGACGCGGCCAGCAAGGGCGCGACCCTGCTGGCTGGCGGCAAGGCCCGGCCCGACATCGGCCCGTACTTCTTCGAGCCCACCATCGTGACCGGCGCCTCGCCTGACATGACCCTCTACGCCGAGGAGACCTTCGGGCCAGTCATCTCCGTGTACCGCGTGAGCGGGGCAGAAGAGGCGATCAAGCAGTCCAACGACAGCCGCTACGGCCTGAACTTCTCGGTCTGGAGCCGCGATACCGGCCACGGCCGCGACATCGCCAGCCGGCTGGAAGCCGGATCCGTCAACGTCAACGAAGCCTACGCGGCCACCTGGGGATCCGTGGATGCGCCGATGGGCGGCTGGAAGGACTCAGGTGTCGGCAGCAGGCACGGCGAGCATGGAGTTCTCAAATACACCAACGCCCAGACCGTGTCCATCCAGCGGCTCCTGCCGATCGCGCCGCCGGGTTTCATGCCGGCCGCCGGGTACGCGAAGGTCATGACGGCGGCCATGCGGACCCTGCAGCGTCTTCCCGGCCGCACATAGCAGACGATCACTCTGCAGTCGGCCGCCGCCAGCACCGACGTCGGCGGTGGATCGTGGCACACCAGCGGCGGGCGTCGGTCGCGGCGGGGTCTGGCGGTACAGGGCGAGGGCGACGGTGATGCCTGCGCTGGCCGCGAGCATAAGCGTGTTCCTGGCCTCGCCGAGCCGGCCCGATTTCATGGCCGCCTGCAGGGCGGCGATATGCCCGGTGGTATAGGCATCTTCAAGGTCCTCGGCTACATAGGCGACTCGGTCGCCCGGAACCCCGAGTCTTAGCCGCAGGGCGTCAACGAAGCCGGAGGAGGAGGGAGCAGGGACGAGCAGGTCGACTTCGTCCATGCCCATTTCCACGCGGCCCAGGAAGCGACGGGTGGCCTCCTCAGCGCAGTCGACCAGGCGGGCCTGGTAGCCGGGTTTTTCGTCGATGGCCATCCGGCTGTGGCCGGACGCCCGCGATGGGGCGCGGGGCCCGTGGCGCTCTTGCCAGATCAGCCCGCTAACAAACAGATCCTCGTACTCGGGAAACGTCTCGGCGCTAAAGTCGGTGAACCCAGCGATGCTGTCGTCCCAGCCAAGGAGCAACGCGCCGCCGGTCGGCCGGAACGGGGCAGTTCCGGGACCGGCCAGATCCGGATCGACGTCGCTGGTAACGATCGCACCGAGCCGGATGACGCCGGAACGCAGGAACCCGGCCTCCACCCGGATGGCGCTGAGCACGCCGCCGATGCCGTTCATGAGGTCGAACGAGAAGGTGCCGCGCCCGCCGATGGGCGGCTGGCCCAGGTTGGCGCCGACATCCTCCTGAATGAGGGCAGCCAGCGCGGGCTCGCCCATGCTGTCTTCCCGGTAGACACCGGCGTTGATCAGCATGTCGATGTCGCCGGGCTCTCTTCCTGACTGCGCGAGGCAGGTTCGGACGGCGGCATCGGCGAGGCGCCGCGCGGTTGGCTTGCGGAGTCCGCGGCTGGCCGGCGCGAGCGCGCTGGCCGCGTCAATGTGCGCGCCCATAGCGGTCCACCTGGCTGTCGATGGTGAGGATGGCGATGCCGATCTCGATGCCGGAGGCGACTGCCAACAGCATCACCCGGTCTCCCTTGTGGATCCGCTGCTCCTCGAGGTACTTGTGCAGTGCCACGAACAGCGTCGTCGACGACGTGTTGCCGTACTCCTCCAGGTTGACGACCACATGCTTCGGCCTGGCGCCGAGGCGCCGGGCGAAGTCCTCCGTGGCCTGGCGGATGGCCCGGGCAGAGGTCTGATGCGGGATCAGGTAGTCGATGTCGGCCAGGTCGACTCCGGCCTCCCCGATCACCTCGGCAACCAGCGGCGCCATGTCCTCGATGGCCACCTTCTGCAGAGTCCTGGACTTTGTGTACATCTGGGCGCCCGGGCCCACGGTGCTGGGGAAAGCCAGGCACAGTCGGCTGTGCTCGGCGAGAGTGGTGAAGCCGATGACGTCGATGCCCGGAGCGCCGTCGGGCGCGCGCTCCACGATCACGGCGGCACCCGCGTCGCCGAGCGTCAGCGATGCCAACTGCTTGCTGAACAAGGAGCGGATCTGCTTCGCCGCATTCCGGCTCAGGTGCGAGATGTACTCCCCGGAAACCACCATGCCACAGCTGATCTCACCCCGGGTGATGAAGTCCTGCAGGATGAAAACCCCAGTCAGCATGCCGGCGCACGCGTTGGAGAGATCGAAGTTCGCCGCCTGGGTGGCGCCGATCGCCTGTTTCACATGCAGGCTGAGCGGAGGCTCAAAGGACTGCCAGTACGGTCCCTTGGAGCGGGTGATGCTGGTGCTGATCAGCATCTCGATGTCAGCGGCCTCATGCCCCGAATGAGAAAGGCAGTCACGGGCAGCCCCGGCGGCGAGGGTGAAGGAGTTCTCGCCCGGCCCGACGACGTGACGTTCGTGGATACCGGTCAGCCGCTCCAGCTGGATCCCGGTGTGGTGACTGGTCCGGTCCATCAGGTTCCTGGTCGTCAGCCTCTGGGCGGGCAGCTTCACGCCCACGCTCTCGATCCGGCACCCGCAGCCGCCGCCAGAACTGGCCGACGCGAGTGTCAGCCAGTGGCCCTGGTCCGTGCCGCGGGTCTCGGTCATCGGCCCGCTCCCCACCCTGGCAGAGGCGTTATGATCATGCATGGAGGCTTTCAGGCATTCGGTACCCGGCGGTAGGGGCGAATGTCACGAGCCGCAGGCCATCAGGCCTGACGACGGGCTGATGTCTGATTTGTCCGCGCAATGCGAGGGCACTCGCCACACGCTGGCCTACGGCGAGTACCGGCTGTCCTATGAGGTCTACGGGTCGGGCGACCGGGTGCTCGTGTGGCTGCACGGCTTGCTCCTCGACGCCAACCTCAGCCGCGGCCTGGCTCGGAGACTGGCCGCAAGGGGCAACCGGGTCGTGCTGCTCGACCTGCTTGGTCATGGCCAGAGTGAGAAGCCTCGCCACGCCGGCACCCATCGGATGGATCTGTACGCGGACCAGGTGCTATGCCTGCTTGATGAGCTTGGCGCGGATCAGGTTGTGCTCGGCGGCGTGTCGCTGGGTAGCAACGTGAGCCTGCTCGCCACCGTCCGTGCGCCGGAGCGGATCCGCGGCCTGATCCTGGAGATGCCGGTGCTGGAGTCGGCCATCCCGGCGGCTGCGCTGGTGTTCCTGCCGCTCCTTCTCCAGGTGCATTACGCACGGACTCCGCTGCGATGGGTCTCGCGGGCCGCTGCCCGCCTGCCCGCGGCAAGATTCGGCCCGGTCGGCTCGTTCATCAGTGCCACCGCGGCGGGTCCGGACGCGATCGCAGCCGTGCTGCATGGCGTGCTGGTAGGCCCGATCGCCCCGACCGTCGATGAGCGCCAGGGCATCACCGCCCCGGCGCTGGTCCTCGGGCACGGGATCGACCTGATCCACTCATTCACCGACGCGCGCAGGCTCGCACGGCAGCTCCCTAACGCCAGGCTGATCCGGACTCGCACGTTCGCGGAACTGTGGGTGTCGCCGGCTCGGCTGACCGCAGAGATCAGCGAGTTCCTCGATCGCGTCTGGGGGCTCGCGCAGCCGACAAAAGCCGCCTAGCGCCGTCATGGGAACAGGGCGCCAGGGACCTTCGACCCTGAAACATCTAGTTAACGTGAGGCATCGTGGGCGAATGGGCATAGGCAGCCGAGGTTGACGCCAGACGGTGAGAGGGACCTGACGGTCGCGGTGACTGGCCCGACCGGTACGTTCGGCTTCGGCCTGATGCCCTTCCTCCAAGCCGACGACCGGGTGAGGCGGATCGTCGGCCTTGCCCGGCGCCCGTTCGATCCGGCTGCATATGGCTGGACGAAGCTGGAGTATCGTCGCGGCGACGTGCGCGATCCGGCGGCCCTGCGTGACGCGTTCGGCCATGCCGACGTGGTGGTGCACCTGGCGTTCCTGGTTACCGGTGCCGCGTCAGTTCAGGCGATCCGGGCGATCAACGTCGAGGGCACGCTGAACGCTTTCCGGGCCGCCGCCGCCGCCGGTGCCAAGCGCTTTGTCTATTCTTCCTCGGTTGCGGCCTACGGCTTCCATCCCGACAACCCGGTCGGAATGGCTGAGGACTGGCCGGTCCGGCCAGCCGCCCGGCTGTTCTATGCCCAGGAAAAAGCAGAACTCGAGCATCTGCTACTGGCCGAGGCCGCGGCCCGGCCCGCTGGGCCCGTCCTCTACCTGCTGCGCCCGTCCATCGTGCTGGGCCCGCACACCGTGGGCGCGAAGGGGCTGCTGCCAGGACCGCTGGCGCCGCTGGCCCGCCTGCTCGGCCGGGCTGGTCAGCTTCCCCTACCGGTGCGGGTGCCACTACTAGTCCCGGCCCTGCCAGTGCAGTTCGTGCACGAGCAGGACGTGGGCCAGGCGCTGCTGCTGTGCGTCGTTGCCGCCGGCCCGCCGGGCGCCTACAACATCGCGGCCGACGGGATCATCACCGCTGCGGACATCGCCCGCGAACTCGGCGTGCTCGCGCTGCCCATTCCCGCGGCCCCTGTGCAGGCCGCAGCGCGGGCCATCGCCGCCCTGCCTTTCCTGCCGCCGGTCACGCAGTGGGTGGAGGCGGCTAGCCATCCGGCCCTCATGGCCACGGCCCGCGCGAAAAAGGAACTGGGATGGGCGCCGCGCTACACCGCGCTGGAGGCGTTGCGGGACACCCTGCGGCCGGGTTCACGGCCGGACCCCACCACCTGGTGAACCGTATTGCCGCGCCAGCGGGACGAGATCGATGGCGACAGCGTTGCCGGGGCCAGCGACAAGCAGGTTGATGAACGGAGTGGCCCATCCGCATCCGGTGAAGGGCGGCCGGTGGTATCGGCCGACTAGGCGGCCGCCACGATCCAGGTTGAAGCCAGGCTTGGAGCGCAGCGGCACGGTGGCGTGAGTTGCGGTGCGGCATGAACCGCTGCTGATCAACGTCCGCCCGGCGGCGCGGACCTGAGCTATCACCGCGTCGACCGTGACCGTCGCGTAAACCCGGCTCTCGTGGTCGACGACGCCGACGACGGGCGATTTGGCGGCGATCTGGACCGCAGCACTGAAGAGGCTGGCGCCAAGCACCGTCCGACTCACGGTGGACCGGTCGAGGACTAGGTCCCCGGTGAAGAGACCAGAATCCAGATCCGCGCGGAGTGCTAGCGACCCATTCAAGGGCACTCGCATGGAGTCCTTCCGGACCGTGAGGAATCCCCTTACCGCGTACGCGATCTCGTGCATGAACGTCCTCTCGGCCGGTGACGCCACCAGCAGCGGGCCGGCCGCCTGCGTGATCACGTCGCCGAGATTCGTCACCCACGAGCTAGCCGGCAACCAGCGGAAAACTGCAGCCAGGACGCGAAGGCGCTGATCAACTCGGCGAGCCGTTGCACCAGTGCCGATCCGTCCTGGTCACAACGACATCATCCCGTACCCGCCCGCACTGCCCTCGCCCGTGCGACCGACGGCAGGCGCTACGGCGGCGCGTCGGCGAACTTCCGTCAGCTGACGGATGTCTTGTTCCCGCAATTGTCATGAGACTTGCGATGCAGGTTGTCGAGCCAAGGCTTGGCTCGCGCCAGCCGGCGGAGCTTCGCCTGGCAACAGGTGACACTAAAGGGGCGGGTCTGCGATGGCTACGGATGCTGCTGGCATTTCAGGCGTCATGCCCGGCCGCGGCGAGGTCAGCCCGAGCCCGGATGACACCAATGAGCGCGGGCGCGAGCCGGCTCGTACGAGCCTGCTGCGCCGGGTACGCCGGCTATCGATCCTGCGGTCGAACACGGGCGGCTGGTCATGCCCTGACTGCGGGTTACTGACCAAGGACCCGGTGGCAGCCCGGCTTGGGTTTTGTGCCAGGTGCCATGAGTTCACCGGCATGTGCGCAGCGGGCCGGAAGATCGTCCTCTGCGACGTGATGTCGATGACGACGTGGCACACGCCATGCACGAATCTCGGCGCTTCGTCATGGCAGATCTCCGAGGGCGCAATATCCCGGGTGGCGCTGTTGTGCCCTCAGCATGATGCCGAGGTCAGGGCCGGCCGCACATCGTGGCTCAGCGAAGCGGTCTCGCTGACGCCCGCGGGCCACATCCAAGGCTCCGCTCTGGTGGCACGCGCCAGTCCAGACCCCGACCGGATCGACCAGAGCATCGACGTAGCTCTTGACGCGCTGCGGCAGCCGGGTGCACACGCGACCGAGGGCCACCGACCGGCGCGCTCGTGACGGCCGGGAGCCATGCCGATCCGCGAATACGGATTAGCGGGAATGGCCGCGTATAGCAGCCGGGCAGTTTGGGTGTTACCGCATGTACCAATAGACGCGGGCGTTACCGTGATACGACTCTCATCCAGGTCTAGCCAGGGCCATCCTGGTCGGCGGGTATGGCTGTCCCTCAAACGGCGGAGTTCGGATAATGCGCGTGCACGCGAGCGTGGCCGATGGCGCGTGCTAGGAGGGTGCCATTGAGCGAGCCAACTGCGGGGCGCTCGTACGCGGCCGACATCGCGCGCGGCGCTGGTGTCATCGCGGTTATCACGATCGGCTCGCGCGTGGTCGGGTTGGCCCGCACCCTAACCTTCTCGCAGACTGTGGGTGCTACCTGCCTCGGTACCGCGTACGTAACTGCGAATCAGATTCCGAACCTGGTCTACGAACTGGTGCTCGGCGGGGCGCTGGCGAGCGTGATGGTCCCGCTTCTGGCCCGATCGGCCGAGCGGTCCGCCACTGACCGCGCGGACAAGGATCAGGTCAGCCGGACCACCTCGGCCCTGCTGACCTGGTGCGTGCTGATACTTGTCCCGCTGACGGTGGCCATCGTGGCAGCGGCCGGCCCGATCGCCGCATTGCTCAACCCCGTCAATCCCGCCGCCGACTGCGTGCACGCGGACGTCGTCTCTGCCACGGCCGACATGCTGCGCATATTCGCGCCGCAGGCGCTTCTGTTCGGGCTCTCTATCGTGCTGCTCGGCCTGCTCCAGGCATACCGCCGGTTCGCCGCGTATGCACTGGCGCCTTTGGTCAACAGCCTGGTGGTGATCGCCTCCTGCATTGCCTTCGATCGGCTGGCGAGAGGGGCTCCGCTGGGCAGGGTGCCCGCGCTAGCCCAGCTCGTGCTGTCTGCGGGTGCGACACTCGGCGTTGCCGCCATGGTGCTGGTCGCGCTCGTGCCCGCCTGGCGGCTACGCCTCCGGCTGCGTCCTGCTCTTCGGCTGCCTCCGGGCATTGCCCGTCGCGCAGGCGGCCTCGCGCTCGTGGGCGTCGCGGAGATGGTTGCCACGGAGATCTCGGCAGTTGTCGGGATCGACATGGCCAACGGGCACGGCGCGACCGGGGCGCTGGTGCTGGTCAGCTATGCATCGCAGGTGTTCGCGACGCTGAACGCCGTGCTTGTCCTATCGATCTCGATCAGCGCGTTCCCCGTGCTGTCTGCCCGAGACGGTTCCGTGTTCGACCGTACCTGCGCGGGATCGACTCGGGCCGTCGTGCTGGTCTCGTTTCTCGGTGTGGCCCTGATCGCAGCGGTCGCTGAGCCTGCCGCTCACGTACTGGCCAGCCAGCACAGTCAGGTGCCGCAGCTGGCACTGGGGCTGGCGTGCTTCGCTCCAGGCCTGGTCGGTCTCGGGGTGATCGCGAACCTCTCTCGGGCGATGCTCGCGGTGGGTCGGCTCAAGATAGCCGCGGCCGCTGTTGCCGGAAGCACGCTCGTCGGCTTGATCGCGCAGCTGATACTGATCGAGATAGTGCCCGCCCGCCTGGTCGTGGGCGCACTGGCAATGGGCAACACCGTGGGCCTGATCGTGGTAGCCATACCGCTCGTGATCGTTACCCGACGGGTCCTCGGCCCGGCGTCGGTTCAGGGCGTGGGCCGGGCGACGCTCGCCGGGCTGGCAGCCGCGGTCGGCGCCGGCCTCGTCGGGTTCGGCATCAGCCTGGCGCTACCGGTGAATCACAAGCTCGCGGCGGTGGGCGCTGGCGCGCTGGCGGCAGGCGGCAGCGTCCTCGTGTTCGGCGCGATCGCTCTCCGCTTGAACGACGGCGATCTGCGCGTGATCTTGGCGCGGCTATTGCAGGCTGCTGGCCTGCCCCCACCGGGGCCCGCCGGCCTGCGCGGGCCTGGTTACGTCAGCGCGCTAATCCATCTTGTGCGGCAGCGCACCGGTGAACTATTGCGGATGCAAGGTTGGGGACGGGTGGTAAGAATGAACTTCGCCGAACACAAAGACCATGAACAGGTCAAGCGTAGTCAGCGCCGTGCGGATCTGCTGACCCCGCGCGAGCGCCAGGTCGCGGTCTCGATCGGAGCGATCGCGGGCGCTGCCGGAGGATACGCCGTCTTTGCTTCGTCAAATCAGGCAGGAACGGTAGTGCTCTTGCTAATCTCGCTCATCTTCCTGCTGGTAGGCGTAGAAGGCACGCCGCTGCTCTGGCATGCCCTCAGACCCGGCGTGCACCTGGCGGGTAAGCGGCGCCTCGACCAGGCAGCGCAGCGGATGGAACCGAAGAACCCGCAGCTGGGCGCCGGGATGGCGGAGGACCTGGCGATGGCCGAGCCGATCCTGGTCACGCGGCCTGCGGTCATGCGGGCCGGAGCTGACGACGGGAGTAGCCAGTACGCGGCCGAGTAACCAGCGAGGCTCGCGCCCGCCGGTAAGTTCGCGCTTCCGCCGAGACAATCACTCGACGTGACAGTCGCCCGAGCCGCCAGTTCCGCGTCGGCACGCGACCTCGCACCCACCGCAAGGCCGCGGCCAGCCTGCGAAGATAGGTAGAACCGCCTATAGAACGGCCCGCCCGCGCGCAAGAGCATTGCGGCAGCATGCGGCTTGCCTGTGCATTGCGCAACGCGTTGGAGCGGGAGAAAACTATGGGCAGACTCAGCGTCGCCAGCCTCTTCGTCGGGCTTACGACCGCTCTTGCGCTTGCCGTGCTCCCCGTCCAAGGCGCGAGCGCCCAGACCTCAAGCTCCGCGGATGTATGCGTTGCCGCCTGCGCCGCCAACCCCTCGATCAGTGTGACGGCCGGCGCGACTTCGATCAGCCTGAGCTCATCATCCACGACCCTGGCGGCCACGGCGACGTTGACGGGCGGCTCGAGCGCCACCGGAACGATTACCTTCACGCTGCTTTACGGCGGCAGCACGGTGGACACTGAGACAGCCACCATCAGTGGTAACGGCGCCTACACGACGCCAACCGCCTATACCCTCCCGACCGTGGGTACGGTCACCGGTACCTACCAGTGGAACGTCGCCTACTCGGGGGACGAGAACAACTCCGCAGCGGCGGATCAGAGCGATCCGGCCGGGCAGGTAGTCGTCAACGCGGCCAGCCCCTCGATCAGCTCACTGCCGAGCCCGGCTGCTCTGGGCGTGAACAGCACTGCAACCACCCTCCAGGACACCGCAACCCTGTCGGGCGGTTATTACCCCACCGGCACCATCACCTTCACGCTCTACCAGGGCTCCGATCTCCTCGACACCGAGACCGCCGCGGTGAACGGTGATGGCTCGTACTCCACCCCGACGGGGTACTCCTTGCCGGCCACGCCAGCTGGCACGGGCGCGTACCAGTGGGACGAGACGTACTCCGGCGACAGCAATAACAACCTTGTCTCCGATATAGACGACGGGGCCGAGACTGTGTCACCGGTCTGCATAAACTCGTCCGCCGGGGAGACATGTGCCTTCGGCTACACCGGAGGACCGGTGGCCTGGACGGTGCCAGCCGGCGTGGACACGGTGACCATGACCGCCGACGGAGCGCAAGGCGGCGATGGCGGTGACGGCCATGGCGGCCTTGGCGGTGAAGCCACGGCAGATGTCCCTGTCACTCCCGGTCAGGTCCTTCAGGTGGACGTCGGCGGGCAAGGGTCGAGTGCGGCTGCCGGAGGCGCCGGCGGCTGGAACGGCGGGGGTGCCACCGGCGGAAGCCAGGCTGCAGGCGGTGGAGGTGCCTCTGACATTCGAGCGGGCGCCTGCGCGTCGGCGTTGACATGCACCATGACCGACGCCGCCTTGGTCGCGGGCGGCGGTGGCGGAGCGGGCAGTAACGGCGTTGGCGTCAGCGGCTACGACGGCGGCGCCGGCGGCGGAGTCACCGGTGACGACAGCCCGCTGTTCCCCTACGGCGGCGGCGGGGGCGGTCAGACGGCTGGCGGAGTCGGCGGCGAGGGCCCAGGCTGCGCGAACGGGACGGCCGGAACGCTCGGCCTGGGAGGTACGGGCGCACCAGATGATTCCGCCGCTCTCTGCAGTGGCGGCGGCGGCGGCGGAGGAGGCCATTTCGGTGGTGGCGGTGGCGGCGCCGGCCAGGCCGCCGCATACACCGGGGGTGGTGGAAGCGGCTTCGGGCCTGCAAACCGGGTTACCTTCACCAGCGGTGTGCAGGCCGGCAACGGGGCCGTCTCCATCAGCTGGCCCGTGACCGAAGGCGCTCCGACGATCACGACCGTGGCTTCGGCGCAGTTCGCCACTGGTCAGGCCGATTCGTTCACCGTGAAGACCAGCCCCAAGGCGTGGCCGGTGCCCGCGCTGAGCGAGGCTGGCACTCTCCCTGCAGGGGTCACTTTCACCGACAACGGAGACGGGACGGCGACCCTGGCCGGCACCCCCAGCCCATCCGATGCCGGTTCCTACCAATTCGAGATCACCGCAACCAACGGCGTCTCACCAGACGCCACGCAGGACTTCACGCTGACCATAGGCACAGCGCCGGAGATCACCAGCGCCAGCCAGACCGAGATCGACCTTGGCTCCTCGGGGTCGTTTACGGTGACTGCCACCGGCGACCCGGTGCCCGTCATCACCGAGGCGGGCGCGCTGCCGAGCGGCGTCACCTTCACCGGCAACGGAAACGGGACGGCGACCATCTCAGGTACCCCGAACGAGAACAACGGCCCCGTCGAAGGCACCTATCAGATCACGATTGCCGCATCACAAGCCGATGGGAGCTGGCCGACGGCGACTCAGGCTTTCACGCTGACTGTAGGCGGCATCTACCAGTACACGGGCTTCTACATCAACGCGACTGGCACAGACGGGACCTCCCTGAACCCCGGAATGGGCCTGGCGGTCAACGGCAGCGCCTGCGACAACGTCCCCAGCGGCTCCATCGACATTGTCCAGTGCGGGCCCCTGCCGCAGGACTATTACGTGGACTCTGTTGTTGGCGGAGGCCGGAGCTGTATAGGTGACCCATTGCCTCTCGTGACCAACCCGGTCATCGCCAGCTGCGAACAGCGCTACATCGCGTGGGACCCGGCCGACATCGTGACAATTTCGACGCCGGCTACGACGACCGTGGGAACGACCGTATATGCGTTCGACCACTGGGACACCAGCGGCCAGTCGGTGCCGTGCGACGGCGGCAACACGAGCACGAGCTGCACCTTCGATGTCCCGCAGAGTGGCGTCGACCTTACTGCGATCTATCAGCCTCCGACTGTGGCCTGCCCGGCCGGCTCGTTCAGCGCGAGCCCGGGCAGCGCGGCCTGCACTCCGGCGCCGGCGGGCTCGTACGACTCGGGCACCGGTAACACGTCGGCGACACCGTGCGCGGCGGGGTCGTTCAGCGCGGATCCGGGCAGTGCGAGCTGCACTCCGGCGCCGGCGGGCTCGTACGACTCGGGCACCGGTAACACGTCGGCGACACCGTGCGCGGCGGGGTCGTTCAGCGCGGATCCGGGCAGTGCGAGCTGCACGCAGGCGCCGGCGGGCTCGTACGACTCGGGCACCGGTAACACGTCGGCGACCGCGTGCCCGGTCGGCACGACCAGTCCTGCCGGGGCTTCGGCATGCACGGCGACCTCCGTCTCGGTCACCTACAACGGGCCCACGCAGGTTGCCGTCTCCTCCACCCTGGTTGCGACCGCTGTGCTCAGCGCGAGCGCGGCGGCCTGCGTATCGGGCCAGGCGGTGAGCTTCAGCCTGTCGACCGACCCGCTGAACGGCGCCACGGGTCCCTACAACCTGGGCAGCGCCGACGCCTCTGGGACCGGCGCGGTAACCGGCCCGAGCGTCAGCACCGCTGGCTGGGAGAATGGGGTCTACACGATTACCGCCAGTTACGCCGAGGCCACGGTGGGACCTGTCATCTGCCCGGCGGCCACGACTTCCGCGTCGGTGGCGGTCACCGTGCCTGGCCAGGTCGCGTTCGGCGATGGGTCGTACAACATCCCCGCCCTCGGCAAGACGAGCTTTGGCTTCGTGGTCGCACTCAAGCCCCACAGCACGAATAGCTACGTCGGCCAGCTTGGCGTGGCGCTCCCTGGCAAGTGGCTGTTCCAGGCCAGTATCACGAGCTACGGGCTGACGGGATCAACTCAGGGCCTGCTCGGAGGCACCGGCACCCTGTACTGGTGGAACCCGGCCCTGAACCACGGGCAAGGCGCATGGCAGCTGGCCAAGACTGGCGTCACCTACACCGCCGCCGCCGACGCCTCAACGAAGTCTGCCCCGGCGTCCTTCGGCATCACGATCAATTACACTCCTGTTCCGCCTCAGCCCGCTCCGCTGCCGAACTCCGCGCCAGCGGCGATCTCCAAGGGCGCGATAGTTCTGACGTAACAGCTGACTCCTCTAGCCGGCGGGTGGTGTCCCGCTGCCAGTGCCTCCCCGATTCGGTGAAACCTGAACCAGGCCGAGCCGGACGGCCGCGGAGACTGCCTCGCTGCGGCTGCGGACACCGAGTTTCTTCAGGATCGCGGAGACGTGATGGTCCACCGTGCGGGCCGAGACGAACAACTGCGCGGCGACGTCCGCGTTGCGCAGGCCGACCGCGATAAGGCGAAGCACGTCGACTTCCCGCTCAGTGAGGCCAGCCAGGCGGGGTGGCCGCGCGCGCCTCGGGGCGCCGGGGACCTGTGCGACGCCGAGTGTGCGCAGTTCCCTGGCGGCTATTGCAAGGGCTGGCCGTGCGCCGAGGCCACGGAGAACGTCGGCCGCGGAAAGAAGCGCCTCGGCGTCACCGGAGCCGATAAGCGCGACGGCACCGTCGTAGGGACAACCGCGCTCCTGCCACCACTGCGCGGCGCTACGCCGGTCTCCGCACAAGAAGGCCCGGTAGGGCTCGGGCAGCGACTGCGAGTCTCCGGCATCACTGCCAGCACGCAGCTGCCAGCACAGCAGATCGAGCGACGCCAGCGGATCAAGATTCGGGCCGCCGGCCGCGAACGCCACCTCGGTCAGCACGTCGGCAGTGCGGCCTTCCAGCCATGCTGCCTCGGCCCGTGTCACGGCAATCGGAGCGAGCAGCATGGCCACCGCGCCGAGCTTGCTCAGTTCGCGGGCCTCGTCGAGCAGTGGCCAGTAGTCGCGGTCGCCACGGCGCGCCCGGATGCTCGCCAGGACGCGTAGCGCTCCGCAGCGTTCGGCGGCTGCCAGCTGCTCAGAGTCCGCCAGGATGGCGTTGGCTGCGTCGGCTGCGTCGTCCCAGCGGCCGCGAGCGAACTGCGCCTCCATGTACAGCGAGCGCAGCCGACCGTGCCACAACTCGTGCCCGTGGTCGCGGCAGTAGCTGAGGGCAGGTTCGAAGTACGGCTCCGCCAGCAGCCACTCGCGGCGCATCGCCAGCATCCAGCACAGGTGCGTGTACGCGCGGGCAACGCCGAGGCTGTCGCGGGCTTGCTCGGCTAGTTCCAGGCTGCGCTCGAGATTGGCAATACCGGACGCCGTGTTGCCGTGGAGGATCTCAAGCGAGCCGATGTTGTTCAGTCCGTCGTAGACCGCCTCGGTGCAGCCTGTCGCCTCGCCGAGCGCGATACCTTTGCGGGCGAAGGTGTCTGTCTCCGGGTGCCGCGTCATCGCCAGGGTGGCGGACAGATTCACGTATGCCAGCGCGAGCTCGGATGTCGTCGGCAGCCGCTCCAGCGTCGCCACCGACTCCTGTACCGCCGCTAGCGCTTCCGCGAGCTGACCGCCTCGCCCGTAGTGGCGGGCAAGCTGGCGCTGGACCCGGCCGACGGCCAGCAAATCATCGCTCCTGCGATAGATGTCGCGTGCCTCCCGCAGCGCAGCGATCGCATCCGGGCCGAGCGCTCCCATGTAGCTCTCGGCAGCGAACCGTTCCAGCAGATCAGCCCGCTCCCCAGGCGTCAGGTCCGCCCCTGCTTCCAGCGCCCGCCGGTAGAGCCTGGCCGCTTCGCGGTGTGCCCCCGCGGCGGCAGCAAGGTCGCCTGCGGCGGGCGCGTATCGCAGCACCGACGCCTTGTCGCCCGCCGCATCGGCGTGATGAATCATGCGGGCCGGATCGCCGGTAGGAAGCCCGTTCCCTTCCAGCAGGGTTAGCGCCTTGCGGTGCAGCGATGCGCGGCGGCCCGCCGGCAGCGACTCCTCAATGACCAGGCGAGCGACCTCGTGCCGGAACGTTACATGTCCCCCGGCTGCGGCCAGGATCCCAGCGTCGAGGCATTCGTCCAGGCTGCTGACCGCGGCGGGATCAAGCTCTGCCAGCAGCTTGACGCCGATGTGACCGGGAACGACCGCGGCGGCATCGAGCAGGTCGCGCGCCGGGCCACTGAGCCGCGCGGCGCGGGCCAGCACGGCGTCGCGAACCGAGTCGGGAATCTGATCGGTGCCTGCCGCCAGTACCTCGGTGACGAAGAACGGGTTGCCGTTCGTGCGCGCGTAAAGCTCGCGGGGATCGAGCTGACGCGACCCGGCGAGGGCGGTAATCGCCGATACGGTCAGGCCAGGGAGCGTGAGCCGGGCCAGCACCAAGCCAGGGCTGGACAGGTCGCCGAGCAGGACGCGCAGCGGATCGGCGCGGTCGAGGTCTTCGCGGTAGCTGAGGATCACCAGCACCGCCATCGAGCCGATCCGGCGCGCGAGCGCGCGCAGAACGTCAAGCGTGGCCTGGTCGGCCCAGTGCGCATCCTCGACGATCAGGATCGCGGGTGCCTGTTGCCGGAGCGCGCGCGTCAGCGCGATGGCTGCGTCGAAGGGATTGCTGCTGGCCCCGGTCTGCAGCTCGAGATCGGCGCTGATCGCGGCAGCGAGCTCGAGCACCGGACCGAGGGGCCTGGGCGTGAAGAGCGAGTCGCAGGACGTCCAGAATGTCTTCCCCTCTTGGGTGCCATGATCGGCCGCAAAGTGGCGCAGCAAGGTCGTCTTGCCGATGCCGGCCTCGCCGGGCACCAGGATCGTGCCGCCCTGCCCGCTCTCCCTGACGCGCGCACGCCACTCACGCAGCGCGGCAAGCTGACCCCCGCGTTCTAGCATGCCAGCGTTGCCGCTGGCAGCATCCGCACCATGCGCCATGTCCACCCACACAGATCCCAGCGGCTCGGCGGCTGAAATCCGGCCGGGCGCTCCCTGGACAGCACTACATGCGCCCGGAGCACGCTGCTCCGGCCCGCACTACTGCGTGGGCGGGACGCAGTTGTGGGCTGCCCAGCTGGGCGGCGCTAGGCGTCAGCATAGCTGAATTCGCGCGCACAACGCGCTGCCCACCTGGGACGACGCTGCCCGGCGTACTGGGCTACTCGATGAGGAAGTAGGCCCAGGTACTGTCGGCCGCCAGGTTGGCGTGATCAGAACTGGCGGGCAGGAACTCGGCCCGGAGTCGGTAAGGGGCTCCGACCGCGCCGCCGCGGAGACTGAGCTTCAGCAGGACGGTGCTGGACTTACTGAGCTTTCCGCAGCCCGTGGTGGCTCCCGTCCAGGCGCCGTCATAGTAGATCTCCACCTCGAACTTGACACACTGGCCGCGCTGATTAGGCGCGACGGTCGCCTTGGAGTACAGCGTCTTGTCCTTGCCGAACAGGTAATACAGGTGCCCGCGCCGGTGCTCGGTGCCACGTTCGCCGGTCACATGCTGGGATACCGCCGCGCGGACGTGGATAGTCCTGGACACCGACCGCTCGGCGTAGCGCGCGTCGCCGGCGAACACGACGGTGAAAGTCGTGTTGTGCGGGGCGCGGTAGCTGACGCTGAGGTCGCCCTTGCTGTTCACGTTCCCCTTGCGGACTAGTACGGTCTTGTTCCCGGAGAGGTCATGGGCGTAGATCGAGACAGCCCGGACTGAGTAGGTCGCGCCCAGGTGCGCGGTCAGCTTGACGGTGGGCTCGTAGGAGTAGGTCGTGCGACCGGTGCTCAGGGTCAGAGACGGAACGAGCTTGTTCACCGTCACTGTCTGCGCAGCGGTCGCCGCGGCGACGCTCGTCGTGCCGGCATAGCTGGCGGTGTAGGTAAACGTTCCAGGACCAGGTGGGACGTCGCTGATGGAGAACGCACCGCTAGCGCCGGTCGTGACCGGGAAAGTCTGGGTAGCCGTGCTGCCCTGTTCGGTCCGGGTGATGGTCACCGCGGTGCCGGCCGGGGGCGCGCCCGTACTGAAGCTCAGCGTGCCGGTGACAGCAACGCTGCTGCCCAGGTACACCGATGCTGGCGCCGAGAGCGTAAGGCTGGTCTGGGTCACCAGGGGCTGGTTGATGACCTGCAGGTAGTACTGGTACGCGTCAGCTCCGATGCCGGTGTTGTACTCGACCACTCCGTACACGGCCGAGCCGACCCAGGTCACGCCGTCGGTCGGGATCACGGAACCGTTGTATGTCGAGTTCAGGGTGAGCGCGTTAGCGGCCGTGGCCGAACCGGCCGGATAGGTGTACAGGTCTGGCCCGGAAAGGTCGGTGCCCGTGCCGCTGATCGTGGCCGTTCCAACGGCAACGTCGCCGCTGGCGTCGATGGCCACCGCATTCGTGCCAGTTCCGTCCGGACCGCCGTCGGCTAGGTAAGAGCCTTCCGCGCTCAGATTGGCGGTGCTGTAGACCTCGGCCGCGTCCCCCGAGCACGCGATCACCACATCCGCGCCGCCAGCGGTGACCGCCATGGAGTTAACGAACCCGCAACCCGCCGGGGCAGCAGCCGGGGCCAGTGTCGTGACAGGGCTGGTGGCCGTATCGAAGGTAGCGACCTGGCCTACGCTGTCGTCGGGCTGCCCGGCTACCAGCACGCCGCTGTCGGAAGGGTCGGCGGCGAGTTCCGGCGCTGAGTACCAGGTCCCCATGGAGCTCTCGGCCGCGAAGGCCGGGGTACTGGCGGACGGATCCACTTCCCCGATCGCGCCGCTGTCTCCCGGAGTGCTGTCGTTGTAGCTGATCCACAGCAGGCCGCTTTGCACGGCGAGATACGCCGGCTGGTCGCCGGACGGCAGCGCGTATGTCGCCGTGATCTGCAAGGAGCCGGTACTGATCGCGACCACCTCGCCCGACCCCGGAAGCGCCGCGTAGAGCGCGCTGCCATCGGATGACAGCGCCATGCTGGTGGCGCCGGTGGTGTTCGCGATCGTGGTGACCTGGTTTCCTGACAGGTCAGTGACCACGATTCCGCCGTATCCACCTTCGCTGAAGAACAAGTGGCTATCCGCGGTGTCCGCCACGATCTGCTGGAAACCAGAAATCGGCAGCAAGGTGCCGCCGCTGTCGGCGGCCGCGCCGATGGCCGGCAGGAGTGCAGCAAGGCCGACTCCGGCAGCGAACACGCCGCCGAGCCGCCGCGTGAGCTTACGCATAGGTTCCCCGTCAGAACTGTTATGTGATGTGAGGAAAAGATAATCTAAATCAACAAAAAAATCACTAACTGCGTCCGGTGGCCGGCGCCGTCTGCGGATCACCGATGACCAGACGGTTGAGCAGCCCGGCTGCAACGGGCGCGGCGCACCCATCACCCAGCTCGCCCGACGCCGACCAGACGGCAGCCGTCGGCTGGCCAGCCTCCGAAAATGCGGTTGCCGGCTATCCGGCCCGCGGCGGCAGCGGGGGACGGCGCCGGGACGGCCGGGTGGTAACGTCCGGCGGCCGGGCCGCGGGCCGCTCCTCCAGCGCCGCCAGCGCCAGCCGGACGGCTGTCTCAAGCTGGGTGTCCCGGTCCGCGGCCCAGTCCGCCGGAGTCATCAGCACCTCGACGTCGGGATCGACGCCGTAGTTCTCCACTCCCCAGCCGCTGGACTCAAACCAGAAGGACAGCCGGGGCACCGTCATCTTCGTCCCGTCGACCAGCTCGTGTTCCTCGTCATAGCCGATCACGCCGCCCCAGGTCCTGGTGCCGACGACCGGCCCGAGCCGAAGTGCCTGGATCGCCGCGGTGACGATGTCACCGTCTGAGCCTGCGAACTCGTCGGCCAGCGCGACGATCGGGCCCCGCGGCGCGCCGTCCGGATAGGTACCCGGCTGCATCCCGCGCCTGTTGTCCCAGCCGATGACGTGGCGGTTGAGTTTCTCGATCACCAGCTCTGAGGTGTGCCCGCCGCCGTTGCTCCGGATGTCCACGATCACGGCGTCCCGTAGCGTCTCACTGCGCAGGTCGCGCAAGAAGTCGGCCCAGCCTTGGCTGACCATATCCGGTACGTGCACATACCCGGCCCGGCCGCCGGACAGCTCGTGTACCTGGGCCCGCTTGTGCCGGACCCAGTCCAGGTAACGCAGCCGCAAGTCCGACCGCAGTGGGACCACGGCGACCTGGCGCGCCTCCCCGCCGCCGGACGCCCCGATGGTCAGCGCAACCGGCTTGCCCGCCGTCCCGAGCAGCAGCGGCCCTGGCCCCTGGAGACCGACCGGCCGGCCGTCCACCGCCAGGATCGCATCCCCGGAGGCGACGCCCGCGCCCGGCGCTGCCAGCGGGGCCCTCGCCCGCGGGTCGGACGCATCGCCCAGGACAGTCCTGGTCACCCGCCAGGTGTCACCGTCCCGTTCCAGGTCGGCGCCGAGGACGCCGGGCACGTTACCGGCGTTCTGATGATCACCGCCTGGACCGGTGGCGTAGGCGTGCGAGGTGCCGAGCTCACCGAAGACCTCCCAGAGCAGGTCGTTGAAGTCGTCCTGGCTGGCGATCCGGTTCAGCAGCGGCCGGTACTCCTCCCGCACCGCGTCCCAGTCGACATCAGCCATGTCGGGGACCCAGTAGTCGTGGCGCATGATCCGGAACGCCTCGCCGTAGGCCTGCTGCCACAGCGCGGGCGGATCCGCGAAGAACCTGGCCCGGCTCCGGTCGATGACGATCTTGTCGTCGTCGTTGTCCGGGTCGGCCTTCCGGTCGGCCGGCACCACGGTCAGCTTGCCGTGATCGCTGATCACCAGCTTCGTGCCGTCACCGCTTGCCTCGAACCAGTCAGCCTCATGGGCCAGCTCGGTCACCGTCCGCTTGGCGAAGTCGAAGCGCTCAAGCGACGGCCGCGGCGCGTCATCATCGGGCGCCGCCCCGCCTAGCCCCAGCTCGCCCTTCACCGGCTCGCGAAGCCAGGCCAGCCCGCCTTTCACCGGGCGCAGCCGGGAGTACCTTGACTCCTGCACCGGCAGCGTGACAACCCGCCCGGCCAGGCCGTCAGCGTCGACAACGACCGGCACGATGCCCGCCGCGTCCTTATCCTTGCTGTCCTTGACTCCCTCACCGTGGCCGGCGCTGCTGTCACCTGGAGAGCCGCCGCCGGCAGCCGGGCTGCCGGCTGCGGCGTCGCCGGCCTTGTCGTCCACACCGCTAGCCGGCCGACCCGCCAGCTCCGGGCCGAACGGCGACGGCGCCGCTGCCTGCAGCGGCAACAGGTACGGCCTGGCTCCGTACGGGAACGACAGGTCGAAGAAGTGCGCGTCGTAAATCGGGTCGAAACTACGGCGGGACAGAAAGACCAGATACTTGCCGTCCAGGCTGAAGACCGGGTCGGTGTCAATGAACCGGCCATCGGTCGCGTCCGTCATCTCGCCATCGGCGACCCTGGCCAGCCTGAGCTTGCGCAACGCCAGGCCGCCAGGGTCGGCCGGGTGATCGGTCGGCTCCGACCAGGCCAGCCAGGCAGAGTCGGGCGACCAGGCGAGCCCTTTGATAGCGCCATTGCCGGACGCGCCCAGCTCGCGAACCTGCCCCGAGGCGACGTCAACCAGCCACAGGTGCCCGTCCTCGGCCGCGACTGCAACCGCCGAGCCATCCGGCGCGGCTGCCAGGCTCAGGACCCGGCCCACCTGCCCGGCGGCCAGCCGCCGCGCAGTCGCGGAGCCAGCGCCAGGTGCGCCGCCGATGGCCAGCGCGTCGGTACCGTCCTCGTCGGTGGCCCAGACGACGTCGCCGGCGGTCCCGAGCACCTGCGGGAACCGGGCCCGCGCGCCGGGAACGGCCGCAAGCGCGCGGGCCGGGCCGTCCCGATGGGTCAGCCAGTGCACCGTGCCGCGCACTTCGACCGCGCTCGCCCGGCCTGACTTGTCCACCGACAGGCCGCCCACGTGATCGGCCGCCGTGATCAGACGCGGTGCCCGGCCGCCGGCTGGCGTGCCGAGCATGATGTCCAGCCGCACGGGGTCCGCGTCGAGGCCGTCCAGCAGCCACAGCTCACCGCCGCAGGAATAGATGATCCGCCGGCCGTCGGTACTGGCCTGGCGTGCATACCAGCCGTCATGATCGGTATGCCGGCGCAGTCCGGTCCCGTCGGCGGCGACCGAGTAGACATTGCCTGTGCCCTCGAAATCGGACAGGAACGCCAGCCGGACACCGCAATCGGCCCCGGCTGACGCCGTGGCCCGCGCCTCGTGCTTGCCGGAGTCCGCGACGATCATCGGGCTGCCGAGCTGGCCGCCGATGTCTGCCAGCACTCGCCGGAAGGTGCCGGCAGCGGCAGCGTCCAGGCCGTTGCCGACCCACAGTCGTCCGGCCGTGCCACCCCGGTACCGCTTCCAGTACGCCATGTCCTGACCCCAGGTGCCGGTCAGCAGCGCTGTCCGGCCATCCCCGGCGGAAATGTCACTGACCGGGCCGAACGGCAGGATCCGCTCGGCGCCCAGCCCGCCCGACGGGCCAGTGCCCAGCACCCGCGCCCGCATGTGATCGAAGAACGGCTGGCCCGCGGGGCTGATGGCCAGCACCTCATCATCATCCGTCCAGCCGCAGACCCTGGCCATCGGCGCGCCCCAGTGACTCAGCCGCTGCGTGCCGCCATCGTCGACGCTCGCGACGTAGACCTCCGGGCCGCCGTCCTTGCTGCTCACATACGCCAGGTGCCCGCCGCCGGGTGACAAGCGCGGCCAGCGCGCGGCCGCCTGATCAGCGGTGAACCGCCACGCCCGGCCGCCAACTGCGGGGGCCAGCCAGACGTCGTCGGCCGCTACAAAAGTAACGAGATCGGACTGGATATGGGGAAAGCGCAAATATCCTGCTGAAGTCACCAGAACAGCGTAGTGTTCGGTGGCTGCCCGGACACTACGTTTTATTTGCAGTCCCTCACCCCTGCCGCAAAGAGTCAGCCGGTCGGTTACGGATGGCGTCGGCCCCGGCGCGCTGGCTGGCTAGCACCTGCTGGTAGAGATGCATGGCCAGGCGGGCTGGGTTGCGGCGCTGACCCCGCTGTCGGATGATCGTCGCCGCGTCGACGGCGCTGCTGGCCGACTCGCGCTGCGGGAGCCGGGCGGGTTGCTTCCGTGTGCGCTGCTGGTCGCGGGAAGCGCGGCGAGCCTCGCCGCTCACGTGGCCGTCGCCGAGCCGGCAGTGACGGGGCGCGTGGTTGCCGCATGGCCGTCGTTGTCGCTCATCGCTGCATACGAGTTCCTGATGCGCCAGGTCCGTCGCGCTGCGGAGACTGCTGTGTCCAGGCGGCGGTCACGGCGCTCGCCGGCCAAGAGTCTCAGAAGATCACGGCTAGCAGCCATCGGGCAATGGCGGCTACTACCTTCGGTCATGGCATTCTGGCGGCCAGGTAATGGACCTTGAAGAGAACCTCGGCGAAGGCTGGATCTGAGGTCTCGAATTTCCGCGCCGCATAGACACCAAGTGTCAGGCTGTCTATCTTCTCCGGATCAGCACTCTCCCCGAGCGCCAGAGTCGCCTGCAGGTACTGTACCTGGACAAGGACTTCGAGATCATCGCCGACATCACCGGCCAGCCGCTCGAACGCCTCAAGGTGAGCTGACCCCTTGGCTGGGCCGCCCCGGCACCCTGCGCTGAGGTGCGGACGTCGGCGGGTTGTTACGACGTGCGGCATTAACACTGCGGCGGAAGTCGCTTGTTGCAGACTGTGGGAGTGATCCGGCTCGGAACACCTGCCGACCTCGCGGCTGCGACCAGCGTCTACTGCCGCGCATCGCTGTCTAATGCAGGCGACCACGACAACCTGCTTGCTCACCCGGAGTACCTGCTCCTGGGAGGTGAGGGTCTTGCTGAAGGCCGCACTTATGTTGCGGAAGAGGACGGCTCGGTTGTCGGCTTCGCCTCCTGGGCCGAGACAGACGGCACGACAGAGCTGGAAGACCTCTTCGTGGATCCGGGCTACATGCGGCGCGGGATTGCCACTGCGCTGGTCAACCGCATCGCAGCCATCTTGCGCGCACGGGGCGTGGAACGCCTGGAGGTGACCGTCAATCCGCATGCGCTGGGGTTCTACCGCGCCGCGGGCTTCACCGATTGCGGCCTGGCAGAGACGGAGTTCGGCACCGCACCTCGCATGGTGCTGTCGATCTCCTGACGGCACTGGCACCATCACGACTCGGAGCTGCAATAACGGCAGTCCGGCGCCTTAGTCGAGACAGAACTCGTTGCCCTCGATGTCCTGCATCACGAGGCACGACTCGTTGTCGCCATCGGCAGGCAGTAGTCGCACGCGTACCGCGCCGAGCTCGACCAGCCGTGCGCATTCGGCCTCAAGTGCGGCCGCGCTCTTCGCCCACGAGCCCGGTACCGACCCGCACGTCAAGATGCAGCCGATTCTTGACGACCTTGCCTTCGGGCACCACCTGAAAGCACACCGTGGCCGCGGCCGTCCGGATCGACAATGCGGTCCGCGCCGAGTCCGATGTCATGCGCGGGCAATTCCGAGATTCACCAGTAACCATATCCGGCAGCAAAGCCATCCTGAGGTGGTTCGAGCCTGCTCGAGGCATCTGGCCATAATCCCGCCGCGCCCCGCCGCGACGCAGGGTTGCGACGACGGCGGGAGTAGCCGCATGACCAATCAGGAGCAGCGCTATACATCGACAGCTTTGTTCGGCATGCTGTGGCCGATAGCAGTCCGTCGTCGGGAGGGCATCATGACCGAGCAGCCTGGTATCCCCGGCAGTGCAAGCCCCGGAACGGACGCCGCCGAACCCAAGACGCCGCAGTTACGTCGTCAGCCGGGCTCGCTGCCATACCCGGACCTCAAGGCCGGCACGGACACGATCGGCAAGATCGAGCACATCGTCGTCCTGATGATGGAGAACCACTCCTACGACAACAAGCTCGGCATGCTGGGCCGGGGGGGTGCCGATGGATTTCAGATAGGCCCGAACGGGGAACCGACCGCCACCAATCCTTACGCCAACGGCGACGTCCAGCACGCATTCCCGATGCCGACTACCTGCCAGCTGCTGGGCAAGCCGAGCCAGACCTGGCAGGACAGCCATACCCAGTTCGCCGGCGGCCGCAATACGGGCTTCGTCGAGTCAGGCAGCGGGCCCGTGGCGATGGGCTACTGGCAGGAGGCCAACCAGCCACTCTACTACTCGATAGCGCGCCAGTTCCCGATCGCCGACCGGTACTTCTGCTCGATCCTCGGTCCGACCTTCCCTAACCGGCGCTACCTGATCTCTGCCACGTCACTGGGCATGATCGACGACGCCATCCCCTCCTTCATTGCCTACCCACCGAACGGAACCATCTTCGACCGGCTGGAGGACGCCGGGATTACCTGGAAGGACTATTGCTCTACGCTCGGCACCGTTATATCGACCACCGAGCTGTATCCAGAGCTTTACGCCAGGAACGTGGGCACGAATGTGGTCGGGATCGAGCACTTTTTTGATGACGCTGCAGCAGGCCAGCTTCCGGGCTTCTCGCTCGTCGAACCTAACTATCTGCTCGGATCCGAGGAGGACCCGCAGAACATCGCGATCGGGGAGCATTTCGCCGCCAGGGTTATCAACGCCGTCATCGCTGGCCCAGGCTGGGACCGCACGTTGCTGATCTGGACCTACGACGAGCACGGCGGCTACTACGATCACGTGCCACCGCCGCCGGCCCTCGCACCGGACGACATCCCGCCGGACACCCCGACCGGCGTGCCCGTCTACAACGGCTTCGCCCAGTACGGCTTCCGGGTGCCGTGCGCGGTCATCTCGCCGTGGGCCAGGCCGGACTACGTCTCGCATCAGATCTTCGACCACACCAGCATCTGCGCGCTGGTCGAGGCCAAGTGGAATCTGCCGGCGATGACCTACCGTGATGCCAATGCCAACGCCATGCTGGACATGCTCGACCTGCAGCAGTCGGCGTTCCTGACACCACCTGCGCTGGCGCAGCCGCTGCTCGACACCGACCCGCTGGGTGCGCTGGCCTGCGAGGTCATGGGACCGGGTAAGGTCCCGCCGCCAGGTTCGGTGTCCTCGCCGCCCCGCTGACACCACCTGGGCCATGGCCTGAGCACAGTATGTTCGGCTTAGCGGGCCAGGCCGCTTGAGCGAGGTTATCTCCGCGGTCGGCAGAGGTTCTTGAGACTGTCTATTTACCCTCGGGAACGCGCTGGAAGAACAGTCGCGGCCCCACACCTGAGGGATCAATGCAGGCGAACGCTGAACCCTGATGCTCAGGCGGCAGCGCGCCATCGAAATCGTTCCAGGTAGCAAACCCCTCCGGTGGCGGCGGTACGACGTACCCCAGCACCTCGCACCAGAAACGAGCGACGCGCTCAGGTTCTGCGTAGTCGAAAGTGACCTGGATCTGCTTGACCGACGCCATCGGTCCACCATAGAGGTGCGACCCAGCCATCGCCGCGCGGGTCGCGGTCTCGCCTGACATGGGTTGGTGACCCGCTCGGGCCGGGTTCACCGAGGGCTGAGGAAGAACCACGAAACCTGCCAGGAAGTGCCCCGCCGCAGCCCCAGCCGCCGCAGCCCCAGCCGCCGCAGCCCCAGCCGCGGCTGGCTCAGTCGCTGACCGCGGCGGCGAGCACGCGCCGGAACTCCACCGAGACCCGGTCAGCTCGCGTGTGTAGCTCGGCTGCGGGATCGAGCGGGAACTCCAGGCCAGACAGAGCCCGCCGCTGCAGGTCCAGGTCCTCCTCGAAGATCGACATCTCGTACTTCGCGGCGCTGTCTGCCTGCTCGGGGTCGGCAAGGCCGGGACCGGTCACGCTCTGGTACACCCGGCATGCCAGCTCGTCCTCGGGCGTCACGGTGAATGTCAGGAACTGCCAGCTGTCGGCGTCGAGGAACTCCAGCAGCAGCGTCGCGGTCAGCGGTGCCTGATACCGGTAGGTCATCCGGCGCCGCTGCACCGCGGGCCGGACGCCGTCGCGCACCGCCGGGTCGGTGAGGTTGGTGAAGGTGTGCTCGCGAACCGCGGTGAACGACAGATCCTGCCTGGCGACGTCGGCGCGCGGAATAGTTTCAGGACCCGCGCCACCGATCGTGGCGGCGTGCACGAACGGCAGGTGCGCCTCGTCGAGAAAGTTGTCCAGCAAGATCGCCGCGTTGGCCTCGACCCGCAGCACCGGCAGGAAGACGGTCGCGATGCCATCACCGCCCAGCCCCGCGGCCGGCGCCAGCTCCGGCAGCGGAGCGCGCGGCGGCATCGGTGCCAGCCATACCAGGCCATCGCGCTCGGCGACCTGCGCCGGGCGGCGCAGCTGCGCGCGCTCCGGGATCGATCCGGTGTCCCCCAGTGCGGGTATCTCCACACACCTGCCATCGGCAGCGAACCGCCATCCGTGGTACATGCACTGCAGCGTGCCGTCACTGACCTGCCCCGCTGACAGCCGCGCCCGCCGGTGCGGGCACAGGTCAGCGAACCCGGCGACAGCGCCGCCGAACCGGGCCAGCGCCCAGCCCTGACCGGCCAGCCGGACCGCCACCGGCTCAAGGCCGACCTCGCGCGACAGCGCTACCGGATGCCAGAACTCGGCGAGCGCCGGATGTGCATTCGTGAACTCCGCAGGCCTCATCTCCCCAGCATCACCCAGCTTGACGTCGCGGAACAACCTCGCGCACGGTAGCTGAGCCGACAGTCACCGGGCGGGTGAGGCCGGTGTCATCGCGGCAGATGAGCACTCCAAGGTGTGCCCGTCGGGAACAGTTGCAAGCGAAACCGGTTGAGCGCGATGCCGGTGGTCCAGCATTATTCCCAGCATGACAGACGGGCTGAGGTTCCCTGAGCTGTGCGTGTCGGCCGTGAGCCGCCAGCCAGCGCTGATCCTGCGGCCCTGGCAAGCGGCGGACATCCCCGCACTGACAGCCGAGATGAGCCGCGATTACCTCATGGGTGGAATGTGGTCAACACCGGACGAACGCCCGTTCAGGACCGTGCTGCGCGGCGGGCCGGAGCGGACTGGGCCTATGGGCGAGCGCGAGGCAGCCCGGTGGCTCGCGAGCCAGGACCGCGGCTGGCGCGACGGTGACCGGCTGAGCTTCGCCGTACTTGAGGCGAGCGACGTCGGCGGCTGTGTCCTGGCGGGGAATGTCGGACTGAAGAATCGCGCGGAAACCGGCCGGATCGGCGAGCGCGAGACCGCCGAGATCGGCTACTGGACGGCGGTGTCTGCGCGCGGCCGCGGCATAGCTCCCGCGGCGGTCAGGGCGGTGACCGACTGGGTCTTCGGTGCGCTCGCCGGGGCAAGCCTGCGGCAGATCATGCTCGTGCATGATGTCGACAACCCGGCGTCCTGCCGCGTAGCGGAGAAGGCCGGGTACCCGTTCCGGGAGCTCAGCCCGGCGAATCCGCCGCACTGGTTCACCGACGGGCACATCCACATGCGGCTGGGTGCCTGACCCTGGTCGGTGGCCGGCGCGCAGCGAGGCACGACGCTTAATGATCCGGCCAGGCACCACCACCAGCCGATCCAATGTCATCCCCGCGATCTGCCGGACGTAGCGCTCGTCCGCGGTCACCAGCTGCTCGATCTCGTCGGCCGCCGACGGCCCGTACCCGGCGCCGACGGCCTGTACCCGGCGCCGACGGCCTGTACCCGGCCGCCGACGGCCTGTACCCGGCGCCGACGGCCTGTACCCGGAGGCCATCGGCGGAGTCACGGTCGTCGACGCGCCCTCACGCGAGGAGGCGCTGGAATGGGCTGCCAAGATCGCCGCCGCGTGCCACTGCGCGCAAGAGCTCTGGGAGTTCGGGCCTGACCCCGAGCTGTTCCAGGCGACGCGGCCGGCGATTGAGCTGACGTTGATGATGTCGGCGCCGCGTCGCGGGCGGTCCGCGGCGGGCGGCGTGCACGTTGACAAGTCCCCGGGCGTCGAGTCCGGCCGCCCCGACTGCGGCGCACGAGACGGCGAGCGAGAGACCACCCGCGCCCATGGTGCTACGGTACGTGATTGGTTGATTGCATTGTGTAATAATTGCCGCCGGGGACCGGCCGGTGACGTTGCGAAGGAGACGTGGCGGATGGGCAATGCCGCTGACTCGATTGCGAGTGATAGTGCTGGGCACCATCAGCTTCGGCCCATTGGGGCGGTGCGTGCGCCGCGCTGGTTAATAAGGCAGCGGGACCGAGTCATCGACGCTCGGCCGCTTCGGCCGGGTGGCGCCGAGGCCGTGCAGTCGCTTGCGCTGGATGGTGCCGCTGTCCTGTCTGACGACTGGCCCGTGCTCGAGCTGGGAGTTCTGCCTGACGTTAGCGTTGTTATCCCGGTGAAGACCAGCCAGCGTACGATCCGGTCGACTGTCGTAGCGCTCCTGGCGCAGGACTATCCGGCGCTCGCAGAAGTCATCATTGTCGGCGACGTAGGCGATCAGACCTGGCAGGCCCTGGCTGACATTACCGACCCGCGGCTGCTGATCATCGAGCATGAGGATGTTCCCGGCAAGCGGGAGCCCGCGACCAAGCGCGACGTGGGGCTGCGGAAGGCCAGTGGGCAGATCCTGGCTCTGGTGGACTCCGACATCAACATGGACCGGGATTGGCTGTCACGCGGAGTGACGCTCCTGGCCGACCAGCAGGGCGGGGTTGTATGCGGCGGCATGCGGGCAGTCAGCGACACCTTCTGGAGCCGGTTCGTCGACGGGAACACCCTGGCGGCAAAGACTCCGCGCGTGCCGAAGTCGTACCGCGTGACGATGGGCAACTTTGGCAAGCATTCTCGCAAGCCGCCCATTACTGCAAACGTCCTGATGGCGCGCAGTGTTTATGACGATTGCCCGATGGACGATAACTGGGGCTACGGATACGAGGACTATGAGTGGTTCTGGCGCGTGGTTAGCACCGGTCATGAGATCTTGTATGCGGCCGGGCTCGACGGCGCTCACCATCATCGGCAGAGCTTCCGCGCGCTCGTGCGGGACTACCAGGTGTCCGCCCATGGCTGCGCGAACTTTATCCAAGCGCACCCGGACTGCCCGCTGGCCCGGAAGCGGCACCGGCAGGCCGTGCTGCTGCCGCCCCTGGCAGCTGTGGCCGCGGCGGGAGCGGCGGCTGCGATCGCCTCCGGGCATCAGGCGACTTTGCTCGTCGCTGCGTCCATTGCCCTCGCGGGGTTGGTGACCAGAGAAGTCGCCCTCGCGCGTCGGCTGGAGGCGGTGGCGTATGTGCTCGTCGCTCTTGCCCTTGGCTCGCTGTTCGTGTTCAGCCTTGGATGGCGGCTGGTCCGATCGGCGCGAATAGCAATACCGCGGCGGATCTGCGAGCCGCGACTACCGCGATTAGCCCGCGCCCTTCCAGCAGCCGCACTCCGCGGCTGATCGACTTTGAAAGCCCTGTGGACACCTGCATGACCGGCAGAGTCAGATCGGGAGTTACGCGCTTGAGAGCCGCCCATGCCTATGCGCTGCGGTCCTCCGACGGGCGCGGTGTTGGTCGTGCTCGCAGTCAGCCAGCCGACCGGACACAGCGTCTGGACGTCCTCGTTCAGCTGCCACGGATCGAGCCCCCGACGTCGGAGGCGGTCGTCGGCGCCGTCGCTGGTCGCGTTGATCAGCCTGACCCATCGGCGACATCGAAGGCTCTGAACGGCAGCCACCGCCGACCCCGCGGCCAAGATTCGGCGGCGCAACTCCCGGCACCACTGGCAATGTCCGGAACCGACACGCTGCCCGAGCCTGTTGGGCCCGGTTCACGTAGCACTGTCTCAGTGCTGGTCCAGCCAGCCGAAACGCTCACCTATCGGGCGGACGCCGGGCGTCCTGCAGCAGACGTTGAACTCCGTGAGAGCAGCTGGCGGCATGACTACCGACTGGGCCTGCTTGCCGTGTTGGTAGTACAGGCCGCGCTGGCCTTGCGGCTGGTGTGGTCGAATACGGCGTTTGCGGATGAGGCGGAGTACCTCTGGTACGGCCACATGGAGTGGCAGCACTGGCTGCATGGCAGTCCGCTACCTCAGTACTACCTCTCGGGAGCCCCGGCGATTTACCCACCGCTGGGCGCCCTTGCGGATTCCGCAGGTGGGTTGGCCGGTGCACGGCTGCTGTCGCTGATGTTCATGCTGGCGGCTACGGCGCTGTTGTATGGAACCGCCGCCCGGCTGTTCAGCCGAAGGGCGGGCCTGATAGGCGCCGCAATGTTCGTCGCGGTCGGCCCCACCGCAGACCTGGGCGCGTGGGCGACGTACGACCCGATGGCGATCTGCCTAATGGCGCTTGCGGCGTGGCTGGCGGTTCGGTCCGCACACAGCCGCGCCAGTGAGGTTCTGATCTTGCTCGCGGCAGTGGTGATGGTGCTCGCGGACGCCACGAAGTGGGTGACAGCGCTGTGGAGCCCGATAATCGTGGCCCTGGTCGTACTCACCGCGTCTACCGGCTCGGCGCTGTCTGTGACGCGCGGTCTTCGGCTCGTCAGCTACGCCGTGGCCATCGGAGCGCCGACGCTGTTGCTTCTGGGCGGAGAGACATCGCTGACTGCGATCAGTGCCACGACGACGCAGCGTGGTTCTGGGGGCGACTCCTGGCTAGCTGTGCTGTGTAACGCGGCGCCGCTGGTTGCCATGGTGCTGGCCGTGGCCCTGCTCGGTTTGGTGCTGGCTTGCCGGGAGCGGACGGATCGGCGGTCGCTGTTGTGTGCCGTGCTGGTCGTGGCCGTGCTGCTGGCGCCAGCATTCCAGGCGTACGACCAGACCTCGGTCTCGCTGTACAAGCATGTCGTATTCGGCCTGTGGTTTGGCGCAATGGCGGCTGGCTACGCGCTGTCGAAGGCCGTCGTGGTGAATGCGGCGAAGGCCTGGCGGATTGGGCTGGCGGCGGCGATCTTTACCTGCCTGCTGGGATTCGACCAGGCCAGTGGCTGGTACGGCTTCTGGCCGAACTCGACCCGGCTGATGGCTGCGGTGCAGCATGATCTGCCGGCCCGTGGTCCGATTCTGATGCAGGGCGGCGATCAGATGGTGGCCTATTACTACCTGTCCCGTCAGGGCATCCGGCCAGACATCGTGACCTCATACGCGTACGCGCCGGACGCAGTCGCGGACATGATCGACAACCACCGCGTGTGGATGGTCGAGACGGACACCGGGACAGGTATTCTGCCGGGTTCGATTCAGGAGTCCGTGGCTGGCAGCCCGGCCGGCCTTGAGCACGCCGGCTATCGCCGGGTGGAGCGGATCCCGTGGCGGGATCCGGATGGGGCGGTCGGCTGGTTCACGATCTGGCTGCTGGCACGCGGGCGTTAGGCCGACAGGCGACTAGTGCAGGAGCGGAGGCTTCGATGACGGTGGCTCGACCACCCGGTCCGTCGGCTAGGGGCGGTGCCGCGTTGCTGCCCCGGCTGCCGACCCGGCGTGGGGTGACTGCGGGTCGTGGGTTGCTGCCGAGCCCTCCCACGGCGGCGGAAAAGACGTGTTACGTGAATCGGCACCTCGGTTATCTGACGCTGGTCGTGCTGATCGGTTACAGCTCCATCGTCGTCAGCCAGGCGATCATGGAGATGCGGTACCGGGCCTGGGTGATGGCGCCGTGGACGGCATTTACGATCATCTACCTGACGGTATCGCTGTTCTCCAACTTCGCCGGCCGGGATTTTGACCTGGGAGCACACTGGGCCAAGGTAAGTGCGTGGCGACCCCGATATTACCCGGACGTGGATATTTTCCTGCCGATCTGCGGAGAACCGCTGGAGCTGCTGCATAACACCTGGACCTACGTATATGAGCTGCTGCGCGCCTACCCTGGCGACGCGGTTGCCGTTGTGCTCGACGACAAGGCTGACCCTGGCGCGCAGGAATTGGCTCGCGACTTCGGGTTTGTATATAAGGTCCGCGAGAATCGTGGCTGGATGAAGAAGGCCGGCAATCTGAGGTATGCCTTCGAACGCACCAGGGGCGAATTCTTCGTGATCTTCGACGCGGACTTCGTGCCGCGATCGGACTTCCTTGGTGAGACGCTGCCGTACTTCGATGATGCGAGCATCGGAATCGTGCAGACGCCGCAGTTCTTCCGTCCTGGCCCACGCCATACCTGGGTAGAGCGCGCAGCCGGGCCGATGCAGGAGGTGTTCTACCGGTCGATGCAAACGTCGCGGGATTCCTTTGGCGCGGCAGTCTGCGTCGGATCGTGCGCTGTATACCGGCGGACGGCGATCCAGGCCGCGGGAGGCCCGGCGTTGATCGCCTACGCCGAGGATGTGCACACCGGCCTTGATGTGATCAGCCAAGGCTGGTCGGTGCGGTACATCCCGGTCAACCTGGCAACCGGGTCGTCACCGTCGTCGGTGGATGCATTCGCGCATCAGCAGTACCGGTGGTGTCTGGGCAGCACGACACCTTTGCGGCGGCTCTGGAAGGTGCCGATGCCGACGCGAGCGCGTGCCGCTTACCTGTCGGGCTTTCTGTATTACCTGTTCACGGCGCTGCTGCTGTTCGTGGTGCCGATGATCGCGACCGGCATCCTGGTGTTTATCCCGCAGGACATCCGCGTGCAGGACTACCTAGCGCTGGCGCCAGCGGTGCTGAACGGGTTCGTGTTGTACCCAGCGTGGCACCGGTCGGAGTTCGGCCTGGCGACGTGGGCCCTGGAAATCGTCCGTTCCTGGTCGCACGCCCTGGCGATCTGGGATCACTTCCGCGGGAAGGTCATGGCGTGGCAGCCGACCGGGACTAGCGTCTCGCCGGTGCAGCGGCTGTGGGCCGCGCTGATCGTGTGGAACTGTGGCACCGCGGTGGCTTGGCTGGGCCTGGCGGCCCTGCGCAGTTGGCAATACCGCACCGACCGATTCGCCGTTATCTTCCTCTTCGGTCTCATTTACGTGGCGCCGGTTGTCTGGACCTTGTGGGACCGGAAGCTTGGTCGACGGTGACTAGTCGCGCCTCAGCTGTCCGCACCTTCGCCGCGACGATCGTCGTCTTCATGGCCGCCGGGGCGATCTTGATTGTTAGCATGAGGCACTACCACCGAGAGGCCAGCGCGACCGGAACCTGGCCCGCGCGGCAGGCTGTCGGCAGCAGACCGGACGCGACTGGCCCGGTGCCGAAGGTTGTGCGGGCCAGCCTGCCGAGTACGGGGTTCAGCTACCTCGGTGTCTACGAGACCAGCGACACATCGGTCGGCCAGTACGCGCAAGTCGAGCAGTTCGCTCAGACGGTCGGCCGCCAGCCCAACATCGTGATGTACTACAGCAGCTGGGGCGAGCCCTTCAGCATTCCCTTCGCCGACACCGCACTGCAGCACGGTGCAACTCTGCTCATCGACATTGACCCCACCAGCACCACGTGTGCCGCCATTGCCGCTGGCCGGCAGGACGCCTTCCTGCGGTCCTATGCCCAGTCGGTAAAGGCCTTCGGCAAGCCGGTGATCATCAGCTTTGGGCACGAGATGAACGGCACCTGGTACCCCTGGGGATCGACGAACACTCGACCTGCGGTGTTCGTCCAGGCGTGGCGGCACATCGTCGATGTGTTCCGGCAGACCGGAGCCGACAACGTCACGTGGCTGTGGACGATCAACGCGGTCGCCTCGTACGAGCCACCGATAGCCGACTACTGGCCGGGCGCAAACTACGTGACCTGGGTGGCATTCGACGCCTACTACTACAACGCGGATGACGATTTCAGCGCGGTCTTCGGACCTACCATCGCAGCGCTCCGCCAGCTCACGAATAAGCCCATACTTATCGGCGAGACGGCCATCGGCCAAGTCGCCGGCCAGGCCGCGAACATTCCCGGCCTATTCGCAGGCGTCAGCAAAGAGGGCTTGCTGGGATTCGTCTGGTACGACCAGGCACAGAATGACGGAATCTACCACCAGGACTGGCGGCTGGAAGGCCATCCTCACGCCATTGCCGCATTCCGCGCCGCCGCCGCCAGCCTCACCACCGGGCCCACCGTCATCCTCCATCGCATGCTTGAGGGTTGACATCAACATCAGCAGTGCGAATGCCCTGGCTCGGGTGTCGGCGTCAGGCCCACGGCATGCGCGCCATCAAGCGAGCCTCACCTGCCGCTGGCGCTCGCTCTACTCGGCGGTGACGCCCATGGGGGAGGGCTGCTCGAATTACGGCGGGGGTGACGACGACACCGGTCAGGCACTTCACACCAAGCAGCGCCACCGACAGTCCAACCAGGCCGTTCCACTTCGCGCCGACCACGATCGCAGCCATCTCCATGATCGCTGCCACCGTCATAACGGTGGCAGCCTGCGAAATCCTACCGCTCGCCCGGGACGCCGCTATGTAATGGGTGCGCGGAATCGTCGGAATGTACGCGATCACCAGCAATGAGAGTGGCGTGGCAGCATCATGAACGTACTCAGGACCAAAGATGCTCAGGACGAAATGGCCGCCGAGACCCAGGATAGCCATCCCAGGAAGACCTATCAGAAGCGACACCGCCAGTGTGAAGCGAAGCTTCGTCGCCAGCGCCTGCGGGTTGCCTGATGCAACGGCAAACAGAACCGTTGACAGGTGAGCCGGGACGATAAAGAGCATGCTTACCATCATCCAGGCCGCGTAGAACGCGCCATTAGCCACTGGCGAGAGAAGCACAGTAACTAGGATTGGGGCCAGCAGCGTAGGTGTGGTCATAGCCAGGCCGAGCCAGTTATAGGCAGCGACTGTTCTGCGCATGCCACGTAGTGCGCCCCAGTCCGGCTGACCGCCGACATCGGCGCCCTTCCACCTAAGCCAGATTGCCACGGGAACGACCGATATCACGGTGCCCAGGACCCAGGACAGCGCTATACCATTACCGAATCGGTCGTGCAGAAAGCTCGCCGCCGCGGGCAGTATCAGAAGTTTTGCTGATGCCAGGACGATATTGCGTGACAACTGCAACCCACCGCGCAGCAGAGCGATGACTGCCTGGTCAAATACGAAGGTCGCGGCAGTCAATACCACGCCTGCGACCAAAATCAGCGCGCCGCTCAGCGTGCCGCTGGAGTTTCTGAGGCTCGCGCTCACGTGCGGAGCGACCAGCACGAATATAATCGCTATAAGCGATGACCCGAGACCCGCGGCGAGCATGGCGGCCGCCACGAGGTTAGCGCGTGCCGCCCGTTTGGGGAGTTCGGCGATCAGGAAGGTCCCTAGGCCGAACATCCCTATCGTTCCCAGCAACGTCATTGCGGACGTCGCGGCTGCCGCATAGCCGACCGCCGCCTGACTGAACAGGCGCGCGGCCAATGTCCAGAATGCGAACCCCAGCAGAGCAGACACACCTGCGGTCGCTATCAGAGTGCTCGCGTTGCCAACGATCTCTTTGTTTCGTTGCCAACCGGGGGCGGCGGCACCTAGCGCGGCGCGCGTCGCCGACGTCGGCTCGGGGCGAGGGCCAGGGCGAGGGCCAGGGCGAGGGCGGCGAGGGCAAGGACGGCGAGGGCGGCCGCGGCCGCGGCCGCTTTCAGAGCTAAGCACAGAGCGCAACCCGCGAAGCGGCTCGTGTCGACGAGCTCCCAGAGCCGATCTGAAGCATGACGTGACGTGTGGCCTTCTTGCCGAGGATTGTCGCCAGCCGGTGCAACAACACGTGCTCAGCTCTGTTCAGATGCCGGCCGGAGTACTTGCCGGTCAGACTCCGTCGCCCCAGCCGCACCCGCATGATCTTGCATTGGCTGCGGGTCACCCCCCACAGAACGGATGTGTCGTCGCATGGCTCGCCAAGCCCGCCGCTTCACTTCCGAAGACAGCCGAGCCGCTGGAGTCGAGGAGCTAGCGAGAAGCTGAGCGAAACCATCCACGCCCATCCCTCCGGCCACGGTCACTCGCGGCAGCGTCAAGGCGTCGGCCGTAGCGGAGACCGCCAGCTCGCCCACCGAACAGGCGTAGGAATATCCTGCAGCGGACACGCTGGAGCGAACGTTCCCATCCCAGTACCCGAATGGGTATGCGAAGCCCTCAATCGGCACGCCAAGATTATCTTCGAGTATTTGGCGGGAGCGCCGCACCTCATCCCTGACTAATGGAAGCGGCATGCGATCAAGCTGCGGATGAGTGTGACTATGCGAAGCCACCTCGATTCCTGCCGAGATAATCTCGCGAAGCGCACGCCACGAAAGGATAGGTCGCCGGTCCTCGTTGCAGGCACGAAGCCAGGAAGCAGTACTTCCCGCGTACGCGGTTGGGACATACAAAGTGGCCGGGAACCCGTGTCTCTGAAGGATCGGCATCACTACGGTTTCAAAGTCCGTAAACGCGTCGTCGAAAGTTAGCACCACGTGCCGGGCGAGCAGGTCGCCATTGGAACGCTTTCGAGCAAGATCGAGCGCGGTGATGGGCTGATACCCTTCGAAGGCCAGATGATCCATATGAGCAGCGAAGTCCGCTGGGTGGACAACGAAACGGGCGAAGCGCGGAGCGGCGCTGGTAGCAATGCTGTGGTACATGAGTATCGGTATCTCACGCGCCCGAGTGCTGGCGCCGCTCCCAAGCCCACCTTCTGCTGCTCCAGACCTGTTGAGCATTGGAGGATACATTTCTGACCATGCCTCTCAGGTAAGCGGCGGGCCCGGCGAGCATCCCACGGCTCCGCGCTGGGGCTAGACTGCGCGAGAGAACAGCCGCCCTCGAACGCGCTGCGGGAATGGCATCGGGTAGCAGTCTCACGAGACTGACAAGAACCCACGGTCGACGGCATATCAGGGCGGTGTAGTAGGCGGTCAGCCCGACCGCGTATCCGTGCAGCTGCCTGGCCAGGCTCCTGAAATCGCGGCAGTGATGGTGACGGACGAACGCGGCCGGCTCGTAGGCGATCTTGTGGCCAGTGAGCATAGCGAGGGTGAGAGCCAGGGTGTCCTCGGCTCCCAGGGCGGGAGTCCCCGCGCCGAGAGCGGTATCGAAACGACCGATCCTCCAGAGCGTCTCTCGGCGGAAAGCCATGTTGCCCCCGGCGCCGAAAGGGGGTCTCGGATATAGCGCGCTCTGCGGGCCAGTGCGCGAGAAGATGGCGGGTTTGAAGCCTCGATCCTTACTGTGTCCGCCGAGCTCTTCAAACAGGACCTGCGCCGCAGTGTCCAGGCGGGCTGGCAGTATCAACCCTGTCACGCAGCCCACGTCATCGCCGCGCGCGAAGCCGCGCGCCAGCGCTGCCAGCCAGAAAACGTCTGGCTCTTCGTCATCGTCCAGGAAGGCCACCACGTCACCAGCGGCCACTGATACTCCCCTGTTGCGCGCCCGGGACAGGCCGACCCGCGGTTCGACGACGTACTGGTACCGGGGATCGCTAAGCGCCGCGACAATTTCCCGCGCTGCATCTGTCTTTGGGCAGTTGTCAACGACGACGACCTCGAACGCGGGGTACTGCTGGCGCCGAAGATGCTGCAGACAGGCCCGCAAGCGATCTGGCCGATTGTAGGTGCAGATGACGACGCTGATGAAAGGAGGCGCTTCGAGGACTTTGGATCGGGCCTGCAGGAAGGGCCAGGAGTCGGGGTCCACGTCGAGGGCGCAGGCGTTCAGCGCATGCGGTGCTGGCAGGCTAGCCGCCGTGAACCTCTCTGCAATGACATCTCCGAGCTCACGCCAAAGAATCTCGCCGAGGTGCTCGGGACTGATTTCCCGGAACTCCAGATCGACTGTGCAGGTCCCGATCGGCTCGCTATGCAGGCGCGCAAGTACCGAGAGTCGCCGATATTTGCTATCGCAGCTGACGGCGGGCAGAGGCTGGGAAAGTTCAACCTCCATGATCTTCATCGCGTAAGAGTCGCGCGCGCGGTGCGTGCGCGGCTCAGGCCCCGACAGACATAGTGCGGCGGTCAATTTGGCTGCCTCAACAGCACTGGGGCGGACAGCTCGCGTGGTGAACTTACGCTCAGACGAAAGGCATCATAGGCGGAACGGGCGGAAGTGCGCTGGCACGCTGCTTGCTCCCGAGCAGCGGACCGGGCGCCTGCAGGAAGTTCCCATGAATGCAAGATGGCCTGACGAAAAATACGAGCAGCGTCGTGATCTACCAGCGAAACCACCTTGCAGGCTTCCGGGAACAGCGCCTTCAGGCCCGCGAACTTGGCATCGTAGTAGCGAGATTTGCTCAGGCAAACCGCGGGAACCCCTTGCGCGAGGGCGCACACGGCAGCGTGGTAGCTGCCCGTAACAACAGCACGACAGCTCGCCGACGCTGATATCAGCTCGGCTGGCGACGACAGGTCCGGCAAGGCTACGTCGATGCGCGCGTGCCCGTGTTCTAGGCACTCACCGATCGCAGCGCGATCCGAGGACGTCGCATACCGAGATACTGGGAGTCCGACTATGGGCGCGCCGAGTTCGTGCGCCGCGGCGACGACATACTTGCCGATGGTGGCCGCCGCGTGGTGGCCAATGCCTGAATAGTCGGCCGCCCGGATATTAAAGCCCAGCGCGCTCGCGTCTGCTGGCGCGGTGCCAGGGATGACCTCGATGGCATCATCTCCGGTAATCCATGTGACATCACGCCGCGCTCCGCAAGCTAGTGCGAGCCCAAGACTGGTTACCTCTTCGCGCAGGCCAAGTGCCGCTAGCCCGGGCAAGACCCAGCCAGTCATCGCTCGGAGAGCACGGCTGCGGAGGGGCCCAATCCCCTGCCCGAACATCGCAGTCGGCTTGCCTAGGCGCTGGGCGAGATCCAGCAGACTCATCACGCCCGCGGCATGCCACCACCACGTGTCCGTTACGTAACCACCGCCGGCTGCGACAACGACGTCGGCCCAGCGTATGGCTTCGATGGCGGTGCGTGGCGATCCGTCTCTGCGATCGTCCTGGCCGACGCGGCTACAGAGGGGAGGTCCTGCGATCCTCCAGAGTTGTTCCGACGCCAGCCGCACTTTACGGGGGAGGACCTGAACATACCGAGAATCGGCGAACGTGCGGCCAATAGGCGCGGTGCGGGGGCAATACCGCTCGAGGCGCGCAGGGGCATGGGCGATAACCTTGATCTCAGCATCAGGCCACTGCTGGCGTAGCCGTGCGACGCAACCCTGAAGCATCGCCACACCGCCGAGATTCAGCAGGTCGTATCCATCGTGGTCAATTAAAATTCGCACTAGATGCTCCGACCGGTGACATGTGTCTTGAGTCTTCGTAGACTGCCACGAGCGTAAGAATGATCGAGATAGTCGATGTTGCTTCTAATGCGCAGTCTAATTGTTTTCGGATTAGCATCACGGTCAGCCGACTTCGCCAGCGCAGTTTCTAGCGCCTGCTGCAGGGCAGGTCCAAGTCCGCGTGCCCGAAGTGCGGCAAGGTTCTCTCGGTGAAATACTGCATCAGCATAACCTTCTATAGTTAGCGCCGAGAGGAGGCGTGGGTCAATCTCAGGAGGAAACGTCTCGGCCCTATCGAGTACGCCGGCGGCATAGAGACTGACCATGGTGCGCAGGCACTTCTCGCACTTACCGCAGTTGTACGCGCCCTTCTCGTTCATATAGCAAACTCGCAAGTGCTTCAGCGCGAGCTTCGATTGCGCGATCTGCCAGTCGATCTTGTTGATTCGTGATGCTTCCGAGCCATCGTGCACAAAGCTGAGAGCTTCCGTGCTCCACAAATGGTCAATAGCAGCGTGTGACCCTTGGAGGGCTTGGTGCTCTGCGTCAGCGGACGATGCGATATACATCTGGCTGATCCCGCTGCGCAGGCACATCGCGGCGGCGGCCAGGCAGCCGCCGTGGCTATAGGTCCATGACAATATTGGGTCGGTCAGTGACCGCACGTTGCTTTCGATCTCGATGAGCGTCGCCTGCTCGAGGTCGGCAACCTGTCCGATGTTATGAACGGTCGCGTCCCACAGCCGGCTATTGCGGGGATCTATGTCATAGCCTTTTGCCAACATCAGGTGCGTGATGGGATGCTGGTCGTTCTTATGCCGGAGATACGTATAGAAGGAGTCCACGCCGCCGGTGAAAAAGGCTCCGGTCACACCCGGCGTGATGCGGTCAGGGACGAGCTCATCAACTATCACGTCGATCGGCTTCAGTCCGATGTCCCATCCTGAAACTATCTGGATGATCTCTGTCATGCCAGCATGCAACCTGGTGGAAATGCTGCCCCTGATGACGAGGTCCTCGCCCAGCTTCATCGAAGGCAGCAGGAGCGCGGCTGCGAAGGGACTGGCGTCCTCGAAGACGAACTCGGCGAATCTTCTCGGCATTATGAACCTGAGAACATCGAGCCCGAGCCGCCGGACCTTGCATTGGGCGGAGAGGATTATCTTGTCGGCAGCCTTGCGCTGGCGCACATCGAGGACCTTCATTCCGTGCACGATTCTGACCGCGGCGTTGGCGTCGCATCGGCGCATGCAAGTGAGCGGAAGGTCGCCTCCTGCGCGTTGGGTCGGTCAGACGGCTCGCGGAGTGGAGGGCCGACGACGGGCGCGTCGCGAGGTGATTGCACAAGCAGGAGTCCACGCTACGGCAGGCATTATTCACTTGCGCGACTCGCCGAAACGCCGAGATATTACGTAATCTTGACTTCTAATGGGCGGTGGTCAGTTGGCGAAGGTTGCCAAGTGTACAATTATGGTCGAAGGTAACCGATCTCTTGTACTTAGCATAACCGTAACAGCCCGTTTTAGGTAATAGGCGTCAGGCCTCAATGTTCGGAAGCCATGCACATTATTGTGATCGACGGATTTGCCCTGACATTATCTTCGTAGTTTTGCCGCCTCCACATCATGCCTCAGCCGGGTGGTGGCGGCGGCCCGCAAGGAGACGATCCGCCCACAGCGTCACCACCGCCCGACGGCGGCACGGATCGCGGCCTGACAACAGTCCAGAACCTGTGGTGACCCTGGCCTAAGTCACGCATCGGTGAGTTGGCCGCGAGTCAGCCTAAGCCGGCTCAAGGCTGTTAGTAGCCGACGGTAACGTGGCGGAGGGCCTCGCAGGTCGCCGTTCTCGCGGCTGAATCGCGCTTAACCGTCGCTGCCGCGGGGGACGTTGGCTGCGGGCCCTGTCGTAGATGGGGTGTGAGACCCAACCAGTGGAGGTGCCGGATGGCCGAGCTCCCACCACCGCCAGAGGGAATTGTGCTGGCCCATTTCATCGTGTCGGATGATGTTGAGCGTTCCCGGCGCTTCTACACCGAAGTACTCGGCGGCAGGGTGGTCTTCTCCGGAGACGTCACCTATGTCGCATTGGCCAACAGCTGGATCATCATCAATGTCGGCGGCGGCCCGACCGACGACAAGCCGTCGGTCGTCCTGGAGACGCCACGCGATCCGGACCGGGTCAGCAGCTTCCTCAATATCCGGGTCAGGGACATCGAGGCCCTGTATGCCGAGTGGAGCGCCCGGGGTGCGCAATTCCTGACGCCGCCGAAACAGCACCAGTACGAGAAGCGCTGCTACATTCGCGATCCCGACGGTCATCTGATCGAAGTGGGGCAGACCACGGACCCGCAGGGTGACTGGTACCCCGCTCACTGGCCACCGAGTACGCGCGCCGGCGATTCCGAATGAATGCCGAGATCACCGGTGGTGGCTGTACAAGTCCGTGTGTTCAAGGCGGCGTCAGTCGTGGATGGGCCGGTTGCCGATCGCGCTGACCATGGCGGGGTCGCGGTGGTCGAAGAACAGGTCGCGCCGGTGTCCATCGCCGCGTGAGCGCTCGTCGTGAGCGCGGTGGGAGGATAAGGCGTCAGCAGGCGGAGACTATGTTCGGCTATGCAGTCACGCAAGCGATGATCACCAGCTGGGCAATGGGAAAGGAATCTTCAGCGATGACCGATGCAGACAGCAGCGCGTCGGCCGGACTCCCCGGCGGCGCTGGGGCTGGCCACTGGATACTCGACCCCCAGAAGTCGAGTGTCGGAATCAGCCAGAAGCACATGTGGGGTCTCATAACCGTGCGCGCCAGCTTCTCCGAGCTGGCCGGCGAGGGCGATGTCAGCGCCGATGGCTCGGTCACCGGCACGCTGAGCGTCGGGGCAGCGTCGGTAGACACCAAGAACTCCAAGCGAGACAAGCACCTGCGTTCGGCCGACTTCTTCCACGCCGACGCTCATCCGCACATCACCTTCACGGCGAAGGAGGCCAGGCTGGACGACAACGGGAGCCTGGCGGTCAGCGGCGATCTTGAGGCGGCAGGCACCGCGCGCCCGCTGTCGCTGACCGCGAAGGTCAGCGAGGCTTCGCAGGACTCCGCGACCCTGACGGCCACCGTGAACGTCGACCGGCTGGACTATGGGATGACCTGGAACAGCATGGGGATGATGGTCAAGGCTCCCGCGACGGTGTCGGTAACCGCGCACTTCACCCGCCAGCGTGCGTAACGGGTCTGCGCCTGCCGGGCTGGGTCACAGCCGGATGCCTGGGTGCAAAGCAACGCTGGCGAGGTCGTCGGCTGTATTATGACCACTAGGTGGTCGGGTCGACCGGGCTCGTGCTCGGCGTCTGCGAGCCCGGCTGCACCGTCACGAGGGTGCCATAGGACAGGTACTGCCAGGCGGTCTTGGCCACGCTCACGGGCAGCTCGACGCAGCCCAGGCTCTGCGGGAAGCCATACGACGCCCGCGGGTACGGGTGCACGGCAAATCCGCCGCGGAAGTAGGAGACGTAGTACACCGGGCTGGAGTACGGGGTTCCGTTCGGATTCGTCCCTTTCATGTCCTGGTAGTAGTACTTCAAATAGACCGGCGACGTGCCGATCGTCGTCGGCGAGGCCGGGATGCCGGTGTTGGCGTCCGTCTGCAGCACCTGCCGGCCGTTGTGCCAGATCGTCACCGTCTCCGGGTCGCCCTCGCTGGCGATCGCGTAGGTATAGCCGTTCTTGTTCACGTCATGAGCGGCCACCGCCGTGAGCAGGGCATCCCAGACCCTGGGCCGGGCGATACCGTCGACCTTCAGGCCGTGCTGCTGCTCGAATGCCATGACCGCGCCCTGGAGGATCAGGCCGTTGGTTGTGCCGTCCCGCCAGAAGCGCCGCAGTTCGCTCGGGTAGCCGGACTTCCAGGTGAACCTGCCCCGCGGCGCGTTGTAGGCCGCGGCCCGCTGGCCGGCCGCGTCATTGCCGGCGGGGATCGTCTGCCCGGCTGACGGCGTCCAGGTCAGCGGCAGGTAGCCGAGCTGTGCGAGCAGCTCGTCGAGCCGGGTTGTCGAGTAGGTAGTGGTCCGGAAGCGAATCTTTGCCGTGTCGGCACGCCCGGAGCGCGAGGTGGCCCCGGCACTGGTGCTGGCGAGTGCGGTCCAGATTCCCGCGACCAGCAGGAGAACGAGCGCGCCTCCCACGGCCATGATCCGCGTACGGAGATGTGTCGCAGAAGACAATGCGGTTCCCTCGGTCGACCTTGGTGGCTGCGGTATCCCGGATGAGCCGACGTATGTGCGGACATCCTCTTCTTCGGGACAGATCGCCCGGCCGCGGCCTGGCGCATCGAAGATCACGAGCGCGCCCATCTGGGGCACGCGGGTCAGGTCCGGCCGGCCACACCCGGCCATCGCTTCCGCTGTAACTTGTGTAACGCGGCCATCCAGACCGAATCATCCCGACGGCACCCCAGGGGTGAAACAAAACTGCCCGGCACCGCTGCGGACCGAGGAAAACGCTGGAGTGAGTGGCCCCCGCCCTTTCCAGTCTCCGAGCGGAACGAGGGGTCGCGCCAGGGCACTGTCGCAACGCCTGCGGCGGCTGATCGCAGCCGGGCCTGCTCGCATGGATCAGGTCAGGTGCCGGCCTCGCTCCGGCTCATGGCCGCCGCGCACTCCTCGATGGCCTCGCGCGCCCAGACCCGCTGCTGCTCGGTGCCGACGCGCTCAGCCCATTGCTGGGCCTGCAGGAACGCGGCGTGCGCCGCCTGAAGGCTTCCGGCATCAAAGTGCGTCCAGCCGAGATTGTTGTAGAGGGAGACAAGCCAGCGCCGGGTCCGGTCGTTCGGTGCCGTCATCGCGAGATCGATCGCCTGCGCCGCCCACTCACCCGACCGGCTCTTATCGGCGATCGCGAGCATGTGCAGCGCATCGATCTGGAGGAACAGCAGGCCGCCGGACCCGGCGGTGCTGACCGCGGCCTCGAACTGCGGGACGGCCTCCGCCGGGCGGCCTGCGCTATTCAGCAGCCGCCCGGCCTCGAGCGCGATGCGCGTCCCGACCACGGTGTCCGCGTCTGCTGGGGGGCCCAGGGATTCGAGCAGGGCGTGCCCGTCGTCGAACCGCCCCTGCAGGCCGAGCGCCCTGGCCCGCTGGGTCACGAGCTCGGCCCGCTCGGAGTCGGTGTGCCACGGCAGTTCCTCTTCGTCTGCGAATCGCCCGCACGACCCGGCCGGGTCTTCGAAGTCCCACAGCTCGTCGAGCAGTTCTTGCGTGATCACGGGGCAAATGTACTGTGCGGCCAGTGCAGGTACCGGGCCAAAACGGTAGCCTCGGTGACCCCACCCGGCTGAGCGGCGGCTTAGTACCTGGGCCGGCGAGCCTGGTTCGCCTCGCGGGTGACCGCCCAGACATCTGCCACCGGGCCCAGGTGCCCGAGCTTGTCGGGGTTGCTGACTGCGCGGATCGCCTGGATCTGCCCGTCCAGGATGTCGAGCGCCAAGGTGGTGAGGACGTTGCCGCCACGGTCCCGGAAGATCGCCCCTGGCTGGCCATTCACCTGGCGCGACTCGATCGCGACTCCGATCAGGACGAGTGGCCGAACGGCCGCGGCGAGCACCCGGGCGACGTTCTGGGAGCCGATGATGGGCTTGGTGAACTGCGGGGCCTTGCCGCCGCCGTCTCCGACCATCTGGACGTCGTCGGCGAGCAGCTGCCGCAGGCCGTCGATGTCGCCTTGCCGGAATGCGTCGAAGAACCGCTCGGCGAGCTCATCGCGCTCACGTCGGTCAGCCTCGAACCGGGGTCGGCCAGTGTCCATGTGACGGCGCGCTCGCACCGCGAGCTGGCGACAGGCCGCCTCCGACCGCCCAACTGCCGATGCGATCTCCGGGCAGCTGAATCCGAACACTTCGCCTAGGACGAAGACGGCCCGTTCGAGCGGGGTCAGCCGCTCCAGCAGCAACAGGGCCGCCATCGACACCGAGTCGGCCAGCTCCGCCGAACGCTCGGGGTCCTCGTAGGGGTCGGTGAGCAGCGGCTCGGGAAACCAGTTCCCGACGTACTGCTCCCGCCGGACGCGGGCCGAGCGCAACACGTCGATGGACACCCGCGTGACCACCGCGGACAGGAAGGCCTTGGCTGAGGCGGGCTGGGTCGGGGAGGCCTCGTAGCGCAGCCAGCTCTCCTGGACCGCGTCCTCGGCCTCGCTGACACTGCCGAGGATCCGGTAGGCGACCGAGAACAGCAGCGGCCGCAGCTCCTCGAACTCCTCGGCCCTGGTCATCGCAGTTCTGCCTTGAAACCCTGCCGCCACGACGGGTAGCGCAGTTCCCAGTCGAGCTCCCGCTTGGCCTTGGCGTTCGAGAAGCCACGTCCCTCGGTCATCATGCCTACGACCATCCCCCCGGCCAGCAGCCGTGCCAGCCACTTCGGGACCCGTCTCGGTGGCTTGGCACCCGCGCAGGCGGCGAGATAAGGCAGCCACTCGCTGACCGGGGCCGGCTCGTCGTCGACGACGTTGAACACTCCCGTTGCGTGCTGCTCGACGGCCAGGACAGTCGCACCCGCCGCATCATCCAGGTGCACCCACGAGAAATACCCGGTGCCGCCGCCGACAAGCGGGAACATCCGCCTGCGCACGAGCCTGACCTGGTCGTCGGTGGCACCGGGCCCGTAGAGCGAGCCGTACCGCACGACCGCGCCGCCGTACCCGACAACGGTGTCCTCCAGGTATCTGGTCGCCTTCATCCCCACCGCCATCTTGCGCGCTGCCGAACCCGTCCCGAATTCCAGCGGATCCTCCTCGGTCTTGACCAATCCGCCCTGCTGGGTCCCGTTGAAGATGGCCGCGCCTTGCGCGACGAAGTTGGTCACGCCAGTCGCCTCGGCCGCGGCCAGGAGATGATCGGTGCCCTCGCTGCGGAGCCGGTTCGTAGCGGCGAAGAAGCGCTCGGGCCTCCTCAGGTTCGGTTTGCCGGCGTGCGGCTCGGAGAGGCCCGTCATCTCGTGCACGATCGCGTCCGGCTGGGCCGCGGCCACCACCTCGCCGACCGAGACCGCATCCAGCCCGTCCATCACGACTCCGTCGGCGCCCAGCTCCTCCAGCAAGCCCAGCTTGGCCGCGCTCGTCGTCGTCGCCGTCACTTGGTGACCACGAGCCACGAACTGCGGCACCAGCCGCCGCCCGACGACCCCGGTGCCGCCTGCCACGAACACCCGCACCGTCCTCACCTTCTCTCATCTCACGACTGGCTCTTTGCCCCGAGACGAGATAGCCCGGCCGTCTGTGACATGGGGCGCGGCGACCCTCAGCCGCCAGTAGGTCCGGGCCCTGATCGAGGACTGCATGGATGTCGCCAGGGACCTGCGCGACGCCGATTCGGAGCTTCTCCCAGCTGCTGAAGGATGACCGGTCGCGGAACCCAGAACATTTCGTATGTCCACCCGAAAGTGGCGGCGGGAGCTATTTAGCTCGGCGTCCTGGCCGCCGCTGGTCCTACGCTAGAGCGCATGACGCTCGTATCCGGTATGCCTATCGACGACCTCGATCCGAGTATCCGCCCGCAAGATGATCTGTTCCGGCACGTCAACGGCCGGTGGCTGGCGCGGACCGAGATTCCCGCGGACCGGGCTCGCGACGGGTCGTTCCGGATGCTGGCCGAAGAGGCTGAGAAAGCGGTGCGCGAGATCGTGGAAGAGGCCGCGTCGGCACCAGTAGGCACTGAGGAGCGGAAGTTCGGCGACCTGTATGCCAGTTTCATGGACGCCGAACGAGCAGAGCAGCTCGGCTCGCAGCCCATCAGCCAGACGCTCGCGGCGGCTCGAGCCGCCAGCTCCGTTCCAGAGCTGCTGGAGACGCTCGGGCGGCTGGAGCGACTGGGAGTCGGGGGTCTGTACCGGCTATTTGTCGATACCGATCCTGGCGACCCGGAGCGTTACCTGGTCTTTTTCGAGCAGGGTGCGATCTCCCTGCCGGACGAGAGCTACTACCGGGAGGAGCGGTTTGCTGGCGTCCGCGAGGCGTTTGCCGGTCATGTGCGGCGCATGTTCGAGCTGGCCGGGTTGCCGGGCGCCGAGCGGGCAGCCAGGCGAGTGCTCGCGCTGGAGACGGCGGTGGCTGGGCACCACTGGGACAAGGTCGCGAGCCGCGATCGCGAGAAGACTTACAACCTGTTCACTTGGACCGGTGCGTTGTCTGAGGGGCCGGATCTGCGCGGGTGGCTCGCGGCCCTGGCTCCGCCTGCAGGCGCCTTCGACGAGATCGTGCTCCGGCAGCCGAGCTTCAGCGCCGGGCTGGCCTCGTTGCTCACCGACGAGCACGTTCCGGCTTGGCGGGACTGGCTGTGCTGGCGGGTTGTCCACAGCGCCGCCGGGTACCTATCCGAGGCGTTCGTCCAGGAGAATTTCGACTTCTACGGCCGCGTCTTGAGCGGCACCCCTCAGCTGCGTGAGCGCTGGAAGCGGGGTGTCTCGCTAGTCGAGGAGGCGATGGGGGAAGCTGCCGGGCGATCCTACGTCGGCCGGCACTTCCGGCCTGAGGCCCGGGTGCGGATGGATGTCCTCGTGGCCAACCTCCTTGAGGCTTACCGGCAGAGCATCAAGGGGCTCGAATGGATGGGGGCAGACACCCGCCGGCGGGCCTTGGACAAGCTCGGGAAGTTCACGCCGAAGATCGGCTACCCGGTCAGATGGCGCGACTACTCCAGCCTGCGGATCGACCCGACAGATCTCATGGCCAACGTGCGGGCCGCTCATGCCTTCGAGTTCCACCGCCAGTTGAACAAGATCGGCAAGCCGATTGACCGCGACGAATGGTTCATGACGCCCCAGATGGTCAATGCCTACTACAACCCGGGCATGAACGAGATCGTGTTCCCGGCGGCGATCTTGCAGGATCCGTTCTTCGATCCCGGCCGCGACGACGCGGTCAACTACGGAGCGATCGGCGCGGTCATCGGCCACGAGATCGGCCACGGCTTCGACGACCAAGGTTCCAGGTACGACGGTGACGGCAGGCTCACCGACTGGTGGAGCGCGGCGGACCGGCAAGCGTTCGAAGCCCGGACGCGGTCGCTGATCGAGCAGTACAACGCGCTGGCGCCGAAGCAGACTCCTGACCAGCATGTGAACGGAGCGCTGACGATCGGGGAGAATATCGGGGACCTCGGAGGCCTCGGCATCGCATGGAAGGCCTATCTGGTGTCGCTGCGGGGCGAACAGGCACCGGTAATCGACGGCCTGACGGGCGCCCAGCGCTTCTTCCTGTCGTGGGCTCGTGCCTGGCAGCAAAAGACCCGGGACGAGGAAGTCATCCGGCTGCTCGCCATCGACCCGCATTCTCCCGGCGAGTTCCGTTGCAACCAGGTCGTGCGGAACCTCGACGAGTTCTACGGCGCGTTTGATGTCGGCGCCACCGACGAGCTGTGGCTCGAGCCTGCGGCTCGGGTCCGTATCTGGTAGCCAGGTCCACGGTGCAACACAGCCCGCCGACGGTCGCTGGGGCCGACTGGTCAAGCAGCACGGTGATATGGCCTGGCGAAAGCTTGCACGGAAGCTTCAGCTGCGTAGTTACCCGATGCGAAAACTCGGCGAACCCGGTGGGCCGCGGTGTTGCTCATCACCGACATCAGGCGCGGCGGAGTGCCGGTCTGGCCATCGACGTGTCGGCGCGAACGGCGAGCCAGCTGTGGATCTTGCGGCATTGCGCAGGGTCTCCGCTGCCAGAATTACCAAGATCGCGAGGGCGGGTAACGTGGCAGCTATGACTCTCAGTACCCGAAGGCTCGGGCGAACCGGCACACACGTCACCATCCTCGGGTTCGGCGCAATGGAGTTGCGCGGTCAGCCCCGCGGACCCGTAATCACCGACGACGACGCGGGCAAGGTTCTCAATGCGGTCCTGGATGGCGGCATCAACCTGATCGACACGTCAGTGGACTACGGCCGGAGCGAGGAACTGATCGGCCGCTACCTGAGCGACTGTCGCGACGAGTACTTTCTGGCCTCCAAGTGCGGCTGCCCGCTGGAGCCGCCGCCGGGCGCGACCCCGCCGTATGCGCATGACTACCGGCCGGCCAACGTCAGGGCTGGCGTGGAGCAGAGCCTGCGGCGGCTGCGCACCGACCGGCTTGACCTGATCCAGGTGCACATGTCACCGAGCCGCGCACAGCTCGAGGCAGACGGGACCGTCGCCACATTGCTGGCCCTGCGCGACGAGGGCAAGGTCCGGTTCCTCGGGATGTCGGGGATCCTGCCGCATCTGCCCGACCACGTCGCGATGGGGGTCTTCGACGTCTTCCAGATCCCGTATTCCGCGGTCCAGCGCGAGCACGAGGATCTCATCGCCGCGGCGGCGGCGTCCGGCGCCGGAACGCTAATCCGCGGCGGCGTGGCTCGTGGCGGTCCGGCCGAGGACAAGGGCTGGCGGCAGGGACCAATCGGCCTGGCCGAGGGCCAGGGCCGCGACCGCTGGCAGGCTGCAGGCCTGGACGATCTCCTGGACGGCATGTCCCGGCTGGAGTTCATGCTGCGCTTCACCCTCAGTCACCCCGATCTGTCCGCAACGATCGTCGGTACCGCCAACATCGACCACCTGCGGAGCAACCTGGCCGTAGCCGAGAAGGGACCGCTGCCCGATGCTGTCTACGCCGAGGCCACGCAGCGCCTCGCGCTGGCGGAGCGGTAAGGAGGCGGGATGGACGTGACCACGGTAGCCGTGCTCGATGATTACCAGGGCCGTGCCCGTGAGTACGCAGACTGGGTATCGCTGGAGCCCGGCGTGGAGGTTGAGTTCTTCCGCGAGCCCATCAGCCCGGACGCGCTCGCCGTTACCCTGGCGGAATTCGACGTGCTGGTGCTGATGCGCGAGCGGACGGCGTTCCCGCGGTCCGTGCTCGAGGCGCTGCCCAACCTCAGGCTGCTGGTCACCACCGGGATGCGGAACGCATCGGTCGACGTCGATTACCTCCGGCAGCGCGGCGTCACGGTCTGCGGCACGGGCGGAGCGGGGGGCGCAGCCGCACCCGGCGTCCCCAGCACGGCCGAGGTAGCGTGGGCGCTCATCCTGGCCGTCTCCAAGCGCGTCACCATCGAAGACCGGGCCATCCGCAGCGGGCACTGGCAGCTGGGCGTGCCGGTTAATCTCGCCGGGGCGACACTGGGGTTGGCCGGGCTCGGCAATCTCGGCGCGGCCATGGTCGGGCCTGCCCGTGCCTTCGGTATGGACGTCACGGCCTGGAGCCAGAACCTGACCGAGGAACGCGCGGCTGCCGTCGGCGCGCGCAGGGTCAGCAAGGCCGAGCTGTTGTCGGGTGCCGACGTCCTGTCCATTCACCTGGCGCTGAGCGACCGGACCCGCGGCCTGTTCCAGGCCGCCGACCTAGCGCTGATGAAGTCCACCGCCGTCGTCATCAACACCTCGCGGGGCCCGATCATTGACCAGCGCGCGCTCATTGATGCGCTCCGGAACCGAACAATCGCCGGCGTCGGCCTGGACGTCTACGATCAGGAACCGCTCCCGGTCGGCCATGAGCTGACCGCGCTGGACAACGTCGTGCTGCTTCCCCACCTCGGGTACGTCAGCGAGCCCGGCCTCAGAAACATGTACCGCCAGGCGGTGGAGGACATCGCGGCGTTCCTGGCTGGCGCGCCGATCCGTACGGTCAGTTAGGCGGCCGGGCTAGTCGAAACGCCGATTCGCGATCCCTGGTCCGCTTGAGTTCGAAGAAGCCGTCGGCCTCGGTAACGAGCACCACGCCGGCGCTGATCTGTCAGCGGCCAATCTCGCCGGCGCCGGCTTGCTGTCCGGCAATTTCAAGGACGCGAACTTCAAGGGCGCGGATCTTGACAGCGTTCAGATGGCGTACGCGAACCTGGACGGCACCGATCTGGCGAGCGCGGATCTGGACGATGCCGAAGCCAGCTCGGCTCAGCTGGCAGACGCGAACCTGACCGACGCCACTCTTACCAGCTCTACCGTCTCCAGCGCCAGCTTCAACGGCTCCGTGCTGGACGGCGCGAACTTCTCCGATGCCGCTATGACCTACACCGACCTCAGCGACGCCATCATTAAGGACGCCAATTTCACCGGCGCCGGCTGGAGCCAGGTCACCGATGAGGGCGCGGTCTGGAGCAACAGCACGTGCCCCGATGGCACCAACTCCAACAAATATGTTGACGGATGCCTGAGCCCGCTCGACACCACGCCGCCCGTGGTGACCGTGACAGGAGTGAGCAATCACGGCCAGTACGTCCTGGGCGCCACTCCTAAGCCCGGCTGCCGGACCACCGATAACTCTGTGGTGGCCACTCCCGCCGCGCTGAAGGTAACCACGACGGGCGCTCACGGAGTCGGTGCCTTCACAGCGACCTGTGCGGGTGCCGTGGATCAGGCCGGGAACGAACAGGCTGCGCCGGTCAGTGCCACGTACACGGTCCTGTACGGATTCGGCGGCTTCAGTTCACCGGTAGCGGGCAGCACGATCAGCAGGTCGGCACGGAAGATTACCGTCAGGTTCCGGCTTACGAACGCTGCCAGTAAGGCCATCGCCACGGGTATCGACAGCTCGCTAGGCCGTGCCCGTAAGGTCCGGGTGACGCTGGCAGGACACGGGATCACGGCGGTAACCGTGTTCTGCAGCTGGAGCGCGAAGGCCAGGGAGTTCAGCTGCACCATCAAGATTCCAGCGGGAGTCAGGGCGGGCAGGTCGTTCCGGTATACCCTCACCGCTTCCGAGAACCTCGGCACGGGGTTCACGCGGGTACCCAAAGCCGGGAAGGCAGCGAACCCGGAGACCATTCATTTCAAGTGACGGCAGGCAGCGGCCGCGGGAATAGCCAGCTCCCGTCGCTGGTGAAGCCGCTATCACCGCCTTGCCCGCCGCAACTATGCGCTCCGCGCGGTCCCGTCCAAGCGCTTGAAGTCGTCGAGCTCGCCGCCGGGATTGCCGGTGAACAGGTTGTAGGCGATGCGCACGGTATTCTCCCGGCGCACTGCCGCGGCGACCGCTGCCAGAACGGTCAGCTGACTACCTTTCCGCCAAGGAGTTCGTCGACCTCGACCTCGACATGCTGGAACTGAACGCCGGGCATTGAGTTGTCCGCGTAGTGCATGCGTCCCTCCGGTCCGCTGGGGGATCGGCCAGGCTCTGCCCATGCTGCCTGTCCCGTCGTGATCTCGGCCTGTGGGGAATGAGGGCCAGAAGCTCACCGAGCCGCTCTCCCGGTACCGTTCCTCTGTCGGGCAGGTCGGAGTGTGCCCTGCGCCGCTGAGTGGGCCGATGGGATAACGAGGAGGTCACCGCGACCAGAGAAACAGGCCGCAGGTTCATCGCGTCGAATAGGCGGGCCCGGCATGACTACACGATTCTCAAGACTTATGAGGCCGGGATAGTCCTGGTCGGCAACGAGGTGAAGTCCCTGCGCGCCGGCCGCGCGTCGCTGGCCGGAGCGTTCGTTCAGGAGCACGACGGCGAGTTGATGCTCCACGGCCTCCACATCCCCGAGCACGCATACGGCCGCCACGGCACCCGCGCCCTCGACCAGCCTCGGCGCACCCGCAAGCTGCTCATGCACCGCAGCGAAATCGACAAGATCATCGGAGGGCTTGGCGGGGCCGGCGTGAGCCTCGTGCCGCTGTCGCTGTACTTCCAGGACGGCTGGGCGAAGGTGGAGATCGCCCTGGCGCGCGGCCGGCGGTCCTTCGACAAGCGGCAGGCAATCGCCCAGCGGGACGCTGACAGGGAGATTGCCCGCGAGCTCAGCGATCGGCTACGTGGGCGGCGGCGACGGGCCCGCGGGTCGAGCTGAGAGGCGGAGAGGACGGGCAACCCGCCCGGACGGTGAGATGGCCGCGGAATACTAGTAAATACTGATAAAGAATATTGCGTCCGAGGAGTCTGGGGCCCGTGGCGGTTATCCCAGGCGTCGGCCAGGCGCAGATGGCCCCGATGCTGCGGCTGCGGCTTGAGTAGTCGGTGAGCCGTGGTGAGGGCTGCGAACCGGTGCTGCAACGTTCGGGTGGCCCATAATGATGTTTGTTCCCTGATGTGGCCGCGGGCCTGACGATGGATTGACCTGGGCTGCGCGCCAGAAGCTTCAGCCGGGTGCTATTCCGTACTATTCATCTGGCTGTGGCAGGCGGAGTCCATATCGGCCGCGCTGACGGCTTGCGGCGGAGGGCATTGCGCCTGCAAGAGCGGGTCGGGTATCCGGTCGCCGAGTCGCAGCAAGCCGGCTCCGGTCAGTGCTGCCGCCAAGGCGCCGCCCCACCAGATGGCGTCGGGTGACGTTGCGAGCAGCGCGCCGCCGACCGCGGGGCCGAGGGCCACGCCTGCCGTGAAGGTGAGGCCGTAGAGCGACATGTAGCGGCCGAGCAGATGCGGCGGTGCGAGGTCGGCGACGATTGGGCCGAGCACGATGAACTGCGCGCACTCACCGAGGGCGATCACGATCGCGACCCCAGCCAAGACGGTGCTAGCGGTGAACGTCGAGCTCGTTAGCGTTGCGAGCAGGACCGCGAGCAGGCCGATTGCAAATAGCGCGCTGGTCGCGGCAAGAGCGTGTGTGCGGCGCATCCGCGTGACGACCCGTGTGGCTGGAATCTGGGCGACGACGATGAAGAAGGTGTTGATGAAGAAGACGACGCCGATCTCGCCCGGCCCGACAGGCGTGTGCGCCCTCGCAAACGGCGCGAGGATGTTGGAAAAGAGGGCGCCGCCGGTCATCACGAGCACGATGTTGGCGGCGATCAGGATGAGGAAGCGCCGATCGTGAGCAACTGCTCGGAAGCCTGTTCCCCTGTCGCTCGCCGACGCAGCATTCGCAAGGCGAGGATTCGGGATCCCCACGAGCACCACCAGCGCGAAGACAGCAAAGGTGACGCCGTCGAAGAGGTAGAGCGCCTGGAACGCGCGGAGGTCATCGGCGGAAGCGACGATGAAGCCCGCAACCGTCGCGCCGCTGCCGAGACCGAAGTTGCCTGCGACCCGGCGGAGGGCGATCGAGGAGGCGCGCTGCTCCGCTGAGACCAGGGTCAGGCTCAGAACCTGGTTCGCGGTGTTCGCGACTCCGAACCCGGCGCCGCCGACGGCCGAGCAGACGAAGGCTTGCCAGGGACGGTCGACGAATGCGAAGCCCGCGTAGCCCAGTGCGCTCGCGAGATTGCCGGCGATCAGGATCGGCTTCGCACGGAAACGATCGAGCAGCGCACCCGAAGGGGGCGTTACGACCGCCGCCGTGCCCATGACCGCCGCCAGCACCAGCCCCGCAGTCGCCGTTGGGAAGCCGCGGGCCTGGTGCATGTAGATGATCTCGAAGGGAAGGATCAGGCCAGTGCCGAAGTAGTTGACCGCGGTCCCAGCCTGAAGAACGAGGACAGGCCCAGACAGGCCCGTCCGCCAGCCGGCGAACACACGAGCGAGCGTGCTGCTCACTTGCTTCCTGCGGTTGGCTGTTTTCCCGTGCGCGCCTGAGACTCGCACGTTCATCGGCGCCCGCGGCGGCGGCGATCGAGAACGGCGGACGCCACGCGCCCGGCCGATGCGGACGATTCCATCGTCAACCCTCCAGGGTCGTTTCCAGCTGCTGCGGCACGATCCGGCGGGCGGATCGTCCGGGCGGTCGGTAGTGCATACACCGCGGCACCGGGAAACTGGGCGCCCGCGAGCCGCCCAGTTCGCGCCCCGGGCGGTGTATATACCGGGCGAAGGCATGACGTGGTGCGGAAGGAAGGAGCGCAGGATGGTGACGGGCGATCTGCTCTCACGGGCGCGGGCCGGGGATGGAGAGGCGTTCCGGGAGCTGGCCGAGTCCCACCGGCGGGAGCTGCAGGTGCACTGCTACCGGATGCTCGGATCCTTCCAGGACGCCGAGGACGCCCTCCAGGAGACGATGCTGGCCGCCTGGCAAGGCATCGGCGGGTTCACCGAGGAACGCGCGTCGCTGCGCACCTGGCTGTACAAGATCGCCACCAACCGGTGCCTCAACGTGCGCCGCGCGGCGAGCCGGCGCCCGGCCACGGAGTGGGATATGTCGCAGTTCGAGCCGCCCGTGCCGACGCCGCGTGACGAGGCCGCCTGGCTGCAGCCGTTTCCTGACGCCCTCCTCGAGGGTGCCGTCGACCGGCCGCTCGGGCCGGAGGCCCGCTACGAGCAGAGCGAAGCCATCTCGCTGGCCTTCGTAACCGCCCTGCAGCTGCTGCCGCCGCGCCAGGTCGCCGTCCTCATCTTGCGCGACGTCCTCGGATTCCGCGCCAGCGAGGTGGCCGGCATGCTGGAGGTGACCGTCGAATCGGTCAACAGCGCCCTCAAACGGGCCCGCGCTAGCCTGCAGCGCCGGCAGCAGCCGGCCGCCGGCCACCAGCCGGCGCCCGCCGCGGGCTCGCCCGCCGAGGACGCGATCGTGGCCATGTTCGCCCGCGCGTGGGAGTCGGCCGATCTCGACGCGCTGGTGGCCCTGCTGACCGACGACGTCTTCATCGCTATGCCTCCTGAGCCCTTCGGATACGAGGGCCGTGACCTCGTGGCCCGCTACTGCGCCCGCCTGTTCGGCGCGGGCCGCAGGTTCGACCTCGTGCCGACCCGGGCCAACGGCCAGCCCGCGTTCGGGGCCTACCTGCGCGGCCCGGCCGGCGTCCGCCACGCGACCGGCTTCTACGTGCTCACTCTGGCCGGCGACCGAATCTGCGCCATGACCCGCTTCGACAACAGCGTGCTGCCGTGGTTCGGGCTTCCGCGATCGCTCCCGAGCCGGTAGCCAGCACCGGGCCGTGGCGAGGCTGCACGCGCCGAACGAGTTCTTCCGCATCCGCAGGCTGGGCGAGGGGATGCGGGCCTGGGAGGAGCTGTGGCGGCTGCTGGCCGACGGCCCGCACCGGCTCGCGAGACGGGAGGGCGACGACGGCTGAGACGCCGTATGCCGCCTACTCCTACCCGAAGGGGGACCTTGTGCCCGTTACCATAGCTTTCGCGCAGGATGCCGTTGATCGGGCCGAACCTCTTACCGTCGCTGCCGCCTATGCACAGTGTCGCGACGCGGCGCTGGCCGAGTCCGCGATCGGCGCGATCGGCCTGGAGATCGAGTCACATCTGGTCGACCTCGACCACGTCGCTGACCCCGTTCCCTGGGAACGCGTCGAAGCGATCGCGGCCGTGGTCGGGAGAGTCGCGCCGGGCACCGCGGTGACCGTCGAGCCCGGCGGGCAGATCGAGCTATCCGGGCCGCCGCAAGCAGGAGTCGGCCCGGCGGTCGCCCGGCTCAGGTACGAGGGCACCGGCGCCCGGCTGGCCCTGGCCGAGCGCCGTCTCGGGCTGGCTTACGCCGGGGCTGATCCGGCCCGCCCGTCCCAGCGGGTCAACCCGCGGCCGCGTTACCGCGCCATGGAACAGCACTTCGCGGCCACCGGCCGGGCCCCGGCCGGGCGGGTCATGATGAACTCGACCGCCGCGCTGCAGGTCAATCTCCAGGCCGGCCCCCGGGGCGAGTGGTCGGCCAGGGTAGCGCGGGCCTACCGGCTCGGTCCCACCCTGGTGGCGATCGCGGCGAGCTCACCCTGGCTGCACGGCCGCGACACGGGCTGGAAGTCCGTCCGGCAGCGGGCCTGGAGCGGGCTCGACGCGCGCACGTGCGGCCCGGTGCCGGGCTGCGCTCCGAAGGACGGCCGCGACGAGGCGCTCGATCCCGCCTCAGCCTGGGCCAGGTTCGCGATGCGCGCCCCGGTCACATTCGTGCGCCGCGGCGACGACGTCCTGGCGGTGGGCTGCTCAGTCCCGTTCTCGCGGTGGGCCAGCGGTGCGGTCAAGCTGGGCAACCGGCCGCCCACGGCCGCGGATCTCGAGGCACACCTGAGCACGCTGTTCCCGCCGGTCCGGCTCCGTGGCTACCTGGAAGTGCGCTACCTGGACATGTCCGCGCCACGCTGGTGGCCGGCGATCGCGGCGGTCACCGCCACCCTAATGGACGACCCGGTCGCGGCCGACCTCGCGACCGAGGCGGCAGAGCCGGCGGCGCAGTTGTGGACCGAGGCGGCCAGGGACGGGCTCGCCAACGCCACGCTGGCCACGTCCGCGCGCCGCTGCCTGGCGATCGCCGCCGGCCGTGTTCCGGCCGAGCTCAGGCCGGCCGTGGCCGACCTCGCTGACCTTGTTGAGTCGGGTCGCTGTCCCGGCGACTTGCTGGCCGAGCGCGCGGGCGAGATCGGCCCGCTCGCCGCATTGGGAGAGATGGCATATGCATGATCTTGTCGTCCGTGACCTGGGCAAGCGCGACCCGGACGCCCGGCTGAACCTGCTGCAGACCGACGGACGGCGAATGATCGCCACCCGCTGGAACCACACCCTCAGCATCCTGCGCACCGGCGGCAGCGTCGTCGTTGCGAGCGAGCCCTATGACGACGACCGGGCTGGGCCGACGTCCCCGACCAGCACCTCGTCGACGTGGCCGACGGCGTGGTGACCGTCACCGAACTGGAGGCATGACCGAATGCCGGCCCAAGACCGCGTCCAGGCTCATCCGGACTCCTATCTGGCCGAGTTGCGTGCGGACGTCCGCGCGGGCCTCACCGCGGAGCCGAAGTCACTGCCGCCGAAGTACTTCTACGACGAGCGCGGCAGCGAGCTGTTCGAGGAGATCACCAGGCTGCCCGAGTACTACCCGACCAGGGCCGAGACCGCGATCCTGCGAGCGCGCGCGGGCGAGATCGCCGAACTCTCGCGGTGCGAGTCGCTGGTCGAGCTTGGCAGCGGCACCTCGGCCAAGACCGGCCTGCTGCTGCGGGCGCTCCGCGAAAGTGGCACCTTGCGCGAGTTCATGCCGTTCGATGTCGATCCCGCGGTCCTAGCCGACGCGACCGTGGCGCTCACAACGCAGTACCCGGGGCTGCGAATCGTCCCGTTCGTCGGAGACTTCGAGCGCGACCTGGGGGAGATTCCCGCGGCGAAGGGTCGCCGCATGATTGCCTTCCTGGGCTCGACCATCGGAAATCTCGAGCCGCCCGCGCGCGCCAGCCTGTACCGGAACGTCGCCGCCGTGCTGGCCGGCGGGGATATGTTCCTGCTCGGCACCGACCTGGTGAAAGACACCGGCCGGCTGCTGCGCGCCTACAATGACTCGGCCGGAGTCACGGCGGAGTTCAACCGCAACGTCCTGACGGTCATCAACCGAGAGCTGCGGGCCGACTTCGATGTCGAGGAGTTCGAGCACGTCGCGATCTGGGACGCCGAGCGCGAGTGGATAGAGATGCGGCTGCGCCCGGTCGGGGCGCAGGTCGTGACCGTCGGCGACCTCGGCCTGACGGTGTCCTTCGATGCGGGCGAAGAGATGCGGACTGAGGTTTCGGCGAAATTCCGTCCGGTCGGTATCAGAGCCGAGCTAGCCGGCGCCGGCTTCCGGACACTGAAGTTCTGGACCGACCCCGACGGCGACTTCGGGCTCACCCTCGCCGAGCTGGCCGGGCAGCAGGACGGCCGTTTCCGGCCGGTCCTCCCGCGCTTCGGCGACTCGCGCTGAGCGCAGTTCAGGACTCTTCGCCAGGCTCGTTGTCGACGACGTGGACGGCTGCCTCCTCGGCGGACGCTCCGCCGCCACCGCGATCAGCGTCAGACACACCCCTATGCGATCGCGGTCATGGCCCGACAGCATGACCGTCGCCGACGACCTCCGGCGCCGTCACGCCGATCCAGACTCCGCAGATCCTGCCCTGCCGATCAAAGATGGCACCTTTGCGGGAGCGACTACTAGATCGTGAAGGTCGCCGCCCACCTCGAGCCGACCCGACTGTTCGATCCCGCCGACCTTCGCCGGCTCGAAGCCGGCTGTTCGGATCAGCCGCTCGACTTCCTCGCCGGCCCGGTCGTCGTCGGTCGCGTAGAAGAGGACCGCCCGCTCCGGTGACCGGTTGCTAGCGGACTCGAAGAGATCGGCCGACATGCTTCCAAACGCCATGGCCAGGCGCGCCCCCGCCGGCAGCCACCCGGCTATGACCTCGCCGGAGGACTGCCCTTCCGGAAGTAGACGTGAGACGTTGCCATGTGCGTCGGCGCTGACCGGGTTGCTCGGAACGACCACGACCTTGCCGGCCAGCGCGTCGGCGATCTCGTCTATGACGCCCTTCAGCACGGAAAACCGTAGCGCGAAGACGACGGCATCGGCGCCCTGCAATGCGTCACGGTTGTCGGCGGCGACGACTGCCGCGCGACCGATTTCTGCGGCCAGCGTTCGTGCCGACTTAGTGTCGGCGCTCGACAGCCGCAGGGCCTCGCCGCCCGAAGCGAGCTGCCGGGCGATGACCGATCCGATCCCTCCGGTGCCGATGATCGCGGTGGTCATGACCCAAGCTCCTCAGCAACACGCGGTGGATCGACGCTCAGTGTCCGGGGGCGTGGCCAGCGCCGATTCGCGGGGCGTTGCCGTTGACCGGGCATCATTCGGAATCGCCGGCGCGCGTACTCGGCGGCCAGTGAGCGGGGTACCAGTCACCCTCTGGGTCCGTGGTTTGCCCCACTTCGATCAGATGACCGTCGGGATCGCGGATGTAGCAGCGCTTCTCGTACTGGTGCTGTTTCGGCGGCGTCAGGAATTGCGCACCCAAGACCACCCTGCCGCCGAGTACTTTGGTGTAGAAGCGCCGGGAACGCTCAACATCATCCGACACGATGAAATGGGCCAGCACAATTCCCTCTGGCGGTGGCGGGAACTCGGCCATCCGGCACCTCCACTGGTGGGTCTCACCACCCCATTTCGACCGGCCTGCAGCCGACGTTACCACGAGTAAGCGTTCGGTCTCTTTTCCGCGGCCGCGTGGCGATCCGGACCGCGAGCGGCAGCAGAGGCGCTAGCAGCCCACCGAGGTGGAGCGGGGCGGTGTACAAGGTGGCGTTCGGCACCAGCCGTGTCCGGCGCTGGTTCAATCGCGGCTGGCACAGCTGCTGACCGGCCGCTATCGGGCTCCAGATCGGCGAGCGGTCACGCCGATGCTATGAGCGCCCGAGTTACCTGATGTGCCGGCCTGCGTGGGCCTGAAGCACTGTGTGGCGTGCGAGCCGGTCGTGCCCTGGCCAGGCTTCCGGTCACGTGCCCGGTCCCGGTCTTCGGCGGCGGGCACACCGTCACCCGGTCCGCGAATTGCGGACGAGGGTGCCGACTAGGGTCCTCGACGGATGTGAAGGGCCACCCGGGAGCGCGAGCGTGGATGCCAGTAACAACCTTGGCGCTGCGGGACGACCAGATCGGCCGCCCCGGTAGGAGGAAGCCATGTCCCGTGCTGTCACTGCCCACCCGCTGGGTGAGTCGCGTCTGGAACCGGAGCTGCCATCAGAGAAGGATCAGCAGAAGGCCCGCACGCTAGGCCTGACCTCGGCGACCGGTCTGGTCGTCGGCAGCGTCGTCGGGACCGGGGTCTTTGCCATGCCGGCCGTGCTGGCCGACGCAGGTACCAGTTCGATCGCAGTGCTCGGCGTGATCGCCCTCGGCGCGATGCTCCTGGCCGCGATGTTCGGCCAGCTGACCAGGCGGATCCCGAACTCCGACGGCGGGCTGTACGCCTACGCCCGGCACGAGTTCGGCGACTTCGCGGGCTACCTGACCGGATGGTGCTACTGGATCCAGGCCTGGGCCGGCAACGCGGCCATCGTGGCGGCCTGGGTCTTCTACGTCGACGCCTTGTTCGGCATCAAGCCGTCAGGTATCGGGAACTGGGGCATCGCCCTGTCCGGCCTGTGGATCCCGGCGCTCATCAACCTGGCCGGGGTCAGGCAGATGGCCTGGTTCCAGAACCTGACCGTGGTGCTGAAGTTCCTGCCGCTGCTGTTCGTCGGGGTGGTGGGCTGGTTCTTCGTGTCCAAGGGCAACTTCGGCGCGTTCAACGCCTCCGGCGGCAGCTTGTACAGCGCGATCGGCATCGCGGCCGGTGTGGCCCTGTTCTCCTTCATCGGAATCGAGGTCGCCGCGGTCACCGCCAAGCGGGTCAAGAACCCGCAGGTCAACGTGGGCCGCGCCTCGCTGCTCGGTACCGGCGCCAGCGCGATCTTGTACCTGGCCGTATCGGCCGCGATCATGGGCCTGGTCCCGCACCACGAGCTGATTAACAACACCGCGCCGTTCGTGACCGCGTTCGGCACGATCTTCACTCACGGCATATGGGCCGGGAAGCTGGTGGCCGCGCTGGCCGTGGTCTCCGGCATCGGAGCGCTGAACGGCTGGACGCTGGTCACCGCCGAGGTGTCCCGCGCCGCAGCCCAGGACGGCCTGTTCCCGCAGGCGTTCGCCTGGAACGACCGCAAGCACACCGCATGGTTCGGCGTGCTGACGGCGGCGCTGCTGCCCTCGCTGCTGATGCTGTGGAGCTACACCACCGCAGCCGGGCTGACCGTCTTCACCGATCTGGTGGACCTGACCGTGGTCATGGTGGCGATCCCCTACCTGTTCTCGGCCTGCGCTCAGCTGGCCTACCTGGTGTCCAGGCGGCGCCGGGTGCAGGGCCGGCAGCTGATCAGGGACCTGGCCATCGCCGGGGCCGGGGTGCTGTTCTCGCTGTGGGTCACGTTCGCCGCCGGCTACAAGTCGGTGTACCAGGCGCTGATCCTGGTGCTGGCCGGGGTCGTCATCTACGCCTTCCTCAAGGCGCGCCGGGAGGACACCGGCCAGGTGACCACCCCAGCCGAGGCCGGAGCGGAGAGCTGAGATGACCTTCAGCGTGCAATCAGAGGTGGGCCAGCTGCGGCAGGCCATCATTCACCGGCCGGGGCTGGAGCTGTCCCGGCTCACCCCGCAGAACATCGCCGGCCTGCTGTTCGACGACGTGCTGTGGGCGAGGAAAGCCAAGGAAGAGCACGACGTGTTCGCCCAGATCCTCCGCGACCAGGGCGTGCAGGTGCATTACTTCGCGCAGCTGCTGGCCGAGACGCTGGAGTTGCCCGCGGGCCGGACATTTGTGCTAGACCGGGTGTGCACCCCCGAGATCGCGGGCCCGGAGCTGGCCGGCCCGCTGCGCGAGCTGTTCGAGGGTCTCGACGGGTCGCAGCTCGCCGAGTACCTGATCGGCGGGGTGCTCAAGGCCGACCTGAAGCCACTGCACGCCAGGAGCCTGAAATGGGACATGCTGCGCGCCGATGACTTTCTGCTGCCGCCGCTGCCCAACCACCTTTTCACCCGTGACAACTCTGCCTGGGCCTACGGCGGGGTCTCGATGAATCCGATGGCCAAGCCCGCCCGGCAGCGGGAGAGCCTGCACATCCGCGCCATGTACAACTATCACCCCATGTTCGCCGAAGCCGACTTCCTCACCTACTACGGCGGCGACGACGCCAATCACATGCCGGCCAGCGTGGAGGGCGGCGACGTGCACGTGCTGGGCCATGGCACGGTGCTGATCGGCATGGGTGAGCGCACCGCGCCGATGGCGGCGGAGATCCTCGCCCGCGCCCTGTTCGGCAGTGGTCAGGCCCGCAGCGTGATCGCCATGGAGATTCCGAAGTCCCACGCGACGATGCACCTCGACACGCTGATGACCATGATCGACCGCGCGACCTTCGTGCTCTATCCCTATATCGACCGCGACCCGCGCTCGTGGACCATCACGCCCGACGGGGAACGCCTGAAGGTCACCCGCAACCGCAGCCTTTGGGGCGCCCTCGCCGAGGCGATCGGCGTTGACGCGGTCACCGTGCTGGTCACCGACGAGGACATCCGGGCCGCCGAGCGGGAGCAGTGGGATGACGGGACCAACTACCTGGCGGTAGCCCCCGGTGTGATCCTCGGCTATGACCGCAACAACGCCACCAACACCATGCTGCGCAAGCATGGCATCGAGGTGATCGAGGTGCCCGGCAGCGAACTCGGCCGCGGGCGCGGCGGCCCCCGGTGCATGACCTGCCCGATCGAGCGCGATCCGGCCTAGCGACGTAAGGAGCATTCGATGAACCTGCGCGGGCGCAGTCTGTTGAAGGTAACCGACCTGAACGCGGACGAGTTCCTCTTCCTCGTCGAGGAGGCCAGAAAGGTGCGGGCGGAAAAGCGTGACGGGGCGACCGGGCAGCGGCTCGCGGGCCGCAACATCGCCCTGATCTTCGAGAAGACCTCCACGCGGACCCTGTCCGCCTTCGAGGTCGCCGCCCACGACGAGGGCGGGCACGTCGCCTACTTCGGCCCGGGAGAATCGCACCTCGGTCACGAGGAGTCGGTGAAGGACACCGCCCGCGTGCTGGGGCGCATGTTCGACGGCATCGAATACCGCGGGTTCACCCAGGAATCCATGGACATCCTCGGGGAGTTCGCCGGGGTACCGGTCTGGAACGGCCTCACCGACACCTGGCACCCGACCCAGATGCTGGCCGACATCCTGACCATGACCGATCATTGCAGCAAGCCGCTGGCGGAGATGTCCTTCTGCTACCTGGGCGATGGCCGGAACAACACCGCGAACTCGCTGCTGGTGACCGGGGCCACGCTCGGCATGGACGCGCGCATCTGCGCCCCGGTCGCGCTGCAGCCGCCGGCGCAGGTGCGCGGCATCGCCGCGGGCCTGGCCGCCGGATCAGGCGCCAGGCTCCTCGTGACCGAGGACGTCGATGCCGGCGTGGCCGGGGTGGACTTCGTCTACACCGACGTATGGCTGTCGATGGGCGAACCGGAAGACCAGCGGGGCTCCCGGATCGACCAGCTTCTCCCTTACCAGGTCAACGCCGCGGTGCTGAAGGCCACTGGCAACCCGGCGGTCAAGTTCATGCACTGCCTGCCCGCCCTGCACAACCGCGACACCGAAATCGGCGAGCAGATCTACGCCAAACGCGGGCTGGACGCCCTGGAAGTCACCGACGATGTCTTCGAGTCACCTGCCTCCGTTGTGTTCGACGAGGCCGCGAACCGGATGCCCACCATCAAGGCCCTCATGATCGCCACGCTTGGCCCGCGGTCATGACGGCGCTGCTCGTCGGGTCGCTGGCGGGGTGAGCGATGCGCGTCGTAGTGGCCCTGGGCGGAAACGCTCTGCTCGAGCGGGGCGAACGGCCGGACGCCGTGATCCAGCGGCGGCACATCACGCAGGCCGCTGCGGCCCTCGCGCCGCTGGCCAGCGATCACCAGCTCGTGCTGTGCCACGGCAACGGGCCGCAGGTGGGGCTGCTCGCGCTGGAAAGTCAGGAGGATACGAGCCTGAGCCGGCCGTATCCGCTCGACGTGCTGGTCGCCCAGACCCAGGGCATGATCGGGTACTGGCTCGTCCAGGAGCTCCGTAACGTGGGCGTCGCCCAGCGCGCGGCCTGCATCATCAGCCAGACGGTCGTCGACCCGTCCGACCCAGCGTTCGGTGAGCCCACCAAGTTCATCGGGGCCAGCTACGACAAGGGCAAGGCGCAGGCGCTGGCCGCGCGCCTGGGGTGGACCATCGCCGCCGACGGGCCCCGCTGGCGGCGCGTTGTTCCCTCTCCCCGGCCACGGGAGCTGGTGGAGATCGAGACCGTGCGCTCCCTGGCCGACGCCGGCGTGCTGGTGGTCTGCGGCGGAGGCGGCGGCGTACCGGTGATCCGGTCGAGCACCGGTGAACTCACCGGAGTGGAAGCTGTTGTCGACAAGGACCTGACCGCGGCCGAGCTGGCGATGACGCTCAAAGCCGACCGGCTGCTCGTGCTCACTGACGTGCCGGCGGTCATCTGCGGCTACGGCACGCCGGGCGCGCGGCCAATCCACGCCATCGACACCGTCGCGCTCTCGGCCATGACGTTTCCGGCCGGGTCGATGGGTCCCAAGGTCGAAGCGTGCATCCGCTTCGTCACGGCATCCGGCCAGCCGGCAGCGATCGGCGCACTGACCGATGCCGCCGACATCCTGGCCGGCCGGGCCGGCACCACCATCAGCGCCGCGCGGACCCCGTGACGGAACCGGTCCGGTGACCGCGCTGCCAGCGCTGCCTGCGGCCGAGCTCCGCCAGGGCCTGGTTGTCGTGTCGGCGGCGCACCAGCCCGGAAGCCGGTGCCCAGCTGTTCCTGTCCGCGCGAACGCTCGAATGGCCCCTGGGCAACTGCCAGGTTCTGCCCACTACCCGGAACCGCCGCTGATGTGCAGGCCCACTCTGAGGCGGGAGAGGAATCGCTGATGTTGCCGGCCGCTGTGGCTGAGGTGGCGGTAGACGGCCAGCTTGGCCTGGTCTGAGATGAACAGCCAGGCGACGGCGTAGGTCCAGACCAGGCCGATGAGAGGCCAGCTGATGGGGGTGATGAGCCCGAGGCCGAAGGCAACCAGCAAGGTGGCCAGGATCTTGGTGCCCACCGCGGACCAGATCATCGCCGGGGCGGGCCAGGGCCGGGCCCAGAATGGGCCACGGCTGCGGGCGCTGAACAGGGTCAGGTGCCCGGCCACGGCCAGCTTGAGGAAGATCAGCGTCTCGATCTGGGCGATGTCCAAGTGCAGCCACAGCTTCGCCAGGACGAGCATCCCGAAGGTCGCGATCACGCCGATCGCGCCGAGCACGGTGGATGCGGTCAGCACGCGGCGCATGTCCCAGCGAACCGGCTGGGGGTCGATGGGGGTGTTGTCGACCGCGATGGTCATGATGGGCAGGTCGTTGAACAGCGCCAGCAAGATGATCAAGATGGCGGTGATCGGGTAGAAGTCGAACGCGAGTATGGCCGCGACCACGAACAGCACGATGCGGATGGTCTCGGCGACCCGGTAGATGGTGTAGGAGTTCATCCGCTCAAAGATCTTCCGGGCCTGTTCGATCGCGGCGACGATGACCGACAGGCCGGGAGCGGTGAGGACTAGGTCGGCGGCGGCGCGGGCGGCGTCGGTGGCCCCGGCGACGGCGATCCCGGCGTCGGCCTGTTTGAGCGCGGGCGCGTCGTTGACCCCGTCTCCGGTCATGCCCACGATGTGCCCGCGGGCTTGCAGGGCCCTGACGATCTGGTACTTGTGCTCGGGAAACACTTCGGCGATCCCGTCCAGGGATTCGATCCGTTCCGCGATATCCTCGCCGGGCTTGCCGTCCGAGTCGGCAGCGAAGATGTTCCCCGCAGGCTCGATCCGGGTGCCGAGGCCTATCTCGGCCGCCATCTGAGTGGCTATGGCGGTGTTGTCGCCGGTGAGCATTTTCACTGCCAGCCCGTGCTCGCGCGCCCGTCGGATGGTGTCGGCGGAGTCGGGGCGGGGTGGGTCGGTCAGCGGCAGCAGCCCCAGCAACTGCCACGGCTTGCCCTCCTGCCGTCGTGCCACCCCGAGGGTCCGGTACCCGCGAGCCGCGAGCTTGGCCACGGTGTCCGTCGCATGCCGCAGAGCGCGCTGGTCGCCGTCGCTGGCCAGGTCGTGCTCACACAGGCCAATCACCACCTGGGGAGCGCCCTTGGTCACGGTGAATGTGGCGCCGTCACCGGTCACGTCTGCCTCGGTGCGCTTGCTGACCGGGTCGAAGGGGACGAACCGGGTTTGCCGGTAATCCGTCAGCGCGTCCGGCCCGCCCGCGGCCGCGACCACGGCCCGGTCGATCGCGTCGGTGCTGCCCGGCTCCGACGCCAGGGCAGCGGCCAGGACCACCTGGTCCGGGGCGGTGCCGTCGACGATGGCCGGGTCGGCGAGGGTGAGCTTGTTCTGGGTCAGGGTGCCGGTCTTGTCCGTGCACAGCACGTCGATGCCGGCCATCTCTTCGATCGACTCCAGCCGGGTGACGACCGCCTTCATCTTCGACAGTGCCACCGCGCCGACCGCCATGGTGACCGACAGCACGGCGGGCATGGCCACCGGGATCGCGGCAACGGTCAGGATCAGGGCGAACTGGACCAGGGTGAGGATCTGCGCGCCGCGGAAGATCTCCACGACCACCAGCAGGACGACCATAGCCAGGGATAGCCAGATCAGGTAATCCCCGATCATCAGCACGGCCCGCTGGAAATGCGACTTCGGCTGCGCGGCGGCGACTAGCTTGGTGGTCTTCCCGAAGTAGGTCGCCGCCCCGGTCGCGGTTACGGCGGCGGTCATGCTGCCCTGGACGGCCACCGATCCCGAGTAGGCCACATCACCCTGCCCCTTGTCAGCCGGCAGCGACTCCCCGGTCAGCGCGGACTGGTCCACCCGCAGGTACTCCCCGTCCAGCAGCACCACATCAGCAGGGACCACGTCGCCGAGCTGGATGCGGATCACATCGCCGGGCACCAGGTCGGCGGCGTCGATCTCGGTCCAGGCCCCGTCCCTGAGTACGGCGGCGCGCGGCGCAAGCTGGCGTTTCAGCGCCGCCACCGCATCGGCGGCGGTGTGTTCCTGCCAGAATCCGACCGCTGCGTTGAACACCAGCAGCACCCCGACGATGATCACATCCGGCCAGTGCCGCAGCACCGCCGACAAGATCAGGGCAACCTCGATCATCCACGGGATCGGCCCCCAGAAGAACGACGCCACTTCGGCCAGCACGCCGCGGCGCTTCGCCGCGATCGCGTTCGGCCCCGTCTCTGCCAGCCGCCGGCCTGCCTCCGCGGCCGCAAGGCCATCCCGGCTGGTCTTCAGCCTTGCGAGCGTCGCCTCCACATCAGCCCGGTCTCCGCCGCCAGTCAGCGCCTCTCCCCCGGCCAGGGCTTGTGGCTGACCGTCAGCCGATGTGGGAACGCCGCCGCCAGCCTGGATGATGTCCGTCGTCATGGCCGCCTGCCTCCTTTTGCAAGAAGCTCCATATCGCTGGGGCCCGCTACCACAGCCCGCGCCAGCCCGTAGCGCTCATGCCAACGCGACGTCGGGTGGCACAAGCGCCAGTCCTCCTAGGCTCGGTGCACCGCACGATCACGTGCACCGAGCCGGCGGCGTGAGCGGATGCGCGCTGATGTCGTCGTCGCCTCTGACATCAACGATTGCCCTTCGGGGCGGCTGGTCGCATCCGTGGAAGTCCCTGGCGGTGCCCTGGTCTGGCTGCGCTGGTGCCGGCCGGCGTCAATGTGTTCTGAGCCACCTCCGGTCACGACGCCCTGCACCTACTGGCACCCGGGCGATCGGCTGAAGCCCGGGCCACGCAGTCGGCGGCCTGAGGTTCCAGACTCCGCGGTCAGGCCATCGGCCCGGCGCGGCGGCCGTCGGGCAGCGCTTCCGCGAGCTGGCGACGGGAGCTGATGTCGAGCTTGGTAAACACCTTGCGCAGGTGATATTCGACCGTTCGCGCGGACAGGAACAGCTGGGCGGCGATCTCCGGGTTGGACAGGCCCGACCGGGCGAGGCGGGCGATCTGTGTCTCCTGGCTCGTGAGGTCGTGCGGTCTGTCCGCGGCCTGCCTTGGGACCTTCTCCCCTGCGGCCGCCAGCTCGCGTCTCGCGCGCTCGGAAAACGCAACCATGCCCATGTCGGTGAACATGTCGAATGAATGCCGGAGTTCGCGACGAGCGTCCACGCGGCGGTTTTCCCGGCGCAGCCACTCGCCGTACACCAGGTGCGCACGCGCCAGCTGGGGGCGGACGCGAGTTCGGCCGAGCCGCTCAATCGCCTCACGATAGAGCGGCTCGGCCGCGCCGTCTCCGCTGAGCAACGCCTGCGATCTAGCTCGGACGCCTGCCCCCCAGTCGGTGCCGCTGGCGTGGGTCATCTCCTCCAGGCGCCGCAAGGCGTCCGCGGCACGCCCGAGCGCTCCGTCGCGGGCCGCGGCCTCTATGAGCTCTAGGAGCCCCTGGGTGTAGATGGTGACTCCTTCGCCTTGGAAGGAGTCGGTCGCCGCAGCCGCGGTGAGCGCGTCCTGGTAACGACCGAGGCCGTTGTATAGAACCGCGCGTGCATAGTCGGCGAAGGCCAGCACGGCGCCTTCGCCGCTCATCGTGAACTCCCGGACAGCTGCGTCGATCACGGCCGAGGCTGCCGCCTCCCGGCCTTGCCAGGCAGCGACGAAAAGGGGACCATAGGCCGGCGTGGGGATTCCCATGGCGTCGGTCAGTGCTCGCATCTCACCGATCAACTCCTCGGCGGCCGTGAGCTGACCGAAGAATGCGGAGGCGACGATGCGGGTCGTCAATGCGGTCGGCAGCACCGCGAGCACCCCTGCGTTGCGACCGATCTCGATGTGGCGCGCGGACAGCACGTCGTAGGATTCGTCGTCCCACAGGGCCATCGCGACGTGGGCGGCCGGCCACAGCCAGCGCAGCTGTTCATCCAGGGTCGCTGCGGCGCTGCGGAAGCCGGTTACGGCCTGCTCGAGCGCTGGCACGCCTGCGGAGTATCCGTCAATGTACGCGATCGCCAGTCCATCAAGCAGGAGTTCGGAGGCCATGGAGGGCTCGGCGGCGGGGGGGACGCGGCGTGCCGCCTCCGCCGCTTCGCGGAGGCTGCCGGGGGCGAGACGGCCCGCGAAGTGGGCGGCAAGCATGGCATCGAGGTAGGTATCCCTGGCCATGCGCAGGTCGAGGGGCTCGAGCCGCCGCGCGGCACGGAGCAGCAGGGCCGGCGCGTCGCTGCCACGATTGGTTGAGTAGGCGATCTGGGCCCGGATCATGTCCACCTGGGCGCGCTCGAGCTTGCCAAGCGGCCCAGCCTCGGCGGTCGACAGCAGCCCGCGGGCGGCGTCGGGAGCTCCCGCGAGGTACATGGCCTGCGCGGCGGCCAAGGCACGGCGAGCCCGCGACTCGGGGTCCAAGGTGAGCTCGACCGCCCGCGCCAGGAACGCCGCCGCGGCGGCGAGCCCGCCCCGCCTCTGGGCACGGCCGGCCGATCGTTCGAGCTCGGCCGCGACCTCCTCGTCAGGGCCGATGGCCGCCTGCGCCCGGTGCCAGGCACGCCGATCGGGATCGAGGTCGGGATCGGTCACCGCCGCCAGGGCGCCGTGGACTTTCTGGCGGTCGCCCGGCGATGACGCCCTGTAGATCGCAGAGCGGACGAGCGGGTGGCGGAATACGACACGTCCGCCGATCTTGAGCAGTCCCTCCGCCTCGGCGGAGACAATGGCGTCGGGGGAGAGCCCGAGCTGGGTGGCAGCGCGCCACAAGAGGGCAGGGTTGCCTATAGGGTCGGCGGCCGCAATCAACACCATGAGCCACGTCGCTTCCGGCAGCGCCTCCGCCCGCCGGAGAAAGCTCTCCTCTATCCGACCCGGCAGCGAGAGCTCGTCCGGCACGCCGAAGCCGCCCGCCAGCTGCGTCGGGCTCAGCCCGCGCGGCAGCTCCAGCAGGGCCAGCGGGTTGCCGTTCGTCTCGGTCAGGATCCGCTCCCGAACCTGCTCATCGAGCGGCGATCGCACCACCGAGCGCAGTAGCGCCCTGGCGTCCTCGTCACGCAGTCCCGGCACCTCCAGGTCCGGAAGGGCCAGGAGCTGTTCGCCCGGTTCGCGCGCGGCGAAGATGAGCCCCACGGGCTCGGCCAGCAGCCGCCGCGCCGCGAAGGCCAGCACCTGCGCGGACGAGCGGTCAAGCCACTGGGCATCATCGACCACGCACAACAGCGGCCGTTCCTCCGCGACTTCCGAGAGCAGCGTCAAGCATGCCAGTGCGACCCGAAACCGGTCCGGCGCGTCCCCGTCGCGCAGCCCGAACGCTACTCCGAGCGCGTCGTGCTGCGGAGCCGGAAGCCGCTCGAGGCGGTCCAGCAGCGGAGCGCACAGCTGGTGCAGGCTGGCGAACGCCAGCTCCATCTCCGATTCCACCCCGGCGGCCCGCGCGACCCGCAAATCCGGTGCCGCCCCCACCACGTACTCCAGCAGCGCCGACTTGCCCACCCCAGCCTCGCCACGTACCACCAGCGCCCGCCCGCGCCCGGATCGCAGATCACCGAGGAGACCATCAAGCGCCGCGCGTTCTCGCTGCCGGTCCAGCAGCGCCGGTGTCCGCTCAGGCCGCGTACGTGTACCCATCTCCGCCTATCAGTTCAGCACCAGCCGTTCCCACGACCTGGCCAAGTCAGCAGGCATGCGGCGCTTCGCCCGCGCGCCTCCGTGGAGGCACGAGACAAGCAAGAGCGCGACGCTACGGCGACTGCCGTCTCTAGCCAACTGACAAGCAGAGATACCTGTCAAGAGGTTGATCTCCAGTAACCCCTGAGGATGTTTTTCCGCCGCCATCGCGGCGGAGTTCGAGCCGTCGGGCAGGGCCTCGGCGGTCGGGGCCAGGGACGGTGATCGGCGTGGCCTGGACCACGCAGACCCGCTCGCTCGAGGTCAGGGAGGGCCCGCGGACGGATTTCTGCGAGCTGACGCCAACCTCGCTAAACACCCATGTTGCGCGGGGGGGGAATGTATTCCCTGCCCGGGCTCCCAGGGGTTAGGCTGCTCGCCAGGCAATGGTTCCAGCCTCGGGCTTCGCTGCGCGGCCTCAGGATCTCTTCGCGTTGACTTCCGCCCAGCTTGGAGGGCCGTGTGACCGGTCACGCCCGGCTAGTCGATCATGGCATGTTGTTTTCCTCACGGGCATGTAATGGCGCCGCCATGCACGGTGTCCGCGCCCTGGCGGCGGTGTAGTTCCGGTACCGGGGATGGCCGCAGAATCTCACTCGCCAGGACATGCCGTACTGCTGCGGGGCCGGGTCGGCGAGGTCAGGTTGCTGGCGGGTCTTGTCGCGGCTGTCCGGGCCGGCCAGAGCCGGGTGCTGGTGGTGCGCGGCGAGCCGGGTGTAGGTAAGACGGCGCTCCTGGATTACCTGGCCGGGCAGGCTGGGGGCTGCCGGGTGGTGCGCGTCGCGGGCGTGCAGTCCGAGATGGAGTTCGCATTCGGCGGGTTGCATCAGCTGCTGGCGCCGATGCTAGACCGGCTGGAACAGTTGCCCGTGCCGCAACGGGAGGCGTTGCGGACTGTGTTCGGCATCAGCGCGGGCTCGGCGCCAGACCGGTTCCTGGTGGCGCTGGCGGTGCTGGGCCTGCTGTCGGACGTGGCCGGGGAACGGCCTCTGGTGTGCGTGATCGATGACCAGCAGTGGCTGGATCATGAGTCGGCGCAGGCGCTGGGGTTTGTGGCGCGGCGGCTTGCGGCCGAGCCGGTCGGGCTGGTGTTCGCGGCCCGGGTGCTGGGCGAGGAACTGGCGGGACTGCCGGACCTGGTGATCGAGGGGCTCGCGGACGCTGATGCCAGGGCCCTGCTGGATTCGGCGCTGGCCGGGCCGCTGGATGCGCGGGTCCTGGACCAAATTGTCGCCGAGGCGCGGGGGAACCCGCTGGCGTTGCTGGAGCTGCCGCGCGGGATGACGCCCGCTGAGCTGGCGGGCGGGTTCGGGTTGCCCGGCCAGGTGTCGTTGACGGGCCGGATCGAGGACAGTTTCCGGCGGAGGCTGGACGCCCTGCCGGCCCAGGCCCGGCGACTGCTGCTGCTGGCGGCGGCCGATCCGTCGGGCGACCGGTCGCTGGTGTGGCGAGCGGCAGGGCGGCTTGGGCTCCCGGTCCAGGAGGCGGCCGCGCTGGCGGTCGAGGCGGGTCTGGCGGAGTTCGGCGCGCGGGTCCGGTTCCGGCATCCGCTGGTGCGCTCGGTCGCCTACCGGTCGGCGTCGTTCGCGGACCGGCGCGAGGTGCACAGGGTACTGGCGGAGGCGACCGATCTGGCGGCTGATCCGGATCGGCGGGCCTGGCACCTGGCTCAGGCTACGGACGGCCCGGATGAGGAGGTCGCGGCGGTGCTTGAGCGCTCGGCGGGCCGGGCACAGGCCCGCGGCGGGATGGCCGCAGCCGCGGCGTTCCTGGAGCGCTCGGTGCGGCTGACCGCCGATCCGGCGCGCCTGGTCGAACGCACGCTGGCCGCGGCGCAGGCCAGCGCGCAGGCCGGCGCGTTTGACAAGGCCCTGGGGCTGCTGGTCATGACGGAGGCCTGGCCGCTGGACGAGTTCGCCAGCGCCCGGGTAGACCTGCTGCGCGGGCAGGTCGCGTTCGCCTCGAGCGTGGGCAGCGACGCCCCCCCGCTGCTGCTCCGGGCGGCCCGGCGCCTGGAGCCGCTCAACCCCGGGTTGGCCCGCGAGACCTACCTCGACGCCTGGACAGCGGCATTTTCGGCCGGGCACCTGGCGGCTGAGGACATGGCGGAGATCTGCCGCGCTGCTCTGGCCCTGCCCCGGTCGCCGCACCCGGGTCCGGTGGAACTGCTGCTGGACGGCCTGGCGCTGCTGATCACCGACGGACTGCCCGCCGCGGCTCCGACGTTGCGGCAGGCAGTAAGCCTGTTTGCCAGCGACAGCGTCTCCGCCGGCGACAGACTCCGGTGGAGCTTCATGGCCCTCCTTCCAGCCGCCCTCGTGTGGGACGACGACGGCTATCGCGCGATCCTCGCCCGGCATGTCCAGCTCGTCCGTGACGCGGGCGCCCTAGACCGCCTGCCGATCGACCTGTCGACGGCAGGCGTGAGTGCCGCCTGGAGCGGTGACTTCGGGGTGGCGGCTGCCCTGATCGCGGAGATTAATGCGGTTTGCGAGGTGACCGGGGCGCGCTATCCGCCTTACGCTGCCCTTCTGCTCGTGGGTCTGCAGGGCAGCCAGGCCGAGGCCGTTCCGCTGATCGACGCAACGATCAATGCCGCCGAGGCCGAGGGCCAGGGGATTGCGGTGACGTACGCGCGCTGGGCGGCCGCCATCCTCCACAACGGCCGGGGCCGCTACGAGCAGGCACGGGAGGCGGCCCAGCAGGCCGCCGGGGACCCGTCCGGAGGCTTTGTTTCCTCGTGGGCGTTGCCCGAGCTGATAGAGGCCGCCTCACGCAGCGGGGATAGGCAGATGGCCGGTGATGCCCTGGAACGGCTGGCGGAAACGACGCAGGTCGGCGGCACCGACTTCGGGCTGGGGATCGAGGCGCGCTCACGCGCGCTGGTGGCCGAGGACGGCGCCGCCGATGGCTGGTACCGGGAGGCGATCGACCGGCTGGCCCGCACCGAGCTCCGCCCGGAGCTTGCCCGCGCCCACCTGCTCTACGGCGAATGGCTGCGCCGCCAGGGCCGGCGCTCGCAGGCCAGGGAGCAGCTGCGCACCGCACACGGCATGCTCGACACAATGGGGATGGAGGGATTTGCCGAACGGGCCCGCCGGGAGCTGCTAGCCACCGGGGTAACCGCCCGCAAGCGCACCGACCTGGCCACCGTCGGGGCCAGCAAAGCCCTGACCGCGCAGGAGGCCCAGGTCGCGCGGCTGGCCAGCGACGGCCTGTCAAACCCGGAGATCGCCGACCGGCTGTTCATCAGCTCCCACACCGTCCAATACCACCTGAGCAAGGTCTTCGCCAAGCTCGGCATCAACTCCCGCAGTCAGCTCCACCGCGCGCTGTCCGGCGGCCCGGACGCTAGCCAGGCCGGCTAGGCGTCGCACATGAGGTAGGCACGCACGACGGCTCGTTCGGATAAAGGCCTTTCTAGTCCTCCGGTGCCCGGTGCCTGCAGCATGCAAGGCTCGGGGAGGCCGCCAGGCAGGCTAGGCCGCCACGGGGATACGGTCGAGCTCGGGCAGGGCTGCGCGCAGTTCCTTCCGGGAGCTGATGCCGAGCTTGCTGAAGACCTTGCGCAGGTGCGATTCGACAGTACGCGGGCTGATGAACAGCTGGGTACTGATCTCGGAGTTACTGTGCCCGTTGCGGGCGAGCCTGGCGATTTGCGCCTCTTGCGCGGTGAGGTCGTTCACCGTCTCGGTCGTGCGCTTGCGGGCGGTTTCCACGGTGGCCAGCAGTTCCTTGCGGGCCCGTTCGGCGAATCCTTCCATTCCCATCGCATTCAGCATGCCGTGGGCGGTGCGCAGCTGCTCCCGGGCGTCACCACGGCGGCCCTGGCGGCGCAGCCATTCGCCGTAGACCAGGTGCGCGCGAGCCAGATCCGCGCGGATCCGGGTACGGCCGAGCCGCTCGATCGCCTCGAGATACAGGCGCTCGGCGTGCTCGACGCCGCTGAGCAGCGCCTTTGACCGGGACTGGATTCCGAGCGCCCAGTCGGTAGCGGCGGCGCTAGTGGCCTCAGAAAGCCGCCGGAGGGCACCGGAAGCACGCTCCGGGGCTCCGGTCCGGGCCGCCGCCTCGATCAGCTCGGCCAGCGACCAGCTGTCCAGCCCCAGCTCGTCCGGGTCTGCGCTGGCCTGCTCGGCCGCGGTCAGCGCCTTGTCATAGCGGCTCAGGCCGTTGTTGAGCACCGCGGTGGCCCAGGCCGTGGCGGTCAGTCGCTGCCCGTCGCCGTGTACCGTCGAATCTGCCGTGTCGGCGGCGATCAGCCGGGAGGCCTCGGCTTCCTCTCCTCGCCAGGCGGCGACGAGCAGAGCGCCATAGGGCCTCAGCGGGTTGGCCGTCGCCTCCGCGACTGTCTCTGCCTCGCGTGCCATCGCAGTCGCGATCGCGGTCTCGCCGGTGGCGAGGCCGAGCGCCGTCCCGTCTTGCAGTGCGTCCGGGAGCGCCGTCAGCGAACCCGCCTGGCGAGCCAGCTCGATTAGCCGAGCCGAGAGAGCATGCCAGCTCTCGTCGTCCCACGCCGCGCGGGACATCCGGCAGGCGAACGGCAGCCAGCGCAGCGCCTCCGGGGCTAGTACCATTTCGTCGCGGAAGGCGCGCACGGCTCGCTTGAGCATCGGCGCGCCCACGCGGTGTCCATCGATGACCAGCGCCGCCAGGCCGTCCAGCATTAAGTCGGTGCCACGTGGCGGCCGCGAAGCGGACGTCGCCCGGATGGCCTCGGCGACTTGCGTCATCCCGCCGGGCAGGCCCAGGCACCCCGCGGTCAGCGCGGCACCGAACGCCTCGCGGTAGGCCTCGCGGGCCAGCCCGGCATCGAGCGGCTCCAGTCGTTTGGCTGCGTCGAGCAGGAGCAGCCGTCCGCCGCGACCATGGCCCGGGCGGGCTGCCAGCTGGGCGCGCAGCAGCTCCGCGCGCGCCCACCCGAGCTCATCCAGCGGCCCGGCCTGCGCCAGGGCCAGCAGCCGGCGCGCCGCGTCCGGCGCACCGGCCTCCCGCTTGGCCTGCGCCGCGTCCAGCGTGCGGCGAGCCCGGCACGTCGGCTCGGGCGTAAGCTCGGCCGCACGTTCGCCGAACGCTGCCGCGGCGGCCAGGCCGCCGCGGGCGCGCGCCCGGTCGGCCGAACGCGAGAGCTCGGCAGCGACGTCCTCGTCCGGGTGAGTTGTGGCGTGGGCCCGATGCCACGCTCGCTGATCAGGACTGACATCGGAATTGCCGGTCTCGGCGAGAGCGCGGTGGACATTCTGGCGCTGCCGCGGCGTGGCAGCTCGGTAGACCGCAACCCGAGCCTGCGGATGACAGAACCTCAGCTGACCGGTGGACTCCAGGAGCCCGGCGGCCGTCGCGGGCGCCGCGGCCTCAGCCTGGACTCCGAGGTGCCCGGCCGCCCGCCATACCAATGCCGGGTCTCCGGCCGGTTCGGCTGCGGCGATCAGCAGCAGCAACTGCGTCGCGGCTGGAAGCAGGGCGAGCTGCCGCCGGTAGTCCTTCTCGATCCGGCCCGGCACCGGCACGACGCTGGGCAGGCCGAACCCGCCGTCCAGCTGCCCCGGCGTCAGCCCGCGTAGTAGTTCGAGCAATGCCTGGGGGTTGCCCTTTGCCTCGGCAATGATCCGGTCGCGTGCCCGCTCGTCCAGCGGGCCGATCACGACCGAGTCAAGCAGTGCCCGCGCGTCAGCGTCGGCCAGCCCGCCGAGCTGAAACTCTGGCAGCCCGGCCAGGTGCTGTCCCTCGGCAGGCTGGCGCACCGCGAAGATTGCTGCGGCCGGCGCGGCCGCCAGGTGACGGGCGACGAACGCCAGCGCCTGAGCTGAGGCCTGGTCCAGCAACTGCGCGTCGTCCACCACACAGACCAGCGGTCGTTCCGTGGCCAGGTCCGACAGCAGGCTCAAGGTTGCCATGCCGACCGCGAAGCGGTCGGGCACATTCCCGCCCTGCATATTGAATGCCGTACGTAGCGCGTCACGCTGCGGATCCGGGAGATGCCCGAGCCGGCCCAGGAACGGCGCGCACAGCTGGTGGAGCCCGGCAAACGCCATCTCCCTTTCCTGTTCAACGCCCGTCACCCGCGCAACGCGGCAGTCGGCCGCGTGCTGCGCCAGGTAATCCAGCATCGCGGTCTTGCCGATTCCCGGATTGCCGCGCAGGACCAGGACCCGGCTCTGGCCCGCCAGCACGTCGGCGACCAGCCGGTCCAGCATCTCGCACTCGCCGCGACGGCCATGCGGCCCGCACCCGGATGCCTGATCGGCGGTCACGGGCGGCAGCGCAGTCTTGAGCAGGTTCATCGCAGTGCGGTGGTAACCGTAGTGCCAGGCATGGCATTCATTTCCTTGATCCGTTGGCCGCGCCGCGCCACCAGCTGGTGACCAGGGCCGCGTATTCGGCTGCGGTGTCTTCCCAGGTGAAGTGGCCTGCGTCGATGACATCGAGTTTGTTGTGCGGCAGCCGCTCATGCAGGAAATGGGCGTTGGCTAGCGGCACTGCCGTATCGCCAGCGCCGGCGATGATCTGCACTGGTGTGTCTATCTGCGGCAGCAGGCGGGCCAGTACCGGAAGCTCAGCCGGGTAGGAACGCAGGTATCGAACCGACTCAGCGAACCGGTCTCCCTGGTAGGAGGCCAGGTAGTCGTCCCGGACCCACTCGGGCAGCGTGTACCGGCTGATGCCGCTCAGCGCGGCGTTCACGAGCTGCCGCGGGTCAGCACGGCGGAACCCGTCCAGGTCCGGGGCCTCGATGATGTCCTTGACCAGCCCGCCGAGCTGGAGCGGGACCGCAGCGGCACCGCTGCCGGCGACCAGGCTCCGCAGACAGCCCGGATGCCGCGCGGCGGCGAACAGCGCGGCTGCGGTGCCGGTGCCGGGGGCGATGACATGCGGGTGCTTGAGCCCGAACGCTTCGGCGGCGGCGATGATGAACTCGCCCATCGCCCGCGGGGACAGCAGCGAGTCGCTGCGCTGGGAATGCCCGAATCCCGGCAGGTCCACCGCCACCAGGTGAGCTCGCTTCGCGAGCCGCCACCAGACCTGTTCGAAGGCCAGCAGGCTCTCGGGCCACGGGCTGAGCAGGAGGGCATGATCACTGTGGTCCTCGCTGGCAGCAAACCGAACGGTGAGACCACCGATGAGCCGGAACCGCATCTCGAATGACGCGTTCAGCCAGGTGGTCACGATCTCGCTCCCCACGGTCCGCGGTCGGCGACCGCATCCCTGACATCGTTGCGCCCACAAGGGCGCGATCGAGTCCCCCAGGTGGCTAGTCGAAGCCCCTAGTGACTAGCGCAGACGGTCATCATCAGGCACGGGTGGGCCCGGCTCGGTCATCGTTGCTGGCGATCATTGACCCGCTCACCAATCCATCGCCCATGGCCGCAGCGCAGCAGAGGCTTTCGGCGTGGTGGCCCGTCGATGCCGAGCTACGAGTAATCCGGTAAGCCGCGGGACCGGCTGGCGCACCGACCGGGCCAGCACCGGATCGTCTTCTGGTCGGCCTGGTCGTGCTCGGACCTGTCTGCCGCAAGGCCCGGTGTATCGACCAGGGTCTCCTACGGATGTGAAGGGCCGCCCAGAACGCGACGGTGGATGCCAGGACCCGCTTTAGCGCACCGCGGGACCTCCCGATATCGATGCCGACTACCCGCAGCAGCCAGCGAGAGAACCACCAGCGACCTAATGAAGCAGTGCTCACGCCAGCCAGCGGCGGGCACCACGTTCCATCAGCGATCAACTCTCCGGGTCTGCCGGCGGGGACACGTTCTTTCGTCAGGACTCAACGTCCGGGGAACAAATGTTCTCACCCGCTGGCCGGCCGCCAAACCAGGAGTCTGCCGGATGGCTTACTCCTAGAACTGATTAGGAACCTGTCATGTCCAGATCACTGTCAACCTCGCTCATCGTGCGCGGCGTCCTGGCGGTTATCGTCGGGGTCGCGGCCGTCGCCTGGCCAGGCGTGACTGTCCTCGCGCTGGTCATCCTCTTCGCGGTGTACGCGTTCATTGAGGCGGGACTGCAAGGAGCACGAGCGTTCACCAGCCGGACCGCGGGACCGGTCTTCGGCCACCTGCTTGTGGGCCTGATCGATCTAGGCGCGGGCATCTTCGCGGTGGCCTGGCCGGGGCCGACCGCGCTGGTGCTCGTCATCATCGTGGCGGCATGGGCCATCGTCGGAGGCTTCTTCGAGATCTTCGCGGCCTTCCAGAACGGAGAGCGGGCAGGGACACGCGCACTGCTCGTCGTAGGCGGGCTGGTGTTCATCGCCTTTGGCGTCCTGCTCGCAGCCCGTCCCGGCGTCGGCGTGCTCGCCCTGGCCCTACTTTTCGGTTTCTTCCTTCTGATCTTCGGCGTCTCGCAGGTCGGCATCGGAATCGGGACGCGCATGGCCGGAAAAGGCCTGCGCGCCGGTGATGGCGGACGCGGCTTGAGCCAGCCGCACCTCACTGGGGACTGACTATGCTGCTGACCGACTTGCCGACGCGACCGAGGGCCTCCGCCTCCGCCGACGCGTTCGATATGCATATGGAAATCCATCCTGGTGTCCCGACGGTCGCCGAGATCGGCGGAGAGATCGATATTGCTTCCGCTCCACGGCTACGCGAGACCCTGTTGCTAGCCATCCGGCGTCACGGACCTGTGATCTGCGTGGATCTTAGGGGAGTGACGTTCCTGGACTGCGCGGGTGTCAACGTGCTCCTCGCGACGGCCCGCAGGGCACGGCTCGAGGGTGGACGGATGCAGGTGGTCCGTCCGTCGGCGCAGGCCGCCTGGCGAGTCATCACGCTCCTGGGGCTCCAGGGCGTGCTGACGGGAGACGACGAGCGGGCGAAGGCTGTGAAAGCACTACCGTCCGTTCGGCTCGTGAACGAGAGAGAGGGAAGCCATGAATGAGCTGACCTACGCTTGCTTGGCTCGCTCGCAGGTAGGCACGAACCCGGAGATGGCGGCGAGGCCGGGGCCGAACGGCAGCGTGCCGAGGCGCTTCTCGAAGGAAGGACCTATCCGAAGCGGGAGCGATACGCCTGGGCGCTGCTTAGTCAAGTTAGCATTGCGCACGGTGTTTGCCGTCGACCTCGATGAGCTGCTGGGAGGGCATCGGCCGGGGATCGGGCCGGCCTGGCAGCAGATGTACGGGAACGGCGTGGGCGAGGTGGTCTACCGCGGCCCGACGGCGACGAGACTGGCGTTGGCGGCGCTGCCCTTGAGTGACAGGCGCGGCCTGACTGGCTCACGCGCGCGCGAAGCCGGGTCTGCAGCTAGGTGGTGAATGAGGTCATATGGCGAACTTGCTGATTGACGATCTAGAGGTCACCGTTTCCCTGTCGGCGGCCGAGAAGATCGAGGCGCTGCACGGGAATGTCACGTTCCCGCGGGCAGCCGTGGTGCGGGCGCGGGTGGTGCCGGACGGCCTGGAGGAGGTCCACGGCCTGAAGATGCCCGGCCTGGGCCTGCCAGGGATAATCATGGTGGGCACCTGGCAATACGGCGAGATGATCACCTTCGCCGTCTGCCATGGCCGCCGGTCGGCTGTCGTCCTCGACCTGGCCGACCAGGTATATGACCGGATCGTCGTCACCGTCGAGAATCCCGACGAAGCAGTCGCCCGCCTGAAATCCCGCCCGAAATAATCGAGGACGCACGTGCGTCGCGACGCTGACCATGGATCGCTCCTAGTCAGCGTGGAACTGTGGCGACGCGCGCCGACTGACATGGCCAGACAACCGCGCCGACGCGCACTTCTACTCGGGCCGGTGTACTGCATGGCCGAAGAGGCGATCGGATAGAGGCACTCAAGGAGGCGTACCGCCGCGGCCGCCAGCGCGCGAGTCGGCCGAAAGCGCCGCCGCCGCAACACTGATTTACGAGGGCGGACACGACGCTTTACGTACATGCCTGCGATCACTGGTGAGCTGGTGCTAGGAGCGCGGTCGTGATGGGCCGGGCGGCTCGCTGGATCAGACGGACCACCTTCGGATGCGTGACGCTGCTCGCGCTGATCGCCGAGATAGTGCCTACCAGCACACGCACCTGCTGTCGAGCTGCACGGGCAGGCGGGCTGGATTGCGGCGCTGACGCGGCTATCGGTGGACGGAATGATCGTGGCGGCTTCGACTACGCTGCTGGCCGAGTCGCGGTCGGGTAACAGGAAGACAACGGAGATTCGGCCGATCACTTGCGTGGGCTGGCTGGGCGCACAAGGATTCGTCCGTGGCTCAGGGGTCGATCAGTACCTTGTCAGGGACTGCCATCGGCGTGGGCGGGATGATGGGCGCAGGGCTGTACACCCTGGTCGGCCTTGCGGCTAAGACCGCCGGAGTGTGGGTGCCGCTTTCGTTCCTCGTTGGAGGGTTCGTCGCGGCGTTCTCGGTGTATTCATATGCCCGGCTGGGGGCAGCATTCCCGAGCCGCGGTGGAGCGGCCCAATTCCTGGTACAGGGCTTCGGGGACGGGATAGTGGCCGGAGGCCTGAACGTGTTCCAGTTCCTCGGGTGGGTCATCGCCATGGCGCTCTATGCAGCCGGATTCGCCGGCTACGCCAGCGACCTCCTGCCTGGCAAACTTGCCGGGTGGTCGGTCAAGGCGATCGCGGTGGGGCTGCTCGCGGCTATGGTCGGCGTCAATATCCTCGGCGCGAAGCTCGTGGGCAGGTCCGAGACGTTCATCGTCGGCATCGAACTCGTGATCTTGCTCATATTCGTGCTCGTGGGCTCGTTCAAGACTCACAGCAGCTATTCTCCGGCGTCCGGCAGCGAGGGCGTGATCGGTGTGTTGTTCGGCGCAGGCCTGCTGTATGTGACGTTCGAAGGCTTCGGCGTGGTGACCAATTCGGCGGGCGAGATGCGCGACCCCAGCCGTCAGCTGCCACGTGCGATGTTCTCGGCCCTGGGGGTCGTCATTGTGGTGTATGTGCTAGTCAGCACGGTTATCGTGGCGACACTGAGCCTTTCCGCTATCGACGCGGCCGAGGGTCATGTGCTCGCCGCGGCGGGCCGGGCGGTTGCCGGGCGGGCAGGGTTCGTCGTCATCGGGGTCGCGGCGTTGCTGGCCACTGCGTCGGCGGTGAACGCCACATTGTTCGGCGACGCGAACCTGGCCTTCCAGGTGGCGAAGGACGGCGAACTACCAGGTGGGTTCGAGCGGGGCGTATGGCATGGCGGCACGACCTCGCTCCTCTTCGCCGCGGGACTCACCGCGGTAGTGGTAGTGCTCTTTCCGCTCTCGGCCGTGGGCCAGATGGCCAGCCTGGCATTCCTCATCGTGTACGGCATGGTCAGCGTCGGGCATCTGCGGATCCGCGACCAGACCGGGGCCCGGCGCAGCCCGCTGGTGGCGGCTGTCGCCTTGAACGCGGCGCTGCTCGTGCTGCTGCTCGTGTATACGATTCATACCGGGCCGCCCGCGATATGGCTGACGACGCTGGGAGCGCTCGCTGTCAGCTTCGCGTTCGAGGTGATCTACCGGCGCCGTACTGGTCGGCCGCTGCACCGGGTTAGCCCCTAGGTCGTGACGGCGCTCGATATGCATGTGGAGATCCATCCTGGTGTCCCGACGGTCGCCGAGATCGGTGGAGAGATCGATATTGCTTCCGCTCCATGGCTACGCGAGACCCTGTTGCTAGCCATCCCGGATGCTGTCGGATTCCGGGCTGGCCATCCCGCCGCAGGAGTTCCTGGCGCGCGGCCCGCAGGGCCTGCAGTGCCTGGCCTGTACTCGTGGTGGGTCGACGAGCAGGTGTTGGCGGCCTGATTTTCTGAGCATCCTGGCCGCGTTCGCGGGCGGGGAGCCGATCCGCCCGGCCGCTGATGCGGGCCGGTTCGCGTTGGCCGCGATCGGGGCTGGGTTTGCCGCGGCGAGCTGCCTGCCGGGCTGGGTGGTCCTGGATGTGTGGCGGTTCGCCTCGGCGGTGACCGGCGGGAGGCTGCTCACGGCCAACATAACCTCGCCCTGGCTGATCGTCGGCAGACGGGGTTTCATGCCTCCTGTCCCGCCATTACCGGCGTGAGGAGGCAGCGGGCATGGCCAACAGGGAGCAACAGGACATCGCGTTGCACCGCTGGGCGGTGATCGCCGAGGCCGCGAATGACCGGCTGAGCGCCGCCGAGCGGGGCGCGCTGGTGCAGCAGATCGCCTCGCGGCACAGGCGCGAGACAGCCGACCACGCCGCCCGGCGGCCAGCGGCCATCACCCGCCGGGCCCGTCGGCTAGGGCCTGGCCGGCCGCGGCGAGCTTAGCCTGTATGTGATCGGCCTCGGGGATGCTGAGCGCGCGGTAGAGAGTTAACGCCGCCCGCCAGTGCCTGGCTGCCTTGGCGTTGTCGCCGCTGGCCCGGTAGCAATCGCCGAGGCCGTCGTGAGCGCGGGCCTGGGTATGCGGCTCCCGGAGCTTGGTCGCGAGCTCGAGTGCTTCCTCATGGGCGCTGCGCGCAGCCGCTGAGCGGCCTGTGGCGGCGAGAATCTTGCCGAGAAGGTTGAGTGAGTCGGCTTCGCCGGACCGGTCACCGATCTCGCGGCGGATCGCCAGCGACCTCAAGTTGTGCATCTTCGCCTGCTCATGACGGTTGAGCCCAAGGTCAAGCTCGGCAAACGTGATGAGCACGCAGGCTTCGCCGTACCTGTCTCCTGCCTGGCGGCACAGCGATCGCGCTCGCCTGAGGTGGTTGCCGGCCTGCGCGTAACGACCCTGGCGCATCTCGGCTCCTCCGAGATGGATCAGTGCGTGCGCTTCGCCGGCCTTATTTCCTAGCTGGCGGAAGATGCTAAGAGCCTCCTTGGTGCTGCCGGCGGCCTGCTGGTGCCGACCAAGCACGCGATCGGCGATGGCCAGATTCCCGAGCGATGAGGCCTGACCCGCGAGATCGCCAAGCCGCTGGTAGAGAGCCAGCGCTTCCTGGTAGTGGGTGACAGCCTGGTCGAAGCGGGATTGCTGAAGGTTCGCTGTGCCGAGATTCCCAAGTGCGCGGGCCTGACCGACCTGGTCACCGAGCTGGCGGTACAAAGCCAGTGATTCGTGCAGGCTCCTCGTTGCCAGCTCGTACTGGCCCTGCCGCCATTCCGCGGTGCCCAGGCTGATCAGCGCAGCCGCTGCGGCGGCTAGATCACCGGTCTGCCGGGCGGCACTGCGCGCATGGGCATGGATGGCACGGGCCTCGGCGTAATAGCTGCCCGAGTCGAGATAGTGAGACAAGACGGCGGCCAGCTGCGTGACGCGGTCGGCCAAGCCGTGCTCTGCGGCGACTGCGGAGATCGCGACCAGGCTCGCCAGCTCGGCATCGAGCCATTCGCGCGCCGCTACGCGATCGACGAGCGGCGGGGCGGGCACGTCGGGTGGGTCGCATACCGGGAGTTCCTGCTGCGCAGCCGGGTTGAGGATGCCGGCGGCGGCCCAGGCGGCATACGCGTAGTAGCCGAGCAGGTGCCCGAGCGCCGCATCCGGGTCGTCCGCGCCGCCGGGGCGGGTAGCGAGTTCGCGGGCATAGTCGCGCAGCATGTCGTGCATGGTGTAGCGGCCAGGGGCGGCAGGCTGGAGCAGGTGCAGGCGGGCAAGCTGGTCCAGCAGGGCCCTGGCCTGCTCGTAGCTGGTGCCGGTGAGCGCTGCAGCGGCACGGGCGTCGAAGTCGGGTCCAGGATGCAGGCCTGCGAGCCGAAACGCCGAGGCGGCGTCAGGCTCCAGGTACCGAAGCGACCAGGAGAACACCGCCCGTGCTGAAGCGCGGGGGTCGCCTCCGGCGTCAAGCAGATCTAGCCGCCGCTGATGGTCGGCCAGTTCGGCCGCCAGACTGGTGAGCCGGGCGCCAGGGCTTGAGGCGGCCAGCTCGGCCGCGACCCGCAGGGCCAGCGGCAACCTGCAGCAGGCGGCCGCCAGCGCAGCAGCCGCCTCGGGCTCGGCGTCGACACGGCTGCCGATCAGCGCTCGCAGCAGGCCGACTGCGTCAGCGTGCGGCAGCACATCAACGTCGTGGCGCGCGGCCCCGTCCCTGGCGACGAGCCCGGCCAGGGAATCCCGGCTGGTGATGACCGCCACGCACGATGACGTGCCGGGCAGCAGCGCGCGGACCTGCTCTGCTTCACCAGCGTTGTCAAGCACGACCAGGATCCGACGTCCAGAGAGCATGCTGCGGTACAAGGCGGCGCGGTCGTCAAGTGCGGGCGGGATGTCCGGTCCTGGCACGCCGAGGGCCCGCAGGAAGCCAGCCAGCGCGTCGGCTGGGAGCATCGGCGAGCCAGGGTCATAGCCGCGCAGGTTCACATACAGCTGGCCGTCCGGGAAGCGGTCAGCTGACTGGTGCGCCCACTGCACCGCAAGGGCAGTTTTGCCGACCCCCGCCGTCCCGCTGATCGCGGATATTGCGACAGCGTGACCGCCGGGCTGGAGTCTGGCGCGATGCAGCGCCGCTGTCATGCCTGACAGCTCGAGCTCTCGCCCGGTGAAGTTCATGACCGTCGCCGGCAGCTGTCGCGGGACAACCTCGGCACCCTGGGTGGTGGCGGCGGCGCTGCGGACGGCGAGCGATTCGTCGGCCGCGAGCATCCGCCGGTGCAGTTCTCGCAGCTCGGGTCCCGGCTCGACGCCAAGCTCCTCCACGATGTGCAGGCGCGCACGCCGGAAGGCTGCGAGTGCGTCGGCTTGCCGCCCGGACCGGTACAGGGCCAGCATCAGCTGCGCGTGGAACCGCTCGCGCAGCGGGTTGCCGGTGACGAGTCCCTGCAGTGGCGGGACGAGCTCGCGGTGTCGTCCCAGCGACAGCCAGGCGTCGTTGCGCCATTCCAGCGCCTGCAGGTGCAGCTGCTCCAGCTGCGGCGCGGTGTCGGCGCGCAGGGTCTCACTGCTGATGTCCGCCAGCGGCGCTCCGCGCCACAGCTGCAGCGCATCCGACAGCAGCTGATCGGCCTGCTGCCAGTCAGCTGCCTCGGCCGCGACGCCGCCCTGCCGGCACAGTGCCTGGAATAGCAGGATGTCGACCTCAGCTTCGCCGGCTTTCAGCTCGTAACCGGCGGAGCGCGTGAGCAGCCGGCCCGCGGCGGCCGGGCCGAGCACGTGACGCAGGCGCATGACATGGGTACGCAGCGTCGTGGCCGCCGCGGCAGGCGGCGCGCCGTCCCACAGCGTCTCAGCGAGCCCATCAACCGGAACAGGCTTACCGGCGTCCACCACAAGCGCCGCCAGCAGCGTGCGCTGCCGCGGCGAGCTGATGCCGATGACCGCATCGCCGTCGTCGACCAGTATCGGGCCAAGGATCCCGAACCGCACCGTGCCTCCCCGGCCCTTTGACAGCTCCCCGGCCCTTTGACAGCTCCCCGGCTCATTCGCTGGCGCCTAGCACGCAACGAAAACGCAACGCGCCTGGCCCAGAATACTCAACAACAGCCGGCGAGGAACGAACCGAGCGAACAAGTTATAGACAGGGCGTATTAGACAGTGTGCAGGCGACTGGCAATCGCTACGGCGGCTGTTGACCATCGCCCCGCGCGAGCTGCGCCCCTGAGCGAAACGCGACGGGATCCTGACCATCCCTCAGCTCAGCTGCCGACGTAAGCCTTACGCGGCAATAGGGGCGATCACGGCAGGTTCTTCATGTCAAATTTCAAAGCAGATGGAGGAAGAATGACCATCAAAACGCGCTGCCTGGCGATCGCCATGGTGCTGACCGCCACGGCGGGCATGGCAAGCGTGGCCGCTGCCGGAACGGCTAGGGCCTCAGCAACCGCGCCACAGGCAAGCTGCTCGACTGTCAAGATCATGAATCCGGTAGCAGACGAGTGGTGGACCGGCGGGAAAGCAGCTTACGCGTACTACGTGCTAGAAGCGGCGTCCTCTGCATACGCATTCTGCCCGGAATACCAAGTAACAAATGGCGGAGTTGCGTACTATTACTACCAGGACCCGACCGGCCTCTGCATGACTGCAGACCTCAAGAATAAAGACGTCGATGAGGAGACGTGCGGAGCACATCCCGCCTCGCAGGAGTGGCACTACTACTACGACAGCGTCGCCAAGGACGGGACACTGGAGAACTACTACACCGGCGAGTGCGCCTGGGCGGAAGGGCAGCCGCCGGCCGCAGGCTCTGTCATTACCGAAGGGGGATGTACGCGTAACCAGAACAATACGTTCATAGAGGAGCCATAGCTCATCGCGGATGCCTGCGAGCATAGCCATAGAAAATGTAGTGGTCGGGGCCGGGACGGGATACCGCCCGGCCCCGAGGCCCGCCGGGTGGTTGCAACACGGGCGGGATTTACTCAGACACCGGCGCAACCAGCAGGTGTTCATCGTCACCGAGTCCGGGGACGTGTGGGCCAGGGCTGAGGAAGTTCCCGGCACGGCAACCCTCAATCCAGACCCTGACGGCGGCACGCAGACTTGTACCAGTCGGCGTGCGCGGCGCCTGGCGATTGCGGCGCCGTGCGCGATTACCTGTCTGCCGACGGTTTTGAGCAGGGCTTTGTCGTCAGCGAGACCAATGGCACTTGGGGCACGGCCGAAGAGGTTCCCGGCATCGAAGGGGTGGAAGGAAGCGGCGGAACCACCGCCCCGTTCTCCAGCGTGTCATGCGCGTCTACCGGGGAACTGCTCGGCGGCGGGGGCTACGAGACTGTAAATGGCGGCTACGGATTCGCTTTTGGCGTGGACGAGGCCGGCGGGACCTCGGACTACGCGCAGCAGATACCCGACACGCCCGATGCCTCCCTGACCGGCGCGGCTCCGGCAAGCTGTGGATCACTGACACCGCCAACAACACCATCCGGGACGTCCCGGCCTCCAGCCCCTACGACATCGCCGGTTACGCCGGCGACGGCCAGGACCTCGCCAACGCCGGGAACGGCGGCCCGGCCGTCAACGGGCAGCTGAGCAAGTCCGGCGGCGAGATCGCCGACTCCGACGGCGACCTGTACGTCTCTGACAGCCAGAACAACCGGATCCGGGAGATCGCCGCCTACACCCACACTCAGTGGGGCATTCCGATGACCGGCGGCAAGGTCTACACGATCGCCGGTTCCGCCACCGGCGTGGCCGGGAACTCCGGTAACGGCGGCGCCGGAGTCGGGCGGATATGTACGAAAGGGTCGTGTCCGAGGGGACTTGAACTCTCGCCGGTTCGGGGCACATCGGACCGCACCCGGCTGCGCTGATCCAGCTCTGACCAGGCGCTACACGGTGTCGCCGTGCGAGCGGGCCGCATCCGGCAGCACCCCGATTCATGTGCGCTTGTGGCACGCGAAGTGGCACGCCCATACGGCGTGTCGGCGGCCATGCGGATCTGCCTGCCGGCAGCCACGAAGAAGACACCCTGGCCGTCACAGAGCATGACCGGACTGCTCGGGCATTGCGCCGCGAGGCCGCTGCCGAACGCCGACTCTGGCGCACCAAGGATCGCACCGGGCCGATAGTGCTTGGACTTGCAGAACATCGAGTTCGGCGCGCGGTGTGCCGTCTCCTTGCATGCGGACGGTACCTGCAGCTTGACGCAGCGGCCTGGCAGACTTCCTGGGTGGGCGAGCGTATTGATCCGTTGACGAGCCAGACAACCAGCCCGGAGCAGGTCGCCCCTGGCCTGAGACGGGAACTTATCGACTGCTGGGTCCTGGTCAGCAACGCGGGAGGGGCGGTCGGGTTCCCATTTCTTCCTGTCGATGTCACCCACGTCGCACCGGTCGCTGACAAGCTCTTCGCTGGCCTGAGCCCTGAATGCAGCCGGCTCGTCATCGCGCGTACCGGCGATAGAGATGGGCCTGGAGCAACTTCGCCTCGCGGTACGCGGCGGGACGGGGCTCGAGCGGTTCTACGCCAGGCTCGGCTGGACCGTGACTGGCCGTTGGCCCGGTGCGCTCCGGCTGGCCCCAGGTGACGACAGCGATGAGATACTCATGGTCCTCGCCCCACTGTGACAAGCGCTACGGCACGCGACTCGCGACTCGTCTGAGTGCGAGTTCGGCGTCTGCTGGAGGGGCTAGCGCTAGATTTGGCAGACGCGAGGCGAGACCTGCATGTGGCGCGTCGGGCCAGTTGTGAGCTGTCGTCGACGCGGACCTGGTTAATCAGCTAGTTGACATCGCTAAGCGGCTTGTTGCCAGCGGGATCGTCACCGTTGATCTGAAGCAGCAGCACATCGCGGCATAGACAGGACGTTGCAGTTGACGCCGAGCGTGGGCTTGGTCAACCGATGCCCGGTACCGCGTCGTGCTGAATTTTCAGGCGCACAGGCAGGTCATGCAGCGAGCGTAGGCGTCGGCTGGCGGGAATGGTGTGCTGCTCGGCTGGGTCGATAAGGAACGCGGTCAGGCCGGCGGCTGCAGGACCTAGGTAGTCGGCGGCGTAGCTGTCGCCCACGAACACGGCGTCCTTAGCGGTAATGCCAAGGCGCAGCAGTGCTTCGGCGTAGATGGCCGGGTGTGGCTTGCGCCAGCCCACCTCCACTGAGGTCACTGCCGCGTCGAAAAGGTGCGCGATCCCCATGGCGGAAAGATGGCGGGGCACCAGGTCCGCCTTGTGCGTGTTGGTGACCACCGCGAGCCGGAAGCGATCCGCTAGGGCGCCCACTAGTTCGGTGACGCCTGGCGGGTAGACGACTGCCGCGTTCCATTCGCTGAGGTAGGCATCGACGAACATGGCGGTCTCGGCGGGGTCTGGGGCGCGGCCAAGGATCCGGGTCAAGAAGGCCGCGGCCACCTCGCACATCGAGAACTCGCTGTCGTCTATGGCACTACGTTCGTCGAACAGCGCTGACTCGAGCGCCCACGTGCGCAAGAAACCCTGGTAGTCAATCCTCGCGCCCATGGAGCCCACCAGCGCATGAGAAGTGTGATAACCCTGCTCGGTACGGCTCGACGAGTACCCGACGAGCGTGCCAAAGAAATCTAGGAGCACATGGGTAGCCACCTGTCCCGCCATCCCGACATCCTCCCCGATCCCACACGGACTCGGGTCAGACATCCTTTGCTGAGTCGGCATAGGGAGGCGCTGTTAGCGCTGAACGCCGCGCAGTCGCTTACGCCGCGAGCTGCTGCCGTGCCGCTTTCGGCCTGCCAGAGCGCTGCCGAAAGCAGGCCGGGTCCCGCCGGCACCGGCAGGTGGGCGATGCACGGTCCGCCCGCGGGGCCGAGTGCTTTGCTCACCGTGCTGCGGGTGGAGAGCGCGTGGTTGCAGGTCCGAGATGACCAGGTCCCGCCGGCACGCATACCCGGGCTGCCATGGCCATCCCGAACTATGAGGCGGGACGCGAGGACTGGCATCGCAGATTAGACCGCCATTCTCGTACTGGATCAGATGCAGGCACCCGACTGGCCAGCACATCAAAGGACCATCGCGTCCGAGGTCGGAGTGGGTCGTCCTCGTGCCCAGCTGGTTGAGATGCGGGAATTCGACCCCCTGCGGCTAGGGCTCCGGCGCTCCTGACGCTTCCGCTTGTGCTTGTGCTATCAGGGGGCCGTACATCTCCGCGTAGTTGTCGTAGTTGAAGGGGGCCTCAGGGTTCGCGCGTACCTGCTTGTCGAGCATCTTGGCTTCCTCGCCGACGAGGATCCGCCAGGCTCCGGATCGCACCCCGTCCAGGATGATGGTCGCTGCCTGCGCCGCGGTGAACCCCTTGTCCCGGAATTCGTCTTTAAGTCGCGGGATCGCCCGGCGCAGGTCATCGGCGGAGAAGTCTTCGGCGAGCAGGCCCGTCGCGACGAGCACGGCCCGCCCGACCTCGGGGATCTGCTCCAGCAGTTCGGCATCGCTCAGCTGCTCCCACTCGGGCAGGCCGAGGGCGCGGCGGGAGTTTTCGGCGATGTCGGTGTTCACCATACCCGGCATGACCACGACGACCCGGACCTGCGGCGCATTGGAGCGCAGGTCTTCGATGAGTGCTTCGGAGAAGCCCTTGATGGCGAAGTTCGATGTGCTGTAAGCGGTGATCGGCGGCGCGCCAGGGCCTGCTGTGGCCCAGAAACTGGCGACGCTGCTGGTGTTGACGAGGACGCCGCCGCCGCTGGCGATGAGCAGCGGCAGGAACGTGCGGGCGCAGAAGTACACACCACCCCAGTTGATGGCGAAGGTGCGCTCCCACTCCTCCCGCGAGTCCTTGACGAAGCTGGCGCCGGTGAAGATGCCCGCGTTGCTGAAGACCAGGTCGACGTGATCGGTGGCGTGCTGTTCGAGCAGTTCGTCGCGGAACTGCAGGACCTGCGCCTCATCGGAGACGTCGCAGACATGGCTGGTGACCGTAACGCCGGGTGGTGCGGGCGCCCACGCCGTGGCCGCAGTGACCGCGACGGAGTCCGGATTAAGGTCGCACGCAGCGACCGAGCAGCCCTGCGCCGCGAGCTGGCGGACCAGCTCGCGGCCTATCCCCGAACCCCCGCCGGTCACCACTGCGAGCTTCCCGGTGAAAGAGTCCACGGTCATGATCGTTACCTCCTGTGCCATTGCTTGTCAAAGTTCCCCATAGCTACAGGTTCGCCCGCCTCACCGGGTCTGCGGCAGGGGTCGTTTCACCCCTCTTGCCGCAGGCCATGGGCGGGGTGGAATCACCCCCATCGCCGCGTGCCGAGCGGCGGCCCGGCCGCGCAGGCTGCGCAAACCCAGGGCTGCGTTAGACCAGGCCGGCGCTGAGCGCCAGGCGGGTGAGGTCGGCGCGGCGCCGGCATCCGGTCTTATCGCGGATGCGGTCCAGGTGTGAGCTGACCGTGCGCACGCTGATGTGCAGCTGGCCGGCGATCTGCGCGTCGTGTGGCCGCGGGCGACCAGGGTGACCAGCTCCCGTTCCCGGGGGCTTAGCGCTTCCAGGCCGGGTGCCGTGGCCGGCGGCTGCGGGCCCGCGGCGGTGAGCATGAGAACGTACTCGGCCGCGGTGGCCAGGCTCATCGCTCTGCCGCGTTCCTCGGCGGCCTGCGTCTGAGCCGGCCCGAGCGCCTGCCGGGCTTCGCGCAGTGCTTCCTGCCGCTGGAACCGCCGCGCCATACGGCCGGGCCGGTGGTCTGAGTCTCCAAGGCTGTTCCGCGCGCGCCGGGTGGTCTTGCCTGCCGACCTAGTCGTCACGGCGGCCGGTAGCTAGCGTTCCTCCGCGGTGCCCAGGTCCGGCGTCTTCCCGGCTTGCGCGGGCCTGGGCCAGCTGGTCGTCATCGGCGCGTGCGGACGCGGCCCTGCACGCCGCCAAGACACCTCGAACAGCGCTCCGCCAAGCTCAGAGGTGTCCACTCGCCACTGCCCCGCGGTCGAGCGCACGATCGAATCGGCGATCGCGAGGCCGAGGCCGGCGCTGCCGCCGAACTGGGTCGAGCGGTGGAACCGGTCGAAGAGGCGGTCCCTGTGCTCTGGCGGGACACCCGGGCCGCTGTCCTCGACCGTCAGCCAGACCCGGTTGCCGCGCGGCGCGACGGCGATCCGGACCGTGCCGCCGGGCCCGGCGTGCCGGCAGGCGTTGTCGGCCAGGACTCCGGCGAGCCGGTCTATCCACTCTGGCGGCGCGCTGATCCAGGCCGGCCCGGTGCCGTCGGCCGACACCTCGATGCGGAACTCCTTCGCTGCGGCCAGCGCCCGGAACCGCTCGGCGCACTCCGCCGCGATGGTGGCCAGGTCCAGCGGCTCGTGCCCTGGCAGCGGGGGAGCGGAGTCAAAGCGCGCCAGCCAGAGCATGTCCTCGACGATCCGGTGCAGCCGGCGGCTCTCGCTGTCAATCCTGGCGAGCGCGGCCTGGTATTCCGCCGGGCTCCGCGGCGCGCTGCGCGCGATACCGGTCTCGGCGCTGATCACGCTCAGCGGCGTGCGCAGCTCGTGCGACGCGTCTGCGGTGAATTCGAGCTGGCGTCGCCGTGACCGCTCTACCGGCGAGAGCGCCCGCAGCCCGATGGTGAATGCGCCGGCGAACATCGCCAGGAGCAACACGGGCGCAGCCAGCCCCTCGCCATCACGCAGCACCGCCAGCAGGTGGTCCTGGTCGGCAAGATCCTGACCTGCGATGAACCGGCGGCCCGCGGCGGAGCCCGCATACAGCCGGAACGAACCCTGGGGCAGCTGAACGGTCCGTGCTACGCCGTCCGCGAGCGAGAGTGACCTCGGCAGTGCTGGCGGACTACCGAGCCCGGAGTTCGCTGCCGGCTCGGCGACCGGACCGTGGCCGGTCGCCCGCCACAGGTACACCGGGGAAGCGTCGATGTCGTCATCGTCGCCGGCAGCGCCGCCTACGCCGGACTCCTGAACGTCCGTGAGCCGTTCCAGCAGCCGGGAGTCGACCGCTGCAGTCAGCCGCGTGCTGATAGCGATGTCCAGCACGGCGGCGCACGCCGCATACACCACGCAGACCAGCAGGCTGGCGGCCAGCGCCACCCTGGCCGCGTGTGTCCGCTCGGGCGACAGGACGCGCCGGCTCACCGGCCCACGATCCGGTACCCGACACCACGGACCGTCTCGATCGAGACCGTGCCGCTGGCCAGCTTCGCGCGCAGCCGGGCAAGGTGCACGTCGATCGTGTTCGACCCCAGCGCGTCGGCCTCGTCATCCCAGACGTGCATCGCGATGGAGCGACGCGCCACCACGGCCGGTGACCTGCGCATCAGCATCTCCAGGATGCCGAATTCCGTGGCGGTAAGCATGGGGGCCTGGCTGCCGACCCGGACCGTCCTGGTCGCCGGGTCGAAGACCAGGTCACCGACCACGATCTGGGGCTGCTGGACGCTCGCCGGCCGCCGCTGCAGCGCGCGCAGCCTGGCCAGCAGCTCACCGATATCAAAGGGCTTCACAAGGTAGTCGTCCGCGCCCCGGTCGAGTCCGGTCACCCGGTCCGCGGGCGCGTCCTTGGCGGTCAGCATCAGCACCGCGGTCGGCAGCTGGCGCCGCCTGATCTGCTGAACTACCTCCAGCCCCGACATTCCCGGCATGCGCCAGTCGACGATCGCCAGCTCGTACTCGTAGCTGCGCAGGTACCGCACCGCCGTCTCGCCGTCGCCGACCGCGTCGACTACGTAGCCCTGCTCCCGCAGACCACGGACGAGCGCGTCCCGCAGCCCGGCGTCGTCCTCGGCAATCAGCACGCGCATCGCGCGTCCAGCCTCCTACCTCCTGAGCCTGCGCCACAGCGGACGGGGTATCAGCCGGAGCCCGACAGCCGCCAGGCGCAGGGCAGGCGGTACCCAGACTATGTCCCGGCGGCTGGTCAAAGCGGCAGCGACAGCCCGTCCGACCTGCGCCGGAGTCGTCGACATGGGCGCCGGACTCATTCCCTGCGTCATCCGGCCGGTCACGAAACCGGGCCGGACCAGCAGGACTCGCACCCCGCTGCCATGCAGCGAGTCGGCCAGGCCGCGGCCGAACGCGTCCAGGCCGGCCTTGGCCGATCCGTAGACAAAATTGGCCTTCCGCGGTCTCACCGCGGCCACTGACGACAGCACCACGATCGTGCCGCTGCCCTGAGCGCGCATCCGCTCGGCGACAGCCAGGATCGTGGTCACGTGGCCGGTGAAGTTGGTCTCGACCAGCCGGCCCGCCTGCACCGGGTCAGTCGCGAGCTTGTCCTGGCCGATGAGGATTCCGGCCGCGGCGATGATCAGGTCGAGCGGCCCGGCCGCGAACACTGCCTCGGCGAGCTTCTCGTGCGCACTAAGCTCCGTGGCGTCATAGTGCACGGTGATCACAGTGCCCGGCAGCACTTCGCCTGCCGCCGCCATCCGCCGCTGGTCCCGGCCGGCCAGCAGGATCTCGCAGTCTGGCGCAAGCCGCAGGGCATCCAGGATGGCCAGGCCGATCTCGCTGGTGCCGCCGAGCAGCAGTACCCGGCGCGGCGACCCCGGCCCCGCGTCAGCCCTCCTGGCCTGCAGCGCCGCGTTCCGTGCGGCCTCCCGGCCGCGTGCGCTCAGCACAGTCCGACCCGGCGGCCGAGATCGGAACGGAATACACCGTCGGGATCGAGGCGCGCCCTGACCGCTCGCCAGGAGTCCAGCGGCCCGTACATCGCATCGAAGGCGTCCCGTCCGAGGCGGGAGTCCTTGGCCAGGTAGACGCGCCCGCCCGCATCGGCGACTCGCAGGTCAAGCGCCTGCAGGAGGAGTGCGGTCTGGGGCCGGCTCGCGGGCATGTCGATAGCCAGGCACCAGCCGGGCAGCGGGAAGGACAGCTCGCCGCCGGTGGCCGGGCCGAATCGCTTCAGCGTGCCGAGGAACGGCGCGCAGCCGTTACGCCGCACGGAGTCCAGAACCTCCTCTATCAGGTGCTCGGACCGGTCCGGCACCACGAACTGGTACTGGATGATCCCGTCAGGTCCGGCCGCCTTGTTCCAGCCGTCGATCGCGTCCAGCCGGTGGAAATAGGTTCTCAGGTCGACCAGTTCCTCCTGGCCACGGGGTGCACGCCAGTACCAGGCCGTGTTGAAGGCTCGCGCGCTCACCGGCGTGATCAGCGACACCGGCGGGGCAGGTGCGCGCCGGGACCGGCCCGGCCCGTAGGCGCTGCAGGCTAGCCGACTCGCCGGGCCGGCCTCGAGCTGGCCGCACGTCGCGTGCTCGGCATAGTCGACTACGCCCCGGCCGAGCGAGTTCCCCCTTGCGGTCGCATCGACCCACGCGACGCTGTACTGGGCCGGGGCGCTCTCCAGCCTGCTCAGGAGCTCGCACAGACTTCCTGCCCGCATGCTGACCATGTGCATCCCGGCCGTCTCTATCCGCCGCAGCCGCAGCGTTGCCGAGACAATGATCCCCGTCAGGCCCATACCGCCGACAGTCGCCTGCAGCGCATCGGCGTCGTCGGTCCAGGTGATGCTGCGAAGCTGCCCGGTGCCGTCGACGAGCTCGATCCGCTCGATCCAGGCCGAGATGCTGCCATCGCGGCGGTGGTTCTTACCGTGCACGTCCGCCGCGATAGCGCCGCCGACGGTGACGTGCCGGGTCCCCGGCAGCACGGGCAGGACGAACCCGGCCGGGACGACCTTGGCCAGGATCGCGCCGAACGTGGCGGAGGCGGACGCGCTGACCGTAGCGCAGGCCGCGTCCAGCACGACGCTGGCCGAGGTCACCGGGCTGACCACGTCGCCATCGGCGTTGAGCGCGGCGTCCCCGTAGCTGAGCCCGCTGCCGCGGGCCAGCACGCCACCCGGCGGACGGCTCGCGACCAGCTCCTGCAGCTGTTCTAGGCCCAATGGCCCGCGCACCCTCGAAGTCGAGCGCGCCGTCGCGCCCCAGCCGGTCAGCGAAACGCGTGGTCGCACCTGAGTTGCGGTCATCATCGTTACAGCCCGACCAGGAACAAGGTGAGCCACGTAGCCTCCGTGCACATCATCATCGGATCCCTCGTGATCAGGTCTTCCACCGGCCGGTCCTCGGCCAGTCCCGTGAGCCGGTCGAATCGTGCCAGCGCGACCGCCAGCGGCAGCAGGCTGACCAGGTGCCAGCCGCGCATCCAGCCGTCCGGCTCGCTCAGCGCCCAGAGCAGGTAGGCCGCGAGCATCGCCCCGGCAACCGCTCGCTGGGCCGCACGCAGCCCGGCCACGCCATACCAGCGCATCACGGGGCGGTGCGTCGCCGCGCCGCCGCCGAGCATCGACAGCTCGGTGTAGCGCTTGCCGAGCGCGACCAGCAGCGCGCCGAGACTGCAAACCGTGAGGAACCAGCCCGACGGGGGCACGTGCGTCGCGACCGCTCCGCCGATCGCCCGCAGCACGAACCCGATGGCGACGAACGCGACCTCCACGCCTGGTACGTGCTTCAGCCACAGCGTGTAGAGCACTGAGAACACTAGATAGGTGCCGATGGTGGCGGCTAGGGCCAAGGAGTCGATGCCCGCGCAGGCGGCCAGGGCAAGGGCGACGCAGCTTGAGGCGAACAGGAGCGCGAAGCGCACCGGCAGTCGCCCGGACGCGACGGGCCTGCGCTTCTTGGCCGGGTGCCGCCGGTCGCGCTCGGCGTCGACCGTGTCGTTCACCAGGTATACCGCCGCCGAGGCAGCCGTGAACGCGATCGCGGCAATCAGGGCGTATGCGAATCCGTCGTCACGGCCGAGACTGGCGCCGGCGAGCGGTGCCGCGAATACCAGCAGGTTCTTCGGCCACTGGCGCGGTCGCGCTGCCTCGAGGCCGGCCTGCAGCAAGGCCGGCGCGTGGCGGGGCCAGCCCGGCGGGACCGGCGGGATCGCGGCAGGAGGCAGGCCCGTCTGCGGCCGGACCTGCATTGTCCGGGTCCGGGCCGTCATCGTGCGTACACCGCCGTGAAGTCGCGGCCAGTCACGAAGTAGTACCGATCAGGCGGCTGATTCTGGCCCGGCAGCAGGTTGACCGGCGTCGGGTCAGCCGGGTGGTGCCGCGGCAGGTAGTACATGTACGACATCCATTCCGGATTGATGTCGAGCTGCATGGCGGTGACGGCGCCGGCGTGCTTGAGCAGTTCGGCCAGCTCCCGGACGTCGAGTGCCGGTCCGTAGACGAAGACGATCTGGCCGCCCCCGGTGACCCCGACGCCTGAGCGCCACACGTAGTAGCTACCGCCGAGCGTCGCGCCCCAGCTGGTCTCGACGTTCTGGTCGACTGATCCGGGAACCTGCCCGGCGCGCACGATCAGGTGCAGGTTCTGCCGGACGCCGACCACGTCAGGGGTCATCCGCACGGTCTGGTCCCAGACCCCGATGGCGATCCGGCCGGTCCGGTAGTAGACAACCGACGCGACGCCAGGAGCCAGCGTCCCGCTGGTGCTTCCGTTGAGGTAGAAGCCGCCATCGGAAGCAGCGATCTTGAAACCGCCGTTGAAGGTCGCCAGCAGGCCGCGGCGCGTGGCAGCGGGGATGTACGGCTGTGCGTGCCAGTTACCTGGACCGGGATCTTCTGAGCCGGGCCGCAGCTCGAACCGCACCAGCGCCGGGTTCATCCACGCTATCCCGGCGACGTACGACGAGTACACGCTGCTGGCCCGCAGATAGGTGCCGTAGATCGCAGGCTTGCCATGTACGGACGCGAGCACCCGCCAGACACCCTCTCCGGGCAGCGGCGTGCCGGCCAGGGAGGTGAGCCGATGCGGGGCCAGCACCCGCGGCGCCTTCGCTGCCGGGTGAATCGGTGCGACACTAGGCCCGGTCAGCGCGAACGACGGCCTGCCGCCCACCTTCGGAGGCTGGTAAGTCAGCCACTCACCCAGTGTCACGAGCGGGCCCAGGTAGTGATCCCGTGCCCATTCGGCCACCCGGTCGCTCACCGTCCCGCCGCCAGGCGCGGTGAGTGAATGTCCGAGGGACCAGCCCACGAGGACCACGAAGATCGCGACTACGGCGAGTATGCCGCGCCGGATCCGCCGCCACCGGGCACTGCGTACCCTCGTGCGCCGATGCTGTCGGCGCCTGTTGCCTGCGGAGTCCCCCGGCGGCGGCGCATAGTCGGCGGCCTCGGCCGGGCCCTCGGCCCGACCTGAGTCGCGCGCGGTACGTGGCGTGGTCAATCTAGCTCCTCACTGTCCCCCGAGAGTGATCAGCCGCAACCGGGCTCGATCGCGGCGGGCCCGCTAACCGGCGGCCGGCCCTCCAAGCGACAGGTCTACCCGCGGACCATGAAGACTCCATTACGGCGGCCACGGTCCCCTGGGCAGCGGCCCGGACGCGGCGGCAGAAGCAGGCAGACGGCCTCGATATCTGAAGCCACGCCGACCCCACGAGGCCCGACTGGGAGGCAGGTTTACGCACGCCACGTCACGGTGCTATGGATTTGAACCACGCTCGTGTGCCAGCCGGGAACGGCCATGCCGGGCCCGGCGGCCGCCTCGCCGGGCCAGCTATGAGCGCGTCTGACTCCGCTGGGCTGCTCGCCGCTATATTGCCGCCGCGACGATGTCGCCCTCGAGGCAGCGGTCAGCCGGCTCAGCCTCAAGCCCAGCGTCACCTCGGTCAGCTGGAACGTCGTCGAACAGACCGTCCAGCTCGTCGCCGCGGAGGAATACGAGCGCTCGGCCCGCCAGGCAAGGACATCGGCCGCATCCTCGAGTCCGGTCTCGCGCATCCTGGGGTCAGCGGCAGTCATTTTGCGCAGCCGCTTGGTCGGAGTGAGATCGCCTAACCTAACCGCTCGGGCGGGAGTCGGCAGGCCGGGTTCCGGGTGGCGGTCCGACGGCACGAGGCACGCCTTGGTATGCCCGTGCCGGGGTGACCTGGGTGTGGGCGCACGGCGGTCGCGCCGTCGGCGGAGGATAATCCGGCACTGTGGGCGAGGACACGCGAGAGCCGGCTGGCGCGGTGGGCGCGGCGGCGCTGGCGGCCGGGTGGTCGCACCGGCACCGCGATGTGGCCGGCGGCTGGCTGCGGCCTACCGTGTTCGGCGCGGTAGACGGGCTGGTGACTAACGCCTCGATCATTGCCGGGCTCGGCGGCGGCGGGGTGTCCGCGCGCACGATCGTGCTGTCCGGGGTGGCCGCGCTGGTGGCCGGGGCGTTCTCCATGGGAACCGGCGAGTACATCTCGGTGACCAGTCAGAACGAGCTGGTGCACGCCGAGGTCGCCGTCGAGCGTAGGATGCACGCCCGTTTCCCCGCGGCCGAGCAGGCCGAGCTGGCGGCCACCTTCCGCGGCTACGGCGCGGATCCCGATACCGCGGCCCGGATGGCCGCCGCGGTCGAGCAGGATCCGGATACCGCGCTGCTGGTGCATACCCGGGAGGAACTCGGCGTCAACCCGTTCGCGCTGCCGTCCGCGGTCCTGGCCGGCGTCTCGTCCCTCGCCGCGTTCTCGGCCGGAGCGCTGGTGCCGCTGCTGCCCTACCTGGCCGGGCTGCCCGTTCTTGCCGCCGCCCTGGGCGTCGCGGCAGTAGCGCTGATGGTCGGCGGGATGGCCGTGGGTCGGCTCACCGGCCGGCCGGTGCTGCGCGCGGGCTTGCGCCAGCTCACCCTGGGAGCGGTAGCCGTCGCAGTGACATTCGCCGTGGGCAGCCTGATCGGCGGCCGGATCAGCTGATCACGCCGGCATGCCGAGGACGAGGAGACGACCTGAGATGGCCGACCGTGGTGGCCAGGCGCTCGCCGGCGTGCTGCTGGTGGAGGACGACCCTGGCGATGTGCTGATGACCGGGGAGGCCTTCGGGCAGTACCGGACCGCAATACCCTGCAGGTGGTCGGCGACAGCGAGCAGGCGATGCAATTTCTGCGCTGCGAACCCGCGGCCAAGCCGTCGTCAGTCCGCGGTGACTGCGCCGGACCCAGGGCATAGCGGGTGCGGTTCCCGGTGAGCGCGGCGAGCGCTGCCGCCACCTCGCACCCCGGCCCGGACATAAGTGGCCGTGGCGCTTGATTCCCTCATGCGACCGGAATGGCCGGCGTACGCCTGGGCGAAGCTGTGCGCGACCCACCTAAGCGTGGTGTGACCGAGCCAGCGCGCCCTGGCTGTAGCGATCCCACCCGAGTGGCGGCTTGCCATCGCAAGACGGCAGGCCAACCCGTGCAGCTCTCAGGCGGACTTGCCGGACGGGGAGCAGCAGCCGGGGGTCCGAGCACTGGTTACGGGTCGGGCTCAGAGCTTGCTTAAAGTGGCAAAACGGGAGCATGGGCTGCGACACAAGGCTCTGACCTAGGAAAACTGTGTCCGCGGGGGGGCTTGAGCACGAATCCACGCGAAATTTCCCCGAATGGGGGATTTCATGCGGACAACGCTACACCCGCTATTCCGACCATGACACCGTCATTCGTAGAGTCCTTCGGACCATGATCAGATTCTACGCCGACGCCCTCCAATCTGCACCTATGCGGTTCTCGGCCCTCTTCCGCACCTTGGAGCTTCGTGTGGTAGTCGTCATCGGAGCAAGATCCTCGCGCAGATACGACGCCCACCGCGGAACGCCCGTTTCGATGACCTCACCTTGCTGGATGGCGCTGACCTGCCCAGTCACGCAGGGAGGCTGGCTAGCTCGTAGTTCCTGTTTCGCAGTGCTGCCTGGCAACCGAGCCCGTGCCATGTTGTGTCTGGCGAGCACGGCCGGAACTGGCCGTACAGGAACAGGTGAGTGCCCGTGATTTGAGGCTCGTATTGCCTTGTCCTTCGCCCAGGACGGGGTATGGCGAGCCTTCGGCTATCTGGTCGGGTCCGGGCGGACAAACGTTGCCTAGCTGGATGAGCCGGACGATCATCTGGCACGATCTGGAGGGAAGCGGATGCCATGACCTATGCGATAACGAACGTCGTTGGCCTCGATGAGGCTGCCTACAAGGCAATGCAGGCCCAGGTAGGCCCTGAAGTCCCGAAGGGCCTGATCGTCCACCTGGCTGTCAAGCGCCCCGAGGGGGGTCTGCGGTACATCGACGTGTGGGAGTCTGAGGAAGACTGCCAGCACTTCGAGGACGAGAGGCTGCATCCAGTCGTCCACCGGATGGTCCGGCAGCGTCTCGGACTGGGGGAAAACGACCCGCTACCACCCGAACCCGAGAAGGTTTCTCTCACGGTTATTCACGTCCTGGGCAGCGGCGGTAACTTTGACCTCTGAAGGCTGAACCACATGAACACAGATTTCCCCGGCAAGAACTGCTGGGGAGAACTCGTGACCTGCGGAATCTCGGGGACTGTATCCCTCGGGCATAACCCCTAAGGCGCGCAGCGGGCCATGAGAACCGGCGGATCGCTCGCGGAGACACCCAGAGTCACCAGAGATGGCCGGGTGCCGCCCGGGTCGGAAGCCGACCAATTCCGCGGCGTCCGATCTGATGCCAGGGACTTAGCAGACCGCCTGGGCAGCCGGCGCGGACTCCCGCCTCCTGGCATGCTGGTGCCGGGCTGCCAGGACAACGCCTGGTGGGCCGCGAAGTTGTCCGCGGAGAGCGGTGGGGTATGGAGACCTCGGCTGAACTGACTCAGCAGCAGCGCGAGTGCCTGAGCAGGATCCGGCGGCGCGAGGAGGCTGTTTTCCGGGACCGGATCCCCAGGTCGCTGGCGCTTGGATCGAAGGCACGGACCGTCATGCCCGCCGGGGTTCCGATGGCGTGGATGGCGGGCTTCTACCGGACTCCGCCGCTGTGGGCATCCCGTGGCGACGGGCCGGCGTTCACTGACGTTGACGGCAACCGCTACCTCGACTTCAACGTCGGCGACATGTCATCGGTCCTGGGTTACGCGCATCCTCGCCTGACGCAGGTGATCGCCGAGCAGGCCGGTCGCGGTGTGCAGATGTTCTTGCCGGCGGAATCTGCGCTTGCGGTGTGCGAGCAGCTGAGGCTGCGGTTCGGGCTGCCCGCGTGGCAGTTCACGACATCGGCATCTACCGCGAATATCGAGGCGCTGCGGATCGCCCGGGTGGCTACCGGCCGCCAGGGCCTGCTGCTGTTCGCCGGCAAGTTCCACGGAATGCTGGAGGACACGCTGTGGTCGGAGGAGGGCGGTCGGCTGGTGCCCGAGTCCCTGGGCGTGGGGGCCGCCGCGCCCGCCGGTCTCGCGGTAGTTGACTTCAACGATCTCGAGGCCGCCGAGCGGGTGCTGAAGCAGCAGCAGACAGCAGCGGTCCTGACCGAAGGGGTGCTGACCAACCACGGGACGGTGCTGCCCGATGCTGGCTTCCTGCCTGGTCTACGCCAGGCGTGTGCCCGACACGGCACGCTGCTGGTGATCGACGAGACGCACACCCAGTTCGACGTATATGGCGGCGCCGTCGCTCGTTACGGTGTCACTCCGGACATGGTCACCGGAGGCAAGGGCATCGCCGGCGGCGTGCCCATCGGCGTTTACGGCATGACCACGGATCTGGCCGCCCTGGTCGAGTCGAACCTGGCGGATGAGGTCGGCGACAAGATCGGGATCGCGCTGGGCGGCACTCTGTTCGCCAACGCGCTGTCGCTGGCCTGCGCCGAGGTCGTGCTGACAGAGCTGATGACTCCCGCTGAGCATGACCGCATAGCAGTGCTCGGCGGCCGGCTGGCGGACGGCATCGAAGCCGCCGCCACCGAGCACGGGCTCGACTGGCGCGCGCACAGGTTCGGCGCCCGGACCGGCTACTGCCTTCGCCCGCAACTGCCGCGGACTGCCCGCGAGGCTCACGTCAGCCTCGGCCCGCTGTTCACCGACACCCGCCGGGTCTATTTCGCTAATAGGGGCGTCTGGGACGCCATCTCCTCCGCCGGGCCCCACGTCAGCTTCGCCCACCAGGCCCCTGACATCGACACGTACCTGGGTGTCCTCGGCGCCTTCCTCGACGAGATGTGCTCACCCTGACGCCGACAAGGCCGGGACGCCGCTTAGCGGCCGGCAGGCAGACAGTGTCAGGAGCCTGGCGCTGGCCAGGAGGCCTGCATGTTCGTGCTTGCCTGCGATGACATCTGCACGATCGGAGGTCAGCGCGACGCGATCGCGGTCTGCGTAGCCAGGGCGGCCGGGTCGAGGTGGTCGTCCGGCCCGAGCGCCCTGGTAACGCGCCTACGCGGGCGTGGTCTCGCGAGCCATTTCGAGCAGCAGGCGGGTGAGCTGCAGCCGCTGCACTAGCATCGCCTCGTTGCTGGCGGTGGGCCGCATGCTGGCCAGCTGCTCGAAAGGGATTGCGCACAGTGCGGAGCGCGCTGCCAGCGAGCCGATGTAGCCCGCGCGGACTTGCGCGGGATCGGCGTCGTGGTCCTCTTCGGCCAGCCCGCCGAGGTAGGCGGGGAAGATCTCCGCGTCGATGGCCGGAAGCTGTGACGGATCGGCTTTCCCGGCTTGCGCCAGGCCGGCCACGAGCTGGCCGAGGTCGAAGCCGACGGGCAGGAGCGTGCCGAATCCCCAGTCGATGACGGCGATGGTGCCTGGTTCGTCTGCGGGCAGCAGGAGGTTCTGCGGGCTGGCGTCGCCGTGCGCGTAGGTCTGCGGCAGCTAATCCAGCATGTCGAGGAGCCGCGGCAGGCGGGCGCCGAGGGCGAGCATTTCCGCGGGCAGCGCGGTATCCGCGACCTGCCGCAGTGCGCCTGCCAGCACCGGATGGTGCCAGACCTGGCCGGCCTGCAGTGCTGGAAGCACGCCGCTCAGGACGCGGCGGTAGGTGTAGTACCGCAGTGCCGAGCCGCCGTCGTGCGCGGTGCGGGCGATGTCGGGGAGCGCTTTATTGACGTCGGCGCCGGCTCGTCTCCTTGCGGCGAGCCGGCCCAGCAGCCGGGCGGCGAGGCGGTAGTCGGTGAGCTGCCAGGGGCCGGGCCGCTCGTGGATGAATTCCCACCACAGCCCCATGTGGTCAGCGTCGGGCCTGGTGACATGGTGCAGGACGGGCGTGCGCATGCCGTCGGGCAGCACGGGCTCGATGCGACACTCGTGAATATCCCTGGGTCTGGCTGGTGACGTCGACGCGCCACAGGCCCGCCGTCACTGGCGAGCCCCAGTCGTAGGCAATGGGCGCGTGGTGTGCCGCCGGATGCGGGACCGGGTATCCGGCCGCTGCGCTGGCGATCGCGCTGAGCCTCGCTGGCGGCAGCGCGGCGAGCTGGAACTGATCCTCGGCCTGCGCGTTCATGGATGACACGTTTACCCCCGGAGGAATGAGCCTGCAGTCGGTAAGGTAGCCTGTCTATTTCTCAAGATAGTAAGGTAGCATTATGACTTTGCGCAAGCCGCCGTTCGAAGATGGCCTGCCCGACCACCTGCCGCGATGGCTCGAGGCAGTGACCAGGCGCCTGTATGCCGAGCTTGGCGCGCAGGCCGACCGGCTCGGCTTTCCCGAGCTGCGCGGCAGCCACCGGCGCATCCTGCAGATGATCCCTCCCGGCGGGATCCGCATCACCGACCTCGCGCGGACAGCCGGGATGACCAAGCAGGCTCTCGGCGAGTTCGCGGACTGGCTCGAGCAGGCCGGCTTCGTCGCCAGCGCCCGGGACCCAGCAGACGGTCGGGTCCGGCTGCTCACCCGGACGCCGCAGGGTGACGCCGCGGCGACCGCCGCGAAGCAGGCCGTCGCGCGAGTCGAGCGCGCCTGGCGCGCGGAGCTCGGAGCCGCCGGCTTCGACACGATGAAACAGGCACTGCGGGACCTCGGCCGTGACAGCTTCGCTCGCTGACAGCCGCCGGTACCAGGAAGCGGCGGTTACAGCGCAGGGGCGGCGGACCCAGCAATAGCCTGCCCGGCTGACCAGGCCACCGGTAACTGAATGACCTCCACCTGCGTGCACCCCGGCCAGCCATAGCCACTGCGGTAACGCCGGATAACCTCACGCGGATAAACCGACCGCGGGGTCTGGGGTCAGGAGCGCGTGATGACGGCCAGCAGGCGAGCGACAGCGGGCGCCGACTCCAGCACGTTGGCAGGATGGGCGCAGCAGTCGGGCCATGCCCCGGCAGAGTCCGGCGTCGGCGGGGTTCGCGCTTACGGGCGGGTGCCGACCGGGGACGGACAGGATCCGGCAACCTCGCGCGCGGCGGCCGGCACAAGCCGATGCGCAAGTCCACGGCACGGGCGAGTGGGTGGCGGAGTTCTTAGACGCTGCGTTGTTCGAGCGCCAGGTAGTGGCTTGGCGGCGGGCCTTATGTCGGGTTCATGCGCTGGACCCTTACTCTGTGCTGCCGTGGCCTTTTTCTGCGTGTCCGTGACGCGGGGCGGGGAGAATCGCGTGGCTGATCTGGTCAATCAGCCACTGGATAAGATGCTCGGCGGTCCAGCCGCGCCGGCATGCCTTCCCGTTTCCGGGTCCCGTGCGTGGCAGCGGCCAGTAAAATGACGGGCTCCCGCCAACCGGGCACGGACTCTACCGTGAGACCGCTACCACCGGCGGGCCTGGCCGAAGCTGCTGCCGGCCCCGCGGTCGCAGCGGATAGCGGTCTGGTGACCGCCAGGTGACGAACTTCAGGTACTGGTCAATCACGCCGGCGATAGTCCCCTGCCGGTCGCGAGTCGCCCCTGGTCATGGTCGTTGTCTACTTCTTCTTGAGTCGTGCTCTTGCATCGTGGGAGCCGATTGCGCCGGGAGGCCGTCCAAGGGCTCCCAGCCTGGCCAGTCCGCTACGTCCAGGGCAGCGCTGACCCGGTCTCGAGCAGGGTCTTCAGGCTGGCAAGGACGGCGGGCCATCCGTTCGAGATTGCCTGCAGGACGTCGCTGCCAGGCTCGAAGCCCTCGTGGGCGACTGTGAGCTTGACCACACCCTGCTCGGCGTCCTCGATGTCGAAGGCCACCTTAGAGCGGGGCTCAGCGCGCCAGGCGTGAGCGGTGGCTTCGTCCATGCCGACGCTGGCGGCCCACTCGGGCGTGATGGCGTGCCAGGTGTAGGCCAGCCGGCGGCAGGGGTCGGACTCGAGGATCACCTGTCCGGGGTCGCTCACGACGAGGCCGACTTCCTCGTGTGCCATGTCGTAGGTCGAGCCCTGCCTCCAGTCCGAGTGAAACGTCTTGGCACCAGCCTTGTGGTGCCGCCAGTAGCGCTTGGTGACGCCGGGGTCGGTGAGTCCCTGCCAGACCCGCTCGGGCGTGGCGTGGATGTAGGTCGTGTAGGTGAAGCTGGTCGCCTGCATGTCGTCCTCCTTCTCAATGTGCAACCAACGGTAGCAACTAGAGCCTCGGATGTGCAACTACAAGTTGCGCATCATTGACATGGCCACCCATACATCAACTGCAAGCATCGGTTGCATATCTCTGCTTGACGTGCTACCTTTGGTTGCAGATCGAGTGGGAGCGGTTGATGACCGGCATGCGGCGCCGACGGCGTGCTCAGAGAGGGGTTCGGATACTGATGGCAGGCCTGGTGATTGAGCGGGAGGTCCTGATCGAGGCGCCCGTTTGGGTGGTGTGGCGGACCATTACCGAGCCCGATCAGATGATCCAGTGGTTCGCCGACCGGGTGGACCTCGTGGTCGAACCCGGCGCTCACGGTTACATGCAGTTCGGGGACCAGGGCGGCCCCGTCGTCGTGGAGACGGTCGACCCGCCGGCTCGCTTCTCGTTCCGCTGGAACCACCCCGGCGGCAAGGAGCCGGTGGCCGGCAACTCGATGCTGGTGGAGTTCACGCTCACGCCCGAGGGCGGCGAGCGGACCCGCCTTCGGGTGTCCGAGAGCGGCCACGAACTGCGTGACTGGCCCGACCCGGAGAAGCAGCGATATGCCGACGAGCACCAGGAAGGCTGGGCCGAGTACCTGGACCGCCTCGCCAGCGTGCTCGCAAAGCGGCGGCCGGGATGAGCGCGCAGGCTGATGACGAGCTGTGGTCGGCCATCGCGGACCCGTCCCGTCGCCGGGTTCTCGACCTCGTTGTCCTCAATGGTGAGGTCAGCGCAAGCTGGCTGGCGGGCCTGGTGCCGTTCTCCCGGCAGGCGGTCTCCAAGCACCTGGCCGTGCTCGAGCAGGCCGGGCTGGTCAGCCAGCGCAAGCAGGGGCGGGAGGTCCTCTACCGGGTGCAGGCCGGCCGCCTCGCCCAGGCCACGCGGGCTATGGCTGACCTCGCCGCCCAGTGGGACCGGCGCCTGGGCGCGATCAAGCGGCTCGCCGAAGCGGCGCACGCACAAGCAACGAGAAGCGAGGGCTCCGGCAATCCCCCGGCGGACCTGACGCGACGCCCAGATTCCTAGCATCGTCGGCCCGAACCACGTCCAGCCCGGCTGTCACCACATAAGGGAGAAAGAGCAATGACCGATCACAAGACCGGGACACGTGAAGAGTGGCTTGCGGCCCGGCTGTTGCTACTCGACGACGAGAAGGCACTGACGCGACGCAGCGACGAACTCGCGCGCCAGCGGCAGGAGCTGCCCTGGGTACGGGTCGCCAAGGACTACCGGTTCACGACCGACGACGGCGATGAGTCGCTGCGCGACCTGTTCGGCGGGCGTTCGCAGCTGCTCGTCTATCACTTCATGTTCGACCCGGACTGGGACGAAGGTTGTCCGAGCTGCTCGGGGGTCACTGACGGCTTCGCCGGCAGCGTCCCGCATTTCGAGCACCACGATGTCGCGTTCGTGGTGGTGTCGCGCGCGCCTATCGACAAGCTCGTCGCCTACAAGCGGCGCATGGGATGGAACTTCCGCTGGGTGTCGTCATCCGGCAGCAGTTTCAACCACGACTTCCACGTGACGATCGATCCCGCGGTGGCACCGGTCGAGTACAACTACAAGGACCAGGCGCAGCTCGAGGCAGAGGACGTCGCCTGGCGCGACTGGTCGGGCGAGCAACCAGGCATGAGCGCGTTCGCGCGGGACGGCGACGACGTGTTCCACACCTACTCCGCGTATTCCCGCGGCTTCGACGGGCTGTGGCCGATGTGGCAGTGGCTGGACCGCGCGCCGCTGGGCCGCAACGAAGGCGACATGTCATGGTTCCACCGGCACGACGAGTACCCCGAGACCGCAGCGGAACCGTCGTGATACTCGCACCTATTCGCCGGGAAGCCAGTGCCGGAATGGCTGATGCTGTCACCTGCCGATGACAAGCTCGTTCTGTTCAGCAGCATCCGAGACGTCACCGTGTGCGGCAGGAGGAGCACTCTCCGCCCGACCGGTCCCAGCACCCCACGAAGGCAACAGCTAGCAGGCAACAACCGAAACTGGTGCAGAGACTGATATCAGCCCGATGGTGCTTGATCTGCGCCGCTTCAGCGGTATGGAGGACATCATGGCGAACCCGGATCCGAGCGGGACCAGCGACTACAACACCGAGATCATTGAGGAGTTCCGGGCGAATGGCGGACGCGTCAGCGGGCCATGGGAGGGCATCACGCTGATCCTCATCCACCACACCGGCGCAAGATCCGGGACCGAGCGCGTCTCGCCGCTGGCCTACTCCCGTCAGGGAGACAGCCGCTACGCGATCTGGGCCGCCAACGGAGGATCGCCAGCCCACCCGAACTGGTACCACAACCTCAAGGCCAACCCGAGGATCAACGCCGAGGTAGGCACCCAGACGTTCACGGTACTGGCGGAGGAACTCGACGACACCGCCCGCGCCGAGCTATGGCCGAAGCTGGTCGCGCAGTATCCCCAGCTCGACGACGCCCAGGCCAAGACCACGCGACAGATCCCGGTGTTCATGCTGACCCGACAGGACTGACCGAGGGTACGCGGCCGGGGCCAGGACCTGCGGGCACCGCAGGGAGCCGCGGCGCAGCCCGGGGATCGCCAGTGCTGGCGCGGCACGCGCTGTCAACGCGAGCACGGCGACCGCGAGCAGAACGACGCCCCGAACGCAGACCGAGTTCGTGCGGACTGCCGCCCGGAATTGAGGATCTGCTCCCTCAGGATGTCTGCATGCCCGCAGTGCTGGGCGAGTTCGCGCAGCACGCGGAGGTACACCCAGCGCAGCGGGAGCGGGCCGCGCCAGTAGCCGTGGATCCTGTCGTCCAGCCCGAGGGACGACGTCGCACCCCGTGATGACTCCCATGCCTCGCGGTGTGCTTGCCGGACGCTGGCGATGGTGTCGTCGTCATGAAGAATGAACGACTCGCCCGAGGTCGCGGCGATACCGATCTCAGCACGTGACCGGCCTGTGACAGCTTCGTCAAACCAGACCTTCTCAACGAAGATCGCGTGCTTCACCAGGCCCAGCAATGTGGTCCGAGAAGGCACCAGCGACTGGCGCGCCTGCTCCTCGGTCAGCCCGTCCAGGCAGCGATTCAGTCCATCGCGGTGCTCATCGAGAAACGCCTCGAACTGGGCACGGGCGGCTGATTAATGACATCCTCAGCGAACGTCGCCGGAAGGGAGGGCATAAGCGAAGCGTTTCAGGAGCGCCGCCCACGAGCAAGCTACCGCTCATCACGCAGATCCAGTCGGCCTGTGCGCAGAGCGACCTGATCGGTGCGCATGAGCCGATGAGCATCGAGGCCGCCCTGGCCGCCCCGAACGGCGGTTCCGGATCGCGAAGCGATCACCTCCGCGAACCACGGACCGTAACCAAGTGTCTGTTCGGCGAAGCGCCGGATCGCCGACTCGGGCGCGATGGGAGTCTCGTTCCCGGCCGCCGTTTTGTGGGGTTAAGACTGGGAGCCTCAGCGTTCCGAAGTGTGTTCACCTTCCCGCTGCACGAGAGGGAGGAACACGTCGTCGACGATCTCGGTGATGACGCGCCTGGAAGGCGGGGTGCGCCGGATGACCAGCTCGTGGCGGAACAGGTCGGTGGGTAGCGAGTTGACCCTCGGGCTGATCCCTTGCCTCACCTCGCCGCGCTCTTCGGCGTGCTTGAGGATGGTGGCCATGACCCCGGCCCCGATGTGGAGCACCTGGTCCTGGAACGCTGCGACCGACTCGGTGTCCGCGAAGTAGTCGCCGAGGATGCCGTAGAGGGTCTCCGGGCCGAGATCGGTCAGCCGGGCGGATACCCGGGTGAGCAGCGCGAGGAGATCGCCGCGCAGGCTGCCGGTGTCGGGCACCTCGCCCGAGAGCATCGGCCGGTGCCGGCGCATGGCGGCGATGACCATCTCGGCGCGGTTGCGCCACCGTCGGTAGAGAACGGCGCGGCTGGTGCCAGCCCGTTCGGCCACCGCCTCCATCGTGAGGTTGGGATACCCGACCTCTTGGAGCTCAGCCCACGCCGCGTCGAGGAGCGCCTCTTCGAGGGCCGCGCCCCGGCGCCGGGTCTTGCCACCGCTGTGTCGCTGTCGCTCGGACCCTTTGGTCACGCCTGCTCCTTTAGGGACATTGTATCGTAACCTTACCTTTAGATACACTGTCCCTTATGAGGCGGAGGGGCGAGGCAGTGCGGTCCATCCCGGCGATCTCCGACCCGACTGCTGCTCACCGATCCCGGCGGGCGGGCTGGTGGCCGCTCGTGGTGATCGCCTCGGCCCATCTCATGGCGATCCTCGACACGACCGTCATGTTCGTTGCCCTGCCGTCGGTGCAGAAGGGGCTGCACATGTCGGTCACGAGCCGCGAGTGGGTGGTGACCGGCTACACGCTGGCGCTCGCGGGCCTGCTCCTGCTCGGCGGCCGCCTGGCCGACCGCCTCGGCGCCCGACGCACCCTGCTCATCGGCGTGGCCGGCTTCGCGCTGGCGTCGGCCATCGGCGGAGCGTCGGTCGACGGGGCCATGATCATCGCCGCTCGTACCGTCCAGGGGGCGTTCGGCGCCGTCTTGATCTCCTCGACCAAGTCGCTTCTCGTCAGGGTCTACTGCGACGAAGACGAGCGGGCCAAGGTGATGGGGGTCTTCACCGCCACCCTGACTGCCGGCGCGGCGATCGGTCTCGTCCTCGGCGGCGTGCTCACCAGCGAGCTGAACTGGCGCTGGTGCCTGTACGCCAACGTCGCCCTCTCGCTCGTCGCTCTCGCCGGCGCTCCCCGGGTGCTGCCAGATCTTCCCGGCCGCAAGGACGTGCAGATCGACGTCCGGAGCGCCGTCCTCGGGTCGGCGGGAATGGCCGCCCTCATCTACGCACTCGGCGAGGCCTCGACGCTCGGGTGGGGCTCCGCGCAGATCCTCGGGTCCCTCGCCGCCGCCGTTGCCCTTCTCAGCGCCTTCGTGGGCCGTCAGGTCGGCCGCTCCGACCGGCTCCTGCCGCTGCGCGTGGTCCTCGACCGCAGCCGCGGCTGGGCGATGGTAGGCCTAATCGTCAACGGGCTCAGCACCTTCGGCATGTTCCTGATCCTCACCTACCAGCTCCAGACCGTCATGGGTTACTCTGCGCTGCGAACCGGGCTCGCCCTCATCCCCTTTGCCCTGGCCGGCGTCGTCGGCTCTGTGCTCCTCGCTCGCTTGCTCATGGTCCGGGTGCCGCCTCGCTGGCTCATCACCGGAAGCATCGTGGTCGAAGCCGCCGGGCTGGTCCCGCTCATCTGGCTTACCCCGCACAGCCACTACCTGCCGCTCATCCTCACCGCCACGATCATCGAAGGCCTCGGCACCGGCGTCGCCGGTCCCGCCACGCTCAACACCGCCCTCGGCGGCGTCCTCCCCTCCGACGCCGGCGCGGCCGGCGCCGGGACCAGCGCCGCCAGCCAGCTCGGCTCATCCATCGGTGCCGCCCTGCTCAACACCATCGCCGTCGCTGCGACGGCCAGCTACCTGGCCGCCCACCTCACGGCAGGCATGGTCACGGCCACGGTGCACGGGTTCGCCGTCGCCATGCTGTGGGGTGCGATCATCACGGTCGCTGCCGCCGTGCCCATTGCCACCTTCGTCAACGCCAGGACGCCATCGCGATCGCGCTGAGCGCCGAACGAGTGCATACGCAATCGGAGAAGACCGCCCGTACTTAAGTGGTGGAGAACCCGGTGAACCCCCGGACCCCGGCGCTGTGGACCGCGTGGCTGCCACTGACCAGAACCAGTTGCCGGGCCGACGGCCCATCACCGAGGTGCGTGAATGACGGTTGCAAACAGAACACGCGCCCCGAACGACGTCCAGACGTACACCTCCAGGAGCGCATATCGGCGGCTACGTGTGCCTCCACCATCGACAGCAGTCACACGAAGTTATCGCGCTGTCCACCACCGGGCAGCTCGGCATGGCCGGCCTCCAGGGCTGCTTCAGCTGGCCGTCATCACGCCGAGCGGGCGCCGCGGAATGTCAAGGCCCGGATACCTGCTCGCAGGCGAGCCGTCGAGCTCGCTTGCGCGCTGGCAGCTAGCAGGACGCGACGGATGGGCAGTGCAGGCCAGGAGACGCACGTGCGCGGCTGAGCAGAGACGCATCCGTCTGACCCGTAGTGGCAGGACACGTCAGCGCAAGCCTCTGACCTGCGGAAACTGTGTCCGAGGGGGGACTTGAACTCTCGCCGGTCCGGGCACATCGGACAGCACCCGGCAGCGCAGGATCCCGCTCTGACCAGGCGCTACACGGTGTCGCCGTGCGAGCGGGCCCACATCCGGCAGCACCCGGATTCATGTGCGCTGGTGGCACGCGAAGTGGCACGCCCATACGGCGTGTCGGCGGCCATGCGGACCTGCCTGTCGGCAGCCAGAAGAAGACACCCTGGCCGTCGCAGAGCATGACCGGACTCCTCGGGCACTGCGCCGCGAGGCCGCTGCCGAACGCTTAATACACGGATGATCTTTGCGGCATACCGGCGGGGCCGGTCGCTGGCTGGGAGCCTGTCCCGATGACTGATCTCCCGTTGTTTAGTGCGTTCGGCTGCCCGGTCCGGCCAGGCGCGGGTCTATGACTCGGCCGTCCTGGCAGACGCGCTGCGGCGAGTCTGCGAAGGCGAGTGCATCATCGATCCGGGCATCGTCAGCCGTCTCCTTGCCCGCAGCCGGGAGCGGGGCCCCCTCGAGGAACTCACCCAGCGAGAAGTAGAGATCCTCAGCATGATGGCCGAGGGCCACTCGAACAACTCGATCTGCGGCCGTCTCGTCATCTCGCCCAGGACGGTCGAGTCACATGTGCGCAGCGTATTCATGAAACTCGGCATAGCCGAGTCGCCAGACAGCAGCCGCCTCGTTCTCGCCGTCCTGGCCTTCCTGCAAGCCCGAGCCGAAACAGGACGGCAGCCGCGCAGGCGGGAGGACCCGGCGCAGCGCGGCAGAGCCGGGGGTGAGCTGATTCGATGGCTACCGGAACCGCGCGGTAGCTTCGGCGCGGCAGCGACCAGCGAACGCAGCGGAGCCGGATGAATGTGGCGACGCGGCCCGGACCGCCTCGTTAGCGTTCCGCGATCTGAACCCGACTTGAACCCCCATCGCTCTGACCTGGACAAAGGTCCTAGAGCGGGCTAGGCCCTAAGCCGCGCCTACGGCGTATCCGCAGGTCAGGTCATGATCATGACGTGTCCGAGGAGCGAGTTGAACCATTTGCTACACGGTGCGCTGTCCGCTGACTTTCTCGTCGGCGGCACGGCATAGAAAGACGTTCTGCGTGTCGGTTCGTGACGTAGGAACGTCCCCCTGATGCGCTTCGGGCTTGGTGTCCCACACAGCAGGAGGACGTTCATGGGTAACGGTAGTGGCGTGTCTCGGGGTGACCGCAACCGCAACGCGCGGCTGGAGCGGCTGCGTGCCCTGGTTCGGGTGACGAACGCGATCGTCGGGATCGACCTGGCGGGCAAGAAGCAGATGATCGTCGTCACTGACCATGACTCGAAAGTGCTGGCCCGCAAGACATTCCGGTGCCGGGCGTGGGATCTGGGCGAAGCGCTGGACTGGGCAGCCGTGCAGGCGCGGGCTCGCGGGTTCGCCGGTGTCACGGTGGCGTGCGAGCCGACCGGTCACCGGTGGCGGGTGCTGGGGCAGCTGGCCGGCGTGCGGGGCATGCCGTTCGTGTGCGTGCAGCCGATGCTGACCTCGTGGGCGCGCCGTGGCGAGGACCTGACCTTCGACAAGACCGATGAGAAGGACGCCGTGCTGATCGCCCGGCTGACTGCGCAGCTGCGCTGCTATGTCCCCGAGCCCGTGGATGAGATCTGGGGCCGGCTGCGGCACCTGGGCGCGCGCCGGACTCAGTTGCTGGCCGAGGCGGGCAGCCAGGTCCAGCAGATGCGCGCGCTGCTGGAGTGCGCCTGGCCGGCCTCGCTGGACACTGCCCGGCAGCCGTTCCGGTGGGCGACCTGGCCGGCGGCGATGTGGGTGATCCTGGACCGTGATGGCGGTGACCTGGCCCGGACCCGGCGGCTCGGGCTGGCACGATTCGAGGCGGCAGTGCGCCGGGAAGTCATCCGCCGCGGCCGGCAAAAACCGTGCATCAGGATCGTGCGGCAGTTGTTCGCGGCGCTGGCCGACCCGGCCGGGGTGATCGCCCACCGCCCGGGCGCGCTCGAGCGAGTCGGGTTCTTGATGGACGACTGGCACCAGACCCAGCACCGCCTGGCCGACACCGAGACCCGGATGACCAGGATCCTCGATGACCTGCGGCTCACCGAGCTGGTCACCTCGATCACCGGGCTGTCGCCGGTCGGGGCGGCTGCGATCTTGGCTGAGACCGGCGACCCGCGGCGCTTCGCCACCGGCCGGGCGCTGGTCAAGCACGCCGGCCTGGCGCCGCGGGAGAAACTGTCCGGCACGTTCACCGGCCGCGCCAAGCTCACCGGCCAGGGTCGGCCGGGCCTGCGGCTGGCCGCGTGGCGGGCGGTCTGGGGCGCACAGCGCGCCAACCCGGTTTACGCTGCCCGGTTCGCCCACCTGACCAGCCGCGAGCACAACAAGCTCACCGCCCCCCAAGCCCAGGCCGTGATCGCCGCAGCAATCTTGCGCCAGTTGCACGCCGTCATCACCACCGGCCAGCGCTGGGATCCGCACATCGCCACCCGCGGCACCCGGCCCTCCACGGCGGCGCCCCTCGCCGCCTGACACCAGGCGGGCCCATCGAGCAGGGTCGGGGCGAGCCCCACGCGGCATGGAGGAACTTCGGTTACCTCGACGGTCATCATGGGCAGCCCCGCCCGTCGTCCCACCAGCCCGATTACACGCTGCCGGGACTAACCCCATTACGGCTATGCAGGGACAGACGACGGACGAGGCACCGACCCGAAAAGCCTTGACGCAAACCGCCTTACGCTGATGACCGGGCGGCCCGACCGGCGACGAGCAAACTCAAAGTCGCGGAAACTGGTGCACCGATCCGTCACCCCCGCACCTCGGGCGTAACGAAGCCAGTCTCGTAAGCGAGCACGACGGCCTGGACGCGGTCGCGCAAGCTCAGCTTCGTCAGGATCCGGCTGACATGAGTCTTGACAGTGTTCTCCTCGACCACCAGCTCGCGCGCGATCTCGTTGTTGGACAGGCCGCGGGCGACCAGGCGCAGTACGTCAAGCTCGCGCGCGGTCAGCCGCTCCAGCTCTGGCGGCAGGCCATCGGTGCGGCGGGCGGCCAGCGCGAACCTGGTGATGAGGCGCCGGGTGATGGAAGGGTCGATGAGCGCGTCGCCGGCTGCCAGGCAGCGCACCGCGGTGACCAGCTGGTCAGCTGGCGCGTCTTTGACCAGGAACCCGCTGGCGCCGGCCCGTAGCGCCTCGTAGACGTAGTCGTCGGCATCGAAGGTCGTCAGGATCAGCACGCGAGTGGCCGGCCGCAGCGCAATGACCTGGCGCGCGGCCTGCAGGCCGTCAAGGACCGGCATGCGGATGTCGAGCAGGGCGACTGCCGGGCTCAGCTGGCGTACCAGTTCGACAGCCGCTGCGCCATCGCCAGCCTCGCCGAGCACCTTGATGTCGTCCTCGGCCTCCAGGATCACCCGGAAACCGCTGCGGACCATCCGCTGGTCGTCCGCGATCACGACGGTGATTGGCTGCTGCTCGATCCGGTCGGTGTTCACCGTAGTCCTCAAGAGTGATCTGCGGCCGCGCAAAGGTCATTGGCGGGCGGGACGACCGCCGCGGGCCTGCTGCCTAGCGTTTTGTTACATCGAAACCTGTCCGGCGGGCCGGTCCCGCCTGAATCAGACGGAGGCATCGCCATGACACCTCTAGCGGGATTCGTCCTGGCCGTCATCGCGGGCTGGATCACCCGCGATGGCCGCCGGGCCGCCGCCATCATCATCATCCCATTCCTGGCCATGACCGCGCTGCAGACCTACGGCATCGCCGACGGGCGCGGCGTCAGCCCGCCCAGCGCCGTCTGGCCGCTGAACGGCGGCTCGATCCCGTACTACGTCGTGCAGCTGCTGATCATGGCTGCAGTCCTCGGCGTCGGGACGCTGCTTGGCACCGTCCGGGCGCAGCGGGCGGCCGCAGGCTCTGATGCCAGCGACCTTGGCCGCCGCACCAAGATAGCCGCAGTCACCGCTTCGGTCCTGACAGCCGGGTCCTGCATCGGCGCCTGGCTGGACTCCGCGCCTGTGGCGCATCACTCCTCGGCAGGCTCACCGCCGGCGCAGGGCCTCATCGGCATGGGCGTCCTCATCCTCAGCCTGATCGTGCTCGCAGTCATGACGATCGCCGGCAGGCGGCAGGCCGCCTCGACCAGGCAGCCTGCCGCGGCAGCCAGCGTCCGCGCCGGTTACAGCGGCTCTGGCGGCGGCACGCGGGTCGGCGCGCTGGCGGTCGGCGCGGCGCTCATGCTGGGCACGGCAGGTGTCACTGCCGCGCACGCGGGCCGTCCGGCAGCGGGCGGAGTCGTGCACGTCTACGAGACCGGCACTGGCGGCCCGGTGGACGCCGACGTGCTGACCGGCGCGGTCGGCGACCACGGGGTCGACCACCTTGGTGCGCTCGACCACGGGAAGGTCAACAGGGTCGTGCTGACCAAGGGCTCATTCGAGGTCAACGTGAGCAAGCTCAGCTCACGCCTCAAGGTCGTGTCATCGAATCAGGGTGCCTGCATCCTGGTGCTCAAGGGCACGGCCCCGATGGCGGTGTCTCACGGCACCGGTGCGTACTCGGGCATCCACGGCATGCTCTCGATCACGGTCGTGAACGCTGTCGTTTTCCCGCGCACCAAGACCGGCCGCTGCGACCAGAACATAAACGTGGCGACGGTCAAGCTCACCTGGGCAACCGGATCCGGGCACGTGTCGTTCTGACCGGCTGGCGGATGCGCCGCGTGGCCTGGTGCCGCGGGGGTGACCCGCAGGCACCAGGCCGCAGCAGGATTGCCCGGCAGAGCCGGGCGGGAGGATGATCGGCATGCGGTGGAAGGCGGGGATCACGATGCAGGCGAGCAGGTCAGCAGCACTTGATGGCCGCCTGCCCCCGATGCGATGGACGGTCGGCGGCCTCGGGATCCTCGACATTGCGTCGGCAGCCTTGCTGAGCGGCATCGTGCTGGCCGTCGGCTTCGGCTGGCTGCACACCAGTGGCAAGCATCTCGGCGTCGCCGCCGCGGTGGGGGTGCTGGCCATGACGGTGCCGGTAGCCAGCCGCCGGCCGGCGCCGGTCGCGGCTGCCGGGATCATGGCGGCGGCGGCGCTGCTGAACGGGCTCGTCTTCGGGTCGCTCGTGCGCTGCGGCGTGGCGCTGCCCGCGTTCTTCCTCGTGGTGTTCGCTGTCGGGGTGCGCCGTGATCGGGGCTGGTCGGCGCTTGGCCTTGCGCTGTCTGTCGGCGGCGTAGTGGCCGAAGGCATGTACGACCCGCAGATCGAGGCGTCTGGCCTGGCGTTCGTGCTGCCGGTGCTGGTCGGCTTCTACGCGGCCGGATGCCTGGTCCGCGCGCGCACCGAGATGGCGAGTGCGTTGCGACACAAGTCAGCTGAGCTGCGCCGCCAGCGTGAGCAGACAGCGCGTCTGGCGGTGCACGCGGATCGCACAGAAATATCGGCCGATCTTGAGCAGAGCCTGCACGCGCAGATCGGCGGGATCGCCACGGCGGCCGCTGCGGGGCTTGAGGTCCTGGACACCGATCACGCGGCTGCCCGCCAGGCCATGGCTGCGATCGAGCACGACGGCAGGCACGCACTCGAGCACATGCGGCAGATGCTCAGCTCGCTGCGCGAGGCAGCGCCAAGCGAGCCGCAGCCGACGCTGGCGCGGCTGCCTGAGCTGCTCGCCAGCGCGACCACCGCGTCGGCCAAGCTGACAGTCGAGGGCAACCCGCGCACGCTGCCGGCCGGACTCGAGCTATCTGGGTACCGGATTGTTGAGCACCTGCTCGAGGCACTCAAAGACACCCCTGAGGCAGCGGTCGAGGTCCTGCTCCGGTTCTACCCCGACGCTGTCGAACTCCACGTGAGCGGGCCTTCCTCGGCTGGCGCCGATCTGCGCGCCGCGCTGGCAGCAGCCGCAGAGCGAGCATCGCTGCACAGCGGGACCGTAGAGCACCGACTCGACGGCCGCATCTGCTATGCATCGGCCCGGCTGCCTCTCGTCTCTAGCCATGCGTGAGACCATCCGCCGTATCGCCGGCCTCGCCTGGCGGGGTGACCTGCTGCTGGCCATGCTCACCCTGGCCTGGATGGTGGCCGCGGCGGCAGCGACCGCCCGGCTTGGCGAGCACCTGGTGGCACTGGTCCTCCTGGTGTCCATTGCGGCCGCGCTGATGCTGCGCCGCCGGTGGCCCGGGCCGGCGGTGATGCTCGCCGCCGCGGCGCTGTTCCTCGCCGTGCCGCTTGGCCTGACCGGGCTGGACGACAACTGGCTTGCGTTGCCGGTCGCGTGGACCGCATTCCTACTCTGCTTCGCGCTCGGCACCAGCGCTCGTGTCACCATCGGGCTGGCTGGAGTGATCGTGCTCGCGGTCAGCATGCAGGTCGCCGGCGGGCCAGGACAGTTCAACCCGATCGTGGAGATGATCACGCTCGGGTCGTGGCTTGCCGGGCTGCTGATGCGCTCCCGGCGGACGCTGACCGACCAGCTGGAAGCCAGGAACCAGGAGCTGGCAGCCGAGCAGGAGCGGTTCGCGCAGGAGTCGGTGCGTTACGAGCGCGCGCGCATCAGCAGGGAATTGCACGACATCGTCGCGCACTGCCTGAGCGTCATGGTCGTGCAGGCAAGCGCGGGCCAGCGGGTGAAGGACGCCGATCGCGACGGCATGGCCGAGGCGCTCATGTCCGTAGCCGAGGCGGCCGCGCAGGCCCAGCAAGAGATCGGAAGGCTGGTCGAGCTGCTGCGCGGCGACGTGCCGCCCGGCAGCTCGCCGAACCTGCAGATGATCCATGAGCTGCTCCGGCGCGCGGCGACCACGGGCCTGGCCGTGACCTGCCGGTTCACCGGCAGCTGCGAGCTAGCGCCGACCGCGTCCGAGACCGCCTACCGGCTCGTCCAGGAGGCCCTGACCAACGCGCTCAAGCATGCGCCCGGCGCGCCAGTCACGGTGACCGTCGCCGCCCAGGACGCACACGTGGCGATCTGCGTGCAGAACGCGGCGCCGGACGAACGGCCGGCCGCGCTCGCGCGGTCCGGCGGCCAGTACGGCCTGCAAGCGATGCGCGAACGCGTGACGGCATCCGGCGGCAGCCTCACCGCGGGTCCGGATGGACACGGCGGCTGGCAGGTGCGAGCCCTACTGCCGGCATGGACCGCTGACCGGTCGGAACAGCCTGCGCCCGCCAACTCTGGCCCGGCACAGCGGCGATGAGCCTTGGCCTACGCCTATTCTGCCTTGGGACACCCAATTCACTCTCAGTCGCCTGCCCGGCGCAGCGGAACGCCGAGCGGAGCGGCCGCGATGATCACGTGCCGCAACCCCGCCAGGAAAGCCAGAGCAGTGGGTGACCTGGCAGCGGGCAGCATGCCCCTAGGCCCGCAAGCTACCTCCCGTGGCGCGCCGGAAGAGCGTCCGATCATCGTCTACTTCAACGACCGACTCCCTGCGCATCCGAACCACCCAATCTGTGCGCTCGCCGTGGGCGTGCCGCTGGTCGCCACCGGCGCGCAGATCGGCTACGTGCGCCTCCACCATCACACCAGTCACACGAAGTTATCGCGCTGTCCACCACCGGGCGGCTCGGCATGGCCGGCCCCTGGGCAGCTTCAGCTGGCCGCCGTCAGGCTGACCGGCGCGGCGGGATATCAAGGCGCGGATACCCGCGCGGAGACGAACGTCGAGCTCGCTTGCGCGCTCGCAGTCGGAAGGACGCGACGGATGGGAAGTGCACAGCCAGAAGATGCACTCTGGCGGCTGATCAGAGACGCATACGTCCGACCCGTAGTGGCAGAACATGTCAGTGCAAGCCGCTGACCTGCGCAAACTGTGTCCGAGGGGGGAGCGCACCCATAAGCCAATGCGTGCTCACCGGTGAGTTCGCGCTGGCAGGCGTGCGGTGAGCGGGCGGGCGGATCGGTGGATCCGGCGGACGACGATCGGGTGCGTCGGGATGCTGGCGCTGATCGCCGGGATGGTGGATTCATATTGCCCTTTCTGCGGTCGCGTTTGGGTGTTCCGGCGTGTGCGGGTGAGGCTGGCAGCACTCGGCTGGAGTGAGCATGGCAGCTGGCTGTGACGTTAATGGCTGGCACGCGCCGTTGGCTTGAGGTGGACTGATCGGGCGATCCGGTCGCGGGCGGCGGTCTCGACGCGGTCGTTCCAGGTTATGCACAGCCGGTTGCCGGGGCCGCGGCGCGCGTCGAGCTGGGCGGCCTGTAGCCAGTAGTAGATGGCGCTGGTGCTGCAGCCGAGCCGGCGGGCGGCGTCGGCGACGCTGATCTCGTCTGCGGCGTACGGTGCTGGCGCGGGGATCTGGTAGGCGCGCCGGATCCACTGCACGGCCTTGACGTCGAATGGCTGGCCGGTCCCGGTGACCAGCCCGGCAGCGTTCAGCTGCGTTGCCAGTTCTGCGGCGGGCGTGACAGGGCTGAGCTGCCGGACCATCTCGACCGCCGGGGACAGGCTGCGCCTGGCGGTGCCGGGATGGGCGGCGCGGGCCACTGCGAGCTCGTCGGTGGCACCGGTGTGCCACCGGATCCCGATGCGGACCTTGCCGCGGTCGGGTTCGGGCAGCAGGGTTATGTCGGCGATCAGGGTCCGCAGCAGCCGCTTACGGTCCTTGGGGCTGGTGGCGGGCGCTTGCCACAGGCCGGGCAGGTCCGCGGCAAGTTTCTCCAGCTCGGCCCGGCCCGGCAGCGGCGGCTGCGCATCACTGGCGGCGTCTAGTGCCTGCTCGGCCTCGGCGAGGGCAGCGAGCCTGGCTTCCCAGCGGGCCTCCAGGCTGCGGGCGACCAGCCGGTTCTCCGGCTCGACGGCGCTGAAGGCGCGCTCGGCGCGGTCTGCTTCATAGCGGGCGCGCTCGGCTGCCAGCCCGGCTGCGCGGCTGACCCGCTGGTGCCGGCCGGTGACCTCATCGGCAGCGGCGAGCGCCAGCGCGACCTGCTCGGGTGTGAGCGCGTCCAGCAGCACCCGCGCGACCGCGTCATCGACGGTGGCGGCGGCCACCGACCGGCAGCCGGGGGTGGTTAGCCGGTCGGCGCGGGACGAGCACTCATAGGCGGCCCGCTGCTCGGTGTGGTAGTTGGTGCCCATCGGCTTGCCGCAGCTTCCGCAGGTGATGATGCCCTGGCACAGCGCGAAGCCTTCCCGCGGCGGGCGGGCGCCGGCGCTGGTCCGGTTGGCGGCCAGCCGGGCCTCGTTGCCGAGATAGTCAGCCCAGGTGATGTATCCCTCGTGGTGGTCTTTGATCAGCACCGGCCACTCGGCCCGGGGACGCTCGGCCAGCCCGGTGCGCACCGTCCCGTCGGGCTGGATGGTGCGCCGTGAGACGTAGCGGCCGTGCACGTACGCGCCGGCGTAGCCGGGGTTCTTCAGCACGCCCAGGACGCGGGCGTGGGTCAGCCTGCCCCAGCGCAGCTGCCCGGCCCACGCCCCGCCGTAGGCGCGCAGCGGGAACCGGCGGCCGGCGAACGCGTCGACCACCCCGTAAGCGGACCCGCGCGCTGCGAAGCTGGCGAAGATGTCACGGATCGCGGCCTGCACCTCGGCGTCGGGATCGATCACCACATCGCCGGCGTCGTCGTGGACATAGCCGACCGGCAGCGGGGCGCGCAGTTCGCCGCGGGCAGCCGCGGCCCGCTTGGCGTCGCGCAGGCGGCTGGCCATGACGTGCAGCTCCACTTCCCCGATTGTGCTCTTCATGCCCAGCAGGATCCGGTCGTTGACGTCCCGCGGGTCGTAGATGCCGTCGGCGTCGATCAGCAGCGTCTCGGTGATCGCGGCGAACTCCATCAGCCGGGCCACTTCGGCGTTGGACCGGGCCAGCCGGGAGATCTCGATCCCGAAGACCGCCCCCACCTCTCCGGCGCAGACCCTGGCGACCAGCTCGGTGAACCCCGCCCGGGCCACGCCCCACCGGCCTGACACGCCCAGGTCGGTGTCGATCACCAGCACGTCCTGGCGGGCCCAGCCCAGCCGGACCGCCTCTCCGGCCAGGGCGTACTGGCGGGCGGTGGACTCGGTGTGCTCGCGGACCTGCGCCATCGACGACTGCCGCAGGTAGATCAGCGCCAGCCGGTCCCGGTGACTGCTCGTTATCTTCGCCTCGCCGCTCACCGCTGCCTCCTAGTGCCGACATCGTCATGTTCGCCACCGCCGCCACTGCCTCGGCCCGCGCCGGGCCGGCCAGGACGGCGGTCACCGGCTACCGCAGCTCTCTGCGGGCCAGCAGCTCGGCGTTGATGGCCGAGATCTCCGCCAGCGCCGCCTCGGCCTGCTCGCCCCGGCTCAGGTACCGGTACACGACCCCGGCCATGGCGGCCGGCACGTACCTGGCCCGGCCACGGCCGGCCAGGCGCGGGGTGAAGTAGGCATAGGGGCCGTGCGGCTCGCCGCCGGCCGCGCACCGGCAGCCTGGCCTGCCGCACCGCCGCGCCTGCTCGGTCAGCGTCCCGGCCAGTACCTGCTCCACGTCGCCGAGCCGGGCCGCCGCGGCGCGGCGGCGGCCCAGCAGCTGGCGGGTAGACAGCAGCCGCAGATCGTTCTTGTGTGTATTCATCACACAAGAGAATGCCGGGAACAGGGATCCCGGTCAACGACCGCGCACCGAGCGGGCCACCGCGTCGAGCTGGGCCAGGCCCTCGGCAGACAGCCGTCGGGCCAGCGGGGCCTCACCGCAGTCGGTCCATGACCGTGCCAGCGTGACCTGGCCGCCGGGTCCGCCCACGCACACGAACACCATGTCCGCACCGCGGCGCTTCACATACAAGACCTCAAGCCGCTGCCCGCGCAGCGGGTGAAACGCGTGCGTGACTACAACGAAACCCGAAGGATCACTGGACGACGCGGCAGTATGCCGCCGCCGTCGGGATGCCCAGCCGCCTGAACTTCCCCGGTGACCCGGCCTTGGGAATCAGTCGTTCCCTGACCGGCAGCGGAGTGAACGCGCCGGACTTCAGCAGCCCGCGCGTCTCGTTCAGAAAGGCTGTGACGTCGTCGGCTCCGGAGATGAAGGCCGGAATGACCCGGTCCATCCCAGCCGTGCGGGCGCCCTTGTTCCCGCTCACCCGCTGCCAGGCGACCGCCAGGAAGTCGGGGTGATAGATGAGGTTGAACAGATCCCCGAAACGGCGGCCGGGGTCACCGGCCGCCCACAGGTGCAGCTTGGCCTGCATCCGCCGTACCCGTGCCTCCGCCCCCACCGGGGGGAGCCACAGTTCGCCAGCATTCACCAGCGCCTCCGTCCCTTGCAGCACCTCGCGTGCATGAACCCGCTGGACCCCTTCGCCATGCAGACGGCTTTCCCGCCCTCGGACTACTACGGGTCCTCCGCCCCACCCCAAGGCCACCCGCAGGCAGCGCGCCGCCCCGCTGACCCCAGCCCGGATGGCCGCGACCAGACGGGAACCCGGGGTGGTTCCCACGTTCACCACAAACCGATCGTCGGGCGAGGTGCCCAGCTGAACCCCTGCGGCATCGCCACGGTTACGCCGCAGGCCTTCACCGTGGCCTCCCCGCCAGCGCATACAAACCAGCCAGGGAGTTCCCCGCCCGTCATGAAGAGCGGGTGCGCGCCGCCATCCAGCCCATATCCGCCGGGTTTGAGCTGGCGGGACACTTAAGGGGCGTAAGAACGCTGGTTCCTCTCGTACACCGTCCCGACTTGCTAGCCGGGCCCGCGCCATCCGGCAGTGCCAGCGCGTCCCGTCGTTGTCAGGGCTGCTTCCCGCCCTCCCCGGCGCTCCCCGGATCAGGCTGCCCTCGGCTTCGCTACACTGCTACGACAGCGCAGCGGCGGAGTCCTTTCACCTCCGCTCGGTTAAATGGCGCCTCGTGGCGCACGTATGCCTTCTCCCAGTGCCAGGCAATGTTATTGAGCTCTGATGCGTCGGCCCGCGTCATTCCCGTTTCAGATCCCACGCAGGTGAGCATACGAGTCTAATCGAGTGCATACAAGTAGAGCTGAGCGCAGGTATGTTTGGTCGTGCTAGCCCAGCTAGCCTCGCCGGGTGTTTACGGACCAGCCGGACGTCCCGAAGTGGCGGCAGCTGTCTGAGCTGCTCCGGGAGCGGATCGAGGCGGGGGAGTATCAGCCTCGGCACGCCATCCCGTCGGAGCATGCTCTTGTGACAGAAACGGGCTTGTCCCGCAGCACGGTCCGTAAGGCCATCGCGGCACTGAAGGAAGATCACTGGGTCTACTCGGTCCACGGCCTGGGAGTCTTCGTGGCGCCGCCCGAGTCACGGCGCTGACCCGGCCAAAGCGCACTACACCGCGGCATCGAGGCTGGTGGCTGAGCCTGTCCTCTGCCTGGGGCACATCAGCGAACGCTAGGCCTAGACGACCGTATGTCCAGGGCATACGATCGTTGTATGACTGGAATGTTAGAAGCGAGACGACCGCAGGAAGCAGCACGGGCAACAGGCTCGCGCCGTCGCCGGAGCGCGCAGCTCGAGCCGAGCGAGCCGTCCCAGGACCCGGCAGCCGGCGCCGTCGTTGAACGGCTGGCATACACAGTCGAGGAAGCAGCGGCGATCCTCGGCATTGGCCGCGATCTGATCTACGACGAGATCCGGACCGGCCGCCTTCGGTCTAAGAAGGCCGGCGCACGAAGGATCATCGGTCGCCACCACCTTCTGGAGTGGCTTGACATCGACCAGCGCGAGCCGCGCAGGCGCGCCAGCTAGCGGCGCGCGCAGTCAACTCTTCCCATCCATCGCGGCCAGAACTGAATGAGCGGCGCGGAGTTTAGGCTGCGACGACCCCGGCGAGTTCGGGCACGATGGCATAGCTGGCGTGGGCCCAGCACGCAAAAAGCGGACTCCCGTAACCGGTCGGCTCGAGCATGCGAAGAGCCAGATCCAGAGCCAATAGTCCCCCGGATTGTCCCCCACTGGGACGTCGGCCGGGCCCGAGTCAAGAGTTCTAGCTGGTAGAACT
>CAVRCW010000008.1:0-36278 GCA_963719765.1 uncultured Actinomycetota bacterium
CTGGAGGCTCCAACCCCCATGTAGCTCGACCTTCGCGCGCACGGCCGGCTGCGGCAGACAAACCATCTAGTGCCCGTGAGCTACGGCCACCTCGCCGAACAGGCGCGATTCCGCCTGAACGGAGATCAACTAATCCGCAGACGAGTCATCGTCCCTGCGGCCCCAGACAGGCCAGGATCCAGCGGTCCTCGACAATGACCTCATGCCGTACGACTGAGACATGGGCTGCGTCGTGGCACCCAGCAGGCGAGCCGAGGTGTTGTCCGTGCCCATGAGTCCCGAAACGTGTCCTTCTCCAAACCCCGGCGTCCTCCTCAGTCCGGAGCAGCTTCTGAGGCATCACGGGCGCGCGCGGCACCGGAGCGGCTGGCCTACACGGTCGAGGAGGCCGCGCTTGTTCTCGGCCGCGATCTAATCTGCGACGAAATACGCGCGACTGCGGTCGAAGAAGGCAGGGCGCCCGCCGGATGATCGCGCGACATCACTTGCTCGAGTGGCTGGACAGCGACCAACGGCCTGGTCGCCGCATCAAGTTAGTCCTGCCCCCGCTTCGGATACCCGATCGGGCAGAGCTACTGGTTGAGCCATCTGCGCGGGCATTGGCGCGGCGACCTCGAGGGCGGCCGTGTCGGTCAGCAATTCGGCCAGGATGTCGCCCGCCGCTTTGCGTGTTCGGGTCGCGAGATCAGAGTGATCGCCGATCGCCGTGCGTGCCGCCGCAAGCGTCCGGTCGAGTGGAAGTCATCGGGCCGAAATCCTGGTCGCGAACGGCAATGTCCGGACCGAGGTGCATGTGGCCACGGGCGAGAGTAACGGTGCCACCAATAGGCCGCGACAGCCCGAGACGGGCACATGTTGAAGTGATGAGTGAGGTGCTTCATCCCTTCTAGCTGCCCTTCACCAAGGAGCAGCTGCGGCAGCACTTCGCGGCCGTGGGACCGACCTGACAAGCGCCGACCGGCATCTGGACTACAACCGTAAAAGAGCCGAGGCGGCGAAAGCGTGGGAACGGAGCCGGCCGCCGGGCTGCCTGGCGAGGTTGCGGCGGCGGGCTGGTGGTCTGGGTTTGCCGGGGGACCAGTCAGAGCCACGCCTCGCCGTTGGCGAGGTCTGCCTCGCCGGGATGCGCGGCAAGGACTGCCTCGAGCGCGCTGACGATGCGGCCGGTATCCGCTGTTGTCGTTCTCCCACACGCTAGTGATCGGGTCCTGGCCGATCTCGCAGTCGGCAATGTTGTAACCGCCGCTCGCGCTGGCTGTCGAGACCGGGATGCCGTCGACCTCGATGGAGCACCGGACCGAGCCGCCGCCCTGCAGCTGGGCGCTGATCGCGTAGTACTCCGGGTCGCCGAGACCAGCAATCACCTTCATCGGCACGCTGCCGTTGTAGTCGGAGCCTGCCGGTCCGTAGGTCACCTGGGTACCAGGCGTGCCGCGGACGATGTAGGTGACGGTCTGCCCGGGCAGATCATTGGCGCACATGTCGTGCTCGGCCAGGCGCGTCATCGCGTCGGCCAGCATGGGTGACATGTTCGACCAGGCTGTCTCGGTGTAGGAGACGACCGCGGTCTGCTTCTCGCCGGCCTGGCGCATGCTGCAGACCTGCTGCCCGTAGGCGGCGATCTGCGTGCTGGATGTCGAGCTGCCGATGCTGACCTGCGAGCTCGACTGCAGGTCGGTGGCGAACTGCTGCGCCGAGGCGCTCAGCGCCTGGGCTGTGGCGGCTGGTGCGGCCGTGCTGGTGGCCGCACCCGGCGTCCCCCTACTGCCCTGGTGGCTCTTTCCGCCGTTGCTGGCGATCGAGCCGATCACGATGATGGCGAACAACGCGGCGACCGCGGACAGCCCGATGCTCCGGCCGCGAAGCCGTCGGCGAGCAGGACCCGGCGGCGCCGCCGGACCGGGCTGGTATGGCGACGGGACTTGCCCGGTGCTGTCCTCGCCTGGCGGCGGGACCTGAGGTGTTGACATTCTTCCCTCCGAATGGGTTAGGCCGTCCCAATGACGGCCGTGCCGGTACTTGTCGCCGCTCTGGGCGATGGTGTGCATCAACCGGGTCCGTGAATCCGGGGTAGCTGCGGTGGCGACGTGCACTCGCCTCGCGGCCGGGATCGCCCGGAGCCTGGCTGCGGCGTAAACCGGCTCAGGCCGGCCTGCGTCACATACATGCGGTCGTTAGTTGCAAATGCCAAGCAATCGCGCATTCCCCTCCAACCGCCGTGTAGCCGCTCGACGTAGATGGCGAGCAATGTGGGCGCGGTCGCGCTGTTCATGAAAAAGCATGGACACGCATGGAGTCAAGCGATTAATGTGAGAGCCATGAGCTCTAGCCAGGACGAGGTGAGCCTCGGGCTTGCCCGGCAGGTCGCGGCCGCTATTGAGGGGGGCGACCGGGACGAGGCTGTCCGGCTGACCAGGGAACTGGAGAGAGCACTCACGAGGGCGACCAGCGCTACGGCCGACGGAGCGCCGGCCTTCGAAGCACAGCCTGCGGTGGTGCCGATGAAGCACGCGCCCACGCCTTCGCGCAGCGCCCGGCAGGTCGTCACCGGCGCGCTCGCTGAGATCGGCGTCGCCTGCCGCGCCAAGATCGTGGCCGACTATGCGGAAGCGCGGTTCGGGCAGCGTGTCGAGCCCAGGATGCTTGCGGCCCTGCGCCGGGACGAGCGACGTGCCTGGGACAAAGGCACCGCCCGCCCGACGTATGTAGTCCCCGCGCTCGAAGGACGGTTCTTCCAGCCAGTGCGCGGCCTGCTCACGCTCTCGGACTGGCCGCTGGAGCGGCGCCTGCTGGGTCCATGGTCCGAGCGCGCCGATCACCTCGCCGCTACCGCGCAGCTTGCCCGGCAGCTGGCCTGGCTCAGTGGGCGAGACGCTGCGGTTGCCGAGCGGTTGGCGCCGGTCGTAGCAGGCATGGCCGCCTCGATTCCGGGCGCCCTCGACGGACCCGGACTGGACACTGCCCGGGTGGCCGAGGCGGCCGAGGCAGAGCTTGGCCCGCTGGCTGCCAGGGACGAGCCATCGCGGCGCGAGGCGGCTGCCCGTGCCCGCGGTCAGCTGCCAGCCGACCAGCAACTGTGGGGCACCCGCATCGGCATCGTGACCGAGGGCGAAGCGTGAGCCTGCCATGACCAGCCAGAGCCAGCAGCGGCCATCCGGCGGGGCGACAGTCCTGGACCGGGTTCGCGGGCGGGCCCCGTCTCTCCAGGCGAACGTCCGGCGGCTTGCTGCCTTCGCGAACGTCCATTCCTGCCCGACTGCCGCGGTTGCGTTCGCCGCGCGGGTCGACACCAACCGCGTCCTGGCCGGCACGAGCATGGCGATGCCGTACGGGCAGTCCCCGTTCGCCATCGGCCGCGGCATTGCGTTCGAGGCGCTGCTGCGGCGGCACGGGCACGCGGAGCTGCGCCGGGTACTGACCGACGGGCTGGGGACCGACTTCTCGCTCGCCGCGATCGAGAACCTGCGCGAGGGATACCAGCCGAACCGGACCGGCCTGGCGATGCGCGCGAGGGTGACCAGTTCGCGGATGGCAGAGATCGCGGAGGCGCCGCAGGAGCCCGTCGTCCTCGACAGCGCGGTGCTCCGCGCCGACATCGGGGGCCTGCCCGGGTTTTTCGAGGCCGACGAGATGGCTATCGGCGTCGGCGGCCAGATCATCGTCGGCGAAAACAAATCCTGGCCGGTGGTGGACGGCAGGCCGACCGACGAGGACGCGCTCGGCGCGGCCCTGGACCAGGCGGCGACCTACGTGCTGATGGGCCGGCGTATGCTCGAGGAGTCAGGCGTTGATCCGGCGTGCATGTCCGACACGGTCGTACTGGTGACCCCGCGCAACACCGGCCTGGCCCCGGCACTGCACCGGCAGGACGTCGCCAGCCGGATCCGCCGTATCGACCGCCTGCTCGGCGCCGTACCCGACGTCCAGGAGACCGCCGCATCCACTCCGCCGTCGGTCACCTTCGACACGATCGCCGACATCACGCAGCCCGAAAGCGTCCGGCTGGACACATTCGGTCAGGTCACCGACGAGCTCGGCCGGGTCTACGAGCCTGCCAGCTGCCTGACCTCATGCGGGTTCGCATGGGCGTGCCGGCAGCGGCTGTTCGCCGACGGCGACCCTGCTGTGGTCGGCGGGTCCATCGCGCGTGCCCTGCCGGGGATCGCCAGTCTCAGCCGGGTGGCTGAGCTGGGCCAGGGCGCGCCCGCGTCGCCGGCCGAGGCTCCCGCCGCCGTGCCGCTCGCGCGGGCGAGCCGACTCTACGACGACGTCGCCGTCGTTCCCCGCATGGCGCGGAGTACGGCATGAGCACTGCACTCGAAGCGATCTTCGCCGCCCGCATCTTTCAGGGCGGTCAGGCGTTGCGCCGGACCACCCTCCGGCATGTGCATCTCGCCGACCCGCCGCTGGCCATCGCGATCTGGCGGCTCGGCGGTGAGCGGTTCCGGGCCGCAGCGGTTGCCTGGGGTCCGCTGGACGGGCCGTTCCAGCTCGCCGTGCCGGGCGAGCCGCGCAACCGCGACCTCTACTTCGCCGCGCTGCAGCCGTTCGCGGCCGACCTGTGCGCGCGCGTCCGCCGGGCTGCCGTGTCGCGCGAGGTGCGGCAGCGGGGGAGCGGCATCGAAGCGGTACCTACGGATGCGCTCCAGATCGTGGTCGCGAACCGGGCGACCGTGTCCGCGCTCGGCCTGCTGGGCCGGTACCTCGCCTACCTGTCCGACCGCGGCGGCACCGCGCCGGATCCCTCACTGGTGGAGGCGGCCTGCACCTGAGGTTCTATGCCAGGAACGCCAGGGTTCCCGGCCAGGCGCTGCTCCTCCCGCTGGACCGGCTCGTGGCCGATCACTGGGCCACCCTGCTGTCACCGTTCGAGCAGGCCAATCTCGCCGCCCTGGACGCCCAGATCGAAGCCGGGCCGGGGCGTCACCCGTTCGACGCGTCGGCCGCCGCCGAGGCGTCAGCCCGCATCGGGCCCGAGCCCACCGAGGACATCGACCGCATCACCGGCGCCTTGCTGGCGGAATTGAACGCCGCCCGCGGCACCAGCACCGACCCCGCTGTCGTCGGGTCGCTGGCCGGGCCGCTGCGTACCCATTACCAGGGACTCGTCGAGCCGGTATGGGAGCTGATGGGCCGCGTCGTGGCCCGCGAGCGGCAGCTCACCGCCGCACCGTCGGCCGCGCGGCGCTTCGAGGCCGACCGGGAAGCGTTCGGCCGCCATGTCGACTGGGTCATTCCAGGCGGCTACTACCGGACCACCGACACGCCACGGCAGGCCGCGATCACCCTGCGCAGGCTCGAGGACGCACTCGCGCACTACGAGGCAGACCGCGCCGTTGAGGACCCAGCCTGCATGATCCCCTACCTGCTGGACGGAGACGCGATCCGCGGCACGGTGGCGTCCGTCGCGGAGACAAAGGTGATCGTCAAAGTCCGGGCCGTCCGCCGTGCCGTGATCGCAGTAGACAGCCCGGATCCGGTGACCCTGCCCGTCGGGAAGCTCCTGTGGTGGACGGCGACCGCCGGAGATCAGCCCTGGCAGGTCGATTCGGTGCAGCCGAACGGCACCGGCTCACGGGTAGTCCTCATGCTGACTGCCAAGCCAACGGCGGCGCGGCTGCCGGGTGTCGGTGACGCCATCACGTTCTCGACCCTGTGCACCGGGCGGTCCGGGTTCTGGCTGATGCCGCCTGCGAATCCGCCGTGGACGCACCGCCCTGACGTGGCGTTGCTCGACGGGGAACCAATCGACGCGGGCGATTCCGAGCAGCCCGCCGCCGCGGTCGACGGCACAACCGTGCCCGATCCGGGGAGGTACGCGTGACAGCCGACGTTGCGGGCGCCCGCGAGCAGCTCGACCAGTCGGTCATCGCGGCAGCGGATGCCGTCGAGGAGGAAATGCGTGCTGACCTGATGCGGCTGGTCGGTCGCCAGGCGGCCGTCGTGGCGGCCGCGCCGGCGGGGCCGGCAAGAGCCATTTCGTCGCCGCGACTGTCGGCCGGCTCCGGGCTGAGGGTTTGCGGGTCGCGCTGGCTGCTCCGACGAATGACCAGGTGCAGAGTCTGGTCCAGCGGGTGAAGCAGCTCAACCCGGGCCTCCCCGTCGCGTTCGTGCACGGCATAGGCCGTGAGCTGCCGGCCCACATCGCGGCTCTGCCGGGCGTGACGCAGCCTTCCGCTTTGGAGGCGCAGCGGCTGCGGGATCCGCTGGTGATCGCCACGATCGACAAGCTGGCGGACGCGTTCCTGCGTAATGGCCTTGGCGGTTTCGACGTGCTCGTGATCGACGAGGCCTACCAGGCCGACGCGGCCCGGTACTACACGGCCGCGGGCGTGGCCCCGACTCATCTCCTGGTGGGGGACACTGGCCAGCTCGACCCGTTCTCGCCGCTGGACGACGCCACCTACTGGCGCGGCGGGCCCGAGGACCCGCTGCAGACCGCGGTCGGCGTGCTGCTCCGCAACCATCCCGACACCGTAGTGCACCAGATACCCATCACCTGGCGGCTGGAGCCGCGGGCCGTTCCCGTCGCGCGCTGCTTCTATCCGGGGCATCCATTCGGCACTGCTGTCCTTCCCGGCGTGCGATCGCTCCGGCTGACCCGCCCGGGGCCGGGAAGCCAGGCCCTCGCCCCGATCGACGCCGCCCTCGACAAGGCGGCGCTATCCGGCTGGGCACACGTCACGCTGCCAGGCGCGCCGGTGCTGAGAGCCGACCCGGCGACCGCTGTGATCATCCGTGAGCTAGTGCACCGCCTGCTGGCCCGCAGCGCCCAGGTGACCTGCGAGAACCGTAACGGCTCCGCCAGCCTGCTGCCGTCGGAGATCGCGGTGGGCGTCTCGCACAACGACCAGAAGGACCTGCTGCGGGCTCTGCTCGACTCCTACGGTCTGTCTTCGGTGCGGGTCGAGACTGCTAACAAGCTGCAGGGCCTGACCTTCGAGGTCGTCATCGCCTGGCATCCGCTGGCCGGTGCCGGGGTGACCGACGCGTTCCACCTCGACCCCGGCCGTCTGTGTGTACTCCTGACGCGACACCGCCAGGCCTGCATTGTCGTCGGCCGCGACAGCGACCGGGCCCTGCTCGAAGGAGTACCGCCGGCCACGCCCGGCTACCTCGGCTGGGATCCCGACCCCGTCCTAGATGGCTGGGACGCCCATGATGGCGTATTCCGTCTGCTGGAGCCTCATGTGATCGTCGCATGAGCAGCCCATTGCCGTCGCCGCCGCGTCTGGTGCGTGAAGCCTGCACCTTTCATCTTCCTAAGAAAATTGGCGCTCGGCTGGAGGACATTATTCGGGGGAGGCTGCGCGGCAGATTCCCCGGTGATGGCACGCAACCATCGTTATGGTGCGCTCGAACCGGGTGGCTCAGAAGGGACTGCAGGTGATTGACACCGGCTTTGGCTGGCCCTCGCGCGACCGGGGCACGCTTGTCCGTCAGGCCATCCACACATGGCGGGATAGCCTGATCAACCTCACGAGATCCAATCGGCTGCTGAACTTCAAGCCAGGTAAAGCTAGCGCCATCACGCTGGTCCGACCGTCAGCTTCCGAGATCCTTTTCGGTCTTGCGCGCGGGAACAGCTACCGGATCCGTTCGCTGCAGCCACGGCAAGCCGAACTGAGCAGGGACGACGAAGCTATCGGCGATGACTCGGACCCGGAGCGTCCAGTTCCACCGCCCTCGCCGGGTTTCCTGGACACCGAGAAACCCTGGGAGGACCTGACTCGGGCATTGCGAACACTATACCGGCGGGCGAACCAGGAATATCTGGACCGCGGCGTCTGGGTGCTTTACCTCGCCTTCGGCTCCCTGACCTGGATAGATGAGGACCGTACCCACTTTGAAAGCCCGCTTCTTCTCATTCCGATTCAAATAGAGGACGTCAGCCCAGAAGGGGCTGAAGTGAAGGCGGCGCAGGAGGATCCTGTCATCAACCCGGCGCTCACGCTCAAGCTCTCACGTCAGGGCATCGAGCTGCCGCATGTTGATGCACTCGAAGACATCACGCTCGAGTCCGTTCTGGCAGCGGTACGGACGTCGACGCAGAGCCGGGCCGGGTGGCAGGTCGCCGAGACGATGGTGATCTCCTACTTTTCTTTCGATAAGGAGGCGATGTACCGGGACCTGCTCGATAACGAGGACCAGATCGCTGACCACCCCGCAGTTGCGGCGCTGGCTCTCGGGGGCAAGACCGAGCTGCCCACGGATTTCATCTTCGACGAGATACCTGACCAGGATGTTGACCGGCTCGCCGCACCGGAGGGCGTTCCGGTGATTCTGGACGCGGATTCATCGCAGCGGGCGAGCATCGCAGCCGCGTTGGAAGGTCGGTCGTTCATCATGGACGGCCCGCCGGGCACGGGCAAGAGCCAGACGATCGCCAACATGATCGGCGTCTTGCTGCATGCCGGAAAGACTGTTCTGTTCGTCTCGGAGAAGGCTGCAGCACTCGACGTGGTGAGAGACAGGCTGGATGACGTGGGCTTGCGCTCTTACCTGCTGGAGCTGCACTCGCATAAGGCCACTCGCAAGGAGGTAGCGGTCGCGCTGGGGATCGCCCTGGATACAGTGTCTGTACCCCCAGTGGCGATGCCGCCTATGGACGTCGACACGGTCGGAAAGCGCCGCGCACAGCTCAACGCATACGCCGAGGCAATGAACCGCAGCCGTGAGCCGCTGGGTTACTCGCTGCATCGCGTCCTGGGGATGATTGCCAAGCTTCGCCATGTTCCGGCAGCGCCGTCCACTGGCATCCCACCGGTGGACCTTACCGTCGAGACGTTCGGCGAGATCCTGGCAACGGCAGCAAGGCTCTCGGGGGTGTGGCGGCCCGCCAGGCAGGGACGCACCTTCGTCGGCGTGGGGTAACGGAGCCCGGCTCGCTGGACTCGCGGCTCTACCAGGCCACCTCGGCGCTCAACTCGTTGCGGAGCATGACGAGCGCGAACGCCGCGTTCGCCGAGGCCACAGGACTCACGCGCCCGTCTCACGCGCCGGCTCTGGCTTGGATGCTCAGGCATCTAGCCGTCCGGCCGGCAGGCTTGCCGGAGGAGTGGCTTACCGCCAATGCTCTCGATGACGTGGCAGCAGCGATAGCCCGTCTTTCGAGCAAAGTCGCCAATATTGCCGCATGCGAAGACAACGGCGCAAGTGCGGTCGGCGGGGCGTGGCGCCAGTTGCCGGCGTCGAGGGCGCTGCCGAGGACCGACGAGACTGCGCTGGCTGGCCTTTATCCTCGCGCCGCCAGCATAGATCTCCTCGAAGAAACGGAGATCGCCGAGGTCTACCAGCGGTTCGCCGCCGACGCGGACATGCTGCAGGGTCGGCTCGGGTCTATGACCGGCCTAGCCGGCATCATGGGAATCCGCGTCCCGGAAACATTCCACGAGGCCGGAGACCTTCTGACGATCGCCAGCGTGGCCGCGGAAGAAGATCGCCCCAACCGGGCCTGGCTTTCGGTCCCCGGGCTGGCAGCCGCGCGGCGAGCGGCGGACGTCCTTCGAGATGCCTGGCACGTGGCTGGCCGCGCTGAGACAGCCGCCAGCGCCTTCTACACCCCGGCTGCGCTGGCAGCAGACGTGGAGGCTCGCCACCCGGCTAGCGGATGTCAGGCTTCTCGGCAAGCTGTCCAGTGACTACCGCACCGACCGCAAACTCGTTGCCTCCTTCACCAAGGACACCGTCGACAAAGACTCCGCGCAGCAGAATCTTCACCTTGCGGTGTCGTGGAAGCAGGCCTCCGAAGCGGTCTCTGCGGCAGAGGCGGCGCACGCGCCCACCCTAGGGCCGTATTACGCCGGAGCGTCCACGGACTGGGGTCAGCTAGACCGCGCGCTGGCGGCCGCAGACGCTGCCGTCCGCGCAGCTGGAGGACAGGACCTGAGCCGAGCTGCCGCGCTCATAGGGCGTGACGCGCCTGCGAACCCTGCGATCACCGACGTGGCTGCTAGCGCTGCCGCCGACCTGAACGGCTGGTTTGCGGCTATCAGCGCTTCCCGCCGGGCAGCATCAGCTCCCCCTGAACTACTCAACGGCACGATCGGCAACGCCATTGGCTGGCTGCGTGCGCACTTGCAGCCGTTGCATTCAGCTAGCAGCTTCACCCGAGAGGTCAGCAGCGTCGTCGGCCGGTCTCTCACCGTAGGCGAGGCCCGCCATCTGGTGGCGCTGCGTGACGAAACCGATCGAGCGTACGCCGACCTGACCGAGCGGGACACTGAGTTCCGCGACAGCTTCGGTGATCTATACGCGGGTTACCGGACGGACATCGCGTCACTGAGATCGGCGCTCGAATGGGCACGACGCCTACGCATCAACATCACTGGCAGCGACTCTGCGTTGAGCCCGCTGCAGGCTAAGGCGGCGGACAGCGTTGTCCAGACCACTCACCTGGGGGAAGCGGCTGAGGCATGGTTGCGCGCCGGAGGCGCTCTGCTCGCCGCGTTCAACGGCGCGCGTCAGCGCGAGATGACGGCCGAGCTAGATGAGTACGACGATGCGCGCGGCCTGATAGAAGCGCTGCGTGAGGACACCGGCGGGCAGGATGAGTGGCACGTCTACCAGTCGTGTCGTGCAGCGCTCGCCGCGCATGGTCTCGATGTCGCAGTCGAATTCTGCATCGCCGAAGGGGTTCCGTCCGAGCAAGTACCCCAGGTTCTCGAACGAGCACTGCTGCAGGAATGGTCTGATCACTACCTTGCGACGGAGCCGGATCTATCCGCGGTGCGCGCAGCGGATCGGGACGAGCGCATGCGCGAGTACCAGGAACTGGACCGCACGCTATCGCCGCAGCCTCGGGCTCGATCATCCGCGCTTGCAACGCGAGACGCCCGCGCGCCGACGTCGGCGAAGCGGCCGTCATCCATCGTGAAGCGGAAAAGAAGAGAAAGCACATGCCTGTCCGCACGCTGATTGAACGGTCCCGTCACGTGACTCAGGCGATCAAGCCGTGCTTCATGATGTCGCCGCGGGCGGTAAGCCAGTACCTCACGCCAGACATGCATTTCGATGTGGTGATCTTCGACGAGGCAAGCCAGATCAGTCCGGGTGACGCCATCAACTGCATCTATAGGGGTTCGGCTCTTATCCTCGCGGGCGACCAGAAGCAGCTACCGCCAAGCAACTTCTTTGGTGGCTCGATGATCGATGACGAGGAGGAGTGGTCAGAGGACTCGGACGACACCGCAGAGTTTGAGTCGATTCTGGACAGCGCCAAGGCCTCCGGTGCATACCGCCACCTGACGCTGCGCTGGCACTATCGTTCCCGGCACGAGGCGCTGATAGCGTTCTCGAACGCATCCTTCTACCAGGGGCAGCTGATCACATTTCCGAGCGTCCACGGCGACGGGCCGGACGTCGGAGTGGAATCTTCCCGGTCGACGGTACCTATCGCAGAGGAAGTACCCGCGACAACCCTGCCGAGGCAGAGGCGGTAGCTGAGCGTGTGATTCACCACTACGACACACGTCCTGGACTGACGCTCGGGGTGGTGACCTTCAGCGAGGCGCAGGCCGAGGCAGTCGACTCCGCGCTCAGGGCTGCGCGCCGGGACCGTCCTGACCTCCACCGGTTCTTCGGCAATGACCGACTGCGAGGATTCTTCGTCAAGAGCCTCGAGTCCGTGCAAGGCGACGAACGCGATGTCCTGATCTTCTCCATCGGCTACGGGCCGGACGAGAACCGCAAGATGACGATGAACTTCGGGCCGCTCAACCGGTCAGGAGGCTGGCGTCGGCTCAACGTCGCTGTCACGCGCGCCCGGTATCGCAACGAGATCGTGAGCAGTATCCGCGCCGGCGACATTTCCGAGTCCGTTCACACTGAAGGAGTCCGGCACCTGCGCCGCTACCTTGACTACGCTGCCAGGGGGATGGCCGCGCTGGCCCTGGATACGAGCACGGGCGGCGATGCTGAGTCTCCATTTGAGGAGTCGGTCATCGGCGTGATCAGATCCTGGGGATATGACGTCACCCCGCAGGTCGGTACTGCGGGTTACCGAATCGACATCGGCGTGCGGCATCCTGATCACCTTGGCGTCTTCGCCCTGGGGGTCGAATGTGACGGCTACCAATACCACTCGTCAAAGGTGGCGCGTGACCGCGACCGGCTACGCGAGCAAGTGCTACGCGGCCTGGGGTGGAACCTGCATCGCATATGGGGGACAGCCTGGTACAGGGATCGGAACGGAGCGGAGCAACGGCTACGCGCCGCTATTGAACAGGCCATGAGGCTGCCCGTCCGTGGTCTCCTGACGGATGTAGGCCAGCATGACGACGTGCGCCGTCCAGTGGTTGAGACGACGCCGGTTCACTTTGCTGACCACCCGACGTGGGCGAAGCCGTACCAGACGGCACGCGTTTCGCGGCTGCCGATCTGGATCGATCCAGGCGAGCCTGGCAGTCACATCGATATGGCCGCGGGAGTCCTTGCCGTCGTTACCACTGAGGCACCCGTACATGTCGCAGTGCTGCACCAGCGGCTTCGGGATGCGTGGGATATCGGCCGCATAGGAGCGCGAATCAGGGAAAACCTCGATCTCGCCATTCCTATCGCAGGCATTTTGCGCGAGGGGGACTTCCTGACTCTCGCTGACTCCGGGCCGACCGTGGTCCGTACCCCGGTAGATGGATTCGCACGGAGAGTTGAGCACGTCCACGATGACGAACTGATGCTGGCTCTCGTGAGTATCGCCCGTGACGCCAGCGCGATAAGTTACGGCGAACTCACCGAGTACGTAGCGCGGTTGTATGGCTGGAACCGGCGTGGTCCCGATATCAGCTCTCGCCTAGCTGCACTGGTCTCTCGCCTGCGTGCACAGGGAGTCCTGGTCAGCCGCGATAGCGGCGTCGATGGCGCAAGGACCGTCGAGCCGCAGACCTGGCTCGCTTACAGCGTTGGGCCGCGGCCCGTGAGCGATATGGCTACTTGACCGGCTTATGGGACGACAACTAATAGTTCGTTCCACGCGTCAGTTATCTGGATGGTGCACAAGCTGGATGCTAGGTCCGACAGCGAGTAGCTGGCAGATGCGAGGAGGCTGGAGGAGAGGTGGCGCGAGCGCAGCGCTGGAGCGAGGTGACCCGCTCGCAGTTCAGCCACGAGGCGGAGGGCCTCGGGCTCATCCGCGATCTGCTGCCGCAGCTCGACCCGTTTCGCGCCTGGTCCAACTTCGAGTTCCGCGATGGCCAGGGCAAGTGGCACGAGGTCGACCTGCTGGTCATAGGTCAGCGACGGCTGCACCTGGTGGAACTCAAGTACTACTCGGGCGTTCTGCGCGGCGACGATCTGACCTGGCGGCGGGACGGTCACCGGGCTGAGGACTCGCCCCTGAAGCTCGCCCGGCGCAAGGCTCAGCGGCTGGCGAGCAAGCTACAGGACCAGCTGGTGCACTGGGCTCAGCAGCGCGGCACCCGGATCCCCGACCCGCGCGAAGTGGTGCCCTATGTTCAGGAGTCTGTCTTCCTGCATCATCCCGGCCTGCGCTGCGAGCTGCCGGAGTCATCGCGAATCGACCTGTTCGGCCTGGATGGCCACGAGCGCGACACCGGGCTGCCCGCCATCTCCGAACGCTTGCTCGAGCCTGCCACCCCGCAGCACTCCATCGGCGCCAACCGGTCAGCGATCGTCGCGGACTTGATGGCCCAGATCGGGGCCGTCCAGCGACGTCAGCGCGAAGCGGGCACCTGGGTGATCGATGAGGAACCGCTCGGCGAAGGTGATGGCTGGCAAGACTGGCCGGCCTTCCACCGGGTTGCCACCACCGACAAGGCCCGGATCCGGTTCCTGGTCACGCCATCCGGCGCGCCCGCGACGGCGCGGGCAGCAACAAGACGGCTCGCCGAGCATGAGTACCGGATCATGTCGCGCCTTGCCCACGACGGGCTTCTGCGGCCCCGCGACATGGTGGACGCCGAACTCGGCGTCGGCCTGGTCTATCCATATGACCAGCGGTTTCAGCGTCTCGACCTCTGGCTTGCGGACCAGACTGGCGGACTGCCGGTCGCAGATCAGCTATCCATCCTCCGGCAGATTGCGGAGATCGTCGGCTACGCCCGCCTCCGGGCCAATGAACAGCAGGCCGCCATCCTGATCGACGAAGCCGCTGGCAACCAGATGGCGGAGGATCGGCTCAGCACTGCGGTCCAGTCTCTGCTGTCCACCGCAGCACGCTGGTGAGGTCGCGTCCCGAAGACGGCGCCAGGTCAGTCGCAACGACCACGGACCGGGACCTCGCCAGCGCCGACCCGGTCTTCAGGCTGCTGCCGCCGCCCGGCCTCACCCCGGACGCCATCTTGCAGCCACCACTTCCGCCGATTCCGCCCGCAACGCGTGTCCTGCAGCGCGCCGCGGACCCCAGCGCCGACCGCGAGGCAGCCAGCTGACAAGCCCGCAGCCAAAGGCCGAGCATGCGACGAGGAGAAGCACCTGCCTCGAACACAATTTCGCTCCCGGCCGCCGCGGGCTACTCTTACAGCATGGGAACCGACGGCATCGTCGCGGTGCGGACGCGGTACCAGGCACGGCCCGGACGCCGCGCGATCGTGGTCACCGACCTGGACAGCCTTCAGGGACCCGCGCACGGCATTGTAGAGCTGCCGCTGCGGCTGTTCTGGAGCAGCCCGGACCGCACCTTCGACCTGGACCAGCCCACCATGCGGGAGTGGCTGTACCAGACCGTGCTGCGGGAGGCCTCCCGGCCCGAGGATCTCACCGGGCTGCTGAACCGCGACATCCTCATCAGTATCTGGCCCGGTATGTGGCTGCCCGCCGGAGTGCGACGGGCCTGGGAAGAGATCCATCCGGTGCTGCAGGCCCGCACCGCTCTGCCGAGCTGATGACAGCCAGCGAGCTGCACCGCCAGGTTGCGTTAGTCGCGCTGACGGTGGCCAGCCGGCACGGGTTCGCCCTCGGCGGCGGCAATGCCCTCATCGCGCACGGGATCATTACCCGCCCGACTCAGGACGTCGACCTGTTCACCAACCAGGAAGGCGGCGTCGAGGCGGCCGCCCGCGCCGTGGAGGAAGCACTCGGCGCCGCCGGGTTCACCGTCCAGCGCGAGGACCAGGCAGCCGAACTCGCCGATATCTTCCCGGACGTAGGCCAGGGTATGGCCGAATGGACTGTCATCAGCCCGGCCGGGGAGCGCATGGTCTTGCAGCTGGCTTACTTTGACCGCAGCAGCGATCCGGTCCCGACGGATATCGGACCGATGCTGGCCCTGGAAGATGTCGCCGGCGGCAAGGTATGCGCCCTTGCGAGCCGGGTCGAGCCGCGGGACTACGCCGATATCGCGCGGATGCTCGAGCGGTACAGCCCGGCCGAGCTGATCAACATGGCGCGCAAGCTCGATCCCGGCCTGACCGCACGCGACTTCGCGGACGCCGGCCGGCAGCTCGACAAGATCGCGGACGCGAGATTCGCGCGCTACGGACTCTCCTCGCAGGAAATGGCAGCCCTGCGGGAACGGTTCGCCGGCTGGCCACGGACTGCCGAGGCCGTCCAGCGGGCGCTGGCAGCCGCCCAGCGCGGACAGGAACCGACGCGATTAGCAGCGACAGACATCGCGCCGATCTGGGAGCAGGCCCATCCGCGGCCGAAGGACACCGGCCGAGACGACCCGCAGCCGGGCGGGTGATGCTAGTGCGTCTGAAGCGGCCGGTGACCGGCTGGGTCCCGCGTCCGGCCGGACAGCAGAACGGGAATCTGGGAAAGCGCTGGCGGCTGAGGCGACAGCAAAGCAGGAGCGGTCAGCAGCCCAGTCGTGGTCGGGTTGTTATCGACACTGTGCTGGCGCAGCTGGACACCCTCGATCCTTGCCAGCACCTAACCACCCTGGACGATATGCGCTACTGGATCGCGACCGACCCTGGCCGCGTACTGTGCGAGTTCTGCTGGGGCGCGGTCCAGGTACTCGGCGACGAACGGCAGCTGGCCTGCGAATTCTGCGGTCGGCCGGTGACTGACCCAGGCGGCGCCAATGCGGTCGTCCTGGCGAAGGCGGCGCCAGGCTTTGGCGTGCATTTCTGGCTGTGTTGCACCTGCACGAGCGCGGATAAGACCGAAGGTATGGCGTGACCCCAAAGACGATCGCAGGTCTGTCTGTTGCGATGACATTCGCGACGGCGAAGACCGTAAGGCTTGGTCGCACTCGACGGGCACGATCATCCTGGCCGAGACGATGATGCCGCGCGCAGCTCGCGGCGGGCACTAGCGCACGGCGTATCTGCACCCATACCGCCGGGAATCGTCCACGCTCAGCAGGCAGCGATCAGGTCCGCGACCGGCCCTGCGCCGAAACCGGCTGAGGGTCGAGACAACCGGTTACGGCCCTACAGCGGACCCATGGGTGGCCGAGCTTGCCGGGCTGGCAGTCACAGGGCATCCAGTCGGCCGTGACCAGCTCTGGCCCACGGTGGCAGTGGTGACATGCGGCCGGGCAGCTCCACCAGGAAGGACGGTCAGCCATCCGTGAGCGTCGAACGCTTGTTCGGCTCCGGCAAGCCGTGGGTACAAACCAGGTGCTCTCGGAGAAGCAAACGGGCCAGACTGGTTGACATGGCCTGCGTGCTCTGCGGTTCCGAGGATGATCCGACCGACGAGGACGTGATCCCAAGGTGGCTGCTGCATGCCCTCAACGTGGAGCCGGGTTCGACCGTCAGCGTCGCCGAGGAAGCTGGCGACTCGCGCGAGGTCGGAAAGCTGCGACACTTCCAGGTCACGCTCGATAAGGGCCTATGCCGGACGTGCAACAACGCGCGTCTTGGCGGGCTTGAGCAGTTGGTGCAGCCGATCCTTGAGCCGATGGCCGTGCAAGGCGAGCGGATCACACTCGGCCTGGCCAGGCAGCGACTACTCGCAGCGTGGGCGATTAAGACCGTGTACCTGCTTGAGCTTGCTAGCCGACAGCGGTATCCAGGTACGCGGCTGACGGACGGGTATCTGCCAAGCTCCTCGGAGATTGGCTGGCTTCTTGCAGAGCTAGAGCGCGGCGCCGTCAAGGCCATCAAGCCGCCGCCGCGTTCGATGGTGTGGCTGGCTCTTGGGACTGCAGGAAAGGGAGTGCGGCGGTGGACGGCGCCACCGTACTGCACTATGCAACTTCTACGGCACCCGTGCCGGCGCCAGAAGGTGGCAAGGTCGTCGGTCAGTTCAGCACGATAGCCGTCGGCTACGCCGCTTTTCAGGTGTTCACCGTTGACTTCGTGGCGGCAGAGGTCCGCAAGGCCACGGGCTGGAATCCCGACCCGCCCCCCAGCATCGCTGACCAGGTCAGGCTCATCTGGCCGCACCGCCTGTACGCAGGCGATGTCGATTGCCCCCCCTGCCCTTCGCGCACGACAGCTTTGACCGGCTGGCCAACTGGGAGATGGCGCTGCGGCGTGGGCACGAGGGGTAGCTCGCCGTGTCACAAGGATTAGGGGTGACCATGCGGCTGACCGTACCGCTTGCACTCTGGCGAGCAGCTTCCGGCCGTTACCGAGTGCCCATTGTGACCTGTTAGCAAGCTCCGCACAGGCGCGACTCCCTGTTCCCTTGGGGCACAATGGCGGTTATGCACACTTGGCGTGACTATCAGGACGAGGCTGCGGCCTTCTTCCGCGACCTTGGCCTAGATGCCACCCCGGACGAGACCATCACCGGGGCAAGGAGTCCGCACCGGGTTCATGTTGCCGTGCGCACGAAGCGCTTGGGCATCTCGCAGCTATGGATTGTCGAGTGCAAGCTATGGAGGCGGCGTGTCAGCAAACTTCACGTTGAAGCGCTTAGCAACATCGTGCAGGACGTAGGCGCTGATCGCGGCATTATGCTTAGCGAGTCAGGCTTTCAGGCGGGCGCAATTCTCGTCGCAGGGCACGCAAACATCACTCTCACAAGCCTCGCTAGCCTGCGCGAAGATGTCGTACCGGAGGACGTGAGCGCGATCGACTTGCTGAGACTCCTGATTAAGGCGTTTAAGGGCGCAGCCCGCAGCTCCTCCTGGCCGTCCCGGAGTTCAGGGCGTAGCTCGCCGCTAGCCGTCGTCGCCGCATCGGGGCGCTCGTAGCATCTGGTACGGTGCACCGTTGCAATCGCACTGGCATCGTCGGCGTAACGCTGGCTGGTAGTGACGGTCTCGCCGGTTTCCTGCAATTACTACGGTGCCCAGTCACATCATGGCGCCTGATCCGTTCCAGCGAGAGCGCGCTCAGCGGCGTGAGATCCGCTGGCCGCGGCCGCGTGGTAGGCCCGACGGGCAAGCACGGCCATGCTGATGCCGGCGGCGATGAGCAGGACGGCGATGACGGGCGCGGGGTCGATACGCCAGACGCTCGCTGTGCCGCCGGCGGTTGTGATGCGGCATGGGAAGCACCAGGCCGGCGGGTCGCTCCATGAGGTGCTGACTATGCGGGTGCTGCCACCCAGTGCCAGGATGCCAGGGAATTTGATCCGGGCGGTTCCAGCGCGGGCGATCAGGTGGTTATCGAGCGAAAGCACGTTGCCGGTATTGCGGTACGTCAGCTTTAGCGGGACGGGGCCGCCGAAGCTGACAGCCGGTGCGGTGAGGGGACCGATCGCACGCCGCGGCGGACGTGCCCGGAGACGTTCACGATCAGCTCGGCGTCGATGCCCACGCTCACCATGGCCCCGGCCCCGTGCGCGGTGGTGACTGCGGGGAGGGCGGCGAACAGGACGGCCAGGTAACGCTGGCCGGGCGAGTGGCGGGCCGGTACCCGGATCAGCACGGTGACGGTCCGGGTCTCGCCGGCCACCGAGTCAGCCGGTCCGGGCGGACCGTCAGCCATGCCGCGCCCGAGTCGGGACCGGGCGCAGTGAAGATCGACGGGCCGGAGGGCAGCTGGTGGCCCTGGCGGACCGTGCCGGTGACCGTGACCGGCTTGGCGCTCATGTTTTCTACCCTGAATGTTTGCCGGAGCGGCCGGGCGCCGGCTGTGACCAGGACGCGGGTCGGGCTGACCGCGATGCTGAGGCCAGCTGGAGACTGCCCGGCGCCGCGCGCGGGCGCTGCGAGGGCGGCGGGGCGCCGGCCAGCCCGGCGAGCGCCGCGGCAACGCCGGCGGCCGCGGCTGTCCGGCGCATGTCAGTACCCGATCGAATACTGCAGGGTCGTGGTGTAGGTGCCAGGGGCAGTCCCGGGCGGCACGTACAGCCAGTAGCTGTCAGTCACAGTCCCGGAATTGGACGGCGCATCAGTTACGGTGCTGCCGTTTGTCAGAGGGACGGGCCCGTTGACGCCGGACACGGTCAGGTTCCCGATGGGAATCGAGGACTCGCCGCCGCCTTCTGCTGTGAAGTCTCCTGTGTTCACGGTCACGAGGTCCGGGTTCGTGGAGTTGTTGCCGACCGAGAGGCTGACGGTCTGGGGGTTGTTGGTGGCCTGGCCGTATCCGGCCGCTGGCAGCGTGAAGTCGATCTCTGGCGTGTTATCGGTGATGTAGAACATTCCGGGGACGTTGACGCTGACGGTGGTAGTGGTCGGCGAAGAGACGGACTGGCTAAGCGCTGCCCCGGCTGGGGAGGCCGGCGAGAGCAGGAAGACGCACACACCCGCCGCCGTGAGCACCGCGGCTGATGCACCTAGCACGACAGTCCTGAACGTATTCATCGACGTCCTTTCCTCCATCTGCGCCCTCACAGGGCGGAAGCCAGCGGCTGCAGCGGTCCGGCGCATGTCAGTACCCGATCGAGTACTGCAGGGTCGTGGTATATGTCCCTTCCGCCTGGCCGGGCGGCATCGACAGCGCGTAGTTATCAGTCACAGTCCCGGACCCGGTCGGCGCGTCCGTTACGACGCCTGCGTCCGTCACCGGGGCGGAGCGGACTGGGCGCTTCCCTGCACGGTCAGCAGCTGGCTAGTGGGCATCGAGGGCACGCCGGGAAACTCGTCTTCGAAGTCCAGTGCGCTCACGGTCACGAAGGCCGGGCTCGTCGAGTTGCTGACATACGAGACACCGACGGTCTGCGGGTTGTTGGTGGCCTCGCCGTACCCGGCCACTGGCAGCGTGAAGTCAATTTCTGGCGTGTTATCGGTGATGGACAGCGCTTCCGGGACGCTGACGCTGACCGTTGTAGTGGTCGGCGATCCGACGGACTGGCTGGGCGCTGCCCCTGCCGGGGAGACCGGCGAGAGCAGCAAGATGCCGACACCTGCCGCCGTGAGCACCGCTGCCGATGCACCTAACACAACAGCCCCGACCGTGTTCATCGAAACCTGTCCCTCCATTCGCGCCCTCACGGGGTCCCCGGCCAGAGCTACGGCGCCCGCGCGGACTCTGACCTGGGCAGAGCACCGACCGGCGCGGACGGCCCGACGCGCCGGGCCAGGGCGCCATCCGCTGCATGAGCGCAACAACGCGCTCGACGCCGACCGCACGCCGACGTTACTGCTATCAGTAATGAGCTAGATGCGAATGGCGAGAAATTAGAGGACTAGACCAGCCACATGCTGCGGTGAAGCCCCCATTCTCGGCTGCATATCGCGCATGCGCGGCGGTCGAGCTACGACAGGTTTGGCCGGAATAATCGCTGCCTCTGACAGTCTCCGAATTAAAGAACGACCGGCGGCAGATCTGGACTTGTAACGTGAAGCCTCCGGTCCGAGCCCGAGCAGCGCTCGGTTGCGAACCTCGCTCACCGCGGGGAGTAAGCGCTCGGGCGCCATGGCGGCGAGAACAACCTGCCAAAAGGAAATCGCCGTAACGGTTGAGTCGAAAGGCTGATTGCGGATCGAGCCCCGCACAGCTTGCCCGATCTGCGTTCGAACACCGACCGCGCCGGACCGTCTCTCCTCGCCCATCGGGGGCTCAAGTCGCTGAGACCCTTACCAGATGACAAATTGCGCAGCTGAGCGCGGGCCTCATATATAACGCGCTGCGGCTCACACTCCGGGGTATTCCCGCCGCGCACGGCGCCTCCGGCTCAACTCGCGCAGCCTCTCAGCGTCCTCGCCGGCTGCCTCGTGCATTTGCTTGAGCATCCTGAGAACCCCGGCACGGCGTGCCTCGGGCACGAGATCGTCGGCGTATCTCTCGCCGCACTTAGGACACCTGCCGATCACTTTGAGCTCGGCCTCGTCGGCCATCGTGCCGGGCTCGAGATACACGATCTCGCGTAGGGCCGACGGCCCGTGATCATAGATGCGCTTACGGGGATCGGCTGGGACGACCAGCCTACGTAGTGTCGCAGCGGATTAGCCGAGATGAAACCTTCAGGGCCGAGTTGCCCGGCGGCGCAGGCGTAATCGCGGCTAACCGACCTGACGAGTTGCGGCACCTCATAATGAAGCACGTATACCGTGCCTGGTATCAGCTCGAGCGGCAGGCCGAATTTCGCTTCGAGCGCCGAGGCCCAGTCCGGCGGCGGCCCGGTGCTCATGTCGCCGTCGGCCAGATGTCGGGTCGTCTCCGAGCAAAGGTCGCTTGTACGGTACGGCTGGCGGCCATCACGCCGGATCTCTCTTCGGCGCAACTGAGTTGGCGGCCTTAGCCCGTGCTAGCTTCCGGACGATCTCGCGGACCTTGTCCGCCGCTTGCAGCGAGACCAGGTCCGCGCCGTCGCGCATGAAGATGACATCAGGGTCCACGCCCAGATCATCGCTCACACCCTGCAGAACACGCGAGCTTAACGCTTACGCGATGAGCAGACATCTCGCGTGCTGTCCAGCCATCCCCCGCCCGAGTCGGCCATCAACACAGCGGCATGTGAGTGCGTGACGCCGAGACGAGAACTGTGGGAGTGCGTCTGTCGGGTATGGAGCCGTTCCGAAAATCCGGCGCCCCCCTTGTACTGTGATTGCGTGCTCCTACAAGTCGCCGCGTTCACGCTCGCGGCGGTGCTCATCGTCCTCCTCCCTGGCCCGGACACACTCGTTGTCGTCCGCAATCTCGTCCGCGGTGGGCGACGACTGGCGTTCTGCACGGTCCTCGGCGTTCTCTCTGGCCTTATGGTGTGGGTCGTCACCGCAGCGCTGGGTCTCTCAGCGGTGCTTCGCGCCAGTCACGACGGTTACCTTGGCCTGCGCATCGCCGGGGCCTGTTACCTGATGTTCCTCGGGGCGCGGTCGCTTCGTTCCAGCGGAGCGCAATCTCTCGACCCCGCCGCAGGCCCGCGGAAACTCCGGACCGGATACCCGGCCGGGCTCCTTACCGACCTTCTCAACCCGAAGGTCGGCGTGTTCTTCGTGACCTTCCTCCCAGCTTCATCCCACACGGCGAACCGGTGGGCTACGTCTCGTTACTCCTCGGCGCGATCTTCATCGTCCTAACGGGAGTTTATTTCGTGCTCTTGCTGGCGGCCTCCAAGCCGGTGCGGCGGTGGCTCGCGACCACGCACGGTCGCCGGCGGCTCGACCGATGCACCGGCCTCGTCCTCATCGGTTTCGGGCTCCGACTGGCGCTCGAGCCCTAGCCCTTCAGGGGTACACCGATGAAGATGATTGGGCCCCACAGGCACGCGGTCCGGTAACGCTAACCGCCCTCAATAGGCTCACCTGACGGCGGCAGACATCCCATGTTCTGAAATGTCAAGCGGCTGCCTTGAGGTGGTGCTCCCAGGCGGTGGTCTCGTCGTAGTGGGTGCGTGTTCGGAGGCGGCCGTGCAGGATCCGACAAGGCGGTTGCTGAGCTGGCGCAGTGCGGCCTGGTGGCCGGTGCCTCGGGCGCGTAGGGCCTGGTAGTAGGCGCGGGCGCCGGGTGAGCCGCGCATGGCGCAGAACGCCCACTGGTGCAGCGCGTCGGCAAGGCGGCGGTTGCGCGCGTAGCGGGCCAGGACCACTTTCCTGGTGCCGGAGGCGCGAGTGATGGGTGACGTGCCGGCGTAGTTCTTGCGTGCCTTGGGGCTGGCGTAGCGGCCGGTGTCGTCGCCGAACTCGGCCAGGACCCGGGCGCGAGAATGGTGCCGAGGCCGGGCTGGCTGCGGTAGATCTCAGCGTCCCGGTGCTGGCCAAAATGGGCAGACACCACCTCGCCGAGTTCGTCGATCTGCGTATTCAGCGCGCGGATCAGCGTGACCTCGCCGGCCACGATGGCCGCGTAGGCGGCCTGGACTGGCGGCGGCTGGCGCAGCTGCGCGCGCGCAGCACAGCCTGGATCTGCTGTGCTTTGGCCGCGGCGGCGCGGCGGCGTGCCCGGCCCAGGACGGCGGCGATCCTGGACTGCGACAGGGCCGCTGCCGTGCCGGGATCGGGAGCCAGCGCGAGCAGCTCGAGGGTGTCGGGCGCGTCCAGGTCGGCGAAGGCCTGCAGCGCCGCGGGGAAGAACTCGCGCAGTGCCGCGCGCAGCCGCAGCACATGCCGGGACCGGTCCCAGATCATGCTCTGGTGCGCGCGGGCGATCAGCTTGATCGCCTCGGCCTGCGGGGAGTCCCCGGCGACCGGCCGGTGATGCGCCCGGTCCAGGCGGACGATCTCGGCCAGCAGGTGCGCGTCCGCGGCATCGGACTTCGCGCCGGAGGTCGAGTGCCGTTCCCGGTACCGGGCCACCGACATCGGGTTGACCGGGAACACCTCATACCCGGCCGCGACCAGCGCCTGAACCCACGGCCCCCGCTCGGTCTCGATCCCGACCTTTATCCGGCGCGCGGCCTCACCTTCGGGCAGATCCGCCCAGTCCGCGGGCATGTGACCGGCGATCAGGGATGCAGCCGCGTGATCCCCTGCAGCCCCTCCGGCAGCCGCACGCGGGCCAGCCGCCGTCCGGACTCGTCCTCGATCTCAATGTCGTGATGATCTTCAGCCCAGTCATCGCCGACGAACAGCATCATTCCTCCCGCGCATCTCAGCAGAAACCGGCTGGCGGCGCGGAGGAGACAGCCAGCGATCTAATGGCCAAGTGCTCACCACGGCCGCGGGGCACGTCATCCCATCAGCGGTTACAGCCTCCCCACGACCAGCGGGCGCGGGTCTCCGCAAGGCCTTCAACGGCCTGAAGAGTGGAGTGCTGACCCGCCAGCCGCTACCGGAACCGAGCCTGCCAAAAGAGGGAGGCAGAAGCCATTAGAAGAGCGCGTTGGTCAGAGCCCCGGCCAGATGCGCTGGCAGATCTCGAGCGAAGGCGTCGCCAACCGCCGCAGAATCAGCAGCCCAGTCCACCTAGCGGACTATTCGCCTAAAGCGACGCCGACGAACATCCCCCAATTTCTGCCATGCTCGCCCATGTCGGCCCAGAGATGCCAGGCCCGGATCACGCGGATACCAGTCCGGCTCAAGGTGATTTCGTGGATCGCGCTTCGCATAGGCCAGCTCACGAATCGCGGCGCGCGCACAGTCCATCTTCCATCGGTCGACGTCACGGTTATCAGCGCTCCCGCCGACAACTAGATAGTCTTGCGGCACATAACACTTCGGCAGATCGAGAGCCACGGAAAAGAAGATCGCGGCATTATAATGAGCGAGCCAGCCGACTCGCCTTTTCTGCTTCACTCGCATCGCAGGGCGCATGTCCAAATCGGCACCATCGATCGCCGCCCGGCCGGAGGAACTGATCGTCGTGCCGCCAGCAGGCGATTGGAACAGGCGGTCTACAGCCGATCCTCTCCCGCGCGTCGTGAGGCGTGCCATGCGTTCGAGCAACCTAGAAACCTCGTCACTGCAGGGCCTGTTTGCCATTACACAGGCGTGAGACTGCGTGCGCATTCTTCGCGATCTTTGCAGCAGTCACGTATGCTAGGCGTTTCTCAAGCCAAACACCACGGGTCGGCGCCGGAGCCAAGATAGCCAATAACGCGCTTCACCAACATTGCGCGGGGTGTGTCGCCATGTACGTCTCCAAGAACGCCAGAGCCGGACACGGCCCAATCTCCTAATTACTTCGTCCAAAACCTCATCGGCCTGCATGTATTGCGCAATGGCCGCTTCGCTGCTGCTAGGCGACTGTTCGCGCGCGAAGCGCGCGGCGTTATTCGAATAGGATGCCGCTAGCCGATATGCGACCTCTATCGCCTCAGGCCACAGTTCTTTACACGTACGGTAGGTACCAGAGGCCAAGTCTGGCTTGCGCATCAGCTTGAGGAGAGCAGCCTTGCGCGTAGTAATCATGAAGTTGGCAGGGTCCAAGCGTATAGCTTTGTCGTACTGCCTGAGCGCTTGCTCCTGAGTAGCTCTGCCTGCACGTTCAAGCTGCAAAGCAGTGCGATACGCCGAATAGGCCCTGATATCTGAGCTCCACTGCTCCCATCGTGGTGTGTGCAACGTAACCTGCGGGTCTTGGCGGACGCTATGTATCACGAGGACAGCAATGTCATGGACGAGATTCTCTAGTGTGTCTCGCCTGACGACATCAGATGAGATAAGGCGATTCCTGGGAGCCTTCGTTATGCGCACCGTCGCCTCGCAGGTGTGCGAATTAGTGCCGGGCCTCGAAAACGTAACGGAGCTCAGAGCTACTTGGAATGATGGCTCGGTCGCGATAACTATGCGCATGACAGCAGCCAACCAACCAGGACTCGGCATGTTCTCGATCGGATAGGCCTGTTGCACAGGACCGCCGCCGGGCGGTATGACGATGTCCGTTCCAAGCTTGTCTTGAACGAGATAAGCGGACAATCCCGCGGCCAGTGCGTCGCCTTCAGGAGTTGCTTTCGCATGAATCACGATGGGTGGGAATCCGCGCTGTCTGATACGGAATATCAGAACCCTTACTAATCGTGCACACACAGCGGCAAGAACTATAGCGCATGGCACCGCCAGCGGGATTACCAGGTAGTGGGCAACGTCTTGCAGTATGCCGTGCGTAGGCATAATTATCAGACCCTTCCGCGGCGACGCAGTTTTGCGCTTCAGTCACGATGGCGAACGGCGTGAGTTCAAGAGGACAGGCAGGGTGACTGGGAACGCCCGCCTGTCGCCTGCTGCTCCGACCTCCGAACTGCGCGTGATGATACGGATCACACTACGGGTCAGGAAGTATGGACAAGGCGGTTCGGCATGCCATCGCAAGATCAGTGAGAGCTTTGCGCCGGGCAGTGGGCCTACGTCCTCAATTCGGCATTATGCCGGTGATCGCAGTCAAGTTGATCATGGCTGGCTCCGGTGGTGGGTGGTCATGACGCGTCCTGGTCGATTCGGCTAAGGATCTGCCCGAAGAGTTGCTGGCGGCCGGGCTGGCCGTGGGCGGCGGCGTGGTCGTGCTGGGCTTGCAGGGTGGGGCGGAACTCGATGCTTGTCTGGAAGAAGGTGCAGGTTTCGCAGATGGACTCGAAGGCGCAGTCGAGTTCTGGGGGCCGGGTGCAGTAGCCGTTGCCGAGCATCCTGTGGTGTTCGCGGCGCAGCCGGGCCATGTTTGGTCCGAGCGCGTCGGCGGGCAGGACGGGCGGCTGGCCGTAGAGCGCGTCGACTTTGTCGGTGACGGCGAAGTACTCGTCGGCGACGGTCCGGCTGGCGATCTTGGCGTAGCGCAGGGTCATGTCGAGGCTGCGGTGTCCGAGCATGGCGGCGATGGCCTCCAGGCTCATCCCGCGGTTGATCGCCTGGGTCGCCAGGGTGTGGCGCAGCTGGTGCGGGTGGATGTGCGGCAGGCCGGCGGCGGCCGCAGCTTTGTTGATGTATCGGGTGACGGCGTGCCGGTCCGCGGGCTTGCCGTTCTCCCGGGGCAGCAGCAGCGGGTTGGCCGGATCGACGTGCGCGGCTCGGTAGTCATCGATCAGGGCGACCAGCTGCGGGTGCAGCGGCAGGTACCGGTCTTGGCGGAGCTTGCCGACCGGGACGTGCAGCCACGGCCCGGCGCCGATGTGGACGACCGCGTCGGCGCGCAGCGAGGTGTACTCGCTGACCCGCAGTCCGGTGCGCAGCAGCATCTCCACGGTGACGCGGACGAGCATCCGCTTGTCGGCCTGAGCGGCGCGCAGCAGCTTCGCCGCGCTGGCGTCGTCGAGTGCCTTGGGCAGCGGGTGGTCGCCGCGGGGAAGGTCGCCGGGAAACATCGGCACGCGCGGCGGCGCTTCGTCCCAGCCCCATTCGTCGAGGCGGACGAAGAACATCCGCAGGGTACTGAGCCGGTGGGTGATGGTCGCGGTGGTCAGGGCCTTGTTCTGGCCGGGCCGCAGCGCCAGCCACGGCTTGTAGTCCTCGATATGGCGGCGGGTCACGTCCGCGACGCAGGTCACCTCGGGCGCGGTCTCGGCGAGGAAGCCGGCGAAACAGCGCAGGCCCAGGTCGATGCCGCTGACGCTGCCCGGCCGCAGGACGCAGCCGAGCTGGGTCAGGTAACGGCGCATCGTTTCGGTGATCTGCGGAATAGCTGGCTCCAGGTCAGCCCACGACGGCAGCAGGCCCATCCCGTTAGCGCCTCGCCGCGGCCCGGTCACCGCCCGCTCCGGTGCAGGGCTGGATTGCCGGCGAACACTTGCGCGTCGATTACCTCGGCGGCCTTACGGTACTGTGCGGCCAGCCAGTCATCGGCCAGGTGCAGGTAGATCCGGGTCGACTCGATCGAGGCATGGCCGGCCTGAGCCTGCACCGCTTCCAGCGCCATCCCGGCCTCGCGCAGCCGGGTCAGGCAGGTGTGCCGCAGCTCGTGGCAGGTCGCGTGATCAAGCCCGGCCCGGCGGCGGGCGGCAGCCAGGACCTCATCGGTGCCCTTGGCGGACAGTGGCTGCCCGCGCCGCGGCCCCTTCAGCACGACGAAGACCCGGTCAGTGCCGGCATCGGGCGGCCGCTCGGCGTCCAGATAGGCGCCGACTGCGGCGAAGAACCGGGCTGACACCGGGATCAGCCGCTGCCGGCCGCCTTTCCCGTCAGCGACGAACACCCGCCGCTCGGCGGCACGCAGATCATCCAGCCGCAACCCGAGCACCTCACAGCGGCGTAACCCGCCCAGCACCATCGCCGCGACCATGGCGCGGTCCCGGTGCGTGCGCAGCGCGGCGGTCAGCGCATCGACCTCGGCCGGGGACAAGACCTGCGGCAGCCGCCGGCCGACGCGGACCAGCGGGACACCCTGGCGGGGACGGGAAGCCTCCCGTCGCGTCGGCAGCCCCCGCGGCACCGGATTAGCCGGCACGTCACCGCGGGCCTGCAAGAACGCGAAGAACCCCGACACGATCGACAGGCGCCGGCGCACCGTGGTGCCGCTCATGCCAGCCAGCTCACCTCCACGACCAACAGGCCGCAACGCGCCGTACTCGCCGGCACCGCCCGCGCCAGTGCGCTGCGCGGTGATGAACGCCAGCACATCAGCGGGCCGCACCTGATCGGGCGGCTTACCGACAGCAGTGAAGAACACCTTCAGGTCGTAGGCCGCCGCGAGCACCGTGTTCGGCCGGCACCGGCCGCCCAGGAACTCCAGATACACATCAGCCAGCGGCATCCCGATTCCGACCACCAGCCCGCCGGACCGGTCATAAGAACGGACCACACCAAGCTCGGCCGCATCCACAGCATGCGCTCCTGTCGTCACCGTCGATTTAACCCGTCAAGGGTGGACCAGATAACGAGGAAGATCACAGGCATAACATGCATGTGCGGGCGACTCGCCGTAGCCGACACCGCCAGGTCTGCGTACCCGCCGACGGCAAGCGTCTCATCGCTGCCCGCATCCAGGTGGTTATCTCAAGGCTCCTGCGAGAAGCCGTACGGCTCGAGATCAAACATTTGCGGGCGACGAAGATGGCGCAAATCGTCTCCTCAGGTACGTCGGCGGACTGTCACGATGGCTGGCGCAGCCAGCTACAGGTACTGGCCCGGCCCGCTGTCTTCTCGTGGCTGGTCCGGTTTTGCGGGCAGGTCTTCTGGCCGAAGCTCCCGGACGTCGGCGCTGCTGTGGTCTGCTTCGGTGATCCGCAGGGCCTGGGCGGCGATGGCCTGGTCGAGCAGGTTGCGTACTTGCCGGGCGTTGCCGAACTCCGGCCCGCGCGGTGCGGCGGCGATGGTCGCCCGAACCCGTGCGAGGACGCCATCAGCGAGGTGGAATCCGTCATGGGCGGCCATGGTGGTGAAGATGGCGGCGAGTTCGTCGTCGGTGTAGCCGGGGAAGTGCACGACGGTCGGGAAGCGGGATGCCAGGCAGGCGTTGGCGTGCAGGAAGCTGGCCATCTCGCGCTCGTATCCGGCGGCGATGACGACGAGGTCGCGCCGGTAATCCTCCATGAGCTTGGTGAGGGTGGCGATGGCCTCGGACCCGTAGTCGTGCTCGGAGTCGGTCATGGTGAGGGCGTAGGCCTCGTCGATGAACAGGACGCCGCCCAGCGCGCTGGCGACGACGGCGGTGACTTTCGGCGCGGTCTCGCCGATGTACCGGCCGACGAGGTCAGCACGGGCGACCTCGGTCAGGTGCCCGGAGGACAGCAGGCCGAGCTGGGCGTAGATGGCGGCGATGAGCCGGGCGACGGTGGTCTTGGCGGTGCCGGGCTGGCCAGTGAAGATCATGTGCCGGGACTGGTTGCGGCCGGGCATGCCGGCGTCGCGGCGCAGCTGCTCGGCCCTGGCCTCGGCAACCAGGAGCCGGACCTGCTGCTTGACCGAGGCCAGCCCGGTCATCTGGTCGAGCTCGGCAAGCGGGTCGGCGACCGGCGTCCGGCCCTCAGCCGGGGATGTGGCGGGGTCGGGAATGTCGTCAGCAGTGAGCAGAGTGAGCGCGGACGGATCCGGACTGGTGGTCATGACCCGGCGGGCCTGCCGCGCGGCTGCCTGGTCGAGGAGCCGGGCGGCGAGGCGGGCGCTGCAGCCTGAGTTCCGGCGGCGGGGGCCGCCTGCCCGATCACAGCTGCGGCCCTGGCGGCGGCGCCTGCGGTGAGGGTGAACCCGGCATCGGCCGCGCGGTGGGTAAAGATCGCGGTCAGCTCGGCGGGCGTGTACGGCGGGAAGGTGATGGTGACGGGGAACCGGTCGCCAGGGCCGGGCTGGCGTCGAGGAACTGGCTGACCGGCTGGGCCGGCCCGGCGAGGATGACGACCAGGCCGCCGTCGCGGCGGGCGGTGAGTTCCTCGGTCAGCAGCCGCAGCGCGCGCCGGTCCTGGGCGTCGACCGGGCCGGGCAGGTGCGCGTCGCTGACCAGCAGCATGCCGCCGGCCGCGCGGCCGAACGCCTCCTCGCACAGCCGGGCGGTCTCGGCGGCGTGGTCGCTGGACAGGCCGGCCCTGGTCACCTCGGTGAGCGTCCCGGCCGGCAGGACGCCCAGGTCGCGGTAGATGCCGGCGAGCAGCGCGGCGACGCGGGACTTGCCGGTCCCCGGCCCGCCGGCGAACACCAGGTTCTTCCAGCCCGGCCGGACCCTCACCCCCGCTGCCTGCCGTGCTTGCTCGGCCTCGGCAACCGCGATGACGGCGGTGAGCTGGGCCCGGACGGTGTCCAGGCCGGGCAGCTGATCCAGCAGCAGGCGCGCGCCGCCGCCTTCCGCGCTTCGGGACGGGAACGGGCTGTCCTGGTCGGCCGGTCCGGCACCGTCAGCCGATCGGGCCGGGCTTCCGGGCCGGGTAGTTAGCGCGGTGGTCAGCGGGTTGCTGACGCGCGGTGCCATGGCGAACGCGCGGATATCACGCTGGAACGCGGGCACCGGCACGTAGCAGGGTGAGGGCATGGCGGGCTCGCCGGGCAGGCCCTGCAGGATGCCGGTGATCCGCACCGCCATGTCCAGCCAGCCGCGGCAGGCCTCGATTTCGCCGGCGGCCAGCCCGCGGGCTAGCCAGCCGCGGGTCTGGTCGCGCCAGGCGCCCGGCCGGAACTCTTCTTCAATGTCGGTGAGGTGTTCTTGCACGGCGAGGTATCCGTCGGTACCGGCCGCGACAGCCAGCGCGGCCGGCACGGTGTCCAGTCCGGCCTGCAGGATCAGCTCGGCGGTGATCTGGGCGAGCGGCGGGACGCCGCGGATCGCGGCCGCGATCCGGTCGTGCGCAGCTGCCAGCCCGTCATGTGCCCACGCCAGGTAGCTTTCCGGCCCGGCCAGCTCGGGCAATGCGGCAAGCTCGGCCGGGCCGACTGCCGCAGCCCACAGGTCGTGCACATCCGGCGGCGACCCGGCCAGCAGGATCGCCTGAGCGCCGGGGTCGGCGGTGACCCGGTCGTGCAGCGCGAGTAACGCCCGGCGCCGCTCGTCCAGCGGCGTGATCCCTTCCAGCACCTGCATGCAGCGCCCGGCCAACGAGATCGCTGCCGTCCGGTGGTCGGGATCGTTCAGGAGCCAGTCCGCGGGCGGCCGCCAGTACGGGCTGTAGGCCGCCCATTGCAGCGGGTCGTGCTCCTCCGGCGGCAGGCCCTGCCGGAACTGGTCGAAGATCTCGAACTCCAGCCGGGCGTGACTTCCCCCGCGGATCGCGCCAAGCCCGCACAAGAATCCGGCCATGCTCAGCAGGTCCGCGGCCACCGCGGTCGCCTCCGGCCGGAAGCTGCGCTGCAGCCGGACCTGCAGGGATCGCGCCTCGGGCGTCGCGGAAAGGTCACGGGTGCGCTGGCGGATCTCCTCGATCAGCCCGGCCGGGACACGCCATGGCCCCGCCTGATACAAGTCGAACACAGGCTCGTTCGACAGCAGCACCTCCAGACGCCCGGGCAGGGTCAGCGCACCCATGGGGCCACCCCCCGTCAGAACCAGGCCGCCGCAGCGATCGCCCAGGCAGCCTCTCCGCGAGGCCGCCGCGACGACGCTAGTGCCGCCAGCCTGCGGCCACGGTAGTGATCAGACCCGGGCAGCAGCATCCGGCCGCCCGAGCCTGCAGCCCGGACGGGTGCGATGTCCGGATCAATGACCATTACGGACAGTGTCCCGGGAATCGCCGGCCAGGGCTATCGGCACTACGCCCGCAAAGGATCACTGGCGCGGCAGCGCGGAGAGCGCTGTTACCCGTCGAGCTCTATGAGTATGTGGCGTCACTCGCCATTTAGCACGGCCGGGACCGTCGCCTTCTGCTGCCGCCTCGTTGACCCATGAAAGGTGTTCGGCGAGGTAGTCCTTAGGGCGGTGGCCGCTGTAGAGAGTCACCACGTTCTCTCCACCGCCGAGCATGACTCAGGAAAACCGATTCCAGTTCGCGGAGCGGCCACAGTCATGCGTGCCTGGCGGAGGGACGCGTCTTCACGGCATGCTTTGAGCATGCCGGAGGCACGCCCGCCGAGAGCCTGGGGATGTCAGACGATTCGGCGCACTGCGCGGGCGGCCGCCATGGTGTTGTTCGGCGAGACCCCGGAGCTGCCGCGCATCCCGAGCCCGCCGTTGTCCTCCAGGGTGCTCCTGCTCGCGGCCTCGGTCACGGCGCTGGCGGGGATGGTGCTCTTAGTCGTTACGCCTGCGGGCACTGCCCGGACTGCCTGGCTGACGACCGGCGCCACTTTCGATGCGCTAGCGGGACTGGTGGTCGGGTGCGTGCTAGCGCTGCGGGCCAGCCGTGACTACCTGCTGGGCCTGCCGGGGATGGCCGCGTCGCTGTTCGTCTCCATCGTGCTAGCCACCTTCGCCAGCCTGACGCTGTACATGACCGGCCTGACACCGCTGGCGATGGGCGCCAACACGTCGGCCGCCCGCCAGCACCTGGCGGCCGGGCTCGCGCTGGCTGGCTTGCTGGCCGCCATCGCACTGATTGCGGCACCGTGGTCGCCCTGCCGGAAGGTGGTACAGCCGTGTCTTACCGCGGTCGCGGTGCTGGCGCCGGTCCTGGCGGTGCTGACCTGGGCAGGCCTGGGCGCGCTGCGAGGCGGTGGTTTCGGTGTCCTGCCGGGCCTCGACACCTACCCCATCCTGGTGGTGGCCTCTGTAGCTGGCCTGCTTGCCATCCCACTGGTCGTGGCGAGCAGCATTGAATGGGTGGCGGCATGTGTGGGCGCAGGGTTCCGGCTTGCGGCACTGCTTGACGGACCCCAGACGGGGAAGCGGCAGGGAGTGGCCGGCCAGCACTGGCCGCGCACACTGATCGTGCTGACGGTGCTGTCGTGGCTGGTTCTTGGTTCGTTCGGCTGGTTGCCACGGTGGCTCGGCGGGCACCTAGGCGCGTGGCCGCTGATACGTGACGCCCACCCGGACGCCTGGGTGCTGGTGGCCGGCATGACCGCCCTGGCGGCATTCTTCATCGGCAGGGCACGCTGGCGTCTCGAGCTGCCGGAAGCGGTCGGAGCCGCCTATGTCCCCACGTGCCTGCTCTTCTATACAGGTGTCGCGGCGAGTCTGGACCTCCTTTTCTTCGGAGCCAGGTATGTGCTGGTGGAGACTCTGCCCGCGGCCCTCCCCGAAATTGCCGCCAGTGCCGGCGTGCTGGCGTTCGCCGTGTTAGTGCTCTGGTTCGCACCCCAACGGCGGCGCCCTCGCGCGGTTCTCGCCGGCCTGACAACGTGCGGTCTGTTGACCCTTGTCATCGGGTTCCTCTGGCCTACCGGTGTGACGCTCGGCCAGCTGCCCGCATCGCTGGTGCTGCCTTTCGGCCTGTCTTTTCTTGGCAAGATCCTCGACAGCGCGTACGTACTCGCTGCCGCGTCGGGCTTTATCGTCCTGTTCTGCCTGGGCGCCTGGCGGCTCTTCGCCCTGTGGGGCCGAAAACAGAAGACGAGGAACTTGGATGGTAGCCCGGCCGAGCGCACCGGCTACGAGACCGTCGTGCTGCCTCTCGCGGGCTGGGCCTTAGCGTTGTTCGCAGGAGCGTTCCTGCGTTTGCGCCTAGGCCTGCTGGCGTCCGCGTTCACCCCTCCGGTGCTGCCGGATCCCGTGGTGTTCACCATGGTCGCGGTGCCGGTCGCGGCGGCGGTCGCGCTCACCCAGTGGCGCCGCAGGCCAGGGGTGGCGCGATTGGGGTTCTGTGTCGTCCTGACAATGCCTGTCATCGCGTTTGTTCCCTTCGCGGTCCCGGCCTCGCTCGGGCCGACGGGCAGGCTAGCGGTGGTCGTGCTGGCGGCGCCGATCATTTACGGGCTCTTGTTCGGCGTCAGGGACCTCAGCCGGGACGCGGCTGCGGAGCGGCGGCTCGGCTGGTTGCTGGGTACAACTGCAATCGTCGTGCCGCTGCTCGCATACCTGGCTGTGGACGGCTACCAGCGGGGCAGCCTGACCAGTTTGCTGACTGAGACCGGCCAGGGCGCCGGGACCGGCCTCGGAGCTCACCTCCGGCTGGTGCTCCTGCTGCCGTTGTTCGTGGGCTTTGTCATGGCCAATCCCGGGCCCGTCGCACCACTGCGTGGTCCCTCGGCCCGCTCCCGCGCTCTCAAAGCAGACATCCTTGCCTATTTCGTGCGAGACCACGAACTCGGCGAGTCCTACTTGGAACCTCTCGGCGCCACCTGGCCGCCGCGAGTCCGCAGGACCAGACGCGATATACGTGCGAGCTCGCCGATCGTCTCGCCCGCTGGTACACGCCGCCGCGTCGGCGCGTCCGTGTGGCTTCGGGAGGAGGGCCGGGAGCCACGGCAGACACCGACGGCAGGGCGGCAAGACCAGCCACTGCGCGGGGTGCGCCTGGTTACCCCCGGCCCGAATCCGTCAGGTTCGCACTCAGCGTGGCCCGCCGAAGGCTGCAGGGAGAGGAAGCGTCTGCACACGATCTGGCCAGGGCGCGTTCGCTGGTCACGCGCAGCCTTGTGCCGCCCAGCGCTGGCGACCGGGCCGCGCTGCGTGCCTTCGATACCGTTGAGGTGCTGCGATGTGCGCTGCGCGGGGGTGAGCGAATGTCCGACGCATGCCTGGACACGGTGGTCGCAGCTTCGGGGCATGAACTCGAGGACGCCGCCGCAGCACTCGCTGCCCCACGTGAGGGCCGGGAATTCGCGCGCGACTTGGCGCGCGCGCGCAATGGTATCGACGCGCAACTCGCCAGCCTTCCCAGTTTCGACTTCTATCGAGGAATGACGGATTATGTGTGGTTCGCTCCCTCCGTTGTGCTGGGTGAGCTGCCATCCGGAGTGGGCGAGGGCGAAGACACAGGTGGTAAGCCCTACCTGTACATAGGGGCAGTTCTGGCGGCTGGCGTGTTACTGGCGGCGATGGTAGCCCTCTTCTCCTTCGGTGGTCAGCTCAGGTGACACTCCGTGTGAAAGCCTGATCGCACTCCATTGGCGCCGGTAGTGAAAGCGGGAAGTTGGAAAGCCGAGGCGTTCCCGCGGGAGGTCCGCTTCTGCATGTCGCCGGTCGGTCAGTTAGCCAGTCGTGCGGGCGGCCGAATATAAGCTGGCAGCCATCAGCTGTCCCTGGCTACGCGCCCAGGTTGATATAGAGCAGTTCACGATGGCTTGGCTGGAGGAACTCGCGCGGGAGCGATAGGCCGGGCGACCCTCGCGCCCTCTACGCGACGGCGTCGTCGGACCGAGAGAGGTAAGTTCGTCCAGGTAGGCAGCGGCCTGACGATCCACCTCGGATACCGGGTCGGCGTAGTGCCGCAATGTCGTTGCACCGCCATCGCCGTGCCCAAGGCGCGCCGCAGTGTTCCGCAGGTCGATTCCGCCCGCGAGCAACTGGCTCGCAGAGTAATGCCGCAGTGCCTTGATGTTGAGCGTCACGCCCGCCCTCTCGGCGACTTGCGCCACCTTGTGGGTTACGCAGTCTGGGTTCCACGGCTCTGCGCCGAGTGGGTCGTTGGAGAAGACGAAAGCGGTGGGAGAGCTCAACACCGGCGGTGTTCAACTGATCGCTGACCCGCTCCCAACGATCCGCGAGCATGGTGACAGTGATCTTGTCCAGAGCGAGGTACCGGTCCTGGTGAGTCTTAGTGTCCTTGCGAGTCTTGATGCCCGCGCGGACGAGATAGCTGTTGGCTACGTGCAGGACACCTCGTTCCAGGTCCACGTCGATCCACTGCAGCCCGCACAGCTCTCCGCGCCGGGCTCCGGTAACGGCGGCGAGCCACAGGTACAGGCCAAGATGGTCAAGCTCCATCTTGCGCGCGGTCGCGATCGCCTTCGCCACGTCAGCGGGACCGGGAGAGACCGGGGACCGCGGCCGGGCCTTCGGGAGCTTGGCCGACGATGCGGGGTTACGGTCGATCCACTCCCAGCGCACCGCTGCCGCGAACGCACCGGAGAGGATCGAGTGGATCTGGCGGATCGTCGCCGCGGACATCGGTCGGCACACATGCGGCCGGCACCCTGCACGGGCGCAGTCGTGAGCTGGTTGGGCACGGCGCTTCCGCCGCCCTGGCTCAGCAGGAGCGGATGGTGCCTCGGAGAGCTCTCCGGCCACAATTGAGGGTCTGCCGGCCCGTGTCTGCAGCAAGCCCTCAGCAGCCAGGGCATCGATGGCATGCCGGACCGCGGCGACTGGGAGGTCATACCGGGTCGCCAGCTCGCGGGACGACGGAAGCTCCGTGCCCGATGCCAGTTCCCCAGACTTGATCGCGTCCCGCAGCAGGCTCGCGATCCGCTGCCAGCGCTGGAACCG
>CAVRCW010000009.1:0-51822 GCA_963719765.1 uncultured Actinomycetota bacterium
CCCGCCGTTCACCGGGGTTAATGGCACGCTAATGGCACGACGATCTTGTGATACTGACCCAACGTCGGGGAACGAAGGCTCGACTCGAAGTGTTCGTGAGCAAGATGCCCGTGTCTCTTACTGCTGAGGACTAGGCTGCACCGCGGCATAAGTCCCCTCTTGCCGTTGCGGAGATCCATGTGGCAGTCCCTGACTTCCAGTCCTTGATGCGGCCATGCCTGGCAGTCCATCAAGACGGCCAGCGGCACACGTCGGCCGACGTCCGGGATTGCATAGCAGAACGAATGCAAGTCACTGCCGAGGACCGGGCGGCTCTTCTGCCCAGCGGTTCTCAGCCGCTCTTCACGAATCGGGTCGCATGGGCGGTGACCCACCTGGCGCAAGCCGGCTTGTTGGACCGCCCGGCGCGAGGAGTAACGGAGATTACGGCTAGAGGCCGAGAGGTCTTGGCTCAGTACCCGGATCGCGTCGACATGCGAGTCCTGCGCCAGTTTCCCGAGTACGAGGAGTTCCGAACGCGCACCAGGGAGCGCAAAGGCCAGACCGGGCAGACGCCGCCGACCAGTGGCGCGGCATCTGACGAGCTGGCGCCGCGCGAGGCCATCGCCGAGGTAATCGACTCGGCCCACTCAGCCGTCGCGGCGGACCTACTCGCCCGCGTAGTCAAGCAACCGCCCGCCTTCCTGGAGCAGCTCGTCCTCCGACTGCTTGTCAAGATGGGTTATGGAGGCCTCGAAGCACCCACAGAGCACCTGGGTGGGCCAGGGGATGGCGGCCTTGATGGCCTGATACGCCTGGACCCGCTCGGACTGGACGTCGTGTACGTGCAGGCCAAGCGCTATAGCGATCACCACGTCGGCCGCCCGGACATCCAGGCGTTCGTTGGAGCGCTGCATGGCGCCCAGGCCAGCCGCGGGATCTTCATTACAACTTCCCGCTTCAGCCCACAGGCGATCGACTACGCCGAGCGCGTCAACGCGCGCCTTGTGCTCATCGACGGCCCTGAGCTAGCTGCGCTCATGATCGAGCATGACTGCGGAGTGACCGTCGAGGAGTCGTTCGTCCTCAAGCAGGTAGACGAGAACTTCTTCGAAGAGCCGTAGCAAGTAGAACGGCACCCGATCCGACGGCTTTACAGATGACCGGTCGTAGCGAGCGGATTGCCGCCCTGAGCAGGACTTCGTGCTACTCTCGCGTGCTTCGGTTTGCCCATCTCACGGATATCCCACGAGCCTTCAATGACCGGGTGCGGGACAATGTCAGCATGAGCATCGAGACCCAGACTGACGGTCCTCTGTCCGAGGCTGAGTTCCGGGTGTTCACCGGCCTACTCCGCCGGTTTTGGCAGCACGAGCTAGATCAGTGGGAGAACTGGCGTTGCCGAACTTCCCATGGCTACGTCTACATCACCATCTCTCGGGAGCTACCCGAAGCGCACCCGGCTGAGGCTTACGGCGAGTTCCCGAAGGCCGACTCAGACGGGTAACCGCTCCATCTCTCTGGCGGCATCACGGGACAGACGACCTATTCATTACGAGGGTAACCCCCCGCGCCTGCTACGTGCCTCTAGCCGTCTCTGACCTGCAGGCGACGGTCCGTCAGCGTCCGTGATCGTCCACCCATGGACCGTTCGGTTGTCACCCACTTTGTCACCCAGCCTCCGTCCGGCACGCATCTGCCTCGAGGCCGGCCAATCCGAGGCTGAGGCTCGCCAGTCCGCCTCTTAGGAGCGGGCGTGGCAAGCGGCTCGCCGCTTGTGGCGCCAGTTTCATCTGTCACGTCCTGCACTCCTGTGCGCCGGATCGGGAGTACTGTCGCTCCTGCTATGGATCTTCAATTCGTGCGCGCTCTCCCCGCAGGCGATATCTCACAGTTTCTCAACAGCCTTGGCATTGAGCCCGGCTGGGTCTACGGCGATGAGATTCGGTCGGCTCCCGCAGGAATTCCATGGCACGCGGAGCCCGCCAACAACGTCAGCCAAGCTTTTCAGAATCTCGTCGTCGGCACGATAGCTGAGCGAGTCTTCTGGGAAGACCATTTGCCACTTCTCGAACCCGATGGCTTTAGGGCTGTTGATTACCACGAACGTGGTGAGAATCGAGATTACGGCCTTCAGCGTGACGGGCTTGAGCTACCCATCAACGTCAAGACAGCCAGCACCATGTTTCGCAATGCCCGAGAGACAGTCGGCCTCGCTCCTGGCGATTGCATTCCTATAAGTGCGTATAAGGCTATTGGAGCGTCGGAGCGTGTTCCTACTCTAGTCTATGTCGATCTAGTGGATTTTACTTTTCGCCAGCGCGTTGATGATTTCATTAATACCCTTGAGGGCGACCTTGCGGTCGGCTGGCATCTACTGTCATGGTACGTCGGCCGCGGCGCCCGCAAAGCTCAGGATCGATATGTGCAGACGCTATTCGAACGTCACGGCACTGAGCTAAAGGCTCTTGCTCCACCATCAACGAGTTTTCGCGTTGTGAGCGCGAGACGAGTTCTTGCCATTATGAGGCATAATCCTAGACGAGTTCCGGGCCTCGGCATCAAGGCAGCGGGAACCGGTAGCTTTAATGCCGAAGTGAACGTTCATATCTCGGTGAGTAACGAGACTCGTCCATGGGATGACATTGCGGAGCAATGTCGCCGCTATGGCATCCAGCATGTACTCGATCAGATCACTCGAACGGCTATGGCTGAGATCCCTGAGCCACTGATCTAGTGACGGTTGGCAGTTCACACATAGTGGTTCGCGGGAAGAGTTCGAGTGGCATCTCCTGCCATGTCCCTATTCCCTTCCGCGCTATTCCGCTAAGTTGGTCGCAAACAGCATCTGCCACGACCTTGCCCAACAATGGGGGGACGGCGTTGCCGATCTGGAGTTGGATTTCGCGCCGCGAACCCGCGAAATCGAAATCATCAGGGAATCCATGGAGTCGCTTGAGTTCTGCTCTCCGAAGTCGGCGGTTCTCCCAATGGAACGGTCCAACATACGGCCCCGGTTGTCCCTGAAGCGTGGGCGCTGGGCGCTTCGGATCTAGCTTCAGAAGGAAGGTCCAGTACCTTGATCGCCACTCGAACAGGGGATGCGGGTGACCCTCGTGGGCAGTGTAATGCAGGTAGTTGCCGCCCGGAGGTATCTCTGGGAGAAGATGCCCGTACTTTCCATTCACCAACTCCTCTGGCTCGGGCTCGGTCCTCAGGCCTTCGAGTGCCTCACCTGCTGTCACGTGCGGGAGGAGCTTTCCGACGTTGACTGGTGGCTTGCGCCTCTCGTGTTCGCCCCAGTGATTTGGTAGCGGATGGCCAAGCACTTGCCCGCTTCTCGCGCCAATGACAAACAAGCGCTGTCTGTTTTGGGGAACGCCATAATCGGCGGCGTTCAGTACTTCATAGGTGAATGAGTAGCCAAGTTCTGTAATACCGGACCGCAATCGCTCAAAGAATGCCGCTGACTGATTGCGATATGCAAGGCCGAATACGTTCTCCATCATGAATGCTGACGGCCTCAATGCCCGCAGGAATCGGAGGTAGTCGTCTAGAAGACTCGCGCGGGGATCCTTACCTTTGCGCTTGTACTCTAGGTGAAATCCAGACTTAGAGAAGGCGACACAGGGAGGACCACCCACCAAGAGGTCAAGCTCGCCAGGCTTGATTTGGAGTTGGCTCATGACATCGTCCGGATCGAGCGTTGTAATGTCCGCCGGACGCACTTCTGGCAACGTCGGAAACCAGCTCTGACGGTTGCGATTCAATGTCTCGCACGCGACTGGGTTGTTCTCGATGGCGTGCACGACGGAGTAACCGGCCGCCTCTATCCCGAGGTCGAGTCCGCCAGCCCCGGCGAACAAGCTGATTGCTCGGAGCGGTCGGTGCCCCCCTCCGGACGGAGAGGAGGGGGTCTCGTTCGCTCGACTGCTTGCGGGCACCAGAACCTTCCTCGGCTCGACTACGGTGGCCATCGATGATGCATCTTCTCGAATTCCCATGCTGTCAGAACCGTATGACATCTCAGCGGGCCGTTGTCGGTACGGCGCGCAGGCAAGGAGCGTTTCAGTCTGGCTTTCGAGTCGAGGATCCCTCGTCCTCCTGATAGGCGCCGATGATCTTGCCGGGGATGATCACACTCAAGGGTGGCGCGCAGCGCCATCGCGCAGCGACGCGAGCGCAGCGAGCGCTCTTGACTGTGATCTTGCGCGGCGACAGGATGCCGGGCGCGAGGAGGATGCCGGTCAGTTCTTGCGGCTGCGGTGCCGGCGCGCGCGCACGTGCGCGGCGGGTACTGGCGCGGCGGGTTGGCGGGCCAGCGAACATGCGGCAGGCCGCCGCGACCGGAGGCACGCTTGGTGTAGGGAGCGGCGGAGCCTGCCGCCCACTGAACCGGCGTTGTGCCCGGCCTGGGAACTCGCGGCCTTCGCCAGTTGATCTTCGTCGTCGTAACGCTGGTGATGCGCGGTCATGCCGCGGCGCCCGCAAGTTCAACTCGCTTCCGGCCGCGCCGGCCGTGGCGCGCCGTAGGCGCGCCCTTGATGATCGTGAAGAAAGTCCTCACACCCCAGACGGCGGGTGCTGCGAATTGCGTGCGTTTAGGGTGGACAACCGTCGGGCTGGCAGTGATCCCTCTGGCAACGCGTGATCGACCAGTCGAATGTTGCCCAGACCGTGCGGGTGGTGAGGTTGCCGTCGATCCCCCACTCGCTCGCGAGTGCTCGGACGATGTCCAGTCCGTGGCGCCCGATCTGATCACCCGTCACGGCGGTCCAATGGCCACCGCCGTCTTCGACTTCTATGCAGACATAGGCGTCCTTGCTGATCGCGGTCCGCACGGTGAACGTGCCGCCGGGCAAGCATGAGCGACTATGTAAGGCTGCGTTGGCGGCAAGCTCCGAGGCACACAGAACCACGTCATCCGCCACTGGGCACTCCCTCAGCAGCGCCCGAAGGTCGGCGCGAACGGAGCTCATCTGCTCGGTAGCTCCTGCGTACGTGGCCTCAGACGTCCGGAGCGCGATTGCTTTGGGTACTGGTGGGTGCATCGGTCCTCGTCTATAGCGCTGGCTCTCGTTGAACGCCACCGCTGAGCGTACTTTGAATTCGTGGCACGTACAATTAGTACGTGCAATCTGATGTACCGGCCTGGCACTACGAGTGCGACCATGGCCTGAGGCGACTTGGAGGATGCGCGATGTTCGGTCTGTGCGTGCGGTTCACGTGCAAGGACGAGGCCAGTGCCGAGGCATACGACCGCCTGGTGGCCGAGACGATCGAAGGCATCAAGGCCAGCGAGCCCGGAACGCTCGTGTACGCGTCTCACAGGGTAGAAGGCCAGCCACTCCAGCGGATCTTCTATGAGCTGTACCGGGACGAGGCCGCCTTCGATGCGCACGGCGCAGCTCCGCATACCCGCCGCTACCTCGCAGAGCGGGACCAGTACCTGGCCAGCACCGAGGTAGACCGGCTCACGCTGCAGGCTGGCAAGGGCACTAGCGGGTGAGTACTCCGGACTATCAGCAGGCTCTTGGACGGAAGATCGCAACAGAACGACGGCGCCGGGGCCTCTCACAGCCCGAGCTGGCCAGGATGATCGGGCGCTCTGTTGCCTGGCTTTCGCAGGTCGAGCGGGGAGTGCGCAAGGTCGATCGCATGTCCGTCCTTGAGAGCGTCGCTGCCGCGCTGGATATCCCGCTGGCTGAGCTGGCCGCCGAGGCTCCCGTCGTCGCTGCGGTGAATGAAGGGCCGCCAGACGCAGCCGGCCTGCGCGTCGTGCTGTCTGGCGCTTATGCGCTGCGCGCGATGCTCGACGGGCACCGACCGCCTTCGCTCAGCACCCTGCGCACCAAGAGCCGTAAGGCGTGGGACCTCACGCATGGCGGCCTTTATACCGAGCTGACGGATGTGCTGCGCGGGCTGATTCCTGACCTCGAGACGGCCGCGCGTGGGCTGCCCGAGCCCCAGCGGGCGGAGGTATTCGAGCTGATGGCCTCGGCCTACCAAGCGTGCTCGGCGGCTCTAGCCAAGCTGGGCGAGCCCGAGGCCGCCTGGATCGCCGCCGATCGTGCCATGGCTGCCGCCGAACGGACAGGCAACCCGATGCTCGTAGCAGCCGGAGCGTTCCGGCTGGTGTTCGTATTCATGTCTGCCCGCCACTACGACCAGGCCGAAGAGACTGCAAGCACGGCTTCCGAAGCCCTGTTGCAGCAGGCTAGTCACGGCGACCCGCAAGCGTTGTCCTTGCTGGGCGCGCTGACTTTGCAGCGCGCCATCATCGCGGCGCGCTGCAACGACCCCGACACCGCCTACGGCCGACTTGAAGAGGCCAGGCAAGTCGCCGATCGGCTGGGCGAGGGGCGCAACGACTACGACACCGAGTTCGGCCCGGCCAACGTCAGCCTGCATGAGATCGCAGTCGCCGTAGAACTGGGCGATGCGGGCCGAGCATTGCGCACCGCCGCCGCTGTCGACGTCGCTGGCCTTTCCCCCGAGCGGCAGGCACGGATGCTCATGGACGTAGCTCGTGCTCACGCGCAGCGCCGTCAGGTAACTGAAGCCGTTGCGGCTCTGCGCCAGGCCGAGCAGATCACTCCCGAGCAAGTCCGCGGACACGACCTAGTGCGCCAGCTCGTCTCAGACCTGCTCACCATGCAAGACCCGCCAGCCGCCGAGCTGCGCGACCTCTCCCAGCGCCTGATAGCGAAGTTATCAGACTGATACTTTTAGTATGTGTCAGAGACTTCACGTACGGGTACGGGTACTACCGGATCGACTAGATCCACCCTCAGCGAGGGATGCCCGTGGGACTCCGGGCCGGTGAGTCATCGGCAGCCCGGTCACGGTGCCACAAGCCACACATGAAAGCGCCTGAGCGGCAGGCAATCTGGCCAGGCCACATGCGGCACAGCACCGCCGATCAGCACACCCGACTCTTACACGCCCGGCTCCAGATTCGCCTCCGCTCGTCCACCAGCGCCCGCCTGGGCACGACGAGAGGAGCACCCCCATTGCCCACCGACCCCACGCCTGCTGTCCGGCATGCGGGAGCGTGCCTGCAGCCCGTCCTATTCCGCGGCCGCGTCGATCATGTCGACGGGGCCACCGGCGAGCTGCTGCACCGCTACACCACCGTCCACGAGCCCGGCGGGGTCCTGCCGATCGCCTGCAAGACCCGCCGTGCATCCCGATGTCCGCCCTGCGCGGAGGTCTACCGCGCCGACACCTACCAGCTCATCCGCGCCGGGCTCACCGGCGGCAAGGGCGTCCCCGAAACCGTCGCGAGTCACCCGTGCGTGTTCACGACGCTCACCGCGCCTTCGTTCGGCCCGGTACATATCCACAGAGAGAAAGACGGCCGACCGCAGCCATGCCGTCCCCGCCGCCGCAGCCCGACGTGTCCCCACGGCCGACCGATGTCGTGCGCCGCTAAACACAGCCGTGACGACGCCCGGCTCGGTGAGCCGCTATGCCCGGACTGCTACGACTACACCGGCGCCGTGCTCTTCAACGCCTGCGCTCCCGAACTGTGGCGCCGCTTCGCCATCACCGTGCGGCGCGCCATCGCCCGGCAGACCGGTCTGACCAACAAGGCGGTCGCCGCCCAAGTCCGGATGTCATACGCGAAGGTCGCCGAGTACCAGCGGCGCGGCGTCGTCCACTTCCACGCGATCATTCGACTCGACGGCGCGGCAGGACCGACCAGCGTCCCGCCCGCCTGGGCAACCGTCGCCCTGCTCGGCAGCGCGATAGATCAGGCCGTCCGAACAGTCCGCCTAGACATCAATCTGGCCGGTCCCAGCCTGCACGCTCGGACACTGGCCTGGGGGCGCGAAGTCGACACGCAGCCGATTACGACCACCGGGGACCTGACCGACACGAGAGTTGCCTCCTACGTTGCGAAGTACGCCACCAAGGCTGCCGAATGCACTGGCACCCTTGACCGCCGCATCACGCCCGCTGACCAGCTCGCAGACCTTCCCGTCCGCGAGCACGCCCGCCGCCACATCGCTGCGTGCATTAGCCTCAGCAAACTCCCCGAGCTGGAGCACTTGCGGCTGGCCGCGTGGGCGCACATGCTCGGCTTCCGCGGTCACTTCTCGACCAAGAGCCGCGCCTACTCCATCACCCTCGGCGCCCTGCGCGCCGACCGCGCTCAGCACCAACGGGAGCACGCGATGGCGGCCGGGCTCCTGCCCGAGACCTCGCGGGACAGCACGCTCGTCCTGGCCCGATGGCAGTTCGCCGGACGCGGACACCCGGCCATTGACCCGCCCGCTTCGCCTGACCCGCCGCGCGAAGATCGGCGTGACGGCTCGCACCCGGAGGGGGTGGCCGCAGTTGCCTGAACCCGACCGGCTGTTCACCGTCGCACAGGCCGCAGAACTGCTCGGCACGTCCGAACGTTTTCCCCGGCGGCTCATCGCCGAGCGGCGTATCCGCTTCGTTCGCCTGGGCGATAACGGCAAGCGGGGCCACGTCCGCATTCCCGAGTCCGCGCTGCGCGAGTTCGTCGCCGCCGGACTTGTCGAGCCCATGACCACTTCCCGCCCAGGGAGGGCCGCCTGATGCCCAACAAGGAAGGACATCGGCGCTTCGGCAACGTCCGCAAGCTCCCGTCCGGCCGCTACCAGGTGCGCTATCGCGGCCCGGATGGACGCCTGCGCAGTCACCCCCAGACCTTCGACCGCAAGAGCGATGCAGAGCGGGCCTTGTCGCTCATCGAAGCCCAGATGATCGCGGGTGAATGGACAGACCCGCAATGCGGCAAGGCCAGGCTGGGCGACTATGCGCGCGACTGGATCACGCAGCGGCCCGGCTTGCGGATACGGACGGTTGACTACTACCGCTGGCTGCTCGCCAAGCACATCGAGCCCTACCTCGGCGACATGCCCATCGGCAGGCTAAGCACGCAAGCCGTCCGCGAGTGGCGCTCCGGCCTGCTAGCCCTGGGCGTATCGGCGACGACGGCAGCCAAGGCATACCGGCTGCTGCGCGCGGTGCTCATGACTGCGGTAGAAGAGGACAAGATTCTCCCGCGCAATCCCTGCCGCATTCGGGGAGCGGGAAGCGAACAAGCACCCGAACGTCCGGTCTTGACCGTAGCCCAGGTCTTCGACCTGGCCGACCTGGTCGGTCGCCGTCCGCTCGGCAATATCCGCCAACTGTCAAGCGGTGGCTACCGGCTCCGGTTCCAGCGCAACGGCGATATGCGAACCGCGCCAGAGGTCTACCGGACCCGAGCCGATGCCGAGCAAGCGCTCTGGGCGATGACCCGCGACGGCCGGGCCGATTGGCACCACGACCGGCGCTACCGGGCCCTCACATTGCTGGCTACTTTCGCTAGCTTGCGCTGGGGCGAGGCCACCGCCCTCCGGCGCTGCGACATCGACCTGGACGCGGCAACAGTGCGGGTCCGGGCCGCCCACGTGGAACGGTCCACCGGAGAGATCATCCTCGGTCCGCCCAAGTCCGCAGCCGGTCGCCGCATCGTCGGGATCCCCCAGGTGATCATCATGGATCTCCGCCGCCACCTGGCCATCTATGCCAAGCCCGATCCGGGCGCCCTCGCCTTCCCAGGAGCCAAAGGCGGCACGTTGCGCCGGGGCAACTTCAACCGTTCGGCCGCCTGGCCCCAAGCCGTCGCCGCCATCGGAGCACCCGGTCTGCACTTCCACGACCTCCGACACACAGGTAACACGTTCGCGGCGGCCAGCGGAGCAGGCCTGCGAGACCTGATGGCCAGGATGGGGCATGACAGCGAGCGCGCCGCGCTCATCTACCAGCACCGTGCACGCGGCGCCGACGCCGCCATCACGAGCGCTATCGACGCCCACGTAGACGCCCAGAGATCCCGAGACGAGGACGGCGGCGGGCTGGCCGGAGCGCTGGACCCGGCAGGCTAATGGCACGTTAATGGCACGAGGCATCGCGAGGCCCCATGAACGATCAAGGCCCAGTCTCGGGATCATGGTCCTGAGCTGGGCCTTCACATGGGAGCGGGTGACGAGAATCGAACTCGCACTATCAGCTTGGGAAGCTGACGTTCTGCCATTGAACTACACCCGCGGGGCATGAGGAGAGGTGACCGCATGACGCAGATCCGGCCATCCTGTCCAGGCACTGCCCGCTATGGTACCGGAACCGGGTAGGTTGCCAGGCGTGCTGCTCTCCGATCGCGACATCAAGGCTGAGGTGGAGTCGGGCCGGGTCCGGATCGAGCCATTCGCGCCCGAGCTGATCCAGCCGGCCAGCATCGACGTCCGGCTTGACCGGTACTTCAGGGTCTTCGAGAACCACCGCTACCCGCATATCGACCCGGCGACCGAGCAAGCTGACCTGACCCGGCTGGTGGAGACCGAGGGAGACGATCCGTTCGTGCTCCACCCCGGCGAGTTCGTGCTCGGATCGACGTACGAGGTCATCTCGCTGCCGGACGATACCGCCGGGCGGCTGGAGGGCAAGAGCTCGCTCGGCCGCCTGGGCCTGCTGACCCACTCGACCGCGGGCTGGATCGATCCTGGCTTCTCCGGCCACGTGACGCTGGAACTGTCCAATGTGGCCACGCTTCCGATCAAGCTGTGGCCCGGCATGAAGATCGGCCAGCTGTGCCTATTCCGCTGCAGCTCGCCGGCCGAGCACCCGTACGGGTCCCAGGTGTACGGATCGCGGTACCAGGATCAGCGCGGGCCAACCCCATCCAAGTCTTACCTAAATTTCTATCGATCTAAGGTCTGAGCGGCCGAGCCTCCGCTAACGTCACGGCTCGGATCAGTTACCCGGCGCGACCTCCGCGGTGACTGCAGCGGCTGGCGATTTCACGCCGCCGTTACGAACCCGAATCACGTCGGCAACGGGTGCGCGCCATTGTGACGACTGAGCGCGACTCAGACTGGGAGGGCCAATACATGGCCATGTGGAGGATCAGGATCAACCTCGCTGACGACCCGCGCAGCAGGGAACGGCTCAGCGAGGTGCTGGCAAGTCAGCACGTGCAAGCCGTCCAGCTGACACCGCGCGAGGGTTCAGCAGCCGAGCTGTCCGGCGATGTCGTGCTCGAACTTCCGCGAGACGACGCGCTGGGCGAGATGCTGACCGCACTGCACACCATCAGCCCGCAGGTGTTCGTGAGCCGCGCGGACCGGTCCGCCGACGCGGAAGCGGGCCGGCCGGCCAGGGAAGCAGGCCAGCCCGAGGCGGAAACAGACCAGCACGAGACGGCGCTGCTCGGCCATCGCTGACTAGCGGCTAATAGCGGCGACGCTCGGCCTGGAAGTCGGCCAGGGCCGCCCGCAGCGCGTCGCGTTCTGCCTCTAGCTCGCGGACTCTGGCCTCCAGCTCAAGTACGCGGCGAACGGCCGGGAGCGTGAGGCCGTCGTCCACTAGCTCCACGACGTACCTGACAATGACGATCTCGTTCCTGGTATACCGGCGCTGGCCGCCCGGCGACCGCGACGGGGAGACGACCGCGAATTCGTCCAGCCTGCGCAGGAACGCCTGCTGAACTTCCAGCATCTCCGACACCTGGCCAACGGTGAACAGCGGCCTGTTCGCGTCGTCCAGCGGCAACGACAGCACGACTAGCTACCTCCCCACCGGGTAAAGGGGCCCGCGCAGCTGTGACCGCACGGACCCCTCGCAGGTTATCGCCTATTGCTGGCGCAGGATTAGGCCGTAACTTCGGCCCGCTCCGGCGTGCTGATCTCGATCTTGCGCGGCTGCGCCCGCTCGGTCAGCGGCACCCGGACGGTGAGCACACCGCTGTCGTAAGAGGCTGCGATCTGCTCCGCGTCGACGCTGTCGGATAGGCGCAGACGCCTGGTGAACGAGCCCATGACCCGCTCCCGGACGAACGGCTTCTCGTTCTCGGCGTACTCCTCAGACCGCCGCGCGCTGACGGTCAGCACGCCCCGGTCAACCGTCACGTCGATGCTGTCGGCGTCGACGCCTGGCAGGTCGAACCGAAGCTCGATCTCGCTGTCGCGCCGGACCGCGTCCATCCGCACGGCCGCCAGGCTGCGATCAGCAGCACCGAACGCCCGGTAGAAGTCCGCGAACGGGTCGAATGTTACTAGCGACATGTCCTGTCACCTTCCCAGTTGAACCTTGGTCCACGCGACCTAGGTAACCTAACGTCATCTACTAATGGAACCTACAACTCTAATTGTATATTCCTTGGGAACGGGGTCAAGACAAAACTCGGGCCCGACCTAGGGATCGGGCTGTCCACGGTTGCTGACGAGATGCAGGGGCGGATCACGCAGGTGCCCGGAAAAGGTGGTTAGCCCGGTATCTGATGGCGGTAGCAGCGGGCGGACCGGGCGCAGGCACCTCGATAAGCCGGAGGCCGCCGCCGTGCCCGCTAGTGATCAGGCGAGGCGCTCGATGATGGTGGCGTTCGCCTGCCCGCCGCCTTCGCACATGGTCTGCAGGCCATACCGGCCGCCGGTGCGCTCGAGCTCGTGCAGCAGCTTCGTCATCAAGATCGCGCCGGAAGCGCCGAGCGGGTGGCCTAGCGCGATCGCGCCGCCGTTGGGGTTGGTCTTCTCCAGCGACCCGCCCGTGTCCGCCGACCAGGCCAGGAGCACGGGCGCGAACGCCTCGTTCACCTCGAACACGTCGATGTCGTCGATGTCGAGGTTGCCTTTCTGAAGCGCCTGCTCGGTAGCGGGGATCGGGCCGGTCAGCATGTAGACAGGGTCCGCGCCAACGACGGCGAGCGCGTGAATCCGCGCCCGCGGCGTGAACCCATGCCGGCGCACGGCGGCGGGCGATGCGATGAGTAGCGCCGCCGAGCCGTCGGAGATCTGCGACGCAGTGGCCGCGGTCAGCTCCCAGCCTGGCCGCAGCGGCTTGAGCTCCGCCATCTTCGCCAGCGTGCTATCGCGCCGCGGTCCCTCGTCGGTGGTAACTCCGGCAACCGGAGTGATCTCTCGGGCGAACCGGCCCTCGTCGATCGCCCGGATCGCGCGGGCGTGGCTCTCCAGCGAGAACTCCTCCAGTTGGTCGCGCTTGATGCCCCACTTCTCGCACATCAGCTGCGCGCCGCGGAACTGGGAGATCTCCTGGTCGCCGTACCGATCGCGCCAGCCCGGCCCGAATGGTGACGCGAGACCTTCCTTCATGGGCACCGCGACAGTGGTGCCCATGGGCACCATGCTCATGCTCTCGATGCCCGCCGCGATCACCAGGTCCTGCGTGCCAGACAGGACGCCCTGGGCGGCGAAGTGAACAGCCTGCTGCGACGAACCGCACTGCCGGTCGATCGTGACGCCAGGAACGCTCTCCGGCAGGCCGGCCGAGAGCCACGCGTTCCTCGCGATGTCGATCGCCTGTGGGCCGGCCTGCGACACGCAGCCCATGACGACGTCCTCGACCGCCGACGGATCTACCCGAGTCCTGGCGATCAGCTCCCGCAGTACGTGCGCCGCGAGGTCCACCGGGTGGACCGCGGACAGGCCACCGTTCCGCTTGCCGATCGGGCTGCGAACCGCGCCGACGATGTATGCCTCGGACACCACGTACCTCCATGACCAGCGGCCCGCAGGCACTTTTGCGCAGCCCAAAGGGCCATGCCGACGAGACGCTTACTGTCAGATCGAGGCTACCGCGCCTTTTGGCTGCCGCCATAGACCCAGTTGGTTACAAGCAGACGTCCGATTACTGCCCGTGACTGGTAGCTGCACAGCTACTATCCGTGAATGCGCCCTCCAGGGGGCGGGCGCAGATGCCATAGTCAGCCGGCGGGTGCACAAGGCACGGCCATGTCGCGCCCGGCGCCAAGACGGGGGAAATCCGCAGTGACGAAGATCAGCGACGAGGGCGCTTGCCTGGTCACCATCGGCCAGTTGGCGAAGGAGGCCGGCGTTAGCAGCCGCACTATCAGGTATTACGAGGAGCTCGGCATCCTGCCTGCACCGCGGCGCTCGCCCGGCGGAACCCGGAAATACCCGAAGGAGTACGGCGGCTACGTCGCGGCCGCCCTCGCGCTCAAGGACCTCGGGTTCCGGCTTGAGGAAGTCAAGCCGCTCGCCCGGCTGGCGGCGGGCCGCCAGGTCAGTCCTGGCCAGCGGGACGCCGCTGCCCGCCTCGTCGAGGACAAGATCGACGCACTGGTGCGGCAGGTCACGGTGCTACGGCGGCTGGCCGACTCGGTGCGGGTGCCAGACGGTGACCTTCCGGTGTCTGCCGTGCTCGGGTCCGCGGCCGCGGCGCGGACGGGTCTGAGTGTGGTGCCGCCGATCGCCGGCGACGGCGCGGCATAATCGCGCGCCACCCCCAACGTCTCCTGAGCCCAACGAGCATCCGCATGACCAGCGGCGGCACTCCCTATCAGGGCCCGGCTGGATTTATGCTGGCGGCGGAGGACTTCGGGAGGCGTTATGAGCCAGGGCATCATTCTGCTGCTGGTACTGGCGGTCATCGTGGCCTACGTCGTCACCAGGACCCGCCGCCGGATGGGCCTGCTGGTGACGGCCAAGACCTGGATTACCGTGATGGCGGGGTTCGTGATCGTCGTCCTGACGATGTGGGCAGTCAGCAGCAGCGGGCATTAGCGTGCGCGGTCACCGTGACCTTGTCGCCGCGGGTCAGAGCAGCCGCACCCGGCTCCCGCCCTTGATCGGCATCTCGAACCAGACGGCCTTGCCATCCTTGGTCGGGCGGGAACCCCATCGGGTTGCGAGCTGATCGACCAGGTACAGGCCGCGCCCGCCTTCGTCGCTCTCCCCGGCACTTCTGATCCTGGGCAGCCGCAAGTCGGAATCGAAGACTTCCACCCAGACAGCCTCATGACCGCGCCGCAGCCTGAGGGTGAAGTCCTTGCCCGCGGGCGAAGCCAGGCCGTCCTCGAATGGGGCGAGCTCCCAGTCCCCGATGATTCCGAGCGGACCCGCGCCCGCGCCCTCGAGGACGAGCTCGTGTCGCGGCGTGGGCGACACCGCCGCATGCAGGACGACGTTCGTCACGACCTCAGAGACGAGCAGGCAGCCAAGATCGGCCTGCTCGATATCCATCCCCCAGCTGGTGAACGTCTCGTGCGCCAGCCTTCTTGCCTCCGACACGCGGATCGGCTCGGCCGGGAACTGGCCCTCCCATGAGGCCAGGTCCACTGACGACGTGCGCACTACCACGACTGCCATGTCGTCGTCGATTTCACCGGGAACGGCGTTCTCGGCGGCCTCGGCAACCTGCTCCACGGTACCGTCGGCCGCATCCCGCACCGCCTGCCCCAGCATCTGCTGGACCTCGGCGTCGGAATAGTGCCCGTTCCCGTCCGCGCGCTGCCGCCTGTCGATCAGCCCGTCGGTATAGAAGACGAGCGTCGATCCGGGCGCCAGGTAGCGGTTTTCCTCCCGGTAAGTAGGCAGGCCGGGGACGCCCTTGCCGCGGACGCCGAGCAGCACGCCTCGGTCCATGATCTCCAGCTGGCTCACGTCGTGCCCGCGCACGATAAGCGGCGGCACGTGCCCGGCGTTAGAGAACGAAAGCGTCCGTGACCAGGCGTCGTAGACCAGGTAGGTGCAGCTGACAGTCGGCGGGTCGGACGCGCCGAAGCCATGCTCCTCCGCCGCGGCCGACCCGAGCGAGCGGACCCAGTCATCGAGCCTGCGCAGGATCTCGGCCGGAGACTTGTCATCCTGCGCGAAGGCTCGCAGCGCCGCGCGCAGCTGGCCCATGACCGCCGCAGCCCTCGCGCCTCGGCCCTCGACGTCCCCGATTACGATTCCGACCCGGCCAGCCGACAGCGGGATGATGTCGTACCAGTCACCGCCGACCTGGGTCTGAATGCCCTGACCGTGCGTTTCCAGGGGCTTGGCCGGAACATACTTATACGCCACTTCCAGGCCATCTACGAATGGCGGGTCTTGGGGCAGCAGACTGGTCTGGAATGCCAGCGCGGTACGCCGTTCCTCTTCGAACAGCATGGAGTTATCGATGGCTACGGCAACGCGGCTTGCGATTGCACTCAGGAAATCGCGGTCATCGGCACCGTAGTGGCGCTCCTCCCGCTCGGTAAGCATCGACAGTGCCAGGCTTATGACGCCTAGCAGCTGGCCCCTGGCGACAAGCGGCGCCGCGATGACCGACGTAAGCTTCATTTCTGCGCACTCGCGCGGGCCTTCCTTGGCCGGCGGCGGGAAGTTGCCACCGTCCATGTCGTCGACCACAACCGTGTCCAGCCGGGACATCGCCTCCGCGCAGAAGTGGCCAGGCGGATAGCTGATCTGCTCGTCGACCAGCGCCCAGGTGCCGGGCGCAGGCATCCAGCCGCGCGCATGGAGCTGGGCCCGCCGTATGAGCTTGTCACCGTGCAGTAGGTCGACGAAGCAGTGATCGGCGAACTGCGGCACCAGCGTCTCGGCCACCTGCCGCAAGGTGACATTCAGCTCGAGTGAGCTGGACAGCCGTTCCCCGATCCGCTCTAGCAGCCCGATACGGTCGTTGGCGCGCTGGGGACCGTACCTGGTCGCCTCGCGCGCCATGATCACGATTCCGGAGATCTGCCCATCCGGCCGCCGCAGCGCCGAGGCATGGGCTCGGACGAACACCCGCGAGCCGTCCAGTCGCTGGCTCGCGAACGTACCCTCCCATGGCCAGCCCCGCAGCACGTTCTCGGCCATGTGCTGGACGGTGCCGACGTCACCCTGCTCGAGCCCGAGCGAGACCAGCGAACGGCCAACAAGGTGTGCCGGGTCGTCGGGGAATCCGAAGAGCGAAACGGCAAAGGAATTCGCGTACAGCAGCGCGCAGCTCGCATCCGTCACGACCACGCCCGTGCTTACCTGATCCAGCACCTCGCTGGCGGTCAGCAGGTCCGGTAGTCCCTCGGGCGGCTTCACGGCGCTCTCACCGGGCAATCATCACTGGCGGAGCACGAATACGTGCGTGGCAATCTCGACGGGCAACTCCGCACCAAGACCGCCTGACACATCCGCACCTGTCACCCGCACACCATGGTCGCTGGCCGCGAGGGTTACCTCACGTCCCGGTTGTATCCCAATGTTCTTGAGTCTAAGCATCAATGCGGCGTCGCTCTGGACTTGTTCACTGATACGACTGACCACAACTGGCTCCGCGCCGGGCGCAGCGATGTCAGTCATCGCAATATCGGCCTCGCCTGCGGCGGCATCCGCGCGCTCGGCGGCCGCATCCGGCACGCCTAGCTCGGCTAGCCCGGGAATGACATTCCCGTGCGGGCAGCGGACCGGATAGTCGAGCAGCTCCACCAGCCGCCGCTCCACGCTGTCCGAAATTACGTGCTCCCACCGGCACGCCTCGATGTGAACTTCCTCCCACGGGAGCCCGATCACGCTGACGAGCAGGCATTCGGCCAGCCTGTGCTTGCGCATTACCCGGACCGCGAGGGTCCTGCCGCTTCCGGTCAGCGCAAGCTGGCGGTCGCCCTCGACCCGCAGCAGCCCGTCGCGCTCCATCCGGGCAACTGTCTGGCTCACCGTGGGCCCGCTCTGGGACAGCCGCTCGGCGATGCGGGCACGCAGCGGGACTATGCCCTCTTCCTCAAGCTCGAAGACCGTGCGAAGGTACATCTCCGTGGTATCGATCAGGCCGTGCGCTGTCACAGCAACTACCTCCGGCATCGATGCTATGCCGGCCTGTAACCGGACAGCACGTAGTGCGCCCGGACTATCTTGTTCGGGAATAGCTCGTGAGTTTCTGAATTTCGACGATTTATAGATATATCACCGTAAGTCGTCCAGCAGGGTGGGGGTTTTCCCTGCTAGGCGCCTACGGCGCGAGCCTGCTGACCGTCCAGGCCAGGCCCTCGGCCGTGTACCTGAACCGGTCATGAAGACGGCTGGGCTGGCCTTGCCAGAACTCGATCGTCTCCGGCTGCACGCGGTATCCGCCCCAGAATTCCGGCATCGGCACCTCGGTGCCCGCTGGCCAGCGTTGCTCCAGCTCTTCATACCGGCCTTCCAGCTCCGCTCGCGAGCTGATCACGGTCGACTGTCGGCTGGCCCAGGCACCCAGCTGCGAGCCGCGCGGGCGGCTGTGAAAGTACGGCTCGCTGGCGCCGGTCGACAGCGCGGACACCGGCCCTTCGATGATCACCTGCCGGTGGAGTGCTTGCCAGGGGAACAGCAGGCATGCGCGCGGCACCTCGGCCAGATCGCTGGCCTTCCTGGAGGTCCTGTTGGTGTAGAAGGTGAAGCCCTCGGAATCGAACGCCTTGAGCAGCACCATCCTCGCGCGCGGCCGCAGGTCAGCGGAGACCGTGGCCAGCACCATCGCAGTCGGCTCGGGCAGGTCGGCCCTGACGACGTCGTCCATCCACGTGCGCAGCAGCACAAGCGGGTCCGCGGGCAGCATCGCCTCGGTCAGCGTGGCAGGGAGCCCGGCCTGGCTCCGGCGGCCCGGATCGCCTCCGGCTGGCTGAGCGTGCTCTGTCGGCTTCACGGGTACTGATCCTCACATACCACTGCCTGGCGATGTGCCAGCGCGGCCCAGACTCCTCGCATCCAACTTAAGGCCGATTACCTGTCCGTGAGCTCCGCACGGTTGAATAGGTCCGCAGGCCATCGCAGGCCGGCTGGCCCCCGCCGCTCGGCAAATCAAGCGGCCTGATCTCCCTGGCCAGCCAGCAGGCCCGCCGCCGACACAGGAGACGGAGGAAGTGCGAATGTCCGACTTTGTGCCTGGGCTCGAGGGCGTCGTCGCATTCGAGACGGAGATTGCCGAGCCCGACAAGGAGGGCGGCTCACTCCGGTACCGGGGCGTCGACATCGAGGAACTCGTCGGCCACGTCAGCTACGGGCACGTCTGGGGGCTGCTGGTCGACAACGAGTTCGCGCCGGGCCTGCCGCCTGCCGAGCCTTACCCGATCCCCGTCCACTCGGGCGACATCAGGGTCGACGTGCAGAGCGCGCTCGCCATGCTCGCGCCCGCATGGGGCATGCATCAGCTGCTTGACATCAGCGATGAGCAGGCGCGCGACGATCTGGCCAGGGCGTCGGTGATGGCGCTGTCGTTCGTGGCGCAGGCTGCCCGCGGGCTCGGCGAGCCGATGGTGCCGCAGCGGCGCGTTGACGAGGCCAAGACGATCACTGAGCGGTTCATGATCCGCTGGCGCGGCGAGCCGGACCCGAAGCACGTGAAGGCCATCGACGCGTACTGGGTGTCCGCTGCCGAGCACGGCATGAACGCCTCCACCTTCACCGCCAGGGTCATCGCATCCACCGGCGCCGACGTAGCCGCCGCGCTCTCCGGGGCTGTCGGGGCCATGTCGGGCCCGCTGCACGGCGGCGCCCCGGCGCGGGTCCTGCACATGCTTGAGGAGGTCGAGAAGACCGGCGACGCCACCGCGTACGTCAAGCAGACGCTGGACAGCGGCGACCGGCTGATGGGCTTCGGGCACCGCGTCTACCGCGCGGAGGACCCCAGGGCCAGGGTGCTGCGTCGCACGGCCAAGGAACTAGGCGCGCCTCGGTACGAGGTAGCGGCCGCGCTGGAGAAGGCGGCGCTGGAAGAACTGCATGCCCGGCGGCCGGACCGCGTCCTGGCCACGAACGTGGAGTTCTGGGCCGCGATCATGCTGGACTTCGCCGAGGTGCCTGCGCACATGTTCACCTCGATGTTCACCTGCGCGCGAACTGCGGGATGGGCCGCGCACATCCTCGAGCAGAAGCGCACAGGGCGGCTGGTCCGGCCTAGCGCCATTTACGTCGGTCCCAAGTCGCGCTCGGTCAGGGAAGTTCCTGGCGCGGATGAGGTTTTCGATCACGATGTCTGAGGCGGCCGGGAAGATAGTCATCCCGGCCGGCCTGCTGCCTGCCGATGGCAGGTTCGGCTCCGGCCCGACCAAGGTCAGGCCGGAGCAGGTCGCGGCCCTGGCCGCCGCGGGTGACACGCTGCTCGGCACCTCGCACCGGCAGGCGCCGGTCAGGAACCTGGTACAGCGGGTCCGCGAGGGCCTCGCGCAGTTGTTCACGCTTCCCGACGACTACCTGGTGGTCCTCGGCAACGGCGGCACCACGGCGTTCTGGGACAGCGCGGCGTTCGGCCTCATTTCGGCCAGGGCGCAGCACCTGAGCTTCGGCGAGTTCTCGTCGAAGTTCGCTAAGGTGACGCAGGCCGCGCCCTGGCTGGCCGACCCGTTGGTGATCAAGTCCGAGCCTGGCACCCATCCCTCGCCCCAGGCCGAGGCGGGGGTGGACGCTTACGCGCTCACGCACAACGAGACCTCCACCGGCGTGGCCATGCCCATCCGCCGCGTGCTGGGCGCAGACGACTGCGCGCTGATGCTTGTCGACGCGACCAGCGCGGCCGGCGGTATCCCCGTCGATCCGGCCGAGTTCGACGCCTACTACTTCGCGCCGCAGAAGTGCTTCGGCTCCGACGGCGGCATCTGGCTCGCGCTGCTGTCCCCGGCCGCGATCGAGCGGGTGGCGCGGATCGCGGCGAGCGGCCGCCATATCCCGGCATTTCTGTCCCTGCAGACCGCCATCGACAATGCCAGGTTGCAGCAGACCTACAACACTCCGGCGCTGGCCACGCTCATCATGATGGCCGAGCAGATCGACTGGATGCTCGGGCATGGCGGCATGCAGTGGACGACCGAGCGGACCGCCACCTCCGCCGGGATCCTGTATACCTGGGCCGACAAGTCCCCGCTCGCGACTCCGTTCGTAGCCGATCCCGCTCAGCGCTCGCAGGTGGCGCCGACCATCGACTTCGCCGACATTGTCGACGCAAAGAAGCTGTCCGGCGTGCTGCGCGAGAACGGGATAGTCGACACCGGTGCCTATGCAAAGCTCAACCGCAACCAGCTGCGGATCGGCACCTTCCCAGCCGTGGATCCGGCCGACGTCGAGGCCCTGACTAACTGCATCGACTACGTGCTCGAGCGACTCTAGGCGGGCACGCCCATCATCCGCGGTCGGCGTCGCGGCCATTACGGTGGCCGCGGTCGTCGATGTCGGCCGGTGACCGCAGCGGCCACCGGCCGAGCTCGGTGTACCGGGGCTGGCCACGGAGGTTGCTGCGGATCAGCCGGACGTCCGCCGCCGTCCAGGACCGGCCGGAGAACCCGGCCAGCGCGGCAGTCAGCGGGGATATGTCGGCCGGCTGGCGCAGCCGGGCCAGCGTCAGATGCGGGCGGTACCGCCTGCCCTCGTCGGGCGGTGGCGCGCCGGCCCGCCTGGCGGCAGCCGCCACCGAGGCGGCCAGCGGCCCGAGGCCGCCGGCGGTCGAGATCCCGGCCCAGAGCACGGTGGCCCTGGACGGCCGCGGGAAGGCACCGCCGCCGCTAACCGCGAGCCGCTGGACCGGATGCCGCCGGGCCGCCCGTTCCAGCCGAAGGAATAGGTTGGCCAGCACGGGGTCGGCCACCTCGCCGAGGAACGCCAGGGTCAGGTGCCAGTCGTCGGGACCAGTCCAGCGCAGTCCGGGGCTGGCCGCCCGCAGCGGCGCTAGCACATCAGCCAGCTCCGCCAGCGCGTCCGGCGGCGGCACAATCGCGACGAACAGCCTCACGCTGCCATTGGTATCAGCCCGCCCGCCGCCGGGCAGCGGCGACGGCCTCAGTCAGGCGACGATCCTCGCCAGCTCTGCTGGCCGCAGGTAGCTGCGGACCTGCACCCCGCGGCGGTGGGCCAGCAGGCAGGCCACCGCGATCGTGGCCGCGACCGAGATCACGCCGCCGGAGATCATGCTCATGCGCGGGCCGAACTCCTCTGCGATCCAGCCCGCCAGCGGGGATCCGAGCGGCGTGCCGCCCAGAAAGATCATCATGTACATGCCCATGACCCGGCCGCGCATCTCGGGCGACGTGCCCAGCTGCGTGGTCGAATTCGAGGCCGTGGTGTAGGTCAGCAAGGTCAGCCCGGTCGGGACGAGCGCGAGCACGAACAGCCAGAAGTTCGGCATCAGCCCAGTGACGATTTCCATCACGCTGAAGCCAAACGACATCGCGATCATCAGCCGCAGCGTCGGGCGGCTGCGGCGGGCAGCCACGAGGGCACCGCCGAGCGCACCGACCGCGAACATGGTCGAAGCCAGGCCGAAAGAGCTCGCCCCGGTGTGGAACACCGCCCGCGACATCAGCGCGTTCGTGACCTGGAAGTTCATCCCGAACGTCGCGACGAAGAAGATGAGGATCATCGTCGTCCACAGCTGCGGCCTAGCCCGGACGTAGTCCAGGGTCTCGCGCAACTGGCCGGGTGACCTAGGTGCCCGCGGTACCTGGTGCAGTTCCTCCGGCCGCATCAGCTTGAGGCCGATGATGACCGCAGCATAGGACGCGGCGTTGACCAGAAACGCTATCGGCGTGCCGACGGCGGCGATGACGAGCCCGGCTACCGCCGGCCCCACGATCCTGGCCAGGTTGAAGACCGCGCTGTTGAGTGCGATCGCGTTGGCCATGCCCTCTTTGCCGACCATCTCGACCGCGAACGACTGCCGGGTCGGGTTGTCGACCACAGTCACCACGCCGAGTGCGAACGCCAGCAGGTAGACCTGCCAGATCTGGACGACGCCGGTGAGCGCGAGGACGCCGAGGATGAGGGCCAGGCCGCCCATCAGCGCCTGGGTCAGCATGAGGATCCGCCGCTTGGAGTACCGGTCGGCGATGATGCCGCCCCACATGCTCAGCAGCATCGGCGCGAACTGCAGTCCGGTGGTGATGCCGAGCGCTGTCCCGCTGTTGTGCGTGAGCTCAAGCACCAGCCAGTCCTGCGCCACCCGCTGCATCCAGCTGCCGGTGTTCGAGATGACCTGGCCGGATGCGAACAGCCGGTAGTTGCGGGTCTGCAGCGAGCCGAAAGTCCTGCTGACCGTGCGGACCCGGCCGGTCAGGACTGGCTGAGCTTCTCCAGGATCGGAGCCGCCTGCCGCAGCAGCGCCCGCTCCTGCGGCGTCAGCTCCCGCAGCCGCCTGGCTAGCCACGCCTCCCGCAGCCGCCGGGACAGCCGCACTACTTCCTCGCCCTGGTCGGTCGCCGTCAGTACCACCTGCCGCCGGTCCGTGGCGTGCGGTGCCCGCGTCACCAGCCCGCGCTCCTCCAGGGCGGCTATCACCCTGGTCATAGAGGGCGGCTGAACCTTCTCGTGGTCCGCCAGCTCGCCCGGCGTCATCGCGCCATGCCGCTCCAGCGCGGCTAGCGCGGCCAGCTGGGTGTCGGACAAGCCGGGCTCGAGACCCTTGGCCAGTCGCTCCGCGCGCAGGCGACGAGCCAGCCGGCTCACCGAGATCCGAAGAGCGGTGGCCAGGCCGGCGTCGGACCTGGTCTGCAGTGGCGTTGTCATTTTGGTTAACCTGAGTCATTACTCTTGCTAACTTTACACGGAGCGGATTTACTCCGTCAAAGGCAGCAGGCTGCACGGGCAACTACGGGACGTAGCGATGGAACCTGGCCTGAGCCTGATAACGCCGACCGGCGCGGTCCCGGCAGCATCGTCGCACGGTCGGCTGCCCGGCGCACCATCCGCGGAGCCACAGTTAGACGGCCGTCAGCGGCGGCGTCCGGCGCGGGCTGCCGACCGGAGCCCGCGCGGCCCGGCTAGCCTGGGTTCGTGAGCACCCCGCAGCGTCCGGTTCCGCCCCCGCTGGAAGGCGATGACCGGCTCATCACCAGCGTCATCACCGCGGCCTGGGCGGTCGCTCTTGCGGTGCTGCTGATCGTGCGGAATCACCTGGCCGCAGCGGACAAATGGTGGATCTGGGTCGCATTCGGCGGAGTCTGCTTTGGCCTGTTCGGCCTGGGCTACGTGCCCTATCTGAAGCGCTCGAGGGCGAGGGCGCAGCAGCGCCGAGAGCAGCGCGGGACGTCGCGGCAAGCAGATTCCGGCGGGAACGAGTAGCGGCCCGCCTCGGCCGGGATCAGGACTCGCCGTGGTCCAGCGACTCGAAGACAGTGTCTGCCAGCGCGACGCCCGGCATGTCCACCAGGTCGTAGCCGACCTCGTCGATGACGGGCGCGATCGTGCCGAACTCGGGGCCGGTGGACATGGCCTCCGAGTGCGCGCCGCAGCCGTGGTCCAGCGACACCACCCGGCCATCATCGGGGGCGAACTCGTTGGCGCACACCCCGAAGACTCGTCCGAGCGGTCCGGCCAGGCCGGTCAGGAACCCGCAGGTGACACACGGGCCCGGAGCGGCCCGCGCCAGCGGCGTACCCGGCCCATGCTCGCTTGAGTACCACCGGACGGCCGTGGTATCCCTGCCGATGGCCGACAGCACCCTGGATCTGCGGGGCGGGGCGGGCGCAAGCTCGTCGTCCTCTGACGCTAGCCCGAGCGATTCGGCCAGGTCGCGGCCGGCGTCCCAGCTGTTGCTGTCGTCCCAGTCCAGCACGCCGTCGTCACCCTCGAGCATGGCGACGGGCACCAGCCGCTCGTCGTCGGATGCGGCGGGCATCAGGTCCCCGACACCGAGGTCACCGGGACGGACCCGTTCGCTCCATGGCACCCAGTCGGGTGCGAGCAGGGAATCAGGACCGGGCAGCAGCACTACCTCGCTGACGGTGACCACCTTCGCGCGGGACGCGCGGCTGACCGTGACAGCCCAGCGCCAGCCGGTGTAGGCGCGGTCCAGGCAGCTGAACAGGTGCGTGACGACCCGCTCGTCGTCGGCCTGCACGCCAACGTGCTCGCCGACGCCATCGGGGGCGGCCATCTCGACCGCGGCCGTGCGGGCCAGATCGACAGCCTGGACGCAGGCCTCATCCAGGGCGGCGGTGCGTGTGCGAGTGGGGCTCACGGTAGGTAATTGTTCCTCATCTGACGGCGTGCACGCCTGGTGATGCCGTGTATCAGCCGGAGAAAGGCGGCTGCGCTGTGTTGTCCAGGCCAGCAAAGGCAGAATACTTGAGCCATGGGAGACAGCGGCACGGGGGCGCGGCCCGGCAGGGCCGGCCGGTTCGTCTCCGCCTCGCAGGGCGCCGCCAAGGCGGGTACCGCCGCGGCCAGGGCCGGAGCGGCGGCTGTCAACGGAACCGGCCGGGCCGTACACCGGATGACGACGGCGTCCGGCGCGGGCCGGACTGGCCTGTCCAGCCTGATCGAGCTCTCGATCGCCGGGGCTATCGGTGACGCCTTCGTGCTTATCGCGCTGGCCGGCACCCTGTTCTTCAGCTCGACGGCCGAGCAGGCACGGGGCCGTGCGGCGTTCGCGCTGATAGTTACGATCGCGCCATATGCGATCCTCGCGCCGCTTGTCGGCCCGATGCTCGACCGGGTCCGGCAGGGCAACAAGTACATCCTGATCGGCACGCTGCTGGCCCGCGGGCTGCTCTGCTGGGGCATGGCTGGCGCGGTACAGCACAACGACGTCGTGACCCTGCTGCCCGCCGCACTTGGCGTGCTGGTCCTGCAGAAGGCGTACGCGGTGACCAGAGCCGCCGTGACACCGCGGCTGCTGCCGTCGGAGATCACGCTGGTGTCCGCCAACTCGCGGTTCAATCTGGCCTCGCTGCTCAGTACCTCTCTGGGCGCGGGCGTCGCGCTCGGGATCGACCACATACTCGGCGACCACGCTGGCGGTGCCGCCTGGGTGCTGCGGCTGGCCACGATCATCTACCTGGCCGCGATGGTTCTCGGCCTGCGGCTGCCTGACCGGGTAGACGAGCAGACGCCAGTCGCCACGCCGGAGCCGGCCGGGGGCGTCGCATCGGGCAGCCCGCATGAGCCACCACTGACCCTGCCGCTGCCCGTTCCCGGTCAGACCGCAGGCCGCCGCCGTCGGCCGTTCACGATACCGGCGCTCGGTCCGGTAGTGGCCGAGGCGATGCGAGCAAATGCCGCGGTGCGGCTGTTTTACGGCTTCATCATCACGTTCCTGGCCTTCATCCTCCGCACCGAGAAGTTTGGCCACGTCCACGACAAGATCGCGCTGGCCGGCCTGGCCGTGGCCATCGCGGCCGGCGGCATTATCGGCACCGGCATCGGCTCCGCGTTGCGCGCCAGAGCACCGCAACTGCTCATCTTCGTGGTACTGACGCTGTCGATGCTGGTGACGGCGACCTGCGCCATACTGTTCGGGCTAGCGGCGGTGCTGATAGTGGCGCTCGTCGCGGCGATCGCTCAGACACTGGTCAAGGCTTCGCTTGACTCGATCCTGCAGCGTGAGATCCCGCCAGAGACCCGGTCCTCAGCGTTCGCATTCTCCGAGACCGTGCACCAGCTCGCGCTGGTGATCGGCGGCCTGCTGGGGCTGGCCCTCTCCCTGACGAACAGCGGCCTCACGGGGCTCACCGTGACAGCCGTCGGCCTCGCCCTCGCGCTTTGCGGCCTGCTGCTATCCAGGCGGCACAGGATCTTGCAGTCGCAGCCGGCCAGGTCCGGCGGCTGGACCGGATGATCGCGGGAACGTCCCCCGTTCCCCGCAAATCAGCCTTCCAGGTCCGCGGCCACAGCTCGCAATACCGCTGCGATCTTCTTGGCGTCCCTGCTATCGGGATGCTTGGACCGGCGGTACGTATTCGACACACCGTCGAGCAGCTTGATCAAGTCCTCGATGATGAGGATCATTTCGTCCGGATTCTTCCGGCTGGTCTTCGCTACCGTCGGCGGTGGCTCGAGTACCCGCACCTGCAGCGCCTGGGTCCCGCGGCGGCCCTCGGCGACGCCGAACTCGACGCGCTGACCAGGGCGCAACGATGTTCCGGCGGGATCGAGCGCGGTGGAATGCACGAAGACCTCACCCCCGTCGTCACGGGTGAGGAAGCCGAAGCCCTTTTCGACGTCATACCACTTGACCTTGCCAGTAGGCACGGGCGGGAACCTTACGCGAGGAGGAACGATGTAACCGCGCGCCCCTGGGACACGCGTGCCCCCAAGGCTATCGGTAGGCGGGCGCGCGCGGTGCTGGAGGCAGCCTCAGTTCGGTCCAGCCTTCGGCCGGCGCATGGCCGGGCTTGAACTTAGCCGGGCTTGTGCCGGCTGGTCCACTGCAGTTCCCGCGGGACTCGCCTGCCACGGCCAAGGCGCCACACCAGATAGCTGGTCCCGAGCACGGCCGCGACCCGGCTGATGATGTCGGCGTAGATCCACGCCTCATGCACGTAGCCGCTGAAGTACGGGTGCGGGCGGCCCAGCGAGACGCCGGCCGTCGTACCGACGACTAGCAGCACCACCGGCGCGGCCAGGCCGATCCACTTGTCCCTGTAGTCCCACACCCCGGATCCTCTCGAACGCGTCTGCGCTGGCGGTGGCGGGGCCGGGCAGGCCAGCGCGAAAATCGCGCCAAGCAGCCAGACCGGCGGGTAGATGACACCACCCAGGCCAAGCAGGATCACCGCTATCGTCTCGAGCGGGTTCCTTCGGGCCCGGCCGAGGAGGGCGGCCAGCAACGCCGAGCGCGCTCGCGGCGGTCGCCACGGGGCTGGCCCGACGGGCGGGACCTGCTCCTGCGCCGCCGCGTCGCGGTCCCGATTAGCGTCAGCCGTGCGTGCGCCGCTGCCCGCATCGGCGATGCTCCTGGCCACTACCGAAGGCCAGTTTGGCGCACCCGCGGAAGCCGAGGGCCCGCCCGGCCCGGCGAGCCCATTCCGATGCGGCTTGTCCGCGGCCGTGGCGGTTAGCTGATCAGCCGCGGCCGACTGTCGCGGAATCCAGATCGGCGGCTCCCGAGTGTCGTATTCCCCGGCAGCCTCGTCCTGCTGCCTGGCGAGTTGATCCTCGTGCGCCAGGTCCTGCGCACCGGGCTGGCCCTGCTGGGCCGTGCTCTCAGCCTGCCCCGCCGCGGCTTGCCGCGGGCCAGGATCGCCTAGCTGCGCCGTGGTCTCAGCCTGTCCTGTCGTGTCCTGCCGACCGGCGGGCTGGCCCTGGCGCGCCGCGGCGTCAGCCGGTCGCGCCGTAGCGAGGCTCAGTCTGGCCCTCGGCCGCGCACGCTTGGCGATGGAAGGTTTCTGCGCAGCCCCAGTTTCCCCCAGCGACGCCACGTCCTGCACTCCTGCGGACTGGCCGACGTCCGTGCCCCAGCCCTTGAGTAGCCGGGCTTGCAGGTCCTGGCTGCCGGTAGGCCGCGGCCAGTGCCAGCTTGCCTGGCCGGAGTTGCGCCGACGCAGCGCGGACATGCGGCCGACCGCGGCAGGCGGCACCGATGGCTCACCGCGGATCGCCGCCAGCCTTGCTGCCGCCTGGCCGACCAGGACGGCCGGATCGCCGAGTCGTGCGAGCAGCGCCGCCACCTGCATCGAGGTTGCCTGCCCGGACGAGCTCGCGTTCCGCTCGATAAAGTCGCGCGCGCGGTCGACGAGCGCCTTCCTGTCGTCGGGGTTCAGGTGGCCGCGCGCCGCGACGGACAGCCGGTTGAGGTAGTCCCGGATGAGCTGCTCGACAGGGGGGCTCATGCGCTGATAATCCCTCTTCGCGCCGCCGTTGTGGAGCCGGCGCGCTTGACGGATTCGCGACGGCCGCCTCCAACCTTGAAATGCGGCAGGAGGCGGACCCGGCGAACCGGGAACCGCCTCCTGCATGCTCGGCCATCCGGCCTCGCGGACTTTGATCCTGCCTCGAGCCTGCGGTGCAGGCCCGCCCGGATCAGAAGTCCATGTCACCGCCGCCCGGAGCGGCCGGAGCCTTGTCCTTTTCCGGCTTCTCCGCGATCACTGCCTCGGTGGTGAGGAACAGCCCGGCGATCGATGCGGCGTTCTGCAGCGCAGAGCGCGTCACCTTCGCCGGGTCGATGATCCCGGCCTTGAACATGTCGACGTAGTCGCCGTCGGCGGCGTTAAGGCCGTGACCGGCCTCCAGGTGCCGCACCTTCTCGACCACGACGCCGCCCTCGAGGCCGGCGTTGACCGCGATCTGCTTGAGCGGCTCCTCCAGCGCGCGGCGCACGATCTGCGCGCCGGTTGCCTCGTCGCCCGACAGCTCGAGCTTCTCGAACGCGATCTTGCCAGCCTGCAGCAGGGCCACGCCGCCGCCGGCGACGATGCCCTCCTCGACCGCAGCCTTGGCGTTGCGCACCGCGTCCTCGATGCGGTGCTTGCGCTCCTTCAGCTCCACCTCGGTGGCCGCGCCGGCCTTGATGACGGCAACGCCGCCAGCCAGCTTGGCCAGCCGCTCCTGCAGCTTCTCCCGGTCGTAGTCGGAATCGGTGTTGTCGATCTCGGCCCGGATCTGGTTCACCCGGCCGGAGATCTGCTCTGCGTCACCGGCACCGTCGACGATGGTCGTCTCGTCCTTGGTCACGACGACCTTGCGGGCCCGCCCGAGCAGGTCCAGGTCGGCGTTCTCAAGCTTGAGGCCGACTTCCTCGCTGATGACCTGACCGCCGGTCAGGATCGCGATGTCACCAAGCATGGCCTTGCGGCGGTCACCGAAGCCCGGCGCCTTCACCGCGACGGACTTGAACAGGCCGCGGATCTTGTTGACGACCAGGGTCGCCAGCGCCTCGCCCTCCACGTCCTCGGCGATGATGACGAGCGGCTTGCCCGACTGCACCACCTTGTCCAGCAGCGGCAGCAGGTCCTTGTTGGCGGACACCTTCGAGTTGACGATGAGGATGTAGGGGTCCTCAAGGACCGCCTCCATCCGATCAGGGTCAGTCACGAAGTAGTGCGAGATGTAGCCCTTGTCGAAGCGCATGCCCTCGGTGAGCTCAAGCTCCAGGCCGAAGGTGTTGCTCTCCTCAACGGTGATAACGCCTTCCTTGCCGACCTTGTCCATCGCCTCGGCGATCATCTCGCCGATCGAGTTGTCGCCGGCGGAGATGGAGGCCGTGGACGCGATCTGCTCCTTGGTCTCCACATCCTTGGCCAGCTTGGAGAGCTCCTCGCTCACCCGCTCCACGGCTGCCTCGATGCCGCGCTTGAGCGACATCGGGTTGGCGCCGGCCGCGACGTTACGCAGGCCCTCACGGACCAGCGCCTGCGCGAGCACGGTCGCCGTAGTAGTGCCGTCGCCAGCGACATCGTCGGTCTTCTTGGCGACTTCCTTAACAAGCTCGGCGCCGATCTTCTCCCACGGGTCCTCGAGCTCGATCTCCTTGGCGATGGACACACCATCGTTGGTGATCGTGGGGGCTCCCCACTTCTTCTCGAGTACCACGTTGCGGCCCTTGGGGCCCAGAGTTACCTTCACGGCGTCGGCTAGCTGGTTCATGCCGCGTTCGAGGCCGCGCCTGGCTTCCTCGTCGAACGCGATCATCTTCGCTGCCATAGGCTTCCAGTCCTCCCGGAACTTTGTGCCTGCGTGCCGACCGGGCCGACGCCCGCGACGGACGGCTCGCCTGGCAGTCAGTCCCTGCCCGCCGCCAGGCAGGCCTCGTCGCCCCGATCACGTCACTGCGTTGTCACTCTCACCCCGAGAGTGCCAACGACATGTTTAGCACTCTCGGTATGAGAGTGCAAGCTCGGGGGGCCTTCGTGGGCTAATTTCGCAGGTCAGAGGCATGCCTGCAGCTCTGCACCTATTCGCACACTACGTTCGGACATGCGACAGGCCCGGCATCCTAGTCCGGGATGCCGGGCCTGCCCGACAGTGTCATACAGAGAAACTTAGACTGTCCTGACGGCCTCAGCCTGCGGACCGCGGTCGCTCTGCGTGATCTCAAACTCGACCCGCTGACCTTCTTCAAGGCTGCGGTAGCCATCCGCCTGGATGGCTGAGAAGTGGACGAAGACGTCCCTACCACCGTCGACCGCGATGAAGCCGTAGCCCTTGTCCGCGTTGAACCATTTGACGGTGCCCTGAGCCATTCCCAACAACTCCCTACTTGCACGGGCTGCGGGTTCCGCCCTTGCTATGCGAAACCCGTTGATCGCGGCACAGTCCTGGCTTCACCAGCAAGCTCAGCTTGCCGCTCTTCCCGTACCAACAGCGACCGGACAAGACTCTACATCCTGTGATGGCCAACTGCGGCGACTTGTGCCTGTCTCAGGCGCATTGTGCCGTGTGCATCTCCGGCGCGACCGCGACTCAGCCGCCTGCAACTGCCGGGATCACCGAGACCTGTGCACCGGAAGGGACGGGAGTGTCGAGCCCCTGAGCGAGCCTTACGTCCTCGTCGTTCACGTACACATTGACGAACCGGCGTAGCTGACCGGAGTCGTCAAGCAGCCGGCCGCCAATTCCGGGAAAGTCGGCGTCGAGCTTTTGGATGACCTCGCGCACCGTGCCTGGCTCGGAACTGACGACCGCGTTGCCACCCGTGTAAGTCCGCAGGATGGTGGGGACGCGAACCGAAACCGTCATGCCTTGCCTGCCTCTCGGAGCGTGGCGGGGCGTTGCGAGGCTTCCAGCGCCTCGAATGCCGCCATGGTTGCCGGAATGGGGTCGAGCGCGGGAATCGTAGCCGCCACCGCATCGGGTGTCTTCAGCCCGTCGCCGGAGTTGATGATGACGGTGCGCGCTTCAGGGTCTATCTCGCCGGTCGACAGCAGTTTGCGCAGCACTGCCAGGGTGACGCCGCCGGCCGTCTCGGCAAAGATGCCCTCGGTAGCGGCCAGCAGCCGGATCGCGTCTATCAGCTCATCGTCACCGACGTCGGCGACCAGCCCGCCTGTCCGGCGCACCACATCGAGTACGTAGGGCCCGTCGGCCGGGTTACCGATCGCCAGGGACTTGGCGATCGTCGCTGGGCGCACGGGCTGCACCACGTCATGCCCGGCCCGGTAAGCCGCCGCGACGGGCGCGCAACCCGATGCCTGCGCGCCGAACACGCGGCAGCCGGTGTCGGCGACCAGGCCGGTGGCCGCTAGCTCGCGGAACGCCTTATCGATCTTCACCAGCTGGGCGCCGGATGCGACCGGCACCACGATCTGCTCGGGCAGCTGCCAGCCAAGCTGCTCCGCGATCTCGAAGCCGATTGTCTTGGATCCCTCGGCGTAGTACGGCCGGACGTTGACATTGACGAAGGCCCAGTCCTCGCGCTCGTCGGCGAGTTCCGAGGCCAGCCGGTTCGCGTCGTCGTAGTTGCCCTGCACCGCTACCAGCATGCAGCCGTAGACCGCCGAGCCCAGTATCTTCTGCGGCTCGAGGTCGGCTGGGATCACCACGACCGACCTGATGCCTGCCCTTGCCGCCGCCGCGGCAACCGCATTCGCCAGGTTGCCTGTGGACGGGCAGGCGAGCACCGTGAAGCCGAGTTCCTGCGCGACCGCCAGCGCGACGCCTACCACCCGGTCCTTGAACGAGTGGGTCGGGTTGCCTCGCTCGTCCTTGATCCACAGCTCGCGCATGCCGAGGGTCCTTGCCAGCTGATCCGCCCTGATCAGCTTGGTCCAGCCCGGCTCGAGGTTCGGCCGGGCGGCGACATCGGCGGGTACTGGCAGGAGACTGGCGTACCGCCAGATGCTCAGCGGGCCTGACTCGATCAGCTTGCGGGAAATCGGCGGCAAGTCGTAGGCCACCTCCAGTGGCCCGAAGCACTGATCACACGCGTGCTGTGAGCCGAGCGCGCAAGAGTGTCCGCACTCACGGCAGCTGAGATGGGTGGCGAATCCGAAGCGCGAAGGTATCTGGATCGTCGCGGTTGACATTGGCGAGGCCTCTCTCCTCATCTATCCCGCGGCGACGCGCCGCGGGCCGGAGTTGGCACCTGTCACGAGACGACCTCGCCGCCCTGACTCACTGCGCGGACGGATCCGGGCGCAGGGCGCATGATCATCGTGATGGTTGCCGGGGCTTCATCGGGCCGTTCCCTCCACCCCTCTGGATGAGCGATATGCAGTTATACGTAAATTCTAACTGCTTATGGTCTGGCGCTACCACTCCGGGTTGAGTGATCAGCCAGTCAGCCCAGCCGGCCGGACCTCGCGCTAGACAATCGGTGCACTACGAACAAATCGCCGCGAGCAGGCGTTGTTGTGCCTCCTGACACCGCCTATAGGCGTAGTAACTAGGCACATGATCTTGAACGTGGCTCGTCCTGGTCGGGCATGTCTCGCCCTGCCGCCGGCCGCGCACGACAGCCGGATTACGAGCCGGCCCGCGCATTTCTCGCCCTGCCCCCGGCCGCGCACGACAGCCCGATTGCGAGCCGGATAATCTTGGTGTCACATGGGTGGAACAGCATTTGACAGACGCGTGCTCATCGCGTCCAACCGGGGGCCGGTCTCTTTCACGCGGGCCGATGACGGGCAGCTCACGGAGAAGCGCGGCGGCGGCGGCATGGTGTCCGGACTGTCGGCCGTGGCCGACACCGGGGCCATGCTGTGGGTCTGCGCTGCCCTCAGCGAGGGCGATCGCGCAGCAGCCCGTGCGGCCGGAAATGGCCTGCTCGACTGGGACGGTGACTCGGCGGTTCGGATGCTCGACCTGCCACCCGCAATGTTCCACCGCGCGTACAACGCCGTGGCCAATTCGACCCTGTGGTTCGTGCACCACATGCTGTATGACACGCCGAACCAGCCAAGCTTCGGGCCGGGCTTCCGGCGCGACTGGGAAGCTTTCCGCAGTTACAACGAAGCCTTCGCCGTGGCGCTGGCCGAGGCGGCGGATCCGAATGCCTACGTCCGCGCTGTCATTCAGGACTACCACCTGTGTCTGGCGCCGAGAATGCTGGCCAGCCGGGCCGGCGGCCTCCGGATCGCGCACTTCTCGCACACGCCGTGGGCGCCGCCGGACTACTACCGGATCTTGCCCGACGAAATCGGCCAGGAGGTGCTGGCCGGAATCCTCGGCGCCGACCACGCCGGATTCCTCTGCCAGCGCTGGGCCGACGCCTTCATGGACTGCTGCCAGGCGTTCCTGGACTGCGAAGTAGACCGGGTACGCGGCCAGGTCAGCTACGAAGGCCATCTCACCAGCATCGGTGTTCACCCGCTCGGAGTGGACGCCGATCAGCTACGGCAGCGTGCAGCTGAGCAGGACGTTGTGACGCGGGTGGCCAGGATGACCGAGCAGGCCGCCGGCCGGAAGGTGATCGTCAGGATCGACAGGACTGAGCTGTCCAAGAACATCGTGCGCGGACTTGAGGCTTACCGGGAGCTGCTGCGCAGCCACCCGGAGTGGCACGGCCGGGTAATCAAGTTCGCGTTCGCGTATCCGTCCCGCCACGACCTGCCCGAGTACCGCGAATACACCGCCGCTGTACAGCGACTGGCGCTGCAGATCGAGGACGAATTCGCCGTTCCCGGTTGGGACCCGCTCATCCTCGAGGTGAACGACGACTACGCGCGCTCCCTGGCCGCGCTCAGGGTTGGCGACGTGCTGCTAGTGAACCCGATCAAGGACGGCATGAACCTGGTGGCCAAGGAGGGCCCGATCCTGTCCGACCACGGCTGCGCGCTGGTGCTCTCGACCGAGGCAGGTGCGGCAGCCGAGCTGAGCGAGGCCGCGATCATGGTCAACCCCTACGACGTCACCCAGACGGCCGCCGCGTTGCACCAGGCGCTGTCCATGAGCGAGCAGGAACGCTCCCAGCGCAGCGCCGCACTGGCCCGCGCCGCGATCGCGATGCCGCCCGCCAGGTGGTTCGCCGACCAGTTGCACGCGCTGGACCGCGAGGCGGTCCTGCCCTAGCTGCGCGCCGCGGCCGCCGCGAACGCATCGGCCAGACCCGCGAGCAACTGCGCTACTCCAGCCGGTCCTTCGACCACGAGGTCGGCCTCGGCAGCTATTTCGGGCACCTCGGCTGACCCGCTGCATACCACCAGGCCGGGAGTACCGGCATCGCGCAATTCCCGCACCGCCCTGAAGGCCGGCAGGTCGCCGCGGTCGTCACCGCAAAACATAATGGCCGCAGCGGATCGCTGCTGGGCTAGGTCGCGCAGCGCCTGGCCCTTGTCCGAGCCCGACGGGCGCAGTTCGAGCACGAGCCGACCGGGCTCGACTCTGAGGCCAGTGCGGTCGGCGAGCGCTGCGAGCGGAGCGCTGAGCCGCTCTATCTCCGCCTCGGGGCTGGCAGCACGGCGAGTGTGGACAGCAAGCGAGTAGCCCTTGTCCTCGACGAAAGTTCCGGCGGAAGCCCCGGCGCTGGCCAGCACATCGGGCAGGTCCGCTCGCGCCGTAGCAAGCCCGGGCGGCGGTGGCGGACCGCTCAGGGTTCCGTGCTCCCATCGCTCGCTGCCGTAGTGGCCGAGAACGATGACGCCGGGTGCGCTGTCCAGCCTCGCGAACCTAGCCGCCTCCGCCGCCGGCCGGCCGGTGATGATCGAGACCATCCCGGCGACCTGCGACAACCTGGCCAGCGCGGCGATGGCGGCGGGCTCTGCCCTTGCCGCCGCGGGGTCCTCGACAATCGGGGCGAGCGTGCCATCGAAATCCAGGCCGATCAGCGACCGAGACGGCTGCGCGATTAGCGCGGCAAGGCCAGCTCGGCCAGCCGCCGTGCGTGGCTCGGGTAGCCCTGGAAGCGCCCCGTTCCCATCCTGATGTGATCGCACCGGAGCTCACTCCGGCCGGGCGGACCGGATCCGATGCCGCCTGCTGCGCTGGCGCCGCAGCCGGGTGACGAGTACGGGATCGAACTCAGCCGCCTCCGGACGGTCGATCAGCTCGTTCAGTAGCTGGTAGTACCTGGTGACAGGCACGCCGAAAACCTCCAGGATTTCCCGTTCCTTGGCGCCGGCCAGGCGCCACCAGCTCCGCTCGAAGGCCAGGATGCGCATATCGCGCTCCGACAATGCCGCCACCAGGCCTCCCGGCAACCCACGCCTGCCTCTCATCCTAGGCGGCTCGTGCCGGGGGGCCTATGCGCGGAGCCAATCGCGCCGTACGCTCACCATTCGTGACCGTCTACAACTACATGAGCTTCCTCACCGACTACGGCCTTGAGGACGGGTTCGTCGCGGCTTGTCATGGCGGCGCCGCCCGGATAGCGCCGGCAGCCAGGGTCATCGACATCACTCACCTGGTGCCGCCTGGTGATGTGCGACGCGGCGCCGCCGTGCTAGCCCAGACCGTCGGCTACTTCCCGCCCGCCGTGCATGTGGCCGTCGTGGATCCCGGTGTCGGCACGGTCCGCCGAGCGATCGCGGTGGCGGCTGGGGAGAGCCTCCTAGTCGGCCCGGACAACGGGCTGCTGTCCTGGGCCGTCGCCGCTCTCGGTGGGGCGCGGCAGGCCGTGCAGCTGACCAACGGTGAGCTATGGCTGCATCCTGTGTCGGCAACCTTCCATGGCCGGGACATCTTCATGCCGGTGGCCGCGCACCTGGCGGCCGGCACTGAACTGGCCGACGCCGGCGACGAGATCGACGTTACCGACCTGGTGGAGTTGCCTGCCCCGACCAGCCGCGTGCAGGATGGCGAGGCCGAAGGCGAGGTCATGTCGGTGGATAGGTTCGGGAATGTCCAGCTGTCCATTCCTGCGGCGGATGCAGGAATGCTCGGCATCGGCATCGGCTCGCCGGTCGTGGTGCGCTGCGGCAGGCGTCAGCTGACCGTCCCGTACCTGGACACCTTCGCGGCAGGAGCGCCGGGTGAGATCGTCGCGTTCACCGACAGCGCCGGGCTCATCTCGCTGGCTATCAACGCCGGAGACGCGGCACAGCAACTCGGCCTGCCCCCTGGCGCCCACGTCCGGCTATCACAAGCGCACCCAGCGACGACTCATCCACGGTGACTTGAATTCGCTCAGATAGCACGCAAATAGCTTGAACATGGCACAATGTGCGGTACTCCCATGGAAGGCCAGGAAGGCGTGCCACTGAGGTCCCCCCGCCCCGTCATGGCACTGATTGCCACGGGCATCGCGGCCAGCACTTTCGCACTGGCGACAGTGCCCGCTTCCGCTAGCGGTGTCCGCGGCAGCGAGTGGTGGCTGTCCACACTGAAGGTGCACCAGGCCTGGACGACCAGCAAGGGGGCGGGTATCACGGTCGCCGTCCTGAGCGACGGCGTGGACGCCAGCCAGCCCGATCTGACCGGGGCAGTGACGCCCGGACCGGACCTGACCGGCACTTCGCAGTCAAGCGGACAGTACTTCGGCCAGATGGGGACCGCCCTGGCGAGCCTTATTGCCGGTCACGGACACGGTCCTGGCGACGACTCAGGCATTGTCGGCGTGGCGCCGCAAGCCAGGATCCTCTCGGTCAGGGTGACCTTGCCCAGCGATGACCCGCTGCTGGCCCAGTCCTCGGTAGCGGCCGGGCTGCCTGGCGCGATCGCCGCCGGGATCCGCTACGCCGTGAAACACGGCGCTACCGTCATCGACCTGCCGCTCGATCCTGGCCAGCCGGGTGTCTCTGGGACCGGCGCTGCCACCGCCGCAGCCGGGGGCAGCGCGGCCGAGCAGTCCGCGGTCAACTACGCGCTCGGCCAAAACGTGGTCCTGGTAGCGCCCGCGGGTGACGACGGCAGCGGGACTGATGGCGCCAACTACCCGGCCGCTTACCCAGGCGTAATCGCCGTCGGCGCCTTCAACCAGGCCTTCACCAAGGCCTCGTGGTCCAGCAAGCAGAGCTACGTGACCGTCACCGCAGCGGGTGACGGTGTGATCGCCGCTACGAACAGTGGTGGTTACCAGACGGTAAGCAGCACAGCCGCGGCGAGTGCGGTGACGGCAGGGATCGTGGCGCTGATCCGGTCCCGGTTCCCCAATCTGTCCGTCCCCGAGGTCCGCCGGGCACTGACAACAAGCACCGTGTTCAACGGGAAGACAGCCGGATCCGGCGCGGGCACCGTGAACGCCGAAGGAGCCCTCACCGCGGCCGCGGCGGAGGCTCCTGCCGGAGCGCCCGCGTCCGCCGGAGCGCTGCCGTGGTCGACTCCGGCCGCTCCGGCGGCACACTCAGAGGATTACAGCTTCACCGTCAGCCTGATCAGGGACGCAGTCGTTTCCGCTGGCCTGCTGGTCGTCTTGCTGCTGCTGATCGCGCTGTATGTGGCCGCGGGCCGCCGTCGCGCCGTCAGGAAGCAGGAAGCCGTGGCCGCCGAGTGGGCGGGCCGCCACGGACAGTCCCGCTATCCGAGTGCCAGCGCCGCAGACCCGGAGCACATGCTCGAGTTCTTCGCCGCCCCCATCAAAGCGCCTGCTGGCGGTCCGGACCGGCTTGCGACCAGGCCGAGCCGGCCGAGCCGGCCGAGCCGACCGAGCGGGCCGCAAGGGCCGCGCGGGCCCGCCGCCGCGCCAGGCCTCTTCGCGACCGCGAACCGCGAGTCCGAAGGTCCGCAGGTCACCGACAGGCCAGTTACGAGTCGTCTGGGCGGACCCGCGCCGGCATCCTCGGCCTGGGCCGGTGCCGACGCGGGCAGGTCCGGGTTCAGCCCCGCCACACGCGAAGTAAGCAGGCGGCCACCCGTCTCCGGGACCCCACCGTGGGAGCCCGCGTCCCAGCCCGACAGCGACCTGCCGTGGGTCACGAGCCAGGGTCCGGCCGTGGGCCGCCCCGGGCCGACGCGTCCCGCCACAGGAACTCCGGCCGCACCGCGAACTCCTGCTGCTCGTGCGGCCTACAGCATCCCGTCCGGCCCTGCCAGCCCGCCCGGCCCTGCCAGCCCGCCCGGCCCTGCCAGCCCCTCTGGCGCTGGCAGGCCCTCTGGCGCTGGCATCCCGCCCGGCACTGCGCTGCCTGCTGCTGTTTCCCGGCCCGCGGTGGCCGGCCGGGCGTCCTGGACTGCGCACGGAGCCCACTCCGCGCACGCGGCTCGCGCGTCCCATTCGGCCCACGCAGCGACACAACCAAGGCCCACCCGATCGACCACCTCACAGGTGCCGACGGGACAGGGCCCCCAGGTGCCGACGGGACAGGCGCCCTGGGACCCGACGGAACATACGCCCTGGGAGCAGCGGCCAGAGCCGGCGGAGTCGTTCACGGGCGGCTCGGGTCCGGAAGGTACCTGGCCCCCCGAGCCAAACATCGACCGCGCTCCCAGCCAGCGCATGACGGGTCGGCTGGACTGGGGGCAGGACGCGGTCAGGCGGGCCGAACCGGCCCCGGCGCAGCAGCGCGCGCAGCCTGCACCTAGCCCCGAACAGCACCCCGGCGGGCCGCTGCCCGTCCGCCAGCCGCGGCAGCGGGCCCAGACGCCACTGTCGCCAAGCGGATCGCTGTGGGAACGCGCCGTCGAGCCAGCTGACGGTCCCGCCACCGGTCAGGATTCGGCCGGCCAGCCCATCTACGTGTGGAATCCATCCGCCTCGACCGAGAGCTTCCCCACGGCCGGCGAGTCTGCGGACGGGATAACCGAGGACCTGGCCAGGTGGGGCATGCGCTACCGACAGCGGGACGCGCCCGAGTAGATCCGCCGCCGGACTCGCGCGGTGCTACGTCACTTCGGCGCGGCGGCCTGAGATAGCTCGTCCTTGCGAACGGACGCGTACATCGGCACGAACTCCTGCCCGGACAGCTTCTGGATCGCTCGAACTACCTCGTCGGTCACCGCTCGCCGCTGCCTAGCCCCGGCAGGCTGGCCACGGTACTCCTCGAAGATCAGCGGTTCGCCGATGCGGATCTCGATCCTGCCCGGCCTGGGCACCCGGTGGCCAGGCGGCAGGATGTGCTCGGTCCCGATCATCGCGACGGGGATCACCGGCGCCCCGGAGTTCAGGGCCAGGTAGCCCACGCCGGTCCGGCCGCGATACAGCCTTCCGTCGGGCGACCGCGTTCCCTCTGGGTAAATGCCGAACAGCTCGCCCGAGTTCAGCCGGTCAATGGCCGCATCCAGCATCGACTGGGCAGCGCGCGCGCCAGCACGGTCCGTGGAAAGCTGGTTCGTCGAGCGCAGGTAGGCGCCCACGACCCGGTCACGAAGCCGCGTCCCCGTGAAGTATTCCGACTTGGCCGCGAAGGTAACTGGCCGCTCCACCATCAGCGGCAGGAAGATCGAGTCCACGACGGACAGGTGGTTGGAAGCCATGATGGCCGGGCCTGTCGCCGGGATGTGCTCGGCACCGATAACCCTGGTCGGCGCCAGCAGGCGCAGGAATGGCCCGGCGACCAGCCTTGACACCCGATACTGCACTCGGCCTCCTCCTGAATGCCCGGGACCAAGGATCAGCCCCGGCGCGGCATGTCACAGATTAGCCCTGCCGACCCGGTGCCCGAACTGGTCCTTCCCTGGCGGCCAAGTCCGCCGCGCCAAGCCCTTCTGCCGCTTCCGCGCTATCACGTTCGGCGGTGAGTGTGACCATCACGATCGCCAGCGGAAGGGCGAGCGGAAGCATGGCGGCTGTCACACTGACCCCGGAGTCGTCGGCCAGCCAGCCGAGTACCCCGGCCGTCCAGATGGCGATGAACAGCGGTCGCAGCAGGGGCTGGACGGTAAACGCGCGGGCCAGCACCCACAGCCGTAGGCGCTCCGGCCAGACGATCACCAGCCCGAACAGCGCCACGATCAGCGGCACGACCGGCGTGAACCACGTCTCGGTCACCGAGTGCAGGTTCGCACTGGCCTTGCGGTCCAGAATCGGCCCGGCACTGCCGTGCACTACGTGACCCACGAACGCGCTGATGTCCGAGATCCCGACCGCAGGGTAGACGTAGCTGAGCACGGCGAACGCAGTGATCAGCACCAGTCCGCTGACAGCGATCAGGCCAACCCGCAAGGGCGTAATGCGGACCCCGGCTATCCCGGCCAGCAGCAGCAGGAAGGCGGGGGTCATGGCGATGGTGCCGCCCACCTTCGCGCCCCAGGCAGGTGTCGCGCATGCGAGCAGCAGGACCACGGCGACGGCTCCGGCCGCGGCGACCGCCCTGGTTCGAGAACCGGCCCGCAGCGCGGCCGCGCCTGCCCAGGCGGCGCAGATGAGGCCGCCCGCCGCGTAGGGGCCAAGGGCGTTATTTCCGATCCCGTACCACCGGCCCGCCACTAGGACCGGCAGCCCGAACGGAACGCTGAGCTGCAAGTGCGACCCGGTGATCACATCGCCCGCGATGACCGCGGCAGTGACCGCGCCGACGAAGCCGGCTGACCCGAGCGGATCGAGCCGCCAGGGTCCGGCCAGGGCCACGATGGCGATCACGGCAGCCCACGCCAGCGCGACCGCGTAGAGCAGCAGCGCCGGATGGGGCAGCTGCGCCCAGGGCACAAGGTTCGCCAGGAAGGTACCAGCCGGGACCGAAGCCCCGCACACCCCGGCGATCCGATAGCCGGCCACCCGTCGCCGACGCCGGCCGGGCTCATCGCCACCCAGGGTCAGCGCGATCAGCCCGAGCGCAAGCCCCTCGGCCGCAGCGTAGATCACGAAGAACCAGCCGAGCGTTGCCTTGTAGACCTGGGCGGCGGTGTCCTGCGCCGCCAGCATGCGGATGGCCGACGCCAGGGTGCCTCGGCTGGAGTTCTGGATCACCGAGCCGACCAGGTTGCCGTAACCGCGGCCCAGCCAGTGCAGGATGGTCGGCGTCAGGTCGGTGATCGTCACCATGCCTGGCTGCCGAGTAGAAACCGCCGTCAGCAGGCCGGGACCGAAACCGGGGCCGCCGACAATGATGGCATGGACGTGCGCCGCCACGTCGTCGCCGATCCCCGCGACCACTATCGTGGCCCCGGCCGGCGCCGCCGCGATGATCCGGCCAGCTTCCTGGTCCGCCGTTCGCAGCGCTTTAGCTCTGGCGTTACCGCTCGCCCCCGGTGCGGGCAAGGTGCCTAGATCGAGTACCGTCAGCGGACACTTCACCAGGAGGGAACGGGGCGTCCCCCCGAGATCGGCCGCATAATTCTGCACCACGCCCGTGGGACCGGCTAGCGCCAGCGCGGCTCCTGGCCCGATCGCAGTCGCGCACCCCCGATAGGGCACCTGCGGCCTCGGCGGGCAGCCAGAACCCGGAGCGTTGGAATTCCCCAGGACTCCCCAGCACGGGTCATAGCTGTACGGAGTGTTGACCGACTCGATGTTAGGGGTCCGCGCCGTGTCCAGGGCGGGTACCTGGGCCCGCCCGGTCGGTCCCGGCGAGGGCGGCGCGAGGACCGCGGGCAGGCGGCAGGGCTCAGGCCGGGCCGTCGCGGTGACCCTGGCGCCGGAGTTGACCGTCAGCCACGCGTCGGCAGGACAGGTGAATGTCCGGACCGCCGAGACCACAAGCGACCCGACCGAGCTACGCTCCGCCAGCCGCCAGAGCGAGGGCGTCTGCGCGGGCGAGATGTCGCTCCAGCGCAGCCCGGAGATGCCGATCAGGATTACCGGGCCCGCATGGGCACCAGCCGTCCCCGCGCTGACCTGGGCCTTCACGGCGCCCGCCGCTGTCGCGCTCGGGCGGATCCCGCTGGCGCGGGCGGACCCGGCGGCACCGGCGGCGTGGGCCAACCCCGGCGCTGCCAGGACCGCTGCGGCCGCGCCGAGCCCTGCCACCGCGGCAACGCCGACTCCGATCGCCCTGGTCGCCCACGATTTCACGCTGACAACGGTATCGGGCCGGTGGCAGCGGGAAGGCATGAGCCGTGAGGGCCTGGCGGGCCGGGGATGGCGTCAGCGACCATTCCTTCGCAGGCGGCGGACGACGAGGTATCCGACCGGGATGAGCCACCATGGGAGTCCGACTACCCCGTGCTGCCCGAGCGCGGCAAGGACTACGGCGACGGCGATAATCGGGACTAGGGGCAGCGTGACCAGTGGACACGGCACCCGGCACCGGGCCTGCGTGGACAGACCGGTACTGGTGCCGAAGGCGCCGCCCGAGCCCGGCGGCTCGCCTGGGCCGGCCGGAAGATCGGCGAGCAGGCCGTCCAGATCGTTTCCCGTCCGCGCGCTGATCGCCCGTCCGGTTCTCTCCTCGAGCTCGTCGATGGTCAGCCGGCCAGCCTGGAAATGCTCGCTAAGCTCCGCGACGACGGCGTCACGATCGGCATCGGAGATCCTCAGGTCGCCGGCCGGATAGGTCCTGCTGATCGCGTCCATAGCGCACCGGCACCTACACCTGCACCTGCACTGGGGCCGCGGTGTGCGCGGCGCTGCCGACCGCCGCCGCGGGCAGCCGTCGTGCCCGCAGCCGCAGCGTGATGAGCCGCGCGGTGACCTCGGCCAGGGCCATCATGACCAGGGCCGCGACCCAGGCGTCTGCGCCGGTGATGCTGTGCGCGACCGAGAAGCGCGCGATGACTGGCCCGGCTCCGTGGTCGGAGGAGAACGCGAAAGCCATCCGGGCGCCGATGCCGGCCACCCACAGGATCGCAGCCACCACTCCGGCCTTGGCGAACGGGACGCCATCACCACCGCGTCGCAGGTTAGTCGCCAGCGCGCACAGGTAACCGAGGACCGCCCCAGCTGCGGCTAGTCCCACATCGAGCACGATGTCGTTGCCCGCTGCCGGAACAGCACGCAGGTAATAGGCGGCGGCCGCCGCCACGAGCACCACCGGCAGCACGAGATTCGCGAGGTCGAGCCTGCTGCCGCGGACCTGGCGCAGCACAAGCAGGACGAGTATCGCGTTGATGATGTAGCCCGTGGCGTTCACGTTGTCCCCTCCATAGGGAAGCTGGTCCCTGCCTGGGACCGACACCTTTACGCTAGGTCGCTGCGCCCATCCAGCCATCGGTCCCCGAGTTGAGCTTTGGCGCCTGCCGCGCTCCACCCTGGGGTTGACTGCCTGGCAGCGGGCGTCCGGAACACCTTGACGCGGTCCGTGAACTGACCGACGGCCGTACTTGGATGGGCTGGCCGGGTCCGGCAAGGTTCGCGGTTTTGCGGGCCGTTAGCGGGCGGCGGTTTTGTCAGTACCACTCGATAGTATAAGCGAGTAATGGACATTAGTCGCAGCAGGAGGTGAACACATGAGCGAGATATACGACGAGCGGCCCGGCTTCGAGGAGTGGGAAGCGCCGGTGCTAGGCGATGCTGACGCCGACATCGACCCGGACGGGTGGATACCGGCCGAGCTGCTGGCGGACGCGGCCGAAGATGACTGCGGGCCGTGGACCGGCGAGGGCGAGTCGATCGCGGCCGGGTTCTTGCACCACGATGCGGACGGTCGGTACGGGATCGGGTTCGCCTCCGGCGGGGAGCTGGATGTCATGGCGCCCGGCCCGGAGCTGGCCCGGCTGCTGGCCGCCACGACCGCGCCAGGATCTGGCGGGCACGGCCAGCTGGGAGAGTCGGAGCTGATCGGTGCCCTGTGCGCGTGGCAGCGGATCGGCGCGTGGGCCGCGGCCGGGCAGGCCGCCGCGGTTAGGACGCTGGACCTGCGGCGCGCCGCGCAGGCCCGCGAGCGGGAGAACAAGCACCTGGCCGAGCACGTGGCCGACGAGGTTGCCGCGGCCTTGGTCTGGACCGGCGCGGCGGCCAGGCAGCTGGTGGAGGACGCCGCCAGGCTCGCGGACCTGCCCGAGGTGCACGCGGCACTTTGTGCAGGGCGGATCGACTGGCGTCGCTCGGTGGTGTTCGGCGACGAGCTGACCGGCATCGGTCCGCATGATGCGGCGCGGATCGCCGCGCAGGTACTGCCCGGTGCAGACCGCATGACGACCAGCCAGATCCGGCGTGCACTGCGGCGCGCGGTCGCCGACCTGGACCCTAACGCCGCAGCGCGCCGCAAGGCCGACGGCGCCGCCGAGGCCGACGTACACACTTGGACCGAGCATTCGGGCAACGCCGCGCTGGCCGGCCGGGAACTGCCCGAGGCCGAGGTCATCGCGGCGGACCGGCGCATCGCGGCGATGGCCAGCTGGCTCCGCGACCGCGGCGCGGCCGGCAGCCTCGGGCAGCTGCGAGCCGCTGTGTTCACCAGCTTGCTACTGGGCCGCCCGGTCACCAGCTTGCTGCCCGACACTGCGGCCGGCGCCGCCGCCGCGGCCGCGACCGGCCCGGACAGCCCGCTGGCCGCCGCCGTCGGCCCGGCCGTCACCGGCACCGTGCACCTGACAATGCCGGTCAGCGCGTGGGCCGGCCTCAGTGACCTGTCCGGTGAGGTCGCAGGCCACGGACCCGCCGACGCCCAGACCTGCCGGGACCTGGCCCGACAGCTCTCCGGCAACGCCGCGACCCGGTGGTGCCTGACCCTCACCGGCCCTGCCGGGCAGGCCGTCGCGCACGCCTGCGCCCGTCGCGGTCCCGGCCCCGCACCGCAAGGCAGGCCAGCTATTCGGTGGGCAGCCGCGCTAGCCGCCCGGACATCGGTGCTGGAATCGGGCACCTGCCGCCACCAGCGGCAAGAAGACCGCTACCAGCCGTCCAACCTGCTAGTGCACCTGATCCGGACCCGGCAGCGAAGTTGCAGCTTCCCCGGCTGCGGCCGGGCCGCCGTCCGATGCGACCTGGACCACACCACCGCCTACGACGACGGCGGCAAGACCTGCGAATGCAACCTCGCGCCCACAAGACTGTCAATATGTACTAGAAACCGCCTCCCTCGTCCTGCGGGAGGGGCGGCGATTGTTTGGCCGGTGGCCTGCGGCGCGGCGGGGGGCGGGGCCGGCCTTCCCGGCGAACGGGCTGGCTCCTGGCCTGCCCGCAATGGCCCGATGGGCCGGCCCTGCAGGGCCCCGCCACGCCGGAGGTGGCTAAAGAATCGTCGCCCCGATCACGTTGCGCGAAACTGTTAGGCAATCATTGATTGGGCGCCTGTCGGCCGCATTGTTGCGCGGACGGAGACGACGGCCAACTCTGTGGCACTTCTAACTCCTGGCCAGACGAACTACTATCCCGCCGAAGGGCCGCCTACGTCCCGATTTGGGCCAACTTAGCTATATCATCTGGGGATGGTTGCGCCGCGTGAAAATCCGGGTGCGCGGGGCGGCGGCCTGGGTTCGCTGCGGCGTGCGGGCCGGGGTTTGTGCGGCCGTGCGGGCGGGGGGACAGTTGGGCGGACGCCCAAGCGCATGTGTCAGCCCTGGCTCACGTCGTTTCCGAGCGATCATCCTTCAGGAGATGAGATCAGCGCCAATTATTCAGATGGCTTGGCCCATCCCAAGCCAAGAAGCGGGTTCGGCGCTTATTTGGTCACCTCATAAGAGATGGTTGGAAGGAAATTGAGCTGCTACCCTTCAGAATCCGGGCCGATGCTGATGACCTTTGATATCACATAAGAAGAAATCCTACCTCGTAGTGAGCGGCGACTGATTTGGAGTAGTGTCCAGATGTCGGGTTCCGTGGTCGTCTTGGCGATATCTATGGCGCGGTTGGCATTAGCGCCCGCCCTTATGAACTTCAACTGCCGCCGCTGGATCGCGACCAAGATGCCAAGGGACCTGGCGACCGCGGGGTGGTCTGGGCCGAGGGCGGCCTCCCTGATGGCCACGGCACGTTCGGCACTAGCCCGGGCATCCCTCAGCTTCCTCAGCTGCAGCTGGATCATGGCCAGGTTATCGAGGGCCGTGGCGAGCTCAGAGGGCTCAACAACGCGGGCCTCTTCGAGGATGGCCACGGCACGTTCGACGTCAGCCCGAGCATCCCGCAACTCCCCCAGGCGCATCTTGGCGACGCCCAGATTGTGGAGGGATCTGCCGACTTCGGGATGGTCGGGGCCGTAGACCGCCTCGAAGATCTGCAGGGAACGTTCGATGGTGACGCGGGCGTCGCGAAGTTCCCCAAGCTTCAACTGGACGGCGGCCAGATTATCGAGATCTTTGGTGGCTTCGACGTCGTCGGGGCCGGAGACCGCCTCATCGATGACCAGGGCGCGTTGAAACATAGTGCGGGCCGCCCCCAGCCGGCCCGACTCGGATAGGTAAACCCCGAGGTTCCTGAGAGGTTCGATCTTGTCTGCCAGAATTGGAAAGCTGTGCACATGCGCGATGGCCGCCTCGATGTGGGGGGCCAATCTGGCGTAGGTAGGCCAGGATCGGTAATCAGCCGGGCTGGGGGGCAATACGGCCTCGGCCATGTTCAGTGCCCTCTCGGCCCACTCGGCCGCCTGGTCATCACCAAGCTGGTCACGGGTGACTGCCTGCACCAGCCGGTGCACCCGCAGGTGACCCTCGACCGGGACGGCGACCAGGCTCGTTGCAGCCAGGATGCCCGCCACCTCGGCGCGCTCAAGTTTATCACCGAGAACCCTGGCAAGAATCTCACCAGTTTTCTCTCGACCTGCACTCAGAAGATCAAGGTCTATGTCGTCCGGATCTAGGAACGCGCACAACCGCAGCAGCTCCACCACGGCTGGGTGCTCATCGGACAGGTGCATAAAACTCAACAGCCAAGTTCGCGCCACGCTCGCTGGGTATTCCGCCGAATCTAGGCCAGCATCCCGCAGCATCCGACCAAGCACTGGATCACGGTACGACTCCAGGTACCCGCGAATCGTCATTGACCGGGTGTCGATGTAAGCAGCGGCCTGAGCCAGCGCCAGCGGAAGCCTACCCAGCTCTTGGGCCAGTTCCTCAGCAGCTTCGGAATCGTCGCGACCCGACCGCCCGCAGAGAAACTCCACCGACTCGGGCATGCTGAACTCCCCCACATCCACCTGCGAAGCGATCCCGCTCCAAACCCGGTTCCGGCTGGTGACCAATACATGTCCCTCTCCACCGGGCAGCATCCCTACAAGATCATCCGGCCTTTGGGCGTTATCGAATACCAGCAGCCAATCCGGTTCCGTTCGGAGAACAGCAACCACATGCGCATGGACCTCAGTCGCCTGCCCCTCCGTGGACAGCCCTACCAGTGGCGCCAGCGCTGCGATATCTTCAGCGATAGTCACGAGCGAATCCGCCCGCACCCACCCTGCGAGCCGATACCGCCCGGCCCGGCGCATCCGGTGTGCATACTCAAGTGCCAGCTGCGACTTGCCCACACCTCCCAACCCGCGCAACGCCACGACCGCCACCGGCCCAACCTCTAGCCGCTGTGCCAGATCTGCTAGCGCCTCCGCACGCCCGGTAAAGGTTGGATTGCGCAACGGCAAAGTGTCTCCCGAACGGGCTGGACCGCCCCGCCCAGGCGTCCCAGGCACCATCTCATCGTTATCGCCAGTCATCTTTGGCCGGACGAGGCTGCCCGTGATCTTTGCCCAAAGGAGCAGAAGGATTCCTGCTGCGCCGAGTGGTACAGCCGCCACAGTGGCCCAGCCAACCCACCGGTTAAACTCCGGCGTTCCATGCGCCTGCAGCGCACCTACTGAGACTGTTACCGCCAGAACCAGCACCGCCAACGCAAGCAAAATCCACCCCGCGGCGCTGAAACCCCGTCGCACCTTCAGCCTCCCTCATCCGGCGCGCGATCCACGTGCGATGCCGAGCGGCGTGCAGGGGTCAAAAACGCGTAATACTGGCTCATCACAATCACCAGCTGCAGGGCGGTGCGCATCACGATTGCGCTGCTCCTCAGCAGCGTAAAGATCCGGTCGTAAGGGGCGGGTCGAACCGCCGAGCTTTCGCCCTTCAGGCTGGCGGATCGGCCGCGCCGCCCGAGACTTCCGGTAGCTTACAGCTTGTGACGGCCGGCACGTGTCCGTAACGCACTGCTGTCGTTACCAATGCGCTGACGCACTTGGCAATGCGAGCGCGCGGATCGATGAGTTTCTGCGCATCGTCTGGCGGGGCAGGCCGGATGCTTTGCGGTCCGGGCGAAGCCCCGGACCGGGGGGCGGCGCGCGAGCGCCGTCGCGTCTACGCATGCCGCGGCGATGATGTCGAACTTGTTATTGCCCTGCCTGCCAGGGTGTGCCTTGCTGCCGGAGTGGTTCCCGACCTCAGCCTCGGGGTCCCCTTGGGGTGGGGGTGAGGTCGGGAACCGCGCAGGCAGGGCCCGTGGGCACGTTTGCGCTGGCAGGCGGGGCGACCGCGCCTCATGCGGGTTCACTGGGACTTCACGGGCGGTGATGCCGGGTGGGTGCTGGTGTGAGGTGGTTGTGACGGCGGTGTGGGGATCTGCAAGGTAAGCGTCAAGGCGCGTGCAACGGGACTGGCCAGTATGGAGAGATGGGTAGTTGTGCGACGGGGAAGGCATTGGCCGGCGCGGAGACCGCCGGCCGGGGCGAGGCTGAACGGGCGCACCGTAACGGCCCTGGGCTAGCGGGAGCCTGGCCACGGTCGGACGCAGGACAGGTGCGGCTGACCGGCCGCGATGTGGCCGGGTTGCTGTGGTGCGGGGAGATGTACGGGACTCGCGCGGATCTGCTGGCCGGGCTGCTGGGCTGCTCGGGTGATGTGGTGCGGCAGCTGCATGTGCGGTGGCGGCGGGCCGGGCTGGCGGAGACGGGCCGGCTGGGGCCCGGGCCGGTGTGGTGCTGGCTGACCCGGGCGGGGCTGGATGCGTGCGGGCTGCCGTATGCGGCCTACCGGCCGCCGCTGGGCCGCCTGGCGCACGTGCACGCGGTGGGCTGTGTGCGCCGCGCGTTAGAACAGTGGGGTGCGTGGCAGGCCGGCGGCGCGCGGTGGCGCAGCGAACGGCGGCTGCGGTGGCGGGCGGGCAGCGCGGCCGGCCGGCGCGGGCACGTGCCGGACGGGGAGGTGCTGTGGCCCGATGACGCGCCGGACTTCGCCGAACAGGTGTGGTGCGTGGAAGCGGAGCTGACGCCGAAGACGGCGCAGCGGACAGCCGGGATCATGGCCGAGCTGCTCGCGCGCACACGCGACTACGACGACGCGGCGGAAGGGCTCGGCGGTGGCGGGCCACGCTATGCACGGGTGCTGTATGCGTGCTCGCCGGCGGCTTTGGGGGTGACGCAGCGGGCACGGGGATTGCTGCCGGGCGACCTGACGGAGCGCGTGGAGGTGCGGTCACTGCCGGGGGGTGCGCTGTGATGCTGACGCGCGGCCAGGCCGCGGTATTACCGCCGGCCTTCCGGTGCTGTTTGGGCTGGTCCGCGCATTGGCGTGGCTGGTCGTGGTGGCCGCCGTCGCAGGGCTGCTGGTAGCGGCGTGGCCGCTGGCGGTCGCCGGAGCGTGGGCGTATGTGGCGGCGTGGGCGTCGGGGTGGCCGCCGCGCCGGCTGGTCATCGCGGCGGTGTGGTGCCTGCCGATGGTGGCGGCGTTCGTGGTGGCATACGCGGTGGCGGGGGACGGGTCCTGGGAGGCTGCGCTGCAGGCGCCGGGTTACGCGTGGGAGCGGGCCTGGCACGCGGTGATTGCCGGGGACTGGCTGCGGGCGATGGTGGCGATCGCGCCGACCGCGGTCCCGCTGGGCCTGCTGGCCGGGGCGGTCGCGTGGCGGGCGCGGATCGGGCTGATCGCGTCCGGGGCGGCGGGCTGGTCGCCGGGCGCGGCGGTGGCCTTCGATGAGCGGCAGTGGCGCCGGTCGGTCCGCTCGGCGTCCTATCGGTTACGCGCGCCGGGCGGTGTGCCGCTGCTGTCGCGGCACGGTAACCCGGTGCTGGGGGCGGTGATCCGGTCGGTCGGTCACCGGCCGCGCCTGGTCCTGGAGCTGCCCTATCAGGCGCTGCGGTCCCATCTGCTGGTAGTCGGGACAACGGGGTCGGGGAAGACGACCGCGCTGGTGCGGCTGATCGCGGGATTCTGGGCGGCCGCCGCGGTACGCGTGCGGCGCGAGACGGCGCCAGCGCCGTGGGTGGTGGTGGTGGATGCGAAGGGCGGCTTCGACGCGCGGGACAGCGCGGTGCGGGCTCGCGAGGTGCTGGCCGGGGCGGGCGCCGATCCGAGCCGGATCGGGGTGTGGCCCGATGAGGTGTCGCTGAACTTGTGGGCGCTGCCGCCAGCCCGGCTGGCGGAGGTCCTGACCGACCTGGTCCCAGTCGCGGCAGACGGCCCGGCCGCGTTCTATGCGGACGTGCTGGCGTCGGTGGTGGGCCTGGCGGTGCACGCCCCTGGCGGGCAGCCCGCGGATTCCGCCGGGTTCCTCGCGCGGCTGGACGGCGGGTGGCTCGCGGCGGCTTACGCCGGTGACCCCGTGCGGGCGGGTGAGGTCCGCGCGGCGGCGGCGCATGCCGGTGACGTGCGGCTGCGGTACCGGACGCTGTTCGCGCGGCTGGGGCCCGGGTTTGACGGGGACGCGGTCGTGACCGACTTCGACGCGCTGTACTGCGTGCTGGAGGGCACCGCGTCCGTACCGGTGGCGCAGGCGCAGGCACGAGCGCTGACCGAACTGGTCGCCGAGGCGGCGACCTCATGGGCCGGCGCGGGCCGGCGGGCGGGCCTGCTGGTGCTGGATGAATTCTCGGCGGTCGCCGGTCGGGTGCCGGTGCATGAGCTGACCGAGCGGTGCCGGTCGCTGGGCCTGGCGGTGATCGTCGCGGCGCAGTCCTGGCAGGGCCTGGCACCGGAGGAGGCGGGCCGGGCGCGGCTGGCGGGCAGCGCGGCCGGCGGCGCGGTGGTGATGCGCTGCCCGGACCCGGACGCGCTGTGCTCGCTGGCGGGCACCCGGAAGGTGATCGAAGTCGGCCGCAAGCTGATCCGGCCGGGCCGGTACGGCGATGAAGGCAGCGGCCGGGTACAGAACGCCTGGGTCGCCGACCCCGACCGGGTCCGCAACTTCCGCGCCGGGCAAGCCGCGTGGATACACGGCAACGCCTGCACCTACGTGCAGATCGCGCCGTGGCGGCGCCCGCCCCCGGCACTAGCGCCAGCCGTCACCGATAACACTCCCGCGCTGGCGCATGCTGAGGCCGCGCCCCGGCCTGCGGTTGCGACAGGTCCGCCGGTCCCGCTGCCCGAAGGCGCGCCACGATGAGCGCGGCGGCGGAGCTGGACTGGAGGGGCGCTGACGCGTTCATGGTGCTGGGCCTGCCGTACTCGCCGGACCTGACCGACCGGGACGTCCGCGCGGCTTACCTGGTCCGGATGCGCGCCGTGCACCCGGACAGCGGCGGCGACGCTGACGCCGCCAAGGCGGTCACGGCCGCCTACGAGGCGCTGCGCTCAGGGGTGCGGCGCGGGGAGCAGCTGTCCGCGCTGGTGACCGACCGGGGCGGGCCGCCGCCGACCGCGTATCAGCCCGGCACGGGGAACGTGCCGGATGCGGCACGCCGCGAGGAACTTCGCCGCCGGGTCACCGCGTCCCGGGCGGCGCAGGGCCTGCCGCCCTACATCACCGATCCCGCGGTGCTCGACAAGATCGCGGACCTGCTGATGGTCACCCTGGGCCGCGCCGACCGAAAGCAGCGGCCCCATCCCCGGCCGCTCAGCGCAGCCGGACCGCGCGGCACCGGCGGGCGGGACCGCCCGTTCGAGG
>CAVRCW010000010.1:0-418186 GCA_963719765.1 uncultured Actinomycetota bacterium
CCCGCCTACGCCGCCCCGGCCCCCGCCACAATTGGTGCACGAATATCTGATGCGCCATCAGGCGACTCCGGGAACAGCAAGGAGCGAGCCACTCGTTGCTTTCCAGCCGCCGACTTCAGTCAGGCCCAGCCGCAGCGGCATAATTGTCAGTCTTCCGCGCATATACACATGACGCTGCTGGAGCGCCGGTGGTTATATCGCGAGCCGACGCGAGGCCTGCCGATGGCTCCGGCTTGAGCAAGACCGCATTGACTGGAGCTGGGTGGCCGAGCGGCTTCCGCGCTGCATACCCCAACGCCGGGACTGGCACGTGTCGTCGAAGGAAGTCGGAACGGCGTCCGTCGCGCCCTGCCGAGGGCCGAAGGTCCCTGCAGGCTGCGGCGTAAGTCCCTGCACCTTCCTCGCAATCGGGCGAATACTCCGCGTATGGCAATGCCCAGTGCGCTTGAGATCTACCGGCGGGCGGCGATGATGCCGATCGCCGATATCGCCGAGAAGGCGGGCATCCCTGCCTGGCTCCTGCGGCCCTATGGCGACTACGTAGCCAAGATCGATACGGCCGCGATCGATGCGCTCGCCGATCGACCGCCTGCGAAGTACGTGGTCGTTACCGGCATTACCCCGACCCCGCTGGGGGAAGGCAAGACAGTTACCACCATCGGCCTCGGGCAGGCGATGAGCCATATCGGCAAGAGCGCGGCCATCGCCATCAGGCAGCCCTCGATGGGTCCCACCTTCGGCATCAAGGGTGGCGCTGCCGGCGGCGGTTACAGTCAGGTGGTGCCATTCGAGCTACTGAACCTGCACCTGACGGGGGACATGCACGCAGTCACCGCAGCGCACAACCAGCTGTCGGCAATGGTGGACAACCATCTGCACCAGGGCAACCCGCTGGGCATCGATCCGCACAACATCACCTGGCGCAGGGTGCTCGACGTGAACGACCGGGCGTTGCGGAACGTCGTCATCGGTCTTGGCTCGAAGGCCGACGGCGTGCCCAGGCAGACGGGCTTCGATATTACTGCCGCCTCGGAAGTCATGGCGGTGCTCGCGCTGTCGACCTCGCTGCGGGACATGCGCACCCGCCTCGGCCGGATCGTCGTCGGCTACACGGCCGCTGGCGAGCCCGTAACCGCCGAGCAACTGCACGGCGCCGGCGCGATGTCGGTCATCATGCGCGACGCCCTGATGCCGAACCTCATGCAGACTCTGGAGAACACCCCGGTGCTTGTGCACGCCGGGCCGTTCGGGAACATTGCGACCGGCAACTCGTCGATCGTGGCCGATCTCATCGGCATTCACACCGGAGATTTCCTGATTACCGAGGCTGGGTTTGGCTCCGATATGGGTGCCGAACGATTTTTCAACATCAAGTGCCGGGTGTCCGGCCTGCGGCCCGATGCCGCAGTGATCGTCGCCACAGTTCGTGCGCTCAAGGCGCACTCCGGCAGGCACCGCATCGTCGCGGGACGACCGCTCCCACCAGACCTCCTCGCCGAGAACCCGGACGAAGTACGAGTCGGCGCCGCCAACCTGCGCAAGCACATTGAGATCGTCAGGATGCACGGCATCAGGCCAGTGGTCGCGATCAACGCCATGCCAGGGGACTTCCCCTCTGAGCATGCCGCGATCAAGGAGGTCACTGACTCCATGGACGTACGCTCGGCGGTCTGCACGAACTTCGCTGACGGTGGCAGGGGCGCCACGGAGCTAGCTGAGGAAGTGGTCCGCGCAGCCGAAGGGCCGACTGACTTCAGTTTCCTCTACCCGCCAGATGCGCCGCTCCGGGAGAAGATCGCCACGATAGCCACTCGCGTCTACGGTGCGGACGGCGTCGATTACTCGGACATCGCCGCCAGGCAACTGGACGGCTACGAGCGCAACGGCTTTGGCGGCCTGCCGGTCTGCATCGCCAAGACCCACCTGTCGCTATCCTCCGATCCCGCACTCAAGGGCGCGCCGACTGGCTGGCGGATGCCAGTCATGGAGGCACGCGCGTCCGTAGGCGCCGGATTCATCTACCTGATCAGCGGTGACATGCGCACGATGCCAGGGCTGGGCGCCCATCCCGCCGCCGAGCTCATCGACCTGGACGCCAACGGTGAGATCGTCGGCCTGACCTGAGCCTGCGAGGACAAGCTGGGTCGCCAGCGCTTGCCTCTCCGCCGCGGGCGGATACCGCCTGATACCCCCTGCTCGTCAAAGCCAGCGGATGGTGTCAGCAATATCTGGCGGCGCATGCGCTGATAGGTAACGCCGCACGTCCTGGGTGTCCAGGCTGGCAGCTGAACGCGATTGGCCAGCCGCCGCCGGGTCAACGTACTAACTTGACCACCACCGGCTGCCGACCCGCTCATACCCGCTGGCACTCGCCGGACCATCATGCCGGGCCACGCCGCATATCGACATTTGCCGCTGTCGGGAAATCCGGGAGTAGGTGTCGGATCGGGGCAGTGTTGTTCGTAGCAGGGGTGAGTGCTCGCCCACGAGGGGCGCCACGAACCGCAGGAGATGATCTGAGATGGAGCCCGCCGCCCGCCGCCTGTACCGGCTCGTGGAGCCCATCCACCTGGTGACCTACTTCTCCGGCGAGCCGACCGATGCGCTCATGGCGCTGGGCCACCGGGACTACTGGGACGGCTACTTCGCCGGACGGGCCGCACCGCTGGGCCGGGTCCCGGCCGGGGTGGTCCATGCGATCTTCTACAACTTCGCCGACGGCGAGGTCGCCCGCCACATCCCCCGCGTCTGGGACACCACCACTCCCGAGGATGCGCTGGCCGCTCGCGAGCGGGGCAGTGTCGCGGCGCTGCGGCGGATCCTGGGCGGCCTCGCGGACGCCCCCGCCGTGGCGCGGGCCGCCGAGCTCGCCACCACGGCGGCGGCCGGCGCACCGACGGAGGGACGGGTCCTATACGCCGCGCTCCGGGCGCTGCCCGTGCCCGAGGAGCCCGTGGCCCGCCTCTGGCACGCGGCCACCCTGCTCCGCGAGCACCGCGGAGACGGCCATATCGCCGCTTTGGTCGCCGAGGGCATCGGCGGCACGGAGGCCCATGTGCTGCACGCTCTCTCCCAGGGCATCCCCGCGGAGAAGTTCGGCAGAGTCCACCACCTCCCCGCGGCGCGGCTGGCCGCGGTTGTGGACGGGATGCGCGTGCGCGGCCTCATCGGGGCCTCCGGCTGGCTCAGTGACGCTGGCCGGGAGAGCAAAGAGCGGATCGAGTCGCTCACCGACGATCTCGCGGCACCGCCTTACAACAACCTGACGCCGAACGAGCTCGACCAGCTCATCGCGGACCTCAAGCCCATCTCCGCAGCGCTCGACGCGGCCGGTTCGCGGTAGATCCCGCCACGTCCGATCCAACGGCGACATCGCGCCGCGCTGGACGTGGCGCCCTCAAGGATGCTCAGCCGATCCCGCATCCCGCAGGTGCGAACTCCGAGAAGATGCGCGATTTGCCAGTGCCTTTGAGGCTCGCTCGACGAGGTTGTGGTCGCCCTCGACAAACGGGATCAGGCGGACGAGCTGGATCAGCTTGCCGGGCGTCCGAAAGGGCTCGGGGCTGGAGGTCCATCCACTCGTAGTCGAAGCGCGGGAGCTAGATGGGGATGCTGTTCAGCCGTCGGCCAGCGACGGCAGCGTGATTCCCAGCAGGTCCTGGCTGAGTGCCGGCATAGCCACCGCGACCGCATCGTCTTTAACCATGCGGACCGGCCCTTGCCGCCGACATCGGCAGATGCCGGACCTGCGACGGTGCCTATCTCGGTTCGCGGATCATTTGAAGGGGCTTAAACCGGTGGTTCCGTGCGCAGCGAAGATTCCCATTGCGCCAAGTGCTGCACCAAGCCCGTCGCTCAGCACTAGCAATCGTCCGGCGAGCTCCTTCACCTGCCCGTCTGCGCACAGCACCGGTATGTCAGCTGCAAGATCCTTCACCTGAGGCGCCCGCATCGCACGCTTGAACCCGGCCCAATGGCGCGCTCGGAGTGCCTCCGGCACGATCAGGTCTAGGCTCTGGCCAAGGGCGGCCGCCGCGCTATGGCCGAACAGCACCTCGGCTCCGGGACTCCACCACGTAATGGTCCCGTCCGCATCGGCAACGACAATGGCGTGATCTGTCATTACACCCATCCTGCACCACTGCAGAGCGGTCCGATGCAGACGGTCCGTGGCCGCTGCGTCGTTCCGGCGACGGGCGGTCTGCGATGCTTGCGGCGATCATCCCTCGCATGCTGCCTATTGCAGAAGCTTGTCGAGGGGGGCGTACGGGTTGTCGGGCATGTCCTCAGCCACGGCCGCGGCGCGGAAACTCGACGCGTTCGCGACACCGCCCCGCAGCGCCTTCTCGGCCTTTGCCGCACGCCAGGGCTTGTGGGCCACGCCGCCAAGCGCAAGGCGCACGTCGCGGATCGATCCGTCGGTGACGTCCAGAGCGGCGGCGACCGACACCAGCGCGAAGGCGTAGGACGCGCGGTCGCGGATCTTGCGGCAGCGTGAGTGGGCCGCACAGTCCAGCGGGGGCAGGTCCACAGCCGTGATCAGCTCGCCGCGGTCAAGCACGGTGTCGCGCTCAGGCTCGGAGCCCGGCTGCTCCCTTACGCTCAACCCACTCGGCGGTGCTGATCACCTTCACCTGACGGGCGGCGGGCTGCCCTCGGTGCTGCCGAGGAGGTCGGGGCTCCACTCACAGGCCAGGCAGGCGTGCCGGAACGCTGAGTGAGCGAACTCCACGGCCGCCGCCCGCGGGTTCTTGGCGGTGCGTACGTCATGCCAGTCCAGGAGGAACTCGCCCAGGTTCTCGTCCCAGCGGGCAGCGGCCGGGGAGAGCGCGGCGTCCGCGAATCCCGCGGGCGGCGGGAACGCGAAGGCATAGAACGCCGCGTTCGGGTGGCGGGCATCGCCAGGCCACCAGCCGACGACGATCTGTTCGGCATCCGACGAGTTGCGGGTGATGAAGCCGTCACCCGGCGGATCGGCCGGCGCTCCGGAATACAGCGTCACGGCGAGGTCGAACGAGCCCCACCAGGCGTTTACTGGTGTCGAGCGGCCGCGGTAGGGGGCGCTGAACTCCGCCAGCGCGAGCGCGGCTTGGGTGACGGCGGCGAAGTAGTCGCCGACCTGGGCAGGGGCGTAACGGGTGTGCTCATAGTCCTCGTCAAGCGGCACGCCTCATGGGACCTCCTGCGGCACCGGGTTGATCCGGACATGGCCGCCCAGCCGGGTCACCGCGGCCAGCACCTCGTTGGTTACGTCGGCGACCGGCCGGTCCGGGGTCAGCGGCACCCGTTCAGCTCGCCCGTCGCTGTGCTCCACGACCACGTGATGCGAGTGCAGGTCCAGCGCCACCACCAGTGAGCCAGACCCGTCGGGCGCGGGCAGCGGCGCGGTCTCCCAGCCGCGCGCGGTCAGCCGCAGCGCCCCGTGGTGCAGTTCGGGCTTGGGCGGGGCGAGTTCCACGGCCAGCTTGCCGAGCACCTGCGTATGGGCGTGCAACGTGTCACACGTCGCGCCCCACCGGTCATAAGAAACTGCTGGCCAAGCCGAGGTGCCGCCGGGGACGACGTCGGAACGCACGGAAGGATGACCGCCTCTCATCTGGGGCTCGGGTACGACCTGGACAGTGCTCGTGCCGGTCTGCTCCGAGGACCTGGCTGTACCGCGAAGCACCCGTGCCTGCCGATAGGCGTGCCCGCCAGCGCTCACGCCCACACTTCCGCCCGCCACGAAGCCTCGAGCAACCCCAGGCGGCACGCCGGTCGGCCGCGCGATTGCCGAGCATCGTCGCCGACGGCCCGGTATGAGCCATTTGGCCGGCGGGCTGGCGCGAGCACGCTACGACCGTTAGTCTCATGCAGCACGCCGTCGTCTTGAGCCGGGTACGTTTCCTGCCGCATGCGCCAGACTCAAGCCCTGCCGCTTTGACTTCCAGGAGAGGGCTAAGCGTCCCTTGCGGTCAGCGGCGCCCGCTTACCGGCGGTTCGGGGATCGCATCGCGGGCGCGAGGCACGGTTGCGCTGGTGGCGGCTCCGGTGACTCGGCCCCATCGATGGCGCCACCAGGCTACGGCATCTCGCGTGGACAGCTTTTCGGTCGAGGCCGTGCGCCGGACGAAGAGCTCGTCTCCGATCCACGTGCGCCCGCCCGCGCGCCAGTCCGTTCTGTCGGATGCGGGCTCGGCTACGCTCGGTTGGCGTGGCTAGTCTGGCTGACGACGTAGTTGACTGGGTCTCGGTGACGCTGGGTACCCAGGTCACGGTGCTGCGGGGCCTGCGCCACGGCGACTCCCCGTGGCTGATGCGGGCCCGGGACCGTGAGGTGGTCCTGCGGGTCGTGCGTGCCGGTCGGGCGGCGGAGACCGCGACCGAGGTCGCCGCAATGACGTATGCGGCCAGGGTGGCCGGTGCCACCCTGCCGGTCGCGGACCTGCTCGGCTACGACCTCGCGGAGCGGACCCAGTACGGGCTGGTGCTCACCGCCCGGGTGCCGGGAACAAGCGTGATACCGCCGGAGCCGGACCAGGAACGGCTGAGGGCGCTGGGCGCAGCCGCGGCCCGGATCAGCTCGATACAGCTCACCGCGGCACTGGCGCTGCCGGTCCGAAGCCGGCCGATTGAGGCCGAGGATTTCGCCGCCATGCGCCGCGACCAGGGCGCGCCACCGACCTGCTGCGCGCCGCCGAGGCAGCGGTGGCCGCCGCGCAGCCGGATGACGACCAGGCTGGCCTGGTGCACGGCGACTTGTGGCATGGCAATACGCTGTGGCAGGACGGCAGGCTGACAGCGGTGCTGGACTGGGACTGTGCGGGCGTCGGGCCCGCCGGCATCGACCTCGGGTCGCTGCGCTGCGACGCGACCTGGTGCCACGGCCCTGACGCTGCTGAGCACATCTTGCGCGGCTGGGAAGCCGAGGCGGGCAGGCCCGCCAGCGATGTCCCGTACTGGGATGCTGTCGCCGCGCTCGCCTCCCCGCCGGACATGGGCTGGTTCCCGGTTTAGATGGCCGCTCAGGGCCGCACCGACCTGACCCGCGAGGTTATGCTCGAGCGCCGCGATGCCTTCCTCGACGCCGCGCTCAGTCGGCTCACGGCAGCCCGCTAGAGGCGGCAGGAAGACTCAAGCCAGTAACCCAGCGCGATCTGGTCTTTGGCCGCGAGCTAATTGCACGACCAAACCTGAAGGGTCGCCGTTCCGTACGACCTGGGGGCGGCGAGCAGCCGGCCTCCGAGCCTCCCGGCTCCGAACCAAGCTGTTCCCGGCGAGTTCAGTCCGGGCCGGTGCGGAGCGCGGTTTTGGAGGCCTGCTTGACGATGCTGGCTCCGCTGGTCAGAGCCCGCCGCCAGGGCAGGACGCCGTCGATCTCTATCTCTAGCGAGAAGCTGAGGAATGTCCTGATCAGCACGATCAACCCGAGGACCAGCACGTTGTTCAGGGTCGGGTCTACGGCGACGGTCCTGATCAGGTCGGCCGCGACGAGGACTTCCAGGCTGAGCAGCAGCGTGCCGCCGAACGCCTGCCGCACCGCGTTGTAGGCCCGCCGCGGCGAGCCTGACCGACGCCACGCCAGCACTGCCAGGGCGAGCGACCACGCCACGCCGACGATCAGGATGAGCGCGCCGAGGCCCTCGAACCCCTGCGCCACGTGGTCCATGACCGTAGCGAACCCAGAGGTCTCCGCGGAGCCCGCCGCAGCCAGCTCGGCGAAGATCATCAATGGCCTCCCGCTCGCTCTGCAGCCACCAGACGCGCATGCAAGCACACCCGCAGGAGAAGCGTGGTCCGGTGTGCTGAGTGTGCGCTCGCAGGCTGACGTCGCAGGCGCAGGACTGCGGTTTCCCTACCCGCCGGCTGCCGTCAACTACCTCCTTACGACGGGCGAAAGCGGGGTAGTACCCCGCACGCTTTCGGAGCCGTCGGAGCTGTTCCAGGTGGCCGGCCCTGCCGCGTCCGAGCGGATCGAGCACGCGGCGGTGCAGCCCGGTAATCGGCATCAGGCGACCGCAGCACCCGCAGCGCGCAGCAGCGAGCCGTGTGCGCAGGATCGAATCCTGCTGGAGGCGCAGCTAGAAGCCGTGCTTCGGATTTGGGTTAGCTGCCGGGCGAACCAGATCAGTTAGGTCGGACTGTCGGCCGCCAGCATGGCCGCCGAGTCCGTGTAATCCCCTGGCTCGGCGCCGCCCGCGCGCCCACCTCCCGCCAGCAACGTCTTCGATGTCGAGAACAGGCCGATGCCTTCGAGGCGACGCACCCAGATCATCCGAGTCTGGTTACGACGCGGCCGAGATTCCGTGCCCGGCGCATTGCCTCTGCCGCTGTCCGCGCCGTTAGCCGCGAGCACCCGAGCAGGAGCGGGTGCGGGTGCTCCGCGGAGAGACGATCGAGCCCTGCTTGCAGCTTTCCTGTGATCTCGTCATAGCAAGCCGAGACGATGGCTGGGTCGTCAGCCGCGCCGGGGCCGTAGGCCGTCCAGTCGAGCGCAGGCAGGAACTCGACGGTGACGTGGGCCGGCATCGGCGGTGGCGGCGACAGGATGGAGGTTATGCCGAAGGGGAAGCTCGCCAGAATGGGGAACACATTGATCCGGACGCTGCGCAGGCCGGCCGCACGGGCCAGCCGGTCGCCGCGCGTCAGCACCACGACAGCGTGATGGGCGCCGTGGGCAACCACGGGCACTACCGGGATCCCGCAGCGCAGGGCGAGCCGCACGAAGCCCTTCCGGCCGCCGAAGTCAACCTTGTTGCGCTGCGTCCATGGGCGGCAGGCCTCAAGGTCCCCGCCCGGATAAACCATCACGCACGCCCCGCGCGCCAGCGCGGACTCGGCTTCCTCGGTGCCCGCGGGGAGCGCGCCGAGCCGGCGCAGGAAGGACCCGACACCCGGCACCGCGAACAGCAGGTCATACGCCAGCAGGTATGTCGGCGGTCCCATACCGCGGCGTGAGACGATCGCCTGCCCGGAAATCCATACCTCAGGCATGTAGAACAGGCACGAGTGATTCCCGACCACGAGCGCGGGGCCGTCAGCGGGGAGCATGCTGAGCCCTCGCACTTCTGGCGTGAAGTAGCTGGTGTAACGCCCGATCGCAGGCAGTTGCCTGCGGATGAAATCCGGATCACGCCGCACTGTGGCGTCGGCGCGCGCAACGGCAATCCGTCGCCCGAGTGGCGCTAGCAATCCCGCTGGCACATGGCGATCCGCGTTTGTGCCTGCAGGCTGCGAAGCGACAGGGCCATGCATACTTCCTCCCGATTCTGACCCTGCTCATGTCGCGCCCGGTCAAGAAGGGTCCTTAGTCCGCAAATGCCAGGATGAAGGTCGGGGAGTTACTCGCGGATCGATGCCAGTCTCGCCGCAATCAGCGCGCGCATATCAGTCGGGTCGATGGCAAAGTGGGTCGCATGGACGGTTGGGTGCGCGCTGGCTTCGAGAACGTCGCGCGACTGTTCCGGCGGCAGCTGCGGCGCACGACGGGCGGTGCAGCCGTCGCCGTCTATCTCCGCGGCGAGCTCGTCGTCGACCTGTGGGGCGGGCGGCGTGCCGAGGACCAGTCGTGGCAGCGCAACACGCTCGCGATGTGCTTCAGCACCACGAAGGGAGTCGCCTCAACGGCTCTCCACCTGCTGGCCGATCGCGGGCAGATCGATTACGACGCGCCGGTAGCGGCATACTGGCCGCAGTTCGCGCAGGGCGGTAAGGAGCGCGTCACCGTGCGCCACGTTCTCACGCACTCCGCTGGCCTGCACCGGATGCGGACGCTCATCGACGACGCACGGCGGATGCTCGACTGGGAATACATGGTGGCGGCACTTGAGCGCGCCGAGCCGGCGTACGAGCCAGGCACACGGCACGGCTACCACGCGCTGACCTACGGCTGGCTGGTCGGCGAGCTGGTCCGCCGGGTATCCGGGCAGCCGATCGCGCAGTTCGTCGATGCGGAACTGGCCCGACCACTCGACCTCGACGGACTCTACGTCGGTTGCCCGCCGGAGCAGCGCGACCGGATCGCACCGCTCGCTCCGATGGCCGCCCCACTGGGCCGCAGGCTGGGCCTGCAGCCGGGTGCCGTCATGGGTGGCCCAGTCGGCCGGATCCCTCCCCTGCTGGGCCTGCCCGTCAACCCGCGCCGGGTCGTCAACGCCCTGATGCCGCGAGGCATCGAAGACGTGCTGCAGGGTCCGGAGCTGATGGATGCCGAAGTCCCGGCGGTCAACGGGTTCTTCACCGCCCGGTCGCTGGCGAAGCTCTACGCGACGTTGGCCGGCGGCGGCGAAGTCGGCGGCACGCGGCTGCTGTCGCCGGAGACGGTGAAAAGAATTGCAGTAGTGCACTCCAGCGGGCCAGACCTCGTGCTGGTCCTGCCAATGGGGTGGCGGCTCGGCTACCACAGCGCGTTCACGACACGAGGTACGATTCGCGGCGCATTCGGCCACTTCGGGTTCGGCGGGTCGGGTGGATGGGCCGACCCGCGGCATGACCTCGCGCTGGCGATGGTGTGCAACCGTGGTACCGGCACGCCCATCGGCGACCTGCGCATGGCACAGCTCGGCACCGCCGTGGCCCAGGCACCCGGCATGCGCTCACCGGCGTAAGGAATCCGTGGCTGCCTTGGCAAGGGCTGCAACCATTTCCTAGCCAATCGGACAGCGAAGATCATCGCGTCGGGTGACGCGGCCCGTCCACGGAACGACATGCGCCTCGGCGTCTGCACACCCCAGGAGCGGCTGATGATGCTCATGTACGCCGCCTCGAGGGCGCCAGTGGTTGGCTGTCGCCGGAGAAAGCTCTCGCCGGCCGGAGCCGGTTCCGGAGCTCGCGCCCCGCGCGTTCGCGCTCCCCGGCTCGCCCCTGGGATCTCGCCAGCCAGCCAGCCCGCCGTCGTGTCACCCGATCGGGCGTCATGACAGTGTCGCGATCGATGCGGAATGCTGACTATGTACCAGCCCGCGTATCTGATGACGCCGCGGCGCTCGGTCACGCCTGGGGGGCAGTTCCCCCTGGGGGGGAGCCTGGGGGCCCTGGGTCATTCACGGGCCCGGGCCACCCAGGCTGGGGCGGTCGGCCATGCGGGCGAATGACTCGTACGGCCGGATCTCGTCCGGCTTGATCACGCCGTCCTCGATCGCGCGGGCGAGCAGCGCGTCCTTGCTCGGCGCGGTCCGCCCGGTGGCCGCGTACTTGGCTCGGGCGCGGCTGATGTACTGCCGGACCGTGTTCTCACTGATCGACATGCGCCGCCCGACCGATGCTTTCGACATGCCCTGGAACCAAAGCAGCAGCGCCTGCCACTCTTGCTGCGATAGCGCCGGCCGCGCCGGGCGCTGGTCGGCGAGCATCGCCCTTGCCTGCGACCGGGTCACGTACGGCCGGTCGGCGGCAGCCGCCAGCACGGCCTCGACCAGGTGGTCGCGGCCCTCCTCCTTGGACACGTACGCGTGCGCGCCGTTGTCCAGCGTCTCCAGCACGATCGCCGGATCGCTGTGGCCGGAGAAGGCCACTACCCGGTATCCGGCTGCCACCAGCCCGGGGATCTGCGTGGTCACCAGCTCGCCGGACAGCTCCAGGTCCAGGATGACCACGTCGACCGGTGGCCGCGGCTCGGCGCGGAGCCCGGTCAGGTCGCGCGCAGTCTGCACCAGCCGCACCCGCTGACCGGAATCGGACCGGAGCCAGGACGCCACCCCCTCGGTGACGACCGGATGGTCTTCGATGATCGCCACCGTCACCGGCTGTTCCATCGCGCCTCCGCCCAGAGCATGCCGCCGTCTTGCTGCTGTTCGATAGCGACCCCCTCGCCGGCTGCGGGCAGCCGGACGACCGCGCCGGTATCGGCGACGAAGCTGACGGCGATCCCGGCAGCCACCGTCGCCAGGGTGATCCGCGCCTGGCTGCGGGCGGCGGTCAGGATCGCGATGGCAGCGTCGGTGATCACCCGCCGGGCCGGGCCCGGCACCTGCGGCAGCGGCCCGGCCGTTTCGATCTCGACCGCAACCCCGCGGCGCTCGGCCACGTCGGCACTCGCATGTAGCTCGTGCACCAGCGATCCGGGTACCTCATCGCCCTCGGCCAGCAGCCGGCGCAGCCGGGCCGCCTGGACCGCGCACCCGTTACGCACCTGCGCGTCGCCTGGGTCAGCCGTCCCCGCCGCCAGCTCGGCGACCAGCGGGACGGCGCTTTCCTGCAGCGTCAGCCAGCGGCGCTGCCGGGCGGCTCGGATGATCTCCGCGGTGGCGGCTCGCTCGCGTGCGGCGTGCTCACGCCGCGCCGCTGCGGCGGCCTGGCCGGCGGCGACATCCAGCGCCCTCACCCCGGCGGCGACGGCCACCTGAGCGCCGGTCGACCAGGCCAGCAGGGCGAGGAACCCGGCTAGGTCGGTGCGGTGCAGCCCGTCCCACACTTGCACGCCCAGGATGGCCAGGGCCTCAGCAGCGAGGAACCACGCAAGCTCGGCGAACCGGCGGCGCAGCAGCACGAGAACACCCGTCCAGCCAGCACTCCCCCACGCCCAGTTGACAGCCAGCATCTGGCCGGCCGGACTAGCCGCCGCCGCTGCCGTGCTGGCGGCCAGCGCGATCACGGCCACCGCCCAGGCCGCCGGCCAGGCGGGCGCTCCGCGCAGCACCAGGACCGATCCGGCGGTGATGGCCAGCGCCATGACCAGCCACATGGCGCCCTGGAAGGCGAACGAGCTGTAGGCCGACCGGTTATTCAGCAGCTGCCCGCCCGCGCCGGCGAGATGCCAGCCCGCGACCAGGAAGACCACGGCGATGGTGAAGGCCCGCTGATAGCGGTCAGACATCATCGCCGTTGGCTGCACGGCGGTCATGCCGGCCAGCTCACGGTAACGGTCGTGCCCGCGCCGGGACGACTAGCGATCGCGGCCCGGCCGCCGGCCGCCAGCATTCGCCCGGTGATCGACTCGCGGATGCCCCGGCGGGATGGCGGGGTGGCGGCCGGGTCGAAGCCGCGGCCGCGGTCAGTGATCTCGACGACAGCCCAGCCAGCACCGCCGGTGACGGTCACTTCCGCCTGGCTGGTTCCGGCGTGCCGCTCGACGTTGCGGAGCGCCTCGCCGACGCAGGCGACGAGCTGGTTCGCGACCGGAGACGGCAGCGTGACCGGGACGAGCTTCAACCGCACAGCCAGGTCACCGGTGCTGGCCGCGGCCCGCTCCAGCTTCGGTCTCAGGTCAGTCAGCGGCGCCGGCCCGTCCGGCACGGCCGGGGCGCCCGCTAGCCCTTGCAGCACACGCAGGTCCCGCGCCGCTTGTGCGGTCAACGCCGGGGACGGTTCGGCAAAGGCGCCCGCCGCGACCATAGTCAAGGTCGACAGCACGGTGTCATGCAGCTGGCGGTGCTGCTCTCGCTCGTCAGCGCGCCGCGCCTCCTCGGCCCGGATCTGCCGCTCGGTGTCCAGGCCGGCGGCGACGATGGCGTCCGCCTGCCGGGCGCCGCCGCGGATCACCGCCACCAGGCCCGCGGCGACGATCGTCTCCACCCCAAGCAGCCAGCCATCGGCCGGGTGACCGGCGCCGAGCCCGTAGGCGATGACCACGATGGCGGCACCAGACAGCCCGAGCCACGGTCGCAGCGCGATCTGCAGGATGTACACAGACGTGCAGGCCAACGGGAGCATCCAGGACGTATCGTCCTGGATCAGCACGGCCGGGACCAGGTGCAACTGCGCCAGCGCCAGAGCCGAGATAACTCCAGCGTCGACCAGTACCACGGTCGGCGTCAACCCGCGCCGCCGGATCCGCCAGGCGAAGAAGGCTGACCACAAGCACAACGCGGTCAGCGGTGCGCCCAGCCACCAGCCCGAGATCTGCTTCGTCGCAGCCAGCACGGCTACCGCGGTGAACAGGACCGCGCCGCCGAGGCGCAGGGCGATCGCATACCAGCCGGCCAGCCGGTCCAGGGCCTGGTCGGATGGCCCTGTTAGCCGCAGGCGGCGTGCCCGCCTGTGGCGGCCCGCAGGGAGCTGGATCTGCTCCCCGGCGAAGTCAGCCGCTGATTCCACCGGACCAGTATGCGGCAGGATCACGGCGCCATGAACAATGATGTTTCAACATCTGGGCCGGTCTGAACGGCCTGCGGTCCTTCTTCCCGTTGAGTGGCAGTCGTTCCAGCCATCCTTAGCCACGCCCATCAGCCGCGCCAATCGCCTCGTCGGCACATCCGCTGACCACTTTGGCCAACACGCTTCGCAGGCCGTGCTAGGTACGCCGCCGGTCGCGATAGTGCGCAGTCTTGTTGCGGTTGCCGCAGCGTTCCATCGAGCACCAGCGGCGCGTGCCTGGTCGTGAGCGGTCGATGAACAGCAGTGTGCAGCCGGCGCAAGTGCGGACGCGTGCGAGGTCGGGGCCCGGTGTAGATTCCCATCCATGACCACGGTGACGAGATCGCTTGCCAGGGCTCCTCGTGATCCCTCAGAATTCAGGCTCCTGGCGGCGAGCTGGGCCGACGCGCTCGGGACGCCTCTTCCTGCCGTTCTCGGTGATCTACCTCACGCGGATCGTCGGGCTCTCCCCGACGCGTGTCGGGCTCGGGCTGACGATCGCCGGGTTCCTGGCGATCGCTGCGTCGCCGTTGTCGGGGGCATTGCTCGGCCGGTTCGACGCGCGGAAGGTCGTGCTCGGGTGCTTCGCGGCGAGCGCCTTCGGGTTTCTCGCGTACACCGCGGTCGGCTCATTCGCCTCATTCCTCGGCGTTGCGATCGTTATCCAGTTCGCCAGCCGCATGGATCGACCCGCCACAACCATGCTTACGCTCGGCGTGACGCCGCGTCCCAGACAACTAGACGCGCTCGCGCGGCAGTACTCGCTCCGTAACCTCGGTTACGGCGTGGGTGGTCTGCTCGCCGCGCTCGCGCTGCTGGTCCACGGCAGGACCCCGTTCGAGGTGCTGCTCGCGGCGAACGCCGCTTCGTACGTCCTGGCAGGCTTGCTCGTGCTGCGGCTGCCGGCAGTCCGGCCGCGCGAGCGCGGCGAAGGCGAGGCGACCGGCTACCGAAGGTCATACGAGATCGCGCGTACGTGGGTCTCGCGCTGCTGAACGTGATCATGGCGCTGCACGACAGCCTCCTGCTCGTCGCGATGCCATTGTGGATTGTCACGCACACCGACGCGCCGCTCCCGCTGACGGGACTGCTCTTTGCGCTCAACACCGCCCTGGTCGTCATTTTGCAGGTGCGGACCACTCGGAACATGGCCACACGCGGAGGGATCGCGCGCGGCTATCGCACCGCGGCCGCTTCCTTCGTGCTTGCATGCGGCGCTTTCGCTGCCGCCGCCGGAGCACCTGTCTTCGTTGCGATCGTGCTGCTTGTCTTCGCGCTCGGTGCACTGACGAGCGCGGAACTCGTGACCTCAGCAGGCGAATGGTTCCTCTCGGTGCAGCTCGCGCCGACGGGACTGCGCGAGCGCTACGTCAGCGTTTTCAAGACGTCCATGTCTGTGCAGCAGGCGGTCGGACCGGTGCTCGTAACAACCGTGCTCGCCGACTGGGGACGGCTGGGCTGGCTGGCGATCGCGATGCTGCTCTTTGCAGGTACATTGGTGAGCCGTCGACTCGGTGCGCGCGAGATCGACCGCCGGTCCATGCTCCAGCAGCGTCCAGAACCTCAATGACTGGGCCGACGACTGCGGGTTCCCAGCGCCACAAACTGGGCGGCAATCCTCGCCACGTCGACAGGGCAGGCATCCGGGGGCCGATTGCCTGCGGCGGCTGCGGAAGCCGCCGGAAGGACAGGCCCGGCCGGTTCGGCCCGGCACGTCGTCGGCCGCAATCTTGGCTAGTGTCCGGTCGTCGACCAAGGCCGTCAGCTCTTTCGGGCCACTTCTGCAACTTCCCGGCCGGGCGTGCTTTCGAGGTCACTGCTGCCCAAACGTCAAACCACCCGGCTCGCGCGTATGCATTCAGATGCCGCCGTAGTCGGCCCTAGCGATGGTCAGACTGCCGGAGACTCCTGCAGCCGGAGTCTGAATCGACGACCTGCATCTCGGTCGGCCTTGCGTGGGCTGACGCGGGCTTACTCGTGGCGGGGACTCGCGGTCTTCTTCCGGTGACTCGCGCATCGGCCGATGAGGCCTGTTTCCCGGCGCTTTTCCTGGCGCTGCTGACACTAACCGCGTTGGCACTAACGATCGCGGCGATCGCGAGCCAGTCGGCAAGCTGGAGCGACTGGCCCAGCACAATCAGCCCGGTCAAGGCCGCGAACACCGGGTTGACGCTCATGAAGACCCCGAAGAACCGAGCCGGAACCCGTCGCAATGCGAGTAGGTCAGCGACCATCGGGACCGCCGAGCACAAGATGCCGGCTGACACCGCATGGCCCACCGCCACGCCGGTCACATTGTGGCTGACGAGGACCCAGATGCCAACCGGCACATACAGCAGGGCCGACAGGCCGGCTGCGGCAGCAGGTCCCTGCGAACCCGGCACGCGCGCGCCCACGACCCGGTTGACCAGGATGTAGGCGGCCCAGCAGACGGCAGCCAGCAACGCCAGGCAGATGCCGAGGTAGTCAGTGCTCGGCTGCGGCCTGGCGAGCACGACGACCGCCGCGCCGACGATCACTGCGCAGCCCAGGTCGAGCATTCGCCGTGACGCCAGCAGTGCGACCGACAACGGGCCGAGGAACTCAAGCGTTACGGCGAGGCCAAGGCCGATCGTGTCGATGGCCACGTACAGCGACAAGTTCATGGTTGCGAAGATCAGCGCCAGCCCGAGCACGGGACGCCACTGGTCGCGCGTGAATGCCCTGAGCCTGGGCCGGACAGTTGTCATCAGTACCGCGGCGGCTACCCATTGGCGGATCGCGACGACCCCGGCCGGACCAAGCACCGGGAAGGCCAGCGCGGCCGAGGCCGCGCCGAGCTGGTTGGACATGGCGCTGCCAGTCATCAGCGCCATACCCGTCAGCTGATCCGGCCGCCTGGTGGTGACTGAGCCACCAGGAACGGCGAGCGCTATCTGTCCACGTGTCGAGATGCTCATAGCCTGAGCCTGAACCAAGTGACCTCATGCGCAAAATGCATGGATCGAAGTATCTATACGCTGTACTCATGGATCTGGAGCTTCGGCACCTGCGCTGCCTCGTTGCGATCATCGACGCGGGGACCTTCACCGATGCCGCCATCGATCTCCGCATCTCGCAGGCCGCCGTGTCACGGAATCTCAGCGCCCTCGAGCAAGTCCTGGGCGTCCGCCTGCTGCACCGCACAAGCCGGGCCATCGGACTCACCGCCGCCGGCGTGCGCGTGCTGGCCCAGGCGCGACATGTGCTCGCCGCAGCCGACAACCTGATCGTCGAAGCCACAACCGGCCACACGCGACTCCGCATCGGGCACGCGTGGTCGGCAATGGGCCGCCACACCCGAGAGTTTCAGCGTCGCTGGGCGGCCGCTTACCCGGCGGTCGAACTGCAATTGATCCGTACCAACTCGGCCACTGGGGGGCTGGCCGAAGGCTTGTGCGACATCGCGGTGCTGCGAGCGGCCGTTGACGACAGGCGGTTCGCTAGCGCCATCGTCGGCTATGAGCGACGGTACTGTGCTCTCTCGGCTGACGACCCATGGGCCGGCCGCCGTTACATCAAACTCCGTGAGGTGCCGCAGCGCACTCTACTCATCGACCCGCGTACCGGAACTACGACGCCAGATCTGTGGCCGGCCGAATCCCGGCCACGCATTCACGAAACGCGGGACATCGACGACTGGCTCGCAATCATCGCGGCCGGCGACGGCATCGGAATTACGCCTGAGGGCACGACTGCACAGTACCGGCGCGACGGCGTAGTGTTCCGGCCGCTTCGTGATGCGCCGCCTATCGCCGTCCAGGTGATATGGGAGCGGAACGACCCGCATCCGTCGACGCAGGCGGCAGTTGACCTGCTGAGCGAGTTGTACTGTCGGCCACCCTGACATGGGCAGCGCGCCGGAAATAGCATCGGCGCTGCCGGGTGTGGTGGTCTTCCAACCGATATAATGCACTTTGGCAGGCTGGGAGTGCGCAACTGGTAAGGGGCTCTTCGGTGACCGGGATATTGACTGAGGCCATCACGGGACCGAGCGTCTGGCGAGGCGATGAGCTGCATCCCGATCGCTGGATCATGCCTTTCACCGAGGACGATCTCGCTGACTTCGAGCGAGCTCTTGCACTCGTCTCGGCAAAGCAGGTAAGCGGTCTCGCCGATATCCAGGCGGAGGACTTCCCGCTCCCCCATTTTCAGCATCGGATCGAGGACATTGTCGACCGGCTCGAGCACGGCCTGGGGCTTGTGCTACTGCGCGCTCTGCCCATTTACGACAGATTCAGCGAGGAAGAAGCGGCCGTCATCTACTGGGGGATCGGCCGGCACATGGGAAAACTTGTGCCGCAGAACCGGAAAGGCGACCTTGTCGGGCATATACGCGACCTCGGCAGGCGCGGGCCCTACGAGCGGGCGTACGCGACCAACGAGGACCTCGGATTTCACACCGACTCGACTGACTTCGTCGGCCTGATGTGCCTGCGGCCCGCTCTTTACGGCGGGAAGAGCTTCGTCGCCAGTTCCGCACTCCTCTACAACATCGTTGTACGGGAGCATCCCGAGTACCTGCCCATCCTGAACAAGAACTTCCCGACCGACTGGCGCAGCGAAGAGCCGCCTGGATCGCCCGGTTGGTACCTGGAGCCCCTCTACAGCTACTTCGGCGGAGCACTGTCGGCGACAGTCAGAACGGGCCGGGCGATGACGGCAATGCGCTTCCCCGAGGTTCCGAGACTCACCGCGGACGAGGTGTCCTGCTTCATGTACTTCGACTCGCTGCCCAAGAGGCCTGGGATCGCACTCGGCATGGAACTGCAGACGGGCGACGTGCAGTTCGTCAATAACTTCGCGACGGTCCACACGCGCACGGCATTCGCTGACGACCCGCACGACCCGGCACGGCAGCGCCACCTGCTGCGGCTATGGATCAGCCGCCCGGAAACGGGGCGGCCGCTGTGCCCTGAATACGCGGTCTGGCGGGCCGGATACCCCACCGCGGCCAACGCCCGCCAACCTGACTAACGCTCGTACGCACGGCCGTCCGGACTGCCGCCGGAAAGCGTGGCGACCGACCTCCTGTGGTCACATCCGGCTCATGGCGTTTGCTTCCGGCTACGGCCGGGGTGGTATGTGGCGAGTGGTCGCTGCTGGCCGCAGCTTGCCCGGCGGCCAGGTCGAGATCTACCGTCAGCTTTGTCGCTGGCCTCGGTAAGTGGCGGCGGATTCTACGATCTGCGCCTCTATAACGGACAGAGCGCATCCGGCCGAGGCGCCTGATTCCAGCCGGAATGGGAGGGCGCGGGGTGCAGGAGTATCAGCTGTACATCGGCGGTGAATGGCGTGCTGGTGGCGCCGGGACGACCTGGGCGGCAAGCCCATCGTCGGGCGAGGCGTTCGCTTCGGTAGCGGTTGGCAACGTCGGCGATGTTGATGCGGCGGTTGCGGCCGCGTCAGCTGCCTGGCCTGCGTGGGCGGGCGCGTCAGCCTTCGACCGGGCGGCGTGGTGCGAGCGGATCGTAGCCGGGATCCGGCACCAGCGCGACGAGCTAGCCAGGGTGCTGACCCTCGACCAGGGCAAGCCGCTGGCCGCTGAGGCCTATGACGAGGTCGACGAGCTTGCTGCCTACTTCCTGATGGCCGGCGAGGACGCCAAGCGCCTGGACGGGTCGCTGCCAGCTTCCGTCTCGGCTGGCCGCAGGATCCAGGCCGCACGGGTCCCGCTCGGTGTCGTCGGCGTGATCAGCCCCTGGAACTGGCCCTACACGATGGGGGCGGAGCTGATCGCGCCGGCCATGGCGGCAGGCAACGTCATCGTCTGGGTGCCGGCGCCAACTACCACCGCCTGCTGCGCCGCGCTGGCGCAGGTCATCGCCGACTCGGGCCTGCCGGCCGGCGTCTTCAACTTTGTCCCCGGCCCTGGCGCCGTCGTGGGCGATGCCCTGGCCGGCCACCAGGGGGTCGCCGGAGTGGGCTTTGTCGGTTCGGTCGCGACCGGCGCCAGCGTTGCCGCCAGGGCGGCCGGCAAAACGCAGCTGCTCGAGCTCGGCGGTAACGGCCCGATGGTGCTGCTGGAGGACGCGGACCTGGAGCTGGCCGTGGACGCGGCACTGGAGGCCGCCTACCTGTGCGCGGGCCAGAGCTGCACCGCCGGCGAGCGCTTCCTTGTGCACGCCGGCGTGCGCGCCGAGTTCGTCGAACGCGTCGTGGCGGCGACGAAAGACAAGGTCCGTCTCGGAGATCCCTTCGACGCGGCAACGACGATGGGCCCGCTGAACAACGAGCCGACGGCTGAGAAGTTTGACCGCCATATCGCTGATGCCCTCGCCGGAGGCGCGCGGGTCTGCTGCGGTGGGCGGCGTGCCGCCGGGTTCCCGACTCGGCTTTACGCCGAGCCCACGGTGCTCGACGGCGTCACCGTCGGCATGGCGATCGAGCAGGAGGAAACGTTCGGACCTGTTATTCCAGTGGTCGAGGTCCGATCGGCCGCCCAGGCACTCGAACTCACCAACGCCTCCCCGTTCGGTCTGACCACAGCGGTGTTCACCGAAGATCTCGAGCGCGGCCTGGCCTTCGCTGAGCGTGCGAGAGCCGGCTGGGTCAACATCAACGCGTCGACCAACCTGTGGGAGTCGCACCTGCCTTTCGGCGGCCGGGCCGGCAGCATCAGCGGCCGGGGCCGGGTCGGCGGACGCTACCCGATGGAGACATTCACCGAGCCGAAGGTCGTCACCTACCCCGCCCCGCGGTACTAGTGGCCCACCCAGCGCGTCAGCGCCTGATGCCCGCCAGGCCAAGGTACTCGGCCAGCCACGGCCCGGTCACGCTGCCCGCGTCGCGCGCGACTTCGCCGGGCGTCCCCGCCGCGAGCACGCGGCCGCCTTCCGGGCCGCCGCCTGGGCCCATATCGATGAGGTAGTCAGCCGCGGCCAGCAAGTCGAGGTCGTGATCGATGACGATGATCGTGGCTCCGGCGTCAAGCAGCCGGTCGAACACGCTGACCAGCGTTGCCACGTCGAGCGGGTGCAGGCCTGTAGTCGGCTCGTCGAACACGTACAGCGCGCCCCGCTGGCTGCTGCGCAGCCTGGAGGCGATCTTCAGACGCTGCGACTCGCCGCCAGATAGCGACGGGGTCGGCTCGCCGAGCTTCAGATAGCCGAGGCCAACGTCATTGACGGGCCGCAGCGCCGCCGCGATTGGTGGCTTGCCGGCGAACCGCTCCACGGCGTCGTGCACGCTCAGGCCGAGCACATCGGCTATGGACATGCCTTCGACAGCCGCCGCGAGGACCGCGTCGTTATAGCGCGCGCCGTGACAGGTCGGGCACCGGACGGTGATGTCAGGCAGGTACTGGACGTCGAGGTCCAGGTGCCCGAGACCGCGGCAGGTCGGGCACTGGCCCGCGCGGGTGTTGAACGAGAAGTGGCCGGGCTTCCAGCGCCGGCGGCGGGCGTATGCAGACGCGGCGAACAGGCGGCGGATATGGTCGAACGCCCCGCCGTAGGTTGCCGGGGTTGACCGCGCGTTCTGCCCGATCGGCGAGGCGTCAATCTGGACAATCTGCCGTAGGCCCTGCAGGTTCAGACGGCGGACATGGCTGGGCTCCGGAGCGCCGCTCAGTCGGGCCCGGGCGGCAGGGATGAGGCTATCCAGCACGAGGGCGGTCTTGCCCGCCCCGGACGGACCGGCCACCGCGGTCAGGCGGTTCACCGGAAACTCAGCGGTGAGGTCGTGCAGGTTGTAGAGGTCGGCGATTTCGATGGTGATCTGCCCGTGGTCGGCCGCGCGCTCGGGTCGGTCGCGGGGGACGCCGGGCGCGCCGGCCAGGAAAGGGCCGATGATCGAGCGAGGGTCGGACTCCAGTTGACTCGGGGTGCCTTCGGCGATCACGTGGCCGCCCTGTGCACCGGCTCCGGGGCCGAGTTCGATGACCCACTCGGCGGAGCGGATGAGCTCACGCTCATGCTCGACCACAATCACCGAATTGCCGTTCCCGGCGAGGGCGGAGATCATCTTGCTCAGCCCGATGACGTTGCTGGGGTGCAGTCCGACCGACGGCTCGTCCAGCACGTAGAGCATGCCAGTGGTGCTGGCACGCACCGTCGAGGTGAGCTCGATCCGCTGCCGCTCGCCGGTCGACAGCGAGGCGCCGGGACGGTCGAGGGTGAGATAGCTCAGCCCGACATCGAGCAGCGGCGCGAGCGTCCCGATCAGCTCGGCGAGGAGGCCCATGGTCACCCGGCTGAGCTCGGCGGGAAGCCCGGCAGGAAGGCTGGCCGTGAACGCGCCCAGATCTGCCAGGCTGAGCATGCTGATCTCGGCGATGTTGCGCCCGCCGAGCTGGGAGGTCAGGGCCTCCGGCCGCAGCCGGGTGCCGTGACATACAGAGCAGGTGCGGGTGATGACGAATCGCTGCACCAGTCGCCGAGTGCGCTCGTTGTCACTGCGCAGCGAGCGCTCCACCGCGGCGACGGCGTTGTCATAGTTCACCGACAGCTGCACGGTCCGTTCGTTCCGGCCCGAGTGCAGCGTTACCTGCTGCTGGACGGGCGCGCCGTGCAGCACGATCTCCTGCTCGCGGTCGGTGAGCGACTTGTAAGGGACGTCAAGGCGCACCCCGAGCTCACCCGCGGCATACATTGACAGCCGCCGCCCACCGAAGTTCCAGGGCAGCACCGCCCCCTCTTCGATCGTCTTGTCCGGGTCGGGCACCAGGCTGGCCTCGTCGACCTCAGACCGCACCCCGAGGCCCTGGCAGGCCGGGCACGCGCCGTAGGAGTTGAAGGCAAAGGACTCGGCGCTGGGGTGCTCAAAGCGCGCCCCGCACACCGGGCAGACGATCTCCTCGGCAAACGCGGCGACTGACGGGCCGACCCGGTGGCCGTTCGGGCACAGGTGCGAGCCGAGCCGCGACATCATCAGCCGCAGGACGTTCAGGACTTCGGACATGGTCCCGACGGTGCTGCGCAGTCCAGGAATCGGGGGCCGCTGGCGGAGGGCAAGCGCCGGCGGGAGGTGATCGATCCGGTCCGCGTCCGGGCGCTGTGCCTGGGTCAGCCGGCGGCGGCTGTAGGTGCTCAGGCCGGAGAGGTACCGCTGCATGCCCTCGGCGTACAAGGTGCCGATGGCCAGCGATGTCTTGCCCGATCCGGACACGCCGACCACGGCGACCGTGCGCCACAGCGGCACGTCGACGTCGACGTCGCGCAGGTTGTTCTGCCGGGCGCCGTGCACGCTTATGGCATCGGGCAGTGTCACGGGCACGGGTCGGCCAGCCGCCACGACACCTACCTAAGCAGAGTGGCGCGCCCGCGCCGGGACCGGCAGCCGCCGGTCCCGGTCCGCGGGCGGTCAAACCGGGTCAGGGGCGGACAGGACCGCTGGGGCCCTTGTCCAGGCGCAGCGACTGCGGTCTCAGCGCGACGGTGCCGGTCGAGCACGACGGCCGCGATGTGACAGCCGAGTTCACGCTGGCTGAGGGTGAGGCGGCGGTATTCGCGCTGGACGAGGTAAGCGCCGGCGCCGTGCCCCACGGATGTTCCCGCGAGGAAGCTGAGGAACTCGGGGACGCCACAATCGCGTACTGGCGGAGCTGGCTCTCGGCGTCCCGGTACCGGGGTCGGTGGCGCGAGATAGTGCATCGGTCAGCCCTGACGCTGAAGCTGCTGACCTACTCACCTACCGGCGCCATCGTGGCCGCGCCGACGACTAGCCTGCCCGAGCAGATCGGCGGGGAGCGTAACTGGGACTACCGGTACGTGTGGGTCCGCGATGCGGCCTTCTGCGTCTACGCGCTGCTCCGGCTGGGCTTCACCAGCGAGGCCGACGCTTTCATGCGCTTCATTCTCAGGCACGCCCCCGCGCGCGAAGCTGGCGCCCCTGGGCCGATGCAAGTCATGTACAGCATCGACGGGCGCACCGACCTGCCCGCGCGCTGGGCTGAGCACAGGCCCTGGCTGGGACCGTGCTGATCTCCCCCGCGGCCTAGCGCCGCGGGCCGGACCGCGCTGGCCATAGGCGGCGAGAGTCACCCTCCCTACCGCTCGGCGGATATTCTGGATGACATGGACAGCCGGGCGAGTGACAAAATCCCCGGAGCCAGGGTCCGCGTCAAACGGCGCTCACCAGCCCAGTCCTCATCGGATGCCAGGCCGCGGGAGTGGCTGGCGCTCGCTGACGGAGCTGTCCAGGAAGCCAGGACCGAGGGGCCTGCTCTTGCCCTCGTCGGGCAGCCGCTGCCGTACCAGCCGGGTCGCGCCGAGCGGCGCAGTGGCGTACCTACCGAGGTCATAACGTCCGACCACGTGCCTAATTGCTGTACCTGCTCGTGGGCGTATTCCCAGGGAAGGCTGACCCTGAAGCACTACAACGCAGCATGCCCGGTGCACCCGGCGACCCTTAGTCGCTAATCCCGGAACCGCCCCTTGACGCCTCGTCGGGCGCGATATTCGCGGCCTGCAGCTCTCTGTTCCGCCGCCCGGCGACGCCACCCCGCACGCGTACGTTCTGATGACGGGTTTCCTGGCCGGGACGGCACCTACTACAATCAGCCAGATATCGGCTGAACCTAGCCATTTCCTTCGTGCCCGCAGATGGGATCGCAGATGACCGAGGGACCCGGGTCCTCCGACTTCAGCCAAGAGCCCGGAAGTCCCTCGCCGTGGGGATTCGGGCAGGCCGGTCCCGCGGCACCCGGCTACGTCAGGCCCGGATATGGGGCGACGCCGCAAGGCCAGCCGCCGCCCACGCATCTGATCTGGGCACGAATCGCGGCCGGCGGCGGCGTGCTCTTCAACCTGATACTTGGCTTGCCCACAGCCCTGGTGGCCATGAGTCATGCTCGGAAGGTCCGCCCGCTGTGGGAGTCGGGCGACCAGCCCGCCGCCATCAGCGAGTCGCGGAAGGCGCGGACCTGGGCGATCGCCTCGACTGTGCTCGACGCGCTCGGCGTGATTGTGCTGATAGTAGTGATCGCCTCGAGCGCTGCCGCGTCCAACTTCAGTAATCCGACCGTGGTCGCTGCGTCTATCAAGGCCCAGCTGCAAAAGCGCGTCAGCGACCCGAGCAGCCAGTTCTACACGCCGGGCCTGAAGGTCACCTCAGTCGTCTGCAAGGCAGAAAGCGGCAACACCGACCGCTGCGTCGACTATTTCTCCGACGGGCAGACAGCGTCAGAGATCGCGGTGATCTCCTCGAACGGCGAGAGCTACGCGACACGCTGAGCCAGCTGACCATCGCACCGTGCCGGATATGGCAGGCTCGCCACCGCTGCGGGGATCAGCCAGTACAAGCCGCCGCCGGCCTTCAGCAGGACGGTGATCCCGGCGACGCCTACGAGCACTGCAGTGACCATGTTGGGAGAGAATTTCTGGATGTAGCGGACCACGCCCTGACCAGGACTGTGACCGGCTCGCCGGTCCAAGATGACCAAAGCAGCGCCCGAGGCCACGGCCACAGCCAGCAGCTCCGCACCGATGGCTGCCGCTGGCTGCGGAGCCACCAGCAAGACCGCGATGAGCACCGCGGTCATGAACAGCACCAGAGTCTGAGCGGCGCGGGAAGTCAGGCGCCGGGAGGCAGGCAGCACGTCACTTTTGACCGAGACCGCGACGAACAGCAGGCCCCGTCAGCGCACCGGCGACCGCACCGAGGACCTCGCCGAAGCCGAGCCGCATCGCTGACCCGTACCCCATTAGGCGGCCTCCCAGATCGCAGGCTGGACACACGAGCCGATTCAATCAGAGGATGCGATGCCCGCCCGCGTCGCAGGCACCCGGGCTGTAGTTGGCCAGGACTAGGCTGCCTCCGAAGCCGCGCTTAGTGAGCTGTCCATTGGTGCCTAACCTGTTCGTCGTTAGGGCGACAGCGTCCGGGAAAGGAGTGCCGCGATGAGCGTGCCGAGGATCGTGTCGGCCGATGAGTGGCTCGCCGAGCGTCAGGAACTGCTGGCGGCCGAGGAGCAGGCGGCCAAGGCACTGACCAACGTCAGCGAGCGCCGCCGGGAACTGCCGGCCGTCAGAGTAGGGAAGGAATACCGGTTCGACGGGCCCGCCGGGACAGTGAGCCTGCTGGACATGTTCGAGGACCGGCGCCAGCTCATCGTCCAGCACTTTATGTTCGACCCGGCCTGGGACGAAGGCTGCCCGGTCTGCTCGTACCAGGCCGACAGCGTGGGCAGCCTTGCGCACCTGCACGCTCGCAACACCACCTTCGCCGCGGTATCCCGCGCGCCGATCGGCAAGATCGAGCCGTTCCGGCAGCGGATGGGGTGGTCGTTCCCGTGGTACTCGTCGCTGGGCAGCGACTTCAATTACGACTTCCACGTCACGCACGACGAGGACGTCGCGCCGATTCAGTGGAACTTCAGGACCAAGCAGGAACTAATCGACCGCGGAGATGCCTGGGCCGCCCGGCCAGGCGAGCAGGGCGGCGTCAGCGTCTTCTACCGCGACGGCGACACCGTCCTGCACTCTTACACCGGCTATGCCATCGCCGATCTGCTGTGCAGCACCGACCAGTACCTGGACCTCACCCCGCTCGGCCGCCAGGACGAGGACGTGGAGCTGCGGCATCACGACAAGTACGCCGGGGACTCGTGACAGCCGGGTGACCGCCGAGCGGATCTAGGCTCAGGGGGTGCAGGCGTTTGAGTCGGTATCCACCTGGCGGCAGCCGATTCCGCCGCCAGCCTCGGCTGAGCGGGCCGTGCTGATCGGCACGGTCGCCGCCTGGATCACCGAGCTGGGTACGGGTCGGCTCAGGGTCGCCGTCGACGGCCTCACCGGCGCGGGCAAGACGAGTTTCGGGCACGAGCTGGCCGTGGCGCTGCGTCGGGCGGGGCGGCCGACAATGCGCGCGTCCATGGATGACTTCAAGCATCCGTGGCGGCACGCCCGCGAGCACGGATACGACCGCGTCAGCGGCGCCGGCTACTACCGCAACGCCTACGATTTCGCCTCGGCCCGCGACCTGCTGCTCATTCCGGCGGGCCCGGCCGGCTCCGGCGAAGTGGCGCTGTGCGGCCACGATCCCCTAACCGGCCAGGATCACCGGGGCATGGTGGTGCGCACGCCGCCGGGCACGATCCTGGTGCTTGACACCGTGTTCGCGTTTCGCCCCGAATACGACCACTACTGGGAGTACCGCATCTGGCTGGACGTCGACCCGGCGACGGCGCTGGGCCGCAGCGTCAGCCGGGACGCCGCGACCGAAGGCATCGACGAAGCCACCCGCGTGCACCGCGACCGCTACCACGCGGCCGAGAAAATCTATCTCGCCGAAGTCCGCCCCCATGACATCGCGGACATCATCATCGACAACCGCGACCTCGCCAGCCCCCGCATCGTGCTTCACAGGCGTCGGTGACTGCACGCCCGCCTCAGCCGAGGAATGGCGCGAACAGCGGAGCACGGGGTGCTCGGGCGCCGCTGGATCTACGACGGAGCCCACGATCCTGTTCTGGTCGCTCAGCTGGCCTATACCTTCCGCGGGGCTCCTCGCCTGGCAGGATCGGAAATTCCCGCATCTTCAGGAACGCCTGCGCTTTCCCGGATGCCGATCGTCCGGGATCGGATTTAGCCTGAACCTCATGACCAACGACACCAACCTGACCGCCACCATCCAGGAGTCGTCGATGACTGCCCCGATGACCGTGATCGACTGGCTACTCGACTCCGACCCAGCCATTCGCTGGCAGGTGCTGCGCGATCTCACCGACGCCTCACCCGATGAAGTCGCCGCCGAACGAGCGCGCGTGGAGCACGAGGGCTGGGGCGCCCGTCTTCTGGCGCTCGAGGGTGCCGACGGATTGTGGGACGGCGGCGCCTGCTTCCCGGCGTCCTACACCGGTGGCGAACCGGGGCAACCCTGGACTGCGACAATGCACACCCTGCAGACGCTGCAGATCTTCGGGCTCGACCCGGCGTCCGCGGCGGTGCGCCGTGCGATCGCGCTCGTCGCCGAGCACGGGCGCTGGGAGCACGCCGGGCAGCGGTACTTCGACGGCGAGGTCGAGCCGTGCATCAACGGCAGGACGATCGAGGCGGGCGCCTACTACACGGTGGACGTCTCGCCCCTCGTCGACCGGATCCTCGGTGAGCGACTCGCTGATGGCGGATGGAACTGCGAGGCCGAGAACGGATCGGTGCGCTCCTCGTTCGACACGACCCTCGCCGTGCTCGACGGGCTACTCGCATTCGAGCGCGCGACCGGCGGGTCCGCCGCAGTGCACGAGGCGCGACGCAATGGTGAGGAGTACCTGCTCGAGCGCGGCCTGTTCCGACGCAAGAGCACAGGCGAGGTCGTCAATCCGGAGTATCTCGACTTCGCCTTCCCCTATTACTGGCACTACGACGTGCTGCGCGCGCTCGACTACTTCCGGAGTTCGGGCGCTGAGCCGGATTCCCGGATGGCCGCGGCCGTGGAGGTCGTGCGGTCGAAGCGGCAGCCGGACGGCCGCTGGCTGCTCGACCGCGTCCATCCAGGCCGCGTCCACTTTGCCCTTGAGAGTGGCGTGGGAGAGCCGAGCCGCTGGAATACCCTCCGCGCGCTCCGGGTGCTCGACTGGTGGAACGGCTGACTCACCGCAGCTGTTCAAGGGTGTGTTTGGCCGCAGGTTACGTGATCTGTTCAGGCTGGTCTTCGATTGCGACTGCGACCGCGGCCGCACATCGCGACGCAAGCGCTGCGACGGCGGCGCGGAGTTCGTCGCCGCCCTCGACGCGGAATGCGAACGGCATGGGCGCCAGCCACTCCTGTGCGTACATGGCCGGGTTGCTGGTGCTGCCGACCAGCACGCATCCGCTGGCGTGCGGTTCGAGGCGTCCCATCGGGACGCGGATCCACGGGGCCACCTCGGAGTACGGCGCCTCGAACACGACGTGGGCGGGAAAGTCCCAGCCCTCACCGAGGTTCTCCTCGAGCGCCGCTACCGGGTCCAGGCCGTCGGGGGGCGTAAACGAGTGGCGAGTCTGCTCGACAGTGCCAACCCGGTCGACCCGGTAGCTGCGGACCGCGCCCGCACGGTGGGAGTGGCACAGAAGATACCAGCGACCGTGGCGGACGACGACCGCCCACGGGTCAACCTCGGCCTCCGATTCGCGGCCTGAGCCGCTCCGGTACTTGAGCAATACCCGGTGCCGGGACGCGACCGCGACGACGAGTGCGCTGGTCACGGCGGGATCCGGATGAGCAGCGCGGCGGTCGGGTGCTGCCGACGCGTATTCGCGCAGTGCCGCAGCCTGGTGGCCGATGCTCTCTGGCAGCGCCCGGATGACCTTGGCCAGCGCTGAACCGGCCAGCTCGCCTTCGCCGGTCGCTGCCGGATGGCCCTCGAGCACGGCCATCACCAGCTCTAGCGCCTCGTCTTCGGTAAATACCACCGGTGGCAGCCGCATCCCGCGGCCGAGCCGGTAGCCGCCATGCCGGCCACGGGACGACTCGACGGGCACCCCGGCCTCTCGCAAGATCGCGACGTAACGGCGTGCGGCGCGTTCGGTGACTCCGAGGCGCTCGGCAATCTGGCCGGCGGTAGTACCTGGCCGGATCTGAAGGATCTCGAGCGTCTGCAACGCGCGAGCCGTGGGGCTGACTCTAGGTGCCACGGCTATGAGGGTAGGGCGAGTCGCCGATTAACCGGAAGCCGATCGTCCGGTAATGCCGGTACGGTCAAGCCAGGCCGGTTTGCCGGGTCCAGCAGCAGACGATCGCAGCAGGCCGTGCGCCCGGCCAGCAATCTGCACGCACCGGAAAAGGAGCAGCAATCACGATGGACATCCTCCTCATCGCCGGTCTTTGGCTCGACGGGTCCGCGTGGGATGCGGTCACTCCACGTCTGCGGGCCCTGGGCCATCGGGCCGTGGCCATATCGCTGCCCGGTCAGGGAGCGCCGTCAGCCCAGGCCACGCTTGAGGACCAGCTGGCGACGGTAATCGCGGAAGTTGATGCGGCCGCCAGCAGTGTGGTGGTCGTCGGTCATTCGGCCGCCAGCACGCTCGCCTGGATGGCTGCCGACACCCGGCCGGATAAGGTGGCGCGGGCCGCGATGATCGGCGGCTTCCCGTCTAGCGACGGCGACACGTACGCCAGCTTCTTCGAGGTGGTGGACGGCGTCATGCCTTTCCCTGGGTGGGGGCCGTTCGATGGCCCTGACTCCGCCGACCTGGACGAGCAGCACCGTCATGCGATCGCAGCCGCCGCGATCCCGGTCCCGGCCGCCGTGGCGAACGGGGTGGTACATCTGCGCCACGAGCGCCGGTTCGACGTGCCTGTCACGCTGATCTGCCCGGAGTTCTCCCCCGCCCAGGCCAAGGAGTGGATCGACGGGGGCGAGGTGCCAGAGCTCTCCAGGGCCCGGCACATCGATTACGTCGACATCGAATCGGGCCACTGGCCGATGTTCACCCGTCCGGCCGAGCTTGCCGACCTGCTGGCCGAGGCCGCCCATGCCTGACCGCCGCCCATCTCCGGTATCCAGGTCAGCTAAGCCAGGGTGCCCTAAACGATCCGGCCGCTCGGCCTCGCCACCTGGGACGCGTTCGCGGAGCTGGTCGAACGCAACAACGGGATCTATGGCGGGTGCTGGTGCGTCGCGTTTCACTCGGCGTACGAACGCGGGATTGGCCGCAGGTCTTGGCGTCAGTGCGGCTGCCGCTGACCCGCATCCGCGAGCGACGTCTGGGCAGCCGCATGGCCGTCGGCGGCACCATGATCGTGGATGATCAGGACCGGTCGGGCTGACCGGGCCATGACATCACCGGCCACGCTGCCGGCGATGTGGCCGCCCAGCCCGGCGTGGTGATGGGAACCGAGCACGATGAGGCTCGCGTCATGCTCCTTGGCCGTGTCGAGGATGGCCTTCCAGGCCGGCGTTTCCTCGACCGCCAGTGCCTGTGCCCGGAACCCGGCCGCGTCGGCCATGGCGGCTCCTGCGGCGGCGGTCTGCTCGGCAGCCTCCCTGACGGCGCCCCCACATGCGGCGTCGAACTGCGCCCCTGGCTCCGGAGTGAACCCGACGCCGAACGTTCGCCAGACGGTAAGGACTAGCGCCTCACGCCGGCGAGGCAGCTGATGGCCGGCCTCGGCGATGGCGGCTTTGGCCAGATCGGAGCCATCGTAAGCAAACAGCACGGGTCCGACCTCCTCCGCACGGCGGAAGGGCCGCGGCCGGGTAGGGCTGACCGGTGCCGCCTCGAGGCCCGCGCCCGCCGGAGCGGGAGCGAGAGATACGGCCTCGGCTGGCGCCGCGCGATGGCGGAGGGCGGCCAGCAGCGGCGGGGAATCCCAGGCCGGTTCCATGCCGCCCATCCAGCGTTCCAGCGCCGGAGCAGGCGGCCGCACCCGGCCTAGCGCATACAGTCCGATACCGACTATTGCCGCGCCGACCGACAATCCGAAGCAGACCCAGAGGGCGATACTCATCGCTGGAGTTGCCAGGCCGGTCAGCGTCGTGGCGAAATGCAGCAAGATGGGCACGATCATGAAGGCGGCGACCGCCCGGAGCAGTTCGAGGATCGCGAAAACTCGCTGAATCGAGGCCGAGCGGAGCGAGAAGCCCGCCAGGAACAGCGCCGGAGTGACCGAAGCCCCGATGCCGACCCCGACAAGTCCGGAGCCGACCAGCGCGAGCGTCGAGGTGGGCGGGATCGTGATCCTGAACACGGCGATCCCGGCGGCCAGGAACGCCAGGCCCATGAGCGCGAAGTAATGGATCAGCCGCGTCTTAAATACCAGCCCGAACGCCGCCGCAGTGACAACCGCGGCGACAAGCTCGGGGATGAAGAGCAGTCCCAGGTCCAGCGGCGTGTGGCGAGGAGCGAGGATCGTGGCAGTCAGCCCGATTGCTGACGTCGCCGCCGCCGCCGCGCAGACGGCCACGATAATCCCGGTCACCGGGATGGTGCTGGCCAGCGCACGCACGGTGAGCAAGGGCCGCCGGGCCCGGTACTGGTAAACCCACAGGATGACGATCAGGATCAGCCCGACCACCAGCGGAACGATAGCGACGGGGTCGAGGAATCGATGGGTGAGCAGCTCAGAAGTACCCCAGAACGCCGCCACTGAGCCGCTCGCGGCCAGTCCGATGGCCAGCCCGTCCCTGGGCGCGGTGCGGTCGGCGGGCGGGGCGTCCTGGAACGTCAGCAAGGACATCAGCAGGCCGAGCGCCGCGACGCCAGCCACGATCCAGAACAGCGGTCGCCAGGCATGGAACGACGCCTGGGCGCCGCCGATCAGCGGGCCAGCCGCGACGGCCCCGAAGATGCACATGTTGAAGATCACTGCGGTCCAGCGCAGCTTCGCCGGATACCCGAGGAACAGGGGCGGTGCCGCGGCGATGAGCAGCATGCTGGTGCACAGGCCCTGCAGGATGTGGCCGGCGATGAACATACCGGGCCCCGTCGCGGCCGCTGCCAGCACCGAGCCGATCACTAGCACGCTGGCGTAGACGACAAGCAGCCTCCGCTGCGGCAGTAGCTGCGCGAGCTGGACTGCTAGCACGGTGCCGACTGCGTAGCCAGCATTGGCCAGGCCCGAGGCCAGGCCGAGCGTCTGCAAGCTCATGTGCAGCTGAGCGGAGATGATCGGTGCGAGCGGCTGGAGAGCGGCGGATAGGCCCAGGTAGGGCACCAGGAACAGGACGACCATCGCCGCGGCGGCCGCATATCGCCCGGCCAGCGGGCCTTCCGGCAACGGCTCGTGGCTTGGGCTCGCCGCTGGGGTGGCAGGCGGCGGACCAGGCAGAGTCTGTGCGCGTGCCATCAAAGCATGCTTGCCGGCGGTGGGCTGGGCCGTGCGTCCGGGGCGGCGGGTCGGGTGGAGTTCGCGTATTGCGAGGAATGTCCTGGCGGGCGCCTATGCTCGTAGCCGTCCTGAACCCTAAGGTGCAAGGTGACCTAAGCGACGACTGACAGGCCTCTTCGGACCGAGCTACGAGTCGTCGAGGTGCTCCGCGCCCGTTGGCATTCAGTGATCGACCAGAGGACCTGATCAGGGCAGCCATGAAAGGCGGGCCCGCACGCGCGAGGCCATATGGCATTATCCGGAGCACATCGACTGCTGCTCGCGAAAGGCGCGCCATGGCAGAGCTGCCGACGTACCGGGAACTCCCGCCGGCACCGCGCGGCGGCCGCAGCGCCTGGGGCCTGTTCGGCGCCGACGACAATCTCGGGCTAATTAACCTGCTGACGCCGGAACGGATCGCCGCCGCGGCCAGCCTGGTTCGCCGCGGTCGTGTGTTCCCGCTGGACCTGCCGCTCGGCAGCGTCAATCCGGCACTTGCCAGGTCACGCGGTACGGCACGGCACACCATCGTGCACGACCCAGGCAGCTCGGGCTTCGACGACCTCTATGACAATTTCTATCCGCAATGCTCGAGCCAGTGGGACTCCCTCGGTCATGTCGGGTACGCGCCGGACGAGTTCTACAACGGCGCCACCGAGGCCGACGTGCTTGCCGGTACCCGGAACACGATCGACCACTGGGCTCGGCATGGCATCGCGGGCCGCGCGGTGCTGCTCGACGTCAAGGCGGCGATGACCGACGCCGGGCTGCCCTATAGCCCTGGTGAGAGCGTTGCGATCGGCGTCGACGACCTAGAGCTTGCCCGCCGCAGGGCGGGCCTGGCCTACCAGACCGGAGACATCCTGCTGCTGCACACCGGGTTCGCCGCCTGGTACGCCGACCGGCCGCTCGAGATCCGCAGGCGGCTGCCCGCCCGGCTGGCCGCGCCGGGGCTCGCGCATACCGAGGAGGTCTGCGAGTACCTGTGGGACAGTCACGTCGCCGCGATCGGCTCCGACACCTTCGGGGTCGAGGTTTGGCCCGCGGATATGAGTCCGCAGGCGCACCCCATGGGCTTCCTGCACCACGTGCTGATCGGACAGTTCGGGATGGCCCTGGGCGAGCTGTGGTGGCTGGCTGACCTCGCCGCTGACTGCGCCATGGATGGGAGATACGAGGCGTTCCTGGTCAGCGCTCCCTTCAATGCACCGGGCGGGATCGGCTCGCCTGCCAACGCGGTCGCGATGAAGTAGCGCCAGTCGCCCACGACCAAGACGATCAGCCATCAGGACCGTCGCCCTGACCGGCGTGCCGGGCGACCAGCTCGGCATCCTGCGCCCGCTGTCGCGGACTGACCAGGCGAGCCTGCGCCGGATGCTGCTCGGCATCCAGGAGGCAGCCAGCCGGACCTAGTCCGTACCACGGCCCGGCCCAGTTCCGGTAGCGTCGGCTCATGCGTCCGGCCGGCTCCGACAGTGAGTCCTGCCGACCGGAGGCGTTCCTCGTCGATGTGTACGAGACGCTCCTAACGTGCGACTTCGACATCCTCAGGAACGAGCTGCCGGCGATCGCCCGCGTCGAGCCGCAGAGCTGGAATGAGGCCTTCGCTCGGCTCAGTCCCGATCTCACCCACGGCCGGATCACGATGACGCGAGGATTCGAGCAGATCCTGACTGCCTGCGGCATCAGGCCAGGGCCGGGCCTGGTGAGCGAGCTAGTGCGCACAGACCGGGAACTGCTCGCCGCTTCCTCGCGCCTCTACGACGATGCCATCCCGTTCCTGCACAGCCTCCGGTCGCAGGGTATCAAGATCGCGCTGGTCAGCAATTGCATCGAGAACACCCGGCAGCTGCTTTCCGACCTCGGCGTCAGCGCGCTGGCCGATGCGGTCATCTTGTCCTGCGAGGCCGGCTGCGTTAAGCCTGACGCCCGGATCTATCAGCGAGCCCTCGACCGGCTCGGCGTCGCCGCTACCGCCGCCGTGTTCATCGACGATCAGCCCGCCTGTTGCACGGGCGCGGTCGCAATCGGCATCACCGCGCTGCAGATTGCGCGCACCGAGACACCACTGCAAGCGCCCGCGCCCGGAACGACAATCATCCGCTCGCTACTGGAAGTCTCGCCTTGTTGAGCATGCCAGTGCTGCGAGTCCGCGCAGAGCCTGGGTGCGCTGCCACGCTTCGGCCGATCGGTCCTGCGTAAAAGCGTGACGAGGGGTTCAGTGACCGCTGACAGCGACAGGGACCATGCCGTCGCTATGCCGGAATTACTCCCTTCGCCAGCTTGTTCGACCGGGTAGGCGTCGACCTGTTCGCTGGCTGGCGCCTGCCCGGCCGACGATGCGCCGAGCCGCCGGCCGGATCCCTTCCTTATAAGTCCGCGCCAGGGAGGTCACCGATGCGCCGCACAAAGTCTGTCAGGGCCGCTGCGGCGGCCGAGATAACCAAGCCCGACGAGCAATGGCGGCAGGAACTGAGTGCCCAGCAGTACGACGTGCTGCGCCGCGGCCGCACCGAGCCTGCCTTCACGGGTGAATATGTCCATGCGAAGCTGAACGGCAGCTACTGCTGCGCGGGGTGCGGGAATGTGCTGTTTCGCTCGGACACGAAGTTCGAATCCGGCACGGGCTGGCCGAGTTTCTACGAGCCGGCTGTGGCCCAGGCGGTTCAGCTGCGCGCCGATTACAGCCTGCTCATGCGCCGCATCGAAGTGATCTGCCGCCGCTGCGGCGGTCACCTGGGCCATGTCTTCAGCGACGGGCCAGCTCCGACCGGCAAGCGCTATTGCATCAACTCCTGCGCGCTGGCCTTTGAGCCCACGCCTGCAGCCCGCGGCCAGAGCAACGGCCAGCCCGCCAGCTGAATCGCGCCACCCCGCCCGAGATCACCGGGTGCGGCCGAGCTGGCCGTCTTTCTGCACTTCATGGTGATACTGGTCACCTTTTGCGCGGCTTCTGGTCAGTTCTTGTCTCGTATTGATCGGCACTTCTTGCGAACCTGCAATTGCCTGCGAGAACTGGTGTCCGGCAGGCGGGCACGGGGATCGCAGTCGACCCCAGCAGAAGGTTCGCGAGGAGGTGGTGACGGTGTTCATCTTGATACTCTGCATCGCCGCGATGGCGGTCGGTGCACCAATAGTTGCTGCGCTCACTGTCACGGTCGCGAGCAGGCGCGAGGACGCGAAATGGAGTTTGGGCAATCCCGCTCGCGGCCCCCTGGAGGCCATCGCGCGGCGCATAGTGGCCTTCACTGCGGATCCGATGGACTGGCCGCGATCGAGGGCGCGCGCAGAAGCCGAGATTTCGCATTCAAGGCTCGTGCCAGAAATCGAGAGCGTGTCAGAAGCTATCGAGACCGCGCCTGACGCCAGAACCCAGAAGGCAGCATAACCATCTTGATGCGGCTGGCGCCGCCGCTGAGCGTCGGTGCCAGCCAGAGCACGGAACCTGCCGCGCGGAAGCTGGACCGAAGTGCTTGCCTTCGCCTGGGCACGCCATCGGCTCGCCCTGGCCACCCGCCGCCGGCCTCTCGCCGCGGCCGACGGCGCCGACGGCTATGTCTGCGGGCGAGTGAGCACCCGCTGCGCGGCTAGCCGCACTCTGTTCAGCGGATCAAGAACCGTATACCCACGGTAGAACCCTCGCGCTATCAGCCAGAATTTCATTCCGCGGAATCCATTGGGCAGCCGGCAGCCAGGAGGGACGTACTCGGCGTAGAGCTCTGACATCTGGCTGAAGAATGCACGCCGATCGGCCGGGGCAACGTATCCGGCAGTGTCCAGAATCGTCGAGCAGTGCCAGACCGAGTGACGGAAGAGCCGGTGGTACACCTCTCGGGTTACCGGGGGGTCGCCAGATTCCGCCCGCATTCTCTCGCGATTTCGGGCTAGGACTGGCGGCCATGAGTCGAACACCGCGAAGTGCCTGGCCTGGCTACCGGCGCTCGTCGCTGAACCGGGCCGATGCTTCCGGTAGTAGTAGCACACGTGATTCAAAACGCTGAGCCGATGCGCTGTCAGCAGCAGTTCGCAGGAGACGGGCACGTCCTCGTGCGGCCATGAGCTGGCGAACTCCAGGCCCGCCGACTGGAGGAACTCCCGCCGGACGATCTTGTTCCAGGATACTAGGCCGAGTTCAACCAGCCACGGCCGCTCCGCCAGGGTGAACGGCTTCCCGTCCTCCCGTCTGACCACGCGATCATCCTGGCCCGGCCCGAGGGTATTGTCCGGGCGCAGCACCGCATGATTAATCACCAGGACGTCCGGGCGTTCTGCCAGCAGGCGCTCTGATATCGGAGTCAGGCATCCCGGAGCGATCTGGTCGTCGCCGTCAACAAACCAAAGGTATGCGCCGGTAGCCATGCGTGCCCCGGCATTGCGAGCTTTGCCAGGGCCGATTCTGTCCGCCCACACGACAGAGAGTCGCGGCTCGTCTGTCATTCTCTTTTCCAGCAACTCGCGCGAGCGATCGGTGGAGCCGCCGTCTACGGCGATAATCTCGACATTTTGGAATGCCTGCCCTGCGATGGCGTCGAGGCACGGCGCTATATAGGACTCGAGATTGTAAACAGGGATTATTATGCTCAGCAGTGGCCCATGCGCGACGTGTGAAGGAACGAGCCCTGACTCAGAACCCCGATCGCGCATGACGTTCTTCGTTCTTGTAAATGCGAGCGGCTGCTCGGCCAACGGTGAGCTGCGCCGCGGAAGTCTAGAGTTTTGGTTTCTCCGCTATTACCTTGATATGGCTATGCGTGTGCTGTGGCATTCCGGTGTGAGATTCTTCCGGCTTGTCATGTTCGAAGTATATGAACTTTACGTCCCAGCTGTTGTATGCGCCCGTGATGGCGCCGTCCTCATAGTCACAATACACGGGGATGCTGTTATGGCACCCAGGCACGGGCGTATAAGTGCTCCACGACGATACGATGTTGAGCCCACCAGGACGGGTCGCCGTTTGGATGCGCTCGATGACGCCAGCCTTGTCCCTGATGTAGTGCAAAACGCCGTTGCAGATGATTACGTCGAACTGACCTTCGGGTCGGTACCTGCTAATATCCGCGGTCTCGACGCTCACGCTAGCGCCGGCGGCCGCCGCGAACCTCTTGATCTTCTCAGTGGCCGCCTCGCTTATGTCGACCGCCGTCACGGCGTATCCGAGTCGTGCCAGCCGGATCGAGTCCGCGCCTTCGCCGGCGCCAAGATCCAGCGCGCGACCAGGTCCACGGTCGCGGATCAGGCGCAGTGTCAACTGGGTCAGCAGTGAGGTGCGGTAATCGTTGGGGTCGACGGAGTACGGGTCACCGTGCCGCCACCAGTAGCGTTCGTCGGGGCGGTAGAGCTTGTCGAAGTAGGCGGCAACGCTAGCGGCATTCGTCGTTGAGTGGGCGTCATTCGGCACGTACTGATCTCCGCTGCTGGGAATGGTTGGCCGACTATGCCATGCCGCCGATGACAGGCTGACATGTGATGGCCAAGGAGCCTTCACTGGCTGTTCAGTCTGTCACAAGGTCGTCCATTGGGGGAAGGACTTCCGTTCTGGCTGGTCTGTCATATTCTGCCACCTCTAGGGTCGCTGCACGGCTCACAACTCCTGTGGCAGCATCGCGACGAGGTGCTCATCCTGATACAGCTCCGCGAGCCGGTCACGAGCTGCTCGCTTCCGTTCATCGGCCTCAATTCCGGCGCACAGCTGCGCGGCCTCGTCGACCCGGAGCTCGGCATACAGCGGAAGGAGGACGGAAAAGAACTCCCTGTAGTGCCAGCCCGCCAGGCCCTCGAGCAGTGCTTCCCGGCTCGGATCGATCCAGCTGGGCGCAGTCCTGTCGACTATCAGCTCGCTCATCGACGCGGCCGCTGCTTCGCGCTCGTCGGCCGACTTCTCGACCAGGCTGAGCATTGTCTCGGCAAGATCTGAAAGATCATGCAACGTCAGGTTCAGCGCCAGGACTTCGGCCGCGGCCGCGAATGCCCGCTGGGAGACATCATCTCTCCGGCACAGCTGGTCCGCGGAGCTCAGCACCTGGTTGGCCCGGATCGCAAGCAGTTCGGTCAGCCGGAAGGGGTGCATCTCAGCCCGCCGGGGGAAGTGCAGGCTCTCGGGCAGTTCGAGCGCGAAGATGAAGAAGAACAGGTGCTCCTTGTCCGGATATAGATAGCTCCCGGTCGTCACCGGACGCAGCGCGGCACCCGGATCCGCTCCGGTCGCGTCCCTTACCAGCCGCTCAGCGGCACTCAGCGGCGTCTCATGCAGGTAATCGAACGCCTTAGGCACTTCCGGTAGCGGTCGGCCCGATGGCCGTACGCGGTCCTCATGCAGGATGTGACCGCCCAGATGCGACAGGCGGTTCTCTTCTCTGGCCGCATTCTGGACGGTACGCAGTTGCAAGACCGCCTCGGCCCGGCCGTTCCGCAGCCGCGACGTGATGACGAGGACCATCGGAAGCCAGCCGCTGGCGCCGGAGCCGTCCTTCAGCACTCGTGCATGAAGGCGGACTTCGTTGCACTGGAATGTCCGGCCGGCGGGAGCTCCGACCGGAACGATCATGGTGTCGCTTGTACTGTGGTGAACGATGTCCTCAAACACAGCGCTGAATTCATCCACGTGGTCGTTGACGTCGATAAATAGGTAGTCTGACGCTGGTCGCCGTGGCGGCCTGACGAGCAAGTGCACCAGCTTCTTGCCGTCCTGGAACTCAAACAGCGATCCGGTGATGACCGGCAGGTACTGCCAGTCGTAGAGAGCCCACCGGGTCGAGTGAGTTCTCTTCAGGAACACCCCGATGGATCGACGCGCCCAGGTTCGCTCCAGGCGCCGCTGCCGGAGTGCCTCCTGAGGGTCATGGAACTCCTCGCGCTCGTCATTCACCACGTCAAGCAGCGACTCACCGAGAAACACGACCCGCAGCGAGTTCCAGAACGCGTCGGGTGGCCCGGCTTCCCGCTTCCGGCTGAGCGCGACCTGAAGCGCCGGCAGGAGGCGCTCGTTGGTGATGCCGATGATCGTTGCGTTTACCGCATTGGCGAGCAGTTCCGTGAAGTACTCATTGTCAGGCGCAGACCCGGTCTGCGGTGGCAGGTAGTGCCTGCTCGCGCTGTCTGCCTCGGCGGCGGTTTCGCTACCGGAGCGGGACACGGACCGCACAAACGTGATGAGGAACTGTGCGAATGACCGCATGAGGGCAGATCGACGTTCGCGGAATCTGACCTCGGTGTCGCCCGCCTTCCTCCTGGCATTCTGGAGGAGTTCACCAGGCGCCCGGATCGCTGCGTCGGTAGAGCTGCCGAAGAACAACTCGCGGAGCAAGTTGGCGTCCGAGGGGTGTCCTTGTCTTGCTAGCTCAGCGATCCCGTCCGCCAGGAGAACCTTGATCTGCGCGATGCGGCCCGAGGCAAGGAGCCCGCGCGTCCTGACGTAGTCCGCGGCAAGCGCCTGCAGCGAGGCCGCGCGGATAGCCCGCTGACCCGACGTGCTGCGGTCTAGCCAGTCCAGGCCCCGCTGTCGGCACTCTCCAAGATCTTCTGCGATGCTCGCTGGGTCATAGCGTTCCGGCACATCTTGTGTTTTGCCATGTTGTGAAGCATGTATTCCTGCACTGTGGGATCTGGTCCGGAATGTGCTACTTACGGCTCGGCGCCGGGAAACCTGCCGCCGCAACGCGGCGGCCGGGGCGCGGCGGCCGCAACGCGGCGGCCCGGCTAAGGCCAGCGGCTGAGCCAGTCCGCAGCGACCCCGCGTGGCTGGCAGCCCGATTGACAGATGGCATCCAGGGCCGGTAATACCGGCGGCATGGGACGGCTAGAGGGCAAGCACGCACTGGTCACCGGTGGCACGACCGGCATCGGCTTCGCCATCGCGCAGAGATTCCTGGCCGAAGGCGCGAAAGTCGTGATAACCGGGCGGAATCGGGAGCTCGGCTCGCGGGCCGAAGCAGCGCTCCGGGAGTCCGGCCAGGCCTGGTTCCTTGCCGCCGACGCTGGCGATCCCGCCGCGGTGGCCCGATCCGCGGCGGCAGCCGTCGAGCAGCTTGGGGCCCTGGACGTGCTGGTGAACAATGCTGGGATCGGGGTCGAGGCGACCCTGCTGGGCACGCCCATCGCGGACTACGACCGGGTGATGGACGTGAACGTGCGAGGCTATTTCCTGTACGCGCGCGCCGCCTACCCGCACCTGGCCCGCCGCCGCGGCAACATGATCCACATCGCCTCCGACGCGGGGATCTGGGGCGAGCAGTCCATCGGGCTGTACTCGGTCTCGAAGGCGGCGGTGGTGATGCTGGGGAAGATGCTGGCGCTCGAGGCAGGCCAGGACGGCGTGCGCTCCAACGTGCTCTGCCCCGGCGATACCTGGCCTGGCATGCGGCACATGGCGCCGCCCGGCAGCGCTGACCGCCCGGCGGGCGGCGACTGGCCTATCCCCCCGATCGGCCGGATCGGCGAGGCCCGCGACGTCGCGGCCGCGGCAGTCTTCTACGCAAGCGACGAAGCCGCGTTCATCACCGGCACGGCTCTCCTCGTAGACGGCGGCATGACGGCCGGCTACCACCAGCGCGAGAAGAGCCCCATCGCCGAGCCCGGCTCCCTACCGCAGGGCCACCCTGGTGGCTACTAACCCACCGGTCGCCGCAGCGATCACGGCAGGGTGCCCACCGGCGCCGACGCGGTGCGAGAAGCCCTGAATTGCCGGCCCCGCGTGCACGTTTGAGCCGACATTGGGCAGGAAACCCTGCCTTGTACGGGTAGCTGACGGGGGTAGCTGTGCGCGGTGAAGGCGCCGGCCTGGGAACGTCGCGGCGGTTGCGTGGGCTAGTGACTGTGGTGGCGGTCATGGCCGCGCTGACGGCGGGCTGGCCGTTGGCCAATCTCGCTGTTTCTGACAACCAGCCGCTCGCAGCGGGCAAGGCGCTGATGATCGGCCCGGACACCGCCCATTCCGCCAGGTTCGCGGTTGGCTCGGGCTGGTCATTGCGCACTGCCCAAAGCAATCCTAAACGGGATTACTCACTGCGTTACGACGGGGTGGATTTGTCGGTAACGTACGTGGCCCTGAGCGGCAGGCCGCCCGCCGCGCGATTGTGGTCCGGGCTAATGGACATCCTGCGGGTCAGCAACTCGAGCGCTCGGATCGGCCGACCCGTACCGGTCAGCGGCGCGCACGGCAGACCGGGGATCACCGGGCCCGTCACGGAGAACCTACGATTGGGCACGGCAACGATTCTGCTCAGCCCGGCCAGGAACTTCGCCATCGAGATGATCGTCCTGGCACCCCGGAGCGCGGCCGCGGCAAGCCGGGCAGCGGCGCGCCAGGTAGTCCGCTCGATCAGGTTCCAGGCATCCCGGTGAGCACAGCCGATCATGCCACGCTGGCCATGGCAGATAACGGCGTGTGGGCGGTGCGCGTCACGGCGGCGGCACTGTGCGTCTTCGGCGCCGCCGTCTTGTTCAGGGAGTTCTACCGCGCGGTCGCGGTCTTTCCTGGCGCTGCGCTGCTGGCCCTGGCACTGGAGCTACCGCTGCTGGTGGCCGGCTGGTGCCTGCTGCGGCTGGCGCGCCCGGTCCGGTCGCCACGGCGGCTGTGGTCCGCCGCCGCGGTCATCTGGGGGGCGACCGCCGCCACCGGATGCGCTCTGCTGGCCAACCAGGGCCTGTCCGCCCTGTGGGCTAAGGGAGCGGGCATCGGCTTCGCGTCCAACTGGTCAGCCGCGCTCTCTGCGCCGCTGAACGAGGAAATCCTGAAGCTTTGCGGCGTCGTCATGATTGTGCTCGCGGCTCCGGCGGTGATCCGCGGTCCGCTCGACGGCATGATCTACGGGGCGCTCACCGGTCTGGGATTTCAGGTCACAGAGAACATCTTCTACGGGCTGAACAGCATCATCGAGTCCGGCGGTGCCAATTCCGCGCACGCGGTGGCAAGCTCGGCGGCGCTGCGGGTTGGCGTGACCGCGCTGGGATCGCACTGGGCGATGACGGCCGTCGGCGGCGCCGGCATCGGCTACCTGGCCGCCCGCGGCCTGCGCCGCGGCGCCCTGCCCGCGATGGCCGGCTTGACTGCCGCGATGGCTATGCACCTGCTGTTTGACGCCCCGCAGCCAGCGATCCTGGTCAAGGTCGCCGTCAACTTCGCGGCCGCCGCCTCGCTTTACCTGATACTGCGGCGCGGGTACCTGGCCCGTGCTCGCATCGCCCTGTCGGCCAGGACTAGCTCGGATGGCAGCACTGATGGGCAGGGCGCCGCCGTGCTGAGCCGACACGACCGGCGGCGAGAGCTGCACCGGGCAGCGCCGGGCACCGAGCGCGACGCCGTCGCAGCCCGGCAGCAAGCTGTACTGGCCGAGGTCGAGGAGGAGGCAGCCTGATCGTGGCTCGTGGCCGCGGGCGAGCGCGACCGCTCGCGCCGGGTCAGTTCTGCGCCAGTTCCTTGATACGAGTCAGGTCGCCTGCGATCAATGCGGCGCTCTGGTCCGCGTTTGGCGATCGCCAGGGCGTAGGACCATCACCGTCATGCCACTCGTTCTATTACCCACCCCGCTGATACCGGCGGCCACGGATCAAAGCGCTCGATGGCTGCGCGAAGCCGCCCGATGGCCGCGCAAAACGGGCGAAACATGCCAAGCGGGCGCCGCGAGCCGCGGGGCAGAGGCCTTTGAAGATCAGCAACACGACGCTCGAGGATTTAGTGACGCTGCAACAGCACCTACGACTCGAACGTCGCCCGATGGCTGCTCGAAGCACCGGCTGCCGCGTACCTACGGCGGCTACGGGCCGGACGGCGGCTGGCACTGCGCAGGCACCGCCGGCCCTGCTGCGTGGCGTGATCTCCTCCCGGCTGGCGGCCGGTCCGAACTAGCTGCCGGCGATCTAATCAGGAGGTCTTGGAGGCGCTCCATGGGCCGCCGCTCGAGCTACTGCCGCCGTTGACCTGATAGGTGCCAGACATCGTGCTGCCTGAGACCGTGCCCGAATAGGTGATTGCCAGCGAGCCGACAGTGCCGAATCGGATTGCACCTCCCACCACCGTCCCGTGAATGCTCAGGGTGGCAGCGGGAGCCGAGATCCTGATCGTGCCGCTCAGCTTCGAGGAGTTCTGTCGCCAGCTGAGCGTAAACGTCCCTGAGTAAGCGCCGCTATACGACCCCGACCACTTCCCCGCGAGGTCGGTGGCGGTAGTTGCAGATGTCGATGCCGCTGCCGCAGCCGACGCTGGCGCAGTGGTAGCCGGCACAGTAACGGCAGGCGGCTTGGTGGTCGGCGGCGTGGCGCTCTTAGGCGGCGAGCTGCACGCGGCAAGCGGCAGGGCGGCCGCGGCAGCGATAAGTGCAAGTTTTGTACGTGACATGCTATTCCTCCTCAGAGATTGGCTGCGGATCGCCCGCTGACGGCTCGCGCGGGGCGTGTTCCCTCTCGCCCCAGGTCGGACCCGGTAGGCCGCCGCCCACTGCGGCGAGCAGCGCCGTCACGAGCTCCTGGTCGTTGCGGAACGTCGCCCGCAACCCGGTCGCGACCTCATCCACGACGCCGCGCAGTCGGCGGGCGGCGGCACCAGTGGCGCCGCCACCACCCGCTTCCTCCTGCAGGCGGACGATGAAGGTCCTCACATCGCGACTATCGGAGTCCGGACTTTGGCTTGCCTGAAGGTGGCCTTAAGGCCGCCAGCTGACGGCATCCGCGAGCGGGACCGGCGCGACGTCGAGCTCTCCCATGTGCCTGGCATAGGCCGCGTAGCGCCTGCGCGCCTCGCCGTGGCGGCGCAGCCGGAGCTGGCCCGCGATGAGCGCGAGCCAGGCATCCTCGTCGTAGGGTTCGCGCTCCAGAAGCTGCCCGAGGTAGTGGCCGGCCGACTCGTCGTCTCCCCGGTCGGCGGCCAGCCGCGCTAGCAGCCGAAGGACCGTGAGAAGCCGCGAGCGCGCCTCCTCTCGCGCTTCGACCGCCCACTCCTCGTACAGGTCTTCCTCGAGGAAGTCACCTGCGTAGATCTGGCGAGCACGACGCAGCGGCGCTGCCGCTGCGTCTGTGTCGCCCTTGGCCATGAGGTCAATGGCCTCATCGGCGACCCGGACAAACTCGATCAGATCGACGTCGACGCGGTCGAGCCGCAGGGCGATTGTCCGTGCGTCGGCGACGACATAGTGGTCCGGCGGGTGTCGCCGCGCCGGGTCCAGGACCTTCCTGATGATGCTCAGGGCGACCGACAACCGGTTGCCAAGTGGCTCTGGTGACTCGTGCGGCCACATCGCCTCGGCAGCGGCCTCGCGCGTGATCGGGCGCCCCTGACGGGCGACCAGCACCTTCAGCAGGTCCCTGGCCTTGCGCGACTGCCATGCTGTCAGCGGGACAGGCTCACCGGCGTGCAGCACCGCGAAGCGCCCTAGGGCGACGATCGCCACCTCGCGTCCGGCCTGGCGATCTGAGGTCAGCAGACCTGGCACCCCAACGGTGGGAGCGACCCCCATTGCCACCAGTTCCCGCCTGGTGGCCTCGGCCGCCTGCTGATCGTCGACGAGTATGGCGAGCCCGAGCCGAGCCCGAGCCGAGCCCACCGGATTGCCGACGTCTTCCCATAGATCGATCGCCGACCGAAAGCGCGCTTGGCCGCCGGAGGTACCAGCCGCGCCCTGCAACTCCAGCGACTCAGCCAGGGCGGCGAGGTCGCCAGTGGCGCGAGCGTGCGACTCGGCCTGCTTGGCGAGTGCTTCTGCCGCCATGTCATCTCTGGCCCGCAGCTCGATCTCTGCGGCTACACACAATGCGGCCGCACGTTCGATGCCGCTTGCTCTCGCCACTCCGTCAGCAGCCGCCTTGCGAGCCGCGGCGACGTCGTCATCGGCGAGGATCCTGGCCAGCCCGCACAGCGCATACACGAGCGTGTGGACGTCGTCGGATTCTTCGGCGAGCGCTCGGGCCCGCTCGAACGAACCACGGGCCCGCACCATATCGCCCCGCTGACGGTACAACTCGCCGTAGATAACATGCGGGACCGAGCCATGGAGCGACCCGAGAGCGTCGTAGATGGCCGCGGCTTCGGCGGCAGCCGCGCGGGCGTCATCGAGCTGACCACGGCGCAGGTGCGCCTCCGCCTTGTTCGTCAGGGCGAGAGCGGAGAAGTAGCGGTGCCCGGCGCCAGTCTCAAGCGCCAGTTCCGCCTCCGTGATCGCTTGCGTGTATGCGCCGCCCTCCAGCGCGCGCGAGCTGAGGTTCGCGTGGATTCTGGCCAGCTGCACTCGGTCCCCGCCGTCGCCCGCGGCCGCGAGCGCCAGCCGGTACTCCCGCTCGTTCCGCTCCCGCTCGCCTCGGCTCGCGGCCGAAAGCGCCAGCGACACATGCGCTGCGGCCAGGGCGCACGAGTCGCCGCTGGCTCCAGCCTGATGCAGCGCCGTCCTGGCGAAATCCTCTGCGGCGTCGGCCTGCCCCTGGCTCCAGAGGGTCGTGCTCAGCCACGCGGACACCATGGCGTCGTCGGCGCTGAGCCGACCGGGGTCATGAGCCGCCGTAAGCGCGGCGGCCGCGGCCGCGGACTGACCCCGCAGGTACAGGAGTAACCCGAACCGCCAGGCGACTCCGGCTGACAGGCCCGCGGATCCCCTGGAGCGCTCAACCCGCGAGAATAGGTCTATCGCCGCATCCCACTCCCCTACCGCCTGCAGCGCCTCGGCCAGCACAGCGTCGAGGCCGGGGTCGCCTCCGGTGCCGTGGCGCCGCAGCACCTCGATCAGGCGCCCCGCCGCGCCGTTTCTGACCAGCGCGGGCCCGCGGCGACCGAGGAAGGACCTGGCCAGGTCCTTGCCTGTATCGGCATGGCACTCAAGGGCCTCCTCGAGCCGCGAGTTGTCCTCCAGCCAGCCCGCGATCTGCTGCCTGAGTGGGTCGAGCTGGCCGGAGGCGTCGTTACCGGCAATGGCGCCTGCCAGTACCGGCGACAGCCGGTAATATCCGGGCCCCCCAGCCTCCACGAGCAAGCCCCGTTCCTGCAGCCCATCGAGATCACCCGTCGTGGCCGTGACCGCGACACCCCCGAGCAGCCGTACGTCCACGCGAGGTGCCAGCGATGCGACATGCAGGACGCTGCGGGCTGATACGTGCTCGGCGGCAACCAGATCCCGGGCAAAGGATCGCCACAAGTGACCGCGGCTGTGCCGCAGACGCCCGAGCTCACGGCCGTGGTCGGCGGGATCGAGCCGCTCGAGCCGGTCTAGGAGCAGCTGGAGAGCGGCGGCCCATCCCCCGGTCAGCGACCAGCACTCGCTGGCCAGAGCCGAAGACGCTCCGGGCAGGCGCATCTCGACCAGCTCGACTGCTTCGCCGAGTGTGAAGCTCAGGTCAGGAGCGGTGACCTCGAGCAGTTCACCCCGACCCTGCGCGTCCCCAAGTCCGAGCTCCGGCAGGCTCCGCCCCGAGAGCAGCAGATGCAGCTGAGGCGGTGCCTCGAGCGAAAGCACACGCAGCAGGTGGCTCGCCGCCTCGTCGCCCACGCATTCCAGTCCGTCGAGGATCAGCAGCAGGTCGTCCCTGAGCTTCTCGGCGAGCTCGCACAGCAATGCGGCTCGCCCCTCGGCGAGGACCCGGCGGTCATCGGAGCCGGTGGCGGCGGCAATACCGGAACGCGCTGGCGCCGGAGCCTCGCCGAGCGCGGCCGCGATGCGGGCAGAAAGCGACTCGGCCTGCGCATCGGCGGGCCGCACCCGGACCCAGCGGGACGGGCCCATCGCCGCGACCTCGGCGAGGGCCGTCGTCTTGCCGTAGCCCGCGCCTGCCACCACGAGCGTTGCCCGGCGCCGGTGGGCGGCAGAGAGCAGGGCCGTGACCCGGGGCCGGGACACGGTGGCAGGTCCACGCGCGCCCGCCGCCGCTGTAAAGTGCGAGGCGTCGCTCACGCGGGGAGTCTAAGCCGTGGCTTGTGAATCTGAAACGGTCCGACCTGGATATCCGTCGCGTGGCCGACGAACCAGGTCAAGCCCGGTCTGCGGGTGCCAGGCCGACAGCAAACTGGCGGCGCGGGCGTCCTGCCCAGCAGCGGGGCGAGCCCCGCGGGCGCGGGATTACGCCGGTACCTGGCGGCTTACGGCATCGAGGTGGCGCAGCGCTTGCACATACGAGCCCGCGAGGCTTGCCTGGCAATACGGCAGACCCTGCTGCCTGCAGAATTCGCTGATGAGCGGCTGCGAGCGGCGCAGATTGTGCCGTGGCATCGACGGGAACAGGTGGTGCTCGATCTGGTAGTTCAGGCCTCCGAGGGCCAGGTCGGTAAGCCAGCCGCCGCGGACATTGCGCGAGGTGAGTACCTGCCGGCGCAGGAAATCGGTCTTGTCATCGGCGGCCAGGATCGGCATGCCCTTGTGATTGGGCGCGAACGATGCGCCCAGGTACACGCCGAACAGGCCCTGCTGGACCGCGATGAACACGACTGCCCGCAGCGGCGACAGAACGAGGAACACGACGGCCAGGTAACCACCGAGGTGGATGGCGAGCAGCACAATTTCCCCTACGCGGCGGCGCCCGTCCCGTCCCGCCAGCGCGCGTATGCCCGATACGTGCAGGCCGATGGCTTCGCCGAGCAGCAGCGGAAAGAACAGGTACGCCTGCCAGCGGAACAGGATCCTGGACAGCCCACGGCTGGCACCGGCCTGATCGCCGCTGAAGGCCAGGACGCTCAGCATCACGTCGGGATCGGCACCCTCGGTGTTGGGGTGCGCGTGATGGCGGTTGTGCTTGCTCACCCACCAGCCGTAGCTCAGCCCGATGCCCAGATTGCCCAGCAGAATGCCCATGACATAGCTAGCCCGCCGGGACGCGCAGATCTGGCGATGCCCGGCGTCATGGCCGAGGAAGCCTAGCTGGGTAAACATGATCGCGAGGAACACTGCCACGGCTATCTGCCACCACGAGTTGCCCACAGCGGCGAAGGCCGCCCAGCCGGCAGCGAGCAGCGCAACGGTGATCGCGATCTGCCAGACATAGGGTCCGAGCCGCCTGTCCATCAGCCCGGCCTGCCTGACCCGGCGGGACAGCAGCGCGTAGTCGCTGCCGCGCGGCGCCGGCGACGAGGTCGGCGGGACACCAGTCATGGAACCGCTGGTCACGCCGGGGCCCGGCCGTTCATCGCGGCCGACACCGTGGGATAGATGTCGAATTGCCAGTCAAGTCCCGTCGCGCTCAGGGCGTCAGTGACCGCGGGCGCCGGCGCCGCGAGGCGCAGGAACCCGCCTAGCGCCCTGGCCCGACGCCCGGCCCCGACCAGCACGGTGAGTCCGCTGACGTCGGCGAAGCTGACCGCTGACAGGTCGATGACCAGGCGGCTGGAGGTGGGGCGAAGGATCCGCGTCAGATGCTCGCGGACGGCCGGAGCAGTGGTGATGTCGAGCACCCCAGCAAGCGCTGCCACGAGGTATCCCTTCGCGGTCCAGGACGAGACCGCGACCGACGGTACCGGGCTCGCGCCGGGAGAACCGCGCTGCGAGCCCGCAGGATCGGCTGAGCTACAGCGCGTGACCAACGGACCAGCCCTCTTCCGCTCGCAGCGCCGTGCCGGGGGCCGCAGTAGCTGGTCTGGACATGAGGACTTCCTTTCGTGCCGCGCGGTTGTTCGTGCCGTGCGGCTGTTGTGCTCTGCGGTTTTCCTGCAGCGCCGGGCGAGACACTCGCCCGGGCCTGCGACCTCAGCAGCCGGGAGCATTAGCGTGGGGACACGGGCTTGGGTGCGGGCTAACAGGCGCCCCGCGGGCGGGGAAGGCCCCGCCGGCTAGCGCTATGCGACGGCACCACTGGCCTCAGCCGGGCACGCGGCGCCACTGTAGTCACGGGCACGGCGATCATGATGACCGGGCCATGGACGTGAACTCCTCCGGTAGCCCCGGCTAGCTAGCCGCCGTCGACGACTGAGACCGGTGCCTTGCTCTTCAACGTACGCTAGTGCAAGATAACTAGCAAATTGATTCCGGAATCAGAGATGGAACGTTGGCAACGAGCTGGACCTTCCTAACCAACCATGCCAGGGCCCTGTTGTGCATCTCGCGTGACCCTGGGATACGCCTGCGCGAGATCGCGGAGAGGCTGGGCATCACCGAGCGCAGCGCCTATGGCATCGTGATCGACCTGACCGAGGCGGGCTACATCGTCAAGCAGAAGGACGGCCGCCGCAACCGTTATCAGGTCCAGGCGCACTTGCCGCTGCCAGAGCCGAGCAGCAGGGAGCGCACTGTCGGCGAGGTGCTTGCGCTACTGGCGGGTGGCGAGGTGCAGCAGCCGTGACCTGCCGCCAGCAGCCTGTGACCTCGACGTGTCCGGTGTGCATGGTGGCCGGGCCCCGCATGGCCTCCGGCGATTAGCGGCCGAGTCCGGTCCGGCAGGCGGCTGCGGTAGCGTGATGGTGTTTAATGATCGTGGTTGTAGTCGAAGTTCGTTCACGTGTCACAGCGCCTGCGAATTCTGACGGCGGGCGCCTTGGTCGAGCAATAGCCAGATCTTCTCCCGCAGGCGATCGCCGCGACCCGGGACACTCGCGCGAGTCTTCCGAAGATCGTTCTAGCAGGAGGAATCAGAATGGCTCAGGGTACCGTGAAGTGGTTCAATGCCGACAAGGGCTTCGGCTTCATCGCGCCAGACGACGGCAGTGCCGACGTCTTCGTCCACCACTCCGCCATCCAGGCTGACGGCTACCGCAGCCTGCAGGAGAACCAGCGAGTGGAGTTCACGGCAGCGCGCGGGCCGAAGGGGCCTCAGGCCGAGCAGGTCCAGCCGCTCTAGCCCGCCGCGAGGGGATTGCTGCCCCGCTGGCAGGAAATTGCTTTCCTGTCGCGAGGAGATTGCCTGGCTACGTCGGGCTGCGCCGCAAATTGCGTTCCGCAGCCCGGCGACCCACCTGCGGTGCGGATAGGCGCAGATTATGCCGGATTCCGGCCGCATGGCGCGCCAAAGGCGATCCTGGCGCGCCTGGTCACCGCCGCGTGCTACAGCTTGACCAGTTTCGCGCAAGGTACGAGTATGCGCATCCGGTGCGTGCCGAAGTCCACGAGTATGGCCGTATCGTCCTCGACGCCAAGGACGACGCCGAGCCCATACTTCTCGTGCGTCACCTGGTCGCGCAAGGCGAACGTCTCGACCGGGCTGGCGGGTACCGGGACGTTGAAGGGACTTCCTGGCAGGTAACGCCGGGGCGCGGCGCGCGATGGTTTCATTGCTCTCCAGTATGCGCCTTCCCTGCCCGCCGCGCTCGCGCACATGGCTGAAGGCGCTCCCATGCCGCGCCGCCAGCTGCGACAAGGGGCGTGCGCTAGGGTTAAAACGAAGTGCCCAACCAACCAGGCGGGGCCGCCAAGGCCACGCCGGTCGTACATCGCTCAGCGAGCGAGCTGGTTTCCACGGGTGTGGCGGCCCGCCAGAAATGCGGCCACCCAACCCGGAAGACGATCTATATGACAGCTCAGCCCGCCGAGCATGCCCAGCACCCGCGCCGCCGTCGGCGCCGCGGCACGTCGGTCGCGACTGGCCCCGCCACCTTCACCGAGCTTGGCGTGCCCGCGCAACTCCTCGACGCACTCACCGGCGCGGGCATCGGCGCGCCATTCCCGATCCAGGCAGCGGTCCTGCCAGACGCGCTGGCAGGCATCGACATCCTCGGCCGTGGCCGGACCGGCTCCGGCAAGACACTCGCGTTCGCCATCCCGCTTGCCGCCAGGCTAGCCGCCGGGTACACGAGCGCGGGCCTGCCCAGAGGCCTGGTTCTGGTCCCAACCCGCGAGCTGGCCAGCCAGGTCCATGACGTGTTGCGGCCGCTGGCCGGGGCGGTCGGATTGAGCGTCGGGACCATCTTCGGCGGTACGTCGCAGCGAACGCAGGTCGCGGCCTTGCACAATCGCGTGGACATCATCGTCGCCTGTCCTGGCCGACTCGCCGACCTGATCGATCAGGGCCACTGCCATCTGGGTGATGTCGAGATCAGCGTTGTGGACGAGGCCGACCACATGGCCGACCTCGGGTTCCTGCCCGTCGTGCGCAGGCTGCTGGACGCAACCCCAGCCGACGGTCAGCGGATGCTGTTCTCCGCGACCCTTGACAACGCCGTCGACGTGCTCGTCCGCCGGTTCCTCAGGCACGCCGCGGAACACGCCGTCGACCCGCCTGCCGCGCCCGCTGCGCTCATCCACCATCTGATGACGATCGATCCGGCCGACCGGACGGCGGTTGTCGCTGCCCTCGCCGGCGGCAACAACCGGTCCCTGATCTTCACCCGGACCAAGCACGGCGCGCACAAACTCGCCCGCCAGCTGACCGCGCTGCGGATACCCGCCGCCGAGTTGCACAGCGATCTCGCGCAGAGCACCCGCGAGCAGAACCTGGCCGCCTTCTCCTCGGGCGCTGTCCGCGTTCTGGTTGCCACCGATATCGCCGCCCGAGGCATCCACGTGGACAGCATCGACATAGTCATCCACGCCGACGCGCCCGCCGAGCACAAGGCCTACCTGCACCGGTCCGGGCGTACCGCAAGGGCCGGCGCCGAGGGCGTCGTTGTGACCCTGCAGACTCGTGCACAGGCCGGCGACGTCCGCGCCCTGATGCGCAAGGCCCGGGTCGTGCCGCTAGCAGCCACGGTCAGTCCCGGCTCGGCGTTGCTCAGGGCCATCGCCGGGGAACCGGCCAGGCCGATTGCGCCAGCGGCCCGGCGAGTACCTCAGGCAGCCGAGGCAGCCGAGGCAGCGGCGGCGACCGGCCAGCCATACGGCAGCGGTGCGGTAGCTCTGTCGGCTGGCTATGGCCGCGGGCGCCGGCGGTCCGGCGGAAGGTAATCGGCTCCGGGCGAGCGATCCGTCAGCGTGCCTGCGCGAGCATCTGGCGAAGCGCCGCAGGGCCGCCAGCCCGCGCTGCGAGGTGCACATCGGTGAGCTCCCGCTGGGCCGCTGCCGACCCGCCGAACGCCTCGGCGCACAACTCGGGCTCGACGTTGGCGACGGCCAGGATGGCCCCGGTCGCGCCGAGCGGCCCAGCCAGCGCCAAGAGCGCCGACGAGCCCACGTAGGTGGCACCGGTGTAATGCGCGACCTCCGCCAGTAGCCGGTCGGGATCGCCGGAGGAATCCTTGATCCCGACGACGGGCAGGCTCGCTAGTGCGTCGACCGGGACTCCAGGCGCTGATACCCAGGGCACGTGATATGCCAGCACCGGCATGCCTGCCGCGGCATCGCGCACGACGGCGTAGTAGCCAGCCAGGTCCTCGCACGCAGGCGGTGGCCACGCCAGCACGGCGTCGGCCCCAGCCTTGACGGCAGCGGCCGTCAGCGACGCCGCACAGTCCGCGCTGGCGGCGCCCGTTCCCGCTATTACCGGCGTCGATGCCGGGACAGCCGTGCGGACTGCCGAGATGACGGCCGATCGCTGATCGTCGGTCAGCCGGTCCGCTTCGCCCGTGGTACCGCAGGCCAGGACCGCTCGCATGCCGCGAGCAGCCAGGTCGGCCGCAAGTTCCCCGGTCGCCAGGACGTCGGGCTCGTCCGCTGAATCCCTGATGGTCACGAGCGCAACGCCGACGCCGGAAAAGATGCTCATGCTGCCTCAGTCTTCCTGATAAGTCGTTATGGCGCCAAGAATCCGATCTAGCCGCCGACCGGGTGCCGGCACCTATAGTGACCTCGATGCCTGTTCGGAATTAGTCCCACGCGGCGAGACCGAGGAAACTCTGACGATGGCCTGGGTTCAGGAGGTAGTGAACGCGGTGGAGATCACGCACCGGGACCGGCGCCGGGCGGACCTGTCGCTGGCAGACCAGCATGTCGGCGCGGCCGCCGACCACGCGCCCGAGGCCGCGAGCTGATGGCCGGGTCAGTCAGCCGACCGGTGCGGTGGGGCATCATGGGCACGGCGAACATCGCCAGGGCCGCGTTCCTGCCGGGGGTACGGCATGCGGGCGGACTAGCCGAGGCCGTGGCCAGCCGCGACGGCGAGGCCGGGCGGCGATACGCCGCCGAGCATGGCATCGCACGGGCGCTCACCGGCTACGAGGCGCTGATAGCCGATCCGGCCGTGGACGCGCTGTACATCGCGCTGCCGAACACACTGCACGCGAGTTGGACGATCGCCGCGCTGCAGGCGGGCAAGCCCGTGCTCTGCGAGAAGCCGCTGACCGGCAGCCTGGCCGACACCCAGCGGGTACTGAACGTCGCCGGGCAGACAGGGACGCTGCTGTGGGAGGCGTTCGTTTTCCCGTTCCACCGGCAGCTGGACCTGGTCAGGGCGGCGATCGAGCGCGGCGCCATCGGCGAGCTGCGCGAGATCCACTCCGACTTCCATTTCAAGGTGGGCCGGCCTGACAACATCCGGATGTTCAGCGACCTGGCGGGCGGGGCGCTGAACGACGTCGGCTGCTACCCGGTCCGGCTGGCCTTCGAGCTGTTCGGCCGTACCCACGAGAGCGCCTGGGGTGACAGCGTTCCCGGCGGCCATGGCGTGGACCTGGAGTCGGTGGGGGTGCTGGAGTACGCCGATGGCCGCCACCTCCTGCTGTCGTGCGGAATGGCCCGCCGCTACGACACGTTCACCCGGCTGCTCGGCAGCGACGGCGAGATCCGGATGAGCAACCCGTTCCACCCTGGCGATGGCGACAGCCTTGAGATCGTCGGCCGCGAGACTCAGGCGGTACCGGCGGCGGTGCCGGGCGAGCCATCGTTCGCACCGGCGATCCGCCACATCCAGGCGGTGCTTGGCGGGACCGAGGAACCACGGCAGCTGGCCATCGACACGTCGCTGCCGACCGCACTCGCGCTGCACGACCTGCACGCATGTTTCAAGCCACCGGCAGGCTAGGGCAGCGCGCTGGCAAGATGCGGCTGTTTCCGCTCAGGCCGCGCAATCAGCCGCCGCTAGCATTTACCGCAACAACCGCGGCTGCCGAGGGGGAAGCGTGTATGCGCGCCAGCATGCCCTAGAACATCCTGACCAGGCGGCCATCATCATGGCCACGTCGGGCGAGAGCGTCACCTACGCCGAGTACGAAGCGCGGTGCAATCGGGCGGCGCACTTGCTGCGGGCCGCCGGCCTGCAGCGCGGTGACCACATCTCAGTCCTGATGGAGAACAGCCCGCGGATGCTCGAGATCGAGGGTGCCGCCGAGCGAACGGGCTTGTATTACACGCTGATCAATACCTACCTGGCCCCTGACGAGGCCGCCTACATCGTGGCCAACTCGCGGTCCCGGCTGCTGTTTAGCTCGGCCGCCAAGCGGGAGGTTGCCGAAGCTGCCGCGGCCATGTGCCCTGACCTCGAGCGCATGCTGATGACCGGGCCTGGCACTCCAGCCGCTGGCTGGGAGTCCTACGAGGCCGCCATCGCGGGCTGCCCGGCCGACCCGGTGAGAGACGAGTCGCTCGGCGCGGCGATGCTCTACTCGTCCGGCACTACCGGCCAGCCCAAGGGTGTCCTGCGGGATCTGCCGGTCATCGCGCCCAGCGATCCGCTGCCGGTGATGGACTTCGTGCGGTCCATGTTCGGGTTCCGCGAGGGCATGACCTATCTCAACCCGGCACCGCTGTACCACTCGGCTCCGCAGGCGAGCGTGGCTGCGTCGCTGCGGCTCGGCGCGACGACTGTGGTGATGGAGCACTTCGACGCCGAGCAGTGGCTGGCCCTGGTCGAGCGCTACCGGGTGACGCATTGCCAGCTGGTCCCGGTCATGTTCAACCGGCTACTCCGGCTGCCCGATGAGGTCCGTACCGGTTATGACACGTCCAGCCTTGAGTGCATCGTTCATGCCGCTGCCCCGTGTCCCGTGCACGTCAAGCGTGCAATGATCGACTGGCTCGGGCCGATCATCACCGAATACTACGGCGCGACCGAGGCCAACGGCTTCACCTTCTGCGACGCCGCGCAATGGCTCGCTCATCCCGGCACGGTCGGCCGTCCCATCCTCGGCGAGCTGCTCATTCTCGACGACGACGGCCGGCCGTGCCCGACGGGCGTGGACGGGACTATCTGGTTCCGCGGTGTTACCGCGTTCCAGTATTTCGGCGACCCAGTTAAGACTGCCCAGGGCCGCACGACCGACGGGTCGACAAGCACCGTCGGGGACGTCGGCCACCTCGACGCGGACGGGTACTTGTATCTCACCGACCGCAAGAGCTACATGATCATCTCCGGCGGAGTCAACATCTATCCGCAGGAGACAGAGAATCTGCTGTCTGCCCATCAGGCCGTCCTGGACGTGGCCGTCATCGGCGTCCCCAACGACGATCTGGGCGAGGAGGTCAAGGCGGTGGTTCAGCTGGCCGACCCAGCCGCCGCCGGGCCCGAACTCGCCCAGGATCTGATCGACTACTGCCGGGCCAGGCTGGCGCACTTCAAGTGTCCAAGGACCGTCGACTTCGTGGCCGAGCTGCCTAGGTCTGCGACCGGCAAGCTCTACAAGCGCGTCCTGAGGGACGCGTACTGGGCAGGTCACCAGACATCGATCGTCTAGGGGCGAACCGGGCCAGCCCGACTCAGGCGCCAGAATCGACGTCGGCCTGGGCCGAGGGCGCGTCGGCCAGCCGGTCGATCGCCCTGGCTAGCGCGTCGAGCGCGGGGACCGCAGTTGCCAGCGCGCGGCGCTGCGGCGGCGGCAGAGTCGACAGCGCCAGATGCAGCACGGCCGCGTTCGTCGCCTGCCACGCGAGCACCGCCTGGCGGCCAGCCTCCGTCGCCGTCAGCTCGATCGCGCGCCGGTCGCCCGACGAGCTGACCCGGCTGAGCATGCCCTGCGCGCTCAGCGCGTTGACGATCGTCGTGACCGTGTTGGGCCGCATGTGGAGCTGCCGCGCAAGCTGGCCGGGCCGGGCGCCAGGACTCTCGGTCAGCGCCGCCAGCACTTCCAGCTGCGCCACGGCTAGCTTGTTGCCGGGATCGGCGACCCGGGCTCCACGCCGCAAGGCCCGGCGCAGCCGCGCTATTCCCTCGGCTATTCCATCGGAACGGGCCGTGTCCTGGCGGCCTGCCGACCGCTGGCCCGACTTGACCGGGTTCATCAATTGGCATCCTCGTTCGCGGTCTCGTGGTGCGAGCCGGCCCGGTACCCGGCCCAGGTGGCCGCGAGCGCACCCACGACCAGTGCGCCGACGGCCAGTCTCTCCCCGGCCGCCGCGGACGGCCAGAACCGCGATCCGACCCGCAGGCCAAGGGTAACCACGGCCACGCCCAGGGCGGTGCCAAACCCCCGCGTCATGTTCACCAGACCGCCCGCCGTGGCGGCCGCCCGGCCCGGCACCGCCCGCATGATGGCGGCGTTGTTCGCCGGTATGTAGACGCCGAGTCCGACGCCGATCAGCCCGAGGAGCGCCACCATTGCCAGGTGCGACCCGGCTACCGTAAACGCGGCCGTGCCGACGGCCGCCACCGCGCCGCCCAGCAGGCACCGGCGGCGGTTCGACCAGCATCGCGGCAGCAGCCGCTCACTCGCCACTGCGGCCAGGCCGAAACCGGCAGGCAGCGCCGTCAGCATCAGGCCGGCCCGCAGCACGCTCTCCCCGTGCGCGGACAGGACTTGCGGGATCAGCACCAGCGGCCCGAAAAGAACCAGGTAGGCGCACATCGCGCCGCCCAGCGCCGGGCCGAGCCCGGCTGCCGCTAGCATCGGCAGGTCCAGCAGCGGGGCGGCCGCGCGCCGCTCCCAGCGCGCGAACCCGGCAGCCGCCAGCACCGCCGCGACGGCGCACCCGGCGACGACCCAGTCCCGCTCCCCCGACCCGGCGGCGACCGAGAGCGCGGCCAGCGTGCCAGTGGTCGCCACGCCGAGCAGCAGCGCGCCCGCCGGATCGACGCCCTTGTCGCGCGCGAGTCCGCGACTGCGAGGCAGCAGATACCAGCCGGCCGTCACCGCCACCAGGCCGACAGGAACGTTGATGAAGAAGATCCACCGCCAGCCTGCCGACACGACGAGCAGGCCTCCCGCCACCGGGCCAAGGGCCAGCCCGACCGCCTGCGCGGCCGCCTGAATTCCGAGCGCGGCGCGGCGCACTGACGCGGGCACGCTGGTGGATACCAGCGCCACGCTGTTGGCCTGGAGCAGGGCTGCGCCGACGGCCTGCAGCATCCGGAAGGCGACAAGCATGGGCAGCGATCCGGCCAGCCCGCAGGCGGCCGAAGCCGCGGCGAACGCAGCGAAGCCGCACAGGTAGCTCAGCTTGCGGCCAAATCGGTCTGATAGCCGTCCGACGGGGACGAGCAGTCCGATAAGCACCAGCAGGTAAGCCAGCGAGACCCACTGAACTTCCGGCAGTCCGACCGAGAACTGGCGCTGCAGGGCCGGGAACGCCAGCGTGACGATGCTCGCGTCTAGCTGCCCCATGAACGCTCCGAAGCACACGGCCCCGACCGCGAACCACGGCGCGAGCCGGTGCTCGCGCACCGCGGCGGGCCGGGCAGGCTCGCGCAGCAGCGTCACCATGGCGTGCCGCCGGTCTGGGACCTGGCCACCAGAGCGCACCTCGCAAATAGATCTGTAGCAGAACTTATTTTAGTTCTATCACAGAACTTATATAGCTCCAGCCGCCGATCCGAACGATCAGCTTTGCCTGCTGCGGGACGGGCCGCGGTGCCAGTGGCAGGGCACTGCCGGCGAGTAGGGTCCGGTACATGGTCGACATTGAGCCGTTCGCCCGGCTGGTCTCCGGTGATCATGGACTTGCGGTTGTAGCGCTGGCCCGGCCAGACGGGACAGCTCATGCCTCAGTGACCAACGCGGGTGTACTCAGCCATCCGGTGACCGGCGCGCAGATCGTCGGCGTCGTGGCGGCAGGCACGTCGCGCAAGCTGCGCTATTTGCGGGCCCATCCGCGCGCCACTGTGGTGCTGCGGGCAGGCTGGCAGTGGGCAGCCGTGGAGGGTCCAGTCGAGCTGGCCGGACCGGACGACCCGTTGCCCGGAGTCGACGCGGACCGGCTGCGCCTGCTGCTGCGCGAGATCTTTACCGCAGCCGGCGGCACGCACGACGATTTCGATGAGTACGACCGGGTGATGGCGGCCGAGCGCCGGACCGCGATCCTGCTCACCCCCGCGCGGCTGCTGCGCAATTAGTCCTGGTCCCCGGACGGCGCGGCGGTGAGTGGCAGCCGCACCTGGAACCGGGTATTACCGGCCTCGGACTCGACCCGCAGGTCGCCGTGATGCCGGTTGACGATGATTCGCCAGGAGATGTCCAGGCCGAGCCCGGTGCCCTGGCCGACGGGCTTGGTGGTGAAGAACGGCTCGAATATTCGCTCGCGGATGTCGGCCGGGATGCCGGGTCCGGTGTCGGCGAACTCGATCAGAGCGTCGTCGCGGTCGGTCCCGGTGCTGATCGTCAGCGTGCCGGTACCCGCCATGGCCGCGACCGCGTTGTCGATCAGGTTCGTCCACACCTGGTTGAGCTCGGCCGGGTAGCCGGGAATGCGGGGCAGGCTGCGGTCGTACCGCTTCACTACTGTGACACCGGGACCGATCTTGTCCCCGAGCATCACCAGCGTGCTGTCCAGCAACTCGTGCACGTCGGTGACCTGGTAAGGGGCCCGATCCAGCTGCGAGTATTGCCGGGCCGAGCCGACCAGGGCAGAGATCCGGCGGACCGAGTCCGTGATCTCGGTCAGCAGCAGCTCCGACTCCACGGTATTGGCCAGCCACCGCAGCGGACCCGCCAGGTCGCAGCCGCCCGGCGAGGCGGCAGTGACCGCCGACGCCGCCTGCTCCAGCCAGTCAGTATCGAGACCGGCCTGGACGAAGGCGGGGGCAAGCTGCCAGCCGTCGGCGACTCCGTGCTCGTCGAGCCAGTCCCCGATCTCGTCCTCACGGTCACTCGACTGGAGCGGGCTGAGGTCAGGGGCGTGCGCCACCCGGTCGGCCGCCGCACCCTGCAGCCGCAGCAGCACGGCCAGCACGGCAGCGTCGTGCGGGCCCGCCGCGATCTCGGCCAGGCCGTCGCGCAGGCCGGCCGCGTGCTCGCGCAGCGAGCCGGTCGCCCGGACGGCCGCGGCGGCCGGGTTGTTGAGCTCGTGCGTCAGTCCGGCCGACAGCGAGCCGAGCGCAAGCAGCCGCTCGCGCTGGCCGATCGCCTCCTGCGTGTTCCTGATACCGAAGAACAGCCCCTCGAGCAGGTGCACCGCCATCGGGAACCAGTCGTGCATGAGCTGGCCGAACTTCCCGGCGTCCAGGGCGAAGAACCGGGACGGCTCCGCCGCGCGCATCGAGTTGTTGTAGACCTGCGGGACCCGGTCGCCGAGGTAGGCGAAGAACGCCCCGCCGTAGGCACCGCGCATGGCCGTCCTGGTGACCTCGACGTCGTCGCCGCCGATCTTGCGCGACAGCACTACCGTGCCCGACAGCAGCACGTACAGGTAATCCGCCGGTTCCCCCTCGGTATAGACCGGACCCGCATCGACCTGCAGTATCCGGCCCTCACGGCATAGCCAGGCCAGCTGGTCGCTGCTGAGGTGCTCGAAAAGGAACAGGGTGCGCAGCTCCTCGGCGCTGCACAGGGCGTCGGCTTGGTCCGCAGAACCGGGAAGGGCGGTCGTCACAGCTGCTCCAGGTACCGGTGCACAAGCATGACCGCCATCGCACCCTCGCCGACGGCAGAAGCGACTCGCTTGGCGGACTCGGCCCGGACATCGCCGGCCACGAACACGCCAGGGACGCTGGCCTCCAGATGATAAGGCGGGCGGTCAAGCGGCCACTCCCGCGGCGGCTTACCTTCGACTAGCAGATCCGGCCCGGTCAGGATGAACCCGTGGTCGTCGCGCAGCACCACGCCGTCCAGCCAGTCGGTAAGGGGCGCCGCGCCGATGAAGACGAACAGCCATTGTGTATCCACGACCCGGGTCTCGCCAGTGTTGCTGTCGCGCAGCGTCAGCTGCTCGAGGTGGTCGGTGCCGTGCGCGGCCGTCACCTCTGTGCAGGTGTGAACCTTGATGGCCGGGATCGACTGCACTTGCTCGATCAGGTAGTGCGACATCGAGTTGGTCAGTGCGGGCGCGCGGACCAGGATGTTGACCGTGCGGCAGCCCTTCGCCATGTACACCGCGGCCTGCCCGGCAGAGTTAGCGCCGCCCACGATGTAGATGTCCTGATTAGCGCAGCCGGCGGCCTCGGTGAGCGCGGAGCCGTAGTAGACGCCGCGGCCGGTGAGATCGGCCACGCCCGGCGCGGTCAGCTGACGATATGTCACGCCGGTGGCCAGGATCACCGCGTGCGAGTCGATCGCGCTGCCATCGCCGAATCTGACCGTCCTGGCCGCGCCGTTGACCTCCAGGGCCGTCACCTCGCGCGCGCTGAGCACCTCGGCGCCAAACTTCGCCGCCTGCCGCCTGGCCCGCTCGGTGAGCTGCGCGCCCGACACCCCGTCGGGAAAGCCGAGGTAGTTCTCGATCCGGGAGGACTGGCCCGCCTGACCTCCGGTGGCGGCCCGCTCCACGAGCACGGTCCGCAGACCCTCGGACGCGCCGTAGACGGCCGAGCCGAGGCCGGCCGGGCCACCGCCGATCACCACCAGGTCGTAGAACTCCCTGGACGGGGTGGTCGCCAGCCCGACCTTGCCCGCCAGCTCGGCGTCGGATGGCTCTAGCAGCGACTCGCCATCGGGCGTGACCACCAGCGGCAGCACTTGGCCGTTCGCCCCGGCGGCCGCAAGCAGCCGCTGTCCCTCCGGCTCCTCGGACGAATACCACCGGTACGGCACCTGGTTGCGGGCAAGAAACTCGCGCACCTCGGACGAGCGAGCCGACCAGCGGTGCCCGACGACCTTTGTCTCAGGGACCGGCCGGTGGTCCGAGGACAGCCACGCGTCCAGCAGCGCGTCGACCACCGGATACAGCTTCTCCTCGGGCGGATCCCACGGCTTGAGCAGGTAGTAGTCCAGATCCACCACGTTGATGGCGTCAATGGCGGCACCGGTGTCCGCGTAGGCGGTGAGCAGAGCGCGACGGGCTCCTGGGTAGATGTCCATAGCCTGCTCGAGGAACTCGATGCCGTCCATCTGCGGCATCCGGTAGTCCGCGAGGATGACCGCCACCAGGTCACCGCGCAGCTTCATCTCCCGCAGCGCGTCCAGCGCCGCATCGGCCGACTCGGCGCGGACGATGCGGTACCGCTCGCCGAACTGCCTGCGCAGATCACGGGCTACGGCGCGCGACACCCCCGGATCATCGTCCACCGTCACGATGGCGGTTCGCTGCTGCGCCTCAGGCGACTGCTGCGGCATCTGACGAGGTTGCTCAGTGTCCGGACCGGCCATACATCTCATCGTAGTTTCGGCTTGCGCCAGCGGGTCAGGCCGCACCTGCCTAGTCGTCTCCGTCCACCTGAACCACGGCCACCCGATCTCGGTCTATTAGCGCGAGCTCGGCTGCGGGCAGCGTTACGGGCTCAGCTCACCCGACAAACCTTACGTTCCCCTCAAATCACGACGAAAATCGTCGCCGTACCGCGATCGCGGCGCGAACTTGCTTCAGGCGTCTCGGAGGCGCAGGAGCACGCCCGCGACCAGGAGCGCCGCTGCGGCCCATCCGGCCAGCACGCCGAGGCCGGCCCACGGGCTGATGACCAGGTCGCGTAGCCCGGTGGTGTTCAGGATGACCAGGCCGGCGTTCGTCGGCGAGTACCGCTCGACCCAGCGCTGCCAGGTTGGCTCGCTGCCGAGGAACAGGGCGATGAGCGGCGGGACGTACAGCATGCCGAGCACCGCGCCGGTAGCGGCGGCCGAGTCCCGCACGATTGCGGCGATGCCCAGGCTGAGCAGGCCGACGAGCGCGAGATAGAGCACCGAGCCCACGGCCGCACGGACGGTTGGCCCGTGGGCCAGCGACACGACGGCGAAGCCATGCGCGGCGGTGAGGCCGTTGCCGGTCAGGATCAGCCGACCGGTCGCCAGGCTCCCGGCCACCGCGACCACCGCGGCCGCGAGGACCAGGCCGGTCAGCACGACGGCCTTGGCGGCCAGCACCGTCGACCGCCGCGGCATCGCGATGAAGGTCGTGCGGATCATGCCGGTGCTGTACTCGCCGCTGATCATCAGTACGGCCAGGACCGCGACCACGGCCTGGCCGACCTCGAGCCCGGTCAGGCTCACCTTGGTGGGGTCGATCGAGCAGCGGGTGCCGGCGCCGCACCTGGTGGCCGCGGCGGTCGCGGCTCCGACCGCGATGGTCAGTACGCAGATGGCGGTCAGGATCCAGGCGGTGCCGGGCACCGTCCGCAGCTTGGTCCATTCGGCCCGCAGCGCGTCGGACAGTCCGGCCCATGTTTGCCCGGCTCCGGCCCGCCCGGCCCGCCCGGCCCGCCCGCGCACGGCCGCCTGCGCGAGCCCGTGCGGCGAGATCGTCGTCGTCTGGCTCATGCCACACCTCCCGCGTCCCTGCGGCGCAGCAGCCACGTCGCCAGGCCGAGCGCTGCCGCGGCGTAGACACACAGCACGGCGAAGCCGGACCACGGCGCCAGCGGGAAGTAGTCTGGCGGCCCGTAATGGCCGATGACCTGCTGGTACTGGGGCACGCTCTGCTCCATCGCGAACCCGGCCGGCGGGGTTAGCCGGAGGATCCACTCGGCCGCGCCGACCGGCAGCACCCCGGTGACGCCGAGGATGTATGGCAGCACGATCGCTACCATGACCGCGGCAACTCCTGCGACGCTGCGGCGCAGCACCGCGCCGATGGCCAGCGCCAGGACCGATGTCACCGCGAGCATCGCGCCGGTGCCCAGGATGACCCTGGCCTCGGTCAGCCAGCCGACCGGCAGCACATACGTCCCGCCGGCGCGCGCGAGCTGGCTGCCGACGAGGACGGCGACCGCCACGGCGGCCGACCCGAGCACGAACGTCAGCAGACCGATCACCAAAGCCTTGGCGGCCAGCACCCGGCCGCGCCGCGGGCTGGCGGCCAGCGTGGTCAGGATGAGGCCACGCCGATACTCGACGGTGATGAACATCGCCGCGATGACGACCATGATGATCAGCGCGATGATGACTCCGAGCAGATGATCGGCGAGGGTGCCGGTGAAGTAGCCGGTGTTGACCCCGGCCGCGACGACCGGACCAATGTCGCCGGAGCCGGTCACCGTGAACCGGCCGCCGGCCTGGCGGAAGCCGATGCCCGGCGGCTGCGGTCCGTTGAAGGTGTTCGCGCTGATCGTGCCGACCTGCTGGCCGGCCCACCGGCCGCCCGGCGCACCTCCGCGCAGGTCAGCGTGGTCGAAGGCACCCGTGGCCACACTGCTGGACTGCCCGCCGCCCGGCTCGCCGTAGGTAGGGAAGTTGGGCGTGAACTCCAGCGGCGAGGTGGCGAACATGCCCGCCTGCACGGTGCCGGTCAGCCCGGCCAGGCGCGCCGAGCCGACCTCGGTCCAGTGCCGACCGTCGGTCGAGTCGTATCCGGTGATCACGTCGCCGGAGCGGGTCAGGCGCAGCCAGCGCGGGGACGCGGCGGACACCGATCCGGCCAGGCCCGCGACGTCGCTGGTGTAGTCATACTGCATGCGGACCCCGTGGCTGCCGGTGACCATCATCGCGGCGTAGGCCGATCCGGGCCGGGTACTGCCGGTCATGATGACCCCGGCCTTGGCCCACGGCACGACGCCCGTTTTGGTCGGCGCGGTGTTCGGCCCGACGGAGCCGCCGTTGTTTGAGATCACCCCGGTCAGCGACGTCACCCGGACGGTGATGCTCCCGTTACCGGCCAGCGGCTGGCCCGCGAGGTAGTAGCTGTCGTTGACCGCCTCGCCGCCCGGTCCGGTCGGAACCTGCGACTGGCAGCCGGCACCACAGTGATTGTTGTCGCCGGGCACGAGCACCCCGACCACATCGATCAGGACGACCGCGATGAGGATGGCGATCACCCAGCCGCGCAGGGTCCGGAACTTGGTCCACTCGGCGCGCAGCAATTGCGCGAAGCCGTCTCGCCCGGTCTGTTGCGGCGGGCGGTACGGAGTGATGGTCGCGGTCATCGGACTGCCTCCTCTGGGGGCTGGGCGCGGAACTCGACCGCGTCCCTCGTCAGTTCCATGTAGGCCGCCTCCAGCGTGGCCCGGTGCGCCGAGATCTCCGAGAATCCGACCCCGGACTCGCTCAGCCGCGCCACAACCTGCTCGGCGGCCAGGCCGGACACCGCCAGCGTGTCCCGACCGGTGACGGCGACGGTGGCACCGGCGTGCGCCAGCACCGTCATCGCCTCCGACCGCGAGCTGGTCCGCAGCGTCACCCGATCGCCCGATGCGGCCGCGATAAGCTCGGCCACGCTCGTGTCGGCGATGACCGTGCCGCGGCCGGCGACCACCAGGTGATCGGCGGAGTCCTCCAGTTCGCTCATCAGGTGGCTGGACACCAGCACGGCCCGGCCCTCGGCGGCCAGCGAGCGCAGGTAACCGCGCATCCAGACAATGCCTTCGGGGTCCATGCCGTTGAACGGCTCGTCGAACATCAGCACGGGCGGGTCGCCCAGCATGGCCGCCGCAATACCCAGCCGCTGCCGCATGCCGAGGGAGAAGCCGCCGGCCTTGCGCCGTGCGGCCGAAGTCAGCCCGGCCCGCTCAATCACCTCGTCCACCCGCCTGCCGGAAAGGCCCTGGGAGTGGGCCAGCCACAGCAGGTGGTTGCGGGCGGTGCGGCCCGGCTGCAGGGCGGCGGCGTCCAGCATCGCGCCGATATGGCTGAGCGGCCGCCGCAGCTTGGGGTAGGGCTGGCCGCCGATGAGCGCGCTACCCTGGTCGGGCGCATCCAGACCAAGGATGACCCGCATCGTGGTGGACTTCCCGGCACCGTTCGGTCCCACGAACCCGGTGACCTGACCTGGACCGGCGATGAACGACATGCCATCCAGGGCCAGCGTGGAGCCGAACCGCTTGCGCAGGCCGGTAACTTCGATAGTTGCTTCCATGCCATCAACGCTAGGGTTTTCGCTGGTCGCAGGCGTCCCGCCGCAGAGCCGTCTTTGGCGCCGCTGGCATGGGGGACGTCACCCGGTCCTCATCCCCCGTACGAGGGAGGCCAGGATGCGCATCCAGGGGGACGCCAGGACCGGCCGGGTGCGGTGACAATAGCAAGCGTGGGCCGCGTAGCACGCTGGGGCGACAGCCTGGCAGCCATGGCACGGCGGGTCGCCGCCGACCGCCGGGCGGACATGGCACGGCGCGTCGCCGCCGATCACCGTGCGCCCGTGGCGGTGGCAGTGCTACTCGCGGCGCTCGCCGCCGGCCAGGCCATCGCGGCCGCGGTGAGCCAGAGCCCGAGCAGTTCGAGTGGCCCACTAGCGGCCGCGGCTGCCTCCGGCTGGCTGCTCGCCTCCTTCGTGGTTCTGCTGCCGAGCCTGGCCGCCACCCTGCCGCTCGGTTTTTTCTGGGAACGGCCTGCGGTCCCCGCGACCACGATCTGCGCGGCCAACCTGGTATCGCTCGGTGTCTTCAGGCTGCTCACGATCGCCGGCCTGGTCGCCCAGGTCATCGTCTTGTACCGGCTCGGCCGCCGCGGGCCGCAGCTGCTGGCCGCCGGGCTCACCCTCCCGTTCCTCGTCCTCGCCCTGGTCACTCCGGTCGGTCACGTCACAGGGCCGGCGTCGGGAGGGACCGTGCTGGCCATCCTGGCGGCGAGCCTTGGTCCCCTGGCCGCCTGCGCGGGGGCAGCACTCCACTCGCGCAGCCTGGCGGTTCAGCAGAGCGCGACCTCGGAGGCCTTCGTCGGCACCCTGCTCGAGAACACCGCCCGCGGCGAACGGGCCCGCATATCCCGCGAACTGCACGACGTGGTCGCGCACCATGTCTCCATGATCGCGGTGCAGGCCGAGACGGCCAGGCTCGCGACCCCTGGGATGCCGGCGGCGGGTGCGCAGCAGCTATCCGCGATCGGCGACACGGCCAGGGCCGCGCTGACCGAGATGCGACGGCTGCTCGGCGTGCTGCGCGAGGACAGCGGCGCCGAGGCTGCCGAGCGCCAGCCCCAGCCGGGGCTCGCCCAGCTCAACGACCTCCTCGACGAGGCCAGGGACGTGTCGGGAATCGGAGCCAGGCTCATCGTCAGCGGCTGGCTGACGACGCTGGATCCCGGCGTCGAGCTGGCTGCCTACCGGATCGTGCAGGAGGCGCTGACCAACGCCCGGCGGCATGCGCCGGGAGCGGCGGTCGACGTGGAGCTGCAGTTCGGCGATGACGCACTGCACGTCCGGATCCGCGACAACGGGCCGGGCCCGGTCGCCGAGCCGAGCCAGCCGTCGCTCGGGCACGGCCTGCTCGGTATGCGGGAACGCGCCGCGGCCGTGGGCGGCGAGTTCCGGGCGGGCGCGGCTTCGGGCGGGGGCTTCCTGGTCCAGGCCACCTTGCCTGCGAAGGCCGAGGCCGGGCCATGACCGGACCCGTTCCGTCCGTAAGCATCGTGGTGGCCGACGACCACGAGGTCGTGCGCGCTGGCTTCGCCGCGCTGCTGGATACTCAGCCGGACTTCACCGTGCTCGGCACGGCGTCGGACGGAGCCGAGGCGGTGCAGATCAGCCGCGAGCTGCGCCCGGACGTCATCCTCATGGACGTCAGGATGCCCGGCACCGATGGCATCGAGGCGACCAGGCAGCTGACCGGCGCCACCGGCGGGCCGCGAGTCATCATTCTCACGACCTTCGACCTGGACGAGTACGTCTACGACGCGCTCTGCGCCGGCGCCAGCGGATTCCTGCTCAAGGACGTCACAGCCGAGCGGCTCTTCGAAGCCGTGCGCGTCGTCGCGGCTGGCGAAGCGCTGCTCGCGCCGTCGGTCACGCGCCGGCTGATCGGCGAGTTTGCCCAGCTGCGGCCGGCGACAGGCAGCCATATACCGGTCACGCTCGCGGCCCTAACCCCGCGCGAGACGCAGGTGCTGCGGCTGATCGCCGAGGGCCTGTCCAACACCGCGATCGCGGCCCGCCTCGTGGTCTCCGAGGAGACGATCAAGACTCATGTCAGCCGGGTACTCGGCAAGCTCGGCTTGCGGGACCGGACGCAAGCCGTCATCGCCGCCTATGAGTCCGGCCTTGTCGTGCCGCGATCCGGTGGCCCGGCCTAGGCCGGGCCACCGGAACTCAGGATCCGCGGGCCAGCCGCGTCAGGCCCGCCTGTACCGCAGCACCGCGATCGGAGTGAACGCCACGAGCAGCAGCCCCGACCACGCCAGCGCCAGGCCCACATCACTGCTTGAGCCAGTGAGCAGGGACCGGACCGCGTCGACCATCGGCGTTATCGGCTGGTACTTCGAGAACGGCTGAAGCCAGCCCGGCATCGACGCGGCAGGCACGTACGCGCTCGAGATGAACGCGAACACGAAGGCGATCAGCGACATGCCCTGTGCTGCCTGCGCATTCGGCGCGAACAGCCCCATCACGATGAACACCACGGTGAAGACCACCGCGTAGACCAGGCACAGGCCGAAGGCGGCCAACGCGTCTGGCAGGCTCCCGGTCAGCCGGAAGCCGAACGCGAAGCCAAGGGCTGCGGTGGTCAGGATCGACCAGGCGTTCGTGCTGGAGTCGGCCAGCGTGCGGCCGAGCACCAGGGAGAGCCTCGGCACCGGCAGCGAAAGCAGCCGGTCGGTGAACCCAGCCGCCTTGTCCTCCGCCACCGCTACCGCGATGCCACCGCCGGTGAACAGGACGATCGTGGCGACGTAGGCCGGCACCAGGTAGTCGACATAGCTCACAGAACCGGTCTGAATGGCGCCGCCGAACACGTACCTGAAGCTGAACAGGAACATCCCGGACTGCACGACGCTCATGATGGACAGGCCTGGCGTGCGTATGTATTTGAGCAGCGCGCGCCTGGCCACCTGCAGCGCCGCCCCGGCGGTTCCGGGCGCGCGGACAGGCCGCCCGATGGTCCCGGTCATGGTCATTTCTGGCCCCCTTCCCGAGGCTGACCGCATGCGACTGGCTGGCCGGCCTGCTCCTCGCCCGTGAGAGTGAGGAAGGCCTCGTCCAGCGTCGGCCTGCGGACGCCGATTTCCTCGACTGCTATCGCCGCGTCGGCCAGGCAGCCAATCACCACCGCGAGCTCGGACGGCCCGCCCGCGGCCGGCACGCGTACCCGGCGGCCGGCCCGATCCAGCCGAGGCTCGGCCGAGGTAACCCGGCGCAGGATCCCGGCGGCCGGCTCCAGCATGGCGGCGTCCGCGACTGATACCTCGATGACGTCGCCTCCCACGCTGGCCTTGAGCTCGCTCACCGTGCCCGAGGCGATCGACCGGCCGTGATCGATCACCACGACCTGCTCGGCCAGCTCATCGGCTTCCTCTAGGTAGTGAGTGGTCAGCAGGATGCCGGTCCCCCCAGCCGCGAGGCCGCGCACCGCGTCCCATACCTCGCGGCGGCCGACCGGATCCAGGCCCGTCGTCGGCTCGTCAAGCAGCAGAAGCCTGGGCGCGCCGACCAGGCTTGCGCCAAGGTCCAGCCTGCGTCGCTGACCACCCGAATAGGTGCTGCACCGGCGGTCAGCGACTTCTTCCAGGCTGAGCTGTCCGAGCACCGTCGATGCGGCCTGCCGGGCCCCGCGCCTGCCCTGCCCGAACAGCCGCGCGGTCATCTCCAGGTTTTCCCTGCCGGTCATGGCCGGCTCGACGGCCGCGAACTGCCCGGCCAGCCCGATCTCCCGGCGAACCCCGGCCGCGTCGCGCACCACGTCCCGGCCGAGCACTCGCAGCTCGCCACCGTCGGGCCGCACCAGTGTGGCGATGGTGCGGACAAAGGTGGTCTTTCCCGCGCCGTTCGGGCCGAGCACCGCCAGGACCTGCCCGGCCGAAGCGGTGAGCTCGAGCCTGTCCAGTGCCGTGACCTTGCCGAACCGCACGGTCAGCCGGTGGGCCTCAAGTAGCGGCTGAGCCGTGCGGGCGGCGTCCCTGGTCGCCACGCTCTGCATGACGCTCACCTGGACGGGTCGTCAATGGTCGGGTACCGACCCTCGCGACGGGCGCGCAATGCGTCCGCGAGGTATTCACGACTGCACATCGCCGACAGCATCGCGATGCCGCCACGATGCACGCGGACCTCGGCGTTGCGCAGCTCGCCGCTGAGCACGATCCGGCGGCCACCGGGCGCTGCCATGCCCGTCCAGTCCTTGACCCGGCAGCGGCCTACCCTGCGAGCGTCCCCGTCCTCGATGACCGCGCCGTCCGGGACCAGCAGCTTGACCACAGCGTGGTCGATGTCCAGGTGCACCTCGATGTCGCCCGCGGTGATCCGCGGCGAGCGCAGGTCGAACAGGACGCTGCCGCGCGAGGCACGCACGTCGAAATGACGCTCTCGCGTCCAGTGGCCTAGCTGCCTCGTCACGCGGCTGTGCGCCCGGACCTGGACTGGCAGTGCTGACGTCTCGGGTGCCGACGTCTCCGGTGCCGAGCCCGTCATGGCAGTTGCGGTGGTGTACATCTTCGTGTCCTTCCATCGGCGGCCGTTCGGCCGGGCGTTCACTGCAGAACGCGATATTACTCGTTTAGCTAGTTGCTTGGCAACCTATCTCAAGATAACTAGTTGCTTAGAAACGTAGCATGCGGCCGCCGAGTTCTGACACTAGTGCGGGGACAACTAGTAAGCTGGGCCACATGGACGAGAAGTTCCGCCACTCCCCGCTGGCCATGGCCGTGCTGAGCCTGCTGCACACCGGCCCGCTGCACCCGTACGCGATGCAGCGGCTCATCAAGCTGTGGGGCAAGGACCAGGTAGTCAACGTGGGCCAGCGCGCGAACCTCTACAAGACGATCCGGCGGCTGCAGGAAGCGGGGCTGGTCGCCGTCCTGCAGACCGAGCGCGACCAGCGCTACCCAGAACGCACCGTCTACGAGCTGACCGACGCGGGCCGGGAAGCTGTACCTGGCTGGCTGGAGGAAATGATCGCCGCACCGCGCAATGAGTTCCCGCAGTTTCCCGCGGCCCTCTCGTTTGTCATGATTCTCGGGCCAGAGCGGGCGCTGGCGGCGATGCAGCAGCGGGCACAGGCACTCACCGCAAGCCTGGCTGGGATCGATGCGGGCCTGGAGCAGTACTCGGCCTCGCTGCCGAGGGTCACGCTGATGGACGATGAGTATCAGCGCGCCATCACCGCTGCCGAGCTGGCCTGGCTGAACGGCGTGATCGAGGATCTTAAGGCAGGGACACTGACCTGGAGTTACGAAATGTTCGCCGAGGTCGCCGATGGCCTGCCCGAGGGCGAGGTGATCCGGCAGGTGCCGCGCTGATGCCAGCCGCGCGTCGCACCAGCCCGCGCGCATCGGCAGGCCGCCGCTGCTCCCGTGCCCGGCCGCGAACCGGATTCGGCCAGCGCACCGGTTACCGATGGCCCGGAGTAGCAGCGTCTGACCTTCACCCGTGCTCGACTCGGCCCGTGCCGGTCCGGTCGCGGTCAGACCTTAACCGTGGGCCACTGGCTATCGAGCACCTTGACGCGCGGCCGGCCGGTTGGCAATGTCAGATCGCGCGGCGGGCCGACGCGGCCGGAATGGCTATCGCACGACCGCACGAACCTTGCCGCACCGAACAGGAGTGAGGAATGTCGACCGGAAGCCTGGAAGCCGCTTACGCCCCGTTTGTCGCCTCGCTGCGGGCGGGCGGATTCGGCCCGCCCGCAGCCGGCGAGTGGTCCGCCGAGCTGGTGGCCGCCCACGTGGCACGCAACAACGACCTGATCGCCGAGACGGCCGAGAAAGTGGCGGCAGGCGAGCAGGTCAGCTACGACAACGCCGTCGCGGTCGATGAGGCGGAGCTCGGCAGCTACGCCGCCGCGGTCGGCGGTCTGGCCGGGCTCGCCGTCGAGATCGAGCGGTCCGCCGCCAGGCTCGAGCGGGCCGCAGATGCCCTTGGCGACCTTGCGGGCACGCAAGTCCATGCCGTCATCAGGGACGGTGGCCAGATCGTCAGGGATGCGCCGATCTCGATCGGCGCCTTTATCGAGGGCAACGCCAGCTTCCACCTGGACGCGCACACCGAGCAGCTCAGGGGCCTGGTGGCCGACTACGAGAGCGACCCGCCTACCGAGTTCGACGGCTATCAGCTCGTGCTGCTCGAGCGGGCCGCGGACGCACCCGAGCTAGCCGGGCAGGCAGCTGCCGCGCTCCAGCGCCAGCACCTCGGCCACTTCGCCAGGATGCGGGCGGCCGACCTGATGATGGTGGCCGGCCCGATCAGGGGCGACGACGTCATCGCCGGGATCTGCATCTACCGGGCGGACACGCCCGAGCGCGCCCGCAAGCTCGCCGAGGACGACCCGGCCGTCCGAGCGGGCTGTTACGTCGTGCGGGTGATGGACTGGTTCACGCCTAAGGGCGCCGTGCAGTGGCCGGGCGCCAAGTCCGCTGCTGGGTAGTACTCCAGCTGTAGGTTCGCTGCTTGAGTACTACGGCGTCCCGCTGCTGATCACCACCAGCGACGGGTTCTTCGCGCTGACGAGCGAGGATCAGGTCGTCGCGACGGTGCAGCAGCAGATTGACGGGATGCGCGCCGCAGCCTATGGCCGCAGCGAGATTCTCGACTCCGAAGTCACCGTCCTGAACTCCACGTCGGCTCTTTACCGGGGACGTTCTCGCGCCAGCGGAGCGACGGCGGCGAGGTCAGCCGGCTCACCGCGACCTATCTGGTGACCGACGGCGCGGCCGGTCGCCGCGTTTCGGTGCTAGCGGTTCATAGTCCCGCCGACGACTCATGACCATGACGACTTACTGCTGGAGTAGAAGCTAGCGACCAGGCTCCTAGCGCACGATCGCGCGCGCCAGCGGCCGGTCGGCCGAGGCGGTCACGGGCGGAGCCACGGATCAGCAGACGAGGTCAGCGCTGAGCTCGCTGGTATCGCGCGCTCCGGCCAGCATCATGACGTGCGCCAGATCGTCGGACATCCCGGCCAGCAGGTCGGCGACTCCCGCGGAACCGCCCTCGCCATCGGCGCCTCCGGCGCTGAGCGCCCACAGCACCGGCCGTCCGAGGAACACTGCGCTGGCCCCGAGCGCCAGCGCAGCGAGAACGTGCTCGGCCCGCCGTAGACCACCGTCGACATAAACCTCCGCGCCGGTTCCGGCGACTGCCGCGGCGATCGGTGGCAGCGCGTCGGCGGTCGCGACGGCCTGATCGAGCTGGCGGCCGCCGTGATTGGACACGTACACCGCAGCGGCCCCGGCCGCCACGACGGTGCGGGCATCGTCGTCGCGCAGCACTCCTTTCGCCACGACCGGCAGACCAGTGATCTCCCGGAGCCAGCCGATCGTGTCCGGCGTCAGGTCATCAGCCTTGTCGAGGGCGCTGGCAGGCAGGCCCGTGGCATCCAGGTTTGCCCGCATAAACTCGTCGGGCACCACGTCCCAGACCGGCAGTCCCGCGTTGCGCTTGCGCCCCACCACCGGTGTATCCATTGTCAGCACGACCGCCGTCGCCCCGGCATCCCTGCCGCGCTGCAGCATCGCGGTGGTCAGGCCGCGGTCGCGCACCACATACGCCTGCACCCACCACTGGACCCCGGTCGCGGCGATGTCTTCGAACGCGGTGCCCGCATTGCTCGACACGACCATGAGCGAGCGGGCCGCAGCCGCGGCCCGCGCGGTCGCCACCTCGCCGTCCGGGTGCGCGGCCCGCTGCAGCGTCGTCGGCGCAATCAGGACAGGCGTCGCCACCTCATGCCCGAGCACCCGGGTCGCGGTCGAGACGCCGGACACATCCCGCAGCATCCGCGGCCGGAATCTGAGCCGGTCCCAGGCCGCAGGCGCGCCGCTTGTCGTCAGGCCAGCAGACGCCCCCTGGTTGTAGTACTCGCTCACTGGCGCCGGAAGCCGCCGGGCTGCTTTCTCCTGCAGCTCATCTAGCCACACGGACCGATACTGCAGCACCGGGGCCAGCCAGGCAATCCGCCGTCGTCGACCCAGGCGAGCAGACCACCTGGCGCTGGGACTTCAGTAGATACTCAGGCATACGGTGGCCGGCGACTCGCGAGGAGCAACGTGAACTACATCCTGGTCATGAAAAACGACCGTGACGCCCTGGTGGCGATAGGCCCGGTGTCCATCGAGTATCAGGCCGCCATGCTGCGCGACGAGATCGAGCAGAGCGCAGGGTGGACCACCGTCGGAATCGCCAGGGTACTTACCGAGGAGCAGGCGCGCACCATCGCGGGCGCGGCACCGCACTCGGGCTAGCCCACGACGTGCCTGTTACAGCCGCTTTGGGCGCCGACCCTGGCCAGCGGCGGGTAAATGAGTTGCCGGCCGCTGCCACTACATGGCAGCCTCAGTCCGGCATGGCCTCACAGCTGCCACCAGCCGCATTCGGCCGACGCTCATCGAGCAGGAGGGAGGGCAGCACATTGATCACGACAGTCCCGCGTTTCACGCTGCCCGCCTGCAATTCCTGCCTGAGGAGCCTCCCCAGTGCCCAGTTCTGCCTACCCCCGCCGCGGCAAGTGGCGGTTTGACGATGAGCCCGGCTTCGAAAAGCGCAACCGGCACCGCCGGTCGCTGCCCGCCATAGCTGGCGATGACAGCACCTACGGGCTGCCCGAGGGTGATCGATGGTCTACCTGGGATCAGTCCACTCCCACCCAGCGCGGCCCGGCACCGACCCCTGACTGGCTCGTTACCGAACTAGCGGCCGTCGACACCGAACTCGGGATCCTGAAGACAGGTAAGGAAGCCGACGTCTTCCTGCTAAGCCGTGGTATTCCCGGCACCGACCGGTCCTGCCTGCTGGCGGCGAAGCGCTACCGTGCGGCCGAGCATCGCATGTTCCAGCGCGACAGCGAGTACCTGGAAGGCAGGCGGGTCCGCGAGTCTCGCGTGAACCGCGCGATGGCCAGCCGTTCCGCCGCAGGCCTGGCGATGATCGCGACCCAGTGGGCGAACGCCGAGTTCTCCGCCCTCAGCCGCCTGCACAGCGCGGGACTGGCGGTGCCCTACCCCGTGCAGGTGCTCGGCACCGAAGTGCTGCTGGAATTCCTCGGCGAGCCCGACGGCGTTGCCGCTCCCCGGCTGGCGGAGACCAGGCCGGATCGCGAGCAGCTAGCCGGGCTCTGGGCGCAGCTCGTGCCGGCGCTGCGCACCCTGGCCAGGCTCGGCTATGCCCACGGCGACCTGTCCGCCTACAACCTCCTGGTCCATCGTGACCGGATCTACATGATCGACATGCCGCAGCTTGTCGACGTGATTGCCAATCCGCGCGGGCCAGAGTTCCTCGACCGCGATGCGCACAATGTGGCGCAGTGGTTCAGCGCCCGCGGCCTGCACGGCGTGACTCCGAGTCCCGCCGACCTGCCGGACCTGCTGCGGCAAGAGGCGGCCCTTTAGCTGCCGTGCACACGTGCCCAGTCGGCGCAAGCAACGTTACCTGCCGCTTAAGCCACGCAGGCGATGGCTGGCACGTCCGTCAGGTGAGCCGACGCTCCGTCGCCCACCTGGTGAGCTGGTGCCGGGTAGACAGCTGGAGCTTGCGCAGCACCGAGGACACGTGGCTCTCCACGGTCTTGACCGAGATAAACAGCTCCTTGGCGATCTCCTTGTAGGTGTAGCCGCGCGCGATCAGCCTGAGCACCTCGCGCTCCCTGGTCGTCAGCTGGTCCAGCTCCGGATCGAAGGACGGGCGGTCCTGGCTGGCGGCAGGCACCGCCGCAAACGCGTCCAGCACGAAGCCCGCGAGCCGCGGCGAGAATACGGCGTCCCCGGCCGCCACCCGCTGTACCGCGTCCACCAGATCCGGTCCGGAGATCGTCTTGGTGACGTAGCCGCGAGCGCCGGCCCGGATCACGGCGATAACGTCCTCGGGCGCATCGGAGGCGGACAGGGCAAGGAACCGCACGTCTGGGTGCTCGGCCTTTACCGCGGCGACCACTGCCTGGCCGCCGCCGCCGGGCAGGTGCACGTCCAGCAGCACCACATCCGGCAAGCTGGCGGAGATTGCCGAGATCGCCGGCTCCACATCCTCGGCCTCGCCGACTACGTGGACGTGACCGGCCAGCTCGGAGGTGACCCCGGACCGAAACATCGCGTGGTCGTCAACGAGGAACACGCGCGGCAGGCCAGATGCCGCTGCCGGCGGGATGGTCATGACCGCCTCGGCGCCCGGTCGGCTGCCGTCCGCGGCATGCTCAGCGTTACCTCGGTTCCCTCGCCCTGAGCACTGCGGACAGTCGCGGACCCGCCGCGGCGCGCCATCCGGGCGCATACCGACTCCGCCAGTCCCTTCCTGTCACCGGGTACCGCGTCCGGGTCGAAACCGCGGCCGCGGTCGCGCACGAATATCGACACCGCGTCTGGCTCCACTTCGGCGAACAGCGAGACGGTGTCGGTACCTGACCACTTGGCCGCGTTGACAGTGGCCTCCCGCGCGGCAGCCAGCATGGCCTCAAGGTCCTCGTCCAGCTCGCAGTCGCCGACGGTCACGGCGTCCACGGCAATCCGGTGCTGTGCCTCGACCTCCTGCTGGATCTGCCCGATCCCGGCCGCCAGGGTGACCCCCTCGCCCTTGATGGTTCCCGGCGCCTGGTCATCGAACAGCCAGGCCCGAAGTTCGCGCTCCTGAAACCGCGCCAGCTGGATGACCTGCTGAGGCTCGGTGGCACGGCGCTGGATCAGGGCAAGAGTCTGCAGTACGGAGTCATGCACCCTGGCCGCCATGTCGGCTCGCTCCTCGGCCCGGATTCTGGCTTGCCGCTCCTCGACCAGGTCCCTGGCGATGCGCAGCCACCAGGGGGCAAGGGCCACGGTGATGGCGGCGAGTATCAGCACGATCCCGCCGAGTGGCCCGAGCAGGTCGAACCGCTCCCGCCCGTGCAGCAGGACGGACAGCCCGGCAGCGAGCAGGACTCCCGTGATCAGCACCCGCAGCCAGATCCGGTCGCGGGTCCGGCCGGCTGCCGACCCGACCAATGGCTCGGCCAGTCGGTGCAGCATTGCCTGCTCATCAGGGTCGGCGTTACGCCAGATCAGCAGCATGCCGCTGACGCTGATGATGACGGGCCAGGCGACAGCGTTCAGCCAGGCTGCCCCGAGCGCCGATGCGACGATCATCAAGACCCCGAGCACCGACGCAAGCAGCGCTGCCATCGCGATGCCCCGCTTGTCAGTCAGCGCCCTGCTCGCGATGTTGGAACTCTCGCCGGCCATCGGCAAGAGCAGCCAGGCCAGCACGTACGCGGTGGCTCCGACCCCGCTCGACAGCAGGGTGATGACCACGAGCCCAGCCCGCAGTGCGGTGACGTCCACGCCGGTCTTCGCGGAAATCCCGGCCATCACGCCGCCAGCCAGGCGGCCTTCCCGCTCGCGCCGCAGCGGCAGTTTGCTGCCGGGTCCGCGGACCCACCGCGCTAGGAGCCCGTGCACCGCGCCCGGGCGGCCAGGCGGCCAGCCCTGCTGAGGCGCGTGCCAGGAGCCGGAGGTCTGTGTCTCTGGATCTTTCCCTGTATCTTCCCCTGGAGCTGTCCCTGCGTCTGTCCCTGGCCGCGGGCCTGTCCCAGTCCGCGGATCCGTCCCAGTACCCGGCCCCGCTGCTGTCTCTGGCCGCGGTGTCCCGTCCCCCGCTACCGTCCCCGCAGCGGACGGGTCCGGCCAGGAATGCGGGGAGTCGCCCCGGTCGCTTGCGGCGTCCCAGGGCGGGGCGGAACCCGGTTGTCCAGCCATGGGTACATCATCGCGCGAGCGCATGGGCCCAGGCTATCCGGACGAACCCTGGTCCCTGGCCGCCAGCGTCAGGGCCCCTTCGGGGTCGAGTAAGGGTTCTTCCCGATGGCATCGACCCAGTTCAGGGCTCACGCTGGAGGCATGGAAACCACTGCCAGGCAGTCAGAACAGGACCGCGCAACCGACTCTCGGGACGCCGCCGACGGTTCCTCGCAATACGGTCACCACCTGCCGATTTACCGGCCTGCCCACGACCGGATGCTGGCGGGGGTCGCATCAGGAATAGCGCGCTACCTGGGCGTCGACGTGATGCTGGTCCGGATAGCTCTGGTTGTACTGTGTTTCGTTGGCGGGATCGGCGTGCCGTTCTACCTGGCCAGCTGGTTGCTGATCCCGGAAGAGGGCGCGGACCAGTCGATCGCGGTCGACTTCATTCGCAGCATGCAGGGCTAGCGAGACTAACCGGGGAGGGCACGCGCGCATGTCGACTCCACCCACCCAGCCACGGGCGAGTGCGGCGGCGCTGAGGCGGGCAGGCTGGTCCGATCCAGGGATGCGAGTCTCTGATACCGACCGCGCTGAGGTCGCCGACCGGCTCGCCAAGCACTACAGCGACGGCCGCCTCGACCAGGCCGAGTTCGATCAGCGACTCGATCAGGCGATGCGCGCCAAGACCAGGGCGGACCTGATCGGGCTGCTCGCCGACCTGCCTGACGGCGAGATCATCCCGCCCGAGATCGACACTCAAAGCCCGCGACGCCATCGGCGCCTGCAGCGGGAACTGCTGAAGCTGCAGCTTGAGCGTGAACGGCTGCTGCTCAAGCATGAGAAACGCGAGCACCGCCGACGGGAACGCGAGTACCGCTGGTACGCGGCGCGTCAGCTCCCCGTGCTGGTCCTGGTCGTCGCGATCACCGTGGTCGCGGGTCGGGTGCTGCGCGACATCTACAGCATCTGGCTGGTCATCGCGGTGCTCGCCTTTCTCTGGCTGCGGCACGCGCAGTCAAGCCGCGGCCGCTCAGACGAGCACGAGTAGCCGGCCCGAGCAGCCCGGAGGGACGGGCCGGCCGCCGCTACAGCAGCACCTCGTTCCATTCCTTGATCGTCCAGCTCTGGATGGCCCCATTGACGACGAACGGGTCTTCCTTGACGAATTCCTCAGCGGCCTCGCGGGTGGTGAAGACTCCCATCGCGCCGCTCCGGTCCGAGAACGGGCCGATCGCGAGCAGCGTGCCGCGGGCCAGGTACTCACCCCACAGGTCCCGGTGCGCAGGGAAGTGCTCGACAAGCTTCGCCGCGGCGTCCGCCGCGGTCTCGTACATGACCACGTACTTCATGCTGGCTCGCAATCGTCAGTGCCGGCGGTTAATGCGCATCACGCGAGATGCTAAGTCGATGGCACCCTCGCAGCCAGCCGTCGATGTCCCGTCGCTGCTGCGGGAGTACGACCTCGGCCCGCTTGCCGACGCCCAGCCGCTGGCTGGCGGCAGCGCCGCCGTGCTGCGGATCTCGGCCGGCCGCGGCAGCTTCGTCCTTAAGCAGGCTGGACGGCTCGCCGACATCGAATTGCAGGCACGAGCGGCTGAGCACCTCAACGACCGCGGCGTCCGGCAGGCCCGTATCCTGCCGACGCGGGCCGGGGGCCTCGTCAGCTCGGACGGGCACTACCTGCAGGAGTTCCTGCCCGGCGCGATAGCTCTGCGGCCTGACAGTCAGCAGACATCAGCCGCGATGCGTCACATCGGCGCTTACCACCACACCCTGGCCGACGTGCCGGGCGAGTACGTGCCCGACACTGGCTCGCTCTGGCTGCGAGTCGCCGACCCCAGCTACCTGCTCCGCTACCTGCCCGGCCTGCTTGCGCGGCGCAACCTCGCAGGTCCGGGCGAACTGGCCGCCCTGCGCACTCTGGATCAGTCGAGCCGGCGACTCGCCGGTCTTCCGCGGCAGGTCGTGCACGGCGATGTCGCACCCGACAACGTGCTCATGCAGGGGAACGAGGTCGTGGCCGTGATCGACTTCACGCCCCACTACGAGTCCGAGCTGTTCGGGGCGTGTGCCGCGCTGTACTGGTACCACGTGTACGGGCAGCCCGTGATCGAGGCAGACCAGCTGCGTGCCAGCCTGGCGATGATCGGCCAGCGGCGGCCGTGGACCGAGGATGAGCTCGCGCTCTGGCCGACCGCTCTGCTGCGGGAGGCGCTCCGTCGGCTGGCCACGCCGCTCGCGCTCGCGGCCGAGCTAGGCGCAGGGCCGGGCGCGCCAACGGGCCCGTCAGGCATCGAGCTCACCTCACCGCTCGCAGCCCCGTCCGGCACCCGGTCAGGCACCGCGTCGGGCGCAGACCTGATCCCAACGCTCGCGGCCCGCCACGCCGCGCTGCTGGCCGTCCTCCGCGTGGCCGGCAGGGGACATCCTGATGGTTTCCGTCGGGACAAATAACGTAAACCGCCCAGCCAGGCGACGGCAATCGTCAGGATGTCAGTGGCAGCCGGGATTCTGGCCTCATGAGCACAGTTTCGATATCGCAAATAGCACCTTTAGCCGGAATAGTAACGACAGCAGAACTGCTGGCGGCCGGCAAGTCAGAGCGCCAGGTCAGGACTATGGCCAAGAACGGGGCCCTTATCCCAGTATTCCGCGGCGTCTACGCAGATCCGGTACGCGCACTGCAGTACCTGCGCCTCACGGGAGGCGAAGAACTGCTGAGATGCGCCGCCGCGGTGGCTGCCACTGGACCCGGCTCAGTCGTCAGTCACCAGTCCGCGGCAGCGCTGTACGGCATTGACCTACTCGTCCAGCCCGGCGCGGGCGTCACACTTACCTGCCGACCCGAACACGGCTGGCACGGCCGGGCCGGGATCCACGTCTACGCCGTCGAGTTACCGGCCGATCATGTCTCCACTCGCTGGGGCCTGCCGGCCACCACGCCAGCCAGGACCGTCGTTGACCTCGCTCGCACGTCGGACTTCCGGGCAGGCCTGGTCGCGGCCGACGGCGCCCTGCATCGGAGACTGACCAGCAAGGCCGAGTTGCGAGCGGTAATCGCGGCGCTTCCTCAGCGGCGCGGCATCGTGCGGGCGGCGGAGGTAGTCGAATTCGCCGCGATGGAGGCCGAATCTCCGCTGGAGTCGATAGCTAGGATCGTGTTCAGGGACTGTGGGCTGCCGGCTCCCGAACTGCAGGTCTGGCTCGGCCCAAGCGAGAAGCCGATTGGCCGAGTCGACTTCTACTGGGAGCAGTACCGGACCATTGTCGAAGTCGACGGTGCCATGAAATACGACGATCCTTCGCGGGCCAGATACCAGCTGCGACGCGATGCGAGGTTCAGGGCCGAGGGCTTCGAGGTCGTCCACTTCACCTGGCAGGACATCAACTACGCCCCGCTGCTCGTTGCCAGGCTGATCAGAGAAGCCTTCGAGCGCGGAGCCCGCAATGCTCAGGTGTCGAGCAGCGCGTCGAGGGCTGCGTCAATGCGTTTCTCCGAGACCGGGTATGGCGTGCCGAGCACCTGAGCGAACAGGTTCACCCGCAATTCCTCGACCATCCAGCGGACCGCTTGTGCCTCGGGGCTGCCTCGCCGGGCAGGCGGAAGGTCGGCCAGCACCGCCCGGTACCGCGCGGCCACCCGGTGCACGGTAGCCATGCGCTCGGCGTCCCTGTCCTGCTCCCCCGGCAGCTTCTCTAGCCTGCGGACCATGGCCCGCAGATAGCGGACCAGGTCCGGCAGCCGGACAGCGCCGGCCCTGGCGATGAAACCGGGATAGATCAGTGCCGAGAATTGCTCGCGCATGTCGGCCATCGCGCCGGCTAGCTGCGGGCTCGGCTGGGCGCTGAGCCGGACCTCTACCTCGTGTGCCTCAGCGAGGACGCGGGCGGCAACGTCGACGACCTTCGCAGCCTCCACGGCCAGCCGGTCCCTGGCCGCGGCAATGAGGCGCGCGAATCCGTCAGCATCCCAGGCCGGCCCGCCCGCATCGGCGATCACCTGGTCCGCGGCGCATGCGGCGCAGTCGTCGAGCAGCGCCGCCGCGCCGGGATAGGGGTGCCTGCTCATCGCCATCTTCGCGTTGACCGGCAGCCGGCCCGCGATGGATCGAACTCCGGAGGCGACCTGCAGCAGGATCAGGCGGCGCGTGCCAACCAGCATGGACTGCATTGCCTCTGCCTCGGTCGGGAACAACCGCACGTCGACGCTGTCCCCGGCGTCGGCCAGAGCCGGGTACCCCGTGACCTGGCCGCTGGTGAATACCCTGGGCAACGATCCGATGGTCCAGTCCCGCAGCCCAGTACGGGTGATCTGCGCGGCCGCGTCGGTTAGCACGGCCTGCAGCCTGGGACGCAGGTCTCGTCGCAGGGCGGACAGGTCCTTGCCGGTCGCGGCCACCCTGTCACCGTCCAGCACCCGGTAAGTGACCCGCAGGTGCGGCGGCAGTTTGGACACGTCAAAGGCTGCTCGCGGCACCTGCGCTCCGGCCAGCCTGCTGAGCTGCGCGCTCATCGCATCGAGCAGGTCGCCGCGGGGCTGGCCAAGGCGGGCAAGCACCGCTCTGGCGGTATCTGGGGCGGGCACGAACAGGCGGCGCAGGTCCTTGGGCAGGCCGCGAATCAGCTCGGTCACGAGTTCCTCGCGCAGGCCGGGTACCTGCCAGGTGAGATCGCCGCCGTCCGGCTGATACAAGGTTTCCAGCGGGATGTCTATAGTCACCCCGTCCTCGGCCTCGCCCGGCGCGAAAACGTATGTGAGCGGGAACTCCCCCCACCTCTCCGGGTAATCCTCGGCCCGCACCTGGCCCGCCGACGGGCTCACGAGATCATCCAGGGTGAGGTCAAGCAGGTCGGGTTCTGCGGCTCTCGCCTGCTTCCACCACGAGTCGAAGTGTCGCGCCGAGGTGACCGACTTCGGGATGCGCCGGTCATAGAAGTCGAAGATGACCGAGTCATCGGCCACGATGCCGCGCCTTCTGGCCTTGTCCTCCAGTTGCGCAGCCTCGGCGAGCATGCGCTCGTTGCGGGCGAAGAACCGGTGATGCGTCTGCCAGTCCTGCTCCACCAGAGCGTGCTGGATGAATAGATCGCGGGCCGCAGCTGGATCGATCCGGCCGTAATTGACCTGCCGGTCGGCCACGATCGGCAGCCCGTAAAGCGACACCTTTTCCGCGGCCAGCACCGCGCCACGGCGCGGGTCCCAGTGCGGCTCGCTGTAACTGCGGCGGACGAGGTGCGCGGCCAGCCGCTCGGCCCATTCCGGCTCGATCTTCGCGACGGTCCTTGCCCACAGCCTTGAGGTCTCGACCAGCTCGGCCGCCATAACCCACGGCGGTGGCTTGCGGGCCATCGGCGAGTCCGGGAAGATCGCGAACCTCGCGCCGCGGGCACCGGCGAACTCTGCCGGGCCCCGGCGACGCTCGCCAGTTTTGCGGTCGGAGTCCCGCATGCCCAGGTGTGATAGCAAACCGGCCAGCAGCGACTGGTGTACCCGGTCGGCGAGGTCGGCCGCGTATCTCGGCTCGGGTTCGGACGGTCGCTGCCAGCCGACGTCAGGCTGGGCCGGCCCAACGCGCCCGGCAGGTACCCGGCCCGCTGCCGGGTTGTGCTCCGACTTCGCGGCCGACTCCGCGTCGCCGGTCGCAGCGGCTGGCCGGGCGGCGTCGCGACCGACGACCACGCCGAAGTCCCGCGCCGCCTGGCGCAGCTGCTCATAGACGTCCTGCCACTCCCGGACGCGCAGGTAATGCAGGTACTCCCGGCGGCACATCCGCCGGAAGGCCGACCCGGACAGCTTGCGCTGCTGCTCGCGCAGGTAGTCCCAGAGGGTCACGAACGACAGGAAGTCGGAGCCAGGCTCGGCGAACCTGCGGTGCATCGCATCGGCTGCCTCCCGCGCATCGGCGGGGCGCTCTCGTGGATCCTGGATTGACAGCGCCGCGGTGATGACCAGTACCTCGCGGGCACACCCGTTGCGGCCAGACTCGAGGATCATCCGGCCGAGGCGCGGGTCGACAGGCAGTTCGGCCAGCTTGCGCCCGGTGTCGGTGAGCCGGGGGCTGCCGTCGGCGCCGGCGCCAGCCGAGATCGCGCCGAGTTCTTCGAGCAGCCGGACTCCGTCGGCCACGTTTCTAGAGTCCGGCGGGTCCACGAAGGGGAAGTCCGCCATCGCGCCGAGGTCCAGCGCCGCCATCCGCAGGATGACCGACGCGAGGTTCGTTCGCAAGATCTCCGGATCGGTGAACTCCGGCCGTGCCGCGAAGTCCTCTTCGCTGTACAACCGGATGCAGATACCGGCTGAAGTGCGCCCGCACCTGCCTTTGCGCTGGTTGGCCGACGCTTGCGAGATAGCCTCGATCGGCAGTCGCTGCACCTTCGTCCGCTGGCTGTACCTGGATATCCTCGCGGTGCCAGGGTCGACCACGTACCGGATGCCGGGGACCGTCAGCGAGGTCTCGGCAACATTGGTGGCCAGCACCACCCGCCGACCGCGGTGCGGCTGGAACACCCGGTACTGCTCGGCCGCGGACAGCCGCGCGAACAGCGGCAGTACCTCGATGCCCGGCACGTCTGCCAGCGCGTCCGCTGTGTCGCGGATCTCCCGTTCGCCGCTGAGGAACACCAGGATGTCGCCAGGACCTTCGGCCCGCAATTCGTCGACCCCGTCGAGGATGGCCTGGGTCTGGTCGCGGGCCTCCGCCTCGGGTCGGTCCGGATCAGCCAGCGGCCGGTACCGCACCTCGACCGGGTAGGTGCGGCCAGACACCTCGAGCACGGGCGCGCCCGCCGGGTCCTCGCCGCTAGCGAAATGTCGGCTGAACCGCTCCGGGTCGATCGTGGCCGAGGTGATGATGACCTTCAGGTCCGGCCGGCGAGGCAGCAGCTGTTTCAGGTAGCCAAGGATGAAGTCGACGTTCAGGCTGCGCTCGTGCGCCTCGTCGATGATCAGCGTGTCGTAACGAAGCAGCAGCCGATCCCGCTGCATCTCGGTGAGCAGGATTCCGTCCGTCATTACCTTGACCAGCGTGCCGTCGCTGGAGTTGTCGGCGAAGCGCACCTTGTAGCCGACGGCCGTACCCAGCTCGACGCCGAGCTCGGCGGAGATCCGCTCGGCCACGGTCCTGGCCGCGATTCGCCGCGGCTGAGTGTGCCCGATCTGGCCCGTCACGCCGCGGCCGAGCTCCAGGCAGATTTTCGGCAGCTGGGTCGTCTTCCCCGAACCGGTCTCCCCCGCGATGACTACCACCTGGTGATCCCTGATGGCCGCCGCAAGCTCCTCCCGGCGCTGGCTGACCGGCAGTTCGGCCGGATAGCTGATGACCGGGACGGCACGAGAGCGGGCCTCGAGCCGGGCCGCGGCCGACTCCACCAGGGCGGCCAGTTCCTCGATCGCGCGGTGGCGCCTGGCTGGATCGCGCTGCGAAGCCGCCCGGTCGGCGCAGCCGACGAGCCGACGCTGGTCGGACAGCATCAGCCCAGGCAGGCGTGCCCGCAACTCGGCGAGCGAGGACGTCACGGCAAGATCTCCAGAGGTGGCGCGGGCGTACCCGACAAGGATGGCCAGGAAGGCCCCAGGCGGCTAACGCTTTTCCGGCCCGGTCCCTTCCGCCTGCGATCGGGTCAGAACCCTGGCAGATGCTCACCGCAGGACAGGATGGCTTCCATGGCGGGATCCCGGTTCTGGCTGTATGACTCGAAGGATGGCGGCGCATAGAGCTCCGGCGCGATCCAGGGCCGGTGATCCATCGGCCAGGACGTCTGCCAGTACAGGTCCGCTACGTTGACCAGGGCCTTGCTGTAGGGCAGCGTGAACGGGATGGTTTCGCCGATGAAGTTGGGGCGTGATCCTGACGGTTCCCCGACAAAGATCGCGTTCGTCTCGCGCTCGATCGCCGTGGCGGTGTTCTGCGCGGCCGAGAACGTCCCGCGCCCGATGATCACGTAGAGGCAGCCCGGCTGGTTGATCTTCGTGCAGCCGATGAGCCGGTGCAGCAGCGGCTGGACCAGATAGGTGTTGCCGCCGCCGTTCCAGCGCAGGTCGATGATCAGCTTGGTGACGTGGTGGCTGTCGACGAACGTGAACAGCCGCGTCGTGAAGTCGGCCAGAGACTCGCGGGGCTGATCGCCGACCCCGTTGAACTGGAAGTACACCGCGCCGGAGTCCGGCAGGTACTCAAACCAATACGCCAGCTCGCAGTTGCGTAGGTAGAGCGGGATCGGGGCATCCACCGTGTCTGGCAAGGAGATCCATCCGGCCGGCCGCGGCCTGGTTGGCGTCGGCGGCGGAGCCGCCGAGGGGTAATCGTGCGGGCCGACCTCAACTGCCTTGACCGCCACCGTCCTCGTCGTCTGGTCACTGAACCGCAGGCCTAGCATGGCCTGGTCAGGTTCGCCGATCAGGCCCAGTGCGTGGATTAGCGGCGTCCACCGGAGTACCTCCGGTCCGATCCACCTGACCTGCTGGCCATTGTCGCGGCTGATCAGCGGCTCCACCGCCGCGAGCACCTCATCGACCGGCCGCCCGCCGATGCTCAGCACCCTTGCGCCGACGGTCTCTCGGTAGATATCGGTAGCTGCGGTGACGAACAGGCCCTCAGGGAACAGGAAGAACTTGACCGGCAGGCCCAGGCCAGGCTTGGCCTGGTCAGGGATGGCAAACGCGTGCCCGTCGCCGAACGGGCGCAGCAGCCGCAACAGGCCGGCCAGGATCTGGAAGTCCGACAAGTTGGGCACGTCCTCGGCGAGCCGCGCGACGGCGGCGTCGAAGTCCTGCTCGGGGACCTCGGCGAATGGCGCGTAGGCCAGGCGCTTGACCTCGCGAGCGAAGAAGGCAACGTCGGAGCGCCAGCCGTCGTCGCGCGTCATGCCGTCGGCGTCGATGATGCCGAGCAGCTCGCGCACGGCCGGGTCGGCGCGCACGGCCTCCCAGTGCTCGTCCTTCCGCGGGCGGTCGAGGTCGCGCAGCCCCATCTCGATCGCCCGGTCCAATTCGGTGACCGCGCCGTCGCGGTCACCGCTCCTGAGCCGGCAGGTGGCGATCCGGTAGACGATCTCGGGCGGAAAGATGGTCTCGATCTCCTCGCGGTGAAGCCAGACACCGACCTGCTGGGCCTGCTCGTAGGCAGCGATGGCGCCGGCGAAGTCGTCAAGCTCGTAGCGCGCCTCGGCCAGCCGAACCCAGTAACGGCCTATTACAGGATTGAGTTCGACGACTCGCGTCCAGAGGGCCGCTGCGGCCGACCATTGCGCCGAGCCCGTCTTGGCCTCAGCCTCGGCCAGCGTGCGCAGGTAGCCGACTGAATCGGGCATTACTCCTCCACTGGGGGGCTATTGGGCGGTAGCGGGGGTGCCACCGATGTCGCGGCGAACAGCCTGACCTCGCGCGCTCCGGCCGGCCGGGATGCGGGCTCTATGGCGCGCTCCTCGTGCGTGACCAGCAGCCGTTTCAGCTGGTCGGCGATATCGCGCAGTTCCTCGGCTGTCATCCAGGTCGTGGCGCCCATAACAAGCGAGGCCTTGCGCCAAGCCTCCGGCTCCAGGCCGTAGCGGCTGAGCCGCTGCTTCATTCGCGCGAGCTCGTGATCGAGGAACGCCTCGCTAGCGGCCTCGGCCGCCAGTGCCCCTTCGGTATCGAGGTCGCCAGGGTCCAGGTTCTGCCCGTGACCGACCAGCCGCCAGGGCTTTTCCTTGCCCGCCCGGCCGGGGACCAGCTCGATGTAGCCGTACTTGCCGAGGATCCCGAGGTGGTACGAGCAGCTGGCGACGCTCTCGCCGAGCACCTCGGCGCAGCGGGTGGCGGTCGCGGTCAGCTCGCTGCCGATCAGGTCGATCAGCTGCCAGCGCAGCGGGTGGGCCAGCGCGCGCAGCGCCTTCGGGTCCCGCGCGGAACTGGACGGCTGGTCGGTGGGCATGTAAGCAACATATCTTGCTCAAGATATGTTTAGCAACATATCTTGAGTGATGCGATCGGACCGCCGCGTCGCACGCGCACTGGCTCAGCCGCGGACATCGGCCACATACTGGAGCAGGCTGGAGCAGCGTAGGCGCCGGCCGGGAGGATGTCATGGCCAGTGAGCGGGACCAGCGGCAGGACGACCGATCGGCGCAGGAGCGAGAGGCAGCGGCAGGCGACTTCGCCGGAGCGCTTGACCTGCTGCTGGCCGACGGCGCGCTCGGCGTGGTTCGCCGGCTAAGGCCCGACGGCGCAGGCCTGCGGCTTGCCGCCAGCCTGGCCAGGCGACCGCAGCTTGTCAGCACTCAGGCCGCGCAGCTCGGGGCGGAGCTCGCTGCGATCGCGAAAGGCAGCTCGCAGGTAACCCCCGGCCGCAAGGACAGGAGGTTCACCGACCCGGCCTGGACCCGGAACCCGCTGCTGAGGCGGGCCGTCCAGGCCTACCTGGCAGGCGGCCAGGCGGCGCAGGCCCTGCTTGCCGGGGCCGGACTGGACTGGCGGGACAACGAGCGGCTCAGGTTCCTGCTGGACAACCTCATCGCGGCCGCGGCTCCCAGCAATAACCCGATGCTCAGCCCGCTGGCGATCAAAGCTGTGCTCGATAGCGGCGGCGCAAGTGCCGTCAGGGGGCTGCGCGCATTGGTGCAGGATGCTGCCAGGCAGCCGCGCGTTCCGGCAATGGTGGATCCTGGCGCCTTTGAGGTTGGCAAGGACCTGGCGGTGACTTCGGGAGCCGTCGTCTCCCGCACCGAGATGTTCGAGCTGATCCAGTACGCGCCGACGACGGAGCAAGTCTTCAGGTATCCGTTGCTGGTCGTGCCGCCCATGATTAACAAGTACTACATCACCGATCTCGCACCTGGCCGCAGCATGGTGGAGTACCTGGCGGGCCAGGGGCACCAGGTATTCGCGATCAGCTGGCGCAATCCAGACGCGCGGCATCGCGACTGGAACCTGGACTGCTACGGCCAGGCGATTATCGACGCGCTGGCTGCGGCCAGGGCGGTGACGGGCGCGGCCAGGGCGAGCATCTGCGCGCTGTGCTCGGGCGGCATCGTGTCGTCCATGGTCGCCGCGCACCTGAGCACGACCGGCCGGCTGGCAGAGGTGGCGACCCTATGCCTGGGCGTAACCGTGCTCGACCAGGCCAGGGCGGGCACCGCGGGCGCGATGATCGACGAGGCGACCGCGACCGCTGCAATGGCGGCGTCCGCGGCTCGCGGCTACCTGGATGGCCGGGCGCTGGCCGAGGTGTTCGCCTGGCTGCGGCCCGACGACCTGATCTGGAACTACTGGGTCAACAACTACCTGCAGGGCAAGTCGCCGCCGCCGTTCGACATCCTGTACTGGAACGCAGACACCACCCGGCTGCCCGCCGCGCTGCACGCGGACTTCATCCGGCTGGCCCTCGGCAACGCACTCACCGTGCCCGACGCCGCCACCATGCTGGGCTCGCCTGTCGACCTGTCGAAGGTCGAACTGGACTCCTACGTGATCGCTGGCATCGCAGATCACCTGTGTCCTTGGCAGTCCTGTTACCGGACCACGCAGCTGCTCGGGGGTAGCGTCACGTTCGTGTTGTCCACCAGCGGGCACATCGCCTCCATGGTGAATCCCCCGACCAACCCCAAGGCGACATTCCAGACCGCGCCCGGCAATCCGGCCGACCCACGCGAGTGGCACGCGACCGCGGCCACCCAGGCCGGCAGCTGGTGGCCGCACTACTCCGCCTGGCTCGCGGAGCGCAGCGGCGGCCTGCGCAAGGCCAGGACCAGGCTGGGCCGCCAGCGCTACGAAGTACTCTGCGCGGCGCCGGGGACCTATGTCCACGACCGATAACGTGCGCCAGGTCGCGGTCAGCGACCAGCTCCTGCGCGTGGCGGTCCGGCCTGGCCAACCGATTAAGACCGGAACGGGCCACGCCCCGCCAGCAGCCGGGCCGACCGCCGGCGTCGTGCCGCTGCTGCTCATCAACGGCATCGGGGCCAGCCTGGAACTGCTGGCACCATTTGTCGACGCGCTGGATCCCGGCCTGGAGGTCGTCAGCTTCGACGTACCCGGAGTTGGCGGATCGCCGCTGCCGACCGGGCCTTATCGGTTCGGCGGCCTGTGCCGGCTCATCGCCGAGATGCTCACCACCCTCGGCTACGACAGCGCCGACGTGCTCGGCATCTCCTGGGGCGGCGGCGTGGCGCAGCATTTCGCGGCGTTCCAGCGGTCGCGATGTCGCAGGCTTGTGCTGGTCAGCACCGGGGCAGGAGCGCTCATGGTGCCGGGCAAGCCGACCGTGCTGGCCAAGCTACTGACCCGCAAGCGGTACACCGATCCCGGCTACCTGGATCGCGTCGCGCCGGATCTGTACGGTGGCAGCGCCCGCGGTGATCCGGCCGGGATCGCCGCGGCCTTGAAAGGCCACAACAGGGTCGGCCCGGCCCGTGGATATGCCTACCAGGTCGCCGCCGGGCTCGGCTGGACCAGCGTGCCGTTCCTGCCGCTGCTGCGGCAGCCCACGCTGATCATCGCCGGCGACGATGACCCCATCATCCCGCTCGTCAACGCCCGGATGATGCACCGGCTCATTCCGCAGTCGCAGCTGCACGTGTTCCGTGGCGGCCACCTCGGCCTGGTCACCGAGGCGGCGCAGCTTGGCCCGGTCGTCAGCGAGTTCCTGGCCGCGCCCTTATCCGCCGAAGGGAGACCGCATGATGGATCCGGTCCTGAGCGCCGATTTCTACGCGCTGGAAGAGCTGCTGGACGACGACGGCCGCGAGCTCACGGCACGGGTCAGGGACTTCATGGAGAAGTCGGTGGCCCCGGTGATCAACCACTACTGGACTCGCGAGGAGTTCCCGCACGACGTGGTGCCAGGCCTGGCCCAGCTCGGCATCGCCGGCCTGGCCTGCGAGGGCTTCGGCTGCCCTGGCGGCAGCAGCCTGCTGGACGGGATGATCGCGATGGAGCTGGCCAGGGTGGACCCGTCGATCGCCACGTTCATGGGCGTGCATGGCGGCCTGGCCATGGGGTCGATCTACCTGTGCGGGTCCCAGGAGCAGAAGCAGCGCTGGCTGCCGGCCATGGCCAGGATGGAGAAGATAGGCGCGTTCGCGCTGACCGAACCCGATGTCGGTTCCGGCGCGGCCGGCGGGCTGACCACCACCGCACGCAGGGACGGCGACGTCTGGGTACTCAACGGCCAGAAGAAATGGATCGGCAACGCCACGTTCGCCGACCATGTCATCGTCTGGGCTCGTGACGTCGACGGCGATCAGGTGAAGGGCTTCGTCGTGCACAAGGGCGCCGACGGCTTCGCCCCGGCGAAGATGCACAACAAGATCGCGCTCCGGGTGGTGCAGAACGCGCTGATCACCCTGGACAACGTGCGGGTGCCGGAAGACGACCGGCTGCAGCTGGCCGACTCGTTCAGGGACACGGCAAGTGTCCTTCGGCTGACGCGGGCCGGCGTGGCCTGGATGGCCACTGGCTGCGCCCGCGGCGCATACGAGCACGCGCTGGCCTACGCTCTGCAGCGCAAGCAGTTCGGCAAGCCGATCGCGGCGTTCCAGCTGGTCCAGGATCTGCTGGTGAAGATGCTTTCCAACATCACCGCGTCGGCGTGCATGTGCGTCCGGCTGTCGCAGCTGCAGCAAGATGGCAAGGCCAAGGACCACCATTCGGCGATGGCGAAGGCGTTCTGCACGGTCCGGATGCGGGAAACTGTCGGCTACGCCCGCGAGCTGCTCGGCGGCAACGGCATCCTGCTCGACGAGCAGGTGGGCAGGTTCGTCGCCGACGCCGAGGCCATCTACTCCTACGAGGGAACCAGGGAGATGAACACGTTGATCGTCGGCCGGGCCATCACCGGCCTCGGCGCGTTCGTCTGACCATGTCGCCCGGCGCCACGGAGCGTGGCGCCACGGAGCGGGCCGCAGTGCCGGCGAACTCGCGCGGCCGCGAACTCAGCCCGCGCCGTCGCCGATGCCGAGTTCGGGCGCGACCGGGTCCAGCCGCAGCAGCGTCGCGCTGCCGACGTAGACGGCCGCGACCGGCCCGCCGCCGGAGCGCATGAACCGCATCATCTCGCCGGAGTCGCGGAAGCCTGGTCCGCCGATGAACGTGTCAGCCTCGGGTCCTGGCAGCAGCGGCATCAGTTCCCCTGGATAATCGGGGCTGAAGATGACGAGCTTTCCGTCCCGCCACTCCACCCGCACGATCTCGTCTATGGCCGGGGACGCATACAGGCCGAGCAGCCCGCGATACTCGACCGGCGTGGGCTTGGCGGGCTTCAGCTCTGGCGCGCTGGCTTCCACGAGCCGGCGCGCGATGCCTGCCAGCTCCATGCACAGCGCGGCTGCGTCGGCTACCCCGTTGACCAGCACGACGGCGCCCACTCGCAGCTTGGCGTCGAAGCACGCGTTGGTGGAGAAGCCGTGCAACCCGCCCGAGTGCTGCACCCAGGTCACGTCATCCTTGCGCACCGCGTACCAGCTGATCCCCCAGGCCGTGGTCCAGTCGTCATCGCTGAGGTACCTGGGCTTGTGCATCTCCCGCAGGCTGGCCGCGGCCAGCACTGGTGAGTCCTGCGGGTCGTCGCCGTGGGCCCGAAGCTGGAAGGAGATCCACCTCGCCACGTCCTGCACAGTCGACCAGAGCCCGCCCTCGGCCCAGAGCTGGGTCATCTCGGGCGCGACATCGAGCTGGTCGGAGAACGCCCGCCGGCTGTAGCCGGTAGCGCGCCGGGCGGCGAGCGCGTCCGGCAGTGGCTCGAACGCGGTGGACGGCATGCTCAGCGGGCCGAGAATCTGCTGCTGGACGTAGTCAGGGAAGTCGGTCCCGCTGGCACGGCGCACGATCTCGCCGAGGAACTGATAGCCCAGGTTGCAGTACTTCGTCTGCAGGTTCGGGCCGATCGCGGTGACGATCTCCGCCGCCCTGGCCAGGTTGGCATCGGCCAGGCCCTGGTAACGGGGACCGATGAGGGCCCAGTCCGTGCCAGGCGGCTCGCTGGTCAGGCCGGACTCGTGCGACAGCAGCCGCCGGATCGTGACCCGGCCTATGGTCTGCGGGCTGCCACTGGCCGCCAGCTCGGGCAGCCACGCCGTGGCCGGGTCGTCCAGGTCCAGCTGGCCGGCGTCCCGCAGCCGCATGACCGCGGTGCCGGTGAAGGTCTTGGTGATCGACGCGAGCCGGTACAGCGTGTCGGGCGCGGCCGGCCGGCCAGACTCGATGTCGGCGAACCCGGCGCCGCCCGACCATGCCAGCTCGTCACCGTGCACAACCGCTGCGGCCGCCCCGGCGAGCCTGTTGTCCTTCACGAACCTGGCTAGCTTCGCCTCGAACTCAGCCGCGCCGGCTGCCGCATGTTCAGTCATCGTGCCGTTCTCCGTCCCGCCAAGCCAGGGCCGCACCGGGCCAGGCCTGCCGCCGCCGGCCAACGATCAGTCATGCTATGCGGACAAACGCCGCAATCCTAGCCCTTCTCGGCGTTCACAGCGCTCCGGCGTCGATGGCGGACGCGATCCAGCCGATCACCTCGTCCAGCATCTGGTCCAGGCTCGTCGTCGCCTCGAAGCCGAGCATGCTGGCCGCCTTCGCGGTGGCGGGCACGCGGCGCTGCACGTCGTAGCGGAACGGCTCGTCATGGGCCAGCCGCAGTTCGCGGCCGGGTCCTTTGATCTTGCGCCAGATGAGCGCCGCGAGCTCGGCGACTGTCGTGCCCGTGGCGGCGGAGATGTTGAAGTCCTCGTTCCGCGCCGCGGGATGCTCCATCGCAGTGACTATCCCGGCCGCCACATCGCCGCCGTAGGTGTAGTGCCTGACCTGCTCACCCGAGCCGAGTACGTGCACGGGGTCCTGCCCCCTGAGGACCTTCTGCACCAGGTCAGGCACGACGTGGCTGAGCGCGAGCCGGACGTTGCCGGACAGGATCTGCTCATCGCCCACGGCCCTGCCCTCCCCCACGCCCACGCAGTTGAACGGCCGGACGATCGTGAACGGGAGCCCGTGCTGGTCCCACGCGGCCCTGGCGAAGTACTCGACCGCGAGCTTCGAGAAGCCGTAAGCGGACTGCGGCGGCGGGATCTGCAGCTGCTGTCCCTCCTGCGACGGCCAGGACCGCGCGCTTTCGAAGACGATCGAGGAAGAGATGTAGGTTACCTTGCGCAGCCGCCCCCGATGGTGCGCGTCAATCGCCGCGTCGCACGTCGCGGCCATGATCCGGTCATTGGCGGCGAGCAGGTCGTACGCCCTGGCGTGGAAGTACGCGATGCCACCGATCATGGCCGCGCCGGCGATCAGGTGCTCGCAGTCGGCCAGCACCCGCGTTAGCAGGCCGGCATCGCGCGCGTCGCCCTCGACTAGCCGGTACTGCGGATGCCCGTCGTACGACCTGCGCACGGGCCCGTACTTGGACAGATTGTCCAGGCCCACGACGCAGTACCCGCGGCGCAGTAACTCCTGGACCAGGTAGCCGCCGATGAAGCCGGCCGATCCCGTCACAGCGACCTTCTGCATCACACTCGCTCTCTGCCCGCCGCGCGCTTACCCGCGGTGCCAAGCACCAGTGCCGCGCGGTCCGCGAGCGCCCCGGCCGGCACCTCGATCAGCTCGAAGCCAAGCTCTGAGTAGGCCTGCTCGTGCATTTTCTCGAACTCCAGCGAGTCGGCGAAGCTGATCCGCCGGGCTGAGGTCCTGGTGACGAAGCCGAGGTTCCGCACGAAGAACACGGCAGGCTCGTAGACCGGCCCGGCGGCCAGCCGGTCAAGCTCGGCGGCTAGCGACACAGGCACGGGCCGACCGAGGAACCGGCTCAGCGCCAGCGTGCACACCGGCGACCGGTCGAAGAACACCGTCCCGGCCGGTCGCGACAGGCCAAGCTGGCGCGCTCGCTGCAACGCCACGACCTTGCTCGTGAAATCCGGCCCGAGCCACGGCTCCGGCTCGCCGAGAGCCTGCTCGAGCGCGATCACATCGGTCGCTGCCTCCTCGACGACGCCGTGACCGGCCCGCTCGAGCAGCCGAAGCAGCGCGGTTTTCCCCGATCCGGGCGCGCCGGTGAGGATGTAGCTGGGCATGGATGAGTCCTTTCAGAGCGTAACGGGAAAGGCCTGGCCGCAGCGGTCCGTCGGCCGATGCGCTCGTAGGTGGGCCAGCGCGCCGACCCCGCGCGCGGTGGCGCGCTGGCTAGTTTCTGGACGGCTGAGTTGCCGATTCGGCCGGAGGAACGGTGGCGGGGGCCAGCCGCGCGCCGACCGCGATCACGGAATTAGCCAGCCGCGCGATGCCCCACAGCGCGGCCAGTACGGCCACGATCTCGATCACGATGCGACCTGGGCTGGCACCGACTCGCTCATGATAGATGAGCAGTCCGAGCACCGATCCGGTGACCGGCTCAAGCACCGCGAACGCAGGCAGCGAGGCGGACAGACCGGAGGCCCGGTAGGCGTTCTGCTGCATCGTGAACGTGATCAGCCCGGTCACGGCCAGCAGGTACAGCCTCGGGTCGCCGAATACGCCAAGCCGGTGTGCGGTCGCCAGCGGGGCGACTGTCTTGGTCATCGCGTCGGTGACCCCGGCGCCGATGCCGCCGCCGATGCTCAGCACCAGGGCCCGGTGCGCCGCGGTCACCCGAATCGCGAGCAGGCAGCAGGCGGCGGCCACGCCAACCGCGGTACCCGCGGCCAGGACGAGCAGGCTGGTCGCGCCAATCCGCTGCCCGCCGGACGGCTGCGCCGCTATGAGGAACACCGCGAGGCCAGCCACGGCCGCCACCGCCGCCGTCCACTCCGAGTGCCGGAGCCTGCGGCCTTCCACCTGGGCGGCGAGCAAGAGCGCGAACAGCAGCCCAGCCGGAAAGATCGGCTCCACCACGACGAGCCTGCCCAAGTCCAAGGCCGCGGCCTGCAGCGAGAATCCCACGACAACCGCGATCAGGCCGAATAGCCAGCGACGATCCCGGACCAGCCGCAGCAGCACCGTGGGATCAACCGCGGTCGACGAGGTCAGCCGGAAGGCTTCCTGCTGCTGGACGACGGAGGCGATCGCATAGCTGCCCGCTCCGGCGAGGGCGAACAGTATCGCCATCGGCTGTGCGAGTGCCCCGGTCACCGAGCAGCCACCTGCCCTCCTGGCCGTCCCGAAGTAGCGGGTGCATGCAAAAGTCGACTAAGGCGACCATCGCATACAGACCTCGCGTTCGGCTAGCCCCGCGCGCGGTGATCTGGCCACGCGCGATGTCCCGGCCCGCATGGCAGCCAGCCCGGAACCCGGCGGCGGTAGTCCAGGTACTGGCTGCCGTAGCGGCGGGTCAGGGCCGGCCTCGTACCAGTGCACGAAGGCCAGGAAAGCCGAGCCGACGCCGGCCGCGTACACGAGCAGCACCGGGCGGTCCAGCAGCAGCGCCTGCCCGGCAATCCCGGCGAGCACCGCCAGGTACATCGGATTGCGCACGTACCGGTAGAGCCCGCGCGTGACGAGTTGCTCGGTCGGCGCGGTCGGGGCGGGCGTGCCGAGCCCGCCAATGGCGAACTGGCCGAAGGCATAGAGCAGGACCCCGCAGCCGGCCGCGGCGAGCACGCCACCCGCCAGGCTGGCGGCCAGTTCGCGATGCCCTGGCTGCCAGCCGGTGATCAGCCAGGGCACGAGTCCCACGACGGTGCCGGGACCGATCACCAGGAATAGCGCGGTGCCTGCCGCGGCCCTGATCCTGGCTGCCCGGCTACGCCGCGCCATCTCGGTCGCCGCCAGCGACGGCTAGCTGGCCCTGTCACTGGTCAGGATCTCGTCCCTGACCGCATCCCAGCGCAGGGCATCGGTGATGCCATCGGCGATGGTGAACCTGGCCCGCCAGCCGAGAATCTCCGCCGCCAGGTCGCTGCGGGTATAGGCCCCGGCCGGATCGCCAGGCCGGCGCGGCGCCTCGACTGTCGTGACTGGCGTGTCCGATACGGCGTTGAACGCCGCCACCAGTTCCAGGACCGAGGTGCCCGTGCCGGTGCCCAAGTTGATCACGGCCGAGGTGCGGCCGCGAAGCGCCCTTTCGAACCCGCTGAGCGCGGCCAGATGGGCCTCGGCCAGGTCCCAGACGTGCACGTAGTCGCGAATGCCGGTGCCGTCCCTGGTGGCGAAGTCGGTGCCGGTGACGCGGAACGGCTGGCCTGCCCGCGCCGCCATGATCAGCCTGCCGACTGCATGCGTCGGCTCGGCCACCTGCAGTCCGGTTCGCAGCTCAGGATCGGCACCGATCGGATTGAAATAGCGCAGCGACAAGATCTGGAGCAGCCCGGCCGCGGCGATATCGGCGAACATCTCCTCGCAGACCGCCTTGGTACGCGCATAAGGGCTGGTCGGGCCGATCGGCGATTCCTCGTCGACGCTCAGGTCGGCGCCGGGCGAGTAGATCGCCGCCGAGGAGCTGAACAGCATCCGGCGGCACCCGTTGCGGATTAAGTGCTCGACTAGATCCAGGCTCTTGGCGACATTCGCGCGGTAGTAGCCGATGGGATCGGTCACCGAGTCAGGGACAACAATTAGTGCCGCGCAGTGCACGACCGCGGCGATGTCCGGATGCTCGGCGAATACCTTGTCGACCAGCGCGCCGTCGGCTATGTCGCCCTCGAAGAAGATCCTTCCGGTGGTGAACTCACGCCGCCCGGTGACCAGGCTGTCCAGGATTACCGGCGTGATGCCGCGGTCCATGCATGCGGACGCAATGGTGGAGCCGATGTACCCAGCCCCGCCAGTTATGAGCACCTTGCCGATGGCCACGCTGCTGTCGGATTGCATTGCACTCCCGTCCTGGTGTCGGCTGCCCAGGCATCCTCGCTCATCGGGGCCGCTGCCCGTGGCCTGAATCTACCTATCGCCTAGTTCCGTCGTGGACCCCCTAGGCGCCGCGCGCGACCGGCTGGCCGGATGCTCGACCAGCGCGATCACCCGGCTGGCCATGAACCTGGCCGTGCGGACCGGCGTTCCGCCCCTGGTCAGCTCCGCGACCTCGACGACGCCCCGCCTGTTGACCACTTCGACCCGGCGGCCGGCCCTGGTGGCCGCCACTTCGTAGGTCCTGGTGGCGCCGCCCGCATCCACCACTATCTCGACCTTGTCGCCCTTCATGCCCGGAAATCCGCGCTTTGGTTCATCTGCAGCCGTCCCTCGTGCCCGCGGCCTCCTGCCGCCGCCTTACTCACCTCATACCCGGCAGAAACTCGGTTGCGCGCCCCGAGGAGGCCAATAGCCTCGGGGCATGACTCCGGAGCAGCTCAGCGATGCGGTCCTGGCGGCGGCCGCCGCGGAGCTGACCTGCCGCGGCGGCGAGCTCACCGCTGCTCCGGCCGCCGTCGCCCTCGAGCGGCCGCGCAACCCAGAGCACGGCGACTACGCCTCGAACATCGCCATGCAGCTCGCGGCCGAGGTCGGCGTTCGGCCGCGAGAGCTTGCCGGGGCCATTGCCGCCAGGCTGGCCGCCGATCCCTCGGTCCGCGAGGTCTGCGTCGCAGGGCCGGGGTTCCTGAACATCCGGCTGACGGCCGGCGCTACCGGCGCCGTGGCGGGTGCCATCGTCGAACTGGGCCGGGCCTACGGCCGGGGCACATCCCTGACCGGCCAGCGGATCAACCTGGAGTTCGTGTCCGCCAACCCCACCGGGCCGCTCACTCTCGGGCACGCGCGCTGGGCGGCGGTCGGCGACGCGCTCGCCCGGCTGCTGCGGGCCCAGGGTGCGGACGTCACCACCGAGTACTACTTCAACGACGCCGGCGTGCAGATCGACAAGTTCGCCGCGTCGCTGCTCGCCGCGGCGCGGCACCAGCCGGTCCCCGCCGGCGGGTACGCCGGCGACTACATCGGCGAGATCGCCGCCGCGATCACGGCCCGCCATTGCGGCGCGGCGGACCAGCCCGACGCCGTGGCTGTCTTCCGCGCGGAGGGCGTGGCGCTGATGTTCGAGGAGATCAAGTCCTCGCTGGCCGACTTCGGCGCGGACTTCGACGTCTACTTCTCCGAGCAGACCCTGCATGACACGAACGAGCTGGCCTCGGCGCTAGCCAGGCTCGAGGACCTCGGGCACGTGTACCGGGCCGACGGGGCGACCTGGGTCGCGACCACCAAGTTCGGCGACGACAAGGACCGGGTCTTCCAGCGCAGCGACGGCGCATACTCCTACTTCGGCGCTGACTGCGCCTATTACCTGGACAAGCGCGCTCGCGGGTTCGGCCGGGTGATGATCGTCCTCGGCGCCGACCATCACGGCTACGTCGGCCGGATGCGCGCCATGGCGGCGTGCTTCGGCGACGATCCCGACAAGACCCTGGAGATCCTCATCGGCCAGCTGGTCAGCCTGGTGCGCGACGGCCAGCCGGTCCGGCTTTCCAAGCGGGCAGGCAACTTGATCACGCTGGCCGACGTGGTGGCCGCGATCGGCGTCGACGCGGCCAGGTACGCCCTGGCGCGGTACTCGCTGGACTCGCCGGTCGACATCGACGAGGACCGGTGGACACGGCGCGGCAATGACAACCCGGTCTTCTACGTGCAGTACGCACACGCCAGGATCTGCTCGCTGCTGCGCAGCGCCGCACAGGCCGGCGTCGTCCCCGTCGGCAGCTACGACCCGGCCGTGTTGTCGCAGGCCCGGGAGCAAGACCTGCTCAGGGAACTCGCGGACTTCCCGGCTGTCGCCGCCAGCGCCGCCGAGCTGCGCCAGCCACATCGGATATGCAGGTACCTGGAGCAGCTGGCCGGCCGCTACCACCGGTTCTACGACGCCTGCCGGGTATTGCCGAGGGGCCGGCAACGCATCCGCCGGGCCAGGCGCTGACCGCCGACCTCAGCCCGGCACCGACGCCGGAGCAAACCAAGGCGAGGCTCCGCCTGGCCGAGGCCACCAGGATCGTCCTGGCGAACGGCCTCGGGCTGCTCGGCGTCACGGCCCCGGACCGAATGTAGGCCGCCAGAACCGGACGCCGCCCCGACTGCCGGGGTCAGCCGCCGGCCAGCAATCGCGAGAGCGCCGGACGGCTGGCCCGCCAGGTCGCCTCGGCGTGCCCCATCGGGGTGGACGGCGGCGCCTGCAGGAACGGCCAGATCTCCTCGGCGATGGCCCGCCAGTTGGCGGTGGCGTGCATCTCGCCGAGCAGCGCGAACAAGCCCAGGTTGATTCGCTGCAAGATCACGTAAGACTGCGGGATCCTGGCGTACTGCGCGACCGGGCTGCGCACGTCGAAGAACCGCCGGACCACCGCCGATGCGTAGTCACCGGTCACCTCGACCGGCCTGGACTCGCGCACAAGCTGGTAGAAGACGGCCAGATGGTCGACGATCTGCGCGTCGGTCAGCGGCGAGTCAGGGACCAGGAAGCCGGCCTTCTCCATGCTTGCGCGGAACGTGCCGGGGTCGTCGTCGACGCACAGGTTGCGCGCCATCTGCATCAGCGGTAGCAGGTCGACGTCGGTGAAGTGCTTGACCATCCCGAAGTCCAGGAAGGTGACCTTGCCGCCGCCGTGGAACAGGTAGTTGCCAGGGTGCGGATCGCCGTTGAACGCGTGCACCTCGTACAGGCTGCGAAACACGAACCGGTAGAGCGTCTCGGCGGCCAGGTCCCGCTCCTGCTGCGACCAGCCGGCCAGCTCGGCAAAACGAGCGCCGGTGACCAGCTCGCTTGTTACCACCCGCCGAGAGGAGAGCTCGTCGATGATGGCGGGCACCGAGATGGTCGGATGCCCGTCGAAGTAGTCATGCAGCAGCCGCTGGTTGGCTGCCTCCTGGCGATAGTCCAGTTCCTCGAGCACCCTGGTCCGCAGCTCGCTGATCAGCCCGTCGACATCCTGGCTGGGCGCGGTGATCCGCAGCATCCGGCGCAGCAACGCAACGTTGTCCAGGTCAGCCGCCATCGTCTCGGCGATACCCGGATACTGCACCTTGACCGCGACCGCCTGCCCCGACCTGGTGATCGCGCGGTGCACCTGCCCGATGGACGCGGCCGCGATGGGCTCGGGATCCCATTGCTCGAAGAGCCGCTCAGGCGGCGCGCCCAGCTCTTCCTCGACCACGCCCGCGGCCAGCGCCGCGCTCATCGGCGGCACGCTGTCCTGCAGCCTGCTGAGCGTGCGGCGCACCGATGGCGCGAGCCCGTCGTCGACATAGCTGGCCATCTGGCCGAGCTTGACCATGACGCCCTTCATCGTGCCGAGCGTGGCGAGAACGTCATCGGCGGTCCGCATGGCCAGGTCGTTGCGCAGCTGCTCGCGCCGCTCCCCCGCCACGGCGAACAGCCTCGGCGCATTCCCCGCATACCGCACGCCGCCCCGGACGGCGAGCTGCGCCGTCGCCAGCCCACGCTCGAAGCGCAGCCGCCCGACCCGGCGCCGGACCAGCCCGGCGGTCAGCGCCGCGCCCGCGGCACCCGCGGTGAGCCCGGCCAGACCAGCCAGGAAACGTCCGCTCCGGTTCATGCTTGCTGGACTGCCCTGGTCCTGAGCATGATCCGCTGCCTGGCCTCCAGCACACCGGGCTCGCCCAGATATACCGCGTCGAGGACACCGAGCGCCTGGCGGATCTCGTTGCGGCGCGTCGCAGTCAGCGACGGAGCCCGGTATCCGTACAACTCGCTGGCCCACGCCGGCAGCGACACGACCGCGGCCTCGCGGATGTCCTGCCAGATTTCCGCGACGTCGGCGTCCAGGCCTGGCGGGTCGAGCAGGTAGGTCATCGATTCCTTCGCGGCCGCGCTGCAGCGCAGCTCCGGCCGGACCGAGTCCATGTAGGCGGCCAGCTCGGCCTGGCTGGCGGGCACCATCGCCTCGGGCACGCCCACGATCCGAGCCGCGATCGTCATCTCCGCGACGTACCGATCGGCCTGCGCCGGTGACAGCTCATCGCCGAACAGCGCGCAGCCCGCGATGCCGGAGTCGACCAGCGCGGCGTGCACCCACAGCAGCAGCGCCGGGTCACTCGCGGCATAGGAACGACCGGTCTCGGGGTCCGTTCCCTGCACCCGCTCGTGAATCTTGCGGACGCGGGCAGCAGCCCGCTCGGCAACGCCCCGTTCCCCGAAAAGAACGGTAGTGACGTACGACGAGGTAGCCGCGAGCCGACCGACAGGGTCCGCGCGCCAGTCGCTGTGCTGATCGACGCCCGCCATCGCGAGCGGGTGCAACGCCTGGAGCAGTAGTGAGCGCAGGCCTGCCACCGGGGAGGAGAGGTCGGCGCTCACCCGCCAGGCCACGCTGTGCGGCGGGAAGAATCCGTCGCCAGGCGAGTCGGGTATGGCGCGGGCAAACGCGGCCGCGGACCGCTCGATCAGGCCGGTCACGTCCGCATACTGGTTCATGCCAGCCACGGTACCTACTCCCGTCTCGCGCGTGCGGCGCGCCCGCGCCTCACGCGCTGGCCAGCTTGTCGCGCCCGGACGGAGCGTCCCAGTCAAGCAGCGGTCCGTCCGGCACGATCCTGGTCGGATTCAGGTTCGGGTGCGTCGTGTAGTAGTGCCGCTTGATCTGGTCGAACCGGGTGGTGCCGCCGAAGGCGGGTAGCGCATAGAGGTCGCGCGCATAGCCCCACAGATTCGGGTAATCGGACAATCGCCGCAGGTTGCACTTGAAGTGCGAGTAATAGACCGCGTCGAACCTGGCCAGCGTCACCCACAGCCGCACGTCTGCCTCGGTCAGCGTGTCGCCGGTCAGGTACCGCTGCCGGGCAAGGCGCTGCTCAAGCTGGTCTAGCGTGCCGAACAGCGTGGTCACGGCCTCGTGGTAGCTCTCTTGGGTGCCGGCGAAGCCGGAGCGGTAGACGCCGTTGTTCACCGTGGCGTAGACAAGCTCGTTGACCTCGTCGATCTGCGCGCGCAGGTGCTCTGGGTACAGGTCGTAGTCCCGGCTCGCCCACGCACCGAACTGGGTGTCCAGGTCGATGGTGATGTCAGGGAAGTTGTTGCTGACGATCTTGCCGGCCTGCTTGTCCCACAGGACCGGCACCGAGATATGCCCGTCATAGCCGGGCTCGGTGGCATCATAGGCCTCGCGCAGCAGGGCGAACCCGTTCACCGGGTCGAGGCCATAGCCGTCTCCCTCGCGGAATGCCCAGCCGCGCCCGTCCCTGACCGGGTCGACCGCGGACAGCGAGATCACGTCCTGCAGCCCGAGCAGCTCGCGGACGATCGCGGACCGGTGCGCCCACGGGCAGGCCCAGGAGATGTAGAGGTGGTAGCGGCCCGGCTCTGCCGGGTAGCCGCTTGACCCGTCGGCGGTGATCCTGCCGCGGAACGGGTACGGCGCGCGGACGAACTCGCCGGGCTTCGGGGCGCCCGCAGACTGGGGGCGCTTCGGCCGGAAGTCTCCGTAGTCGCCAAATGCCACGAAATCGACGGGACTGGCTCCGCTGGCCTGCGTCGTGCTTGTCATCACTTGCCTCCGAGTGCCACGGCTGCGGTCGGTGTTCGGAGCAACGATTAGGCTGGCAGGCCCATTCCGGCAGACATGGCCCTGGGCACTACTTGCGCGCATCCCGCGGACATTGCCGGCCCGGCCCGCCGCGGGCGAGCGTAACCGCGGACATCGCCGGCCCGGCCCGCCGCGAGCGAGCGTAACCGCGGACATCCCCACCCCCGGCCCGCCGCGGGCGAGTATGCGGAAGGATAGACGGGTGAGCAATAACGCATCGGCTGCGCTATCCGAGCCGACCCAGCTGGCTCAGCCGACCCAGCTGGCTCAGCCGACCCGGCCGACTCAGCCGACGGAGCCGGCCGAACCGCAGGCGGTCGTCTCGCCGCTGACCGGCGCCGCGATATTCCTGGTGGCCGTCGTCAATCCAGACACCCGCAGTGAGGACGCGGCCAGGAGCTTGTGCGCCGACGTCTCCGGGCTGGTCAGGGCGGTCGGATTCCGCGACCTGGAAGGCCACCTGACCTGCGTGACCGGGCTGGGCGCGGCCGCTTGGGACCGACTGGCGGGCCTGCCGCGGCCCGCCGGGCTGCACCCGTTGCGCGAGATCCGGGCCGGCGCCCGGCGGGCGGTCAGCACGCCAGGAGATCTGCTGTTCCACATCCGCGCCGCGCGCATGGATCTGTGCTTCGAGCTTGCCGCGCAGATCATGACCCGGCTGGACGGTGTTGCCGCGATCGTCGACGAGGTGCATGGCTTCAGCTACTTCGACGAGCGGGACCTGCTGGGCTTCGTGGACGGAACCGAGAACCCGACCGGCCCTGCGGCCGCGCGGGCCGCGCTGATCGGCGACGAGGAGCCTACCTACGCCGGCGGCAGCTACGTGATCGTGCAGAAGTACGTGCACGACTTGGCTGGCTGGAACGCACTGCCGGTCGAGGAGCAGGAGAAGATCATCGGTAGGACCAAACTGTCCGACATCGAACTGGACGACTCGGTCAAGCCGTCGTCCGCCCACAACGCGCTCACCACGATCGTCGTGGACGGCGAGGAGGTCGACATCCTCCGGGACAACATGCCGTTCGGGCACGTCAGCACCGGCGAGTACGGCACCTACTTCATCGGCTACGCGCGCTCACCGGCGACGACCGAGAAGATGCTGCAGAACATGTTCGTCGGCTCGCCACCGGGTAACTACGACAGGATCCTGGACTTTAGCCGGGCCGTGACGGGATCGCTGTTCTTCGTGCCGTCGCAGACGCTACTCGACAGTTTCGACAGTCTCGATGACCTCGACAGACCCGACGGCGACGAACGCCAGGATGGGCCTGACGACGCGAGCGGTCCTGACGAGCACGACGGCGTCGCAGACGGCGGTCCCGCCAACGGCAGCGCCGCAACCGACGGGACCGCGAACGACGGGGTCACAGTCGGGTCGGCTGCACCAGCCCGACCCGTACAGCCGGCACGGCAGGTGAGCGAGGGCTCACTGCACATCGGCAGCCTGCGAGGAGATAGGTCACGATGAACAACCTGCACCGCGAGCTTGCACCCATTTCCGACGAGGCCTGGGCAGAGATCGAGCAAGAGACCGCGCGGACGCTCAAGCGCTACCTGGCCGGACGACGCGTCGTCGACGTTGATGGCCCCGCGGGCCCGGCGCTTTCAGCGGTGGGCACCGGTCACCTGCGGGAGATCGATCCGCCGGCCAACGGCGTGCAGGCCAGGCAGCGCCGGGTACTCCCGCTGGTCGAGTTGCGAGTGCCGTTCACGTTGAGCCGCGATCAGATTGACGATGTGCTGCGCGGTTCTGAGGACTCGGACTGGCAGCCGGCCAGGGATGCGGCCAGAACCATCGCGTTCGCCGAGGACCAGGCCATCTTTGCCGGTTACCCCGCCGCCGGCATCGGCGGCATCGTGTCGGGCGTCAGCAATCCCCCAGTGGCGCTGCCCGCCGAGATAGCGGACTACCCGATGGCCTTCGCCAGGGCCGCGGGTGAACTGCGCGCCGCAGGGGTGGACGGACCGTACACGGCCGTACTGTCGGCGGAGGCGTACACGGCCGTGAGCGAGGCCAGCGATCACGGCTACCCGATCATCAGGCACCTGCGCAATGTGCTGGACGGCGAACTGATCTGGGCACCAGCTATCACCGGGGCGGTCGTGCTGACAGCACGCGGCGGCGACTTCAGCCTGCACATCGGCCAGGACCTGTCTATCGGCTATCTGTCCCACACCGACACCGAGGTAGTGCTTTACCTGCAGGAGAGCCTGACCTTCCAACTGCTCACCGCCGAGGCCGCCGTGGCGATGACAGCGCCGGCGTAGGCAGCCAGGAAGCTGCCGTCTGGTGGCTCAGTGCGGCACTTGGCCCGGCCACTGTCGGCGGCGCTGACATCCTTACGCCGATGTCAAAGATGGTTGCAACGTCCTGGCGGCAATTCCCAGCGGAGGGTTACCGGCTAGCGGCGACAGCTAGTTGGGGCTGTAAGGCGAGTACCGCAGGTCGGGAGCCGGCGCTGACGTCAGGGACCGCAGCATCCGCGTTTCCCTGGCCAGCAGCTCGCGGTCGGCGGCCAGGCGGGTGACGGCGTCCGGCGCCGCCAGTAGCCGCTGCTTGTCTGGCAAGTCGGCCACGATCGTCGCGGCTACCAGATACGACAGCAAGACGGGCTCTCCAGGGAGCTCGGGCACGTTGAAGGTGACCCCACGCTGATCTGCGAGCGCTGTCAGGTAACCGAGGAACGCCTGCTGCAGCGGCGGCACCGCACGTGTTGCGGCCGACTCGTCGCCGACCTGCTCGGGCACCATATCGACGTCGGCCCGCAGATAAGGCGCCGCCTCCACTAGGCTGACAAGCCTGAATCGCCGTGCTCCAACCGTGACCAGGTCAAACTGGCCGTCCTCGTACTCTTCGGCCCGCCGGATTGCGGCCGTACAGCCCACCTCGTGCAGATCGGAAACGCCGTCAATGCCAGTCTCGCGGCCTTGCCGGATAGCGATCACGCCAAACTCTCGCGGCTCGGGCTGGTCAAGCAGATCCCTGACCAGCTGCCGGTAACGGTCTTCGAAGATGTGCAGCGGCAGCACCAGGCCCGGGTAAAGCACGGTACCGAGCGGGAAAAGCGGCAGCCGGGTGCTCATGTCTGCGACACTACGGCGCAACCTGGCTGGCCGGCCAGATGGGCCCGGCCGGAGCGCGTGACCCAGCCGCTCGCATCGACCACGCCCCTTGTCGTAGCGGGCGCTTGGACTCGGCTACTACGGGATCGAGGCGGACAACACGGGGCCGCGGGCCGCCCCCGCAGGCCGACCTAGCCCGCCGGGCCGCTACGCGGCGCACTGACAGGCCATGATGGCAATCCGCACAGCCTCGCGGTGCTCGCAGCTGCCCGCCCCCCGGCCCGACCGCCAGGTGGCCCACACCCGGTCCCGCAGGTGCTTGGGCACGGCATACCAGTGGCCGCGACACATGAGGCGTGAGGGGTCGATCTGCTCACCGCAACCGGAGATCGGGCAGCGGTCAGCAAGTCGCGGTAACGCACTCAGCTTGCTGCCTGGCCCCCGTCCGCGGCCAGCAGGTAACTCCTTCACCGTGCCGTACTCGGCCAGCCGGCTGGTCATGCGCATCCCCTCATTCTCCAAATGCTAGGGCAATGCTAGAGCAAAAAACGCTACGTGCGGATTCTCGTAGTTCCCCCCAGTCTTGCCCGGTGCCGGCCGAACGCTCGCGCGGGACCGATGCGACAAAGGTGGCATTTAACGCGAACTCAAGGGCTGCTGGTGCGCCGCATTGTCGTCCGGCACCATGGGCCAGATGACGGACCGCCTCAAGGTCAGCAATTGGGTCGCGGCATACGAGGCCGCATGGCGGGCGCCTGGCACGGCCGGCCTCGCTGAGATCTTCACCCAAGATGCCGTCTACCTGCACACCCCGTACGAAGATCCAGTCGTGGGCATGGAAGCTATCCGGCGGATGTGGGACGAAGACCGGGACGGCCCGGACGAGGTCTTCAGCCTGGCCACCAGCATCCTTGCCGTCGACGGCGACACGGCGGTTGTCCGGGCCAAGGTCCGCTACGGGGATCCGCTCCGTCAGGAGTACCTCGACCTGTGGGTCCTCCGGCTGGATGACGACGGCCGCTGTCGCTGGTTCGAGGAATGGCCCTACTGGCCGGGACGCCCCTACTCCGCCCGCGACGACCACTGAGCACGCATCCCGCTCCTGACATGTGCCGGATGGTGCCGTCAGGCCGAGCTTGCGAATTCTGCTGGACAGCACCGGCTAGAGTTAGACGCACAGGCGATGATCCGGCCATCACCGGGGAGCTTCCGGAAGAAAGGGCCGCTCAGCCACCTAGTGGCGGCGCGGCCTCAGTAGAACCGGGCGGGTCCGGCCCGTCACAGCCGGCCAGACGAGCGGTCGCGGCGATGCGGCCCGTCTCCTGGAGGTGCCCGCAGCGGCGCCAGCAGGAGACCGGGACGCGGACCGGCGGCAAGCGAGGTGGTACCGCGGTACGCCCGCGCGGGAGCGGGCGCGTCGTCCTCGCGCGAGAACTGTCACACAGACCGCGCCGCAAGGACGTACCACCAGATGAGCGTTTATCCCAGGGCCGAGACCGCCAAGGCGGCAGGCCAGGCCGCGAGCGGAGTGCCAGCCCAGCCCAGCTTTCCCGAGCTTGAGGAAGGCGTGCTCGGCTACTGGGCTGCCAGTGACACCTTCCGCGAGTCGGTCGATCAGCGTCCGCCCGGCGGCGAGTTCGTGTTCTACGACGGCCCGCCTTTCGCCAACGGCCTGCCGCACTACGGGCACTTGATCACCGGCTACGTCAAGGACGTCGTGCCCAGGTTCCGCACCATGCAGGGCAGGCGAGTCGAGCGGCGGTTCGGCTGGGACTGCCACGGCCTGCCAGCCGAGGTCGAGGCCGAACGCCTGCTTGGCATCTCGGGCAAGGCCGAGATCGTCGCGATGGGCATCGACAAGTTCAACGAGGCGTGCCGCGAGTCTGTGCTGCGCTATACCCGCGAGTGGCGGGAGTACGTGACCAGGCAGGCCCGCTGGGTGGACTTCGATCACGACTACAAGACGCTCGACCTGTCCTACATGGAGAGCGTCATGTGGGCGTTCAAGCAGCTGTGGGACTCCGGCCTGGTGTACGAGGGCTTCAAGGTGCTGCCGTACTGCTGGCGGTGCGAAACACCGCTGTCCAACCACGAGCTGCGGATGGACGACGACGTCTACAAGGACCGGCAGGACCCGTCGGTCACGGTGCGATTCAGGCTGGAGACCGGCGAGTGGCTGCTGGCCTGGACCACCACGCCCTGGACGCTGCCGTCCAACGAGGCCGTCGCGGTCGGGGCCGACATCAGCTACACCGTGCTGGAGAAGGAGGGCGAGCGGTACATCCTGGCTCGCGACCGGCAGGCCGCCTACGAGCGTGAGCTGGAGGGTGCCGCTATCGTCAGCGAGCTCACCGGCGCCGAGCTGGCGGGCCGGCGCTACGAGCCGCTATTCCCCTACCTGACCGATGCCGCGACCTTCGGCACCCAGGACGCCTTCCGGGTGATCCTCTCCGACGACGTCACCACCGAGGACGGCACCGGGGCCGTGCACATGGCGCCCGCCTACGGCGAGGCGGACGCGCTGGCTTGCAACGCGGCCGGTATCCCGACGATCCTGACCGTGGACGAGCACGCCAGGTTCACCGGCGTGGTACCCGACTTCGAGGGCCAGCACGTCTTCGACGCCAACCCCGGCCTCACCGCCAAGCTGGCGGATCAGGGCAGCCTGGTCCGCAGCCAGACGTACACCCACTCCTACCCGCACTGCTGGCGGTGCCGGAACCCGCTCATCTACAAGGCGGTGTCGAGCTGGTTCGTCGAGGTGACCAAGTTCTCCGGCCGCATGGTCGAGCTGAACGAGCAGATCACCTGGGTGCCAGGGCACGTCAAGCACGGCCAGTTCGGCAAGTGGCTGGAGAACGCAAGGGACTGGTCGATCAGCCGGAACCGGTTCTGGGGCTCCCCGATCCCTGCCTGGCGCAGCGACGACCCGAACTACCCGCGTACCGATGTGTACGGGTCGCTTGACGAGCTCGAGCGCGACTTCGGGGTCCGGCCCGACGACCTGCACCGCCCCGGCATCGACAACCTGACACGGCCGAATCCGGACGATCCGACCGGCAAGTCGATGATGCGGCGGGTGCCAGAGGTACTGGACTGCTGGTTCGAGTCCGGGTCTATGCCGTTTGCCCAGGTGCACTACCCGTTCGAGAATGCGGACTGGTTCGACGGGCACTATCCAGGCGACTTCATCGTCGAGTACATCGGCCAGACTCGCGGCTGGTTTTACACGCTGCACGTGCTCGCGACGGCGTTGTTCGACCGGCCGGCGTTCCGAAGCTGCGTGAGCCACGGCATCATCCTGGGCAGCGACGGCCAGAAGATGTCCAAGAGCCTGCGCAACTACCCGGACGTGAACGAGGTGTTCGACACCTACGGCTCGGACGCCATGCGCTGGTACCTGATGGCAAGCCCGATCCTGCGCGGCAGCAATCTGGTCGTCAGCGAGGCAGGCATAAGGGACGCGGTGCGCCAGGCCATCCTGCCGTTGTGGAACAGCTACTACTTCTTCGCGCTCTACGCCAACGCCGAGTCCTACCAGGCAACGCCGTCGACCACGAGCGAGCACGTGCTTGACCGCTACATCCTGGCCAAGACGCGAGCGGCGGTCGAGGAGATGGCGGGGCTGATGGACGAGTACAACGTGCCGACCGCCTGCCAGGTACTGCGCGAGCACCTCGAAGGTCTGACGAACTGGTACATCCGCCGGTCGCGCGACCGGTTCTGGGCGGGCGACAGGGCGGCGCTTGACACGCTGTGGACGGTGCTCGAGGTCACCTGCCGAGCCGCCGCGCCACTGCTGCCGCTCACCACAGAGGCGATCTGGCGCGGCCTGACTGGTGAGCCGAGCGTGCACCTGACCGACTGGCCGGACCTAACCGACTGGCCCGAGGACGCCGAGCTTGCCAGCTCGATGGACCTGGTCCGCGCCGTCTGTAGCACCGCGCTCGGCTTGCGCAAGGCCCACCAGCTACGGGTCCGGCTGCCGCTGGCACGGCTGACGGTCGGCCACCCGGAAGCGGTGGCGCTGGCGCCATACGCCGAACTGATCAGCGACGAGGTTAACGTCAAGGACATCGAGCTCTCGGCTGACCCGGCCAGCCTCGGGTCCTTCGAGCTGGCGGTCAACCCGCGCGTGCTCGGGCCGCGCATCGGCGGCAAGGTGCAGGAGGTCATCAAGGCCGTCAAGGCGGGGAACTGGGTGCAATCTGGCGACTCGATCACCGCGGCGGGGGTCACGCTCGAGGCCGGTGAGTACGACCTGCTCCTGGTCGCGGCCGACCCGGACTCCACCGCGGCGCTACCCGGCAACGCCGGGCTGGTCGCGCTCGACACCGTCGTAACGCCAGAGTTGGCGGCCGAAGGCACGGCGCGTGACGTGGTCAGAATCGTGCAGCAGGCCAGGCGCGACGCGAGGCTTGCCGTCACCGACCGGATAAGACTCACGATCGGTGCCGACAGCCCGGTCGCGGACGCAGTTCGCGCGCACTCAGCCTTCATCGCCGGCGAGACGCTCGCAGTGCAGGTCGACGTGCTGCCTGCGGCCGAGGTCGACGCGCCCGAACGGCCGGTTGGTGACGGCGGCTCGGTGCGGGTGCAGGTGGCTGCGGTCTCCTGACATGCAGCCCGAAGCCGACCGGCACGCGACCGAGTCAGCCCCCGAAGCCGACCGAGTTACCCCCGAAGCCGACCGATGGTGGCTTCTAATGGGCGATTCCGGTTGAAGAGCTTGTGGCACTGTGCTGCGCTGTTGTCCTGGAGTGAGGCGCAAGGTGCGCGCCTGAGGGGGTGCGCGGCATGGCAGAGGACGACTGCCCGCCGCAGGAGCGGTCCGGCGCACTGCCACGACGCGTGCCTGGCAGCGCAGGGCTAACCCCTGGCCAGGTTCGCCGCGGATACCTGCCCACCGGGCTGCAGGCGTCTGACGGGCAGGACACGCCGCCTGCTGCGGGCGTGCCTGCGGGGGCGCTCTTGCCAGCAGAAGGCACCCTTCCGCGGCGGGCGCCCGGTGCCAGCGCGATTCAGACTCCGCCACTGGCCGACTGGCCGGCGGCACCGGGACAGGCCCGCGAGGCGTCGGCCGGCGCGCAGCCGGCCTCGCCCGCGGCCATGGCGGCATCCGCCGCCAGCCTGCTGGGGGCCAGAACGGGCAAGCCGCGGGTTTCCGCGCCGGCCGCGCTGACCCGATCCGCCACGACGACACCGCACGCGCCAGCCCGGCCCGCCTCGGCGACGCCGCCCGCGCCGCCCGAGGCTGCAGCACGGGTCGCAACTCCGGGACCGGCCGCGACGGCCCCGTCGCGGGCCATGCCTGCACCGTCAACAGCCGGGCCGCAACCGCCCGCAGTCGGCCCGGCCGACCAGACCACAGGCAGGACGACGGGTCCGGCACCGGCGCCGGCACGCTCGCCGTCAAGGTCCCAGGCCCGACCGGGCCGCGCACGCCCACCGCGGGTGGCCAGGCGCTGGCAGCTGGCGGGCCTGCTCATCACGATCGCGGGAGTGCTCGCGGCCGTCCTCGCGGTCAGCTTGACCCAGCGCCAATCCCAGGTACGGCGCAGCGCAGCGGCCGCGAACGCGGGCGGCACGCTCATCGCCGGCGAGGCGGCTATTCGCGGGCAAGCGGCCACGTGGGTCACCAGTCAGGTCGGCCGCGACGTCGTGATCGGCTGCGACGCGGTGATGTGCTCGGACCTGGCTCAGCACGGTTTTCCGGCCGGCAACCTGAACATCCTGGAGCCCACCGCGCCTGATCCGTACGGGTCGCAACTCGTGATCGCCACCGACAGCATCCGCAGTCAGTTCGGCAGCAAGCTCGCATCCACGTTCGCGCCGACGGTCATCGCGAGCTTTGGCACCGGCGCGAGCCGCATTGATGTGCGAGTGATCGCCGCGGACGGGCCCGCCGCCTATCGCAGCGAGCTCAGCGCAGATCTGCGAGCCAGGAAGACCGCCGGCGCCGCGCTCGCAGCCAACAAACGGATCACCGTCACTGGTGTTGCCAGGGCGCAGCTGCTAGCCGGCCAGGTCGACATCCGGCTCGTGACCGTCCTCGCCTTCCTGGCCGCTCAGCAGCCCGTGCAGATAGTCGGATTCGGTGGCTTGGCGCGGGGGGCCGGGCCCGCAGTCCCGCTGCGATGGGCCTACCTCGCGGCAGCCAATCCGGTCACCCGACCGCGCGTCGGATACCTGACGTCGATCATCGCCTTCAGCCGTGCGCTGCGTCCGCCCTACGCTCCGCTGCGGGTGGGGACCGTGCGCCTGCCGGGAAGTCAGGTGGTGGTGCAGATTGAATTCTCCGCTCCGAGCCCGGTTGGACCGATTGGACTGCTGAAGTCCTGACGCGAACCTGGCGCTCGCAGAGCATGACGCGAGTGATCTATCGCTCTACACGGAATTCGAGACCTTCACGCTGATCCGGCCGCGGTCTGACGGCTACCGACGGCGGGCCTCTCGCTGAGCCCCGCCGTCGGTAGCCGGGCTCACGCTGAGCCGAAGGCAGCCGCGTCAGCAGCCAGAGCGTGGGTCCGCAGCGGCACCCGCGCTCTGCCCATTCGCGCCGCACGATCCACCCTCCGACTTGACCACTGTCTCGGCCCGTCCTAAACTCCATAGTTGTACAACTTATAAGTTGTTAATGACGCGGAGGTAGCCATGATGGACCTGATCGCGGCGGAGCGCATGGCTCTCGCCGATGTGCTCGACGGGCTGACGCCAGGCCAGTGGCGCGGGCCCTCGCTGTGCGCGGGCTGGACGCCCGGCCACGTGCTCGCACACCTGACGATGCCGTTCCGCATATCCGAGCATGAATTCATGCAAGGCCTGCAGCAGTGCGGCGGTGACTTCACCACGTTCTCGGACCAGGTCGCAGACACCGACAGCCACCTCCAGCAGTCCGAGCTTGTCGCGGTGCTGCGGGACAACGCGGAGAACCCCTGGAGCCCGCCGGGGGGCGGACTTGTCGGTGCGCTCAGCCACGACATCATCCACGGACTGGACATCACCTGGCCGCTGTCCATCGAGTACCAGCTCCCCGATGAGGCGATAACCGCCGTGCTCGACTCGGTGATCAGCCCGGCCAGGCACACGTTCTTCGGCTTCCCGCTTGAGGGGATCAGGCTGTCGGCTACCGACTTGGCGTGGTCGGCCGGCGGCGGCGAGTCGCTTGCCGGGCGCGGTCGCGACCTGCTGCTACTGCTAGCCGGCAGGCAGATTCCGCGCGAGCTATTCGAGGGCGACGGCGCGAAGCTCGCGGGGACCTCGAGCACCCGATGACGACCATTGCCGCAGACGAACTCAGTATCACGTTCGCTGCGCTCGCCGATCCGACAAGGCGCGCCATTCTCACTCGGCTGGCTGCCGGAGAGGCAACCGTAGGCGAGCTGGCTGAACCGTTCGAGCTAACCCAGCAGGCGGTTTCCAAGCACATCAAGGTGCTCGAGCGAGCCGGGCTGATCTCACGTTCCCGCGCTGCGCAGGCCAGACCGTGCCGCATCGAGCCTGCCAGCTTTGAGCCTGCCGCCGAGTGGATCGGCCGTCATGGCCAGATGTGGCGCGACCGTTACGACAGACTCGATCGGCACCTGTCGGCGCTGGCGGCTGGCGAAGAGCAACCCGACCAGAAGGAGCCATCGGCATGACGCAGCGAGGCGAGCTGACCTATCGGCGCACCCACGACGCGCGCCGGGAACTGATCTTCGACTGCATGACTCAGCCCGAGCACCTCGCGCACTTCTGGGGACCGGACGGCACCGTGACGCCGGTCGACGGCATCACTGTCGACCTCCGGCCGGGCGGGGCGTTCGAGACGGTCATGGTGAACCTGGCTGACGGCAGCCAGTACACGATGCGCGCGGTGTACCTGGAAGTGCGGCGGCCGGAGATGCTGGCGTGGACGGAGCCTGACGTGGAGGGCGGGATGACAACGACGATCACCTTCACCGAGCTTGGGGACGGCCGGACCGAGGTCGTCACCCACCAGACCAACGTGCCGCCGATGTACGCCAGCCCCGAGGCCAGAAGGGGCTTCGAGACAAGCCTGCGCCGGTTCGACGACTACCTGGCCGAGCTTTTGTCCTCCTAGCCACCAAGTACTCGTCCGGGCGACGACCGGGCTAGCTGGCATTCGCCTGCGGTCAGGAATGCCGGGTCTGCACGCGCGGCAAACCGCCATCCGGGCGAGGCCGGTGACTACACTACGTTCTCGATTATGAACGCAGTGTAGTCAGACCGGTTGTGCGGGGCTGGCGCTGAGCGATGACGCCGCCAATGCGTCGCAACCCGCACTCGCTTCGCAGGGTCTCATCCAACAGGGGGGTAACGATGACACACAGCCCGAGGCCGACCGCTCCTGGCCCAGAGCCCAGCCCACAGCCCGGCCAGTCGAGGCGCTCGATCCTGTTCGGAGCAGGGGCTGTCGGAGCTGCGGTCGTCGCCGATCGCCTGTTCGCACGGGCCGCACCCGCCCGGCTGACGATGCCTGCGATGCGCGACGCGGCGCACGTTACGGCGGCCCGCCCGGCCTGGCTGGCCAAACCGGCCTCGACACCGAGCAAGGCAGACTGGGATGCGCTGCGCCGACGCTTGTCCACCGGCAAGCTCGTACAGCCAGGCCAGAGCGGCTACAACTCGGCCCGCGCCTTGTTCGACCCGCGGTTCAACTCGCTGCGCCCTGCCGGTGTTGCCTACTGCAAGCGGCCCTCCGACGTGGCCGCCTGCCTGAGCTTCGTGACCAGGTTCAAGCTGCCCGTACGGGCGCGGTCGGGCGGGCACAGCTACGAAGGCTGGTCGAGCGTCAACAACGGACTGATCGTCGACGTGTCGGATATGAACTCGCTCCATATCGGGAACGGGACGGTCACGGTCGGCTCGGGTATCGACCTGATCAACTTCTACTCGGGACTGGCTGCGCATGGCAAGGCTGTCCCAGGCGGCTCCTGCCCGACCGTGGGAATAGCCGGTCTCGCATTAGGCGGCGGCGTCGGCGTGCTGGCCAGGATTTACGGACTGACCAGCGACAACATTCAGTCGCTGGACATCGTGACGGCCGACGGCAGCACGCTCACGTGCGACTCCCGACAGCACAGCGACCTGTACTGGGCCAGCCAGGGCGGCGGCGGCGGAAACTTCGGCGTCGCAACGTCGCTTACCTTCCGCACGCACGACCTGCGCTCGCTCGTGCTGTTCTTCCTGAGCTGGCCCTGGTCTCAGGCGGCCAGGGTGGTCGGCGGCTGGCAGTCCTGGGCGCCGCACGGTCCTGATGCACTGTGGTCCAACATGCACCTAAGCGCCGCAACCGGCGGGCCGCCCTCCATCGGCGTCGGTGGCACCTACGCCGGTTCTGTCGCTGGCGCACGACGGCTGCTTGATCAGCTCTACCACCTGGTCGGAACTGGACCGTCGACCGCCGCCGTGGTCGAGAACTCCTTCCTCACCGCGATGCTGGTGGAGGCGGGCTGCGACGGCACGCCGGTGCACGCGTGCGACACTCCGCCCGGCGGGGCGCTGCCTTTCGTGCCTTCCGATGCGAAGTCGGACTTCTTCACGCATCCGCTGGACAAGGCCGGCATCAGCGCGCTGCTCCGCGGAATCGAACGGCTTAGCAGCGTCCGCGGCGCGGCTGGCGGAAACGGGAGCATCGCGTTCGATGCCCTCGGCGGCGCCGTCAACCGCGTGCATCCGCAGGCCACCGCGTTCGTGCACAGGAATGCGCTGTTCCTCGCGCAGTACTACACCAGCTGGAACTGGCCGGGATCGGCCCAGGGTAGGGCCAACCAGCTCAAGTGGCTGGACTCGTACTACAACTCGCTGCATCCGCACGCAAGCGGCCAGGCCTACCAGAACTACGTCGACGCCGACCTGACCAACTGGCAGGTGGCCTACTACGGCATCAACTACACCCGTTTGCAGGAGGTCAAGGCCACCTACGATCCGCACCAGCTTTTCAGGTTCCCGCAGGCGATCACGCCGCCGAGCCAGCTTGGGTGTGCCGCCGAGCCCGACTGCTAGACCGGAGGCGGCACCTCGATGCTTGTGCCGATAGGCGTCGGCAGCTCGACCGTGCGGCCGACCGTGCACAGTCGATCGTGAGACTGCCGGATAGCCTCCGGCAGCACCCCGCGGGCCTTGTCGCCGGCCTCCCCGGCCGGGAACGTGATCCGGTAAGTGATCTCGATGTTGGCCAGGTGATTGCCGGCTTCGTCCCGGATCTTGTCTGCGTCGACCGCGATCTCGAACAAGTCAGGCTCGGACCGCCGCGAGGTCAGGATGTCGACGTCGATCGCGGTGCAGCCGCCGATCGCGATCAGCAGGAGCTCTGTCGGCGTGAACTCCTCGTTGTTGCCCGTGCCGAACAGGATCCGGCCGCCGCGGGAGTTGACCGCCGCGAACCGGCCGGGAGCAACGCGCTCGACGGTGAGGCTTCGGTGCGTAGATTCAGTCGCCATGCTCACACCCTGCCAGACGGCCGCGGCTGACTGTCGGCGGCCTCTGCCACGCTGACCGCATGCCCAGGACTCAGTACTTCACCGCCGTCAGCATCGACGGGTTCATCGCCGATGCCGACAACTCGCTTGACTGGCTGTTCCAGGCGGAGGTCGCTGGCAACGAGGCGGACTCTGCTCCTCAGCGCTATGCCGAGTTCTTTGACCAGGTCGGAGCGATGGCCATGGGCTCAACTACCTATGAGTGGGTGCTCGCGCACGAGCACCTGCTCGAGCATCCGGATCGCTGGCCCTATGCGCAGACTCCGTGCTGGGTATTCACCCACCGGCAGCTGCCCGCGGTCGCAGGCGCGACGATCACTTTCGTCAGCGGTGACGTCCGGCCGGTGCACCAGGAGATGACCGCCGCAGCCGGCGGCGAACGCAACACCTGGCTGGTTGGCGGCGGCGATCTCGTCGGCCAGTTCGCTGACAGCGGCCTTCTTGACGAGCTCATCCTCAGCATCGCGCCGGCCATGCTCGGTGCCGGGGCACCGCTGCTCCCACGCAGGCTAATACCTGGCCAGCTGACCCTGACCGGGTGCAGTACGGACGGCGCATTCGTGTACCTGAGCTACCTCGTCAGCGACCGCGGCTCAGGATGACCTAGCTTGCGCCGTCACCGGCGGCCGATATCTGCCGCCCGGTCATGGACCTGGGCCGTATCCGAACCCAGAAGGGGCGCTGGACGGCCGTAGCCCACGGATGCAGTCCCAGGGCGCCGAGTCTGCGGATCTCGGTATCGTCGTAGACGATCTCCGCTCGGCCATTGACCACGACGCTCCATCCGGAGTGGGTCCGCTGCTCGTACTCGTCGGCCTCGAAAGTCACCGGTTCCTGGGCCTCGGCTGCTGACAGCTTAGACCCGCGGGCGGTGCAGAAAACCACGTCCTGACCGTCGACAACATGGTTGACCGGCAGCACTATCACCTCACCGTCGCAACGGAAGCCGACGCGCCCTACCGGGACCGAAGCCAGCAGCCGCAGGCAGTCATCGAGAGGCAATATCTCCAACCCCGCGTGATCGGTCTGATACGTAGGCATGTGAGTACCTCCACCATCGTGACCGGCAGCCCGCATGTCGCGGGCCATGTCGGCGGTCATCGACCCCTGCCTGTCACGGTGGGCCACCGGCCGCCACAAGCGCAGCCGGCCGAGGTCCCGGAAAGGCGGGCCCTTTGGCCCGCGTCCGGCAGCGCCAGATAGGGGGACACCGGCAGCGCCAGATAGAGGGGACCGAAGTCAGGCGCGCGCGGGCCGTAGTGCCCTGTCTGACCGACCTCGATGGCGAGAAGCTCGCCTTACTGACGAGCGCTGCCGGGGCGGGTCCCGGCCGTGGCGAGCGCAGGACAGCAGTATTCGCTCCGCAGCAGGGAGGCAGGGCTCATGCCTGACACCGAATCAGTCCATCGCTTTGCGGATGCCGTGATGGCCATGATCGAAGAGGATCAAGCGAGCGGCCAGATCCCCCGTGATGTTGCCTCACTGGACGAGCTTGACAACTGCGTGGACGCAGGCGATTACTACCGGCGGGTCCACATGCCGTCCGACAACCACGAAGCCACCGAGCTTCGCAATGCGGTCAGCGCCGAGATAGACCGACGCCTCGCCGGATCGCAGGGCGGCCCATGGCATGTCAGATGGAGCCGCTCCGGCGGGCAGCAGGCTGAAGTCGGAGCCGCAGTGGGCTACCCGAGTCGAACGAACGCCGAGGCCGTCGGCCACGAATACGTAGCTGCTCACGGCGGGTCGTTTTACGTGCTGAACAAGAACGCCACCTCGCCAGGCGGCAGCTGAAAGCTTGGGCGGCGCCCGCTGGTAGAGGCCGACGCGGCGCCGCCCGCCCAACCAAGCGACTCGGCGCGGTCAACCGCGGGTGACCGAACCCCGTCGCCGCGACGTCAGCTCGCCAGTGATTGCACAAAGTCTGCGATCTGCCGCAACGTACTGCACTCCTGCACCTGCGCGCACCAGGGCGCGTATTGCGACATCACCGAATCACCCTGGTCCCAGTACCGCCGCGGCTCGGGATTGAGCCAGTACAGCCTGCCCACCTGCTCGCTAACTTCGGCGAGCGAGGCGACCGCAGGATCGGCGTAGTTCGTGCGCGCATCACCGACAATGAGCAGCACAGTCCGCCGGGAGAACTGGCGGGCGAAGTTACCGGCGAACTCGCGCAGCACGAAGCCATAGTCGGAGCTGCCGTTCAGCCGGATCGCGCCAGCCGCCGCCTCGGCCGGGCCAAGTTGCCGACCGGCCGTTCTGGCGTCTCCGACCAGCTCGGTGATCTCGGCCAGCCCGTCCACGAACGAGAACGCCCGCAACCGGCTGAGCCGGCTGTCCAGCGCGATCAGCAGGTTCAGCGTGAATCGGGAGAACGCGGCGACTGAGCCCGACACGTCGGCGAGCACGACGAAGTCCGGACGCGGTGGCGGGGCCGGCTCGGTGGCCAACCGGAACGGCACGCCACCGGTACCCATCGCCAGGTGCAGCGTGCGCCGGACACTCAGCCTGCGCTTGCGGTAGGCCTGCTGCGCCAGGATCTTGGTCAGCCGGTGCGCTAGTGGCCCGATCGACGCAAGCATCGCCTCCTGCTCGGCGGCCGACGCATTGGAGATGTTCACGTCCTGCGCCAGCCGGACCCGCATTGTCTTGGTGACGGCCCGCGCGCCGCGATCGGCGACGAGCGTCCGCCGGATCGCGGCCTGAAGTTCGGCCCGGAAGTTGTCTACCTTGGCGTCGGCCTCAGCCCGGTCTAGCCGGGCGCCGATCGCCGCTGCCGCCGAGCTCCAGCCGCTACCGGACAGTCCTCCCCCGCCCCCGCCACCCGCGCCGCCCCCGCCACCCGCGCCGCCCCCGCCACCCGCGCCGCCCGCTGCTCCGCCACCTTCGCCCGGTCCGGTTCCGGCACCTTCGGCGGCCAGGGTCCCCTCGGCGGCCGCGCCGCGGCCACCGGACGCGGCCAGCAGTTCTGCCCTGATCGCATCCAGGTTCGCCGCCTCGCTCGCCGCGATCATCGCAAAGACTCCGGCCACCGGCGCGCCCGGTTCCAGCCGCGCGAACCGCCGGACATACTCCTGCGCGAGCAGCCGCAGCATCGCGGCGTCATCCGACTCGATCGCCGCGCGCAGCGCCGCAGCAAGCTCGGAGTCGGCCAGGTCACCGAGGGGCAGCGAATCGGACGGCCCCGTTCCGGAAAAATGCAGTTCAAATAGGAGGTTGAACGCGTCGAGGTGCTCAGCCCGCTTGACCAGTGCACATTGCAGCGCGCCCCTGACCACCTCGCGGTCGCCGAGCGGGATGCTGGCGAGCGCCCGCGCGGCATCCAGGTGCTCGCCCACCGAGACGCCGACGCCGACGGTACGAAGCTCGTCGACCAGCGTCGTCAGCGCGGCATGTTCCATGGCTCAGGCCAGCGACAGCTCGGCCAGCCCGGTACTGATGTCCCGTTCGTACTTAAGCAGCACGGATAGCGTCTGCCTGGTGAGCTCGTCGGTCAGCTCCCCGGCGCCAAGCGCGAGCAGGGTGCGGGCCCAGTCGACCGTCTCGGAGATCGACGGCGGCTTCTTCAGGTCCGCCGACCGCAGCACCGCGACCAGCGCCGCGATCTGCTCCGCCAGGTGCTCGCTTAGTTCCGGAACGTGGAGTCGGACGATCTCAGCCTCGCGCGCCACGCTCGGGTAACCAAGGTGCAGGTACAGACAGCGCCGCTTGAGCGCCTCGGACAGATCCCTGGTGTTGTTGGAGGTCAGGAACACCTGCGGGATGTGGCGGGCGGTCACCGTGCCGAGCTCGGGGATCGACACCTGGTAGTCCGACAGCACCTCGAGCAGCAGCGCTTCGGCCTCCATGTCCAGCCGGTCTACCTCGTCGATCAGCAGGACGACCGGGTCTTGCGACCGGATGGCGGCCAGCAGCGGGCGGCTGAGCAGAAAATCCTCGCCGAAGATCCCCGCGGCCGTGAGGCTGGCCTCCTGGCCATCCTGAATCAGCTGGAGCTGCAGCAGCTGGCGGCGGTAGTCCCACTCGTAGATGGCCTTGGATTCATCGAGACCCTCGTAGCACTGCAGCCTTATCAGCGGCTTGCCGGTCATCAGGGCCACGCTCTTGGCCAGCTGGGTCTTGCCGGTGCCTGCCGGACCCTCGATCAGCACCGGCTTGCCGAGCACCGCGGCCAGGTGAACCACCGTGCCGGTCGAGGTGTCGGCCAGGTAACCAGCGCCGCGCAGCTGTTGTTGCACGTCGTCGATGGGAGTGGAGGATTCCGCCATAGGGCTAATAATCACCAATGCGTGATCAGCCGGGAAGACCGGGGCCTGCGGGAATGGCCGAATCCGCCTCGGCTGGCCGAGCTGGCCCGGCTGGCCGAGCTGGCCCGGCTGCCACAGCTGGCCCGGCTGCCCCGGTTGCCCCGGCCGCGTCGGCCGCAGACGCTGAGCCCGCCGGCCGCGGCGTGATCCGGCCGCTGGCCCCGGCCAGGCACGCCGCCGCCGGAGCCAGCGCCGCTGCCCCCGCTAGCAGCGCGACCCGGATGGAGGCCAGGGTCCCGATCACGCCGATGACCGGCCCGCCGACGATCTGCCCGCCGCTGTCGAACATGTCCTTGGCCGAGAGCGCGGTCGCGCGGACCGACGGCTCTATCCTGCCCACCATCCAGCCGGAGATGAGCGGATCGAAGACCGGCCGGAGCACCTCGACGACCAGGTATGCGGCCACCGCGATGGCGAAGGAATGCGAGGTCGCCATCACCACGACCGCGACCACGATGGCCAGCGTCAGGACCAGCAGTGCGCCGACGATCGAGTCGGGCCCGAGCCGGCGCGTACGCCGCCTGGCCACCTCGGTCGAGCCAAGCGCGAGCACCGCGACCGCGCAGGCGATCAGGCTGAACCACATGGCGGGCTGCAGTCCGGCCAGCCGCGGGAACCTGATGTCCCTGAGCAGGAAGGCACCCCAGAGCCGGTCGAAGCTCTCGCCCCACAGGCCGACGAACAGCGTCATGCCGAACAGCAGCACCAGGCCGGGCACCGCCACAATCGCGCGGTGCGCCGACCGGGTCTGATCGGTCAGCAGCCCCATCGCCTGCCTCGCGACCGCGGCCATTCCCGGCTGACCGGCGGCGGTTGCGGACGGCCGGGAGTTGTGTTCCGGCATCACCAAGGCTGCCGCCGCGGCGAGCGCGCAGATCAGTGCCCCGCCGACCAGTAGCGGCTTGTTCAGGCCGGCCAGCGCTATTACGCCGCTCAGCAGACTGCCGCCGATGGTGGCGATCAGGCCGAACTGAGTCGCCCGCAGGTAGACGCCGGTCATCTGCTCGTCGGCGGCAGGCCGGCCGGTACTGAGCCCGTCGGCGGCGACCTCGTCCGCCGCCAGCCCGCCAGCCGCCAGCTCGTCAGCGATCCAGGCCTCCTGCGCGCCGTTATTCAGCGCGGCGCCCAGCCCGAGCACGACCTGCGCGGCCGCCAGGTTCGCAAATGATGGTGACAGGCCCTGCATTATGAGTGCCAGCCCGACGACGAACAGGCCAGCGAGGACGCACAGTCGCCTGCTCACCAGGTCCGCCAGCACGCCGGTCGGCAGCTGCAGCAGGAAGTAGCTGAGTTCCAGCACCGTGCCGAGCAGCAGAAGCTGCAGCGGGTTGAGCCGGCCGGAGGTCACCCAGTAGACCATGATCGTTGCGTAGGTGATGCCGAGCAGGAAGCTCATGCCGGTCTCGAGGATCAGGTAGACCCGGTACGGGCTCATCGGCCGGCGAAGCGGCATCGAGGCCTCCCGGCCGCTCATCCTGCCCACAGCTTTGCCAGCGACGTCGCACTGGCAGACGTCGAGAAGCTAGGTGACGACGGCGCACCCGTCAACTTCTTTTGAGGCCGGCCCGTGCGCCCGCCCCAGCACCTGGCCACTTCCGACCGGCCACGGCTGGGAGAGCTCGCCGTGTCCCCCAGGGAACACGCATACCGGCCAGTTTGTTAGACTGACGAACTATAAGATCGCCGTACCAAGGGAGTTGCGGATGGTCAGGCCAGCCGAGGTGGCTGCGGAGACCGACCAGGACGCGGCAGTCAGCGCGGTGCTCATCGTGCTGCGGATGTCTCGTGTCCTGGAGCGAATTGAGGCGGGCGTTAGCCCGCAGCAGTACCGGATGCTCAAGCTGATCGGCACCGGCGGGGAGCGGTCGGCCAGGCTGGCCGAGAAGCTCGCGGTCGCCAAGCCGACGCTGACCTCCACCGCCGATAGCCTCGTGGCCGCCGGTCTTGCCTATCGCGAGGCCGAGCCGGGTGACCGGCGGGTCGTACGGCTGCGCCTGACGCCGGCCGGCCAGGCTGCCGTGCTCCGCGCGGACGAGGCGTACGGGGCCTGGTTCGGCGGCCTGCTTGACCACACCGGCCGCCGGGACGAGATCCTGGCAAATCTCGAGCTAATTAGCGAGTCGATGACCGAGCGCCGCCGCGCCCGGCTAGCCGCAGAGGCCGCTACCGCGGCCGTTCCCGCGGCCGCGGCCCTTCCCGTTTCCGCCGACCGCAGTGCAGGGCAGCAGTGAGGCGGGGCACGGGAAACCAGCCGCCTTCGGGCACCAAGCGGCACGGCAGGCAGACCGCCACGCTCGGCGCCGGCTACGGCGAGGGCTGGCTGCGGCGGCTGACCGCCTACTGCCTACGGCACAGGAGCCTCACGCTGGTCGCGTTCGGCGCCTCGCTCGTCGCCACCCTGGTAACCACCGTCATCCCGCTGATCCAGCGCAACATCATCGACAACTCCATCGTCAAGCACACCCAGCCCATCTGGCCGGGTGCGACGCTGTTGATCGTGGCGGCGCTGATCAGCTTCGGCGCTGTCTACCTGCGCCGGTACCGCGGCGGACAGCTGTCCCTGGATGTGCAGCATGACCTGCGCACCGAGCTGTTCGGCTCACTGACCAAGCTGGACGGCGCGCGGCAGGATCAGCTCCACACCGGTCAGATCGTCAGCAGGTCCATCTCTGACCTGAACATGATCCAGAGCCTGCTCAGCATGATGCCGATGCTGATCGGCAACGCGCTGCTGTTCGTACTGTCGATCATTGTCATGTTCATTCTGTCGCCGATGCTGGCCCTGATCTCGCTCGCGGTCGGCCCGGCGCTGCTGGTCCTGTCCATCGCATCCCGGCGCCGCCTCTTCCCGGCCAGCTGGGATGCGCAGCAGAAGGCCGGCGAGGTAGCCGGCGTCGTCGAGGGCGCGGTGACGGGCGTCCGCGTGGTCAAGGGCTTCGGTCAAGAGGAACAGGAAATCGACCGGCTGGAAGGCGTTCAGCCGGCTCCTGTATGCGGCCAGGGTGCGTGCTGTCCGGCTGATGGCCAGGTTCAGCCCGGCGCTCGGTGCGATCCCCGCCCTCGGCCAGGTCGGCGTGCTCCTGTTCGGCGGCTGGCTTGCCATCAAGGGCAGCATCACGCTCGGCACCTTCCTAGCCTTCGCCTCCTATCTGGCCCAGATGGTCAACCCGGTCCGCGCGCTCACCAACCTGATCACCATCGGCCAGGAGGCACGAGCCAGCGTGATCCGGGTGTTCGAGGTGATCGACTCCCGGCCGGTGCTCACCGAGAAGCCGGACGCGCTGACTCTCCCCAAGGGCAGCAAGGACATCGAGCTGGACGACGTGCATTTCGGGTATGTGCCCTCCGAGCCAGTACTGCGCGGCCTGTCGCTACGGGTCCGGCCGGGCGAGACACTGGCGGTCGTCGGCACCTCGGGCTCCGGTAAGTCGACCATCTCGCTCCTGCTGCCCCGGTTTTACGACGTGCGCTCGGGCGCAATCCGGATCGGCGGGCGCGACGTCCGCGACCTGACCCTGGACTCGCTGCGCGCGTCGATCGGGCTGGTGCTGGAGGAAAGCTTCCTGTTCTCCGACACCGTCCGCAACAACATCGCGTATGGCCGCCCGGAGGCGACGCAGGCTCAGGTCGTCGCCGCCGCCCGCGCGGCCGAGGCGGAGGACTTCATTCTCGGGCTGCCCGACGGCTACGACACCGTCGTCGGCGAGCAGGGGCTGACCCTGTCCGGCGGCCAGCGCCAGCGGGTCGCCTTGGCCAGGGCGCTCATCACCGACCCGTCGATCCTGATCCTCGACGATGCCACCTCGGCGATCGATGCCAGGGTCGAGGCCCAGATCCATGCCACCTTGCGCAAGGTGATGGCCGGGCGCACGACGCTGCTGATAGCGCACCGAATGTCCACCCTCGAGCTCGCGGACCAGATCGCCGTCCTGGACCAGGGCCGGCTGATCGACCAGGGCACGCACGAGGAACTGAGCGCCCGCTGCCCGCAATACCGGCTGCTGCTGGCTGGGCCGGGCGACGACGCTGAAGGCGTCGACGCGGGCGAGCTCGACTACTACCGGAACGAGGCCGACCAGCAGGCGGCCGCCTGCCGGGCAGCGCCCGCCCCGGGCGAGGTTACGCCCAGCCTGTGGCCCGCGCGGCCTGTGAGTGCCAACGCCAATGGCGCAGTATCGTCCGACGCCGCCGACAAGCAGCTCGCCACCGCGACGGCCGCCGGGATCGGCCGCGGCCACATATCCGGCGGGGCGGGAGGCGGCCGCGGCGGCGGTGCCGCCCAGCGCGGCGCGGCCCTGAGCGGCGGCGCCACGGGCGGCGGCTGGCTCGCGGGCGTACCGGCCTCGCCTGAGCTTCTGGCCAAGGTGGCTGCGCTGCCGCCCGCGAACGAGACACCGGGCGTCGACCAGTCGTTCGCGCGGGCACCCGATCCGCACTTCACCCTCCGCAAGCTGTTGCGGCCGTTCGCGATCGCCTTGGCCATCGGGCTGATCCTTGATGGTCTGGACGCGCTTGCCAGCACGGTTATGCCGCTGCTCGTCCGCGGCGGCATCGACAATGGCGTCGAGCGGACCGCGTTGAGCCTCGGTGCCAGATTCCACATCATCTTGCTGGTATCGGTCATCGGCCTGTCCATCGTGCTGGCCGACTGGGCGGTGAACTGGGCGCAAACCCTGGTGGTCGGCCGTAACGGCGAGCGATTGCTCTACACGTTGCGGGTGAAGATCTTCGCCCACCTCCAGCGGCTCGGGCTTGACTTCTACGAGCGCGAGCTGACCGGCCGGATCATGACCCGGATGACAACGGACGTGGACGCCCTGTCCTCGTTCTTCCAGACCGGCCTGATCACGATGGTGAACTCGGTGCTGACCTTCGTCGTGGTGCTGGCGCTGATGCTCATCATCAACCTGCGGCTTGGCCTCATCCTGTGCACGGTCCTGCCGCTCCTCATCGCCGCGACCATCGTGTTCAGGAAGAAGTCATCCAGGGCCTACACCGACGCCAGGGAGAAGGTCAGCGTCGTGAACGCGGACCTGCAGGAAAACGTGGCCGGCCTGCGCGTGGCCCAGGCTTACCGGCGCGAGCAGGTTAACTCCGACCGGTTCGCCGGCCTGTCCGGTGCCTACCGGGTGTCCCGGCTTCGGGCGCAGCGGATGATCGCCGTCTACTTCCCGTTCGTGCAGGCGCTGTCCACGATCGGCGGCGCAGTCGTTCTGTTCGCGGCCGCGAGCGAGATCCACAGCGGAGCGATCACCGTCGGTAGCCTGATCGCCTACCTGCTCTGGGTCGATTCGCTGTTCGCCCCCGTGCAGCAGATGTCGCAGGTGTTCGATGGCTACCAGCAGGCGAACGTCGGCCTGCAGCGGATCAGGGGGCTGCTGCAGACGCCGACTAGCACCCCGCCGGCCACCGACCCCATCCGGCCAGGGCGCCTGCGCGGCGAGATCGAGCTGCGGGACGTGCACTTCGGCTACGCCGGACAGCGCGCCGAGGCAATCGGCGGGGTCAGCCTGTCGATCGCACCAGGCGAGACCGTAGCCCTGGTCGGGCAGACCGGCGCGGGGAAGTCCACTCTGGTCAAACTCATCGCGAGGTTCTATGACGTCACGTCGGGCAGCGTGCTCGTCGACGGCACCGACGTGCGTGACTACGACCTGCCCGGCTACCGCCAGCAGCTGGGCGTCGTGCCGCAAGAGCCATACCTGTTCCCTGGCACAGTCCGCGATGCCATCGCATATGGCCGGCCCGACGCCACCGACGCCGAGGTCGAAGCGGCGGCGCGCGGCGTCGGCGCGATCGAGATGATCTCCCGGCTGCCCGGCGGCTTCCTGCACGAGGTCTCCGAGCGAGGCCGTAACCTAGCCGCCGGCCAGCGTCAGCTCATCGCGCTGGCGCGCGCCTACCTGGTCAATCCGGCCATCCTGCTACTGGACGAGGCCACCGCAGCACTCGACCTGGCAGCCGAGGCGGAAGTCAACCGCGCGACCGAGCAGCTCGCGGCGCGGCGGACAACGCTCGTGGTAGCGCACCGGCTCACCACCGCATCGCAGGCAGACCGGATCGTCGTGCTGGCCGACGGCAGGATCGCCGAGATCGGCACGCACGACGACCTGCTGCAGCGAGGCGGCGCGTACACCTCGATGTGGGCCGCCTTCACCGGCGCGGCAGAACTTGTCGCCTGACCGCCTAGGCAGCCCGGCGAGCATAAGCCTGCTCTGCTAGTCGCAGCATTCCTCCGGCATTCCCCCCGGGCTGGGGGCCTGGCTGGAGGCTGCCGTGACGTGCGAGATAGACGCGGCGTGCTCAACGTGCGACCCCCCGAGGAGGATAGTTGCGAGGGTCAGGACGGACACGAGTGCGATCCGGATGCTGCTCATGTGATCTTCCCATCCAAATTGTCGTTTCGCGACGTCATATGGCCTCAACGTCACAGTCATGACATGGGGTCAAACTGTCTCTACCTTGCACTACAACGACCCGTTGAGGATATAGCCATCAGTCATAACAAACCTTGACTGATGAGCAAGATGGCCGCTAACGTCCTAGGCACGGCGTTACATCCGGTCGCACTTCCAAACGATTCGGGGCCTTGTGATTCTGGTGTTCGGTGCGCACTCACCGCAGGTCGCGCTGCGTGACGCGCCACGCCTGACTTGGTCGTCCGCAGTCGGGGAAGGCATCTGCATCGGGTCCGGACGCGCTCGATGACTGGCGGATACATCATTCTGGGACGGCCGGACTGGACCAGGCCACGACTGGCCCCAGCGGGTGACCGGCTGGCTGCCATTCGCTGGCACGACGGCGCCGCCAATCTCTGGATCGGATCTAGCCGGGCTCCGATGGCGCTGGCGACGGACCTGCGACCCTGGCGGCTCAGGGATTTCAGCTGGTGCGCTGACGGCCGTGGGCTAGTCCTGGCCCTGGATGATGCTGGCGGGCACAGGCACGGGCTGGCCTGGCTGGACCTGCGTGGCAGAGCCGTCACGATGCTGACGCCCGACCTCTCAGGCGATGCTCGGTACGCGGGCCAGGTCGACGGAGCGAAGCCGCGCATCCTGATATCCGTTCGTAGTAGTGCTTCCGCTAGGAACTCCGTGCTGCAGGCTGTTACCACGACCGGCGAGGTGATCGCCGAGTGGCAAGGGCCTGGCGGTCCGGTCAGCCTCTGGCTAGCCACGGATACTCAGGCCATTGCCGTCTGCGTCAGCAGGAACTCCTGCACCTGGTGGCACAGTAGTCTGGCCGACCACTCCTGGTCGCGCGTGGCTGAGTTCCCGGCGGCCGACGCCGAGGCCTCGCGTCCCCTCGCATTCAGCGCAGACGGCGAGTCCCTGTTCGCGACCATCTCGGCCGATCGCGACACAATTGCTCTGGTCCGGATGTCAGCCCCGGCGTGGACGCCAGAAATACTCAGCGCCAGCGAACGCTTTGACATCACTTCCGTGCTCATGTCACCAGATGGCAACGGCCCTGACCTTGTCACCACGACCGACCCGGATCATCCGCAGTCGGCACTCACAAGCGGTGCCGCAGCCGACCTCTCCCGGCTGCGGCACCTGGCTGGAGACGCTCCGGCCAGGATCATCGACAGGAACGCGAGCCACTGCCTCGCCGAGGTGTCCTACTCGGTGGGCGGGCCCGCGTATGTCACCTTCAGCCGGACGACGAAAGCGGTCAGCAAACCGCTGGTCAAGTACACCGGTCTGCAGCCGGCTCCGCATCCATAGCCGGGAGCCGTTTACCTACACCGCCAGGGATGGCCGACTGATTACGGCGTTCCTGACCCGTCCACCCGGCACTCCTCCCTGGCCGGTTGTCCTGGCTGTCCGTGACGGTCCGTGGGCGCGGGACGAGGCGAAGATGGATCCCTGGGCGCAGTATCTTGCCTCAGCCGGATTCTGCTGCGTCCAGGTGAACTATCGCGGCTCGCGCGGCTTCGGCAAGGAGTTCCGCGACGCCGGCGACGGACAGTGGTCGCTCGCCATGCAGGACGATCTCGTCGACGCCCTCACCTCGCGTCCGGTAACCGACGCGGCCGATCCGGACCGGATCTCGGTGGTGGGGCACGGCTACGGCGGCTATGCGGCGCTCATGCTCACGACGCAGTCACAGGTCCCTATCGCCTGCGCCGTCGCCGCGTCCGCGCCCGTCGACCTGGTTCGGTACACGAGCAGTCTCATGTCCCTCGGCAGCGGACGCGCCTTCGATTACGCCGCCCGCATCGGCCACCCGGTCACCGATCTCGACAAACTGACACGAGCATCGCCGCTGGCCAGGGTCGCTGACCTCGGTTCTCCGCTGCTGCTATTTCACGGACGGCAGGATGCGTGCGTCCCGGTCAGCCAGGTCACGGCATTCGCGGACTCATTACGACAGGCACGCAAGCAGCACAGTATGACCATTTATGAAGACGAGGGGCATGTGTACTCAAGGCCGCAGAACGTCGCGGACTTCCGCCTGCGGACCGTTGAGTTCCTGACCAGCATCCTGGCCAAGTCCGCCGACCCGGCCCGTCGCTAAGCCTGCAGGCAGCCGGCCGCCTGATCAGCCTCGCCAGGCCGTCGCAGCGGTCAGTCGTTGGCTCCCACCCGCGCGACATCCGCGCGAATCGACGACGACCGGGCGCCCGCGCAGTCGGCGGCGCACCGGAGTGCCGCGATAGCCTGCTCAGATCTGCCGCGCTGCAACAGGGCTTCGGCTAGCTCCCGATACGCCTCGGCTGCGTCCTGGCGCGATCCCAGCTTCTCGAGGCGGCCTGCGGCGCTAGCGACGGCGGCGGCTCCCGCGTCGCTGTCCCCGCCCATGATGAGCCCCAGGCCACGGACAATGCGTGCGCTCTCCAGCTCGGCGGCATCGGGGTCGGCACACCTGGCGATCGCCTGCTCGGCTACGTTTACCGACTCGGCGAAATCGCCGCGCAGCAGCGCAGAGCGGGCCATCTCGGTCTCGCACTTGGCCAGGTTCTGCTGCAGAGCCATGCCGGACAGCACCTCGTGGGCGCGTTTCAGCACCGCATCGGCTTCGTCCAGACGGGGCGGGTCGCACTGCAGCAACAGCCAGGCATAGCTCGTCCGCATCCGGGCTAGGCTGCGGTCCTGGGACGACTCGGACAGTAGCGCCAGCGTTTTCGTGGCCAGGTCCAGAGCCAGAGCCAGCTGACCGCGACTAGCGGCGACCGAAGACGCGTTCCAGTAGGCGGCGGCCTGAGCAGTCCTCGAACCGAGTCGCTCCGCGCGTTGTATCACCTGCTCGGCCAGGTGCTGGGCAGCGAACAGATCGCCGCGGCCGCGGTATGCCGCAACCAGGGTCGACGCGAGCCTGATCTCTTCCTCAGTCCCTTCAAGGCCGAGCCCGCGCACTTCGCGCAGCGCGTCCTCGCCGACGTCAATGGCGCGGGCGAAGTCCCCGGCGTCACGATGCAGGCGACACCGGCCCATGAGCAGCGTCCACAGTTCGGGCGCGCCCGGCTCACCTGTCCTAGATGCCTCTAGGAGCGCATCCAGGTGAGTCAGCGCGTTATGCAGGTTCCCGAGTGCCTCCTCCGTCCGGGCTAGGCCCCAAAGCGCCCCAAGCCTGACTTCACTGCTAGCCATGCCGGAGAGATTTCTGAACAGCTCGTGCGCCTCCTCAACCGAGCCGTTGGCCAGCGCGATCTCCGCGAACTGCAGCCGGAGCCGCTGCTCGGTGATCTCCTCAGGCACGATGCCGGACTCAAGGTAGAGGGCCGAGCATCCGAGCCTGCGGGCCAGCCCGTCCAGCACGTCGCGCTCTGGCAGCCTCTTGCCAGACTCGATGAGGGACACATAGCTTGGCGATACCAGGTCACCCGCCAGGTCGGCCTGGCTGAGGCCTCGCTCGTTCCGGAGCACGCGAAGGCGCTGCCCGAGCGTCGACCCCATTTGAACCTCCCGGCAATGCCGCTATGTGTGTGGGGTTTACTCTAGGCCGTCAAGGACCTGAGTCAACACCTCGGACTATTCCAGGTTAAATGGCGCGGGGAATCTTTAAGCATCAGTCAACGAACGGCTCGACCCTGGCTTCTGTCACCCTGCTTTCTCTTGCGGCACATCAGGCAGCCGACTTACCACATCGGGCCACGCGGGATTGCGGAATGCGGGCGGCAAGGCAACATCCTGATGGTTTCCGTCGGGATAAATAACGCAGATCGCCCATCCAGGCGACGGCAACCATCAGGACGTCAGTGTTGCCGGGGCCAGTGCGGCAGCCGTTTGTATCGCGCCGACCGCCTCAGCTGCGTCGGCTGGGGCCAGCGCGTCGGCTGAGGGCAGCGAGCCGACGGGCGGCCCAGCCTGCTGACCGGCCCGGAACTGCCGGACGTCACGCGGGATAAGCGCCAGTGCGGACGCGGCTACGATCAGCGCGGCGGCTCCGTACTGGGTCGCAGAAACGCCGGCCCACGCCGCGATCGGTCCGGCTATGACCGCGCCAACCGGCATCGCCATCACCGTGCCCAGCGCATCGTAGGAGGACACCCTGGCCAGCTTCTCGGCGGGGATGTTGCGCGCCAGCGCGACGGTCCACTGGATCATCATGATCTCCAGCGCGATGCCCAGTGTGAAGGACGCCGCGCAGATCACAGGCAGCGGCCAGAGCATCGCCAGCGCCAGCGGTGAGATAGCGATGCTGGCGCCGTTCAGGACGACGAACAACATCGGCCGCCGCGGGCTGAACCGCAGCGAGACAACGCCGCCGACGACCAGCCCCAACGACTCGGCTCCGGTGATCGCGCCCCAGGCGGCCGGGCCGCCCAGGTGCAAGCGCGCCACCGCGGGCCCGAGCACGCTGAAGGCGCCGTACCACGCCATCAAGACGACGGCGAACTGCGCCGTGATCACCCAGATCCAGGTGTGCGAACGGAACTCGGCCCAGCCTTCACGCAGGTCGCGCAGCATCCCAGCGTCGGTGCTGCGCTCGTGCGAGGTGACCCGCAGGCTCAGCATCAGCGGAAGCGTGCCAAGCAGGCCCGTCCCGCATATCGCCAGCGCCCAGCCAGGTCCGATTGCGGCCACGCAGAAGCCGGCCAGCACGGCGCCACTCATCTGAGCGCCGTTCATGGCCAGTCGGCTCACCGCGCTGGCCTGCTGCATGGACTCGGGCGGGACGATCCTGGGCAGCAGCGCCGACGATGCCGGGTAGAAGATGGCCATCCCGGTCCCGGTCAGGCACTCCAGCGCGATCATCTGCCATACCGCCGGGTGCCCGGCCAGCACCAGGATCCCGAAGCTCCCCTCGCCGAGAGCCATCATGAGGTTCCCGGCCACGATCACCTTCTGCGGCGCCACCCGGTCCGCCACGACGCCGCCGATGAGGACGAACACGAGCGACGGCGCGATCTGGGCGGCGAGTACGTAGGACAGCACCGCCGTCGAGCCATGGGTCACGTTCAGAACGGCGAACGAAACACCCACGATCGAGAAGGCGAAGGACGCCGGCGCAAGTACCCGGTCGGCAAGCAGCAGCCGGAAATCGCGGATCGCAAGGATCGGAAGCCGACGCGTCAGGGCTGAGCGGCACCGTCCGACCGGGCGGGCGAACACGAGGGAACTTCCGATCTACGTGGGACTGGTGAGACATCATGATATCCGGCGGTGCACCGCGGCCGGAAATCATTTTCGCTGCTAGCCGGGCGGGCAGCGGCGATTTCACCGCACCTGGCCGAGCTGGCCGATGGCCCTGGTCGACCGCGGCCGGCGCCGCCTGGATCGATCTGAGCACGATGGCCTCGCGGCCCGGACGGCACCGGTCGGCTCGTCCACGCGGCCGAGTTGACCTCGATCACCTCCGCCAGGCATGATCGCGAATGCCGGGCGCATTGCGCCGGTCGGCAGCGCGGATCATACGTGGCCAGGGGCACCCCAGCCGGGCATCGCTGACTCGTTACTGGCACGCTCGGAATAGCGGGCCCGCGCGCCAGGTTCGCGACATGTGTGCCGTGCTGGCTAGCGCGGAACTGGTTGAGAGGAGCTGACGCTCAGTTGAGCATCCTGGGTACCCGGGTTCTGCGCACGGAAGATCCCAAGTTCTTGACCACGGGCGGCGTCTATACCGAGGACGTCGTCGATGACCGGCTAACCGGCGCCTGTCACGTCTTCTTCGTCCGATCGCCGCTGGCGCACGCGCGGATCACCGGCATTGACGTCAGCGCGGCGCTGCAGGCACCTGGTGTCGTCGCTGCCATCACCGGTGCCGATCTGGCTGACCTGCCCATCATCCCGCCGTCGGCGGCAGGCTTGATGAATGCCGAGATGACCCAGCATTTGCTGGCCACCGACAAGGTCCGTTACGTCGGGGAGCCAGTGGCCGCCGTAGTCACCGAGGATCCCTACCAGGGCGAAGATGCGCTCGAACTGGTGGCCGTCGACTACGAGCCACTGCCCGCGGTACTCGGATTCGACCCGGACGACAGCTCGCTGCTGTTCGAGGCGGCCGGAACCAACGTGGCCGGGTACTGGGGCGACCGGTCGACGCTCAAGCCGGACCTCTTCGACGGCTGTGAAGTAGTGGTCAGCCACACGATCGTCAACCAGCGGGTCGCGCCGGCGCCGATGGAATCCCGTGCCGCCGCGGCGGCGTGGGGCGAGGACGGCAGGCTGACTGCCTGGATACCGAACCAGGGCGCTCAGGGCACGCGCGACAACCTGATCACGCTTCTCGGCCTGGAAGCGGGCCAGGTTCGGGTCATCACCCCCGATGTCGGCGGCGCGTTCGGCGCCAAGTTCGGTGCCGACCCGGAGCACGCCATCGTCGCCTGGATCGCCAGGCGACTCGGCCGGCCCGCCAGGTGGACGGAGACCAGGTACGAGAATCTCATCGGGATGACGCACGGCCGGGCGCAGCAGCACACGATCACGGTTGGCGGCAGCCGCGACGGGGACGTGCGGGCTTACCGCCTGGAGATCGTGCAGGACGCTGGCGCCTACCCGAAGATCGGCGCTGTGCTGCCGTTCCTGACGATCCTCATGACCTCAGGGCCATACGACATCCCGAACGCAGAGGCCATCGCCAAGGTGGTGGTCACCAATACCACGCCCATCGGCGCCTACCGCGGCGCCGGGCGGCCCGAGGCCACGGCCGCGCTTGAGCGAGCGATGGACCTGTTCGCCGCCGAGGCAGGCGTGGATCCCGCGGAGGTTCGCCGCAAGAACCTGCTGCCTGCCTTCACCGAGCCACACCGCACGAAGTTCGGTGCCCTCTACGACACCGGCGACTACGTGGCCGGCATGGACCGAGCGCTGGATGCCGCAGGCTACGGTGATCTGCGCGCTGAGCAGGCGCGCCGGCGCGAGAGTGGCGACGTCCGGCAGGTCGGCATTGGTCTCGCCAGCTACGTCGAGATAACCGGCATGGGTGACGGGGAAGGCACTCCTCCATCCGAGAACGCCACCGTCGAGGTGCACCCGGACGGCACGGCGACGATCTTGACCGGCACCTCGCCGCACGGCCAGGGCCACGCGACCGCCTGGGCCATGCTCGCGAGCGAGGAGCTGGGCATTCCGGTCGAGAAGATCACTCTCCAGTGGGGTGACACGGACCTGATACCTGAGGGCGGTGGCACCGGCGGCTCGCGCAGCCTGCAGCAGGGCGGCGCCGCCGTGCAGCAGGCGTCCAAGGAGCTGATCGAGGTAGCGAGGGAACGAGCCGCCGCCGAGCTGGAGGCCAGCCCCGCCGATCTGGTGTTCGACGTCTCGCGCAGCTCCTTCGCGGTGGCAGGCGATCCGGAGGCGGCTGTCCCGCTGACGAAGCTAGCGGAAGGCGAGCGGCTGCTGGTCAGGACCGTATTCTCGGCACCGGGCGCGACGTTCCCGTTCGGCACGCACGTCGCGGTCGTCGAGGTGGACACCGAGACGGGCAAGGCCACCTTGCAGCGCGTCATCACGGTCGACGACGCGGGCGTCGTGCTCAACCCGCTGCTCGCTGAGGGCCAGCGGCATGGCGGCATAGCCCAGGGCGCAGCGCAGGCGTTCCTCGAGGAGGTCGTCTACGACGCCGATGGCAACCCGCTGACCACCAGCTTCGCCGACTATCCCTTCCTGTCCGCGACCGAGGTGCCCAGCTTCGAGCTGGCGGACTCGGTGACGCCCACGACCTACAACCCGCTCGGGGTCAAGGGCATCGGCGAGGCCGGCAGCATCGGCGCGACGCCCGCGGTGCAGAACGCGATCGTCGACGCCGTGTCCCACCTCGGCGTCCGGCACATCGACATGCCCGCCACCTCGCGCCGGGTGTGGCAGGCAATACAGCAGGCATCACAGCCGGGATCGGAGCACTAATGGCCCGCATCGAGCTCACCGTCAACGGCGAGAAGCGGTCCGATGACGTCGAACCGCGGCTGCTGCTCGTGCACTACCTGCGCGAGGTCTGCGGGCTGCGGGCGGCCAACGTCGGCTGCGACACGACATCCTGCGGTGCCTGCACCGTCCTGCTCGACGGCAGGTCCGTGAAGTCCTGCACCGTGCTTGCGGTGCAGGCCGCGGGCCACGACGTAGTCACGGCCGAGGGACTGTCAGCCGACGGAGAACTGCACCCGGTGCAGGCCGCGTTCCGTCGTAATCACGGTTTGCAATGCGGGTTCTGCACGCCGGGAATGGTAATGGCCACCGTGGGCCTGCTGGCCGAGAACCCGCACCCGACGGAAGCCCAGGTGCGCGAAGGCCTGGAAGGCAACCTGTGCCGGTGCACCGGCTACCACAACATCGTCCAGGCGGTGCTCGCCGCTGCCGACGCTCAGGGTGAGGTGACCGCGTGATCCCCGCGCCGTTCGATTACATCGCCGCCGACTCCGCCGCGCATGCGCTGGAACTGCTCACCGAGCATGGCGACGATGCCAAGGTGCTGGCGGGCGGGCACTCGCTGCTGCCGATGATGAAGCTCAGGCTGGCGACGCCCGCGGTTCTGATCGACATCGGCCAGCTGGACGAGCTAGCCGGGGTTTCCGCGGTCAACGGCGAGCTTGTGATCGGCGCGACCACGCGACATGCCGACCTGGCCGCATCGGAGCTGGTCCAGGCCGATGCGCCGCTGCTGGCATACGCAGCCGCGCAGGTTGGCGATCCGCAGATCCGCCATCGTGGCACTATCGGCGGGTCGCTGTCGCACGCCGACCCGGCCGCGGACTTGCCGATGGCACTGGTGGCGCTCGGCGGATCGGTCGAGATCAGCGGTCCCGGCGGGACCCGGCTGGTTGCCGCCGACGACTTCTTCCAGGGCTTCTTCGAAACCGCGATGCAGCCGGACGAACTGCTCACCGCGGTCAGGGTCCCCCGGCGGCCTGGCGTCGCCTGGGGATACCAGAAGTTCGTCCGCAGGTCCAACGACTGGGCGATCGTCGGCGTTGCCGCGATCGACGGCCGAATCGCGCTGGCGAACATGGGGCCGAGGCCGCTACGAGCCACCGCGGCCGAGCAGGCGCTTGCGGGCGGTGCCAGCGCCGCCGAGGCCGCCGGGCATGCGGCCGAGGGCACCTCGCCAGGCGAAGACATGCACGCCGACCGGGAATACCGTCAGCACCTGGCCAGGGTCTTGACCCGGCGCGCGCTCGACCACCAGGCCGGGTAGTCTCCCGTCGCCGTAGCAGTGGCGGTGCCTGCGCGGGATTAAGGCGATCTTCGAGGGTAGGTCCCTTACATGACCTCAGGTAGTGCAGACGGCGACCGGCCCGAGATGGCGAATGGCCAGCGGGCCGAGATTGGCGCAGATCAGATCGCGGCAGAGCGGGTCGCGGCAGAGCAGCTTCCTGAGCGGGTCGCCGAGCTGGCCTCCGAGCTGACCGAGACCGACAGCAGGCCGCTCCGCCAGCGGCTCGCGCGGCAGATCCCCCAGCTGGCCAGCCGCAGCGGCCAGGCGACGTGGCGGGGCCTGCAGTCAGGACGTGACGCCGCAACGCGCGGCTTGCGGTCCAGTCGGGCCGTGGCCGGACGCGGTCCGCAGCGATCCGAAGCCGCGGACCAGGACGTACTCGGTACCGGCCAGGCTGGCAAGCGCGGCATCCAGGCCGGCCGACGCGGCATCCAGGCCGGCCGACGCGGCATCCAGGCCGGCAAGCGCGGCATCCAGGCTGGCAGACGCGGCATGCAGGCCGGCAGCGCAGCCGCCAGGCGCAGGTTGCAGGTCAGCGGCCAGTGGCTTACGGCGCAAACCCTGGAGATGGCGCCTAGGGTGTCGATCCGCAGTATTGCGACGCTGCGGGACAAGTATCCGGGATACGGGACAGAGGCGCTGGCGGACGTCCTGATCAAGAACGCGGCCCGCGCCTCGGCTGGCGTTGGCGTGGCCATGGGCGTCGCCGCAGCGACGCCCTTCATTCCTACGATGCCGGTGGAGCTGGGCGTGGAGACGCTGGCGCTGGTCGGAATCGAGCTCAAGCTGACCGCTGAACTGCACGAGGTCTATGGGATGCGCGCGCCGGGTTCAGCGCCCGAGCGGATGATCGCCTACCTCGGGGCGTGGGCGAATCGCCGCGGCATTCGCATCACTAGCAGCGGCGTGGCGCTCGCAATGGGCTCGCCGTTGCGACGCAAGCTGGAGCGGCGGCTCGTCGCAAAGGCAGGCCAGAGCACCCTGTCGCTGGCACCGCTGCTGGCCGGAGCGGTGGCCGGTGCGCTGATCGACCACCGGGAGACGCACCGACTCGGCACGCAGGTGCGTAACGACCTCCAAAAGCGATCACCGCAGGCCCCCGCCATCACCGCCTAGCGGGGCGCGAGCCAGACATATAGGGCATCATCCGGCCACGATGTGACGGCGGTTTGCCGACCGCGGACAGTGCCGACGGCGCCGGCGGCGCGGACGCGCACGGCGCCGACATCCTCGACAGGCCTACAGCTGAGCGAGCTCGTCCGCGAGGTCGTCCAGGCCAAGGGCACCGAGTGACAGGGAGGCCATGTGCCAGGCCTTCAGGTCGAAGCTGTCGCCGCGAGCCGCGCGGGCCGCCTCCCGCCCGGCCAGCCAGGCCCGCTCGCCCAGCTTGTAGCTGATCGCCTGGCCCGGTGCACCCAGGTACCTGACGACCTCGCTGGCCAGGAACTCGCGGCCACGCCCGCTGTGCGCCTCGAAGAAGTCCAGCGCCACCTCGGGTGTCCAGACCTCGCCCGCGAACATCGGCGAGTCGGCAGGCACCGTCAGTCGCAGATGCATCCCGATGTCGATGACCACCCGGATCGCCCGCATCAGCTGCGCGTCCAGGTAGCCCATCCGGGCGCCAGGCGCCTCGAGGTAGCCAAGCTCGTCCATCAGCCGCTCGGCGTACAGCGCCCAGCCCTCCGAGCAAGCGCTCACCCCGCCGACCGCCGTCTGGTAGACCGACAGCTGAGCGGAGAGATGCCGCCACTGGGCTAGCTGCAGGTGGTGACCGGGGACGCCCTCGTGATACCAGGTGCTGATCAGCCCCCACAGCGGGAAGCTCGTCTTCCCCAGCGTCGGCAGCCAGGTCCGGCCAGGCCGGGAGAAGTCCTGTGACGGGCCGGTGTAATACGGTGCCGCTGCACTGCCTGGCGGCGCGATCCGCGCCTCGACCACCTTGATCGGGTCAGCCAGGTCGAAGTGCGTGCCGTCCAGGTTCGCCATCGCCTCGTCCATCAGGCCCTGCAGCCGGACCCGGACCTCCTCGACGCCCTCGACGACCTCGCTGTGCTCGTCCAGGTAGCGCATGGCCTCAGCCGCATCCGAGCCGGGCAGGATCTTGCCAGCCTCGACGTTCATCAGGGCCAGGATCTCCCGGTACTGCGACCAGCCCCAGTCGTAGGCCTCGGCCAGGTCTAGGTTCGCACCGTTCCAGCGCTTCGCACCGACGCGATACCGGTCGGGGCCGACGCCATCTGCCGTGCCCGCGGTGGCTGGCAGGTAGTCAGAGACCAGCCACTCGCGCAGGCTGGAGACGGCAGCGTCGGCAGTCGCGCAGGCCAGATCGAGGTCGGCCCGCAGCGAATCCGGCACCTGGGCGCCCGCGGCGAAGCCCGCGAACCAGCCTTTCCCGTTACCGCCGGCCTGCCACTCGGCAAGCTGCCCGGCCACCGTCTCGACCTGGCGAGGCGCCGCGTACAGCCCGCGTCGTCCGCCTTCGGCCAGCGACTCACGGTGACCCGCCAGGGCAGCGGGGACGGCCGCGATCCTCCGGCCGATGACCGCCCAGTCCTGCGCCGTCGCACTGGGCATGAGCAGGAAGGTGCCGCGAACCCGCTGTGGCGGCCCGAAGATGTTCGACATCGCGCGCAGGTTGTCGCCGGACTCGCTGATCGCGTTCTCGGTCTCCAGCCGCTCGCGCAGCAGCCGCGCGCACCTGCGCTCGTCGGCGTCGGCGAACCCGCCAGCCGCCTCGGCGGCGCGCTCAGCCGCGGTCAGCTTCGCCAGCGTCGCATCGCGGAGTTCGTCCTGCGCCTGCTCTCCCGACGGGGACAGGTCGGGCAGCCTGTCCTGGCCGACGGGCAGGCCAAGTGCCGTGGCGAGGATCGGGTTGAGCTCGGCAAGCTGCTGGACGTATCCATCCGCAACGTCGCGGACGGGGCGGTTAGTACCGGACTGATCTGACTGGGCGGAATGCTGGGTGATGTCGGGCATGGACAGCATTCTGCCGCCTCCGGGTCTCGGAGGCGACCGCGGGCCCCGGCAACGCGCGCCGGTCAGAGCCTGGCGAGTTCGTCCGCCAGGTCGTCAAGCCCGAGCGAGCCCAGCGACAGCGCCGCCATGTGCCAGGACTTCAGGTCGAAGCTGTCACCCCTGGCCGCCCTGGCCGCGTCTCGACCGGCCAGCCACGCCCGCTCCCCCACCTTGTAGCTGATGGCCTGGCCCGGCGCGCCCAGATAGCGGATGATCTCGCTCGCCCCGAATTCCTGGCCACGGCCGTTGTGCGTGACAAAGAATTCCGCTGCCAGCTCCGGCGTCCATTTCTGGCCCGCGAACATCGGCGAGTCGCCGGGGACGGTCAGTTCCAGGTGCATGCCAATGTCAAGCACGACCCGGATCGCCCGCATCAGCTGCGCATCGAGGTAGCCGAGCCGGGCGCCTGGCGCCTCGAGGTAGCCGAGCTCGTCCATGAGCCGCTCCGCATAAAGCGCCCAGCCCTCCGTGCACGCGCTGATATCGCCCAGGCTTGTCTGGTACTCCGAGAGCTGCTTGGCCAGGTAACACCAGGTGGCAAGCTGCAGGTGGTGGCCGGGCACACCCTCGTGGTACCAGGTGCTGATCAGATGCCAGAGCGGGAACCTGGTCTGCCCGAGCGTCGGCAGCCAGGTCCGGCCCGGCCGGGAGAAGTTCTGGGACGGGTCGGTGTAGTACGGCGCCGCGGCACTGCCTGGTGGGGCGATCCTGGCCTCGACCACCTTGACCGGATCGGCGAGGTCGAAATGCGTGCCGTCAAGGTTCGCCATCGCCTCGTCCATCAGGCCCTGCAGCCGGATCCGGATCTCCTCGACGCCCTCGACGACCTCGCCGTGCTGCTCCACGTGCCGTTTCGCTTCCGGCACGGCCGAACCCGGCAGGATCTTGTCGGCCTCGGCGGCCATCTCCGCCATGATCTGCCGGTACTGCGCCCAGCCCCATTCATACGTCTCGGCCAGGTCGAGGCTGGCCCCGTTCCAGCGCCGGACGCACGTCTGGTAGCGCTCCGCACCTACACCGTCCGGCGTGCCAGCGGCACTGGGAAGATAGCCAGACCGCAGCCAGTCTCGCAGCGCGGCGACCGCGGCGTCGGCAGCGTGGCAGGCCCGGTCCAGGTCTGCCCGCAGCGAATCCGGCACCTGGGCGCCCGCGGCGAAGCCCGCGAACCAGCCTTTCCCGTTACCGCCGGCCTGCCACTCGGCAAGCTGGTCAGCCAGGGCATCGATCAGGCGGGGCGCCGCGTGTTGTCCTCGGCGCCCGCCCTCGGCCAGCGACGCCTGATAGCCGGCCAACGCGGCCGGCACGCGTCTGATCCGGCTCGCGATGATCCCCCAGTCATCCGGGGTGGCGCACGGCATTAGCAGGAAGGTGTTACGAATGCGCAGCGGCGGAGCAAAGAAATTCGACACCGACCGCAGGTGCTCCCCGCTGTCGCTAACTGCCAGCGCGGTCTGCAGCCGCTCTCGCATCAGCCGCGCGCACCGGCGCTCGTCGGCATTCGCGTAGCCGCCGGCGGCGTCGGCCACCCGCTGCGCCTCGGTCAGCCTCGTCAAGGCAGCGTGCCGGAGGTCGTTGTGCGCGTCCTCGCCCGCGGGCGAGAAGTCCGGCAGCCGGTCCTGGCCCACGGGTATCCCTATGTAGGTGGCAATGAGCGGGTCGAGCGCGGCGAGCTCGCGCACGAACGCGTCCGCGGTGTCGCGAATACGCCGGTCGGCGTTGGCCTGATCTGACTGGACGGAGTCGGTCGTGGCTGGCATAGATAACATTCTGCCCCGCCTGATGCCAGCACGGACCCGCGCCCATGCGGCGTAGCCCAGCCGTTAAGGTCGTCGCGTGACTAATCGTTCAGTTCTGGTAACGGGGTCCTCTCGCGGCATCGGCCGTGCAATTGCCGAGGCGTTCGCCACGGCCGGTGACAGGGTCGCGATCCATCATCGGGATTCCCCGGCGCTCGCGGCCGGTCTGCTCGCCAGCCTGCCGGGCACCGGCCATGTCGTCGTCGGGGCCGACCTCGCCGATGCCGACGCGGTCAGGGAAATGGTCGATGCGGCCGCCAGCCACCTGGGTGGGCTCGACGTGCTGGTCAACAACGCGGCGAACTTCACCGCCCACCCGATCACCGATGTGTCGTATGAGCAGTGGCAGGCCGCCTGGCAGTCCACGATCGGCGTGAACCTGATCGGCGCGGCCAATGTCACCTGGTGCGCGGTCCGGCACATGATCGCCGGTGGGGGCGGCCGGATAGTCAACGTCTCCTCGCGCGGCGCTTTCCGCGGCGAGCCGGGCCAGCCCGCCTACGGCGCCAGCAAGGCCGGGCTGAACGCGCTTGGCCAGTCGCTGGCTGTCGCGCTGGCACCGCACAACATCACCGTCGCGACCGTCGCGCCCGGTTACGTGCAGACCGACATGGCGGCCGCACACCTGCAGGGGGCCAGGGGGGAGGCAATCCGCGCGCAGAGCCCGCTCGGCCGGGTCGCACGGCCGGAAGAGGTCGCCGACGCGGTGCTGTACCTGGCTTCACCGCAGGCGGAGTGGGCCACTGGTGCCATCCTCGACCTGAATGGCGCCTCGTACCTGCGGACCTGACCCGTGCGCGCGATCTGGCCTGTTCACAACGCAGCGGCTCGGGGCAGTCGATGTCCAGGCCGTGCAAGCGTCCGATCATGGCGCAATTCCGCCGCGGCGGTCTGACAGTCTCTAGCCATGAAGACCACGACCATCGCCGTCCGCACTGGCGGACGGGAGACCGTATACGACATCACGATGCAGTGCGAGCAGTTCGCGCGCGAGGTCTCGGCAGGCGGTGACGGACTGTTGCATGTGTTCGTGCCGCACGCGACCGCGGGGCTGGCGCTGCTGGAACTCGGCGCCGGCAGCGACGAAGATCTGCTGTCCGTGCTAGCAGAACTGCTGCCGGCCACCGATACCTGGCGGCACGCGCACGGCTCGCGCGGTCATGGCCGCTCCCATGTGCTCTCGGCGCTGATTCCGCCTTATGCCACGCTCCCGGTGATACGCGGCCGACTTGCCCTCGGCACCTGGCAGTCCGTCACGCTGGTCGACCTGAACGTCGACAATCCGGACCGGCAGGTCCGGCTGTCATTCATTGGCTAAGCTGCCGGAGTGGCACCGGACGAGTCCGTACAGATCCGCCCGTACTCGGCCGCTGATTTCGATCAGGTGCTGGCGCTCGCGCCTCGGCTGACCGAGGGCGTTGCGTCGTGGCGTGACCCGGCGGCCGTGCTGGAAGCGGTACAGGGCTGGGTCCGGTCCTCTGCGCAGGCAGCAGGAGAACCCGGCCATGCGATGTACGTCGCGATCGTCGACGGGCAGATCGCCGGCCTCGTCACGGTGGCCGAGCGCAAGCACTTCGCCGGCCAGGTGGATGGCTACGTGGGCGAACTAGTGACCGCGCCGAGCCTGGAGCGTCGCGGCATCGGCCGGCGGCTGATGGCGGCCGCCGAACAATGGGCCACGGACCGCGGCCTGGCCCTCCTGACCCTCGAGACCGGAGCCGCCAACCATGCGGCACGCGCGTTCTATTCGGCGCTCGGCTATGTCGACGAGGATGTCCGCCTCACCAAGCGGCTATAGCTGGTGGAACTGCCGGGGACCGCGCAGGCGCGACGGCGAGCGCGCGGCCATCCGGCGACTGAGAGCTGCCATCGGGCTACTCAGGCCCGACCGTGCCTGCGCCATCAGGCGACCAGCAACTGCCATCGTGCTCCCCAGGCCCGACCGTGCCCGCGGCCACGAACATCGGCGGTTAGCCATTGCTATCGTTCACTGTTTACCTATTGATCGTAATTCAGTAATTTTATGGCTGTAGTCTCCATTTCCTTAGTGGCGGCCATTATAAGGAGGCAACGGCCATGCACGACGATCGGGACAACGGCGCGGATCGCAAGTCAGGGCTTACCCGGCGCGGCATTCTGCAGGCCGGCCTCGTCGCGGCGGCAGGCGTGGGCGCGGGCGGATGGACTTCGGCCGCGAGTGCTGCGGTCCGGCCCTCCTCGTGGCACGGGCGACGGCTGCGCCAGCCAGGCTCGCTGCCGTATCCGAACCTGGCCGAGGGCACCGACACCATCCCGCAGATCCAGCACATCGTCGTGCTGATGATGGAGAACCACTCCTACGACAACAAGCTCGGCATGCTCCGCCGCTTTGACGCTGACGGCTTCCGGATCGGCTTTGACGGCAAGCCGCTGGCGTCGAACCCGTACTCGAACGGCGATATCCAGCACGCCTTCCACATGCCGACCACCTGCCAGCTCACCGGCTTCCCGAGTCAGAGCTGGCTCAACAGCCACATCCAGTTCGACGGCGGCCGCAACGATGGATTTGTGGAGTCCGGTAGCGGCCCGGTATCCATGGGTTACTGGGACCACGACGACCAGCCGTTCTACTACTCAATGGCGCACGCCTTCCCGATCGCCGACCGGTACTTCTGCTCGGTGCTCGGGCAGACGTATCCGAACCGGCGGTACCTGATCTCCGCAACATCGCTTGGCATGATCAACGACACGCTGCCGAACCTGAGCGACTACCCGGCTAACGGCACCATCTTCGACAAGGTTGCAGCGGCCGGCGTGAGCTGGAAGGACTACTTCAGCACGCTGCCAACGACCGAGCTGTACCCGGAGCTCTATCTGAAGAACGCCGGCACCAAGGTCGTGCCCATTACCGATTTCTTCACCGACGCTGCGGCTGGCACCCTGCCTGGGCTCTCGCTGGTCGAGCCGAACTACGACACCCAGTCCGAGGAGGATCCGCAGAACATCGCCGTCGGCGAGCAGTTCGCGGCCCAGGTCATCAACGCCGTCATGACCGGACCAGCGTGGGAGAGCACGATGCTGATCTGGAACTACGATGAGCATGGCGGCTACTACGACCACGTCGCGCCGCCGCCGGCCTTGGCACCCGACGACATCGCGCCGCTGGTGACCGGCGGCGAGTCCGCTTACAACGGCTTCGCCCAGTACGGCTTCCGGGTGCCATGCGCGGTCATATCGCCGTGGGCGCGGCCCTGGTACGTCTCCCATCAGGTCATGGACCACACCAGCATCTGCGCACTGGTGGAGTCCAAGTGGAACCTGCCTGCGATGACATACAGAGACGCGAACGCCTGGAACATGCTGGACATGCTCGACCTGCGCAGGCCCGCCTTCTTGAATCCGCCCCAGCTCGCGCAGCCGCTGCTGGATACCGATCCGAGCGCACTGGCATGCAGCGTGTCGGGCCCGGGAACCATCCCGCCGCCGGGTTCGGTATCACCGCCTCGTTCGTGACAGCTCCGAGGGCTCAGGCAGATTGATGCCTGAGCCCACGCCGGTCACCATGCATAGGCCTCAGGAGCCGCGCCGCCAGGGCCGGGAAATATCTCACCCAGTCGGCTTAGCGCCTTCTCGTCCAGCTTGATCTGCACGGCGCGCAGCGCTCCGCCGAGTTGCTCCAGGGTCCGCGGACCAGAGATCGGCGCGGTGACAGCAGGCTGGTGCAAGAGCCACGCCAGCGCGACCTCCGCAGGCGGCTCTCCCAGCTCGACGCAGAAGCTCTCGAACGCCGCTATCTTCTCCCGCCGGAGCTCCAAGCCCTCTGCCGACCGCCCGCCACTGCTGCGGCCGGTGGACTGCTTAGCCAGGATGCCGCCGAGCAGGCCGCCGTGCAGCGGGCTCCACGGCAGCACGCCAAGGCCGTACCCCGCGCAGGCCGGCAGCACCTCAAGTTCCACCGTTCGCTCGGCTAGGTTGTACAGCGACTGCTCGCTGACCAGGCCGAAGGCACCGTGCCGACGAGCGGCCTCCTGAGCCTGAGCGATGTGCCACCCGGCGAAGTTCGATGACCCGAAGTAGATGACCTTGCCCTGCGTGCGCAGCACGGTCAGGGCCTCCCAGATCTCCTCCCATGGTGTGTGCCGATCCACGTGGTGCATCTGATAAAGGTCAATGTGGTCGGTCTGAAGCCGCCGCAGCGACGCCTCGCAGGCTTGCCTGATGTTCACCGCGGACAGGAACCTGTCGTTCGGCCAGTCCCCCTTCCCGCCGTACAGCTTGGTGGCAAGCACCACCTTCTCCCTGCGGCCAGCCCCGGCCGCGAACCAGTCTCCGATGATCGATTCGGTCACGCCCTCCGCACGCGGCCGGCCATAGGTATTCGCCGTGTCAAAGAAGTTCACTCCATGCTCGAGCGCGTGATCCATGATCGTGTGCGCGTCGCTGGGCTCGGTGTACGAGCCGAAGTTCATCGTGCCGAGACAGATCCTGCTGACTGATACGCCGCTGCGGCCAAGGTGGGTGTAGTCCATGCGCTCCACCGTAACGGGCAGACATATTTCGTCCACTCCGGATTACCTCGCCGGAGGGCCAGCGAGGCGGCGGGTAGAGGCCGCGACCACGCCGCCCTCCGGCGCGACCGCTGGCCCCGGGCCGCGAGCGGGCGGTTATCGCCAGTGGCTGGTGATGGGCGGCACGCATCCGATCGACGGTCCCCACAGCAGGCTCACGGTGATCGAGTCCCACTGCACCGCGGCGGGCGAGCCGGATGGTGGTCCCGGCTTGGCCTGGGTCACGGTGAGACTGCAGACTTCGGTCGCATGCCAGGACCATCTAGTGGGCGCGCCGATCCTTTTCGTCGCGATCAGCTTCCATCCGCGCGCGGCATGCCGGTAGCCGGCCGCGGTAATGGTGGCCGTCGGGTCTGGGCCGGTGCCCGGTGACCGGGTGGCTGTCAGTACCACCTTGAAGTTAGACAGCGTGGTCACCGCGAGCTGGCGCTGCTGGGGGCGGGCGGCCGGACGGGTAGCAGCTCTGGCCTGGGGCAGCGCGGCCGCGGCGGCACGGTCAGGTGCGCCGGGGGCCGCCGATGAGGCCAGGGCGGCTGCCGGGAGCAGGATGGCCGAGCAGGCCAATGCAATGCCAGCGGCGAGGCGCTGGCCTTCGCGCGATGTGAGGTTCATGGCGTGACTTCCTTGTCCGGGCAGATAGCGAATGGCTTGTATTCCGTAAGGCGTCCTGTGCGGAGCCTGCCGTACCGGCTACCGAGGCGCTGCGCCAATTCCCGGCCGCTTCGCAGCACGCACGGGCCGGGGCCGCGGGGCGCGGTCCCGGTGGTGCTGCTAGCTATCTGGTGAACACGATGGCAGCGGGGCCTGGGGCGACCGTGATGGGCGTGCCGACGGTGCCGGTGGCTATCCGCAGCGGGATCACCGTTCCGTTGGGGGCGCCCGGTTCGAAGAGCACGTTGAGCAGGTAGGCGGTCCTCCCGTTCGGGGTGATCCCGATGGCGGAGATCTCGATTGACTGCTTGGACCTGATCGTGATCACCTTGGTGATGGTGTTGGTAGCGGTCCGGATCGCGGTCAGCGCGGTGCGGGAGTAGCCGCCGGTGTACGTGACCGGCCCGGTCACGTAGGCGGTGTTGCCGTTCGGGGCGATCGCGATGGCGGAGGCGCCGGCGGTGCCCTTGATTACCTTGCCGCGCTTACTCGTGGCGGTCCGGATCGGCACGAGCCCCCGCGCGGTGAGCACGTAGGCGGTGATCCCGTTCGGGGCGATCGCGATCGCGCCGGGGCCGGCCCCGACATAGATGGGCTTGCCGGCCTTACGGGTGGCCGTGCTGATCGGGGTCACCGTGTTCGCCGGCACCGGCGGCCCGCTGCAGTTGGTGCCGGGCCCGTAGCGTTCGCGGCTGGAGACGTAGACGGTTTTCCTGTTCGGGGTGATCGCGATCGCGGTGACGCCTGGGGGGACTGTGATCGGCCTGAGGGCCTTGTTAGTGGCGGTGTCGATTGGGGTCACCGTGCCGCCGGGCAAACGGGCTCGATGGCGACGTAGGCGATCACCGGGTGAGCATGACTCGCCGCGACGGCGGGTGAGCCCGCCGTGGCGGCGGACGCGGTCGCCGGTATCAGCGCTGCGGCGCAGGATAAGACAGCCGCGCCGATCAGTCGCCTGGGAGGGAAATCATGGAGTTGCATGGTGTCCTCCGTTTCTGAAGATGGTTGAGGACCTATGCACTGCCTATGACTGGAAAGCCAACTCCACCGTTGTGGGGAGGACTCCCCTAACGCCAGGTCGGGAATCCCGCGTATAGTGCGGCCTGCTGTACGGAGCGGCACAAACTAGGGGGGACCTGTGCGTAATCTGCATTTCGTCGTCAGGGCAGGCGCCATTGGCGCCATTGTCGCCCTGGCCGCCAGCTGCTCAGGCGGCAGCCAGGGGTCGGCCGCTCTCCCCTCAGCCCCGACTCAATCTGCGCAGCCGGCCACGCCGACGGCCACCGCCAGTCAGCAGCGGCTCGGCGTGTCGCCTCCTCCGGCGCTGTCCGCGACCGGGCCGCTGCATATCGTGCTGCACGACGCGCTCCCGGTAACTTACCGATCCGACCAGGCCCCACCTGGGGTGATCAGCACCGAGGCTCCCGACGGGAGCGTTTTCGCCACGTTCGGACCAGAGCAGGCAGGCGCCGTGGTGGTGGCACCGTTGGGGTCGGCCGTCTATGTCGTCGACGGCGGCCAGCCCGCGCAGGTCGCCGAGCACCCCAAGATTCCGGTGACAGCGCTGGCCGCGGACGACACCTACCTCTACATCGCGGGCAGCAACCTGATCGTCGCCTACAACCGGGCCACGGGGGAACTTGCCCGGACCTGGAAGGTTGCTCAGCCGGTCCGGCTGATGGCGGCATCGGCGGGCAGGCTGTGGGCGGTAGTGGGCGGCTTGACCGGCGGGAGGGTTCTCGAGATCGACCCCGGCTCGCGCGGCATGACCACGGTCGGCACAGACACCGCGAACGTGGAGTCGGTCGCCGCCGGGCCGCAAGGGATCTATTACGTCGAGTCCGGGGGCGCGACGATCGTGCACATCAGCCCGGACGGGACACGACAGCAGGCGCCGACGAACCAGACGGTCAACCTGCAGATGTCCGGACCGGCCGCGATCCAGGCGATCAGCGTGATCAGGGACCAGGTCCTCCTGGTTCACGACGCCGGGCAGGGCCTCGACTCGTCCTCGCAGACCTACAACGCCTCGACGCTGGCGGGCCCGCTGACAAACGCGCCGGGAACGGCGGACAGCAACCACGCGATCAGCAGCCTCGCCGGGCCCGTTGACCTGATCAGCGGAGAGAATGTGACGGGCCGCAGCGAGGTGGGCCGCTACAACCTCAGTACCGGCGCCGTGACCGACGCTGTCACCTACCCGCCGGACACCAAGGGAGTCGGCCCGCTGCTCGGTCCGTATCCGGCGGTTTTCGTCTACCCGCCGAACGGTCCCGTCTACCTCGACCGCATCGGCTGACGGACGGAAATACCTCTAGATCCGGCGCGTTCCCGCCCGTTAGCAAACGCTGCGGGTTCGGACGGGCGATTCGCTGACCGGTCTCCCGCTGGTCCATTTCACCTGAGCGGGCCCTTGTCAAGTAGCGATCGAACTTGATATCGAGCCCACCGGGAGACACTGATATTTACCGCACACATGTGCGGGTCGCTGTGACTGGCCCGGGCTGCCCGCGACCAGCGCGCCCGCGTCGGGCCCCGCGCCCGCGCCGGCCCCGTGGCCCAACTCGACCCCAGGGCGCTCTGCCGGGTTTGTTACGAAAGTGCGATCTCGCGCGGGCGCCGTTAGCTACGTAGGATGCCAGCTCGACGACGCTTGAGTAGTTAGTGCTGCGATAGCGTCACTAGATCCTCGAGCGTCCGCGCGAGTCATCTTCGCAGTGGTTCTGAATCATCTTTAACTTCGCATATCTCTCGGCGCGGGGCCGGCGCGGGCGCTCGCAGTCGCAGGAGCGACCCCGTTCCGATCGAAGAGCCTGACGATCGGCGACGCGCCAGATATATGGAATGATCCGGCTCAGATACCAGAATGCTGTTCTGTTTCCGGAGCAAGAGAGGGTGTCAGATGGACGTACGCGAGGCGCTGTACACGACCAGGGCAATGCGCCGGGTACGGCCTGACCCGATTCCGAAGGAGGTTCAGGCACGGATCCTGGACGCCGCGATCAGGGCACCAAGCGGCGGAAACGCGCAGGGCTGGCGATTCATGCTCGTCGACGATCCGGCCGTGAAGGCAGGCCTCGGGCCGCTGTACCGCGATGCCATCGCCCGGCTCTGGGAGACGGCCTACGCCGACCGGCTTGAGCAGGCGCGCAGCACCCCTGAGGACGCAGAGAGCGCCTCGATGCTGCGGGTGCAGGCATCGGCACAGCACCTTGCCGATCACTTCGAGGCGGTGCCGCTGTACCTGTTCGGGTTCTCCCGTGGCGACACGAGCGGCGGCTCCATCTTCCCCGCGGTGTGGAGCGCCCAGTTGGCGGCCCGCGCGGAAGGGGTCGGCAGCGCGCTGACGTCAGTGCTCGGGTTTTTCCACGGCGAAGAGGCTATGCGAATCCTCGGCGTCCCCCCGGACAAGGGCTGGGTGATGGCCTGCTGCGTGTCGCTCGGTTACCCGACCGGACGATGGGCCGTCGCGCCTCGACGGCCGGTGCATGAGGTTGCCTACCGCAACCACTGGGGCACCGGGATCGGATTCGAGGTCGACGAGCCACTCTGGCCAGGCACAGGAGCGTGATCCGCTCGGCCCGCCCCAGTCCGCTGTGAGCTCTAGTGCCACCGCCCGGTTACGGCCGATGATGAGATATGGGCTACCAGGACCGGCCCGCTGAGCCCGATGTCGTCGGCTTCGGCACCGAACGCCCGCCGCGCAGGCCGTGGGTTACCGGCGCGCTGCTGGCCGTGGTAATTGGCGTGGTCATAGCTGTCGTGGTCGGCCACTCGGCGGGCCATCACGCGCGGCACCCACCCAAGCCGGCAAGCGCCATTCAGCAACCCCAGGTCGTGGTGACCAATACTCACCATGACCTGCTCGGGGTGAGTGCGGGCTGGGACCTATTCGCCAGAGGATTCAACTACCTGGTCCGCATCCAGCTGGCCAGCGGCAAGATCACCCGTACTGTCGTGCCGCCGCTGGAATCTAACAATCCGGAGGTCGCGCTCATCGTCGGCCCGAGGGAAGTGATCGTCCGCTCGTTCGATGATGTACCCGGCTATGTGGTTCATGACGGGGATCCGGCCTCGCCGCTCACCGGCGCTCTGGCGGCCGACAGCCCAGGTCCGCTGCTGCCCGGTCCCGACCCCTCGCAGGCGTGGACCCTAGTTAGCGATCCGGGCCGCCAGGAGCTGTTGCTGGTCGGCTTGAGCGGGAAACCTGCCGGGGCGTCCATCCAGCTCCCGGCCGGAGCCGTTGCTGCGACAGCTATCTCCGATGGACGCGGCTACGCCATGCTGCTGACGAGCGCCAACCGCATCTACGACGCCGGCCCGACCTGGAACCACCTCGTCCCTTCTCAGGTCGTCGCGATCGGCCCGACGCGCTGGCTTTCCCTGGTCTGCCACCAGCAGCACTGCAGGATTGTTGTCATCGATGCAGTCAGCGGCGCCCAGCGGACGCTGCCGACGACGGGACTGCAGGCTTCGGCCTTCGCCTGGCCGACGCTGGGGGTTATCTCGCCCGACGGCGCTTATGCTGCCGTTCCGGTCTTCGCGCCGAGCGATTCAGGCGGGAGCGTAACCGTGCGACTTGTTGACCTCAGCACCGGTGCCAGCAGGCCACTCGATGTGGCGATGGATCCATCGCCCGGATACCAGGTCATGGCCTGGTCACCAGACAGCCGCTGGCTGTTTGTCGCCGCATCGGGTGGTCGACTCGTCGCCGTCAACGCGCGCACTGGTCAGGCGACCGGATTTGGCGTATCACTGCCGCCAATGAACCAGGTCGCGATTAGGAACGCACCGGGCTAGCTGCCAGGTGTCGGGGTATCTCGGCCACGGACCACCGGATGCGCACGACGAAGTGCAGTTCGGCCGGCGGCGATCGGCCCGGTGCCGGCCGTGGCTGCCTAGGCTGCTGCTGGCAGCCGCAGTGACGGCAACGGCTGTGGCCATCGTGGTGACGCAGGCTGGCCAGCATCGCAAGCCTGGCCAGCCAGAGGTGATCGTCACGTTCACAGTTCGGCCGATCCTCGGGGTAAGAGCAGGCTGGGAGCTGTTCGCCCGTGGCCCGGCCGACGTCGTGGCCATCCAGTTCGCCCGCGGCGAGATAACCAGGACAGCCGTGCCGCCATTGCAGAGCGGCAATCCTGGGGTGTCGTTCGTCGTCGGCCCGCGCGAGGTGATCATCCGCTCGTTCGACTTCGTACCCGGATACGTGGTACCTGACGGCGCTCCTGCTCGCCGACTGACAGGGGCGCTGGCAACCGGGGGCCCGCTCATCCCCGGGCCGAACCCTGGCGAGGCGTGGCAACTCGCCAGCGCCCCGAACGGCGTATCGCTCGTGCTGCTGACCTTGTCCGGACACCGAGTCGGCCCGCCCCTCGTGCTGCAGCCAAGCCAGTCGCTGGCTTCGACGGCGACGTCTGACGGCCGGGGAGACGTGCTGCTGCTGAGCAATCTGGCCGACGAGTATGACGCCGGGCCCGACTGGTACCGCCCCGTTCGCGGGCAGGTGATCGCGGTCGGCCCGAGCGCGTGGCTGGTGCTGTCCTGTCCACACTTCAGATGCCGGAACGTGGTGGTCGATCCAGTCGACGGCGCCGAGCGCACGGTGCCCGGAACACCCCTGGGGACGGCCGTCTATGTATGGCCACCCGCCGGTGTTATCTCGCCCGACGACGCGACCGCGGCCATCATCGACCCCGGTGGGGCCGTACGCCTGATCAACCTCGGCTCTGGCGCCGGCACGCGGCTGGCCGTGCCTCCAGACCAGGATCCGGCCAGCGAGTCAATGGCGTGGTCGCCGGACGGCCGGTGGCTGTTCCTCGCCGATAACGGCGAGCTGCTTGCGGTCAATGCTCGTACCGGCCGGGTCACCGGACTCGGCGTCAAGCTGCCGTACATCACGCAGGTGGCGATCAGGGACGCCGCTGGGTAGCGCGGCGGCCAGCGCCTGCAGCGCGAGCTGGCACCCGCACCAGCAGCGCCCCCGGCTCGATCCGGACAGACAGCGAGTCGCCAGAAGCGATGATCTCGCCGTCTACCTGGCGCGGCAGCCGCTCCCCGGCCCGGATCTCGACGCGCCGCGCACGGTGGCGCTCCAGCCGACGGTCGTCGCGGTGGCTAGCGGCGATCACCCGGTAACCGACGCTCACCCAGTCGGTGAGCCTCGACGGCGCGAGGATCCCCACGTCGAGGATGCCGTCATCGGGCCGGGCCGCTGGCAGCAACGGGAAGCCGCCCGGCAACAGGCCGCAGTTACCGACCACGACCGACCTGGCCCGCCTGATCAGCTCGGGCCCGTCGTCTAGCCGGATGACGAACTCGGCCGGCCTGGCCACGAGCTGGCCAGCCGAGGCAGCTGCATAGGCCGGCCAGCCCGCCTGTCTTTTCAGCCGGTCCGGGGTCGCGCGGACGACAGCGGCATCCAGGCCGATCCCCGCCATCGCTGTGCAAGTCATGCCGTCGACCGAGGCCAGGTCGATCCTGACATCCGCGCCGCGGAAACAGACGGCCAGTGCTTCGGCCAGGTCGCGGGGCACGCCCAGCGATCGCGCGGTGAGATTGGCCGAGCCGCAGGGCACGATCCCCAGCGGTACGGCGCCGCCCGCCAGGACCTGCGCGCACGCGCGGACCGTGCCGTCGCCGCCGACCGCGACGACCAGGGCCGCGCCCGCGGCAAGGGCCTGCCGCGCCATTCCCTCGCCGCCATCCAGCGGAGTCGTCATCAGTACTAGCGGGGCAGCCCAGTCGTTCGCGACGGCAACCGCAGTTAGCCGCTCCCGCAGGGCACCCGTCCGGCCCGCCCGCGGGCCGTTCACCACGAAGGCTGCGAGCGGCATGGCACCGCCTACAGGACAGTGGCCAGCAGTGCCTGCGCCTCGGCCTGGATCCTGGCCAGGTGCCCGGGGCCGCGGAACGACTCGGCATATAGCTTGTACACGTCCTCGGTGCCCGAGGGGCGGGCCGCGAACCAGCCTGACTCGGTCACGACCTTGATGCCGCCGAGTGGCTCGCCATTACCGGGCGCGGCTGTCAGCCGGGCCAGCACCGGCTCGCCGGCCAGTGTGTCCGCGCCGAACTGATCCGGCGACAGCTTGCTCAGCGCTGCCTTCTGCTCCCGTGACGCCGGCGCATCGATCCGTGCGTAAGCCGGATCTCCCAGCCGCTCGGCGAGCGTGCGGTACCGCTCGCTCGGGGTACTGCCGGTCACGGCGATGATCTCGGCCGCCAGCAGGTCCAGGGTGATCCCGTCCTTGTCTGTAGTCCACACCCGGCCGTCCTTGCGCAGGAACGACGCGCCCGCGCTCTCCTCGCCCCCGAATCCGATGCTGCCATCCAGCAGGCCGGGCACGAACCACTTGAACCCGACTGGTACCTCCATAAGCGCGCGCCCGGCATCCTGCGCGATCCTGTCGATCATCGAGGAGCTGACCATGGTCTTGCCGACAGCCGCGGCAGCGGGCCAGCCGTCCCGGTGGGTGAACAAGTACTCGATCGCGGCCGCGAGGTAGTGGTTGGGATTCATCAGCCCCGCGTCCGGGGTGACGATGCCGTGCCGGTCCGCGTCGGTGTCGTTCCCGGTCGCCATCGCGAAGTCGGTGCGCCGGCCGATCAGTGACGCCATCGCGCTCGGGGACGAGCAGTCCATCCGGATCCGCCCATCCCAGTCAAGCGTCATGAATCGGAACGTGGGATCTACTCGCGGATTCACCACCGTCAGGTTCAGGCCGTAGTGGCTGGCTATCTCGCCCCAGTACGCGACGCTCGCGCCGCCGAGCGGATCCGCGCCGATGCGCACCCAGGCGGATCGGATCGCGTCCATATCCAGCACCGCGGTTAGCTCGCCGACGTACGCGCCAAGGAAGTCATACCGGCCAATCCGCGTCCTGGCCCGCGCGATCGGGATCCGGCGCACGTCGCGCAGCCCCTCGCGGAGGAGCTCGTTCGCCCGATCCTGAATCTGTCCGGTGATCTGCGCGCCGGCCGGGCCACCGTCGGGCGGGTTGTACTTGAAGCCGCCGTCTTCCGGCGGGTTGTGCGACGGCGTGACCACGATGCCGTCGGCCAGGCCCGTCGCGCCGGCGTTGTGCGCCAGGATCGCCAGCGACAGGGCGGGTGTGGGCGTATAGCCGTCCCGGCTGTCGGCCAGCACCTGGACATCGTTGGCGGCCAGCACCTCCAGCGCCGTGATTAGGGCGGGCTCTGACAGCGCATGGGTGTCGCGGCCGATGAACAACGGTCCGGCGATCCCGGCCCCGTTCCGGTAGTCGCAGATCGCCTGGGTCGCGGCCGCGATGTGGTCGTCGTTGAACGATAGCCGCAGCGCACTACCGCGGTGCCCGGAGGTGCCGAACGCCACCTGCTGAGCCGGCTCGGCCGGATCTGGATGCTCGGCAAAATAGGCGGTGACGAGCTTAGGCACGTCCACCAGGTCGTCGTCGGAGGCCGGCTGCCCTGCCCGCTGATCCATGCGCGTCCTGTCTGTCTGCTCGCTGTCGATCGCCGCGTCGCGGCGCGCCTAGTCCAGCCCGGCCCTGTCCCTGGCCGCCTTCTCTTGCATGGGAAGCACGTCCGGCAGGTTAAGGGCCGCGGCCGACAGCTCGAATCCGGCTCGGCGGGCCAGGTCGGCGTACACGGCCGAGCAGTCGGCCGCCGCGACGGGCTCCAGCTCGGCGTAGCGGTCCGCGGCAGGACCTCCGGTGCCAGGCACCTCCCGGTAGTCGAAGTAGTACTTCAGCTTGGCTTCGGTACCCGACGGCCTGATCACCACGCGGTAGTGCTCGCTGGTCAGTTCCAGCACATCCCTGGACGCCTTCTCGCCCTCGGTCAGCGGTCCGGTCGTGCCATCCACCAGGAAGTCCTGCCTGCTAAGGACCGGCTCGGGCCCGAGGCGCTGCATCGGCTGCTCGCGCAGCGACCGCATCACGGCGCGGATGGTCTGGGCGCCGTCGGCGCCGAGCAGCACCAGCGAGCGGCCGTACTCGATGTGCACGCCGGTCGCATCGAACACCTGCATCAGGTAGTCCCAGAGCGTGCGGCCCGAGCTTCGCATCAGCGCGTGCAGGTGCGCGATCAGGTAACCGCCCGAGGCGGCATCCTTGTCCCGCAGGTCGGTCGTGGTGAGGTAGCCGTGGCTCTCCTCCGAGGCCAGCACCAGGTCCGGCAGTGCGCCCTCGTCCTCCGCGTTGTCCAGGAGCTGGCCGATGAACTTGAACCCGATCATCAGGTCGTCGGTCAGCTGCACCCCGGAACCGAGCCCGGCGATGGCGCGCAGCACCCGGCTGGTCGCCACCGTGGTGATGATGGACCCGGACAGCCGCGGGCCTTGCGGGTCGGCGGCCAGGAAGTAACCGAGGATGGCGCCGATCTGGTTCCCTGTCAGGTGCCGCCACTCCCCCGACGCCAGTCGCACCTCGACGCCGAGCCGGTCAGCGTCCGGGTCGGTGGAGAGCACCAGCTCGGCGCCTTGCCCGTTGGCGAACTCGATCGCCGGGTCGGTCACGCCAGGAATCTCCGGGTTCGGCGACCGCAGCGGGATCGGCGCGAACGAGCCGTCCGGGTACTGATCGGCGGGCACGTGCAGCTGGTAACCGGCGCCGGTCAGCGTCTCGCCGACGTTGGCCAGGCCGGTGCCGCACAGCGGGGTGTAGACCACCGGTATCTGCGACCGCACGTTCGCCGAGGCCGCGCACAGCACCTTGTCCCGGCTGACGTACATGCTGATGTACCGGCGGTGCACGTCGGCGGGGATCGGACCAGCAGCGCCCTGATGTCCGGCGACCAGCATCTCGATCTGCGGGTCAAGCACGACGTGCTCCACCGTGCTTGACAGGTTCGCGTCGTCCGGCGGGCAATACTGGCCGCCGGTCGGCGTGTAGACCTTGAGGCCGTTGTCATCGGGATGGTTGTGCGATGCCGACACGTTCAGGCCGCCGGCCGCACGGAGGTCCCTGATCGCGAAGGACAGCTCGGGTGTCGGCATGTACGCGCTGTCATCACCCGGCGCCGTGAGGACTGTCTCGACCCCGTATACGGCGTAGATCTGGCATGCCAGCAGCGCGAGGCTGCGAGAACTGGTCCCGAGCAGTGACCAGTCCGGGCCCATAAACGTGTGCAGCGCGTTGATGTCTGTGAAGACCCTGGTGTCGTTGGCCACCACGACCAGCAGGTCCTCGCGGTCTGCGGTCTTGCGCAGGAACTCGCAGTGCCCGGCCACGGTCAGCGCCAGCGTGCGCGGGTTGATCCTGTTCGGGCCGATGCCGACCCGGCCCCGCCGGCCGCCGGTGCCGAACGGGATGTCACAGCGGAACGAGTCGACGATCAGGCCGACCGGGGCCTGCTCAGCGAACCGGGTCAGCTCCGCCCGCGGCACGAACGGCTGCGCCGCGCCGAGCCAGCCACGCAGCGTCTCGGCGGCTGCGGCACCGCCGCTGCGCTGACTGGCTATCTCTTCCAGTCGCCGGTCAAGATCAGAGTCGGTCATTGGTCTCCGCTGTTTGAGGCCCGCTGCTGCGCTGGCACGCTGCTGCGCTGGCACGAACAACCCTATTCCGAACGGAGCCGTCTCCGCTGGCGGGCCCCGAGGCCTGGCCACGGAGCGTCTACGGCCTCCTGGCCACTTCGCTGGGCGAGTCCTCAGGAAACACGACATTCCCGAAGCCGTAGGCCCTACTATGCGTGACAAGCTTGTGACGCCAGCGCGCCCCCCTCCGTTGTTGGCGGCGGCTTTGCCTCGCCTGCCCCACGTGGAGGATGCGTGACCACTATCCCGGACGTCGCTATCAGGCTCGCAAGCCCTGCTGCCGCGCCCGCCGACGGCCAGCCACGACGACGGCAGCAGCCCGGCGTGCCCGCGGTGCTCGGCGGCGACCTGCGCGTCCCGCTCGCCGACGGCCGGACGGTCACCTACGCGAACCTGGACTACGCCGCCACAGCCCCCTGCATGGCCGTCGTGGCTGAGACCGTGAGCGAGCTGCTGCCCTGGTACGCGAGCGTGCACCGCGGCGCAGGCGCCGCTTCCCGCCGATGTACCCGCGAGTACGAGCAGGCGCGGGAGACCATCGCCGACTTCCTCGATGTCCGGGCCGGCGATCACGTGATCTTCACCAGGAACACCACGGACGCGATGAACCTGCTCGCCAGGGCGCTGCCCGAGGGCACGACCGTGATCGGCTGGGACGGTGAGCACCACGCGAACATGCTGCCCTGGCCGACAGCGATCCGCCTGCCGGTGCCGTCTGAGGCGGGCGAGGCCGCCGCCCAGCTCGCCTGCGCGCTTGCCGACTGCCGGGGGCCGGCGCTGGTGACCGTCACCGGCGCGTCCAACGTCACCGGCGAGATCTGGCCGATCGTGGAGCTGGCCGACGTCGCGCACTCCCATGGCGCCAGGATCGCGGTGGATGCCGCGCAGCTCGCGCCGCACCGGCTGGTGTCGCTCGCCAGGTCCGGCATCGACTACCTGGCCATGTCCGGCCATAAGGCGTACGCGCCGTTCGGAGCGGGGATACTGGCCGGTCGCGCCGACTGGCTCGACGCCGCCGAGCCCTACCTGGCGGGCGGCGGTGCCACCGCGTACGTCGGCGGCCCAGGAGAGGTGCGCTGGCACTCGGGTCCGGCCCGGCACGAGGCAGGCACGCCCAACCTGATCGGCGCGGTCGCGCTCGCCACCGCCTGCGGTCAGCTGGTCGGTGCTGACCGCTGCGCGGTCGAGACCGCCGAGCACGTCCTGCTGACCCGGATGCGCGACGGCATCGCCGCCATCGCGGGCGTGCAGGAACTGCGCGCGTTCAGCGCCGGCCACGACCGGGTCGGCATCGTCACGTTCGCGGTGGCGGGCCGGGAGGCCGCCGACGTCTCCGCGCACCTCGCCGCCAGGCAGGGCATCGGCGTCCGGGACGGGCAGTTCTGCGCGCACCCGCTGGCCAGGCGGCTGCTGGCCGAGGCCAGCGAGCGGGCGGGCCAGCCGCTGGGCGAGAACGCCGTCCGGGCAAGCATCGGCCTCGGCTCGACCGCCGAGCACATAGACAGGCTTCTTCTTGGCGTAACCGAGCTGGCGCGGCCCGACGGCGACTGCGATCGGTGACGGACCGGCCGCGCCAGCCGGACCAGTCTTCCGCGGCCTCGGTGCAGCGTCAGCATGCGCCATCGGTGCTGGCCAACCGGCTCCTGCTTGACGAGCGCTGGGGCAAGCCGTTCCTCGCCTATAACGTCTTCGTGCTGGCCGACCCGCCGGGCGCGGCCGCACTGGCAGCCGTGCAGGATCAGATCGGGCGGATGGAGCCAGCACTGCTGCGGCAGCCGCAGACCGCGCTGCACACGACCGCGGTGTTCCTGCTTCCTGGCTATGCCGAGTTCGACCGGCCGAAGGATGAGCTGTGGCACCAGTACGGCGCTGCCTGGCTGGCGCAGCTGGCCGAGCTGGTGGCAAGCACACCAGCCTTCACCCTCAGCTTCCGGCGGCTGCTGCTGACCGACGCCGCGATCATCGCCGTGGCCGACGAGCCGAACGAGCTCAGCGCGCTCCGGCGCCGGCTGCTGACCTCCATGGATGTTCCTGGAAACTCGCACCGGTACCGGTATGAGCTGGTGCACTCTACCTTGTTCCGCTACTCGGGCCGGCTGCGGGATCCGGCGGCGCTGCTGGAGTGGGCTGCCAGTGCCGGGGTGGACGCCGACTTCAGCGTCAGCGAGCTGGTCGTGGCGCGGGAGCACACCTTCCCGTTCCTCGGCTACGGTGTGCTGCGGCGGCTGGCGCTTCAGGCGACCTCGTTACGATCGTGACCGAAGGAGGCAGGTGCGATGGAGCTGATCACCTCCCCGGAAAAGGTCTACTTTGCCGAGCGCGGCGAGACCAAGGGTGACCTGGCGGAGCACTATGTGCGGGTCGCCGAGCCGCTGATGCGCGTGATGGGCGGGCGGCCTGTGCTGCTGCAGCGCTTCCCCGAGGGCGCGAGCGGTCCTTCCTTCTTCCAGAAGCGGGTGCCGAAGAACAAGCCGGACTGGCTGCAGACGACCGTGGTGTCGACGCCTAACGGCACCACGTCCGAGGCGCTGGTCGCCGCCGACCTTGACCATGTGCTGTGGGCGGTCAACCTGGGCTGCCTAGGCTTCCACGTCTGGCCGTACCTGGCCGATGACCCCGGCCACACCGACGAGCTGCGGATCGACCTGGACCCGACACCGGGCACGGACTTCAGCCACATCCGGCTCGCGGCCCGTGAGCTGCACATGCTGCTCGAGGAGTGCGGGGTGGCCGGATACCCCAAGACGACGGGCAACCGCGGCCTGCACGTCTACGTCCGGCTGGAGCCGCGCTGGGACTCCTACCAGGTACGCAGCGCCGCCGTAGCGATCGCGCGCGAGCTGGAACGGCGCCGCCCTGACCTGATCACGGCCGCCTGGTGGAAGGAAGAACGCGGGCAGCGCATATTCGTCGACTTCAACCAGAACGCGCCGCACAAGACGGTCTTCGGCGCCTGGTCGGTGCGGGCCAGGCCCGGCGCGCAGGTCTCGACGCCGGTGACTTGGCAGGAAATAGACAGCATCCACCCGGATCAGTTCACGATCGCGTCGCTGCCGGCCAGGCTGGACAGCATCGAAGACCCTTGGCTCGCTATGACCGGCGTTCCGCAGTCGCTGGAGCCATTCCTCCAGATGCAGGCGCGCGACCTGGACGACGGCATACCGGACGCGCCGTGGCCGCCGGTGTACCCCAAGCAGCCAGGCGAGCCGCCAAGGGTCTCGCCGAGCAGGGCCAAGAAGCAGTAGAACCGGAGCCGGCCAGCGCGGTACTCAGCCGAGCGCGGCGTAGGCGGCGGCCTGGACGTCGCGGTGCACCTGCGGCAGGGCCGGGGACTCGAACATCCGCTGGGTGAGGACGACCACGACCAGGTCGTGAGCAGGATCCACCAGCCAGGAGGACCCGAGCCCGCCATCCCAGCCGAACGCGCCACTGTCGTGCACGGCCTGGCAGAACGACCACGACTGGCTGCGGAAGAACTCGGGCCCGAGTCCGCCATGCGCCTTCTGCGCCGGCGTCAGCTGATCGATCTTCATCGCGCCGGCCGACTCCGGTGACAGCACCGGGGCTCCGCCGTGCAGCAGCATCCGCGCGACCGCATGCAGGTCATCGACCGTCGACAGCAGGCCGGCCGCGCCGTCCTCGAATGCGGGCGGCCTGCTCCAGGTCCCGTCGGGCGGATCCCACACCTCCAGCCCACCGGGCACGGGCCGGTAAGCCTCGGCGAGCCGCCCAGACTGGCTCGTCCAGAACGCGGTGTCGTGCAGGCCAAGGGGCTCGAATACTCGCGTGCGCAGGACGTCGCCGAAGGACTGGCCCGCGGCCCGGGCGAGCAGCACGCCGAGCACCGAGGCCCCGGTGTTGTACATCCACCGCTCGCCTGGCTGTGCCATCAGCGGCAGCGCGCCGAGTCCCGCGATCCAGGTGTCAGGAGCGGGCTGCAGCGCCGGGTCCGGCGGGCCGAGAGTGGCCAGGCCAAGTTCCTGGGCCGCGACCTCGATTGGCCATGGGGCCGGAGCCATGAACATGTCGAAGACCGCGCCGAACCCGAACGTGAAGGTCAGCAGATCCCTGGTCGTTACGGCGCGGCTAGCCGGCATGGTGTCGTCGAGCGGCCCGTTCATCCGGCGCAGCACGCGCCGGCTGGCCAGCTCGGGCAGCAGCCGGTCGACTGGCTCGTCCAGTCCGATCAGGCCTTCGTCCACGAGCGCGAGACTGGCCACCCCGGTGATCGGCTTCGTCGTGGACGCGATCCTGAACAGCGAGTCACGCGCGACAGGCGGCCCGCCGACAGACAGCCGCCCGAGCGCCTCGACGTGAACCTGCTCTCCGACCGACACCAGCGCGACCAGGCCAGGCACGTTGTCGTCGGCAACGTACGCAGCCGCCGCAGCCCGCAGCCGGATCAGTCCGTCCTCAGTCAGCCCGTCCGGCACCTTGTCTCCTAACCGCGAGGTGTCACGCCCTGGTCAGCCTGCACGGGTAGTCTGCCGTACATTGTCACGCCCCTTGCCCTGAAACGGATGGTCCATGACGGCGCTCACCAACGCCGAGCAGTGCACGCTCGCCGCGATCCGGGCCGAGCTCGGCGCTGTCATCTCCTACGACGACGAGTCCATCGTGCATGCCAGGTGGGTGCGGCAGCGCTACGACTGCGGCTGTTACGCGAGCCTGGCCCCGGCCCGCAAGGCCGCGGTGCGCACGGCCTGGCACGAGGCCGGCCACGCGGTAGCGGCCATCGCGATCGGAGCACGATTCAGCTCGGCCAGCATTCACCACGGCCATCGCAGCGAGGGCCGGGTGCACAAGGTCTCCGGCCGCGCGGAGCAGGGGTTCGTGGTAGATGTCGCCGGCCAGATCGCGGAGCGGCTTATGGACTGGACCATGCCGGGCACCGACGCGGACCTGCGCGCCTTGCTGGCTGCCTGGCGCCGGGACGGCGGCGACGCCCGGCGGTTTCGCGCGGCGATCGGGCCGCGCTTCGGCACCGACGAGGCCGCCGCGTGGCGCTACAGCCAGCAACTGCTGACCGCGCGTCGGCTGCAGATCCGCGAGGTCGCCCGCGCCCTGCTCGTGCACCCCAGGCACCTGACCTACAATGTCGCCTTCGCGCTCACGGCAGCCAGAGCCCACCGCTCACCGTAAGCCGGAGAGCGGTGCCCGCCCGAACCTCCGGCACCAGGCCAAGAGCAAGAAAGACGCAGGCGAGACGCTGCCTGCTCGGCTCTTGCCGCCAAGAGCCGACCTTAAATGTAGGGGATTTCCCCGATGCTAATGGCAGCTGATGGCGTGCATGCTACGCGCTTAAGGCGGGACCGCCCCGGTCAGTTCTCGACTCGGGCCTGCGGCCTGCTCTGGAGAGGAGCGAGAAGTGCACATGATCAGCAGGCGAGCGGGGATCGTAGCGGGTGTTGCGGTCCTCAGCTTGACTGGCGCTGGCATGGCGGGCGCGACCATCGCCAGCAGTGGCCCGGTAAGTGCCAGCGGAGTGGTCACTGCGTGTTACACCAACGCGGAGTTGAATGGCTCCCACGTGATCGTGCTTCAGGACGCGGGCACCGCCTGCCCGAAGGGCACCACGGCCATCCAGTGGAACGAGCAGGGCCCTCAGGGCAGTCCAGGTCCATCGGGACCGGCTGGATCAACAGGCCAGGCAGGTCCAGCCGGACCGGCAGGACCGGCGGGACCGCCTGGGCCGGCCGGACCGCCCGGGCCAACCGTGACGGTGACCGTGACACCAACACCAACACCGACGCCAACGACCGCCAGCGCCAGTGCCAGTGCCAGTGCCAGTCCCAGTCCGTCCCCGACCCTCTCTCCGTATCCCGTCGACAATGGGGCCGACGCACTCGAGGCCGGCACGCTCGACTGCGGCCAGACCGCAGAGGACACCGGCACCAACGTCGGCTCGTCCGTTGGCTGGTGGGCGATTACCTTCACCGGGACCTGCGCCGAAGGAGCGATCATCCTCAGCGGCACCAATGGCGACATCATGGACCTGTACCAGGGCAGCGTGAGTGGCACTCCGCTGGCCACAGGCGTTACCGGCGCTAGTGATCTCGGTGCGGGCACCTACTACATAGACGTGTACGAGGGGCCAGCCGGCACGGACGGCAATTACACGCTGAACTTCGAGAACAACGGAACCTAAGTCAATTAACGCAAAGGCAGGCCGGCCATCGCTATGAATGGCTGGCTTCCGGCAGCGTTCAGCGGGGGCTTGGCCACTCGCCGCGCCATCGGTCTGCCACAGGCACATTATCGTGGTGAGCTGGCCGCATTATTGCGGCCAGCTCACCACGGTAACCGGACTCGCCACCCGCGCAAGCTGCCGCTGCTCAGTGATGAAACAGCCGCAGGCCTGTCCTGGTCAGCGTCATTCCGAGCTCGGCGCAGACGGCAGCCACTTCCGCGGAGCGGGCGGAGCCGCCCGGCTCGACCACGTGCCGGACGCCGACCTGGCTGGCGTGCTCGACGTTGTCGCGAAATGGCAGGTAGCCATCCGAAGTGAGCGTAATCTCATCCAGCCGCTCGATCCACTGAGCCCGGGCCGAGCCGCTGAGGGCGTCCGGCCCGCCAGGGAACAGCCTGCTGAACTCCGCGCGCTGGCCGGGAGTCATGTCACCCTCGGCCAGTCGGACCTGCCAATTCAGCCGGTCCTGTCTTGGCATGCCAGGCACCAGCGGCAGCGTGCGGATCAGGTCATGCCGGCGCAGCCACCAGATTCTGGTCTTCGCCGCCGACAGCTTCACGCAGTCCACCCGGCTCTGCTGGCCGGCGCCGATACCGAGCGTCATCCCGTCCCGGACCAAGGCGACCGAGTTCGACTGCGTGTAGCGCAGGGTGATCAGTCCGAGCAGCGCGTCGCGCACTGCCGATTCCGGCAGCCGGCTGCCGCCACCCGTCAGCAGTTCCGCGCTGACCGGGGCTAGATCACGCTCCTGCTCGAGCAGCAGCCCGAAGACGTCGCGGCGCTCCCAGGCCGGCGGCTGGTAGTTGACGTCCGCCTCCAGGACCAGGAACTGCCCGTGTTTCTTGGCCGCGAGCGTCGCGACAGTTCCGGGCTCGAAACCAGGCGCCACGATCCCGTCCGCCACTACCCGGCGGACCAGGTCGGCCAGCTCGGCATCGACCGGATCCGACACGGCGATCATGTCGCCGAACGACGATTTCGGGTCCGCGTCCCTGGCCCGGACGTATGCCGACGTCAGGTCACCTATGGCCGCATCCAGGCCCCAGGCTTCCAGCGCGGCATCATCGAGCTCCCCGGCGCAGGCCACACCCGCGGGCGAGACGTGCTTGAAGGAGGCAGCGACCGGACCGCCGATGGCTGCGGCCGCCTCCCTGACCAGCTGCCAGGCATTCAGTGCGTCGAGCAGGTTGATGTAGGACGGCTGACCGTTCCTGACCAATACCGGCGCCGACCCGGTCCGCCCAGGCGGGTCGGCACCGGTAACCGTGGCCCGCTGGTGCGGGTTGATCCCGTAACGCAGTCGCACACATGCTCCTCAGTCGTCATCGCTGAGGAGCACCCAGGCGGCCGATGCTCCGCGTCCTTCGCGCTTCCCGGTGGTTACTCCCACCACAGGGCCAGGCAGGCCCACGCCAGTTGCGTGCGAGCCAGTTTACCGGCCCTCGCGACGCAGGTCCTTCTGCATCCGCACATGCTCCACTGCATAGGCGAAGGAGCGGCCCGACTCGCGGAACCCCAGGTCGGTGTAGTAGCGGCGGAGCCTTGCGTTCCAGGCCACGCAGTCCAGCCGAAGCGCAGTCGCCCCGGCGTCCAGGCCCGTCTGCGCTACCCGGTCCAGCATCTGTACGCCGACGCCTTCGCCCGCCCGCTCGCGGTCGGTCATCAGCCCGTGCACATAGGCGGCCCGGACGTGATCCGGCCAGACTTCCGGATCTGACCAGAGCAGCCGGAACGCGCCGAGAATGGGACCGGCAGCACCGGCAACATGCCATTCGCCCCGCGCCACCTGACCGTCGATGGCGGCAAGGGACAGCCGGCCAACGGTCCACTGGCTAATCCCGCGGCCGGCCAGCCACAGTTCAGCCGCGACCCGCAGGCCATGGATCACCGCCACGTCCGCGGGGCCGGCCTGGCGTATTTCGATCACCCGAACGACGGTATCTGGCCCAACCTGGATCTGCCGTACGCCGTGCGCCCGCGACGGCCTGGTGAGATCGCTGGCGACTGCGGCGATCAGCGGGCGAACTTGTCCAAAGTGGCGAGCATCCAGCGGCGCTTGGTGTCGCTGCCGCGGTGGCCCGAATGGTCGTCGATCAGCAACTCGACACCCGGCCAGGCGCTCGCCAACTCCCAGGCGGTGATCGCCGGGCAGCTCAGGTCGAGGCGGCCGTGGATCAGCACACCGGGAATGCCGGCCAGGCGCCCAGCATTGTCGATCACCGCATTGTCCGCGAGCCAGGCGGCATGCGCCTTGTAGTGCGCGCAGATCCGGACGAAGGCCAGCACATCCTGGCCGGGAGGGTCGGTGTAGACAGCCGGCTTGGCGTTCGGCTCCAGCGACAGGACCACGTCCTCCCAGGTCCGCCACGCAATTGCGGCCGGGTTCCTGACCCGCGGGTCCGGGTCCTCCATCAGGCGCGCGTACGCGCCTACTAGATCGCCGTTCCTGTCGTCCTCGGGGACCGCGTTCCTGAACGTCTGCCACTTCTCGGGGAAGAACTGCGCCACGCCGCGGTAGAGCCAGTCGATCTCTGATCGCCGTTCCGTGCTGATGGCACTGAGCATTATCTCGGACACGCGATGCGGGTAGCGCTCGGCGTAGAGCAGGGCGAGTGTGGTCCCCCATGAGCCGCCGGTGACCAGCCACCGGTCGATGCCCAGGTGCTCGCGCAGCTGCTCCATGTCGCGGATCAGGTGCTCGGTGGTGTTGTGCCGCATGTCGGTAGCGGGGTTGCCGGCATGCGGGCTGCTCCGGCCGCAGCCACGCTGGTCGAAAAGGACGGCGCGGTACAGGCCCGGGTCGAACATCCGGCGCATGTTGGCAGAGCAGCCCTGCCCTGGGCCGCCGTGGACCATTACGGCCGGCTTGCCGTGCGGATTCCCGCAGGCCTCCCAGTACACGAGGTTGCCGTCTCCGACATCGAGCACGCCGTGGTCGTAGGGCTCAATCGGAGGGAAGAGCTCTGTCCTGTCGCGTCTCACCCGGACGACGGTACCTCGCCCAAACTGGATCTGCCGTACGCGGCCCGACTGATCTAGGCTCGGGCTGATGATGGCAACGATTCCGGCCGCGACGTCCACCGGCCAGGACGTCGCGCAGCGGCTGGTGGAGGACGGCTACGTAGTGGTCACCGGCATGATGGCCGACGACGACGTGCAGGCAGCCCGGGCCGACCTGGACCGCGTCCTGTCGGCCACGCCGACCGGGCGCAACCCGTTCGAGGGGTACTCGACCCAGCGGGTGTACGCACTGTTCGCCAAGACCCGCATGTTCGACCAGGCCGCGACCGACCCGCTGCTGCAAGACGTGCTTGACCGGGTGCTGGGTCATTATCAGCTCAGCGCGCCGGTCGGCATCCGCATCGGGCCAGGCGAGCGGGCTCAGATCCTGCATCGCGACGACTCGATCTACCCGCTGACCGAGCCGCACCCGCCCGTCGTTGTCAACACCATGTGGCCGCTCGACGACTTCACCGAGGAGAACGGCGCGACCCGGTTCATCCCCGGCAGTCACCAGTGGCCGCCAGGTCGCCAGCCCACCGCCGATGACCCGGTGCTGCAGGCGACCATGTCACCCGGCTCGGCCATGTTCTATCTCGGCAGCCTCTGGCATGGCGGCGGAGCCAACCAGACCGCACAGCCCCGGCTGGGCGTGATCCTCGAGTACGCGGCCGGCTGGCTGCGCCAGCAGGAGAACCACTGCCTCGCGGTACCGCGAAGTATCGTCAGGCAGCTGCCCGAGCGCCTGCAGGAACTGCTCGGCTACAACATTTACCCACCGTTCGTCGGGTACGTCGACGGCTCCCATCCCCGCAAGGTGCTGGCCGCCGACGAGTGAGGTCAGGGCCCGCCGAGGTCAGGACCCGGCAAGCTCCGCCTCGAGGGCGGGCTGGTGCGCCGGGTCGGCGATGGCCAGCATCCGCTCCCTGCGCTCTCGCAGCGGCAGCCCGCGCAGATCGGCCACGCCGTGCTCGGTCACGATCACGCCGGCATCGCTGCGCGCTACGCTGGCGGGCCCAGAAAGCCGCGCCACGATCCGGCTCGCGGCCCCGGCGGTCGACGGCAGCACGGTGATGGCCAGCCCGCCGCGGGAACGGGCCGCGCCGCGCATGAAGTCCGCGGCCCCGCCCACTGCGCCCACGTACCGGCCGCGGAGCACCTCGGTGTTGATCTGACCGGTCAGGTCGACCTCGATCGCGGCGTTGATCGCGGTCAGGCGGTGCTGGGCGGCGAGCACCGCCGGGTCGTGCGTGTATCGGGTATCACGAAGCTGCACAGCGCGGTTGCGGACGGCATGCCCCATGAGCGAGCCCGTTCCCATCAGAAAACCAGTCACCACCAGGCCGCGGTCGATTGCCTTGCGCGCCCCGGTCACGGCGCCAGCCTCGATCAGAGCGGCCACCGCGTCGGTGATCACGCCGGAGTGCACGCCGAGGTCGCGGTGGCCCGCCAGGCCGGCCAGCACGAGCGACGGCATGCTGCCGATGCCCACCTGCAGCGTGGCGCCGTCCGGCACCAGGTCCGCGACCATGCCCGCGATGGCCGTCTCGACCTCCCCCATGGGCCGGGCGCCGTAGTACTCGGCGGGCGCCCGGCTGGTGTGCACGATCACGTCGATGTCGTCACGGGACAGCGAAAGTTCGCAGCCGACGTCCGGAATCAGCCCGCTGACCTCGGCGATGACGACTCGCGCCTGGCCCACCACCGAAGCCACGTAGTCCGCGCAGACGCCCAGGCCGTGCCGGCCATCCGGCCGCGCGGGCGGCAGCGCGAGCATGACCACATCCGCCCGCAGCGGCCCGCTGGCCAAGATCGCGGGCAGCGCCGAGTAATGGCAAGGCAGCAGGTCGAGCACGCCCGCGCTCAGCAGCGCCTGGTTCGCCCCCGCACCCGAGTAAGAGACGAACCGCAGATGGTCGGCGTGCTCGGGCCGCACCGTGTCTGAGCACGGAATGCCGACGAAGCAGCGGACCGCCGACAGGCTTGCGCGCTGCGCGACAAGGGCCTCGGTGACCGACAGCGGCTCGCCGCACGCTTGGCCCCACACGACGGTATCGCCGGGCCGCAGATAGCGCGCCAGGTCCAGTCCGGCAATGCCGTCGTACTCGACGGTCACCCGCCTGGCCAGTTGGGCAGGTCAGCGGAAGCCATGCCATCGGCCGTGCCCGCGGACTGCGGCTTGCAGTCGGGCCAGGTACGCCTCCGCACTCTCGGCCCCGTCCTGGCTCGCGCCGTCGCCAGCCGCCCCTGCCGCACTCGCCGCAACCGTCCCCTCCGCACCCGTTGCAGCTGTAACCTCCGCACCCGTTGCAGTCGTCCGCGCGGCTGCCCCCGCCTGCTGGGCACCGCCCTGGCCGGCCGCCAAGCGGAGCTCGTCGCGGATCGTGCGCGTCCAGAAGTACACCCCGAATATCCCGAACAGCGGCCACTCGAAGGTATAGGCCCAGCTCAGCTCGTTGCCAGACAACGCGCGATGCAACTGCCAGTCGCCGAGCCACAGCATCCCGGCAAACGCCACGACGGCAAAGGCATGCCAGCACAGCCACTTGGGCTGAAGCAGGAACAACCAGCGCGGCCGTGGGCTCAGGGCAGCCATGACTTACCAGCTGCCCCACGGCAGTAGCGCTGTGACCGCCACGACGGCGAACAGCAGGGTCAGATAGGCAATCGACAGGTGGAACAGCCGCATCGGCGCCGCGTTGCCACCCGCGGCCACCTGGCCCCGCAGCCGGTGTGCCTCGGCTAGGAACCAGCCGCCAAGCCCGGCCGCGCACAAGCCGTAGGCCCAGCCCGCGTAGGGCGCGAGCAGCAGCGTCACGGCGACCATGACGTAGGAATAGAAGAGGATCTTCCTGGCTACCGCGCCAGCTGTCGCCACCACCGGCAGCATCGGCACATTTGCCGCGGCGTAGTCGTCGCGGAACTTCATTGCCAGCGCCCAGAAGTGCGGCGGGGTCCAGAAGAAGATGACAGCGAATAGCACCGCCGCGGGCCAGGCCACTGTCCCCGTGACCGCGGCCCAGCCGACAAGTACGGGGAAACAGCCGGCCGCCCCGCCGATCACGATGTTCGAGGCGGTGCGCCGCTTCAGCCCGATGGTGTAGATGAATACGTAGAACAAGATCGCGCCATCGGCCAGCGCGGCCGCCAGCCAGTTCGCCAGCAGCCCGAGCAGCAGCGTGGCCGCGATGCCGAGCACGATCCCCGAGGCCAGCGCCTCGGCTGGCTTGATGGCCGCCCGGCCGCCCCTGGCTACCAGCGGGCGGCGCGAGGTGCGCTTCATCACAGCGTCGATGTCGCGGTCGATGTAGCAGTTAATGGTGTTGGCGCTGCCCGCCGCGAGCGCGCCGCCGATCAGAGTAACCGCCATCAGCCCGAGCCCGGGCAGGCCACGCCGGGCAAGCAGCATCGTCGGCAGGGTGGTTACCAGCAGCAACTCGATGATGCGCGGCTTGGTCAGCTGGAACAGCGACCGCGCGATGAGCCCCGCGGAGCGTCGGCCCGGCGGCATGGGCTCGGTCAAGGCGGGCGAACCGAAGTCGCCGTGCCCGGCCAGCGCGCTGGTCGCTTGGGTCACTCGGAGTCCTTCGTACTGTCTTCCGTGCCGGACTCTTCCGCCGGGCCGGCCTGGACATCTTCCTGAGGCGTAATGGCGGTGGCACCACCAGGTTCGCCGCCGGACTGCCAGGTGTCCTGCCCAGCCGTGCTAGCGGCGGCTTGATTCACTCCGCCTGGCTCGAGGTGCGACTCTGCAGTGCCACCACCAGGCGCTGTGCTCAGCCCGCCCGCGACCGACGCCGCCTTGGCCACGTCCGGAGACGGAACGGCCGTCGACCGGGCCGGCAGCGAGATCGTGCGGGCCGGGACCCGGCGGTGCGGCCTTGAGAACAACAGGTACAGGGCTGCGGCGATGAAGATGAAAAGCAGCATCGGGAACGCGAACGTCCAGTTATATCCGTGCGGTGTGTTATCGGGGTTGATCACCGCGAGGATCAGTCTGGGCACTGCTGCCTCCTGCTAGGAGCCGTTGTGATGGTCATCTGATGCCGGACCTGGCGGACCAGGCATTCTTGCGCGGCGTAAGCAGCCGGTCCAGGTCTGCCGACAGCTCCGCTGACTCCTCGTTGCTCAGCCAGTGCATCAGGATCGCTACCGCGGCGGTAATCATCGGCGGCAGCGAACCCATCCACAGCACCGCGCCCGCCAGCTGCTGGTCATCAAGCACGGTCATGAGCTGGTGAGCGGAGTTGGCGTACACGGGGTACACGACGGCTGACCCGAAGACCAGCACCATACCGACGATCGTCCAGGCTCCGACGCTGCCGACCAGTAGCCGGAGCCGCCGCAGCGGCACCGACGTCGGGCTCAGCGGCTGCGAGCCGATGAGCTGCAGCCAGTACAGCAGGCCGGCGGCGACACAGGTCGCGTGGCACGCAAGCGCGACTGCGCTGCTGGTCTTGACCGCGTCGAACAGCACGGGCAGCTGCCAGGCCAGCCAGATGACGTTGGCCGCGATAACTGTCGTCCCCGGCCACCGCAGCAGCCACGGCGTGCGGCCTGAAATGCGTTCCATATCGGAAACGGGCTGCTCACCAGGCTGCTGCGGCCCGCCTGCGCGCCGACCTTCAGGTGCGCGGACCAAGCCGACCTGCGCCGCGGCGGCCCGCAGCGCCTGCCAGGGCGCGCCGAGCACCATCAGCCCTGTCGCCACCATCGCGAGCAGCAGGAACTGCAGCGCTCGCACCCAGATATAAATCTCGGACAGGTAGCCGATGGGCGAGACCAGCGAGAGCAGCGCTAGCGCTAGCCCACCCTGGAACGCGATCGCCTGCTTGCGCAGCTCATGCGTCTCAGCCTGGCTGCTGGCTGGTAGCACCCGCCGCAGGCCCACGAGGTGAGCGACGGCCACGACCGCATAGCACAGCAGGGCAGGCCAGCTGGCCGACCAGTGCCACAACCCTACGACGGCCACTGGCTCGCTCCCTCCAGGTGCGCCGCTGCGTGACGGTAGCTACCGCCGATATGGCCTGCCGAGTGTGCCATGCGGACTAGTGCACCAGATAGAACAGCACCCAGGCAATGACCGCGACGACCGCCATGTAGTTCCACGTCACGGTGAAGGCGCTGAGCGAAGCCTGGAATCGCTGGACCGCAAAGGCCTCGGCGTAGGTGGGCGGCTGCTCGACCAGCGCGATCTCAGGGATGGCGCGGCAGCGCACGATGAGGATCTCCAGCCACACCATGAAGCAGAACGCGATAGCCAGGTAGACGGGCCAGAAGCCGACGAACACGCTGGCAAAGCCTGCTGAGCCGGGCCAGAAGGGGAGGTCGGCGAGCTGATAGATCTGCACGGCGACCGCCGCCAGGCCCAGCAGCAGGGCCACGACCGCGCCCTGCATCCAGATCGCCTTGTGGCCAGCCTTGATTCGCTGCAGCACCAGGGTCTGCAGCAGTGCGCTCACCACTATCAGGCCCAGGATCGTGCCGCCGAGCGACTGCTGGGGGCCATGGAAGCCCGCCGGGTACCACAGATGGTGCGAGTTCAGCGACTTCAGGTAGAAGAAGGCGAACACGAACGCACCGAACAGGAATGACATCCCGCCCATGGCGAGCCGGGCGCCGGTCCAGGCACCGTTGAGGCCGGCCTCGTGGTAGAAGGCTGCCTCCTCCTCGGCCCGGCTCAGGCCCGCCGGCGGCGGCGCAGTTGTCTCAGCCATGTCTATGCCTCCGCTCCAACTGGGGCTGACCCGCCGATCGCCGCGCTCAGCACGCCGACGGGCGGATTCAGGTCGGCGACCGGCGGAGCGTCGGGAACGCCGTAGTCATACGGGCCGGACAGCACAACCGGGATGGCGTCGAAGTTGCCAGGGGGCGGCGGCGAGGCGATCTGCCACTCGAGGCTGCGAGACTGCCACGGGTTGCCGACCTCGCGCTCCCGCACGATGACCGTCGACCAGACGAAGTTGATCACGAACAGCAAGATCGCGCCACCGAGGAAGAACGAGGAGATCGAGACCCAGTCGTTCAGTGTCTGGAGGTTCTGCGCGTACTCGAACACCCGCCGCGGCTGGCCGGCCGCGCCGACCGCGAACAACGGCAGGAACGTCGAGTTGAACGCGATGAACATGAGCCAGAACTGCCACTTGCCCAGCTTCACGTTGAGCCTGATTCCCGTCATCTTCGGCAGCCAGTAGTACATGCCGGCCATGAACGCGAAGATCAGCCCGCCCATGATCGTGTAGTGGAAATGCGCCATCACGAAGAAGCTGCCGTGCAAGGTCGTGTCGGCTGGAACGTCCGACACGAACACGCCGGTGACACCGCCGATCAGGAAGTTGAACAGCATGCCGAGGCAGAACAGCATCGGCACGGTGAACCGGATTTTCGCCTTCCACATCGTGCCCAGAGCCACCAGGTAGATGAACCCGGTCGGGATGGAGATCAGCTCCGTGGTGAGCATGAATAGCGGTCGCATATCCGGGTTGATGCCGCTGACGAACAGGTGGTGCTGCCAGACGAAGAAGCTCAGCAGCGAGACTCCGATGATCCCCGCCGCGGCCACCTTGTAGGCAAACAGCGGTTTACGGCACATGACGGGGAGGATCTCGTTCACCACGCCGAATCCGGGCAAGGCCAGGATGTACACCTCGGGGTGGCCGAAGAACCAGAACAAGTTCTGGTACAGGTAACTGCTCCCGCCGAGCGAGTCCTCGAAGAACGCGGTCTGCGCGGTCCGGTCCATGAGCAGCATGTACATGCCGCCGATGAGGACGGGCGCGGCCAGCACGAACAGGAACGAGGTGGCGACCGTGCCCCAGACGAAGATCGGCAGCCGACTCCAGCGCATGCCAGGCGCCCGGTAGCAGATCGCGGTCGCGATGAGGTTGAAGCCGCCCAGGACCATCGAGACGCCCATCAGCCCGAACGCCATCGCATAGGAGTCCGCCCCGACCGTGGACTGGATGGACAGCGGGGCGTAGCCGGTCCAGCCGAAGGGGAAGCCGCCCAGCAGCAGGCTCGACAGCAGGATCAGGAATGCGCACGGCGTGAGCCAGAACGCCAGGGCCTCCATGCGCGGGAACGCGACCCGCTTGGAGCCGATCATGATCGGCAGCAGGTAGTTGCCGAACGGTCCGGTGATGACCGACGTCATCAGCATCATCATCATCGTGCCGTGTTCGCCGACGAGCTCGACGTACACCTGCGAGCTGAACACGTGATTAGTCGGTGACAGCAGCTCGGTCCTGATCGCCATCGCGAACAGCCCGGCGGTGCAGAAGTAGATGATCATGCCCACCAGGTACTGGATGCCGACTACCTTGTGGTCGAGCTCAAACCTGAAGTACTTCGCCAGGCCGCCCTGCTTCTCGGTCTCCTGGGTGTTGGCGACGCTCAGCGGGCGGCCCACCATCTGCCGGAGCAGGTCGTTGAAGACCCCTAGCCCGGCCAGCCAGCCCACGATCGCGAACAGGTAGCCGAGCACGATCGGCCAGTCCTTGGAGTCAGACAGCGAGACGTTGGGATACAGCCCGTTGCCGGTCCCGGTCAGGTAGCTGCCGAGGAACGACCCGACCAGGTAGCCGACGACGGCCCCGACGATGGCCGTGTGGATGGCGGGGCGCATCCACCATGGCCGTCCGCCACGTACTCCTGACGGCGCGCCGCCGCCGGACCCGCGCGCCTGCTCTGGCTGAGTCTCGATGGCCATCCGGTCACCTCTCCATTGCTGTCGGCTCGGGGGTCATGGCCCCGGACTTCCACAGTGCGCGTGCGGATGAGGCCGTCATCACGGCTGCACCGGATCGTTCGGCGGGTAGTAGTAGCCATTGGCGCCACCGATACCGGCCTTGGCCATAGCCTTGTTGATCTGCGGGATGACCGTCGGATCGTAGCTGGTGGCATAAGGCGGCAGCATGGCAGTAATCGGTGCGAGCTGAGTCTCGGTCTGGGTGGCCCAGGCCTGGAACGCCGCCACGCTGACGACATGCCCGTAGTCGAACATCGCGCCGTGCCACAATCCGCACAGCTCCGCGCACCTAACCGTCACCGAGCCAGTCTTGGTCGGCGTCGTGTAGGCGATGTTGTTGACGCCAGGGTTGGCGTCGGCCTTCACCCCGAGCTGGTAGGCCCAGAAGCTGTGGATGACGTCGATCGAGGTCACGTTGAACTGCACCGGCTGGCCGACCGGCAGCATCAGCTCAGTCGTCTCGAACCCGCCGTACTGCGGATATCGGAAGGTGAACTTCCACTGCTGACCGATGACCTGGACCTGCAGCGGAGCCTTGTTCGGCCGCCAGATCGCGCTCGGCCCCTCGCCCGAACCCGCGCCGGCGAAGCCAGGCGCGGCGAGCTCATAGGTGCCGAATCCGGCCAGGCATAGCACGATCACCGAGGACACGGTGATCCAGGTGGCCTGGATCCTGGCGTGGCCGTAGAGCGCCGGGCCATCCTCCTCGTCACCCTGCCGGTGCCGCCAGACGATCATCGCATAGCTCGCGTATACGAGCACGAAGAGCATCACCGGCGCGGCGAGGACGGACATGACCTTGATGTCGAACTGCTGACTGGCCGCGGAGGTCGACTCCGTGCCGGGCGGCATGTGCGGTCCGTAGACGAAGTAGAGCAGCAGGTCGGCCGCCACCGCTAGCGGCAGCCACACGAGGAAGATCCGCAGCCCATGGTTGGGCTCGCCCGAGCCGCCTGCGTGCGGCTGTGGCGCGGTCGAAGCTGCCATCAGGAAACCACCACCATATTGCCGGTCATGTAGCCGATCGTCTGCATGGGTCCGCCAAATCCGTCTATGAAGCCGCCGCCGCAGGGGATACGGCATTGCCAGAAGTACTCGCCGGTAGTCTTCGGCGTATTGAAGCTGAAGGTCATGACCTGCTTAGGGCCCGACGTGCAGGGCGACGTGCCGCACAGGCTCGCCGTCAGGCCTGGCGAGCCCATAGGCACGTTCAGGTCGATGCCAGGAATCGAGAACGTGTGCCCGACGTTGCAGCCCGACCAGGAGTTGAGCGCGGTGAACGGCTTGCCGTTCTCATACGCGATGCCGCCGATCGTGCCGGTGACCTTGCCCCAGTACGGATTCCGCAGCGGCGTGCAGCCGTCGTAGCCGTAGATCGTCATGTCCACCCGGCTGCCGGCCGGCACCCTGAACAGCGTGGTGTGCACCCACGCCTTGGTGGTCGGGTCCTGGATGAAGTAGGAAACCCAGTCGGGATGCGCGGATACGGTGTTCTGCGGGTCTTCCTGCATCACGATGTGGACCACCGCACCGGTGTTCGGGGTTATTCCCGCTGAATAGTCCACCGTTGGCGGGCCACCCAGAAGGTAGTGAACGACCAGGAAGGCAACGCCCGCGGCGACAGCGAGGAACGCCACCACCAGGGTTCCGATACGTGCCGGCAGGGACACCGGCCATCACCTCGCTTCTTCGCCGTGAGCAGCACCGGGCGGCCGCGCAACCGATTGCGGACAGGGGGCAGCGCTACTGAACGTGTCTGATCTTGCGATCGCGACCGGGGCTGCGGCAAGGACGGCGCCCGTCAATGACGAAATTGTCATGGTGCCAGCCCGGCCCGCGCGGTGCCCGGCCGCGCCGCTGGCTGTAGCGCGCCGGTCACTAGCTGGCAACGCAATGGCCTCCATCCCGCGCTGTCCTTGACCGGGCAGCCCAGATGGAGTAGATCCTCTGCTGAGGAAACCGAACAGCTGTTCCGTTAGGCGCTGAAGACCGGCTTTTGTGGCAACATGTCGTCAACAACTTCAGTCAAGTCCTATTTACCCCTCATGTGCCTAAACCCGCCCGACTTTGGACAATGACTACATACCAGGAAGTCGACCACCAGGCACGGCCGCGCATCCTCGTCGTAGACGATGAGCCGGAAATCCGTGACTTCGTCGTCCGCGCGCTGGTCGCGGACGGGTACGCGGTGGACTCCGCGCGTGACGGCGCGGACGGGCTGCGGCAGGCGACCGCGCGCGGCTACGGCCTGGTCATCCTTGACTTGGTCATGCCGGAGACCGACGGCAGGAGCGTCCTAGCTGGGCTGCGCCGCGACCGCCCCGATCAGGCTGTGCTGGTGCTGTCCTGCCTGAGCGACGTGTCGACCAAGGTTGACTGCCTAGACCTGGGAGCGAAGGACTACCTGACCAAGCCGTTCGCGCTGGCCGAGCTGCTAGCGCGAGTAAGGGTGCAACTGCGCGGGGAGCATCAGCCGCACGAGCACCAGTTGCACGAGGTCCTGCGGGCCGGGCAGCTGGTACTCGACCTGGGCCGCCTGCAGGCAGACAGCGGCATCGGTCCGGTGGCGCTGACCCGGCTGGAAGTTATGCTGCTGCGGGAGCTCATGGAACACCCCGGCCGGTCGGTACCCAAAGACCAGCTCCTGGCCACGGTGTGGGGCCTCGACTTCGACCCGGGATCGAACGTCGTGGACGTCTGCGTCCGGCGGCTGCGGTCGAAGCTCGGGTTCGACCTGATTGAGACGGTGCGTGGTGCGGGTTACCGACTGGCCTCGTAGCGGCCTCGCGGCCCGCAGGCTCATCGGGCCGCCCGCGGCCGGGCCGCAGGCCAGCCTCCTGCACCCGGCAGAGGTCTTCGGCCGGGCGCAAGGGTCCCGCGGCGCCAGGGACGGATGGCAGTCCTGGCCCGGCTGGCTCGACCTCGCCTGGGTGCTGCTGTGGATCCTGGGCCTGGCCGGCATCGTCGTTTTCGAGCGCTGGGAAGCCATCCCATTCCACCTGATCTGGATCACGTTCGCGCTGCTGTACAGCTTCCGCATCCGCCGGACCAAGCCCACACTCTGGGTGCTGGCCGCCATGGTCGTGACGACGTTCGCGGCGATCAGCGTCGATGTCCTGCGAGGGGCGCAGCCGGCTGACGAGCTGACCGAGGTGCCGCTGATGGCGGCCATGTTCTGGGTCATGATGTGGCACGGCCACCGCCGGCTGGCCGCGAATGCCGAGCGGGTTCGCGTCAGCGAGGAGAACGAGCGCCTGCTCGCGACCCAGCGCCGGTTCCTGCAGGACGCCTCGCACCAGCTCAGGACTCCGATCACGATCGCGCTCGGCCATTCCGAACTGCTCGCCCGCAGCCTGGCCGACAACCAGGACAAGCGCGATATCAATGTGATCGTCGGCGAGCTGAACCGGCTGCGCATTCTTAGCGAGCGGCTGCTGCTGATAGCAGCGTCGGAGAATCCTGACTTCCTTCGCCCGGAGCCGGTGGCGCTCGATCAGCTCACGATGGAAGTCATCAGGCGCTGGCGGCCGACCGCAGACCGCCGCTGGCAGCTGGGTCACCTCGAGCGGGCGACTGTGCACGCGGACCGCGAACGGCTTCGGCTGGCCGTGGACGCCCTCATGGAAAATGCCATCCAGCACACCGGCCCAAGCGCCATGATCCGGCTATCCGTGCGGCGCGCGGACGATCCGGAGTTCGCCCGGCTGATCATCGAGGACAGCGGGGACGGAATCGCGCCCGCCGAGCTGACCAGCATCTTCGAACGGTTTGCCACCGGATCGGGCTCTGCTGGCCGCCGTGGCACCGGCCTCGGCCTTCCGCTGGTCCGTGCGGTTGCCCGCGGCCACGGCGGCGAGGTCCGGGTGCAGAGCGTGCCGGGCGCAGGCAGTACGTTCGAACTCGTCTTGCCGGCGCTGCGGGCGCCGGATCGCGGGCAGCTTGCCCCGCCATCGGCCGCGGAGAAGGACGGCTCGACCACGATCGCCGCTGACTCGCGCCTGCCTGCGAACCGGCGCTGAACCAGGACGGAGGCTGACCCCCGAGTGCAGAAAACCAGTCCCCCCTACGTGCCTATTCGATCCAGCGCGTGGCCCCAACGCCGGCTTTCCCGATGGGCCTACCTGGCACTAGCCGGCCTCCTTGCCATTGCCGTGGCCGTTGCGCTTGTGCACAAGCCGTCGCAGGCCGAGCGGGCCACAGACCTGCGCGGGTTCCTGCAGGACGTCACCACCGACATCGAGTCCTGCGCGGGCGGCGTGGGCGAGTCCCTCACCGCGCTGCGCGAGGTCCAGTCCGGTGCCGACGCCTCGCCGGCGGACGTAAGCGATGGGATCAGCGTCGCCCAGGAGGCAGCGGCAGACTGCGCACCCGCCTACAACGAGCAGATCGACGACTTGGAGAACTACCAGGCACCCGAGTCACTCTTCAGCTTCCAGGTCGTCGGCGTGGTAACCGGACTGGTCAACTGGGCAGCCCCGGACGCCGAGCGGGTGGATACCGATGTTGCTAACGTGCTGTCAGCCCGCAGCGTGCAGGCTCGCAGCCAGGCTCAGGCCCAGCTGGCTACCGCGCTCGTCGCGCTGGACAAGCAGCGGTCCACTATCGACTCAGTACTGGACAAGGCGATCAAGGCGCTGGCTGTGCATGCATCGCCGCCACGGCTGCCAGGATGACGGCCGTCGGATACCCCCCGATCTGACAGGAGAATCGAACCGCAATGCCGGGAATGAATTCCGGTCTCACGGACAACAACCCGACCCTGGTCGCGGCGTTCCGAGCCGCCCTGCTGCACCAGGGACTCATCGTGCTTGCCGTGCTGGCCCTGCTCGCGCTCGTCTGGGTCAGCCTGCGGGAGTGGGTCCCGGCCGCTAGGACGACGCTCGCCGGGCGGTCCGCCGGCACGGTGTCCGCAGAGCCGACCGGTCGTCGGCTGCTGCGCATCGGCTTCGGCATCGTGTGGATATTCGACGGGTTCCTGCAGGCACAGCCGGCCATGGCGGCGGGCATGCCCTCGCAGGTCATCGAACCCACCGCAGCCAGCTCGCCGCACTGGGTCCAGCATGTGGTGAACTGGGCAGGGACCAGCTGGTCCTACCACCCGATCCAGGCGGGAGCGGCCGCCGTCTGGATCCAGCTCGGCATCGGCGCCTGGCTGATCGCCGCGCCGGCCGGTCGGCCGCTACGGCTGGCGGGGATCGTCAGCGCGGGCTGGGGCCTGGTTGTCTGGGTGTTCGGTGAGTCCTTCGGCAGCATCTTCGCACCCGGCCTGAGCTTCCTGTTCGGCGCGCCCGGCGCCGCGCTGATCTACTGCGCAGCCGGCCTGCTCATCGCGCTGCCTGACCGGAGCTGGCAGACGCCACGCCTGGGCAGGCAGGTACTGGCCGGCCTTGGGCTGTTCTTCGTCGGCATGGCTGTGCTGCAGGCCTGGCCCGGCCGCGGCTTCTGGCAGGGCACCGCACACGGCCAGCCTGGCTCGCTAGCCAGCATGGTCGGTTCCATGGCCGGCACGCCTCAGCCCCGCTTCCTGGCCGACTGGCTGACCGCATTCCAGTCCTTCGACGCCGCTCATGGCTTCGCGGTCAACCTGCTGGTGGTGGTCGCGCTGGCGGGTATCGGCGGCGCGCTGCTCACCGGGCTACCGCAGCTGATCCGGCCTGCCCTCGCCCTGGCCGGCCTTTTGTGCCTGGCCACCTGGGTGCTCGTGCAGGACCTTGGTTTCCTCGGCGGCGTCGGGACCGACCCGAACAGCATGATCCCGCTGCTTCTGCTGGCAGCGGGCGGCTACCTGGCTATGCAGCGACTGCCCGCGCCTGCGCTGGCCGCCGTGCCGGCCGCCAGCGCGGAGCTGGCGCAGCCGAACGAGTCCGCCACTGCGGGCGTTGCTGCCGCCGGGCCAGCCACGCCCGAGCCCGCAGCCGCGCACGAAGACACCGAGCCTGCCGAGCCCGAGCCCGGCCCGCTTGAGCCCGAGTCGGCGCCACGTCCTGTCGCGCCGTCGCGGCTTCGTCGCCCTGCGCGAATTCGCCCCGCCGCGCTGGCGAAGACCTTCGGGTCTGCCAGCATCCAGGCGGTGCTGGCCATCTGGGCCGCGGCGATAGTGCTGATCGGCGTCGCGCCGATGGCGATGGCGCAGGTCAGCCCGAACGCAGACGTGATCATCGCGCAGGCCATCGACGGCGACGCGGCCCCACTGAACTTCGCCGCGCCCGCGTTCACGCTGACCGACCAGGCGGGCCATCAGGTCAGTCTCGCCAGCCTGCACGGCAAGGTGGTGCTTCTCACCTTCCTCGATCCGGTGTGCACCTCGGACTGCCCGCTGATCGCTCAGGAGTTTCGCGACGCCGACCACCTGCTGAGCGGCAGATCCCGGCGCGTGGAGCTGGTCGCCATCGTGGCTAACCCGATCTATCACAGCATCGCCGACACCCGCGCGTTCGACAGCCAAGAGGGTCTGTCGGGCCTGCCGAACTGGCTGTACCTGACCGGCGCCCTCTCCCAGCTACAGCAGGTCTGGAAGAACTACGCGATCGCGGCCCAGATCCTGCCGGCCGGCGGCATGATCGCCCACAGCGACGTCGCCTACGTCATCGACGCCAGCGGGCATACGAGGACCGAACTCAACTTCGACCCTGGCCCCGGCACTGCGAGCTCGATCTCGTCCTTCGCGGTGGAACTCGCCGACGCCGCCCAGCAAGTCTTGCGGTCAGCATGAGCGCGCCACGCCGAATGGCCGTCGCCTGCGTCGTGGCCGTCACCGCGATCCTCGCCGCCGCCTGCGGCACCAAGGCCGCCAGTGCCGGGTCATCCGGCCACGCCCCCCCAGCCAGCCTGCCCATGGCCACCTCGCTCGCCGCGCCGGGCCGGCCTGGCTGGGCAGTCGTGCAGATGGGCGGCTCGGCTGCCAGCCACAACAACTTCTGGGAGCTGTTCGCCCGGCCGGCCGGGTCCGCGCAGTGGAAGCTGGCCACCCCGCTTGGCGTGGCCAGCAACGGCGGCCTGGCCATCGCGGGCAGCGGCGCCGGGCTGGTCGCCGGGTTCCAGCCGAGCCAGGACCTGACCTTCTCGCCGCTAGCGGCCATCGCGGGCCCGGCCGGTTCCTGGTCACAGGGCAACGCGCTGGTCAGCCCAGGCCTGGCCAGCGTGCCGGACGCACTCGCCGCGGGACCATCGAGCCAAGTTCTCGCCCTCACCCGTACCGGCGAGGTACTACTCGGCTCTGACGCCGGCGCCACTTGGACGCGCCTTACCACCCTGCGGTCGGCCGCGAGCAGCGCCGCTGGCCGGGCGTGCGGCCTGACCGCACTGACCGCCGTCGCCTTCAGCACCTCCGGGATACCGCTCCTGGCCGGCACCTGCACACGGCAGGGCAGGGTGGGCATCTTCAGCACAGGAGAAGACGCCATCGAGCGGGCTTCGGTTCCGGCACTCCCGGCCGGACCGGTTACCGTGCTCGGGCTAGCGACCCAGGCCGGGCGGACTACGGCCCTGATCCAGGCCGGGCCCGCGAAGGCAGCAACCGTGACCGCCGCCTGGTCAGAGACCGGAACCGGGAGCTGGAGCGTATCGACGCCAGTGCCGGCCCACGGAGGACCCCGCTCCGAGGCCATATGGGCCAGCGGGAGTGCCGCGCTCGTGCTCACCGGCGGCCGCGGGGAGGCCATCGCCGGGCCGGGCGCAAGCTGGCGGTCGCTGCCCGCCCTGCCTGCCGGGACCGCGACCCTGGCCCTCGGGCCGGCCGGGCAACTGGAGGCGCTGGCCGCCGACGGCGGCACTCTGACGGTCTGGCAGCTCGGGGAGCGCGGGGTCGGGTGGACTCGGCTGCAGCAGGTCAAGGTGACTATCCCGTACGGGTCGTCGGGTTGATCGGAGCACGATGCATTACCTGACCGAGCACTGGTCGTTCGACCCATTCATGATCGTGGCGATCGTGCTGGTCATCTGGCACGAGATTGGCCTGGCCAGGCTGGCTGGGTCCGAGCCTGGTCAGGCCGCGCGGCGACGGCGCCGGTCGGCGTGGTTCTACGGAGGCCTTGGCGTCCTGCTGCTCGCGGTGCAGTCACCGATCGAATACTGGTCGGACTACTACTTCTTCGTGCACATGATCCAGCACCTGCTGCTGATGTTTGGCGCGCCGACGCTGATCGTCGCGGGCGCGCCCTGGCAGCCCCTCCTGGCTGCACTGCCTGGCCGGCCCGGCCGTAACGGCAATGATGAAGTGGCCGCAGGCTGGTCCCGCCCCCTGCGGGTCGCCGGCGCCTGGCTGCTGCGGCCCTGGGTCAGTGTGGCGGCGTTCAATGTCGTAATGCTGGCCTGGCATGTCCCGGCGCTACTGGACCTGGAGGTCCGCAACCAGGCGGTCCGCATCTGGCTGCAGCACGGCAGCTTCCTCGTCGTCGGGGTATTGTTCTGGCTGCAGTTCATCGAGTCACCGCCGTTCCGCCGGAAGATGCCGCTCACCTCGCAGGCCATGGCGCTGGTCGCGACAAACGTCATCATGTGGCTGCTGGCCATGGCGATGGGCATCCTGACCAGCAGTTCGTGGTACCCCGTCTACAACCACATTCCAGGCGTCACCCTGCCGCCCTTCGCGGACCAGCAGATCGGCGCGGGCATCCTGTGGATATGCGGTGACTTCTGGGCGATCCCCACCCTCATCTTCGTGATGCGCAAGCTGATCCACGAGGATGGCGGCGTCAGTTCTGCGGTTGACAAGATCCTCAGTCGCGGTTCCCGGCGGTATCAGTGGGCTAACCGGTCCTGACTGCGGCCGAGCGCGACTTGCTGCACAGCAGGTCTCAGTCGCTGGCCGGGTCCTGACTCGGCCTTCGTGCCCTTATCGAAGCCGCCGAATATTACCGACAGCAAGAGCAGGACTACGAGGAGAACAAGTACCCAGAACAGGCAGCCAACCATCGGGCTGACGCGCCGCGGCCTGCCCCGACGGGTGCTCCCCCACTGCCTATTCGTGCCTCCGGCCATCTTCGCCTCCAGGTGCGCGGGGACTCATATGCCCGACGTTAAGCCAATGAATCACTCCACCGCATCGGGGTAGCTGCACAAGCGGCAGGCGCAGTCGCGTGCCGGCCACGCCAAGCGGCGCGGAGGCAAGTGGTGCGCAAGGCTAGGAACTGGCTGCTGGGCGGTGCCGCGGCAGTCGCAACTGTGATCGCCCTGGTGCTGGTGCTCGCGGTAGTGCACCTGCTGCCGCAGCTTCGTAATCCGTTCACGACGACCACTTCCATCCGGAGCGGGCCGGCCGTGCTGAAGTCCATCTCCCAGTTGAGCCGCTACGAGGCGGCCAGCGGCACCTTCCAGGTGGTGGTGGACTTGTCCACGCACACCTCGTTCGTGCCGTCCTTCCTGGCCGGGAGCCAGACGCTATTCATCGGCGACGGCAGCGTCATCGCATACGTCGACTTCTCCGGGCTGAAGGGCAGCGCTATCGCGGTCTCGGCGGCACGCACCGCGGTCACGATCCGCCTTCCGGCGGCTCAGCTCGAGCCAGCGAACCTCAACGTGGGCCAGTCCTATGTGTTCGCAGAGCAGCAGGGATTGCTCAACCGGGTAGCCAGCTTCTTCGCCGGCAACCCCAACAGCCAGCAGGCGGTCTATATCGCCGCGGACCAGAGGATCGAGGCCGCCGCGCGCAGCAGCGGCCTGGTCACGGACGCGGAGCGCAATACCAGGGCCATGCTCGACACCATGCTGACCGCACTGGGTTTCCAGCACATCACAGTTACCTTCGGCACCTGACGCTGACTGAGACTAGCCGCGGCCGGTGAGCCGGGCTTGCATGCGGCGCATGCCGCGCAGCCACCGCTCGCGGTCATCGGCCCGGCGCCGCTCGTAGGTCGCCACATCTGGGTGCGGCAGGATCAGGAACTGCTCAGCCGCCACGGCCGCGAGTACGATCCTGGCCACCTCGTCCGGATCGAGTACCCCGTCGACCGCCGCCTGCGCGGAGCCGCTTGGGACGCTGGCCTCGTCCGGCAGCGCGTCCGCACCGAGTTCCCTGCGGCTGGTCGCGAGCAGGTTCGAGGTCACTGCCTGCGGGCACAGCGCCGACACGACCAGGCCCATGTCGCCGTAGGTAATGGACAGCCACTCGGCCAGCGCGACGGCGGCGTGCTTGGTCACCGCGTAAGGGGCGGAGCCCAGCTGGGTGAGCAATCCGGCTGCAGAAGCCGTAATGACGATGTAGCCCTGGCCCCGTGCCAGCATTTCCGGCAACAGCGCCCTGGCCGCGTACACGTGGCTGTGCACGTTGATCGCCCATATCCGGGACCAGGCATCATCAGGCACCTCGACCCCGCCGCCGACGATGATCCCGGCGTTCGAGACGAAGAGGTCTACCGGCCCGAAGGCCTCCTCCGTCCGCGCCACCAGAGCCTGCACGTCAGCCTCACGCGAGACATCCGTCGGCACCGCTAGGGCCGGGCGCCCGGCAGCTTCGATCTCGGCGGCCGCCTTCGCCGCGCCCGCGGCGTCAATGTCAGCCACGACGACGCCAGCCGCCCCAGCCGCGCCGAGTGCCAGCGCGATGGACCGGCCTATGCCACTCGCGCCTCCGGTGACGACGGCTACCTTGCCGCTGATGTCCATGGGTCAGGCCCTTCGCGTGATGGCTCGCTCTGCTGCGTCTGCCCATGCTGCCAGGTCGGGATCGGCGGCGATCAGATCGGCGTACTTCTTCCGCGCCTCCTCGCGCTTGGCCGGAATATACTCGGTCGGCCACAGGCCAGGATGCGGCTCGTATTCCTTGAGCACGTTCCTGGCCACCGTCACCTTGTGCACCTCATCGACTCCGTCCGCAATGGCCATCGTCGGCGAGCCAGCGAACATCGCCTGCAGCGGGGTCAGGTTGGTCGTGCCCAGCGAGCCCATGATGTGCAGCGCCCGGTAGCTCACCTCGCGCAGCACCTTGGCGCAGGTGTACTTGCACGCGGCGATCTGGGTTCTTGACTGCTGGGTGCTGGAGTTGTCGATCGTCCAAGCGGTCCACAGCACGAGCAGACGCAGCATATTCAGCTCGGCGTAGGAGTCGGCGATCGCCTCCTGCACCATCTGGTGCTCGGCGACTACCTTGCCGTGCGACTCACGGCTCAGAGCGCGCTCGCACATCATGTCGAACGCCAGCCTGACCTGGGCCACGGTGCGCATCGCGTGATGAATGCGACCGCCGCCAAGGCGCCGCTGCGCCAGTACCCTCGCCCCGTCCTCGGGCCCGAGCAGGTTGCCGCCTGGCACCCGTACATCGGTGTAGCGAATGTGATTGTGCAGCGCCGGGTAGCTCATGATCTCCACCCCCGGCGTACCGCGCGGCACCACGAACATGCCGTTAACGCACATCACGAAGATGATGTCGGCGTGCGCCCCGGCGCTTGTGAACCACTTCTCGCCGTTGATGACCCACTCGTCGCCGTCCCTGGTGGCTCGAGTCTGGAACAGTGTCGGGTCCGAGCCGCCCTGCGGTTCTGTCATCGAGTAGGCAGAGAAGATCTCCTGGTTCATCAGCGGATAAAGCCACTGCTGTTTCTGCTCCGCGGTGCCGTACGCGGCCAGCATCTCCATGTTTCCCGTGTCGGGCGCGGCCGTGCCGAACACGACTGGCGCCGACCGGTACCGGCCGAGGATCTCGTTCAGCAGCGCCAGCTTCAGCTGGCCGAAGCCGGGCCCGCCGAGTTCGGAGTCGAGGAACAGCGCCCACAGTCCCTTGTCCTTGACCTGCTGCTTGAGCGGATCGGCCAGGGCCTTTGCCCTGGGATCGCGCGAGTAGGCGGCGCCGGGGAAGACTAGTTCCAGCGGTTCCACCTCGTTCCGGCAGAACTCGGCCACCCAGTCGAGCTGCTCCTGGAACTCGGGCTCAGTCGAGAAGTCCCACGCCATAAAGCGTCCTCCCACTGCGATCGCGCGCACGGATGCGCTAGTCAGCCTGGAACTGCGGCCGGCCAAGCGGCTCATGACCGGGCCAGGAGAAGCCCCGTTCCGGTCCTAGAACCCGATTCTAAAAGCCAGCCGAAGCCGACGGATAGTGGCCGCTCGCGGTCAGTCCGGCGCGCCGCGATGTGCATGCCCGCGGCGTCAGGCGGCCCGCGCGGAGTGCCGGATCTCACGTCTGCGCTGGCGGGATAGGCCGATCGGGCTGATCCACAGGGCGATCGCGGCCGCGCCGCCGACGAGTACCACCACGAGCAGGTCCGCGAGCCACACATGCGAGCCACGGGGTGCGAATGCCTCGTTCGACCCGTCGGGATCGACGGCGGGGATGGCCGTGCCTGGCTGGGCGCCAGAAGGGAGGCTGCCGTTGTAGACAACGTCGGGAATCATCCGGCCGCCCGCGGCCTGGAAGGTGCCGACCCACGTGCAGCCCCGCCAGCAGATCTGGCTCTCGACGATGAAAGTACCCCGAGTGCCCTGTCCGCGGGCAGCGGCGATTGCGGGCCCGAGCGCGAAAGCGGCAGCTATCAGGGCCATGACCGCCACAGCTCCGGCCACGGCCAAGCCGAAGCGCCTTGTCCCCAGACTCCTGCGCCGCGCGATCTTGTCGCGCATCCGGATGACGGCGCGGAGCCTGCGCTCCTCCGGGTGGGACAGGCCTCCGGCAGCCAGCTTCGCGCGCGCCACGCGAGCCTCACGCCAGCTGACGGGACCCGGCCCGGCCGACTTGCGTGCACGCTTATCACGCTGCGTCATCAGCGACTCTCTGCGGCGAGAATGTACTTCTGCAGTTTAGCCGGGGCGGCCGGTCATCGTGCCGACCGCGAGACGGCGGCCTTGACGGACGGCCAGGATGACTGCGCCGGCCGTATGAGCCGAGCGAGGCGACGGAGCCGGCCGAGCGGGCCGATCCGGCCGGCATCAGCACCCGATCCTGACCGGCACTAGCCGCCACGCCGCGGGCAGCGCCGGCGGCAGGCGGCTGCCGTTCCGCGCGAACTGCCTGCAGGCTGCTCAGAGCGATACCCAGCAGGATCGCGGCGCCGCCGACAAGCTGGAGGCGGCCGAGTGGATCGGCGAAGACCACCGTGCCGACCGCCGCGCCCACGAGCGGCTCCAGGTTCAGGAAGGCGCCAGCCACGTCAGCGGAGACGTGGCTCTGCGCGTAGGCGAACAGCGCGGTGGGGGCCACAGTACCCGCCACAACCAGCGCGCCGGTCGCCAGCACCGCGACCGTGCTGGCGTGGCCTGTGCGCGTGCCCTCGGTTATCAGGGCGACAGGGAGAGCCGCGAACGCGGCAGCCAGCAGCTGGACTGCGGTGACCGCAACCGGGTCGCGGCCGCGCAGCAGCCTCGGCTGCGACACCGTGAACCCGGCCGACCCGACCTGCGCGAGCAGCACCATGCAGTCCCCGCTCACTGACGCACCACCGCCCTTGCCCGAGGCAACGACAGCAACGCCGACCAGTGAGAGCCCGAAGCCCGCCCACGCCGCCGGACGGGCCAGGCCCTGGCGAAAGACGGCGGCGAGAACCGCCACGAGGACGGGCGTGGCGCCGATCAGCAAGGCCGCGTGGGCCACGCTGGTGCGCTGGACGCCGACGTTCTGCAGCACCACAGAACCGCCGAAGCCGAGCGCTCCGCTTATCAGGATGGCCGGGCTGACGGCGGCCCGAAGCCGACCGCGGCTGAGGATCATCAGGATGGCGCCGGCCAGCGCGAACCGCGTGAACGCCAGCCAGACAGGCGGCAGCCACCAGAGCGCCAGCTTGGAAAGCGGCACGGTGGTACCCCACAGAATGCCTGCGGAGATGAGCGCGGGGAGCACGAGGCGGCGGTTATCTGTCATGCCTCCATGTCACAACATAGATCGCCCAAATTTTGCGATCAAGCATGATAGCCAACTATAATTTCGTAACATGGCTGTAGAGCTAAATGAAGTTGATCTAAAGTTGCTAACCGAGCTACAGGCAGACGCAGACAGGACCAACCTGGAGCTCGCCCGCCTCGTCGGCCTGTCCCCCGCCGCGACTCTGCATCGGGTCCGCAGGCTCAAGGAGTCTGGCGTCATCCGGGTCATTAGCGCGCAGCTCGACGCGACCGCGGCCGGCTTCCCGCTGCAGATGTACGTGGCGGCGACCCTCAGCCGCCACGACCCGCGCACGACCAGGGTGTTCGAGGAATACGTCCGGTCCGTGCCGCAGATCATCGCGGCGGACAACGTAACCGGTGAGATGGACTATCTGCTGACGCTGGTGGCCAGGGACGTGACCGAGCTTCGCGATGTGCTCACGGGTCTGTCGGCCAGGGGTGGTCAGCGGCTGGTGACGTACCTTCGGCTGGACGAGGTCAAGCCGCCATCCCGGCTGCCGCTCCTGGCCGCCGCAGATGGCCCGGCACAGCCAGTCGGCAGTCGCCCGGTCAGTCGCCCGGGCCGCTGAGAGCCGCCCGGCAACCACAGCGAACCTGGCAATGCCAGCGGCCAGCCCTGCGATGCGGTGCTGGTCGGCTAGGCGGTGAGGAACCGCGTGATCAGCGGCCCGGTCACCGCTGGGCTGTCTACCAGGACTAGGTGACCGCCGCCTTTGATCACGTGCAACTCGGCGTGCGGCATCAGCGTCGCAATGATCCGGTGATTGACCTTCGGCGTCACCGGGTCGTCATCGCCGCAGATGATGAGCGTGGGCTGGCGCACCGCCCACAACCAGGGCATGCTGGTCCAGCCGAAGAGCGGCGCCATCCGGTACATGCCGGCGACGATGTTGCTCGGACGCTTGATGTGCATGGACCGCACCAGCTCGGGCTCGGTCCGCATCCGGCCGCCGAACATCGTGCCCGCCACTCGCTCCAGGCGGACAGGGTGGTAGCTGCGCGGCTGCATGAAGTGCCAGAAGGCGCCCAGGTTGCCGGGTACAGCGAAGCCGCCGAATGACGTAGACACGAGCACGAGACGACGGACGCGGTCCGGAAACGACAGCGCCATCTGCTGGGCCACGGCGCCGCCGAACGAGGCGCCGAGCACATGAGCGGAGTGGATGCCTAGCTCATCCAGGACCGCCGGGCCGAAACTCGCAAGGCTGCGCATCGTTAGCGGGAAGGTGGGCATCTGGGACCGCCCGATGCCTGGCGGGTCGAAGGCAATTGTCCTGAAGCCGGGCAGGTATGGCAGCAGCGATTTCCAGAGCTGGACCTCACCCCAGATGCCGGAGTACAGCAGCAAGGGCTCGCCTTCCCCGCAGGTCTGAACGTGGATGCGAAGCCCTCGGATCGTCAGTTGCTGATCGGTGACGGTGACCGCGGAATCGGTCGATGTCATGGTGCTCCTCCCCTGCTCGCGCTCGCCGCCAGTCCTGCTGGCGGCCGGGTCTGGCAGGGCCGGATCGGCGAGGCATATGGCGGGCGCGAGCTATCTTGCTCCATTAGAGATCACTATACCGAGCGAACGCAAGAAATATCGCGCATAATCTACCGAACGTTCGGTTAGTCATGTAGCATGGGAGGAGCACCAAAACTTAGCGGCGCTGCACTGCCAGCCGGACGGAGCGGCTCGCCTCGACCAAGGAGGCCAGCATGTATACGTTCGCCAATCCGCTGGACCGGGCCTTACGCACTTGCCCGGACGCGTGCGCCGTTATCTGCGAAGACCGGCGCCGCAGCTATGCCGAGCTGGCCGAGCGTTGCCGCCGGCTAGCGGGCGGCCTGCACCGGCTGGGACTGCGCCGGGGCGACCGCGTCGGCGTCGTCAGCCTGAACTCCGACCGCTACCTCGAGCTTTATCTCACCGTGCCGGCGTCGGGCCTGATCCTGGTGCCGGTCAACTCGAGGCTGGCGCCAGCCGAGATGCGTGCGATACTCGCCGACGCAGAGGTGTCCGTGGTCTTCACCGACGCGGACTACTCCGGCGCAGCGCAGGCCCCGCGAGTGCTGAGCATCCCTGGCGATTACGAGGACCTGATCGCGTCTTCGCCTGAGCGCCCGCTTGCCGACGATCTCAGCGAGAGCGACACGGCAGTTTTGTTCTACACCTCGGGAACGACGGGCACCGCGAAGGGAGCCGTCCACACCCATCGCAGCCTGGTGTCAAGCGGCCTGCACTTCATGGCCACCTGGCCCTTCGACCCAACAACTCGATGGCTCGTCGCCTCACCCATGTTCCACACCGGCGGCACGATTGCAATGCTCGCCACCGTCTGGGGTGGCGGCACCCACGTGCTCATGCCCAGCTTCAACGCCGACCTTGCGCTCGATCTCATCGAGCGCGAGGCAGTCACGCACACGCTGCTCGTGCCGACCATGCTGGCCGCGACGGTGATGGCCCAGGCGAGCCGGCCGCGGGGTGTCAGCTCGCTGCGCTACCTCAGCCATGGCGCGTCCCCGATCGCGGCGGAGACGCTCAGGCGCGTGCACCAGACCTTCCCGGCGGCCGAACTCCTGCACGTGTACGGGACGACCGAGACAACGCCGATCGCGACGTTGCTGCCGCATGAAGAGCGCATCCTGGGGACGATCCTGGACCGCTCGTGCGGCCAGCCGGCCATAGGCGTCGACCTGCGGATAGTCGACAGGCATGGCGCGGAGCTGCCGCCTGCCGAAGTGGGCGAGGTCATCGTCCGTAGTCCCAGCCTGATGACGGGCTACTGGCGCAATCCGGCCGAGACCAATGCGGTGCTGTCTGACGGCTGGTACCACACTGGCGATCTTGGCTATTGCGATCGGCAGTCGAACCTGTTCATCGTGGACCGGGCCAAGGACATGATCGTGAGTGGTGGCGAGAACATCTACTCCACCGAGGTGGAGAACGCCCTGGCCGCGCACCCGCTGGTCACCGAGGCCGCGGTCTTCGGGGTTCCCGACGAACGCTGGGGCGAGGCGGTCCTAGCCATCGTGGTGACCCGCCAAGCAGTAACAGCGGACGAGCTGATCACGCACTGCCGCAGCCAGATCGCCGGATTCAAGGTGCCGAAGCTCATCGAACTCCGCACCGAGCCGCTGCCCAAGTCTGCCGCAGGAAAGGTCCTCAAGCGGGATCTCCGCGAGCCGCACTGGGCCGGGCGGCAAGCAAAAGTAGCAGGGAGCTAGCCATGCACAGCACAATGTCGGATTTTCCCCTCACCGTCAGCCATATCTTCCGGCACGGCCAGGAGTGCTACGGCGACAGCGTCGTGGTCACCAATCATGGGGATCGGCGGAGCCGGATCAGCTTCACCGACCTGGCGGGCCGAGCCGCTCAGTTCGCGGCCGCTCTGCGCCGCCTCGGCGTTGAGCCAGGCGACCGGGTCGCTACCTTCGCGTGGAACAACCAGGAACATCAGGAAGCCTACTTCGCGGTGCCTTGCATGGGCGCGGTCATGCACACCGTGAATATCCGCCTCTCCCCCGAGCACATCCGTTACGTCGTCGGTCATGCCGAGGACTCGGTCCTGCTCGCCGACGCCAGCCTCGCGCCAGTACTGGCGCCCATCATCAGTGACCTGCCGCTCAAGCACCTGATCGTGTTCGGCGAGGGCGACCGGTCGCTGCTGCCTGGCGCGATCGATTACGAGGAACTCCTCGCCGCCGAGCGGCCGGCTTACGACTGGCCTGAGCTCGAGGAATCCGCCGCGGCGGCCATGTGCTACACCAGCGGCACCACCGATCTGCCGAAGGGCGTCGTCTACAGCCACCGGTCCACGTTCCTGCACTCGCTCGGCGTGTGCTCAGGCGAGGCCCTCGGCATGAGCCAGGCGGATCGCCTGCTGCCTGTCGTGCCCATGTTCCATGGCAATGCCTGGGGCCTGCCGTACGCGGCCTTTCTCGTCGGTGCCGACCTGCTGATGCCCGGCCGGTTCATCCAGGCCGCACCGCTCGCAGAGCTGATCCGCGCGGAAGGGGCGACGCTCTCGGCAGCCGTGCCGACGGTGTGGTACGACATTCTCGGCCTGAACCCGGCCGACGTCGACCTGACATCGCTGCGCATGATCTTGTGCGGCGGCGCCGCCGTCCCCCGTAGCCTGATCGACGCCTACGAGCAGCGGTTCGGCGCGCGCATCGTCCAGGGCTGGGGCCTGACTGAGACCAGCCCGGTGGCCGCGCTTGCGTTCCCGCCGAAGGGCAGCTCGCCCGAGCGCGCCATCGATTATCGGGCCACGGCGGGTCGCGTCCTGGGCGGGGTCGAGTCCCGGATCGTAGCCGAGGACGACACGGTGCTGCCGAACGACGGCCACTCCGTCGGCGAGATCGAAGTTCGCGGACCGTGGGTGACGGCGTCGTATTACCGCGATCCGTCACCGGCCAAGTTCCACGACGGGTGGCTCAGGACCGGAGATGTCGGCCGGATGGACGCGCATGGGTTCATCACCATCAGCGACCGGGCCAAGGACGTCATCAAGTCGGGTGGCGAGTGGATCTCCTCACTGGAGCTGGAGGCCGAGATTGTGTCCCACCCAGCGGTGCGTGAGGCCGCCGTCATCGCGACGCCTGACGACCGGTGGGGCGAGCGGCCGCTCGCCTGCGTCTGCCCCGCGCCGGGTGCGTCTGTCAGCCCGGACGAACTGCGCGAGTACCTGGCTGGCCGGGTGGTCAAGTGGTGGCTGCCGGAGAAGTGGACATTCATCGACCACGTGCCGCGCACCAGCGTCGGCAAGTACGACAAGAAGCTGCTGCGCGAGCAGTTCGCCGAGGGAGCCATGGACGTGCTGACGAGCGGCGCGGCCGCACCGGTTGGCGCGACCATCACCGGCGCCAGATCGCCGGAGGCGCAGCTCCCGGTCCCAACACCTAAGACCACCGGGAGCTAGCCATGCCAGAAGCAATCATCGCCGCCATTGGACGCACGCCGATCGGGCGCGCCAACAAGGGGTCCCTTATCAACATGCGGCCCGACGATCTTGGCGCCTTCATTGTGAGCGAGGTCCTCAACCAGGTCCCGCAGCTTGAGTACGACCAGATCGAGGATGTGATCTGCGGCTGCGCGTTGCCAGGCGGCGAGCAGTCCCACAACATGGGCCGGATCATCAGCCTGCTGGACGGCCTCGGCGCACCAGGCACCACGGTGAACCGCTACTGCTCCTCATCACTGCAGGCCGTGCGGATGGCCTTCCACGCGATCAAGGCAGGCGAAGGCGATGCCTTCGTCTGCGTCGGCGTCGAGTCCAGCACTCGCTCCCCGCTCGGGGTATTCGCCGACCAGCCGGAGACCCAGAACCCGAGGCTGTTCGAGAGCAACCATGAAGGCCTGCCGGCCGCGTACATGAGCATGGGCGAGACGGCAGAGCGGGTCGCGGAGACGTACGACATCAGCCGGGAGGACATGGACAAGTACGCGGTGCAAAGCCACAGTCGCGCCCTGCGCGCCGACAAGGACGGGATCTTCGCCGGAGAGATCATTCCGGTCCCGCTGCCGGACGGAACGCTCATGACCAGCGATGACGGCCCGCGTGCTGACACTACGCTCGAGCGGCTAGCCGGATTGCGGCCGGTGTTCCGTAAGGACGGCCGGATCACCGCAGGCAACTCGTGCCCGCTTAATGACGGGGCCGCGGCCGCGGTGATCATGTCTGAGGCTCGGGCCGAACAGTTGGGCATCCGCCCGCTGGCTCGGATCCGGTCGACCGCCGTGAGCGCGCTTGCGCCGGAGATGATGGGGCTCGGCCCGATCGAGAGTAGCCGTCGTGCGCTCGAGCGCGCTGGCCTGACCATCGACCTCGTTGACATCGTCGAGATCAACGAGGCGTTCGCCGCCCAGGTCATCCCCTCCGCGGTCGGCATCGGCGTCGACCCGTTCGGCGACAAGCTCAACCCACTCGGTGGGGCGATCGCTCTCGGGCACCCGTTCGGGATGACCGGCGTTCGCATCCTCAGCACTCTGCTTAACGGACTGCGCGCCCGTGACCAGGCCATTGGGCTGGAGACGATGTGCGTGGGCGGCGGCCAGGGAATGGCCATGGTCATAGAGAGGCTTTCGTGATGGACACAGTGACTACAACCGCCTCGGGGCCGGCGTCAGCGCAACCGGCTCACGCGGCTAAGGCTCGCGCCGCGGGTAAGATCCGCGCCGCTGGAAAGGCCCCGGCCGCAGGAAAGAGTCCTGGCGCCGCCAAGCCCGGCGCCGCCAAGACCCGGCGCCGGCAAGACCCCGGCCGGCAAGACCCCGGCCGACAAGACACCGGCCGGCAAGACCCCTGCTGGCAAGACCCCTGCGGCCAAGCCCGCCGGGCCGAGCACTCCGGCGAGCAAGCCACGCAGCGGCACGCCAGCCGCGATCAACGTCCCTGCGGCCAAGCCCGCCGGGCCGAGCACTCCGGCGAGCAAGCCACGCAGCGGCACGCCAGCCGCGATCAACGTCCCTGCGGACGGCCAACTCAACGGCAAGCCGAACGGCGGGGCAGACCAGGAAGCGGACGCCAATCCGTATGCGCCTTCTGGCTTCAAGGAGGCCGGCGCGGGTCTCCGGTCGTTCGCGCAGAACCTCCTGCGTGAATCCGGATCGGTCCTGCAGGCGACCCCTGGCACGCTGAGCGAGCTCATCCGCATCGCGCGCGGCGAGTCGGAGGTATCGCCCGCAAAGGGCGACAAGCGCTTCACCGATCCGGCCTGGGATTCCAACCGGTTCTTCCGCACGATCATGCAGACATACCTGTACCTCGGCTCGCGAGCCGACGGAATCGTCGATGGGCTGGGGCTCGAGGGCGCTAGCGCGCAGCGGGCACGCTTCGCGATAGGCCTGATCCGGGACTACCTGGCTCCTACCAACTCGATCCTGACGAACCCGGAAGCACTGCGGCTCGCGCGGGAAACCAGGGGCGGCAGCCTCAGGCATGGTCTAGGCAACCTCGTCGACGACCTTCGGCACAACCACGGCATGCCCGCGCAGGTGGACCGGACCCCGTTCACGGTCGGCACCGACCTGGCCGCGACACCGGGGGCGGTCATCTACCGCAACGAGGTTTTCGAGCTGATCCACTATGCACCGCAGCGCACCACCGTGCACGAGCGCCCGCTGCTCGTCATTCCGCCGCAGGTAAACAAGTACTACGCTCTCGACCTGGCGCCCGGCCGCAGCATGTGCGAGCACATGCTGCAAAAAGGCCTCCAGCTGTTCTGCATCAGCTGGCGCAACCCAACAGCCGAGCACCGCGACTGGGACATTGATACTTACGCGCGCGGCGTCCTGGACGCGATCGACGTCGTGTGCGAGGTGTCCGGCTCGCCCGATGTCAACCTCATGGGCGGCTGCCTGGGCGGGATGATGGCTTCGATGGTGGCGGCGCTGCTCACCGCGAGGGGAGACCGCCGCGTTCACTCGGTCACCACCATCGTCACCCTGCTGGACTGCGACTCCGACGCGCTCATCCTGCTGTTTGCGACACCCTGGACCCTCGATGCCGCCAGGCGGGCCTCGGCCGCGACAGGGGTCCTGCAAGGCTGGCAGATGGCGGAGATCTTCTCCTGGCTCCGCCCGAATGACCTGGTGTGGAATTACTGGGTCAACAACTACCTGCTCGGCCACAAGCCGCCGGCCTTCGACATCCTGGCGTGGAACGCCGACACCACGAGGCTGCCGGCCCGCTTCCACCACCAGGTGCTGGATCTGGTGTCGGCCAATCAGCTGACACATCCCGGTGCGCTGGAGGTGCTCGGCACACCCATCGACCTGTCGCAGATCGCCTGCGATACCTACGTCGTCGGTGGGCGCACTGACCACATCATCCCGTGGCAGGACTGCTACCGAGCCACTCAGCTAGTGTCAGGCAGTTCGCAGTTCGTGCTGTGCTCGAGCGGCCACATCCAGACGGTGGTTGCGGCGCCCGATCACCCGAGGCTTGGCTACTTCGTCAACCCTGGCACGCCTGCCGATCCGGCCGAATGGATGGCCGCAGCCCAGCGCCATGAGGGGTCCTGGTGGGATCACTGGGCCGTCTGGCTTGCTGATCGCTCAGGCGAGACCAAGGACGCTCCCGCGCGACTCGGCAGCCGTGAGCACCCGGCAGCCGACGCAGCGCCCGGCACCTACATATTCCAGTGACCGACCGTCACATCTCATCGCAGGAGGACAACATGAAGACTCCGCAAGAGCGCGTGGCGCTCGTGACCGGCGGCACCAGGGGCATAGGCGCCGCAATCTCCAGACGGCTGGCCAAGGACGGGACACACGTCGCAGCCGTCTATAACCGCAACACCGAGGCAGCTGAGGCGTTCGGCAAGGCGGCAGCGGATGACGGACTGAGCGTTTCCCTCCATCAGGCCGACGTGGGCAATCCAGGTGACTGCCAGCGGGTGGTGGACGAGGTCCTGCACCAGTACGGCCGGATCGACTACCTCATCAATAACGCCGGGGTCGTGCACGACCGCACAGTCCTGAAGATGAGCATCCTCCAGTGGGAGCAGGTCATCAGGACGAACCTCTCCGGACCGTTCTTCATGTCCAAGGCAGTTCTCGGCTCATTCATGGAACGCGGCTCCGGGCGAATCGTCAACATCAGCTCGTTCGTCGGCCAGACCGGACGAGTGGGCCAGGCGAATTACGCCGCCGCCAAGGCGGGCCTGTTCGGGCTGACGAAAACCCTCGCGCTGGAGACGGCCCACAAGGGCGTCACCGTCAACTGCATCCTGCCAGGAGCCGTCATGACCGACATGGTGGCCGAGCTACCCGACGACATCGTCCAGGCTGTCGTCGACACGATCCCAATGCGTGCCATCGGAACGCCAGCCGACGTTGCGGAGGCCGTCAGATACCTGGTGTCGGACGAGGCGAGCTACGTCACAGGTGCGATGCTGCCCGTGACTGGAGGACTGCTGATGATGTGACGCAGCCGGCGAACGATCCTGGACTCACTGGTAGGAGATCATGACCGGCTGCGGCCTGTGCATCATCGTCTGTCGCGGGGACAGCATCGGGTGATCCTTCACGAAAAAGTTCTTCCAGCCAAAGAACACACCGCGCGGCGCCGCTGCGACAACCGCATTCCAGGTCTGCTGCTTGGTGGACGGCGCCCCCTGGCCATCCATGTGAATAACGATCGCCAGGTCGCTGTGGTGCGTGTCCAGCCGAGACTCGCCGTTAATCATGGAAAGCCTGAACTGGTGCAGAACCAGAAGTTTCTGCGGCAGGTGATACTTGGCCGTCAGGGCCGCGAGCCAGTTCACGACGCTGTTGATCTCGCTGATATTGACACTGCCGATCTGCTGCAGCGGCAACTGGCCCGGCTGAAGGTTCCACTCCGGATCGATGGCCAGTCCGACATCTGGCAGCTTCAGCAGCGACCGGTATAGCTTCGCCTGAGTCAGCAGGTCAGCCCGGCCGGGCTGCAGGTCCAGGATCACGTAGACCCCGTCCTTGTTAGCACGCCGTACCCACGACCGAAGGGACGCCACGCTCGACTCATACGAGTACAGGCCGTTGCGGCCAGCCGAGCCCTGCGCGACCGTGGCTATGATCTCGAAGGCCGGCACCACGGGCACGCGGCTAAGCGGCCCGTACATCGCGGCCAGGTGTCGGACACGCGAGATGCTCGCGGTCAGGTCCTGCTCCCCGAGCGCACCGAGTGCTGGCGCGCCGGGATGCCCGTACATCGCGACAAGGCGGTGCATCGGGAACAGAATCTGGCCACCGCCTGGCAACTGCACCCCCGTCTCCGCGACAGCGATCTTGGCGCCAAGCGCGGTCGCTGTTCCGAACCCCGCACCAAGCGCTATGACGCGTCTGGGCTTCGTCGCGGCGAGCGCCCTGATGGCAGCCGGGTCTGCCCTCGGGTCAGCGCCGTGCACGTCGATGACCTGAGCGCCAGCCGCACTCGCCGTGGCGATAGCGGCTGTGAGCGCGGCGCTAGGACGGCCCGCCCGAACGAGCAGTGCGACATGCCGCAACGGAGCAGGAGTGCTAATCGCAGGCAGCGCCGACGTGCTCGTTACAACGTTCATCCCCGGCAGTTGCGCCGCGAGGGTGCGCTGACCGATCCCTGCCGCCAGTACATACTCGGGGTGCAGCGCGCCGACCTCCGCCCGTGCGGTCCGGCTCAGCAGCCCCGCGGCCGCATTGGGGCCAGTCGAACTGAGCAGCACCGGCGCCGACTTACGGCGAGCAAATCTAGCCGCCACCGCCAGCGCGGCTGGCCGCGCCGCGCTTGCGACGATGACAACCGGAGACGAGGTGAACAGCTTGCTCGCCACGATCGCCGTAATGACCGCGGGCGTGCCGGTGACGACGGACACGGGCGAGCCAGGACGATGGAGAACGGCTGTGGCCGGGGAGCCGGATGCAGGGGCGCCGCCGGCAGCGACGATGTAGGACACACCGCTTATCGCGACAGCCGCGAGTGCCACCAATAGCACAAGTACGCGGCGAGGCACCCAGGCCGGGGCGGCCCAGCGCCGCCCTGCTTCCAGTACAGGGGTACTGTTCGCCACTTTAGAAAGTCCATTTCGCGTGTAGGTGCGTACTGGTTCCAGAGCAGATCCCCAGCGAGATGATACGCGAGCATGCCAGATTAAACCTCTGTCGCGCTGGCCAAATTGTATTGTCCGCGCAATCCTATTTACCGGGCTAGGTCCGGACCCACAGTCATTACGCAGCATTGGCTGCCGTGAAAATTGGCCCGAGGGGACCAGGGCAGCCCCATTGCGTGATCGCGTGCGTGCTGGCGACATTCGGTTAACGTCGAAGTGCGTCGCTCCGACGCAGGTAGAGAGGCTGATGACCACAGATCCAGCACTTCGGCCGAACCGCATCTCTCGCAGCGCAAGCCTGGCAAGACACCAATAAGCTGACACGGTCCGGTCGCATGGTGCGAGCTCTCTGAATTGCGGCACAAGCACTGGCCACACGCACGGCCTAATTCGCTTGGACGGTAGCGCTACACGTAGTCAGTAGCGGCCTCGTCGCGCCTAGCTGCTCGTGAGAAGTGGTAGCGAAGCAGTTTTACTTTGGCCTTGGGCGCCAGGAAGTCAAGACGATGAACTGCCAGCGGACTTAGTCGGCCGTCAGGCCGCCGACGACAAAGTCCGGCCAGTCCTGCTGCCCGGACCTAGCCGACCTCCACGGCGCGGAGGTAAGCGCCGATGTGACGCATCGGCGCTTAGCTCATCGTGCGGCTCATCGCGGCCAGCGACCTGATGCCAGGGCTAAGCCCTAGCGCACGGACCGCGCGATGCGGTCCAGCTTGTCGTAGTGCTGTTTCCAGGCGGTGGCGTCGGTCTCGCGAGGCATGTTGCTGACGCCCTCACGCAGGCCGACGGCGCCGTCGACGGATTCCCTGATGATGTCCGCGTGGCCGGCGTGCCTGGCGGTTTCTCCGATCGTGTGCACGAGCAGCGTGTGCAGGGTGGGATGCCTGCGCTCCTCAGGCCACCAGGGCACGATGCCGCATGCGTCCAGCGGAAGTTCGTCGATCGTGGCATCGGAGTTCGTCCAGACCCGCCGGTAGAAATCCGCGATTTGCTCGCGTGACTCGGCCGCTGTCGCGTACATGTGACCGCTAAGCTCATCGTCGTCATCGTCATGCCAGTCCAGGTCGTCCTCGCCGGGGAACGGCCGGCCTACTACGCTGCCGAAGTATTGGCACTCCACCCCGGCGCAGTGCTTGACCAGGCCGAGCAGGTTCGTGCCAGTCGGCGTCATCGGCCGACGGATGTCGTAGTCGGACAGTCCCTCTAGCTTCCAGAGCAAGACCCCGCGTGCGTTCTGCAGATAGCGGTGCAGGACCTGCTTCTCATCGGATTCGGCCATGGGGGCGAGTCTTGCGCAGGCGGAGGGACTTGCATAGCGGATTTTCGCCAGCGCGGCCCTGATCGGTTGTCGTCGCCTGACTGGGAGGTTTACGTTATTTGTTCCGATAGAAACCGCCAGGAGGCCACGGTGCACCGGCAGATGCGATCATTGCCGGATGCCGATCTTTTCCTTCGAAGGCCAGGAGCCGACCGTCAGTGGATCTGCCTGGATAGCTCCGACCGCGACTCTGGTTGGCGACGTGCACGTCGAGGATGAGGCATCTATTTGGTACGGCGCGGTTCTGCGGGCCGACTTCGGCCGCATCATCGTCCGCCGCGGCGCCAACGTCCAGGACGGCTCGATCCTGCATGGCGGCGACAACCCGGTGACCGAGGTCGGCCAGGGAGCGACGATCGGGCACCTGTGTGTCGTGCACGGCGCAGTGATAGGCGCCGAAGCGCTGGTAGGAAACGGCGCAACGGTTCTAGACGGCGCAACGATCGGAAGCCGCGCTGTAGTGGCGGCTGGCTGCACCGTGCCGCCGGGAATGAGCATTGGCGACGGCATGCTCGCAGTCGGCGTTCCGGCCCGGATCACCGGGCCGGTCGCCGGCAGGGCCAAGGAGTGGGTAGACACGAACCCGGAGGTCTACCGCGAGCTTGCCCGCCGGCACGCGGCAGGCATCCGGCCAGCCCGACCAGCCCGACCAGCCCGACCAGCCCGACCAGCCACGGACGCCATCCGGCCAGCCTGACCAGCCACGGACACCATCCGGCCAGCCTGACCAGCCACGGATACCATCGCGCCTGCAGCCTGAAGCACCGCCGAGGACAGCGGCCAATCTGGGACACCGCCGTCAGTCTTCATCGGCGCATCTGGTTCGCTTCTGGCATGACCACTCCAGGGCCACCCGAGCCGGCCGAGCCGACTGAGCCGCCATCGTGGTTCACAAAGGCACTCGCAGCCCCGGTCCACGAAGGCAGCGTCCTCGTCGACGTCACGCGGATTGCCTACCGAGCCTGGGGCGAGCAAGGGGCCGGCGGCATAGTGCTCGTACACGGCGGCGGCGCTCATTCGCGCTGGTGGGATTTCATCGCCCCGCTGATCGCCGACGGCCGCCGCGTTGCGGCGCTCGACCTGTCCGGCCACGGTGACAGCGGTCGCCGGGACAAGTACACGCTGGATCAGTGGGCACACGAGGTAGTCGCCGTCGCCGAGAACGCTGGCATCGCTGCCCCGCCCGTAGTGATCGGCCACAGCATGGGCGGTTTCGTCGCGCTGCGCGCGGCGAGCATCTACGGCGCCGGGCTGGCCGGCATCGTCGTCATCGACTCTCCCGTGCACGACCTAACCCCGGAGGACCGGGCGGCCAGGGACGAGCGCGCGTTTGGCCCGCTCCGGGTGTACCCGACGCGCGAGGCTGCCATCGCGAGGTTCCGCCCCATCCCTGACCAGCCGACCCTGCCATACCTCAGGGCCTATATCGCGGCGACATCTATCCACGAGGTCGAAGGTGGGTGGAGCTGGAAGTTCGACCCTGGCGTCTTCGGCCGTCCCCAGTTCACCCCGGCTTTGCTGCACCAGCTCGACTGCAGAGTCGCGCTGTTCCACGCCGAGCATGGCATCGTGCCGCCGCACACTACCGAGCTCATGTACGACCGGCTCGGTCGTCGCGCACCCGTCATCGAGATCCCGGCAGCCGGTCACCATGTCATGCTGGACCAGCCCATTGCCCTGGTGACCGGCATCAGGACACTCCTGTCGGACTGGGATCACTCCCTTCCCGCCCGAGCCTGACTGTCGGTACCGGGTGCGACGATGGCCAAGTGAGCGAACCCACCGCGCGCCAATGGTCGGAAGGCGGGTCTGTCTTCTTTGCCGTGAGCGGCATCGGCCCAGAATTGGCGGCTGCGGCCTCCCGCGTGCTCATGGATTATGCGCACGACGGCTCGCAATGGCGCCGTCGCTACCCGGCCGACACGCCACATCTGGACCGGGCCTGGCCGATCTTCGCCGCGCATATCGGCCAGGTACTCCGCCAGGCGGCGCGGTTGGAGCCCGTGCCCTGGCGCGAGGCACTCCGCGAGCTCTGCCGTCGCACCTGTGACCAACCCGTCGACTGGTGGCTCACTGGCAGCGCTGCCCTTGCCGTGCGGGGCGCCGCCATCAAGCCGGGCGACCTGGATCTTGTCTGCGGCAGCGCTGACGCGCTCCGACTTGGCGACCTATTCGCCGACGCGCTGATGGAGCCAGTCATGCGGGCCGCCGAGAATTCGATCAGTGACTGGTGGGGCCGGGCCTACTGCGGAGCCAGGATCGAGTGGATCGGCGGCGCCAGGCCCTTCGTGGACGTCCCGGATCCGAGTGACTTCGGCCCGGCAGCGGGCCGCCGACTGGAGACCGTGACCTTTGAGGACTGGCATATCCGGGTGCCACCGCTCGACCTGCAGCGTGCAGTGAGCGCACGCCGCGGTCTCACTGACCGCGTGGCCTTGATCGACACTCTCATCGCCGGCCAGGCCTAGCGGCGACCGCATCCGCGGAGAGCTCGCCCCAGCCAGGTTCCAGAAACTGCAAATGCCCGCTATATGCCCATATGCCCCAATACTGGCGTTCTAACTTCACGCCAACGCCGGTGCGCAAGAGGAGCGCGACGGGGAAACAAGAGGAAGTGCCACGCGAAGCAAGGCCGGGGCGCCGCGGGCAAGCCGGAGCGGGGTACCGCGCAGAAGTTAGTCGTGACTGGGCGCGCTGCCAGCGGCGCGCCGGGCATTGGAACTGCTCAGAGGGGGCCGACGTGGGGCACGAGGGGATCTGGTGGCTGAGGTTAAGGCGGGCTCATTGCCAGCGACCGCCCAGTCAGCCAGGGCTGCGCTGCGGAAGCCAACGCGCTCCTCGCGGTGGCCCAACTGGGTAATCCCGTGCCTGTACCTGCTGGGCGCCGTCGGGCTGACCTGGCGAATGTGGGCTAACCCGGCCGGCACCGTCCCGACTAACGGCGGCCCTAAGGTCGGCTCGGACATTTACCTTAATGTCTGGTTCATGCGGTACGCGGCAACCGCGCTCTCGCACGGGCAACTGCCGGCGCTGGTCACCAAGGCGGTCAACGCACCTCAGGGCATCAACGTCATGTGGAATACCTCGTTGCTGCTCCCGTCCGCGCTGCTGGCCCCGGTGACACTGCTCGCTGGCCCCATCGTGAGCCTCACCGTCCTGCTCACGCTGGGCTTCGCGGGCTCGGCGGCCAGCTTGTACTTCGTCCTGCGCAGGTGGGGAGCCAGCTATCCGGCCGCGGGAATCGGCGGTGCGCTATACGGCTTCTCCCCCGCGATCCTGGTGGCCGCGGAGGATCACTATCACCTCCAGTTCGCGGTGCTGCCGCCACTGATCATCGACGCGATACTGCGGCTGGCGGTCGGCCGGGGCCGACCGCTCCTGACGGGCACCTGGCTTGGTTTCCTCGTCGCAGCTCAGGTGTTCATCGCCGAAGAACTGCTGGTAGACACCGCGCTGGCTGGAGCCGTCGTGCTGGCAGTGCTCGCCGCTTGCCGGCCGACCATGGTCCGAGCGCGGGCCCGCGGCGTGGCAACCGGCGCGGCCGTCGCAGCCGCCGTGGCGCTCCTTCTCTGCGGCCACGCCCTCTTGGTGCAGTTTCACGGCCCACTCGCCGAGCACGGCAGCCCATGGCGGCTGAGCAGATACGGCAATCACCTCGCCAACTTCGTGACGGCACCCAACGCAGTGCTGTTTCATGGGCAGTTCAGGCGGTTCCTTGACGCGACCGGCCAGTTCCTCGTGGAGTACTACGCCTACCTCGGCTGGCCCCTGCTCGGGCTACTGGCGGCCGCGGCGATCACCTTCTGGCGGGACATGCGGGTCAGGGTGGCGGCCCTGACGTTCACGCTGCTCGAAGTGCTCAGCCTTGGCGGTCACCCGATGGCCGTGGGCACGTGGCACGTGCCGGTCATCCTGCTGCCGTGGCACTGGATCCTGCACATCCCGGTGGTTAGCCAGGCACTGCCCAACCGCCTGCCCATGCTCGCCGATGGTGCCGCGGCCGCGACGCTGGCCTTCGGCTTCGACCGGGCCATGCAGGCGACAGTCGGCGCGCCCGCATGGCGGCGGCCGGTGATAGCGGTAGCGGCCGCGCTCACGCTGCTGCCCATCATCCCGAGACCGGTGCCGGGCGCAGTTGCTAGTCCGGCTCCGCCTGGCTTCCGTGCTGTCATCGCCGGGCTCCACCTGCAGCCGCACTCGTCGGTACTTGTGCTGCCCGCCGAGAAGGGGCTGGCGATGGACTGGCAGGCCCTGGCGGACGGGCAGTTCTCGCTGGTCGGCGGCTACTGCATCGCGCCCGACCCGAGCGGCCGCGCAGTGCAGTGCGACACCTACAAGGTGCTGAGCCATGCCGAGCGCACCGCCCTGATCCGGACCGCCTCGGCCACCAGGGGCAGCCATGGCAGGTACGGCCCATCCACCGCGACCATGGCGGCTGCCATCTCGGCCTGGCGGCCCACCGCGGTGGTGACCGCGGCCGGAAGTGGTTCCCGGCTCGGGCAGTATCTGACCAGGTTCTTCGGGCCGCCCACCGTGCGCCGGGACCAGGTCCTCGGCTGGCGGTTGAACGGGGCCTGCGAATTGCCAGCCCGGCTCCGCCGGGTCAGTCGGGCGGTGACAGGGGCGAGCCCGCTGTGCGCGGTTGCACGAGAGCAAGCGGCCGATCGCCGGATTGGGCTCCGGGTGCGTGCCCCCGATGGCCGGGTTGGGCTGCGGCCGCGCGCCCACTCGGCACCCGGCTGAGCTGCGGCTGCGCGCCCTGGCTCGGCATGACGGCACTACAACCTTGCCCAGCAGCCGAGATCTCCTGAGGGCCGCAGAAGAGCCGCCCGCGAGCAAAAGGGGCCGTCCGCGAGCCAAAAAAGCCGCCCGTAAGGCATAAGTGGGCCACCGCGGGGGAAGAAGGCCAAGTTCAGCCAGCCGACAGCCGCTTGTACTATCCTAGTGTCCTAATCGTAATAGTAGGTATCTTGGGAGAAGCGATGGCGCTGCCGAACTTCTTCGTGGCGGGTGCACCGAAGGCAGGCACCACCGCGCTGCATGCCGCGCTCGCCCGGCATCCTTCCCTGTACCTATCGGCAGTCAAGGAACCCAAGTTCTTCCTGACTGACGGTCCGCCGCCAACCCAGGGTGGGCCGGGCGATGCCAGGACCTATCGTGAGCATGTCTGGCGCCGGGCGGACTACGAGGCCCTGTTCGCCGCGGCGCCCGCCGCCGCGCTGCGCGGTGAGTCCACTCCGTTTTACCTGTACAGGCACGACGCCCAGCTGCGCATACGAGCGGAGATCCCGAATGCGAAGCTGATCGTCGTGCTGCGCGACCCGATCGAGCGGGCCCACTCCAACTGGACCCATTTGTGGTCGGCCGGGCTCGAGCCCATCGACGACTTCGTCCTGGCAACCACGGCCGAGGACCGCAGGATCGCCGACGGCTGGGCCGATTTCTGGCACTACCTGCAGCTAGGGATGTACGGCAGGCAGCTCGAGGACCTTTACACGGTCTTCCCGCGCGACCAGGTGCTTGTCTTCCGCTACCGGGCGATGATCACCGACCCGACCGCGCTGCTCGATGCGGTCTGCGGCTTCCTCGGCGTGGAGCAGGGACTGCTCGGCGAGGTGCCGCGAGAGAACGTCACGGCCCACCCGGTGCCGACTAGCCGGCACCGCTCGCTCAGCCGGGCGCTGCGGGCTGGCTCGGCCATCACCAGCAGGCTGCCTGGACATCCTGGGGCCTCAGTCATCGACCGGCTGCAGCGAAGCCTGCAGGCGGACGCCCAGCCGCGCCAGCCGCTGACCTGGGAGCAGCGGCAGGCGCTGTTCCCGCGGTTCGAGGCCGATATCCGCCTGCTGGAGTCCCTGACTGGCGAGGATTTCGGTGACTGGCTGGCTCCGCGCGGCGACTCCGGCGGCCTCGTCGGGGCCCGGCCCGCGGGCCAGCAGCAGGCGCGCAACGGCCGCCCGCGCGAGTACTGACACCAGCCCAGGGCACGGCGCCTGGGCCACTCAGGACCTAGTGTTTGTCACCGATCCGGTGACAAACACTACGTCGATCATGGACAGTCCGGATGGCCGAGCTACGCCAGCGGCGCCTGGCCGACGGACGACCTTCAGCGCAGCTCGGTGCACAGCTCATGCGCGCCGTCGGCGCGCGTGAGCTCGTAGTACAAGCGCTCCCGTCCGTCCGGCAGCGGCACGATGCTGAGGTAGCGAAGGCCATGCCCGGCATGGTCCGACTGAGCCGCCGGCGCCGAGCCGATCGCGGCTAGTTCGCAGGGCGCAGACCCGAACGCTATCCCGGTGCGCTCCTCGAAGTTCTCCTCGGCACTCGCCCTGGCGTCGTAGTAGGCGACTACGCCATCCGGCGTGAATCGCACCGCCGCCACCCGGACACCGCGCCCGTCCCAGGCACCTGGCCTCGGCATCAGCGCGGGACCTTGCCAGGTCCAGTCGAGCCCGTCCGCGCTCACCGCGTACTCGGTCCACATCCGGTCGCTCTGATCGGGATCGGCGAGCGGATGCACGCACGCCCACATGTGCCACTTGCCGTCGTGCCGCATGATCACCGGATCCTTGACCGCGCGCATCGCGTCGCCTGGCAGCATGACCGATCGCTGCCGCGAGTCGAACCGGCCAGGCGCGGCCGCCTCAAGGACCTCCACCCGCCAGTGCTTGGTACCCCAGGTCGCGCAGCTCAGGTACAGCCGCCAGGTGCCGTCCGGCGTCACCGCCAGGGCCGGCCGCTCCAGCGACTCGGCGTCCATCGATTCCCTGGTGATGGTCTGGATCGTCTCGAAGGACTCGCCGTCCGCAGACCGCGCGATAACCACCGCGTACCCGCGACCCAGGCCGGCCGGCTGCCTGAGCCGGTAGGCGAGAACTATCCCGGCACCGTCGAACACGGCGCTGGGCCCGCCCGCCCAGTTTCCAGGGCCACTCCCTGGCGGCGGGATCACAGGAACGGAACGGGCCGGGTCCGGGGTCAGGCCCGGCTGCTGCGTCAGGTCCTCTTCGCCGATCACATTGTGAACAATAGGGCATCTGCCTGCCTGGTATGTCCGAGTCGCCACTGCCGCAACGAGCTTCACCTTGTTTGCAGAGCGGAATAGTAGGTAGTGTCGGATTGTTCGCACTGCACCGACCCGGTGAAGCACGTTGCAGCGAAGCGAGGATGATCATGTCCGGATCACGGCAGGCTCTGCACCTCGCGGTTGCCCTCGACGCAGCGGGCTGGCACCCGGCGGCGTGGCGTGAAGCCGATGCCCGGCCGGCCGACCTGCTGACGGCCGGTTACTGGGCCGACCTGATCACCGAGGCCGAGCACGGACGGCTCGATTTCGTCACCATCGAGGACTCTTTCTGCCTGCAGTCCGCGTCCGCACAGCCGCTGGTGCCCGACGAGCGCACCGACCAGGTGCGCGGCCGACTCGACGCGGTACTCGTGGCCGCCAGGGTGGCACCGCTCACACGGCACGTCGGGCTTGTCCCGACCGTGACCGCCACGCACACGGAGCCGTTTCACATTGCCAAGGCGATCACGACGCTGGACTACGTCAGCTCGGGCCGCGCGGGCGTGCGGGTCAAGGTGTCCGGCAGCTCGTCGGCGAGTTGTTCGAGGAGGCGGCCGACTACATCGAGGTCGTCCGCAGGCTCTGGGATAGCTGGGAGGACGACGCGGAGATCCGGGACGTCGCGACCGGCCGGTTCGTGGATCGCGGCAAGCTGCATTACATCGACTTCGAGGGCCGGTGGTTCAGCATCAAGGGGCCGTCGATCACGCCGCGCCCGCCGCAGGGCCAGCCCGTGGTCACCGCGCTCGCGCACCGCGGCGCGGGGTTCCAGCTGGTCGGCAAGAGCGCAGATCTCGGTTTCGTGACCCCGCGGGACGCCGCGGATGCCGCCCGCATCGTCGCCAGGATCCGGCACGAGCAGCAGGGCGCGGACCGGGCCGGCGACACCATCGGAATCTTCGGCGACATCCTGGTCCACCTGGACGCCGATCGGACGGCAGCCGCGCAGCGCAAGACCCGGCTGGACGAGCGGGCTGGCGGACAGTACGCCAGCGACGCGCTGACCTTCACCGGAACGCCGGCGGACCTGGCTGACCTGGTCCTTCAGTGGCAGCGCGCCGGGCTGGCCGGTATTCGGCTGCGGCCGGCCACGATCCCGCACGATCTCACCCAGATCACCCGAGTCCTCGTGCCTGAGCTGCAACGGCGCAGCGCGTTCCGCCATGAATACGAGTCCGCCACGCTCCGCGGCCTGCTGGGCATGCCCCGTCCGGTGAACCGTTACGCCGCCGCCTGATGCAACCAGGGAGAGCCGCAACGATGACAGCCGAGCCGGTCAAGCAGATCCACCTGGCCGCCCATTTCCCCGGCGTCAACAACACCACCGTGTGGAGCGACCCGCGCGCGGGCAGCCACATCGATTTCGGCTCGTTCCTTCACCTCGCCCGGACGGCGGAACGGGCCAAGTTCGACTTCCTGTTCCTGGCCGAGGGACTGCGGCTGCGGGAGCAGAACGGCAAGATCTACGACCTGGATGTGGTCGGCAGGCCGGACACATTCACGGTGCTGGCGGCGCTGGCCGCCGTCACCGACCGGCTGGGCCTATGGGTGCGCAACATCAGGACCGGGGCGGGCGCGATCGAGTTCCCGACGCCTGCGCAGGCCAGATCCCACGCCTGGACTGACGAGGACCGGGCGCTGGTAGCCGACAGGACCGATACGCAGTTCGTCGGCACGGCAGCTCAGGTATCCGATCAGCTTGAGCGGCTGCGCGACGCTACCGGCGCGGACGAGCTCATTATCACCACGATTACGCACGAGCATGCCGACAGGGTGCGCTCCTATCAGCTACTGGCGCAGGAATGGAGCAGACGGTGAGCGCAGGCAGCATCGCAGTCGTGGTGGGGAATCCGAAGCCGCGTTCGCGCACCTATCAGGCCGCGCACATCGTCGCCGGTCGCCTGGCCGGACGCCCTGCGGACCTGGACATCGACCTGACCGACCTGGGCGCGGCGCTACTTGACCCCTCCGATCCCGGCGTGACCTCGCTGGTTGCCGCCGTGCAGGCCAGCGAGCTTGTTGTGGTGGCGAGCCCGACCTACAAGGCCACCTACACCGGGCTGCTGAAGCTGTTCCTCGACCGCTTCGGCGGCGGCTCGCTGGCGGGGACGACCGCGGTACCGCTGATGCTGGGCGGGCACTGGCGGCACGCCCTGGCCGCGGACATGCTGCTCAAGCCGGTCTTGGTCGAGCTGGGCGCGACCTGCCCGACTGCCGGGCTGTTCCTGCTGGAGTCTGAGTTCGCCGAAGGCCCGGTGCTTGAGGGCTGGCTTGAGCGAGCCAGGCCGCAGGTCGCGGCAAGCGCTGCCGGCCGCCAGCAGATTGCGGCAGGCGAGGCGGCGGCAACCGGCCGGAGTCTGGCATGACCGCTGCGCTTGAGCACATCGAGCTGCGGCGGGTGTTCGCCGCATATCCGACTGGCGTGGCCGCGGTCGCCGCTCTGGTGGACGGCGTGCCGGCCGGCATCGCGGCTAGCTCCTTCGTTTCCGTATCGCTCGACCCGCCGCTGGTGTCGGTCTGCGTCGCGCATACGTCCACCACCTGGCCGGTGCTGCGTGCCGCCGGGCGGCTTGGCATCAGCGTGCTCGCGGCGCATCAGGAACTGACCAGCCGCCAGCTCAGTGCCAGGGCCGACGAGCGTTTCGCCTCGCTGAGCTGGCGGGCGACAGATGAGGGCGCGGTGCGGATATGCGGCGCCAGCGCATGGCTGGACTGCGGGATCGAGCGACAGATCAGTGCCGGTGACCACGACATCGTGCTGCTGCGTGTGCACGACCTGGCCATCGCCGCGGACGACGTGCCGCCGCTGGTATTCCACGGCAGCACCTACCGGCGGCTCCAGCCGCACGGCTGCACCGACGGGCTGTTCGACGAGACCGCCGGGCGCCTGCGGGCAGGCTGAGCACGGCTGCCGGGCAGCGACGGAGATGTTTTGGGCGATTAGCCGTCGATCCTGGCGGCTCTCGTGGGCGCCGATAACGCGCCGCGGCCGGGCCGACCCGGATGCCACCTCCCGGTAGCTACGAGACCCTGGGCAATTCCGGCAAAACGACGGGAGGGCGGGTGAGGTGTGGCGTGTTGCTATGGATATGTGGCCGTACCGGCCGCACACACCCCGCTGGCGGACAGTCCCGGGGTTATGACTGGGGGTCGGCGCCGGGCCAGCCGCGGTCGCCAGCAGCCCGCCCGCAGGCTCTAGCGGCCAGTCACGCCCAGTTAAAAGGGCCCACACCCGCGCCGCTGCGGCGCCACGACCACAATCGTTGCTGAATGCCACGTTTCATATGCTTAAATTTTCACTAGAGCTGAGTAACAATGGAATCGGAACAAAAGGCGATCGGATCGCCTGGCGCCCTAGTTTGGTACTACTACGCGACTGCGGCCCTTGCGTCGGCCGGTAAGGGTCTGGAGGCGAATTAGCGTTGCAGAGAGCTCTCGGCATAATAGTGACGATCCTGATTGTGGTATGGATCGTCTCCAACCCGGCCGCGGCCGGTGACACGATCCATGGCTGGATCACGGGGGTGCTCACCTTCTTCCACCATCTGGTGTGACCAGCCGCTGACATCCCGGTCGGGTTCTGGCCTGCCGCCAAGCCGACCACAGTGCCTCAGTTACGGCCGAAAACCGTCTGGAGGTTCTCCGGCGTCAGCGTGAGGAACGTCCCGTCAGCATCGACCGTAACCTCGCCGTCAGCGACAATCGAAGCTGACAGGTGAAGTCGGCGGCCCTCGATCCGATCCAGGCTCACCGACACCGTCAGCGGCACGCCGAGCGGCGTCGGCCTGCGATACCGCAAGCCGAGCCGCACCGTCATGGCAGGCCGGTCCGGCCTGGCCGCGACGCAGCCCATGGCGTGATCAATCAGCAGCGCGACGACGCCGCCGTGCACCAGCCCGGGCCCGCCCTGGAACAGCCGCCCGATGACGACCTCGCCGGCGCCGCGGCTCCCCGCGTCGTCGACCTGCATCGTAAGCTGCGGTGCGATCGGGTGAGACAAGCCGCCGACAAGGCTCATGTGAGTACGGTATGAGCCTTCGCCGACGGACTGATCGGCCTGCACGGTGCGGACGGCCAGCCCGTCGGCCAGCCGGTTGATCGCGGCAGTCGCCGCGGTCAGTTCATCGGGCCCGGCGCCGGTCTGGACGACCACGTCGAGCAGCCGCCGTAGCGCCCGGCCGAGCTCCTGCCGCTCATCGCTCGGGGCCCACCGGATCTCGGGCGGCTCGGAATCACTGTTCACCGCGTGTCCGGACATGCGTCCAGACACTAGTTCGGCTCCGGTTGGCACGCAAGAGCCGCCAAGGTCCGGGCTGAACCTGGCCGACCGGCTGTGATGCTCGGCTCAGTTGTGGGTACACAACCCCTAGGCGGTCCGGGGACGCGCTTATGCGCTGACCGGTTCCAGCAAAGCATTGATCAGGCAAGCACCGATCAGGCAAGCGCCGATCAGGCAACCGCCGATCAGGCGCTGCGGCGTCAAGAGGAGCAGGCGTTGCCGACTGCACGTGTGAGCAAGATAAAAGCAGCAGATCCGGTCAGCGTATTCTTCGCGGTTCTCGCCGAGCCTGGCCATCTGGCGACCTTCGAGGGCCAGTCAGCCACGCTCAGATTCGACATCGGCGACGGCGAGGACGAGGACGTGGACCGCTGGCACGTCCAGGTGACGAACGGCGATGTGACAGTGACGCACCACGGCGGCCCGGCCGATGCCATCGTCCGAGTTCAGCGACGGCATTTCGCGGCCATGGTCACGGGCAAGCTGAACGCCCAGGCCGCCCTGCTACGGGGGCTGCTGACCTGCGAAGGCAGTGTGACCGCGTTCATCATGTTCCAGCGGTGCCTCCCTGGTCCGCCCGGATCCACCGGCCGGGCGGCGCCGATCAGCAGCAAGACGGTGATGGACCAGCGGAGGGCAATGTGAGCGACGGGCTTGTGCAGATACTCGAGGGCAACACCTTCGTCGTCAGTGACGACCGGGGTGACATCGAGGCCTCCCTGACCGACCCGACTGGGCTCTTCTCCTTCGATACGAGGTTCCTTTCGCGCTGGGTGCTGACCGTCAACGGTCAGCGGCTCACCGCTTTGTCCACCGATGACCTGCAGTACTTCCAGACCCGCTTCTTCCTCGTGCCAGGCGGCGGCACTGTCTACATAGACGCCAAGCTGTCCGTCATCCGCGAGCGCGAGGTGGCAGACGGCTTCCACGAGGAACTCCGGGTCCTGAACCACGCGAACGAGCCGGCCAGCCTGGAGCTTCGCATCGACGCCGCCAGCGACTTCGCCGACCTGTTCGAGGTCAAGGATGCGCTGAAGAAGAAGGGGCGGTATCACGCGCAGGTGGAAGCCGGGAGCCTCGTGCTCGGCTACCAGCGGGAGACCTACGCCCGCGAGACGCGGATCTCGTCGACGTTCCCGGCCAGCATCGACGAGAGTGGCCTGAGCTTCAGCATCACCGTGCCACCGCACGGACAGTGGCGGACCGACATCGATGTCGTCGCGCTGGCCGGATCTTCCGACGGGTCCGCGCCCGCTCCCATCGGGATCCGCGGCCCGCTCCGGGTACGCAGTGACATGGCCCGCGGACTGGAGAAGTGGCTGCAAAAAGCGCCCAGGCTAGATTGCGACTGGGAGCCACTGGAGTCCATCTACCGGCGATGCCTGACCGACCTGGCCGCGCTGCGGTTCTCCACTCTTACCATGCCGAACCGGGCACTGCCTGCGGCCGGCCTGCCCTGGTTCATGACGATCTTCGGCCGGGATAGCATCTTCACCAGCCTCCAGGCATTGCCGTTCACCTCGGAACTGGCAGCGACGACACTGCTCGCGCTCGCCGAGCGCCAGGGCACCAGGATCGACGACTTCCGCGACGAGGACCCCGGTCGAATCCTGCACGAACTTCGCTATGGCGAGATGACTGCCTTCGAGGAGCGGCCGCACTCCCCCTACTACGGCAGCGCAGACGCTACCCCGCTGTATGTCGTCCTCCTCGACGAGTACGAGCGCTGGACCGGCGACACCAAGCTGGTCGCAGGCCTCGAGCACGCCGCCCGCGCGGCGCTGAGCTGGATTGACGAGTACGCCGATCTCCAGGGCAACGGCTACGTGTCCTACCAGCGCCGCAACGAGCAGACCGGCCTGGAGAACCAGTGCTGGAAAGACTCGTGGGACTCGATCTCCTACCGCAACGGTGACCTGCCAGGGTTCCCGAGAGCGACATGCGAGCTTCAGGGTTACGCCTACGACGCCAAGGTGCGCGGCGCCCGGCTAGCCAGGACGGTGTGGAAGGATCCGGCCTTCGCCGACCGGCTCGAAAAGGAGGCTGCCGACCTCAAACGCCGGTTCAACCGGGACTTCTGGATCGAGGACGGCGAGTACTTCGCGGTCGCGGTCGACTGCGACGGGCGCCGAGTGGACTCGCTCACGTCCAACAACGGGCACCTGCTATGGAGCGGCATCGTCGACAAGACCAAGGCCAGGGCCGTCGCGCGGCATCTGCTCGGCCCGCGGCTGTTCTCCGGGTGGGGCGTGCGCACACTGGCCGAGGGCGACGCACGCTACAACCCGATCGGCTACCACGTCGGGACGGTGTGGCCGTTCGACAACTCCTTCATCGCCTGGGGCCTGCGCCGTTACGGGTTCAAGCAGGAAGCCGCCTGCGTGGTCGCCGGCATCCTGGAGGCCGCGGAAGTATTCGAGGGCAGGCTGCCCGAGGCGTTCGGCGGCTACCCGCGGTCCGCGACCAAGTATCCGGTCCGGTATCCCACTGCCTGCAGTCCGCAGGCCTGGTCTACCGGAGCGCCACTCTTGCTGCTGCGGGCCGGCCTCGGCCTCGAGCCGCTAGGAGACAACCTGATCGTCGATCCGGCGCTGCCGAAGCGTCTCGGCAATCTCCAGCTCCTCGACCTGCCGGGACGCTGGAAAAGGCTCGACGCGTTCGGACGTGGCCGGATCGATACCGATCGCCTGACCCGGCGCTGACTGCGTTTCGCCACGGCGCTCACCGAGCCCGTTACGAACTTCGCTGACGCCTCGATTCGGGGCGCAGCGCGCTAATGAGACGATTCGCGGTCTCCTTCTCTGTCCAGTCACCATGAGAGCCTGAAGCCGTGCTGAAGCTGCTGGCCTTCGTGCTCCCGCTCGGCCTTGATTCCTTCGCCGTCGCCGCTGCCATGGGGGCTACCCAGCCGACCACGAGCCGGGCCCGGCTGCGAGTCTGCGTCATTTTCGTCATCTTCGAGGCAGGCATGCCGCTCATCGGCGTCGCCGTCGGAGGCGGTCTCGCCCGCGCCGTCGGCCCGGTGGCGGACTATCTCGCCGCCGCTGCGGTGATCGCGGTCGGCGTCTGGATGCTGGTAGCTGGCGATGAAGACGATCAGACCGCGCCTAAGATCGGAGGCGCTCACGGCCTCGCTATGGTCGCGCTCGGCATCAGCATCAGCCTGGACGAGTTCGCTGTCGGGTTCAGCCTGGGTCTGGCGCGCCTGCCGATCGTGGCGGTCATCATCGCCATCGCCGTCCAGGCCGTGGTGGCCAGCCAACTCGGGCTTGCCCTCGGCACGGTCATCAGCGACCGCCTGCGCGAGCATGCCGAGCAGGTCGCCGGCGCTAGCCCTGATCGTGCTCGGCGGCTACCTCATCACCGAGCGAGCGCTCAGCTAGCGGCGGCAGGGCCGAACGCTCCCTACCCGCGTGGTCAGGTACGGCTGCAGGTCAACCTGGGGCGGCACCTGAGCATATGAGAATGTGTTGGCATGACGGAGCGCAAGCCGCCGGAGATGAGCTTCACCTCGTGGATCGACAAGCAGATCCATGAGGCGATGGAGCGTGGCGCCTTCGACGATCTGCCTGGCGCGGGCAAGCCGCTTCCGAAGCGGAGCGAAGAGGACGCCAGCCAGGCCTGGCTGCGGGATTACCTGGTCAGGGAGGGAGTGTCGGCCGAAGAGATGCTGCCGACCCCGCTACGACTGCGCGTCCAGACTCAGCGGCTGACCGAGACGGTACAGAATCTGCGATCAGAAGACGAGGTCCGCGAGGTAGTCGACGGGCTCAATCACCAGATAATGGAGTGGCGCCGCATCCCGCTCGGCCCGCCTATATTCGTGCCGCTGGTCGACGCTGAAGCAATGCTCGGCAAGTGGCGCGAGGGACAGCCCGAATCTCAGCCGGCCGCACCCTGCGCGCAAGCAGATGGCCAGGCCAGCAGCAGGCAACCTGCGCGATCGCGGTGGTGGCGCCGCGCACAGGCGCCGCGACGGACACCGGGTTAGCCCCGGCGCATTGCGGCCGGCTCACCATGGCGGCTTAGATCGGCCGCCAGGTTCGCTGAGCTGCGGAGAGCCGCCGTGTCCTCGCAGCCGACCGCAATGCGTCCGGACTCGTGGCCAGCAACAATCGCCACGGATGAGCCGCGGCGAGCCCCGGCCTGCACCGGGCCTCGCCGACGGCAGTCGCAGGCACCCTGGCCCCCGGCAACAGCGCACCCCGCCGGCGCTGTCACCGGGAGCCGCTCGGTAGCGCTGGACTCGCCGCTACCAAGTCGTTGCTGGCGGTGAGGCTCCGCCAGGGCCCTTCTCACCTGGATCGCAATGCTCATCACGCGACCCGGCCAGTGCCGCCGAAGCCGAGGCCGGCGATATCGCTGCTTCCCTCGGTGACCAGGCTCGTGACCGTGCCGAGGCTGCCAGGCAACCGCGAGAAGCTAGTCCCGGACCTCGGCTGCAGCAGGTCGGCCATGGCCAGGCCGGTATCCCCATGGTCGGCGCGAAGCTGCCGCCCGGTGTCCGCTGGCAGCCGGTCCACCGCCATTGCGAAGTGGTGGCCATCGACACAGTTCATGGCCACGTGATCAACAGGCCCGTCCGTGCTGCACAGCGAGAACCAGTCAGTGATCTCGGCAGGAAGTGCACACTGCGGGCAGGCGATGAGAGTCAGGGACAGGCAGTCTTGCCGATCCAGGCACGACTCGCCGGTTCCGGTCGGCCAGGTGGCGTCCGGCTCGTTGTCCGGGTGTCTTATGACCAGCGACATCGCGAAGCCGCTCATGGCGATGAAGATCAGCACCAAGAGCGGGGGGTACAGCCAGAACCCGGTAGCCATCATGATCCCTCTACGCGACCACTACGGGCGCTCACCTCGTGCGCTCAGCACAACGGAGCACCTGAGGACAGTTCTGATACATCTCGGTCCTGCTGCCCCAATCGGCCGCGGCGCGGCAGGCCGGCCGCGGGCCAGCGTCGCGGATTCCGGCCGGGCACATGTATCTGCACGGCAGGTGACGGCTCTGCATTACGGGAAGGCGAATCCTCACGGCGCCAGAGTGGGTGCCCGAGGATGCGGAGGCGCATACACATGAACGTCAACTACGCCCAGGTCACGACCCCGCGTCCGGGTAGCGCGGAGCTGCGGCTGGCGCCCCGCACCGCTTGCAGTACGATCTCGCCCACACGCCGCACTTATCCGGTTCGAGCGCCCTCGGCGACCGGAAACCTCGCAGGCGGGGCATACGATGCTGAAGGGCTGGCATCGGAAAGGACACGCCATGCGCGACGACCCGTCGGTCATTGCACTGGTTGCCCGGGTAACCGACGGCGACCAGGGGGCGTGGAATGAGCTCATCGATCGATACTCCCCGCTGGTGTGGTCGATCTGCCTCCGCTATCAGCTCGATCGTCAGGAGATCGACGATGTCGGCCAGAGCGTCTGGCTGTTGCTGGTCGAGCACATCGGCAGCCTCCGCGAGCCGGCCGCGCTGCCCGGCTGGCTGGCGACGACGACCAAGCACGAGTGCCTCAAAGTCCTGCGCGCCGCCCGCCGTCGTGAACTCGAGGCGCTTCCGTCAGCGGACCATATGCCGCCCGAGCCGCCCGACACGATGATCGAGCACGAGGTAATCAGGGCCGAACGCGATGCCGCGCTCCGCATGGCCTTCGCTGAGCTTCCGCCCAATTGCCATGACCTGCTGTCGATGCTGATCAGCGATCCGGCGCCCGGCTACGCGCAGATCAGCGCGAGGCTGGGAATCCCCATGGGCAGCATTGGCCCGACGCGCGCCCGCTGCCTGGACCGGTTGCGGCGCTCGCCGCGCGTTGCCGCCGTGCTCGGCGACCAAGCCGGCGATGTCACAGTCAAGGAAGCCGGGAGGTGACCACCGTGAGTGCTGGCTGGACCGACGAGGAACTCCTCGCCGCATTGCAGCAGGCGGTCCGCGCGCGCCAGGCCGTCCCGCCCGAGTTCGTACAAGCCGGCAAGAGCGCCTTCGCCTGGCACAACATCGACGCCGAGCTCGCCGAACTGACCTACGACTCCACCCGCGACTGCGACTACGCCCCGAGCACGCGGGCCGAGGCGGCGTCGATTCGCGCCCTCACCTTCACCTCTGCGCACCTGAGCATCGAGCTAGAGGTCACCCAGGACTCACTGATCGGTCAGGTAATCCCGACGCAGGCCGCGATGATCAAGGTTCAGCCCCGTGACGGCGCCGAAACGCCCGTCTCCGCTGACGGGATCGGCTGCTTCACGATCCATCCCATACCGGCTGGGCCGTTCCGTCTGCAATGCCGGACCTTCGCCGGCACCGAGGCCCTCACCGGATGGATCACGCTGTGACCCATCGCGGGTAGTCAGCGGCTAGTCAGCCGGCGCCAAGCGTCAGCAGGGACATCGCGACCGCGTACTTGGCAGGGTCGCCGGCCGCGTCGTGCCGGACGCTGTACATCGACTCGGCCAGGTTCTGACCTGCTCGCAGGCACTGGTGCAGGTGCAGCATCACTGGCACGGCGGCATGGTCGTTCAGCGGCACGACCGGTGCGACGATCCCGGCCGTGCCGAGTGGCAGCACACTGGCGACCAGGCCGAGCAGCTCGTCGGCTCCCACCGATGCCTGCACGCCAGCGTCGCAGCTTGACAGGACCAGACGGTAGGGCGCGCGTTCCATCTGCTCGAAGTCGTAGACGGTCAGCGGGCCGTCGTGCATGCGCAACGATGAGAACAGCGGGCTGTCGGCGCGAAAGCGCCCGTGCGCGGCGATGTGGCCAAGCCAGGCCCCGTCGAGCGCGGAAAGTACGCGGGCGGCGCTGGCCTGTGAACCGGACAGAACCGTAACGTCGTCGTATAGCCCGGCCACCAGGGGTACCTCCGCCCCTTCGGTCACGAGGCCGGGTCCGCAGGCGAGCGTCACGTGGCGGCGGCCAGGTGGCGAGGCGGCGTGCGCGCGCATCCAAGCGCGGGCCGAAGGGGCGACGCTGAATACGCGGCCACCGAGGGCCGGCAGCAAAGCCCATGGGATCGCGTGCAGCTTGCCGGGCGGGACGACAACGACCGGGCCGTCGCCCAGATAACCTGCCGCCGGGCCGAGTAGCGCGTCCTGCAGCTGCGGCCCTGCTGACGCCAGGATGGCCAGCGCGCTCTGGAGGTCGTCGCCAGGCCTGCCGCGGGCCAGACGGCGGAGGGCAAAGCGCGCGAACTCCCCGGCGCGGACGGCATCGCTCGTACGGCCGGCCGTGAATTGCCGCACCTGTCCCGCCCTGCAGACAAGCACTTGCAGGATGCCGTCAACGTCGACGATCTCCATCAGTCTGCGAGCGCCTAGCTGATCAAGCAGCTCGGTGACATCAAGGGCATGAGCTGCGGCGGCCGCCGTGCCCCTGGCTCGAAGTGAGCGGGCGCGCACCACACCCTCGAGCCGCCGCTGTTCTCGCTGCAGCGTGGCCGCAGCCGTGCCCTTCCCGACCGCCCGCTCCAGCCGCCTGGTTATCTCCCGCAACGCGGCCAGGTCAGCGTTAAGTTCCGCATCCGCCGACGGCCGCACCTCGGGGATCGCAAGCGCGGCGCCGCGCCAGCGTTCCGTCCAGGCCAGGAAGAGCCGAGGGCTACCGGACTGCGCCGTGTGCCGCAGTGCGAGCGCCGCCAGCTCGCCGCCATGCGCGGTGGCCTGGGCCCGCAGCTCTGACGCGCCGAGAGTCCACCGATGCTCGTCAAGCACCTCAAGCCCGCGCCGGCAGGCCGCCAGCATCCGCCGGGGCTGCCCGGCGGCGGCGGCCTGGAGCGCCGCGCTGAGCCAGCCGGTGGTGCGGGAGATCGCCGAGCCACGAAGTCGACTTCGCGCGGCAATACCCAGGTGGGTGTCGGCTTCCTCGCGGCGGCCCAGGTCCAGTGCTATCTGTCCGGCCAGCAGGTGTGCCTTCGGCGCATCGCCTGAGCCAAGTTCATCCAGGTGCGCAGCCACCTGACCTGCCGCTGTCAAGAGCCGACCAGATACCTGGCCGACCGCGTACTGCGCCTGGACGAGAACGAGCCGACTGTGCGCGCGCTGCCAGTCGCTGTCCTGGGAGCGGTACAGCCTGTGTGCCGCCTTGGCTCGGTCAAGGGCCACTTCTGGCTGATTGGCGGCCAGCGCGCACGCGGCGGCAGCCAGCAGCAGTTCGCCCTTCCTTGTGGACGATCCGTTCGCCTGCTCGATGTCGCGTATCGCGTCGTCCGCCTCGGCCAGCGCGTCACTGGCCAGCCCCGCCGCCCGCAGGACGGTGCATCGAGCCTGGCTGAGCGCCGAGGTCGGAACGTTCAGTGCCCGGTATCTGGAGGCGGCCGCGTCGAAGAACGACAGGGCGGCTGGGAGATCTCCGGACCGGAACGCAGCCAGCCCCCGGTTGAGTACGGTATGGATCGACTCCAGCTCCTGATCGGTCCGCTCATACAACCGGCCGGCCGCCTCGAAATCAGCGTCCGCCTGGCCCGACGAGCCGATGCCCATGTAGACAAGACCGCGGGCGTTCAGCGCGCGCGCCGTCCAGACAAGATCGCCCGCGCCTTCCAGCACGGCGACGGCGCGGCGGAGGTCATCCAGCGCGGCCCGATAGCGCCCGAGCGTCCAGAACGCGCCGCCACGCCGGTGCAGTACCCGTCCAAGCAGGACACCGCTGGAAAGCTCGATGGCCGTGTCGAAGGCGGCGAGCCCGCTCGCCGTTCGACCCGCGCGCACAAGCGCCGACCCCAGCGATCCCAGCACGTCCGCCTCGCGCTCGGCCGAGCCGGTCCGGCGGGCCAGGTGCAGCGCGGCCCGCAGTTCCGTGATGCCCGCGTTGATGTCACCGATGTCGCGCAAGACGATTCCCGCGGCCTGGTGCGCGATCGATGCGTCATAGGGCCCAGGCCGTGCGGCCAGCACGCTGCGTGCCTGAACGATGGCGTCATGCGGCCGGGAAAGGGCGAGCTGGAGCAGGTCGGCCTGCTCTGAGCCTGCTGCCGGCGCACCGTCTGCCACAGGGTCAGCGTAGATTGCCTCAGCTAAGGCGAACGATGAAACATCGCACGAAAGTACGTTCTACTCATGGCCACTTTCGGAGCCATGCCAGTACGACTTAAAGTAACAGATATAGCGCAGAAAGTAATAGCCGGGCTTGTACCCGCGAACCTTGCGAAAAGCTAACTTTATCCGGTATCAAGCGCTGAGGCGGTTGCTCCATAGGAGTACCGGGGGCGGGCACCTGCACGCCTGCCGGGGCCGCTGGCCTGAGGTGGGTCCGGCAGTGTCGTTCACACGCGGAGGTACAGCATGACCGAGCCGGGCGATTGGCGAAACGGCCTGCGGCCCAAGATTGCCGACGAGATCGAGCACATACAGGGTGCCTTCCGCGACCGTCCTGGCGGCGGCAAGGAGATCACGGTCGTCGCCGCCAATGGCGGGGTCGATCACATGTACGCCGAAGGGGAGATCCTCGTCCGGGAGGAGCACCTCGATCGTGTCCTGGAGATCCTCGGGCACCCGAGCCGGCCTGACCTCGAGCGAGACGAACCCGGCAGGATCCAGCGGGTCATCGCCGGGTCCGTGCTGCTGACCATTCGCGACCCGCACCCTGTCGTGTCCGAGGCGCTCGACCTGGTCGACCAGCGCCTCGGCCGCGGGGTCGCCACGCCGAACCACGTCCTCACCGTCTGCCCCGACGGCGAGATGAGTTCCTGCCCGGCCACCGAACCCGAAGAGGCTTATTACGAGACCGAGCCCCGTCCTCCGGTGGCCGCGGTGGGTGGGCGCGGGGTACTTATATACCTGGCCGACACCGGCCTGCTCCGCGATGCGGCGGCCGGTCATCCGTGGCTCGCCGGCGTCGACGTGCAGGATGAGAAGCGCGACTACGACCCGCCCGAGCCGCTCCAGGGCAACCCCCCGGCCCTGTCCGCCTACACCGGTCACGGCACGTTCGTCGCCGGCGTGATGCGGTGCATGGCACCGGACGCGGACATCATCGTGACCAACGCGTTCTCGACCGCGGGCAGTGCACTGGAGTCAGACTTCGTTCCGAGGCTGGAGTCGGCGTTCCGCCACGGTGCTGACATTTTCCAGCTCACCATGACCTGTCCGTCGAGAAATGACCTTCCCCTGATGGCTTTCGGTGAGTGGCTCAAGCGAGTCAGCGCGTCGAAGGGATCGGTGTGCGTGGCACCTGCAGGCAACAGCGGCAGGCGCAGGCTGACCTGGCCCGCGGCCTTTCCCGAGGTGCTGGCAGTCGGGGCGCTCGGCGCCGACTGGCACGCTCGCGCCTCGTTCAGTAACTACGGACCCTGGGTCGATGTCTATGCGCCGGGCCGCGACATCGTCAACGCCTATGCGACTGGCAGGTACACCTGTCATGTCAGTCCCTACGTCGGCCAGGTCCGGAACTTCTACGGCATGGCGAAGTGGAGCGGCACATCCTTCTCGGCGCCGATCGTGACCGGACTAATCGCCGCGCGCATGTCTCGCACCGGCGAGAACGCTCGGCAGGCGACCGCGCAGTTGCTGGCGCAGGCGCGTTCGCAGGCAATCGGGGGTGTTGGCGCGGTACTGCTGCCGCACGCCGACAGCCACGATGTGCCGTCCAGCCCGCCTGGGTGTGCCTGCCGCTGCCACTAGTTTGCGGGCTCCGGCACCGGGCAGCTAGAGCGCCGCCAGAGCGTAGGGGCCATAAGCAGCGAAGGGCGGCCGGACAGATGCGCGGGGCTAACGCCTGGGAACGGATCGAGCGGCAGGCACTAAACCGGCGCAGCCAGAAGATGGCACCCCGACAGCCAGGCCACCGGCCCGACCCGTCCAGGCCGCCGGGAACTGACCTGCTGCCGCAGGTCAAGCACATCGTGGTGCTGATGATGGAGAATCACTCCTTCGACAACTACCTCGGCACCTTGGCCGGGCGCGGCGAGGGACTGCCCACTGACGAGGACGGCAGGCCCGACGCGGAGAATCCCGATGCCCGCGGTCAGGCCGTCCGTGCCTTTCACCGGACATCGCCGGTGCAGCAATCCGGTGTGCCCTGTCAGAGCTGGAGTGCCAGCCACGCGCAGTGGGCCGACGGCAAGATGAACGGCTTCGTCACTGCAACGCAGACGGTCGCGCCAGTTGGTGACAAGACGGCAGCCATGGGCTACTGGACCGAGCAGGACCTGCCCTTCTACCACGGGCTGGCCCGCACGTTTCCGCTAGCCGACCATTGGTTCAGCTCTTGCCTTGGCCCGACGTTCCCCAATCGGCGGTTCCTGCTGGCAGGCACCGCGCACGGGCTGATGGATGACCTGCCGGTCAACATCCTCGACCGTCCGCCGGCCGGGACCATCCTGGACATGCTGACCATGCATGGCATCTCCTGGGCGAACTATCGCCCGGACGCCGCGGACCAGTCAGCCTTGCGGCGGTACGCCCGGTACGAGAGCCGCCGCATCCGGCACTACTTCCAGTCGCTCGGGCGCCCCCTGCGGCGCGCGAAGGTTGGCTTCAAGCGCGACCTGCAATGCACCGCGAGCCTTTACCCGCTTGGCCTGGCCAGGCACATCCTGCACGTGCACAGCATTGACCAGTTCTTTGCCGATGCCGAGGCTGGCACCCTGCCGGGCTTCTGCATTGTCGACCCGGATTTCGACGAGTACTCGGAGGAGAACCCGCAGGACATCCGCAAGGGCGAGAGCTTCGCCGCTGAGATCATCAGCCGCGTCATGCACGGAAAGGGCTGGCCGCACACGCTGCTGATCTGGACCTACGACGAACACGGCGGGTATTACGATCACGTCGCGCCGCCGGCCGCGGTCCCCCCTGACGATGTGCCAGGACGCAGCCTGGTTGCACACCGGTCGAGGCTGCGCAGCGTGCTCAGACGGCTTTTCCCTGGATACGTCCGGCACGCAGAAGATCTTGTCGCCGGACCAACCCGGTACGATACCTACGGGTTCAGGGTCCCGGCCGTAATCGTCTCGCCGTACGCTCGGCCGCACTTCGTGCTGCCCGATGTCCTTGACCACACCTCGGTGCTCAAGCTCGTGCAGGAAAAGTGGAATCTGCCCGCCCTGACGCGCCGGGACGCCGCGGCGACCTCGCCGATCGGGGCGCTTGGCCTGTCGGCGCCGCCCGCGTTCCTCGATCCGCCGCAGTTGCCCGCCCCGAGCCTGGCGTGGGGTTCGTGGTAAGCGAAGCGCCGCCATGAGCCGTGCCGCCGTCGTGCTGAACCCGACAAAGCTCGCCGACGGCGAGAGTTTCAGGCAGGCCACCCGCCTGGCCATGCGAGCGCATGGCTGGCGCGAGCCGCTCTGGCTGGAGACAACTGCCAATGATCCAGGCCAAGGGCAGGCCAGGGCGGCCGTAGCCGCAGGGGTCGACCTGGTGCTTGCCTGCGGAGGAGACGGCACCGTGACGGCATGCGCGGCGGGAGTCGCAGGCAGCGGCGTGCCGCTGGCCGTGGTGCCGATAGGCACCGGCAATCTGCTGGCCCGCAACGTGGGGCTCCCAGTGGATCGGGGCGCTGCGCTGACGGTGGCGCTGACGGGCCGCGACCAGCCCATCGATGCCGGGCTGGCCAACGGGACGCTGTTTGTGGGCATGGCCGGGCTCGGGCTCGATGCGAGGATGCTGAGCGACACCAGCGAGCCGCTGAAGAGGCGGCTGGGCTGGGCCGCTTACGCCGTGTCCGTCCTCAGGCACCTCAGCGACCGGCCAATGCGGGTCACGCTGGCTGCAGACGGGCAGCCGCCGGTCAGCCTGCGCGCGAGCGCGGTCATTATCGGCAACGTCGGAAGGCTGCGCGGCGGACTGCCGCTGCTGCCTGATGCCACTCCCGACGACGGCAGGCTGGACGCAGTGGTGCTAACCGCGCGCGGATGGTTTGGCTGGGCAGCGCTGGCGGCGCACATCCTGCTGCGCCGCGCGCCTACGGACCGGGTGCGGAGAGTTCAGTTCCGGGACCTGCATGTGCTACTCGAGCGGGCGCAGCGGTGGGAACTGGATGGCGAGGTCATGGGCATGACCAGGCAGCTCGCGGTCGCGGTGCAGCCGGGCAGGCTGCTGCTGCGGCGGCCGGCGCCCGCGGCAGCCGCGGCTAGGCCGCTGCCGCCGCGCTGGGCGCAGCCGCCGCGCTGAGCCGCTGCCGCAGTTTCGCGCGGCCGCGATGGATACGCGACATCACCGTGCCGATGGGGATGGCAAGAATCTCAGCCACCTCCTTGTACGGGTATCCCTCGACGTCTACCAGGTAGACGGCGGTCCGGAACTCGTCAGGCAGCTCCCGCAGGGCCTGCATGATGTCGGAGTCCGCCAGCCGGTCAAGGGCCTCGGCCTCCGCCGACCTGGCTGGCTCGTTCAGCCCACCCGCCACAGCAGGCGCCGCCTCGATGTAGTCGTAGTGCGACTGCAGGGGCTCCCGGCGCTTCTTCCGGTAGGCGCTGACGTACGTGTTGGACATGATCCGGTACAGCCAGGCCCGCAGGTTCGTGCCCGGCTCGAACTGGTGGAAGGCGCGATAGGCCTTCGCGACCGTCTCCTGGACAAGGTCCTCGGCGTCGCTGGGGTTGCGGGTCATCCGCAGCGCCGAAGGGTAGAGCTCCTTCATATAGGGAACGACGTCCCGTTCGAACTGTGTATCAGGGCCGACTGTTTCAGCCCATTTCGTCATCATTTTTCTCCTAGCTTGTCCCCCATTTCGCAGTTCATGACTCCGCAGTGCCGAATCGCAACGATGGCTTGACGTCATGCCGCCCGACTACGAAGATGCGCGAGGAGAGGGGCCTGCCGCTGCCGATTTGCTGTGCTCGCGTCGGCACCTGGCCATTCGCGCTTGCTGGCACGGACGCCGACCAGACGCGGCATATCTCGACAGCCGTGATAGCTTTGGAGTTAATCAAACAATCAACTACTTGTCAAGGACAACATAACCGGTGCCGCGAAAGCCATAAATAGGGTAGAAGGATCAGCGCGACTGCCGGGATGTGGGTGCTTGCCGGGTTCGGTCGGCAATCAGTCGGCAATCACGCCAGAAAACGCCGCCCTGGCCCATGGCGTGCATTCTGTCACTGCCGGTCCCGAGCCTCCGCGACGGTGAGCTCCGCCGCGGGGTTGGCCTCTAGCCGCGCGTCTGGGATTCGCTCGCCGCTGCGGACGGAGAAGCCGTACGTGCCGTCGTCCAGGCGCTTCAAGGCGCGCTCTATCGCGGCCATCCGGTCGCGCAAGCCTGCCACCACAGCATCGTCTATGCCCGCGGCACTGAGCGCCTGGGCGGAGTCGGCGGAGTCTCCCACGTCGCCCTGAGCCACCTGGTCTTGCCGCGCTGCCGTGCCAGCATCCCCGAGCAGGCCTGCCACCTCGGTGCGCTGTGCGATCAGCCGCGCCCGCGCCTGGTCATGGTCCATCTGTACCTCTCACAGGTGATATGGGGAGATCTCTTCCGGTGGCCCGGTCGGTCAGCTGCATCGGTGGCGGGCGCCGTGGGCAGGTACGCTGGCCGCTGGCGGCGGCCCCGGAAAACTGGTCTCCGGCGTTATGGATCAAGCCGCTCAAGCGACCGGACGTGGCTTTCCTGGACGCGCATGATCGCCTCGGGCCCGCGGAAGAGCACGACCCAGCCGTCCTCTCGCTCCACTTCGTCTATGTTGTCGAGCACCTCAGTTCTTACCTGGTCGTCGTCCCCGTAGACCATCTGGTACGTAGCCATCGGCCACTCTCCTAGATCCCGAACGCGCTGGCCGCACGTCTGCCCGCGCGTTACCTCGTAGTGCCAGTGATGCCAGCGCCGCTGTGCCTACCTACGAACCTCGGGCACCGCATTCGGCCGCCGGCCGTGAGTTGATTGCGCTACCAGCTCAGGATAAATGGCGGCCGGCAGATCCTGGCGCCGAGCCCTAGCCGCTGGCGGTGCGAATCCTTTAGGCGCGCAGATGGCCGTGGCGTCGAATGCGGTCAGCCGCTGGCCGACCCGCCGTCGACACCACTCGCGCCCCGCACTTCCGGCAACGGCACCGCAGGAGCGTCCAGGCCGCAGTGCAAGAGCTGCCGCTGCGCGGCGGCCCGCGCACCGGCCGCCGCGCGGGGATTTCGAATAGTGATAGCGGCCAGCACGCCGCCGGCCACGCACACGGCGGCCGCGATGAGCGATGCCCGGCTGAATCCGGCCGAAAACTGCGCGGGATGCAGGTAGGCAGCGCCGCTCAGGCCCGCGGCGGCTGGCAGCACGGCCACGGCGATCAGGCTAGCGGTACGGGCGACGTCGTTGTTGACGGCGGAGGCTACTCCCGCTCGGCTCGCAGGAACAGCCGCCAGGACGGTAGATGTGAGCGGCGCGACGTTGATCGCGAGCCCGAAGCCAAAGACTAGGACCGCAGGCAGCACCTCGGTGAGGTAGTCACCGGACGGGCCAATTCGAATGAACAACGCCAGGCCGGCCGCGATGACAAGCGGCCCGACGCTCATCTGCAGTCGCGGGCCGATGCGGGTCGCGAGGGCGCCGGACCTTGCGGAGAGCGCGAGCATGATGACCGTGACCGGAAGCAGCGAGATGCCCGCCTCAAGAGGCGTGTAACCCGATACCTGCTGGAGCTCAATAGGCAACAGGAACAGCGTCCCGCCCAGCGCGCCGTACACCGCGAAGGTGACGAGGTTGGCGGCGGTGAACTGGGTAACGGCGAACATCCTCGGCGGCAGCAACGGAGCCCGGGCGCGCCGCTCCCAGGCCACGAACGCGGCCAGCAACAGCGCGCCGACGAGAATCGAGGTCAGCGGCACCGGCCGGGTAAAGCCGCCGGACGGCCCCTCGACCAGCCCATAGATCACTCCGATCAGGCCGGCCGCGGCCAGGAACCCGCCCGCGATGTCGACTGGTCCGGTCAGCTCCTGGTCGCGGGATTCGGGTATATGGCGCACTCCGAGAACTACGACCGCGAGGGCGATCGGAATGTTGATCGCGAAGATCAGTCGCCAGGAAACCGCCTCGATCAGCCATCCGCCCAGGAACGGGCCGATCGCGGTGGCCACCCCGCCCAGGCCCGACCAGGCGCCGATGGCCTTGCCGCGGTCCTGCTGGCGGAACGAAGCCTCGATGATGGCAAGGCTGCCCGGCGTCAGCAAGGCGGCGCCGATGCCCTGCACGGCACGGGACACAATCAAGACCGCAACGCTCGGCGCGAGACCGCACGTGACCGACGCCAGGGCGAACCACACGACGCCGATCAGGAAGATGCGCTTCCGGCCGTACCGGTCACCGAGCGCACCGGCAAACAGCAGCAGGCCGGCCAGGGTGAGCAGGTACGCACTTACGACCCACTGCAGTTCGGCCAGGCTGGCGCCGAAGTTTCGGCCAATGGCCGGCAAGGCGATGCCCACTACCGTGGCATCGATCGCGGCCATCGCGGAGCCGAGAACCGTGGCCGCCAGCACGTAACGTCCGCGGCTGCTGGTGTAGCTGAGCCCGGCAGTCGAATCAGGCGGCGTCGCCGGCTTATCCGCTGTGCTCACAGTCCCCTTCCGACGCTAACGTACGAGGCGCGGCCGGTGCGTCGCAGAGCCGTCGGCTTGGCCCGCCGGGTTGGCGATTCCCCGCCAGCCCGGACGGTCAGGCCGTAACGGCGGAACGGCTGTCAGCGACCGGCCACTGGCTTGGCCGGCTCGGCACGGTCAGGCTATATCGCGGAAGGCTCGCCCCGCCCGCGGCGCCACCGCCAGGAACTGCGCAAGCGCCCGCACCCTGACGCTAGCTAACATCGGCAGGCATGGCACGCTGAGGGGAAAGCTGAGCGCCAGCCTCTCGGCAGGGACTGGAGCTCAGTTCACGGGCAGTAAGGGAGGAGCTGACCGGACAAATGAGCCGAATCTCGCGCGGGTTTCACCATCGCGCCGTGCCCGAAGCCGATGCCAGCCGCATTCCCCCCGGCCAGCACGTAACCGCCGATTTCCCTGTACTGTCGGCTGGTCCGACGCCACGGACGGGGTTGCAGGACTGGACATTTTCGATCACCGGCGCCAGCGGGGCTAAGAGCTGGAGCTGGGAGGAGTTCCGCGCGCTGCCGACCGAGACAGTGAACGTCGACATCCACTGCGTCACGCGCTGGTCAAAACTCGATACGACCTGGGAAGGCGTGTCGGTCGACACGCTGCTCGCTCAGGTCGGCAAGCAGGGCGCATTCGTGCTTGCCCACAGCGACGGCGGCTACACGACCAACCTGCCGCTTCAGGACGTCACCGGCGGCCAGGCCTGGATCGCCTTCGGCTACGCCGGACAGCCGCTCGAGGCTGAGCACGGCGGGCCGGCCCGGCTGCTCGTCCCGCACCTGTACTTCTGGAAAAGCGCCAAATGGGTTCGACGGATCGAGCTGCTTGATCATGATGTGCCGGGTTTCTGGGAGACCTACGGCTATCACAACTACGGAGATCCGTGGCGGGAGCAGCGCTATAGCGGCGACTGATCCCAGCGGACCAGGCGCCGGGCGACTGGGGGGAAGCTGATGGAAGCACTCGACGGGAACGCGATCGGCGGCCTGCTGCTCGATGTATTCGGCGCCGAGATGACTGCCGCGAAGGGCACCTGCGGCACCTGCGGCAACGTCGGACCGGTGGCCGAGCTCACCGTATATCTGCGGGCGCCGGGCACCGTTGCCCGCTGCCGCGTATGCGGCGCCGTCGTCATGGTGTTCGTCAGCCGACACACCATGACCTGCGTCGACCTGAGCGGGCTGGCTGACCTGAGCTGACGCGGACTCGGCCGGGTGCCGAAGCTCAGGCCGACCCCGGTCCGCCTAGTTCGTCCTCGCGGCCGGCCTGGTCCCCGCCAAGCTCGTCCTCGCGGCCGGCCTGGTCCCCGCCAAGCTCGTCCTCGCGGCCGGCCTGGTCCCCGCCAAGCTCGTCCTCGCGGCCGGCCTGGTCCCCGCCAAGCTCGTCCTCGTCCGCAGCCGGGTCCGGCCCGCCCAGCACGTCATTGGTGTCGCTGCCAGGCCTTCTTTCGCTGTCGCCTGCTGTCTCAGTCATTGTGCTGACCTCCTTGGTTAGATCCGGGCAGCTCCGCCGCGGCAGCCACCGCAGCCCGGACGGCCTCGACGAGGCCCTCAAGCGGAAACTTGCCGTCGATACGCGCGCCATCGACATAGAACTTCGGAGTTGCGTTCACTCCATTACTGACTCCCTCGCCGACGTCGCGCATGATCCGCCCGGCGTAGACGTTGCCGGTCACTTCGTTGCTGAAACGACCGACATCAAGCCCCAGCCGCTCGGCATAGCCAAGCAGGGAGTCGAGGTCGAGGCCGGACGTCGGCCGGAGCAAGAGCTCGTACATCTCCCAGAACTTCCCCTGGGCGGCGGCCGCCTCGGCCGCCTCTGCTGCCTGCTCCGCGTGCGGGTGGAGCTGCACGATAGGGAAGTTGCGGAATACAAATCGGATCATCTCCGGGTAAAGATCGAGCATCCGGTGCACGTCCCGCGCGGCTCCCCGGCAGTACGGGCACTCGTAGTCACCGTACTCCAGAACAGTTACCGGCGCCTGGGCCGAGCCGAGCACATGGTCGTCGGCCCGCACTTCGGGTGCTGCGAATTGCTCCACCTGACTCACCGCGGCCGATCAGCCAGGCCAGCGCACGTGATACGCGCGCCGCGCGCCGCGGGGTGCCCGGCTCGAAGGACGCCCGTCGGGCGACATGCCTCAGGCATCTGGCTGCTCATCGGAGCCTAGGTCGTTGTCGACCACGTGCAGAGCCGCCTCCTCGGCGCTCGCCCCGCCGCCATCGATCCCCGCGTCATGGGCGACCAGATCGGCGTCCTCGTCGGAATATTCCCCCTCGTCCCCCGCTACCAGCCTGCCCGTCCGGGGATCGGAGCCCTCCTCGACCGAGAACCGGGCCACATCTTGCTCTGTCGCGTTCTCGTCCCAGCCAAGGTCAGGGCGGTCGGCATCGGGGCCGGTCCCGACGTCCGGCTCTTCCTCGGTGAGCAACTCATCCAGGGATTCGCCTTCCTCTTGCTCGGCCGCGGTCGCGCCGAATCTCATCGCCGCAGACCACCGTTCCGGGGTAGCTAGTGCGCGGTCAAGCGGGTCATCCCCTGGTGCTCCAGCTAGCGTGTCGGCCGAGTCGAGAACCTCGTAGTCCTCAAGGTCGGATGACTCGTGGCGCCTCTCTTCTGGCATATCTCTCAGCTCCTCTGCAATTGCGCCCGCCGCCGAGCTAGCGGGCTCATCAGGGTGCGCCGATGTGCCCAAAGTACCTTGCCAGCCAGACGTAAAGCTGGCCGGGCGGTCTGTCCGATAGGAGCGGCGCGGCCGCGAGTGACCGGCACCGAATGCGGGTACCTAGGCGCTGTTGACGAGTCACAGCCGGGGGGACCGTGAGAAACGCCAGGCAATCACTCGCTGCGCACCCGCGCGCTGCTCAGCCGCGCGCGCCGCACCAGCGCGCGGCCGACGACTACGACGGCGTGCTGACCGCCGCTATCGACTCGCTCAGCGACTGCGCTCAGGCCTGCGCCGCAGACGCCGGCGACGACCTGAGCGAGAGCGACGTGACCGAGATGATCGAGTGCATCCGGTTGTGCCTAGACTGCGCCGATATCTGCAACGCGGCGGTCGCGGTGACAAGCCGGGCGGACTGCGACATCGATGTCAGCATGCCGCTGCTCGAGGCCTGCGTGGCTAGCTGCAAGAACACAGGCGACGAATGCGAGCAGCACGGCCGCGCGTATGAGCACTGCCGGATCTGCGCCCAAGCCTGCCGCCGCTGCGAGCAGGCTTGCCGGAAATTGCTGGATTCCATGAAGTAAGTCCCCTAGCCAGTCTTCGCTGGCACCTGGAGCCAATTCAAGGCGGGGAAGTTCTGGCGGCGGCGGGAAAGGGGGAGCAAATGGCGATGCCGGTACGGGTGGTAGGCCTTGGTGGTTCCCTTCGCGCCGAGTCGACCAGCCGCACCGCGCTGCAGACGGCGCTGGAGGGCGCAGCCGCGAAAGGGGCCGACACCCGGCTGCTCTGGATCCGTGACCTGGACCTACCGCCCTACACGGCCGAACACGCGATCCCGTCGGCCGCGCATGAGTTCGCGGAAGCAGTGCACGGCTGCGATGCGATGATCTGGAGTAGCCCGACCTACCACGGATCGGTCAGCGGCTCGTTCAAGAACGCGCTTGACTGGCTGATCTTGCTAGCCGAGAGTGAGCCGCCTTACCTATCCGGTAAGCCAATCGGCCTCGTCACTACTGCCGGGGGCGTCCAGGGTCTGCAGGCCGTCAACACCATGGACTTCATCGCGAGGGCGCTGCGGGCCTGGAGCGTCCCGCTCGTGCTTCCAGTGCCGCAGTCATGGCAATCGTTTGACCCGGAAGGCCGGCTCGCCGACCAGGCCATCGCCGACCAGCTGCGCGAACTGGGCGCCGAGGTGGTGCGCGCGGCCATGCAGTTCAGGACATCCGGGACCTGCGACTACGCCGAGGACAGGCCCTTCGCGGCGGCAGCAGCCGGCCAGCCGGCGACTGGCTAGCCGACCGGCAGGTCGGAGGCCCCGTCCCGGCCCGGTGCCCGTGGCCGCGGAGGTAAAACCGGTAGCGCGGTCACGCGCCACCCGCCGCGCGGACGTGCACGTGACCCGCGGTGAACCACAGGGGCGGATTGGCCGGGCTCGTGTGATCCAGCGCGTAGCCGCTCTTCTGCGCGACACGACAGGACGCGTAGTTGTCCAGATTATGTACCAGCTTGATCCGCCGCAGCCCGTCCGCGCCGAAGCTGTCGAACGCCCACCGTGTCACTGCGTCAACCGCCGCGCAGGCCACGCCCCTGCTCCGGGCCTGGGTGGCCGTCCAGTAGCTAATCTCGGCGGCATCGACATGGCTGACCCGGTCACCTGGCCCGCCGCCCTTCAGCCCGACATGCCCCACCAGCCCGCCGGCCTGCGCCCGGAGTTCCAGGACGGCAAAGGTCAGGAAGTCGCGGTCACGCCAGCCGCGATCCTGACTCGCCAGCCACTCCGCGGCTTCCTGCTCATCCCTCGGCCCCGTCCAGTCGCGGCGCTCCGGCCGGTCGTCATGATTCGACCATAGCCCCTGCGTGGGGTACTCCCGGTCCATCTCCGCCAGCAGCTCCGACATGTCGGCCGCGAGCCAGGGTCGCACTAGCAGCGCCGCCCTGCGGCCGGCGGCGGGCAGCAGCAGCAAGCGGACCATGCCCGCATGCTGCCCTGCGCTTGCGTCCCGCTACAACCGACTTTCCCCCGGCCTCAGGAACTGTGCAGCGCCTGGTCCACCCAGGTTCGCAGCTGCGGCGCTGGCACAGCTCCGATCTGCCGCGCGACGACGAGTCCGCCGCGCAGCAGCAGCAGGGTGGGAATGGACTGCACGCCGAAGCGGCGCTGCAGTCCTGGCGATTCGTCCACATTGACCTTGACCAGCTTTATCCGCCCGGCCAGGTCGGCGGCCAGGCCCGCCAGAGCCGGGCTTACCATCCGGCACGGACCGCACCAGGGCGCCCACAGGTCTACCACCACGGGCACGGACGCGGTCTCGGCTATCTCGGCGAATGTGTCGTCGCCGGCGTCCACGATCCACGGCAGCGGCCGATGGCAGCTGCCGCAGCGGGGGGTCCCCGCGGCCGCGGCCGGCACCCGGTTTCGCAGACCGCAGTTCGGACATTTGATCAGTTCACCTGACATGGGCGTGCCTTAAGGTCACTCGAGGTTCTGGTAGCTCACGCTCAGCTCGGCGCCGTCGTAGCCGACTTCGATCACGGCGCCGGGCCGCGCGTCACCAGCTAGCAGCGCGCGCCCGATCCTGGTCTCGACCTCCCTGGCGATGAACCGGCGCAGGGGTCGCGCGCCGTAGACAGGGTCGAAACCCTCGCTGGCGATGTAACGCCGGGCTTGTGCGGAAACCTCCAGCGCCATCTGGCGCTCGCCAAGCCGGGCCCGCAGGTCGGAGAGCATCAGGTCAACTATGCGCTCGATCTCCGGCTCGGTCAGCGGCTTGAACAGCACGATTTCGTCCAGCCGGTTGAGGAACTCGGGCCGGAAGTGGCTTCGCATCGCCGCCAGGACCCGCTCGCGCGTGTCTGGCTCGATCTCACCATCCGCCCTGGCGTCCTCCAGCAGGTATTCGGAGCCGATGTTGGACGTCATGATGATGACGGTGTTGCGGAAGTCGACGGTGCGCCCCTGCCCGTCTGTCAGGCGTCCGTCGTCGAGCACCTGCAGCATGGTGTTGAAAACATCCGAGTGAGCCTTCTCCACCTCGTCGAAGAGCACCACCGAATAGGGCTTCCTGCGGACCGCCTCGGTCAGCTGCCCGCCCTCCTCGTAGCCGACGTATCCGGGCGGCGCGCCGAGCAGGCGGCTCACTGTGTGCCGCTCCTGGTACTCGCTCATGTCGACCCTGATCATGGCGTCCTCGGTGTCGAACAGCGCAGCCGCCAGGGACTTGGCCAGCTCTGTCTTCCCGACCCCGGTGGGTCCGAGGAAGAGGAACGAGCCGATCGGCTTGCGCGGATCGTGGATCCCCGATCCCGCTCGGATAATCGCGTCGCTGACGAGCTGTACCGCCTCGTCCTGGCCCACCACGCGCTCGTGCAGGGTCTGGTCCAGGCGCAGTAGTTTCTCGCGTTCTCCCTCCTCCAGCCGACTGACCGGGATGCCCGTCCAGCGGGCCACGATAGCCGCGATCTCGTCCTCGGTCACGACCTCACGCAGCAGCCGCTGACCGCCCTGCCTGCCAGCCAGGCTCGCTTCCTCCGCCTCGAGCCGTCGCGCCAGCTCCGGCAGCCTGCCGAGCCTCAGCTCGGCGGCGGCATTCAGGTCGTAGTCGCGCTCGGCCTGCTCAGCCTGCTGCCGGACCTGCTCCATCTCCTCGCGCAGCGCCTGCACCCGGTGCAGCGCCTGACGCTCGGCATCCCACTGAGCCCGCAGCGCGTCCGCCTCTGCTCGCAAGTCGGCGAGCTCCTTGCGGAGGTCGCTCAGCCGCGCCTTGCTCGCCGGGTCGTCCTCGTTCGCCAGCGCCGCGTCCTCGATTTCCAGCCGCATTACCCGGCGGGTCAGCTCGTCGAGCTCGGCCGGCATGGAGTCGATCTCGGTGCGGATCACCGCGCCCGCTTCGTCCACGAGGTCGATTGCCTTGTCCGGGAGGAACCGGTCGGAAATGTAACGATGGCTCATCGTCACCGCGGCCACCAGCGCGCTGTCGGCGATCTTCACTCCGTGAAAGATCTCCAGGCGCTCGCGGAGCCCGCGCAGGATCGAGATCGCATCCTCGACCGAGGGCTCGTCGACCATGACGGGCTGGAATCGGCGCTCGAGAGCCGCGTCCTTCTCGATGTGCTTGCGGTACTCGTCCAGCGTGGTCGCGCCGATCATGTGCAGCTCGCCGCGTGCCAGCATCGGCTTGAGCATGTTCCCTGCGTCCATGGCCCCCTCGGCAGCACCCGCGCCGACGACGGTGTGCAGCTCGTCCACGAACAGCAGAATGCGTCCCTGCGCCGCCCCGACCTCTGCGAGCACAGCCTTGAGCCGCTCCTCGAACTCGCCGCGGTATTTCGCCCCGGCCACCAGGGAGCCCAGGTCGAGGCTCCACACCGTCTTGTCCCGCAGGCCTTCGGGGACATCGCCGCGGGCGATCCGCTGCGCCAGGCCCTCGACGATCGCGGTCTTCCCGACGCCGGGATCTCCGATCAGCACCGGGTTGTTCTTTGTCTTGCGCGACAGGATCTGGATCACCCTGCGTATCTCGGCGTCGCGGCCGATGACCGGGTCGAGGCGGCCGCTCGCGGCCTCGGCCACCAGGTCCTGGCCATACTTCGCGAGCGCCTCGTAGGCAACCTCGGGCATGGCCGAGGTGACTCGCTGGTTACCCCGGATCCTGGCCAGTGCCTGCAGGAATGCCCCCCTGGTCGCGCCTTCGTCGTGCAGTAGACGGCCTGCGCCGGTCGCCGGGCCCTCGGCCAGCAGCGCGAGGACGAGATGCTCGACGGAGACGTAGTCGTCCTTGAGGCGGCCGGCCTCCTGGTCAGCGTCGTCGAGCAGCCGGGACAGCCGCTGGGAGACGGCAATCTGGCCAGGGGCCGCGCCGGGCCCGCTGACCCGCGGGCGCCGCTCCAGCTCGGCTTCCAGGTTCTTGGCCAGCCGGTCGGGATCTACGCCGGCCTGGGTCAGCAGGCGCGGCACGATGCCATCCGGCTGCTCGAGCAGCGCCAGCAGCAGATGCTCGCTGTCGACCTCGGCATGCCCGAAGCGCAGCGCCTTGGTCTGCGCGTCGTGCAGTGCTTGCGTCGAGTTCTGGGTCAGCCGGCTCGCGTCCATAATCTGATCACCCTCCTGACCGTCGGGGCGGTGCGCTGGGCACCCTCAAGCGCCGAGATTCGGTCGAGCAGGTCGAGCACGAGTCCGATGGCCGCGTAGTTGAGCCCGAGTCCGGCGCGCAGCCGCTGGATCCGCGCCACGACGGCGACCTGCCCTGGAGCGAACCACAAGCGCCCGGCCGAGTCGCTGGCGGCATCGAGGATGCCCAGAGCGACCATCCTGCGGACCAGTTCCGGGTGCATTCCGGCGGCTGCCGCGAATGCGTCCAGGTCCAGCCGCGCGGGACGAATCAGCGCGTAGCTGCTCATCGGTGTCCTCTCGGGTCGAAGTCCGACGCGGCGGCGAGCTGCTCGAAAAGCTCCCGCTCCGCGTCGGACGGCCGGTGCGGCACCATGATCCGGGCCTCGGCGAGCAGGTCGCCTGGCTTGCCTTTCGGATTGGGCAGACCGCGGCCGCGCAGCCGGAGCCGCCTGCCGCTCGATGTACCCGGCGGAACCTTCACCTTGGCCTCGCCGCCTGGCGTCGGGATGGCGACCGACGTGCCGAGGGCGGCCTCCCAGGGTGCGAGCCGCAGTTCGACGTGCAGGTCTCGGCCCTCGAGCCGGAAGGTCCGGTGTGGCGCGATCCGGACGACCAGATACAGCTCGCCTGGGCGCGCACCGTCGCTGCCACGACCGCCCTGGCCGGCCAGCCGGATCCGCTGGCCGTCGGTCACCCCGGCTGGGATCGTTACATCCAGCGACCGCGTCCCTTCCGGGCCGGCCAGCGAGATTGACCTGCGCGCGCCCTGATACGCCTCCTCGAGTGTCAGTGAGATCTCGGCCGTCTGGTCGGCGCCGGCGACGGGCCCCCAGCCGCGCCCGGCGCGGCCGCCGAACAGCCCGCCTAGAAGGTCGTCAAGGTCGACGTCGCCGCCTGCTCCGTAGCTGAATCCGCCGCCGCTACCGCGACCCGCCCGGCCGGCCCCAGCCCCCGCCCGCGCGCCAGCCTGGGCACGGCGCCAGGCCTGCGGGTCGACGTCCTCGGGGACCTGGCGGAAGTCAGGCCCGAAGGCGTCGTAGCGGCGCCTGGTCTGCGGGTCGGACAGGACGTCGTAGGCCTCGGAAACGTCCTTGAATCGCTCTTCAGCCGCGGGGTCTTTGTTGACGTCCGGATGATTTGCCCGCGCGAGCTTGCGGTAGGCGCGCTGAATCTCATCCTGGCTGGCGGTCCTGTCCACGCCCAGGATCTGGTAGAAGTCCCGGTCGGCGGCCATTAGTCGGCCTTGGCGACGATCACCTGGGCTGGCCGCAGCTGGCGGTCTCCCGCTCCGTAAGCAGGCCGGACGACCTCGACGACCGAGCCGTCAGGTGCACCGCTCGCGTCGCGGGATGCGACGGCCTCGTGCCTGGCCGGATCGAAAGTCTCCCCGAGGTCATCATCACGCCGAGGAAACCCGAGCTGGGTCAGTACGCCCATGGCCTGGTCCCTGACTGCCGTGACCCCCTCGATGATGGAGCGTGGATCGGCGTGCGCATGAGCCAGCGCCCGCTCCAGGTTGTCGACTACCGGCAGCCACTGCGCGGTCACTTGCGCCTGCGTGTCGGCCCTGACCTGGCTGACCTGGCTGGCGCACTTCTTGCGCAGGTTCTCCAGGTCGGCGAGCGCCCGCAGTCGCTGGTCTTCCAGCTCGCCGATCCGCGCCGCGGCAGCTGCGGATTCCGGCTCTTGCGCGTCGTGCGGCCCGGTACCGCCAGGCTCGGGCGCGGGCCCGGCCGCGGCGCCATCCCGCGGCCGGGCCGTCGGGGGAGACGACTGGCGGTCCGCCTCAGGCTCCGGGCCTCCGGTGCGCTCAGCCATCGGTGCTGAACTCGGCATCGATGACGTCATCGTCGCCGGAAACCTCGGGCAGTGGCCCCTCTTCCGCGCCCATCGGGCCCTGGCCGACCGCGCCGAGGCTCTGATAGATCTGCTGCAACTCGGCGGTCAGGGTCCGGATCCTGTCCAGCGGCGAATTGTCCTTCAGGGCCTGCCGCGCGTCGGCGACCAGGTTGTCGGCCCGCGCCTTCTCGTGCACGGGGACCGTATCGCCGCGCTCGGCCAGCAGGCTCTCCACCTGGTGGGCGACGGTGTCCAGCGCGTTGCGCGCATCGGTCAGCTCGCGAAGCTGCCGGTCCTCGTCGCGGTGCTGCTCGGCGTCGGCGATCATCCGCTCGACCTCGGTCTGGTCCAGATTAGAGCTCTCGCTGATCGTGATGCGCTGCTCGGCTCCGGTGTCCTTATCCCTGGCCGACACGTTCAGGATGCCGTTCGCGTCGATGTCGAAGGTGACCTCGACCTGCGGTGTCCCCCTCGGCGCAGGCCGGATGTTTTCGAGCCGGAATCGGCCAAGTACCCGGTTGTCGGCGGCACGTTCGCGCTCGCCCTGCAGCACGACGACGTCGACCGCCGACTGGTTGTCCTCGGCCGTGCTGAATACTTCGGTGCGCCGTGCGGGGATCGTGGTGTTGCGCTCGATGATCTTGGTCATCACGCCGCCAAGCGTCTCAAGGCCCAACGACAGCGGCGTGACGTCGAGCAGCAGGACATCCTTGACCTCGCCCTTGAGCACGGCGGCCTGCACGGCGGCGCCCAGCGCGACAACCTCGTCGGGGTTGACCGTCATGTTCGGGTCCTTGCCGCCGGTCAGCCTGCGCACCAGGTTCTGCACCGCCGGTATGCGGGTGGACCCGCCGACCAGGATGACCTCGTCGATGTCGCTGTCGGTCAGCTTGGCGTCCGCCAGTGCCTGCTTGACCGGACCGATGGTCCGCTCGACCAGGTCGGCGGTGATCTGGTCAAAAGTCGAGCGCATCACGGTGGTGTTGAGATGCTTCGGACCGGATGCGTCGGCGGTAATGAACGGCAGGCTGACCGTTGTCTGCGTGACAGAAGACAGCTCTACCTTGGCTTTCTCGGCCGCCTCGAACAGCCGTTGCAGCGCCTGCGGGTCCGCGCGCAAGTCAATGCCGTTGTCGCGCTGGAACTCATCGGCCAGGTAGTCGACCAGCCGCCGGTCGAAGTCATCCCCGCCGAGGTGGGTGTCGCCTGCTGTCGCTCGTACCTCGACCACTCCGTCGCCGATGTCGAGGATGCTCACGTCGAAGGTGCCGCCGCCCAGGTCGAAGACGAGTACAGTCTCGTCGCTCTTTTTGTCCAGGCCGTAGGCGAGCGCGGCGGCCGTGGGCTCGTTGATGATCCGCAGTACCTCCAGCCCGGCGATGCGGCCCGCGTCCTTGGTTGCCTGTCGCTGGGCGTCGTTGAAGTAGGCAGGAACCGTGATGACCGCCTCGGTGACCTTCTCGCCGAGGAACTTCGCGGCATCCTCTGCCAGCTTGCGCAGCACCAGGGCCGAGATCTCCTCTGGCGCGTACTCCCGGCCGCTTATCTTGAACCTGGCGGCGTCGTCCGGGCCCGCCACCACGTCGTACGAGACGGCGTTCAGCTCGCTCTGGACCTCGCTGTAGCGCCGCCCGATGAACCTCTTGGCCGAGTAGATCGTCCCTTTAGGGTTCAGGATCGCCTGCCGCCTGGCTAGCTGACCGACCAGCCGTTCGCCCTGCGGGGTGAAGGCCACGACCGAGGGGGTAGTTCGCTGTCCTTCAGCATTCGGGATGACCGTTGGCTTCCCCGCCTCCGTTGCCGCGATTACAGAGTTGGTGGTCCCGAGATCGATGCCAACTGCCGTTGCCATTTCTCCTACCTCCTGAGCGGCTGGTCTTGCCTCCTGAGCTCCATGGGGCTCACCCTGCTCCTACCGCCACACTTCCCCTGCCGACGAGCGCTCACATCCTCAGACCGACTAGTGCGGTGCGGCGTAACCCGGGTTCCGACTCAGCCGTCGCCTGCCCGGCCACCAACCTGGCTAGCTCCACCCGGGAGCTGACGTCGAGCTTCCAGTAGATGTGCCGCAGGTGAAACGCGATCGTGTGCGTGCTCAGGAATACCTGGCTGGCCACCTGCCGGTTGCTGAGACCGCGCGCCACCAGATCAGCAATCCGCCGCTCGGTCTCGGTAAGGCTGCCCCAGCCGAACGCTGGCTTGTCCACGCGCCTCCAGTGGTGCAGCCTGACTCCCGCAGCGCGCAGCCGGGACCGGACCCTGGCCATTGCGGTGACGGTGCCCAGCTGCTCGTACAGGGCGTAGGCCTGCCGCAGCCTGGCCACCGCGTTGCCCTGATTCCCCTGTGCGGCCCAGGCCAGGCCGGCATCCTCGGTGGCTTCCGCACGAGCCAGCGGCGCCGTGTACGTGTCGGCAGCCCGCTCGAGCCAGGCTGTGTCCCGCTCGACCAGTCCGCGGGCATGCGCGGCGGCCGCCGTCATGTCGCAGTCGTGCGGCCAGGCATCGGCGAGCCCTTGCGTTGACCGGGCCAGCCCGGCCGCCCGGCAGCGATCGCCGCCGGCCAGCGCGCCGCGGACCAGCAGCACGGCTGCCTTCGCATCAGGTGCGCAGGCTCCGCCGAACAAGATCAGCCGGAGATGCTCTTCTAGATCACGGACATACATGTCAGCGTCAAGATCCACACTCATCAGGGCTCACCCCGTTCCCTTTAAGTGATGGCTTCAGCATTGGCGAGGTAGGTCCAGGGGCGCACCGTCCCGTGCGGGCCAACCTGCTGTCCTCGCGGGACAAGCTGGTACGACATACCTGGTCAGGCCCTGCGCAGCGCCTGCAGCGTCCGCCATGCCCGCGCCGCCAGCTGGAGGTTGAACTGTGTGTCAGGGACGCCGAGATCGTAGCCGGATACCTCGCGAATGCGCCTGAGCCGGTACTTCAGCGTGCTGCGGTGCACAGAAAGAGCGGCTGCTGTCGAGTCGTAGCTGCCGCCGCGGTCCAGGTACTCGGTCAGTGTCGTGACTAGCTGCGTCCCATGCACGGCGTCGTAGTCCATCAGGGCACCGAGCCAGCCGCGAGCGAACGACTCCATCGCGGAGGGGTCCGTGTCGGTGGCCAGGACCTGGTAAACGCCGAGGTCATCAAAGATCGTCACCCGCGCGGCCCCGCCCACCGCCTGCTGGATCCGCAGGGCCAGCTGGGCTTCCCGGTAGGAGCGCGGGAAGTCAGCGACCCCGGTGCAGCGCCCGCCTACCCCGATGCAGCAGCGCGCACCATTCGACTCGGAGTCTACGGAGGCCCGGAAGCGATCCCAGGGCGCCTCCGCGTCCGCCAGCAGGATGACGTCGGTAAGCCTCGCCGCGAGCATGGACCCGACCCGGTGCGCCGTGGCGGCCCTGCTGACGGCCTGGAAGAAGACATCGATCTCCTCACTCCCGCTAGAACCCCGCTCCAGCGCGACGACCCGTTGCGGTCGGCCGAGGTCATACCCGAGCGCCTGCGCCCGGCTGACGACTCCCGTTCCCTCCTCGCCGATGACAAGCTCGAGCACCAGGTTGCTGCGGGCGCGGGTCTGCGACTCGTTCAGGCTTTGCAGGCGCGCGACCTCCATGGCCAGGACCGTGGTGGCGTGCTCGATGGCCACCCGCTCAGCCTCCCCGGCAGTCCGGGCCGGGTCGGCAAGGACCACAGCGCCCACCGGTGCACCAGAGAGCCTGGCTACCGAGATCAGGCGCCTGCCGTCCCTGACCGGGCCCGGCGTTTCCATCGCCTGGCGCAGCACCCGATCTCGACGCCCGGATATGCGTTGAATGTTCGGATCAGGCGGGTCTGGTCCGGCCCATGTGATCAGATTGCCGAACGCGTCCTCGATCCCAGCAGGATGCTCGGTCAGTTCGTAGACAGCCCTGGCGATGCCCTCCTGCCCTTCGCCTCGCAACGCCACCTGGGTCAGCCGGTCGTGAATCTCGATGCTGCGGCGCAGCGCCAGGTTGGCGGCTCGCAACTCCGCCGCCTGCGCGCGCTCGCGAGAGTGCAGGCGCGCGTTCGCGAGGGCGACGCCAGCGTGCTGGGCCAGGGCCTGGAGCACGAACTGGTCGTCCTCCCCCGGCGCGCGGTCTGCGCCGACGACGAGGCATCCGGTCCTGCCGTAGCCAGCGGGGATCGGGTAGGCCCAGGCCCAGCAGTGAGCGGCTGAGCTGACGCGGCCGCCAAGCGTAGACGCGGCCGCGCCGGCCACCTCGGCGGGCAGCAGGCCGTGGCCGCGCCGCCCGATGTCCTGCCACACCTGGTCGAGCAGGATGCCCTCGGTCTCGCAGCGCGCAAGCGACTCCACCGCGTTCGCTACCAGCTGGATGATCCTGGCCTGGTCCTCTTGCTGCGTGAGCAGGAGGGACAGCATGAGCAGCCGCCTGGATGCGGTGAGCTGGCCGCGTCCGATATCACCGCTGTCGGCCATGGCCCGCAACTGACTTGCTCATGATGAGCTGCTCCCTTGCCGTGACCAAGCGTAATCCCGCGGATACACGCTCAACGCGGCACGATCTGGCGATGTACTGGCCAGCTCAGGCAGCGAGGCTCCGCAGGTTTATGGCGGTTCGTGATGGAATCCGCGGCAGGGCCGGACCGGGCTGGCGAGCCGGTACGCGAGGTCTCATACCCCCGCCACGTCCGTCGTCTCATACCCCCGCCACGTCCGTCGTCTCATACCCCGCCACGTCCCGTCCTGCTCACTAATGCGGGCATGCAGGACATGTCACCGATTAGGTACGGCCGGGCCGGACAAGTCCCCCGACGCGCTGCAGCGATCCGGCGGTCGCGGGCGCTGGCGACACGCGGGTGGCGCGCACGGACCTGCTACCCGAGCTAGCAGAACTAGCCGTCCTGACGATGTGCGGCGCTCGCGGGCCAGGGGACCGTGGTGGTTTATGGCCGCAGCAGCGGAGTTGGCCGTAGAAGCGGAGGACAGTTGTGGCGTCGGTCCGCGATCCGCACCTCATCCTGGTGCGCCCGGTGGCAGCTCGCACCCCGCAGGGATGCGAGGAGTGCCTGCGCCTTGACTCGGCCTGGCTGCACTTGCGCCTGTGCCTGACCTGCGGGCATGTCGGTTGCTGCGACTCGTCCCCGCTCCGGCACGCTCGCGGTCACGCGTATGCGACCGGGCACCCGATCGCAGGGTCCTTCGAGCCAGGAGAGCATTGGCGCTGGTGCTATGTCGACGAGTCCTACGTCTGACGACCGGAGCGCAGCCGCAGGCCCGTATCCTGGCCGGACCGCCGAGACCGACACTGTTTCCTGCGGCGGAGCCTAAGCCGCGGCGATCCCTAGTCGGGCGTCGGCCGGGCACCGCGCCTTTCGGATGCTGGCGGCCGCGGGAGAGAATCCAGGAGTGACTGATTCGGGCTCGTCAGCCTCGCTGTTCTCACTGCACACGGTGTGGGGGCGGAGCCGGCAGACGCCGCTTCGTCAGTTCCTGCGCACCGAGACCGGCAGCTCGGTGGTCCTGCTGGCGGCCGCGCTCACCGCGCTGGTCTGGGCGAACATTGACTCCTCCGGTTACGTGGCAGCATGGCAGACCCAGCTGTCGATCCGGATCGGCACGACCGGCATCGCGGACAGCCTGCACGGCTGGGTGAATTCCGGGCTAATGACGTTCTTCTTCCTGGTCGTCGGGCTGGAGGCGCGCCGCGAGTTCGACATGGGCGAACTGCGGGAGCGCCACCGGCTCGCGCTGCCTCTGGTGGTCGGCGTAGGCGGGATGATCGCGCCGATAGCGATCTACCTGGCCATCAACGCAGGGCAGGCTTCGGCGTCCGGCTGGGGCACGGCGATGTCGACCGACACCGCGTTCGCGCTCGGCCTGCTGGCCCTGGTCGGCCAGGGCGTGCCCGACCGGGTGCGCACGTATCTGCTCACGTTCGCGATCGTCGACGACGTGGCAGGCATTGTGGTCATCGCCCTGGTGTACAGCGGCCACATCGACACGACCGCGATGGGTATCGGCCTTGGCTTGCTCGCAGTGGTCGTGGTAGCCCGCTGGCAGGGAATTCGCACCGGCTCGGTCTACCTACTGCTGGGGCTGGCCGCCTGGGTCGCGTTCTTCAAGTCTGGCGTCGATCCTGTTGTGGTCGGCCTGGTGATGGGCCTGCTCGCCCTGGCATATCCCGCTCCCCGCAGCGAGCTGGAGCAAGCGTCTGAATCGTTCCGGCTGTTCCGCGAGCAGCCGACCCCGGAACTGGCTCGCGACGCGCGGGAGAGCGTACGCACGGCGCTCTCGCCGAACGACCGGCTGCAACAGCTGTTCCATCCCTGGACGAGCTACCTGATCGTGCCGCTGTTCGCCCTGGCGAACTCGGGGATCACTATCAGCGGCAGCTTCCTGGCCCGCGCTTTCACCTCGCCGATCACGCTCGGGATACTCGTTGGCTACGTCGTGGGAAAGCCGGTCGGCACGGTCGGAGCAGCCTGGCTGCTCACCCTGGTCAGCCGGGGCCGGATCCGCCCGCCGGTCGGCTGGGCGGCGGTCACCGGCGCCGGGGTCATCGCGGGCATCGGCTTCATCGTTTCGCTGCTGATCGCGTCACTTGCCTTCCATGGCACGGAGCTGGCCGAGGCGAAGGTCGGCGTCCTGTCCGCTGCGGTGTGCGCATCGGCCCTGACCTGGCTGGTCTTCCGCCTCACCGCGAAGCTGCCGAAGCGGGTGCGGCTCCGCGCTCTGCTCGGCACCGCCGATACCATCATCGATCTCGCCGTACCGGTCGACCCGGAGCGCGACCACGTGCGCGGCCCTAGCAGGGCACCGGTCACGCTGGTGGAATACGCCGACTTCGAATGCCCGTACTGCGGCCAGGGCGAGTCGGTGGTGCGAGAGCTGCTGGCCGACTACGGCGACCTGCGCTACGTGTTTCGGCACCTGCCGCTCACCGACGTGCACCCGCATGCGATGCTCGCCGCCGAGGGCGCCGAGGCGGCGGGCAAGCAAGGCAGGTTCTGGGAAATGCACGACCAGTTGCTCGACCACCAGGGTGCGCTGACAGCCAACGACCTGATCCGCTACGCGGGCGCGATCGGCCTGGACACCGGCCGGTTCGTTCGCGACCTGAGCAAGCACGTTGGCCAGGCCAAGATCGCCGCAGACGTTGACTCCGCTGACCTAAGCGGTGTCTCCGGTACGCCGACGTTCTTCGTCAACGGCAAGCGGCATTACGGCGCTTACGACATTGGCACGCTTTCCGACGCGGTGCGCACGGCCAGGGCACGGGAGCTCATCAGCTCGGACGGGCGGGCGCGGCGCGAGTTCCGGCCGAACTGACAGCCAGCCTGGCCGGCCTGCATGCCTAGGCTGTCCGCGACCGCAGGGCGGCAGCCCGTTGGCGGACGTCCTTGGCCGGCGTCAGTGCGCGAACTCGGCGATGCCAACGCCGACCAGTATGAACAGCGCCCCGACGAGCAGGAATGCGCTATCTAGCTGTCGGCGCCGATGCCGAGTTCCCGGTGAGCTGCTCGGAGATCCGCCCGGTGCCGGACCTTTCTGGCGACGTGAGCCGGGCCGCGGACTAGGCCGGGCTGATCAGAAAGACCGGGTAGCCGGAGGCGATCTCGAGCAGCTTCTCCGTTGACGCATCCGGGCCGATGCCATCAAAGAACATTCCGGCCTCGAACTTCCAGCGCTTCAGATAAGCGCGCAGCAGATCCGGCTTCTGCGTATCCGCCAGCTCGCTGGCGGCGAATCGCTCGGCGCGGTGTCCGACCCGCAACTCGCCTCCGCCGGCGACCCGCAGGTTCCGCACCCACTGTGTCTGACCGCGCGGCGCAACGAGATACCGCTGACCCTCGTAGGCAAGCAGGTTCACCGGCGTGGACCGCCACTCGCCGCTCTTGCGACCGCGAATCTGCAGCACCCGACTGCCCCAGACGCTGATGCCGAGGCGTGTTAGCCAGGCGACTGCCCGGTTGAGCGATCGGCCGGCCCAGCGGCCCATCGGGCTGGTCGGCATCACGTAACGACGAGAGTCATCGGCTGCCATCGGACTACCTCCGTCTGGATAGCCGAGTCGTCCGGATGAGGGACGATCTCGGCAGCTGCGAGAGCATCGCTCTCTACTAAGAGCACTGTATCGGAGGCGGCTCCAGCTGGCAAGATCGGTGCTCTCGCTCGCGAACGCCGCTCTGGCGAGAGCGGACCGGGCCGCGCCGGGGCGAGGCGGTCCAGGTAAGGGGCAGGTAGCCGAGCTGGGCCGGCAGTTTGTCGAGCCTGGCGGTCTGGTACGCGCCAGTCGCGGGTGAGCTGGTCACGGGAACGTCGAGGCCGCACCGCTACCACTCGACAGGAGCCGGACTTCGCGTCCGTTAGCCTAGGGCGGTGAAGGCGCTGCTCCTGGAAAATGTCCATCCTGAAGCTCGCACGCTGCTCGAGCGGGCTGGGCTTGAGGTCAGCGAGCGCCGCTCCGCGCTAGAAGAGGCCGAACTAGAAGCTGCCCTGGCTGGTGTCGTGTTGCTGGGTATCCGGTCCAAGACCCGGCTCAGCGCAGCGGTGCTCGCCGCGGCCAAGGACCTGATCGCGGTCGGGGCATTCTGCATCGGCACTGATCAAATTGACCTGACAGCCGCTTCGTCGCTCGGCGTTGCAGTGTTCAATGCTCCGTATTCGAACACGCGCAGCGTGGTCGAGCTGACCCTGGCCGAGATCATCGCGCTGACCCGTCGGCTCACCGAGAAGGACCGGGCTTTGCACGCGGGCAGATGGGACAAGTCCGCCCACGGCGCACACGAGATCCGCGGCCGCACCCTCGGAATCGTCGGGTACGGAAACATCGGCGCGCAACTGTCGGTCGTGAGCGAGGCGCTCGGCATGCGCGTCGTGTTCTACGACACCGCGGACAAGCTCGTGCTCGGAAACGCGCATCGCTGCGTCAGCCTCGACGAACTTCTCGAGATGTCCGACATCGTGACCTTGCACGTAGACGGCCGCCCGTCCAATAGCTCGCTGTTCGGCGAGAAGGAATTCAGCCGGATGCGGCCAGGAGCCATGTTCCTGAACCTGTGCCGTGGCTTCGTGGTAGATCATGAGGCACTGCGCGCACATCTGCTGTCCGGACACCTAGCCGGCGCCGCGGTCGACGTCTTTCCCGACGAGCCGCGATCATCCGGCGATGAGTTCACGTCGGTCCTGCGCGACCTGCCGAACGTGATCCTCACCCCGCACATCGGCGGCTCGACCGAGGAGGCCCAGGCCGATATCGGAGCTTTCGTCGGCGGCAAGCTCGCCGACTTCATCGCCGAGGGCACGACGTCCCTGTCGGTGAACTTGCCGCAGGTGGCGCTGCCCCCGGCGGTCGGCACACACCGCCTCGCGCATCTGCACAGGAATGTGCCAGGCGTGATGGCGGAAATCAACTCGGTCCTGGCCGAGCATGCCGTGAACGTCGAGGCTCAGCTGCTCGGCACCCGCGGCGACCTCGGATATGCGCTCACCGATATCGGAATCGACTACCCGGAAGACGTTGTAACCCGGCTGCGGGAAATGGCCCCAACCGTGCGGCTGCGGGTCTTGTCTTGAGTCTGGAGGCCGCGTTGCGGGCCGCCGTGGGCTCCGAGCACGTACTCGCCGACCCTGAGCTGCGCGCCTCCTACGAGACCGACTGGACCGGCCGGTTCACCGGCCAGTCCCGCGTCGTAGTGCGGCCGGGAACGACGGCCCAGGTCGCACGTGTCCTCGCCGTGTGCGCACAGGCGGCGGTCCCGGTCGTGGTACAGGGCGGCAATACCGGCCTGGTCGGCGGCAGCGTGCCAGGCCCAGGTCCGAGCGACCGCCTGCCAGTAGTGCTGCTCACCACCCGCCTGACCGAGCTCGGCCGGGTTTCCCTGGTCTCCCGGCAGGTCACGGCCGGCGCCGGAGTGACGCTGGCGGCGCTGACCGGACACGCTCGGGCGGCCGGGCTGGACTTCGGCGTCGACCTCGCCGCCCGCGACTCAGCCACTGTCGGCGGCATGGCTGCCACCAATGCCGGAGGAGTCCGGGTGCTGCGGTACGGAAGCATGCGCGAGCAGGTCACCGGGGTAGAGGCGGCCCTCATCGACGGGCGGATTGTCTCCCGACTGGATGGCCTTGCCAAGGACAGCACCGGATACGACATCGGTCATCTGCTGGCAGGCTCCGAGGGCACGCTCGCGGTCATGACGCGGCTCCGGCTCCGCCTGGTCGCGGCCGAGCCCCGCCGCGCGGTCGCGTTGGTGGCCGTACGCGGAGTCGCCGAGGCCGTCGCGCTGCTGACTACCCTGCGCGAGGAACTGCCGGGTGTCAGCGCGGCGGAACTCTGCTTCGCGCCGGGGCTCGCCCTGGTCGCCAACTACCTGGGCGTGCCAGCGCCACTAGCAGGAACAGGCGCGGCCTACGTCCTGGTCGAGGTGGCGGGCGAATCCGATCCGCTCGACGACCTGCTCGCCGCGCTGGACGCCGGCGAGCAGGTGCTCGACGCCATCGTGGCCTCATCGGCCGCCGACCGCGCCCGGCTATGGGAACTCCGGGAAAGCCACACGGAGGCGATCAGCGCGGCGGGCGTGCCGGTGAAACTGGACGTGTCGGTGCCCATCGACCGGCTCGCGGGGCTCGTCGAGCGGCTGCCGGACGCCGTGGCCACGGTCCAGCCGGCCGGCCAACTGGTGATCTTCGGCCATCTGGCAGAGGCGAACCTGCACGTCAACGTCCTGCGCGCGACCGATAACGCCGAGGCTGTGACCGGCGCCGTGCTGGCCCTGGTGGCCAGTCTCGGCGGCTCGATCAGCTCAGAGCACGGCATCGGGCGCGCCAAGGCCAGCTGGCTGGAACTGTCCCGCAGCCCCGCGGAGATCTCCATTATGCGATCGATCAAGGCCGCGTTCGACCCGCTCGGGTTGCTCAACCCCGCCGTTCTCCTGCCTCCGGCGGCGTCGGAGAATCGAGGCCCACGGCCTAAGTAGGCGCACGAGCCGTCACACGCCCATCCGGGCGGCGAGATCGTCGTCCACGATCAGGACGAGCTTACCGCGAGTGTGGCCGCGCTCCACGTCGCGGTGCGCCGCCGCGGCGTCCTGCCAGTAGTAGCGGCGGGCGATGTGAACCGACAACGACCCGTCGTCGAACCACGGCGCCATCCGGATCAGGCCGCTGCCCTCCGGGCGCCCGTCGTAGGCCTGCCACCGGACCCGCTCAGCGTCGGGGTACTGGCTGGCGTGTACCGGCGTGGCGATTGCTCCGCCGTCGCGGGCCGCACGAGCCGCACCTGGCAGCGTTGGCGCGGCGCACGCGAGCACCCGCTCGGCCCCGCCGTCGGTGACCGCGCGGATCTGGTCTGGCCAGTCGGGCCTGTTATGGTCCACGACCACGGCGGCGCCGAGCTTGTGCACGAACTCATGGTGCTGAGGGCTCGCGGTAGCAATGACTTCCGCGCCGAGAGCTCGCGCGAGCTGGACTGCAAGGTGCCCCAGGCCGCCAGCTGCGGCGGTGATCAGGACCCGGTCCCCCTGGCTAACGCCCAGTACGTCGGTCAGGCCTTGCTCGGCGGTCAGTCCGTCGATCGGCACAGCGGCCGCGTCGGGAACCGCCAGCCCGTCAGGGACCGGCGCCAGCTGCTCGCCAGGGCAGATCACGTACTGGGCGTAACAGCCGGTCAGGCCAGGGTAGCCGTAGACCGGCTCGCCATCCTCAAACGCGAAGTCGGCACCGGTGTCACCCACGACCAGGCCAGCGAACTCGCCGCCTGGTATGTACGGCAGCGGGCCGGTCCATCCGCCCTCGCGCAGCTGAACGTCCCACGGACCGACACCTGCGGCTAGCACTCTGACCAGCACATTCCCAGGACCCGGCGCTGGCACTTCCACGTCGACGACTTGCAGCTCCTCGGGGCCGCCTGGCTTGCTCACCATGATCGCCCGCATATGGCTCCTGCCCGCCGGCGAACGGCCAACCGCGACGTTATCTATCCTGCTGCGCGCCAGCGACACGTAATCGAAGGCAACCGGATGGACTGCCTACCTGACAAGTCTTGCCGCGCTTCCCGCGCCGCACACCACTAGCTCGCGCAGTCTTTCGCTCCGCAGCCGACCGCATTATCAGGCCCTCGGCGCGGTGAGCTGCCCGAGCCCTGGAGCCCGGCAAACGCACCTGGCCTTATCAGGACTTCCCTCGGTTCTTGGCAGCAAGAATGATCTGAGTCACCAGGTGGCTGGACACGCCCAGCTTGACCGCAATCTCGGCAGGCCGAAGCCCCTGCGCGTTATACAGGAGCGCCAGCTTCTGCTGAGACCTACTCCACGGCTGACGCGCTGGTGCCCGAGCCGGTGCCGGCCTGCGCGCCTGCGGGCGGACCCGGCCGGCGCGGCTTGCGGACGGCCCCGCGGCAGCAGGCCCAGCCACGGGAGCCGCGGCCGGGCCGAAGGACCCGCGTCGCTGATCACGGTATTTACCGCTGGCCAGGTCCTCGCGAGTCCGCTCATCCAGGATGAGGAATTCATCCGCCGACTTGTTCATGCCCACGGCCACCATGGTCAGGCCCTTGAGGTTCTTCTCCTGGCACTCTGGGCCTGTGCAGTAGTCATACTTCCGTGCTCGCTCGGGATGCAATTCAGTCCCGCACGTGATACACCGAACCATCGTTCTTCTTTCGCCCGCTAAATCCCCGCGAAAAGTAAACGCCGGTAATGCGCGGGCTGTTCCTGGCGGGCGCACTGGCACGGGCGATATCGAGGCCCGACAGTGCCTGGCCCCCGGCCGACGGCAAGCCTGGCCGGCTGGGCCGCAGGAGGATCGTGGCGAACTGCCCATCTCGATACCTCGGTCGACCGCGAGCTCGGCAAACCGGTCAAGCCATACGAACTGCTACCCGGCAGTGCCGTTCAGGCCTTCCTGGCTGAACTGAACACCAGACCGTACTCCTCCACGGCCCGTATCACACAGCCCGACGAGGCGGCCATATCCAGCCGCATCGCCGCCGCCACGCTGCGACTCGCGGCCAGCGCCTCCGGATTGCTCCAGACGCTCTCGCCGATCGAGTGCCCGGTGTTCTGGTCGATCAGCAGCGATGCGCTGCAGAAGCCGTCAGTCTCGGCGAGCCAGGGGACAACGGTGTCCCCATAGGCTTCCACGCCGTCCTCGACTCTTGACGGCTCGATATCCATCCGCGTGAGCCGGAGGCCCGCCCCAGGCCGCACCGGCGCCTCTTGCTCGAAGACGGGAACTCGGTACCGTTCCACGCAGACAGTCCCGGCCGCGCGCTGCACCGCGTCCCTGCGGTCCTGCGACACCGCATGCTCGCTATCCCGCATGGCGTCGCCCGATGCCCAGACCGACTCGAGTACTGCCACGCCAAGTGTCGGGTTGGTGTACAGCGACATACCCAGGCTGCCAGGCTGGCTTTCGACCGCCGGGCGAACAGCAGACTCGATGAACGTGACCGCGTCACCGAGCTTGGCCGGATCTGCGGTGATCAGGTTGAACCGCGAATGCAACATGACTGCTCCCCCCGCTGCTACCCGGCTCGCCCCCGCTGCTACCCGGCCTGAGCCTGGCGGCCGTCAGGCCCCGCAAGCGGCAGCACAACCCACGCTATGCCCGGCGGGTACGGCGAAGTCAACCCGCATGATTGGGTAGTTCTCGCCAGCGCGCCAGGCGCCGCCATGCGGCGGTGGCCCCGCGGCTGATGCCTCTCGTACGCTGGAGGCGTGCTAGGTCTCCCGGATGGCATCCGCGGCTGCCTGTTCGACCTGGACGGCGTCCTGACCAGGACCGCCGATGTGCACGCTGCTGCCTGGAAGGAGATGTTCGACACCTTCCTGCGCGAGTGGTCCCGCCAGAGCGGCTGCCAGTTCGTGGCGTTCGACCAGCCGAGGGACTACGACGAGTACATCGACGGCAAGCCGAGAGATGACGGAACGCGCTCGTTCCTCGCCTCGCGCGGCATTCGCCTGCCGGAGGGCGAAAAGAGCGATCCGCCGGGCGCCCACACCGTGCACGGCCTGAGCAACCGCAAGAACATGATCTTGCTGCGACGGATACGCGAAGACGGGGTACAGTCTTACCCGGGCTCGGTCCGCTACCTGCGTGCTGTCAAGGCCGCCGGCCTGCGGTGCGCCGTCGTGTCGTCCAGCGCGAACTGCCAGGACGTACTGGTGGCGGCGGGAATCGGGGACATGTTCGAGGTACGCATCGACGGCGTGGTGGCCGAGCGTGAACACCTGCCGGGAAAGCCGGCGCCGGACACGTTCCTGGCGGGCGCTCGGGCGCTCGGGCTGGCTCCTCCGGCTGCCGTGGTCTTCGAGGATGCCCTTGCTGGCGTGCAGGCCGGCCGCGCTGGCGGGTTCGGCTATGTGGTGGGGGTTGACCGCGCGGGACAGGCCCAGGCGCTCAAGGATCACGGTGCGGACGTGGTCGTAGCCGATCTCGCTGACCTGCTGGACACCTGATCCGACGCGATAACGCGCCGCAGTTATGGGTTACCCGGCTGAACCATGCCGTCGCAGGCGTGGTCTCGGATACGGCGTCAGGCCAGGCCAGAGCGCCGCGTTAGAGTTGATGTCGCTGCGCGCTTCGTGCCACCGAGGCCGATCGCGGGCGGAGGTGAGGTCGGTCGTGTCACTGCCGCAAGATCAAGAGCCGAAGTTTGCCGAGTACGCTCACCCGGAAATGCTCGTGACCACCGGCTGGGTCGCCGAGCACCTGGGCGACCCTGGCCTGGTGGTCGCCGAATCCGATGAGGACGTGCTGCTGTATGAGACCGGCCACATTCCGGGCGCGGTGAAGCTTGACTGGCACACCGAGCTCAACGACCCGGTCACCCGCGATTACGTTGACGGGATCGGCTTCTCCCGGCTGATGTCGAGTAAGGGCATCAGCCGCGACACGACTCTGGTCCTGTATGGCGACAGGAACAACTGGTGGGCTGCCTATGCGCTGTGGGTGTGCTCGCTGTTCGGGCATCCCGATCTGCGCCTGGTCGATGGCGGGCGGGCGAAGTGGATTGCCGAGGGCCGCCCCCTGACCAGCGATGTCCCCGCCCGCGCGCCGACGGATTACCCGGTCGTCGACCGCGACGACCAGCATGCCAGGGCGTTCCAGGACCAGGTGCTTGCTCACCTCGGCAAGCCTTTGATCGATGTGCGCTCCCCAGGGGAGTACACCGGCGAGCTGCTGCATATGCCCGACTACCCCCAGGAAGGCGCACTTCGCGGCGGGCACATCCCCGGCGCGAAGAGCGTTCCGTGGTCACGGGCCGCCGCGGATGACGCGACGTTCCGCGGCCGCTCTGAACTGGCCGCCATCTATCAGGACGAGGCCGGGCTGCGCCCCGACGACGACGTGGTGGTCTACTGCCGCATCGGCGAGCGGTCCAGCCATACCTGGTTCGTGCTTCATCACTTGCTTGGCTTCCCGCACGTGCGCAATTACGACGGGTCGTGGACCGAGTGGGGCAACACCGTCCGGGTGCCGATCACCCGCGGAGGCAGCCCGTGACGGCCAGCACACTGCATCCCCGGCTGCAGGACATCGCGGACGAGTTCAACGCGGTGCCCGGCCGGGACCGGCTGCAGTTGCTGCTGGAGTTCTCGCAGGAACTGCCCGCATTGCCGGACCGCTACGCCGAGCACCGAGACCTGCTCGAGCAGGTGCCTGAGTGCCAGACGCCGCTCTTCCTGGCCGTCGAGATGGATAACGAAATTGTCCACTTGTTCTTCGACGCACCCCCGGAGGCGCCTACGACTCGCGGCTTTGCCGGCATCCTGCACGCTGGTCTTGACGGGCTGAGCGCAGCTGAGATCCTCGCGACGCCCGCCGAGTTCACCAGCCAGCTGGGGCTGCAGGAACTGGTTAGCCCGCTGCGGCTACGCGGCATGGCCGCGATGCTGGCCAGGATCAAGCGCCAGATCCGGGACGCGGCGACACGCTGACCTTTGCCGGCCGGCTCCAGCGCTACCACCGGAACGGACCGGGACCAGGCAGTCGCGATTAGTGCCGACGTACTGACGGTTGCCGTCGCCAAGCTGGGCGGTTTACGTTATTTGTCCCGACGGAAACCATCAGGATCTCGCCATGTGGCTGGCTAGGTCGCACCAGGCGCGGGCCGGGTCGTGGGGCGGGTACCGTCGTCGCCCGCCGCCGCGTGACCGGATAGCGCCACGGAGAACTCGGCAATGCCGTGCGCGATGACCTGATCCGCCCGGCCGACATCCCTCAGCAGAGCTGCCACCGGACGGTTATCGGCGAAGTACGACCCGGTGAACTCCCGGATGCCCCGCTCTTGCGCAGCTTCTGCGAGCAACCCCAGGAGCTCGGTTCCGAGGCTTGCGCGCCGCCAGGCCGGGCTGACTGCGATAGCGATCTCTGCCACCCCCTGGCCGACTGACTCGTAGCGGGCAATGCCGACGCCTTGGTCGCTCGCTGGATCAATGGCCACGAGCGCGAACCGCGTGACGTAGTCGACGGTCGTCAGGTGGGCCAGTAGGTCCCGAGTGACTTGCGGCCGGCCGCCGAGGAAACGACGGCGGATGGTGTCAGCATCAGCGGTTTTGATCGCTTCACCTAGGCCAGGGGCATCGCTCGGCACGATCGGCCGGACGAGCACCTTACGACCATCATCGAGCGTCATCAGCCGCTCGAACTCCCAGGGATAACCGGGTGGCGGCTGCGCTGGCGGCCGCGCCGGGTTGACGTTCCCAGCGTCATGGGAACCGGCCCCGTCCTGACGCACCCGCAGCCCGCCCTCTCGCCCGGAATGAGTGTGCCGCCCGGCCTACGCAGTTACGGCACGCGCGGCTCCGGCCATAATGGCCGCGCCGCCGCTTAAAGCATAGGTCCGGCGGCGGGCCGCCGGCGCTTTACGGGTGTTCGGGCCATGTGCCGCCGCGGCGTCCGCAGCGCTGATCAGTGCAGCCGGACGGTGATCTCGTGCACGAAGTTCCCGCCGTAGCCCAGCCGGTTCCATTCAGGCTGGGCTGGCTGGGTGCGGCCGGCCCCGTCGGTCGCACGCGCGCGGATCTTCAGCTCGCCAGGCCCCGCGGGGCGCACCGCCAGTTCCCAGCGCTGCCAGCTGTGCGGGTCCGGATTCCCGGCCAGCCTGGCAGGCTGCCACTGTCCGCCATTCACGCTCACCGCGACTCCCGTCACCGGGGAAACGCCGGACCAGGCGACTCCCCGGACCGTGAAGGCCCGGTCCGGCAACTGGTCACCAGAAGCCGGCGCAGTGATGAGCGCGCGGACGCGGGGACCGGCAACTGGCTCCCGCACGACCGCGCCGCCGTGCCTCCACTCGAACACGTAGTGCTCGGCCTGGAAGAATCCGTCGAACGGCTTGCCCGTTACGGTGATGTGAGTCAGCCACTTGACGGCAGCGACGGCGTACTTGCCAGGGACGATCAGCCGCACCGGGTGGCCGTGCGGGGCTGGCAGCGGCTCGTCGTTCATCGCGAACGCAAGCACCGCCCCCGAGTTCCTGGCGTCCGCGACGCTCAGGCTCCGCTCGAACGCGATCGGCTCAGGCGAGCCGTTGGCTGTTCCCAGGTCGGCGCCCCGGAATACCACTTCGAGGGCGTCGTCTCGTAGGTCCGCGCGAGCCAGCACGTCAGCCAGCCGCACCCCGGTCCACTTGGCGTTCCCGACCGCGCCCAGTCCCCATTGCTCGCCCTGTGCAGCCGGGGTATAGAGGTTGCGGCCGTTGCCAGCGCACTCCAGCACGACCACTTGCGACACGATGTCCAGTCGCCGGAGATCGTCCAGGCTAAGGCTCAGCGGATGCCGCACCAGGCCGCCGACCTCTAGCCGCCATGCGCTCGCGTCGAGTTCCGGGATCCGGAAGTGATTGCGGCGGAAGAACCTGTCAGTCGGCGTCACCTCCGCGTCGAGCAGCTCGGGCGGCGCCTCGCAGTTCAGGGGCTCCTGGCTGAGGCCTACCAGGCCGGCCTCGAGAGCTTCCCGCCAGCCGCGCAGCGGATCCATTGTGGCTATCGGCCCCGCCCTGCCAGCCATCTGTTCCATCACATCACCTGCCCCCGCTCGCTGACGCGGTCCACAGTCGGCTCACCGTGTCGCCCTACCCAAGCGCGTCCCGGACGAAGTCTTTCCTAAAAACCATATTATCGATCGGAAAATTTCCCCATCCGGCAAGCCGTGGTCAGCCACCTCGGGCCGTCGCGTGGCCAGGACTGCTCAGATCGAGAACAGGACTGCTCAGATCGAGAAATCGTCCTGGTACCAGACCTCAGCGCCGCCCGAGTGCGCGTGCACTTCGACAGCTCCGTCCGCGCCGCTCAGCTTGTTTTCGAGGTCCTCGATCCGATCCAGTAGCGCGCGTAGGCTCACGCCGACGAGGTCAGGCACGGCGGTATGGTCCAGGTCAGGCAGCGATGCCGCCGTGTGATGTTGCTTGCGCCTGACGACCTGGCCGGGAACGCCGACGACGACCGAATCTGGCGGCACTGGCTTTACCACGACGGCATTGGCGCCTATCCGGCTATCGTTGCCCACCGCGACCGGGCCCAGGACCTTCGCGCCGGCCCCGATGGTCACCCGGTCGCCGATGGTCGGGTGCCGCTTGCCGCGGTCCAGGCTGCTGCCGCCGAGGGTCACCCCGTGGTAGATCGTGACGTCGGCGCCGACCTCGGCGGTCTCCCCGATGACCACGCCAGTGGCGTGGTCGATGAACAGGCCTGTGCCGAGGATCGCCGCTGGGTGAATGTCCACGCCGGTGAAGACCCTGGTGAGCGCCGAGCAAAGCCGGCCCGGCAGCTTGCAGTCGTGCCGCCAGAGCCAGTGGCTGGCCCGATACCCCCACAGGGCATGGACGCCCGGATAGCACAGCGCGACTTCGAGGCGGGTGCGCGCCGCGGGATCCCGTTCCATGGCGGCCGCAAGGTCCCGCCGCAGGGTGCCAAACACGGTTACTGGCCCAGGTCGGCGAAGAGTGGAGTGCTGAGATACCGCTCGGCGAAGTCGGGGACCACCACCACGATCAGCTTTCCGGCATTCTCCGGCCGCTGCGCCTGCTGGACCGCGGCCCAGACCGCCGCTCCGGACGAGATCCCGACGAGCAAGCCTTCCTCTCGGGCCAGCCGGCGAGCCATCTGGAATGCGGCATCGTTCTCGACCTCGACGATCTCATCGACAATGTCCAGGTCCAGGACCGCCGGCACGAAACCGGCGCCGATTCCCTGAATGGGGTGCGGTCCCTTCTGGCCGCCGGCCAGTACTGGCGACGCGGCCGGCTCGACGGCTACCAGGCGCACCGACGGCTTGCGGTCCTTCAGCACCTCCCCCACGCCGGTGATCGTCCCGCCAGTGCCGACGCCCGAGACGAAAATGTCCACGCCGCCGTCCGTGTCCCGCCAGACTTCCTCAGCCGTGGTGGCCCGGTGTATGGCCGGGTTCGCCGGGTTCTCGAACTGCTGCGGAACGAAGTACCGCTGATCGCCCTTGGCTAGTTCCTCCGCCCGGGCGATGGCGCCCGGCATGCCGGCCGGGCCGGGCGTCAGGATCAGCTCTGCGCCGAGCAGTCGCAGCAACTGGCGTCGCTCGACGCTCATCGTCTCGGGCATCGTCAGGGTGCACCGGTAGCCACGGGCCGCGCACACCATCGCGAGCGCGATGCCGGTGTTGCCGCTGGTTGGCTCCAGGATTATGGTCTCAGGTCCGATCAGCCCGGCACGCTCGGCGGCGTCAATCATCGCCACGCCGATCCGGTCCTTGACGCTGCTTGCCGGATTGTAGAACTCCAGCTTCGCCACCACTGCCGCTCCGGCGCCGTCGGTCACCCGCTGGAGGCGAACCAGAGGCGTGTTGCCGATCAGCTGCGTGACATCATCGGCGATTTTCATGATCTGATCCTTCCGCCGAGGGCTGTACTACCTATTTTTTCGCTAGGATTAGCGAGTTAGGGCCGACGCTCTCATCGCGGATGTTGATCAACCAGGGCTCCAAGGTCCCCATCGACGGCGCAGAAGCCCGCGAAGATCGTGACCTTCGGCCCTATTTTGCTGGTCCGAATAGTGGACTAGATCGACACATAGATCACAGCAATTCCAGTCATGAGGCTCTCGCGCAAGACTTCCCGGAAACGCGTCAAGGTACCCACGAACTCGGCAAAGTACAGGTCGACCCGAAGAATGCTAACCAGGTCGGAGCTATCGGAGGCGTTCGAATTGATGCTCTGCGACTGCCCGGATCACGGCTTCAGAAAACCCTTCACTCCGATGTCCGTGCGGATACAAGATCGCGGAGTCAGAATTGGGCGCAGTGCCTCGCGCCTGGTCGCTAGCCTGGCCCTAAGGCGCATAACGGATAGAACCATAGTCGCCACGTTTAGCCAACATGATCCGCATCAAATGGGAAAGGCTCTGAAATGCCACCAAAGGCAGCGACCGCACCAGCCGATCCGGTCAATCTCGCGCTCACCGATGCCGCTGCGCGGCAGCTAGCGAATGCCACCAAGACCACCGCGCAGCTAGGCACGATCACGCCCAGGTGGCTGGTCAGGCTGCTGCAGTGGACGCCGGTCGAGGCGGGCATCTACCGGCTGAACCGGGTCATCAATCCGGAGGACGTCCAGGTCGTCTGCCCGCCGCGCGATGAGTCCGAGCTGCCGACGACGTACGTCGGCTACGACGAGCACCCGCGCGAGATCTTCCTGAACTCGGTTTCGACCATCGTCGACATTCACACCCGGATTTCCGACCTTTACAGCAGCCCGTACGACCAGATCGCTGAGCAGATCCGGCTGACGATCGAGACGGTAAAGGAGCGGCAGGAAAGCGAGCTGATCAATAATCCGGACTACGGCATGCTGGCCAGTACCGCTGCCGGGCAGCGCATCTCCACGATTACGGGAGCGCCGACCCCGGACGATTTCGACGAGCTGATTACCAAGGTCTGGAAGGAACCGGCGTTCTTCCTGACCCATCCGGCCGGGGTGGCGGCCTTCGGCCGCGAATGCACCCGCCGCGGCGTCCCGCCGGCGACGGTGAGCCTCTTCGGATCGCAGTTCCTCACCTGGCGCGGAATACCGGTCATACCCTCCGACAAGGTGCCGCTATCCGGCGGCAAGACGAAGGTCCTGCTGCTACGCGTCGGCGAGCAAAGACAGGGCGTTGTCGGGCTGTTCCAACCCGGCCTCACCGGTGAGCAGTCGCCAGGGCTCTCGGTGCGTTTCATGGGCATCAGCCGGAACGCGATCGCGTCGTACCTGGTGTCGCTTTACTGCTCGCTTGCGGTGCTCACGCCGGACGCGCTGGCCGTACTCGACGACGTCGAGATAGGCAAGTTCCATGAGTATGCCCACACCTACCGGTGACGCCGTGACAGATCTGCCCGGGTGGATGCCAGATGAGGCGACACTGACGCGGATGGCCAACGAGTTCTTCGGCACCCTGCCGGTCTCCGAGTCAACCGCGGAACCGCCGACTCCGGCATCTGCTGTACCCATGGGTCAGCCGGTCTCCGAGCTCCCGATCGGGCCCGCGCAGGCAGCGGTTCCGCCGGCTGCGCAGGTCCCGGCCCAGCCGCGCGGGGCTAACTCAATCCGGCCGCGTGGCGCGGTCCCTGCCCAGGCGGGCATGGCCTTCCCGTCGTTTCCTGGCCCGGAGTTCCCGGTCCTGCCCGGCATCGGGCTGGTTGGCCTGCAGGTGCCCGGGCTGCCCGGCCGCCAGTCTGCCGCAGCGCTGCAGGTTAGCCCGGCAAGCGTGGCGGACCCGGGTGGCCTGGCTGCCAGTACCGTCCCGACCATGGCGCCGGACACTGTTTCCCCTGCCGGGCAAGGACAGCTTGCGCGGCCCATTCGAGCTGCCGCGGGTAAGCAGTCCAGGCGTGCCGTCGTTCTACTTCGTCGACGAGTCGCCCGCATCCGCCGAGCCAGCGCCCGCGGTTCCGACGGCGGCCGGGCCCATGTTCGACGTCGAGGCAGTGCGCCGGGATTTCCCGATCCTGCGCGAGCGCGTGCACGGGCGGCAGCTTGTCTGGCTAGACAACGCCGCCACCACGCAGAAGCCGCAGGCGGTCATCGACCGGCTTGCGCACTTCTATGCGCACGAGAACTCCAACGTCCACCGCGCGGCGCACACGCTCGCGGCCAGGGCGACCGACGCCTACGAAGGCGCCAGGGCTAAGGTCGCGGACTTTGTGGGCGCATCGTCCAGCGACGACATCGTCTTTGCCCGCGGAACCACCGAGGCGATCAACCTGGTCGCGCAGGCCTGGGGCCGGAAATATGTCGGCCCGGATGACGAGATCGTGATCTCGCACCTCGAGCATCACGCCAACATCGTGCCCTGGCAGCAGCTCGCCGAGCAGACGGGCGCGAAACTGAAGGTCATCCCCGTGGACGACGACGGGCAGCTGGTCATGCCCGCATACGCGGACCTGCTGAGCGATCGCACCCGCCTGGTCAGCGTCGCGCACGTCTCCAACGTCCTCGGCACGATAGTCCCGGTGCACGAGGTCATCGAGGCGGCGCACAGGGCCGGCGCCCGGGTGCTCATCGATGGGGCCCAGGCCATCGCGCACATGCCCGTTAACGTTCAGGCGATGGATGCCGACTTCTACGTGTTCTCCGGGCACAAGGTGTTCGCGCCCACGGGGATAGGAGCGCTCTACGCCAAGCCCGAGGTCCTCGCGGAGATGCCGCCGTGGCAAGGCGGCGGGAACATGATCTCTGACGTCACGCTCGAGCGGACCGTCTATCAGCGGCCCCCGGCCAGGTTCGAGGCGGGCACTGGCAACATAGCCGACGCAGTCGGGCTCGGCACCGCGCTGGATTACCTGAGCGGCCTGGGCCTGCCGAGCCGTCGAGCAATACGAGCACCAGCTGCTCGAATACGCCACTAGGCAGATGCGCACCGTGCCAGGACTGCGCCTGGTCGGTACGGCGCCGGAGAAGGCCAGCGTACTTACGTTCGTGCTCGCTGGTTACCGGCCCGAGGAGGTGGCCTCGGCGCTTGACCAGCAAGGGATCGCTGTCCGGGCCGGTCACCACTGCGCCCAGCCGATCCTGCGCCGCTACGGGCTTGAGTCAGCGGTCCGGCCGTCCCTGGCTATGTACAACACCAGCGCAGAGGTCGATCAGCTGGTCGCGGCGCTGTGCCGGCTCGCGGCCGATGCCGGGCTGCGCCGGTAACCCAGTTGCACAGATAAACAGATAAGTGGTGCCGCACGCTTACCGGCGCCGTGAACTACTCGCCGTCCACCTGCCATCCGGTCGCCGTGCACAGGCTGAAGGTCTTCCCGCCCGGCCAGACCAGCGCCTTGTACGTCAGCCTGAACGCCACCGCCGGTGGCAACGCGTCCGCGCAGATTCTCGGTGTCCAGACGGTCCAGCCAGGCAACGGCAGCCAGTAGCCACCAAGGCTCGCGGTGGCCGACGAGCCGGGTGCACTCAGGAGCCGCCAGTTACCGAGTCGCGGATCACCACGACTGGGCAGGTGGCGTGGTGCACGCAGTGCTGGCCGACCGAACCTAGCAAGGCCTCCACGAATCCGCCATGACCGCGACTGCCGACGACCAGCAACTCCGCCCCGGCGGACGCATCCAGCAGTACCTGTGCGGCGTTACCCTCCGCTACCTTGCGGCTGATCTCGACCTGCCCGGCCGCACCGGCAACCTCCGCGACCGCGTCCGCGAGAACGTTCTCGGCGAGTTCTTCCCAGTTCACGTCCGATACCGGCACTGGGTAGCCGTAGGTCGTCGGGAACTCCCAGCCGATGACCGCCTCCACCACCGCTCCGGTCAGCCGGGCCTGCCGGACGGCCCAGGCAAGCGCAGCCTTCGACGGCCCTGACCCGTCCACGCCGACTACGATCCGGCGGCCTCCCTCGCTGACTGGCTGACTCGTCATCGTCTCCCTCACAACAGCTCACCGATCGGCGCGGCCCGGCAAATGCGCAACGGGCAGTCCCCGCCCGCAGCTACCGTACTCGGCATCGTTGCGGCCAGCGCGGCGGCACGCCTGCATGCTCAGCCACCGCCAAGCTGGACCGCCTTGACGACGAGCAGCAGGACCGAGATCACCAGGTATCCGCGCAGCATCGCCATGCCGAGCTTGGTCCCCGGCGACCAGGTGACCGGCTTGAGCATCGCGAGCGGCGGCATCCGCCAGGTCTCGCGCGCGGCGAAACTCATCGCGGCACGCGGCCGCGCAGCCGGCTGCGGGCGCCGGGAGCGGGTAAGCCAGAGCCACCCGCCGGTCGCTGTCGCCCCCGCCACGAGCAGCACGAATAGCCAGGTGGCAACCTGAGCGGAGTTCAGGCCAGGAAAGAGCGTGGTCACGACGAGGGTGCCGGACAGAGTCAGCAGCACGCCTATGATCACGCTGGCGAGCACATTCAGCCAGCGATGATTCATCCAAGGGCCGAGTACCTCAGCGTCGTTGCACAGCAGCAGCAAGAACACGCTCGCGCTCGGCAGCAGCACTCCGGCCAGCGCCTGCACGGCGGTGGTCAGCAGGCCGAGTGGCGCGCCGGGAATCAGGACGACGCCAGCAGCCACCGCGATCATCGCGGCGTAGCTGCTGTAGAACGACTTGGCGTCGCGGAACTTTCGGTGCAGCGAGTGCTTGAGGCCGAAGACGTCGCCGAACGCGTAGCTGGTGGACAGGGTTACGGCGGCGGCGCCGATGATGCTCGCGTCCAGCAGCACGATCGCGAACAGAGCGCCGAGGACTCGGCTGCTGGCGCCTAGGGCGTTGGCCACACCCAGCGCGCTGGTGAAATGCCCGACCAGTCTCGTACCCCGGACCGCGAACACGGCCACGATCAGGATCGCCGCGGCGCCGACCACGACCACGACCGCGCCGAGCGAGGTGTCGGCTCGCTCGTACTGGATGAACCGCGGGGTGATGCGCTTGTCTATGACGTTGGACTGCTGAAAGAACAGCTGCCACGGCGCGACTGTCGTACCCACGATCGCGATGATCAGCAGGATCGCGTCGGAGCTGACACCGCCCTGGATCCCAGGCACGACAAAGTGGTAGCCGATCGAGCCGTAATCCGGGTGGGAGAGCAGCACCAGCGGGAGGAGCACGAGACTGGCGGCGATGAACATGAACATCGCGCGCTCCCACCGGCGGAAGCTGCCGCTCACGGCAACCCCGATAAGCACCAGCGCGCCGACCGGCACCGACACGTAGGGGCTGACGCCGAAGTAGCGCAGCGCCAGTGAGACGCCGATGAACTCGGTGACGATCGTCAGGAAGTTGAGCACGAACAGGTCGCCGACGCTGAAGGCGCCCCAGAACTTGCCGAATCGCTCGATGATAAGCCGGGCGTGCCCGACGCCAGTCACCGCACCCAGCCTGACCACCATCTCCTGGTTAACGATCAGCACGGGGACGAGCAGCAGCAGCACCCAGAGCAGCGTGTAGCCATAGTTCTGGCCCGCCTGCGCGTAGGTGGCCACGCCGCCGGCGTCATTGTCACCGACCATCACGATCAGCCCAGGGCCGACGATCGCGAGGAATGTGAGCAGACGCCGCCGCCAGCCGCGGACGCTGCGCTGATCATCCAGCCTTATCCGGCCAAGGGCGCCCTCGATGTCGCCCAGGTGTGCGGCGTCCAGTACCGCACTCGGCGCCACCAGGGTCCGGCTATCGGGGCCGTCCCGGCCGGCCGGCGCGTCGGCACCGGCCGGGCGCTTTGCTGCGGGCCTGGTACTGTCCTGCGCCGCGGGAGGCTGCGGCGCGGCGGCGTCGGTCACGACGAGTCCCGGTGGTGAGCGTCTGGCGGTTCGGCTGCCTCCCGGCGCCGCCAGTCCTGCGGGAGCGTAGCCTCCAGCACGTCGTCGACCGTGATGACGCCGATCATCTTCCGCCGCTCGTCCACGACCGGGATCGTGATCAGGTTGTAGTCGCTCATCAGCACGGCGACGTCGACCACATCGGTGCCCGCCCCCACGCGCACCGGATCGCCGTCCCAGATATCGGTGAGCCGGTCTGACCCGGCGGCCTGCACCAGGGACACGAGCCTGACGACACCGCACAGTCGCCCGCGCTCGTCCAGCGCGTGCACGGTCGTCAGTACCTCAGGCTGCAGGCCGGGTGAGCCGGCCACCGCCGCGAGCGCCTCCCCGACGCTGGCCTGCCTGGGTACCGCGAGGAAATCGACACCCATCAGGCCACCGGCACTTGCGGCGTTGAAGCCCATCAGGGTTAGGACCTTGGCGCGCTGGCCGGAGGGGAGCAAGTCGAGGACGGGCTGGCGGCGGCCTTGCGGAAGCTCGGCAATGGCGTCTGCCGCGTCGTCGGCGCGCATCCGGCCGAGGACCTCGGCAATTTCCGCGTCGGAGCGCGCACCGAGCAGCCTGGTCGCCTTGTCCTCGTCAAGCTCCTCGAAGACGTCCGCCTCAAGCTCCGGATCCGCGTGCACATGACCGAGAATCTCGGACTCCTCGTCCCTGGACGCATCCTCAAGCAGATCCGCGATCTGGGCAGGCTTGAGCCTGCGGATACGCGCGAACGGACCGCGCAGCAACGCGCTGCCCGAGTGGCCGATCAGCGGCTCGAACTCGGCCCATGCCCGGAAGGAATGCTCACCTGGATGGCCTGCGGTGGTCACGCGCCCTGGCCGGATCCGCCGCGGCCGGCGATGAGTATCTACGCCTGACAGCACCCACTCTCCGGTACGCTGCTCAAGCTCGAGGTCCGTCGCTTTCACCAGGCGTGCGCGCTCCACGTCGATGAGACGGTGCCCAAGCACGTCGGCTCTGAGCAGCACCTCGCCGTCACGGCGCTGGAACCTGCGCAAGTCCAGCACGTTGCTCGTGAGCTTCAGGACCGCGCCGTCCACCGCGCTGGCCTGCTCGACCGGCACGTATACCTCCCGGCCGCCGACCGTCGCGACCAGGCCGGTCACGAGCGGAAGCTCAGCTCCGCGCCACCGCACGATGACATCCGACAGTCGCCCTATCGACTCGCCTTCCCTGTCAGTGAGCGGGCGCCTAAGCAGGTCCCACAGGCGCAGCGTGCGAGCCCTGGCCGGCTGAGACATCTCGGCTCTCGGCGTCGTCATGAGGTCGCCTTTCTGCCTGCCACAGCGCGGCCCGTAGTGCCCGTCGGCCGCCTCATCCCGATCATCGTCGTACCAGCCGATGAACGGAAGGTGACGGGCCGCGGGCAAGCTCGTTCCGGCAAGCGTTCGGGACCAAAGTCCCGATCAGTTATGACCATCGCACCTGCTCACATTACCCCCTAGGGTATTTTCTGGAGGAGACTTAGGCGTTTACAGGGAGAGCAGACATGGAGCAGGTGCAGGTGGCTGAGCGGGCCGTGCGTCTTGATGGCCACGAGATGGACGTGCGTTATGTGTCCGGGGAGTCGTACGCGGTGTCGGTTCGCGGGCATCGAATCATGGTTGACCAGCCGCCCGAGTCCGGCGGGCTTGATGCCGCGCCGACCCCAGTCGAACTGTTTGTCGCGTCCCTCGCCGCGTGCGTCGCGTTCTACGCGGGCCGGTACCTGACGCGTCACGGGTACAGCCGCGACGGGCTGGCCGTGTCAGCCGATTTCGACATGGCCGATGACCGTCCCGCGCGGGTGCGCGGCGTCCGGCTGACGGTCGAAGCGCCAGCCGATCTGCCTGCCAGCCGACGGCCCGCGTTGCATGCCGTCGTCACACACTGCACAGTGCATAACAGCCTCACCACACCACCATCGGTCACCATCGACCTGGTCTGATCCCGTTCCGATCGGGACCGCGGTCAGGTGAAGATGATTTGGCCCCCGGCGGCGAGGTCGTAGAACTCGCCGACGGTGATGATGTCCTTGACCTGGTCGATGAAGTCGTCCTTGGTCAGGCCGAACAGGTCGACCGACGCCTTGCAGCCGTACAGGCCCGCGCCAGTATCGGCGATCATCTCGATGAACTCAGGGATTGAGGGGATGTCGAGCTCGCCCATCTTGTGCGCCATGTAATGAGTCATGACGGAGGACACGCCGGGCAGCCCGCCGGCCCAGGTGGCCAGGTGCAGTCCGGGGTTGCCGACGGTGGCGAGCTTGATGTGCTCGTGCCTGGCCCTGTGGATAGCGTCGAGGCCGAAGAAGGTGAAGAACAGGTTTGCCTCGATGCCCTCGGCCCGAGCGCCGTTGGCCATGATAAGCGCCGGGTAGACGCCTTCGAGGGACCCCTTTGAGACGATGATGGAGACCTTCTCGATCTTGCCGTCGGCGCTGCCGCCGTTGTTAGCCATGACTTACCTTCCTATCTGGCTCAGATGCAGCCGCGCGGTTTCGGAATGCCGGCGATCTTTGCGGCCAGCTTGGCTGGCCCCTTGGGGAAGAGCTCGTACAGTTCCTTGATGCTGACCCCGGAGGTCTTGCTCAGGGCGCGCACGCTCGGGCCAGTGCCTTTCTCCGAGTACTCGTGTCGCATGAACTTGACGACCTGCCAATGCGGCTCGGTCAGCGCCTGGATGCCGGCTTCGGCGGCGATCTGGGGGGCCATGTCCTCGCGCCACTGCTGCGGGTCGGTGAAGAAGCCCTCGTCGTTGACTGTTACCTCGGTACCTGCGTAGATCCTGGTGGGCATGGTCAGTCCCTTGCTCTCGATGCAGGTCAGTGGACCAGCGGGCGGGTGGCCGGGGGTTTAGTCGCTTCGAGCCGCTTCCCCGCCAACGGCATGTCCGGGCCGATGCCGGGAATGTCGCGGCCAGGCAACAGCATGTGCCAGTAGACCGACTGGAACGCCAGCTTCCCGAGGTGGTTGAGCCTCGACTCACGCAGCAGCGGCAGGCCGGCGCGGCCGGGGAACCGTCCCGTCACCGGGTCGGTCTCGTAGTTGAAGTCGATCAGCAGGGCTTTGCCGAAGCCGCTTTCGATGAAACAGTTTGTGTGGCCGTCGAAGCTGGCGCTCAGCGGCCGGCCGTGCAGGAAGTCGAGGATGTTGCGGGTCAGTGCCTCGCCTTCGAAGTGAGCGACCGAGCCTGCTTTCGAAGCGCGGACGTCAGCAGCGTCGCCGATCACGAAGACATTCGGGCTGGCCTTCGCCTGCAAGGTGTGCTCGTCACACGGGATGAAGCCAAGCGCATCGCCTAGGCCCGGCGACCGGCCGACATAGGCCTGACCGCCGTGAACGGGCACGGTCACCGCCAGATCGAAGCCGACCTCGCGACCGTCAAACGAGACGAGCCGGCCGCCGTCGGCGTCGACCACGCCGGTGTTGAACTCGGTGACGAGCCGGACGCCCTTGTCGTCGAGCATGCCGCTTAGCTCCCGGTTGCAGACCGCCTTCGTGAAAGCGCCGTCCAGCGGGGTCACGAAGGTCAGCTCGACCCGGTCGCGGATCCCGCGGCGGCGAAAGTACGAGTCGGCAAGGAAGCTGAACTCGATCGGGGCGACCGGGCACTTGATCGGCATGTCCACCACGTTCACGGCAATCCGTCCGCCGTCGAACTGCGCTAGGGCGTCCCGCAGGCCTATCGCCCCTGGCAGGTCGTAGAACGTGAAAGCCTTGCCTCGCGCTGTCGCCTCGGTCAACCCTTCGGTCTCGTCCGGCAGCAGCGCGGCACCACTGGCGATGACCAGCACGTCATAAGGCAGCACGACGCCGTTCTCGAGATAAACGCGGGAAGCGTCGATGTCTACGTGGTCGGCGCCGCTCAGGTTGTAGCGGACGCCGTCGTGCAGCTGCCGTATCCGCGAGCGGGTGATCCTCTCTCCACGTATCCGGCCGAACGGGACGAACAGTAGGCCGGGCTGATACAGATGGTGATCATCGCGATCGACGACAGTTATCAGGTCGTCGTCTGCGACCTGGTGGCGAAGCCTGTTTGCCATCAGCGTCCCGCCGGTACCGCCACCCAGGATGACAATCCGTCTCGGCATGGTGCCAGCGTGCCCGCATGCTCCCGGCCGGGCCACGGCCAAAGGTCCCGGCGCGGGCCGACCAAAGGCCACGACCGGGCACCGGTGACCGTACGCCGCGATGTGGGCCGCGGCCGGCCAGCGCGGTCCGGGACTCCGTGTCGACCATGCCGAACACCGCGCCGACATGGCGCTCCGAGGCGCGCTCGAAGACGGGCCTGATATACCCCATCGGGTATTCTGGCACCAGACACAGGAAGGACTCGCTGATGAAGATCGACGAGCAGGCCGCGGCCCCCGTGCTCAACCGGCTGCGGCGTGCGCACGGCCAGCTGGCGGGGGTAATCGCGATGATCGAGAACGGGCGGGATTGCCAGGAGGTAGTAACCCAGCTCGCCGCGGTGTCTCGCGCCCTCGACCGGGCCGGGTTCAAGATTGTGGCCAGCGGGCTGCGGCAATGCCTGACCGGCGACGGCGACTCTCCGCTGACCGAGGACCAGATGGAGAAGCTGTTCCTGAGCCTCGCCTGATCCTGCGCGCCTGCAGCCCGCCAGCGCGCACCGCGCTGTCGGCTGACCGGAGGATCGGGCTGCTCGTCCCGTGCAATGTAGTGGTCCTCGCCGACGAACCGCGGAGGTAATGCCCTAAGCCCTGTCGCGCAGGGACGTTCGTCCCTGGTAACGGACGCCTGAGTCGCTGAAGCTCCGAGCATGACCACGTTCACGCTGGACTTGAGATGAGCCGCGTGGTGATCCTCGGTGCGGGGATCTCCGGTCACACCGCAGCCGCCTTCGCCAGGAAATGGCTGAGCCGCGATGACACCGTGACCGTCGTCTCGCCGAACGAGACCTACAACTGGATTCCGTCCAACATCTGGGTCGGCGTCGGGCTGATGAAACCGAGCCAGGTGACATTCCCGCTTGCGCCGGTCTACGAACGGCACGGCATCGAGTTTAAGCAAGCATCGGCTCGCGAGCTCCACCCGGAGGGTGACGCCGACCACCCCTCCCCGTACGTCGTCGTCGAGACAGCCGCAGGCGTGCGGGAACAGGTGCCGTATGACTTCCTGATCAATGCCACCGGGCCGCGGCTCCGCTTTGACAAGACCGAAGGGCTCGGCCCGGATGGCAACAGCCTGTCGGTGTGCACGCCCGAGCACGCCGTCCAGACGTCCGAGGCGCTCGACGAGGCGGTAGAGCGGATGCGCCGCGGCGAGCGGCAGAGGTTCCTGGTCGGCGTCGGTCATGGCACCTGCACCTGCGAGGGCGCGGCGTTCGAGTATGCGGTGAACCTGGAGTTCGAGCTGCGAGCGCGCAAGGTCCGGGACAAGGCGGAGATCATCTGGATCACGAACGAGTTCGAGCTGGGCGACTTCGGCATGGGCGGCATGCACATGCGGCGCGGCGGCTACGTCGTGCCGAGCAACCTGTTCACCGAGTCCTTGTTTGCCGAGCGCGGCATCGACTGGATCACCCGCTCGCACGTCAGCAAGGTAGACAAGGACCGGGTCTACTACGAGACCCTCGACGGAGCGCAACGCGAGCAGGAGTTCGACTTCGCCATGCTGCTGCCCCCATTCTCGGGAGTCGGCCTGCGAGCTTACGGTCGCGGTGGCGACGACATCACCAGCCAGCTGTTCCTGCCCAACGACTTCATGCGGGTCGACGCGGACTACGCCGCCAAGTCGCCACAGAACTGGGAGCCCGCCGACTGGCCGCGTACCTACCAGTCGCCCGCCTACCCGAACGTCTTCGCGGCGGGGATCGCGTTCGCACCGCCACACGCGATCTCGGAGCCGCACACCAGCCCGAACGGAACGCTGATCGCCCCAGCGCCGCCGCGCACGGGCATGCCGTCGGCGGAGATCGGCAAATCCGTCGCCCGCAGTATCGTCGACATGATCCGCGGAGCCGAGCAGCCGACCCAGTCAGCTTCCATGGCGCAGATGGGCGCGGCGTGCGTGGCCTCGGCCGGCGCGCACCTGCTGACCGGCACGGCAGCGTCGATGACCGTGTACCCGATCGTCCCTGACTTTGCGCGGTACCCACAGTACGGCCGCGACCTGGAGCAGACGTTCGGCGAGATCGGCCTGGCCGGGCACTGGATCAAGATCGCGCTGCATCACATGTTCCTGTACAAGGCCAGGCTCCGCCCCGGCTGGGCCCTCATCCCGGAGTAACCGTCATGGCTGTCACCGACCCGTCTGCAAGCGACGCCCAGGTCACTGGCGCCGAAGCCGGCAGCCCATCGCAGCCCGGAGCCGTTCGCGGCCACCCAGCAGGGGCGGCGGCTGCCAGCTCCGCGAAGGTCACAGCAGGCACGGCAACCTACGTCACCCGGCCCACCCGCTGGACACTGTTCCTGCGGACGTTCGTGCCCTGGCAGCTCTGGCGATTCGCGCGCATCAACGCGAAGATGATCAGGATAATTCGCGGTTCCCGTAGCTGAGCTGGCTGCAGATAACGCCAGCGGGCCCTGCCAGCGGATCTGGCCGTGGTGGCGAACCGGGGCCGTGAGTTTCCCCCGCCGTCCGGCCGGGCAGAAGCAGTACTCGATGGCTGACAGAATCGGCTCGAGCCCGATCGTGATCGTCGGCGGCGGCATCGCCGGGGGCAACGCCGCCGTGACGCTGCGGCAGGAAGGCTATTCCGGACCGGTCGCGCTGATCAGCGGTGAGCCGGGCATCCCGGTCGGCCGTCCGCCGCTGTCCAAGACGTACCTGCGGTCGGAGGAGGATCTCGACGGCTGGTACGTAAAGCCGGCCAGCTGGTACGAAGAGCACGAGGTCGAGCGCCCGGCCGAGGCCCGTGCCGTGAGTATCGATGTTGCCGCGCACACTGTGCTGCTGGACTCCGGCCAGGAACTCCGGTACCGCAAGCTGCTACTGGCGACAGGAGGACGCAACCGGCGGCTCGCGGTCCCCGGCGCCGACTTGCCCGGCCTGCACTACCTGCGCACTGTCGCCGAATGCGACGCGATCAAATACGAGGCCCGGCCAGGACGGCGCGCCGTCGTGGTAGGCATGGGCTTCATCGGCTGCGAGGTCGCCGCCTCCCTGACCCAGCTCGGCGTTCACGTGACCGCCGTCTTTCCAGGAAAGGCCCCGCTAGAGCGGGTCCTGGGCGGGGAAGTCGGCGCGATCGTCGCGGCGGTCCACCGGGATCACGGTGTCGAACTGCTGGCAGGCGAGCAGATTGCCGCGTTCGAGGGAACGGGAAAGCTGGCGGCGGCCGTTACCGCCAGTGGCATCAGGACGGCCTGCGACTTTGCCGTCGCGGGCGTCGGGATAGATCCGGACGTGCCGGTAATGGCCGGCCAGGCGGCAGCACAGGACAACGGCCTGCTCGTGGACGAGCTGTGCCGGACTACCGCGGCTGACGTCTACGCCGCGGGGGATGTCGCCAACCACCTTCATCCCGTGTTCGGCCGGGTACGAGTCGAGCACTACAACAATGCCGAGAAGCAAGGCCGCGCGGCGGCAAGGTCGATGCTGGGCTCGGCCGCTCCCTATGACTACATTCATTCGTTCTGGTCCGATCAGTACGACCACAAGCTGGAGTACGTCGGGCACGCCGCGACCTGGGACGAGTTCGTGGTCCGCGGGAGCCTGGCCGAGGGAAAGCTGATCGGGTTCTACCTGACCGGCGATGTTGTCCGGGCCGCCGTCGGGCTCGACCGCGGCGGCGACCCGGAACTGGATCATGACTCGGAGATGGCGGCCTGCGCTCGCCTCGTAGCCCGGCGAGCCCGGCCTGGCCGCAGTCTGCTCGTCGACGACCGGACCGACTTGTGGTCGCTGGGAGATGACGCCTAACTGCCTGGCTACTCCGGCTGAACGTTGGAGAATAGCGGAATGTTCGCACCGCTGGCCGGGACGAGCGGGCTGTCCAGCAACGCGACGATCAAGCTCGCGACGTCAGCGGGGGTCAGGCCGGGGCGGAGGTCGGGATTGGCCCGGCGCAGCATGTCGGTGTCGACCGCGCCGGGGCTGATGCAGATGGCGCTGATGCCGTGCGGCTTGCCCTCGACGGCGATCGCCTCGGTGAGCCCGATGACGCCGTACTTGGAAACGTTGTAGGCGGCGAGTCCGGGGAACTTCTCGGTCGCGTAGACGCCGGAGAGCGAGCCTATGGTGACGATCCGCCCGCCACCCCCGGCACGCATGGCAGTGAACGCGGCGCGACAGCACAGATAGCAGCCCGTCAGGTTGACTCGCAGTGTCTCGTCCCATATCGCCGGCGAGGTCTGCGCGAACGGTGCGACCGTCAGCACGGCGGCGGCGCACACCAGAGCCGTGACCGCCCCCACCTCCGCGGCGACGGCAAAAACGCCCTCCACATCCGGGCCGAGGCTGACGTCCGCCGGGACCGCGGTGGCGTTCCCGCCGGCGCCGCGGATGCGGCTGGCGACGTGGGCCAGAGCCTCGCGGTCCCTAGCCGCGAGCACGACGTGCGCCCCCGCGGCGGCGATGGCCTGCGCGGTGGCCGCCCCGATGCCGCGGCTGGCGCCCGTCACGACCGCCACCCGCCCGGCCAGCCAGTGCCGCCGGTCACTCGCCGGATGCGACACCGGGGCTGGCCAGCCGGCTGTAGAGCTGCTCATGGGCGTCCAGGCTCCGTTCCAGGTCGAGGTGGCGTTCGGCGTGATCGCGGCACGCCGAACGCGAGATGCCGGTCACCCTCCGGACATTGTCCGCTGCGGCCAGGAGATCGTCAGGCGCGACCAGGAAGCCGGTCACCCCGTCCGCGATCATCTCGCCGAGGCCGCCCCGCCTGAACGCGATGACAGGCGTTCCACAGGCCTGGGCCTCTGCGGCAGCCATGCCGAATGGCTCGTCCCACCGGGCCGGGCACAGCACTGCCGCTGCCCGGGCCATCGCCGCCCAGAGCGAAGCCCGCGGCACTCCCGGATGCACCGCGACCCCTGGCCGGTCGCGCCGCGGCGCGATCTGCTCGCGAGCGTAGTCCGCGTCGTAGATGTCGCCGTACACGTCGACCGCGAGCCCGGCTAGCTGGGCGATGTCGATCGCCTCGGCGGCTCCCTTCTCCGGACTTAGCCTGCCCGCGAAGACCAGGCCGCTACCGGCGGCAGGTGACCACGGTATGGCGCTGGTCGGCACATAAGGCGGCAGGACGGCGTCGATCCTTGCGACCTGGCTCCAGGCTCTGGCCTGGAACGCAGACACGCCGGCGACCGCGGGCGGACGTCCGCCGCTGGCCGCCTCGCCGAGTGCGGATGCGACGGCATCTTCCGGCGGCAGGTGCAGCGTATGGACAACGGGAACGTTCGCCGAGCCGGCCAGGCTGATGGCCGGCGCGTCGAAGGCGTGATTGTGCATGACGTCGTATCGGGTCTGCCGCACCATCGCGTAGACGCCTGCGAAGGCCCGCGCGGCCGCGCTCTGATCTCGCGACGCGTGCCCATCGGCCCGGTACAGAGTAGCTTGCAGGGACCTGGGATCGACCCCCGTGTCGATGACCGTGACCCCAGGGATCTGCGATCCGGTGGCCGCGTAGACACCGACCGTATGTCCCCGCCCGGCCAGGCCGCGGGCAAGGTCGGAGACAAAGGCCTGTGAGCCGCCGACCTGCGGCTCGCGGATGGCTGACACAAGCGGGGCGACGATCGCGATCTTCATGGTGCCATGACCTTGAACGCGAGGTCGCGTGGCGGGTTGATGCCCAGTACGTCATAGGGAACTCGCCGGCTGCGCCTGCGGCGTACCTCCCTGATCGCATCGGGATAGAAGATCTCTGCCAGCTCAACCGCTTCGCGGTAGCTGCCGCAGTCGATCATCATCGGCCCGGCAAAGCTCAGGTACTGGTAGCCGCGGGCGGCGAGCCAGTCGACGTTGTTCGGCCAGATCAGGGCAACGCACCCGCCAGGCCTGCAGACCCGCTCCATCTCAGCCAGGCCGGCCTCGCCGCCGTGACCGGCGGCCGGCGTGAAGACCGAGCACGCGATGACGAGGTCGGCATAGCCGCTGTGGACCGGCAGGTCGTCGAAGAACCCATGGGCCACGCGCACGTGGCCTGGGTTGCCGGCCTGGGCCAGCTTCCGTTCCAGGATCCGCCGGAACGGCGCCACCGGCTCGATCGCAACGATCTCCTTACCCCGGTCGAGGAGTTCCAGCGTCAGCCGTCCGGTACCGGCCCCCACCTCGACGATCCGCCCCGCGGCCGCGGGCAGCCACCCGATTACCCCTGGATGCAGGTGCTCCACCGCGGCCAGCCGGTCGTAGAGCTCAGGCTCAAGCCGATACAGCAGCTCCCAGGCCAGCGTGACGTCGGTCCGCGGATCGCCTCCGCCCACAGGCACGAAGCGGCTTGCCTCGTCGGGGGTGAGCACGGCCAGGTCCGCGGCTGTGTAGCGCCGGCGCAAGTCCAGTCCCTGCCGGGCCGTGTCGTCAGACGTGATCGCCGACCTCGGCCCAGTTCTTGTCGGTCTCGCAAACGCGGACGGACCGCAGTAGCCCGTCAGGTAGCTCGGGCCTGAGCCTGTCCCAGAAGGCCAGCGCGAGATTCTCGGCCGTCGGGATCCGCCCTTCAAGCCATGGCACGTCGGTGTTCAGATTGCGATGATCAACATGCTGGATGATCTGCCGGCACATGAGGTCAGAAAGCTGCTTCATGTCCCACACATAGCCGGTGGCCGCATCGATCGCTCCGGCCACGACTACATCCAGGACGTAGTTGTGTCCGTGCAGATTCGCGCATTTCCCGAACAGTCGCCGGTTCTCATCCTCTGACAGGCCGGGGTCACGCAACTGGTGCGCGGCATTGAACGACTCGCGACGGCTGACCAGTACAGTCAGCGGGCCGCTCATGACCCGCAGCCGCCGGCAGCGGTACCTGTCCCGAGATGACCGTGATGAGCCATGCCATGCCTCCAAGCTCTTCGCTCAGCTCGCCGGCAGCCCGGCGATGCCCGCTCCGCCGCAGTCCCACGCAGCGCCCGGCGGCCTCGCCCGGACCGTTAGCTGGCCGCCTCCCGCTCCCCTGCCCCGCTCGGGTACATCGACAGTTTACGACCCGCGCTTGTCCGCGGCCGGAGCACATGCAGGCCGGGTGACCGCCATCGGCCCGGCCGATGGCGCTAGCGCACTCCGTACAGGTGTTCCAGGGCGAGCTGGTCCAGCTCCTCGAAAGCCATGCCGCGTTTCCCGAGGGCATCGGCGTCCGGGGCGAAGCCGACGATGTCCCGCCAGGTCTCGTCTTCGGCCAGGGTCGGCACGGCCAGCATGTCCACTCGGGCGGCCTGCAGCGCGGCCTGAACGTCGGGGTCGGCCCGGAATGCACGCACCTTCTGGCGCAGGATCAGGTAGTTGCGCATGCACGCGGCCGCCGAGGCCCACACCCCATCGTCGTCTTCGGTGCGTGGCGGCTTGTAGTCGAAGTGAACGGGCCCGTTGTAGCCGCCGGCGTCAAGTGCGTCGACCACCCAGAACGCGCCGCGCGCGTTGCCCGCTCCGAACCGCAAGTCCTGGTCGTAGCGGGGGCCGTGCTGGCCGTTCAGGTCGATGTGGAAGAGCTTGCCGTGCCACAGTGCCTGGCTGATCGCATGAGCGTAGTTGAGCCCGGCCATCTCCTCGTGACCCACCTCCGGGTTGATGCCGACCAGCTCGGGGTGCTCGAGCTCGTTGATGAACGCCAGGGCATGCCCAGCCGTCGGGAGCAGGATGTCCCCGCGAGGTTCATTCGGCTTGGGTTCGAGCGCGAACCGCAGCCCGTAGCCGTTGTCCAGGACGTAGCCGCATAGGACGTCCATGGCCTCCTTGTAGCGGGCCAGCGCCGCGCGCACATCCTTGCTCGCTCCGGACTCCGAGCCTTCCCGCCCGCCCCAGCACACATACACTCCGGCGCCAAGCTCAGCGGCCAGGTCGATGTTGCGCATTGCCTTCGCCAGCGCGAACCGGCGGACGTCCCGGTCGTTGGCGGTGAACGCGCCCTCCTTGAACATCGGGTGGCCGAACAGGTTGGTGGTCGCCGTGGTTACCACCAGTCCCGTGTCGGCGAGCGCCCGGCGGAAGGCCGCGATGTTCTTATCGCGCTCAGCCGCGCTCGCGTCGAAGTCGAAGATGTCGTTGTCATGAAAGTTGACGCCGTAGGCGCCCAGCTCAGCGAGCTTGCGGACAGCCCGGTCGGCGGCCATGGGCGGCCGCACCGCCGGGCCGAACACATCCACGCCACGCCACCCGACTGTCCAGATGCCGAATGAGAAACGGTCGGCTGGCCTCGGCACGTACGCGTCTGCGGTCATGAGCATCAGTCCTTCCGGCCGGCTCTCGTCTCAACTGCCGCCTCGCAGGATGCGGTGGCATCACGCAGGGCTGCGTAACGGTCTCGAACGCGGTGCTGCGGCGCTCCCCGATAGCACGTGCCGGCCGGGCGCGGCCAGGCCGGCGGCTCAGGAGTACCGGCCAGCGCCCAGGCGGCCTGGCGCGCAGCGCCGAGTGCGACGTATTCCTGTGGATCCGGGACGTACACCTCCTGGCCGAAGATGCCGGGAGCAAGCGCGCGGATGGCATCCGACCGGGCGCCGCCGCCGATAAGCAGAACCCTGCGCAGCTCGACGCCGTAGCCGGCCAGCAGGTCGGTGGCGTCGGCCAGCGACGCGAGCACGCCTTCCACGGCCGCCCTGGCCAGGTTCTGCGGTGTGGCGTTGCGGGTTGTCAGGCCCGAAGTGACGCCCGTAGCGTGCGGTCGGTCCGGCGTTCGCTCGCCGTCGAAGTACGGCAGCAGGGTCACGCCACCCGCGCCAGGCTCCGCGGCCAGTGCTCGCTGAGCCAGCCCGGCCAGGTCCGTTCCGGTCATGGTGGCGACAGCGGACAGCACCAGGCCGGCGTTGGCCGTGCACACCAGGGGCAGGAACCGTCCGGTCGCGTCGGCGAACCCGGCCACCGCGCCGGACGGGTCCGCGGCGGGGATGCCGCTGACCGCGAAGGCCGTACCCGACGTGCCGACGGAGACCGCCACCTCGCCGGGCTGCAGGCCCAGCCCGAGGGCAGCCCCCATGTTGTCGCCGGTTCCAGGTGCCAGCAGCGCGCCGTGGACGGTCTGCCCCACCACCTCGCTAGGTCCCGCCACCCTGGGCAGCAACGGCTCATGACCAAGGGCAGCAGCGGCGATAGCGGGCATCCAGTGGCCGGCGGATGTCGCGAAATAGCCGGTGCCTGATGCATCGCCTCGGTCTGTGACTGGCTCGGCCACCCCGCCCAGCCGCCAGGTGAGCCAGTCATGCGGCAGCATCACCCGTGCCACTCTGGCGGCGTTCGCGGGCTCGTGCGTTGCCAGCCAGCGCAGCTTGCTGACGGTGAAGGACGCATTCGGCACGCTGCCGGCGTGCTCCGCCCACCACTGTGGCCCGCCAAACTCCGCGATGAGGTCGGCGGCGGCGCCGGATGAGCGCAGGTCGTTCCACAGCAGGGCGGGGCGGATCACGTTGCCGTCGGCGTCGACAGTCACCATGCCGTGCTGCTGGCCCGCGATCGCGACCGCCGCGGCCCGGTCCGTGAGTCCGTCACCAGCCTGCGCAAGCGCAGTCCACCAGGCCTGCGGGTCGCACTCGGTCCCGGCTGGGTGCGGGGCGCTGCCCAGACCCACGACCGTGCCGTCCCCGGCGTCGCAGAGCAGCACCTTGGTGGACTGTGTCGAGGAGTCGACGCCGGCTACAAGCGTCATGGGTCGACCTTACGCGAGCCTGAGATGCAGCTGGCCAGCCCGGCCAGGCCGCCTGGTCTCATGGTGTTGTTCGTCGACCGTGGGGCCACGGCTAGACTCCTTTGTGCTTACTCGCTGGATGGTGGGTTAGCGATCTGGCCGGTGAGTCGGGTGGCCGCCCGGCTCACCGGTTTTTCATGTGGCGGCATGTCAGCCGCCTGGGGTCAGGGCGGGATCATAACTTCCGCCGCTGAGATGGCTGGCCGCATCGCGCCCAGCCGAGCCAGGCGCGCAGGCCGACTGGCTGCGGTTAACCCGCCTGCTGACCAGGCAGGCGCAGGACGGCTGCTCGCATCGCGACGGGAACGGGGCGCGCCGCACCGGCACCAGGGCCGCCGGGCCGCGGCCGTTGCCCTGGCTGACGCCCGCGCCATGGTTCTCGTCCGTGCCCCGGCGAGAAGATCAGGCGGGACCGTCACCTCTGACGCCGCCTTTCCACTGCGCCGAGCCCGCGTCCCACTCGGTATAGGTGTAAGGGTTGTCGAGCACCGTGGTCGGCGGTATCTCCGGATGCATTCCCTCGGTCCAGGCATCCGGCCCGAGCTGGCCCTGGAGGTAGTCGACCGTCTGGCCCACGACCTCGCGGGCCTTGGCCAGGTCAGATCCGGTGAGCCGGTGATCGTGCTTCACCACCCGGCCGTTGATCACGACGGTATGCACATCACCGCGCTGGGCCTGGAAGGCGACATGGCCGTACGGGTTGAGTAGCGGGAACATCACCGGGGAGGCGTCGTTTTTGATCAGGACGACGTCGGCCTTCTTGCCCGGCTCCAGCGAGCCGACGGCAGAATCCAGGCCGAGCGCCTTGGCGCCGCCGCGAGTCGCCCAGTCGACCACGTCCTCGGCCCGCAGATGGCAGTTGGTGACGGTCTCCTGCTTGGCGTGCGCTTCCAGGTGCTCACGGGCGCGGTCCGCGCCGAGCGTGGTCCGCATGGCGGAGAACAGGTCCCCGCTCCACCAGACGCTCGTATCCATCGACAGCGAGACCGGAATGCCGTGCTCGCGCAGCTGCCAGGTAGGCGGATACCCCTGGCCCGCGCTCTGCTCGCTTTCGGTGGAGACCGATGCCGACCCGCCAGTCGCGGCGATCCGGTGATAAGAGTCCCTGGTCAGCGTCGCCGCGTGGACGTAGACAGTCGACGGAGTCATAAACCCGTGCTCGTGCATCAGCCGGATGCCGTCGTCATTGGTGGCGCCCCAGACCCCGGCGTGCGTAGTGACAGGAACCCCGAGGTCGCGGGCCACCTCGAACGCGGCCCGCTCGGGGAAGGCCGGGTCGCCGGTAACGTCGAAGGCAAGCTGGAAGCCCAGCATGTCGCTGGCACTGCCGAACCGCCTGGCGACGAAGTCGCGGAACTCGGGCGCTGCGGTCCACTCCCAGGGTCCGGCCTGGATGTTGCCGTAAGCCAGCACGAACCGGCCGGGCACCTCGGTCAGCGCGTCCACCGCCGCCTCGGCGTGATCCACCGTCTGCAGCCCGTGCGACCAGTCCACCGTAGTGGTGACGCCCGCGTCGATGGCCTCCATCGCGGCCAGCAGATTGCCCGCGTAGATGTCCTGCGGCCGGAAGACCTTGCCCCAGTTCAGGTAGTACCAGACGAAGTACTGGCTGAGCGTCCAGTCGGCACCGTACCCGCGCATCGCCGTCTGCCACATATGCCGGTGCGTGTCAATCATGCCCGGCATCAGCACGCCGCCGGCAGCGTCGATCTCAACTGCTCCATCGGGAGCCGCTAGGTGCTCACCGACCTCGGCGATCCGCTCGCCGATGACGAGCAGGTCGGCATCGCGGTGGATCGTATGCGTGTCGTCCATGGTCAGGACAGTCGCGTTCCGGAAGATCAGCGGCCGACCTGACGTCAGCTCGGACTCGGCTGCCTGGGCAGATTCTGCCGTCATCGCAGACCTCCATTCTCGCCGGGCAGTTCATTGTCACGGACAGGTGTCCGGATCACGACTATATGGAGCCTGTCCGGAAGCGTTGCCGGTTTGGCGACTGGTGTCAAGAGGCAACATTCATCCGTTAACATCGGGCCACAATTGAGCCGTCCGCACAGCGGACAGGTCGCTCGGCTCGCGCTACAGTCGATGCGGGCGCCCGCCGCAGCACGCAGCGAGGCCGGCCCCAAGGAGATGGCATGCCACGGCAGGACACCAGCCCGGACTTCATCGAGGCGCTGGCGCGCGGCCTCGATGTAATCAGGGCGTTTCAGCCGGGCCAGCCGGTCATGACCCTGGCCTCAGTCGCCACCAAGGCCGGACTCGCCAGGCCGACCGCCCGGCGGATGCTTCTTACGCTGGCCGAGCTTGGCTACGTGCGCGCGGCCGATGGCGGCTTCGAGCTCACGCCGCGCGTGCTCGACCTCGGCATGAGCTACGTGCTTTCCCGCGGCCTGTGGGAGATAGCCAGGCCGCACATGCAGGCACTGGTGGCGCAGACCCACGAGTCCAGCTCGATCGCCCAGCTCGACGGCTCCGACATCGTATATGTGGCCAGGGTTGCCGTTCCGAAGATCATCGCGCTCGCGGTGACGATCGGCACCAGGTTCCCTGCCATGCAGACGTCCCTGGGCAAGGTGCTGCTCGCCGCGCTGCCGCCGGACCAGGCCGACCGGGTTCTCGCCGAGCCGAGCAGGTCGGGCATTACCGCTCGCTGGCAGCCCGACCCGGCCGAGCGGCAGGCCGAGCTGCGCGACGTCCGCGCGCGCGGCTGGTCGCTGACCGATGAGCAGCTCGCGCTCGGTATCCGCTCCGTTGCCGCGCCGCTGCGCGATGGCAGCGGGCAGGTGATCGCCGCCATGAACGTGACCGTCCATGCGGCCGAGACGCCGGTTGAGGTCCTGACGGGCGAGTACCTGCCGCTGCTGCTGCGGGCCGCCGGTGCGATCAGTGCCGACTGGGCAGCCTGTCAGGCACCGCCCCAAATTACGGTCCCCCAGGGGCAGGCCGCCTCCTGACAGCACTGCTCGCAAGACAGGCACCGCGCTCTTGACAGCACCGCAAGGACGAGGCGAGACTGCACATCTCCGGACTAGTGTCCGTCCAGCGGACAGAGGGAACAGTCAGAGCAGATGAGCCAGGCCGAATCGACGGCAAATCACTCGCCCCTCGCGGGGGTGCTTATTGCCGATTTCTCGAGGGTGCTGGCCGGCCCTTACTGCACTATGCTGCTCGCCGATCTAGGCGCGGATGTAATCAAGGTAGAGAGCCCGCAGGGTGACGACACCCGGCGATGGGTGCCACCAGTCACCGAGGACGGCGTCGCGACCTACTTCCTGGCGATCAACAGGAACAAGCGCTCTGTCGCGCTCGACCTGACCGATGACGCCGACCTGGCGGCCGCCCGCGAGCTCGCCAGGCGGGCCGACGTCCTGGTGGAGAACTTCAAGCCGGGCAGCCTGGCCAGGTTCGGTCTCGACTATGACCGCGTCAGCTCGGTCAACCCAGGTATCGTCTACGCCTCGGTCACCGGATTCGGGGCCGGTGGCGGTCAGGACCTGCCGGGCTACGACCTCATGGTGCAGGCGATATCCGGGCTGATGAGCCTGACCGGGGATGCCGCCGGGCCGCCGTACCGGGCCGGCATCTCCGTCTTCGATGTCATCGCCGGACTGCACACCGCCATCGGCATCCTGGCCGCGCTTGGTCAGCGCACCGCCACCGGCCTCGGCCAGCACGTGGAGGCGAACCTGATGGCCTCGGCGCTGTCGGCGATGGTGAACCAGGCCAGCGCGCAGGTTGCCGGGGGCGTGACCCCGTTTCGGATGGGGAACTCGCACCCGAGCCTGTTTCCGTACGAGCCACTGCCAACGGCCAGCGGTGACCTGATTGTCACCGCGGGAAACGATGTCCAGTTCCGCAAGCTATGCCAGGTACTGGGCGCCGAGCACCTGGCCGACGACACCAGGTTCGCCCGCACCGACGGCCGCACGGCCCACCGGGATCAGCTCCGGCCGCTGCTGACTGACCTGCTGGCCACCCGCTCGGCTGAGGAGTGGTTCGGCGCGCTGATCACGGCGGGTGTGCCGTGCGGCCCGATAAATACCGTCGCCCAGGGGATAGCGTTCGCGGAGCATATCGGCCTCGCGCCGGTTGTCCTGGCCGGTGACGGGGACGCCGCCGTGCCGACGATCCGCCATCCCCTGACCTTCTCCGCCAGCGTGCCGCGGTATGACCTGCCGCCGCCACGGCTGGATGAGCACGGCGAGCAGATCCGCGCCTGGCTGACCGGAGCGCACCGGTGACGCGGCAACGTCGCGGCCCGGCCAGCCCGGTGCCAGCCTTCCCCACCTCGCTCGGCGCCTCCGATGCGGACACGATCACGCTGCTCGGCCGTGATCTGGCCGCGGACTTGATGGGCAAGGTCGGCTTCGCCGAGCTGGCCATGTGGCTCATCACCCAGCAGCGGCCAACCCCGGCTCAGGTCAGGGTGTTCGAGGCGGTCCTCGTGGCGCTGGCCGATCACGGGTTCACCCCGACCGCCATCGCGGCCAGGCTGACGTACCTGAGCGCGCCTGACTCGGTCCAGGGCGCGCTGGCAGCCGGGCTGCTCGGGGGCGGCTCGCGCTTCCTCGGCGTGACCGAGGATGCCGGGCAGTTCCTGGCGCGGACGCTGGCGGGCCAGCCCGTCCCCGGCGATGACGGCGGCTATGACGCCCTCGCGCTCGCGGCCATCCAGTCAGCTCGCGGCCGGGGGAGCCTCGTTCCCGGCCTAGGGCATCCCATCCACAAGGTCACCGATCCGCGCACCCCAGCCCTGCTCGCCATCGCCGGACAGGAGGGGTTGCGCGGCCCGCACCTGCGCCTGTTCGAGGCGATCGGCCGGGTCCATCCGCAGGTCCTGGGCCGGACCCTGCCGCTGAACGGGGCCGGTACCTGCGGCGCGGCCCTGGCCGACCTGGGCCTGCCGGTCGAGCTGCTGCGCGGGTTCGCGCTGCTCGCACGCACCGCCGGCCTGCTCGGCCAGCTGGCCGAGGAGCGCCGCAACCCGATCGGCATGGACGTATACCTGACGGTGGAGCAGCATGCCGAGTATGTGAATCCCGGCCCGGTTGATACTGACCGGAACAGCACCTGAGGAGTGCCATGGCCACAGTCGCCGCGGTCATCGCATCGACGCATCACCCGTTCTACTACAAGGCAAGTACCTCGGCCGGAGCAGACCGGCCGCCGTTCGCCGACGAATGGGTGGCGAAGATTACGGCCTTCCGCGAGACGCTCACCGCAGCTCGCCCTGACGTGCTTGTGATGGTCGGCAGCGATCATTTCCACCAGCTCTGGCTCGACAACATGCCGCAGTTCCTGATCGGCAAGGCGCCGTACTACGACGCGAACTGGTACAACGAGGAGCGCGAGTTCGGGCTGCCCCGGATGTTCCTGCGCGGCGACGAGGACCTGTCCGGCTACCTGCTGCGCCAGGGCCTGGACGCGGGCTTCGACCTGGCTTTCAGCAACGAACTGCGGATCGACCACAGCATTACCTGCCCGCTCATCACGCTGCGGCCGGAGGCAGACCTGCCTATCGTGCCCGTCTACACCAACATCTTCGCGCCGCCGCTGCCACTGCCGAGCCGGTTCGCCGAGCTCGGCCGGACCATCCGGCGGCTGGTGGAATCCTGGCCCAGCGACAAGCGGGTGGCCATCATCGGCACCGGTCACCTGTCGCTCGAACTTGGCGGCCCTCGCCAGTTCGGCCCGCACGGCCCGGATCCGGAGTTCGACCGCAAGGCGGTCGGCTGGATCGCGTCCGGTGACCTGGAGTCCGCGCTGGCCGAGGTGAGCCTGGACAGCCTGTGGCTGCCCGGCAACGCGACGCACGGTTTCATGGACTTCATGCTGATGATGGGCGCGGCCGGGGACAACGCGAAGGCAGACTACGTTGACTCGCTTGATCTCTTCCACACCATGGAGGCGTACTTCACCTGGTACCCGGAGGGCGCGGCGTGAGCAAGTACCTGCTCGACAAGTTCCTGTACACCATCGACCGCGACCCGGACCTGGTCGAGCGCTACCGGCAAGATCCCCGTGGCACCGTGCAGTGGTGGGAGGCCGAGCGCGCATGCGTGATACTCAACTGCCACGGGCAAGAGCGGAGCACCTGGCCCGAGTTCACGCCCGCCGAGCGCGAGGCGCTGGCGACGCACGACTACGTCACCCTCTTCGGGCTCGGCGCCCACAACTTCCTGCTGCTCACCCTGTTCATCGCCGTGTTCGAGCGCGACTACGCCGAGCCGCTCGCCTTCCAGCGGGAATTCGCGGCCAGGCTCAGCCACTGGAACCTGCCCTACCCCGACATCTCCACCTGATACTGGCCGCTTAAGCTTCCCGCAGACCGAGCGAAGCCCGGCGTTGGGGCGCGTCGGCTTAGTCAGCGCTTTCAGGAAGCACTTGGCCACCATCCACGATGAGCGTCTGGCCGGTGATATAGCAGGCTTCCCTGGAAGCCAGGAATCGGACGCACCAGCCGACGTCCTCGGGCTCGCCAATCCTGTTCAGCGGGATCGCCGCCAGCATGCGCCGTCTGTGCTCCGGCCCGATTTCGTCAAATCCGGGGGTTCGAATGTTCCCAGGAAGTACGGCATTGATGGTTATTCCGTCTCTGGCCACCTCGACGGCTGCGGAGCGCAGCAAACCGAGCATCGCAGCCTTGGAAGCACCGTAGTGCGTGTAACCAGGCTGCCCCACGACAGAGCCAGTGATCGACGACATCAGCACGATCCTGCCGTATGCCTGCTTCGTCATCTGTGGCAGGCAAGCCTGGGTGGCGAGCATCGCTCCTCGCACGTTGATCGCCATTACCCGATCCCAGTCCGCGACGCTGATTTCGCGGAGTGGTATATGCGGATAAATCCCTGCGTTGGCTACCAGGATCTCGATGCTCCCCCAGCGGCTCACGACTGCAGCGACCATGCTCTCGACCTCGGACTTGACCGTGACGTCCGCTCGGATGCCGACTGCATGCTCGCCCGTCTCAGACAAGAGCGCGGCTGCCGCCGCAGCGCCGACCTCGTCCATGTCGGCGATCACGACATCGGCGCCCTCTGCCCTCAGGACCGACGCGACTCCGAGACCTATGCCGCGCGCTCCGCCGGTGACGATCGCCACCTGGCCGTCCAGCCTCTCCATGTCCCTGCTTCCTTCGAGTGCGTCGATGACGCATGCGCACCGCGGGCCGCCATCACGGCCGACCATGCCGACCCCGACGAGACCGTATCGCTCGGCAGCTGTCAGCGCCTGAGTTCTCTTGACCCGTTACCCGGTGAGCTACGCCGCCCCAGCCAGCGGGCAGGATTCCCAGGATGCCAGCGTTCATGACTGACTGGCGGACCAGGCGACGGCCGGGGGGCCGAACTTCCCCACGAGCCCCGGACGCCTCCTGCCGCCGGCGCGTTGCTAGCCTGTTAGCGGGCCGGGACAGGGGGTTCACGGTCCTCGCTTTTTCGCCGATCCGACCGCCGCTGGAGTGCTGGCGGTCGCCAGCGCGGAGCGTCCGCCGGTTCCATCGCATCGCCGAGCGCGCCCGCTGCGAGCGTGCCCAAATCGATCTCCTTGGGGAGGAGCCACGGCATGTCCCATCACCTTGACACGCCTCTCGCGCGCCAGAACGGCCAGCTGTACATCGATGACCTGTACGTCTTTCCTGGCGACCACAGCACCGTCTTCATCATGGACGTCAACTCCACGGTGACCGGACCCGACGTGCAGCCTGGGTTCCACCCGGAGGCGCGCTACGAGTTCAAGGTCCACTTCGACGGCGCCGAATTCGAGACTCTGACCTACCGGCTGACATTCGGCGAGTCAGATGCGGCCGGCCTGCAGGCGGTCCAGCTGCGCGCCCTCACCGGCGACGAGGCACGCGAGGATACGGCGGCCGGCGCGCTGGTGCTCGAAGGCCGGACGGGCGAGGTCGCCGCCCAGGACGACACCCGGATCTGGGCCGGCCGTATCGGCGACCCGTTCTACGTCGACCTCGACGAACTCTCGATTATCGACGCCGCGGTCAAGAATGGCACTGCCGCGAACCTGTCGGCGTGGCACCCCGAGAATGCACGGAACAGCTTCGCCGATACGACCGTCGAGTCGATCGTGCTGGAGGTCTCCCACCAGCATCCGCAGTTGCACCGGGGCGCCCGCGCCGGAATCTGGTGCGCCACGAAACTCGCTACCGACGCGGGCGGCTGGCGGCAGATCAACCGGTTTGGCCACCCCATGATGTGGCCGATTTTCTGGCCCGACGACACCGACTTCTCCAATCCCGCCAACGTCCGGCACCCGTCCGCCGACTTCAACGCCGACGGGAAGAACCTCGCCGACCTTGTCGCAGCCGTGGTCTCTGCCAGCGGAACGTCGGACGACCCGCATAGCTACGGTCAGACCGTGGCCAGAGTGCTGTTCCCCGACGTCTTGCCCTATGTGGTCGGGACACCGGCGACGTTCGGGTTCGCGGTCCGCAATGGCCGCACGCTGGCCGACAACGCACCGGAGGTGATGTTCTCGCTCGTCCTCAACAAGGCCGTTACCTCGGGTTTGAGACCATCGGTATCCGCGGCTCTGCGAGCCGCGAGCTTCCCGTACGTCGTGGCCGCCTAGGCTCCGGCGAGCCTGCGCGCTCGGCCGAAGCGGAGGCGCTGTCTTCACATCAGCTCCAGGACTCGTCCATCACCACTTCATGGCCGACTGCTCTAGTGGTGGCACTGGGATAACCGCAAGCCTGGACATCGGTCCGGACCAGGGGCTAGGTGGCTCAGGGGTCGTCGCGCAGGCGCGCTGGACTCGGGGGAATTCAGCGCGCCTTTCTCCCCAGGGCGCTCGCCAGGGCCGGCCAGAGTGGGGCCTGGTCGGCCCGGCGAGCGCACGAGGCAGGGCATGCAGGAGGTCGGCGCCGACCAGGCCGCCAGCATCCGACGGCGGCGGATTCCGTGCATGTGGCTCCCCGGGCGGGCGTGGGGTAAGCACGGAATAATGAGCATCGGATAACCGGCCGACTGCATTGTGCCAGGCGGGCCTCTCCTCGGCTAAGGACCACTGACCACCGCGAGTGGTGGGTTCCTTGACGGCGTCGACACATCCATCAATGTGGTCTCTTAGCCGGGCAGATCGGTGCGGGCGGACCAACACCCGTTTCCATCGAAACTCCATCGCAAGCTCACGTGACGTGCGGATGGCTCGAGTTTGATCGTTGTCATGGATGATCACCTAGCTAACGGCAGCGCGGCCTGCACGTTGACGGGTAGCCCCGGACCGCGTGGACTCGGCCAGCGGCTGGGATTCGACCTGCGATCCGGGCGAGGTTCGGCACTGGCGAGCCGCGCTCGAGTCGCGGTGGACGACAGCGCTCGACGAGATTATCGTGCTCTCGCGCGCCTGCGACGAAGCCTGGCAAGCGAGGCCCGACGACACGGCAGACCCGGGACCAGCGTCGCTTACGCCGCTCATGGACCGCACGGAGCGGGCGTACCAGAAACTTGCGGATATCGGGGCAGCTATCGACAAACTACACGCAGGCTCATTCGGGATCTGCGAAGGCTGCGAGCGCCCCATGTCACCGGACTGGCTGGCCGAAGAACCGCAGGTGCCGCGATGCCCGGACTGCTCGCTGCAGATGGTGCGCTGGCGTGCCGCCCCGGTAAGGACCGCAGTTACCAGGACGCGGACGTCCAGCGACGCCCTGAAGTCCGCCGACGCCCTGAAGTCCGCGGACACGCTGAAGTCCGCAGGCGCGCTGAAGTCAGCAGGCAGGCTCAGGTCAGCAGGCACGCTGAAGTCTGAGGTCCCCGCGCCGACAGCGGGGCAGCCATCTCACCGCGAAAGGCGGCTATCGGTTGTCGCGAGCTAGCGACTGCGGCCTGCGACCGCCGCCTGGCCGGATTCGGCTCGGCAGCGGCGGCCGGCTCGAACGCACCTGGAATGGCTAGCCGGCTTAACCGCCGCGTTCTCGGGACTGGTGAGCTCGGGCGGCGACTTATCGCGGCATTCGTCGGCGTCGCCCTGGCGACAGCAACCGCAGAGGTCGCAATCTCTTCCGCCAGTTCCGGTACGGATATGACGCGCTTCGTCCGTGCCCAGGAAGAGGACCTGACCCGCGCAGCGGCCGTGTCCGTCGGCACCGCTTCGGCCGGTCATCTTGGCCGGGACCATCATCGGCTGGCACCGATGATGGGAATGGTCCGTGAGATCGATGCGGTAGCGCAGCTACGCGGCCCGACCGGCAAGGTGATGATGTCAGCGCCCGGTTTCGCAGGCTTCCCCTCGCGATCGGTGTTCAGCGCGCCGGTCATGGTGAACGGCAGGCGGGCGGGTTCGGTCACGCTCAAGTTCGGACCGAGAGACCTGGGAGCGAGCGTTGCGCAATTCGAGGCCGAGCGATGGCATGTCCGCCTGTACGCGGCCGCAATCGGGGTGCTGGTCGCGATTCTCGTCTCGGTGGCCATATCCAGGCGGATCACGACGCCGCTAGAACGGATGCTGACGGCAATGCGAGCCCGGGGTGCGGGTGACCGCGGCACCCGGATCAAGGAGGTGACCGGATCCGGCGTGCTACGAGAGCTGCAGGAGGGCTTCAACACGGCAACAGATGCCGTCGACCGGCAGGACAGGGCCCGGCGCAACCTGGTCGCCGACGTGGCACACGAGCTGCGCACGCCGGTCGCGGTTCTGCGCGCGGGCCACGAGGCCATGCTCGACGGCATCACCGAGCCGACTCCGGAGAACCTTGGCTCGCTCCGCGACGAGGTGCTACGGCTCGGCCTTGTGCTCGAGGACTTGCAGGCGCTGGCAGCAGCCGAAGCCGCGGCGCTACAACTGCGACTCGGTCCCCAAGATCTCGCGGAAATCGCAGGCGATGCCGCCGCCAGCCTGAGCACGGCATGTGCCGTAGCGGGTGTCACGCTCCGGACAGAATTGATGCGGGTAGTGGTTACATGCGATTACGACCGGATACGTGACGTGGTCACTAACCTCCTGATCAACGCGACCAAGTACACCCAGGCAGGCGGCAGCGCCGTGGTTGAGGCACGACCTACCGGCTGCGGACAGGCACTGCTGCGGGTGAGCGATACGGGTATCGGCATCCCGCCTGACGAATTGCCGCGCGCGGCCGAACGGTTCTTCCGCGGTAGGCGGTCCGACGAGATGGCTGCGGGAAGCGGTGTCGGCCTGAGCATCGTCACCGAGATCGTCCGCGCGCACCAGGGCGACTTGAACATCACCAGCGAGGCGGGCAAGGGCACCCAGGTGACGATCACTTTTCCCCAGGCGGTCAACGCCAGGGCCGACCGCAGCTGACGCCGCGCATCACGCCTGACCTGGGTGAATGACCACGGGACCCGCGTAGTTTCACCCGAGCGAGTGGCGAGTATCGTTTCGTGTCCTGGGCCACTTGGTTCCGATCGTGGCCCGGCGGTGGCAATCTCGGCTCGGCTAACGGGGGCATCGATGGAATACCTCGTGACCATGACCACGCACGTACCCGACGGAACATCTGAGCAGACTGTCGAGGACATCAAGGCACGCGAGGCGGCCCATTCAGCCGAGCTTGCGGCGCAGGGACACCTGCTTCGCCTGTGGCGGCCGCCGCTCGGACCGGGCGAATGGCGCACGCTCGGGCTATTCGCCGCCGATGGCGCCGACGAGCTGGAGAAGGTCCTGGCGTCCATGCCGCTGCGGATCTGGCGCACCGACGAGGTGACACCGCTGAGCCCGCACCCCAGCGATCCGGCGCTAGCTCACGGCTGCCGGCGCTAGCTCAGGGCTACCGGCACTAGCCCAGGGGTAGGCAGGGCTAAGCGCGGCATCGAACCTCCGTGCAGAGGCTAACCGCCAAGCCTCCGGGGGGAGGCTAACCGCAACGCTTCCGGGGAGAGGACAGTCATGGGCGAAGGCAAGCCGAAGGTCGCCGTCATTACTGGCGGATCGCAGGGCATAGGCGCCGGCCTGGTTGCCGCATACCGGGAGCAAGGCTGGTCGGTAGTCGCGAACGCGCTCACGATGAAGCCGTCACAGGACCGGGAGGTGCTGGCGATCGAGGGCGACATTTCCGAGCCCGCTACCACTGACCGGATAGTCGACGGGGCGCTCGAGCGATTCGGGCGCATCGACACGCTCGTTAACAACGCCGGCGTCTTCATCTCCAAGCCGTTCACCGAGTACACGCCGCAGGACTACGCCTTTGTTGTCGGCGTGAACCTGACCGGATTCTTCCTCCTGACCCAGCGGGCCATCGCGGAGATGGTGAAGGGAGGCGGCGGTCTTGTCGTCAACATCACCACGACAATCGTCGACTACGCGCACTCCGGCGAGCCATCTGCGCTGACCTCACTCACCAAGGGCGGCATCGCCGCGGCCACCAGGTCACTAGCTGTGGAGTACGCCACCCGCGGCATCCGGGTCAATGCAGTCGCCCCTGGCGTCATCCAGACGCCGATGCATGCGCAGGAGAGCTACGCCGCCGCCGCCAGGCTCGCCCCCATGGGGCAGGTCGGCCAGGTCAGTGACATCGTCGGCGGCATCCTGTTCCTCCAGTCATCGCCATTCATCACCGGCGAGACCCTGCACATCGACGGCGGCCAGATCGCAGGCCACTGACCGGCACGAAGCAGCCGACGACTTAGCGAACCACCTGCTCCCCTGGGCCGCCGTTGTCCGCGCGGGTCGTATCGTGACGGGTGCGGGCTGGTTATCGCACTGCGGGAGGAGGCAGGTGATCGCGGGAGGAAAGGTCCGGGTGCGCCGGGTGTATGAGGAGCCGGAGCGGGAGGACGGCACCAGAGTCCTGGTCGACAGGCTCTGGCCGCGGGGGCTGACCAAGGCGAAGGCGGCTCTCGACGAGTGGTGCAAGGACGTCGCGCCGTCGGCTGAGCTGCGCAAGTGGTATAGCCACGACCCGGATCGCTTCGAGGACTTCGGGCGCCGTTACCAGGTGGAGCTGAAAGAACCCGAGCGGGCCAAAGCGCTGGAGCACCTGCGCGGACTGGCGAAGGGCGGCCGGCCGCTTACGCTCCTCACTGCGACCAGGGAAGCGGACATCAGCGAGGCAGCCGTGCTCGCAGACTTGCTACGCAGCTGAGGATGCTGTCGCCGAACGTAAATCATATAAACAGCCGGCAGCTGGTAAGAGCAGCACTGGCCTAGCAGTTGCGCCCGCACCCGCAGTCGGCGAGGCAGTCCAGGATCGTCGGCACGATATCGATCGCGTGGTGGTACTGATGCCGCAGCTCGCCGCGGCCGGCCTTGCCCGCAGTCGCGGAAGGCCAGGAAATGATGCAGGGGTCCGCGGTGCCCCCGTTGAACTCATACCGCTTCCACATCTTGAACGGCGTGTTGAACGCCATCGCCCAGCCGTTCGGGTAGTGGTTGTAGGTCCTCGTGCCGCCGAGCTCGTCGAGCATCGCGAGGTTGGATTTCATGTCGTCGGGGATGCCGTTGGCGAACCGCATCTCGTTGACAGATCCGTTCGGGCCGCCTTCGCCGCTGGCGCCGTTGTCTGACACGAGAATGACCAGGGTGTTCTCGCGCTGCCCGGACTCTTCCAGGTAGTCGAGCAGCCTGCCGATGTGATGGTCGGCGTGGGCGAGGAACCCGGCGTAGACCTCGGCCATCCGGCAGAACAGCCGCTTCTCGTCCGCGGTCAGCGAGTCCCACGGCCTGGTGACGTCCAGCCGCGGGAACGTCTGGCCCATGGGCCCTTTGCGGGTCTCGGCAGTGCCGATCGGATTGACTGGCGGAAGCTCGGTATCGGCCGGAACAATGCCGAGCTGCTTCTGCCGGGCAAGTGTCTGCTCGCGGATCGCCTCGTAGCCCATGTCGAACTTGCCCCGGAACATGTCCGCCCACTGCTTCGGCACTTGATGCGGCGCGTGCGCCGCACCTGGTGCGTAGTACAGGAGGAACGGCTTGTCCGGTGCCACCGTCTTGGCGTCCTTGATGAATTCGAGCGCCCTGTCCGTAAGGTCCTCGGTCAGGTGATAGCCCTCGGGCGGCGACTTCGGCTGGTCCACCGGGTGGTTGTCGTATACCAGGTCCGGATACCACTGGTTGGTCTCCGCCCCGAGGAACCCGTACCAGCGCTCGAACCCCCGCCCCGACGGCCAGTTCCGCCGCGTCGAAGCCACGTTCATCTCAATCGTCGGGCACAGGTGCCACTTGCCGACCATGTAAGTGTTCCAGCCGCGCTCGCCGAGAATCTCTGGAATCATTCCGTTCTCCGGCGGGATGGTGCCGCTGGCGTTCGGGAACCCGACTGCCGCCTCGGTGATGCAGGCCATCGAGTTGCGAGTGTGGTTGCGCCCGGTCAGCAGGCAGGATCGAGTCGGGGAGCACAGAGCCGTGGTGTGCCACTGCGTGTACCTGACACCGTCGGCCGCGATCCGGTCGATATTCGGCGTCTCAATCGGCCCGCCGTAACACGACATCGCCGAGAACCCCACGTCATCCAGCACGATATAGACCACGTTAGGCGCCCCGTCCGGCGCCTTAGGCGGCTCGAACGGCGTCCAGTCCGGCACCGAGTCCCGGATGTCGACGTTGATTCGTCCCTTGAACGGCTTGCCCATCCCCGCACTCCTCCAGCAACTTGTTCTGGTGCGCCCCGCTCGATGGCCAGCTGCGCTCGCCACGACGGCTCCCCTGCCCCTGGCCCGCTAGCCTGCCCCTGGCCCGCTAGCCTGCCCCCGGCCGCTAGCCTGCCCCCGGCCGCTAGCGAGAATGTTCTATGGAGCCGAGATGTAGCCGCATCACCTGTAGTAGGTGAAACAGGGCCCAGGAAGAAAATCCGAGCGGCTCAACTGGCTAGTGTGGTCTACTCAGAAAGCTCAGTCCCGATCACCCAGGGAGGGTAGATGCGCCAGGCGTTCATGTCCGTCGAGCAGGCCTACAGGACCTATGCAGAGGGTATGACGCATGTCGCGAAGAAGGCTCAACCTGGGGATCCTTGCGCACGTAGACGCAGGTAAGACAACTCTCACCGAGCGGCTTCTGTACGCCGCAGGTGTCATTGACCAGCCTGGCAGTGTCGACGCGGGCACTACGCAGACCGACTCGCTGGCCCTGGAACGGCAGCGCGGGATCACGATCAAATCCGCGGTGACGTCGTTCCCGATCGGTGACGTGACCGTCAACCTGATCGACACGCCCGGCCACCCCGATTTCATTGCCGAGGTCGAGCGAGTCCTGGGCGTCCTGGACGGCGCGGTCCTCGTCATCTCGGCCGTCGAGGGTGTCCAGCCGCAAACCCGCATCCTGATGCGAACGCTTCAGCGTCTCCGCATTCCGACGCTGCTGTTCGTGAACAAGATCGACCGCCCCGGCGCGGACACTGCGGGTGTGCTGCGGGCCATCTCGAATCGGCTCAAACTAGCTATCATGCCGATGGGGCCGACCTTTTCCGTCGGAACACCGGAGGCCGGCTTCAGCCCATCGGACGCAGGCGACAGCGGATTCCGGGCCCGACTGACTGAAATGCTGGCCGAGCGGGACGACAGCATTCTGGTCGCGTACGTTGCGGACGAGGCAGGCATTCCCTACTCGCGCCTCCGACAGGAACTGGCAGCTCAGACGGGGCGCGCGCTCGTGCACCCGGTCTTCTTCGGGTCTGCGATCACCGGAGCAGGCATGGAACCCTTGATGGCTGGCGTCGCCGAATTGCTGCCAGCCTCCGCAGGCGATCCTGACGGACCCGGCACTGGGAGCGTCTTCAAGATTGAACGCGGCAGCAGCGGCGAGAAGATCGCGTACGTCCGGATGCTGTCGGGAACAGTACGCAGCCGCGAATGGCTGCAATTCGGCGCGGGCCTGGAAGACAAGGTGACATCCATCGCTGTCTTCGAGCGCGGCTCGGCAGTGCGGCGCGATTCGGTCTCCGCCGGCGAAATCGGCAAAGTCTGGGGCCTGGACGAGGTCCAGATCGGGGACGGGATCGGACAGCCTCGCACTAACGGCACGCGTTATCAGTTCCCTCCGCCAACCTTGGAATCAGTCGTCGTCGCCCGCGACCCCGCCGACCGGGCACGGCTTCGAGTCGCCCTCGGTCAGATCACCGAGCAGGATCCGCTCATCAACCTGCGCCAGGACGATCAGCGACAGGAAACCTACGTGTCGCTCTACGGTGAGGTCCAGAAAGAGGTCATCCAGGCCACGCTGGCGAACGACTTCGGCATCGAGGTCACTTTCCGCGAAACGACGATGATCTACATCGAGCGGCCCAGCGGCATTGCGAGTGCCCTGGAGGTCCTCCGGGCCGATACGCATCCGTTCTCCGCGACTGTCGGCCTGCGCATCGAACCGGCCCGAGTTGGTTCGGGTATCGAGTTCCGGCTCGAAGTGGACCCTCGCGACGTTCCTATCTACATCTACAAGACCACGGGTAGCTTTACCGAAGCCATGACGCAGTACGTCCGGGACACTCTCCAGCAGGGACTCTACGGCTGGCAGGTCACCGACTGCGTCGTGACGATGAATGAGTGCGACTACTACATCGGCGACGGGCCAAAGAAACGGGTACTCAGCACTCCGCGTACGACAGCCGCTGATTTCCGCAAGCTGACACCACTGGTTCTGATGCAGGCGCTGAAGAAGGCTGGCACAGCGGTCTGCGAGCCCATTGCTCGCGTCACCCTGGAGTTGCCAACGGCGATGATGGGGGGCGTGCTGTCGGCCCTGGCCCAGCTTGAGGCGGCTGTGGACACACCGTCGGTATGCGGAGAACTGTCTGTACTCGAAGCGACGCTGCCATCAGCGCAGGTTCACAGTATTCAGCAGCAACTACCTGAACTCACCAGCGGCGAAGGCGTACTCGAATCTAGCTTCGCCGGTTATCGGTCAGTGCGCGGCACCAGCCCGACGCGGCCAAGAACTGACAATAACCCGCTGGACCGCAAGGAGTACATTCGCAAAGTTCTCTGACTCGAGCAGCGCTGCCGGTGGCGTAGAGACCGCGGATGGCTGACCTCACCGCTGCGGACGTCACCCCGTGACGACGCCGCGACGCCTCGCAGGTCAGCCTGACCTGCGAGCGTCACGGCCTGCTCAGTCGCAGAAGTCACACGCGGGCCTCGAACACGATGTTGAAGGGAGTCTCCGCGACCCGGCGGAAGTGGGTGAAGCCGCCGGCCTTGACTACGTCCGCGATCCTCGCTTCCCCCGCCTGGGCGCCGAGCGCGAGCCCCACGTCCTGGGATAGCGAGGCCGGCGTGCACAGCAACGTAGAGAACGCGTAGTACGCGCGGCCGACTGGGTTGAGATTCTCCTCCACCCGGTCGCCGGCCTGCGGCTCCACGATCATCCAGGTGCCGTCGGGCTTGAGCGTGGTACGGACGTGGCGCGCGGCCCCGACGGGATCGCCCATGTCATGGAGGCAGTCGAACATGGTCACGAGGTCGTAGCCAGTACCCGCGTAGGCTGCGGCCGGCGCGGTCTCGAACCGGACCCGATCCGACACCCCAGCCTCGCTTGCCTGGCGGCGTGCGGTCTCGATCGAGCCGCCGTGGTAGTCGGACCCGACGAACGTGGAGTTCGGGTATGTCTTGGCCATAAGGATCGTGGACGCGCCGTGACCGCAGCCCACGTCCGCGACCAGCGCTCCGTTTTCGAGCTTATCGACAACGCCATCGAGTGCTGGCAGCCACGCGGACGTCAGGTTCGCGTTGTAGCCAGGCCGGAAGAAGCGCTCACATCCCTCGTGAACGTCGTGTACATGCTCATGCCAGCCATACCCGGCACCAGTGCGCGCGGCCTCCGAGATCTTCGGTGAGTCCAGCACGGAACCGAGGGCGATCTGGAAAAAGCCGGGCAGGTAGGCGGGGCTGTCGGCGTCGGTGAGTGCCACCGCCTGCTCCGGCGGCAGGCTGTAGCGGCCGCTGTCCGGGTCGTAGGCGACGAATCCGCCGGCGGCCTGGGCATTCAGCCACTCGCGCACATATCGCTCGGCGGTACCGGTGCGCTCGGCCAGCTCGGCGGGCGAGAGCGAGCCGGCTCCGGCGAGCGCCCGGTAGAGCCCGAGCCGATCGCCCATCACGACGAGCGCCGTGTTCAGAGTCGCGCCGACCTCGCCCACCGCGCGGAAGACGAACTCGTGGAGCTTGTCCACGTCGACGACGGTTGCCTGGTCAGTAGTGGTCATGAAGTCCCCTCCTAGGCTTGGCCTCCCGGCGAACGTAGGTTGGCGGCGGCGGTGCTCGCTTCCGGGGGGGCACCTAGTTTCCGCCGGTCGTGGACCCCACGGCACCAGGTGCCTACAATCGCGGCATGCTGCTGGGCCGTGATCAGGAACGGCGACAGATCGAGCAAATGCTCGCTCAGGCGCGGACAGGCACCAGTGCCGCGCTCGCGCTGGTGGGTGAGCCGGGGATCGGCAAGACATCGCTGCTCAGCTATGCCGCCGAGTGCTCGGCCGGCATGCAGCTGATGCGCGCGCGCGGCATCGAGTCGGAGGCGCAGGTCCCATTCGGTTCGCTGCTCGAGCTGATCCGCCCGGCCCTGGTACTCCTGGACAAGATCCCGATGCCGCAGGCTGCGGCGCTCGAAGGTGCACTGGCACTGCGGCCCGGTGTGGCCGCCGATCGCTTCGCCGTCGGAGCTGCCACGCTCAGCCTGCTGGCCGCCTGGGCCGAGCAAGCTCCGACCGCTGTTCTTATCGACGACGCCCAGTGGCTGGACGTCTCGAGCGCGCAGGCGCTGCTGTTCGCGTTCCGCAGGCTGGTGGCCGACCCGATCGCCGTACTCATCGCGGCCAGGGACGGTGAGGCGTCCCTGCTCGACGGCGCTGACCTGCCGACCCTCAGACTCAGCGGCCTGTCCGGCGAAGACGCCGCGATGCTGCTGCCCGGTCTCAGTCCGCAAGATGCGAAACGGCTGCACAACGCGACGGCTGGCAACCCGCTCGCGCTGCTCGAGTTGGCTGCCGCCGGGCAGGACCTGGCGCTTGCACCCGACGGTGCCCCGCTGCTGATTTCCGCGCGCATCTCGCGCGCGTTCCTCCAGCAGGTCGGCGCGCTCGACCGGGCCGCGCGGCAGGCTCTCGTGCTGTGCGCCGCGAGCGACACTAGCGACCTGCCGACCCTAGACCGGGCCGCGCACCGGCTCGGGACCGACCTGACCACCCTCGCCGCGGCTGAAAGCGCCGGACTCGTCACGCTGCATGCGGGCACGCTCGAGTTCCGCCATCCGCTGGTCCGCTCGGCGATATACGCCGATGCGCCAGCCAGCGAGCGCCGCGCCGCGCACCGGGCGCTGGCCGCCTCCCTGCCGGACCGGGATGTCGCCCGCCGGGCTTGGCACCTGGCCGCAGCGGCGGTCGGCGCGGACGAGGCGGCGTCGGCTGCGCTGGAGCAGGCGGGCGCCGGCAGCCGAGAGCGCAGCGCATTCGCGACAGCGGCAGCTGCGTTCGAACGCGCCGGCCGGCTCACCGCGAGCCATGAGCGGCGCGCCGGGCTGCTGCGGCGGGCCGCCGAATCCGGCTGGCTGGCTGGATTTACCGACCGTGCCGTCGCGCTGCTGGACGAAGCCCGCGCGCAGACCGGCGACCCAGGCACGCTGATCGAGATCGACGAGCTTGCTGGCCATATCGCGACCCGCTGCGGCCTCGTCATGCATGGGCACGCGATCCTCATCTCGGCTGCTGAGCGGGCCGATCCGGAGCGCGCGGTCGCGATGCTGACCGAAGCCACCTTCGCCTGCTGCTGCGCGGGCAATCCGGCCGAGATGCTCGCGACGGCGGCACTGGCAAGCGCGCGGCTGCCAGCCCGGCCGTCGGTCCGGGCACGTTTCCTGGCCGCGATGACAGCCGGCATGGCGCGGATCCTCGGCGGGGACGCGGCGGCCGGCGCCGAAGCCATCCACGAGGCGGTCACGCTGGCCGAGGGGTCGGCCGCACTGCGGGACGACGTGCAGCTGCTCCCGTGGCTCGCGCTCGGGCCGCTGTTCCTGCGGCGGACAGGAGCTGGCCGGCCGCTGCTCGAGCATGCACTGCGGACTGCCAGGGCGCGCGCCGCGGTCGGTGCGCTGCCGTTCATCCTCAACCTGGTTGCCCGCGATCAGGCCGCTACCGATATGTGGGCCGTCGCCGGGGCCACCTATCAGGAGGCCATCGGCCTGTCACGGGAGAGCGGTCAGCAGACCGAGCTGGCGTTCGGCCTGGCCGGAGTGGCCTTGCTGCAGGCACGACGCGGGCGGGAGGCTGAATGCCGGTCCTGCGCCGGTGAGGCGCTCGGGCTCAGCCGCCAGCTTGGGACCGGACTGTACGAGATCTGGGCGACGGCCGCACTTGGCGAGCTTGAGCTCGGACTCGGGGACGCGGCGCGTGCGGCCGGGCACTTCGAGCATCAGCAGCGGCTGCTGAGCGAGCGCGGGATCACCGATGCAGACCTGTCGCCAGCAGTCGAGCTGGCCGAGGCCTATAGCAGGCTCGGGATGGAAGGCAAGGCCCGGCAAACCTGCGCCGAGTTCCTGGCTGCCGCGAGCGCGAAGGGACAGCCGTGGCCGCGTGCGCGCGCCCTGCGCTGCGCGGGCCGGCTCGCAGCGGACTCGGATTTTGCCGCGCACTTCGAAGCGGCGCTGGATCTGCACCGACAGACGCCTGACGCGTTCGAGACGGCGCGCACCCAGCTCGCATACGGCGAGCGACTGCGGCGGGCCAGGAACCGGATCCTGGCGAGGGATCACCTGCGCGCCGCTGCCGATACCTTCGAGCGACTCGACGCCCGCCCGTGGGCGGATCGGGCCCGCGCCGAGCTCGCGGCGACAGGCGAAACGCTCCGGCGGCGAGACCCGAGCACGACCGAGGAGCTGACGCCGCAGGAACTGCAGATCGCACTGCTGCTCACCGCGGGCCGCACGACTCGGGAGACCGCCGCCGCGCTGTTCCTCAGCCCGAAGACCGTCGAATACCACCTCCGCCACGTGTACCAGAAACTGAGCGTCCACTCGCGGGACGAGCTCGCGGAGGCACTCACCGCGCAGGCAGCCGGGCCAGGCGAAGCCGAGCAGCCCGGCCGCGCAGCGTCGAAGTAACCTGCGCGGACTGCCTGCGGTCAGCTGGCGCACGCTGTGCCAGCTCGGGTCCGCTGAGTTGGGCAACCTGCCGCAAATGCCCGCCTGATCGGGGACGGCCTGGAGTCCGCCCCTCAGGGCCTGCAGCGGAGCGTCAGGGCCTGGAGTCCGGAGCGGGCGGGATGTTCTGGTTGACGTGGAAGGTGTTGTCCGGGTCGTACCGGGCCTTGACGTGCGTGAGCCGGTCGTAGCCGCCTCGGTATGACGCCCTGATCCGGTCTTGGCCCTCGTTCATGAGGAAGTTGACGTACCCGCCGCCCGCCGAGGTCGGGTGCAGCTCCTGCCAGTAGTCCTTGGCCCACCGAGAGATGAGACCGGCGTTGGCGGGATCCGGGTCGACGCCCACGATGACGCCGGCCCAGCCCCCGTCCCGGTAGGCGAAGGCGGTCGCGTCACCGGGGACGCGGCTGGCGGCACCGTCGATGGGATACAAGTGCATGGTCGAGTGCCCGGTCGGCAGTTGCTGGCCGTACTTGTAATGCACGTCGATCGCCGTGTCTGAGATCTGGTTGAAGAAGTCCGCCCGCCAGTACCACTGCAAGCCCGCCGGATAGAGGCCGTCGAATGCGCCTTGCAGCGCAGTGAACGGCATTGCCTGGATGCCGACCAGCAGGGGCGAGCCGTAGTTCCTGACCGGTTCCAGCACCTCATCGGCCCGGTCGTGCGGTCCGGTGTAGCACCAGACGATGCCGCATGCCTTGCGGCCCCACAGCTGCTCGGGGAACGGCTGGACCGGCGGGATCGTGAGCAGCCCGATCCAGCCGCTGAGTTCCTCGGGCAGCGACGGCAGCAGTTCGCGGTACCAGCGCATGACGTCGGCGGTATCGGCGAGGTCGTAGAACACCGGGCCGCCGATGATCGTGCCGTGGTCGCCGATGTCGTGGCAACGAAAGGTGAACGAGGTGACGATGCCGAAGTTCCCGCCGGCACCGCCCAGCGCCCAGAATAGGTCGCTGTGCGAGGTCGGGCTCGCCGTCACGAAGCTGCCGTCCGCGAGCACGACGTCCGCTTCCAGCATGTTGTCGACGGTCAGGCCGAAGCGCCGGGAGAGGTATCCGATGCCTCCGCCCAGCGTGAGCCCGCCGACGCCAGTGGAGGCGAGGAAGCCAGACGGCGTGGCCATGCCGAATGCGACCGTCGCGTGATCGACGTCTCCCCAGGTGCACCCTGCGTCGACGCGGACGGTGTGATCCTGAGGGCTGGCTGTGGCGCTGTGCAGCAGCGAGAGGTCGACAACGACGGCGTCGTCGGAGACGCCGAGGCCCGCCGCGTTGTGGCCGCCGCCTCGGACGGCGATCTCGAGGTCACGCTCGCGGGCGAAGCGCACGCACGAGATGACGTCGGCGGCGTCACGGCAGCGTGCGATGGCGGCCGGGTGCTTGTCGATCATGGCGTTGTATACCGCCCGGGCTTGGTCATAGTCGTGATCTCCCGGCATGATCAGGTCGCCGCGCAATGCGTTCGATAGATCGCCAAACGGCGCAGTCGTGCCGCGGTCCGTCGTGGTAGTCATTTGTCCGCCCCCGTTCGCGCCCGACGAGCCCATGCCGCACCGTCGGCGATCGCCTGTCCCCTAGCAGGCCACATCCGGCGTGTCGGTTAACAGTTCAGACCGGCAGTGTGCAGGCGCCGTCGCGAACCGGTGTAGACGGCGTGGAAGCGGTCTGCACGCGGTTGGCTCTCCCGGCGCGGCGGCTAGTACCGACCGTGCTGCTGCTCCCATAGATGATGCGCTTGCTGCCTGGCCTGCTGCCTGGCCTGTTCGCGGTCCAGGTGGCCGAGGTCGAGCCAGATCTCACCCGCTCATGACCTGTGCAAGATGAGCAGGAATTCGGCGATGCCGTTATTGGCGAGCGAGCCGAGGAAGCCGAATCCCCCCGGTCGCTGAATGCCCCATGCGGGGAACGGGACGGGGATCGATCCTGCTGCCTGCAGCGCTGATCCGTCCCTGCGGGCTGAGATCGTGATCGTCACCGGGCGCGCGACGCCGTGCATCGTGAGCTCCCCGGCGGCCGTGCGGGTGATGGTCGTGCCCGATGTGAAGGAGGAGCCCAGGGTGAGCGGCTGAGTGAGCGTGACTGTCGCGGCTGGGAAGCGCCGGGTGTCCAGGCTCCTGGACACTTGCGCCTCGGTCTTGCCGCCGACCTTGAGGCTGGCCAGCACGATGCGGAACGTGGCGCTGGTAACCCGGTCGCCGGAGATGACAATGGTGCCGGTGACGGCGGTCGTCCGGCCGACGACGTCATTGCTGAAGCCGACGGCGCTCTCGGTGACGCGGAAGCCCGCCACTGACCCCTGGCCGGCTTGCCATACCCCGCCGGGTGGGCCAGTTGGCGGGCTCGCGGCGGCTGGGGGCAGCGTCAGCGGAGGCGGGGCCGGCTTGCTGACGAAGAACGCTATTGCCGCGACGATGAGCACGGCAAGCGCTGCGCAGGCACCGAGAATCCATCGCAGCGGATGACGCCGTCGCTGCGGCCGATTGCGGCGGTACCGAATACCTGCTGTGAGATCTGACTGACTAGCCATTGCTGCTCATCCTTCAGGTGTGTCGGGCGCGCGGGTGGCCGCGCTGGAGTTGCTGTCGGCGGGATCCGCGCCTTGAGCCGGGATGACCCGGAAGACGGGATACCGTGCGGAGATCGCCTCGAACTGCGGCAGTGATGCGTGCCGACTGACCGGGATGTGCGGGCGGGCGCCGGGCACCTTCTGCAGGTATCGCCTGATGATCGGCGCGCGCAAGCTGACCGGCACCTCGGCGAGCTGGCAGGCGACGGGGTTCCGGCGCCGGAGCACAGCCCGGCCGCCCGCGGCGCGCACATTCTGGACCCAGTTGCACTGCTCGCCGAGCATCGCCACCAGGTACCACTTGCCGTTCCAGTCGGCCATTCCCAGCGGGAACCGCGCCAGCCGGCCCGACCTGCGGCCGGCAACCTCCAGGGTGACCCAGCGCCTGGGCGCAAGCCCCAGGGCAAAGACGCCTGCCCACAGGTGAGCCAGACGGCGCGCCCTGGGATCGGCCCGCCCGGTCGCATACATGGCGCGCAGCTCGTCGGCGGAGTAGAACGGCCATACCCTCATGGCTTTCCTCCTCTGTCGGACAGGCAGCGAGCGCTCCGTGGCCAGGTTGCGTACTATGGTTGTAACGGATACCAAACTTGAAACATAGAGTCTAAAGTCCCGAAGGCTGGATGCAGAATGACGAATGCGGCAGCGCACATGGGGGCGCCGACTGGCCTTGCCCGCAGGGGCCGCAGGCTCCCCGACCAGGAGACCGAGCGGCGGATGCTCCGAGCCGCAGTGGCCATGGTGCACAGGACCGGCCTGACGGTAAGCCTGGAGCACATCAGCTTGGAGGACGTGATCCGCGACGCGGACGTCTCCCGCAGCTCGGTCTACCGCCGGTGGCCCTACAAGGACCTGTTCTTCAGCGACCTGGTCAAGGAACTCGCCAAGGACGCCACCCCGGCGATAGCCGACGGCGAGCTGGCGCTGATCAAGCGCATCGTGGCCGCGCACCCGGGCTGGCTTGGCACACCCGAGCTGCGCCGCAGCCTCCTGGCCGAGCTGTTCCGCCAGCTCGCGCTGTTTGACTTCCAGGCCCTCTACGGGTCGGCGGAGTGGCGGACCTACATCGCCTTGCACGCGACGTTCATGAGCCTGACCGACGGCGGGCTACGCGATCAGGTCCAGGCGGCCCTTGCCCAGTCCGAGCAGGGCCGCATCGCCCGGATATCTGGAGCCTGGCAACACCTGGCGGCACTCTTCGGCTACCGGCTGCGGCCCGGCCTCGACGCGACGTTCGAGACGGTGGCCACTCTGATCGACGCGACTATGCGCGGGCTGATCATCATGGCACTGTCGATGCCTGACATCGCTGAGCACCGCCTGCAGGCCAGCCCGTTCGGGGCAGCGAGCGTAGACGAATGGTCGCTGCCTGCCGTGGGCCTGGCCGGAATCGCCACAACGTTCCTTGAACCCGACCCCGAGGTCGAGTGGGACGAGGAACGACTCACCACCGTCAGCCACGCACTGGCTGAGCTGGCCCTCCCACCCGCATAAAGCATGCCGCCCAGCCGTGACCGCCCAGGCTTAGTCGCCGATCGCCTGGCAGGCGCGGCCAGCTCCCGGCTGGGCTGACCTCGGTTACCGCGCCAGGGCTCCCATCGGGTCCCAGGCCGTCAGCACGATCGGCTCGGTGTCGAGTGCCTGCTGCAGCTCAGCGGGCAGGGCGTCGCGCCGGGCGGCGATCTCGAACACGTACTGGTCAAACCATGAGTCGTTCATGGTGTAGAACCCGTCCTTGCCGCGCTCGGATCCCCAGCTGTTCTCGACTCGCCACCGCCGTGTGGCTCCGTCCAGCACATCCACCCCGGTGAAGAGCATCGCATGCGTCATCTGGGTCTCGTGGTAGGCGAGCCGGGCCGCCTTGTCCAGCTCGAACTGCGCGTCGTAGAGCGAGGGCAGGTCATACAGGCCGGCATCCCAGATCGCATAGTCGTTGCTCATCATCTTGCCGACGTCGCATCCGAACCACACCGGCTCTCCGCCCTGGATCGTCCGCGCGGCAATGTCCTTGATCACGGACATGTCGACGTTCAGGTAGGTGACCGGCGGAGCGCCGACGACATTGCCCAGGTACTCGACCGTGAAGGTCCGGCCGGTCGGGCTGGTTGGCCGCGGGTCGTGGACCAGGCAGACATAGTCGGCGACGGGCAGCTCGACATACCTGGCCGCGAACTCCTGCGGGGTCAGCACGCCGTCCCGGTGGAACTGCTTGTCCTTGTCGGTCCACTGCCAGTCGAAGCTTTCCGGCGGAGTCCCGAGGTGGATGCAAAGCACGCGGTAGATGACCTGCAGGATGTCCGCCTTGACCGCGCGGGCGGAGTCGATGCTCTCGGCGGCCGCCGCCCTGACGGCCCTGGTGCCCTGCCGCAGCTGGTACTGCAGGATGGCGTTCATTCGAGCAGTGTTTGACGAGCTCTGGGTCTCAGGCATGTAGCCCTTCGGGACCAGGCCGTGCTTGGCGACTAGCGCTGCGAACATGTTCCACTGGCCACCGTCGCTGGCAACGCTTTCGAGCAGGAACGCTACGGTCCTGTCGTCAAGGTCGCGGCCGGCTGTCTCGATGATGGCCTCTAGGAAGTAGTTGGCGCGCTCGATCTTGTCCCAGAACATCGCGTGGTTCTGGGAGAACTCGAACTCCTTCAGCCCGGTCTTGCGCATCACCCCGACTCGCAGCAAGTTCAGCCCGGCAAACAGCCAGCAGCGCCCGCTGCGCTCCTGGTTGGTGACCTTCCAGTCGTCGAGTGTCGTGGAGAGCGAGTGGTCGATGGAGTTGAGGATCTCCCGGTTGATCGCGACATCGTCGACGGTGACGCGTGTCACGGCATTCTGCGCCAGCCGGTACACGGGATTCGTGGTGAATTCCTTGCGCAGTTGCTCCAGGTCAGCGGCGGCGAGCATGCCATCCATACCGGACGTCCTCCTTGAGTCGGTTAGCTCCGCGTACGGTTTCAACCTATCTCGGATATCGTGTGCCGTCGTCTCCCCGCGGCCCGGCCTGACGTCGTGCGCGCTCCGCGGATGCGACCGGTCGCGGACGGTAGCCGCCGCGCGCTCTAGTGCGGTGCGTCGCGAACCCCGTGCCACAGTCGACTTCGCTGGCGCTCGTGGCCAGCCGAGTTATCAGGTCGGGCTGACTCCAGTCTTTGTAGTTTTTTTCCCGAGATGCTTGCAGCAATGTCATGTCTTGACGGCCCAACTACGTCTAGTTACTGTTTTTCATTAGCGATCGCCAGTTAGTAAATCCTTAACATCTCGTTGTCGCGATCGCCAGGATGCCGGAAGGACTCACTATGACCTGGAACGACCAGCGTGCGCGCGGGAGACCGCGGGGCCGGCTGCTGTCGGCGCCGATTCCGGCGCGGGCTGCCGTAGGCCTGATTTTGGCGGCCTCCCTCGGAGTGCCAGGACTACTCGGCACGCCTGCCGCCTCCGCGGCAGCCAAGCCGGCCGCGGGCACAACCCGGGCCGTCGCGGCCACCGCCACCGAGCGCGCCGACCTGATGCGCGCTTTTGAACGCGGCCGCAAGGTCAGCGGCAGTGCGGTCGCCGGGGTCAGGAAGGACTCGGTGCAAGTCGCCGAGAACACAGCCACCGGTACCTACTGGGCGCTGGCCACGTTCACGCCCGCCGCTAAGGCAGCCGCGCGGGAGAAGGACACCTTCCAGGACGGCGCGGGTACCGCACTGTTCACGAGGACGGCAGGTCAGGCCTGGCGGCTGACTCGCGTGCTTGGCGCGCCGTATTACTGCAGCAGCGCGCTGACGCCCGCGCTGCGGACGGCGTGGCGCCTGGCCCGTCCTGCCAGCTGCGGCATCTCGCCGGCGGCCGCGTGGCGCGCGGCGCAGAACGCCAGGACCGCGCTGCGGGCCAGCACTAAGCACGCCGCGGATAGCTCCGGTACCACCAGCCTTGGCCAGGACATCGCGAACATCGCGCTGAATCAGGTTGGCGTGCAGGACGTGCCGGACGTGCTCTCCTTCAATGGCGTCGATTGTGATCCGTACTCGACGATGGACGGCCCGCCTACCCCGAATGCCAATGGCTGCGGCATGAACTCCAGCTTCAACCTCGTGAACGAGGATGAGGAATGGTGCTCGGACCTGGCCAAGTGGGTCTGGCAGCAGGCCGGCGTTACCGCCGATATCAACACCCTGAACGCGGGCGCTGACTCGTTCTACGCGTGGGGCGCGCAGCAGGGCGAGACGCTGACGGTAGACTCCGACACCCCGGCTGCCGGTGACGCGGTGGTGTTCTACGAGCCCGGCGCCATCACCACCGGCACTTACGCCGACCATGTCGGCATCGTGACCGCGGTGAATCCGGACGGCACCATCAACATGGTGAACGGCGACTTCCTCGGCGGCACGAACATCAGCGTGCAGTACAACACCGATATCGACCTGTCCACCTGGGCGGCACAGGTGTGGGGCACCGGCGAGCAGTGGGTGTTTGTGGCACCGCCGGCGGCGGCTCAGCCGGCGGCGCCGGCGGCGAGCATCCTGGCCGCGCACAACGCGGTGGCCGGCACCCAGATCCCGCTCGCCGCAGTGGCGTCCGAGCAGGGTGGCTCGATCTCCAGCTACCTGTGGACGTTCGGCGACGGCGTGACCACAACCGGCCAGGTCACCAGCCACGTCTTCGGCGACCCCGGGCTGTACACGGTGACCATGACCGCGACCTCCAGCCTGGGAACGGCCACCACCAAGACCTGGAATGTGGACGTCGTGAGCCCGTCGTCGGCGGTAGCGAACACGCAGAGCGACCAGGTCTGGTACACCAGCACGCCGCTGCTGCAGAACCTCTACAGCGGCTCGGACTCCGGCGGCCTGACAGAGAATTTCTGGGATGGCGCGAGCTGGCTGGACCAGAGCATTCCCGGCCAGCCGTCGAACAGCTCCACCGCAGTTCTGAACTACTGGGGCGCGAACGACACGCTCGTCCCGCACGTGTTCTTCCGCGCCACGGACGGCACGCTGGCTCAGACATCCGGCGGTGACGGCGACTGGTCTACCAGTGAGCTGACCGGACAGCCATCCGCCACCAGCGCCATCGTCGCTACCACCGTTGCCGACGCCACGTCGCCGCGCGGGGCCTCCCCCGAGGTGTTCTACTTCAACGGCTCAGGGCAGCTGTCGGAGTCGTCCGGCCTGGGCGGCACCTGGACCAGTCAGACCCTGCCTGGTCCGGCCTCCAGCCAGCCGGCGTCGCTGGCGCTCGCCGACGGCACACTCGGCGGCACGCCGAGCCAGCTGCTGTTCTACATCGATGGCAACCAGCTGACGGTCGCCTCCTCGGGCTCGGGTGGCTGGCACACCCAGCAGATCCGGTCCTCGCTCGGGGTAGCTGCCGGCTCACCGCTGGCCGCGCTCACCAGCGGCCCTGACGGGCTGGTGGAGAACGTGTTCTTCATCGACTCCCGTGGCCAGCTGGCCACGGCCAGCTCAGCAACCGGCACCGGCATCTGGGTGGTCACCCGCCTGCCAGGCCCGGCCGCGGCCGCTGACGGGCTGACCGCATCCAGCTACCAGCTGGCGAACGGGTCCACCAGCGCCGAGGTGTTCTACGTGGACTCCGCTGGCCAGCCAGTCGAGGACGGGCAGTCCGGCCTGACCTGGCAGAGCACCACCCTGCCGGGCTCGGCGACCGCGATCCTGGCTGCCGCGGCCTTCCCGGCCGCAGGCGGACCGCAGCAGCTGTTCGTCGCGGACGGTTCCGCGGTCACCGCGGACACCTCGGCCACCGCTGGCGGCAGCTGGACCGCCGGCTCGCTGCCCGCCACGCCCGTCAGCTACGCGGGCCGGATCCTGCTGTACGCAGCTACGCCGGCCGACTACGCCAACGCCCGGGCCGCCGCAGCCGCGGCTGGCCTGCCGCAAGCGCAGGTGACTGACAACTTCGATATCGCCTGGGCGGCCACGCTCAGCGGCGACTACATGGTGATCGCCATCGGCACGGCCGCGGTTGACGCGCTCTATGTCAACAACTGCGGCTGGGCTGACCCGTCGGGCGACGACGCCGGCACAACACCGTTCTACTACTACGTCCCGCCCTTCTACGGGCTGCCGGGCGCGGACGCGTTCGTGGACGCGACCGCGGCAAGCTCCTCGGAGGCGGTGGCCGCGGCCACCGACGCGACGTACTACGCCCTGAACGACGCACTGCCGACCGGCGTCACCTCGATCCCGGCCCTCGCCGGGCCCGATTTCCTGTGTGAGGGGTCGCCCTCGTAACCGAGGACGCATGGCCGCAGGTGCCGGGGCGGTACGCGACCTCCGCCCCGGCATCTGCATGTTTGGGCAGCTAACGGTAGCTTGGGGCACACTCGCCCTCATCGGCAGTTACTCGCGGCAGGCGGAAACGGTGCTCGGCAGGTCTAGGACAACCGCGTGCGGCGGCCCCGGCACGGCCGCAGCCAGGTGCCGGCAGTGACGCGACTGCTCGGCCTGGACATCGGCGGCTCTACTACCAGGGCCCGGCTGGTCGCGGATGGCCGCGTCATCGGCGAGGCTACGGCGGCCAGTGCCAGCATGACGGCGGCCGGGCCCGAGCTGGCCGACCGGGCGCTGGCCGATCTGCTCAGCCAGCTCCCGGACCTGACCGGCACCCTGGACGCGGTCTGCGCCGGCGCGGCCGGCTCGGTCACCGCGCCCGATAGCCGCGCTTTCCTGCAGGCCAGGCTAGCTCCGCTGACGGCATCCGGCCGGGTCGTCATTGTGGATGACGCCTCGCTCGTACTGCCTGCCGCCGGGCTAACCGACGGCATCGCGATCATCTGCGGGACCGGATCGATCGCCGTGGGCAGCTGGCGCGGCCGCAGCAGCCAGGCAGGCGGCTGGGGGTACCTGCTTGGCGACGAGGGCAGCGGCTACTGGGTGGTGCGCGACGCGCTCCGAACGCTACTGGCCCGGCAGGCGGACGGGCTCCCCGGCGGCCCGCTGGCCACGGCGCTGCTACGCCCGGCTGGGGTGGCTGACCTCGGCGAGCTGCGCGCAGCCTTCTACCGGCAGCCAGCACCCGCGCGCTGGGCGAGTCTCGCACCCGCGGTCCTGGAGTGCACCGACCCGGCCGCGGACCGGCTGTGCCACGACGCGGCCGCCGCGCTCAGCGAGCTCGCCGCCCAGGCTGCGGCTCGGCTCGGCGACCCGGCCGGGCTGCCGATCGTGCTCGCGGGCGGCCTGCTCGGCGTGCCAGGCCTGCGCGCTGCGGTCACTGCCGCGCTCGGCGCCACCATGCCGGGCAGCGGCGTGCAATCGCTCAGTGATCCGCCGGTAACGGGCGCGGTCCGGCTCGCGGCGGCAGCTGTGGCCGCGGCGGCGCGACCGGAGCTTGGGCAGGCAGGTGGCGGGCCCGCACCGGCGGCCGCCGCGACCAGTGTCCCGCCCGGCCGGAACTAGCCATGCTGCGCCTCCATCGCCGCGGTCCACCGTCACCGTGATCAGCTGACCAGACCAACAGGCAATGTCAGGCGGCTGGACCGGCCACCGGCACCGCCACCACCGACCGGTGCTCGGGATGCAAGCAGGCGTGCTCCTGCGCGGTGCCGCCGAGCCGACTCAGCCGCGGCACCCCGGCCCGGCAGTCATCGGCCGCGAACGGGCAGCGCGGCTCGAACAGGCAGCCGGGCGACTCGGTGCGCTCGTCCAGCGGGCCGACCGGGACCACCCGCTGCGGGCCAGCCTGCTCAACGCCGCGCAGCACCGGGATCGCCGACAGCAGGCACTGCGTGTACGGGTGCGCGGGCTGCTGGATGATCGTGTCGGTGCTGCCCTGCTCGATCACCATGCCGCGGTAGATGACGTACAGCTGGCCACCCCGTCCGATGTACCGGGCAGTGGCCACGTCGTGGGTGATGAACAGTACGGAAATTCCGACCTTGTCCTGCAGTTCGCGCAGTAGCTGCAGTATGCCAAGCCGCAGCGAGACGTCGATCATGGAAACCGCCTCGTCCGCGACCAGCACCTGTGGGTCGACGGTGAGCGCGCGCGCGATGACCACCCGCTGGCGCATGCCGCCCGAGAGCATGTGCGGGTAACGGGGCAGCACGTACTCGGGATCCAGTCCGACCAGGCCCAGCAGCTCGGCCCGGCGGCGCTGGGCCCAGTCGCCGCCCGCGTCCAGCTGGCGGGCACGCAGCGCGAGCGGGTCGGCGAGGATCTGGCCTATGGTGCGGGTGGGATTCAGGGCCGAGTACGGGTCCTGGTGGATCATCTGGATGCGCCGGAAATAGGGCTCGCGTTCCCGCGGCCGCAGCGCGCCCAGCGAGGTCCCGTCGACGACCAGGTCGCCGCCGTCGAACTGCTCGTAGCCGCACAGGATCCGGCCGAGTGTGGTCTTGCCGCACCCGGACTCGCCGATCAGCGATGCCGCGCCGCGGTCGGGGATCGTGACGTCCACGCCGCGCAGCGCCTGCACGCCGGTGCGGCCGAGCATGCCGCCCCGGCCGGCGAACGTCCTGGTCAGCCCGCGGACCTCGATCATGACGCCTCCCCGGCGGCCACGAAGCAGGCGAACCGGTGATCGCCCTGGACGGTAACGGGCGGCTCGGCCTGGCCGCACGCGTCGGTCGCCAGCGGGCAGCGGGGCCGGAACACGCAGCCCGTGCGCGGGATCGAGCTCAGGTCGGGTGGGCGGCCGGGCAGCGGCTGCGCTCCGCCGATGTCCCCCGCGATCCGCGGCATGGCCGTCAGCAGCCCGCGGGTGTAGGGGTGACGCGGGCTGGCCAGCACCCGCTCGGTCGGACCGTCCTCGACGATCCGCCCGGCGTACATGACGGCCATTCGGTCCGCCAGGTCGCCGATCACGCCCACGTCGTGGGAGATGATCAGTGTGGTCAGGTGCCGCTTGAGGTGGACCTTCCTGATGATGTCCAGCACCGACGCCTGCGTCAGCGTGTCCAGCGCGGTCGTGGGCTCGTCCAGAATGACCACGTGCGCGTTCAGCACGAGGGCAAGCGCGATGCCTACCCGCTGGCGCATGCCGCCGGACAGTTCATGCTGGTAGGACGCCAGCACCCGCTCGGCATTCATGCCCATCTCGTTCAGCAGCGACCTGGCCTCCCGCAGCAGCCCGCGCAGGTCACTGACCCCGTGCGAGCGGCCGAGGTCGAGCACTTGCTTGGCCACCGGCTTGAGCGGATTCAGCGAGTTCTGCGAGGCCTGGAACACGTAGCCGATGCTGGCGCCGCGGACCTGCCGCAGGCTCCTGCCGTGCAGCGCCAGCACGTCACCGACGCCGTCGATGCTGACCGAGCCCGCCGTCACCAGCCCGGGGTCGGGAATCGCGTTCAGCAGCGTCAGCGCGAGGGTGGACTTGCCCGAGCCGGACTCGCCGACCAGCCCGGTGATGTGACCCCTGCCGAGGTCCAGGCTGACGTTGGAGACCGCCGGCAGCAGCCCTTCCGGGGTATCGAATGCCACCGTCAGGTCCCGCACCCGCACGGCGGCATCGCCGCCGGGCGCATAGCCGGGGTCAGCAGCGGCGGTGTCCGGCACAGGGGTGGTCGCGGGCGCGGCTGCCACGCCCGGCCTGGAGAGCCGTGCGATCCAGGTCATCGGACCCGCCTCAGCCGCGGGTTGAAGAACTCATCGACCGCGTTCGCAAGCGTTACCAGCGAGATCGTGATCAGCAGGATGCAGATCAGGGGCGACAGGAGGTACGCCAGTCCCTTCGTACTGGTGGCGGCGCCGTTCTGTACCGCGTTGAAGAGCATCACGCCCCAGTTGCTGGTGGTGTAGGACACCACGCCGAGGAAGAACAGCCCGACCTCGGTGTAAATGAACGCGGTCATGGCGAGCATGAGGTTCATTCCGATGTACGGAGCTATGTTCGGCAGCAACTCGGTGAACAGGATGCGCCGGGCCGACAGGCCAAGTCCACGCGCGGCCTCGACGAATCCGCGCTCGCGCAGCGACATCGTCTGCGCCCGGACGGCCCTGGCTATCCCGCCCCAGCCGAAGACGCCCATGACGAAACCCATCGCCAGCGGCGAGCCGAAGTGCCAAATCTGCGCCAGCACGATCAGCACGGGAAGGCCGGGAACGGCGATCACGAAGTCCGTTACCCGCATGATCGCGCTTCCGCCCGGCCGGGGGTAATACCCGGCGGCCAGGCCGGCCACGGTCCCGATGCCGAGGGTGACGACCGCAGCGACCGCCGCCGCGAACAGCACGTACCGGGATCCGGTCACCAGCAATGCCAGCACATCCGTGCCCTCGAAGTCCGTCCCGAGCGGATTGGCCAGGCTCGGCGCGGCGTATATGTTATGGGAGTTGATGGGCAGGTTCCTCGGATACAGGTACGGGCCGACGATCGCCATGAGAGTGAACAACACCAGAATGACCGAAGCCGCGATCCTGCCCGGCGTGCTGACGAACAGCCGCCAGCGGCGCGTACTGCGCTGGCCCGTACGGCGCTGCATCGCCTGCTGCAGTTGCTCCGGCGGGAGCGCTGCAACGCTGGTAGTCATGAGCTAGCTCCTGCGGATCCGCGGGTCGATGAGCGGGTAGGCCAGATCGGCGAGGATGTTCGCCAGAATGACCGCCACGATGATGAGAAGGAACGCGCCGTCCAGGACCGGGAAGTCCTTCGTACTGATGCTGCTGAGCATCAGCTGGCCGAGCCCCGGATAGTTGAACACGTCCTCGATGAACACGGCGCCGCCGAACATGAGCCCGAAGGAGATGGCCAGGACGGTGAACAGCGGCAGCATGGCGTTCCTGGCGACATACCTGGCCACGGTCAGCGGCCGCAGGCCGCGCAGTTCGGCCGCGAGGATGAAGTCGTCGCCGAGTACGGAGATCACGCTGGATTTCGTGGTGAGCTGCCAGGCACCCAGCCCGGCCAGCGCGTAGCAGGTCACCGGCAGGATGGCGTGGGTGATGATCGAGCCGATATAGCCCGCGTTCCAGCCGGGCGTTTCCAGCACGCTGACGGTGCCGCCCTGCGGAAAGATCGCCCAGATGGTCGTGAACACGTAGAACAGCAGGATCGCGATCAGGTACACCGGCACGCCGTTGATGATCGCGCCGACCAGGGTCAGGCCGTCGGCCACCTTGGTTGCGCGCCTGATCGCGGTGAGTACGCCCAGGCAGATGCCGACGAGGAAGCTGAAGATGATGCCGAAGACCGCGAGGATCACGGTCCAGGGGGCCGCGGAAGCGACGATGTGGGAGACGGACGTGCCCTCTTCGGCGATCGACACTCCCAGGTTGAAGTGCAGGAGGTGCCACATGTAGGTGCCGTACTGGTCCAGGAGAGGTTGCTTGGGCACGAAGCCGAACATGGCCCTGGTGGCGCTGGCCGCCGCCTGCGGCGACATGCCGTGGGTGATGTCGTTCGCTTCCTGGGTCAGTGCCGGGTTGCCGGGCATGGCCAGGACCAGGAAGAACGTCGCGGTGGCGACCACCCAGATCATTGCTAGGCCCGTGACCAGCTTGGCCGTGAGCGTGCGCGCTAGCCTCACCTGTCGCCTCCGATCACTGCGTCATCTTGTCTCGTCCGGTCCGGCCCGGTGTTCAGTGTTCAGTCGTCTGGTATTTAGTGGCACCGTGGCGGGCAGGACCGGACTGGCCCTGCCCGCCACGACCTACCACGGCCTGCCCACACGCACCTGGTGGGCCGCTATGCTCACTTCGCCTGGACGTAACCGTCGGTCATCCAGACACCGGGGTTCTGGCCCAGCATCGCGGTGCTGGTCGGGTAGTCGGTGAACCGCTTGTTGTTGACATAGGCGAGGCTGACGTAGTCCCAGAGCTGGACGACCGGGACCTCGTAGTTGATGGTCTTCACGAGCTCCGAGGCGATCTGCTTCTGCTGGGCCAGGCCTGCGGGCGTGCCGAGATTCAGCGCCGCCAGCTGGGCATTGAGCGCGCCGGGGTCGACCGTGCCAACACCTGGCACCGTGACCGAGTTCGGCGTGTTGAAGAAGTTGTATGCCGCCGGGTTACCGGTCGAGTATCGGCTGGGCGAGCTGCCGATCCCGACATAGCCATCGAACTTACCGTAGATGCGGGAGAAGGTCGGGTTCGCGCCCGGGCCAAGGGCAATGAGCCACCATGCCACCGGGTACTTGCCCAGGTACAGGTTGTTGAACTGGTAGTCCGTCCAGGCCGGACCGGCCGTGATCGTGGTCGGAATGCCGAAGCTGTCCAGCTCCGACTTGATCACCGACGACGCGTCCTGCCAGTCCGAGAATCCCTGCGCGACCGGCAGCGTGATTGTCCACGGCTTGCCGTCCGGCAGATACCACTGGCCGCCCTTCTGCGTCAGCCCTGCGCTCTTCAGCAGCGAGGCGGCCGTGGCTGTGCTCGGCGCGTACGAGTTCAGGCTCGACTGCTGCGACGAGGTGAGGTAGTCGGGCAGCGCCGCGGTCACCGCGCCGGCCGTCGTCGCCGACGGCGTGCCGACGACAGGCTCACCAACCTGCTGAATGGCCGGGCGGTTGAGCACGTACGCCAGCGCCTGTCGGACCTTGACGTTGTTGTACGGGGGATCGTGCTCGTCGAAGGCAATCGCCGAGGCCACCAGCGCCGGCCAGGTGATCTTCTTGTTTCCCGCGGCCACTATCTGGGCGTTGACGCTCGATGACATGGCAACGAAGGGCGAGGTGTCAAGCGTCGAGCTCTCCAGGAGGCTGGCAATCTGCTGGTCGGTGCCGTCGTGCTCCATGATCACGTTGCCGACGTGCACCTTGCTGGCAGCGTAGAAGTCCGGGTTCTTGACCAGCAGCGCCTGGCTGTTGTTGAGCCGCTTGATGTAGAACGGTCCGGCGGAGATGTCGGTCTTCGGGGCGTAAGCGGCGATCGTCTTGCCCAGGTTGGTCAGTGTCGTAACTGCGGCGGTCTTGGCGGCGCCGGTGCCCAGGCTGGCCGCGATCGTCGACCAGATGCTGGCTGGCAGCAGCTTGCCGTACTCGAACGACGGCACGATCCAGTCGTTCGCGCTGGTCGTGTAGCCGGAGGGCTGACCCAGAACCGTCTCGAACAGGTTATTACTGACACCGGGCGCCTGAGTGAAGGTGACAGTGGTGGAGTTGTCGGCCTTGACGCTGCCGAGGTTGTAGCCCGACGCCAGCCCCTCGGCGAACCAGATCGCAGCCGAGTCGACCACATCGGTGGCGGTGACCGGCTTGCCGTTCGACCACTTGGCGCCCGGCTGCAGGTGCACGGTCAGCGACTCGCCATTGGCCGACAGCGACCAGGACTGGGCCAGTCCGGGCAGCTCCTGGGTGGGGTCTGCAGAGTTATTGGCATTCCACGCCAGCGTCATCGAGTCGAATGAGGGAAAAACGTTGCTGGTCGCGTTGAAGGGGTTCATCGGCGCACCCGGCGTGATCACCGTGTTTGGGCTGATGGTCGTGAAAGTGACGTTGCTGTAGGCATCGCCGCTCAACGCCGGCGATGAGGAGCATGCGGCGATCATGCTTACTGATGTCGCTGCCGCCAGCGACACCGAGACGAACCTCAGTCTTCGGATGTTCATTAAGACACCTGCTCTGACAACGAGGGCTATCGGGCACGGGGCGGCCGGCGCGTTCGCGCGGCTCCCCTCGGGGGCTCCGCGTGGAGGCGGCGGCTCGGCTGAACTGTGAAAAAATATTACGGATGCGCGCTATCTTTCGTCAATAGACAACATGTCGTACCTTGTTAACGCGCATGCATCCCGCGCCATCGATCGCGAACAGCGGACCGCGGCCGGTTTGCGCCGCCCCCGGCCGACGCGAAGCAGCCGCATCAGCCCGGACAACCAGGAATATCAGTACTTTAATGGGTGACCAGCTTACAAACACGGCGTTAACGCACGCTGCGTGGCCGCTGTCACTTTCACGAGCCGGCGCTACTGGGTGCAGGGCTGCGCACGCAGGCCCGTGCCCGCGTACGCGCGTGGCGAGTAAGGCTGAGTAGCGAAACCAGATCCCGCCGTCGGCGCGGCGTGGCTAGCGCCGGGACCGGACCGCGGCGTAAGTGCGCTCGAGTGCGCGCATCGTCTGCTTGTAGTTACGCTGCGCGACCGCAACGAACAAGCAGTCGACCACCGTCAGCGCCGCAATCCGGCTGGCCATGGCACCGGACCGGAACGTAGTCTCCCTGGCCGCCGTCGTCAGCACATGGTCGGCTACCGCTGCGATCGGCGAGCCGGGGAAGTTGGTGATCGCCACCGTCACCGCATGCTGCCGCTTAGCCTCGGTCAGGCTGGCGATCGTGTCCTCGGTCGTGCCGGTGTGCGAGATGCCGATGGCGACATCCTGCGGGCCTAGCAGCGCCGCCGAGGTCACTGCGCTATGCGGATCCGGCCACGCGTATACCGTGTGCCCGATCCGGTGCAGCTTCTGCTGCAGGTCCAAGCCGACGAAGGCGCTCGCGCCGACGCCATAGATATCGACCCGGCGCGCCTTCACCACCACGTCCACGACCGCATTCAGCGGTTCTGGCTGCAGCTGCGCGCCCGTCTCCTCGACCGCTTTCGCGTCGGCGTAGGTAATCTTCTTGATGATCTCGGCCAGCGAGTCGCGCGGGCCGATGTCGCTGCCCACCTCACGCTCGGAGTCCGCACTAGCGGCCTGCGCCGCAGCCGCGAGCGCGAGCCGTAGCTCCGGATAGCCGTCAAAGCCCATCGCCCGGCAGAACCGGATAACGGTGCTGCCGGATGTACGGCATTGTGCGGCCAGATCCGAGATGGTCTTGGCGGCGGTACCGGCCGGATCACGGACGACTGCGTCCGCTACGCGCTGCTCGGCCGGGGCGAGATTGGGCATCAGCGCACGCACGTGCGCGAGCAATGTTTCTGGAGTGTGCGCCGATGCGTCTAGTGACGGCAGGCGCCGCGGTGGTTGCGGCATGGCGTCACTGTACGTCGCGGCCGCCCAGCGCGGCAGCGACCATGGCATGCACGTGCCGGCGAAGCGGCGCTACGGCGTGCTCCGGACCCCGGCCGAAGTGCACCGCATTGGTCAGCAGGACCAGCCACATGCCGCTGGCCGGATCGATGGACAGGCAGGTCCCGGTGAAGCCGGTGTGCCCGGCTCCGGTCACCGGCCAGCCGTCACCCATGTTGTCCCACCGGTCCCCGCGCAGGCCCCAGCCGAGGCCCCGGCGGCCCGGCAGGCCGTCCCGGCCCGGCGGCATGGCCCGGCCCGGCGGCGTGGCCTGGCCCGGCATGTCCGCCGGAATGCCGTCGGTCTGGCAGCGCAGCGCCTCGGCCACCAGCCTGGCAGGCAGCCGCAGTGCGGCAGCCGACTCGCCGCCGGAGTCCACCCAGGCGGCCGCGTACCTGGCCAGGTCGGCCGCGGTGCCGAACAGCCCGGCGTGCCCGGCCACGCCACCGAGCGCCTCGGCGTTCTCGTCGTGCACCACCCCGGTCTTCGCTACGCAGGCGACCTGCTCGGTCGAGGCGATCCGGCCGGCCAGGCCGGCCGCGGGCAGGTAGCCGGTGTCGGTCATCCGCAGCGGACCGAAGACCAGTTCGGCCGCGAGCTTGTCCAGACCGCATCCGGCCACCGCCGCGCACAGCTCGCCGAGCGTGATAAAGCCGACGTCGGAGTAGCAGAACGTGCTGCCCGGCGCCCAGATCAGCGGCTCGGCCAGGGCAGCCGGCCGGATCTGCGCGGAATCGTCCAGCCGCTCGTAGTACCGGCCGCAGTCCGGCAATCCGGACGTGTGCGTGAGCAGCTGCCGGATGGTGACCCGGTCCTTGCCGGCCCCGGTGAAGCCAGCCAGGTACCGGCGCGCCTCGGCATCCAGGCCGATCTCACCAGCGGCGACCAGGAGCAGTACGCACGGCAGGGTGGCCACGACCTTGGTCAGCGAGGCCAGGTCAAAGATCGTGTCCGCGGCCATCGGCCGTTGGGCGTCCTGATCGCGCTGCGCGTCCCCTGCCACATGCCAGATAAGTGGTCGCCCGCTGCCCCGGCCCGCCGCTAGCACCGCGCCAGGGATCACGCCGCGGTCGATCGCGTCATCGATCAGGGCGGCAGCCGTAGCCGGGCCCCCAGGTCCGGCGGCGCGGCCGCGATCAGTGTGCATCGGCTACCCCATTTCCAGCTGCCAGCTGTGCGGACTCCCGCTGGCAGCCCGCCAGCAGGCTAGCGGCCGCGGTCAGGCTGGCCCGGCTGGAGCCGCGGGTGCCCAGGTAGGCCGACCCGGCCAGGCCGCGGTCGTGCACCGTCCCGGTCCCCACCACCAGTGCGTCGGGCCGCTGGTCGAGCACCCGGCCGAGCAGCTCGCGCTGCCAGTCATGCCGATGCGCATCGCGCACCGCCACTACCAGTGGCCGGCCGGCCGCCGCGGCGAGCGCACCGTCCAGCCAGCTCGCGACCGGTGGCCCGGCCAGGCGCATACCGTCAGTTCCCGGCAGCATCGCCCGCAGCAGCCCGAGCAGGCTGGCGGCCGAATCCTCCAGCTGCGCGCTGATCCGGCCGCCCGCATCCAGCACGTACGGCGGCGCGCTGAGCGGGCCTGCCGGGCCGTCGAGCAGCAGCGCCCGGCAGGCCACCGCCGCGCCGAGGGCCGGATCCGGCTCCCCGGCAGGTACCGGCCGGGCCCAGGCCGCCAGCGCGCGGACCCGGTCGGCCGCGGCCATGACCCGGCTGCGGCTCAGCTGCCCGGCCCGGACCGCGGCGGCCAGCGTGTCCCGCGCCGTACGCTGCGCGTCCGCGCCGGCAGGCAGGCAGAGCAGGTCCGCCCCGGCCGCAAGCGCGCGTACCGCGCCGGCCGCGTTCCGCGCGTCGTCCCCGATCGCGGCCATGCCGAGCGCGTCGGTGACGATCACGCCGTCGAAACCGAGCTCGTCCCGCAGCACGGTGCCGAGCAGCCGAGGCGACAGCGTGGCCGGCACGTCGTCGATGGCCGGGAATACCACGTGCGCAGTCATCACGCTGCGCACCCCGGCCGCGATCGCGGCGCGGAACGGCACCAGGTCGGCGCTGCGCAGCTGGGCCAGCGTGGCCGGCACGGACGGCAGCTCTAGATGCGAGTCCGCCGCGGCCCGGCCGTGACCGGGAAAGTGCTTGGCGCAGGCGGCGACCATGCTCGCCTGCACCCCGGCCACGAATGCGGCGGTGTGCGCTGCCACCTGGTCCGGGGCCGCGCCAAACGAGCGCACGCCGACGACCGGGCTGGCAGCGTTGCCATCGAGGTCCGCGACCGGCGCGAGGTTGAGGCTGATCCCGTACCCGGCCAGCATGGCGCCAATGCTCTGGCCCACCTGCCGGGTCACGTCAGGGCGGCCGATCGCGCCCAGGGCAGCGTTGCCCGGGTAGGACGAGCCGGTGGCGGCCTCCAACCGGGTGACGATGCCGCCTTCCTCGTCCACCGCGATGATGAGGTCCGGGTTATGCGCGCGCAGCTGCCCGGTCAGCGACCTGAGCTGGTCAGGCCCGGTGATGTTGCCTGCGAACAGCAGCACACCGGCCAGCCCGCGGTCCAGCCGCGCGCGCAGCCAGTGCGGCGGCACGGGGCCGTCGAATCTGGCCAGCAGGCAGCCGTCCAGATCATTATCGCGTGTCATCGCCGTCACTCCCCCCGGTGCTTGCGATACAGCCAGTAGACCCGGTCCACCCTGGCGCCCACCGCGCGGGCATAGAACCGGACCGGGCCGACCCAGCCGATCATTGCGGTCTGCTGGCCTGCGGCGCGCATGTCCGCCAGGCAGCGCCGCAGCAGCGCCGCGCCAACGCCCAGGCCTCGATCGGCGCTCAGCGTGCCCATCGGCCCGAACCATCCGGCACGGACGCTGCCGTGACACGCGAAGCCGATGTACCGCCCGTCCCGGCAAGCGACGTGGCAGCCGGACGGTGCCCGGTCCAGCGCCGCCGCGACCTCGTCCGGCCAGGTCGACTGGCCCCAGGGCCCGGCCCGCAGCCAGCTGAGCAGGCCCGGCGACTCAGCTGGCGCCGCGCGCCGGAGCGAGATGCCAACCGCGGTAAGACGCGCCAGCTCGGACTCGCCGCGCAGATCAGCAGCGCGGAGATCGACGGCCATGTCGGTGGCATCGGCGTACCGCTCATACCCGGCACGGCTCGCCAGGCAGGTCATGACGGTGTAGCGGACGTCGATCCCAGGCCACAGGTATACGGGCGGGTGACCGCCGATGATCAGCTCATCAGCGCCCCGCTCCAGCAGCAGCTGCTCCATCGCGCCCAGCAGCGCGCGGCCGATACCCCGGCCTGCCGCGGACGGCGCCACCGCGAGCAGATCGACATATCCGAGCGTTGCCTGACCCGGCCGCGGGCGCAGGCTGCCGTAGCATGCACCGGTCAGCACGCCCGGCTCTTCGGCAACCACGCTGAGCCGCCCGGGCGCGGCGGCCATGATCACCGGCAGCCGGGCCGCATCCGGTTCGCGGTCCAGCGCTTGTGCGCATATGCCCTGGATGCGAGCTAGATCGTCGGGGGTAGCAGCGCGGATGATCACGTCTATGATTATGTCAGTTATTGACATCCAAACAACCTTGCATGGATATTTACTACACACCGCTAGAGTCAGCCGCCGTCCGGCGGTGGCCGGACACACCTGAATCCGGCCGCCGCGGCGGCTGCCCTGGCCCGCTGCATTAGCGTCGCGACGGCCGGCCGAGCCGGCCGCCACGGCTGAAGGCGGCCCGGTGGCACACCTGTGGCAGGCCGAGGAGGGGCTGGTGTCAGCAGAGACGCAGGACGAGCCGAGCACGTCGGCGGCGCCGCGCAGTGCCTCGCGCACGGAGCAGCGGAACCCGCGGACGGCCGATATTGACATCGTGCCGACCGAGGAGGTCCTTCGGCTGCTGAATGCGGAGGACGCGATGGTGGCCGACGAGGTCGCCAGGGCGCTGCCGGTGCTCGCGCTGGTGGTCGACAAGGTAGTCGAGTGTGTTCGGGCCGGCGGCCAGGTGCACTATTTCGGGGCCGGCACCTCCGGCCGGATGGCCGTGCTGGACGCCGCTGAGGTCGTGCCGACCTTCGGCCTCGAGCATGGCGTGTTCATCGCGCACCATGCGGGCGGCGACCGGGCGCTTGGCACCGCCGTCGAGGACGCCGAGGACGACGCATCCCTCGGCGCGCACGACGCAAGCTCAGTCTCAGCGGCCGATATTGCGGTCGGCATCACGGCGAGCGGGCGGACTCCGTATGTGGCCGGAGCGCTTAGCACTGCCCGGCTCGCGGGCGCAGTGACGGTGCTGGTGAGCAGCAACCCTGTCGCACCACTGGCCGGCCTGGCTGACTACCTTGTGGTTGCCGACACTGGTCCGGAGGCCATCGCCGGCTCGACCAGGCTGAAGGCGGCGACCGCGCAGAAGCTGTTGCTGAATGCTCTGTCCACCGCCGCCATGGTGCGGCTGGGCCGCACCTTCTCCAATCTGATGGTCTCGCTGCAGGGCACCAACGCCAAGCTGCGTGCCCGCCAGCTCACCATCCTGATCGAGGCCACCGGGGCGGATGAGGCATCCTGCCGGGCCCAGCTGGCCCAGTGCGACGGCGATCTCCGGCTGGCGCTCCTGTGCCTGCTATCCGGGCTAGATCCGGACGTGGCCGCGCACTCGCTGTCCGCCGCCGACGGCAGCATCCGCGGCGCCCTGGCCAGTCCCCTCGGCCCGGGGCCGGCCGGGTCCGCGGGCGGCGACGGCAGCGTGACCCAGCTGCAGCCGTCGTGACTGCGGCTGCCGCTGGACGCCAACTTGGACAGTCAGGATGACGACCTGGCCGGCAGTGCCCGCCACCTCTCGCCGATTCGCAGCTCCATCTGAGCGCCGCGGCCAGCAGCTCGGATCGGGCTTCTACGTCGTGGAGCCGCTCGTGCCCGCCTGACGCCGATTGCGCTGGGCAAGCGCCGCGCGCAGCAGCTCGTCGAGGTCCTCGTCACTGAGCGCGTCAAGCTCTGCGTGGCGGGACGCACGCTCGGCAAGGCCGAAGTCGGGGGCAGCGGAGACGGCCTCGGCCAGTTCCGCGATCGTCGGGCCGGCAAAGACGTAGTGAACAGGGAGGCTCACGCCGTAGGTGTCAGCGACGCGCGCGACGAACCTGGTCGCGATCAGCGAATGGCCGCCGAGGACGAAGAGGTTATCGTGCACGCTGATGGGCGCCTCGGTGGCGAGCAGGTCGCTCCAGATCCGGGCGAGGGTCTCCTCCACAGTGTTCCTGGGCAGAACTTGGTCCGCCGCTGACGGCGCCGGACCCCATTTCGGCGCCGGCAGGGCCGCCCGGTCAACCTTGGCGGTCGGCGTGAGAGGAAGCGCGGGCAGCGCCACCACAAGCTCAGGGATCATGTAGTCGGGTAGCACTGCGCGCAGATGCGGTCGCAGGGCCTCCAGGACGTCAGTGCCCGGCTCGGCCACAACGCTGCCCCGGCGGGGCACGATGTAGGCGACCAGCGCCGCGGCGCCCGCCCTCGGGGCAGTGAGGACGACAGCCTGGCGCACGTCGCGATGCGCGCGCAGCACGGCCTCGATCTCGCCGCACTCGATGCGGAAGCCGCGGACCTTCACCTGATGGTCGTTGCGCCCGATCAGCTCGAGTCCCCCGCCTTCCCGCCAGCGGCCGAGGTCGCCAGTCTTGTACAGGCGCGCTCCTGGCTCGCCGCTCCACGGGTCAGGCCGGAACGATCGCGCCGTGTGCCGCGGCCGGTCGTAGTAGCCCCGGCCGACACCGCGGCCCGCGAGGCAGACCTCGCCTACCACCCCGACTGGGACCGGCACCAGGTGCTCGTCAAGGATGTACACGCGCATGTGGTCGATAGCCGACCCGATCCTGGCCGCGTCAGCCGCGTCAGTCACGATGGTGGCCGTCGCCCAGACGGTGGTCTCGGTCGGGCCGTACAGGTTCCATACCTCGGCGCCGGGCGCGATCAGCTTGCCTGCCAGGTCGGCCGGCAGCTTCTCACCGCCGCTCAGCCGCAGTCGCAGGCGCTCGGGTATACCGCCCGCCGAGTCGAGCAGGCGCCAGGTCTGCGGCGTCCCCTGCAGCACCGTCGCCCCGGTCCGCTCGATGAGCGACTGCAGGCGGTCAGGCTCACGGGCGTCCTCGGCGGTGCCGATCACGAGGTCAGCGCCACACACCGGGGGCAGCAAGAGCTCGATGACGTGGATGTCGAACGACAGGGTCGTGACGGCTACGAACAGATCGTCGCCAGTGAGCTTGAGCAGGCTACGGAACGATGCCAGCTGGTTCGCCACGCCCCGGTGCTCGACGGCGACGCCCTTAGGCTGGCCAGTCGAGCCGGACGTGAAAATGATGTAGGCCAGCGCGTTCTGAGGCACGGCAACGGGGGCGAGCGGCGGGCCGGCCGTCGTCGCCGGGTCATCGATGCAGATCACTTCCGCCTCGCCGGCCACTTGTCGGGCGAGATCGCGGTGGCAGGCGTCGGAGACGACGATGCGCGCGCCGGCCCCGCTGGCCATCCTCGCCAGCCGCGCCTGCGGGAAGGCCGGGTCCAGCGGCACGTAGGCACCGCCCGCCCACCACACCCCGAGCAGCGCCGCGAGCATGTCGATCCCGCGCGTCACGCAGAGGCCCACCCGTGTGTCGACGCCGACGCCGTGGTCGGCGAGGGTCCGGGCGAACCGGGCGGCGCGGTCGCACACCTGGCTCATCGGCACCACCTCGTCGCCCGCGATGACGCGGGAGGCGGATGCCTGCAGCAGGTGCCGGACGTCCGCGACGTCGTCGCTGCGGGATGCCCGGCCGTTGCGCCCGGTGACCAGCTCGCCGATCTCGGCCTCTGACAGCAGCGGTAGGTCGGCCACCGCGGTACCGGGAGCGTCCGCGGCGTGGGTGAGCAGGGTGGCCATGCAGCGGAGGAACCGGTCGGCCCACGGCGGGTCGAACAGGTCCGCGCTGTACTCCATGGTCAGTGTCGTGGACCGGTCGTCCCAGGTGTCCGCGTACATGGTCAGTTCGAGTTTCGAGGTCCCGGTGAACTGCACCTCGCCATGCGAGCTGATGCCCGGCGCATCCAGCGCTGGCACGAACAGCGACCCGTAGAGGAACAGGACCTGCGTGATCGGCGCCTGCGCGAGCGACCGGTCCGGCGCCAGGTCCTCGACCAGCTTCTCGAAGGGGAGCTCCTGGTACATCAGCGCGTTCAGGGTGGCGTCCCTGACCTGGCTGAGCAGCCCGGCGAAGGACGGATCGGCGCTGAGCGAGAGGCGCAGCGCCACCGTGTTCGTGAACATGCCGATGATCGGGTCCAGCTCGGCGTGAGTGCGGCCCGCCACCTGTGTACCGATCACGACGTCGCGCTGGCGGGCATACCGCGAGAGTGTCGCCGCGAAGCCGGTGAGAAACAGCATGAACAGGGTCGTGTCGGCGCCGTGGGCGACTGCGGTCAGGCGCTCGGTCGTCTCGGCGTCCAGAGTGATAACAGCGACGGCGCCGCGCGACGACTGGTGGGCGGGCCGCGGCCGGTCGGCGGGCAGCGGGAGGACCTCCGGCGCGCCGCGCAGATGCTCGCGCCAGTAGCTGAGCAGCCGCTCAAGCTCCTCGCCGCGGATCCGGTCGCGCTGCCAGACGGCGTAGTCGCCGAACTCCAGCCACAGCTGCGGCAGCGACGGGGGCGCGCCTACAGTCTCGGCCCGGTAGAAGGCGGACAGTTCCTCCATGACGATCTTCACGGTGACGCCGTCGCCGATGCTGTGATGCATGACCAGGATGAACAGGTGCCTGGCCGGCCCGACGCCGACGAGAGTGGCGCGCATCAGCGGCGCGCGGGCCAGGTCGAAGGGCTGGCGCGCGCGGTCCGCGGCGATCGACTCGGCCTGCCGGATGCGCTCGGCGTCGTCGGCCCCCGCGGGCAGCTCAATACGCTCGATCGGAACCGTGCCGGAGTCGGCAACGACTTGCTCGGGCACGCCATCAAGGGCGACGAGGCTGGTCCTGAGCACCGCCTGGCGCGCGGCCATGGAGTCCATTGCCCGCTGCAGCGCGTCGGCGTCGAGCGGGCCGTCGAGCCAGATGGAATACGGCATGTTGTATGTCGGCTCGCCCGGCGTGAGCTGATCGAGGAACCAGAGCCGCTGCTGGCCGAAGGACACAGGGAAGCGCATCGGGCTACCTCCGCTCGCCAGGCATGAGTGTGTGCGACAGGTCGTCGCCGTGCCCGCCGCCCTGGCCGGCTCGCAGCGGCCGCCGTGGCGGGCCGGGCGGGTCCGCGGCGGGGCCGCCTGCTGCGGCGAGCGCCAGGGCCAGCCCGGCCACCGTCGGCTCGGAGAACAGCGCCCGGATCGGCAGGTCTACGCTGTAGACGGCGCGGATGCAAGCCATCAGTTTCGTCGCGGTGAGCGAGTGCCCGCCGAGCTCGAAGAAGTTGTCACTGACGCCGACCGGCGCCGGCAGCCCGAGCAGCTCGGCCACGATCGCGGCGATCCGCGCCTCCTCAGGCGAGCGCGGCGCGACCGCGGCCTGGCCGGCGGTGGTCCCCCAGTCCGGCTCGGGGAGCGCACGGTGGTCGATCTTGCCGCTGCCGGTGAGCGGCAGCGCAGGCAGCGTCACGAAGGCGGCCGGCACCATGTAGTCGGGAAGTATCTCCCGCAGGTACTTCCGCAGGTCATCGGGCGGCAGATCGGCGCCGGAGCGGTGGACGAGGTAACCGACGAGCCTGACGTCCTGGCCAGCGCCGCGGACGGACACTACCGCCTGCGCGATGTCCTCATGGCTGCGCAGCGCCGCCTCGACCTCACCGCTCTCGATCCGGTACCCGCGGATCTTTATCTGCCGGTCCGCCCGGCCTGCCAGCTCGATCCGGCCGGACTCGCGCCACCTGCCGACATCGCCGGTCCGGTACAGCCGCGCGGCTGGCCGCCCGCTGAACGGGTCAGGGACGAACCGGCCTGCGGTCATGCCTGGTGCGCCGTGATAGCCGCCGGCCACTCCGGCGCCGCCGATGTAGACCTCGCCAAGGACGCCTGGCGGGACCGGGCGCAGGCCCGCGTCCAGCACGTACAGCTGGGTACCCGCGATGATCGAGCCGATCTCGATCGGCGCGGGCGAGGGCTCGACGGCGTCGCCGCCTGAGTAGATCGTGGTCTCGGTCGGGCCGTACAGGTTCCACACGCGCACCCCGGCCCCGATGCCCATCGTGTCGGCGAGGTCACGGGGCAGCGGCTCCCCGGCGGTCATCCGCAGCTTCACCCCGGCCGGTATCCCGCCTGCGTCGACAAGCATCCGCCAGCCGGCCGGCGTCGCCTGCATCGCCGTCGCGCCGCTTTCGGTCAGCAGCTCCCGCAGCCGCGCCGCGTCCAGCACCTGCTCGCTGTCGGCGACCACGACGCGTCCGCCCACGAGCACGGGAGCGAGCAGCTCGACCAGGGCGATGTCGAACGCAAAGCTCGACATCGCGACGAAGCGGTCCTGCGGGCCGAGCGCGATGAGCGGCCCGACGGCGCTGAGCAGCGCGGCGATGCCGCCCTGGGTCACGCTGACCGCCTTCGGCCGGCCGGTCGAGCCCGAGGTGAAGATCGTGATCGCGGTAGCGGATGGCGGCAGCTCCGGCACCGGGTCGCTGGCGCCGGCCGGGCCCGCGCCCAGGCCGGCCAGCGTCGCCATGTCCACCACTGGTATCGGCGCTGCGGCCGCCGGGAGGCCGGGCGCTTCCGGCGCGCTGCTGTCGACCACGATCGCGACAGCGCCGGAGTCGGCCAGCATGGTGGCGAGCCGCTGGTCGGGGTAGATCGGGTCCATCGGCACGTAGGACGCGCCTGCCGACCACACGCCGAGAATGGCGGGTAGCAGTCGGGCCCCGCGGGGGAGCAGGATCGCGACCCGGTCGCCGATGCCAGTTCCGTGCGCGCGCAGGGCATCCGTAGTCGCGCCGGCGAGGTCGCGGATCCCGGCACCGGTCAGCTCGCCATCGGTGCCCGTGGCGACGACCGAGTCGCCAGTGCAGGCCGCGCGCAGCAGGGCGACCGCCGTCAGCTCCGGGTCAGCGACCGGGTCAGCGTCCGGCCAGTCGTGCGTCACGAGGGCGAACGCGCCGGGCGACATGATCTGTGCGTCAGCGACCAGCAGGTCAGGGTCGGCGCGGAGGCTGCGCAGGATCGCGAGGAAGCCGTCGGCCACGAGCTGGCCGGTGGCCGCGTGGAAGAGGTCGCGGTTGTAGGTGACACGCACCTGCGGACCTTGCGCTGCATCGGTGACAGTCAGCTCGATCTCGAACTTGGCCGTGCCGTTCTCCAGCAGCTCGGGCCGCCAGCGCAGCCCGCCGCGGTCGGGGACAGCCCAGGACTCCTCCATCGCGAACATCACCTGGACCAGTGGCAGCCGGGCCGGGTCGCGGTCGGGCCTGACCAGCTCCACGACCCTGGCGAACGGCAGGTCCTGGTGCACAAGCGCCCGTGCGGTGGCGGCGTGGACCGCGCGCACCAAGGCGCTGAGCGTGGCATCCCGGTCGAGCCGGACCCGGATCGGCACGGTGTTCATGAACAAGCCGACGACGGACTCGGTCTCCGGCCGGGTGCGGGCAGCCATCGGCACGGCGATCAGCAGGTCGTCGCTGCCGGTGAGCCGGGCGAGTACCACCGCGTAGGCGGCCAGCAGGACGGCGAAGAGCGTGGTGCCGTTGCGGGCCGCCAGTTCTCGCAGCGCGTCGGCCAGGCTGCTGTCGACCGTTGTGTCGATGGACCTGGCGGCAAACGTCTGGTGCGCCGGGTACGGCCTGTCGGCCGGGAGCGGCAGCGACGCCTGCACACCGGCAAGCTCGGCCCGCCAGAACCGGGCGTCTGGCGCGTACCCGCCGTCCTCAGCGTGCTCCATCTGCCAGATTGCGAAGTCGGCGTACTGAATCGGCGGTTCTAGGGCTACCGGGTCGCGGCCGCGGACGATCGCCTCGTAATCCGCGGAGAGCTCGTCGAACAGGATCCGGAACGACCAGCCGTCGGCCACGATGTGGTGCATCACCACCGCGAGCACATGGGACTCCGGCGACAGCCGCACCAGGGCGGCACGGACCAGCGGCCCGGCGGCCAGGTCGAAGGGAACGCGTGCGAGCTTGCCGATCAGGTCGACTGCGGCCCGCTGTCGCTCCGCGGCGCCAAGTCGCTCCACGGAGCTGACCTGCAGCGGCCGGGCAGCAGGCTCGTCCTCGATCACCTGCACTGGCACACCGGACTCGTTCCTGAACGTCGTGCGCAGCGCCTCATGCCGGACCAGGGCTGCGTCGAACGCCTGCTGCAGCGCACTGACCTCGAGCGCGCCATCCAGCCACAGCGCCCACGTGTTGTTGTAGGTGGGCTCACCAGGATCCATTTCGGTCAGCAGCCACATTCGCCGCTGGCCGAAGGAGGTAGGCAACTCGTAGACAGCCACCGTCAGCCTTCCCGTTCCTGGTCACGCGTCCGCTGGTCGACCGCTACCATGCGCAGCTCCGTGGTGTAGCGCTCGCCCCTGGCGTCGGTGAGCCAGGTCCGATCCGGTGCGGGCAGCATCTCGGTGATGGTCAGCGTCGCATCGGCGCCGGCCTGCCGGCGGGAGCGGCGCAGCGACCGGGAAATCAGGTCGATCGATGCGAGGCTGGTCAAGTCCGCGTAGATCGGTTTGCGCTCGCCGGTGAACCTGCAGAACACGTGCCGTGGCAGGCCGTGGCTCGCGGCCCACGCCCTGGCCTGCAGATAGCGCGCACTCTCGTCGGTGGTGCTAGCGAATGCGGGCTCTGAGGCGGTGAGCCGCCATATCTCACGGCTCACCACGAGATCGTCGATAGTGATGCGCGGCACGTGCGCGCCCGGTGGCACCAGGCCGAAACAGTTTGCGGCCGTGATGCTGATCAGGTCGCCGATGACCTCAAGCAGCCCGCGTTCTGATGTCCCGTCGCGGCGGCGGACCCGCAGCCCGGTGGGTGAGCTGATCAGGTCGCAGTCGCCGACTGGAAGGGTTGCGGCGGGGTCGTATCCGCAGGAATCGTGCGCGAAGACGAGCCGGAGGTCGCCGGGCGAAGACAGCACATTGGCCTGCTGGGTGCCAGTCCCGCCGAGTTCGGCGGTCTCGGCGAACCACACCGTAGCGCCATCCAGGTCGTGCCGCATGGCGGCGCGGAGGTCGTCCGGGGCGTCGTGGAACGCCACCCACGGGGCGTAGCGCAAGGTGACAACGCTGGGATGGACCTCGCCGAGCACCCAGGTGAGCCAGCCGCCGGCCGCGGCGTCCGCGCCCGCGATCATCAGGTCGGGGCTGTGGTGCACGGCCACCAGCCACGGAAGTGGCTGGTCAGGAAACTCCGCTGTCACCCGCTCTCGCAGGTCGGCGGCCCGGAGCTGGACCCGCCGAGCGTCCGGCGGCAGATCCAGGATCGCCAGCCAGCGCTGCTCCAGCGCGCGCATCGCTGGTTCGATGAGCCGCGGCGGATCGGACAGCGTGTCGTTGACGAGCATCCAGACATCGACAAACGGCACAACGTCGGTGCCGAGAGCAGCAGCTCGCTGCCGGTAGGCCTCCCTGAAATGCCGCGCGTAGAGCGCGCCGCAGATCGTGATGAACCACCGTGCGCTGTCGAGCACCAAGGCCAGCGGTTCACGCAGCCCATCCAGGGCGTCCTCGCCAAGCCGCACGGTGTCGCCGCGCAGGCACTCCTCATAGGCGAGAGTGCGGCCGGCATACAGCTCTCCCGCGCGCCGGGTGGGCGGGAGGCCGGACAGGCGGGTGAACGTAGCCTCCAGGCCGGCCATCGCCGCTGCGACCCGCTCCGCGTCGCCGGCTGCGCTGGCCAGTTCGTCCCTGGCCGCGGACAGCTCGTCGAGGGCCCTCTCGGCCGGTCCGCGGATACCGTCGTCGCTGACCCGCGCGAGGACCGCCCGCACGGAGCGCTCGGGCCGGAGGTCCTGCGGGGCCACGTCGACCTGCCAGGCCAGCCGGCCGCTGTCGGCCAGCCGCGCCATCACCGCGAAGACGTCCGCGACATCGCCGAACCCGGCCGAGGGGTCGGCGAGCAGCGCGGCCGCGATCTCACCAGCGTCGCGGGTGCCGTCACACGCCCGCATGACCGCCGCCTCGGCCGGTGTCAGCGGCACCGGGGGTGTCAGTGCCACGCGCAGCAGGGTGCCCTCGACTCCCACGAACGGCATCCGCCTGGGCACGAGCCAGGGGCGCAGCGCGGTGGCCTGGTCAGCCATGATGGCGCGCACGGCCCAGCCCTCCAGGTAGGTGGCGCGGGCGGCGAGCGAGAATCCGGATGCGGCGTGCGTGGTGCGGATGCCGCAGCCATCGTCGATCTGCGACCAGCCCACCGGCCCGAAGAAGCCGATGCTGTCGTTCTTCGCGCAGTAGCGCTGCAGGTAGCTTGCGACAATTGCCTCGTGCTGCCGATGCTGGGAGTTGCGCTTGGCCGGCTCCGGCCCGCGGCGGACTAGCGGGTCGATGCCAGTGATCAGCGCGTGGCGGTTCTGCCAGGCAACCGCCTCTCGCAGCGCAGGCAGGCCGGCCGCGTCGTGCAGCGCCGCGGACAGGCGCCGGACCGCGGCGGTGAACTGGGCGGCATAGGCGGCGTCGGCTTGGTCTCGCGCCACCTGATCTGCGGGAGCCCCCGCGGCGATCACGGCGTCAGCGGCGCCGGCAAGGTCGGTGTCTCCCAGCCCAGCGAGCAGACGGAACGGGAAGCCCGCCCCGCGCAGGCACACCGTTCGCCACATTGCCCAGTCCGCGGTCAGGCGGACGAGATGCGGCGCGAGTGGGGATGGCCGGTCCGGCGTCGGCCGCGGGGCGGCCACGAGATATGCACTGCGGTCCCTGCGGTCGACCCTTGGCGCCGCCACGGCCGGTAGTAGAGGCGCACTGACCGCAACCTGGCCGGCCGTGGCCCGCGTCGATTGCGGCGGCACAGGCAGCAAGCGTGGGTGTCTCGTAGAACGCGGCCAGGCCCAGTTCGACGCCGAACACCTCGCCGATGCGGAACATCAGGCGTGCCGCCGACAGGGAATTGCCGCCGAGCGCGAAGAAGGTGTCCTCGCGGCCGATATCTTCGTTGCGCGCACCGTCCTGCGGAAGCAGCAGCCGCCAGATATCGGCGAGCCGTACCTCGGTGGCGCCGCGCGGCGGGGCAGCCTCCCCGCGGATCTGGAGTTCGGGCGGGGGCAGCGCGGCCCGGTCGACCTTGCCGTTGGCGGTCAGCGGGAACCGCTCGACGCTCTTGAATCCCGTCGGTACCAGGTAATCCGGCAGCCGCTGCGCGACGAAGTCGCGCAGCATTGACGGCCGCAGCGCAGCGGGATCCACACCGTCCGCCGGCGTGACATAGCCGATCAGGTGCCGCAGCTCGCCCGCGCCCGCGGGCAGGACGACCGATTCCCGCACTCCCGGATGTGCGCGGAGGACCGCCGCGACGTCGTCGGGTTCGACCCGGAACCCGCGGATCTTAAGCTGGTTGTCCACCCGGCCGACGAAGTCAAGTGTCCCGTCCGCGCGCCAGCGCACCAGGTCTCCGGACCGGTACAGGCGGGTGCCGTGCCCGGTCGGGTCGGGCACGAACGCCCGCGCCGTCGCCGCGGCGTTCCCCGCGTAACCCCGGGCCAGCCCGTCCCCGCCGGTATACAGCTCGCCGGTCACGCCGATCGGGACGGGCTGCATGTGGGCGTCGAGGACGTGCACGGTGGTGTGCTGAATCGGGCGGCCGATGGGCACCGTCGCGGCCACCTGGCTCGGGTCGGTCATGACATGAACAGAGGTGAAGGTTGTGTTCTCGGCCGGCCCGTAGCCGGCGACCACGGGCCGCCCGCGGCGCGCCGTGAGCACGGCGCGCATCGTGTCCGGGTTGAGCACGTCGCCGCCGGCCATGATGACTGGGATGGTGGCGAGCGCGTCGATATCCGTCTCGGCCACCTGGTGGAACAGCCCAGAGGTGAGCCACGCGACCGTCACGCTGTCGCGCAGCAACGCCGCGACTTCCGCCAGCCCGAGTCGGCCCGGCGGCGCGATCACGATGGCGCCGCCGGTCAGCAGCCCGCCCCAGATCTCCATCGTGGACAGATCGAAGGCGACCGGGGACATCAGGAGCATGCGCAGGCCGGGGCCGAGGGGGGCGTACGTCGGATCGCTGATGAGCCGGATGACGCCGCGCTGCGTCACGCTGATGCCCTTCGGCACGCCCGTGGAGCCCGACGTGAACAAAATGGTGGCCAGGCTGAGCGGATGCGCGACGTCGGGAGGCGCCGCGTGCTCGCCGTCGGCCAGCCCGGCCGCGACGAGCCCGTCGTCGACGCTGATCAGCTCCACGCCGGCCAGCTTGGGCATGGCGCCGGCGGTCTCCGCGGTGACCAGCACGAGCCGGGCATCCCCGGCGGTGAGCATGGCGGCGACGCGGAGCTCCGGCATGCCGATGTGGATCGGCAGGTAGGCGCCGCCGGCCTTGAGGACGGCCAGCAGGGCGGCGACGAGGCCGGGACCGCGCTCGATCGCCACTGCGACCCGGGTATCGGTGCCGACGCCGCGACGGCGCAGCAGCCAGGCCAGCGCGTTGCTGCGCCGGTTGAGCTCGGCGTAGGTGACGGACTCGTCCCCGAAGACCAGCGCTGTCGCGTCTGGGTTCCTGGCGACCTGGGCTGCGAACTGCTGGGGGATGGTCGCGTCCGCGGGGTAGCCGGGGTGGGTGCGGGTCCACCCGGTGGCCACGTCCGGCGCGCGGCGGGCCTGCCCGGCGGCCGGCTCGGCGGGCGGTGCCGAACCGTTCTCCGATGGCAGGCGGCTCCAGGATTCCAGCAGCCGTGACTCGGCATCGGAGAGCAGCTCCAGCATGCCGATGGGAGTTTGCGGCCTGGCCACGGCGTCGGTCAGCAGGTTCAGGTAGTGCGTGACCATCCGCGACATGGTGGTCTCGTCGAACAGGTCGGTCGAGTGCTCCCAGATCAGGCTCAGATCGTCGTCCTCGGGTCGGGGCTCGCGGCCAAGGCGCTGCGCGGCGCGCGGCACCACGATCACGTTGAGGTCGCACTTGGCCGAGCCGTTCGCACGCTCGGTGACAGCGCCGGTGAGGCCGCCGAAGTCCACGTCGGGCACGGCCGAGTCGTGGAAGCTGAACATGACCTGGAACAGCGGGGTGCGCGAGGGGTCACGGGCCGGGCCGATCGCGTCGATGACGGCGTCCACTGGCGTGTCCGACCAGGCCAGCGCGTCGGCGACCGTCCGCTGCACCTGTTCGAGCAGACTCGCGAACGGCATGCCGCCCGAGACCCCGGTCCGTAGGACCAGGGTGTTGACGATCATGCCGAGTAACGACTCGAACTCGGGCAGGCCGCGGTTCGCTGCGCCGGTACCGACGAGCAGGTCCTGCTGACCGGTGTAGCGGTACAAGAACGCCGCGAAGCCCGCGTACATGGTCGAGAACAGCGACACCCGGTGCTGCCGGCTGAACAAGCGCAGCGCGCGGGACAACTCGGCCGGTACCTTGATCCGCGGCGCCGCGCCGCGGAAGCTCATGACCGGCGGCCGCGGGCGATCGGCCGGCAGTGTCAGGATGTCGGGCGCGCCGGCCAGCAACGCGGTCCAGTGGTCCACGTGCGCCCGCAACACCTCACCCCGCATCCATTCTCGCTGCCACAGCGTGTAGTCCGCGTACTGGACGGTGAGGTCGGGCAGGGGCGAGGGCTGGCCGGCTGCGAAAGCCGGGTACAGGGCGCTCAGCTCGGACAGCAGCACCGACAGCGACCAGCCGTCGTGCACGAAGTGGTGCTCCACGTGCACGAGCGTGTTCTCGCCTGGTGCGTGGCGCAGCAGCAGCCAGCGCGCCAACGGGGGCGCGGCGAGGTCGAACGGCTTGCGCACCTCCGCGGCGACGACCTCGTCAGCGCGCTCGGCCGGGACGTCCAGTATGCGCAGCGGCGCCCGCACGCCCGCGACCGGCCGCTGCATCGCGACCCCGCCGACCGTGACGAAGGCGGTCCGCAGGATCTCGTGCCTGCGCACGATCTCATCGAGCGCGGCGCGCAGCGCCTCGGTGTTGACCTCGCCGTGCAGCGACACCGTGGCCTGGAAGTTGTAGGCCAGGTTGCCCGGTGACAGCTGCTCGAAGAACCACACCCGTTCCTGCTGCAGCGACAGCGGTACCGGCCGGTCCCTGCGGCCAGGGTAGACCGGCGGCAGGGCCGGCGCCGGCTGGGCGTCCGGCTTCGGGCTGGCCCCGGTGGTCGTGCCGGTCCGCTCGTCGACGATGGCGGCGATCGCGGCCACCGTGCGGGCGCTGAGCAGGTCAGCCAGGCTCACCGTGGCCTGCAGCTCGGCAGTGATCTTGGCAGCCAGCCGCCCGACCAGCAACGACGTGCCGCCGAGGGCGAAGAAGTCGTCGTCGGCGCCGACCTGCGCGCCCCCGAGCAGGCGGGACATGATCGTCGCGACCGCACCCTCGGTTGGCGTGCGCTGCGCTGCCGCCACCGCGGCAAGTCCCGCTGCGGCCCGGTCGGGCGCGGGCAGCGCGGCGCGGTCCACCTTGCCGTTGGGCGTCATCGGCAGCGCCGGCAGCACGACGATCGCGGCAGGCACCATATAGCCAGGCAGCCGCGACGCGGCGAACGTGATCAGCTCGGCGGGCGTGGCGTCGGCGGCGACGTAGCCGATCAGGCGCGGGTCGGCCGGACCGGATCGTTCGGCGGCCACGAAGGACTCCCTGACCGCCGGATGCCGCCGCAGTACCGCGGCCACCTCGCCTGGCTCGATCCGGAACCCGCGGATCTTGACCTGATCGTCGAGCCTGCCGAGGTACTCGAAAGATCCGTCGGCCCGGCGGCGGACCTTGTCGCCGGTGCGGTACATCCGCTGCCCAGGGACCGTGATGTCCGGCACGAAGGACCTAGCCGTGGCCGCCGGGTCGCCGAGGTAACCGCGGGCCACGCACGCACCGGCCAGGCACATCTCGCCGGGCTCGCCATCGGGCACCGGCTCAAGGCCGTCGAGTACGTAGCAGCGCACGCCGTCGATCGGCAGGCCGATCGGCGGTGGCAGGGGCCCGCCGGGCAGCACGGCGCCCATCGTCACTCCGACCGTGCACTCAGCCGGGCCGTACAGGTTGACCAGGCTGAACGGCAGGCCCGGCGGCGCGCTGCGCTGGAGCGCAGAGCCGCCGGTGTGCATCATCCTCAGCACCGTGTGGGCCGGCCAGTGCTCGTCGAGCACCGCCTCGGCCAGCGGAGTGGGCAGGAACGTCGCGGTGATCTGCTCGTCAGCGAGCCAGGTGACAAGGTCCGGCGCCGATACGCGCACGTGGGCAGGGGGCACCACGAGCGTGCCGCCGGCCGCCAGGGTGGGCCAGGTGTCCCAGACCGCCACGTCGAACCCAGGGCTGCACAGCAGCGTGGTGCGGTCCTGCGGGCCAAGCACATAGGCCCCCTCGCGCCATCGCATCAGGTTCGCCAGGCTCCGGTGACTGACCGCAACGCCCTTGGGCCTGCCCGTCGAGCCCGAGGTAAAGACCATATAGGCCAGTGCCGCATCCGACGGGACTACTGGCGGTGTCAGGTCAGGCGGCGGCGGCTGCGTCAGGTCGACGATCTCAGGACGGTCGCCGAGCGGCGCACCGCCAGCTAACAGGGGTCCGGTGCTGATCACGGCGGCCGCTCCGGAGAGAGCGAGCAGCTCGCTCGTCCTGGCGACCGGATGGGCGGGGTCCAGTGGCAGGTACGCGGCGCCGGCCAGCAGCACGGCGAGCTCGGCTACGACCAGCTCGGCGGACCTGTCTGCGTAGACGGCCACGATGTCATCCGGTCCGGCCCCCCGCCGGCCGAGCCTGGCCGCCAGGTCCGAGGCGTGCCTGGCCAGCTGCAGGTAGGTCAGCTGACGGTCGCGGTCCTGGACCGCGATCGCATCCGGTGCGTGCGCAACGCGAGATCGGAAGCTTTCGAGCATCATCGCCCACTGTCCTTCGCTCAGAGCCGGATAGACCATGGCAGCGATGCCGGGTGACATGCCGGGCAGGCTGGCGCCGCGATGGGCCGCCTCGTCCGGCCTGAGTACGCGCACGCCGGCCACGGTCTCGCGACTCCGCAAGCACGCTGCCCTGCGGCCGGGGAAGCTGTCACCTGCTCATTCGGCGCCGGCCGACTCGTGTTCGCGCATCCACCGGCGCAGCGAAGCGGGCCGCATATCAGTCCAGACCTCGTCGATGTAGGCCAGGCACTCGTCCTCGGTGCCCGTAAAGCCGTCCGGGTGCCAGCCTGCTGGCAGGTCTCGGCCAGCTGGCCAGATCGAGTACTGCTCCTCGTCGTTGACGACGACCGCATGCGGTCGCATGTCCTGGGCATCGGGCATCGGATCTTCCCTTCGGCGTCAGGACGCGCCGGTGCTGGCCAGCAGCCGCTCGCGCATCAGGAACTTGCGGACCTTGCCTGTCGGCCCCACCACGATCCCGTCGTCGGGGATCGTCACGATCCGCACCGGCATCGCCGCCGGCACCTCGCTGACCGCCGAGCGGACCACGTCGTCGCGGTCGGCGGCGGGATCGGCATCGGCGGCGAGCAGTAGCAGCACCTCGACGACCAGCCTGCCGTCGCCGCGGGCCGCCAGGACCGTGCAGTCGCGCACGTCCGGGCAGCGCTTGAGTATGCGTTCCTCGGACAGGACCGTGTAGAGCCAGTGCCCGCCGCCGAGGTCGATCGCGTCGCTGACGCGGTCAAGGTGATAGAAGTACCCATCCTCGTCGCGGTACATCAGGTCACCGGTCAGGTAGTAGCCGTTCAGGCGCGTGCGGAAGGTGTTGACCGAGTCGTTCCAGTACCCGAGCGCCAGCGTCGGCGACTTCATCGCGACCATCCCCACCTGGCCCGTCGGGACCTCGTGGCCGGTCTGCGGGTCGACCAGGATGATCTCGGCGAACGGGACGGGCTTGCCGACGCAGCGGTCGTAGCGCTCGGTGCCCGGCCGGTGGCTGATCTGGAACCCGTTGTAGCCCATCTCGGTGGAGCCGAGCGCGTCGTTGAACCGTGAGCCGGGCAGGGTGACCACGCCGTCCTTGCGGTAGGCGTGGTGGCTGCCGACCGCGACCAGCCGGCGGATGTGGGCCTCGTGGGCGCAGTCCCCGCTGTTGGCCCAGAACCGCACGGAGCTGATATCGCGCGCCGTCAGGTCGAAGCGGGCCAGCTCGGCCCACGTGACGGCGAAGCCGAAGACCGCGGTCGGGTGCCAGCGCTCGATGGCGTCGAGGATCACCTCGCCGCTGCGCTCGAACGCGCCGCCCTGCCCCGACATGCACAGCAGCTCGTACCCGTTGCAGAGCGCCTCGTTGAGGATGATGATGCCGGCCGTATGCGCCTGCGGGAAGGCCGACATCTCGCGCACCTGGCCGTGCTGGCGTGGCTCGGTCAGCCGGACTGCCCGCACGGCCGCGAACAGGCTGTGATGGGAGTGCACGACGGCGGTCGGCTTGCGGGTGGTGCCCGAGGAGTGCGTAATGGCGACAGGGTCGTCGGGGTCATGCCGGAAGTGGGCAGGTGCGCGGGCCGGGTCGCCGGTCCCGGTCGTCGCTGCCTCGCCGAGGATCGGCGCGCCGAGGTCGTGGCTCGCCATCCCGGCGTGATCAGCGTCGATGATCACGCCGACGCTGCGCAGCCGCCGGATGTAGTCGACCGCGATCTCGGCAGGCATGCTGCCGTTCATGAGGGCCGGTATCGCCCCGAGCCAGGTCAGGGCGAGGAAGTTGAGGATGACATCGGCCGATGACGTCACGTACACCGCGACCGGGTCGCGTCGGCCGATGCCGTGCCGACTGAACCACTCGGCGCGGGCGGCTACCCGCTCGGTCAGCGTGCGCAGCGAAAGCGGCGTCCAGGCCGCAATCCCGTCGACGTCAACGTCGAACGTCAGCCGGGGTATGTCCATGTCGGCGCCGTGCTCGGCCAGCCTGAGCAGTGCGTTGCCCGCACCGAGTTCGGCATCCGCAGCCAGGACCGCGCGAAGATTTCCGCCACTCACCGATCTGCCTCCCGCAATTGGTCTAACCGAGATCCCACATCATGCTAGAAGCGCGCTGATATCCAGACAATGGCCATTCGCGCGGGTCCGGGCCGAAGAGCCCCGCGCGGGGCAAGAGCTAACCCGCCTTAGCTTCGCATCGCGGACAGGTGGATTGCTAGGGCGATGTCGTGCCATACTCCGCCCGTATACGAGCAATTCCCAGCAAAGGAGCCAGCGCAGTGGGGAACGCAGTAGTGCATTTCGAGGTCAGCGCCCCAGACGACGGGCCGCTCGTGGCCTTTTACGGAAAGGTTTTCGGCTGGGAACTGCACGCCTTCCCCGGCGGTGGCTACACGCTGATCGACACTCGCGGTGGCGGCGGCATCAACGGAGGCATCGGCAAGAGCCAGGCGGGTGAGCCATGGTCGACGTTCTACGTCGAGACCGACGATCTGCAGGCGGCGCTCGACAAGGCGACTGCGATGGGCGGCAGGACCGTCATTCCCGTCACTGACTTCGGCGGGTCCGTGACCACGGCCATGTTCGCTGATCCTGACGGCCTGCTGGTCGGCCTCGTGCTGGCGCCAGCGGAGCCTCCGGGTGACGAGGCATCCCCGTCGGCAGGCTCGGGCGAGCCAGTTGACTGGTTTGAGGTCATGGGCTCGGACGCGGCGCGGACGCAGCAGTTCTACGCGCAGGTGTTCGGCTGGACGATCGACGACGCAGGGTTCCCCGGCTACGCGGTGTCAAACCCCGGGTCCGGCCGGGGCATCTATGGCGGCCTCGGCGGGGGCCTGGAATCCCGCTGGGCAACGATCTACGCGGGCGTAGCCGACTTTGACCAGACCCTCAGCCGCGTCGAGAGCCTGGGCGGGTCGCGCATCCTTGATCCGTCGGTGCCCGCGCTGAAGAGCGCATCCCGCGCCGCCCGCTACGGTTCCGCTGACGACATGAAGACCGGTGCGTTCCGTGATCCGGCGGGAAACGTCTTCGGTATCTACCAGCGCGTCGCATAGCGCGGCGCAGGGCTGTCCGGCCGGCGCTCTGAAGCGCAATGATGCGCGCGGCGGCGGCCATTCCGGCGCCCATTGTGCAACAACGCTGGCCCGAATAGCCTGACGATGTGATCTTACGTCCCCCGGCGCGGGTTTTCTGTCGCGCCTGCCTTCGGCCGGAGACGGCCTGTTCCGCGCACCAGGAGACGCATTGATTGAGGTCAGCGGCCTGCGCAAGTCATTCAAGTCCAGGCGGAAACGCAAGGTCATCAGCGTGGACGCGGTTCGCGGCGTGGACTTCGCTGTGCAGCGCAGCGAGATCTTCGGCTTCCTCGGTCCCAACGGGGCCGGGAAGACCACCACCCTGCGGATGCTGGCCACGCTCATCCGCCCTGATGGCGGCGAGGCGACTATCGCCGGCGCGGACCTGCGTCGCGCTCCTGCCCAGGTGCGCGAGCGCATTGGCTTCGTGGCGCAGGCCAGCGGCACCTACGGGCAGTCCACCGCCCGGCGCGACCTTGTGCACCAGGCACGTATGTACGGCGCGCCCAAGTCCACCGCGAAGAGCCTCGCCGAGGCCGCCATCAAGGCCTTCCAGCTTGAGGAGTTCGCGGACCGCCGGATCAGCACCTACTCCGGCGGGCAGCGGCGGCGCCTTGATATCGCACTCGGCGTCATCCATTCACCCCAGGTCATCTTCCTGGACGAGCCGACTGCGGGGCTTGACCCGCAGAGCCGGGCTCGCATGTGGCAGGAGGTACGCAGGCTCCGAGGCGAGGGCATGACGATCTTCCTGACCACACACTACCTGGACGAGGCCGACGCGCTCTGCGACCGGATCTCGATCATCGATGCCGGGCTGATCGTGGCCGAGGGCACGCCGTCCGACCTGAAGCGGGAGATCTCCGGCGACGTCATCATCGTGGACCTGGCCGCGCCGGACACGGCCGGAGCGCCGGAGCCTGCGGTCATGATCGAGGGATCCAAGGTCTTGACCGAGCAGCCGTACGTGCACTCCTGCGAGACCATCGATCACACCCTGCGGCTGTACGTGGACAGCGCCGCTACGGCCATCCCGCAGGTGATGAAGGCACTGAGCAACAAGGGCATCGAGCCAGGCGCGATCGAGTCCCGCCGGCCGAGCCTGGACGACGTGTTCCTCGCCAAGACAGGGCGCACTCTTGCGGACTGACCGGCGGCCGGGGGACAGAGGAAAGGCACCTGCGATGAAGCTCGCCCGCGATACCTGGCTGACCTTCCAGTACGAGACCGGGCAGCTGATGCACAACCCGGTCAACATCGCGATCTCGCTGCTGCAGCCCATTACCTTCCTGCTGCTGTTCACCCCGTTCCTGAAGTCGACCATGGGCGCTTCCACCTATGGCGACGCGTATCGCATCTACGTGCCGTCGCTGTACTGCGCCATGGGCGTGTTCAGCGGGCTGTTCGCCGGGTTCGCGCTGATCGCCGCGATCCGCCAGGGTGTCATCGCCAGGATCCGGGTCACGCCGCTCAGCCGGGTCGGCCTGCTGCTCGGCCGCGAACTCATGTTCGTCGGCCTGGTCGGCTTCCAGGCGGTCGTCATCGCCGTGGTGGCCCTCATCTTCGGGCTCCGGGTGCCGCCGTTCAATCTGCTCCTCGCCCTTGTCCTGCTCGCGCTGATGGTGCTCATCGGCGTCTCGATCTCCTACGTCCTGGCGATCTTCGTGCCCAACGTGAACGTGCTCATCAACGTGACCAACGGGGTGACCGAGCCAATCGCGCTGCTGGCCGGGGTCTTGATCCCGCTGTCGGTCGCGCCGCTGTGGGTGCAGGACGTCGCCTTGTGGAACCCGTTCGCATGGGGAGCCAATGGCATGCGGGCGGTCTTCCAGGGCCACCTTGGCGCCCAGGTCGTCTGGGAGGCGAGCGCCATCCTCGCCGGGCTGGCCGCGGTAGCGGTCGTAGCGTCGTCACGGCTGTTCACCCGCGAGATCGCATGAACCGCGCGTCCCGCCCGGCTGACCGGCAACCGGAAACGAGGGAACGGCAGTCATGAAGCTTGCCCGCGATACGTGGCTCACCTTCCAGTACGAGGCCGCGCAGCTGGTCCACAGCCCGGCCGCGGTCGCGTCCACGCTGCTGAACCCCGTCACCTACTTGTTGTTCTTCACCCCGTTCCTCAAGGGCCTCCTGCACGTCTCGAGCTACGGCGGCGCCGTCCAGATCTACGTGCCCTTGCTGTTCTGCTCGATGGGCCTGTTCGGCGGGCTGTTCGCCGGGCTTGCCCTGCTCGAGGCGCTGCGCGAGGGAGTCATCGCCAGGTTCCAGGTCACGCCGCTGAGCCGGGTCGGGCTGCTGCTTGGCCGGCAGCTGCGGTACGTCGTCTTTATCGCCTTCCAGGCGGTGGCCATGACCGTGCTGGCGCTCGCGCTCGGGCTGCGCCTGCCGCCCGCCAACTTCCTGCTCGCCCTGGTCCTGCTGGCGATGACGGTGCTCATCGGCGTCTCGATCGCGTACGCGCTGGCGCTCTTCGTTCGCAACGAGACCGCGCTCGCCAACCTGACCAACGGAGTGGCCCAGCCGCTCTCGCTGCTGGCCGGGGTCTTGATCCCGCTGTCGGTCGCGCCGCTGTGGGTGCGGGACGTCGCCTTGTGGAACCCGTTCGCCTGGGCGGCCAACGGCATGCGGGCAATCTTCCAGGGCCATATCGGCGCCCAGGTCGTCTGGGAGGCCAGCGCCATCCTGGCGGGCCTGGCCGTCGTGACGGTGCTGTTGTCGTCCCGGCTGTTCACCCGAGAGATCGCATGAGCAGCCTGCCTGTCGCCCAGCCTCGTCAGGCTGTGGGCGCCGCAGTTGTCGCGGCCGCCCGCGCCAGCGCGGCGGAGATCGCCGGCCCGAGCTGCGGCATCAGATGGGGCAGCAGCATGTGCCGGTGGTCGCAGTCCAGCTCGATCGCGTCGATCGGGCCGTCGACGAACGACCGCCAGGTCTCGACCTTCTCGGCCACGCTGGGCGGGTTGCGGATGGCGGACACGAGCAGCAGCTGACAGTGCAGCCGGCCAGGCCGGTGGGTTCGCGCCACCACGACGTTGTTCTTGATAACGCGCTGCAGTGCCAGCAAGCGCTGGTCCGGCCACTCATCCAGCCCGAGACCTGGCCGCCTGCGAACCAGCTCCAGCATCCGGGCCTCGGGCGCTGGATCGGCGGGGGTGAGTGCCGGCACGTACCCGAACTGGGCCAGCACAAGGTTGTAGACCATCCAGGGCTCGTTGCTCAGCGCGATCGCTTCCAGGTCGGCGAGCGTCGAGTCCAGGATGATGAGCGACCCGACCTGTTCGCCGCGGCGCTCGAGCTCCTCGCCGATCGCGAACGCGATATTCCCGCCGAGCGACCAGCCCAGCAGGTGGTAGGGACCTGACGGCTGAGCCATCCGGATCTGGTCGGTGTAGTCCTGCGCCATCTCCTGCATGCTGGCCGGCAGGGGCTCGGGTCGCCGCAGGCCGCGCGCCTGCAGGCCGTAGAGCGGGTACCGGGCATCGACATGCGGCAGCAGGCCCATATAGCACCAGCTCAGGCCGACCACCGGATGTGCGCAGAACAGGGCAGGACCGTCGCCGACCCGCATCGGCATGAGCGGGTCGAGGACGCCTCCCGCTGCCCTGGCCGTCGCGCGATGGAACCGCAGGGACTGAAGGTCCTCGGCGGCGAGCAGCCCGCGGCTCGACCCGGCCACTGTGGTCTGCTCCGGCACACCAGCTGCGGGCTTGGCCGGAACCGGCGGCGAAGCCGGCCCGGGCTCTGCGCGGGCTCTGGCAGCGATACGAACGACAGACCTGCCCCGCGCAGCCGCTCGATCAGCGACCGCGTCACCTCGATGATCTGCAGGTCCAGGTCGGACTCGGCCAGGCCGGCCGGGACGAACTCCGTGGCCGCCGCGAAGTCGTGCAGCAGCGCGATGCCGCCACCACGCTCGATGAGGGTTTCCGCGATGGCAGCCACGCAGCCATCGACCGTCTGCCCGTGCCGGTAGGTGATGTCCCAGTCCCGGCCCTGCGCATGCCAGCCGACCGGCCCGGCAAAGCCAGGAACTGGCCAGTCGCCCAGGCCATACGGCGGGCGGAACCACATCGCGTCGCCGACATAGCCGCTGATCCGCTCCGCGCACCGGCGCAGCTCCTGCTCCGCGTGCTCCGCCGACCGGAACGGGCGGTGCCTGTCGCCGTGCAGCCCGATCACGTGCCCGCAGTCCCGGTAGGTGTCGAGCACCTCGCCATGCCGCTCGACGCTTTCGCCGAGCACGAAGAACGTCCCCGGCACGCCCTCGTCGCGCAGCAAGTGCGCCAGCTCCGCCGACCGAGGGCCAGGGCCGTCGTCAAACGTCAGCGCCACGCAGCCGGGCGGGAGCTCTGGCGTGCCGCATAGCACATGAGACTGGTCAGCGGTCATCCGTACCCTCCGGCCGGGATAGTAGGGACGATGGCGATGCTAGCTGAGGCGAGCGGGCCCGCCTAGATGCCACCGCGGGCTGCCCTCGGCGCTCGCTATCGGCCCGCGGCCAGGGCTGCGAGGTGCTTCGCCGCGGCGCTGGTCCCCCCGGCGGCCGAATACTCGGCGGCGATCTCCCGCGCCCGCTCCCGGTATCCCGGCTCGTCAAGCACGGCGCGGACCGCGGCCGCGAGCTGCGAAGGGGACGCCTGCGCGAACGACACCGTGACGCCGGCGCCAGCGCGCGTGACCTGGTCGGCCACGGCCAGCTCGCCCAGCCGTATCGGCGCGATGACCAGCGGCGCCCCATGCACAAGAGCCTCGTTGACTGTGCTCTGGCCGCCTGAGCAGACCACTGCGTCGACGCGCGACATGAGCTCGAGCATCGGGACCCTTGGTGCGACCAGCACGTGCGCCGGCGGGTCGGGGAGCACATCGGCCGCAGTGTTGAAGACCGCCTGGGCCGAGGCTGCCAGCGGCTCGAGCGCATCGAGCATCCGTCGCAGGAAGTCGGGAACCAGGTGATCAGACAGGGTGCCAGCGGTCACCAGCACATGCCTCCGGTCCGGGTCCCACCAGTCCCAGCGGAAGCCAGGATCGGTGCGCCGTGGTCCGAGCGCGGCGCCGACCAGCACGAAGTGCTCCGGCATCGGCGTCGTACCGGCGAGCGCGCGGGTGGTCGTCACGATCACGAGGTCCTGGGAGAAACGCAGGTCAAGGCTGTCGTCAGCGGGCAGCCCGGCGTTCTGCGACGCCTGGGCCAGCCGAGAGCGGACCCAGTCCTGCAGCCCAGGGTCCCCTGCAGGCGGCGTCAGCTCAAGGACGCCTGCGCACAGGGTCGCCCACCGCACTCCGTGCCGGTGCGCCGCCGCCGCGCCGGCCAGCGCGTACTGGTCGGCGAAGACGACATCGGGCTGGTACTCGGCCATCGCGCGGTCGACCGCGCCCTGGATGAAGCGGTTGAGCGGCAGGACGTACTCGTCCCACAGTTCGCTGACTGCCGCCATGCCAACCTCATGGAATGCGCGGTACGAGCGCTTGCCAGTCGGGTAGATCTTCACGTCGGGCCCGACGAGCGGGCGCAGGTCGCGCTCGGGGCCGCACCAGGCGACGTCGTGCCCGCTGGCTGCCAGCGCGTCGCCAATCGCCACCGCGGGCCAGAGGCGGGCTACGACCGGTACCACGACGAAGAGGAAACGCGCCACGGCATTATCGTGGCACATTGACATTTGTGACCTGTCCTGATGCGGTAGCACCATGACGGCGCTGCAGGCTGTGTCGGTATACCTGCCGCCAGTGCGCATCCCCGTCGAATGCCTCGCCGGCTCACTCGGCCTCACCGAGATGCAGGTCAAGCTCTTCCGGCGGTTCCACGGGCTGCGGGAAGTCTGCCGTGACCCGGACTCGTCGCTCTCCGGCCTGCTCATGAAAGCCGCGACCGGGCTCGCGGCGCTGCGCGGTCAGGAACATCGCGTCCGGTACGTCCTGTACGCGCGGACGATGCCCGTGGTCGCTCCGTATCCGGTGAACCCGCTGCACGAGGTCTGCCACGCGCTCGGCCTCGACCACGCGCTGGCGTTCACTATCACCCACCAGTCGTGCGCCAGCGGCTTACTGGCGATCGACGTGGCCGGCCTGCTGCTGGCCGGCGACGCGGCGTACACCGGGGACAGCCAGGATCCCGAGGAAGTGCCGCTCGCGCTTGTCCTCAGCGGCGAGAAGGCGTTCACCAGGGAGGCCCAGGTGTTCGCAGACACCACGGTGTTCGGCGAGGGCGCCGCGGCCTGCTTGGTCAGCGCGTCCGGCACTCGTGACCGGCTGCTTGCGTACGCGTCCAACGTACGGGGTGAGTTCGACAGTGCCACCGGCGAGAACGACGCGCGGCTTCAGCGCGAGTACCGGCCCTCGCTGGCCGAGGTCATGCGGCAGGCCCTGGACCAGGCCAGCCTGACGCTGGACGACATCCGCCTCGTGCTGCCGCACAACGTCAACCTGGTGACCTGGCAGCGGATGTGCCTCCTGCTCGGGTTCCCCCGCGACCGCGTGCTGCTGGACAACATCCCGGTAACCGGGCATATGTTCTGCGCGGATATGTTCGCCAACTACCAGACCGCGCGCGAGCGCGGCCTGCTTCAGCCTGGCGACCGCTACCTCGCCGCCGCGGTAGGCGCCGGCGGCGGGGCGACGTTCGCGGCCATGGTGTTCGAGCACTGACCGAGCAAAGCCGAGGAGACGCCTCATGACAGCGCAAGAGACCGGCCTGGACGATGAGTTCAGGCAGCAGGTGGCTGACACGATGATCACGGTGCTGACCCGGCTACTGGAACGGCCCGAGCCTGTTACCGAGGACATGCGCCTGATGGAGGAGCTCGGGCTCAGCTCGACGCTGGGACTCGAGCTGCTGCTCGAGGTGGAGGACCAGCTGCTGATCCTCATCGACGTCGAGCTGATGGACCAGGAGCAGATGAGCACGATCGGGGACATGGCGACGTTCGTCGCTGCTCACTCCCAGCCAGGCTAGCCACTATGTTCATCGCCAGCCCGCCTGACGGACCGTCGCTTCGCCGTGACCTGTACCTGGTGCGCGCAGCGCGGCGTTCCTTTACCGGGCCTGCTGACTTCCTGACTGATCCGGGTAACCGCGCCCGGGTTAGCGAGTACCTGGCCGACATGGCAGGGCCCTACGGGCGGGCGGTGCGCACTGAGGAGCTTGCCGAGCCGCCGTCACTGGCGCTCGGCCAGTCGTATGGTGAGATGGCGCAGGAGCTGATCGGCTCGGCCGTGTCCGCGGCGGATCCGGTCGACCTGCTGGTGCTGGCGTTCGCCATCCACGACCTGCGGCCAGGCCGTCAGACTGCCGCCTTCCTCAGTCATATCACTGCGGGGACGCCGATGGCGTTCGCCATCTGTGACCAGGGCTCGGCGGCGGCGTTCAGCGGCCTGCGGGTTGCCGGCGAGTATGCCTCATCAGCCGGGGTCCGGCGGGCCCTGCTGATCGTCGTCGAGCAGGCGGCCCTGCCCTATGACTGTGACGCCCCGGTGCCAGCGCAGCACCGCGGCGTGGCGATGCTCTACGGCGCCGGCGCCAGCGCCGGCGCCGCGGCGCAGGCACGGGTCACCGCCTTGCGCCAGCTTCCGGGCGTCTCGCCCCGATGCGTGGCCGCCCTGGCGGCAGCTGAGCTGAAGGAGCTGACAGCCGGGCGCCAGGAGACGGGACTGGTGCTCGGCGACGCACTCGCGGCCCTCTGGACCGCGCCTGATGCCGGACGCGTGCGGGTGATGCCGCCAGGGCAGCCGTCCACCGGCGTCTGGTGGGGGCTCGTCGACGAGCTGACCAGCGACCCAGGTCACCCCGGCACGCTGGTTGTCGCCGACTACGATACGCAGCTGCGCTATCTGTGCCTTGCCGCGTTCGAGGCGGGGACCAGCCGCTAGTGCGGGGCTTGCGCGGGCGCTGCCGAGTGCACCTTGGTCGGCGCTGCTGGGTCGAGGGCCGCCTCGACCGCGACCTGCTCGACGCTGCGCAGGAACGCCTCGACCTGCTCGCTGGTGAGGGACCACACGTCCCACAGCACGTGCAGCGACACGACGTCTGGTCGGTTCTCGACCACGATGAAGGCCTGCTCGAGCAGGTAGTCCCTGGGGCCGAGCCAGGTCAGAGAGGACTCGGCCAGCTTCTGCCCGAGCTGCTCCGGGGTCACCTCGGCCGGCTCGCTGTCTGCCTTGGCGCGTATGACCATCGCCCGCTGGTCGTTGACCCGGCAGGTGACCCTGGCCTGATACCCCCGGTCTGCGTCCAGCCGCGCGGTGACCTCGCTGAGCGTGTCCGGGGTCGTAGTAGGCACGCATGCCGGCGGACAGGGATGCGCTGCGAGTCCGCGCGACGACGTCGTCGACCGTGGTGTCCGCGACGTCGATGGTGATCACCGCGTTCTGCGAGACCGGTGCGATGGGGTCTGCGAGGCCCGGCCTGAACCGGTTGTTCACCGCGACCTTGACCATCAGCGGGTGCGCTCCGGCAGCGCGCCCTATCGCGGTCGCGATCACTGCGAGTGTCACCCGCGATACGTCGGTCCGTGTGCGCCTGGCGATGGCGAGCATGGCCAGGTGCGCCGCGGGCGAGGTGAACCTGACTTGCGAGTACCGTGACCCTTGATGGCCCGGCGCAGGTGCGGGCTCTCCGAATGTCTGCGCTGGCGCATACCGCAGCTGAGACTCCCAGTATCGCATCGCCCGGTCGCTGAGCTGCCGAAGCTGCGCAGTCTGCTCGCTCCTGGCAACGTCCAGTAGCTTCGGTCGCCGCTGACTGGCCGCGAGGCGAGTCCTCTCGTCAGCAAGCAGATCGTCCAGGAGCAGCACGTTCCCGCCGCCGTCGGCGGCTAGGTGGGACAGCACCCAGACCATGTGCAGGCAGGCGCCGCGCAGCCGGATGACGGCCATCCGCAGGGGCCAGTCGCGATGGAAGTCGAAGCGCGAGAACGGCCAGGAATCCATGAGATCGGCCGCATACTGCGCCGCGTATGCCGGATCGGAGTCGTCAGGCAGCGTCAGGATATCCAGGCTGGCCTGCCCGGACCCCGCGATCTCCTGGCACACGCCGCCCGAGCTGTCGGTGACCAGCCGCATCCGCAAGGCGGCATGCCGACCCATCGCGCCGCTCATGACCTCCGCGCCATCACCGATCGTGCTGCCCGCTGGCAGTTCGAGCCTGCCGCTCATGCTGAACTGGCTGCCGCTCTCCTGCATGTCCTGCCAGATCGCCTTCTGGCCCCAGGTCAGTGGTCCGGTGCCAGCCTCTGCGCCGGTGAAGTGGACAGCGAACCGGTCACGGCTTGCGGGCTCGAACATAGCTGATTGTGTGCAACTGCGGGCGGCGCGTGTCAATCCCCTGGCCGCTGCGCGGCCTCACCACCGCCGTTGTCGTACCATTCCCGCAGGCGCGACGCGGCCTGCGCGATCGCGGCCCGGCTGGCGTCGAGGGTGCCGATCATGGTGAAGAAGCCGTGCGTCATGCCCGGATAGCGGCTGAGCTCGACCTGGACCCCCTCCTCGGCCAGCCGACCGGCGTACGCCTCGCCCTGGTCGCGCAGGGGGTCGTACTCTGCAGTGATCACGAGCGCCGGTGGCAGCCCAGCGAGGCTCGCGGCGCGCAGCGGCGAGGCCAGGGGACTCGCCGCGTCCTGCGGACTCGTCAGGTAATGCTGGCGGTACCAGGCGACCGAGTGGCGGTTGAACAGGAACGGGTCGTCGGCGGCGCGCATCGACTCGTCGTCAGCGAGCTGGTCGGTGTTGGGATAGACCAGCAGCTGGCCGACCAGGCCCAGGCCCTCCTCGCGCGCTCGCAGCGTGACGGCCGCGGCCAGGTTCCCGCCGGCACTATCGCCGCCGACAGCGATGCGACTGGCGTCCGCGCCGATCTCCTGCGCGTGCCCGGCGACCCAGCGCACTGCCGCGTAGCAGTCCTCGATCGCTGCCGGGAACGGGTGCTCTGGAGCTAGCCGGTAGCCGGCCACCACGACTAGCGCGCCGGAGGCGTTGGCCAGGCTGCGGCTGACGCCGTCGGCCGTGTCGATCGTGCCGAGGACCCAGCCGCCGCCGAAGAAGTAGAGCAGCACCGGCAGCGGCCGGTCGCCAGATGGCCGGTACAGCCGCAGTGTCAGCTCACCGCCGGGCCCGGCGAGCGTCAGGCAGGTGACCTCGTCGACCGGCTCTGGCTCGCCGCCGCTCGCCTGGATGGAGGCAAGGTCGGCTGCCCTGGCATCCGCGAGCGACATCGTATAGAGCGGCGGGACGTTGTCGCGCTCGCGCTGGTCGCGCATCGCCTGCAGCTGCGGGTCCAGGGGCACGGCTCGCACGCCCTTTCCTTCGTGCCGGTAACGCCGCGAGGTGCTTTGCCCGGTCGCGTGCTATCACCGGTCATCCCGACGACGTTAGGCTATCCGTAACCGGAATGCCGGTTGTCGGGAATGGCATTCCGCAGCCGGCCGCGACGCGGTCACGTCACTCAGGCGGGGAGCCAGTACCGATGGTCGAGCTGGTACGTGAAGCGCTGCACACATCGGTCACCGATCCCGTGGCAGCGTCGATGAACTTCCTGAACGAAGTCGCTAGCCGTTTCCCGGCAGCGATCTCGTTAGCAGCGGGCCGGCCATTCGACGAGTTCTACGCAGTCGAGGACGTCGAGCGGTACCTGACCGCGTATATCGCCCACCTGCGCGCTCAGGGGGTGGACGAGGCTCGCGTCCGGCAGGCCATCTTGCAGTACGGGCGGACCAACGGCCAGCTCGGCGCGATGATCGCGCGGCTGCTGGAGATCGACGAGGACATCCGCGTCCCGGCCGATTCGATCATGGTAACGGCTGGCTGCCAGGAAGCGATGATCATCGCGCTACGCGGCCTCTGCGCGGGCCCCGACGATGTGGTACTCGCCGCCGAGCCCTGCTACGTCGGCTTTACCGGCGCGGCGCGCGTGCTCGGCGTCACTGTGGTCGGAGTGCCCGAGACGGCGCAGGGCCTGCGGCCGGAGACTGTCGCGCGCGTCGCGCGCGAGGTGCGCGCCAGCGGTCGCCGGCCCCGTGCCCTGTACGTGGTCTCGAACTTCGCTAACCCCTCGGGCGTCTCCCTGAGCGCTGACATCCGTACCAGGCTGCTCGAGGTGGCGGCCGACCAGGATCTGCTGATCCTCGAGGACGACCCGTACGGGCTGTTCGGGCTCGACGACAGCCGGCGCCCGGCGCTGAAGGCGCTGGACACCGACCAGCGGGTGATCTACCTCGGCTCGTTCGCCAAGTCGGTCTTCCCTGGCGCCCGGGTGGGCTTCCTGGTCGCGGACCAGGCCGTGGTCAGCGCGGCCGGCCATCGCAGCCTGCTGGCCGATGAGCTCTCGACGGTCAAGAGCATGGTCACCGTGAATACCTCGCCGATCGCGCAGGCCGTCATCGGTGGCGTGCTCGTGTCGTGCGGCTTCAGCCTGCGCGCCGCGAACCGCGAGAAGATCGCTTTCTATAGGCGCAACCTCCGCGCGCTGCTGGCTGCGCTCGAGCGTCACTTCAGCGATCCGGCATTCACGTGGAACTCGCCAAGCGGCGGCTTCTTCGCCGTCCTGAGCGTGCCCGTGCAGGCTGACGAGAAGCTGCTTGAGCTCTCGGCGCGGGACTATGGAGTGCTGTGGACGCCGATGAGCTTCTTCTATCCCAGCGGCGGCGGTAGCCACGCCGTCCGGCTGTCTTGCAGCGCACTGCCGACTGACCAGATCGACGAGGGTGTCAGGCGCCTGGCCGCGCTCATCGCCGACGTCCGGTCGTGACCGACCTGGTCCGCGTCTGGATAGTCCCTGTCGACGTGCCACCTGACATCGCGGCCAGCTGCCAGGACGCGCTCGATGACAGCGAGCGCGTTCGTGCTCTGTCGTTCCTGACCGCGCGCGACCGCCAGCGGTTCGTGGTCGGCCACGGTGCGCTGCGGATCGTGGCCGCCAGCGAGCTGCAGGCGCGGCCCGCGGCACTGGCCTGGGCCCCCGGCCGGTACGGCAAGCCCGAGCTCGTGCCCCCGTGGTCCGGCCTGCACACCAGCCTCTCGCACTCCGGCGACCTGATCGCTGCGGCCATCAGCACCGATCGCCCGGTGGGTGTCGACATCCAGCACCTGGTACCCGGGCTGGACACTGTGGGCTTGTCGGCCAGGTTCTTCCCGCCCGAGGAGGCCGGGTACGTCGCGGCGGGCCGGGACGCGGGTGTTCAGGCTGACCGGTTCGCGCGCCTGTGGGCCCGCAAGGAGGCTGTCGTCAAGGCTGTCGGCGGGCGTCTGTGGCCCAACCTGCGGATAGCGGTCCGCCGTCGGCAGATCGTCAGGTGCGCGGAGCCAGCAGGCCTCCATCGGGTGGCTGACGTCCCCGCCCCGGCGGGCTTTCACGCTGCCGTGGCGCTGACCGGCGCTGCGCCGTTCGCCCTGGAGGCGGCCTGCTGGCCGTCGGGCCTGCCGCCTGGCAGCATCACGAGCTCTTCGCTACGGTCTCGATAGCCGCCCGCAACTGGCCGCGGGTGGGCTGCAGCGCGAGGTCAAGCTCGCGGGCGAACGGCAGCACCGCCCCGTCCGGGCGCGTTACCCGTTTCGGCGGGGCGATGAGACGCATCTCCTCGGCGGCCGTGGCCAGGATCTCGCCGCCCATGCCGCAGGTCCGGTTCGAGTCGTCGATCACGACGAGCCTGCCCGTGCGGGCCAGCGACGCCGCCAGCCCCGCCCAGTCGAACGGGTACAGCGTGCGGGGGTCGAAGACCTCGACTGAGATCGTGCCGGCCAGCTCGTCGGCGACCGCGAGCGCGTCATGCACGAGATGCCCGACCGCCACCACTGTCACATCGGTGCCTGGCCGGTGCACCCGGCCGACACCGAGTGGCACCGGGGCGAGCGCGTCGAAGTCAACGTTCTCGCGGTGCGCCATGGCCCCGGCCGGCCCGAACACGATCACCGGGTCGTCGTCCCGGATCGCGCTGACGAGCAGGCCAAAGGCGTCAGTCGGCGTGGCAGGCACCACGGTCTTCACGCCGACATGCGCGAACAGGCTGTACGGGTGGTCGGAGTGCTGTCCGGCCCATCCGACGCGGGAGCCAGAGCTCGGCATCAGGTAGGTGACCGGGACCTTGACCTGACCGCCGGTCATCAGTGGGAGCTTGTGCGCCTGGTTCGCGATCTGCTCGAACACCAGGAACAGGAGTGCCGGAATCTGGAACTCGACAACGGGCCGGGACCCGCAGATCGCCGCTCCGGTCGCGAAGCTGGTGAACGCCTGCTCCGAGATCGGCATGTCAATGACCCGCTCAGGCCCGAAACGCTTGAGCAGCCCGGTGGTGACGTTGCTGACCGCGATGCCGATGTCCTCGCCGAATACGCAGACGGCCGGGTCGCGTTCCATCTCGGACGCCAGCGCCCTGTTAAGCGCCCTCAGGTACGACAGAATAGGCATCAGGCAGTCCCTCCGCGCCCGCGCAGCCCGCTCGCGTAGAGGTAGTCGAGTGCCCCTGACGGGTCCGGCTCCGGGCTAGCGTCTACGAAGCGCCGCGCTTGCTCCAGCAGGTCCTCGATCTCCTCGTCAATGCGGGCGCGCACCGCTGCCGACACGCGCGCTGCCTGGATCTCCAGCGGGTCCCTGGCGCGGCCCGCCGCGACCTCCTCCTCGGTGCGGTAGCGCGGACGGACGGTGTACTCCCACGTGTGGTGGGCATCGAACCGGTAGGTCAGGCACTCCAGGAACGTCGGGCCGTCCCCGGCCCTAGCCCGGCCGGCGGCTCTGGATGCGGCCGTCAGCACGGCCTCTGGGTCCATGCCGTCGACAACCTCGGCGGGGATGCCGAAGGCCTCAGCCCGGCCGGTGATCGAGCCGGCCGTGGTGTCCTGCACCCGCATCGACGTCGCGAACTGGTTGTTCTCGCACACGAAGAGGACAGGCAGGCGGCGCAGCGCCGCCAGGTTCAGCGCCTCGAGCAGCACGCCCTGGTTGACCGCGCCGTCACCGAAGAACGTGACAACGACGCGGTCATGGCCGGCCCGCTGGTGCGACCACGCCGCCCCGGCTGCGATGGCGGCCGAGGCGCCGACGATCGCGTTGGCGCCGCAGACGCCCGCACTGACGTCCGCAGCATGCATGGACCCGCCGCGCCCGGCGTTCAGGCCGGTCTCGCGGCCCGCGAGCTCGGCTAGCATCCGGACCGGGTCGGCGCCCTTGGCCAGCACGTGCCCGTGGCCACGGTGGGTGCTGGTAATAAGGTCGTCCGCGCGCAGGACTGCACACACGCCTGCGGCAATCGCCTCCTCGCCGATGTACGGGTGGATGCCGCCGGGGATCACGCCGCTGCGCACCAGCTCGATGGCCTGCTGCTCGAACCGGCGGATCAGCCGCACGGTCCGGTACAGGTCGGCGGAGTCCGCCATGACCACCTCCTGGCCGCCGCAGTCGCCCGGTCGCCGCTTACGCCAGCACCCGGTTGTCGATAGCGGCGAGTATGCCGTCCCACAGGCGGGCACGGGCCGCGAGCGCGAGGTTGATCGTCTCCGCGCATTCCGCCCACTTGGCAGCGTCCTCACCGCACAGGTCGGCGAGCATCTGCATGGCCATCGGCGTGTGCTCCTCGCTGTCGACCTGGATATGGCGAGCCAGGTAGTCGACGAATGTGTCGAGTGACCCGAGGCGCTCGTTGACCCCGACGACCTGCTGGAACATGTCAGGGATCAGGTCCTCGCGGCCGAACGCGAATGCCGCGGCCTGCGTATGGACGGGCGCGCTCTCGATCAGGCCCCAGGTGAGCCGGACGAACTCGGCGGCCGGTGCCGGCACGCCGACCTCATCGAGTGTCTCGAGGACCGGCTGCCCGGCGCGGAGATTGTCGATGAAGGCGTCGATGACCGACCTATCGGCCCCGGCCTCGGTCATGCCCTCCAGGTAGAGCTCGAAGTGGCTGATGAAGCCGTCGTTGCGCTCGTCGCTCTCCTCGACCAGCACGATGTCGTTGATGAGGCGGCGGCTGCCGGTCGGGCCGGTGGGCACCCAGGGCAGCTGCACGCAGGTGAGGTTGCGCTGCAGCGACTTCAGCAGCGACATGAAGTCCCATACGGCGAAGACGTGATGTTCGAGGAACGTCCGGATCGCGTACTGGCTGTCCAGCGCGGCGTACATCGGATGCTCGATGACCGTGCGCCTGGCGTCGGTGATCTGATCCTCAAGGCGGTCGATTCCGGGATGCCGCTGACCCCATTCATAGCGGGACATGTCAATCCTCCTGCGGACGGCGTGCGTTGGCCGGACGGGTCGGGTTACACCACAGAACTGGGCAGAAATCAGGATCGCTGTAGTCGGGGCGGCCATCGGGAAGGCGTCGTACTAGTACGTCGTGGTTGTAGCCGAGGGTCTCGCCGGTGGTCAGCTCGAACGGCCGGTAAGCGTTCTCGCCGTCCTGCAGGTGGAACGAGATGGCCCGGCGGGGCCGCGAGCTGCGGTTCGTCGGGCTGCCATGGTAGGTCCGGCAGTGATGGAAGCTCACGTGGCCCTTGGGGATGGTCATCGGGACCTTGACGACCCTGGCGTTGTTGAACGCCGCGTTGTCGGCGAGCACGCGCTCGAGGTCGCTGGCCTCGCGCTCCGCGAAATGCCTGGTCATGCTGTCATCGCGACCGATCTCCTGCCACCGGTGGCTGCCGTCGATCATCGTGATCGTGCCCATCTCCTCGCCACAGTCGTGGAACGGGATGAAGGCGGTCAGCATCCGGTCCGAGCTCGACGTCGACCAGTAGTGCTTGTCGAAGTGCCACGGCACGATGTTGGTCGGCTCCGCGGCAATCGGCGGCTTGTAAATCAGCGTCGACTGGAACACGCGGATCTCGTCGGCCCGGGCCAGGGCAGCAGCGACGGCGCCGATCAACGGCTTGCGCAGCAGCCGGGCTAGGCCGTCGTGCTCATAGTGGACGTAGTCGTTGTGGCGCTGCACGTCACCGTTGGACGGCTCCCAGTACGCGAGTTTCGGCGGCCGCAGCGGCAGCGTGCGGTCGCGCTCGCCCGCGTAGTACCGCTCGCTGGCCGCGAGGAGCTCGTCGACCTCGTCGTCGGTGAAGAGCTTCTTGCTCAGGTACCAGCCGTGCTGGGCGTAGGACTCGACGTCAGAATCCGACGGCAGGAGCGAGCGTTCCTCCTCCGTCAGCGTGAACGGCGGGGTGACCGAAATGCTCACGGTTCGTTCCTTCCTTGGGCGGCCGCTGCGGTCGGGTCAAATGCGCATCGTTCTCGCGGTGTCGCGGATCTCGGCGAGTTCACGTTCCTTGGCCGCGTACAGTGCCGGGATGTTGCTCGTGCCGAAGGTGCGCGCGCCGTGCCGGTCAATCAGCTCGAGGAAGTACGTACGCCTGATGTGGGTCGATTTCGCGAAGATCTGGTACATCTGACCCCAGTGATCGCGGTCCACCAGGATGCCGAGCGGCCGCAGCGCCTCGACCGAGATATCGGTCCGTCCGATGCGCCCGGCCAGCATGTCGTAGTAGCTCGATGGCGTCACTGCGAACTCGACGCCCCGGTCGGCGACGGTCCGGACCGCGCGCACGATGTCCTTGGTGAGGAACGCGACGTGCTGCACCCCGGCGCCGTCATGCCAGGCCAGGAAGTCGTCGATCTGGCCAGCCCGGCGGCTGATGTCGGGCTGGAGAATCGTGAACGTCACGCCGCCTGACGGGCTCTGCACGACCTTGGACATCACGCCCTGCTCGCCGATCTCGATGTACTCCTGGAATGTGACGCTGAAGCCGAACACCCGCTCGTGGAAGGCGATCGTGGGTTCGAGCTCGCCGGCCGGCACGCACACTGCCACGTGGTCGATGACGCGGAGCAGGTCGTCGCCCGCTCCGGCAGCGGCGCTCGGCGCCATCACGATCGCGCCGGGCTGGAACTGGGCGTCCGACCCGCGGCGCTCGACAAGACGGTAGACCACGTCGCCGAAGCCAGCGACCTCTGCGGTGACGACGCAGGCCTCCGCGTTCTCCCAGGTGCAGGGCTGGCGAAGACCGGACCCGCCGGCTGCCACCGCCTCACCGTAGGCAGCGGAAGCGCTCTCGCAGCCGAAGGCGGTCACGGCCACGCCGTCGCCGTGCCTAGCCACGAACTGGCTGGCGGGATGGTCTTTGTGTAATCCCGAGGTCAGCAGTACGCGGATGTCACCCTGGCCGAGCAGGACGGTGCGCTGGCCAGGCAGGCCTGTCTCCGGGCCGCCGTGGCCGTAGACGCGGAAGCCATAGCCGCGGCACAGGGACTGCGCCGCGGCGATCGCATCACCCACGTAGAGCTCGATGTGGTCGATGTCGAAGATGTTCATCGCTTCCTCTCCCTCGCAGATCATGCGGCTCCCGGCCGTTCCGTGCAGGCCAGGCGGCTCACGAGAACGGCGGCGGCACGGTCATGCTCGCCGTCCGTCACCGCCAGGTCGACGCGCACCACCAGGGCCTCATCCGCGTCGGCGTCCGCGATCAGGAGCGCGGCTACACCGAACCCTGCGCCTAGGCTGCTGACGCACACGACCGGCCCGGTCAGCTGCCATCGCGCCGCCAGGTAGCCTGCGACGGAGTTCGGCACGGACTGGAAGAACAGCAACGGCGGCACTCGCTCGCCGGCGTCTACCGCGGCGGCGACGCGGGCCGCGCTGGTGACGTCGCCAAGCGCGGTAACCATCACGATCGCGGTCACCTGGCCGGCTGCCTGCGGCGAGTCGCGGCGGCGCAGCGCCCGACCGGCGACCTCGGCCAGTAACGGGCTGAAGTTCGACTCAATGAATCCGGCCAGCGGGGTGACCTCGCGGTCCGCCTCTGTTTCGGGCCAGGACGCGGAGGCGGACACTGTCAGCCCGGCCGCCGCAGCCGCCGCGTGCAGCGCGGCCGAGCCGGTCAGTGCGGCGGCGTCGGGCGGCGTCATGGCAAGCCGACAACGAGCGCGGTGTTCGCGCCGCCAAACGCGGCATTGAGGCTCATCGCGAACTCTGCGGTGGCGGGTAGCGCCTCGCCAAGCACAAGGTTGAGGCGGCATCTGTCGTCAGCGCCGAGGAAGCCGGCGTTGATCGGGAGCATGCCCTTGCGGGCCGTCAGCAGCGTGACGATCAGCTCCAGCACGCCGGATGCCTCCAGGCTCTGGCCGTGCAGCGACTTGGTAGAGCTCACCGGCACGCCGCCGATGGCACTGCCGAGCGCGGTCCGCAGCGCGTTCGCCTCGGCCGGGTCGCTCTGGCCGGTACCCGATCCGTGGGCGTTGACGTAGCCGAGATCCTCCGCCGCGATGCAGGCCCGCTGCAGCGCGGCCGTGATTGCGCGCGCCATGCCCCGGCCCTCCGGGTCCGGCTGGCAGGGGTGGTATGCGTCTCCGGTGCGGCCCCATCCGACGAGCCGCGCTAGCGGCGGCACCCGCCGCGCCCGCGCGCAGTCCTGCGACTCGACGACGACGGCGCCGACGCCGTCCCCGAGGAGCAGCCCTCGCCGCCCGGCGCTGAACGGCCGCACCTGCCCGTCGCCGGCCAGCACGCGGCCGGCGTCGAAGAGCGCGAACTGGTCGCGGTCGACAAGGTAGCCGCCCGCCACGACGACGCGGTCGGCATCGCCGCGAGCGATAGTCGCGGCTGCGTCCGCGATCGCGGTGCTCGCGGCCACGCAGGCAGACGTGTAGCAGCGAATGCCCCGCGCCGTCAGACCGCAGCTGGCGGCGACCGCGGTTGCTAACTCCTCTGGCCCGAGGCCCGGCATGACCTCGGCGGGCGCACGGGCGATAGCTGGGTCGCCGTGGACGGCGAGGAACAGTGGGCTGCTGGCGCGGTCCGATTTCGACAGCCCTGCCTCGTCGCACGCCCCGCTGACAGCGGCAGTCACCTCGGTCCGCAGCTCGGGAGAGCCTGGCATGGTCGCCGCGAATCGAACTCGCCGTGCGCTGACATCGAACCGCTCGACGGGCGCGAACGCGGGCCGGCCTGACAGCACCCCGGACAGCAGTGCCTCCGTTCCCCGGCCATACGCGCTGAGGATGGCGACGCCGGTCACCACCGCCTGGCGTGCACCCCTCCTGGCAGTCGATGTCGTGGCAGCGGCGGGTACCTCAGTCATGCGAAGACCCGACCCTTAGGTCGCTCAGCACGCTGAGCGCGCCAGTGACTGTCGACATGCGCCCGATCGTGTCGTCGTCGACGTCGAGGACGCCAAAGCGCTGCTCGATCTGGTGGATCAGCCACGCCAGTTCCAGGGAGTCGATAGTCTCCGGTACTTGCTCCGGCAGTCGGTCACCGTAGGTGGCGAGCATCGCCACGACGTCCGACCGCTGCAGTTCGCCAGACACGTGTCAGTGCGCCGACGCGGGCTGGATCCGCGGCAGGACGGTGCGGCAGAACTCGCCAACGGTCATGCCGGCGAGCCTCTCGCCCTCGTCGTCGTCGAACTTCACTCCGAACTGGTCCTCCACCCGCACGGCCAGCTCGGCCAGGGCAAGCGACTCCAGATCGGCGCCAGCCGGGCCGAGCACTGTGTCGTCGTCGATGCCATCGATGCTGTAGTTCATGTCCGTCAGTGAATCCAGCACGAACTGGCGGATCTCATCGATCATGGTCGGCGCTTCCTTTCTGGGGATGGTTGCTCGGCGCGAGGGCATCGCTGCCACTGTCTGCGTTGGCTGAGGTGATAACTGGAGTTAATGACCGGCCCGGGCCGATGTCGCGAAGCACGGCCTGGTCGCGGACCAGCTTCCCCGTTGCCGTCCGCGGCAGCTGCTCGACGATGTGCAGCCGCCGCGGGCGCTTGTATGCGGCCAGGCGAGTGGTGATCTCGCGCTCCACTGCCGGCGCCTCAGCACCCTGCGCTAGCACCAGGTACGCCTCGATCGCGCTGTCGTGCACCACGACCGCCGCGGTGACCTCAGGCAGCGCGGCCAGCACGTGCTCGACCTCGGTCAGGTCGACCTTGAGACCGCCGACGGAGACCTGGGAGTCACGGCGGCCGAGGATCCGCACGAGCCCGGTCCGGGGATCGACGCTGCCCGCGTCCTTGGTATGCAGCCAGCCATCGGACCAGCGGCTCGGGTCCTGGACTCCGAGGTAGGGCGATTCCGGCAGCGAGACGTGAAGCTCGCCTGCCTCTTCCCTGACGGTGAGGCCGGGGGCAGGCAGTACGGCGGGTCGGTGCTCACCAAACAGATCGGTGGCGATGACGCCGACCTCGGTCATCCCGTACATGTTGCCCAGGCGAACGTCGTAGCGGTCCACGAACGCGGCGTAGACGTCCGCGCGGACCAGCTCGCCGCCCGTGGTCATGCCAGTGAGCTGCGGCAGCTTCGGCGGGCGCTGCACCGACGCGAGCAGCTCGATGTGGAAGGGGACGCCCAGTAGAGTCGTCGGCTGCTCGCCGGCTGACACAGCGGTCAGGATGCCGTCCGCTGTCATCCGGGCCGGGATCGTCAGGTTCACGCCTGCGTGCAGGCTGTAGAGCAGGCCTCCGACGAGTCCGAGCACATGTACCATCGATGCGAGCGACACGATGCGCTCGCCGCTGCCGGGGACGCCGTCCATCAACGTGTAGCGCTTCACCTCCTCGACGAGGTTGGCAGCGTCGCGTGCGATGATCTTGGATGGCCCGGTGGATCCGGAACTGAGCTGGATGACAGCGTGGCTGGTCGCGGCGGGCTGGCCAGGGTAGGTACGCACGCTCTCGCTGATCTCGGCGAAGCCGCGTAGCGGGCCGGCGGTGGAGCGCCCGGCCGTCACGACCACCTGCGGCAGCAGCCGCTGCAGCGCTACCTCCACCTCGTACTGGGTGAGCCGGTGGTCAAGCAGGGACGCCTGCGCGCCGATCTGCCACGAGGCGAGCAGGTTGGTGATGAACGCGAGCGACGGCGCGAGGCACAGCGCGACGGAGCCGCCGCGACGTAGCCCGGCATCGGCCAGGGCCTGGCGCCGTTCTGCCACTAATCCGCGTAGCTCAGCCCGGCTGACAGGCTCGTCAAGGACTAGGCATACGTCGTGGCCGGCGCCAGCCAGCAGGACCTCGTCGACCCACTCCGGTTCCAGCTGAGGGTATGCGCTCGCGGCCGGTCGCTGGTACACGCCTCCGGTCACCCGACCTCACCCTCTTTGGCTGGTTGTGGCCAGCGTGCTGGCCAGTTCCGAAGACCGGTGCGCTCGTTGTGCAATTCATAAGCTCGTTGGGCAATTCATAAGACAGCGGCCAAACCGCCGGAACGTCAAAAATCGACATTGTCACGACCCAATGCCTGGGTTGTGATAACGACCGTTCTGCCTAGCAGTGACCTTACTCGATCGCGCTGGTTTGACAAGGGCCTGAATCCGCCCATGCTGGCGAGGCACGTCGGCTGGCGGCCGGGGCGCTGGGCACGCACCCAGCGCCGACGTGCTGGTGTGCTGGACAGAGAGGGCCGCGAGCCACCCGGCCGTAGCGTGCTGGCCGACGCTGACTTGGCGGGGCGGGCAGAGAATTCAGCCGTTCCTGTCACAATGGCCGAGCTCGGGGCTGTGCCGTTTCGGGGTGACCACTCTTGCCGGCGCGTGATGCGCAATATTGCCAAACCAGTCGCTATCAGAAAGGATACGAGCAAATGGCCGGTCGGAGTCGTTCCGGTCGGAGGGCCTTTGAACGACAGCGTCCAGGAGCGCTCGGCGGGTGGCGGCGAAGCCGCCGATCGCGGTGCCGCTAAAGGGTCAGCCGAGGTGCTGCTCAGCGTCGCCGACGCCGAGCGGCTGGCCCGGCTGAGGCTGCCAGCGCAGGTATGGGACTTCATCGCGGGCGGCAGCGGCGCAGAGCTGACCAGGCGGGCGAACCTGGCCGCCTTCGACGACGTCTACCTGGTGCCCAGGGTCCTGGCGGGCGTCATGGCCTGCGACCCGGCAGCGACGCTGGCCGGCTGCGAGGCGGCGCTGCCGGTGGCTGTGGCACCGATGGCCTACCAGCGGATGGTCCACCCGGACGGCGAGCTGGCCCTCGCCGCCGCGTGTGCGCAGGCGCGGGTCCCCTACACGGCGGCGATGCTGAGCAGCGTGACCGTCGAGGAGATCGCGCAGGCTGGCGGCTGCCTCTGGCTGCAGCTGTACTGGCTTCGTGATCGAGGGGTGGTCATCGAGCTGGTAAGACGCGCGGAAGCGGTCGGCTGCCGCGCCCTGGTCCTGACTGTGGACGTGCCGGAGCTTGGCCGGCGCCTCAGGGACCTGCGCAACGGCTTCACGTTCCCCGATGGTGTCTACTCTGCGAACCTGGCGCATCGCGGCGACGGCGACGACGTCGGCCTGGCCGGGCCGTCGGTGCCTGGCAAGTCAGCGGTGGCCAGTCACACGGCCGCGATCTTCGACCCGTCGCTCAGCTGGTCAGACGTAGCATGGCTAGCCGGACAGACCAGCGTGCCGCTGGTCCTTAAGGGGATCCTGGATGCCGATGATGCACGGCATGCCGCCGACCTCGGGGTCACCGGGATAGTGGTGTCCAATCATGGCGGCAGGCAGCTGGACGGAGCCGCTCCGAGCATCACGGCGCTGCCGTGGATCATCGACGCGGTCGCCGGTCGCTGCGAGGTGCTTCTTGATAGTGGCGTCCGGAGCGGGCTTGACGTGCTCAAGGCGGTCGCGCTTGGCGCCACGGGGGTGATGCTTGGCCGTCCCGCTCTATGGGGGCTTGCACTGGGCGGTGCGGCCGGCGCCGGCAGCGTGCTCGCCTTGCTCGCCGAGGAGCTGAGGCAGGCGATGACGCTGGCGGGCTGCCCCGACTTGGCTGCCGCCCGCGCGCTGCGTGCGATGACACGTCCTGGCGTGCTCGTCGGACCCGGGGGCGCGTCACCCGCTCCCGGCTGAGGCCTGTGGCGGAGCCGCGTGGAACTGCGCCGGTCACGATGCTCTCGGCCTGCCCAGGTTGAGACGATCACGGTTCGGGTTGACCGTTGATGACGAGCCGGTAGCTGTAGATCTCATCACGTGCGCCGTGCTTGACAATCTCGAACCCGGCAGTGAAGCACATCGCCCACCACGATGGCTCGAGCCAGCCGCGCCTCTCAAGCCAGCTGAAGATCGGGACGAGATTCAGACGGTACAGGTCATTGGGCCGGTCCCTGGCATCGCGGAGTTGCACGTAGTGCCACCCCTGCGTGCCTGCCGACGGACGGGTATGCCACTGCTCCAGCCACCACCGGTGGCCGCCGATCCGCACGAGGATGGCGTGGTGCGGGGGCACGCGCTGCCACGACGCCCAGATCATCAGTTCCAGCGCATTCGGGTGCGCGTTGCCGGTGCGATGGTAGGAGAACCACCAGTCATCAGCGTCATCGCCCCACTGGCCGGCCGGATAGCGGGTGGTCAGCCGTTCGGTCAGGGCGTGGATATCACTTACCCGCATCGGCAGCTGGCCGTGCTGGGTGCAGACGTTGTACCAGCACCCGGACCCGATCAGGTCAGGGAAGCCCTGCCAGGCTACTGTCGGGGTCGTCGACCGGGTGACGGTGAAGCCTGGCCCGTCCGACGGGTCGGTGACGCACTGCTTGTCACCACGCCCCCATGCGTCGTTGTAGAGGACTTCGTAACCGTGGTCGGCCCACTTCCACGAGCCCGGTGTGCAGAGAGTGGCAACGTCACTGCGGACGCGGACTGCCGGGGCGGGCATGGCCGGGATGGTCGCGGCGTGGGATAAGCCGACGGCCTGTAACAGGACCGCCGCGGCGACGCCGCTGAGTAGTATGCCTCTCAAGGCAATTTTGGGCACCTTGCCAGATACCATAGCCCGCAGGCTCATTCGGCAAAAGGCATGCAGTCGCTTCATTCAGCCCGAAAGTCATTTGGGCCGAAGACGCGGGTACGCGCCGGGCGATGGTATGCGCAGCGGTTCCGGTGTTGCGTGCCGGGTGCGTCAGTGGCTCGCCTGCCATGCAGCTTGCTCGCCGGCGATGTCGTGGAGCAGGTTGCCCAGCGTGAGCCAGTACTCGTAGCCGTGGTAGCCCCATGCCGGGCCGAGGCCGCCGCCGTAAGTCGCCACGTAGTTGTTGTTCACGACGGGGCGGGCCTGGCTCGATCCGGCGAGGCTGGTGACCTGGAGCCAGCTGGCTCCGCCACCTCGCTTGCAGCTCGCCGAGTAGAGCCCTGGGTAGGTCACCCAGGGGGTGGAGACCGGCTCCTTGAGCGGGAAGTTGAGGTCGATTGGTCGCCCGACCTGGCTGACCGTGAGCAGGTAGGGGTCGAGATCGGCGGTGCCGCCGCCAACGGCCGCCGGGTTGACGCAGGCGACCTGCTGGCCGGCCTTGGCGGTCTGGCCGGACTGGAGGCTCGTGCCCTGGCCCGGCCTGCCGAACACCGAGTCGGCCGGCGGCTGGGAGGGATAGGAAGAAAACGCGATCGCGCACCCCGTCTCAGCACCGGCGGTGCACAGCGGGACCTTGGTAAAGGTGGCGCCGACCGTCCTTCCCGCCGGGACCTGGAGGTTCCCGCCGACCAGGATCACGACGAGCAGGCGGCGCAGCACCGACGGCTGGTGGTCGAGCTGGGCGGAGATGAGGTGGATGAGGATCGCCGAGCCCTGCGAGTCCCCGACCAGGATGATCGGCTTGCTGCCGGTGTGGGCGAGGAACCACTGCCAGGCGGGGAGCACGCTGTCGTAGGCGACGATGAAGGTCGAGCGCATGACCGCCTCGTCACCGGCCAGCCCTTTCACCACGCTTGGCCAGGTCTGGGAGCGGTAGGAGGGCGCCCACACGTCACACACCTGAGACAGCGGGGCGGCTTGCTCGGTCGCGACGAAGATGTCTACCTTGGTCGGCGCCAGGCCGGTGTTGGCGGTCTTGGCAAGGCTGTCGGTCGGGTGGACGTAGAAGCAGTCGAACCTCGACGCCACCGCCGAAGACGGCCAGGTTGCCGGCTTCAGGGTGCCGCCCGCCGTGACCGTCGTGGCGTCCAGGCTGGAGGCGCAGGGGTCAGCCGCCTGGCCGGGCCGGCACAGCCAGACGGGGCCAGCAGCCTGGCCTGGCCTGCTGGCCGGCGCACCCGCAGGCCGCCCGCTGCGGCGGAGCAGCCCGCTGCCGCGAGCGCCATGACGAGGGCGCTGCAAACAGCTCCAGCCAGGAGCCGGCCACGTGGCCGGATCCTGCCCGGAGCACTGTACTTAGTCATGATGTGCACCCGCTCTCAGAAGCCGCGCTCTGCCCGGATGGGCTTGCTCCCCTAAACTGATATCATAATGCTATGCTTCTTATATCAGCGCTGTCAACCGGCATGACCCGCCCGGCCGCGCTGCCGACCTTCAACTCGTTGAGCGGTAGCCGCGCCCCGTCTGGCTAGAAGTAGTCCAGGGGCGGTGAGACGGTACTGGCGCTGATCCGGTGGGTAAGACTTCACCTAATGGACGGCCAGAAGGCGTTCGAGATCGGCGTGGAGCCTTATGCCTGCCTTTACCCGCATGTGCCAGAGGACATGACCCGCCGGCAGACGACCGACGTCGACCCGCGGGTCCCGGACTCACTGCCGCTAGAAGGACGCACGGTCCGGCGGCGAACGGGGCTTCGCCGCGGGCGGACGCTGTGAGCGACGCACCAGCCCAGAAGGTCAGCGCCGAGCTGAGCACGGCGTTTCCGCGCACGCACCATGTGCTCTGGCTGGAGTTCGGGAACCGCAATGACTTCGACGACCCGCGCCAGGAGTGGCGGCGGCTGTTCTCCGAACTGCTGGGTACCTTCGCGCTGGTCCTGGTCGCCGCCGGCGGCGGACTGCTGCATGCGAAAGGGCAGATCAGCCTCGCCGCGGCCGTCGTCGCCCCCGGACTGATGGTAACGGCGATCATCTTGTTCATGGGCGCGGTCTCCGGCGCGCACCTGAACCCTGCCGTCTCGCTGGCCTTCGCGCTGCGCGGCGACTTCCCGTGGCGGCGCGTCCCCGGCTACATCATCATCCAGCTCGCCGGCGCGACCCTGGCCTGCCTGTTCCTGCGCTGGGTGTTCGGCAACACCGAGCACCTCGGGGCAACGCTGCCCGGCCCCGGGTACAAGGACTGGCAGGCCCTGCTCATCGAGATCGTGCTCACTCTGCTGCTGGTCAGCGTGATCCTGGGCACCGCATCGGCTGCGCAGAACGTCGGCGCGATCGCCGCGCTAGCCGTCGGCGGCTACGTCGCCCTGGCCGGCCTGTGGGCAGCACCGGTCAGCGGCGCGTCGATGAACCCGGCCCGGTCCTTCGGCCCCGCCCTGGCCAGCTGGGACTGGAGCAGCTATTGGGTGTACATCGCCGGGCCGATCGCCGGCGCGCTGCTCGCGGTCGGCTGCGCGATGGTGCTGCGCGGCCGCGGGGGTGACGTCGTTTCGCGCGCCGCCGGGTCCGGCAGGCTAGACGAAGGGGCCGTCGCCGCCAGGGCCAGACGGTCTGCGGACCTCGACCAGGGCAAGGCGGTCCCGGAGGACTCCACCGGCACCGACACCAAGCCGACGCAGCAATGACAGGCCTTTCGACACGCTGGCGCGGCCAGTCCCTGGAGGCCGCGGCCAGTCCCCGGAGGCTCAGCCCGACTGGACGAGGCTCAGCCCGCGACCTGGCTAGGCACGACTGTCCGCCCAGCGGGTGTCGCGCACGCCACCGGTCATTCGTATCCGTCGTCCTCCGCGGCGTCAGATACCGCTATCGCGAGGCCCAGCGCCCTGAAGATCTTCCCGCCCGCCGAGACCACCTTGGCCGTGCCCACGACCGGAGCTACCCCGATCATGACGCCCTGGAGGTCATCGGCGGTCATCCCGCTGTCGGCGGCAAGTCCAGCGTTGGCGAGGTATGAGGCCGGTGGCGCGTCCACGGAGATCAGCGCCGCCGTCCTGACGAGCATGAGCTCGCGAGCCGACAGGGAGTCGTGCTCGAGTGAAGCGGCGGTGAGGTCGGCGAGCGTGTCGAGTACGGGTGTTTCGGCGGTCATGGATCCCTCCCGAGGTGCCGTGCATGCGCGGATGCCGCATGCTCATCCTCCTGGAAGTCCACCATGCTGCCGGGCCGAGGTCACCACCCTGCCAGGGTGAGCTGCCGGCGGCCTCGTCCCCTACGGCGCGCAGGTTGCCGACGTCGGCCCCCGCGACGTGCTCATGGAGCACGACGGCGGCTACGCCGAGCTGTGCCGGATGCAGGCCCAGCCGTATCAGTAGCCGCTGTCCTCGGACGCGGTGCCTGCGCGACGCTTGCGGATGCGGAAGCGTCAGGCGCGCGGGCCGGAGCGTGGCAGTCGCACGGGCGGGGTGCCTGCTGCCGGAGCCCGGCGATCACGATCGCCTGGATCGTCTCGAAGATGTCGTCGTCGTTAACCTCTGGCAGCGCGGTCCTGACCTGCCAGATGCTGGGATACTGCTCACGGCTGACAGACAGGTAGACCTGCGTCCACGCAGCGCGGTCCCGCTGCTGCTGGCGAGCGTCCATGGCGAGGAACGCGGCCTCCGCACCGGCCCAGAACAGGGCGAAATCGCCGACGGCACGGTACATCAGCGCTGCCTGCGGCCCCTCGAAGCCCGCCTTGAGTACCGCATCGATGATGATGTTGACCGCGCGGATCTCAGCCGGGCCCTGCGTCGTGCGGTAGGCGGACATCGACGCGGCGGCCGGGTGCGCGAGATACGTCATCCGCAGTCGCCTGGCCACCTCGGTCAGCGTGTCGACCCAGCACTCCCGCGGTTCCAGCCCTGTCATCGCCTCGTCGATCAGCCGGTCGGCGATCGCGAGCACGAGATCGTCCTTGCTACCGAAATGCCGGTATACCGCGGTCTGATCGGCGCCGAGCGCCCGGCCGAGCTTCGGCAGGCTGAACCCGTCGGCACCGCCCTCGTCGAGCAGCCGCAGGCTCTCGTTGACGATGATCTCCTTGGTGAGGCTTCCGCGCCGCAGTCCGCGCCGCGGCGGCTGCTGGTCTGCGTCCACTGCTGGCGCAGCGGTCACTGTTGCCCTCCTTTCGCCGCCGTTGGCGCGACCCTCCCCAGGCAATCAGCGCAAGCCTAACATCGATCACGTTAAGTCAAAGGCATTGACAACGGCTTTGTCAACTGCTTGAGTACCGGGCAACTCGTAACAGAGAGAGAGGGAGGTCCGGTGCGAGCCGACGAAGAGCTCCTGTTCCGCAACGGCACGGTCTTCGACGGATATCGCTTCCTGCCGCCTGGCAGCGCTGTCCGCGTGCGGTCCGGCCGCATCGACGGCGTCGAGGGACCTGCGGCCGAGGCCGGCGCGGCGACTGTCGTTGACCTGGCGGGCGGGACGCTGCTGCCGGGCTTCATCGACGCGCACATGCACCCGGTGTTCGCCGGCGACCAGTTGCGCCGATGCGACCTGTCCGGTGCCGTGACGCTGACGGCCTACCTCGATATCATCCGCGACTACGTCCGCCGCACCCCTGGCGACGGCTGGGTCACCGGCGGCGGCTGGTCAATGGAGGCCTTCCCTGGCGGCGTGCCGACGGCCGCCCCGCTGGACGAGGTAGCCCAGGACCGGCCGGTGTACCTGCCGAACCGCGACGGCCACGGCGCGTGGGTCAACTCCAGGGCACTGCAACTGGCCGGCATCACCCGCGACACCCTCGACCCGGCCGACGGCCGGATCGAGCGCGACGCCCGCGGCAACCCGGTCGGCATGCTCCAGGAAGGCGCCGCGAACCTCGTCTCCCGCCTGCTACCCGAGCTCACCGAGGACGACAGGGACACCGCACTCCGCCTCGCGCAGGATTACCTGCTCTCGCTCGGCATCACCGGCTGGCAGGACGCGATCGTCGGCCGGTCGCACAACTCAGGCGATCCGGTCCCGGCCTACCTCCGCGCTGCCGAGCGCGGCGGGCTGCGCGCCAATGTCGTGGGCGCGCTGTGGTGGGACCGGCACCGCGGCATGGACCAGCTCGCCGAGCTGATCGAGCAGCGCGACCTGGTGCCGGCCGGTTCCGCGCGACCAGCGTCAAGATGATGCTGGACGGCGTCGCCGAGAACCACACTGCCGCCATGCTCGAGCCCTACCTGGACGGATACGGCTGCAGCACCGACGTCAGCGGCCTGGACTTCATCGACCCGGCCGAGTTGCCGCGCTTCGTCACCGCCCTGGACCGCGAGGGATTCCAGGTGCACTTCCACGCCCTCGGTGACCGCGCGGTGCGCAACGCACTCGACGCCGTCGCCGCCGCCCGCGCGGCCAACGGCGACGGCCAGCGGCACCACCTGGCTCACCTGCAGGTCGTGCACCCCGACGACGTCGGCCGGTTTGCTCAGCTCGGCGCTACCGCCAACATCCAGGCCCTTTGGGCCGCGCACGAGCCACAGATGGACGAGCTGACCATCCCCTTCCTCGGTGAGCGCCGGTCCGCCTGGCAGTACCCGTTCCGCTCGCTGCACGACGCAGGCGCGGCGCTATGCGGCGGCAGCGACTGGCCCGTCAGCAGCCCGAACCCGCTCTGGGCCGCGCACGTCGCGGTCAACCGGGTCGTCCCGCACGGTCACGGGCGCGGTAGTGACGACCCGTTCCTGCCCGAGCAGCAACTCGATCTGACCACGTTCCTATCCGCTTACACCTCCGGAAGTGCCCGGATCAATGGTCGCCAGTCCGTGGCCGGTGCGGTCCGTTCCGGCCTGGACGCGGACTTCGCAGTGGTCGACGCCGACCTCGCCCGTATCGACAGCCATGAGATCGGCCAGGCCGCCGTCACGCAGACGTGGCTCCGCGGCGAGCTGGCCTGGCAGCAGGGACACCCTGGCTGACATCGACAACAAGCCGGCTCGCGCCGGAGGTAGCACAGCTTTCAGGAGGACAGTATGAGTCCGAGATGGAGAACATCAGCGGCAGCGGCCATCCTGGCGGCCTGCGCGCTCCTCGCCGCGGCCTGCGGCCGGTCCGCCGGCAGCGATGCCACCAGCTCCGACCAGGTCTCACCGACCAAGGGCCTGGTGACAGCGACTCCGGCAGGCACCAAGCCCGTGCCTACGGTCACCTGGGCGGTATACCGGCCGGTTAACTCGCTGGACCCGATCTTCGCCTTCGACTACCCGGAGAACACCGCCATCTCGCTGATGTGCGAGTCGCTGCTGCTGCAGGAGCCTGACGGCTCGATCCGGCCGGGCCTGGCGACCGTCTCCACGCCGTCGCCGACCACGATGGTCTTCACGCTGCGGCCAGGCGTCACATTCTGGGACGGCGACGCGGTGACCCCCGCCGACGTGGTCTACAGCCTGGACCGGCAGATGGACCCGTCCTACGGCGGCTTCTACGGCCAGGTCTTCAACCGGGTCAAGTCGATCGCGGTCACCGGCAGCAACCAGGTCACGATCACGCTCAAGCAAGCCGACTACTGGCTTGAGGGCGAGCTGTCCTCGATGCCGGGCATCATCATCCAGAAGAGCTACGCGCTCAAGCAGGGCAAGAACTACGGCACGCCGGCCGGCGGGATCATGTGCACCGGCCCGTACGAGTTCAAGTCCTGGACCGCCGGGGCCGGCGTCACCGCCGTGGTCAACCCGCACTACTGGAACCCGGCCGTCAAGCCGCTGGTCAGGCAGATCGTGATCAAGGGCGTGCCATCCGCGTCGTCGTTTACCTCCGGCATGCTGACCGGTGCTATCCAGGGGTCGTACTACTTCGGGCTGTCGAACCTGAAGCAGCTGGAGAGCAGCAGCGCCGTCAAGGTGTATCAGGGCCCTGGCGAGTCGACCGACGCCTTCATCGTCTCGGCGACGACTGGCCCGCTGGCCAACGTCAAGGTGCGGCAGGCGATCTCGCTTGCGCTGGACCGGCCGGCGATCATCAGCCAGGTCTACGACGGCGCCGCGCTGATGCCGCGCTGGCTGGCGAACCCCGGCACGTTCGGCTACGGGCAGTCGGTGCTGACCGCCGCCTATGACAAGGCACCGGTGCTGAACCAGGACCTGGCGCAGGCGCGCAAGCTGGCCAGGCAGGCCGGCGTGGCCGGCCAGACGATCACCATCGGCACGTCCAGCGAACTGGCCAGCATCTCCGCCGAAACCGGCGCCTACCAGCAGGCAGCCGAGGCGATCGGGCTGAAGGTCGTACTCAAGTCGGTGTCCGCGGCCGACTACATCAACTTCTTCACCAGCGCACAGGCACGCCAGGGCATCGACGGCTTCATCACCGTGAACTACGGCGACTACGCCGACCCGGCTGCGCTGCTAGCCACGCTGGCGATGCCCGGCGGCGACCAGAACTACGACAACTTCCGCAACCCGCAGATGACCGCGCTGCTCAACCAGGCCGAGGGCACGGCCAGCCCGGACCAGCGGGCGGCGCTCGTAGCCCAGGCCGAGGAACTGGCAGCGAAACTGCTGCCGTGGATCCCGGACGTGCAGCCGACCAACGTCCTGATGCTCAGCAGCAACCTCACCGGCGCGACCGCGTCGTTCTCCTACATGTTCGCGCCCTGGGCCGACTACCTGGGCGGGAAGGGCTAGCCCGTGCGCTGGCGATTCCTGGTCCGCAGGCTGGCCATGCTGCTGGCCAGCCTGCTGATCGCGAGCTTCGTGATCTTCGGCGCGCTCTACCTGGCGCCGGGGAACCCGATCTCCGCGCTGTCGGGCGGCCGTGCGCTGCCGCCGGCCAGCCTGCACGTGCTGGAGCAGCGCTATCACCTGAACCAGCCGTTCCTGACGCAGTACTGGTACTGGCTGGACAACGCGCTGCACGGCAATTTCGGCATCTCGATCACGCTGCAGGAGAACGTCTCCTCGGTGATCGCGGCGCGGATGTGGACGACCGGCGGACTGGTCATGTACGCGGCGCTGATCATCCTGGTGATCGGGATCGGCAGCGGCGTGATCGCGGCGCTACGGCCCGGGCTGGCCGACACAAGCGTGCTGGTCTCGACCGCGATCTCCGCGGCCGTCCCGTCGTTCGTGGCCGCGATCGTCCTGATCCTGCTGTTCTCGGTGAAGCTCGGCTGGTTCCCCGCGCTAGGCAACGGCGCGGGCTTCTGGTCCAGCGTGAGCCACTTCACCCTGCCCGCGATCGCGCTGGCGGTGTCCTCGCTCGCGATCGTCGCTCGGGTGACCAGGGCCGCGGTCCGTGCGGAAGCCGATCGCGAGCACGTGCAGACAGCGATCAGCCGCGGCATCCCGCCGCGCCAGCTGATCCGCCGCCACGTGCTGCGCAACGCGGCCATCCCGATCGCGACCGTGTCCGGCATCACGATCGCCTCGCTGATCGCGGTCGCCGCGGTGGTCGAGACCGCGTTCAGCCTGAACGGCCTGGGTGCCTACCTGGTGCAAGCCGCCGAATCGAAGGACCTGGCCGTCGTGCAGGGCATCTCGCTGGTCCTGGTCGCCGCGTTCGTCCTGATCAACGCCCTGGTCGACGTGCTGTACGCAGTGCTGGATCCGCGGGTGGCGCTCGGAAGCAGGGCGCAATGACGCCGCCAGGACGACAGCGCGTAATCCGGGGTCTGCCGACGGGGAGGATGCGGTGAGCGCGGCCATCGGGATCACGACCCGGCCGGCCCGGCTGGCCGTCAGCGGCGGGGCGCTCAGCCTGCTGCGCTCGACCGGCATCGCCGGGATGGCGTCCGCCGTCGTCATCGCGATCGCTACCGTGCTGGCGGCCTTCGGGCCGTTGCTCGCCCCGTACAACCCGACTCTGCCCAACCTGGCGCTGGCCTATGTCGGCCCGGCCGGCGGGCACCTGCTCGGCTACGACTTCGAAGGCCGGGACGTGCTCTCCCGGCTGCTCGCAGGCGCCCAGTCCTCGATGGTCGGACCGCTCGCGGTCGTCGCGGGCGCGATGGCGCTCGGCACCTTGATCGCAGTGGTAGCGGCCTGGCGCCAGGGCCTGCCGGACACCGTCATCTCCTCCGGACTGGACATCCTGTTCGCCTTTCCCGGCATCTTGCTCGCGGTGCTCGCCGCCGCGGTCTTCGGCGCCGGCCTCACCGCGGCGGCGATCGCGCTTTCCATCGCTTACATGCCCTACGTCGCGCGCGTGCTCCGCGGAGCCGCCTTGAAGGAACGCGGTCAGCCTTATGTGGCCGCCCTTGAAGTGCAGGGAGCCTCCGGCACCTCGATCTGCCTGCGGCACATCGTGCCGAACATACTGCCGCTGATCGTGGCGCAGGCGACGATCTTGTTTGGCTGGGCCATGGTCGACCTGGCGGCCATCTCGTTCCTCGGGCTCGGCGTGCAGCCGCCCGCCCCGAACTGGGGCGTGATGATCTCCGAGAACCAGCCGGGAATCCTGCAGGGATACCCGCTGCCGTCTCTGCTGGCGGGCCTGTGCATCGTCGGGGTGGTCATCGCGTTCAATGTGCTCGGCGAGCGGCTCTTCGAGCGGGCCCAGGCGGCGAATCGGTGACCGGGCACGAGGCAGGCGCCCGGACGGCGAGCCAGCCGCCGCTGCTGTCGATCTCTGGCCTCACGGTGCTGCTGCCAGTGGAAGGGCAGCACCGGGCGGTACTGCGAGACGTCTGCCTGCAGATCCGCCCTGGCGAGGCAGTCGGCCTGGTCGGCGAGTCGGGCTCCGGCAAGTCAATGACGGCCCGCGCGATCGACCGGCTGCTGCCCAGAGGCGCACAGGTTCAGGGCCAGATCCGGTTCGATGGCGCCGACGTCGGCGCGCTGTCGGGCGGCCAGCTGCGCAGCTACCGGAACAAGGTCGCGATGATCTTCCAGGACCCGCGGGCGCATGTGAACCCGGTGCGCCGGATCGGCGACTTCATGACTGAGGCGCTGCGCACCAATTTCGGCGTCGCGGCCGCCGACGCCCGGCGGCAGGCCGCCGACGCGCTCGCCCAGGTCGGCATCGAGGACGGGGACCGCCGGCTGCGCCAGTATCCGCACGAGCTGTCGGGCGGCATGCTGCAGCGCGTTATGATCGCGGCCGCGCTGCTGACCGGGCCGGCCCTGCTGCTGGCTGACGAGCCGACCACAGCGCTGGACGTGACCACCCAGGCCGAGGTCATGGCCATCCTCGACGAACTGCGCCACTCGCATGGCCTGGCGCTGCTGTTCATTACCCACGACCTGGACCTGGCCGCGGCGATCTGCGACCGGACCGTCGTGATGTACGCCGGCCAGATCGTCGAGATTCGTACCTCTGAACTGCTGCACAGCGATCCGCTGCACCCCTACACGGCAGCACTCGCCGCAGCGCGGCCCGAGATCGCGCAGAAGTCCAGTCGGCTCCGCGCGATCCCCGGCCGCCCGCTGTCCGCGTTCGAGGCGCCACTCGGCGGGTGCGCGTTCGCTCCCCGCTGCGGCTACGCCCAGCCCTCCTGCCTGACGGCGGTTCCGGAGCTGACCGAGCTCGACGGCGGTCTGTCCCGGTGCAGCCGGGCCGCCGAGCTGCGCGGGCAGCTGGGGGTTGCCCATGCCTGAGCAAGATCACCCGGCGGCCGTGCTGGAGGTGACCGGGCTGCGCAAGGAGTTCGGCAGCCTGGTCGCCGTCGACGATGCCTCGTTCGCGATCCCGCCGGGCAGGTCGCTGGCGATTGTCGGTGAGTCCGGCTCGGGCAAGACGACCATCGCCCGGATGATCGTCGGCCTGGAACGGCCTACCAGCGGGACGATCACGGCCTGCGGCAGCGACCGGTCCAGGCCGGCCCGGTCCGCGCGGGACCGCCGCCGGCGCGGCAGCGAGATCCAGATCGTGTTCCAGGATCCATACACCAGCCTGGATCCTCGGCAGACGGCCGAGCACGCTGTCGACGAAGTACTGCGGCTGCATCATGGCTGGCCCGCGGACCAGCGCCGGGCCCGGATCGAGGAGCTGACCGAGCTCGTCGGGCTGGACTCGCGGCAGGCCAGGGCACTGCCGAGAACGCTGTCCGGCGGTCAGCGCCAGCGGGTCGCGATCGCCCGCGCGCTGGCGGCCGAGCCCAGGGTCCTCATCCTGGACGAGTCCGTGGCGGCTCTCGACGTGTCCATCCAGGCGCAGGTGCTGAACCTGCTCGCCGACATCCGCGACGAGACTGCCGTCTCCTACCTGCTGATCAGCCATGACCTCGCCGTGGTGCGGCAGCTCACCGACGACGCGATCGTCATGCACCGCGGTCAGCTGGTGGAGCGCGGGCTGACCGCGCAGATCCTCGACGACCCGCAGCACCCCTACACCCAGCGGCTGCGCGCCAGCGTGCCGCGGCCGGGCTGGAAACCAGCCAGGCGCCAGCTGGTGCCTGCCGACGCGGAAGGTGATCCTCAGTGACCGACCTGTGCTACCTGCCTGCTGTCAGCGCGCTGCAGCTGTTCCGGTCACGCGAGCTGTCCCCCGTGGAACTGACTCAGGCGGTGATCGCCAGAGCGGAGGCAGTGGAACCAGACATCAACGCGTTCGCGGCGACATTCTACGAGCAGGCGCTCGACCGGGCCCGCGCTGCGGAGGCGCGGTACGCGGGTCGCCATGAGCCGCCGCGGCCGCTGGAGGGCCTGCTCGTCGCGGTCAAGGAAGAAGCGCCGATCGCCGGCCAGCTCAATACGCTCGGCTCGCTGCCGCTCCGCGATACGGTCGCTGGCCAGACCGCTGTCTTCGTGCAGCGGATCATCAACGCCGGCGGGATAGTCCACGCCAGGACGACCACTCCCGAGTTCTCCTGCGCCCCGGCCACCTGGACCAAGCTGTGGGGCGTGACCCGCAACCCGTGGAATACCGCATTCTCGCCCGGCGGTTCGAGCGGCGGGTCGGGAGCATCTTTGGCCGCCGGCACCGCGACGCTGGCGACCGGCTCCGACATCGGGGGCTCGATCCGCATCCCGGCCTCATTCTGCGGTGTCGTCGGTTTCAAGCCGCCGTATGGCCGGGTCCCCGAGGTAGAGGTGTTCAACCTCGACCACTACTGCCACGAGGGACCGATGGCCCGCACGGTGGCGGACTGCGCGCTGCTGGAGAACGTAATCGCCGGTCCGGATCCCGGCGACATCGCGTCGATCCGGCCCAAGCTGGAGATTCCCGCTGACCTGGGCACAGTCGAAGGGCTGCGAATCGCGTTCAGTCCTGACCTTGGCTGCTACAACGTCGATGCGGACGTGGCCGCGAACACGCGCGCCGCGGCCGACCGGCTGCGCGATGCTGGCGCGACGGTGCAGGAAGTCTCGCTGCCGTGGGAGCTGCAGATGATCGAGCGCGCCGCGCGGATCCACTTCGGCATGATCTTCGGCCCGTCGGTGCGGGAGATCTATGAGCAGCACGCCGACCAGCTCACCTCGTACGCGCGGCACTTCGTGGCCGATGTCGCCGAGATCTCCAAGGACGACATGGTGACCGGGCTCGAGCTGGAGGGCCGGATCTACGCGCCGCTCGGCGCCCTGCTCGAACAGTACGACGCGCTGATCTGCCCGACCTTCGCGCTGCCTGCGCTGCCGGCCGAGTACGACATCGGCGATCCGGTGTCGGTCAACGGCCAGCCGTGCGCGCACTGGCTGGACACCATGATGACGCTGCCGTTCAACATCGCGAGCCGCTGCCCGGTGCTGAGCGTGCCATCCGGGCTGTCGCGCGACGGGGTGCCGACCGGGTTGTCCATCGTCGGCAAGACGTACGACGACGTGGCCGCGTTCCGGGTCGCCGCAGCCCACGAACGGCGCTTCCCGTGGCTTGACCGGCCCGCGCGCCGCCCTGCCCTGTGAGTTCCGCAGGGAATTCCGCTGACGGTGTCGGGCTCGCGTTTATGTCACTCGTGCTGGCGCTGGCCGCGAGGGCGGCGCACGGCCTGCGGCCCGTCAGGGTGCCCGGTCCAGGCCGCCCCGGACGAGGGCAGCTGCCTGGTCAAGGTCGGCCCGGCTGGTGATTGCTGATCCACGCTCGATCCGGAACCCGTCGCCCGGTGTCCTGGGCAGCACGTGCAGGTGGATATGCATGACTTCCTGCCCGGCGACCTGGCCGTCGGCGACGAACAGGTTGACTCCCTGGCACGGCAGCGCCGAGCGCCGGATGGCTCCGGCCAGCCGCTGCCCCACGGCGAACATCGCCGCGCCCAGCCGCTCGTCCAGGCCGGCGAGGTGCGCGGCGTGGGCCCGCGGCACGACCAGCAGGTGGCCGGCATTGATCGGGCGCAGGTCCATGAAGGCGATGATCGCGGCATCGGAATAGACCACGCTGGCCGGTTCCCGGCCGGCCACGATCTGGCAGAAGACGCACGTCGCTCGCGGTGATCGGTCAGCAGGCACGGCTCTCATTATCCGCGCCCGGTGCGGTGCGCTGTCCAGGGCCGGCGCCTAGCCTGTGGCCAGGCCGCCTGAAGTTCATCATGATCACCTCATCGCTGCAGCCGGCCAGCACGACGACCGGCCGCAGGGCCAGGCCGCAACAGCCCTCCGCTAAATTCACCCCACGCCCGCACAAACGGCACCCGCCCGGCCAGGAGGCTCGCCGCAGGCGCCGAGCCCGGCTGCTACTTCTTGACCGGTCCCCGCTCGTACATGATCTGCTGGAAGGCGACCATCCGGCCACACTGGCCCTTCGCCGTGCTGGCCAGGACTCCAGTGATCCGCAGCGTGAACTTGCCAGAGCCGCTGATTCCTGCATACCTGCCGGTGCCGGCGCCGATGGTGTACGTACCGCGCTCAGTCTCGGTGAAAAGGCAGTTGCTCGGCGGCGCCGGTGTGGACCGGTAGGTGATATGCCGGTAGATCTTGAACGTTCCGCGGTAAAGCTTTGCCTTGTCAACGGTGCGGCCGAAGACATAAACACCTCCGGCCGTGAAGGCGCCAGTGGCGATCACGCTTTGGCTGCTCGATGTCGCGTCCGTACTTATGACGCGGAAATGCTCGGTTGCCGAGCTATCGGATCGGTCGGGGCCTGGATTCGCCCACGCCAGGCCGGCGCCGCTCATCATTGCGGCTGCCGAGATTGCGACAATGGCTGCGATCAGCGTCTTGCGCATCGTTTTGCCTCCGGTATTGATGTTCTCTGTTTCAGAATCGCTGCAGGCACGCCGCCACCGCAGCGCCGCTGAGCAGGAGCAAGGCAAAACCGTCGAAGGTCCGCCAGTGCATTGATTTCAGGACGAGCCTCAGGTGGTCGGCCGCCGCTCCATTGCGCAGATCCCGCGCGTCGCGCAGCAGGGCAAGCGCCCGGCCGGTGCCGTGCACGAAACCGAGTGCCGTCGCCAGCGCGACTGCGGCCGCGATCCCGCCGGATGCTGCCACGGCGAGCGGCAGGACAGCGAAGCCCGCGTACGGATTGCGAGTGGCGAATCCCGGCCCGAGTATCGAGCCCCAGACCAGCACCCGCCGTCGGCCCGAGATGCCAGCCACCATGGACTGCGGCACCTGCCAGCTGCTGCCGGGGGCTGACACGCCCGGTCTCCCTGCCGCCTCGGCCAGGCCGTAGCACGCACCGTATGCGGCGATAAGCACCAGGGCCGCCGTGCTCAGCGGCAGCGCGCCAAGCACGAGCCCGAGCAGCATCCAGGCAGCGACTGCGGGCAGCGCATAGGCGGCAACCACCGAGGCGCCCCTGGCGAGTCTCCCGACCGGAAGACCGGCGGCCAGTGAGGCCGCCGAGTTCGCGCCTCAAGGCGAGTGCGCCTTGGCGTGGCCGTTCGCCGCGGCGACCGCGACGGCCAGCACCGCAACCACCGCGATCCGGTCGGAGCACGACCAGCCGATGGCCACGCCTGCAGCCAAGGCGGCAGCACCGAGCAGCAGCCTGACCGGCCTACCGCACATCTGCCGTCTGGATCCGATGCTGCTCGGCCCTGATATCACGCGCTGTCTCACAGTCGCAGCAGATGCACTCGCTCTGGCACGTGCACCAGCCTGCGCAGCCGGTCTTGCCGATGCAGTCGTAGCAGACCCGGTACCCGAAGCCATTCCCCAGGCCCATGCAGGCGATCCACTCGCCCTGCGGGTAGATGCACCGGTAGCCCTGGTTGTTGAAGCACTTGCTCGTGAGCGACCCTTTGCACAGGGAATAGCCGGTCGGGCACCCCACCCCAGGGCAGTGTGGGCAGCGCTCGGTGGGCCCGCATCTACAGGTGGCGGCCAACGCGGGGCGCTGGCCGAGCAGCAGGGCGGCGGCGCCCGCTGTCCCGCCAATTACCGCGCCGCGCAGCGCGTCCCTGCGGCTGATCCGCCTGACGACGCGCTCGGCCATGGTGCCGATGCGGGCATCGAGGCTGGCGGGCATGCGCTTGATGGTCATGTCACCGTGCCTCCTTTCCTGGTCGTCGGGTCTTGTTACTCGGCCGTCGGGAACCGCGCTGCCGGCTCAGGTCTGGCCGCGCCGTGGGTTCGCAGCACGCCGAGCGACGCCTCGGGCGGCGGCAGTAGGCAGGCCTGGATAAAAGCCCGCACATCAGCCGGCCGCATGGCGTGCCCGGCCAACCTGACCAGGCCGGTCGGGTCGATGGCGACCAGCAGCGGGGTGGCTGACGCGTTATAGCTGTTCAGCTCGGTGCGCGTTACCGGCCGACCGATCTCCAGCGCGGTCGTCCGGAAATCTTCGGAGATCTGCAGGTAACCCGGTGGCTCGGAGGTAACGAGCAGAACCCTCAGGCCGTCCAGGTCGCCAGCGCGACGCGCCTCACCGAGGGCGGCGACGAGCTTCTCGCAGGCCAGGCAGGTCGGGTCAACGAACGCCAGCAGCGCGGCCTGGCCGTCGCCCGGAGTGAAGTACCGCACCGCGTCGTCACCGGGCCGTGCATAGCGGAAGCTGGCCGCCCTGCTGCCAAGCGCCGGCCCGGCCTCGGTCGGCCCGGTACCTCCCATTACCCGCGCGAGCTGCCGGTACATCACGATCACTAGCAGGCCGAGCGCGAGCAGCAGTGTCCACTGCGCCACCGCCAGGAAGAGCGGGATTCTCATCGCGGCGCCAATCTCGGCTGAACTGCATGGCTGGCAGCCAGGGCCCTGGCCGCGGTGTATGCAGCGAAGGCCAGTAAGCAGGATGCGCCGAGGAGCACTATCCGCTCTGCCGTGGCGAGCTGGACAAAAGCTGGCCGCACCGATCTCATGGCGACCGCCGCCGCGACCGCGATGGCTATGCTGCGGGCAATTCCCGCCCCGTCGAAGCTACGGGCGGACAGCGCACCGAGGCAATGGCAAGAGCGTCCCCTGTGCAGCGCGTATCCGGTGACCGAGACCACGACGAAACCGCCGCCCAGGGCGAAGATGACCGGATTCGGCCAGCGGAGCGCCGGGCACGACAGGCTCGCTGCTCCCAGCGCCAGCTCGGCTAGCGTGATGGCCAGGGCGACATTGCGAAGTACGGGCCAGCTGGCACGGCGCGGCAGGAAGAGCCGCACCGTCGATGCGAAGCCTGCCAGGTCGGCGAGTTTCGCACCGCCAGCGACGAGCAGCAGGGCGGCGAGTGCCGACTTGGCGCCAAGGGCCAGCATGTCCATACGGCTTACCCCCCGGCCCTGGTCGCGGTCGTCGTGGTCTTGGCGGTGGCCCTTGACCTGGAAATGCGCCGCCATGGTCTGGCGGTATCCGCCAGCTCGCCCGGATCGAGCGCGACCTCGGCCAGCTGCACGAGCTTGCGCACCTGCCAGGCATGATTGACCAGGCTGGAGGCCCGGGCCCGGCCCGCCGAGTCGACCAGGACGGCAAAGGGCGTGACGCGAACGTTGTACATGCCGTAAAGCGCGGGCGACCCGGTAAGGACTGGGATACGCAGCCCGAGCTGCCGCAGCACCGGCTCGGCCCGCTCGTTGCGGTTTCGTAGCAGGACGACGATCTGCAGCCGCGTGCCCTGCGCCATGACCTCGTGCAGTCCGTCGACTACCGAGGGAAACGACTTCAGCGAATGGTCGGTGAACAGCACAAGCTGTAACGGCATCGATGGCGGTGACCGGTGCACATCTCCGGTGGAGTCAGCGAGCTGCCAGGCCGGGGCGAGCGAGCCCCTGGCGATGCCATCATGCTCGATTGCCTCGGAGCCGGACAAGTACACGTGGGTAATACCGAGGATGGCCAGCACAGCTGCAGCGCACAAGACAACCGCCACCGCGACGAACACGTCAGCCGAGATCATAACAGCCAACCTTCCGCGCTATCGCGAACAAGAAACGGCGTCTGCGCCACGCGCCGTATTCAGATTAATGGCCGCTGCCAGCGCTGGGAAGCCTGCGGCGCATGCGATTCGCGCAGCGTACCCGCCTCTGTTGTCGCCTCCCGCACGCTAGAGGGCTAGGCCGCTCGGATCGATAGCTCGACCAGCCGCTCTGTTAGTGGCGTGCGCGAGTTCCGGGGCTCTTCGGCGTCTCGGACTCGTACCGGAGGTCGCGCGATGAGAACAGCCCGATCCGGACCAGCTCCGGTGCTACCGCCCTTGTTGTAAATAAGAGCGTCGGGCCTGTCGAAACCCGCAGACCCGCAGTGTGCTGTCCCGCTTGACGCTTTATACATCGGCTCCATTTGATGCTAAACACTCCAGCGCATAATCCGCTCGGGACATCCGCTAGCAGTCGGACAGCCAGCGTAAATCCATAACGCCGACTTATCCCGCTTGTGTCGTGCGCAGGTCAGCTCGCACGTATCAATGTCAAGTGCACGATTCTTTTCCGGGCCGACGAGCCCCGGCAGCAAGCTCGCGTTAGAAAGGTTCCGTGCCATGAGCGAGGCAACCGGGCGGGCATCCACAGTGACGATTGAGCCAGGGCCTGAGCCTGCCGCAGACCAGGACGCCGCTGGCCAGGCAAGTCCCCGGCCGTAAGTCTTGACAGGGTGCCGCGGCTTGACCTGTGCTGGACACGGGCAAGTCTAGGAGGCGCAGATGACGCCAGCGGAACTACGCGCAGCGAGCAGGCTGGGCGGTCACGCCTTCGCCGGGGTGGTCTCGAGGATCGAGCAGGTACATCAGGCAATTGCCGGACGTGCGTTCGGGCCGGTTCGCCACGCGGCTGCCCCGGCCAGGGCGGTCCACGACGCGGTAAGTCGCAGCGTCTATCTCGCTATCCGGGCCGCCGGGTCAGCTGCAGGCACGATAAGCGGCGAGATCGCGCCCCTGCTCGGCACCGGCGGACAGCCTGCGGGCGCCGGACCGACCGGGAACCTGCTGGTCGCCGCGCTGAACGCGGTCGCTGGTGATCGACTCGGGCCGGATGCGGCCGCCCTTGCTATCGCCATGGCCGCGCGGGCTGACGGTCGCGATATACCGCTGACTGCCGGGGATCTGGCGGCGGCGTTCCCCGATGCCACGCCCAGGCTGGCGGTGTTCGTGCACGGCCTGGCCGAAACGGAGAATTCATGGGACCGGGGCGGTGATCAATCTGAGTCCTACGGAAGCCGGATGCGTTCGGAGTTTGGCTACTCGCCTGTCTACGTTCGGTATAACAGCGGGCGTCACGTGTCGCAGAACGGCCAGGACCTGGCCATCCTGCTCGACCGCCTGACGGCTGCCTGGCCAGCGCAGGCGGAGGAAATCCTGCTGGTGGGTCACTCGATGGGCGGCCTGGTCATCCGCAGCGCATGTCACTACGGCGACCAGTCATCGCTGGCATGGACACGGCGAGTCCGGCATGTGTTCTACCTCGGCTCACCGCATCTGGGCGCCCCGCTGGCCCGTGCTCTCGGGCGGGCGGGCCGGGCTCTGAGCCTTGCGCCAGAAGCCAGGCCATTCGCGACCATGATCAACGGCTCGAGCTCCGGAGTGAAGGACCTGCGTCATGGTTACCTGCTCGCCGATGACTGGACTGGCTGTGACCAGGACAGCTGCACCCGCGACCACCGGCATGACGCGCCACTGCTTGGCGGTGCGAGGCACTACGCGATCAGCGCCACACTCACCCCCGACCCAGGCAACGCGGTAGGCGCGCTGGTCGGCGACCTGCTCGTGACGCCGGCCAGCGCGCACGGCCGACGCGGACGGGTTCAGCACATTGCCTTCCCGGCCGAGTCAGGCCGACGACTAGGCGGGATGCATCATTTCGACCTGCTCAACCATCCCGCCGTGTGGACGGCGATCGACGGCCTGCTCCGGCAGCCCACCTGATACGGCTACGCGCAGGCACGCCGTCAGGGCAAACTACGTACCCCACCTCAGAGGACGCGGCCGCCAGCTTTAAATCTGCGCGGTACGTCTGTCAGCTGCCAGGGCGCCCTGGAACCTCAGCCCTGCTGACGTCGATGCCGACCGGGATATCTGCGGCCAGGCCGTTCGCCCGCATGGCCTTGCGGTACGTCACCGCGACGGCGTCGAACTTCAGGTGCAGCTCCGCGGCCAGGTCGAATGGCACCCGCTCGGGCCGCTGCGACTCCACCACCACCTGATCCTGGCCGAAGATGGTGTCCTCGAAGTCCTGGATCACCCGGTCACTCTGGTCGAAGTTGTAGTTGCGGCCGATGATCACGTACCCGGCGCAGCGGTCGGCCGCAATCGGCTGGGATGCAAAGAAATAGACCATGCCGCGCTCGCCGCCCCACCCGAGTCGCAGCACGATCGTGTACGGCAGATGCAGTTCATACCGGCTGCGGCGCTCCGGCGGCGGCCTGCTCGTTGGCGAAGACAGGGAAATCGCCGGTGTTGGGGGCCTCGGGCCGAACGATCGTGTAGTGCAGCACGTGCCGTTCCGTGCGGACCTCATGACGGGGAACGACAGGCCGCTCGGGGTCACCGAGCAGGCCAGGGTGCACCCAGGGGAAGTGCCCGAAGTCAGTGAAGTTCTCTACCTGGCGGGCGGCGTCGCACTGCCAGCGGTACGGGCCCGCGGTGACCACCGCCCAGCCGCCATCCTCGAGCTCAGGCACCTCAGGCAGCGGCCAGCGCGGCTCTTCCAGCGCGACCCACACCAGGCCGTAACGTTCCTGCGCGCGGAACGCGGCGACCCGCGCCTTCGCCGGTACCCTCGCAGGGTCCTCCAGCTGCGGAATCGCGACGCAGCGGCCGTCGGCGCCATAACGCCAGCCGTGATAAGCGCACACGATCTCATCGCCGCTGACCGTGCCGAGCGACAGCGCTGTACCGCGGTGCACGCACAGGTCCGACATAGCCCGCGGACTGCCGTCTCGCCCGCGCCACAACACCAGCGGCTCCCCCAGCAGATCGGCGTGCGCCGGCTGCCCAGTCAGCTCAGCAGCAAACCCCACCGGATGCCAGCAAGCATGCTGTGCACGCAGGTCAGCGAAGACGCCAGGGAACGTCACGGTGACCGGCTCCGCCCGCTCGCCAAGGCAAGCCCGCAAGCATGGTTGACCGACACGCTGACTATTCTCCCGCAAACACCTCTGGGACGGCTGGCCGCAGACTTCAGCAGCGTAGGCGGTCCAGTCGGCCGCCGAGAGGAGTTACCGGCACTATCTGACCTCGCCAATGCACCTGTTACCCGACGCCGGCGATTCCGGCCGCGCGCCGGGCTGCCAGGTCCCGAAACTCTTGATAGTGGAGCTACACATGCACATGATGTTGCTGAGGTGAGAGAAGATTCCGGGCATCGAGTGTGATCTGGTCATCCGCGGCGGCACCGTCGTAACGGCAGGTACCTCTGGGGAGTGCGATGTAGGCGTCCTGGACGGCAAGGTCGTCCAGTTGGGCGGCAGCCTGCGCGGCCGGAGGGAGATTGATGCCTCGGGCGCATTCGTCCTCCCCGGCGGTGTAGACATGCACGTTCACCTTTCGCTGTCGTCATCGCCGGAGCAGAGCGCGCCAGCCTGGATCGACGATTTCTGCAGCGGCTCGCGGGCGGCCATCGCCGGCGGCGTGACCACGGTCGGGAACATGACCTTCCCCTGGCAAGGTCAGTCGCTGGCGGAGGCCATCGCGCGGGACCTGGCGGCGGCCGCGAGCGCTGCCGCTGTCGACTACGTACTCCACCCGGTCCTGCTTAGCCCGACGCCTGAATCGCTGGCGGAGCTGCCAGGGCTTGCCGCCGACGGTCACCGGAGCCTGAAGCTGTTCATGATGATGCCCGAGTTTGAGGCGCGGATCGACCAAGCCATTTCGGCGATCCAGATCGCTGGTCGCAGCGGGATGCTGACCTTGCTGCACTGCGAGGATGGCGCGCTAGTTCGGTTCGCCGGGTCCGCGCTACTGGCCCAGGATCGCGGCAGCCTGGCGGACTGGGGGCTGAGCCGTCCGGAGTCCGCGGAGCGCGCCGCCGTCGAGCGTGCGGTAGCAATCTGCGAGGCGACCGGAGCACCCATCTATATCGTCCATCTCTCCTCCGCGGCGGCCCTCGAGTCGGCTCGGCGCGGTCAGGCACGGGGTCTGCCGGTCTTCGTCGAAACGCGCCCTATGTACCTGCATCTGACCCGTAACGTCATGGAAGAACCGGATGCCGGAAAGTACATCGGGTCCCCGCCACTGCGGGCGCCCGCCGACGTGGAAACGATGTGGCGGGCTCTGGCCGATGGCTCGATCCACACGCTGGGCAGCGACCATGCGCCCTGGACTCTCGAGGCGAAGACCGACTCCTCGCTGAACGTCGTCACTGCCCGTCAGGGTGTCGCCGACCTTGAGACGATGCTGCCGATGCTCTTCTCCGAGGGCGTACGGACTGGCCGCCTCTCGCTTAGCCGGTTTGTGTCCTTGACGTCGACGAATCCAGCGCGTCTGTTCGGGCTGTTCCCGCGCAAGGGAACGATCGCCATCGGTAGCGACGCTGACATTATCGTTCTCGATCCGCAGCGGCGCCGTGTCATCGACGGTGCTGCGATGCAGTCACGGGCGGGCTACTCGGCCTACGACGGCTGGGAGGTATACGGCTGGCCCCGGTTCACGGTCAGCCGCGGAGATGTCGTCCTCGAGGACGGTGAGGTGAGCGCATCACCTGGCCGCGGGCAGTGGCTCCGCCGGTCAAGCAACGGCGCGGCGGGACCGGCGGCACCAGCAGCAGTGCACGCCGGAGATCCGCAGCCTTAAGCAAACATCCCTGGCCTGCGCGCAGCTGGCGTCATATCACGAGTGCTAACTCAGATGGTGCCCCAGCTTGTGAGCGGAGATAGGAGTGGTAGTGGGCGCGACGCATCCCGCCGACATGGACCTGCTCGAAGCCGCCGCCGCATTGCGGGCGGGAGAGCTGTCGTCGAGGGAACTCACGGCTGCTTGTCTGGAGCGCATCGGGAACCGGAACGAACAATTCGGTGCCTTCATCCGCGTCTATGAGCGCGAGGCCGCCGCAGCGGCGCTGTCCGCCGACGAGCTCCGCGCTAGCGGCTCGGCGGGACTGCTGACTGGCCTGCCGATCGCGCTCAAGGACGTCATCGGAGCGGCTGGGCTGCCGCTCACCGCTGACTCCGCTGTTCTGGAGGGCAATGTAGCGGCGGCCGACGCGACAGCGTGGGCGCGTCTGCGGGCCTCAGGAATGGTCCTCATCGGCCACCTGCACTGCGGCGAGTTCGCCAGTGGCGTGTGGGGGCTTAATCCCTGGGGAGCGACCTTTTCTCCTGGCGGATCCAGCAGCGGCAGCGGCATCGCCCTTGCTGCGAGGATGGTGCCGGCCACGCTGGGTACCGATACGCGCGGCAGCATCCGGATGCCGGCCGCCTTCATGGCGGCGAGCGCGGTAAAACCCACCTTCGGCCTGGTCAGTACCGCCGGCTGCATTCCGTTTTCGTACACCAGCGACGTGGTTGGGCCGATGGCAAGGTCGGCCGCGGACTGTGCGGCATTGCTGACGCTCATGGCCGGACGAGATCCCGCCGATCGCGCCACACTGTCGCAGCCCGCCGGCCCGTCTCCTATCCGACCGGGGCGCGGTCCGGCCGGAAGCCGCTGGCAGGGATCCGGATCGGCATTCCGCTGTTCGGCGCGGATCAGCCATCGGCGGGCGTGGCCGACGTCTACGCCAGGTTCCAGGATGACCTCGCTGGCCTGGGCGCCGAACTGGTGCGCTTCTCGTGGCCAGCCAACCCGCTGGAGCGTCGCGGCCGTAACCTCGGCGACTGGACTCATATTCTGGGCGCCGAGATCCAGGTGATCCACGAGCAGTTCGCTGACCGCAGCCACTTGTACCGGCAGGAGTTCCTGGGCCTGCTCGAGCCGATGCGCACTTCCGGGACGGCTATCGACTATGTCCGGGCGCAGGTGGCCAGGGCTCAGCTCATCGACACGTGGACTCGCGTGTTTACCGAGCACCAGCTGAGTGCGGTCGCCCATCCCGCGTGCCAGGACGAGCTGTTCCGGACAGACGTCGAGCTGACCTATGAAGAGCTACCCCGGCTCATGCTCGGGGTCTGGAACGACACTGGCTTCCCGGTCGTGTCGGTTCCGGCAGGCCTCAGCCCAGCCGACCAGTCGCCGGTCGGCATGCAGCTGGCCGGCCTGCCGTACGCGGAGCCGGTGCTGCTTCAGGTTGCGATCGACGTCCAGGCCGCGACTGATTATCACCGCCAGAGCCCGCCGGAGCTCGACAGCGGACCGGCCTACGTGCCGCCCGCCCGGCCCGCTGCCGGTCCGCAGCCGCCCTACGTTGCGGGGCCGAGCGCTCTCGACGCCGTTATCCCGCTCAACCCGGCTGTCCGGAGCGATCGGTAGCCCGTCGCGGTCCGCACGAGTCATGGAGGTAGGCAATGACAACGCCAGTGACAATCTTTAGTGATGCCGTCGTGTTCACCGCCACGGGCAGCGATCCCTTCGAGGGCTCGGTAGTGACCGAGGGTGACAAGATCGTCGAAGTCGTGCGCGGTGCCGCTAGCAGGCCGGCGTCTGATCGGGTGGTCAGTCTGCAGGGGATGACGCTGCTGCCGGGGCTCATCGATGCTCATGTCCATGCGGCCGCTGTCGAGGCCGACATCCAGGACCAACACCGCTACTTGTTCGACAGCGAACTGGCGGTGCTGACAGCGCGCTCGCTCACCGAGATGCTCGGCCGGGGATTCACGACGGTGCGAGACGCAGGGGGAGCTGATGCTGGCTTCAGGCGCCTGATCGAGCGCGGGATCATTGCCGGGCCACGCCTGCTCGTCTCCGGACGGCCGCTGACGCAGACGGGCGGCCATGGAGACAAGCGGCGGGCGATGGAGCAGTTCGACGCCGCATCCGAGCAGCGAGCGCAGGGGATGAGTCATGCCATCGCCGATGGTCCCGACGAAGTCCGCCGGGCCGTGCGCGAAGAACTCCGCCGCGGCGCCGACCAGGTCAAGGTCATGGCCGGTGGAGGGGTCATGTCGCCGACAGACCGCCTTGAGTCGGTGCAGTACTCGCTCGAGGAACTCACGGCGGCCGTCAGGACGGCGGCGGCAGGCAGATCCTACGTACTTGCCCACGCCTACACCGCCGAGGCGATCGAGGTGTGCGTCAGGGCCGGGGTGCGCTCGATCGAGCATGGCAACCTGCTCAACGATCGCGTCGCGGCGCTTATGGCCGAGGCCGGAACGTTCCTCGTGCCTACCCTCGTGACCTACGAGAAGCTCTACGAGCAGGGGTCAGAGCTGGGGATACCACCGGCGAATCTCGACAAGCTCGGCCGGATCATCGATGCCGGCCTGGACAGCCTGCGGATAGCACAGGCGGCCGGCGTCCGGATCGGATCCGGCTCTGACCTCCTGGGTCCCATGCGCAGGTTCCAGGGGCAGGAGGTCGCCCTGCAGGCTCAGGGCCTCGGCGCCGCCGCCGCCATCATCGCGGCCACGAGAACGAACGCCGAACTGCTGGGCATCGGTGCGGAGACAGGCACCATCGAAGTCGGTAAGCAGGCTGACCTCATCGCCGTCGCCGGCGATGTTCTCGCCGATCCAGGCCTGCTGGGTGACCAGGAAACTCTCCGCATCGTCATGCATAACGGCAGCATGCACATCGACAGGACCGAGCCCTGTTAGCACGCTCGGCTGCATGAGCGAGCACGGCGCTAACCAGCTCCCTACGCGACGCGGTCACGCTGGCTGCGCGGTGACGGCGGCGGCACCGCGCCGCGGGAAACTGGGTCTGGCCCGTCCCTGCCCAGCGGAGGCGCCGGAGCTCCCCTGAAGGAGAAATGCCGGAATCCATCTTGACTCTCCTTTCATGCCGCCTCTAATCTCTTCCATTAAGCGCGAGTTAACTTCCATTCAGTGGGAGAGCTGGTGACGACGAGACTGACCTGTTCCGAGTGGTACCGGGCCCGTGTGGCCCGCCCGACGTGCGGGTCTGCCTCACGCGCGCCTGGTGAAACGGGCCCCGTACGGTCTCGCCCCCACCGTCAGGCCGCGGAGTAGTGGTGGGCGCGGTCACCGAGCTGCCGACCCGCGTGCGGGCCGTCGCGGAGGCTCGTCTGGCCTTCAGCCGCGAGTACTCAGGACTGCACGAGTTCGACGGCCAGATCCAGGACCTGTCGCCAGACGGCGTCCGCAAGTCACTGGCCGCACTGGGCGGGCCGCCGCTCAGCGACCTCCTCGATGACGCCACTGTCGCCGGAGCCGAGGCGTCATTGCGCACTCGCCTCGGCGATCTTGAGCTGCACCGGCGCGACCCTTTCCTGCATATCGAGGCGCTCGATCTCACGTCATATGAGCGGGAGTACGCTCCGGCGGCCGAGCGATTGGAGGCGCGCAGCCGTCACCTGGCCCTGTGGCCGGATGCCGTCGACGCCGCCATCAGCTCCCTCGACTGCGTTCCGCCAGCCGTTGCAGCGGCATTTCTCGGCTCGGCCCGCGGTCTGGCCAGCGCCGTTCTGCCCACCGACGGCGACATCGGCAGACGGGCGGCCGAGGCCCTTACACATCTCGTTACCCATCTCGAACGCTTTGCGGCACAGCCTGAAACGGCCGAGGGCCTGGGAGCGGAGCGCCTCGTCACGCTGCTCGGCTGCGCCGACGGAATTACCGTCGACCTCGGGCAGCTAATGGCGCGGACAGCTACCGAGAAGCTGAGGATGAGCGAGCTCCTGCGGGACGCCTGCGCCCAGATCGCACCGGGCGAGCCCGTGGCCACGGTCGTCCGCACCGGGCTGACCCGTCACGGCACGTTTCCTGAGGTCCTTAGCTCGGCCCAGCGCCTGGTCGACGAGGCGCGCGCGTTCGTGCGCAGTCGCGCGATCGCGCCGTTCGCAGATGGCGACTGCATCGTGGCAGCGACCCCGGCGCCGCGCCGCTGGGGCGTCGGGAGGATCAGCTGGTCCGGGGCATGGGAGCCGGCCGCTCCCGCTCGCTTTCACCTGACGCCTCCGGACCCGGCCTGGCCGCCGGATGCGCAGGATACCTGGCTGCGGCGTTTCGGCTGCGCGGCCCTGCCGGCGCTCGCCGTCCACGAGACATTCCCCGGACATGCGGGCCACGCGCTGGCGATGCGGCAGGTGACGAGCCCGACCCGGCGGACGCTGTGGTCCGAGCTGTTCTTCGAGGGCTGGGCCCACTACTGCGAGGAGATGTGCCTGGAGGAGGGCTTCCTGGACCGCGATCCCATCCTGCAGGCCGGCGTAGCACTGGAGGCACTCGTCCGGCTGACCCGGATCGAGAACGCCGTCGGCCTGCACACGCACGAGATCACGGTGGCCGAGGGCGCGCGGCTGTTCAGCGAGAACGCCTTTCTCGACGGGCCGGCCGCGATGGCTGAGGCCCAGCGCGGCCTCTTTGAGCCCACCTACACCCGCTACGGCGTCGGGAAGTTCTTCCTCCTCGACCTTCGCGAGGCAGCCAGGCGCCAGTGGGGACCTGACTTCACTCTCTCGCGCTTCCACACCGAACTGCTGTCCCTCGGTTCTCCTCCGCTCGCCCCCGTCGCCGACGCACTGGGGCTCGACCTGCAACTGGCAAGGTGGCTCTGACACATGGCTGGATCGGCTGGATCGGCAACCTCGATGGCCTCGACCGGGCTCTACCAGCGGGCGATTCGTCATGTGCCGGGCGGCGCGCACTCCAACACGCGGGTCAGGCAGCCACGGCCGCTCTTCGCCGCCAGGGCGGAAGGGGCCTACGTCTGGGACGCCGACGGGACTCAGTACCTCGACCTGCAGATGGGCAACGCATCGGTCGCGCTCGGGTACGCGCGGGCCGAGGTGGACGCCGCGGTCACGAACGCGATCACCAGCGGAGTGACGACCGGCGTCGAAACGGCGGTCGCGGTGGACGCCGTAGAGGCGCTGGCCTCCGTCATCCCGGACTGCGGCATGATCCGCTTTGCCAACACCGGCACCGAGGCACTCATGCACGCGATGGCGATCGCGCGTCACGCCACCGGTCGCAGGCTCGTTGGCAAGGCCGAGGGCGCCTACCACGGCTGGTACGACGCCCTGTGGGTGTCGACCTGGGCAACAGCCGACCAGCTCGGGCCGGTGTCGAGTCCGGCCGCCCCGCCGGGCTCCGCTGGCCTGGCCGCAGGTCCGGAGACGACCGTCGTGATCCCGTTCAACGACGTCGCCGCGACGACCAGCATCCTGCGAGCGCACGCGGACCAGATCGCCGCCGTCGTAATCGAGCCGGTGATGATCGACATCGGCTACGTCCCGGCCACTGCGGAATACCTCACCGCGCTGCGCGACCTCACCAGGCAGCTCGGCATCGTCCTGATCTTCGATGAGCTGCTGACCGGCTTTCGTATCGCTCCCGGCGGCGCCCGCGAGGTGTACGGAATCAAGCCGGATCTGACTACCTACGGCAAGGCCATCGCGAACGGCTATCCGGTTGCAGTCGTCGAAGGCGACCCGGCGCTCATGACGACGACCGATCCGGGCTCGGGCGGGCCAGTCGGATGGGTGGGCACGTACAACGGCCATCCGACGGCCGCCGCCGCCACCGCTGCGGCGGTCGCCCTGCTGTCGGATGGCAAGGCCCAGAGCGAGCTCAGCAGCCTGAACGGTGAGCTGCGGGCCGGATTCGCTGAGCTGGCAGAGCGTCACGGCATCGCGGCCGTGGTCCCAGGCGAAGGCGGCCATTTCCAGCCGTACTTCCTCGACCACGAGCCGGTCAGTTACCGGGACGCGCTGCAGGCCGACGCCTCGCGGTACGAGACCTGGCGGGCGGCGATGGAGTCGGCCCGCATTCTCGTGCCGCAGCGTCCCCTGCTGCACTGCGCGTTCTCGACGGCGCACCGGCCGGCCGATGTCGACCGGGTCCTAGAAGCCACCGACAGGGCGTTCTCGGCCATGACCTAGCTGGCTCCGCGAGCCGGCCCACCTCCCGCTAGAAGGGCGACAGACGAATGCCAGACCCAGGCCACACCTTCGACCGAGTCCCCGTGAGCACGCTGGGGAACGGTCATGAGCTGGCGGTCGGCGTGCACGAAATCACCGGCTCGCGGCCCGGACCGACGATCGGGATCTCGGGGGGCCTGCACGGCGATGAGCCAGACACGGTGGAGTTCGTGCGCTGTTTTCTCGACCGGATGAAGCAGGTGAGCTTCTCAGGGACGATCGTCGCGGTCCCCTGCGCGAACCCGCTCGCCTACGAGTCCAGGACCCGTAACACTCCGAACGACATGATCGACCTGAACCGGGTGTTCCCTGGGGATCCGGACGGGACGCTGACCCCGCAGCTGGCGGCCAAGATCTACGGCATCTTCGCTGGCCGCTGCGACACCTTCGTCGATCTGCACTGCGGCGGACTGTTCCCCGCGGTCGAGTACGCCTACGTCCACGGTGATGAAGGCCTCGCCAGAAGTGCGGGGCTGAAGCTTCTGTACACCGGTCCGTCGTACAACGGTTCGCTGGCCCTGTGCCTCGAGCAGAGTGGCATGCGAACGACCGTCCTGGAGATCGGCGGCGGGCGGACGAACTCAGCGCACGGCACCGCGCGCGCCTGTTCCGCCCTCGAGGGCATCCTCCGCTACTGCGGGATGCTCGACGGCGCACCTCCCGAGCCCGTCCCGGACCAGGTCGAGATCGACAAGGTTCAGATCGTGCGCCCGCATCACGGCGGAATGCTGATCTCCAATATCACCCTGGCTGACCTCGGGACCGCCCTGCCCGGCGGGATGGAAGTCGCGACCGTCGTCAGCCCGCAGACGCTCGAGCCGCTCGAAACGCTCGTGGCGCCTTTTGACCCGTCCTACGTGATCCTCGCCCGCGAGGGCTTCACGCCCGCCAGTCCTGGTGACTTCGGGTTCATATTCGGCCGAGCCGCAGCCACATCGTGAGAAGCATCGGAGAGGAGCAGGCAGATGCGTAAACCATCTGAGACGAACAGGGTCGGCCGGGTCAGCCTGGTGGGCCCGAGTTTCAGCAGACGAGACGTCCTTCGCACCGCGGGCATTGGCGGCGTCGGCCTCGGGGCCGCCGCGTTCCTGTCCGCCTGCGGCAGTTCCGGGGGCAAGAGCCCGGCCCCAGCCAAGGTCTCTTCGACCTGGGCGAAGGCCCCGGTGTCGTTCGTCTTCCTTGACACCACCGAGCCGAACACGCTCGACCCCTCTATGGAGTCCGAGTTCGACGGCATGCTCATTACCCGCAACACCTACGACGCGCTGACGTTCACCGACGAGACCACCGGAAAGCTGGCACCGTGGCTCGCGACGTCCTGGTCGTCAAACAAGGACGTCACCCAGTGGGTCTTCAAGATCCGGTCCGGCGTGAAGTTCACCGACGGGTCCGCGCTGGACGCGGACGTCGTGGCCTTCGCCATGCAGCGGCACATAGCCGTCGGATCCCCGGCGCAGGCGTACTACCTGCTCAACGGGATCTCGTCCGTCCAGGCGACGGGGCCGATGGAGGTCACCTTCACCACTAAGGCGCCGCAGCCGTGGCTGCCCTACCACATGCCCGCGTTCCCGATCATGAGCAAGCAGGCGGTCGAGACCCACAAGACGGCCAGCGATCCGTGGGCCAAGGCGTGGTACGCGAACAACTGCGCGGGCAGCGGGCCGTACGAGCTGAACTCGTGGGTCAAGGGCACCAAGATCACGCTCAAGAAGAACCCGAACTGGTGGAACGGACCGTGGCAGCCCGGGTCGATCGACGACGTCACCGTGCAGTGGGAGTCGTCACCCAGCACGACGGTCGAGCTGATCCAGAGCGGGACCGCCAACTTCGCGACCGAGTGGTCGATCGATAACGCGCTCAGCTTCGCTAACACCTCGGGCTTCACGCTCAAGCGGTACCGGGCCTACAACACCGACCCGATGATCGCGTTCAACCAGAAGAAGCCGCCGTTCAACATCAAGGAAGTCCGCCAGGCCTTCCAGTACGCGTTCGACTACAGCGCCATGCGAGCGTACTTCCGCAACTACGCGCTGCCGACGACTGGCGTACTGCCGTCCTTCAACCCCTACGCCCTGAAGTCACTCCCGGAATACACGCAGAACCTGGCGAAGGCGAAGGCGCTGCTGGCACAGGCGGGGGTGCACCCGTCGAGCATCACGGCGACGTGCTACTCGGCGGCCGGCTACCCGGACCTGGTCGCGGGCGGCACGATCCTGCAGTCGTCGCTGGCCCAGATCGGCGTGGACATCAAGGTTCAGGCCGTCCCGTTCGGAACGATCGAGTCGGCCGTTACCTCGCTCAGCACGTCGCCGCCACTCACCTCGTCGCTCTACAACGGCATCTTCACGCTCGACCCGACGAGCTTCTTCTCCTCGTTCCTGCCGAACTCCTTCGGCAACGAGTTCATGGAATACAACAGCCCGGCCCTCGTCGCCGCCTACAACAAGGCGTCATCCTCGTCTTCACAGGCGGACGTGGTAGCGGGCCTCAATGCAGCCCAGCAGATCGTCGTCGATGACGCGCCAGTGATCTTCGGCGCCCTGCCGGAGCTGATCATCCCGGTGCCTGACTACCTCGACGGCTACGTGATGCAGCAGACCGACGACCAGTACCCGTGCCTGTTCTTCCAGCTCCGGCTGCACGAGCACTGAGGCTGCGACAGTTCGACCAAGCGGACACGAGGAGCGCTGATGCTGCAGTACGCCGTTCAGCGGCTCATCTGGGCCATCTTGCTGATGTGGCTGGTGACGCTGTTCACCTTCATCCTGCTACATCTGATCCCCGGCAATCCGGCCCTCATCCTGGCCGGGCTCGGGGCGAAGAAGTCGCAGGTGCTGGCGATGGAGGCACAGCTCGGCCTGAACAAGCCGCTGGCCGTGCAGTACTGGCAGTACCTGTTCGGATTGCTTGAGTTGCACCTCGGACGCTCGGCCGTCACCGGCGATCAGGTGACGACTGACCTGGCGAACTTCCTGCCCGCGACGATCGAGCTCGTCGTGGTCAGCTTCGTCATCTACGTCGTGCTCGCCATCGGCCTGGGCGCGTGGTCGGCCCGGCGCGAGGGCCGGGTGTCCGAGGGCATCGTGCGCACCTCCGCGATCGTCGGCAGCGGCATGCCCGTGTTCTGGGTCGGGGCGGTGCTGCAGCTGGTGTTCTTCGCCCGGCTGCACTGGCTGCCGCAGGGCGGCGAGCTGGGCATCACCGCCTCCGCACCGCATAAGGTCACCGGGGTCTACCTGATCGACAGCGCGGTGGACGGTGACTGGAGCACGTTCGGCCAGACCATCCAGCATCTGGTCCTGCCGGTGGCGACGATCGTCCTCGGCATGCTCGCCGTGGGCCTGAGATCGACCAGGGCCAGCGTGCTCCAGGAACTTGGCCGGCCATACGTCCGCACGGCCGAGGCCAAGGGCGTGAAGCAGCTGCGTCTCATGGTGGTTCACATCATGAAGAACGCACTGAATCCGGTTATCAGCACGCTGGCCCTCCAGTTTGGCTACCTGCTCGGATGGGTCGCGCTCGTGGAGACGGTCTTCAACTGGCCGGGCATCGGCTTGTACCTGTACAACTCCCTCCAGAGCCTCGACTACGCGCCGATCCTGGCGATCACGGTGCTGATCAGCGGGGTGTTCATCCTGGTGAACCTGATCACCGACCTGGTGTACCCGTGGCTCGATCCGCGACTCCGGGATCGGCAAGCATGAGCGCGGATGTGGAACTGGCGACTGTCGGCCAGCCCGAGGCCTCGCCGGCGACGTTCCGGCGTACCTGGTCACGCTCGGGCCGCAGCCGACAGGTTTTCGTGATCGTCGGCGGCCTGATCGTCGCTGTCTTCGTGATCGCGGCGATCGCGCCGGGACTGCTGGCCAGGAGCAATCCGGACGCTCTCTATATCGGGCCGCCGCTGGTGGGGCCGAGCGGAGCGCACTGGATGGGGACGGATGAACTCGGCCGGGACTTCTTCGCGCGCATGGTCTACGGCACCCGGTCGTCGCTGCTGATGTCGGTGACGATCGTCGCGATCGGAGCGACCCTCGGCACCATCGTCGGGGTAGCGGCCGGCCTGTTCGGCGGCTGGCTCGACGAGCTGCTGATGCGGATCGTCGACCTGTTCCTGTCTCTTCCCGGCTTTGTGCTTGCCCTTGCTCTGGCCGCCGCGCTGGGCCGTGGCGAGCGGTCGGTGGTCATCGCGCTGAGCGTCGTCTGGTGGCCGGGCTACGCCCGGCTGGTCCGCGGCATGGTCCTCGGCCTGAAGCATCGCCTGCACGTGGAGAGTGCCAGGGCCCTGGGCGCGGGACACCTCCGGATTGCGCGCAAGCACATGCTGCCGTTCATGTGGGGCCAGATGAACGCCCGCGTCACCCAGGATCTCGGCTACGCGCTGGTTAGCGTGGCTGGCCTCAGCTTCGTCGGTCTCGGCGCACAGCCTCCTACCCCCGAGTGGGGGTCCCTGCTGCAGTCCGGTCTGCAGTACGTTGCGACGGCATGGTGGCTCACGCTGTTCCCTGGCCTTGCCATCACCCTCTGGACCGTCGGCATCGCGATGCTCGGCGACGGGCTGTCAGGTTTCGCCCGCGGTGAGCACTCGGCCGGGGGGAGGGACTGAGGTGACCCAAGCGCGCGCAGACAGCGGGCCAGTGCTCGAGGTCGAGGATCTGCACACCACCATCGGCGACAAGGACAGCCGCCTGTTGCCGGTCAACGGGGTGAGCTTCACCGTGTCAGCTGGCGAGACCGTCGCGATCGTCGGCGAGTCCGGCTCGGGGAAGACCATGACCGCGCTGTCGGTCATGCGGCTGCTGCCGAAGGTCGCCCGGATCAGCAGCGGCCGGGTCGCCGTCAAGGGCCGGGTCGTCAGCGACCTCAGCGCGCGGGATATGCAGACGGTCCGGGGCGTGGAGATCGCCTACATGCCGCAGGACCCCTTGAGCGGCCTGAATCCGGCCCTGACCGTCGGCTATCAGGTCATTGAGCCGCTGCTGGTCCATCACAAGGGCAGCCGGCAGCAGGCCGAAGAGGACGCAGTAGACCTGCTCGGCAAGGTCGGCATCCCCGACCCGCCTCGGGCGATGCGTTCGTACCCGCACCAGCTCAGTGGCGGCATGCGGCAGCGCGTCCTGCTGGCAATGTGCCTGATCGGCCGGCCGAGCGTGGTGATTGCCGACGAGCCGACGACGGCGGTTGACGTGACGACGCAAGAGCAGATCATCGACCTCCTGGCGTCCATCCAGAGCGAGTCCCAGCTGGCCATCGTGCTGATCACTCACGATCTGGGTGTCGTGGCCAGGATCGCGAGCACGGTGCTGGTCATGTACGCCGGGCGAGTGGTCGAGCACGGCACTGCCGACCAGGTCTTCGAGGAGCCGATGCACCCCTACACCAGGGGACTACTGCAGTCAGTCGACTTCGACAGCGTGCCGCCGGGCACCAGGCTCTTCGCGCTCGATGGCGCGGCGCCGCAACTGGGCGACCTGCCGGCCGGCTGTGCATTCAATCCCCGATGCCAGTACGCCGAGGCCGCGTGCCGGCAAACGGTGCCGGAGCTTGCACCCGCACCAGGCGGCGGGCTCAGCGCATGCCTGGTCGCGGCCCGCGGTGAGCTTCCGCGATGGACATTTGCCGAGGATCTGCGGAGCGGCACATGACAGCAACGCCGGACGCCACCCTGCTCGAGGTCGACGGGGTTAGCAAGACCTTTCACGCACGCCGCGGGGGCCGCGGCCGCCGGGTCGGGATCGCCGCCGTCGATGACGTCGATCTCCGGATCGACCCGGCCGAGACGGTCGGCATCGTCGGCGAGACCGGCAGCGGCAAGTCGACCCTGGGCCGGATGATCCTCGGCCTGGACGCGCCGACCAAGGGCAGCGTCAAGTTTGACGGGCAGGCGATCGCCGGGATGTCACGCAAGCAGGTCAAGCGACTGCGCCGCCGCATGCAGGTGGTGTTCCAGGATCCCTATGAGTCGCTGAACCCGTACATGACCGTCAGGGAGATCCTCGAAGAGCCGTTCCGCGTGCACGACCTCTACGATCGCGAGCGCACCCCGGCTCGGATCGCCGAGCTGCTGGATGTCGTCGGCCTGCCGCGGGCCGCGCTGCGGCGGACGCCGCTGGCCTTCAGCGGCGGTCAGCAGCAACGCCTGGTAATCGCTCGCTCCCTGACACTCGACCCCGACCTGCTCGTCGCGGATGAGCCCACGGCCTCGCTCGATGTGTCAATCCAGGCTCAGATCCTGAACCTGATGCTCGACATCCAGCGGCAGCGGCAGATGAGCATGCTGCTGATTTCGCACAACCTGCGCGTCGTCCGGCATATGAGCGCCCGGATGGGCGTCATGTACGCCGGCCGGATCGTCGAGACCGGGTACTCCGGGGACGTCTACCGGTCCCCGAAGCACCCGTACACGACCGCGCTGCTGTCGGCGGTGCCGGTCGCCAACCCGCGCAGGGAGCGTGAGCGTCACCGGTTCAAGGTGACCGGGGAGGCAGCAGATCCGGCTCGTTTGCCGAGTGGATGCCCGTTCCATCCCCGCTGCTGGCTGGCCGAAGAGCAGTGCCGCACCACCCGGCCAGCGCTCCGGCCGGTCGGCGCTCCCGGCCAGCTGGTTGCCTGCCATGTAGCGAAGTAGAGCCAGATCGAATCCACTAACGCCGGTTCGGCGACCAGAAGGAGGAACTTCATGGCCAGCGGTTACACCATCGAGCGCATTCCGGTAACGCGCCTGTCCAACGGACATGACGTCGAGCTTGTCGTGCACGTCATCCGTGGCTCGAAGGACGGGCCGAAACTGGTGATGTTCGGTGGTATCCACGGCGACGAGCCGCTCGGCACTGAGGCCGTCCGGCGGGTGCTCAAGGAGATCGACCCTGGTCAGCTGGCGGGGACGATCGTCGCCATCCCGGTCGCCAATCCGTATGCGTTCGAGGCGGCCAAGCGGGTGACGCCCGTCGACGGACTGAATCTGAACCGGATCATGCCGGGTGACAGCGAGGGCTCGCTGACTGAGCAGCTTGCCGCGCAGCTCGCCCGCATCCTCGACGATGGCTGCACGCATTTCATCGACTATCACTCGGGCGGCAACCTTGCCTGCGTCGACTACTCCTACGTCCACGAGGCCGGCGCGGAGATGTCCCGAGCCTATGGCTGCCAGGTTCTGTACGACCACGAGAGCTATGTCGGGTCGGCAACCGATTACGCGCTGGAGCGGGGAATTCGCTCGATGGTCAGCGAGCTCGGCGGCGGCATGTACAACACCGAGTACTTCCTCGACCGGGCCGTGACCGGCAGCCTCGATGTGCTGCGAACGATCGGCATGCTGGACGGCGAGGCTACCCCGCCCAGGGAAGACCAGGTTGTCGTGACCACCCTGACGGTGGTGCGGCCGCGCGTCGGCGGTCTGCTGCAGGCCGAGGTCGGCGCTGACCGGCTCGGCGAGATTGTCGCCGCGGGGACGGTCCTGGGGCGGGTCATCGACCCGTATACGTTCGAGGAACTCCAGGTCCTCAGGGCTCCGTACGACCCTACCTACCTGGTGCTGAGCCGCACCCCGGTCAGCCAGGTGAGCCCGGGCGACTATGGCTTCATGGTCGCTGACGGCGCGACGGCGAAGCCTGCGGCGGAGTGAGCGCTCACTCCCGCGACGGTCGCGTGAGCACTGGCCGGCACCCGCGGACGCAGGGAATGAACTGATCGCGGATGGATCTCGTCGTTCGTTCTGGATGCGTCGTCACGCCGGGCAGCTGCACCGTGGCCGACGTGGGCGTGGAGGACGGGCGGATCGTGCAGATCGGCGGCCGCATGAGCGCGGCCGAGGTTGTAGACGCGGAAGGTAAGCTCGTCCTGCCCGGTGGCGTGGACATGCACGTCCATTTCTCGCCCGCCCTGGTCGAGGAGGGCGACTTCAGATGGGCCGACGACTTCGGGAGCGGCTCTCGCGTGGCCGCGGCGGGTGGCGTGACCACCGTCGGCAACATCACGTTCCCGGTGCGAAACGAACCCCTACATGACGCCCTGGCCGCCGCGGCGGCCCAGGCCGAGGCCGAGAGCCTGGCCGACTTTGTCCTGCACCCGGTCATCGTGCGGGCCCCGGACGACGCGGAAGCGCTAACTCGTGAGCTGTCCAGCCGGGGCTGTGTCTCGGTGAAGATCTTTACGCACATGGCAGGGTTCAGGGCCGATCCGGCAGGCTACCTTGACCTAATCGCTGCGGCCTCCCGTGAACGGCTCACGGTCATGGCACACTGCGAGGATCCGGCCCTTGCCGAGTACCTGTCCGCGCACGCAGTGCGGGAGTCCACTCAGACGTCAGCGGTGTATTGCCCGGCTGACAACATCGAGGTGGCAGCGGTAGCCCAGATGGTAGAGATCGCCGACGCAACGGCCGCGCGGCTTTACCTCGTGCATCTTTCAGGTTGGCGATCGGTCGAGATAGCGCTGGCAGCGCGGCGACGGGGGGTCGACGTCCTGCTGGAAACGCGGCCGGAGTACCTCTTGCTCACCGACGCGGAACTAGCGGCCGCACGCGCGCAGGCTCCGACCGGATGCGCTCGCGGTCGCAGCTCAGCTGACGTTGAGCAGCTCTGGCAGGCGGTATCGGGTGGCCACATCGACGCCATATGCAGCGATCATGCGCCGTGGGGAGTAGTGCAGGACAAGCTGCCGTCCAGCGGCGCGCGCTCGGTACGAAGCGGTCTATCCTGCCTCGAGGTGTCTCGCTCGCTGCTATTCGACAAAGGCGTGAAGGCGGGGAAGATGACCCTCGATCGACTGGCTGAGCTGACGGCGACCGGGCCGGCGCGAGCCTTCGGGCTGTACCCCGCGAAAGGGCTGATTGCAGTCGGCAGCGACGCCGATCTGGCAGTTTTCGATCCGTCCGAACATTGGACGTATACCGGTGGTGAAAGTATGGCGGAATGGGCACCGTTTAGAGGCTGGCAGCTCACCGGCCGCGTCGTTCTCACGGTCCGGCGCGGGACTGTCACCTACCGTTGCGGAGATGGCTTCGCCACAGGCGGAGGAAGGCAACTGCGAAGCGGCGGAGGCCGATGCCAATGAGTATGCTGGGCGCCCTTTGCCAGAATGAAGAAAGCAGATTCGCTGTGTGGCAGCATGGATCAAAGCACGTGCTGAATGGACGCTCGGGTGACTGAGACGAGTTCCCAGAGGGGACAGAGTTACCTACGGCGGCTCCTGCATTTCATGAGCGTTGCCCTCAGCGACGGGTCGAGTGCTCGCGGGCTCACCGAGATCGCCCGCGAGGCGGGTATTCCGCTTTCCACCGCCTCCAGGCTGGCGAGCCTGCTGACCGAATCGGAAATGCTGCGCGTCCTGCCGTCTGGCGGTTACGGCCCAGGTGCGGAACTTATCCGTATTGCTGGAAATGCACTGGTAAGTCTTAGAGGCGACCTGCACATTCAGACCGTGGTTAGGTCTCTGGCCGAGGCATCGTTCGAAAGTGCGAGCGCCGGGATGCTCGTCGGAGACGTGATCGTGCTGATAGCGCGTGAGGAGCCACAGCATTCGCTCCGGGCTGTTGCGCGGGTCGGTGACAGCATTTCGCCGCATACATCCGCAATGGGAAAGGCAATACTCGCCAACCTGAGGCCGGAACGTCGGCTAGCCGTGCTCCGGAACGCAGCCGGGCAAGATGCCGGCCGTATCGATGAAGAACTGGCAGCTGAGCTGGCGGCCGTCCGAATTCAGGGCTACGCGCTGGACGAAGGGACATACTCTCCCGGCCTGCGCTGCCGGGCCGCTGCCTTCCTGGACGAGGAAGGTCTTGCCGTAGGAGGTATTTCCGTCGCCGGGCCTGCGGCCAGATTCTCCTTCGAGATGGCCAGTGAGTGCTTGCCGCTTCTGCAAAGGATGGTGGGTGAGCTCTCCGCCCGAAACCAGCAGGAGTCTTCTCCGGCGGCGACCTGACGTCCGTCTGCAACCAGATATGGGCTTGACCTCTACGCAAGGCTCTCAGCTGGATCAGGTGCGCCGGTCAGGTCCAGACTGACCTGCCAGAGTCGCTCCTGGATCGTCGGGTCGTAGGCACTCGCGTGAACTCGTGACTCAGTCATGTGGTCGAAAAACCGGCCGGTGACTCCGGCAAGAGCGACGTCGTTCACAAGGCGCCGTGTCGCCGCCTCTCCCTCCTCGAGGGTGTCGACGCCTTCCGGCATGCTTGTCAGAACCATCTTCGTGGGCATATTCGTCGCCGGGTGGAGGCTGTTGACAGCGATCCCGTGACGGCGGAGCCGGTCGGCGAGCGTGAAGCCCGCAGTGATCTGCGCAAGTTTGCTCTGACCGTAGGCACGTGCGGGCGTGTAGTCCCGTTCGATCATCACATCGTCGAAATCGACCGGATGCTGACCGATGGACGCGATGTAAACAATGCGAGCGTCATGGCTGTCGGCCAGCAACGGCAAGAGCCGCAAGGTGAGGTCGAAGCCCGCGAGGTAGTTGACCGCGAAGCGGAGTTCGTAGCCGTCGGCGCTGACGCGTCGCTGCGGACCGTCAGGGCCGACTGGGCCGATACCGGCATTGCTGACGATGACGTCGATCCTCGCGACCCGGTCCCTCACGTCCTGCGCTAGCTGACGCACCTGGGCCAGCGAGGCCAGGTCTGCGCGCACCGTGACCGGCGCTGGCCCGCCCGAACCGGCCAGCTCAGACGATAGCCGCTCCAGCCGCCCGCGGTCGCGTCCGTGCACCACGAGACGGACACCAGCGGCCGCGAGATTCAGCGCGACAGCCCGTCCGAGTCCGTCCGTGGCTCCGGTGATGAAGACTGTGCGCTCGCTCGGCTGTGCGTCATTCACCAGGCTGGCCTCCCAGCGCTCCGGTCGGGGCGACGAAGCCGCAATTCCATGCCGCCACGATGGCAGGCCCTCGCCGGGGGAAGGTGCTCTTGAACCTCAAGTCACGATTATCCCGAAAATCTCGTCCTTCTGCGTCCGGAACGAGGCAACGTGCCTGGTTCACTGATCACCGCCGTAGCCGCAGGCAGCGCGTTCCCCGGCCGAGGGCCAGGCCGCCGCCAGCGGCAGCCCGACCCGCTTCATGACGAAGCTGAGCCACGCGGCAGCGATATCGCACCGGGTTGCGGGCTGGTCGGCCGTCCCGTGGCCCGCGCCGGGCCAGAGCCGGAAGAACACCTCATTGGCTGGATTCGCATGCTGCATCGCCGCGGCGAGCTTGGCCGGATACTGGGGAGCGACTCGCGAGTCGTTTTCAGCCGCGTCGATCCAGATCGCGGGGTAGGCGGCACCGTCTCGGACGCAGTGGTAGGGCGAGTACCCCATGACGCGGCGCACATCGTCGGCCACCGTCAAGTCGCCTATTTCGGCCTGGGAGCACCGGTCAAGGTACGGGAAGCGAGCACTGCCCGGCAGGTCGACCCAGCCAACCCGCGAGACTGCAGCGGTCCACAGGTCAGGCCGTTGCATCGAGGAGATTGCGGTGAGCAGGCCGCCGTTGGACGCCCCCTGCACGGCCAGTTTGTCCGGCGTCGTCCGGCGCGCGGCGATCAGGTGCTCCGCGACAGCATGCAGGTCGTCGAAGCATTGCTGCTTGGCAGCCATTCTCCCGTCCCGCCACCAGGCCGCGCCAAGTTCACCGCCGCCCCGGATGTGGGCGACCACAACCTGGCCACCTGCCTCAGCGAACGCGGCAAGAACCGGGTTGTAGTCAGCCTGCGTGAAGATGTTGAAGCCGCCGTATGCGTAGATCACCGTCGGCAGGGGGCTGCTCTCGACGGCGTCAGCGCGAACCAGCCGCTGGCAGACAATGTCGTGCCCGTCGTGAGCGGGTGCCGTCTCTGGAAGCTCGACTAGCTCTGCGCCGACAGATGGCAGCGCTCGGACGGTCTCGAGTTCGGCTGGACGCTCGGGGCGACTGCGCAGCAGTGCAGGAGCAGAGGCGAGGTTAGAAAACCAGAAGAGGTAGGAACCGGGATCTGCGGACGGCTCCGCAGCGGTGATCGGCAAGCCCATCCAGGCTATGTTGCCCTCGCCTGGAAGGGGGATCTCCGTGCGATGGCTGCCGTCAAGCGAGATCAGCAGCAGGTGCGACCGCGTGTTGCGCAGACCGTGAACGTAGAGGTGGTCGCCGACAACTGCGACGGTGGCCAGTACTGCGTCGGACTCGGCGAGTATCTCCTGCCAGGCTTCGGAATCACCTGGATCGGCGCCGTTCAGGTCGATGCAGACAACGCGACCGCGGTCGCAGCCGACGTAGCTGACCGCGACGTACTGCCGGCCGACGACCCGTCCGTACACCGCACCCTCGTAGCCTGGCCTTATCGCCCGCCATTGCCATGATCTGCCGGCGCGTTCGCCGACTGCAACTGGTCTCGGATTCGACTCGTCCTCAATGGCCACGACGACGGTGCCGTCGTCGGACATGTCGAACGCACGTGGCAGGCCCTGGCCAATCCACGGGACGTCTTGTCGCGTGACCGTAGCGGCGGCTAGGTCGTAGTGGTAGAGCTGGTAGTCGAGATTCACGGGCTCGCCCTGCAGCCCGATGTAAAGGAACCCGGAGGTGTCGGGCAGCCACCAGACGCCATGTAGCCGGTTTCCCAGTGTCGGCGGTTCGGGCGCCTTGGGCAGCAACTCGCCGGTGGCCACGTCGATGAGCGCGATATGACAGACTTCGCTGCCGTCACTGCACAGTCCCGCCACGACCAGTGTCGCGTCCGGGGCGGGACACACGAACAGCACCACGTCCGGGCGCCCGAGATTGTCAGGCTCTGCAGCGGGGTCTAGCAGCACACGGCCGGTCCCGTACGGGCTGTCCGCCACGATGATCCTGGCTGGCTGCTCAGGCTGCGGTGATTCGGTCCTGAACCACACGTTGCCCGCACGGCGGGGACTGAGGCCGGCCCCAGACAGCAGCAAACTCAGCCGCGCACGAAGTTCCTGGTAACGTGGCCAGCTCGTGACCTCCGCATCCGCGGCCTCCGATTGACTTTCGCACCATTTCCGCACGCGCGGGTCGGACATGTTCTCGAGGGCACGCCATGGGTCGGGCACGCGCACGCCGTCGGTGACGTACCCGGCCTCTGGGTCATATCCAGGGGCCGCCTGTGACCTCACCGTCACCGGTCCCTCCTAGCTGCCGCGTCAGGCTGGCCCGCCGACAACGGCTCCAGCCTGACGGCGTGCTCCTTGCTCTTGAGTACATGGTCGTCGGCCGCGCCAGGAGGGTCCAGTAATCGCGGCCTCGCGGACACCGAGAGCACCGGCGCTCCCCTACGTGTCGAGCCGGTCGTCGATCGGCGGATCGGGCACCCAGGCAAGGCGGCAAATGTCGCCGTGGCGCGTGTCCGACAGCGCGTCGATCGCCGGTCCCCATCGTGCCCGAACTGGAGATTCGACCCATGACTGGTAGTCCGATGGCTCATCCCATTCCGCCAGGACAACAAGTTCCTCGGCTCCCACGAGTAGCTCCGTGCCCCGGCAGCCGACCTCCATGGCAGCCGTGAAGATTGGCTCGGTCTCGAACAGGGCGCGCGGCTCGTCAATGCGGCCCGGCCGAGCGTGGACATGAAGCACTGACCGCCACCTGGGGGCACGGCCGTGTTCACCGTCCCGCCACGCCGCGCCCGGCGGCTGCTCAAGAGGCCCGTCGGCACGCCACCCGATTGCCGGGGTCGCCGGTTATCGCCGGCTCGCTCGTATGCTTGCTAAGCCCGACCAGGTTCACGGCCCGCTCTGCGGGTGGCTGGGCGGAGGCGAGAGTTGCATCTGCGACTGCTGACCGGGCCGTGCACCGTCTGATGCTGGCTAGGCAACCCTCCGGATGCATCCGTCGCCTTCCCTGCTGGCCGGCCTGAGACAGCTGCTCGCGTCCCCCGTGGGCTGACTTGTCCTGAGTCCAGTTGCCGGGCCGGCTCGGCGCCAGGGGCGCAGCCTTCCGCCCGGCCGCGGCGGCTAGTCCGTTGTAGTCGGCGGGCCCGGCTACGATCAGTGCCAGGTGAGCCGGGAAGCCTGGTCGGCAGCGATGAGTGCACGGCATTTTCGTGCGCTGCTTCCGGAGGCTTGCCGAATGATGAACCGCATCGGTGCAGCAGGACGCTGCCGGTGATCCGCAGGCTACTGCAGGGTTCAGGCTGGCGGCGGGAGGTGCTGCGCACCAATCTGTGGCTGGTGCCCGCGGTCGAGGTGGCAGCCGCCGTCGTGCTGTTCGCGGCGACGTACGCGCTTGACCGGGCCGCGTTCGCCGGTGATTTCGGGTTGCCGGGCTGGCTGGTCAGCGGGTCGCCGGACGCGGCGCGGCAGATCCTCACCGCGATCGCGGCGGCCATCATCACCGTGGTCGGCCTGGTGTTCTCCATCGTGATCGTCGCGCTGACGCTGACATCTACTCAGTTCGGGCCGCGGATGCTGCGCAACTTCATCCGCGACCGCGGCACCCAGGTGACCCTGGGGACGTTCGTGGCGACCTTCGTCTATGCCGTGCTGGCGCTCGGGTCCATCGGGCAGGGCGGCCCGGCTTTTGTGCCCCATATCAGCATCACCGTGACCCTGGCGCTGCTGGTCACCGACCTGGCTGTACTCATCTACTTCCTGCACCACATCGCGACCCAGATCCAGCTGCCCCAGGTCATCGCGGGCATCGCCGGCGACCTGGCGGCAGCGATCGAGCTTCAGGCCGGCGACGGCGCGGCGGACACCGGCAGCGCCGCGGCCCGGCTAGCCGCAGGCCTGTACGGGCCCGGCGGCGAGGTAGCTGCGCCGCGCAGCGGCTACCTGCAGTACATCCAGCACCGGCTGCTGGTCCGGCTGGCCGCCGAGCTCGGCGTGGTGATCCACCTGCGGTACCGGCCCGGCCACTTCCTGGTCCAGGGCCACCCTTACGCCACAGTGTGGCCGGCTGATGCGGCCGGCCGGGTGGCCCGCGAGCTGTCCCGCGCGCACATCACCGGCCCATACCGGACCCTCGCCCAGGATGTCTCGTTCGGCGTCGACCAGCTGGTCGAGATCGCGATCCGCGCACTGTCCCCGGCAGTCAATGACACCTTCACGGCCCTGACCTGCATCGACTGGATCGGTGACAGCCTGTGCAAGGTAACCGGCCGGTGGCACCCTACCCGGGTCTACTGGGACGCCACCGGCGCCGTCCGGCTACTCACCACCGAGACCACCTATGACCGGCTCGTCCAGCGGGCATTCGAGAAGATCCGGCAATCCGGCCGGGGCATGCCCGCAGTAATGATCCGCCAGCTCGACGCCCTCGCCAAGATCATGGAACGGACCACCGCGACGGAGGACCGCCAGCTGCTGCTCGGCCAGGCCGCGATGATCGAGCGCCTCAGCCTGTCCTCAGTGGACGAGGAATCCGACCGGGCTGACATCCAGCGCGCATACCATGGCGTGCTGCGTATCCACGCTGGGCTCGCCGGGATGAGAGCAGAGCCGTACTGATAGCGGCCGCCATTGGCACGCCGTGCGTCGGCGTCCGCGATGCCTATCAGGTGTGCCGGGAAGCCTGGTCGGCGCGGAATTGTCGTGCTCGCGCCCAGGAGGCTTCTATGACCGCACCGCCAGATGTACCCGCTGCCAAGACACCCGCACTGCTGATCTCGGCTCGGGTAGCAAGGCGAGCCACCATTCCCAGCTGGCCCTGGCGCCGTGGCGCCATGCTGCTGTCCGGTCCCGCCCAGCTCATCACGATCTCCGCGCTCGTGTCGGCAGATCCGGCCCAGGCCACGTGGGCGATGCTGCTGCTCGCGATCACTCCGGCCCCCCTCGCCGCGGCCACCGCATTCCTGCCCGCCCGGCTGGCCAGGCTGACGGCCGTCGCCGCAGCGATCGTGCTGCTCGCGGGCATCATCGGCGCCGCCCGGCACACCGGCTTGTTCTTCGTCCCGGCATTCGCGGTCATGGTGGTTGCGATCATCAAACTCTGGCGCGAGCCAGCCTGACCGTGCTTTGGCCTAGGCCGAGCTTGGCGGCGGCCCTGTCAGCGGACGGGAAGACGCCGACCACCCGCAGGCTCACCGACCTCAGCAGCAAGTAGGGCGGCCAGGGGCTCGCGTTGCTAGTACCGTTACCATTATCGAGAACACGGATCACTGCCCCGTTTGATTCTTGAATATACTGCTGATCGTAGTTCTCCCAAACATGAGCCTCGTCAATACCGCGTTCCCCGGCCCTCAGTTCGCCATGAACTTTCCTCAGGATTTACCGGGCAGTTGTGGACGAGGACGGCGGTGGTGGCGACGTCGATGTAGAAGTCGTGGTCGTCGCCGCCGGGGACGGACAGGTCCCACATCCAGCCGCTGGCGCTTGCGGGCACGTAGCCGCCGGCCACTGTTGCGATGGTTCCGTCGGAGGTGCGCAGATAGTCGCCATACTTGAGGCTGGCAGCCTTGGTCCAGCGGCCGGTGGCCTGGTCCCAGAACAGGTGGCCGGCGGTGGTCTGGATGACCGCGCTTCCCTGCGCAGTCTTGACGGTCAGGTCGTAGCGGTCGGTGTCGTGGTGGAGTAGCACGGCCGTGACTGGCTCGGCCTGCGTCTGCCCGGTCTTCGTGTTGGTGGCCAGGACCTTGTCGCCGGGTTTGAGCTGGCTGATGGGGATGGCGGCGCCGCCGGCGAGCAGCACCTTCGTTCCCGCGGTGAAGCTATCGTCACAGCCCGCCGCGACCGTATCGGCGTCGGCGTCGGCGTCTTCTGCGGCAAGTCAGTAGCTTACTGAGGTTCAAATACCTCGCCCAGCGGAATCTCTGAGCGAAGGGCCCTGACAAGGCAATCTCGGTGCACGAAGAACTCTTGGCGAGCCGGGCCCGCCCTTCTCGAGACTGTCAGCACCAGGATGTCGTCAATCCCTTCGGTGAGCGTCTCACCGCATATGGCATCTGTGTAGGTGGTTCGCTCCACGAAATCAGCCTCCCTGCAGGTCGTACCACCGACCGGACTCGATCTGCTGCTCGACCCAAGTATCCGTCGACAACTGGTTCGTGAGGATGTTCCCGTTAGCGGGGTTGCGGATCGCGATCTGACTGTTTCCGTCCGGCTGAGACCAGCGGTACACCTGGTTACCGTTCTCGTCGTAATACATCTTTTCGGCATTGTTAATCACTTCACTCGACTCGATATTTCGTTCACCAGCACCACCTCTGAGCGTGGAATGAATCGTCTCCTCGCTTGATGACCCATCATCGATCGGGCAGTTGTGGACGAGGACGGCGGTGGCGGCGACGTCGATGTAGAAGTCGTGGTCGTCGCCGCCAGGGACGGACAGGTCCCACATCCAGCCGCTGGCGCTTGCGGACACGTAGCCGTCCGCCGCTGTTGCGATGGTTCCGTCGGAGGTGCGCAGATAGTCGCCGTACTTGAGGCTGGCAGCCTTGGTCCAGCGGCCGGCGGTCTGGTCCCAGAACAGATGGCCGGCGGTGGTCTGGATGACCGCGATTCCCTGTGCAGTCTTGACGATCAGGTCGTAGCGGTCGGTGTCGTGGTGGAGTAGCACGGCCGTGACTGGCTCGGCCTGGGTCTTGCCGGTCTTGGTGTTGGTGGCCAGGACCTTGTCGCCCGGTTTGAGCTGGCTGATCGGGATAGCGGCGCCGGTGGCGAGCAGGACTCTGGTGCCGGCGGTGAAACTCTCGCCGCCGCAGGTCGCAGCTGCATCGTCAAGGGCCGAGCTGTCTTCTGCGGCAAAGACACTTGGTTAGCGGCAAGAGCTATCCAGCGTCCAAGCGTTCCCAGTAGCGAGGCGCGACTCCCAGGTGCTCGCCCGCCTCGGCCAGCAGGCCACGAAGGTACGACGGCAGCCCGACGTCGTATTCGTATATTTGGGTACAGAGATTCTCGAAGGCCACGCGCTGCTCTCCCGCCTGGATCAAGTCCTCGACTTGCTCAAGGTCGCGGAGCGGAAGGCTCCTGGCGGCATCCATCACCAGGTGCAGTCGTCGCGTGACTTCCCCAGAAGTAAGTGGCATGGTCATGGCACTGGGAATCCTGTGATAATGCCTTCGCCGCCGGGCTCTACGATCACACGCATCTTCAAGCCGTCATAGATCCCGTTTGCCGCGAAGCGAACTGGATCTCCAGCGCGCGTGAACTCGGCACCGGCCTGGCCCGTCTGCTGAATCCACTCATTGGCCGGATCTGTTGCGACTTCGGATACTCCGTTCATGATCTTGGCCGCTGACCAGTCGCCTGGGAACAAGCTGTTGCCAGGTTCTCCTGGCGGCATGTGCCCGTCGAGAATGTGCTGAGTCCTCGCGTCACTGGCCAAGTTTACGAAGTCGCTCTCGTCTTCTGCGGCAAGGACGCGCTCCGTATTGAGCCTCGTAACCCTCCACCGACATCAGTCATCCGCTGCCGGTCACGAATCTGAGGAAGGCCTCACCGTCTGTCCGTGCCCCGGCGCGCAGATCTGCGGGCGAGGAAGTGCCTGCAGCTTCCAGAGCGGCATAGATTCCTCGCACCATCAGCTGAACGGGGGCTTCCTGACCAACATCCTCGATATACGTCTGGACCGCAGATCCTTGCTGGACGACAGCATCCGCAGCGTCATATAGCTGCCGTGCGGCCCACACCGCTGTCTGCACGGCACCCGTCTGGCATACCTGCAGCGCGTAAGCCACGCAAGCAACGGCGTTCTGGGCAACGGCAGAGCCCAGGGACAGTTCCCCTTCCTCATCACCTGGCACTAGCGCGGCCATCTCCTGCTCTCGCGCGGCCCAGTCACCATCGTCAGGAGACCACACGGCATCAAGTGCCTCGCGCACCACCTTGAAACTCGCGGACCCGGTTATATCGCAGAACCATCGGAATGCTGCCATCAGGCGCTCGGCACAAGCGCACGCGAAGAGCGCGCGAGCGACAGATGGCAGTGCCGCCAGGCGGTCAGCGATCTGGCTCTCGTCATAGTCACCATGGGCTAGTCGCTCTGTCACGGCCAATACGCTCCAAGCAGGTCATCATTGATCACGCCGCCCGAACTCTCGATAGCAGCCTGGCACGCCGGGCACATCGCTCGCGAGACTGCGATTTCCGAAGGCGTCAGTCCGGCCTTCTCTGCAGCCTCCAGTGCCGTTATCTCAGCATGCGCACCTGGCGACCGCGCCAGGATATCGCCTTCATTAGCCAGAGCGCGCTGCGCTGGACTCAGATCCCTGCCTCCGGACGCGAGGATGTCCGTGCCCTCCTCCGTGCTCATCACGGCCGTAGTGCGACTGTTCTGGGCGATCGGATCGAGCGCACTCTGAAGCTCATCCACGCGACTCGCCAACCCGCCGGCGTCTTCTGCGGCAACACACGCACCCACCACAAACTGGCACTGCGAGACCGCTTCGCCCCGACCCTCATCAGCAGAAACAGGACCCGGGACCCTGACGGTCAAGATCACTGCGGGGTGTGAGGCCCCGACGCGAGTCCCGGCCGCGGAACCAGCCTGCGCCGACGCCAGAGTGGCCGGGAGCAGCACCGCCAGGACGGCAGCGATGACGGCGATGGCGGCTGAGAAGAGGCCCAGCCGGCGTGCCGGTTGCATGAGGCAAGCATGGCAGCGGGGATGGGGGTCAGGGCAGCAGCTCGAACGCTTCCGCGTGGCGGGGCCGGACGATCCGGAAGTGGCGGTGGTTGAGGGTGGCGATCCGGGTGGTTCCGAGCCGCTCGGCGAGCGCGACCAGTGAGGCGTCGGTGCCGCCCAGCCGCAGGCTGGCATAGGTGCTGACCAGTTCGGCGATGCGATGCCAGTCCTCGCGGTCGAGGCTGGCGATCTCCAGTTGGCCGCTGAGGATGGAGTCGTAGAGGCTGGCCTCGGCCCTGGCGCCGAGCTGCCGGTCGATCAGGTAGGCGGCTTCGGCGATCACCATCGCGGTAGTGACCAGCGGCCCCTCGTCGCCTTCCAGCAGCGCCCGGCACGCGTGGTGGTCCTTGTCGGACCGGTCTGCGGTGGCTACTAGCGGCCCGGTGTCGACGACCAGCATTTAGCTGTCGCGGCCGAAGCCCTCGGCCAGCATGTCGTCAGCGTCGGCAGCGCTGCGGCCCGAAGAGGAGGAGCCGACGCCGGCGAACGCCAGCCTGCGCCGGGCACCTGGCAGGGGCAGCCGCTCGGCAAGCAGGTCGGCGGCTACCGTGTCCGGGGTCTGGCCGCGGCGGGCGGCCTCGGCTTCCAGCGCCGCGGCGACCTCGCCGGGCAGGTGCACGGTCAGCGACATGACACCAGGATAGGGCCGTGCGGTCCGGGTAGCACGGATTGTCACAGCCGCGGCGCATCCTGGGTGCGTGGGCAAGTCCAGGCGCCGCTCGGGCCCGAAGGTGAAGTATGTGCAGCCAGGCTGGCGGCACCGGGCGTCTGCTGCTCCGCCGACGCCAGGACAGCGGGCAGCGCGCCTGTCGCCGGAGCGGGTGCTGGAGAAGATCGCCCGTGCCCGCATCGCACGTGATGAGGCCGAGGCGGAGCTGGCCGCGCTCATCGATCACGCCGTCGCTGCGGGGATCGGCTGGCCGCAGATCGCCCGGCGGCTGGGAGTGTCGCGTCAGGCGGCCCGTCAGCATTACCTGCGCCGCCACCGCGGTGACAGTGACCGGCCCGGCCAGGCTGCCTGACCGCCACTTTCAGCCGCAACCGGCTGTAAACCATCATGCGGGACCGAAGCAGCATGTGCTGCCTGGGCCAGCTGCGCGGCTCACGACGCTGACCAGCGTGAACGCGGCATGATCGCCGCCGTGACAACGGGTGTTGCCCGTTTGGTGTGATGATTTTCCTTACGTCTTCAAGGGCAGCCCGCTGCGCGGCTGCCGGACCGGCCCCCGGTTCCCTCGGGGTAGCGCGAGGAGCACCAGCGGGCCGCGCGGGACGGCCGGGGCAGCCGGTTCGCGGCGGCACGATCAGGCGGGGGCACTGCCAGCGTGAGGGGCGGCAGCCCTGCCCGCTGCCTTAGCGCTGCCGCGCACGGCGCGGGCGGCTGCCGCAACGTGTCCTGCCCCGCTGACGGCCCGCAGCCAGCGCCCGCCGTCACGCACCCGGCAGCGACCGCGCATGCAGGGCGGGCCGTCCTCCCGGCGCGGGCATCGTGATGCCGGGAAAGATCACGCTCAAGGGCGGCGCCTGCGGCGCCGTCACCCGTGATTCCCTCCGGGAACCCTGGACCGTGATCTTTGCCGGCATGACCCTGGCGCCTGTCGGGACGACGGCCAGGACCGGAGCCAGTCAGGGGTCACTCACCGCTGGCGGCGGCCCAGGTGAGATTGTTCTGGGCGGCGTCCAGGGCCTGGTGCAGCCGCCGGGCGGACACCACCGCGGAGTCGAGGCTTGCGGTGACGGCGGCGAGCACCGCAGCGGGATCACCGGCATGCGGCCCCGAGACGATGACCACACGGCCCGCGGCCACCTCGGCGTGCAGGAAGGCCAGCAGCTGGGCCAGGGCCTGCGGCAGCCGCGACGCGAGCAGGGCCAGCTGCCCGGTGACGTCGTAGGCGTCGGCGGGGAACACCAGGCCGCTGGCGCCGGGCCGGGTGGCGTGGTTCAGCGCCCGCACCGCCTCCGCGGCCTGGCTGGCCAGTCCTGCCGGGCCGGTCACGTCAGGTCTCCCGGGGATCCGGCGGGCGGGCGGTTCTCTTCCTGATCTTCCTCATCAAGAGCAGCCAGCAGCTCAGAAACAGCAACCTTCCGGTCGTCCCGGCGACCGCCGTCGTCACGGGCGGTGCGGGGCGTGTTCGCGGCGGCGGGGTGGGTGGCGGCGTGGATAGCTTGCAGGGCCCGGACTGAGACCTGGGCGTAGATCTGGGTGGTGGACAGCTCGGCGTGGCCGAGCATGGCCTGGATGTAGCGGATGTCGGCGCCGCCCTCGAGCATGAGGGTGGCCATGGTGTGCCGGAACAGGTGACACGCCCCGGTCTTCGGCACCCCGGAGGCCTTCACGTAGTTCGAGGCGAGCCGGGTCAGCGCGTCCAGCGCGAACGGCGTGCCATCTGCGGTCAGGAACAGCGTCCCGTCGTCATCTCGCCATGGCGAGTTTCGGCCGCACCTCGGCGAGATACCTGCGCACCCAGGCCAGCCCGCGTTCGCCGATGGGGATGAGCCGGTCTTTCCTGCCCTTGCCCTGGCGGACCAGCAGCGTCTGGCGTTCGCGGTCGATGTCGGTCACCGCGAGATGGGCGAGCTCGGAGCGGCGGATGCCGGTGGAGTAGAACACCTCCAGGATCGCGCGGTCCCGCACCCCGGCCGGATCGGAAAGGTCGGGCTGGGCCAGGACCAGCTCGGCCTCGCCGGCGGTGAGCGCCGGCCTGGGGAGACGCCGTTCGGCGCGGGGCAGCTCGATCTCGGAGGCGGGGTTGTGCAGCACGTGCCGCTGCCTCGCGGCCCACTTGTAGAACGCGCGGACCGCGAGCAGCCGCTGGGACTGGGACCGGAAGCTCAGCGGCTCCCCGTTGCTCTTGCGGTAGCGGAACAGGTGCCGCTGGTAGGACTCCAGCACCGGCCGGGTCACCTCGCCCGGCCGGGTGATGCCCCGGTCGGCCAGCCAGGCCACCAGGAACGACAGCATGTGCCGGCGGTTGCCGATCGTGCGGGGCGAGTAGCCGCGGGCGGCCATGTGCTCGCAGAACTCATCGGCCAGCCGGGGGAACCCGGCCAGGTCGGAGCGGTCGCCGGGGATCGGGTGCGGTGTGCGCAGCCCGTCGGCCCGGCTCACCGCACGCCGCCCGCAGATGCGGCTATGACCCGGTGGTTCTGCTGTCCGGGATCAGTGCTTTCCGGGTGATCACCGTTCCGGGAGGGTGTCACATGCCCGCTGGCCTGGCCATTCACGTTCGCCAGAGGGGGCCGACCGGGGGCCGACCACCCCCCGGCCAGGGGCCGACCGGGGGCCGACCGCGACTCCAGCAGACCCGGCCGGGGTGGTGCCGCAGGCGCATTCCCGCCGGTACTGCCCGGTGGCTGCCAGGCCAGCTCATAGCAGAACCCGCCGTGGTCGAGGCGGTGCGGGATCACCAGCTCCCAGTCGGCGAGGCGTGCCAGGTGCACCTTCAGCTGCGTGTCCCCGAAGGTCAGGGATTCACGGAGCTGCCGGCGGGTGAACCGGACCAGGTCAGCGTCCAGGCCCTCGGCCTCGCACCGCCTGCTGACATAGCCGGCGATGGCATCGAGGAGCCGGCGGGTGCCGGGCGGCAGCTCATCCAGCGAGCGGCTGAGGACCTCGGCGGCCAGGCCGGCCAGCGCGATGTCCGCCCGGGTGGTCTCGACGTAGCGGACCGGCTGCCCGCCGCGGGTCACGGTCCTGATCTCGCGCTGGTGCTGGTGCAGCAGCGTGACCGCCGCGATCAGCGTCAGGTACTTCACGTGGTCGCGCCGGGCGCGGACGGCGCCGTCGGGAAACGTCAGGTCGCCGGCGTGCGGGTTAACTACCGCCAGTGGTTCCAGCAGCCGCTGCGCGTCCTGGTGCAGCTTGCGGACAGCGTCAGCATCTGCGCTGGCGAGCAGGCCGTCGAGGGTCTGGGATGCCCGCTGCCGGGCGTGGATCGCCTTGGTCTGCGCGCGGCCCTCGTCCACGGTCAGCACGATGCACCGGTTCAGCAGTTCCTCGTCCACGTCGATCGCGGTGGTGGTCAGGAAGATCACCGCCGGCCCGGTCACGGTATAGGTGTGGGTGACTAGCCGCCCCGACACCGTGTCCTTGCCGGTGCTCGCGATCGACAGCTCCCCGTCCGACGACAGCAGCTTCAGCGCATACGCCGCCCGCTCGGCTCCTTCTTCCTCGGCGACCGCCAGGACCTTGTGCGCCAGGTCAGACTCGCCCATGTAAAACAGGGACTGGCCGGTCATCGCCGAGAACCGCACCCGGTCCTCCGCCGGGACGAACGCCAGCACCGCGTCCATCAGCGCGCTCTTCCCGGCTGCCGAGGTGGACTGCACGATCACCGCCAGCGGCCGCGGCAGCTTCCGCGACACCGCGGCCAGATACCCCACGAGGCAGTTGACGGCCTCCCCGGCCATACCGGCCCGCTCGAAGTCAGCGATGATCCGGTCTGCGAGCTTCGGGTCGCGCAGCAAGGACAGTGCCGCGGCCCGGTCGGCATCGCTCATCGGCTCCGGCTCATCGGGTGTCTGCGCGGCGGTCACTGCCTCGTCAGCCAGCCGCTCGCACGCCAGCAGCACCCGGCCCAGGTCCCGCTTCACCACATCAGGGTCCAGGCCCAGCTCGCCCGCCGCGGCCGCGGTGAACACCGCCCGCGCCCGGGCCGAATACAAGTCCAGGGTGTCCACGTGGAACCGCGGACCGCCAGCGGGATCGGGTGCCGAGCACATCACGTTCACCCGCAGCACCTCGAACGAGCTGGCCTTGTCCAGGCCGCGGACCCGCCATCTTCGCTCCCCGAACGCCAGCGTCATCTCCCTCCCGGTCACCTCCGGGACAGGCTCGCCGGCCGCCGCGGGAGCAGGAGACACAGCAGCCGGCTCGATCACTGCAGCGGCCGGCTCCGGCCCGGGCGCCGCCGGGGAAGACGCAGCGTCTGGAACAGGTACCCGCTCAGGCTCCGGGGAAGCAGGCGGCTGTTCGGGTTCGGGCAACGGTGCGCTGCGGCGGCGGGCCGGACCCGGACCGGTACCCATCCAGGTAGCGGAGCGGATCGCCCGGCCCAGCACATCCGCCGGGTTGCGGGCCGCCACCGCCACGTCGTTCGCGTCCTGCCCGGCGGGGAACTCGATCCGGAAGCACTCCACCCCGCCGGCCATCAGGTCCGCGGCCAGCTCGCGGGCGGCCCTGTCGCCGGCGGCGTCGCGGTCATAGCCGATCAGCACCCGCCGCACCTGATGGCGACGGAAAGCTTCGGCGTGGCCGGCGGTGAACCCGCCCGCCCCGAACGACGCGGTGACGTGCCGGAACCCGGCGCACCAGAAACTCAGCGCGTCGATCAGCGACCCGCACACGATGATCTCGTCCGACGCCGCCAGGGCCTGGACGTTCCACACGCCGCGGTGCGGGCCCGGCAGATACAAGTGCTCCGGGGTGCCCGCCCGCAGATGCTCCCCGGTCTTGCGGCCGTAAACCTCGCTCACGGTCCCGTGCTCATCAAAGACCGGGACGATCAGCGACCCGGCGAAATGCTCATGCCCCGAAGTGCGGAAGATGCCCAGCTTCTCCAGCCGGCCCCGGATCTCGGCACCGTCCTTGCGGCGCTTGTCCGGCAGCCGCAGCCCCAGGCTCCGGTCGGCGTAGCCGAGCCGGAACGTGTCGATGACCTCGGGATGATTGATCTTCCGCTTCGCCAGGTAGCCCAGCGCGTCCGGCGACTCTTTCAGCACCTGGTGGTAGTAACCCGTCACCTGGCCCAGCAGCTCGTGATCGGCCGCGGTCCGGTCCACCGGCGAGGTCAGTCGGCGCACCGTCGACCGGCCCGGCGCCCTCCCCGCTGCGGTGACGGCGGGCATGCCGTCACGCAGCAGCTCCACCGCATGCCGGAACGACACGCCCTCCGCCCGCATCACCCAGTCGATCACCGACCCGCCGGCCTGGCACGCCCCCAGGCAGTGCCACAAGTTCCGCCCCGGCGAGATCACCAGCGACGGCGTGCCGTCCTCGTGGAACGGGCAGCACCCGGTCAGATCCGATCCGGTCCGGCGCAGCTCAACCCCGGCCGACTCCGCCAGCGACACCAGCGACACCTGGTCCTTCAGCCGCTCGATCTCCGCCTCGGGAATGCGCGCCACGCCGCCCTCCGGAAAATCATGGAACTATCATCAGATGGCAACATGCTATGCCACTAGATGCATCTCATGGCAAGCATTCACGCCACCGGAGGCAGGCATGACCGTCATCAGCGCAGCACAATGGGCCTCACGTGACGACCACGGAGGCCACCACATGCCCAGCCCGTTCCTCCCCGGCCGGCTCCGCGAGCTGCGCGCCGAGCAAGGCCTGTCCCAGGCCGAGCTAGCCGGCAAGATCGGCAGCGACGCCCGCCAGGTCAGCCGCTACGAGAACGGCCGCGTCGCCCCCAGCCTCGAAGCCGTCGTCCGCATCGCCGAGACCTTCAACACCAGCGTCGACTACCTCGTCACCCCCGACGCGCCCCGGCGGCCCCTGCACGCCCCCGGCAACGCACTCGACGCCCGCCTCGCCGACCTCAGCCAGCTCACCGACGACGAGCGCGCCACCATCACCAACGTCATCGACGCCATCACCACCAAAGCCAAACTCCGCCTCATCACCGGCGGAGCCAGCTAACAGTCGCGCGGGTCAGGCGCTGAGGCCAGCAGCCCGAGCCGCATCCTCCACTGCCAGCACCGCAGTCAGGCAAGCGGCTCGATGAACGTCGCCTGCGTCGGCTCGAACGGCGAGTCCATCGACGCCATCCCCGCCGCTACCTCCGCATCACTCCAGGCGAAATCCGGCACCCTGTCCGGCAGACCCGGCACATCGCCCGCGAAGAACGCCGCACTCCGGGCGACCACTGTCAGGCCCGCGCCATGGTAGAAGGTCAGGCTGAGGCTGACCACCCCGTCCTTGTTGGCCGGCCTTGAGGCATCCACGGCCCACGAGAACCGTTTGGTGAATCGCCGTTCCGCCCGCCAGGCGAAGGCCTCGACGCCGCCCAGGACGATCAGCCCGGTATACGCCATCCGCAGCTGCATAGCGCCACGAAGATCGAACAGCAGGCCAGCGCGCATATTCACGGCGTCGAACAGCACCTCGTTCAGCCGCGCATCCTGAAGCGCATGCTCCTCGGTCAGCGGATCCATCTCCGGGCTACCCACCATGGCAGCGACCGGAGCACCCGCAATCAGCCCCCTCGGCGTCAGCGTCATCACGGCTCCAATGCCCAGTGCCAGAACGGATCAGACGGCGCAATCGTCTGGCCGGTGAACGGATTCACCGTCTGACCGAGCCCGTTCTCATAGGACACGTAGCCGTTTGGGTAGAGATACTTCCCGGATGTCACCGGATCCATGATCCGTACGCCCGTCACCCGGGAATCGAGCGGATCCCCGCCACTACCACCCCTGAACTGGAATCCCAGGCCATTATCTGTCGGCGTCGGGCCGCTGGCACCCTCCGGGACACGGATAACCTCGCCGTTCGATCTAGCGACAAAGCCCGGCCCGCGCGACGCTCCGGCATCAGCCGCATCTGCTCCTGTGTCTTCTGCGGCGAGGGCACCGACATCGGCGGCTTCGAGGCCATCAGTTGCGGGGTCGAGGCCGAGTTGGAGGCCGTTCACCACGGTCAGGCCAACAGCGCCGGCGGCCAGCCCTGTCTGGACGATGCCTTTCCAGTGCCTGTGGACCTCGTGGCCGGCCCACTTGGCGGCTTTGCATAGGAAGCTGAAAATGCCGCAATGGTCCGGATGCCGCCGCGGTGTCGGCCGTGGGCGGGGTGCGGGCGGTGGTGGCGGCGGGGGCGGCTCGGGGGGCACTGGATGCGCCTTGAAGTACTGGCGCGTGCCGGCGTTGCCGTCGCCGTCGTTGAGGTAGGGGAACAGTCCGGTGGGGTCGGTGGCGTTGACCGGGTCGTCGTCGGCGTAGGCGTAGGCCTGCTGGGTCTGGGTGATCTGGGGGTCGACGGAGATGAACTGGCCGTTTTGCGGGTTGTAGTACCTGTTGATGAGGTAGAGGAGGCCGTCGGGGTCGGTGTAGGCGCCGGCGAAGCCGAACGGGGTGGTGGCGGTGAGGCCGCCGCTGGTGAGCGGGTTGCCCCAGGCGTCGTAGCTGGTGGTGCCGGTGAGCGCGCCGGTGGCGCTGATGGTGCCGCGGACCGAGCTGAGGGAGTCTGCGTTCAGGTAGGTGATGGTTCCGGTGGCGAGGCTGATCTGCTCGGCCGGGGTGTTGCCGTCGGCGTAGATGTAGGCGTTCGCGGAGTCCATGATCAGCTGGGGAGTCTGCGCGGTGGTGTTCCACACGTAGTCCTGGCTGGTGGGGCTGCCGCCGGCGGGTGTCATGGTGGCGGATGCCCGCAGGTCGTTGCCGTCGTAGCTGGCGGCGGTCATGGTGCCGGGGGTGCTGGTGTAGGCGGTGAGCTGCCCGGCGCCGTTCCAGCTGCCGGTGCTGATGGTGATGCTGCCTTGCTTGGCGGTCAGCTGCTCGCCGTCGGCGTTGTAGGTGTAGCTGGTGGTCGTGCCGCTGAGTGCGGCGCTGGTGAGCTCGCTGGCCTTGTCGTAGGTGCCGGTGCCGCCGCCGGGCAGGGTGGTGAGGTTGCCGGATGCGTCGAACCCGTAGTTCCGGGCGGTGCTGCTGCCGGCGGGGGTCATGGAGGTGACCCGGCGCTTGGCGTCGTAGGTGTAGGTGGCCGGGGAGCTGGTGCCGGGCCCGTCGGTCTCGGTGAGGATGCCGCTGTCCGGGGCGTAGGCGTAGGTGAAGGACTGCAGGCTGGTGGTGGTGTTCTTCAGCGTGATCGCCGCGGGGTCATCGGCGGGGTCGTAGCTGGTGGTGATGGTGTCGCCGGTGGAGCCGAGGGTCTCGGAGTCGTTGAGGCCGTCGGCGTTGTTGGCGATGGTGATCTGGTGGCCGTTGAAGTCGGTGACGCCGGTCAGCTCGTCGGCGTTGTCGTAGCTGTCGCTGACGGTGTCGGTGCTGGCCCAGGTCGCGGTGGAGGGCAGCGGGTAGGTGATGCCGGTCAGGTCGCCGTCGGTGTCGTAGCTGTAGCCGGTGGTCTGGCCGGCGCCGTTCTTTGCGGAGGTGAGCTCGCCGAACGGGTCGCTGGCGTAGCTGCTGGTGCCGGTGGCGTCGGTCATGCCGGTCCTGGTGCCGTCGGCGTCGTAGCTGTAGGTGACGGCGTGGGCGGCGGAGCCGGAGTAGGAGATCGTGGCGATCTGGTTCTGGGGGGTGTAGGTCCAGGTGGTGGTGACCGCGTCCGGGTCGGTGGAGGTGAGCTGGTTGCCGGCTGGGTCGTAGGTGGAGGTGGTGGTTCCGCCGGTCGGGTCGGCGGCGGTGACCGGGGAGGTGGTGGACACCGTCTCGCTGGCTGAGTCGTAGCTGTAGGTCGTCTGGTATCCGTCCTGGGGGGCTGCTGATACCGCCCACGGGGAGGATGTCTGGCAGGCGGCGGTCCCGGAGGTGTTGCCGTCGGGGTAGACCACCGCGGTGGTGTCGCCGTCGGGATCGTAGCAGTAGCTGACGGTGGCGGCGGCGGGGGTGCCGTAGCCGGTGGTCTGGGCGGCGAGCTGGCCGGCCGCGTTGTAGGTGTTGGCGGTGACCTGGCTGGGGCCGCCGTTAGTAGCGGGCGGCGCGGTGGTGGTGAGCAGGTTGCCGTTGGCGTCGTAGGTGTAGGTGGTGCTCTCGTAGCCGGTCTGCCCGGCCGGGGCCGGGGTGTAGGTAGCGGTTTCCTGTCCGGCGCCGTTGTAGGTCGACATGGTGGCGTCGGAGGCGAGCTGGTGGCTGGCCGGGTTGTACCCGGCCGGGTAGGAGGCGGGGCAGCTGGCGGGGGTCAGGTTGCCGGCGGCGACGCCCGTCGGGGGGACGGTCTGGGCGATGTTGCCGTCGCCGTCGTAGCAGGTGAGGGTGGCGTTGCCGTCCGGGTCGGTGATGAGCGTGGCCTGGTCGTCGGCGTTGTAGGTGGTGGTGGTGGTGTAGCCGCGGGGATCTTTGACGGTGACCTGGTTGCCGTCGGCGTCGTAGCCGTAGCTGGCGGTGCGGGGCG
>CAVRCW010000011.1:0-1397885 GCA_963719765.1 uncultured Actinomycetota bacterium
GGCAGCCTGGCCTGCCTGCTCAGCGGTCACCGGCGCGACTCCCAGGCGAGATGGCGCAGTTCAGCGGCGGCGGTGCCTGGCTTGAGGGCTGTGGCTGTTCTGGGCGCGGTGGCTGGCTTGACGGCCCCTTGGGCAACTGCGGCCGGCCCGACTTTCTCTACGATCATGTTGGTCGTGGAGTTTATCCAACGGCCGCGGCAGGCTTCGGCCCCGGTACGAAGAGTGTCCGCCGCTGGGGCGGCGGCCGGGTGTCCGAGGCTGATCTGTGCCACGGTCCGGACATGGAAGGAGTTGCGTGACAGACAGCGTGCCTGGTCGCGGCAGCGTGGTGGCTGGTCAGGGCGGCGTGTGGCGATTCGGGGAGGGCGGGTCGTTCGAGGATCAGGCCGGCTACTCCAGGGCAGTCCGGCACGGTCGGCTGATAGCCGTGAGCGGTACCACCTGCCGCCCCGAGGTGATCGGCCTCGGGACTAGGGCACAGGCCGTGGACTGCCTCCGCCGGGTCGTCGCCGCGGTCGAACGGCTCGGCGGATCAGGCAGCGGGATCTACCGGACTCGCTTGTTCCTGGCGCCGGGCGCCGACTGGCGGGAGGCCAGCAGCGCTCATCTGGAGGTACTGGGCGATGTGGCGCCTGCCAACACCACCTTGTACGTGCATAGCCTGATCGGAGCGGGCCTCCTCGTGGAAGCCGAAGCCGAAGCCCTGGCTGCCGCGGGCGAAGCCGACCTGATGCCGGAAACGGGCCCGATGCCGGGTGCGGCGCGCCAGGAAGAGGGCCCGAGGTGAGCGAAGGAACGGGCGCGGGCGACATCCGCAAGGACGGTCCGGCGACCTTCAGCCTGCGGCTGAACAATGACCTGTCAGTCCGGGAGTTCACCGAACTCGCGGCGGCCGCAGACGACAGTGGCTTCGATCAGGTCTGGGTATCGCACGACCTGTTCTGGCGGTCGGCGCCGGTGCTGGTAGCCGCTGCGGCCGCGGTCACCAGGCGCATACGCCTGGGCATCGGCATCATGAACCCGTATTCGGCGAACCCTTCGGAACTGTCGATGCACGCCGCGACGCTCCAGGAATTGAGCGACGGCCGGTTCCTGCTGGGTATCGGGGCTGGTTCCGAGGAGTTCCTGGCCTGGGCGGGCCTGGATCGACCGCGTCCGCTATCCGCGGCACGCCAGGCCGTCCTAGCCTGCCGTGCACTTCTTCAGCGCGTCAGCCCGGCCGACGACCCGGCAATCAGCCTTGCCTCCGCCGGCCCGCAGCCGAAGGCTCACTCCGGGGCGCAGCCGGCGCCGCCGCCGGAGGGCGGCCCGCGCTGGCAGCCCGAGGCTCATCTGCGCTGGGATGGACCGCCCGTGCCGATCTATCTAGGCGCCATGGGCCCTAAGATGCTGGCGCTCGGCGGCGAGGTCGCGGACGGCGTTCTCGGGTTGTCCTTTCCGCCGGAACGGGCAGCCGCGTCTGCGGCCATAGTCCGCGCCGCGGCGCGCGAGGCGGGCCGTGATCCCGCATCGATCGATGTACCGGCCTGCTTCTGGTGCTCGATCGATGACGACCAGGAACGTGCGGCAGCGCCGCTGGCGGAAAAGCTGGCCTACTACGGCCCGTCGCTCTCGGCGGCCCAGCTAGCCGACTGCGGGCTGAGCCCGGCGAGCTTCCGGCCGGCTGCCCAGGCGCTTGAACGCGGTGACACTGGCCGGGCGCGCGAGCTCATCACCTCCCAAATGCTGCGGCTCGGGGTGTTCGGCGACGCCGGCACCATCGTGGACCGTTGTCGGGGCCTGGCCGCCGCTGGCGCCTCGCACCTGTCATTCGGGCCACCGCTCGGTCCCGATCCCGTGACAGCGGTCGTCAGGCTGGGCAGTGAGGTCCTTCCTGCCCTCCGCGCCGACGGGCCTGGCACGCTGACCTGACAAATCCTTCGGCGGAAAACGCTGCCCGCGCGTTTCCGCGGAAACGCCGACCGCGGTGAGCGCCGGGTCGGCCTCGTTAGCGCCGGGTCGGCCTCGTTAGCGCCGGATGTCTGTGCCGCGGCAAGAAAGGCGCCAACCTGTTCGCGCGGAAACGGCCGTTGACCCCCGCTCCTGGCCTGTATTGATTGGTGGTGTCGCGCATTGGCGACTGCTGCGCAACTTGAGCCGGCCGGGAGGGACCTGTGGACCCGCTGAAAACGTCGTACTGGCCTGCCGATACGTCGGAGCCAGTGCTGGACACCACGGTCGGCGGAGTGCTGCGGGCGGCTGCGGCGACCGATCCGACCAGGCTCGCCATGGTCGGCGGGCTGCCCGATCCGGACGCCCGCAAGCGCTGGACCTATGCCGAGCTTCTCACCGAGGCGGAGCAGGCGGCACGCGCACTCACCGCCCGCTTCGCGCCCGGTGAGCGCGTCGCGGCGTGGGCGCCAAATCTCCCCGAATGGGCCGTCCTGGAATACGCCGCGGCTCTGGCGGGGCTAGTCCTCGTCACGGTCAACCCCGCCCTACGCCCGACGGAGTTGGCCTATGTGCTCAACCAGTCCGGTGCCGCTGGCATCTTCCTGGTACCGGAGTACCGCAGCCCGATGGCCAAGTACCTGGACCAGGTGCGGCCCGATACTCCGGCGCTGCGGGAGGTGATCTTCTTCACCGAGTGGCAGAGTTCCTGCACTCGGCGCCCTCGGACGCGGTCCTGCCCGAGGTTTACGCCGACGACATCGCGCAGATCCAGTACACCTCCGGTACGACCGGGTTCCCCAAGGGCGCGGAGCTGCATCATCGCGGGCTGACCAACAACGCGCGTTTCTACGCCGAGCGCATTGGCCTCGCGCCCGGCGAGGTCTACGTGAACCCGATGCCGATGTTCCACACCTCGGGCTGCGCGATGGGAGTCCTCGGGGCCGCGCAGAGCACGGCCGTGCATGTCCCCGTGCTCGCCTTCGATCCCGCCCTCATGCTCGAGCTGTGCGAGACCGAGCGGTCAGCCACTTTCTGCGCGGTGCCGACGATGATGATCGCCTTGCTCGAGCACCCGGATATCGACAAGCGGGACCTGTCATCGCTGCGCGTGGCTGTGTCGGGCGGATCTCCGGTGCCTGCGGGCCTGGTGCGCCGCGTGGAGGAAAAGCTGAGGATCCGCTTCAGCATCGTGTTCGGTACCACGGAGTGCTCGCCGCTGCTTACCCAGGTGAAACCGGACGCGCCGGCGCACTATCGTGCGGAGACGCTGGGAACGCCGCTGCCCCAGGCCGAGATCAAGGTGGCAGACATCGCGACCGGCGAGGTCATGCCGCCCGGTCAGGCCGGCGAGCTCTGCGCACGCGGGTACCTGGTCATGCGCGGGTACCACGATGCAGCCGAGGCGACCGGTCAGGCCATCGACGCCGAAGGCTGGTATCACACCGGTGACCTGGCGGCCATGGACGCGGATGGCTACCTGCGCATCGAGGGCAGAGTCAAGGACATGATCATCCGCGGTGGCGAGAACATCTACCCGCGCGAGATCGAGGACGCCCTGTTCGCCCACCCGGCGGTGGCGGAAGCGGCAGTGATCGGGGTTCCCGACGAGAAGTGGGGCGAGGTCGTCGCAGCGTACGTGCGCACCGTGGCCGGCCAGCCTGGGCCAACTCCCGACCAGCTGCGGGCCCATTGCCGCGAGCGGCTCGCTTCGTACAAGACGCCGCTGCACTGGATCTTCGTCGACGAGTTCCCGATGACGCCATCGGGAAAGATACAGAAATTCCGGCTGCAGGAAGACTTCGCGCGGCGGCAGCCGGGGTCCTGATCGGCTCTATATCGCCGGAACGCATGTGCACCCGCGAGCTCCGGTCAGTCCGGCGCACCGTGCTCGTGGTCGGTCCGCGGTCCGGACGCTGCCTCGGCTTGCTAGCGGCGCCAGTCCCATTCGCGCCACTGGCTGGCGTGACCGGACTGCCAGTGGCGGCGCACGTTCCGGCGGAACCGCACCGCCGCGAAGACTCCCGCGAGGCAGGTTACGAGCCAGACGAGCAGGATGACCTTGAGGAGCGTCACGAACGCGAATCCCGCGCCCGGAAGCACAATCGCGGCGAACAGGACGAAGAGCGCCAGCGGCAGCAGCCTCGGCCGTCGCCGGTATGCGTATGCCGGCCGGGTGGCCCACGTGTGGGGCGTCTGGTCGGCTTGCGGTCCAACCGGCGCCGGCTCCGGGAGATCCGTCATGATGTGGCGCAGGTCGCCGAACGTCTTCGCACTAAGCGCGGCGGTTATCCGCTCGTCCAGTTCTTCGGACGTAAGCCGGCCCTCTGCGAAGTGCTCGCGTAGCCGCGCTGTCACTCGCTCCCGGTCGGCGTCTGAAACCCGCATGCGATCGTCCATTTTCATCCCCGTCCTAACTACTCGTCCTGCTCTTCGGAGTCCCGATCCTCGGCGTCGTCCGCGAGGAGCCGGTATAGCTCACGCCTTGCCCGTTCCAGCAGCCTTTCCGCGGCCCGGACCTGCGCTGGCGAGCCCGCATGCGCCATCTGAACGATGCCGGCACCCAGCCGGGCGGCCTCGGCGAACAGGCCAGGTACCTGCCAGGCCTCCTGCTGAGCCGTTGACTCCCACGCGCCCCGTGCCATCTCCGGGTTGCGCTGCACATACTCGCGGCCAGCGTCGGTCAGGCTGAATGTCCGTCGGCTTTCCGATTTTTCGTCCGTGACCAGACCCTCGTCGGCGAGCTGGGAGAGGGCGGGATAGACCGCACCAGGGCTCGGCCGCCAGGCGCCGCCACTGCGCTCCTCGATCTCGGACATGATCTGGTAGCCGTTGCGCGGGCCCTCGCGCAGCAACGCCAGGATCGCGGCGCGCACGTCGCCGCGGCTGGCCTTCGGGGCGCGCATCGGTCCGGGCGACCCGGCCGGTCCTGGCCACCATGCTCCCCGCGGCCCGACGAAGCCTCCGCCCCAGTGGCCGCCAGGGCCCCTGAAGTCACGCTCCCACCGGCCAGCCTGACCGCTGGCCGGCTGACGCTATCCTGATGCCGCGCCTGACCTCGCTGAGCAGGCCATTCGCGCACTTGAGCAGGTCGAATAGGCCCGACTGGAAGTCGCCAGTACCGCAGGCTGCCCCGGCTGTCATATTCACTCCACTACACTCGCGAACGATCACGATATATCGACAGCGTACGCTTCAGTGTTCAAAGAACAAGTCATATCTCGATCAATTCAGACGGGCAGCTACTCTGGATCGAGGGCGAAGTTCACGATGCTGGTCCAGTCCGCGGTTTCGCATGCGGCCGGTGCACTGGTGATCGCCGGGGCGGTCAACATCCTCAAGATCTGTCGTCCGCGGCCCGCACGTGACGTTGTCAGCTGACGGACTCGGTGATGGTGGCGGTGTAAGGTCCGCCGACGGCGTCCGGCGGGACGGTCAGGCTAATGGCCGGGTTCCAGCTGGCTGAGTTGTTGCTGCCGACGCTGGTGGCGCTGACGATTGGCTGCGGGCCGGCATTAAGAATGGTCGCGGGCGTGAAGGTGAAGTTCGCGGTGCCGCTCGTGGAGGTGAGAGCGGTGATGCTGTAGGAGACATCATCGGCCGGAATGGTCTCTGCGGTGGTGGCGCCGCCGGTGGTGAAGTCGGTGGCCGAGACCGTCGCTGTCCAGCCGGCACCAAAGCCGCGGTCGTCGGTGACCTGCACCGTGCCGAGGCTGGCGTCGATCGCACCACCGGGGAAGGCCGTGCCGAGGAAGGCGTTCGCGGGAGCGCTGATGGACAGTTCTCCGGCCATGACGGCAACGGTGACGCTGCACGCAGGGTTGGCACTACCCGACGGGCATGTGCTGCCGGGCGCGGCAGAGACTGCCGTGTTCGTCAGGAACCTGCCCCCGGTGTCGGGGTTGTTGACTGTGACGGAATAGCTGATGGTGGCGGTGTCGCCGGGGGCGAGGTCCCCGGTCCAGGTCAGTACCGGCGCGGCATAGCTGACGGTGCCAGTGCTGGCGGTCGCACCTCCGCCATAGGTGGCGTCGCCGAGAACGCCCGCCAGTGAGTCGGTCACTTGGGCCGCGGTGTAGGAGGTCTGGCCCGTGTCGGCAACGGTGATTGTGTAGCCAACGGCGGAGCCGGGCGTCACGGTGCTCACCGTCGCGGTCTTGGTGATGGTCAGCGCAGGAACCAGGACAGCGACGGTGGCGGTACACGCCGGGTCGGTGCTGCCGGGCAGGCAGTTGCTGCCGATGTTGGTGGAACTGACGGTGTTGGTCGGGAGCTTGTCGCCGGTGTCGGGGTTGTTCACGGTAACGGTGTAGGAGATGGTCGCGGTCTGACCGGGCGCCAGGCTGCCGGTCCAGGTCAGCACCTGGCTCGAGTACGTGGCGGTGCCAGTGGACGCCATGGCGTCGTCGTTATAGGTGGCATCGTCGAGCACGCCGTCGAGGGGATCGGTGATGGTGGCGGCGGCATAGGCGGTGGGACCAGTGTCATCGACGGTAATGGTGTAGCCGAAAGTGGATCCGGGGGTGGTGGTGGAGACGGCTGCCGTCTTGGTGATGGTCAGTGCGGGGATCAGGACCGTGACGGTGGCGGTGCATCGGGGGTCGGTGCCACCGGCCGGGCAGTTGTTGCCCGCTGCCGTGGAGTTGATGGTGCTGGCCAGGATCTTGTTCCCGGTGTCGGGGTTGTTCACGGTGACGCTGAAGGTGATGGTGGCGGTTTGGCCCGGCGCCAGGCTGCCCGTCCAGGCCAGGTCCGGACTCGTGAAGGTGACCGAGCCGTCGCTCGCTGTCCCGTCGCTGTTGTACGCGGCGTCGTCCAGCACGTCGTCTAGCGGGTCGGTGACGGTGGCGCCGGTGTAGCTCGTCTGCCCGGCGTCGGTGATCGTGATCGTGTAATCCACGACCGAGCCCGGGGTGGTGCTGCTCACGCTTGCGGAGTTCGCGATCGTAAGCTGCGCGACGTCCACTGTGGCGGTGCAGCGGGGGTCGGTGGAGTCGTCCGGGCAGTTGCTGCCGGCCGCTGCCGAGGTCGCGGTGTTGGTCAGGGTGCCGGTGCCGGTGTCGGGGTTGAGGACGGTGACGGTGTAGGTGATGGTGGCGGTGTCGCCGGGGTTGAGGCTGCCGGTCCAGGTCAGGATGGGGGCGGCGTAGGACACGGTGCCGGTGCCGGTGCCGGTGGCGGTGGCGGTGGCGTCGTTGTCGTAGGCGGCGTCGGCCAGGACGCCGGTCAGGTCGTCGGTGACGCTGGCCGCGGTGTAGGGGGTCTGGCCGGTGTTGTCGATGGTGATGGTATAGGTGACCGTCGAGCCGGGGGTGGCGGTCGGTACGGAGGCGGTCTTGGTGATGGTCAGGGCCGGGGTCAGGACCGGCACGGTGATGCGGCAGGGGGCGGTGGTGGTGGCGGGCGGGCAGGTGGATCCGGTGGCGGCGGAGGCGGCGTCGGCGATGACGAGCTTGTCGCCGGTGTCGGGGTTGTTGACGGTGACGGTGAAGGTGATGACCACGGACCCGTCGACGGGCAGGTCGCCGGTCCAGGCGAGGACCGGGGCGGTGTAGGTGAGGGTGCCGGGGGCGGTGGCGGCGGCGTCGTTGTCGTAGGTGGCGTCATCGAGCATCTGGGCCAGGGAGTCGGTGACAGTGACGCCGGTGTAGGGGGTCTGGCCGGTGTTGGTGATGGTGAGGGTGAGGCCGACCTGCTGGCCGGGCACCGCGGTGGTGGTGCTGGCGGACTGGCTGATGGTCAGGGCCGGGGTCAGCACGTCGGTGACGGGCGTGCAGCGGGGGTCGGTGCCGCCGGGCGGGCAGTTGTTCCCTGGCGCGGTTGACACGGCGGTGGCGGTGAGGACGTGGTCGCCGGTGTCGGGGTTGTCGACGGTGACGCTGGAGGTGATCGTCACGGTCTGGCCGACGGGGATGTCGCCGGTCCAGACCGCGCCGGTCGTGCCGACCGACAGGGTGCCGGAGGAGGCGACCTGGTCGCCGTTGCCAGTGGCGTCGTCGGCTATGCCGGTCGCGTCGGTGGCGACGCTGATACCGAGGTAGGGGGTCTGGCCGGTGTTGTCCAGGGTCGCGGTATAGGCCACCACCGCGCCCGGCGTGGTCGTTGGGGTGCTGGCGGTGAAGTCGATGGTCAGCTGGGAGACGGTGACCGTCGAGGTGCAGCGGGGGTCGCCGCTACCGCTGGCGCAGTTGCTGCCGGGTGAGGTGGTGGTGATGGTGGTGGTGAGCAGGTGGCCGCCGGTGTCGGGGTTGTGGACGGTGGCGGTGAAGGTGATGGTGACCGACCCGGACGCGGGGACGGTGCCGGTCCAGGTCAGGTCCGGGGCGGTGTAGGCCAGGGTGCCGGTCCCGGCGGTGATGGCGGCGTCACCGTTGTAGGCGGCGTCGCCGGTGATCCCGGTCAGGTCGTCGGTGAGGGTGGCGCCGGTGTAGTCGGTCAGGCCGGAGTTGGCGACGGTGATGGTGTAGTGCACGGTGCCGCCGGGCACCGCCGACGGGGCGGCGGCGGTGTTGGTGATGGTCAGGGTGGCGGCGCTGACGATGGTGAGGGTGACGGTGCACCGCGGGTCGGGGCCGGTCGCCGGGCAGTTGCTGCCGGGGGTGGGGGAGATGACGGTGTTGGCGAGGATCAGGTCGCCGGTGTCGGGGTTGGAGATGGTGACCGAGTAGGTGATGACCGCGGTGTCGCCGGGGTTCAGGTTCCCGGTCCAGCTGATCACCGGGGCGGCATACGACACGGTGCCGGCGGTGGTGGTGGCGTCGGTGTTGTAGTGCGCGTCGTCCAGGACACCGGTGAGGTCGTCGGAGAACGACGCGCCGGCATAGGGGGTCTGGCCCGAATCGGTGACGGTGATGGTGTAGGTGACCTGCTGGCCCGGCACCGGGGTCGAGGTGGACGCGGTCTTGACAATCGTCAGGCCGGGGGTGAGCACCGCGATCGTGGACCGGCACGCGCTGGTGATGGAGCCGGGCGGGCAGGTCGACCCGGTCGCGGCCGAGGACACCGCGGCGATGACGAGCTTGTCGCCGGCATCAGGGTTGTTGACGGTGACCGAGAACGTCACCGTCGCCGAGCCGCCCGGTGCCAGGTCCCCGGTCCAGGTGATGACCGGCGCGGTGTAGGACACCGTCCCCCCGGCCGCGGCGGCATCATTGTCGTAGGTCACGTCGTCGAGCATGTCGGCCAGTGACTCGTTCACCACCGCCCCGGCATACGGAGTCGGGCCGGTATCGGTGATCGTCACGGTGTAGCCGATGACCTGGCCCGGCACCGCGGTGGTGGTGTCCGCGGCCTGCACGATCGTCAGCGCCGGGACCAGCACCGGCACGGCGACCGAGCAGCGCGGGTCCGTCGTTCCCGAGGGGCAGTTCGACCCGGCCGCGGCCGTGGTGATGGTGGAGGCCAGCAGCTTGTTGCCGGTGTCGGGATTGTTCACCGTCACCGTGCCGGTGACGGTGACCGACCCGCCGACCGGGATGCTGCCGGTCCACGACACGCTTGTGCCGTTGATCGACAAGACTCCCGAGGTGGCGGTCTGGTCCCCGTTCGGGACCGCGTCATCGAACACGTCCGCCGCGTTGGTGGTGATGGTGATCCCGGTGTAGGGCACCTGCCCGGCGTTAGTGAACGTCGCGGTGAACCGCACCACCGAGCCCGGCGTCGTCGACGACACGTTCGCGCTGTTCACGATCGTCAGCTGCGCCACGTTCACCGTCGCGGTACAGGCCGCCGCCCCGCCGCCGCCGGCCGGGCACGAAGCCCCCGGCGTCGCCGAGGTGACCGTCGAGGACAGCACATGATCGCCGGTATCGGGGTTATTGACCGTGACCGAGAACGTCACCGTCGCCGACGCTCCGGTCGCCAGGCTCCCGGTCCAGGTCAGGCTCGGGCTGGCGAACGACACGCTCCCGGCCGACGCCGCCGCGTTCCCGTTATAGGCCGCGTCGTCCAGCACCCCGCCCAGCGGCATGGTGAACGTGGCGGCGGTGTAGGCGGTCTGCCCCGAGTTCGTCACCGTCACGGTGTAGTGCACGACGCCGCCGGGCACCGTCGCCGCCACGTCGGTGGACGCGGCGATGCTCAGGCCCGGTACCAGCACCGGGATGGAGTTGGAGCAGCGGGGGTCGGTGCCGCCGGACGGGCAGTTGCTACCCGCGGTCGCAGACACGATAGTAATGGTCAGCAGCTTGTCGCCGGTGTCGGGGTTGTGCACCGTGACCGAGAACGTGATCGTCGCCGAGGCGCCGATAGCCAGGCTCCCGGTCCAGGTCAGGTTCGGGCTGGCGAACGACACGCTCCCCGAGGATGCCGCCGCGTCGCCGTCGTAGGACGCGTCATCCAGCACCCCGGCCAGTGAATCTGTGAACGACGCGCTCGAGTAAGCGGTCTGCCCCGTGTTGGTCGCCGTCACCGTGTACCCCACCACCGACCCCGGCGTGGTACTACTGACCGTCGCCGTCAGCGTGGTCGTCAGCCCCGGCACCAGCACAGTCACCGTACTAGCGCACCGCGAGTCAGTGTTGCCGCTCGCGCAGTTACTGCCGGCCGTGCCCGAGGTAATGGTGCTGGCCAGACTCTTGTTCCCGGTATCGGGATTATTCACCGTGACCGAGTAGGTGATGGTCGCGGTCGCGCCGATCGCCAGGCTCCCGGTCCAGGTCAGGTTCGGGCTCGCGAACGACAGGCTGCCCGCCGTTGCCGTCCCGTCGGCGTTGTAACTGGCGTCATCAAGTACCCCAGACAGCGAATCAGTAAAACTCGCGCCGGTATAGGCGAACTGTCCGGAATTAGTGACCGTAATCGTATAGCTGACCACGGCGCCCGGAGTAGTCGTCGGCGGGCTAGCCGTCATCGCGATTGTCAGGACCGCGACAGGCACGCTGACGCTACACCTGGGATCCGTGCTGCCAGCGGCGCAGTTACTCCCTGCCGTCACCGAGGCGACCGTGCTGGCCAGCACCTTGTTACCGGTATCGGGGTTGTTCACCGTCACCGAGAACGTCACCGTCGCGACTGCGCCCGGCGCCAGGTTCCCCGTCCAGGTCAGGTTGGGGCTGGCAAAACTGACGCTGCCCGCTGAGGCGGCGGCGTCGTTGTTGTAGACGGCGTCATCGACCACATCCGACAGCGACTCGGTGAACGTCGCTCCGGTGTAAGCGACCTGCCCCGAGTTCGTGGCGGTCACCGTATAGTGAACCGTCCCGCCGGGAACGGTACTGCCCACGCTGGCCGAATTGGCAATCGTCAGCTGCGCGGTCGCGCAACCCTGGACTGTGGTCGCGAATGGCGCGGAGAGCACCTGCCCGCCGTTGGGGCTGCCGCCGGAGGCGCCCTGTGCATAGGCTGCCGCTATAACGCCGCCATTGATTCCATTTCCGTCGGAGTCGTTGACCGTGGTGCCGGGAGCGTAGATGGTCCCCGGCACGGTCTGCGAGCCATTGATGGTGAGCTGCGTCGCGGAGGAGAAATTCCACAGCAGGTATGGCGCGGCCGAGTTCTGGAATCCGTTGATGTTCGGCAGCGTCCAGGAGAAATTGTTGCCCACGCCGCTGGTGTCAACATTAATGACCAGCGGCATCGTCGCGGTAGGAAGGTTTCTAAATTGTAAAATACTGATATTCGCTAAGTTGGCCGCTGTGATATTTAGAATGTTCTGGACCCCGGCATTCAGCGTGATGTACGCATTGGTTCCCGACGACAGCGGCAGTGGCAGCGGCGTGCCGTTCGCCTGATCCAGTGCGATGGTGCTAGCGCAGGCCGCTAAGTTCGACGAATTCCCGGCAAAAGTACTGAACGTGCCGGTGAAGTCGATGAGCCCGGACTGGTTGACCGAGGACGTGGGCTGGTTGACGACTTCTGCGATCTGCGGCGACGACGAGTAGCCGTGCCCGGTCGGGACGATATGGGTCGCAGCAGAGCCGGACTGCGCAACGGTAGAGCCGGTCAGGTCGCCGATCTTGACATAGGTGCTGTTTTGGATGCTGACGGTGCCGCTCGACGAACTGCCGGCCCAGTTGATATTGCCGCCGACAAGCAGGCCGGTGGGCCTGGAGTCGCCCGCGGCGGTAAAAGATCCCGCTGTCTGCGTGGCCACACTGAACGTGCCGGAGCCGAAGGTCAGATTGCCGCCGAGCGCAACCGGGCCGGCAACCGCCGTCGCGTTGAGCGCGGCGCTCCCCTTGACGAATACGGCGAAGCCCTGACTGCCCGTAACTGGGTTGAAGGCCGCCGTCGCGTCCGCCGAATTGCGGGCCAGCGAAGCGGCAGCACGCGCACCTGGCCGGGACCGAACTGACTCGGCGAGTGACGGCGAATTGGGCAGCGCCGGGCTGGTGACGCCGCGGCCGGTTCCGGGTATCGCAAGGTGCGACCTGGCGCCGCGATAGACCGAACCAGGCCGCGCATCGGTACCTGCGTGCAGAATTGTCGCCCCGGCACTCGGCCCGGGGCTCATGCCGCCGATGACCGCGACGGCTGCCACTAGGTAGTTGAGCGAATTGTGCATGGCGCTGCTAGGCAGATGGCAACGACACGCTGGGTGCCAATGCGGTGGCTTGCGAACGCACGTGACCGCAATCCTGAGCCTGCCACCCGATCCGGTGACGAGGCTTAACAGCACAACAAGCTGGCCTGCTCATGTCCCCCCCGACCTGAAGGCGAGAGTCGGATACCCTCGCGCCATTCCGCATTGCAAGCTCCGCAATGCGCTCCGGTAACGTATTAAGACCGCGTTGTCGAGCCAACGTTCCGGCTAGAACATATGCGGACCCAAAGAACTAGCTACTTACCTGAACAGGCTGGCTAGCCCGACCGGCTAGCGAACGGAACTCTAACACGACGCGTGGGCAAAATCACGTGCCGACTTTGCCGGATGACGTCGATGCCATGGTCATATAGATATCTCAAAAGCTGCCGGATTTAATAGCCTGAGAGCCTCATCGGCGAATGTGCCCGGGACACACTGATCCGGCCCTCATGTTGCGGCTCCCTGGCCGGCCGTGATCCGGCGCCAGATGCCCGGGTAGTCGACGACGAAGCCTTCGCCGTCGACATCCAGGTCGGCTACGAACGATCGCGATTCATATCGGAACAGGGCGTGGTTTAGCTCGTCACGGGACAGAAGTGTGTACCGCTGCCTGGTCGGCCGGACGGAGAGTTCCGGCAGACTGACGTAGGCGACGTCGAGGTCGTGCCACGTGCCGGTTCGCGACCAGTCGAGTCGCCGGATAGGCAGGGTGTTGGTCAGCGGGGTGCAGTTGATGTCGACATCGACGCAGCCGTCGAGGTCTGCCTGCGGCCGCCCGTCTGCCAGCCAGTGGCCGTCGGCGGTGGCCGTCAGGGTCAGGGCATCCTCCGCGGTGGCGCTAGTGACTGTGATCACCAGCGACGCGACCCGCCAGCCCGGGCCGCAGGTCAGCTCGTACCTGACGCTGGCCAATCCGGGCCCGGCCAGCCCCTGATTCGCCAGGACCAGTCGGCCGTCGGCCCGGGATCCGCGCTCGTCGGCGGACACGATCACGTGCTCCATGCCAGGCCACTGCAGTGCTGTCCAGCCGACATCCATTGCCATCATCCGTACCTTCTCCGTGCTGTAACCGGCTATTGACTTAGCAAGTTACAGTCGCTCCTGGCCGTCTGCAACCGCTGCCGTCTGCAACCGCTATAGTCATTTGATGGTTACCAGGCAGGAGTCCGCAGGTCAGGTCGCACCGGCCAGGCTGGAGCCAGTGCGGTCGCTGCTGAACAGTTGGCTCATCCCGAACGACTCTCGGCTGGCGACCGATACGTTCGATGAGCTAGCGCGTGACGAGCGCTGGCGCCGCCGGGACGCGGGTCTCGTGCGCGGGTTGCGCGATGACCTGAGACACGTGGTCGAGACGGGCGATGCCGCCTGCCTCAACGAGTGGATCGAGCGGACAGACATGCGCCCGAAGATCGAGGCCGGCGCGATCGTCTACAAGCACGATGCAGGTCCGGCGGGCGACCTGCTTGCCGCGGTGATCTCGGCGGTCACCGATGGCACCTGGAAGCGCCTGAAGGCTTGCCCCGACTGCCGCTGGGTGTTCTACGACAACACTCGGAACGGCAGCAAGCGCTGGTGCCTCATGTACGCGGGCGGTCCCGACGGGAGAGCCTGCGGCACAATCGCGAAAGTACGCCGATACCGGGACCGGCAAGCCGCGGCAAACACGAAAGTCGCTCCCGCCGGGCTGCGCTGATACAGACCTCCGCGGAGCGCAGCGGACCGCCCAGATGGCGTTGCCCGCCGAAGCTGGCCGGGTCACGGTGGGCCCCGCTATCGGGTAGTCCCGATCCGATGCCAGCGGCGGGCCACCAATGCCTGTCCGTTCCGTTAGTTAGGACCCGCCTGGCTCGGGAACCTGACAAGGTGCGCGTCCCAGTCATCCGTGTCAGGAGGTAGCCGAATTGGAGATCAAGGTGTCGCTGTCGCTGCCCCGTGATGCTGCCAGCGTGCCGGTGACCCGCCAGGTCCTTGATTGCTGTCTGGACAGGCTCGGCGTAGTCGCCGAAACGCGTGCTGACATCGCACTTGCCCTGAGCGAAGCGTGCGCCAACGTTATCCAGCACGCCGGACCCGGCGAGGAATACGAGGTGATCGCAAGCGCCCGCGACGGCCGGTGCGTGATCGAGGTGCTTGATACCGGCAATCGCGATAACGTTCGCAGGCGCATCCCCGACCAGGCAACGCTCATGTCAGAGCACGGCCGCGGCCTGAAGATCATTGACGCCGTCGTAGACGACCTGTACCTGACCGGGAACGGCGAGGCCGGAACGACTGTGCATTTCGAGAAGTCGCTGGACTGGAAGCCCGGGGCGCTCGCGGAGGACCTATTTGCCGCGGGCAGTCACTAGGCATCGCAGGCGACAGCCTGAGGCCTAGCAGGGCTTGGTCGGCCAGCGCTTCTTACCGGCCGGGCGCCCGATCCGCGCGGTTTGCTGGGGCGTGCTCGGTTCTAGAGCTTCCCGCTCCCCGACGGAGCAGGTCGGCGTCATAGCGACAGTCCAGGCCCAGACCGGACGGGCGGCCAAGATTACAACTTGCATCACCCGTAGTTATGTTTCTGTTACTGTCGGTGCCGGCGCTCGGCTTAGGCCCGGGCAGCACTTCGGGGGAGTGCATGTGACGGAGCGGCTCTTGAGCTGGCAGCCGGCGGCTAGCCGCCTGCTGGCCGGTGAAGCACGACGCGACTCAGACGTCGTCGCCTATCGCGAGGCGGTGACCGATTTGATCGCGGAATTGGCAAGGCCAGGCGGAATCCCGAGCCCGGAAGCCGCTACGCGGATCCTGACCCGGCGGCTGCGCGAGCCCGCGTTCGCCGCGGTGCTCTCCGTCGTGCCGGAGGGACCGGATGCGGCGATCTGGCGGGTACTGCAGGAAGCCAGGGCTTACCGTCCCAGTGCCCGGAGCTCAGCAGGGAGCCTGCTGGCGATGATCCGGATCGCGCTACTGGCGCAGATCGACCTGCTGTGGTGGGGTCACCTGCCGGCTTATGCGACCGATGCGGACGTGTTCAGCGCGGATGACCTTCTTCATCTCGAGGCTCTTCAGCGCGACGGCATGCTGCTGTTCCGCTACCGGTTGCAGACGTCCACGTTGCTGGGCCGGGCGGCACGCTCAGCCGAACGCTTCGCCGCGCCCGATCGCCTGCCGCGCACCGCTGGACTCCGCTTTCCATGCGCCAGGGCCGAACTAATCGTGTTGCTCAACCAGATCGCGGCCGAGTTCGCCGCGCTGGCACCTCGGGCCACACCGCGATTGTGGGTAACGAGCCTGGCGCGCAGCGTCGAGCATCAGCAGAACCTGCGCGCACTGGGCTACGCCGCCCTGCTACCGAGTGCTCACTGCATCGGCTACGCGGCCGACATCGAGATGACCTGGTTCCGCAGGTTCCAGGCTGACCGGACTCTGCAGGCGCTGCTGCTTGAGCGCCAGCGGGTGGGTGAGATCAACGTCATCGACGAGGGCCAGGCCTGGCACGTGTGCGTGCGGCCGGGCGCTGGCCGCGCGCTGCGACTGCTCCCTGATCAGCCGGCTGGCGGCTGAGCGCGGTGTGCGGTATCGCCCTCATCGTCGGTCCGGGCGCCGACAGCGCGCTCTTCCGCCAGATGCTGGACTCGCTCGCGCCTCGCGGCGAGGTCGAGGAGACGCTGTGCGACAATGGGCTGCTCGCCGGCACGCAGCGCCTGCGGATCGTGGACAGGGACCGGGCTGTCCAGCCGTGGCTGTCAGCGGATGGCCGCTGGCTGCTGTGTTATAACGGCGAGCTGTTCAACTACCAGCAGTTGCGCGCCGAGCTGATCGGCCTCGGCCGGCAGTTCCGCAGCGAGAGCGATACCGAGGTTGTGCTCGAGGCGTTCGGAGAATGGGGGGAGCGCGCGGTCCGGCGGTTCCGGGGGGAGTTCGCGTTCGCGATCACCGACCGGCTTTACCTGCGGACGTACATGGCTCGCGATCCGCTTGGGGTGAAGCCGCTGTACTGGGCCTGCCGGGAGGGTCGGCTGCACCTGGCGTCCGAGGTCAAGGCGCTGGTGCCGGTTGGGTCGGCGGTGTCGGAGGTGCCGCCGGGACATCACGGCTGGGCAGGCTCGTCGGCGGAGGCGCCAGTCCTCGCGCCCTACGTCGACCTGCTCCGTCTCGGCGACGCCGCGGCAGCCATCGAAGATCCGGCTGAGGCGGCCAAGCAGGTTCGCCTCGCGCTAGAGGACAGTATCCGGGTGCGGGTCGACACCGACCTGACCGTGGGCGTGATACTGTCCGGCGGCCTGGACAGCTCGCTCGTGCTGATGCATGTCCGGGAGATGCACCCGGACTGCGTCGCGCTGACCGTAGGCGCTCCCGGCAGCGACGACTTGCTGTACGCACGCCGCCTGACCGCCGATCTCGGGGTTCGGCACGAGGTGATTGAGGTGCGGCCCGGCGCCATCCGCGCCGATGACATTCGCAACGCGATCCGGATGTCCGAGCTGACCGAGTACGGAGACATCATCAACGCGGTCGTGTCCGTGCCGCTGTTCGCGCGAGCCCGCGAGCTGGGCATCAAGGTGGTGCTGACTGGTGACGGGTCCGACGAGCTGTTCGGCGGGTACTCGATGTATGACCGGATCGCGCCCGAGTCATCGCGGCGTCTGTTCCTGCACAAGATCAGGAACCTGCATCGAACCGAGCTGCAGCGAGTCGACAGGGTGAGCATGGGACAGGGAGTCGAGGCGCGGGTACCGTTCCTCGACCTGTCGCTTGTGGAGCTGGCGATGCGACTGCCGGCCGCGCTGAAGGTCCGCGATGGCCAGGAGAAGTGGATCGTGCGGCAGGCGTTCAGGGACATGCTGCCCTCGTACATCCTGGAGCGGCCGAAGAACCCGATGTCACACTCGTCCGGCCTGCACGAGCGGGCCCGGCTGTACCGGGCGTTGTTCGCCCGCATGCAGCGGTCGTTCGGGTATGACGCTCTCGATCCGGTGCGGCGAGACTTCTCGGTGCTGCTCGACCAGTGCGGCTACGACCTGGACCGCGCGATTGCGGCGAGCCAGGCTCGGCGCGACTACACGGCCGCGGAGCATGCGCGCGACTTCGTCGGCGCGGTGCGCTGGAATGCGGCTGGCGCCTTGCGGCAGCTGCCCAGGGCCTGAGTCGGCCTGCGCGGCTCAGTTGACCGTCGAGTGGATCTCGACTGGCTCGGTGACGACCTGGTCGACGCTATCGAAGATGCCCGGGGCATTCTGGTACCCGCCAGCCGGGTTGTGGTGGAGTGTGGAGTTCTCGATCTTCAGCACGCCGTGGCCCTCGTCGACCACGAAGAAGACCGCGCCCCCTTCGCCGCCATGCGCATAGTTGAAGTGGATGATGGTGCCGTCGATGAGTACGTTGTAGCTGTCCCCGTCGGTGTAGATAGCGCCGCCGCTGCCGCCGCCCGGCGAGCCCGACTTCTGCGGGTTCTCGCCCCAGCCAGTGGTCTTGTTGTTGGCGAACAGGCTGTTGTACACCGCCCAGCTGGCATCGATGCTGCTCAGCGCGCCGCCGTTAGAGCACCGACCGCCGCGGAAGGTATCACTGGTGATGTAGACCGGACTGCCCGGCCACATGCCGAGGGCGCGGATCGCGGCACCACCGAGGTCAGGGCCGCTCTTGTAGCAGCGGTTGTCGACGAAGCCCGAGTTGACGACTTTGAGCTGGCCGCCCTCGTCGAAGATCGCGCCGCCGCCATAGCTGGAGGTCGCGGTCTGGCGGACGGCCGAGTAGGCGTCCTTAAACGTAAGGTTCTGCACGATCAGCTGCGGCCACTTCTGCTGCCAGCAGTCTGACGTCGTGTACTTCTGCTTCGGGTCGCAGGTGTTCATGTACAGGATCCGCTGCTTGCCGCCACCGCTGAGCGTGACCAGCCCGCCGCCATCCAGCACGATCCGGTGGCTCGTGTTCACGACCTTCGCGGTGGCCGTCATGGTGATGGTGACCGGCTTCGGCCCGCAGCGGAAGGTGATGATGCCGCCCTTGGCCACGGCCCTCACGACCGCGGCCGAGGTGCAGCTAGCCGGTTTCCCATCGCCTATAACGTGGTTCGGGTGGGTGGTGCCGACGGCCCGCCCGGCGACGGGTACGACCGCGTGGCCGCCGGCATTTCCGTACCGCGGCAGCCGCGCAGCCGACTGCGCGCTTGGCACGCCGCCTGCCTGCGGCGGCGTCTGGGTGACGCTAGCGGGAGAGACGGCCGCGGCGCCAACTATCAGGCCAGCGCCGACAGTAGCCAGGATTACGCCGAAATCACCCAGGGGTCGCATGGCGCACCATGGTAGTCCGGGCTGCCACCAGACGCCCGGGCATCGGACCATCTGTGGCCCCGACGCCCACCGCTGGGCGGGCGGCACTTTACAGCCGGGCGTAGTCCTGGATGTCCTGCTCGAACTGGGTGACCATCTCCTCGGTGAGCGTGCGGCGGGTTTGCGCGATCCCCTCCAGGACGTCCGCCGTAGTCGTCAGCTCTTCGTCCCGCTGGAACAGGACTCGCTCGAACACCAGCTGAGCCGTCCTGCGGGCAGCGAACTCGATGTCGGCCGGGGTGAATAGCCTGGATCGCGCAACGATGGTCGCGATGTCCATCTCCGCATGCGGCATCCCGGCCAGGTAGCGGTTCCAGACCGCCTGCCTGGCGTCATCGTCGGGAGGTCCGACCGGGATTACGTAGTCGAACCGCCCATGACGCAGGAACGCGGTGTCCAGGTCGCGGACCGAATTCGTGGCGCAGATCAGCAGCCGCTCGTCCTGTTCGCGGAACGGCGGGATGAGCTTGAGCATCTCGTTGGTCACGCCCTGCGCGGCAGACACGTGCCGGGGCTGCCGCAGCCCGGCGATCTCCTCCACCTCGTCGATGAAGACGACGACCTTGTCCAGCTCGGCAATGAGGGCGAATGCCTCGCGTAGCGCGGACGCCAGGCCGCCCGAGGAGTCCGCGGCGAGCCGGGACGGGAACAGCTCTACGAACGGCCAGCCGAGCCGGGAGGCCACGCCCTTGGCGAAGGTGGTTTTCCCGGTGCCCGGCGGCCCGAACAAGATGACGGCCTGCGGTGGGACGAGTCCCAGCCGGCTGGCGAGGTGAGAACTGGCCAGCGGCATGATCACGCGCCGTTCGATCAGATCCTTCTCCTTGGCCATCCCGCCGAGCTGGCTCCAGGTGTTCGCGCGGATCATGCGCCCGCCCAGCTGTCCCAGGATGCCGACATCGGCCGGGCCGACAGGCTCCAGTTTCTCGTAGAGGCTGAGACCGCTACGTACCGAGTAACCGCAGTGCTCCATCGCCACCGCGCCCATCTCGTTGTCGTCGGACAGCAGGCAAGCGATTCTGTGCACCCCGCCGGCCACGAGCCGCCGTTCGAGTTCGGTCAGCATCGCGCTGCCGATACCCCGCTGCCGCCACCCTGGCGCCAGGCTGATGCGCATCAGCGTGGCCCGAGCCCCGCTGATCGTGGCGACCACGGATCCGACCAGCTCGTCGCCCACGAGCGCCGCCACCGCGGGTGCGCCGCCGCGTACGGCAGTAATCAGGTCAGAGACTCCGAAAACGGGCGCGGCACCGCCGGCTGCCGGGTCGTCCCAGAGCCGGACCGCCGCGTCGAGGTCGTCGTCATGAAAGTCACGGATGCGCCACGCCGTCATTGGCCAAGTCTGTCAGCCCGCCCCGCCTGACCTGGCCATGACCCGCTCCACGAGAGCAGCAGTTCGCCGGCCGGGATGGCGGCGGGCCTGGCCCCGGCAGCTATCCCGGTCCGTTCAGCGCGATCAGCTCCGATATGGCGGCCTTCGTCGGCTGGGACCCCGTCGTTCGGCTATGGCGCGGTGCCACTGGAGATGGTGGCGGGCGGCGGCGCGGACCGGGCCATGCGCGGCAACGTGGGTGGCGTAACGCAGGCCTACGGGCTCGCGTTCGTCAGCGCCTCCGAGGGCTGGGTGGTGGGAGTCGACCAGGCGGCCGGCCAGCACGCTAGCTATGTGATCGAAGCGACCGCAGACGGCGGCCTGACCTGGAATCGGCAGTACCAGACGGGCTGACACGTGGCCAGGCCGGTTGCCGCCGCCCGTGCGGGGTGGCGCGCTGGTAGCTTCGTGGCAGATCCGGCTGGAGGGAAGGCGCACCGTGGTCGCACGCGAGACCCGCACATCGGTGCCCGCGCAGCGGGCTGCGGAGGGCGGCGCGAGCGCGTCTGCCGCGAGTTCCGGTCAACACGGCGCCGCGGGCGCGGCGGACAGGGCAGACGCGGCGGCGAAGCCGGCTGACTTGCTCGTGATCATGCCGCTGAAGGATTTCAGCTGCGCGACCTGCGGGGGCAGTGGCACCTTCCTGATCATGGACGAGCCCGGCGCGCTCTGTCTGACCTGTGCAGACCTGGACCATCTCGAGTTCCTGCCGGCAGGTAACGCGGCGCTGTCCAGACGGGCGCGGGCTGAGAGCGGGCTGTCGGCCGTAGTGGTGCGCTTCAGCCGGTCCCGCCGCCGGTACGAGCGGCAGGGCATCCTGGTCGAGGAGGCCGCGCTGGAGCGCGCGGAGGGGCGGTGCCTCGCCGATGCCGATGCACGGCAGCGCCGCCGCGAGCGCGACGCCGAGCGGCGGTCGGCGCAGGACCTCGATTTCCAGGGCAAGCTGGCTGACCAGATCAGGCAGCTATACCCCGGCTGTCCCGCCCCGAGGGCCGACGCGATCGCCAGGCACACGGCGACCAGGGGCAGCGGCCGGGTCGGCCGATCGGCGGCCGGGCGTGCCCTGCAGCCAGAGGCTGTCACGCGGGCCGTTATCGCCTCGGTCCGGCACGAGGACACCAGGTACGACGAGTTGCTCATGGCCGGTATACCCCGGCAGGAGGCGCGAGAGCAGGTCCGGGCGAACATCGACTCGGTCCTGGCGGGCTGGAGCGGCGGCTAGCGGCTGGACCGGCGGTCGTCGCTCAGCTGTATGCGGGCCGGTCGGCCGGGTAGGTCAACCGACGGTCGGCGTGCCTGAGCGCGTCACCGCACGTCGCGGTAAAGACTTCCTGGCGGGCGGTCACGTGGGCCCATTGGCCCTAGCGGTCCGCGGGCGACGGCACCAGGCTCGGTAGCAGGTCCAGCCAGGCAACCACCATGCGTGGAGGAATTATGACGAACGGAAACCCGAACGGAACCCCATACCCTGTCAGCTTCTCGGTCGACTATCCCGACCGGGAACTCAACCGCATGACTAGCTTCTTCCGGATTTTCACAATCATCCCGATCGGGATCGTGCTGGGAGCGGTGGCCGGCGACGCCTGGCAATGGAGCAACGGCCACGGGACCTCAGGCGCAGTCGCGGGCGCTGGCGGCCTGCTGTTCTTCGGCCCGCTGCTCATGATCTTGTTCCGGCAGAAGTACCCGAGGTGGTGGTTCGACTGGAATCTCGAGCTGCAGCGATTCAGCAGCCGCGTCCTGATCTACCTGATGCTGATGGACGACACGTACCCCTCCACCGACGACCACCAGTCGGTCCACCTCGACTACCCGTACCCAGATGCCGCTGTCGACTTGAACCGGTGGCTGCCGCTGGTCAAGTGGCTGCTTGCCATCCCGCACTACATCGTGCTGTTCTTCCTGGACATCGCTGTGCTGGTGGCCCTGGTCGTGGCCTGGTTCGCGATCCTCATCACGGGGCGCTATCCGCGTGGCGTGTTCGACTTCGTGGCGGGCGTGGCACGCTGGCATAACCGCGTCATCGGTTACGCGTTGACGCTGGTGACCGACGTCTATCCGCCGTTCCGGCTGTCGCCCTGAATCCGGGACACAGCCGCGCGCCGCGCCGCCAGGCCTCAGGTCAGTCGCCGGGGGCGCCAGCGCCGCAGGGCAGGCAATCTGGTGGTCACGGATGCTATTCCTACCGAGGACCGGGTGGAGGCGGCTTGCGGGCCCGGGTGCGGCGGGGATTGCTGGCGTCCCGCCGCGGGGCCCGTGTCTGCGCGGACGGCCTCCCGCCGGAACGGGTGCCACGATTTCCCGGCTCGTCAGTAGCCGCCGGCAACTCAGCCGCGAGCCGGGCCGGCCAGTCCTCGTCGGCGAGACCGCCGACCGCCAGGACGTCCCGCCAGTCCAGCTCCAGCCGGCGCAATTGCTGCTCGAACCGGTTCCACCTTCCGGCTGCGCCGAGTACCAGCGCGGCCTGAATTCGCTCGCTCGAGTCATCCGGCGCTAGCGCGGTCAGCCGCCTGATGACCTCATCGTCGGTGCCGCGTCCGAAGTCTCGGCGGATCCGCCGGATCAGCCGTTCGCTAGGTGCAGTCACGGTCGCACTCCCTGCTGCACTTCAGTTACAACTCCAGTCTTGGGCAGGGCGCCAGCGAGTCAACCCCTTAGCGCGCTCGTTGTAACGTCACCTCGTGGCGCCAACCCGATTCGCGGCCCAGTCCAGGTTCGTGGTCCAGCAGCACGACGCGACACGGCTGCACTATGACGTGCGGATCCAGGTCGGCGACGTGCTCCGCTCGTGGGCTGTCCCGAACGGGCCGTCGATGGACTCCGCCGTCCGGCGGCTCGCCGTGCCGGTGGAGGATCACGAGCTGTCGGCGGGTGACTTCGAGGGCGTGCACGGGGGCGCCAGGCGCGGCTCCGGCGCGGTGATCATCTGGGACGAGGGTCCCGCCGAGATCTTGCGCGACGAGCCGGGTCACATGTCTGTCGTCTTGCACGGGCAGAAGCTGGACGGCGGCTTCGGACTGACCAGGACTGGCGAGCGGCGCTGGATTCTGGTCAAGGTGCGGGACCAGTTCGCCCGGCCGGGTTCGGACATCACCGCCGAGCGCCCGGAAAGCGTGCGGAGCGGCCAGACGATGGCGGACGTGATTCGGCGCGTGCGCGGCTAGCTGGGCCCCGCAGGGTGTCAGAGTCGGTGCCTGCGATGACGGCGCCGAAGATCGTGTGCTTGTGATCGAGCCAGCTGGCGGGCGCGACGGTCATAAAAACTGCGGCCCGTTGCTATTCGGGCCGGTGTTGGCCAGGGCGACCAGGTACGGCCGGTCGAAGGAGAGCGCTAGTTGGTCTGGACGACGTGGGCGGCGACGATCGTGCCGTTCTCGACCGTGTCCGTGCCGGTGAAGTCCTGCACTTGGCCGTTGCAGTCGTTGGTCGCGGCCAGGTCGAATTGGACCTGGTTACCTGATTCGCTGACCTCGGTCAGCTGCTGCGATCCGGTGCAGGCGAACCCGTCGGCGAACTGCTGATACGTCTGGCCCGTCGTGGCGCCCGACCCTATCAGCGCCCATGCCTGCCGGTAGTTGCCTGATTCGATGTCGCCGTAGTACGCGGACACGACTGCCCACGGATCGGTCACGTTCGGTACGTTGCCCGAGTCCGGCGGTGCTGCTGGCGCCTGACTTCCGGAGCCGCTTGGCGGCTGACTGGGCCCGGCCGATTGTGGGACAGAGGCGGAAGGTGCCGCTGATGAACCGGTGGCCGGGGATGACTTAGTCGGCGCTGGGGTGGCACCCGAGGACGGCACGGCGATGGTCGCGGTGCCGCAGGCAGCGAGCGCTAGTCCGAGTGTTGCTGACGCCGAGAGTGCGGTGATCAGCTTCATGGCACACCTGCCTCTCGATCGCGCCCTCGCCGTCGCCCGCTCGAGGGATGCTCTCTGATCGGCTGTTTTGCCAGCTTTCGTTACCCATAGTAGTCGATGATGAACCCGAGGTAATTGGCGGGGCAAAGCGGGGATCAGACTCTGCGGATGATCGCCAGCCATGCCTGTGCGGTGGTGGTGGTTGGAAACGGATTGATCTCGAAGGTGTCGGCGGTGATGGACTCGACGGCCCAGCCCTCGGCGAAGGCCGTGCGCAACTCGGCCTCGCCGACCCGCCGCGGGCCGAAGTCGCCCGGCTGGCGGTCGCTGAAGCACATCAGGCAGATGATGCCCGCTGGCCTGAGCGCCGTAGCCAGGCTCGCGACATAACGGACGCGGTCCTCGTCGCTGAAGACATGGAACAGCCCGCTGTCGATAACGGTGTCGAAGCTCTGGCCGAGTTGGGCGAGGTCCAGCGCGTTACCAACCTGGAAGTTCGCCGAGACACCGCGTTCTGCGGCCTTCGCTCGCGCCCTGGCGATCGCTCGCGCAGACAGGTCGATGCCCAGTACCTCGCTTGCGCCATGTGCCGCAGCGAGCAGGACGTGCTCGCCAGTGCCGCAGCCGGCGTCCAGCACGTGACCGGACAGGATGCCCTGGTCGGCAAGCCGGACGAAGGCCGGCTGCGGACGGCCTATATCCCATGGTGCGGGCGTCTCGCCGGCGTAGGAGTCGTCCCACGATGGCCTAGTCAAGCCCTAGTCTCCTTAAGCCGGCTTTAGCGGGCTGCACGAGCGGTTTCACGTTACCCGCACCGGAGTCACCGCAATCGGCCGCTGGCGCAGTGCGCCGCTGTCCTTGTTAGTGCTAGCCCAGCTCGGCGTTTTGACACTGGCCGCGCTCGGCTCGCGGCGATGTGTCAGGGCGTCAGGCGAGGCGCGACCCCGTTCCCGTCCTGAAACGCAGCCGAGCCATGGCGCAGATTGTCCGGCGGAGCCAGGCTGGCCTGAGCTGAAACCCGGTCGTCGCCGACAGTCACCTTTGCCGTTACATAACAAACCCGCTCTACCGCTACAAAATGCGCGCCCGAGCCTGTATGTCTTCTCTAGATGTACATCTGACGGGATCTGGGTCGGCAGCCAAGGGGGCGCGAATGCGCAGGATCGGGTTCGGCGTGCTCGGAATGTCGGTGGCCGCAGGCATGATTGCGGCCCCGCTCGTGGCCAGCACTGCGTCCGCCAGCGACCATGTGGCCCGCAGCACCGCGGCGGCTTCCGGCCTGCCGCCGGTTCCGCCCAACCCGTTCGGCATCACGCACCTCGCTCCGCTGGCGGACAGCGCCAGCAGCGGGCTGCCGTCGAAGGCAGCGCAGGTCCGCGTGCTCAAGGCAGTGCTGCGACGCATAGCGGCGCACCCGTCGCTGCAAGGCGCGATCCTGGGTGGTTCCGACATCGATGACTACAACATCGGGGCGCTGTGGAAGCGCGGGATTGACGGTGCCGGAACGACGGTAGCCGTCATCGAGGGCTGGAATTACCCGCAGATCGGGCAGTTCGTCGCGGAGTTCGACAAGCCCTTCGGCCTGCCGAACCCGCAGATCAGGACCATCTTCCCGGCCGGGAAGCTGCCAAAGACGTGCCCGCCTGGCATGGTAAAGCTCGGCGGTTACGGGTCGTGCGGAGCCTGGCAGGGCGAACTGGCCCTTGACGTCCTGTCCGCGCACATGATGGCCCCCTACGCCAAGATCGTCATTTCGGTGACGCCTGCAGACACCCAGGTCACCGACGACGCGGCTAGTCAGGTCGCGCCGCCGGAGATGATGAAGGCGGTCGAGTCCATTGCCATCAGGCACCTGGCGAATGTAATCACGATCAGCGACGGAACTGGCGAGTCCAGCTACAGCCACGGCAAGCCCGAGATCCTCGCCCAGGTCCCTGGCGAACTCGCGGCCGCCGCGGCTGGCATCCCCCTTCTCGTCGCGACCGGCGACTGCGGCGTGGTGCAGAACCTCCCGGTCGCGAACGGGCAGTGCGAGGACGTGACCCATTTCCGGGACACCGCGACCTGGGACGACTCGCCGTGGGTGACGGCAGTGGGCGGCACCACCCCGAATCTTGGCCCGACTGGCAAGCGTCTCGGTTCCGATCCGCTGTGGAACGAGCAGCCGTTCTCCTCTGCGGCCGGTTTCTCCAAGGTGTTCGCCCGGCCCGCATACCAGAACGGCGTCGCTGCGATCACGCACTCCGGGCGTCGCTCGGTTCCCGATCTCACGATGGATGCAAGGGACGGGACCTCAGAGGCATCGCCGCTGCTAGCGGGGGTTCTTGCCCTGGCCACTCAGCTCAATAACGGGAACGTCGGGCCTATTAACCCGGCCCTGTACGGAGCCCTCGGGCCCGCCGGGCGCCGCGACGGCATCGTAGACGTTATTCACGGTAACGACTCCTCGACGCTGCCCGGCGGCAAGGTCGTGAAAGGGTTCTTCGCGGCTAAGGGGTTCGATGTCGCTAGCGGGTGGGGGACGATCAACGCGGCCCGGTTCGTGCCCAGCCTGGTCGCGGCGACGAAGGCCCGGAGCCAGGAGTCGGCCGCCCGGAGTCAGGCGCAGGCAGACCTGAGTCGGCTGGAACATCGGATCGCGCTGTCGCGCGCCACGGTAACGCCTCATGGGTCCACCCGGATCACCGCGCGCGACTTCCTGCCGGAACATCCCGTCCGGCTCTATGTCGACGGTCGCATGGTCCGCGTTCTGAAGGCCAGCGGGGCCGGCGTGGTCAGTTACGTCATCCGGCCGAGCCGGCTGCATCTCGCACCGGGAGAGCACGTGATCAAGCTGACGGGCATGCTGCTTACCCAGACGCGGGGCTTCACCGTGGGCTAGCTCCCGTCCCTCCGGGTGGCCCATCCGGCGCGGACGGCGGAATGCGGCGCGGACGGCGCGCGGCCGATCCGGCGCGGACGGCGCGCGGTCGATCCGGCGCGGGGGCGCGCGCAGGTCGGACGGCGGATTGCGGCGCGGACGGCGCGCGCAGACGGCGCGTGCGGACGGCGCGTGCAGACGGCGCGTGCGGTGCCGGGCTTTCTACAGCTCGACCGGGCTTGCGTGTAACTCGGTCGGGTTGCCGGCGTGGCTGAGCACATCCGGCACCAGCTCGTGCGCCTCTGCTAAGGAGAATGACCTGCTCATAGCGGAAGCCTGCCCCACCTGCCCCACCTGGCCCACCTGGCCCACCGGCAGGACGCCGCCACCGCATCTACCACCAGGACACCGGCACCGGGCAACGCCACCGGCCGCGCGGCTGAGCCCAGGCGGATTATCGTGGTGAGCTGGCAGCATTATTGCTGCCAGCTCACCACAATAAATCTGCGCGTCGGAATTATGTGCGCTTTGACCGACTTCGGCCCGTGGCCGGAAGCCCGTGCGCGAGGTCCGTTGCGGCGGATGAATGCCAGATGTCATCGGGGCAGCTCTTCTGGCGGGGGACTGCCCCGACTGAGTGTCAGTGCATCTGGAGCCGATCCGGTCGGCGGCCGGGCCCTACTGTGTGCAGGGTGGAAACCAAGTTGTCTATCGTGGTCCGTGCTGACCTCGGCATGGGCCGCGGCAAGGTCGCCGCGCAGGCGTCGCACGCGGCCGTGGCGGCTGCGCTGGCGGGGATCGGTAGCCGCGACTTCCGGGCTTGGCTCCGTGACGGCCAGCCCAAGGTGGTCCTGCGCGCTAGCGGTGAGGAGGAACTGTACGCGATCGCGGAGCAGGCGCGAGCGGCGAATCTGCCGGTCCAGGTGATCCACGATGCGGGCCGGACGCAGGTCGCGGAGGGCACGCCGACCTGCTGTGCCATCGGGCCGGCCGAGGCAAGCCGAATCGATGCTGTCACCGGCGAGTTGTCACTGCTGTAGCTGGCTCCACCCGCGGCCAGTCGGCTCATTCCCCCGATGGAGCACCACCTCCAGGGCGTAGTCGCGGTCCCTGTGCCTTAGTAGTGTTCTGTCAGCTTCGTGCTCACCAGGCAAAAACGTCAGAGGAGACCAGAGTGGGCGCTGCCGACGCCAGGCTGGACCTTGCCGAGCCCGAGCGGCTCAGGCACGAGCACTCGTCCTCCGGCCTGGACAAGCGCCTGGCTCACCTGCCGGACGGACATCCGTCGTCTGCGGCTTATACGGACGCGCCGGTGCCTGATGACGTACCGGAGCACGACGCTCGCGATCCAGAAAGCGTCCGCCCATTAACCGACGCCGAGCACGCCGAGCACGTAGCCGAGGTCGAAGCCAAGTTAGACAAAGCCCGCGCAGCCGGCTCAGCCACGGATATCCAGCACACGATCGACCGTCGTCGAGAGGTCTGGTCCGAGAAACGCGAATCTCTGCACGATGCGATCGTGGAGCGACTTGTACAGACAGGGCGCACGACGTGCCATGTGAAGGCAGAGCCATCTTGCCGGGCGGGCTTGCTGGTGCCGGGCAAGACAACCGTCCTGCCGGAGCACGCGCGGCATCGATCTCTCGCGAGTACATGATGATCAACCCGGATGCCATTAAAGAGGAGCTGGCTCGCCGCGGGCTAGTACCGAGTCGTCGAGGGCCTGTCGCCAATGGAGGCTTCGGACCTCGTGCACGAAGAGTCGTCGTACATCGCGAAGACGCCTGGCACAGCTCGCGCAGTAGCCGACGTAAGAACGTCATCTGGGACATCACGATGTCCTCCGACTGCATCCGCTGAGAAGCGACATCGATCTGCTGCGCGCGGCTGGCTACTCCCGAATAGAGGGGATCTTCGTCGACATTCCACTCGACGTCAGCGTAAGCCGGCGCTGCGCGCCCGCCATCGCGGGGGCAATGATGAGTATCGTTCTGGACGCGGGCTTGGTGAGCGTTACGTATCGGCCGAGACGATCCGCGTCCAAGCAGATCCGGATTGGGGCAGTGAGAATCGCCGGAGCTTTGAGGAGCTGAAGCAAGGCTCGATGGCTGGTCCCTCTATGACAACTCTGTCGACGGGCGCGCCGCCTTGCTAACAGACTCCGATGAGTCGGATCTTGACCTTAGGACTGAAGGTGATCATGACCGATAACGAGGTCCCGAATCTTCTCTTAGCGCTGCGGTCGGGGGCGATGAGCCTTGACGAGGTGGCTGAGCGATTCCGGCGCAGGTCCTGGCCCGACGAACGGCGACCACCTCCGCAGACCTATCGCGAGCTCGCAGTTGCGGCTCAGCAATCGATCCGGATCCGGAAGTTCCCGGTTCGATCGACGATGTGGTCGCTGCTTATGATCGCGGCGAGATAACTCGGGAGCAGTACCGGACTCTCGCTGACGCTGTGGCGGAGGCGATCAATGCGCAGTACGAGGCTCAGGATCGGCGAGCGACCGAGACGAGTTACCCCGGAGTGACTAGTCCCGACCTTGTGCTGCGCGGTGGGCGGGTCATTGACCCGGAGTCAGGGCGGGACGAGATCGCGGACGTCGCAATCTCCGGCGGTCAGGTAGTCGCGATCGGCAACGAGCTTGGTGCTGCGCCAGTCGAACTCGATGTGGCCGGCCAGGTGGTGACCGCTGGCTTCATCGACCTGCATAGCCACGTGAACGGCATCGCCGGCCTGCGGCTTCAGGCACTGGATGGCGTCACCACGGCGCTAGAGCTTGAGGCGGGCATCACTCCGGTGGACGCTGCCTACAAAAAGGCCGGAGCGGAAGGGCGGCCGGTCAACTACGGTTTCGCGACGTCCTGGGCGCTGGCCCGGATGGAGGCCGTAGCCGGCGTGCGGCTTGACGGCAGGCTCGACACGTTCCTGGCAAATATAGCCAGCCCCGCGTGGCAGCAGTCCGCAACGAACGCGCAAGTCGCATCGATGCTCGACCGGCTGGCTGCCGACCTCGCCGACGGGGCGCTCGGCATCGGTGTGCTCGTCGGGTACGCGCCCGGTACCGACCCGGCGGAGTACCTGAAGGTCGCTGCACTCGCCGCGCAGGCTGGCGTGCCGACTTTCACCCATGCGCGGGATCTGATCGAGATGGTGCCGGGCGCGGCCATCGACGGCGCGCTGGAAATCGTCAGGGCGGCCGGCGAGACCGGCGCGCACATGCACTACTGCCACCTAAATAGCACGTCGCAGCGGCACGTGGACCGAGTACTCGAGCTAGTCGGCCGGGCGCAGGCGGCGGGCTCGCGCGTCTCGACGGAGGCCTATCCCTACGGATCGGGGATGACCGGCATAGGGGCGGCGTTCCTGGCGCCCGAGCGTCTTGCCGAGCGTGACCTTACGCCGTCGTCCCTGACGTACGCGCCGACCGGCGAGCAGGTCGCCAGCGCGGAACGGCTCCGCGAACTGCGCGCGGCTGACCCTGGCGGGCTCGTCATCATCAGGCTGCTGGATGAGGATGATCCCGCTGACCGCCGACTGCTGATGCGGTCCCTGGAATTCCCCGGTGCCATCGTCGCCAGCGATGCGATGCCACTGACCTGGACTGGCGGTTCGCCCGAGCCAACAGCCTGGCCACTGCGAGCCGATGCCGTGACCCATCCGCGGACGGCAGGGACATTCTGCCGCGCGTTGCGGATGCTGGCTGGGCCGGGCGGAACACTTGGGCTCACCGAGACGCTGCGTCGGTGCAGCCTGCTCCCAGCCCGGCTCCTGCAGGACCGAGTGCCCGCGATGCACGGCAAAGGCCGCTTGCGCCCAGGCAGCGACGCCGACATTGTCGTGTTCGACCCGGTCACGGTGAGCGATCAGGCAACCTATCAGGCCAGTACGCGCCCTTCGGCCGGGATCACGCACGTGCTGGTAAACGGCGAATTCGTGGTCAGGGACACCCGGATCGTCGAGAACTCGCTTCCAGGCGGCCCGATCCGTGCCCGGCCCAGCTAGCGCAGTGACCGGGCCGGGCGAACGCTGCTCGCACATGAGCCGCATCGCCAGACCGTCGAGGACGACGTCCAGGCCACAGGCGAACTTGGCGTCGCGGTCGCGGACCCCGAACCGGGTCGACTGCAGCGCGCGGGTAGGCACCGGCGCCCTGCCTGGAAGCTCAACCCAGAAGCTGGCAGGCGGTGCGCCCAGTTCGTCTGCCTGTACGCGGGCCTAGCCCGGCGACGTCGGCGGATCGTCGGTACTCCGCGCTACGGTCGTGCCGAGATGAGCGTCGAGCTTCAGATATCAGCCAGGTTCCCCGGGTGCAGCACGTGTCCCCGCTATGCCGCGGGCCCGGCAGGCGCGTGCCTGGCCTGTGCGTGCAACCGGTTAGACCGCCCGGGCCTGGACGCGTGTCCGGCCTGCAGCCAGCGAGTGAGCGCGGACGGCCGCTGCGTCAACGAGCTATGCCACAGCGCGAGCCGGCGGATCGGCCGGATCCATGCGATCGCCTACCACTCCGGCCCGCTGCGCCGGGCGATCAGCGCGTACAAGTACGGCTCGGACCGAAGCTGGGCCGTGATCTTCGGCAGGCTCCTGCTGGCATGGCTGGACGAGAACCTGACGGCGGATCCGCCCGCGCTGATCGTCGCGCACCCGAGCTTCGTCGGGCCAGGTGGCCAGCAGTTCGCCCACACCGAGGCTGTGATCAGGGCCGCGGCACTTGAGGCGAGAGCCAGACCGCAGACCATGCCGAGGTGGCGATTCGACACCGCTGAGCCCAGGGCGATCGTCAAGACTGCGGCCACTCTGAAGTCAGCGGACATGGCGGCATGGTCGAAGCACGCCAGCGCGACCGAGCTGCGCGGCTCGCTCCGGATACCAGATCCCGCCCGGACGTCAGGTCGATACCTGCTCGTCTACGACGACATCTGCACCACCGGCAGTCAGCTGGACGCCGTGGCCTGCTGCCTACTGGAGGAGGGCAGGGCTGCTCGCGTCGACGCGATCGTCCTGGCCCGCGCGCCGTGGCGCGGCCTGGTGCCATCCGCGAGCACCTGAGTGCGGACGATCCGCGCGGTCCGGTGCGGATACGGTGGCGCCACGTGGTCAACGGCTTTGACAGTCAACTGGCTGAACTAATAGCCTGCGGTGATGAGTGACGAGTCCCTCGCGGACACCATGGGCATTCCCGGCCTGCTGCGGGCCGCGCGCAAGGCGTACGGCAACGCGGTCCGCGATGCCTTCTTCGATGCCGGTTTCGACGACATTCCGCGGAACGGGGCGTACGTGCTCGCGCGTTCTTACGAGGACACCTCGCCACTCGGCAGGCTGACCCGCGAGCTGGGCATCAGCAAGCAGGCCGTCAGTCAGTTGATCGACACAATGGTGATGCGCGGCTACCTCGAGCGGACCGCCGACACCGAAGATAGGCGCCGCATGCTGATCACCCTCACGGCACGCGGCCAGGCCGCCGCCCAAGTCTCCTGGGAGGCTGCGTCCGAAGTCGACGCGGAGCTGGCCCGCCGCCTGACACCCGACGGTGTCCAGGCGCTGCGCGCGGGCCTGGCGGTGCTGGCGGAAATGGGGTGGCAGCCGAGCCACAGCCACGAGCCGCCCGCTGGCTAGGGGTCGGGTTGCCCGGCCGTGACGGGCTAGCTGAAGTGATCAAGCCAGCCGCGTGTCACCGCGAGCAGCCGTTCGGTCCGGATCCGGTACACGTGCTCGCGTCCCCGCAGGTCGATCGTGACCAGGCCAGCCTGCTGCAGGATCCGCAGGTGCCCGGAGACGGTCGGCCACGAGTGCTCGAATCTCGCAGCGATAGCGCCGGACGTCATCTCGCCGCCACGGGCCTGCAAGACCGCGAGGATCGTCCGCCGGGACCGGTGCGCGAGCGCGCTGAACACGGCGTCGAAGTCCTCGAGCTCGGCCAGGCCCCGAGGCTTGGCGGTCACGTCTCGAGTTGCACGCGCTGGTAGTCCGGAAAGTCCCACTTGGGCTGGCCATCCCGGTCTTCCAGCAACGGCTCCATCGGCTCCCAGATCGCGAGCACCGCAGGGTGCTCGTGCGCGCGCTCGAAGCCGCCCTCGACCCACGTGAAGATCTCCACGTACGTCGGCGGGTCCTGCATCGTGCGGAATATCAGCGACGGCTCATCTGTCACGAAGCCGAGCTCGCGGAGCGTCAGCCAGTGCCGGCCGAGCAGATCGGTGAACTCGACTTCGGCATCCGGGCGAACCCGGTAGGTGCAGATCACAGATACATTAGCCACATCCCTAAGTATTAGGCAGATGGCTAAGCGATTGCAAGCGTGCGCCGCTTTGTCGGCGGCGAGCGCTATATCTGGGAACGTGGCGCACCGACCCAGTCCGGCCCGCAGGTCGGCGCGGTGCTCCGCGGAGGCAAGTGCCATGACCAAGCGCGTGATCATGCCGGTGGACGGGCCGTTCTCGCTGGCGGCGGCGGCCGGGTTCGGCTTCGGGCCGAATACCGGCCGGCCGTTCCCCGAAGGCGACGTGATGCGGCTCGCCTTTGTCGCAGACGATCTTCGTCACCATGCCGGTGCGGTAATCGCGCAGCAACCAGACGGCAGCCTGGCGCTGGATCTCAGTGGTGATGCCGATCCAGTAGCCGCGCAAGCGCAGATCCGCCGGATCCTGTCGGTGGATGCCGATCCTGGCGGATGGCTCGCGGCAGGCCGGGCCGACCCGGTGCTCGGCGGACTGCAGGCAGCGGACCCAGGCCTTCGGCCAGTGCTGTTCCACTCGCCCTACGAAGCGGCAGCATGGGCGATGCTGGCGCAGCGCCGACATCGGGCTCAGGCAACGGTCATGCGGGCCAGGCTCGGCGCGGCGTTCGGCGCGACATTCGAGCTCGCGGGCGAGGCCGTGCCGGCCTTTCCGCTGCCGGTGCGACTGCTGGAGATCCCCGCATTTCCCGGTATCGACGACACCCGGCTGGCTCGCTTGCACGGCGTTGCGCGGGCCGCGCTCGCTGGCGAGCTTGAGGCCGACACGCTGGCCACCGCTCCAGCCGAGGAAGCCATGGGCCGTCTTCAGCAGATCAAGGGCCTCGGTCCGATGTATTCGATGCTCGTTTACCTGCGCGCCACGGGCGTGACCGACGGGCTGGCGCTCGGCGAGCCGAGGCTGGCCGCCTACCTTCGGCACTATTACGGCTTGCCCGCCACGCCCGACGCTGAGACGATCACCCGCATCGCCGAGCCTTGGCGGCCGTTCCGGACCTGGGCGGGCGTGTTGTTCCGTGTCGCCGGAGACCGGGCCGGCCTGCGGACGAGCTGATGTCCGACGCACGGCATAAGTACGCACGGCATAAGAGGGACGGCGCCGGATGGGCGTCGTCCCTCTCTAGGTAGTGCGGTTCTGGCCGGGCTGGCCGTAGCTCACCGCAGTACGAGCTGCCGTGCGTCGTCACTCTGCGTCGGGTGCTGCGCGATCTTGGGGGTTGCGGGCGTGCCAACCTGGGTCTTGTGGGTCCGGCTGTGCTGAGTGAGACCAGCCGCGGCAATGAGGGCGAGCGCGAACACGACGGCGATGCCGACGACGGTGATGAGTGCGTAGAGAGTGTCCTGAACGGTCTGGAAGTTGATGATCATGGCCGGGCTCCTTAACTGCGTTAACACTGTTTACTAATATCAGTATGCAACGCGCAGCTAAACGCTGTCAACTCAAACGACTAGCGTTTATTAGATTGGCTCGCGCGGCCCGTGCCCGCGCCCGTCGCAGGGGCAGTCCGGGGCAGTCCGACGCGGGCCGCGACGCGGCCGTTACGGCACCCCGGTCCGCCGTCACGGCACCCCGGTCCGCCGTCACGGCACCCCGGTCCGCCGTCACGGCACCCCGTCGGCGCGCTCGAATGAAACCCGCCCGATCCGCGGCAGCGCATAGGGTTGCAACTTGTGACGAGGCGCGAAGTACGCGTGGTGTATACGAAATATGACGGCAGCCTGCACTGGCATCACACCATGTACTACCTGGGCGAGGACGAGCACGGCGTCTGGCTCGGCGCTCCCGCCGGGTCGCAGTCCAGCCGGGGAGACGAGCCGCCGATCGTCTTCGGGCACCCCTTTCTCCAGCTCATCCCGGCTGATAGCTGGTGGACCGCGGCCTTCAACGGAGAGCCGGCCGACACCGAGATCTACTGCGACATCTGCTCCCCGCCCCGGTGGCCAGAAGAGAACCAGGTGACCATGGTCGATCTGGACCTCGATGTGCTCCGGCTGCGCGCGGACCAGCGGGTCCTGCTCGTCGACGAGGACGAGTTCGCCGAGCACCAGGTGCGGTACTCCTACCCGGCAGCGGTCATCAGCCAGGCTGAAAGGGCCGCGGCCTGGCTGATGGAGGCGATCAGCGGAGGGGGGGAGCCATTTGCTGCCGCTTACCGCGCGTGGCTAGCCAAGATAAGTGAGATGCGCATGTTTCTCCCGGGAGCCGACACGGAGGGATAAAGTGGCGGCGACCGGTCCGCGATCTGGTCCCGGCCCTCACTGAAGCGTCGAAGGAGACCAGCCGCGTTGACTTTCGTTCCCTACGACCGTCCAGTTCGTACCGCGTTCGTCGGACTCGGCCGAATCTATGACCTGAACGTCCGCGGCTACGTCGGTAACCCCGAGGCCGAGGTCGTCGCCCTGGTCGACCCGAATCCGGATCGTCGCGCGCAGCGCCTGGCGGACTGGCCAGACGCGGCGACGTTCGCGTCGGCAGCGGAGCTGGCGGCGAGCGGTATCGAGGTCGATGCAGTCGAGTCTCTGCTGCCAGCTCCGCTGCATGCAGACGGCGTAGTCGAGTTGCTCGACAACGGCTGGCACGTCAACTCGCAGAAACCGATGTGCAACGACCTGGCCGGCGCGCGCCGGATGCTGAAGGCGGCGGACGCGAACAACCGGATCCTGCGCGTCATGGAGAACTACCTGTTCTACCAGCCGCTGCACCGGCTCAAGGCGGTAGTCGAGTCGGGCGAGATCGGCGAGGTCGTCGGCTATCACATGAAGATGGTCGGCGTCGGCAACGGCGGCTGGGACGTCCCGTTCAGTGCCTTCGAGTACCAGATGGAGCAGATGAAGATCAACCGCGGGATCATGGTCTTCGACGACGGCTGGCACAAGCTGTCCACCGCCCTCTGGCTCTTCGGGCCGATCCGCGAGGTCCGGGCCTGGATCGGCAACACGCACATGGGCCCGGGCGTCGACCTGGACGCACCGACCATGATCACGTGGGAGCACGAGAGCGGGATCCGCGGCGGCTGGGACGTCACCTGCGCGCCCGACATGTACCTGCGCTCTGACTACTACACCAACGACGAGCGCTGGGAGGTGACTGGCTACAAGGGCTTCGCCCGGGTCAATCGCTGCACCGGCCGCGGCATCCAGCAGCCCAGCCTCGAGGTTTACGCCAATGGCGAGATGCGCGGGTATCACGCGCTGGACGACGACTGGGGAAGCAGCTTCCGCGACTCGGGACGGCACTGGCTGCGCTGGCTGCACACCGGCGAGGGCCCGCTGCTGTGGGGGGGCGCTGAGGCCGTCGACGTCCTCAGGTTCGCGCTCGCCGCATACGAGAGCAGCGCCGCTGGCGGTGTCGGCGTCGATCCCAGCCGGGTGGTCTAGCCGCGCCTGGCCTCGGCGCCGGACCAGGTCCGGCCTACGCGGCGCGTCGGACCTGGTGTCGAACCGCATCGTGCGGCCGGAGCCAGGGTTGCACGGTGCTCAGCCCGTTCCCCACAAATAGTCGGATGCTATCCGCGCGCCTTCTGCCATCGCGGCCAGCTTGAGCCAGGTGATCCGCGGCTTGACCCGGTAGTAGCCCGCGAACGTGCCGAACCCGCAGTCGGTGCCCGCGATCACGTTCTCCTTCCCGACGACCTCGGCGAACCGCATGATCCGCTGCGCGACCAGTTCCGGATGCTCAACGAAGTTCGTGGTGGAGTCCAGCACGCCGGGGATCAGGACCTTGCCGTCGGGCAGGCGGACGTCCTTCCACACTGTCCACTCGTGCGCGTGCCGCGGGTTAGCGGCCTCGAACGACAGCCCGGCCGGGCGGGCCTCGAGCGCGACATCGACGATGCTCGCCATCGGGATGTCGGTGATGTGCGGGCGCTCGCTGTTGCCCCAGCACAAGTGCGCTCGCATCTGCTCGGGCGGGATGTCGCGGACAGCATGGTTCAGCGCCCGGACCTGAATCCTGATCTTGTCGCGGAACTGCTTGTCGGTGAGGCTGTCGTTGCCGAGCATGTTTCTGGTCATGGCCAGGTCGGGGCAGTCGAGCTGCAGCACGATGCCGGCCTTGGCGATCGCGTCGTACTCCGGCTTCATCGCGTCAGCCAACGCGAACAGGTACTCCTCTTCCGACGGGTAGTAATCGTTGGCAAGGAACGTGGCGATTACGCCGGGCGAGGCCGCGGTCATGAACACGTCGGCGGGCTCGGCGTCCCGGACGCTGGCCTTGAGATTGGCGATGTCCTTGTGCACGGCCTCGGAGTCGCGCAACGTTATCGGGCCGTTGCAGGCCGGCAGCTTCATCGCTCGGATAAGCGACCCGCCGCCTGTGGTGGTCGGGTTCAGCTCGGGGAACTCGACCATCTCGACGCTTGTGATCGGGCGGCCGGTCCCCTCAAATCCGGTCAGCCTGTCCTTGACGTAGGTGGAGTAGCCGACCTTGCCCATCTCTCCGTCGCTGACGACCGTCACTCCGGCGGCGAGCTGGCTGGCCACCACGTCCGCGACCGCCTGCCTGACCCGGCGGCCGAACGCCACCTCGTCGACGTCCTTGCCATCCTCTCGGTCGGCGATCAGCTGATCGAGATCGGCCGGCCGCGGCAGGCTCCCGGTGTGGGTGGTCAGAATCCGGTCGGTGCTCCGGCGCATGCTTGCGCTCCTCTCGGCGAATTGGCGGCAGCGCATTTGCGGGCGCACAGCCCAGACTGCGCCCTTTGATCGGAACGCGCCAGGCCCCGGCCAAAGTGGACCCGCCGCCAGGCAGGTCCGGCGCCCATGATCACCGCTATGAGCTGCAGCGCCCGGCCAGCCGCCGCGCCCCCGGCGACGATGAGCTGCCCGTTTGACAACTCCCCGTGTCCGGTTCTAGATTTAACACATCAGTTAATTAACAAGGTGGTTAAGCGATGGCGGCGGACCGGCTCAGCGTGATCTTCGGGGCGCTGGCGGACCCGACCAGGCGGGCGATCCTGGCCCGGCTGGCCGACGGGGACGCGACAGTGACCGAGCTGGCCGAGCCGTTCGCGATCAGCATGCCGGCCATCTCCCGGCACCTGAAGGTGCTGGAGAGGGCCGGGCTGATCTCCCGCAGCCGCTCCGGCCAGTGGCTGTCCAGCACGCTCGAGGCCGCCCCGCTGAAGGAGGCGACCGACTGGATGGAGCGATACCGGCAGTACTGGGACGAGAACCTCGACCGGCTCGACGCGCACCTGCGCCGGGTTCGTGAGCAGCAGGAGCAAGGAACTACGTCGCCCGGTCAGGGCGACGACTCAACCGAAGGGACACGGTCATGACACAGGCAGCAGGCACCAAGGAGCTCGTTATCTCCCGCATCTTCGACGCCCCGCGCGAGCTGGTCTACCAGGCATTCACGGACCCGGATCAGCTGGCACAGTGGTTCGGCCCGGTGGGCTACTCCGTGCCGCGGGACAGCGTCGACATCGACGCGCGCACCGGCGGGCACCAGCGGCTCACGATGGTGAACGATGCGAATCCGAGCGAGCGCAGCAAGATCGACGCGACCTTCGCCGAGGTCGTCGAGAACGAGCTGCTCGTCGGCTACCAGGACGTCGAGGGTGTGCCTGGCACCAGCGGCTTGGTCCGGTTCACGCTGCGGATCGAGCTGCACGAGGAGCCCGAAGGCAGGACCCGGCTCGAGCTTCGACAGGGCCCGTACACCGCGGAGATGGAAGGGAACGCGAGGGTCGGCTGGGAGATGTCGTTCACCAAGCTGGACTCGCTGCTCAAGACCGCATAAACCGCAGCGGAACCGCCGCAACCCGCCCCGACCGACCTCTGGATCGAGTCGGGGCGCTGGCGCGCGGCGGTGGCTGACCTACGCGCCGGGCAGCGTCAGCTCAAGTTCGAGCCAGTGAGCCAGGTCCTCGATCTGCTCATCCACTGCGGTGGTCATTGCCGGGTCGAACGCGACGTCCTGGTGGATCGCGGCCACCCGCAGCACTCCGGCTTTCCTGTCCGCGGTGGCGTCGAGCTTGCCGACCAGCCGGTCGCCGTACAGGATCGGCAGCGCGAAGTACCCCCAGCGCCGCTTGGCCGCGGGCTTGTACATTTCCAGCTGGTAGTCGAACTCAAACAACTCGATCATGCGCTTGCGGTCGAACACGAGCCGGTCCAGCGGCGACAGTAGCGCCGCACGGCCTGAGAACGGCTGCCCCAGCAGGGACGGTTCCACTCGCCACGTGCCCCTGACGCCCTCGACGACAGCAGGCTCGCCGGTCTCGCCCACGTCCACCGGCTCGACCGGACACTCCGGCCCGCGGGCGCGCGCGATGCCCAGCGCCCGCAGCCGCCATTCGTTGCGGATGCTCAGCGCCTCGGCCGCGGGGACCACCGGATCATCGGGATAGACCCTGGTCGCCAGGTCCCACAGCCGGTCGCCGCCGCAGTGTCCGGCGATCGCGACCTCGCCGCGCCGCATCATGCACTCCAGCATTAGCGTGATGTTGCGGTTGTTGTTCCATCCGCTCGACTGCCACGGCACCTTGCACGTGTCCGGAAGATCGCTCGAGGCAAGCGGTCCCTTGGCAGCCAGCCGATCGAGGATGTCCCGACGGCACCCGTCGTTGGCCCGGACCCAGTTGATGGATCCCTGCCGGCCGCGCAACTCGCCTCGCCGCTCGTCCATCTCGGCGCGGTAGAGGGCGAGGTCCTCGCTCGGCCTGATCATGCCCATCAGCTCGAGCAGAGCGCGGCCTTCCAGGGCATCCGCCAGCTCAGCTGGTGAGTACGAGGACCCCAGGCGACTCCACGCCACCAGGTCAGCGTTCGGTGCGACGGCGGCGGTCCTGTCGTTCTGCAGCATGGTCAGCTGACGCACCACATCAAGCAGCCCGTCCGGGCGCGCGGCGTCGAGGAGTTGCGCGCGCACGGCAATGCGGCGCGCGTCCTGACGCGAGAGCTCGTGGACGGTCACAACTGGAGATTATGTGGCGACTCCGACCGGCCGCCACGCCCGACCTAGTTATCGTGGTGAGCTGGCCGCAATACTGCTGCCAGCTCACCACGTTAATCGCGCTGCTGTCCGGCGCGACCTGATGCCGATCATTCGTTAGCTCCGGACGCGGTAGATCAGGTGGGTGACGCGGTGGCCCTCGACGATCGTCGGCCCGTCCAGCTCGGCAGGCCCGACCCCGTCGAAGTACCGGATCCCGTCGCCGAGCAGTACCGGCACCAGGTTGACCCTGACCTCATCGAGGAGACCCTCGCGCAGGCACTGCTGGATGACATTCGGCCCGCCGACCCCAATCCAGCCGTCGTCGCCCGCCAGAGCTGAGGCCTGCTCGACCGCGCTGCGGACCCCGTTGGTCACGAAGGTGACCGGCAGCGGCGAGTCGGCGCGCGACCAGCCGTCGGGGACCGAATGGGTTACCACGAAGATCGGCGTTCCGTACGGATGGCCAGTCTCGCCCCAGCGCCCGACGTCGAACAGGCGGCGGCCTGCGATCATGGCGCGGACGTTGGGAATGGAACCCCGGAGGTAGTCCGCGCTTGCCTGCGAAGTCCGGAATGCCCACTGCGCTGGAAAGGCGGTCGGCGTCTCGACCGGACCGTTGCCGTACCAGTCGAATAGCGGACCGACCTGGTCGTCCTTGTCCGCGACGAAGCCGTCGAGAGACATCGACAACTCACCAATCACCCTGGCCATGGCGCTACTCCGTTCTCCGGCGACTATTGAGCGATGTGCCTATGTAACGCGCCTGCGCCGGTGGACTCATCGGTCGCCGGCCGGCGGAGCGCACCAAGCCCGGACTCGCCCGTTCCCGATATGAGCCCGAGCATGCTAGGACTGGGCCCGGCCAACGGCGCGGCCTTACCTGCTCGCCGTCGAGTCCGCGGGGGCCGGGGTGCGGGCGGCTCGTACGATGCCCGGGCGGCTGCGATAGCGTCGCCTGAACGGCCAGTCAAGGCTGGCGGGCGAGCGAGAGCGAGGACGACCTAGTGGCGCGCCGCGAGCAGAGCCTGCCTCCGCGCGTGCGGGCGCTGCTGATCTACGTCAGTGTGCTCGTGCTGGTCGAGCTGAGCTTCTATACCGCGCTGACGCCGCTCCTGCCGCACTACACGCACGTGGCCGGGCTGTCGAAGGCCGGAGCCGGGATCCTCGTGGCGGCCTACCCGGCAGGCACCCTGATAGGTGCGCTGCCGAGCGGACTGCTGGTGGCGCGCCTGGGTGACCGGGTCATGGTAGTGATCGGCCTGGCGCTGATGAGCGTGTCCACCTTCGTATTCGGCTGGTCAGCGGCGCCGTCCGTGCTCGACTCGGCGCGATTCGTGCAGGGCCTTGGCGGCGCCTGCATCTGGGCCGCCGGGCTCGCCTGGCTGGCCACCGCCGCACCGCCAGAACGCCGCGGAGAGATGCTGGGCACGGCCATGGGCGCGGCGGTCGGCGGGGCACTGCTTGGCCCGGTCGTGGGCGCGGTGGCGAGCCGGGTGGGGACCGGTCCGGCGTTTTCCGCCGCGGCGGTGGCAGGCGGCCTGCTGATGGTGGCCGCGTTCACTGTGCCCGCGCCCGCAGGCGTGGCCGAGCCGCAGGGCCTGAGCGCCGCGTGGCCGGCGCTGCGGGACCCGCAGGTCAGTGCCGGCCTGTGGCTGACCGCGCTCGCTGGCATTGCCTTTGGCGTGATCGACGTGCTGGCGCCGCTACGGCTAGGCAGCCTGGGTGTCAGCGCGACCCTGATAGGACTGACATTCCTGCTATCCGCGGGGATCGAGTCGGGCCTGGCGCCGCTGGCGGGGCGGCTTTCCGACCGGCGCGGCCCGCTGATCCCGGTGCGGATCTCGCTTACCGCGGCGGTCGCGGTCAGCCTGCTGGCGCCGGTGCTGGCGTCCGCTCCGCAGCTGATCACCTTGCTGATCGTGGGCATGCCCGCCTTCGGGTCACTGTTCACGCCGGCCATGTCGATGCTCAGCGGCGGCGCGCATAGGCTCGGCCTTAACCAGGGTCTGGCCTTCGGGCTTGGCAACCTGGCCTGGGCGGCCGGGCAGGGAATTGCCTCGGCCGGGGGCGGGGCCATCGCTCAGGCGACGACCGACTTTGTCCCGTATGCGCTTCTGGCCGCGACGTGCCTGGTGACAGTGCTCGCAACCAGGCCGGCCCCTCGGCGGCTGATAGCCAGGTTGCTGGCCGGCCAGCCAGGGGCCTGACTGCCACAAACGAAGGTCCGCGCTGGCTCGGTAGACGCATGAGTTTCGTATGGCTTGGGGCTGCCGTCTGGCCGGCCGCGCGCGGCCGTGCTAGAACAGTGAAGTGGCAGGTCAGTCGGCCGCTAGCGAGTCGCGCCCTGGACTGGCGGCAGATGTCAGAGCGTGGCTGACAACGAACCGTCTCGCGGTGCTGGCAGGCTTTTGCGGGCCGCTCGCGCTCGCTGCTGTGCTGGTCCCGTTCCGGTCAGGTTTCGCCAACACCGACGCAGCGCTGGCCATGCTGCTTATCGTGGTCGCGGTCGCAGCCGTCGGATACCGTCCCGCCGGGCTGATTGCCGCACTGTCTGCCGCGGTCTGGTACGACTTCTTCCTGACCAGGCCGTATGAGAGATTCAGCATCAATCGCGCCACCGATATCGAGACCACGGTCCTGCTGCTGGTCATCGGTGCTGCGGTGACCGAGATTTCGGTGTGGGGGCACCGCCAGTACGTAGCGGCTAGCCGTAGGTCCGGCTACCTGGACGGAATCAACGACGCCGCGCGGGCGGTTGCCGAAGGTGACTCGCCCACTGATCTGGTCAACATAATTGGCGCGAGGCTGGTCCAGCTGCTCTCCCTGCGCACATGCCAGTTCCAGTACGGGGTAGCCGGGATCGGCCAGCCCGCCCGGATCGAGCACGACGGCCAGATCGTGGTCGGCGGTCAGCTCTGGGATGCCGCCAGCTACGGGTTCCCGGATCATGCGGGCGTGGAACTGCTCGTGGAGAGCGGCGGCCGGCTGCAAGGCAGATACCTGATGCAGCCAGAGCCGGCCGCGCGCCCCACGCGTGAGCAGTTGCTGGTGGCGGTGGCGTTCGCAGACCAGGCGGGTGCGGCGCTCGGGACAGGCCAGACCGCCGGCAACTAGCTCGCGCTCGGGCCGTTCATGAGCATGGCGCTTGCGTGATCTGTCGAGCACGAGCAAGCGCTTGGGAGGTTAGTCGTCCACAAGCCATAATGGCGCCGTGAGTCCGACGCGCAAGAGCCAGCCAGGCGGCCGAGGCCAGCCATCCAGCCGGGCCGGAGCTTCTGGCCGGGGCGAGCCGTCTGGGCGGGCGGAGACTTCTGGCCGCGAGCTGTCTGGCGCCGGCGAGTCCGCGGCTGCGGGCGCCAACGGAGGCGCGCGGTCGCAGCGGCGCGCTGACGTGGTCCGGCTAGCCGGAGAGTTGTTCGCGCAGAAGGGATTCCGGGCTACCACGGTCCGCGAGATCGCGGACGCGGCCGGGATCTTGTCCGGCAGCCTGTACCACCACTTCGATTCCAAGGAATCAATCGGGGACGAGATCCTGTCTGGATTCCTGAACGACGTACTCGCCGCCTACCGCAGCGCGGTAGCCACAGCCGACGACCCGCGCGAGGCCGTGGAGCAGATCGTCAGGACCAGCAGCCACACCCTGGCCGCGCACCGCGCCGCGCTTACGATGCTGCAGAACGACTGGAACTACTTTTCCACCCAGGCGAGGTTCGCCTACCTGCGCAAGGACCTGCGGGAGATCGAGCGGATCTGGATCACCCAACTGGAGCGCGGCAAGGAGGCCGGGCTGTTCCGCGCCGATCTAGACGTCCGAATCACCTACCGGCTGCTCCGCGACATCCTCTGGCTGCCCATGAACGCGCTCCAGGCCGGCGGATTCGATACCGATCAGGTGGTGGACTCGTTCCTGCAATTGCTGTTCGACGGGATAACCAGTCCTGGCGCCCGGCCGAGAGCTAGCCGGGCGAAGTCCGGCCAGGCCTGATGCGATCAGCTGGCGCCAGCTCAGCCTGCGTCGGCTCATGTGGCGCTAGGCCCGCCCAGCACCAAGACGCCTCGCTGGCATCGGCGGCGTGTTCGGCGGCCGGGTCTTGTCGAGCCTGTCTGAGGCCTCCAGGCACCTGTTACCCTGACCAAGCAAGCGTTTGGTTTCGTTACTCAAGCGGCCCGCCGGGCAGCAGGACGACGCACAGCCAAAGAGGTGACGATGGGCCGTCTGGACGGGAAGGTCGCGCTGATAACGGGGGGCGCGCGGGGCATGGGCAAGGCGCACGCCCGGCACTTTGTCGCCGAAGGCGCCAAGGTAGTGCTCGGCGACCTGCTCGACGACAAGGGCAAGGCGCTGGCAGCCGAACTGGGCGAGGATAACTGCCGGTACGTTCATCAGGACGTCACCAGCGAATCCGACTGGGCTGACGCAGTGCGGGCAACCACGGATGCCTTCGGCGCCCTGAACGTCCTAGTGAACAACGCGGGCATCCTGAAGAACAAGAAGATCGCCGACATGAGCCTGGCCGAGTTCCGCCAGGTCATCGACGTCAACCTCATCGGCGAGTGGCTGGGAGTGAAAAACGTCATCGAGCCGATGACCGCCGCGGGCGGCGGGTCGATCGTCAACATCTCATCCGTGGAGGGCTTCACCGGCGCGTCCGGTATGTCGGCCTACAGCGCAAGCAAGTTCGGCGTCCGCGGCATCACCCGGTCGGCGGCGCAGGAACTGGGGCGGTTCGGCATCCGGGTCAACTCGGTGCACCCCGGCGGCATCATGACGACGATGACGGCGACGGCCTTCGAGTCCTTCACTGACATCACCGACGGCGAGGGCTTCATGCGGTCGCTGCCGATCTCGCGGTTCGCGAAGTCCGCCGAGGTATCGCCGCTGGTGGTGTTCCTCGCTTCGGACGAATCCTCGTATTGCACGGGCAGTGAGTTCGTGGTGGACGGCGGCATGCTGTCCGGACCCGGTTACTGAATAGGAGCACGCAGCATGACGGAGCCGCTGAGCCTGGACGGCCGCGTTGCGATCGTGACCGGAGCGGGGAACGGGCTGGGCCGGGCCGAGGGGCGTGCCCTCGCCGCAGCAGGGGCCAGGGTGATCCTGAACGACCTGGCCGGGGACGCGGTCGAAGCCGCGGCCGCGGACATCCGGGCGGCTGGCGGCACCGCAGTGGTCGTGGCCGGAGACATCGGCGAATGGTCGACCGGCGAGCAACTCGTCGCTACCGCCCTCCGCGAGTTCGGCCAGCTCGACATCCTGGTCAACAACGCGGGGGTGCTGCGGGACCGGATGATCTTCTCAATGTCCGAACAGGAGTGGGACCTGGTGCTGCGGGTGCACCTGCGCGGACACTTCATCACCTCCCGGCTGGCCACCGCGCACTGGCGCGGGCAGAGCAAGCAGACCGGCGGCCCGGTCTACGCCCGGATCGTGAATACCTCGTCGGAAGCTTTCCTGCTCGGCTCCTCCGGGCAGCCGAATTACTCGGCCGCCAAGGCGGGGATTACCGCGCTCACAGTTACCACTGCGCGCAGCTGCGCACGCTACGGCGTGCGCGCCAACGCGATCTGCCCGCGAGCCCGCACCGCCATGACCGCCGACCTGATGGGCTCTGCGCCCGATGCCGGACCCGATCCGCTCGCCCCGCAGTACGTGGCACCGCTCGTGACCTATCTCGCCAGCCCGGCCGCTGCCGGGATCAACGGCGAGGTGTTCGTCGTGCACGGTGGCGTGGCCGCACTAATGGCGCCGCCTTCGATCAGGGAGGTGTTCCGCGCCAGCGAGCACGGCTCGCCCGACGGAATGTGGACCCTGGACTCGATCAGCGACGCCCTGGCCGGGTTCAAGACGGGGCCCGCCGATGCTGGCTTCGCCTGCGAAGAGGCCAACTCTCTGGCTTCCGAGACAATCGGCTTCGGCCCAGTCGACGGCTAGGTGGAGCGGCGGGCCTAGGGTGGTCAGGATCGGCGCGCTGCCGGGCCCTGTTGGCCGACATCCGGGCTGGCGTTATAGTGAACGGACATCCGCTTTTTTTAACTCGAAGAAGGCGATGCAAGTGCGTGCAGGGCAGCCCAGCCGGACGGCCAACCAGAATGCCCTGTTCCGCGCGCTCGAGGCGCGCCGACCCGCTGCGGTCAGGGTGGCTGACGATCCGCTTGCCGTCCGGTTCCTCAGCCCCGAGTTCCGTCTGCTGGCTGAGGCGGCCCGCCTGCCGCCACTTCGCCGCCTGCTCGAGGCAGTGATCGACAATCGCTGGCCGTGTGCCAGGGCCGGGGTCGTCGCCCGCACCCGGCTGATCGACCTGACGATCCTCGGGGAACTTCCCCACGTCGAGCAGGTGCTCATCCTCGGTGCCGGATTCGACACCCGCGCCTATCGGCTGCCGGCCATGCGCAGGGTGCGCGTCTTCGAGGTGGACCACCCGGCCACCCAGGCGGCCAAGCAGCGCGTCCTGCACCCCGACGCCCGGTCTGGCACCGGCGTCAGGTTCGTCCCGGTCGTGTTCGGCACCGACGACCCGGCTCAGGCGCTGACCGCATCGGGCTTCGCGCCCGGAACACCGACCCTGGTGGCGTGGGAAGGGGTCACCAACTACCTGGACCCCGGCGCGGTCGACGAGACCTTCCGGTTCCTGGCCTCGGCGCTCGGATCCGGCTCGCCGGTCCTGTTCACTTACGTGGACGCCCGCATGCTCGACGGGTCTGCCGTCTTCGCCGGCGCCGAGACGACCATGCGTGCCGTTAGCCGCGTCGGCGAGCCGTTCACGTTCGGATTCGTCCCGGCTGAGCTGCCTGGCTACCTCGCTGACCGCGGTTTCGAGCTGGTATGGGACGAGACTGTGTCCGACGCGGCGCACCGCTTCTATCCCGCCGGGAAATGCCCGGCAGCCCCCGCCTACTACCACATCGTCAAGTCGAGGAAGCTCTGACATGCCTCGCGTGGACGAGGAGTACCTGGAATCACGGCGCAGGCAGATCATGGACGCCGCCATCACCTGCTTCGCGCGGGAGGGCTTCCATCGCACCACGATGCACAACATCGTTGCCGAGACGGGCCTGAGCGCTGGCGCAATCTACCGATACTTTCCCGCCAAGGAGGACATCGTGGCGGCCATCGCCGCCGAGCACCACAGCCGGGAGGCGGCCGTCCTCGCTGAGGCGAAAGCCGGGGCCGAAATCGGGACCGCGCTGCGCGAGCTCGTCCGTGTATCGCTCGGACGGCTCACCGAGCCAGAAGAACAGCGCTGGCGGCGCGTCACCGTCCAGGTCTGGGGAGAGGCGCTACGCAACGACCGCGTCATGCAGGTCGTCCGCAGCGGCCTCGACGAGCCCATCGCGATCCTCGCCGACCTGCTGCGCCGCGGGCAGCGCGACGGCAGCGTGCCAGGCAGCTTGGACCCGGAGGGCACAGCCAGAGTATGCGCGGCGATCTTCCAGGGACTCGTGCTCCAGCAGGCATGGAACCCCGAACTCGACGTAAACGCCTACATCGGCTCTGTCCTCGCCCTGGTCGACGCGATTGTCCCGCCCGCCAGCCGCAGGGACCAGGTGCCGGAGGTCTGAGCCGGGTCATCGGCGCCGAGTTCTCAGGGTCCTGCGCGCCTATATACGGTCATTCGTTAGAAGACACCGCAAGAAACATCGATCCCCCGATGACTTCCGTCCGCGCGGACCGTTTCATGGGCGACAAGATCAGTCGTGCCTGGCAGGCTGAAGGGGCACGACCAGGAGCCTGGGAGGCTGTAGCCATGGACTACAAGCTCGAGGTTGTGATCATTCCGGTGACCGACGTCGACCGGGCTAAGGACTTCTACCTGCAGCAGGCCGGGTTCCGGCTGGACGTCGACCACCGGGCCGGAGAGGATTTCCGGGTGGTGCAGCTGACGCCGCCAGGGTCCGCCTGCTCCGTCACGCTGATGCGCAATCCGGAGTCAGCCGGCCAAGTGCAGGGCTTGCACCTGGTCGTCTCCGATATCGACGCGGCCAGGGCCGACCTGGGTGGTCGTGGCGTCGGGGTGAGCGAGCCGTTCCATTTCGGCCCGTCGGGTCCGACGCCTGGGCATCATCCAGGAGGGAGAACTACGGAACGTTCATGTCCTTCAGCGATCCGGACGGCAACGGCTTCCTCGTGCAGGAGGTCAGGCGAGACGCGTCGCCGGAATGACTGCTGGCGCGCAGGACGCGGCAAGCCGGCTAGCGGCAGCGGCTGCTGGCGGGGACGAGAATGCGTTCGCTGAGCTGACGAGCCAGCACCGGCGGGAACTGCACGTGCACTGCTACCGGATGCTGGCGTCGTTCGACGACGCCGAGGATGCTGTGCAGGAGACCTTTCTGCGTGCCTGGCGGAGCCGGACCGGCCTCGACGGCGGCCAGCACCGGGCCTGGCTGTACCGGATCGCGACCAACGTGTGCGTGGACGGGCTTCGTGCACGATCGCGGCAAGCCAGGGCCATGCAGTCCTATGCGGACGTGCCGTGGCTGCAGCCCTACCCCGATGTGCTGCTGGACGAGATCGCGCCGGGAGCCGACGAGCCTGAGCGGGCGGCCGTCGAACGGGAGACGATCGAGCTGGCGTTCCTAGCCGCGCTGCAGGTGCTGCCATCCCGGCAGCGAGCCACGCTGCTCATCCGCGATGTGATGGGCTGGCCTGCCGCGGAGACAGCCGCGCTGCTGGAGACGAGCGTCGCCGCGGCCAACAGCGCCCTGCAGCGGGCCAGGACGATTATGCGCGATCATCTGCCGGCGGAGCGATCGGACTGGCGGGCCCGTCAGCCGAGCCCGGCCGAGCGCGTCCTGCTTGACCGGTTCATCGCCGCGCACGAGCGGCTGGACGCGGCCGAAGTCGCGCGGATCGCTTCCGCGAACATCCAGGTGACGATGCCGCCGTACCCGCTGCGCTACCAGGGGATCGACAGCATGCTCGGGCTGCTTGACCGCGCTCGGGAGGAAGGGGACTGGCGCCTGGTGCCGACGGCGGCCAACCGGATGCCTGCAGCGGCGAGCTACCTGCGGCGGCCTGACGACTCGCAATTCCGCGCGTTCAAGGTGGACGTGCTGCGGGTTTCCGACGGCGTGATCGCGGAGATCACGACGTTCGGCGCGGCGCCGTTCGAAGCGCTCGGACTTGCGGCAGTGCTGCCCTGATCCGGAGCATCGCGGCCGCAGCGGCAGGCGGGAACGGCAACCCGAGCATGCGCTCCGCGATGCTGGCCGGGCCAGCCTGACCCGACGGCTCGCCCACGGCAGGCTGGGCCGACCGCCAGGCCTTAACCGAGAAGCTGGACAGCCCGGACAGGACCGAGTAGCGGCTTGCGACCGAACAAACAGACAAGATCGACGCGGCCGACGCCGCGGATCCGATAGACACGATCGAGCCTGCCGAACCGATGGACAGGATCGACCCGGCCGAGCCGATCGAGAGTATCGAGCCAGCCGAGCCGATGGACAAAATCGAGCCGGTCGACCCGACAGACAGGATGTTTCCGCTCGCCCCGGTGCGTCGCATCAGGCCAGCATCGCCGATCAGATCTCGGCGGGCAAGCAGCCCGGCGGATCCGGACAGCCGGCCCCGGAACTGTGATCCAGCCCGGGGCGGCTGCTGACTGGCTGACGGTCAGCGCCTGCGCTGGGTGTCGCCCCTGCAAAACGCCCAGAGCCCGGCGCTTGGCACGTCGTCGTGACGTTCCGGACCGGCTCCGGTCCAGGACTAGCTCCCTGACCGGGCATCATCAGGGTGTCATCTGCCGGTTTACCGCCGGTTTACTGGCGATTTCGGGCAGCTAGCTGACCAGCGCCGACGATCCGCGCTGGACCGCGCCGGCGGCCATGGCCGCGGTGTCGTGCAGCCTGGCGCGCACCCGGTCGGCATCCGGGTGCTGCAGGTCGCCGAGCATCTCCAGTGCCTGCTGCCACGTCTCCCGCGCCAGCATCTCCTCGCCTGCCTGGTCGTGCGTATCACCGACGTTGATCAGGCAGTACGCCTGCCCCCACAGGTCGCCGAGTTCGGCCGACAACATCAGCGCCTGCTGGAAACAGGCGATGGCCTCCACGTACTCGCCGAGACGCTGGTGCACCGTGCCGAGGCTGTGCCAGGCGTCGGCGAGACCGCCGTGGTCCCCGAGCTCGCCGTACAGTTCGACCGCCTGGCTGCAGTGATCGCGTCCCTGCTCTCCGCTCCCCAGCCGGGCCAGTTCAACGCCGACAAGGTGCAGCATGTACGCCTCGCCGATCCGGTCCCCAGCCGCGCGGAACAGGCTGAGGGCCCGCTCGCCATGCTGCAGCGCCGCCTCGTGATCTCCCTGCCTGCCGAGCGAGATGCACATGCCGAGGTGGGCCGAGCCCTGCCCGCCCAGGTTCCCCGCCAGCGCGAAGTGCTCCAGCGCCTGAGCGTTGTGCTTGATGCCCGCTTCTGTGTCACCCGACAGGCTGCAGACCTGGGCCATCCGGTGATGCGTCCAGCCAAGCCCGGTATGGTCCTGCAGGCGCTCGGCCGCCGCTAGCGCTATTTCGTTGACCGCGGACCAGTCCTGCCACAGCCCCTGCCCGTCCAGGAAGCTGCGCAACGTCCAGGGCAGCTGCCAGGCCTGCGCATCCAGCCCGAGCGATGCCGCCAGCTTGACCGTAGCCAGCAGGACGTGCAGCTCGGCCCGGAACCACGCCATCGCCTGCTCGTGGCTGGCCAGTTGCTCGTCGGCGACTCCAGGCGGCAGCGGGTCAAGGATGATCGGGTGCCCAAGCGGGGCCAGCAGCAGCGCGCCCGCGTGCGCGGCGTGCAGGTAGTAGTCGATCAGGCGCGCTTGCGCGGGCCTGCGCTCATCGGGAGTCCCTGCTTCTGGTCCCTGCTCGGCGGCGTAGGCGTGCAGCAGGTCGTGCAGGACGTAGCGGCCGGCCGCGTGCTCGGTAATCAGGCTGGCAGCGGCAAGCTCGGCGAGCGCTCGGCGGCCTTGCGGCCGGGAGACACCGGCCAGACTGGCAGCGGCGGCAACCGAGATGTCGGGCCCGGGGTGCGAGCCGAGCAGGCGGAACATCCGCGCCGTCGGACCGGGCAGCTGCCGGTAGGACCAGGAAAAGACGGCCCGCACGCTGGTCGCCTGCTCGCCGGTGTCGAGTGCGTCCAGCCGATCGTGCTCGTCCGCCAGCTCGTCGGCCAGCGCGGCCAGCGGGAGAGCCGGCTGTGCGGCGGAACGAGCGGCGGTAATGGCCAGCGCCAGCGGCAGCCGCGCACACAGGCCGATGATCTGCCGTACCGCGGCGGGCTCGGCCGCGGTACGGCTTGCGCCGAGCCGGGCAGCGAGCAGCGCCTGCGCGTCCGGCTCGGCCAGCAGGCCAAGCGGGACGGGGTTAGCGCCGGCGCCGGCTACCAGGCCGGCCAGGGCCGACCGGCTCGTGACCAGCGCGAGGCAGCCTGATCCGCCCGGCAGCAGCGGGCGTACCTGGTCAGGGTCGCGAGCGTTGTCGAGCACTATCAGCATCCGCCGGTCGGCAAGCAGGCTCCGGTACAGGCCGGCCTGCGCCTCCTGCGTATCGGGGATCTGCTCACGCGGCACGCCAAGGCCGATCAGCAGCACGCGGATGGCCTCGCTGGCCGTGACCGGCGCGGCAGAGGGGTCATAGCCCCGCAGGTTGACGTGCAGCTGGCCATCGGGGAACAAGCTGGCGGCCCGGTGGGCCCAGTGCAGGGCCAGCGCGGTCTTGCCCACGCCCGCGGTTCCGGTGATGACGACCACCGTCGGCGCGTCGGTGCCGGCCGCGCCGTCGAGCAGGCGGTCCAGTTCCATCAGCTCGGTGTCACGGCCGGCGAAGTGCTGCACCCCGGCGGGGAGCTGCCTGGGTGTGACTGTCCGGCCGCCCGAATCGTCGCGATCGCCGGGCCGATCGCCGTCGGCTGGCTGGCCGTCGCGAGCTGACCGGCTGTCCTTGCGCCGCGGCTGGGCCGACGGATCGGCGATGTCGCCCGCGAGAATGGCGCCGCTCGCGGTGCCGCCGGCCAGGCTGACCGGCGGCGGGGCGGCTGGATGGAAGTCGAGCCCAGGGTCTGCCGCGAGGATCTGGCGCTGAAGCTCCTGCAGCTTCGGACCGGGGTTCAAGCCGAGTTCCTCGCCGAGCAGCAGCCGGGCTTGCTGGTAGGCGGCGAGCGCGTCGCCTTGCCTGCCGCAGCGGTACAGCGCAAGCATCAGCTGCCCGCGCAGCCGCTCGCGCAGCGGGAACTGCGCGATAAGGGCGGGTAGCTGGCCGGCCAGGTCGCTATGCCGTCCGGCGGCAAGGGCCGCGTCCGCGTGATCCTCGAGCGCGGCTAGTCGCCGCTCCTCTAGGCCAGCCGCCTCGGCCATGAGCCGCGGGCAGGCATCGGCCACGTCGCCGAGGGCAGGACCCCGCCAAAGCCTCAGCGCCTCGGTCAGCAGTTCGGCGGCCGCAACGGCGTCTCCGGCCCCGGCCAGCGCCCGGCCCTGCCTGGTCAATGTGGCGAACGACTGCGCGTCCAGCTCACCGTCGCCAAGCAGCAGCATGTAGCCGGGTGGTGCGGTGACGACACGCGACGTTTCGCGCCCTGGCTCTAGCTCGGCCAGCCGCCGCCGCAGGAGGTGCACCTGCACGTGCAGGTTCTTCTCCCGCTGCCGGGACACCGCATCCTGCCACAGGGCGTCGATCAGCGCGCCGACGGGCACGACCTGGTTCGCGGACAGGGCAAGCATGGCGAGCAGGGTGCGCATGCCCTGCTGCGATATGCCTGCCGGGGACCCGGCGACGAAGACGTCAACCGGCCCCAGCAGGCTCACTACCGGCCTGCACGCCGGCGCCGCCTCAGCCGCCATGCACAGCAGCGTACGTTTTCAGTGGTCAAGGTAGAGCAGGTGATGGCGTACCGATCAGATCACGGATGTCCGTAAAGCCCTGACCAGCGCGTTACATCATCTCGTCGGTGTAAGGGATCATGACCGTTTTGAGCTCGGTGTAGGCCTCGATCGCGGTCCGGCCGCCCTCGCGGCCGATGCCGGACTGCCGGAACCCGCCGAACGCCGCGTGTGGCTCCAGCTGGTAGCCGTTGACGCCGACGGTGCCCGCGCGCAGTGCCTTGCTCACTCGTATCGCCCGCTTGACATCAGACGTCCACACCGTGGCGGCCAGGCCGTACTCGGTGTCGTTCGCAATCTTGACGGCCTCGTCCTCGTCGGCGAACGGGAGCACCGACAGCACCGGCCCGAATATCTCCTCACGCGCGATGGTCATGTCGTTGGTTACGTCGGTGAAGATCGTCGGCGCCACGAAGTTGCCTGCCGCGAGATCGTCCTGACCGCGAGTGCCACCGCAGACCAGCCTGGCGCCCTCCGCGCGGCCCTGGCCGATCAGGCTCATCACCCGGTCGAGCTGGCGCGGATTGATCAACGGCGATGAGGTGACGGCCGGGTCGAACGGGTTCCCGTAGCTCACCATCCCCGCGATCATCTCGGAGGTCCCGAGGAATTCCTCGACGGCATCGCGGTGCACCAGCGCCCTGGTCGGTGCAAGGCACACCTGACCGGACAGGCCGAGCGTCACGGTGCCCATGGTCATCATCGCGGAGGTGGCGACGTCGGCGTCGGCGAAGACCAGCGCGGGGCTCTTGCCGCCGAGCTCCAGGCTGACCCGCTTGAAGGTGCCGGCCGAGGCCTCGATGATCTTCCGGCCCACGATCCGGCTGCCGGTGAAGGAGATCTTGTCGACCAGCGGGTGATGGATCAGCGCATCGCCGGTGGGATCGCCAGGGCCGGTGACGACGTTCAGCACGCCGTCGGGCAGCCCCGCCTCCTGGATCAGCGCGGCGAGTCGCAGCACCGAGAATGTCGCGTACTCCGACGGCTTAAGCACCACGGTGCAGCCGGCTGCCAGCGCCGGCGCGAGCTTTTGCGCGGTCAGCAGCAGGGGCGCGTTCCACGGCACGATCGCGCCGACGACGCCGATGGGCTCGCGCAGCGTCATGACCAGGTGCTCGCCGCCCTGGTAGCCGGGCAGGGTGTCACCAGCCAGCTTGTCCACCCAGCCGGCGTGGTGGTCGAACACGTCTGCGACGAAACCGGCCGACATGCCGTAGACGGCCCCGAAGCTGAGCGGGACGCTGTTGTCCAGGGCCTGCAGTGCGAGGAGTTCATCACCGTGCTCGCGGACCAGGTCGCCGATCCGGCGCAGGAGCTTGATCCGCTCTCCGGCCCTGGTCTTCGGCCACGGGCCCTCGTCGAAGGCCCGGCGCGCCGCCCGGACTGCCCGGTCCACGTCCTGCGGCCCGGCAACGGGGAACGACGCGACCTCCTCGGCCGTGGCCGGGTGACTGTGCGTCCAGGCCTGCTCATCCGACGACGGTCCCCAGCTGCCGTCGATCAGCAACTGTCCGTCGGTAAGGCCGGCCTCATCGCGATGCGGCTTGATCGAAGCAACCATGGCTCGCCCCTCAACTGAAACGTGTTCTACTTCCTGGGAGGTTATAACGAACCGTCCGCTACGGCTAGGAATGCGGGCGGTTCACCGCCGCCGTGCACGAGCAGGCTCGCGCCGCTGATGTACGCGGCCTGCGGTGAGGCGAGGAACATGCAGGCCGCCGCGACGTCCTCGGGAGTGGCGAGCCGCTGCAGCGGTACGGTGCGGGCTACCGCTGCAGCGCGAGCCTCGTCGCCGTAGTGGCTAGCCGCGGCATCGGTCCCGACGAAGCCAGGCACGACGCTCGAGAGCCGCACCTTCGGCGCCCACTCGATCGCCAGGCTGGTCACCAGGTGCTGCAGGCCTGCCTTGGCCGCACCGTACGCAGCCGTTCCCGGCGACGGCCGGGTGCCGCTCACACTGCCGATCATGATGATCGAGCCGCCGCCGTCCTGGGCTTGCATGACCGCGTTCGCTGCCTGCGCGCACTGCAATGGCGCGATCAGATTCAGCGCAATGATCTTTTGATGGAAACGGGGTGACGCCGTGGCGGCTGCCGTCTGGGGCGAACCGCCGGCATTGCAGATAAGGACATCGACCCGGCCGAACTCCTCCGCGGCCGCGGTGACGAAGCGGCCGGCCTGATCGGGATCGCGCACGTCCGCCTGGCGGAACAGCGCGCGCCGGTCACCGGCCGCTGGCAACTGGCCGGGATCGGCTGGCGGAGTCCGGCCGCACACCAGCACCCGCGCACCCGCCTGCAAAAAGCAGCGCGCGATGCCAGCACCGATGCCCCTGGTGCCGCCGGTGATGGCGATCGCGGTACCTGCATACTCATCCGGGCTGCGCATGCGGCACATGCTAGGGGACCGAGCAAGCGCTAGGTAGATGCCGGCCCCGGCCGCAGGCTGCTGGGGCTGCCTCCTGTCGTCAGTGCCTACCCTGGCTGAAGTGCCCCATCCTCCGCCCGGGTGCTGACGGGCTCGGGCACCGTCGGCAGCACGGTAGCGAAATAGGACTGCGCAGCCGCGGTCGTGCCCACGTCACGTCCGGCGGCCTCCGACATGTACCAGCGGTGCTCGAGGATCTCGTGGAAGATCTCCGGCGGTGCGAGCCGGCCGCGCAGCTCAGCCGGAGTCGCGGCGACCACCGGGTCATAGACCTCCTCAAGCCAGCGGTGCGCTGCCAGCGTCTCCGATACAGGCCCGCCATGCTTTTGCTCCTTGTAGGCGCGGAAGCTGGCGATGTCGTTCAGCAGCCTGCGGGCCTGATGCTCCTCGGCGCTGATCCCGGTCTGCCGGAACAATTGCAGGCTGCCCTGCCCCGACTCGGCGACCCTGGTGCGGACGCGCAGCCTGGTGCCCTCCGGAGCCGCGATGAGCTCGACCTCGTCGGCGTCGAAGCCGAGTTCGTTGAGGCAGCGCAGCCGGGTGGCGATCCGGTGCCGCTGGTCCTCGGCCTTGATGACCTCTTCCTTGGTCAGCTCATACCAGAGCTGCCGGTACCTGCGCTCAAGCTCCTCGCTCACCTCGATCGGGTCTACGTCGTCCGGCAGCAGTTCGCCGGCCTGCAGGTCCATCAGCTCGCCGCAGACTCGCTCGGTGGCCAGATCCAGGTCCAGGTTGCGCTGGCCATCGGTGAGCGTCGGGTGGCGCTCGCTGGTCTCGGTGTCCACGAGATAGGCCTGCAGCGTGCCCGCGTCGGCGCGGAACAGCGCGTTGGAAAGCGAGCAGTCGCCCCAGAAGAAACCGGACAGGTGCAGCCGGACCAGCAGTTCGACCAGCGCGTCAAGCAGCCGGTCCACGGGCGGCGCACCGCGCGGGCTTGAGAACACCGCGCGGTAGGTGGTGGCATAGTCCAGGAACCTGGTCACCAGCATCGCGTCGGTGTCCGGGCCGCGGTCGACCACGATGCCGACCACCTCAACCGCGGGGATGCCAAGGTCGGCCAGCGTCCGGAGCAGACGGTACTCTCGCCGGGCCAGGTCCTCGCTGATCGACTTCAGTGCGTACAGGTCACCGCCGTCTGTCACGAACCGGACGACATGGCGGGACAGGCCACGCTCCCGGACTTCGACCAGCCGCTCATCCTGCCAGTCTTCCAGCGGGAGATGCCACGGCAGCGTCAGCAGAGCGGCTGCCTCGCCGGCCGGCGGGCTGAACACGAATCTCATCGGGTGTCCCACACGTTCCGCTCGTCAGTGATGGGCTGGCGCTCCTAAGTGTCTCGCCCGGTTGGCCGACTCGGCTAGCTGATGGCGTACGCCCGGTAGATGATCTGCGTGGTGCTGTCGCCATGCGAGTCGGTGACCGTCGACCGGAGCGAGACGTATCCGCTCGCGGGGTCATGCACCGTGGCCAGCCAGTAGCTGCCGCGGCGGACGAGCCGGACGGTCTGCCAGGTCTTTCCGCCATTCACCGAGGCCTGCACCCGGACGGTCTTCAGCCGGTACCTCGGCGGCGACTGGAATCCAAGCTGGCTCGGCCGCACCACCTGAACCTCGACGACCGTGCTCGCTCCCGGCGCCGCCTGGTTCTGCGGGTTAAGGCCGCGCGGCAGGAAGTGCGTCGCGGTAACAGCCACGAACAGCCCGGCGGCGCTAGTGCTGGGCGACGGCGCGGCATGGAAGCGCCAGGCTAGCGAAACGCGCGGGGATAGCACGTTGGCCGGCGTCTTCAGGCCAGGTACGCGCCGCCACGAGACATCGTGCATCGTGTACCAGCCCGCTGATGGCAGGGTGGCGGCAAACGCGCGGTCCGCACGCCACTCCGACACCACCTCGTGTTTGATCACGCGCTTACCGAGCGACAGCGTGATCCTGCTCAGGTCGCAGCACTCATAGCTGGTTTGCTGCGGGTCGCTGATGGGCCCTTCAGGGAACAAGACGAGATGTGTCAGCTGGATGTTGGGGAAGTCCTGGCCCGGACCCCAGGCCGCACCGCCGAACGTGTCGGCGTAGCGGTGCCGCGCGGCGAAGTGCCGCGTGCTCTGCCAGAACGCCCGGTACCCCTGAGCCTCGACCTGCCAACTGCCGGGCGAGACGTACTCGGCAAGTGACTGCGCGGGCGGTGCCGCCGCCTGAACGAACTGCTGCATTCCGCAGGAGGTCTGTCGGCTCATTTCCAGGCCCTGGTATCCGCCGATGACCACGCCGGTGCGCAGGCTGACCGCAACCCTGGCCAGGCTGGACACCGTCGCCCGGTAGTGCGGCTTGCTCGGAACTCCGCCAGCGTACTGGCCCGACATCAGGTATGAGGCTGTAGTCGTCTGCCAGCTGCTGGCGTAGCCGAAGGCGAACCCCTTGGCCCGCACCGGGACCACGTAGAGGGGAGTCTGGACAGTTCCGGCGTAGACCGGAGCGCCTGGCACGAAGTTCCCGCCGATGCAGGCCTGCACGCTTTCGAGGGTCTGCTGCGCCCCCGGCACTGCCAGGGTGAAGTTCACTAGCTTCCCAGGGCGCGCATCGAGCGTGATCGTCTCGCTGCGCGAGATCGTGACGCGACGCACGACCAGGGTCGCACTCGTGAGCGTGCTCTGCGGCCCGGTGGTCGTGTCTACCTCGGCACCGATCCAGGCTGGACCCTTCGGCACGCTGACGACCTTGCCGTTGGTGTTGATCGGGATGTAGCTGGTGCCGTAGATAGTGGCATAGACCGTCGTCTTGTGGCCGTTCCTGTCGATGCCCGTCACCCGGATGCGGACCGTGCGCGCGGCCGGGCTTGGCGCCGCCGAGGCAGCCGTTCCGGCCAGGCCTGCCAGCGCGAGGCCGGCGATGGCAGTGAGGGCGGTGACTCGGATCCTGGCCTTCATCGGCTTACTCCTGATTACGCGCGGACCAGTCAGGCCACCCCGCTGGCGGAGCAACAGTAACGCAGGTACGCACTTAGCATCCAATATCGGGGCGGGTCATAGTGTCGATCGGGCGGCTCCGGACGGTCGCGGGTGCCGCGGCATCTCTCGACGCCGCCTCGGCGGCGATTGTAGGCTGGCACAAGCAAGCGCTAGGTCAAGTCGCCGATGACTGCTGATCGCCTGCGGTCACGGCAGGCCCGGTGCCATCATCGGCTTCGCGACGACGGAACGGAGCCGCCACATGGGCATTGACGTGCACGCATCGGGCGGCGTAGCAGAGGTCGTGATCAACGTCCCGCCCGTCAACGCGTTGCCTGTGCAGGGCTGGCTGGACCTGGCTGACGCGATAACCGCGGCCGGCCAGGACTCGGCCGTGCGGGCCGTCATCCTCGCCGCCGAGGGCCGCGGCTTCTGCGCCGGCGTCGACATCAAGGAGATGCAGCGGACCCCCGGCCATGCCGCGCTGATCGGGGCTAACCGCGGCTGCTTCGCCGCGTTCGCGGCCGTCTACGAGTGCCAGGTACCGGTGATCGCCGCGGTGCATGGGTTCTGCCTCGGCGGCGGCGTCGGGCTGGCCGGCAGCGCCGACATCGTGATCGCCGCCGACGATGCCAGCTTCGGGCTGCCCGAGGTGGACCGGGGCGCGCTCGGCGCTGCCACGCACCTGGCCCGGCTCGTGCCGCAGCAGCTTATGCGGGCCATGGTGTACACGTGCGACCCCGTTCCCGCCCATGATCTTCTGAAGTACGGCACAGTGCTCGATGTGGTGCCGGCCGGGCAGCTCCGGGGTCGCGCTCGGGAGCTTGCTGCCAAGATCGCCGCGAAGGATCCGGAGATCCTCCGGCTGGCGAAGCAGTCGCTGAACGGCATCGATCCGGTGGACATCAAGCGCTCTTACCGCTACGAGCAGGGATTCACGTTCGAGCTCAACCTGACTGGGGTGTCGGACCAGGCGCGGCAGTCGTTCGTGGACGGGCGCTGACATGGCGGTCACGGTGCTCACGCCGGCGCAAGTCGCCGCCGAGCTGCGGTCCGGCATGACGATCGGGATTGGCGGGTGGGGATCGCGGCGCAAGCCCATGGCGCTGGTGCGGGCGATTGCCGCGTCCGACCTGACCGACCTGACCGTGGTCAGCTATGGCGGGCCCGACGTCGGGCTGCTGATAGCGGCGGGCAAGGTGCGGCGGCTGGTCACGGGCTTCGTGTCGCTCGACTCGATCCCGCTTGAGCCGCATTTCCGGCACGCCAGGCAGAGCGGCGCCATCGAGCTGACCGAGCTGGACGAGGGCATGCTGCACTGGGGGCTGCTGGCGGCCGCGCACCGGCTGCCATTCCTGCCGATGCGCGCTGGCCTCGGCTCGGACGTCATGCGAGTCAACCCGCGGCTGCGCACCATCCGGTCGCCGTACGCGGACGGCGAGGAGTTCGCCGCGGTGCCTGCGCTGCGGCTGGACGCCGCGCTGGTGCACATGAACCGGGCCGACCGGCGGGGCAACGGCCAGTACCTCGGTCCTGACCCCTACTTCGATGACCTGTTCTGCCGGGCGGCAGACCGGGGGTTCATGTCATGCGAGCGTCTTGTACCCACCGCGGACCTGCTGGACGCCGGGCCGATCCAGAGCCTGCTGATCAACCGGTCCATGGTGGAAGCCGTCGCGCACACGCCGAACGGGGCGCACTTCACTAGCTGCGCGCCGGATTACGGCAGAGACGAGGAGTTCCAGGCCGAGTACGCCGCCGCCGCAGGCAGCGCCGAGCGCTGGCAGGAATTCGACGCCGCCTACCTCGCCGGGGACGAGGCCTTCTACCAGCAGGCGGTGGCCCGATTTCACGCGGACCGTGCCGGAGCGCCCGCGTGATGGGGTCGGCCGGGTCGGCGGGGTCGGCCGGGTCGGCGGAGTCGGCCGGGCTGGCGGGATCGGCCCGGTCGGCGGGATCGGCCGGGTCGGCGGGAGTGGCCGGGTCGGCGGGAGCGGCGACGCTGGCCGAGATCTGCGTGGTCGCATGCGCGGAGGCCTGGCGGGGTGACGGCGCGATACTGGCCAGCCCGATGGGCGTCGTCCCGACCCTGGGCGCCCGGCTAGCGCAGCTGACGTTCGAGCCCGACCTGATGGTGACCGACGGCGAGGCAACCGTGCTCGCGGAGGGCGTGGATGGCCGCAGGACCCCCGAGGGCTGGGTGCCCTTCAGGGAAGTCTTCACGATGCTGGCCGCCGGGCGCAGGCACGTCATGATGGGTGCCTCGCAGCTGGACCGGCTAGGCAACCAGAACATCTCCTGCATAGGCGACTGGGCCCGGCCGAAGGCGCAGCTGCTCGGGGTCCGCGGGGCTCCGGGTAACACGGTGAACCATCCGGTGAGCTACTGGGTGCCGCGGCACTCGCGCCGTGTCTTCGTGGAGTTCGTCGACATGGTGAGCGGTGTCGGCTATGGCCGGGCGGCGGGCCTTGGCCCTGCCATCGGCCGGTATCACGAGCTGCGGGTGGTAGTCACGAACCTGGCAGTGCTCGACTTCGGCGGGCCGGAACACGCTATGCGGCTGCGGTCTGTGCACCCTGGCGTATCGGTCTCTGACGTAGCCGACGCGACCGGCTTCGTGCTCGCGGCGCCGTTGCAAGTGCCGCGGACACGCCTGCCCACCTCGGATGAGCTGACGCTCATCCGAGGGCAGCTCGATCCGGATTCGCTGCGTGACCGGGAGCTGGCGTGATTGCTGCGCCGATGCGCACCCGGCTGACGGAGCTGACCGGGATCCGCTACCCGATCGTGCAGACCGGGATGGGATTCGTGGCCGGTGCCCGGCTCACGGCCGCCACTGCCAGGGCCGGCGGCCTGGGCATCATCGGCTCGGCGACGATGAGCATGGACGCGCTGCGGACGGCCGTGGCGGAGGTCAAGTCGCGGACCGACGCGCCGTTCGGAGTGAACCTGCGCGCCGACGCGCCGGACGCGGCCGAGCGGATCGAGTTGATAGTCGCCGAGGGCGTGCGGGTGGCCTCATTCGCGATGGCGCCGCGGCGCGAGCAGATCAAGCGGCTGAAAGACGCCGGAGTCATCGTGATCCCGTCCGTCGGCGCCCGACGGCACGCGGAGAAAGTCGAGCAGTGGGGCGCCGACGCCGTCGTCGTGCAGGGCGGGGAGGGCGGCGGTCACACCGGGCCGATCCCGACCAGCCTGCTTATCCCGCAGGTGGTGCGGGCCGTGGATATCCCTGTGATCGCGGCGGGTGGCTTCTTCGACGGCCGCGGACTGGTGGCCGCGCTTGCCTACGGCGCCGAGGGCATCGCGATGGGCACCCGGTTCCTGCTCACGACCGACAGCCCGGTGGCCGACGCGGTCAAGCGGGTGTACCTGGCCAAGACGCTGACCGACACCGTCGTGACGACCAGGGTGGACGGAGTGCCGCACCGGGTGCTGCGGTCACCGCTGGTCGACGGGCTGGAGAACGCCGGCCAGGTCGCTGGGCTCGTCCGGGCAGCCAGGAACGCGGCCGCATTCCGCAGCCTGTCCGGCCTGACCTGGCGGCAGATGCTGAGCGAGGGCGCGGCCATGCGCCGCGGCGGCGAGCTGTCCTGGGGCCAGGTGCTGATGGCGGCCAACACCCCGATGCTGCTCAAAGCGGCGATGGTAGACGGTCGCCCGGATCTCGGCGTGATGGCCGCGGGGCAGGTCGTGGGCGTAATCGACGACGTGCCTTCCTGCGCCGAGCTGATCGAGCGGGTCATGGCGCAGGCATGGGAAGCCCTAGCCAGGCTCAGTCAGCAATATGTGGACCGGCCTCGTTGAACCGGTCTCGGACGGCGACGACGCCCTGGACGTGCCGAGCGGCATCGACGATGGCCCGGCCGGTCTGATCACTCAGCGGGCCGCCGGATATGGTCACGATCCCGTCGTGCACAGCGACCTTGAGGTCTCGTGGCAGTGTCAGCATCGTCGCCGGGAGAGCCTGGTGAACGATCTCATCGCGGATCTCGTCGTCCGGGCGGCTGAAGACGGCGAGCACGTCGACCCGGCCGATGATCCCGAGCAGGCGCCCGGCGCTGTTCACTACCGGCAGCCGCTTAATCCGGCGGTCGTACATGAGCCGGGCGGCCGCTTCCACCGTGGCCTCCGGGCCAATCGTAACCGCCGGACTGGTCATGAGGTCCCCGGCCGTGACGCCCGCGGCCTTCTCCTCCTCACGGAAGTGCCGCAGCGCGGCCAGCATGCTGGTGCCGTCGGCCAGGACCGCCTCCTTGACGAGCAGGTCGGCCTCGGAGACGACTCCGATCACGCGACCCGCGTCGTCGATGACAGGAAAGGCGCTGATCCGGGTGCTGCGGAGCATCCCAGCCATCTCCTTGAACGATGCGTCTTTCCTGACCGACACCACCCGTGTCGTCATCACGTCCCTGACCGTTGCACTCATAGCCCACCTCGGCGACTACGTCTGAGCAATCTGCGTTGTGGTCCGTCGGGACCCGTGCCCGTTACTGCGACTCGTTTGATCGGCTTGCCTGGTTCCGGCCAATCAGCACGACCCAGACCTGGCCTCGGGCGAAGTTCATCGGCTGGCCCTTGCCCGTGGTGAAGGTGGTGCCGCGGTTCTTGTTCGGTCGTGACCATCGCGCCACGTAGGCACGGCCGTCTCGCAGCACGAGCGCGGTGCCATGGCCTACGGTCACCGCGTACGGCGGTCGCAGGCCTTCCTCCTTGAATACCGACGTGCTCACGGTCGTGTACTGAATCACGACCGTGGCCGGGGCCAGCTGGCGGCCCTCCGTTGTCTCCCCCCTCGCGCCGTCAATCCAGACCAGCCAGCGCTTCTTCGCTTGTGACCAGGTGAAGGTGAAGGTAGCGGCCGGATAGGAAACGGTCTTTGACCTGATTGCGCGGCCGCCGGCTGGCGCCGGACCGAAGGTAAAGCCGATGTTGCGGGCCTTGCTCGCGTTCTTGGCCTCGGCTAGCAGCGTCTTGGTATCCGCGTAGAGGTTGTAGGGCGCGATGCGGCTCGAACTCCGGAAATACCCTCCGACGATCCCGGCATACAGATTGACGATTCGGGCGCGCTCCACCACGGGCAGCAGCTCCGGCTGGGCGCCAGAGAACGCGAAGGCCGGTCGGCCGAACTGAGCTAGCAGCTCGATGTCATCTTGCCGGGCGCTGCGGACGGGGCCGATCACGGGCGGAATATGCGAAGAGAAGATAGCCATGAAGCGGCTCAGGCCGCCCTCTACCGGGATCACGTAGATGATGTCCGCATCGGTCAGCCCGGTCTGAGGGCGGGCAAACACAATATTGTCGATCTTTACCGCCAGAACCGGTCCGAGCGCCTTCACCGGCTCGCCGGTGAACGGAGAAACCAGCGGCCCGCTCGCCTTGACCGGAGATGGCGTGGGCGCGGGAGCAGACGGCCGGTGCGCAGCCAGGTGGTGCCCGGCCGGCTGGCTGAGCAGCAAACCCGTTATCGTGCCGATGGCCGCGACGCCGATCGCGGCTGACGCGGCCGCGACCGGCTTCGCGCGGATCCACTTGACGATTGCCTGCCACATTACGGAGTCCGGCTCGCATCGATCTGGTCGAAGTCCCCGTAGCCGTTATACGTCCCGCCGCCGCCCGACCACTGCCACATCACCGCGTACTTCGAGCCACTGGTCATCCCGCCGAAGAACTGCGCGCAGGTGCTGGTGCCTGCCAGGCACCAGCTGCTCGGGTGGTGCCTGAGGCTGCTGGTGTCGGCCGTGTAGGTCCACTCGTAGGTGTTGGTAACCGAGGACGGGCCGCCGGTGCCGAAGATCGATGTCCACACGCTGGGCGCGGAGTAGACGCCGGCCTTGTACGAGGAATGGGCGGTGAGGTAGGCGGCGAAGCCGTTGAAGTCGGCCCGGTCGACCGTCGCCGCGATGTGATTCCGCCTGACCTTGCCGCTGCAGGGCGAGGTGTACACGGCATTCCAGCCGTTGTCTGGCGCCGGGGTGTAGCCGGGTGCGTTGCCTGGCAGTTCGACGTCCATGAACACCACCGGGTAATTCACCTTCGGGCTCAGCTTGCTGAGGTCGGCCAGCGCGCTGGCCGCCTGTGCCTGGCCCCAGGCCGCGGCCTCCTTGTCCCTGCCGTTGAAATGCGGATCGACGCCAGGTCCGGCCATGAACCAGTAAGCCCCGGTCCCGATGCCCAGGTGATAGGTGACCAGGTTGGTGCGCGCGGCCTTGCTGTCCGACTTGGACCAGACGACCCTGTCGCCGCAGCCCTGCCAGTTCGCCCAGTTCCCGATCATCCCGATGTAGCCGCCGTAGCTGCCGCCGATGGCTGGCATCCGATACGGCGCCGGGCCAGGGATCTTGATGTAGTTGCTGTCCGTTCCCGACCAGAATCCGGTCGTGGCGGTCGTGGCGGTCGTGGCGGTCGTGGTGGTCGTGGCGGCCGTCGCTGGCGGCGCTGCCGTGACCGCTGCCGTAAGAAGGCCGCACAGGGCGAGACCGGCCAGGCTGGCCATCCCGCCTGGTCGCAGCAGCCTGTTCCTGATTTCCCGTGCCATGCCTGATGCCGTCCCTTCGGGTTGCCAGCTCAGCGGCGCAAATGGCGCAGAACTGGCGGGTGCCGCGAAATCGGGTACTCGCCGCTTTGGAGTCCAGTGTGATCCGCAAAACCCGGTACTGGCTACGGACCTTGCGCCTTGATGGCAGTGGACCAAAGTCCGGCGAGGCCAGCGCTAGGCGGCCAAACTAGCTCGTCGGGGCCGGTTTTCCGGTTGCCGGCGAGCAGCCGGGCGGGCGCGGCATGATCGCCAGAAATAAATTCCCCCCGTGTCGATCTGGCCCGACGGCATTCGACGCACGGGTGAAAGAAGGCCAGCACGGCCGCCAGGCCGTGATGCAGAGGGCAGCGGAGTCGGCCCTTGGACGGGCCGCGAACGAAAGGAAACGATCATGAAGTTCCTCGGATACACCCTGGGCGACCCGAACGCTCCCATGCCACCGCCGAGCCCCGATATGTACCAGAAGATGGGCGCGTTCGTGGAGGAGGCGACCAAGGCAGGGGTCTTGCTGGCCACCGGCGGCCTGGCTCCGGTGGATGAGGGCGTCAAGGTCCAGTACCACAACGGTGAGTTCACCGTCCTTGACGGTCCGTTCACCGAGGCCAAGGAGCTGATCGGTGGCTGGGCGCTGATGGAGTGCCGGGACAAGGACGAGGCCATCGAGTGGACCAAGCGGTTCCTGACGATTGCGGGCGAGGGCGAGTCCACCATCCGGCCGGTAGCAGGACCGTGACCTATGGCCGCGGGACCGGCCAGGCCTGACGCGGCCTGGCCGGTCCCGCGGCTGTCTGTGCCCTGCTTGCCTGCCAGGGCAGCCGGTGGTGAGATCGGTTGTCGTGACCGACGCCAGGACGCAGGCCGCGATAGAGACGGTGATCAGGCTGGAGTCGGCACGTCTCATCGCGGGGCTGGCCCGGTACACCGGCGACATCGGGCTGGCTGAGGATCTGGCTCAGGACGCGGTCGTCGCCGCGCTTGAGCAGTGGCCAGACGAGGGCGTGCCGCGAAACGCGGGTGCCTGGCTGATGACGGTGGCCAAGCGGCGCGCGATCGACACCTTCCGCCGCAACCGGGAGCTGGAGAAGAGATACGCGCAGATAGGCCGGGTCCTCGAGGCGGAGGGCGACGGCGTAGCCCCGGACTTCGAGCAGGCATTCTCCGAAGACATCGACGATGACCTGCTACGGCTTATCTTCACTGCTTGCCATCCTGTGCTGAGCGTCCAAGCCAGGGTCGCGCTTACGCTGCGGCTGCTTGGCGGTCTGACAACGGCCGAGATAGCGCGTGCCTACCTCGTGCCCGAGCCGACGATCGCGCAGCGGATAGTCCGGGCGAAGAAGACGCTGGCCCAGCAGCAGGTGCCGTTCGAGGTGCCGGCCAGCGACCAGCGCCCGGCCAGGCTCTCGTCGGTGCTCGAGGTGATCTACCTGATCTTCAACGAGGGCTACTCCGCCACTGCCGGGGACGACTGGATGCGGCCCGCGCTGTGCTCGGAGGCGGTGCGCCTGGGCCGGGTGCTGGCCCAGCTCGCGCCGGCCGAGCCCGAGGTGCACGGGCTCGTGGCGCTGCTGGAGATCCAGGCGTCCAGGATCGCCGCGCGCACCGGGCCGACAGGCGATCCGGTGCTGCTGCTCGACCAGGACCGGGCGCGCTGGGACCGGCTGCTGATCAACCGCGGGCTGGCGGCGCTGGAAAGAGCGATCGAGCTAGGCGGGAAACGGGGTCCCTACGTTCTGCAGGCCGCCATCGCGGCGTGCCACGCCCGTGCTTTCCGGGCAGCGGACACCGACTGGGCAGCGATCGTCGGGTTCTACGGCATCCTGGCCGAGGTCATGCCATCACCGGTGGTGGAACTGAACCGCGCGGTCGCGGTGTCGATGGCGTTCGGCCCGCAAGCAGGACTCGATCTTGTCGATCAGCTCGCCGCGGAGCCTGTGCTGGCCAACTACCACCTGCTGCCGAGCGTCCGCGGCGACCTGCTCGAGAAGGTAGGCAGGACCAGCGAGGCGCGAGCGGAGTTCGAGCGCGCGGCCACCCTGACCAGGAACCAGCGGGAACGGCAGCTGTCCGAGGACCGCGCCCGCGGCTCGGGCGCGGAAGCCGGAAGCTGATCCGAGCCCATGCGAAAATGGAGCCCATGCCGGACTCTTTTGCCGCCAGATTCGCCGCCGCCCGTGCATCGGCCGGGCCGCTCGTGTGGGGACTCGACCCAGCTGCGGATCTGCTCGAAGCCTGGGGCCTAGGTGACAGCCCTGACGGGCTCGATCAGTTCGCCGACATCATGCAGCTGGCAGTGCCTGGTGTCGTCGGGCTAGTCAAGCCCCAGTCAGCGTTCTACGAGCGGCACGGCTGGCGCGGCATCCGAACGCTGCAGCGGCTGATCGCAGCTCTGCGCGGTGTCGGGCTGCTTGTCATCCTGGATATCAAGCGCGGCGACGTCGGCTCGACTAATGACGCCTATGCCGAGGCCTATCTCGGCAAGGATGCGCCGCTCGCGGCCGACGCGATCACCGTGCACCCCTATCTCGGCCTCGGCGCGATGGGCACCTATGTGTCACGGGCCGCGCAGGCCGGCAGCTGCCTGCTGGTAGTGACGCGCTCATCCAACCCGGAGGGCCGGGTGATCCAGGCGGCGCAGGCACGGGCCGGCAGCAGTGTCGAGGCAGACGTGCTCCGCCAGATCCGCGAGCTCAACGACCGCCTGGCGCCCGGCCGGATCGGGCCTGTCGGCGCGGTCGTCGGCCCGACGCACATAGAGCCGGAGCTCGACCTGGCTGAGGCTCGCTGCCTGTTTCTGGCGCCCGGCGTGGGTGCGCAGGGGGCGACACCGGCAGATGTCGCCAGAGTGTTCGCGGCCTGCCCGGACCGGGTGATGCCAAGCGCGTCCAGGTCCTTGCTGTCCGCAGGGCCTGACGTGAGCAAGCTGCGCGACACTGCGGCGGCACTGGCGGCCGAATTCCACGCGGTGCTGGCAGGCTGAGCCATGCTGGCCCGCCGCGGCGGCGCCCACGGAAAAGCGGCCGGCCGCCAGTTTCCTGACGGCCGGCCGCGGGCCGGGTGAGCGTCCGGCACGTGCTGACGATCTCAGTGGCTGTAGCCGGGGATCCCGGTGGCCGCAATCGTGGTGCTCACGTGCAGGTACACGGGCCCCTTGTTGGAGCAGGCCTCAAATGTGAGCCCTACGAGGTGCCATGAGTACGCGCCGGGCGCGTACACCTTCAGCGCGTCGGCCTGAACCGGCTTGCAGGCAGAGCCAAAGTTGTAGACGTCGGTGATCTGCAAGATGGCGTGCACCGTCGAGCCGGGAACCAGGGTCAGCAAGTTCTCTGCATGGCCGGGAGTGCGGCCCGCGGCGCTGCCCAGCTCCGTGACGCCGCGCACCGCGGACACGCCCGGGTATCCGTACAGCATGCAGGTGCGATGCGAAATGTTGGAGATCTCAAGCTCGTAGTACGTGCTGCCCGCGGCCTGACTGCCCGGATAGCCAAGCCAGTCCGTCAGGTCGGCGGTGAAGCACCTGGTCGTCGCGGCTGGCGCCGTAGCCGACGTGCCGCCGGACGATGCAAGCGCAACTGCGGGAAGCACGATTGCCGTGCTAGTGATGGCGGCGGCTACAGCCAGCCGTCGCATGTGCTTGGTGAACTGCATGGTCTCGCTCCTTAGCAAGAGTAGTTACATAAGCTGAGACGGTGCAGCCGCGAAATGAGTTGTAACTTTCCGTGTCAACACGGACGCGCGCGGTCGTGGAGGGACAGAGCCTCATATTGGGAACGACGCTGGCTCGCGGCCGGCCTAGCCCGTCGGCTGGTCAGCGCGAGAGCATGGAGTTCCCGAGCAAGTCAGGAGTGTCCATGATCTTCATCACCGCCAAGTTCCGGGTACTGCCCGAGCATGCTGACCGGTGGCCGGAAATCGCCGGCCCGTTCACGCAGGCGACGCGCGGCGAGCCGGGCTGCCTGTGGTTTGAATGGTCAAGGAGCGTGGACGATCCGAACGAGTACGTGCTGGTGGAGGCGTTCGCAGATGGCGAAGCGGGGGCCGCGCACGTGCAGTCCGCGCATTTCAAGGCCGCGCAGCAGACGCTGCCCGCGCATCTGGCCGAGACCCCGCGGATCGTGAACTTCACGATCCCGCAGGACGACTGGTCCAGGCTGGGCGAGATGGCCGTGCCAGGCCGCGGCTGACCGGTCCTGACGTCAGGCTGGTCTCGCAGGCCACCGGGCGCCCGCACACCGGGTGGGTGGCATCGCAGGTCGCGTCATCGAGCCTGGAAGGTAAACAGCCGCTCGGCCGGGAGCCGGGCATCCGGTGCGGCGGATCGCAGCCGGTGCACGCCCACGCTGGTCAGTCTCTCGGTCGGCGGCCTCTCGAACGCAACCTCCTCGAACCCGGCGTCGGCGAACCAGGACCGCAGCCGCGGGGTAAGGTCGGGCTCGCGCCGATGACGGGTCCAGATGACCGTGCCACCCGGTCGGCACAGGAGAGCCGCGGCCGTGGCGGTGCGCTGGATGTCGGAGTCGGCCACGTTCCCAAAAATGCCGCAGAGCAGCAGGACATCGGCAGGCAGCGCGTCCGCGAAGACCGCGACCAGTCCTGCGTCGGCCTGACGTACCTCGACCGCTGCCGTCAGCCCGGCCTCGGCCGCGCGCTCCCGCGCCGTGGCGGCATTCCGAGCGTCAAGCTCGACCAGGATGGCGGTGACGTCGACGCGGCGGGCATGGCTGGGCAGCACGCCGAGCACGTCTCGACCCTCGCCGGCGCACAGGCTTACCAGCCTGATCGGTCCGGGCGGCGAAGTGGTCAGGGCGTCGGCCACGTGCACCTGCACGAGTGCGAGGCGCGTGGCCAGCGACGAGTCGGGGAGGTCGTACTCCCGGTGCCAGGCAGCCCAGTCCCGCACCGGTTACAGGCCCAGAGCTTGCGCCAGCGCCCGGAAACCGGGCATCGGGTCGGCGTCGGCCTCGGTGAGCAGCTGAACGCAGACGTGGTCGGCGCCCGCCGCCAGGTGCGCGGATAGCTGCTCGGCGACCCGCTCGGGACTGCCGTGCGCGACGAGGGCGTCAATCAGTCGGTCGCTGCCGCCGTCGGCCAGGTCGTCATCCGTGAATCCGAGGCGGCGCAGGTTGCTGGTGTAGTTGACAAGTCCGAGATAGGGGTTCTGCACTCGGCGACGGCCGAGCGCCCTGGCGCGCGCCAGGTCGGTGTCGAGAACGACCTTGTGTTCGGGCGCCAGCAGCGGCCGGGCGCCGAGGATTTCGCGCGCCTGCCGCGTGTGCTCGGGCGGAACGAGGTAGGGGATGGCGCCGGCCGTGCGCTCGCCCGCCAGCCGGAGCACCTTCGGCCCCAGTGCCGCAAGCACAACCCTTCCAGCGGGAACGTGGTGGTCCAGAAGCTGGTCTACGTAGGCCGCCAATTGCTGATACGGGGTGGTGTACTGCCCGGTCGCCTCGGGATGGCCGGCGCCGATGCCGAGCACGAAACGGTCGGGGTAACGCTCGGCGATCCTGGCGTATGAGCGCGCGACCAGTGCGGCGTCGTCCTTCCAGATGTTCACGATGCTGGTGCCGACGATCAGGGTGCTGGTCACGTCCAGGAGGTCATCGGCGATCGCGAGGTCGCCGTCTGGCGAGCCGCCCAGCCACAGCGCGCCGAAGCCTAGCTGTTCCAGGCCCGCGGCGAAGTCCGGCGTCGTCTGCCATGCGCCGCGCCAGACTCCGAATCGTCCCAGCTGGTCACGCAACTGTGCTGTCATCTGCTCTCCCTCGCTCGAATCACGTCGGCTGGGCTGGCATTAGCGGCGCTACAGGCCGACTAGGTCGGCCATCAACTTCATCTGCCCGTCGAAGAAGTCATCGCGCGCCTCGATCACGTTATTGAACTGGCCGAAAAGCTCGAGACTAATGGTGCCGATCATCTGGATCCAGCCCGTCATCGCCACCTGCAGCAGCTCTTCGGGCACGCCGGGAGCGATGCCGTCCCTTGCCCGCAGCAGGTCCGTCCGAATCGCGTCGGTCAGGTGCGCCGATACGGCCGCTGCGGCGTCGCCCCGGCTGGCGGTGGCCAGCGCTCCCGATGCATATCCGTCGGACAGGATTCGCCCGAGCACCGCCGGTGTCCTGGCATTCGCGGCGATGGTCTCTTCGGGTGCCGCGTAGCCCGGTACCGGGCTGCCGTACAGCAGCGCATACTCGGCCGGATTGGCCAGCGCCCAGCCGCGGACCGCGCGCGTGGCGGCCAGCCAGCGAGCACGTAGCTGGGTGCGATCCCGGACAGCGGCGTCGGCGGTCTCGACTGCATCCCCGAGCGCGTTGTACGCGTCCAGGATCAGCGCGGTCAGCAACTCGTCGCGACTGGCGAAATAGCGGTATACCGCGGAAGACACCATGCCCATGTCACGGGCAACCGCGCGCAGCGATAGATTCGCGCCGTCGGTCTCAAGATGGCGCCTGGCCACGGCCTTGATCTCGGCGGTCATCTCGGCGCGCACTCGCGCCCGGATCGATGCTGCGGGCATGGCTCTGATTATTGCACACATTCGAGAGCACTGCTCTTGCATCGGTGCGGTGAGTACGGCAGACTCATGCTTACAAGAGAGAGCAGTGCTCTCTACGCAGCGGCCCGGACAGTCCACGAGGTTCGGGTCTGCGCCAGGCAGGAGGAGTACGAGATGTCCGAGCACGTGATCGTCGGGGCCGGCGCGGTTGGCTCAGCTACCGCCGCGCTGCTGGCCGAGCAGGGACAGCACGTCCGCATCGTCAGTCGCCGCGGGAGCGGTCCCGACCACCCGGCGATCGAGCGGGTCGCGGCCGACGCGACCGACGCGCAGCGGCTGACGGAGCTGGCCACCGGCGCCGTTGCGCTGTACAACTGCGCGAGCCCGCTATATCACCAGTGGTTCACCGACTGGCCGCCGCTGGCCTCGGCGTTCCTGACCGCAGCCGAGCGCAGCGGCGCCGTGCTGGCCTCGATGAGCAACCTGTACGGCTACGGGCCGGTCGATGGCCCGATCACCCAGAAGACCCCGGTCGCGGCAACGAACCCGAAGCTCCGGCTGCGGGCCGAGATGTGGGACGACGCGCTCGCCGCCCAGGAGGCAGGCCGGATCCGCACCGCGGAGGTGCGCGCCAGTGACTACATCGAGGCGAACTCGGTCCTGTCGACAGTGATCGGCAAGGCGCTGCTCGCGGGCAAGCGTGCCTACTCGCCCTCGCCGCTGGACGTGCCGCACAGCTGGACCTCGATCCATGACTGCGCACGGGCGCTGGTGACGGTGGCCAGTGACGAGCGGGCGCTCGGTCGAGTCTGGCTGGTGCCCACGAATCCTGCCCTTACCGTGCGTCAGCTGGCGACCAGGTTCGCCGAGGTCAATGGCCTGCCGCCGGCAAAGGTGACGGAGATTCCTTACCCCGTCATGTGGGCGAGCGGCCTGTTCTCCCCGCTCATCAAGGAACTGCGGACCACCCGGTACCAGTTCACCGCGCCATTCGTCGTCGACTCGAGCGCGACTACCGAGATGTTCGGGCTCCAGCCGATCTCGATGGACGAGGCCCTTCGTGACGCGGCGGCGCGGCTGCGGGCCTAACGGCGGGCCGGAGATGGCACTGCCGCCCCGAGCCTGAACGGGCTTCGGGGCGGCTTTGCACGCTGTCTGACTGGATCCGGCGCTGCCTGCTTCGGTGGCACGCCGCCAGGGTAAGCCTGGCCACTGACGGCCGGGCGCGGCGGCGCCGCATGCGTACTGCGCGCAGTTCCCTTGCGGGTCGGCAGCGGGTGGGCAGCGGGGCCGTTAGTGCGCCCGGCCTCGCCTCTTCAGCCACGCCCGCAGCAGCGCTGCTGGCCGCGGGAGCGCCTCCGGTTCCCACCCCTGGGGTTCGAAGCCCTCAGTCGGCTCCCAGTCAAGGTTCGGCGGTCGGCCGGGCGGTTGCTCGGTGTTCGTACGGCGCCGCAGGCTGTCGCGCTGGCGCGCGTACTCGCCCTGGTATGGCTCTTCCGGCATGGTCACGACGCTAGCAGCGGAGTCGGCCGCTGCCCAGGTTCACGATAAGGCCAGACGGCGCAACACAACTGCACGGCCTGGCAATGGGTTATTTGGTGTGAATAGCATCCAGGCGTGATCTGTGATGCCTGTGGCTATTGTCGAGCCGGGCAAGTTTGGCGCCGTGTGGCCCAGGAGATGCTCTGGCCGATGCGGTTGCTGCCGAGGGAAGCGTCGCACTGTCACAACGGGGGGAGAAGCCCATGACGAGCCGGCCGGACTCACCAGCAGGGCTGAGCTTCGAGCGTGATGTCCGTCCTATGTTCCGCGAAAAGGACCGTGACTCGATGCTCAAACGCTTCGACCTCTGGTCCCACAGCGACGTCCAGGCACACCAGGACGCGATCCTCGAGCGCCTCCGCGACGGCACGATGCCCTGCGACGGGGCATGGCCGCCGGAGCGCGTCGCCGTCTTCCAGCGCTGGATCGCCAGCGGGTCGGCGCCCTGAGCGCACGCCGCGGTGACTGAGCGGAGCACGCCCGCTGAGCGCTAGCTACCGTTCGGGACGGGGTATGGGCGGAGTGAACGGTTGGGCTGATCCGGCGCGCCGAGGGAGAACCGGCACGCCCAGGAGGGGGAAACGTCATGAGCATGATCGACGAGGCGCTGAGCGCCAATTCAACCATCGCCAACGACTACGATCGCGGCCGCAACAAGCCGCCGAAGCCCAAGATCGCGATCGTCACCTGCGCGGATCCGCGCCTAACCGGCATCGAGCAGCTGCTGGGCCTCGCCGCCGCCGACGTCGACATGGTCCGGAATTTTGGCACCGTGATCGACGACGACTCGATCAGGTCGCTTGTCCTGTCGACCAGGCTACTGGGCAGTAAAGAGATAATGATCATCAACCACGATGACTGCGGCATGCTGAAGTTCACCGACGGCGAGATGGAGGACCGGCTGCGCAAGCAGACAGGGACGGCGCCGATTGCGCCGGCCAAGTTCTACAGCTTCACCGACGCCGAGACGAACACCAGGGAGCAGATTCAGAAGACCAGGTCACATCCCTGGATCTCGCCCGATGTTCCCGTCCGCGGGTTCGTCTTCGACGAAAACACCGGGCGGCTCAGCGAGGTGTTCCCGGACCGGGAGTCCGCCACTGGCTAGTCCGTGCGTCGTCACCTCGGTGCGTGCTGCGCGAGGACGCCTCGAAGCGGGGCAGACCTGCGCCCTTGCTAGCGGCGCTCGATGATGGTCACGTTCGCCTGCCCGCCGCCCTCGCACATGGTGAGCAGGCCATACCTGCCGCCGGTGCGCTCCAGCGAGGACAGCAGCGTGGTGAGCAGCCGGGCGCCGGTTGCGCCGAGCGGATGGCCGAGCGCGATGGCGCCGCCGCAGACGTTGACCCGATCCAGGTCGGCACCCGTCTCCCGCTGCCACGCGAGCACCACGCTGGCGAAAGCCTCGTTGATCTCGACCAGGTCGATCTGGTCCAGGGTGAGCCCGGTCCGCTTCAGCGCGTGCGCGGTGGCGACGATGGGCGCGGTCAGCATCAGCACCGGGTCGTCGCCGCGGGCGCTGATGTGATGAATCCTGGCTCGCGGGGTAAGGCCGTGCTCGGCCAGCGCGGCCTCGCTCGCGATGAGGAGCGCGGCCGCGGCGTCAGCGATCTGGCTCGATAGCGCGGCGGTCATCCGGCCGCTCTCGCGCAGCGGCCTGAGGCTGGCCATCTTCTCCAGCGAGGTGTCACGGCGCGGGCACTCGTCTTGGGTAACGGGGCCGTACGGGGCGATCTCGCCCGCGAAGTAACCGGCGTCGATGGCCTTGGCGGCGCGCTGGTGGCTGGCCAGCGCGTAGCCTTCCATTTCCGCCCGGCTTATGTCCCACTGCTCCGCGATCATGTCGGCCGCTCGGAACTGGGAGATTTCCTGCGTGCCGTACCTGGCGCGCCAGCCATCGGAGCCGCTGAAAGGGTCGGCAAACCCGAATTGCTGGCCAGCCAGCATCGCCGCCGCGATGGGAATCTGGCTCATGTTCTGCACCCCGCCGGCCACGACGATATCGGCGGTGCCGCTCAGAACCGCCTGGGCGGCGAAGTGCACCGCCTGCTGAGACGATCCGCACTGCCGGTCGACCGTCACGCCCGGCACTGCCTCAGGCAGCCCGGCCGCCAGCCAGGCCGTGCGGGCAATGTCGCCGGCCTGCGGCCCGATGGTGTCGACGCAGCCGAAGATCACGTCGTCGACTGCCAGTGGGTCGAGCCCGGTCCTGGCCATCAGCTGCCCGATCACGTGCGCGCCGAGGTCGGCGGGGTGTGCTCGGGCTAGCCCGCCGCCGCGCATGCCAACAGGCGTGCGGACCGCGTCGACGATGTATGCCTCGGCCAACGCGCCGCCCTCCGTCTGATGAGGCTAGAACACGTTCTATTTAAGCCGGCCGGGCCTGAGTGCCACCAGCGCTGGCGGCCTGATGGCGCGGACCTGCGGCGCGGCGCCTAGCACGAGCTCTCGCGGTGAGTAGAAGGCCCGAAGCCGGGTAGCTGGCGTGAGCACTGGCCGTTACCACTCACCGAAGGAGCCGGACATGCTCGCCGGTATTGCAGCGATCCTCTTCGCGATCGCATTCATTATCTACGCGGCCGGCATTGCCACCGACGCCGTGTTCGCCCCGATCAGCCTGGCGCTCGTGGGCCTAGCCCTACTCGCCTTCCATCTCACCGGCCAGGGACCGGCGCTGCCCGCATACCGCCGCCGCCGACGCTGACGCGTCGCGCCAACGGCGGCGTTCCGCCGTCCTGCTGACGAGCTTGAGTACTTCAGGATCGTTCCTTCCGTGCCGGCGAAAGCCAGATATGTGGCTGACTGTGACCAGATGCGCTCTGACCTGCTGATTCTCGGGTAGGCGTCGTCGGCGGCGGCTCGGTACCGAGGCCGACCTCGGCGGGTCCCGGCGCCGGGCTTCTGGAGTATCGCCCTCACTTCGGCCCGCTGGGATCCGTGATCTACTTGCTGGGCGGCGGAAGGTGGCAGGAGATCTTCGGGTTGACACCTAGCCAGTTGAGCGGGCCAGCAAGGATCGTCACGGCAGCCGTGCCCACCTGGCTGCAGTTCGCAGGCGGGTTAGTGTAATCACCGCGCTGGCCAGCGGCGATGGCGCCAAGGATGAGCCACAGAATGAGCACGAAGGACCCGATGATGTGCATCGCACCTGCCAATTCACTCCAGACCTCTGCACGGACGCGATAATGGCCGGGAGTACCCGGTCGGCCCCAGGCACCGCGCCGCGCCGCCACTCCGCTGACGGTGAGCCTTAACCATCAGTCTGCGCTGTTCGGGCCCTTACCCCAAAGAGCCAAAGTCCTCTCGCGGCATGTCTGCTGCAAGCCGTTCCGGAACTCACCGGGCCAGCGGATCAGTCACCACCAGCGGGTGACCTCAGGTCATTGTGCGCATGCGGTTCATTTGCCGCTCTACGGTGCGCCGCCTTGCCGGGCCAGGGTGCAGCGCCTAGAGTCCGTGTTCCAGTGAGCGCGTTCGCGCTCGCCGCCGGGAGGTGCGGTAGCTGTGTCAGCATCCCAAATCCTCAAGGTCAGGCCCCGTCTGCTGGGACCGACCAGGCGGCCACTGCCGGCGTTCCCCGAGCCGGAGCCGATCGTCGTGCACGGGCCGGCGCGGATCGCCGCCGTCTGCAACCAGAAGGGCGGCGTTGGCAAGACCACGACGACCATTAACCTCGGCGCCGCGCTGGCCGAGTACGGTCGCCGTGTCCTGCTGGTCGACTTCGACCCGCAGGGCGCGCTGTCGGTGGGCCTTGGGATACAACCGCACGAGCTGGACGCGACCGTCTACAACCTCCTGATGGAACGTCGCCTGACCGCGCGTGAGGTGATCATCAAGACCCGCGTCGACGGCATGGACCTGATGCCGAGCAATATCGACCTGTCCGGTGCCGAGATCCAGCTCGTGCACGAGGTCGCCCGCGAGTTCGCGCTCGGCCGGGTGCTGCAGCCGGTAATCCCTGACTACGACGTCATCCTCATCGACTGCCAGCCGTCGCTTGGCCTGCTGACCGTGAATGCCCTCGCCTGCGCCGACGGCGTGCTGGTTCCGCTGGAGTGCGAGTATTTCGCGCTGCGCGGAGTGGCGCTGCTGATGGAGACCATCGACAAGGTGTCCACCCGGCTGAGCCCGAAGCTCGCCATCGATGGGCTGCTAGCGACCATGTACGACTCCCGTACCTTGCACACGAGGGAAGTGCTGGCCGGGGTGCGCCAGGGGTTCGGCGACCTCGTCTTCCAGACCGTCATCAGCCGGACGGTGCGCTTCCCTGACTCTACGGTGGCTGGAGAGCCGATAACCAGGTTCGATCCTGCGTGCAGCGGCGCTCACTCCTACCGTGAGCTGGCTAAGGAGGTGCTGGATAGGTGGCGTCAGCGTCAGGGCGTTCTCGCAGTTAGCGCCGGGTAAGCCCCCGGGAGTCGCAGAGCTGCCGCGGCCCGACTCCCCTACGCAGTTACGAGCAAACCTCGGCCCTCGGTGTAGCAGACGATGCCGGGTCGGGGCCGAGGCATTTTCCTCGTCGCCTCTCATACTTCCAGCCGAACACGATGCGCGTCGGCCCGCCGCCTCGCCGGTGCGTGGGGCAACGCCGATGATGGGCACATGGAGTGGACATTCGCCGGCGAGGTGATCGAGTGGCGCGGGCCGGCGCCCTATCTCTTCGTGGTCATGACGCCGGAGGACAGCGAGGATCTCAAGGAGCAAGCTCGCGGCCTGATCTACTGGGGCCAGGTGCCGGTCCACGTCACTATCGGCGACACCGAGTTCACTACGGCGCTCTTCCCGCGGGACGGCCGCTATCTAGTGCCGGTCAAGGTGGCGGTGCAGCGAGCGGAGGCGATCGGGGAGGGCGCGGTCGTCGAGGTGGTAGTGCGTCTCAACGTCGCGCGCTGGGATTGACGAGCGAATGGAACTGCGGCAGCCTGACGACCAGGTCATCGCCTTCGGGGCGGTCGCACCTGCTGCTCGAATCGAGGCGTAGCACTCACAGGCAGATGATGAAGTCACGCAGCTCGTCCACCCGGTGCGCCGGCAGCTTGGCGTAGACCGATAGTTCGGCGGCGCTGGTGAACCTGCCGAGGTGCTGGCGGGCTGCGTGCAGGGCGTCAATCTCTTGCTGGGTCATGCCGAGCTGCTCGGCCAGCGCTTGGTCAGGGGCGTGGTTGATGTCGACCAGACCGCCATCGTCATACGAGCGTTGCAAGTCTGGCCTGCCAATGCTCAGCCAGGCGCGTGCCGGATGCCGCCTCGCCAGCAGCCGAGCCGCCCGGCGGCGTCGCACGCGGTGGCGGGCAGCACGGAGTACCGCGCTGTCGCGCGTCTCCAGCGGCCGATACAAGGCAGCTCCGCGAAAACCTGCGGAGGGTCGGAAAACTACTAGCGCGTGCACCGACCCGACATAGGCGGAGACGATCCCGATGCTCGCGCCCACGGCGCCAAGCTTCCCGATCGCCCCCTCGGATGTGAACAGAAACGTCCACATTAGGTGGAACACGTTGTGTCCATGGCGCGACGCAGCCAGAAGACTCACTTGAGCGGCCAGCGCCGCCAGGTAGCCGGCCAGGGCATAGCCGTCACGCCACCGCCGATTGGCAAGCAGCCGCCAAGCCGACGGAGCCCACGCTCCGAAACCCAAAGACCACAGCGGCACCGACACCCACCACAACTGCCACAGAACTCGCAAACCGAGCCGCCTCCGGCCAGCACTAACGGTCATGCCTGTGTCGGTAGCGCCGGTTGCCAATTCCGCCCTCACCCGAAAATCATCAGCCCGGACAGCTCGTCGACGCGTTCCGGCGGCAAATCGGCGTATTCCTCGAGATCGGCTGGTCCGTCAAAGCGCGCAATCTGATCTCGCACGGACACCACCTTTGCGGCCTGTTCCGCGGTCAGGTTCAGATGCGAGACCAGCACGGCAGCAGGCACATGGTTGACATCTACCAGCCCGCCATCGTCGTACTCGCGGGGCAGGTCGGGACGCCCGATGCGCAGTTCCCGTGCGAGTGCGGGGTCCTTCCGTGCCAGCTTGCGTGCCTTGTTGCGCACGTCCATGCGTTCCCCTGCTCTGGACTCGGCCAAAACGTTGCCGTAAGCCTTGCTGATCACCGGACGGCCCGATGTGTCTCGCCGTCCCGGGCGGCAGGCCACCAGCGCATGACCGGCGCCGAAGACTGCCAACCCGAACATCAGGCCCCCGGCGGCATTACCGAAGCTCGAAAGCGCCGGGCTAAGGGACACCAGTCCCACGGCGGCCGCGCATGCTGCTACATAGGCCGTCGCGACCGCCCTGTCCCAGCGCCGCCGACGGGTAATGGCCAGCCACAGAAACGGCCCGAAAGCCAGCAGGCCAAGCGACCAGATTGGCATGGATGCCCAGCCCAGCTGACGCAGGAAAAGCCGTCCGAGGTCGGGTGGTTTCCTGGGCACCGCAAGATCACGCACTGGCGGACCAGGCCCTCCGGGCGGCAACGGCTCCGACGGCGCCAGTGCTGCTCCCGATGGCACCGGGGGCATGCCGGAGGTTGCCAAGCGAGCAGCCGCCGGGCCGACGCTGCCGCCAAGCTCCGGATAATCCCCCATGTATGCAGGCTAACCGTCGCCGGGCTGGCACCACCAGCGGTTCAATTCAATGCTGGAACGCGTCTGCCCATGCGCCCGCTCGGGATCACACCTGGTCCTGGTCAAAGGGTCGAGTTGTTCTACGACCAGGAAGCCAGCGACTGGCACCAGGAGATCGGGCCGCTACTCGCCGGTGCTCCCGTCGATTCGTTCTCGCAGCAGGTCAAGATGGCCGCAGTGACGCGCAGTTTCCTCGATCATGTGGGCCAGCGCGTACCGCAGGTTGAAGTCCATGTCCTGGCCGCGCGCCATGTCATCGAGATGTGCGGCCCGGATCGCCTGCCGAGACCGGCCGCATTCGCCGACATATGCGTCCACGATCGCCGCAAGCGTGTCTCCCGCGACGATCGGGAAGTTCCCGTGCGGATCGTCCTCCGGCCACGGCCACGGCAGGTCAGCTCCCGCGAAGTCGATGCTGAACCAGAACCGCTCGACGCCAGTCAGATGTTTCACCACCCCAGCCGCGGACAGCACAGACGGGGGAATGGCCGCGCCGAACGCCTGCTCGTCGGTCAGCCCGGCGACCTTGTTCACCACGGTCGAGCGCAGGAAGTCGAGCAGCCCGATCAGCGTGTCGCGTTCGTTGCCGCTTTCTGGCGGCCTAGTCCGCGATACCGGGGTTACCTGGCTAGCAGTCATATTCCAAGCCTACGGTCAACTCCCCGGCTGACCGCGGTCTCGTAACGGAAGCTTGTCTCCGACTGGCGCGCTGGCCCGCCCGAGCATTGGGAAAACTGGACCATCCCTGCGTACCTGGAGGCCATTGCCGCCTGGCTCGAGGTCTACGAGCAGACCGACTGACGGTTGGAGAGTCTTCGGCCAGGCACTGCAAGCTGCCGTAGCGTACGAATAGCCCGCGCCCGACGGCATGAGCGCGCATTCACGCCCGGCGCGGGCGATGCACTAACATCCGGCCTGGCCGCTTGCCTGTTCGGCCGCGCGCCGAGCCGCCGTCCGATCTGGCCCGCCGCCAGCGGCACCTGGTCTGCCCCTCGGGGAGACAGATCAGGATGTTAGGGGCGCTGACGGTTCATCCTCCAGGAGGATGCTGAGCACGATGAGCCTGGCCCGGTTTCCCCGGACAGCCCGTCAGGGGAAACCGAGGCCGGCTCACAACGGGACGGAGCAACTGGTGTTCGCTCACAGGATCGCGGATTTCACGGGCCCCGATGACCTTCGGTGGGCGGAAGTTGAGGAGCCCGCCGCCGACGGTGGCGTGCTGATCGATGTAGTCGCCGCCGGCGTGTCGTTCGCGGACTTGCTGCAGACCAGGGGTGCCTATCAGATGAAGGTGCCTCTGCCGTATACCCCCGGCATGGACGCCGCCGGGGTGGTTCGGTCTGCCCCGCCCGGCACCGGGCTGGCCGCGGGTCAGCGCGTCGCGGTGCTGCTGGACTACGGGTGCTGGCAGGAGGTCGTGTCTGTCCCGGCGGCAAGGGTGCTGCCATTGCCGGACGGCATGAGCTTCGAGGCGGGCGCGGCCGCCCCCGTGAACTACCTGACCGCGCTGTTCGCGCTGGCCTGGCGGGCACGGGCGCAGCCGGGGGACACGCTGCTGGTGCATGGCGCGGCGGGCGGCGTGGGGACCGCCGCGATCCAGGTCGGGCGGGCCCTCGGGCTGCGCACGGTCGCGGTCGTCAGCGAGGACGCTAAGAAGGACTTCGCCTTGCGGTGCGGCGCGCAGCACGCCGTCCTGAGCGACGGCTGGCTCGCCGCAGTGCGCGACCTGATCGGGGACCGGGCGGTCGACATCGTGGTCGACCCGGTCGGCGGGGACCGGATGACCGATAGCCTTCGCTCTCTCGGGCCCGAAGGCCGGCTGGTTGTCGTGGGATTTACTGGGGGCGAGATCCCTGTCGTCAAGGTGAACCGGCTCCTGCTGGGCAACACCGGCGTGCTGGGTGCCGCCTCGCGGGAGTTTTTCGAGCAGCATCCGGCAACGCCGGCCGCCCTGTGGGCTCAGTTGGTCAAGCTGCGACGTGCCGGAGCGCTGCCTGATCCGCCCGTCGAGCCGTACCCTTTCGCCGAGGCCCGCGGCGCCCTGCGCGCGATCGCCGACCGCAAAGCCCGGGGCAAGATCGTGCTGAGCAGGCAGGTGCGGCGTCAACCGGTGCGGTGAGCCAAGGCCGCGGCCAAACCCGGCAGCCGGGGTGTCAACGGGGTGCGCGCGCGAAGCGGCTGCCAGCGCCCGGAACCTGTGGGTCTGAACGCCAACTGCGAGGATCTAGATCCACAGAGGGCCAACGCCTAGTCGGCGTTCGGCCTGGCTAGAGGCACGCGACCCGCACTGCGTCGGGCCGGATGGCCCGGGCGCATTGCTGCGGCAGGGAGAGTGCGCGGTCTCGTTCCATATCGGACGATCGGTAACGCCTACTACAGGCGGCAGGTTGGCTGCCTGGCTGGGCTGAGAACGGTCACCTCGCCCGCGATCGGGGTTACCCATGACCCCTCCATCTCGAGGTTGACATATGCCGAGATCGGAATATGATCGATCCGTGGCCCGCGCTTCCACGACGTCGGATGTCTTCAACGCCATCGCCGATATGCACCGCCGCGAAGTCCTGGACGCGCTGATCGATGGCGAGAAGGCGGTCGGGACGATCGTGAACGACCTCTCGATGTCTCAGCCTCAGGTGTCGAAGCACCTCCGCGTGCTCAGTGAGGTCGGACTTGTCAGGTGCCGCGCGGAGGGGCGTCGCCGGCTGTATCGGCTGGAGCCGGCGCACCTGCGACCGCTTTCCGATTGGTTGGCCAAGTACGAGCGGGCGTTGAACGAGCGGCTGGATCGAATGGATGCCTACCTCAAAGAGCTACAGCAACAAGGAGACCTTCAGTGACACCTAACCGGCATGGGTCCGCAGTCGTCGAATTCCCGAGTGAGCTCGTGATCGTCACCACTCGCGAGTTCGACGCGCCGATCGAGCTCGTCTTCGACGTGCTGACGAAGCCCGAGCACGTGCGCCACTGGTTCGCTCCCTTTGAGGACAAGATGACGGTGTGCTCGATGGACCTGCGCGTCGGGGGGGACTACCACATGGTCTTCGTGACGCCGGACGGGGAAGAGTGCTCGTTCCGTGGGACCTACCTGGAGGTCGAGCCGCCGACCCGGATCGTCCAGACGTGGCTGTTCGAAGGCTGGCCCGACGCGTGGGCTGACGAGACGGACGAGCTGAAGGAGGCTGACGGAGTAACCACGCTGACGGTGACGATGGCGTTCCGTGACAAGGCCGGCCGTGACCACATGACCAAGCACGACGGCCAGGAATCCAGCTTCGACAAGCTGGAGGATTACCTGATGTCACTGCTCGATAAAGAGGGAACGGCGTGAAACTTCTGCTGACGTCTTCTGGCATCGCGAACACGAGCATCCGTGACGCGCTTCTCGGCCTACTGGGCAAGCCGATCGAGGAGTCCAGCGCCCTCGTCATTCCGACCGCGATCTACCCCTTCCCCGGCGGTGCTGGCCACGCATGGGAGGCAATCTGCGGACGGAGCAAGAGTCCCTTTGCCGGATTGGGCTGGAAGTCTTTGGGAGTGCTTGAGCTCTCCGTGCTGCCCAGCATCGACGAAGAATGCTGGGTCCCGGCGGTCCAGGAGACCGACGCCCTGCTGGCTTGGGGCGGGGATCCGGTGTTCTTGTCGTACTGGATGCGGCAGTCCGGGCTTGCAGACGTCCTGCAGTCGGTGCCTAGCGAGACGGTCTACCTGGGGGTGAGCGCCGGGAGCATCGCAGCAACCGCCACCTTTGCCGAGACTTACTCTGAACCGCGTCGCGGCAGCGGTGAAGCGCTCTCGACGGAAGACATCGTGTTCGAGACACCCGCTGGCGAACTCCGCATGATCCTGGTCAAGGCTCGGGGAGTCGGACTGGTGGATTTTGCGATTATTCCGCACGTGGACTACGCGGATCACCAAGACATGGCCATCGCAGAACAATGGGCCGCGAGGATACCGGCGCCGACGTACGCGATCGACGACCAGACCGCCATCAAGGTGACCGACGGCAACGTCGAAGTAGTCTCCGAGGGGCACTGGAGGCTGTTTACCCCCTAGCCACGCGTCCTTGGTCTCTCACTATCGTCTGGACCCTGCCCGCGAAGTGCCGTTAGATGGCACCCTGGTGGGCGGTGCCGGGATTGAACCATTGGCCTCTTCCGCTGCTGCGCTAGGCCGTCGGCGCCGGCCTAGCGGGCCGCGAGCCTGGGCGAACTGCAGGTCGGCCCGGTATGTTGCTAGAACACGTTCTAGTTGAGCGGCAGGGGCCCGGATGCAGATCAGCTACACGCCCGAGCAGGAGCAGCTTCGGCGGCAGTTGCGGGAGTACTTTGCCGGTCTGATGACCCCGGACCTGCGCGAGCGGCTGGCCGACGCCGGCGGGGAGTACGGCGACGGGCATGCCTACAAGCAGGTAGTCCGCCAGCTCGGACGGGATGGCTGGCTCGCCATCGGCTGGCCGGCCGAGTACGGCGGTCAGAACCGGTCCATGCTCGACCAGCTGATCTTCACTGACGAGGCCGCGATCGCCGGGGTGCCCGTCCCTTTCCTGACCATTAACACCGTCGGCCCGACGATCATGCGGTTCGGGACCGCGGAGCAGAAGGAGCGCTTCCTGCCCCGGATCGCGGCCGGGGAGCTGCACTTCTCGATCGGGTACTCCGAGCCAGAGGCCGGGACCGACCTGGCCTCGCTGCGTACCCGCGCGGTCGCCGACGGCGACGAGTACGTCATCAACGGGCAGAAGATGTGGACAAGCCTGATCCAGTACGCGGACTTCGTCTGGCTGGCGTGCCGCACGGATCCCGACGCGCCACGGCACAAGGGACTGTCGATCATCATCGTGCCGACAGACGCCGAGGGCTTCTCCTGGACGCCGGTGCGCACTGTGGCCGGTCCAGGCACCAGTGCCACTTACTACTCCGACGTGCGCGTCCCGGTGGGCAACCTGGTCGGCGAGGAGCACAAGGGCTGGCCCCTCATCACAAACCAGCTGAACCACGAGCGGGTCGCGCTGACCTCGGCGGCACCGGTGCTGGCCGCGCTTGCCGACGTAACGCAGTGGGCGCGCTCGGCCAAGCTCGGTGACGGCCGGCGCGTCATCGACCAGGAGTGGGTGCAGCTGAACTTGGCCAGGGTCCACGCCAGGGCAGATTTCCTCAAGCTGATGAACTGGCGGATCGCGTCACAGTCCGGCTCGCCCGGCCCTGCGGCGGCGTCGGCGACGAAGGTCTACGGCACCGAGCTCACGATCGAGGCCGCCAGGCTGATGATGGAGGTGCTCGGCGCGAACGCCGAGGTCCGGGCCGGCTCGGTCGGCGCGGCTCTGGCCGGGCGGATCGAGCGCATGCACCGATCGGCCCTCATCCTCACCTTCGGCGGGGGCACGAACGAGGTCCAGCGCGACATCATCGGCGCCGTCGCCCTCGGGCTTCCGCTCAGCCGCCGGTGAGCGCGCCGCGGTCGGACATTCGAATTCATGGGCCCAAGGATCATGCAGAGGGAAGATGGACTTCACGCTGACTCAGGCCCAGGAAGACCTGGGCTCGCTCACCCGCAAGATACTGACCGACCGTGTCACATCCCACCGGCTGCGCGAGATCGAGGCGAGCGGCACTCGGTTCGATGCCGACCTATGGGCCGAGCTGGCGCGGGCTGGAGTGCTGGCCGCGGCGCTGCCCGAGGCCCTCGACGGCGCCGGCCTCGGCCTGCTCGAGCAGTGCACCGTGCTTGCCGAGATCGGCCGGACCGTGGCCCCCGCGCCTTACCTGGCCTCCATCGTGCTCGGTGCCGCGGCCCTGGCCAGGTTCGGCACTGCCGATCAGCAGCATCGCTGGGCCGGCCCGGCCGCCCGCGGCGAGCTAGTCATCGCCGCTGCCCTGGCGGAGGAAGACGGCGAGGACCTGGCTCGCCCGGTGACCAGGGCGGACGAGGCCGATGGTGGCTGGCTGCTGACCGGGGCGAAGACCACCGTGCTAGCCGGCCTGATCGCCGGCCTGCTGCTGGTGCCCGCGATGACCGCGGAAGGCGCGGCCGTGTTCCTGGTCCTGCCCGGCGACCCCGGGGTGACGGTGACCCCGCAGCAGGTCACGGGCGGCGACGCCACCGCCGCGGTAGAACTGGCGGGTGCCCGGCTGCCGGCCGACCGGCTGCTTGGCGATGTTACTGCCGGAGCCGAGGCAGTCGGATGGCTGGCAGCCCGCGCCACAGTCGGGCTGTGCGCGCTGCAGCTTGGGGTGACCGAGCGCGCACTGGAGCTGACCGCCGCATACGCACAGCGCCGGGAGCAGTTCGGCAAGCCCATCGGCGGGTTCCAGGCTGTGGCGCAGCGGCTCGCGGACGCGCACATCGACGTCGAGGGGATACGGCTCACCCTGTGGCAGGCAGCCTGGCGGCTTGCCAATGAACTGCCGTGCGACATGCAGGTCGCTACCGCGAAGTTCTGGGCGGCGGACGGCGGCCACCGGGTAGCGCATACCGCTGTGCACGTTCACGGCGGGGTGGGCATCGACCTGGATGGTGATGTGCACCGGTACTTCGTCGCCGCTAAGCACAACGAGTTCGCGCTCGGTGGCGCTACCGCCCAGCTCCGGAGGATCGGCTCCGCGCTGGCCGACGCCGGCTAGGCACGCAAGGACGGCGCGCGGGCCGATGCTGCTGGCTAGTGCGCCGACCACGAAGGTTCAGTCATTGCGCTGCCCTCCGGTACCGCGCGAGCACCGCGGCGCCGGTCTGCTCGGCCGACAGGCACTCCAGGTACGCGGACGGGCCGCCGGCGGGGAACAGCCGCTCGCCGGTGCCGAGGATTGTGGGGAAGGTCAGCAGCCGGTACTCGTCGATCAGGTCCGCGGCCATCAGCGCGTGCACTACGCTCAGGCTGCCGATGACGATCACATCGCGCTGCTCACGCCTGACGGCGCCGACGATGTCGCCGTCGATGACTCGGGAGTTCGCCCACGCCGACACGTCGGCCAGCGTGCGGGAGGCGACCAGCTTTGGCACGGCGTTCATCCGCGCGGAGAACGGGTCGTCGCGGGTGGGCCACAGCCGCGAGAACAACTGCCAGGTTCCGCGCCCCAGCAGCAGGATTCCGTTGTCTAGGACGCTGCCCAGCCGGAACTTGTCCCCGGCGACTGACTCGGGACCGTAACGGAACGCCCAGCCGCCGGCCGGCGTGCCGTCGGACCCGTCGGGGTCGGACACGATCCCGTCCAGGGTGATGAACTGAATGACGATGACGCTCACGATGCGTCTCCCTTCGGTCGATGCTCACCGGTACATACCGGCGGCACCGGCCCGGCTCATCGCGGCTGGCGAGACTTTCAGAAGGAAGTCTGGGCGGGCAGGTCAAACGCCTCGAACACCCGCGGATCGGCGAACACGACGTTGCGCGCGACCCGGCCGCCGGTGACCGTGAAGACCTGGAGCGTGTGCAGGCGATGCCCGCCGCCCGGTTCCGGCGCGTACGCGGCGAGCGCGGGCTGGCCGTTGGCGGTGAGGTGCTTTAGGCCCCAGCCCGCTCCGCGCGTGTCGAACACGCGGCGCATGAACAGGCCGTAGTCGCGGCTGCCCCGGTACCACAGCGGCACCGGCGGCATCTCCAGGACCGCCCCATCGGTGAGCAGGCGGACGAGCGCGGGGACGTCGGCTGCCTCGAACGCCTGCACGTACCGGCCGATCACAGCACGCACCTCGGGATCGGCCGGCTCGGTGACCTCGCCCACACCACCCGCATCCGCGACGGCAGCGCGGGCCCGCTGCAGGGCGCTGTTGACGGCGGTGACCGTGGTCCCGAGCTGCCCGGCGACCTCGGTGGCGCTGAACTCCAGTACCTCGCGGAGCACGAGCACGGCCCGCTGCCGCGGCGGCAGCAGCTGCATCGCCGCCACCAGCGCGAGCCGCATGTCCGCCCGCATCTCCGTGTCGTATCGCGCATCGGGAAACGGCTGCAGCCAGGGGATATCGAACTGCGGCGTCAGCGGCGCCCCTGGATCGTCGCTCGGCGCGCCCAGCCCGGACGGCAGCGGCCGCCGTGCGCGCCCCTCCAGCGCGCTAAGGCACGCGTTAGCCGCGATCCGGTACAGCCATGTCCGTACGGACGCCCGCTTGTGGTCGTAACGGTCGCGGGCCTTCCACGCCCGGAGCATCGTCTCCTGCACCAGGTCCTCGGCCTCGTGGAACGAGCCCAGCATGCGGTAGCAGTACGCCACCAGCTCACCCCGGTACGGCTCGAACTCCACCGGCCCATCATGGCGCGCACGCGACGGCGAGGCACTGCCGGCGACGAGGTTCCGCGGGCTATCCCGACTCGGGGGCGGTCAGCAGCAGCGCCGCGCTAGCGGCGGATTGTGGCCAGCCCGCCGTCCACAGGGATGACCGCTCCGGTCAGGTACCGGCCCGCCCGCGACGCCAGGTAAATGACGGCGCCCGCCATGTCGTCCGGCTCGCCGACCCGGCCCAGGGGCACGCTGGCCGCGATCGCAGCCCGAGTCTTCGGGTCGTCCAGGGCGAACGCCATCATCTTGCTGTCGAACGGGCCAGGGGCGATCGCGTTCACGGTGATCGACTCGGCTGCGAGTCTGCTGGCCAGGTGCCGGGTCAGCATGTGCACGCCCGCCTTGGTGGTGCTGTAGGCGTAGCTCTCCATGCTGGGCACCCCGAGGCCGTCGATGGATCCGATGTTGATCACCCTGGCCGGATCGTCAGGCCTGGCCGCCGCGCGCAGCAGCGGCAGGCTGAGCACGGTCAGGTGGAACAGCGCCTTGACGTTGATATTCCAGAGCTTGTCGAACGCTTCGAGCGGGTACTCCTCGAGCGGAGCGCCCCAGCTCGCGCCGGCGTTGTTGACCAGGATGTCCAGCCGGTCCTCGTTTTCGGTGAGCCGCCGTACCAGCTCCGCGGACGAGGCCGGGTCTGCGAGGTTCAGCGGGATCGAGATGCACTCGCCGTAACGCGACAGCTCGGCCGCCTTCGCATCGCACGCCTCGGCCTTGCGCGCCGTGATGTAGACGCGGCAACCCGCGCGCACGAGCCCGGTGGCGATCATCGCGCCTATCCCGCGCGAGCCGCCGGTAACCACCGCGACCTTGCCGGTCACGGAGAACAGGTCGCCGGGCGGCCGGGCACCCGCGTTACTCGTGTCGTTCGGCACTGCCACGTTCCCCCTAAACCAGTGGTATCTGCACCGTGCCGTCCCATATGGCGCCGCCGTAACCTAGAGCCGACCGGATCGTCCCGCAATACCATCACCTCCGCGGACCTGAGGGCAACCAGCCAGCCGAATCCGGCTGGCGACGGCCGGTCATGCCGGCGGCAGTCGGCTGGCCGCGGACTGCAGGGCTTCCCGTGCCTCGCTGACCAGCAGCGCCACCAGCTCGGCAGCGGGCAGCTCCCGGCTGAGCTCATGCGCCTGACCAGCCCAGAGGTTGACCAGGTCAGGGTTGCCCGCGCTGCGGCCGGCGCCGCGCAACGGCGCCGTCAGGTGATGCACCTGCGGGTAAGCGGCGGGAGCGTCGCGGGTGTGCTCATCCAGGAATCGGTTGCGGATGCCGCGGGCCAGCCGGCCGGTGAAGGCGCGCGTCAGCGCAGTGTCACCGCTCGCGGCGATGGCGGCCCTGTGCACGGGCGCGGTCCCCGCCTCCGGGCAGCGCAGGAACGCGGTGCCCAGCTGCGCGGCGCTCGCGCCGGCCGCGAGCACCGCGGCTACGGCGGCGCCGCCTGCGATGCCGCCCGCAGCGACCAGCGGCAGGGTGGCGCGACTGCGCACCAGTTGGAGCAGGGCCAGCAAGCCGAAGCCGCCGGGATCCTGCGCCGGGTCGTCGAGGAAGCTGCTGCGATGACCGCCCGCCTCGGCGCCCTGGACGACCAGGACGTCGGCGCCCGCAGCCGCGGCCTGCTCGGCATCGGCGGGACTGCTGACAGTGATCCAGACCTCGCTGCCCGCGGCCTGCAGGGCAGCGATGACCGACGGCTGCGGGCAGCCAAACGTGAACGAGGTGACCGGCAGCGGGTCAGTGGACAGCAGCGCCAGCTTGGCATCCCAATCGTCATCCTCGAATCGCGCCTCGCCTAGCTCGGTCCCGGCCAGGTCGGCCTCCGTGGCTAGCGTGGCGGCGTACGCGGCCACGGAGCTATCGGGTGCCGGGGCGCCGGGCACGAACACGTTGACCCCGAGCGGCGCGGCCGTCAGGGCCCTGGCGTCGCGGATCCGCTCGCGCAGGGCCTCGGCGGTCAGGTACCCGGCAGCCAGGAAGCCGAGCCCGCCGGCGTTACTGACGGCCGCCGCAAGCTGCGGCGTCGCGGGTCCGCCAGCCAGTGGCGCGAGCACGACGGGGACGTGCAGCCGGTCGAGTATCACCTGATGACTCCTTCTCCACTGCCTCCAGGCACTTTATTTCTGCCGGAGGCCAGGTCAGCTACAGGGTGCGGTCAGGCACAGGGTGCGGTCAGCCGCCGGGCGTGCGGTCGGCCGCCCGGTGCGGTCAGCCGCCGGGCGTGCGGTCGGCCGCCGGCCTGGCGATGTGCTTGCCCTTCATCAGGGACCAGGCGCGCTGCAGTGACACCACGAGGGTGATGAAGAGGATGAGCGCGATGTTGTCGATCTCCCCGCTGTCATGCGGCTTCGCGATGAGCGTTATGCCGTAGATGAGCTGCGCGCCGTAGGCGAGCAGCGTGATGACGAACACCACCGAGTTCCTGGCCCAGTGGAGCCGGCCTTGCAGCCTGGCGATCGCCACGATGCTGATCAGGGCCATCACCACAGCTGGAATGCCGATGTTGGTCCGCGGGATCAGTGCCAGCAGCGACACCACGAACGCATTCACCAGGCCGGTGAACGCGGTTATCGCGAGAGCCTCTCCACCCGGAATGGCATCCGGACCGAAGATCGTCTCGTCTCGGACCGACACCGCCACGAACAGCAGCCCGATGAGGGCCGCTCCGGCCGTTGCCGCCGCAGTGAAATAGGCATCATAAGCACTGGGCACCATGCGAGCCGAAGCTGGCATGGCGCGCCGGGAATGTCAATCCGCGCCGACACGAAAAGGGACCGCGATGACCGACCGCACGCCATCCAGCATGGCTGCCATGCCTGTCGTGCCGCTTGGCGCCAGCGACTGCCAGGTGAGCCGCCTCGCGCTCGGGTCGTGGCGCACGTTCGAGCGGATAAGCAGGGAACGGGGAGTCGCCGTCATGCGGGCGGCCCGCGACGCTGGCATCACCTTCCTTGATGACGCCCGCTACAACGACGAGACCGGCCAGGCGCCGATTCCTTCTGGCTACTCGGAGATTGTGTTCGGCGAGCTGTACATTGCCGCGGGCTGGCGACGGGACGAGACGATCGTCTCCAACAAGCTGTGGTGGGAGTTCTGGCCGGCCGAGTCTCCGGCGCAGGAGCTAGCGGGCTCGCTGAAGCGGATGGGGCTCGACCATGTCGACCTCATCTACTCCGAGGTGCCGCCCGACGGCACTCCGCTTGCGGACGCGATCGAGATGATCACTGGCCTGATTAGCGCCGGAATGGCACGCGCCTGGGGCACGCTGAACTGGTCACCGCAGCTCATGGACCAGGCCTGGGAACTGGCCGAGCGCAGTGGCGTGCCGGGCCCGGTCGCCACGCAGCCGCCATACAGCCTGGTAAAGCGCGACATGGTCGAGGATCGCGAGATGGAGCGGGTCGCGGCGGATCGCGGCATCGCGATCGTCGCCTCGTACACGCTGGCCGGCGGCGTGCTCACCGGCAAGTACTCCCGCGATCCCGATGCTGGCCGCGCGGCCGGGCAGCTGGGGGAGCCCAGGTACGCGACGGGAGCAGCGGCCGGTGTTGAGCTCGCCGCGCTCGCGTTCGAGCTCGGCTGCGAGCCGGCTCAGCTTGCGATGGCGTTCGCGCTGGTCAACCCGTCGGTGACCGCCGTGCTCTTCGGCGCGACCACCGCGGAGCAGGTCGCCTCGAACGTCGGTGCGCTGGCGGTCGCCGCGGAGCTGGCGCCGGAACAGGTCAGCCGCCTGCGCGCGATCGGCAAGTCAGCTGGACCGCACCGTTAGCCGACCTGCTCATGGTCGATGCCAATGGAGCGCGCATGCGCCGATCCGGGCCTCCCTGAGGTCGGCGATGGGGGCCTCTGCGCTGTCGCCCTCACCGTTGGCGCCGACGCCCGGTCGAAGCTGGGCGCGGGCGCGCCACCCACCGTCCTTCGTCTTGCTTGACGGCAACGGCGGTCAGTACGGCAGCTAACTCGGCGCAGATGGGCCTACGGGCGCCCGGCGGACTCGCAGGCCTTCGAAGGCCACTCTGCAGACCGCATTGGCCAGGTCGTCGTGCCCGGGACTCACAGCCGGGTTGCCCGGCCGGTACCACTCGACCAGCGAGTTGACCATTCCGAACAGGAGCCGCGCGGTGACGGCCGGGTCAACGTCGGGCCTTATGTCGCCGTCGCGCTCGGCCTGATTCACCAGGTCGGCCGCGATCTGGTCGAACTGCCGCCGCCGGGCGAGCGCCGTCCGCTCTGTCGCGGTATTGCCACGGGCCCGCAGCAGCAGGGTGACGTACGGCAGCCGGTCGGCCAGTACCTGCACGCTGCCGCAGACCAGGTGCTCGAGTCGCTGGATCGCGGGATCCGCGCTGGCGGTGACCTCGTCCGCGACGGCGAACAGGCCATCCAGCGCGCGGTCAAGGGCGAGCGAGAGCAGTTCTTCCTTGCTGGTCACGTGGTGATAGATCGAGGACTTAGAAATACCGAGGCGCCTGGAGAGATCCTCCATGCTCGTGCCTTCGTAACCGCGCTCGTTGAAAACCGCGACAGCGACAGCCAGCAGAGACTCCAGGTCGTAGCCGGGCCGGCCGCGAGGCCTGGCCGATCGCGTCGTCAGTTGGTCAACTGCCTGGCCACCGGACATGCCGTGAGAATAACATACCGAACGGCCGGTTTGTAAATCGCCCCGCATGAGGACCGCGGGAAATCAGCTCTAACCCGGCACCTGGCGCGCCCATCCGAGCGACACCAGCACGCTGGCCCGACAAGCCCGCCGCGGCACCGATCGGCGGATATTTGTCGTGCAGCTCGGTTCTGGCTGGCTTGCTGAGCCTGACTACGGACTGGGGGTAGGGGTGATCCGCCAGCGCGTGCCGGCCCAGATCTCGGCGAGCGTGCGGCCGTCGTTCGCTACCGCGACGCATGCGCCAGCCCCGGTGCACGACAGGCCGGACGGCTGGACCAATGGTTCCGGTTGCGGCGGGCTCGGCATCCGGTGCAGCTGCCACACGGCGCCGTTCCACGATTCGGCGATGGCTGCGATTCCCCCGTCGTAGGTGCCTACCGCCATGCAAGCGCTGGCCGAGCTGCACGACACGGCGGTCAGCCGGGTGTAGCCGATCAGGTTCACGTCGGGCACGTGCTGGGTCTTCCACGTCGAGCCGTTCCAGCGCTCGGCCAGCGCGAACTGCTGCGACGCGCTGCTGCCGGCCGCGGTGCACGCGCGCGGTGATGTGCACGAGACGGCGCTGAGCTGGTTCCAGCGGGCCACGTTGACCGAGCTGATGACCCGCCAGGACAATCCGTTCCACCGCTCGGCGAGGGTCTTGTCCCTGGCCCCAGGGCTGGGCATGGCGCCAACGCCGTAGGAGTAGTCCCCGACCGCTAGGCAGAAGCTCGGCCCGGTGCAGGAGACTCCGGCCAGCGTGATGTTTTGCGCCCGGTGTCGCGGCTGGGGCATCGGCTCCAGCCTCCAGTTCGTGCCGTCCCAGTACCCGGACTCCGGCGCGCCGCCGCTCGTGACGCCGACGGCCATGCATGAGATCGGAGTGACGCAGGAGACGCTGACGAACGGGCTGGACCGGAGCTCGACCTTCCACCTCACGCCCTGCCAGCCGAGGATGAGCGAGCCGACGGCGGTGCAGCTGGTGGCGCTAGGGCACGACACGCTGTCCAGGGTGCTACCCCGGCCAATACTGGGCGCCGGCTCGAGGCGCCAGGCGGTGCCGTTCCACCTCTCGATAAGCGTCAGCTGCGGGCCGCCAGCCGTCTGGTAGTACTGGCCGACCGCGGTGCAGTTCGTGGGGGAGGCACACGACACGGCGTTCAGGACGTCGAAGGACTTCAGATTGGCCCTGGCTGCTGGCGAGCCGGCCGACGGTGAATTTGCAGGGCCCTTCGTGGCCTGGCTGGCTGCACCGCCGTCCGTAGCCGACCGGACCGTGGCGCCTGGCCCCGGGCTGGCGCCCGCTGTGCTTGCTGCCTGGGGCACCGAGCCGCACGCGGCCACGAGTGCGAGGCAGGCCAGCCCTGCGTTCAGACGGCCTATCCCGTTGGCTGCTGCCCCTAGCTTGAGCATGGCTGTTCCTCGCTGATATCCAGGTTCTAGTCCCTATGACGTAGCGGAGATCGGCGCGTTGCGGCTTGGCGGATTCTTTTGGGGCGGACTAGCTGGCTTGTCTGGATGAACTTGTCAGGATGAAGAGGTACTTGACTGGGCCTCGGCCGCTTGTGGTACGGCAACACGTTGTGGGATGACGGCAACCTGACCGCGGTGCTCGACTGGGCTCGGCCGACTCACGAGATCGCGCGAAACGCCGACTCTGCGCCACTGGTAGGTGCTGGCGGCTTGAGCGCTGCTCGTTCAGATCGAACGGTTATGCGTGGGAACCGCCCCAGTACGCGGCGATCCACGCCAAGACCGACGCCTGGCTGATGAGCTGTTGGCCGATGGGGACAGGTGATTGTTCGCCGGTATGCTGAGCGCGGTGCCGGGACGAAGATCGCCAGCGGTGTCCTGGGCGCCCAGGGTGGCGTGAAAGGTTCCGGTGGCCGAAGTCAGAGACGCCGAGGTCACCATTGTCGGTGGCGGGGCTATCGGATGCGCGGTGGCCTACGTCCTGGCCGGGGCGGGCTACCGTGACATCCAGGTTGTGGAGCAGGGCGAGCTGGCCGGGGCAACCTCGGGGCAGGCCGCCGGATTGGTCGGGCAGGTCCGCGCCACAAAAGAGCGGTGCATGCTGGCCATGGCCTCAGTTGCGGTGTACGCCCGGATCGAACAGGACACCGGCTACCCGGCGGATTGGCGCCAGACCGGCAGCGTGCGGATAGCGGCAACCGCAGAGCGAGCGGCCGAGTTCCGGGCGCTGGCTGTTGTGGCGCGGTCAGCTGGGCTCGAGGTCGAGTTCCTCACCCCTGCCCGGCTGGCCGCGTTGTGCCCGATGCTGGACACCACCCGGGTCACGGCGGCGCTGTGGTGCCCCACCGACGGCTACCTCCAGCCCAACAGTCTGGTGACCGCTTACGCCCGCGCCGCGCGTGACCTGGGAGTCACCTTCGCGACACACACCACCGTCACCGGACTGCGCATCAGCGCAGGCGTGGTGCGGGGCGTGCGCACCGACCGGCGCGCCGTCGCGACCGACATGGTGATCAACGCGGCCGGGCCCTGGGCCGGCGCCGTGGCCTGGCTGGCCGGCCAGCAGCTCCCGATCGTGCCGGTGCGCCATGAGTACTTCGTCACCAGGGCCGTCGCGGGCTGGCACAGCGATCTGCCCGTTCTCCGCATCCCTGACATGCGCATTTACGCCCGAGCCGAAGGGCAGGGACTGTTGTGCGGGGGCTGGGAACCGAACGGGCTGAGCCTCGACCCGCGCGCAGTTGCCATCGGGCAGGCCCTGGCAGTTCCCCCGGACTGGGATGTGCTCTCCGGTTTCGCGCGCGACTTCGCCACATTCGCGCCCATGGTCACCGAGACCGAGATACGTGAGGTCTTCCGCGGCTTTCCGGCGTTCTCGCCCGACGGCCGCTTCATTGTCGGGCCGGTGCCCGGCGTGCGCGGCCTGGTCATGGCGGCGGCCTGCAACGCACACGGTGTCTCCGGGTCAGCCGGCCTCGCTGGCCACGTACTTGAAAGCCTGCAACCAGACCCATCCCCTTACGTCAAGTCCCTCAGCCCCGGGCGGTACTACCCGCGCACCTGGGATTGGGAATCCGCCCGCGCTCAAGCCCAGATGATCTACCAGAACTACTACGGCCTGCCACCGCAGCACGCCCAGTAGCACCCGGCGTTGCCGATGCGGCCGACGCCAACCCTGCGCTGGGGCGCCTGGGCGGCCGCACTCGAAGATCGTCCGCGCTGATCCTGGTCCGGTCCCGCTGCTGCCGCCGACCGAAAACGCGAGACGCTCCCTGCTCGCTGCCGGCGACGGGCGGCCGTCGGTACCGCGCCCCAGAGCCGGCGGCGGACTTCCTCACACGCAGGGTCACACGGTGCCCGGAGATCGTTCCTGGCAGTGGGAGTTTCCCTATTGAGGAAGGAGCCGATAATGACGGATGTTGCCTGCTTTTGCGGCTGCTTGTACTCGTTCGATGGCGACGCGGGCGCCTGTCCGAGGTGCGGTGAGTACGCGACCGTCCGGACCGGCCCGGCGGACACGTGCACCAAGGGTGGCCAGCCGCGCGAACAACGTGTTCTTGCCATCTACCAAGACCGGCAGAACGCGCAGAAGGCCGCGAGCTTCTGCCCCGGTGACTGGGTGCTAGTCAGCGATCTTCTGGATCGCGTCAGCGCAGCCGGCTCACCCGCGGGCGATCCTCGGGCCGGCCAGGCCGGGCGGCGATAGCCATGTTCGCTTTCGTGACCTGAGCGTCCTCCAAAGTCGGGGAAGCGTTCCTGCAGGCTCGCCTCCGAAGGCTGGGACCTGGCGATCACGGCCCGCCGCGCCGACCGGCTGGGTGCCCTGGCCGAGCGACTGATGGGCAAGAGCTGGCCGGTCGCCCACCGGCACTATGCGGTGCACGCGGACGCGTTATTGACCGAGCCCGAGCCGCCGGTGGCGCTGGGCATCGATGAGACCCGCCGCGGAAAGCCGACATGGGACCGGGACCCGGCGACCGGCAGGTGGGTGCAGACCGAGCGGTTCGAGACTAACGTCACGGACCTGTCCGGCATCGGGCGGCTGCTCGGCCAGGTCGCCGGGCGGACCGGCTCGTCAAAGACGCTGCCAGGATCGCTTCGGGTTCCGCAACCTCGCCAACCAGCGCCGCAGAGGACGGCTGCACTGCAAACGGGACGATCATCAGCCAGCGGGCGCCGGCTCAGCCCGCCGACGAGTGCGGGTCGAGGCTCTTGCCGTGCTGGTGCGGGCAGCGGCCGAATCCGGTGTCGGACAGATGCCAGTGCCGGTGACAGTAGGCCGCGTCGCAGTGCTCGCAGAATCCCGCGTCGTCATACAGGCCAGCGGCGTGTACCTGCTGGAAGTTGTAGGGCCGCCGGAACGCCTCGATGATCACCTGCGCGCGGTCGGCGCTGACCGGATCGCCGATCCAGCCGTTGCCGCCGGTGATACCTGCGAACATCAGGTACCACTGCGCCGGATCGCGGTGCTGCTCGAAGGACTGGCGGTGCTTGCGGCTCCACCGCCGCCAGCGGGCCGGAAGCTGGCTGGGCGCCACGACCTCGACCCGCGCCGCGACCTCACCGCAGACCGCGCACAGCGGTTCGGCCAGGATCCCGATCGCCATGCAGCCGATTATCGCCGGCCGTGCCATCACGGCCATCGCCCACGTCGTCTGGGGCCCTCCTGAAACCGAAGCCGGCTGACGCTCGCGGCCTGGCCCGCCGACAAATACCTCCATCGCTCTCCTGGGGGCCGCCGGAATTGATGCCCAGACCATGAATAGAGCGCCCGTCCGTGGACAGCTGCCGGGACATGGCAATTGTGCGCGAGCAGCCCGACTCATCAGGTCAGGCCGGACCGGTCGGCATGAGTCTGCAGACCGACCAGGCGAAGGCGATGATCGAGGAGATCAGGGCCGAAAACGCCGCCCTTAAAGAGGCCGACGAGGCCGCGGAAGCCCAGGCTGAGGTGGTTTCGAGCAGGCCCAGCAGTTTGTAGAGGCGGTAGAGGAAGTGCTAGAGGAACTGAAAGAGGTGAAGTCCGGATCCGACCACGGGTGATCAGTCCGGCTGGCAGCGGCAGTGCCGCTCACTCTGAACGGGTGCTCATCTGCCGCTGACGGCGGCTTCGCCAGAGGGCTAGCGGCGCGGTCCGTGGGCCGGCTGGCAGTCGAGCTGCCACGGTCCGACGTAACGACCGTTGCCTCGGGTGCAGCGGGCGCAGTAGATCCACGACAAGTGGTGCCCGGCACACGCTGGGTGCACCGGGGCAGCCTGTCCGGCGATGTTTGCGATGAGCCGGGACCTGGCGCAGTGACACCAGTACCGGTCTCCTGGCCGGCTCACCGGGCGCTCCGCGGTTGCAGGCCGGTGATCTCGGCGACGCGGGCAACCTCGTCGTGGTCGTAGGCGGTCCGGACGCCGGAGATCGACATCCCGGCCGCCCGGGCCAGGTCATCGAGCCGGTAGGGGCGCGGCTCGGCGAACTCCCGGCCGTAGGCCACCAGGAGGCGCAGGTCCTGCTCGGCGGCTCGCATGCGCTCCCTGGCGTCGCGCAGCGCGGCTAGCAGCGGGTCCTCACCCCGATCACGCCACGGCGCGCGAACATGCGGATGCCGCTTTAGGCTGGCGCTCTAGACCCATTGCCACGCTTCCCCCTTGCTCTAGCGGCGCCGGCGATGGATCGGAGCAGGAGGAGACCGTGCTGCAGATGTTCGCTTTCTCGAGCTGCGCCGTTGTAGCCAGGCACTGGTTCGAGGTCGACCTTCACGATGCATCCATGGAGCACGGGGCAAGGATCGAGGTGCGGGAACTGTCGCCGCAGGCGCACCGCGGCAGCGAGTCCGCAGCTCAGCTGATCACCGCTGACCGCCCATTGTGGCGAGCCGACCTGTTCGACCGGCTTGCGGATCAGCCCGGAACCTTCGCGGCAGCGCATTACCACCCATACTTCACTGGCAACGAGCCGTGTGCTCGAAAGTGGGACCCAGTCCTGAGAGCCGATCCCTGGCGCTGGCTCAGCGACCAGTTGGCAAGCCTCGGATCCGCCGCTGGCGACGAGGCTTGGCCGCTCGATGCGGCGGATGCCTCGGAGGTGCCCCGTAACGCAGATCAGATCGTGGCAGCCGCACGGGCGTTCGCGCCCGAACTGTGCCAGTCGGCGATGCAGTGCTTTCAGGCGACCCAGGACGCCGAGGAGACCGTCCGGCTAATGATCGACTACTTGCAACGGCCCGAGCTTCTCAACCGGGCTTGGGTTGCGCCCTGGACGACCGCTTCCTGATGCGCCCGCTTGCCGGATCTCCCCGTCATTGCGTGCTCCGTGGCCTCGGGCTCGAGAATTGCACGCAGCGCCGCGGGCACGTGGTCGGGACGCGGCGCCGCCCAGCGGCTGATGTTGAGCCCGGCGGGCTGGCGCCCACCGGGATTGACGGATAGCCCTGAGGCTGCGGCCTCCCCCAGTCCAAGGTTGGCATTCCACGAATTCAGCCGCCGGTAGCGGCAACGCCCAGGGGCACACACCCGAGTCGGCGCAGTCCGGAGGACCTGCACCGACTCGGTCAGGCGGGGCGTCAGCACCGCCTCACGGGCTCGATAAGCTCAGCCCGCCGGAGGTGGCGCGCATCAAGGCTCTTCATTCGGTGTAACTGGGGCGCTGAGAGCTTTGGCAACGAGCGCCAATTCGGTCCGGACGGCGGTGCCGGCAATGTCGACCCGGTGACTGAACGACCGCAACTGAGTGAGTGAGGATGACCGTGCCTGCTGGGCGGTCAGCTTGGCCTCGGCTTGGATGTCCCGGATTAGCATCTTGGCGATAGGAGCGACAAAGGGCGGGAAAGGGAATCGGGACAAGCTCGTGTCGAACCCATTCTCCAAGGTTACTTCCGCCCTAAGGGCCGCTTCACCAGCCGTGAGGTTGTGCATTTCGTCGGCGGTGTAGTCGGCCACGTCCGCATTCATTTGCTGAATGACCGGATTCGCGATGCTATTGTACTGCCCGTTCAGCACTTGCACGGTAGTACATCCGACGTTGACGGACAGCAGGTTGGGCTCGCACCCCGCGGCGGCAAGCGCGACTTTGTGCCGTTCGCCGGTACCGGTCGCGTAGTACAGGCCCCAGATCACCAAGAAAGTTGACAGGAGGGCAACAGCCTTGAGTATGACACCTCCAGCTCTGGTGCTAGGCTCGCCGCCCCTGGCGGTCCCGCGTTCGGCGTAACCACGTTCGGCGTACCCGCGCCCGGCGTACGACTCGTTCATCAGGTCCCTCTTTTCCCGACTCCGCGGGCGATGATGATTGCTGGGTTATTCGCTGCTGGGATTTTCCACGAAGGAGTGTGTTCCCTTGAAGATCAACTCGTTGACGATGAAGATGAACCCGAACAGGAAGAGCGCAAAGATCGGCATGACGATCAGGAAGACGAGCCTGTTCCGGCCTTCATGCTGACGAGCGACGATCCAGCGCTTCACCGGCGGAAGCCTGACGGTGAGCAGGAAGAGGCTGCATGCGCAGTACTGGTAGAGACGCTGGTGGAAGATTGCGTCACCGTCGCCAGCGAAACCGGAGCCGTTGCTTCCGCGCTGGAACCCGAATCCCTCCAGTGTGGCCAGGTGGAAGAAGAGCAGCCCCCAGATGACATAGGTGAGCATCTGCAGTCTCTTCCAGTACCGACCGAGCTTGCGCTGCGCCCAGTTGTTGCTTGTGATAAACAGCGGGATGGCCAGCAACACCATGAGGAATCCAATGAGCGTGAAGGTGTGCTCCACCAACTTGGCGAAAGGGTTTCCCGCGAAGTCATCGAAGAAAGCGGCGCCGAGTGCGTCGCCGATGCCGCAGCACGCGAACATGATCCCGTACCAGCGCCGCAGCGGGACGAACCAGCGCTGCCCGGTGAGTGTGACAGCAGGGGTGATCAGCAGACACATGAACAAGTTCACCATGGCCCCGGTGCCCAGTGTGTCGTCGACCGACCCACCAATGGTGTTCGTGTTGAACGTGAAGAGCGATGGCAGCATGAAGAACAGGGGCAGAAATCCCCAGGCACCTAGCAGGAGAAGTGCTGCTGTCTTGCGCTTGACCCCACTACCACCGAACTTGATCTTCCTTTCCATCCATTCGTCCACGATCTTGGACCAGCGTCGGCGTGGCTGATAGTCAGCCGCCGGTTCCCCGTCGCCGCCCCATATTTCTGGGGCATCATCGGGGTATACGCCCGAGTCAGGGTACACATCTGACTCGTAGCCGGCAGGGTATGGGTCCTGCTCAGCAGGGTATAGGTTCTGTTCGCGAGCGTATGGGCCTCGCCCGTAGTCCCTGGTAGTGGACATTTCGCTGCTTCTCCTTCCATAGGATTAGCGTTGCTCCCCTATGGCATTGCCTGCCTACAGCCGTCCGTCGTGCCGAATAGGCGCTAAGGGGAGCTGTGACGGCGGGCCATCTATTTGTCGTGTCTTTATTTGCTTCCTGGGGCCTTATGGTGACGGCCCTTCGGTGCCGAGTCATGGTGCTGCGCCGCAGGGCACACCACGGCGCCAGGACATTCCTTTTGTCCAGCCAGGAAGTTCGCGTCAGTAAAGCTGCCTGGCGTCTCGCCTTGTCCGCTTTCTCTGAATGCGAAGAAGCTGAATCCGTGAATACCGGTATACGTGACAGCGCCGATGGCGGCGATCGAGAGCAGCGCCGCGGTGCCGGCCGTGGCGATGCGCATGGCCTGGCGCTGCCTGCCATGCGTCTGCGGCTTTTTGGTCGGCGTTGTGCTCGGCCTGGCCGGAGTTGTCTTCGGCCGGGCCGGGCTGACTGGCTTGGCGCCAGGGCTCGTGGCCGGCCTGGCTGGCTTGGCGCCAGGGCTCGTGCCTGGCCTGGCCGGCCTGGTGTCCGGCAGAACTGACGTGCCGGGAAGAGCTGGCCTGGCGCCAGGGAGCGCCGGAGCGGTCGCCGGCATTGCGGGAGCGTGGAGGTTTTCGGTGACGTACGCGGCCACTCGGTTCAGCTCGCCGGACATCGAGTCGAGTGAGGCCCGCAGTTCGGCGGCCTCCCGCTCTACGGCCTCGCGTATCGCGGCTGCCTGGCCGGTCGCCTGCTGGGTTATCGCATCCGCCCGGTCAGTAGCCTGCCGGGTAATCTCGGCCGCCTCGCGTTCCGCGGCCTCGCGTATCGCGGCGGCATAATCCCGCGCATCCTGAGCGATCTGGGCCGCCTGACCGTCGGCCAGCGTGAGAACCTGCCCGGCCGTCCAAAGCGAGTCCATGTCCGCGGAGCGGTCGTCGCGGAACCGCCCGGTCGTGGGTCCGGGGCCAGGTCCATATGGGCTGGTCTCCCGTCGGTAGTCTGCGGTCTCCTGCCAGGCGGGGCCGCTTTGCCGCTGGTAGCCGTTGGCGTCGTGGCGCTGCGGGGCTGGCTGGCGCTGGTAGCCGTTGGCGTCGTGGCGCTGCGGGGCTGGCTGGCGCTGGTAGCCGTTGGCGTCGTGGCGCTGCGGGGCTGGCTGGCGCTGGTAGCCGTTGGCGTCGTGGCGCTGCGGGGCTGGCTGGCGCTGGTAGCCGTTGGCGTCGTGGCGCTGCGGGGCTGGCTGGCGCTGGAAGCCCGCCGACTCCCGCCCGTCCTCGCCTGCCGGGCCGGCTGCTGGTTGCCTGGGAAAGTGATCGCCCAGGTTCTCTGGGCTCTGAAGTGCGTTGGCCGCATGGTCCCCGGCGTCCACGTTGGGGACGGCATAAAGGCGACGGTTGCCGTTGTCGTCACCGGCATCAGGTGATCGAGGCGGTGCGCTTCGGGTCCTTGCCGACGCGCCCGGCCGCCGTTGCGGCAGGTCAGGTGCACCGGGCGCGCGAACGGCCGGCATGGGACCGGACGGATGGTCGGCCGGCAGCTGGACCCGCGGCACCGGCGCCGACGGATGGTCAGGATGCATCGCAGGCGGCGGTCCCCAGTTTTGCCAGTCCTGCCAGGAGTGTTGTTCTGGGGCCTGCCAGGCGTGTTGTTCTAGGGCTGCCGTCCAGCCTGGTTCGGCGGTAGTGCCGTTGTAACCGGTCGACGCAGGGTAGCCATTGCCTGCAGGCCCGAGGCTCGCGTACGCGGCCGTGGGCCCAGCGGCCTGGCCGTACCCGACCGCCTCGGGCCAGAATTCAGCTGAGTTCGCAGGCGCAACGACTGACGCCAGCGACGTCTCAATTTCAAACCTCCGGTGCTTAGGGACCACGTGGCCTCCGACGGTAAGCGCGCCTGGGCCAGGAGTTGGTCTCGGCGCGAGGCTGGAGATCGAGCTAACTCCCCACTCGCCACAAGCTAGAGGCTCCACGAAGCTTCCGCACAGGGACGAAAATCTCTCAGGGGACGAAAAACCCTTGGGGGGTCTCTAGCGACGGTGCTGCCAGGAGTTACGGAAGCTGAAGCACGGGCCGGTCGCCGGGTGGTGGCCTGCTGGCCCGGTACCGCCTGCTGTGGACCGGTTAAGCCCTCCGGGCGGAGTTGCAGTGACAGGCCGCTCATCGCGGCCACGACGGCACTGGCGGTAGCTGTCGCCTCGGTCGGCGCGATGATCTTCTATCCACACGCCTGCGGGTTGCTCCGCAGGCACAGCGAGTCAGGCGCGGGCGCGACGCCTTGGATGCTCGGCACAGCCCAAAGTGCCCTGCAGCTGGCCCTGCAGGGCACTATGGACTAGCCGAAGTCAGCAGCGTCTCGCCTGGGGACCAGCGTAGCGCTGGCCGGGGGTTACCAGCCGCCGCCGCTTCCGGAACTGGATGACGACGACGACGATGTCGGCGCCGGGCTCGTTCGGAGGTCGGTGCCTGATGGCGTTGCCGCCCACCAAAAACCGCCAGAGGCGTTGAGTCCGTTGCCACTGACCTGGCCTGCCGCCGTGTCAGCCGCGTAGGTGTACAGCGGATGACCGTCATAGGTTGCCTGTGTCTGGCCGTCCGCCCGCTTGATGGTCCCGAAGCCGTGCGGCAGCACCGTGCCGGCCGCAGCAGCTGGCGTGCCAATGACCGGCGGCCAGTACGTGGCGCATGAGCCGTTGCAGTTCGACGTGGACATCGTGTCCTTGGCGAACCAGTACAGGGTGCGGCCAGCAGAATCGGCGAGCACGGTTCCCTTGCTCGTCTTGACCGTCTTGATCGCGACCTTCATCGCAACCGAGTCGGCGCCTGCATTCGCGTGACCGGTCGTGGTCACGGCCGGAACGGACGCCGGTGGATCGGCCGAGCCGGCGTTGCTCCCGCAGGCCGCGAGTACGACGGCCGCGGCTGCGAGACCGGGGCCCACCAACAATAGTTTGCGCATGGCACTGTCTCCGTTCGTATGACCGGTAATCTCGTCATTCGTTACTGCGCAGCTCCGGCGGCCGTGAGTCGCTCACGGCAAGCTCGCCGACGGGTGGATCGGGACCTGCACGTGGCCGGGCAGCTGCTGCGCGGGCAGGAGTGCTCACGCAAGGCCACCGCCCGCCTGCGACTTCAGCGCGGCGGGCAGATCCAGGCGCACCATCGGTGTGATCATCGCGCCGAATCGCCGCTCTGCTTGCCCACGTTCGCCCGGCGGGTCCGGTGGGGAACGGCCTTGTGCCGGTCGGACGCGGCTACCGCGCCGGCGCCGACGATCAGGTCGGCGCCCGCCGCCGCCGTCCGGGGCCACTTACGGTGCCGCCGGATCCGGGCGGCACGGCCCGGCAGCCATCGGAAGCCGAGGTCCGCCGACAGTTCGTGCCTGCCGCCGCGACCATCGTCGCAGTACAGGACGAGGCCATCTGCGTCGGTGGCAACCCGGCTCAGCAGCCCCGGCAGGCCCGCCAGCTCGGCGAGCTCATCCCGGCAATCAGCGCAGCACGCCAGGTGAGTGTCGACGGCACTGCGGTCGGCGGCACCGATTGCGCCAAGGACGTAGACCCCCAGGTCGAGGCGGATCTCCCTGCACGCTCCAGTGCCGGTCATAGCGTCCAGCCGCTATCCAGGCGGACCGTCTCCGCCAGCCCGCCGCTTCCGCGGACAGTCCTCGCCGCGACCTCATAGCGGCAGGCCGCGCGCTCGCTTCCCTGAGGCGCACCGACGCAGCACCTGGCCGGGACCGGCCACCGGGACCCGCGGGCGCATGACGAGGCTGCGCAGCCGACCAAGGACGTAGCTGGGCAGCTCCGGGCCTGCTGTCCCCGGCTATGGCACGGGCGTGCGAGGAGCGTGCCGCGCCAGCCCGGGTTCACCTGCCTGGCCATGAGTGAGCTCCGGAACTGCGGGTGTCCACTCTCATGCCGCAGAATCCGCTGACCGACCAAGGCATCCTCCAACGACGGAAGGAACGCACCGAGACCTGGCGCGGGTCTCGAGCGGGGCAAGGATCAGCAAGTTCCTCACCCGGCGGCAGACTAGGGCCGCTCAGCCCGGCCCCGATAGGGACCAATAACCCTCGGGGGACGGTAAACCCCCGGGGGACTCCGCATGCAGGCTGACTGCCCGCGCGGGCCGAGGCCGACCTGCGGATGCCCGGGAGATCGCATAGCCGGCGACCGCCGTCAAGGCCGAACCGCGCCGCCAGGTCCGCCGAGGTGCGCGGACGGCTGCGCGGCCGCCAGCTTCGTCGACGGCAGCCACCGCCTGAGCCGTCGCGGGCTGCCGGCTCGCTTCGGCGCGACGGAGTTCCAGGTCAGCGGTGAATAGGATTCGGTTTGACTGTATGCAGGGTTGGCGTGCACCGGACCTAGAGAAACCACATCGGGCCGCGCGATCGAGAAATCGCGAAGTCAGCCCGATAATCCGAAGGTTTGTACAAAAATTTGCGCAGATCTCGCGCAACAGCGGCCCGTCCCGCTCGGTGCACGGCCCGCGTGTTCGCGGTTACGCGGTCGCCGGTGGTCGTACCGCCGCCGCTCGGTTGACAAAAGGGCACGTCAGAGCGGCAATCGCAGACCGGTGGTCAATCTGTGGCCGCTTCGGCCCAGGTCCGGCAATGAATTGAATCACGTGCAGGTAACGGAGCAGGCACTAAATAAACGTGAACTAGCCATTGTTAATGACTGGTCCGGCGTAGACTGCGATTCCTCACTAACCCACCAGTTGTGTAGATACCGGAATCTAGGCTAACGATGGCCGCGCCCCCCGCTCGCGTCACCGTCCGCGTAGCCGTGCAGTCGTCCCGCCGGCTGCTCCGTGACACCTTGTCAGCATGCCTGGCCATTAGGCCGGACGTTACCGTGGTGGGCAAGGTGGCGGAGGCGGACGGCATCCTTGCGCTCTGCGAGCTGCGCCAACCCGATGTGGTGATCCTCGATGCAGGCCCCAGGCTGGGCGAGGTCGCCGCGCTGGTGGGCGACCTGATGCGCAGCTTCCCAGAGCTGAACGTGATAGTGAGTTACCGCAATGCAACCGAGCAGGACCTGGCCGCCGCCTGCCGTGCTGGCGTCACCTCGCTCGTGCCCGAGTCGCATGGCCTCGCCGCCCTGCTCACGCTGCTACGGCCGCGCAAGGCGCGCCACGCTCGGACAACCCCCGGCAGCCTGACCGACCGGGAAGTTGAGATCGTCGTGCTGACAGCTTCCGGGCACAGCGTTGGTGAGATGGCGAGCCTGCTCAGGATTAGCCCGCTCACCGTGGAGAACCTCAAACGCCGCGTCTTCGCGAAGCTGGATGTCAGCAGCAGCGCGCACGCCGTGTCCAGGGCAGCCTCACTCGGGATGCTGGACCGTAGCGCGAGCCCGCCCCCCAGAACGCGGACGAGTGACAGCGGGGATTCGCCGGTGCTGACGGTGGTGTCCGGGCAGGACGGCTTCGCGATCGATCAGATAACGGCGGTCCTGATCGCGGCCCGGCTACCGTTCGTGCTGATACGGACGCCAGGGCCCGTGGCCGAAACGCACTGGGCACGCTGGCATCGCGGCCCGATCGTGGCCGCCCTGGTCGATCCGGGCCAGCAGGACTGGGATCTGGTCGCAGAACTCGGTATCCCGGCCATCCTTGTGCACAGCAAGCCGGTCGACCCGCCGGAACTCGCCGAGGCGCTGGCCTCCGGGGCCACGGCGCTGATACCGGCCGACAGGATCGACGACCACTTCCTCTCGGTATTGCGGATGGTGAGTCAGGGCTACCTCGTGGTCGGCTCGTCGCCGATGCGACCACTGATAGGAGCAGTACGCGCACGCTGGGAGGACGGGGTCGCCGGGAGGCTGGAACTGCCAGAACTGACAGCAAGGGAAAGTGACATCCTCCGCTGCCTCGCCCAGGGGTACTCGATCCGGCAGACCGCCCGAGTGCTAGGGATTGCTCCGAAGACGGTCGAGAACGTCCAGACCCGGCTGTTCCGCAAGCTCGGCGTACGCAACAGATCCGGGGCGTTTGCCGTCGCGGATGCGTTCGGCCTGCTGCCTGCGACTGCGCCGCCTCCGGCCGGGGACCCCAGGGGTCGCACGTCCCCCAAGGGGTATTCGTCGGTGTCAGGAAATGACCGGGGGTCTTAGTTTTGTCGGCGGCGAAGTAACCCCTCCATCGTCCCCGAGGATCTTGACATGACCTCGGGAGCGCACGCCGAACAGGAGTACCAAGGTGACCTACATCATCACGCCGGGCTGCGTCGATCTGCTGGATAAAACATGCATCGAGGAGTGCCCGGTCGACTGCATCTACGAGGGCGAGCGGATGCTCTACATCCACCCCGACGAGTGCGTTGACTGCGGGGCTTGCGAGCCGGTCTGCCCGGTCGAGGCGATCTTCTTCCAGGACGACGTCCCCGGCCCGTTGAAGGACTACTACAGGGTCAACGTCGAGTTCTTCTCTCACCTCGGCTCGCCAGGCGGCGCGGCCAGCGTGGGCAAGATCCATTATGATCACCCGATCGTGGCGGCGCTCCCGCCGCAGGCGGCAAGGTACTGACCCGCCCAGCTGCGCTGACGCTCGCAGCGCGCTTCTCGCGGCCGCCGGATGCGCCACCGGTCGGCCCCACCAGGTCGAAGGGCGCATCGCGCGCATGAATCGCGTCTGCGCTGTTCCGGTACTGGCGCGTCGCCCGGCTACCGCGACGGCGACCGCGCCGGTCAGTGACCGACGGCAGGTCGTCGCCTGGTATGCGGCGTTCGCTGCGTTCGCAGCGCTGGTCTTCGCCACGGCCGGGCAGTCGGTGCAGTGGACCTGGGGGATCTGGGCTGCCGGAGGTTACGCGGTGGCCGCACTCACCGCCGCGCTGTGGCGGTCGCGAGGCCGCGAGGCCGCGCTGGTCATAGCTCTGGTCGGCGCACTGGCGGCCCCGCTGGTGTGGCAAGTGACGTTCGGCCGGAGGATGTCCAAGGTCGACGAGGGCTCACTGAAGGTCGTGGCCCGTTCCGCGGTTCTGCTGCTGCAGCACGGGACCCCCTACCTACCCGCCGATCAGATCTCGCACGTCCTGGACTACAACCCGTACGAGCCCGCGATGGCGATCTTCGGCCTGCCCGCGGCGGCCGGCCTGCATGGCGCGGCCGGCAACCCCAGGCTCTGGATGGGCGTCACCGCTGCGGTGGTCCTCGCCGTTGCATTCCGGCTAGGAAAGCCAGGCAGCGCGCTGCGCAGTACAGCGTTTGCCTTCGGCTCGCCGGTGCTGGCCCTGCCGCTGACGACGGGGCTCACCGATGTGCCGGTGCTGGCGCTACTCAGCCTGACGCTCGCCTGCATCGCTGCGTGCCCGCGGCGAGTTCAGCTGGCGGCGGCCGTCGCGCTCGGCGCGGCATGCGCCATCAAGGCCACCGCCTGGCCCGCACTGCCGGTCTTCGCCGCGATGCTCGCGGCGAGGGACGGCGCCCGGGCAGCAACCAGGTTCGTGGTTACGGCTGGCATCACCGCGACGGCGCTGGTCGCGGCGACGGCACCGGCCTCAGCGACGGCGCCTGCAGCACTCTTCCAGAACACGGTGCTCTTCCCGCTTGGCCTGACCAGGTACCAGACGGAAGCGGACAGCCCGCTGCCCGGGCACCTGATCGCCGCCACCGGACCTGCAGGCCAGTGGGCTGCAATCGGCCTCCTTGGCGCGGCCGGCCTGGCGATGGGGGTATCGCTAGTCGCCCGGCCGCCAACGGACATCCGGGCCGCGGCGTTGCGGCTCGCTGCCACTCTCGCCATGTTGTTTACACTGGCTCCGGCGAGCCGTTGGGGATATTTTGTCTACCCTGCGGCGCTACTGGGTTTCGTGAGCATGACCCGGAGCGAGCGCGGACCATGGGGACGCGGTCCTGCGGCGACGTCGGGGACATCAGCTCGTCAGCTCGAGGTGGGATCCATGGGCTCCTGCCCCGGCGCGGCACAGTCGGCCGCCGCGGCAAGGACCTGATCACCGCCGAATACATGGCGATGACCAGCGGTTACGCTGGGACTTGTCCCAGCGAATGGTCAGTAAGGAGCCGGATCGCCGCATTGCGGGCGGTCTCGATGCTCTCCGTTACAAGCAGGGAGTGGCGATGACGCGGCTGCGCAGTTACGTGGGCGGGATTTGGCAGGAGCCGGTCGGCGAGGGCCGGCCCGTCTTCGACGCGGTCACCGGCGACGAGGTCGCCCGGATCTCCTCCGACGGCATCGACATGGCCGCCGCACTGGCCTACGGCCGGTCCGCGGGCGGGGCAGGGCTGCGCGAGCTGACCTTCCACCAGCGGGCAGCGCTGCTGAAATCGCTGGGCTCGACGCTGCGCGAGCACCGCGACGAGCTGTACGCATTGTCAGCGAAGACCGGCGCCACACTCGGCGACTCGAAGTTCGACGTCGACGGCGGCATCGGCGTACTGCTCAGCTACGCCAGCCGGGCCAAGCGCGAGCTGCCGAACGACACCGTGTACATGGAGGGCAGCCCGGAGGCACTCGGCCGGGGCGGCCAGTTCCTCGGCCAGCACATCCTGACCTCGCGGCGCGGCGTAGCCGTGCAGATCAACGCCTTCAACTTCCCTGTCTGGGGCCCGCTGGAAAAGTTCGCGCCCGCGTTCCTGGCTGGCGTGCCGAGCCTGGTCAAGCCCGCGAGCCAGACCGCCTACCTGACGGCCAGGCTTGTCGAGCTGATGGTCGGCTCCGGCCTGCTGCCGGAAGGCTCACTGCAGCTGGTCTGCGGCAGCGCGGGCGACCTGCTTGACCACCTCACCGAGCAGGACCTGGTGTCGTTCACCGGTTCCGCGGCCACAGCCCGGCAGCTGCGGTCGCACCCGGGCGTGGTGAGCCACTCGGTCCGGTTCAACGCCGAGGCCGACTCGCTGAACTGCTCCATCCTGGGGCCGGACGCCGACCCGAGCACGCCCGAGTTCGACCTGTACGTCAAGCAGCTGGTGACCGAGATGACGGTCAAGGCCGGCCAGAAGTGCACCGCGATCCGGCGAGCCCTCGTTCCCGCCGGAGTGGCCGATGCCGTTGTCGAGGCAGCCAGCGAGCTGCTCGCCAGGGTGGTGATCGGCAGCCCGGCGCAGGAGAACGTGCGGATGGGCGCGCTGGCCAGCCTGGAACAGCGCGAGGAAGTGCGGCGCAGCGTGAAGTCGCTGCTGGCCGGCGCCCGGCTGTCGTACGGGGACCCGGAGCACGTCGAGGTGGTGGGCGCTGATACGGAGCGCGGCGCGTTCCTTTCCCCGCTGCTGCTGTGGAGCCAGGACGCTAGCCGGGCGGAGCCGCACGAGATCGAGGCATTCGGGCCGGTGGCCACGGTCATCGGCTACGACAGCACCGCGCGGGTGATAGAGCTGGCCGGACGGGGCCTTGGCAGCCTGGCCGGGTCGGTCGTCACCGGTGACCTGGAATTCGCCCGCGAGGTAGTGCTGGGCTGCGCGCCGTGGCATGGCCGGCTGCTCGTACTCGACCGCGACGATGCGGCCGAGTCGACCGGGCATGGCTCGCCGCTGCCGATGCTGGTGCACGGCGGCCCTGGCCGGGCTGGCGGCGGCGAGGAAATGGGCGGCATCCGCGGCGTCCTGCACTACATGCAGCGCACCGCGGTGCAGGCCAGCCCGCGGGTGCTATCCGCGGTTACTGGCAACTGGGTGCCGGGCGCTGCGCGGGAAACCCTCGGGGGGCACCCGTTCCGCAAGTCGCTGGCCGAGCTCAGGGTCGGTGACACCGTCGTCGCGGGCCCGCGGCGGGTGACGCTTGCGGACATCGAGCACTTCGCCGAGTTCACCGGCGACACGTTCTACGCGCACATGGACGAGGAGGCAGCGCGGGCCAACCCGTTCTTCGACGGGCGGGTAGCCCACGGGTACCTAGTGCTGTCGTTTGCCGCCGGGCTGTTCGTGCAGCCTGACCCCGGCCCGGTGCTGGCGAACTACGGCCTGGAGAACCTGCGATTCCTCACGCCCGTCTATCCCGGCGATGAGCTGACGGTCACGCTTACCTGCAAGCAGATCATCCCGCGCGAGGACGCTGCGCATGGTGAGGTGCGCTGGGACACCGACGTGACCAATCAGTCTGGCGATTCTGTGGCCAAGTACGACGTGCTCACGCTGGTGGCCAAGCAGTGGCCGACCGCCTAGCCGAGGGCCACGGCCCGGTCACCAGTCGCGTGGGCCGGTGCCTGTGCCCTGGCCGGCCGAGCCGCGCTGTCCTCGGCGCCGGATGGGCCCATGCTGCTTGCGCCAGATACTCAGCCCGATCAGCACGGCGACGATCAGGATGACGATGAACGGGCCGAAGGTAGGTATCCGCCAGAGGTAGCGAGCCAGCCGGAATAGCTCGTGCCAGATGATGAGCCGCACTATCCAGTGGGCCAGCCCGCCGCCGCCGAGCGCCTGGTGCACGCCCGGCAGCCGAGCCGCCACCGGGCGGCCTTGCGCGTAGATCACGTTTCCCACGATGCCACGGGTCTGACTGCGCACGGGCCTCGGTACCCGTAGCGCGGGTGCGGCCACCGGCCGTGGCGCCTGGCGGGGGCTTGCCATTGCCAGCTATTGCCAGGCATCTGGATTGGTACCAGGATAAATGCCAGCATCTTGGCCAGGGCTGCCGTCATGTCGAGCAACGACATCGGCTGGCTAGCTTTTGGGCCCGCGCGGGCTGACTTGCCTGAGGGGAGAAGCTAGTGACGGGCTCCGATGACACCAGCCGCTGGCCGCGTGTACCCGTCGAGAGCAAGGGCCTGGCGCTGGCGGCCCTGTGTCTGGCCGCGCTGATCCTGAATCTGGACATCACTATCGTGAACGTGGCGCTGCCCGACTTAGTGCGGCAAACTGGCGCCACCACAACCGACCTGCAATGGGTCGTGGATGCCTACAATCTGGTCTTCGCCGCGCTAGTGCTGGTGGCTGGCAGCCTTTCTGACCGGCTGGGCCGCAAGGGCATGCTGCTGGCCGGCGCCGGCGTATTCGGTGCGGCCAGCATCGCCGGCTCGCTGGCCGGCTCTGCGGGCGCGCTGATCTTCGCACGCGCCGTAATGGGTCTGGGTGCGGCCATGATGTTTCCGTCCACGCTGTCGCTGATCTCCGCCGTGTTCACCGATCGCCGCGAGCGGGCCAAGGCGATCGGCCTGTGGGGCGCCTGCGCGGGCGTCGGGATCGCGGTCGGCCCAATCGTTGGCGGCTGGCTACTAGAGCGGTTCTGGTGGGGCAGCATCTTCGTGTTCATGGCGCTGATAGCCGCGGTCGTGGTCGCAGGGGTAGCGGTCGGGGTGTCCACATCACGTGATCCGGCGACGCCTGCCGTCGACTGGCCCGGCCTTGGGCTGTCCGCTGCGGGGATGGGACTGCTTGTATTCGTCGTGATCCAAGCTCCGGACTGGGGCTGGGGCTCGGCCGCGACGATCGCCGGGCTGGCCGGAGGAGCCGCGGTGCTCGCCGGCCTGGTAGCTGCCGAGCGCTCGTCGGCCCACCCGATGATTGACGTCAAGCTCTTCCGTAACCCGCGATTCACCGCGGCCAGCGGGGCCGTTGCGATCGCGCTGTTCGCGTTGCTCGGCTTCATTTTCCTGATGACCCAGTACTTCCAGGTGGTGAAGTCGTTCAGCCCGCTGAGCACCGGCGTGCGGCTGCTGCCGGCGGCGGTCGCGGTGGCGGTGGCGTCGATAGCGGGGACCAAGCTCGCGGTGCGGATAGGCAATAAGGTCATCGTCGGTGCCGGCCTGGCACTGTTCGGCCTAGCACTGCTGTGGACATCGCGCGAGTCGCAGACCACCTCATACGGCATCGTCGCAGCTCAGGAGGTCCTGTTGGGGGCCGGCCTCGGCCTTACTCAGGCACCGGCGGCCGAGGCCATCCTCGGCGCCGTACCCGTCGAGAAAGCTGGCATCGCCTCCGCCGTCAACGGATCGACCAGGCTCTTTGGCGGCACGCTCGGTGTCGCTGTGATCGGCAGCGTGGCCGCCTCGCTTTATGCCAGCAGGCTGCTGGCCACAATGCCGCCGCGGCTGCCGGCCGCGGTTGTCGCGGTGGCGAAAGGCTCGGTGGGCGGCGCTGCCGTGGCAGCGCAGCGGCTCAGCCATGCTGGCCTGGGCGTGGTGGCGCGAAAACTCGACGCAGCAGCGGTTCTAGCCTTCCTGCATAGTGTCCACTATGCGTGCGCGGTCGCCGCCGCGGTCGCCGCCGCCGGCTGCGTGATGGTCGTCCTCCTACTACCGGGCCGGCCACGGGCCGACGGCACGCAATTCAGCCCGTCGTCGGCTGAGTCAGTGACCGGAGCCGCCAGGTGATCAGGCAGACGTTGAAGTACTACCGGCAGCTCAACGCCGAGATCCCCGGTCTCCGGACGGTCATTGTCAAAGACCCCGAGCAGCTAAGCGCGGCGAAGGAATTGCACGCGCGGACGTACCGTGCGCTTGGCCTTGTCACCGATGCGGATCTCACCAGCGACGGCTTGCGCATCGGACTCCAAGAGGACCCGCACCAGTCCCACGCTCAGTACATAAGCGTGCAAGAGCTCACCGGCGGCACTGTGAACACAGTCGCTGCCGTTCGCATCATTGACGCCGATCCCGCCAAGGGGTTTGAGTCTTTCCCCACCTACGTGAACCAGGAACTCTATCCGGATCGGCGCCGGCAGCTCGAAGCGCTCGATCCGGCTTCATGCGGAGAGATATCGGCGCTGGTGCGGGGGCCAGGCGTGAGCGGGAAGACAACGCTCATGCTCTACCGCGCGATATGGCATTACTCGCTGGACCGGCGATATGAACGGCTGCTCGTGTCCTGCGACGCAAGGCTGCACGGGCGATGCAAGCTCATCTTCGGGGCTTCCTGGATGCGGGCCGGGCCCGACGGGTACAGCCGGAATGTACGCGTCGTGCCGGTCATGATCGACATTCCGAGTTCGCTGGACGAGGCGCTCAAGCTCAGCAAGGTCAATCCGGTCAAGCGCCGGGTCAAGAACAAGGCGCTGGAGTTCTTCCTGCGCGGCCTTCCCGAAGAGGCCATCCCCCCGGCTCAGCGCGCGAAGCTTGCCCGCTACCGCCTTGAGACGGCAGTCCAGGAGTAAATGAGGGCGATCAGGGCCACGGCAAAGACGATTCTCGCCGACGTTCGAGTAGTAGGTGCTGCGATAGCAGCACCAATTCCTCGAGCGTCCGCGCCACCGTGACCCTGGGCTTGTCCGGCCGGGGCGGCACAATGCCGCCTGATGCGCCCGACGCCGTCGTCTACTATAATTACTGACCGAATGATCGGTTAATAAGGGAGCGCCGATGACAGTGGCCCACGAGCAGGCCGCGCCGCCTGGCGGCGGTGTCGACAATGCCGCTGAGCTGGAACGCTACTTCGAGGAGACGGTCGCGCGGGACCGCCGGATCGAGCCAAGGGACTGGATGCCTGATGCCTACCGCAAGACGATGATCCGGCAGATAGCCCAGCACGCGCACTCGGAGATCATCGGCATGCAGCCCGAGGGCAACTGGGTCACCAGGGCTCCCTCGCTGCGGCGCAAGGCCATCTTGCTGGCCAAGGTTCAGGACGAGGCCGGCCACGGGCTGTACCTGTACTCCGCCGCGGAGACACTCGGCGCGGACCGGGCCGACCTGACCAGCCGGCTGATCACCGGCACGCAGAAGTACTCATCGATCTTCAACTACCCGACGCTCACCTTTGCCGACGTCGGTGTCATCGGCTGGCTAGTCGACGGCGCGGCGATCTGCAACCAGGTGCCGCTGTGCCGGTCCTCCTACGGCCCGTACGCGCGGGCGATGATTCGCATCTGCAAGGAGGAGTCGTTCCACCAGCGGCAGGGCTACGAACTCCTGATGACGATGATGCGGGGCACTCAGGCCCAGCGGGAGATGGTGCAGGATGCGACGAACCGGTGGTGGTGGCCGTCGCTGATGATGTTCGGTCCGCCGGATGCCGACTCGCCCAACACCGAGCAGTCGATGCGCTGGCGGATCAAGCGGCATACCAACGACGAACTGCGGCAGCGGTTCGTAGACATGAGCGTGCCCCAGGCCGAGGCGCTCGGCGTCACGCTGCCCGACCCGGCTTTGCGGTGGAGCGCTGAGCGCGGGCATTACGACTTCGGGCAGCCGGACTGGGCCGAATTCAAGCGCGTCATTAGCGGGAACGGGCCGTGCAGCGCGCAGCGAATATCAAACCGGCGGGCCGCGCACAAGGCCGGCGCCTGGGTGCGCGAAGCGGCTGCCGCGCATGCGCACAAGCAGGCAGCCAGGGCCGCCGGGAAGGGAGTGGCGGCATGAGCGAGGAGGCCAAGCCGCGGTCGAACTGGCCGCTGTTCGAGGTATTCCTGCGCAGCAAGCGCGGCCTTAACCACGTGCACGTCGGGTCGCTGCACGCGGCGGACGCCGCGATGGCCCTGCACCACGCTCGTGACCTGTACACCCGGCGGAACGAGGGCGTCAGCATCTGGGTCGTCAGGGCCGCCGACATCACCGCCTCCAGCCCGGACGAGAAGGACCCGTTCTTCGCGCCGGCCGGGGACAAGGTGTACAGGCACCCGACCTTCTACAACATTCCCGACTCGGTCCCGCACATCTGATGGGCTTCGACACCGCCTACGAGGCGATCAACGAGCAGGCCGACGGCAGCCACCGGTGGGCGTACGGCACCGGCTTCACCGACCCGCTGGCCGGCGTAGACACGACGCTGCCCGCTGGAGTCGACGGGGCCGACCTGGCCGCCTACTGCCTGATGCTCGGCGACGATGCGCTGATCATGTCGCACCGGCTGCAGCAGTGGCTAGCACGGGCGCCCGAACTCGAGGAGGAGACGGCGCTCGCCAACATCGCGCTCGACCTGCTCGGGCAGGCCAGGCTGCTGCTCAGCCGGGCCGGCGCAGCCGACGGTTCGCAGCGGACCGAGGACGACTTCGCATTCGGCCGGGTGGAGCGTGAGTTCCGCAACGTCCGGCTGGCCGAGGTCGCCGACACCGACTTTGCCGGGCTCATCGCCCGGCTGCTGGCGTTCAGCATCTGGCGGCTGGCGCTGCTGGACCGGCTGCGGTCGTCGCGCGATCCGGTGCTTGCCGCCGTCGCGGCTCAAGGAGCACGGGAGATTGCCTACCACCGCGACTATTCGGCGCAATGGCTTGTCCGCCTGGGCGACGGCACCGACTACTCTCGCGACCGCGCGATCGCCGGGCTTGACGCGGTGGCGCCGCTGGTGCCGGAGCTGTTCGATGTCTCGGCGGTGGAGCGCCGACTGGCGGACGCGCGGGTCGCTGTCGATCCGTCGGGGCTGCGGGCCGAGTTCGACGACGTGCTGGCCGCCGTGCTGGCCGCCGCCGGACTTGACCGGCCCGAGGCGGTCGGCCTGGCTGGCGTCAGCGGCCAGATGGGCCGCGATGGAGTGCATACCGAGGCCATGGGCTTCCTGCTCGCGGAGCTTCAGAGCGTGGCCAGGTCGATGCCGGGGGCGGTCTGGTGAGGTCTATGGACTCGAAGCGGCTGGACTCGAAGCGGCTGGACTCGAAGCGGCTGGACTCGAAGCGGCTGGACTCGAAGCGGCTGGACTCGGCCCGGCAGATCGCCGAATCCGTGCCCGACCCTGAACTGCCAATGCTCACCCTGGCAGACCTGGGCATTCTGAGAGGCGTGGCTACCGAGGGGGAGCGGGTCGTGGTCACCGTGACTCCGACCTACTCGGGCTGTCCGGCGATCGCGGAGATCCGGGCCGACCTGTCGGGCCGGCTCGCGGCGGCAGGCTTCAGCGCGGTCGACGTGCGGACGGTGCTGAGCCCGCCGTGGTCCACCGACTGGATCACCGCGACCGGCCGCCGCAAGCTGGCCGCGGCCGGCATAGCGCCGCCCGCAGCCGCGCCGGGCCCGCGCCCGGCCAGACCGGTGCCGCTCACCCTGACCGCCGGGCCGGCCCGCATGGTCCGGTGCCCCGCGTGCGGGGCTGACGACACCGAGCAGACCGCGTCCTTCGGTGCGACCGCGTGCAAGGACCTGTACCGGTGCCGAGCCTGCGCGGAGCCGTTCGAGCACATCAAGGAGATCTAGCCGTGGCCGCAATCGCTGCCGAGACCTCAGCCGCGACCGCGCGCCGACGGTTCCGCGAGCTGGCGGTCGCGCAGGTCGACAGGCTCTGCGAGGACGCCGTCGCGGTGACGTTCGAGGTCCCGCCGGAGCTGGCGCGGGAGTACGCGTTCCGGCCTGGTCAGTCGCTGACCTTGCGACGGGTTGTCGACGGCCGGGAAGAGCGCCGGTCCTACTCGATCTGCGCGGCTGCCGGGCAGCCGTTGCGGATCGGCGTGCGTGAGGTGCCTGGCGGAGTTATCTCGGGCTGGCTCGTGCGCGAGATACGGCCAGGCGACAGGGTCGAGGTGCAGCCACCGTCAGGATCGTTCACCTCGGACCTGCAGATGCCCGGTCGGCATGTGCTGATCGCCGCTGGCTCCGGGATTACCCCGGTGCTCTCGATCGCCGCCTCGGCGCTGCGGCACCCGGACGCCGAGGCCACCCTCTTGTACGGAAACCGGCGGGCCGACTCGGTCATGTTTGCCGACGAGATCGCCGACCTGAAGGACACCTATCCGGCCAGGCTCCAGCTTGCGCACGTGCTGTCCCGTGAGCCGCAGGAGGTCGAGCTGTTCAGCGGCCGGATGGATGCCGCCCGGCTGCGCCGCCTGCTGCCGGCCCTGTGCGCCCCTGACGGCATCGATCACTGGTGGCTGTGCGGGCCGTACGGGATGGTCACCGACGCCATGGACGTACTGGCGGAGCTCGGCGTTCCGGCCGATCGGGTGCACCGCGAGCTGTTTTACGTCGAGGAGGCCCCGCCGGACCAGGAGCGGCACGAGGAGCCTCCACTGACAGGCGGCTGCGAGGTCACCGTCATCCTGGATGGCCGGACGAGCACGACCACCGTCGCATCCGGTACGCCCGTGCTCGACGGCGCTCAGCTGGCCAGGCCAGACCTGCCGTTCGCCTGCAAAGGCGGCGTGTGCGGCACCTGCCGGGCGCTGGTGCGCTCTGGTGAGGTAAGGATGCGCCGCAACTTCGCGCTCGAGCAGGCAGAACTCGACGCGGGCTTCGTGCTTACCTGCCAGTCGCTGCCGGTTTCCGATCAGCTGACCGTGGATTACGACGCCTAGCGGTACTGGAGATGTCGGCTGTCGGCCGCCGCGGAACGGATATCGCTGGCACCGCGTCGTACCCGAGCCTGATGACCATCTGCGTGTTCCGCGGCCCTGGCCAGGCAGGCGCGTCCTCTGCGTGCATGTCCCGAAGTTCAACGAGCTGATACAAGAACGACGCGGACAGCCCGTTCAGCGTCGCAGTCAGCAGCACGCGCTGCAGCGCCTGCCCGGCGATCAGCCAGTCTTCCGGCTCGTCGTGCGCGGTCGTCAGTAGCGCAATTCGCGGGAATCTCTCATAGGTGGCCGAGTCGCGCGCCACACCTGGCGCGACGGCAAGCAGGTCGTCCGCGCGTACCGGTGATGGACTGCTGGCTGGCTGTAGCGGCAAAGCCGCCGCAGGAATGCCGTCGTCCCGTCCGGTGTCCACCCACCGCCGCAGTTCGGCCTGATGGTCGGGATGCATCGCAAGTTCCCGACCCGCCTGCGCCGCGGCGGCCAGGACGTCGACAGTCCTGGCGCGATCAAGCATGTGCAGAGAGGCGCTCTCAAATTCCGCCGCCCGTCGCATGCTTGCCTGCACGCCATGCGGGATGGGCTGGTCGGTGTACGGCCCGCGGTTGGTGTGCCGTTGCCAGATAGCTCGGTACAGCTGGCGTTCTGGCGCCATCGGCGGCTCGCCGGGCTCGGCCCGGACGAGGGCAAGCACATCGGCCGGGTACTCGGGGTGCGGAAGCAGCCGGACCGTCGGCTCGCATCCGGTCATGCGGATGGCGACGCGAGCGTTGAGCAGGGCTGCGCCGCAACTGATGTACAGTGCCCTCGCACTGGGATCGGCCACCCACAGTGCGCGTTCAGCGACGCCGGAGAGCTGGAGTACGTCACCTTCGACCGAGAACTGCCACGGCTGAGAATTATGGAGTGACGGAGCCGCAGACGCGGCACTGACAATCGCGCCGATCTGTGCTTCGGTGAACTCTCTGAACATAACGCCCCCATATGCCGCCGCCCAGAGCCTTGCGGCGGCCGCTCTCGGCTGCGCGCGTTTCCCCCGGCCTGGCCGGACCGCCTGCATGCCTACGATTCCGACGTTAGGCCAGGTCAGGCTAGCTACCAAGGGTCATTGGTCCGAACTAATCGGGGCCCGCGGTCCGGGCCATCTGGGGTCCCTGGGTGACGGACGGCCTGGAGAACGGACGCCCGGCTAGCATGGCTGGCATGGTGCCCGCCGACCGGGGCCGGCCTGCCGAGCTGGTGATCACCAGCCCGGCGAATCCCCGGGTCAAGCAGCTTGTCGGGCTGCGTCGTCGGCGCGGCCGGGATCAGTCGGCGGTGACGCTGGTCGAGGGACTAGCCGAGGTCAGGCTTGCGCTGGCGGCCGGAGTCCGGCCGGAAGCGCTGTATTACTGCCAGGAACTGTCCGGCCAGGCCGGGCTGGACCTGGCGGCAGACGCCGCCGCGGCTGGTGCCGAGGTGATCCAGGTCAGCCGGCCCGTTTTCGAGAAGATCTCCTATCGCGAGGGACCGGACGGATCGCTGGCGGTGGTGCCCGCGGTCGAGGCGAGCCTCGGCCACCTTGACCTGCCTTCCGATCCGCTCGTGCTGGTTTGCGCCGCCCTGGAGAAGCCGGGAAATCTCGGCGCGATCCTGCGCACGGCGGATGCGGCCGGGGTGTCGGCCGTCATCGCGGCAGATGCCGTCACCGACTGGGGTAACCCCAACGTGGTGCGAGCGAGCAAGGGAACCGTCTTCTCCGTTCCGGTGGCGTCCGCCGATTCCGCCGACGTCCTGGCCTGGATCGCCGGGCTCGGGCTGCGGGTGGTGGCGGCCACGCCGGCCGCGAGCCAGCTAGCTACCGACGCTGACCTCACCGGGCCGATAGCGATCGCTGTCGGAGCCGAGCAGGCAGGCCTGCCCCCGCAGTGGCTCGAGCGAGCTGACGTCCTCGTGCGGATCCCGATGTTCGGCCGGGCCGACTCGCTGAACGTGTCGACCTCGGCGGCAATCATCACGTATGAGGCGGTACGTCAGCGCATGCTGGCGGCGGCAGATTTGAATTCGGGCCCGCCGGTCCGGTAAGCATCGGATATGACTGACCTGTCCCTGCTGCCGCCCTCCGCCACCATCGATGGCGCCGACCTGCGGATCGGCGGCTGCTCACTGACCGGGCTGGCCGCGGAGTTCGGCACCCCCGCGTTCATCATCGACGAGCAGGCGCTGCGCGAACGTGCCCGCGCGTACCGGGCTGGACTGGCGTCGCGACATCCGCGCAGCCGGGTGTGCTTCGCGATGAAGTCGTTCCCTTCTGCCTCGATGATCAGCGTGCTGGCGAGCGAGGGCCTGGGCCTCGACGTGGTCGGCGCCGGCGAGTTGCGGATCGCGCTGGCCGCCGGTGCCGATCCGGCCGGGATCGTCATGCACGGCAACGCCAAGTCGGACGAGGACATCCAGACCGCGCTCGATGCCGAGATCGGCTACATCATCGTGGACGGCCTTGACGACATCGAGCGGATCGACCGGCTCGCGCGACACCGGGTCCCGGTGCTGCTGCGGGTCAGTCCCGGCATCGAGTCGCACACCCACGCGGCCCTGGCGACGGGCGGCAAGTCCTCCAAGTTCGGCGTCCCGGTGGAGCACGTGCCGGATGCGCTGGCCCGGATGCGGGCAGCTCCGATGATCGACATGCGCGGTCTGCACGCGCACATAGGCTCGCAGATCGTCAACCTCCAGCAGTTCGAGGCCGAGGTCGCGGCGCTGGCGACCCTCGGCGACTTCGACGTCTACGACCTCGGCGGCGGCCTCGGTGTCCGCTACGAGCCCGGAGACGTGGCGCCCACCATCGACGAGTACCTGGAACGGCTGGTTGCCGCGGCGCATCGCCATCTCGGCCAGGGTGTCGAGCTCATAGTCGAGCCGGGCAGGTCGCTGGTGGCGCCGGCCGGGCTGACGCTTTACCGGGTGCTGACCATAAAGCAGGCCGGGCTGCTGCATGTGGCCGTCGACGGCGGCATGGGCGACAACCTGGAGCACTCGCTGTACGGGCAGCGCTTCTCGCCTATGGTGGTCGGCCGGTGGGACGCGCCGGAAGTGCTCGCTGACCTGGTCGGCAGGCATTGTGAATCGGGTGACATCGTCACGCCGGAGGTCATGTTGCGCAGCCCGCAGGTCGGCGACCTGGTGGTAGTGCCGGTGACCGGGGCGTACTGCTTCACCATGTGCAACAACTACAACGGGGCACTGCGGCCGCCGGTCATCTACTGCGCCGGCGGCTCGGCTCGGCTTGGAGTGCGCCGCGAGACCGTCGGCGAGCTGATGGCCAGGGAGATGGGGCTGGTAGCGGTGGCCGGACCGGTGACCTGACGACAGCCGCCAGGTGGCCTAGCGGGGGGCAGACGCGGCTGTCAGCTGCCGCCGACGCCGAACGCGGTCAGCAGGACAAGGGTGATCGTGACCACGGCAAACGCACCGTGCGCGATGACGACGGGCAGCGGGAAGTTGCGCTCCGGCGGACCTTCGCGGACTGGACGGTCCAGCAGCGCGACCCGGCCGTGCTGTCCGGCAACGGCCAGCTGCATCCTGGCCCGGCTCGCGCGGTAGACGCCTATCCACCGGATCGCCATTACCACGCCGAGCGTTGCCGCGAGCAGGATCGCCGCGACGGCTATCCACTGCAGTCGATCGTCGTCGAATACCAGGTAGCCAACCCAGACCAGCAGGCCGCCGCCTGCTAGCACCACATGGCTTGCCAGCACCGGCGGCGGCAGCCGGGTAGCCGTGACGGCCTGAAAGTCCTTGTCGTACTCGATCAGCCATATGGCCAGCAGGTACAGCCCGCCACCCGCGGTCGTGATCCAGGCAAAAAGCGCGAAAAGGCTCATATGTCCTCAGGCGGGGTGCGATGGCGACAGTTAGGCGCACGCCGGGCCCCAGCAACGCTTTCCGCCTGTCTCGTACACGGGCGGACGGATTACTCGGTTCATCTCGCACCGGGCCTTCTCGCATTCGGGCCCCCGAACTAGACATCTGAACGACATAGCCAGTCGGGTAACGATGCACGGCGTGAGCGCGAAAGCACTGTGAGTATTCGGCGAGAGACGGAGGAGTGCGAGTCGTGCGAGGAATTCGGGGTGCGGCCCTATGCGCAGTCGCAGTGGTCATTGCTGTCGTCCCGGTGTCGGCAGCGTGGGCCCGGCCAGTAGGCTCGCGGCACACAGCGAGTGCACGAACGATCAGGGTGAAGACGCTCAACGACTCAGGTCGTGGCAGCCTGCGCTGGGCGATCCGGCGGGCGGACAATACGGCGCCAGGGATCACTGCCGTCATCGATTTCACCGTGGCCGGTGTGATCCGCCTTAACTCGGCACTGCCGGCCATCACCGCCCGCGTGGTCGTTGACGGGCTGTCCTATCCCGGACATCGGCCCGGCGGTCCGCCGGCGATCGGGATTGACTTCGCTGGCCAGCCCGGCCTGACCTTCGGCCGGGGCTCATCGGGATCGAAGTTGCTCGGCGTGGCCGTGGACAACGCCGGGGGCAGCGGGGTCACGCTGACCGCGCGCGACATCAGCCTCGATTCTGACTACATCGGAGTCGGCCTGGGCGGCCGCGCCGCTGGCAATCGGGGTGATGGCGTCTACGTGTCCGCTTTCTCGACCGGCGACCGCATCGGCCCTAGCCGACCCGGTGTTGCGGGCGTCGTCGGCAATGTCATCTCCGCCAACGCCGGCAGCGGCATCGTGCTGTCCGGAAGTAGCGGCGACATGGTGGTCGCAAACCGCATCGGCACGAACGTGGCCGGCACCTCGGCCATGGGCAACGGCCGCGACGGAATACTGGTTACCAGGCACGCGGACTGGAACGAAATCGGCGGCACTGACTTCACCGACCCGGTCACCGGCAAGGCCAACAACCCGACGGGCAGCAAGGGCACGGTGCCTGCGGTCTTCGTCGTCCCCCCGCAGGGCAACCTGATCTCAGGCAACGGCCGTGACGGCGTCCAGATCAGCGACGGCTCCCAGGGCAACATGCTGAACGGGAACTTCATCGGCACGTCGGCAGCGGGCGACAGCGCGATCGGCAACGCGGCCGACGGCGTCTGGATCGACCACGCGAGCGGTAACTCGCTGATCGGCTGCAAGTTTGTCAACAACCCATTCGTGTACTACAACGTCGTCAGCGGCAACGGCGGCAACGGCCTGCGCGTCACGAACTCGGACGACGTCGTCGTCCAGGGCAACTTCTTCGGCATCGGCGCCAACAACACCGCCCTGGTCGGCAACCGCCGTGATGGCGTGCTCGTCGATGGATCGTCGGCTGACACGCAGGTCGGAGGCGTGATCCCGCTGGGTAACGTGTCGGCGGGCAATGGCGGCAACGGAATCGAGGTCGCCGGGCGGGCGCACGGGTTCGTTACCTTCAATACCTTCGGCGGCCTGCTGGCATTCAAGGGCGCCGCGCCTAACCGCCGCGACGGCTTGCTCATCACCTCGGTCGGCGGCGACAACCTGGTCCGCACCAACGTGTTCTCAGGGAACGCCGGGAACGGCATCGAACTGGCCGGTGCCGCCTCCGGGGTCACGATCGACCCGGACATCGTCGGCCTGACGACCAACGGCATGTCCGCCTTGCCTAACGGCGGCGACGGTCTGCTGATCGACGGAGCGGCACACGGCAATGTCATCGGTGGCTCGATCCGCTCGGTGATCCCGCAGGACACGTTCTCCGGCAACAAGGGGTACGGGATCGCCATCGGTGGGCGGGCGCACGGCAACATCGTCTTCAAGAGTTTCGTCGGCACCCAGATCCTCGGCCTCTTGCCGATGGGCAACGGCCTGGGCGGAGTCCTGGTCGGCGGCCGCGCATACGGCAACACGATCGGCGACCGCGGCCCGCTGCCGGCCAACCTGATCAGCGGCAACACCGGCAACGGGGTCACGCTGGGCTCGCTGACCAGCCGCAACTTCGTTATCAGGAACTACATCGGCTTGAACCGGATCGGCCGGCCGCTGCCGAACTCCGGTCGGCCAGTTGTGAACTTGGGGCGCCATAACACGGTACGGGCCAACCGCTACTAACGAGCTTCCCCCTGGGCCGGGCCGTCAGCGCGGCTGGCGGCCCAGCACCAGCACCCCCGAGGTGGCGAACATGCCGCCGTTGCCGAGGATCACGCTGATCTCCGCATCCGGCACCTGAGCCGGTGCCTCGGCGCGAATCTGCCGCACGCCCTCCTGGATCGCGAACATCCCGTACATGCCGGTGTGGGTGTAGGACAGGCCGCCGCCGTTGGTGTTCAGCGGCAGCGCGCCGCCTGGCTCGGTGTTGCCGTCGGCGATGAACGCGCCCGCCTCGCCCTTGGCCGTGAAGCCGAGCGCCTCCAGCCCGTAGATCGGCAGATGCGCGAACGCGTCGTAGATCATCATGTGCCGGACGTCGGCGGTAGTGATCCCGGCTTCGGTGAACGCGGCCCGCCCGGCCAGGCGGAACGCCAGGGACTCGGTGAAGTCGGCCATCTGCGAGATCATCGGGGTCTCGGCCGATTCGCCGGTGCCGAGCACGTGCACGGCCGGCTTGGGAAAATCCGCCGCCCGGTCGGCCGAGGTGACGATCAGTGCTCCGCCGCCGTCGGTGACCAGGCAGCATTCCAGCAGGTGGAACGGGTAGGCCACGAGCCGGGACGCGAGCACGTCCTCGACCGTGATCGGGTCGCGGAACATCGCCCGCGGATTGCGCGCCGCCCAGGTGCGCTGCGCCACCGCGACATAGGCGAGCTGCTCGTGGGTGAGTCCGTACTCCTTCATGTACCTCAGCACCGGGATGGTGAAGGCCGTGGTCGGGCCCGCGGTGCCATACGGAGCCTCGAACTGGCCAGGAATCGATGATCCACCACGGGGGAACGGGCTAGCTCCGACCCGCGAGCGGCCCGACTCCCCATGTGTGACCAGGACTGTGCGGGCATAGCCCGCCCGGATCGCGGCGGCCGCGTGCCGGACGTGCAGCAAGAACGAGGTGCCGCCTACGGCGGTGCCGTCCATCCAGGATGGCGTGATGCCGAGCGAGTGCGCCACCTGGACCGGACCAGGCGAGGTAACGGTCGCGATCCCGTCGATGTCGCGCATGCCAAGACCGGCGTCGGCTACCGCGTTGATGGCGGCCTCAAGGTGCAGCTGGAGCGCGGAGTAGCCCGGCAGCTTGCCGACCGCGTTGGTCTCGGCCGCACCGGCAATGATCACGCCCCGTTCCCCGCTCATCGAGTTGCTCCGGCCGGGGCGAAGATCGGGATGCTGACGTCGCCGCGCTGCTCAAACGTCACCTGCAGTTCCATGTCCAGGATGAGATCCTCAGGCGTGTTCGGGATGCCGGTGATGTTCGTCATCATCCGGGGTCCCTCGGCGAGCTGGACGACCGCGATCGCGTACGGGCCTTCGTTCTCGAAGCCGCGAGCCGGCCGGTGGTTGATCACATACGAGTACAGCGTGGCCCGCCCGCTAGCGGCGAACCACTCGACGTCGGTCGAGCCGCATCCAGGGCAGATCGGACGCGGGTAGAAGTAGGGCTTGCCGCAGTCGCGGCAGCGCTGCAGCAGCAGTTCACCGCGAGCGCAGCCGTCCCAGAACGGCTGCGTATCGGGGGTGGGCTCGGGGACGGCCTTGCCTGCGGCGCTCAAACCAGTCTGCCAGGGGCCGGCCGGAACGACCGCTCGACCTGCTCGGCCAGGTCGTCCAACTGCCATGGCTCCTGGCTGAGCAGCCGCACCACCGGGCTCATGTTGTTGTACAGCGATACCTCGAATCCCGCGGAATGCACGATCCTGCCGGTCAGCCAGCCGGAGCGCTCGCTGGCCAGGTAGGCGACCACCTTGGCTACGTTGTCCGGCGACCGCCGGTCATCCTCGTCGGATGGCCTGTCGGTGCGCCGCCGGTCGGTCGGGATCGAGTCGGTCATCCGCGTCGCCGCGGCGGGGGAGACCGCGTTGACCGTGACGCCGTACTTGCCGAGGGCGTTAGCGCAGGACCAGGTCAGGCCGACGATGCCCATCTTGGCGGCCGCGTAGTTGGGCTGGCCGGGGGCGCCGTGCAGGCCGGAGACCGAGGTGAAGTTGATGATGCGGTTCTGCGCATTCTCCTCGCGCAGCGACCGCCAGTGCGCGGAGGCGAACTTGGAGGTGTTGAAGGTGCCCTTGAGGTGCACCCGGATTACGTCATCCCACTCCTGCTCGGTCATGTTGAAGATCATCCGGTCGCGGAGGATGCCGGCCACGTTCACCAGCACGTCAAGCCGCCCGAACTCGCTGATCGCGGACTTGATCAGCTCCTCGGCCGCGGCGTGATCGGACACGTCGGCGCCGCTGGCGATGGCCTTGCCTCCGGCCGCGCCGATCTCGTCTACTACCTGCTGGGCCGGCCCGACGTCGGCGCCCGAGCCGTCAACTGCCCCGCCGAGGTCGTTCACGACCACGCTGGCGCCCTCGTCGGCCAGCAGCACGGCAGTCGACCTGCCGATGCCGCGGCCCGCGCCGGTGACGATAGCGACCCGCCCGTCCAGGCTGCCCATGCGGCTCACCCAACCCTTCGTGAGATCCAGATGCCCGATATTAGAACGCTCTTCTGGAATTATCACTGACAATCGCGTCACATGTCTCGGCCCGTGTGCGCAGCCGTGGCGCCGGGCCGCCTTAGTGCTCCTGCCGCCGGTGCACGTTCGGAGAACTGCCCATGCGCGTGGCACGATGCTGCAAAGCAGCCGGGCACGTCCACTGAGGCGGTGAGCATAGGCGATGGCAGAGCCGCAGGCGAGGAAGCCCGCAACTAGTTCCTGGCAGTGGGGGCGCACCGCGCAGACGCAGCGGGCGCTGCTTGAAGCGGCCCGTGACGTGTTCACCAGGCAGGGCTTCGCCGAGACGAGCATCGCCGAGGTCGTGGAGCGGGCGGGCTCAAGCGTGGGCAGCCTGTACCACCATTTCGGCGGCAAGAGCGAGTTGTTCCTCGCGCTCTGGCAGGAACACCAGGCTGCCTACGAGGAGGCGGCCAGCGCCGCTGTGGTCGCGGCGCGGCAAGAGGGCGTGTGCGATCCTGCCGACCTGTTTGCCGCCGGAGCGCGCGCGTATCTCGAAGGCAGCTGGCAGCGACGGGACCTGGCCATGCTGTTCTCGGCCGGTGACGGGCCGCCTGGTTTCGAGGTGATGAAGCGCCATCGCGGGCACGAGTGGGTCCGGCAGAACGACGCGCTGCTCCGGCTGCCGGATACCTCGCTCGACCGCCTCTATGCTGCCGTGCTCACCTCGCTGATCGCCGAGGGGGCCAGGGAGGTGGCGGCGGCCAGGACCAGGGCCGCGGCGACCCAGATCATCGATGCGGTGCTGGAGTACGTAGCCCGGCTCATGGCGGGCGGGCCATTTCGGGCCTGACCGCCCGATTGCGATTACTAAGAGCGACGCCTGACTACTCTCCGCTACTGTTCGGCTTGTTGGGTGGCAGCGGAATGGGGCCGCTGCCTTTCTTCCGGCTTAGAAAAAATGGGGGCGTCACATCATGTTCATGACTCATCGTCGCCGCGGCCGTCGGCCTCGGCGCACGGTCGCGGGGTCGCAGTTAGCGGCCCTGGCGATCGCAGCAGCATCCGGCGCCGCAGTGCCAGCCGCCGGCCTGATGGCCGGGGCGGCCAGCGCGGCGCCGCTCTGCACCGGAACCGAGATCGTTACCTGCGTCTTCAGTTCGCACGGCACCGCCGTCACCTGGCCGGTGCCCGCCGGGGTGACGAGCCTGCTCGTGACCGCCGACGGGGCCTCCGGCGCTGCCGCGCTGAGCACGTTCGTGAACGGAGGCGGCGCCGGAGGTCGCGGCGGCGAGTTCCAGGCCGCGCTGGACAACATTCCGCCCGGTACCTCGCTCGCCATCTTCCCCGGCAATGCGGCTGCTAGTGCGACCGGCGGCAGCAACGCCAGTGGCCACGGCGGGAACAGCAGCCGTGACACTCACGGCAACACCGGTGGGGGCGGCGGCGGCGCGACGACAGTCGCGGTCAGCCCGTTCTCGGTCGGTCACCTGCTGGTCGTGGCCGGTGGCGGCGGTGGCGGCGCCGCGGAGAACAACAACCATCCGCCGCTGCCGGGATCTAGCGGAGGCCTGGGCGGCGGCAGTTCCAACCCCTACGGGGGCGATGGCGGGCCCGGAGCTCGCTACACAAACAACTACGGCCGCGGCGGCAGGCCCACCGCGGGCGGTTCCAAGGGCGGCGGGACTACCGGCGGCTGCACCGCGCAGACCAGCGGCAGCCAGCTCATCGGCGGCAACGGCCAGCTCGGCGTGACCTGTCCGTACGCGGGCGGTGCCGGCGGTAGCGGCTACTTCGGTGGTGGCGGCGGCGGCACCGGTGGCGGTGGTGGCGGCGGCTCGGCCTTCCCGGCCCGACCGACCATCGTCCGCGGCATCTTCGTGACACCGCAGCCGGACTCCCGCACCCACAACGGCAACGGCGTGGTGACGATCACCTACGTGCGGAGGGTGCGCCAGACGCACCTGCGGCTATGGGGCACCCGTCACCACAATGCGCTCACGTTGTTCGCCCGGCTGACCGGTGATGGCCAGCCATTGTCGGCTCAGCTGATTACCTTCGGCACCTGGCGCATGACGTTGTGCACGCGGCCGACCAACTCCAACGGCGTGGCCTCGTGTTACCTCAGCCAGCAGCAAACGCAGGTCGTGGACTATTACGGGGGTTTCTTCACGGCGTTATACGCCGGCGGTGCGGCCATACCGGGGACGTCCGCGTACGGCTTCGCACCCTGATCTGACGCCAGTGGGGTGATTATCGACGGCGGGGGGCGGCTCGGGACCGGGTCCGCTCCCCGCTCCTCGTTCCTCGTTCCTCGCAGTCGAGCGCGCGGCGTCAGATCGTGCCAGCCCGGAGCTCCCCCGTTCCCGATATAACCGGCAGAATCGGGCGGGCCGCGGCTCCCCGCGCACACCAGCCTGCGGTCTTGTGCTTGTCTAGAATCGAATTCTAAGATTGGTGCAAATACCTGCAGACCGCCGGGTGGGTGACCCCGGAGGGCTGGCGTGGTGCGGCAGTCGGCGCCGGGAGGCTCGATGGAACTTGACCTTGGCCCGGAGATCGCGCAGTTCCGCGCCGAGATGCGAGCCTGGATTGCCGAGCACGCGCCGCCAGGGCTGGCCGAGCTCGCCGACTGGAACCGGTCCGTCGTCACCGGCGGCTACGGCTACGGCCAGCTCGCCGCGGCGATGGCGAGCCCTCAGTACTCGCAGTGGGAACGGGACCTGCAGCAGGCCAGGCTGATCTGCCCTGGCTGGCCGGCCGAGTTCGGCGGCCAGGGCCTTGACGCGGTGCGGGCGGCCGTCTTCAACGAGGAATTGCACCGGGCGGGCGTGCCGCGGGTCGTCCGCGGCATGGGCGAGAGCCTGGTCGGACCGTCGATCATCGTGCACGGAACGCCCGAGCAGCAGGCGCACTTCCTGCCGCGGATCATCTCCGGCGAGGATGTCTACTGCCAGGGATTCTCCGAGCCTGGCACCGGCTCCGACCTGGCCGGCCTGCAGACCAGGGGCGAGATCGACGGCGACGAGATCGTCATTACCGGGCAGAAGCTGTGGACCTCTGGTGCGGCCAGGGCCAACATGATGTTCGTTCTGTGCCGCACCGATCCGGCGGCGGAAAAGCACGCGGGCATCTCCTTCGCGCTGATCAACTTCACCGATCCTGCCGTCAGCTACCAGCCGGTTCGGCAGATGTCCGGGGCAGCCGAATTCGCACAGGACTTCCTGGACGGGGTACGGGCGCCGCTGTTCAACGTCATCGGCGGGCTCAACAACGGCTGGCGAGTGGCGATGACCACGCTCGGATACGAGCGCGGCGGCAGCGCTACGATCTTGCACTTGTTCTACGAGCGGGAGTTCTGGGAGCTGGCAGAGACCGCGCGCAAGCGCGGCAGCAGCACAGATCCGCTCGTGCGCCAGCAGCTTGCCTGGGCCTACAGCATGGTCCAGCTGATGCGCTTTAGCGGCCTGCGCACGCTGGCCCAGCTTGCCGAGGGCCGCCAGCCGGGCCCGGAGGCGTCGGTGGCGAAGCTGTTCTGGAGCGAGTACCACAAGCGGCTGGGCGAGATCGCGATCGGGATCGAGGGGGCCGACGGCCTGCTCAGGCCCGACGGCTCGGGGTATCCGACGACTGGCTGGCAGAACGTCTTCTTGTCGAGCCGGGCCGGCACGATCTACTCGGGCACCAGCGAGATCCAGCGCAACATCGTCGCCGAGCGTGCCCTCGGGCTGCCCAAGGAGCCGCGGGTGCGGGCGTGACCAGCGCAGTGACCAGCGGGCGGGAAGCCGCGCGCGAGCTGGTTACCCTGGAGCGGCTGAGGGAGTTCTTCGCGCCAGGGAGCATTGCCCTGGTCGGCGCCTCTGATACCTCGGGCTGGGCCAGGTTCATCATCGCGGCTAGCAGCGCCGCCGGCTTTGCCGGCCCGCTGCTGCCAGTGCACCCGGTGCGTCCGGTGGTCTTCGGCCGTCCCGCGGTGCCGAGTCTGCGCGACCTTGCCGAGCCGCCGGACCTGGCATTCATCCTGGCTCCGACCGGCGCCGTGCTGGACGTGATCGATGACGCGGCGGCAGCAGGGGTGCGGAACGCGGTTGTGCTCGCCTCGGGTTACCGGGAGGCCGGCCGCGATGGCCTGGCGCTGGAGGACGAGCTTGTCGCTCGCGCTGCCCGCCACGGGATCGTCGTGCTCGGGCCGAACTGCCTGGGCTTTCTGAATACTTATGCGCCTGCCGCCCCGTTCGCGCTGACCGTCCCGCTGCCACTAAGGCGGGGCCCGGTCGGGATCGCGTTGCAAAGCGGGGCGCTGTCCAGCGCCCTGCTGGCGTTTGCCAGGTCGCAGGCGATCGGGGTCAGCACGGTGGCCTCGCTTGGCAACGAGGCAATGATCACCACGGCCGATGTCCTCGACTACCTGGTCGCCGACGAGCAGACCAGGGTCATCTGCCTGTTCCTCGAGGAGATCAGCGATCCGGCCCGGTTCAGTGCCGCCGCCCGGCGGGCCGATCGGGCGGGTAAGCCGATCGTGGTGCTCAAGGTAGGAGCCAGTCAGGCGGGCCAGCAGGCGGCACTCGCCCACACCGGAGCGGTGGCCGGTGACGACGCCGTCGTCGACGCCGCACTGCGGCAGCTGAACATCATCCGGGTCGACAGCATCGAGGAGATGCTGACCACGGCCTCGCTGCTCGGCTATCAGCGCTGGCCGCGCGGCCGCCGGATGGGCGTCCTGACCGCCTCGGGCGGTGCGTGCGACATCATCGCCGACCGGGCCAGCGCGCAGGGAATCGAGATCCCGCCGTTCGCGCCGGAGACGGCCGAGGCGATTGCCGCGCACCTGCCGTCGTTCGCCGCCGCGAGCAACCCGCTCGATGTCACCGGCTACGTGCTGGCTAACGCTCGCACCTCGCCGCTCACCGCAATCGACCACGCGCTGGACGCCGCGCTGGCAGATCCCGGCCTTGACTTCGTCATCTTCACCGGTTTCACCGTGCCCGAGGCGCGGCCTGCGGACGAGACTCTCGCGAACCTGCTGGAGTCCAGGATCGAGTGGCTGGCCGAGCGGGTGCGCTCCGCCCCGATCCCGGCCATCCCGCTGAGCCTGACCTGCGTGGACGTCACTGGTTACGCCAGGGACCTGCTAGGCAGGCATGGTGTCCACCTGGTCAGCGGGATGGAGCTGGGCGTGCAGGCGCTGGGGAACGCACTGCGCTGGCAGCAGGGACGCGGCAACGTCCGGCTGCTCGGCGCCCGGCCACCTGGGCAGCGGGGCACCGGCAGCGCGTGGCCCGAGTCGAGAGCTCGCGAGCTGCTGGCAGCGGCCGGCGTCCCGGTGGTACCCGGCCGCGTGGCACGCTCCGCAGACGAGGCGGCGGCTGCCGCGACTGACCTGGGCATGCCGGTGGCGATCAAGATCTGCTCGGCTCGCATCACCCATAAGTCCGACATAGGCGGCGTGGCGCTCGGACTCGGCACCGAGGATGAGGTGCGCGCCGCCTACGCGCGGGTGACATCGGCCGCGGCGCGGGCCGCGGATGCTTCGGCTGCGGATGTCTCGGCTGCGGATGCTTCGGGCGCGGATGCTTCGGCTGCGGATGTCTCGGCTGCGGATGTCTCGGCTGCGGATGTCTCGGCTGCGGATGTCTCGGCTGCGGATGTCTCGGGCGAGGTGCTGGTGACGGCCATGCGCACCGGCGGGAGCGAGGTGCTCGCTGGGGTGAGCGTCGATCCTGGCTTCGGCCCGGTGCTCGCCGTCGGGTTGGGCGGCATTTTCGTGGAGGTACTGGGCGACGTCAGCCTGCGGGTGCTTCCAGTCAGCGCGGATGAGGTGCGCAAGATGCTGACCGAACTGCGCGGGCTGCCCCTGCTGAGCGGTGCGCGCGGCGGCGTTCCTGCCGACCTGGACGTGCTGGCGAAAGTGATCGGCGACATCGGCGAGCTGGCCTGCTCGGTCGCCGGGCTACGGGCGCTAGAGGTCAACCCGCTCTGGGTGCGCGGTCAGCAGGTTGAAGCGCTTGATGTCCTGGTCGTAACCGATCAGGCCGACTTTGATCCGCACGGGAGCGACGAAACGGAGCCGGACAGATGATCCTTGGTGTCAGCACGGAGCAAGAGGAACTGCGCGCATCAGTCCGGCGCTTCCTGGCCGACCGGGTGCCGATCACGGCGGTTCGCGGGCTGATGGAGGCGGCTGACGGCGGCGACCCCGCAGTCTGGCGGATGGCCGGCGAGCAGCTTGGGCTGCAGGGGCTGGCCATCCCGGAGGAATACGGTGGCTCGGGCTTCAGCTTCGCCGAGCAGGCCATCGTACTGGAGGAGCTTGGCGCCGCCCTGTACGGAGGGCCGTACCTGGCCAGCGCCGTCCTGGCCGCGAACGCCCTGCTAGCTAGCTCCGATGAGGCAGCGAAGAAGGCGTACTTGCCGGGCATAGCGTCCGGTGAGGTGATAGCCACGCTGGCATTCACCGAGGAGGATGGATCCTGGGACCCGGACGCGACCAGGCTGGCCGCGACAGCTACCGACGCTGGCTGGCGGCTGGAAGGCCGCAAGAGCTTCGTGCTGGATGGCCACACGGCTGACCTGATCCTGGTGGTCGGCCGCACCGCGGCGGGCCTGAGCCTTTTCGCCGTGCCGGGCGATGCCGAGGGACTTGCCAGGACGGCGCTGGCGACGCTTGACCAGACCCGCAAGCTCGCGAGGCTGGACTTCGACGGGGTCGCCGCGGCGCTGATCGGCGCCGACGGCGAGGGCCAGGCAGTGCTCGGCCGCACCCTCGATATCGCGGTCATTGCCCAGGCGGCCGAGCAACTCGGCGGCGCGCAGCGCGCGCTGGACATGGCGGTCGACTACGCCAAGGTCCGGCATCAGTTCGGCCGCCCGATCGGTAGCTTCCAGGCGATCAAGCACAGGTGCGCGGACTTGCTGCTGGAGGTCGAGTCGCTTCGGTCCGCAGTCGCCTATGCCGCGGCTGCGGTCGCCGAGGACTCCGCGGAGGTTCCGGTCGTGGCCGCGCTGGTGAAGGCCTATGCATCTGACGTGTACTTCCATGTCGCAGCCGAGAACATCCAGATCCACGGCGGCATCGGCTTCACCTGGGAGCACGACGCGCATCTGTACTTCAAGCGGGCCAAGGCAAGCGAGCTCTTCCTTGGCGACGCCGCCATGCATCGTGAGCGGCTGGCCACAAGGATCGGCCTGTAACGCGATCCAGCCCGGCCTATGGGGCCGGCCCCCTGCATTGTGCCTTCTGGGTACGGCTATAGGCGTAGCCAGAAGGCACAGCCCCGAGGCGGCGCCTCGTCAGACAGAATGGGTTGACCTGTGCTACTGGCGCTACCGATGAGGAACGCTCGATGAGCGACGGGCTAGGCGGGCTCGATCAGCTGGCCGCAGCGCGGCTGACCGAAGGCCGGGCGATTCTGGCCGGGCTGGTTAGCGAGCGCGACGAACTGCGCACGGCCGCGCAGACCGAGCTTCGCGCTCGCCGGACGCGGGAGGCGGAAGCGCCTGCCATGCGAGTGCTGGAGGACTGGGACGAGGCACTCGCGGAGCGGTTCGCCCGGATGACTGCCGAGCAGCGCCGCTGCCTGCTGTTCGCCCTGGCGGAGCGGCTCGCTGCTGGCGGCGAGGAGTACTCCGAGCCCTCCCGCTGGCTCGGCGAGCTGAGCAGGATGCCGCTGGACCTGGTTGTCGGCGATGTCCGTCTGTTCGCGTTGATGGCCGAGCCAGGCGCGGGCAGCGGCGGGTACGAGCCGTTCGAGGTTGTCGTGCGCATGGTCGCGGCTCTGCTGGCCGAGGGTGTGCTAGGCGCGGAATCTCTGGCAGGTGATGTCGCTGACCAGGTCTGTGGCTGGAACGTGATGAAGCACCACTGGTATGGCGCTGACACGATCCTGCGGGCGACACATGCCCAGCTTCGCGAGTGGGGCATGGGCTCGGAAGTGGCGAAACTCCGGGATCAGGCTCTGGACCTGGCTAAACGCCCGCCCGCTTTGCCCGCCTTGGAGGGGCCCGTGAGCCGGGATGACGGGTGGGGACTGGCGGTGATCGGCTGGCTGGGCTTGGTCGAGGACTGGCCTGCCGGAGTGAAGCCGCTGATGGACCACTGCGCCACGGCCCGGACGCCTCGGCCCGGGCCGAAGTGGGACAAGACCTGCCGGCAGCGGCTGGAGGTCGTGGCTGGCGCCGACGAGCTGCTCCGCCAACTGCTGGACCGGCTCGTCTGCACCGAACCGGTGAGCTACCTCACCGACCACGGGCGGCGGATGCTCCTGGTCGGGTTCAACGAGCAACTGATCAAGGGCATCGTGTGGGCGGCGGGGCTGCTGGATCCGCCCTGGCTGCCGGAGGTTCTGCACGCCGTCGCGGCGCGCTGCCTGCGGCTGTGCAGCGGCCACGTGTTCAGGGAAACGGCCGTGCAGGGCGAGAAGATCCCCTACGCATGCTTCCGCGCCCTGGCAACCTCCGGCTCGGATGCGGCGCTGGTCGCGCTGGCCAGGATCGGCCAGGCCACCTCCAATGGCGCGGTGCTGAAGAACCTCGCCAAGACCCTGGAAGAGGCGGCCGCCCAGCGTGGCATGTCGGCGCCCAGCCTCCTGGACCGGCTGACCCCGGACCACGGGATCGGCTCCGACGGCCAGCTCAGCATTGACACCGATGCCGGTACATGGGCCATCCGGCTCCAAGACCGGGACGGCGCGGTCGCCGAGGGTCCGTCGGGCGCGGAAATCCCCCCGCAGGTTGCAGAGACGCTCGCCGAGATTAAGGCGACTGTCTCCCGCGCCCGCGCGCGGTTGGAGGCGATGTTCTCCGAACGCCGTCAGTGGCATGCCGACGATTTCGCTGACTGCTACCTGCGCCACCCGCTGGCCGGCTGGCTGGCTGCCCGGCTGGCCTGGACGTTCACGCCAGCGGACGGCGGCCAGGCGATCAGCGGGTTCCCCGACCGCGAACGCGGCGGCATCCGGACACCGCAGGGCACGGTCCCGGTGCCGCCCGGCTGCCTGGTTCAGCTTGTGCACCCGGTGCGCCTGGCTGCCGGCGAGCTTGCCGGGCTCCGGCGGCTCTGCGAAGTCGTCAAGGTCACCCAGCCGGTCCGCCAGCTGTGGCGCGAGACATACACACCTGACGTCGGCGAGCGGGACTGCCTGTACACCGAACGGTACGCCGGGCATGTCTTGCGGTTCGGTCAAGCCTACGGGCTGGCCCGCAGGCGCGGCTGGGTCGGCGGCTTCTTGTCCGGCGCGTGGGACGGCGGCGACACGGCGAACGCGCGCCGTGACTACCCCGCCGCCGGCCTGCGCGCATCCTGGGCGATCGCTCAGCTCGACGAGGTCGGCCACGACATCGCCGTCGACCTGTGCCTCACCGAACGGGTGTGGTTCTCACCATTGGGGGACGCGGACATGGCGCCGATCCCGCTGACGGAGGTGCCGGCGGAGGTGTTCTCCGAGGCGATGCGCGACCTGGACCTCGTCGTCAGCGTCACCACGGTGGCCAACGACCCGCTTTGGCTCGAGAACTACCGTGGCTGGCCGGCTATCGACCGGTACTGGGATCGCGTCACCCGCGGCGGCCTGGACCAGCTGCGGGTTAACCGCCGTGACGTCCTCGCCTCGTTCTGCGACGGCCCGCAGACCAGCCATTGCTACCAGCTCACCGACAGTGAGCTAGTCGTCACGGGGTCGCTCGCCATCTACCGGATTGACCTGGCCACCGCGAACGTGCGGATGGAACCAGCCGGAAAATGGCTGTCCTTCGACACCAGAGCCGCTCCTGACCAGAAATACAACCACGAGATCCTCGGCCTGCCCGCGATCGACGACGACGAGATCCTGCAGCGCATCCTGGTGCGCGCCGCCATCCTGGCCGACGATGAGCAGCTCGCCAGCCGCAAGCTCCTGAAGCAGATCAGGGGCTAGCTGACAGCCGCAACGTCCGCCGCTGCGCCCGCGGTCCGCACCCGCGCGGGCAATGACCAGAGGTCAGACAGGAGTCTCGGCCGAAGGCGCGGACAAGCCTCGTCGGCGGTTGAAGTATCGATTCTGCGCTGATCGCCAGCCGTCTGTAGCGCCTCTCGTCATGGGCCGGCCCGGCTGTTCTGCGTGGTGACGTCACACTCGTTGTGTCGGTGTCGGGGGGTTCCGGCGCAGACCTTGAGCGGTGTGCTGAGTTTGCCCGCGCAGCTCAAGATTTGACCGCTACCGGCGCTACCTGCCGGGTCCCTCAGGTCGTTCATTGCCTCGCCGGACACCTTGCGGGCAGACCGGGCGGGGCGAGCCGAAATGGAGAAATGGGCCCGTGGAACCCGGCCGTCGGAGCGACGCGGCGCGTTCGCAGCCCGGTGCCGGTCTTTAGCGGTGCTGAAAGTTGAGGGCTTATGTCCTGGGGTTTGGGGGTCGTTCGGCCGTGCACATTCGGGGGTCGCGGGCCGAACAATCGCATTGTCAGGTAAATGACGGGCCGGCCCGCTGGGGGCTGGCGTCAAGACAGGAGACAAGACAATGCGCCGCAACACATCCACCAAGCGTTATGGGGTCGCCGGGCTCGCCCTCGGCGTGATCCTGCTGGTCGCGGGCGGGCTTTTGCTGTGGGGGTCGGGTTACATCCACAACACCGTCACCAGCCAGCTGTCCGCGCAGAAGGTGTACTTCCCGCCGGCTTCGGCGTTCGCGCACCCCAAGGTCGGCACCGAGATCACCCCGTCGATGATCCCGTCGGTGTCGCAGTATGCCGGGCAGCAGCTGCTGACCGGGCAGCAGGCCGAGGCCTACGCCGACAATTTCATCGCCGTGCACCTGCAGGAGATCGGGGCCGGCAAGACCTACGCCCAGCTGTCCACCGAGGCGATGGCGCTGCCGCCCACCAGCGCCAAGTACACGGCGGTTGAGGCCCAGGTCCAGACCGTCTTCCGCGGCGACACGCTGCGCAGCATGCTGCTGAACGCGTTCGGCTGGTGGAAGGTCTCCCAGATCACCTACATCTTCTCGCTGATCGCCTTCGGCCTGGGCGCGCTCGCGCTGCTGGCCGGCAGCTTCGGCTTCGCCGTGGCCGGGTTCGGGCAGAAGGAAGCGACAGTCGTCCAGGACGGCAGCCACGAGGCCATCAAGGTCGCATGACGCCGGCCCGGCAGGATACGACAACTCCATCCACTCCCCAGACCTCCGGCCGGCGGCCGCCTTGCGCGGGCCGCCGGCCGGGCCGCTGAACGCCACAGCACGGCAGGACTCCCGCCATGCGGCGCAGGCGGGAACAGGCGGGCGCTGACGCGCCGCCCGGCCGCTTAACCCCGGCCCGGCAGCCACCGTCAGCGCCCGCTGTGACATCCCCCCGGCACCCCCAGCTCGCACCCGCCGGGGACATCCGCGCTTCCAACGGCCGGCCGCGCAACCTCGCCGATCCGTCCCCCCGGCACTCACGGCCTTCCAGACCAGCCGAGCCGGCCGTCAGGGATCACGAAGCCTGGGGCGAAGAAAACCGACGGTGACAGCCACCCTCCAGCTGACGCGCAGTGGATTCGGCATCGAGCTCCGGCGCGGCACGTTCTACATCTAGGTCGACGGCAGGAACGTCGGGTCACTGGTTTGGGGCGAGACATTTGAACTGCCGATTGAGCCGGGGACACCACGTTCTGCGCATCAGGACCCGCCGGTACTCGAGTCGCGAGCGCTCGTTCGGCGCGGCCGATGGGGAGGTCGCCAGTCCGCTGTCACCGAGCCGTGCTCTGGCCCGGTACCTCGAGCCTATCGTCAAGCCCGATCTCGCGATCTCGCTTACGAGCGAATAGCCCGATCCGGACAACCTGCTGTCTGGTGGTCGCCGCAGACCTTGACCCGGCCCTTGCGCATCCGCAGGTGATGCGCGTTGTGGAACGATGCGGCACTGGATGGACCGCCTTAGCTATGAAAGCGAAGGGAGCCGCGACCACTATGGCCTCGATGCCGCCAGAGCCGGACTGCATCCGCCAGGGGAGTCCGGGACTGACACCCCCTCCCTCTGCCTTCCAGGCAGACTTCCCGCCGCCGCCCTACCCGCCGGCCACCTCCAAACCTGGCCCGCCCGTCGCCGCGCCGGATGTGGCCGCTACGGTGCGATTGCTGCACCGTCGCCAAGGCTGGAGCCGGGTGGTCGTTACCAGTTTGGTCGCGTTCCTGCTGGCGTACGGCGCTTACGCGAACGCGAAGTCGCAGGGGGCGCCTGCTCCGTCGTGGTTCCTGGACATGATCATCGCGCTTGGCGCCCTGACTGTCGTCAGCATCATCGCGGCGGTGGTGTATTTCGCACGTCTGCGGCGCACGCCGCCCGCGGTCCGGGCGCAGGCCGCCCCGATCGCCGCGCGCCACCCGAGCCGCTCGCGTGCCCACCACTACCCGCCCCTGCACCTGGTCACGTGGGCCCTGTGCTGGGTCGGGTTGCTGCTGATCCTGGTCGTGGCGGTGGTCAGCCTGCCCGCCATTGTCGATGGAGCGGCATACCTGGCCGGTGCCGGAAAAACGGCGACCTTCGACCCGGTCTCGCACCAGACAAACTGCGACCGGTACTCCTGCGGGACAGTCACTGACGGCATCCTGGAGACCGGCGGCGGCGGCGTCAGCGCGAGCTGGCAGAACGTGGTACCGCTCGGCAGGCCATTCCAGGTCCGCGAGCCGGTATGGCGGTGGGGGCTTGGCCTAGCGCTGATCGACAGCGACAAGACCGCCATCATCGCCATTGCAGTCTGCCTGCTGTTCGAAGGGGCTGCCGTCTGGGTAGTGGTCAAACTAGTCAGGCTGGCGCGCAACTGGCGACGGCACCGGCAGCAGCGAACGGCCTCGGCGTCCGTCTCGATTCCCCGACCATGATCATGAAGTTGCGGTCGGTTTCAACGCGCTGAACTGCGAATTCACAACTCTTGGCGCACGGAACTGCGCACTAATGCGGGGCTCGGGGGTGACCCGGCGGGTCTCGACCGTGGGGATGGTGCCTGACGCGAACCATAGGGAGGCCGGGCCGCCGACGACGCCGGGCAGCTGGTGCCTTCATCTGGCCAGCCGGAACGCCGGGCGTAGCGCCCGCGAGGACGACCCGGCTGAAACGAAGCCCGTTAGGACTGGGCGATGACCTTCGCCTTGAGATGCTCGAATTCCTCGCGCGAGAGCAGGCCATCGGCCAGCAGGGACGCGAGCTTGCTCAGCTGATCCGGGATCGAGCCCGAAGCCTGCGCCGCCAGTTCGCCTGAGCCGGTCTGCGGCGTGGTGCGGGCTCTGGTGATGGCGCCTAGGGGTTCGACCAGCTCCGTCCGCATGGCATCGGGGGTCTTCTTGGTGGTCGAGAAGATGAGCTCGGCGTCTTGGCCGTGAAGCCGCAGGATCGTCTCGACCTTGCTTGAGCTGGCCGTTATAAGCGCGCCTATCAAGCCGAAGACCAGGGCTCCCAGCAAGAAGCCAAGCAGGCCGAGCAGGAGGAGTCCGAGCAAGGCGCCAGCCAGGGCCAGACCTAGGATCACCGCAGCCGTCGAGCCGGTGGACTTGGTGCGGTTGGAACCGCTGACCTCCATGGCGCCGACATCGTGGTAGGGCAACTCGGCAACGTCGACAGCGTAAGCAGACAAGACGACCGTCAGCCGATCGTCGAGGAAGCGCAGGTCGTAGGACTGGCCCTTGGTTAGGGGCAAGCCGCCGGAGCCGCCGTTGTAGGTCATGTTCCTCAGGACGCGGTCATGCCCCACGGCCGATCGCCTCCAATCTCTCGCATAAGGGAGAATAGTAACGCTTCGGGTGCGTCTTCCCGGCGAACGGCCTTCCGCCCGACAGCGTCATGGTCAGGCGTACGGCAAGCGCGCCGGGACCTCCGGTGCGCACCAACTGAGCAAGACTGGGCCAGTGCAGCTAGGCGACCGTCGCGGCGTGAGCGGATGGGCTGGCGCGCTGTATCCGGGAGGGTTGAGAAGCGACTAGCCGCTTCCCGCGGACCTCCTGCCGCTTGAAGAGTTCCGGGCTATCAGGACTGGCTGTCGTGCGGCTGGGGTGGTTTCCGGCTGGTGATAATCCTGCGTTTGCGCAAAGACTCGAGCCATTCCTGGCCGCTGAGCAGTCGCGTGGTCTTGCCCGACCTGACCTCGCCGGCGGCGGCAACTGCCATCGCGACGCTGGCGGCGGTCATATCATCAGGTGCCTCGTACACGACGACCAGGTCATACTCGCCAAACGGAAAGCCGGCCACCACGATCGTGGCTCCCAGCTCCTCCATGGCCGGCCGGATCACTTCCACCGGGTCTTGCGGCTTCTTGAGCTGATCCGCCATTGACTTGGCGGTATAGGAGGCCTGGTACATGTAGAGCGGCATCGAGTTTCCCCTTGGGCGGGACAAGCGAACAGATCACCAGCCAGTCCCCATGACTCGCGGCGGCTTCCGCCGACGGATGCACGACAACGGGACTGAAGACCACTGCGGTCCAAAGATCGTAGACCCGGTCCAGTTGGGCACACCAGCCTCCGCCTCGCCGACCAGCCCTTTTCCTCAAAAATTGCCACGGCCTAAATCCGGCTAGCTGGCTGGAGGGCGTTCGCCGTGGTGGAACAGGTTGACGGTCGGAGCCGGACGGGCCAGTGCTCCTGCCGGGACGAACTGCATCTGGTGACAGCTTGTTCGAGGGCGCCGATGCCTGCTGGCAGGCGCTGCCCGGGCCGTGCTGGCCTCAGTCGAAGACCACGGCACGGCGACCCTGGATAAGCGCTTACACCATGCTGGCCATCACCTCGCGCGCATGCCGGGCCGGGCCTGGCGGTCGTGGGCGCACATGAACTCGTGGTATCAACAAGGTCGGCGCCGAGCGGCGGCGAGCGGCAGGGAGGCGGGAGTGCGGGTTAACGGGCCGAGCGGTTACTGGGTCAGCGACGATCCGGCGATGATCGACGTCGCGCGGGTGCACAACTGGATGGCCCAAGACAGCTACTGGGCGCTGGGCCGGACTTTTGACGTCATGGCCCGCGCGCTCGAGCACTCCCTGGTGCTTGGGCTGTATGCCAGCGATGGCACCCAGGCCGGTTTCGCCCGCCTCGTCACCGATCAGGCGACGTTCGCCTGGCTCTGCGATGTTTTCGTCGACGCCGGGCACCGCGGCCAGGGCCTGGGCAGCTTCCTCGTGGCGCAGGCGACCGGCCACCCGACGGTGGCTGGGGTACGCCAGGTCCTGATGGCCGACCCGGCACGTTCCATCTACAAGCGGCTGGGTTTCGGCGCTCTGGCGCAGCCGGAGCGCTGGATGGAACGTCCGCGCCCGTAGTCGCCGGGATCGGCCGAACCGGCGCCGCAATACGCAGCAACCTGGTTGTTAGCTGCCGGCTCCGGAGTAGCAACGCCACGCGCGGCGGCAAGAGCGGATCTTCCTTAGGGGCTCCAGAGTCGTAAATGTATGCATGTAGTCAAGCTGTGCCTGCAAGCGCCGGTGGTCGGTTGGTGGGTCGGCGTCATCTTTCCGGCAGGCGGAGCGCGGACTGGACGGCAAGAGTCTGCTTAACTGGCCGACCCGGCAGCCGCCAAGGAGATAGGCCGCGGAGCTCACACGACGGCGCGCATCTTGGTCACCAGACGGTCGAACATCGGGTAGGCGTCCCTGCCGATCACATCGATAGATGGCCGCCACATCTCCCACCGGTCGATCAGGCGACGGCCGAGCATGCTTCTGATCAGCTCAAAGCCAAAGCCGCCATGTTCCACAAGCGCGCCGAGCTGCTCGAAAAGTCAAGCTCCCGGTACAGGACGTAGGCATTCAGCGAGTTCTCGGCGATGTATCGCGCCATTGCGTCCCTCAGCGCCGCCGGTGTCTCGAACTGTGCGACCAGGCGGCGGGTCTGCACCAGCGGGTCTTCGTCCCAGCGCCGGAAGAACTCAACCGCGGTCGCGGCCTGGCGACCGATGCGGGCTTCGCGCGCTTGCCGGGCGGCGAAGACCACAGCGCCTATCGCCCCGATCAGCCCGATGGCGCTGACGGCGGTCGCGATCGCAGTCACCTGCTCAGCCCAGTTCGGCACGCGCCGCCTCCTAGGGATAGTTTCGCCGTAAGCCGCGTTCCCCGTCGGCGAGTCCGGACTCGCCGAGCCTCATTCAGCAGCTGCCCGCAGCGACCTCGCGCGGCGGACCGACGGGCAGTCACCGTCACCGCCTGCATCATCCACTTGGCAGTAAAGATCGAGGATAATCGTAGGCCGGCCTCCGGGCGTGCACGCGGTAGCTCGCAGCCACCGCTTCATTGACCCCGCATCGGGACTTACCGCGGCGGACCGGCCGTCGAGGTGGGCAACGAGACTCCAAACAGCTGCCCTGAGCGCGTCAGAAGGGGGCGATCACACATTGTGCGGTGGCTGCAAGGTACGGCCGTGCCGCGTGCCTGCTCGACATCGTGAAAGTCGCCGACAGGAGGGTCAGGTCAGCGAACTTCGGTGTACTCGCTACGGTCCAGCTGCACGATGTCGGTGTAGTCGTTGCCGTTCGGCTCTGCGATGTCGTCGGTGTACTGTCCGTGGTCCAGCTGCACGACGTTGAAACTGGCCCTGGACAGCAGCTTGCGCAGATGCTGCATCCCGGTCATGCCCGCGATCGCAACAGCCATGGCGGCGGCGAGCACAGAGCCGCCGAACAGCGCGAGCCCGCCGACGACGTGCCCCAGTATCATCATGATCACTGCGGCCAGCAGGGCCATCGGCACGGCTGTCAGCAGCAGCAGTGCGAGCAGCGTCACGGCGATCACGGCCTTGGCCGACCTGCCCGGCGTCCGCTTCGCATGCCAACCGGTCATCACGCTCACCTCGCTAGCCCGGAGTACGTCATGGGCCGGGCCCACTCGACAGCAACACGATATGTCGTGTCCTCTAGTTGTCAACGTGCCTTTCGATCAGGATGTTCCGGCCACCGTCGGGCGCGATGGCCGCGGGCAAACACCCACCACGCCCTGCGGCAGATGAGGATGGCTCTGCCGTGCGCTGAGTCTGCGACCAGCGCGCCTCAGTTCTACGCGGAGACCGGCTTTGCTAGGCGTGCAGGCGGCTTGGCGTGATGATCAGAGCTTCTGAGAACAACTCGGCGACCTGGCGAGATGTGCCAACGTCGCCCCGATGCGCTCGGCCTACTTCACTGCATATTACGGCTGCCGGTCGGCCGGGGGTACGTCATCAAGGTGCTCTGCCGTGCCGTCGATGCGGATGATGTCTCTGGCTAAGTCGGTCACGTCGAGGCCGAGGGTCACCTTGGGGTTCGCGCGGTTGTTGCGCAGTTTGATCATTTTCGGCTGGCTATGGACCAGGATCGTCTCGTCGTCCCGCACCAGGAACCACACCGGGACGCTGTCCGGCTGGCCGCCAGGGCCTCCAGTCAGGCTCGCCACCTACCGCTGCATGCGCGGTAAATCAATCGAACTCGATCTCTGGCTTACCTACGCTGGTGGGGCCGGCCAACCTGGCGGTAAGGGCTGGGTCCGGTTGTCCTCGACAGGGGTTCAAGAAGGCCAGGAAGTAGACCCGGCCCAGCCGCCGGTTCCAAATCCGTGACGCGGCAGATCCGGAAAGCGCCACCGCCAGCACCGTGCTCGGCTGGCACCGGCCCGCCAGGAACTCCAGGTACTCATTCGGCAGTGGCAGTCCCAGCCGCGCTGTCACATTCCCGGCTGCATCGCGCGACCGGGTCAGCGCAACCGTGACCGGCATGCGGGCCTTCAACTTTACGAGGGGCAGGCCTGCAAGCCTGTCAAGATCCCGATGAAGATCACCCGTATATCATGCCAGAGGGGACGCATCTCAGTAGTACTGCACAAGACAGAACTCGTGGCCCTCGGGATCGGCCATGACGACGACCACGCCCTCGTCGTAGTCGTATCGTTCGCCGGTGGTCCGTCCTCCCAGGCTGGTAACGAGCTCGATGGCCTCGTCGACGTCGTCGACGGTCACGTCAAGATGGATGCGGACCTTCCCTGCCTTCGGCTCGGGAACCGGCTGGAAGACCAGCCGCGGCTGGGGATCGCCGCGATGGCCCAGGTGGACCCAGCCGTCCTGCGACGGCCCCGGCTCGCGGCCGAGCAGGGCGCTCCAGAAGCGCGCGACCCGTTGCGGGTCCACGCAGTCGATGGTCACTCCCGACACGAAGTTCGCCACGCACGCCACCTTATGGTCGCGGCTAGCTGTCGCGGCGGAGCCCAAGACCAGCAGAATGCCGAGCCGATCGCTCCAGTAGCGTGCGGTCGCTCGACAAGCGGCTGACATGCGATATCCGCCGTTAGGCGCGTTCGTCTTGGCTGTCGGCTGGCAGTGGAGCGCGCGCCGGAGTGTCAGATATGGGTCTGCTGTCCTGGTCGGCGGTGCTGAGATAGTGAAGGCATGGATGCTGCTGCGCGGGCGGATCGGCTACGGGCTGAGCTTCTTAGGTTCGGCGCCGTCGAGGGTGTGGTCGGCTGCCAGGTTGTCGGCGCGCCGGCGGTGGTACGCGCATGGGGATCAGTTAGCGACGCCTCAGTTTTCGAGGCGGGTTCGGTTAGCAAGACAGTCACTGGGCTCCTACTTGCACTCGCGATCCAGGCAGCCGAAGTATCGGCTGGTGACCGACTGGACCGCTACCTGCCCCGCACTGGCCGAGCTGGCCGGGCGACGCTGGCGGAGCTGGCTACTCACACGAGCGGATTGCCGCGGCTACCGGTACCCGTTCTCGTGCGTGCACTGCTGCGGCCGGGCAATCCGTACCGCGGTGTGTCCCTGCCGCGGTTGGTGCGATACACGCGGATGACGCGCCCCCGCAAGGCCGGCAGGGCGGCATACAGCAATCTTGGCGTCGCTCTACTCGGGCACGCTCTCGCCAGCGCCGCGGGCATGTCGTACTGGGACCTGGCCCGTGAGCGGGTACTGCATCCGCTGGGCATGTCCAGGAGCGGTGACCTTCCGACCTCAGTGCTGGCCGCGCCTAACCGGGCGTGGGATCTAGACGCATTCGCCCCCGCCGGCGGTTTGCGGGCTTCGGTCCCCGACATACTGCGCCTGGCCGGAGTCGCCGCCGACTCCGCCAGCTCGCCGTTCCCGGCCGCCGCGGCCCTTGCGCTGTCCCCGCAGGCGGCAATGGGAGCCGGGCGCGTTGGCTGGTGCTGGATGCTGAGCCAACGCAAGCACGGACCGGTTTACTGGCACAACGGCGCCACTGGAACGTCGTGGGCATTCATCGGAGCAAGCGGATCGAGCGCCATAGCCGCCGCCGTCCCGGCGCGCCACCAGCGCGCCTGGGACACGGCGGCCATGCAGGTTCTGAGCCTGCCCGGCAATCTCGCTCGCAGCCCGAGCCCGCTGCCACCCCTGTAGCCGAACGCTTGGTCAACGCTCTGGCGCAGATCCGCCGCCCGAACTAGCTGATCTGCGCTCAGCGCCGCATCGTGGTCACGAACCGACAGGCGCACAGATTCTGCGATCTGGCCCACCACATGACCGACTCGGTCTGCGCAGCGTGATTGGGCATGCCGTCTAGCGCATGAGCGTGCACGCGGCCGACGTGCGCCCGCTCATGCATGGTCGTATGACTCGCTGCGCGGGCCCTGGCTGGGCGGCGCTGCTGAGCGTGTCTCAGTCCAGGTATCGCCGTAGTAACAGCCATCACAGCTTTAACAGAACTGACGTGCGGTCACTGGCTCGGGGGCGACGGCGCAGGTCACTGGATCGTTCGTCGTCAGCGAGCAGGTTGCCGGCGCGGGTTCGCGACCATCTTGCGGCCTCTTCCATCCAGCCGAAGCCAGGCGGCCCGATCGCGCTCGGCGCTCACGGATGGGTGACCCGGCTAGCGCTACCCCCCAAGCTGCGTCATTCGCCGCATCGTAGGGAACGGCGGCACCGGAGGCCGGTCGGCCTAGCGCCCCAATCTTTCACCCTTGATTCCGGAACTGAGCTAGTTCACCGGATTATGATCCAGGGCATGAGCGAGCCGGGTAACGCGCTTCCAGGTTTCTTCTATGCCCCGGGCAGTCAGGACGAGTCGTTCCCCGCGACTGGCCAGGATGAGACTGCGGCAGCTGAGTCAGCGGCCCGGACCGCGCCGGATGAGCCGGCCGAGCCGGCGGCCTGGACCGCGCCCGCGGTGCAGGAGACCGGGGCGGCCGAGCCGGCGCCCGGCCCGCCCGCGCCGCCTGCCAGCTCCGACGTCGCAGCTATTTCCGGCGCTATACCCGCAGGCTCCGCTGCCGGCAACGATGACAGCTTCTCCCTTGTCAATCCCGACGGATCAACGACGACCCGGTTGCCCGACGGCTCGTATCGGACCGTCGTCACGCTCCCCGGCGGAGCGACAATCGTGACCTCAACCCAGCCACCGGGCGCAGTACCGGCTCCGGCGGCTGAACCACGCGGGCGCCGCTGGCGGAAACGAAATAAGTGACGAAGCCAGGCGGCGCGCCCGGTGCGACGCGGCGAGCATAAGGGGTGCACCACCAGCGGCAGCAGCGAATGTTGCGGGCTCACCTGCGAGGTGGCCGTCGCTGGTGGCATCGACCTGATGCGGGGTCAGACGCGAAGCCGCTCTCGGAGCTGGGCTGTGACACGGAGCGCTGCGGCAGCAGACCAGATCAGCTACTGCGCGCCGTGCGCTGATATCCCCTGAGCAGTTGGCCATGCAAGGTATCGACCTCCGGGCTGATGGCGGCCATGACATGCTCCGACCTGTGGAAACCGGCGAGTTCTGGACCCTGATCGAGACCGCGCGATCGCGCGCAGGCGAGCAGCCGGACTGACAGACGATCGTCGCTGAGGCGGCGTCGTTGCTGTCCGCCCAGCCGGCCGAGGAGATCATCGCTGCCGATCAGTGCCAGCAGGCGCTCCGGGCCCGTTCCTGCCTGAATCCGGCCCAGACTCGCACCGCGCTTTTCGGCCGCGGACCCGCTGGCCAGTGCCGACGGATATGCGGCAGACAGTGCGTTTCTGATGAGACCAGGTTGCGCTCATACGTTCGGCAGGTCAGATGGCAGAACTGGTCATGCCTGACTTACGCCACGCGTCGCCCAAGAGGTCTGCTTGCGCCAGCAGCTCGTGAAGTCCAATCTCGCCTAGCCGATCGAAGCACCACTCGGCGGTACGAAAGTCGTCGCGGTAACTGCCGCGGATGGTCTGCCCGCCGTTATGATTCACGAGCGCCTCAATTGTTTCGTCACCTCGTCGCAGTTTTGCCGCGGCGCTGTAAGCGCCGTAGTTTGCGCTGGCCGTCCACCCTGCTCTTTCGGCTGACGGCATGCTTACCGCGAATTGCACCGGAGGAATGTCGTCCTGGGTGACCGGCAACCGGTCGAATATCGCCATAAAGTGCAGACATCCCGCAGCTTTGTCCTCCTCCCAAGCTGCGAGCCGGCGCTGAACGCGATGCAGCAGTACCTCCAAGCCGCTTAGCACAATGCATTCCACGCCCAGCGTGAGCAGTAATTCCGCCGCATAGGCGCCGCGCACCTGGTGCGATGCCACGACCAGTGCCAGTCCGATGCCGACCATTACCGCAGCGCGGCGCGGCCTGGCCTTCCGGATGGCGGGCAGGATAAAGGCGAAGAGCAACACGGCCGAGCCCAGCTCGATCTCCAGCGGTCTCCAGAACGGCTCCGGAGCAAAAGCAGCAGCGACCAGCAGGCAGACCGCGCCTCCGACCAGAACTAACCCCAGAAGCGCTGACAGGCAACAACCTGACAGTTGGTAGTCCCGCGAAGGGCCAGTAGCATTCGCCATAATCCACCCCCAGGTGCATTGTCTCCCGACCAGCCGGCAGCTGCATACCGACATGTCAGACCCGGATCGCGATGACTGGAATCCGCCGGTCCACACAGACGGAGCCGGCGTACTGATGGCCGGACAGCGCAGCACACGCCACCCGTGGTCGGCCGGGCGCACACTGCTGGACGCGGTCGCCCGGATCGCCAAGGCGGCGGCTAGTCGCGCAAGATCTCCCCCAGCCAGGGCAAATCGGGCTGCACATGTCGGCTCTCGCCGCCACGCGGCCCGTTGCCTGTAGCCCGGTTCCTTCCGGCCCGAACTGCGCCCACGCCGCAGCGCCGAGTAACGGAATTTGCAGCGGGTTACACAGTTCTGGATCTCGCCGCGGCACCAAGCCAGATGCTCGCCTAGGGTGCGCACCTAGTGGGCTGAAGGCATACGGGCCAGTTGCCCGGCCATGTTCTGGGCGCGTCTTCGGGGTCGTCGACGGCGCTGGTCAGCCGGAGCAGCTGCTGACAGACATCAGAATGCGGCTCGCGAAGACCCGAGCCGCCATCCTAGAGTTCCGGCGGCGGCAGATGCGCGCGTTCTTTGCGCTGATCTGCTGTGCACAGCTATCCAGGCCAGGCGGCCGATCGGCACTTCGCCGGTGAGGTTAGCCAAGGGGGCCGGCCCGCTTGACCACTGTCGGGCGGCAGATCACTGGCGATGTGCATCCAGGGGCTGTCCCGCCCCGGCTGGCAGTGGTGCATGGTACGTATCAGGCATAAACAACCAGGCGTGATTGCCTATCTGTCGTCACAATTTGGCCGTTCCGAGGAGGATTGTGCCACTGGGGCACCGGCGTTTTCTGCTCCGGGATGCCCGGAGACTAGAGAGGCGGCCAGCGCCAATGTTGCGGACCAGTGCCAACCGCGGCAAGGTGCGTCATGTGAACGCCGCATCTGTCGATGGGCAGGCGCATGAGTTCGAGAGCCCGGCGGCGTGCTTACTCTTCGATGGCTCCGCCGATCTGGCGAAGGTGCTGCCGGAAGGTGTAGGACGGCTCGGCTGATCGCCGCGCCAGATAGTCGTCGAAGCCGGTCTGTCGGCGCAAAGTCTGGCCGGCGCGGATCCGGCGGGCCTGTTCCCGCTCGGTCTGCGCGATCTCATCCGCGGCTGCCCGCACTTGTTCGATCTTGTCGGCAGCGATGAACAACACGCCGTCGTCGTCGCCGAACACGATGTCGGCGGCGGTGACAACGGATGACCCGAACCGGGCGCTGGCCAAAGCGGCGGGCTCGCGATCGTCAAGGCGCACCGGCCCGCCTGGATAGCGGCCGTAGCTGAAGACCGGAAGGCCGATCTGCGCCAGTTCCGGGGTGTCGCGGTGCAGCCCCCAGATCACCAGGCCATCCACGCCCGCGGCAGCTGCTTCCAGCGCCACCAGATCGCCGACGCATGCCTCGTCCATCCGCCCGCCGTTGTCGACGACCAGCACATCCCCTTGCCGGGCGCGGCCCAGCGCCTCCAGGAACACATCCACGCTGCCGTAGTGCCGGGCCGGCAGCGCGCGTCCGGCGATCCGGCATCCCGAACCCACCGCAGCGATGCCTGCTGGCGCAACTCGCAGCGGCAGCCCGCAGCGGATGCAGGCATCAGCCACCAGCGGCGCGGATAGGTCAGCGAAGGTCTCCAGCACGCCTGCTCCCTTGTGCCACGATCCTGGTCATCGTCACGCTATCCGCCATCGACAAAGCCATCTTGAACGATTCTGCACGCCACGGTGCGGCTGAGGCTGACGCGCGTCGGCTGCGATGTGGAAGACACCATCGCCGTGCTCGCCGACCAGCACGCACTCTCATCGAGGAGCTCCGAACCTGGACTTGGCAAGATCGTCCAGGCGCGGCCGAGCCGACCGGCCAGCCGTCCATGCAAGTTCTTCCGCGCGGGCACAGCCATAGCGGCGCGCATTGTCATCAGCTCATGATGACAAAGGTGCAGCCATGAGATCGGGGTGTCCGCTGGGAAGGTCACGCTCATACGGCACCCCGGAACGACAGCAAGCAGCGCCGTGGCAGCGTCTATCTACTGGATGACCGGGACCTCCCTCCGCGCGGAAGGCGGCACATGGATGCAAGCACTCCATCTGACAGGCTGGCCGAGTGTTCTTCGACGTCTTGTTCCAGGGCTTCCTCGCCGGCGAGTCGTCCGAACGCCGCGGCGCACAGATGCGGGAGGTGCTAGCGCCACACATCAGCGAACAGAACGGGACGTTCCTCCGGGTGCGGGTGGGTGACGGAGAGGCCGAGATTTATCTCGGTGACGGTGGGATGATGCCGAGCCATGTCTTGGGCCAGGACCCCTGGGACCTGCTCGTCCGGGGAGGCCAGGCCCCAAACTGGGTGATCATCCCTGTGGGCTGCCCTACGTGCCTGACTCAGGCACGGCAGCAGGAAGAACTCCCGGAGGGGCTCAACGATGAAGTGGTGGCCGTCGAGACGGGTTCAGACCTCCGAGCAGTGACTGAGTCACGCTGACGGCGGGCAGATGAGGACGTTCGGCTAATCCTTGAGAGTGCGGAGGATCCGTTCGTAGCGACTGGCATCGGCGAGGATGATGCGGCGGGCCTGGCCGACCTCTGGCAGCAAATCGGGCGGGTAGTCGGCTGGGTCGAGGCTGAAGCCCAGTGACAGAGCGAACCGTACCCCTGGGTCGCCACGGCAGACGAACGCGTGCAGGCACGCCCGCCGGTGTCGGCCGCGGAGGTCAGCCAGCGAGTCACCCAACGCCTTGCTGCTGCGAGTCAGCTCCCGGCGGCCCAAGTCGCTGTAGCGCAGGTGCGGGCCGGGCCAAGTACATGGCCATGGCTGAGCCGATCTTCTCCACGTCGGTGCCGATCTCCACGTAGCTGATCAGTCGTTCCTGAACCTCCCGATACCCCAGGGCTGCGACCACCGGCTCGATCAGCTGCCGATTGCCGATGCGGCACTGGTCGTGAACGACAGCGCGCAACAGAAGGGCCGCGTGCTCGCGTACCGCAGCCAGGTCCTGTCCCGCCGAGCGGCCGATCGCAAGGCGCTTGACTTCACAGCGCCAACGGCCACTTCCCGCACTCCAAGGCGGGCTCAGTGCAAGATCGTGGCCGGGGCAGAAGATCGCCGCCAGCTCATCCAGCAACGGCTCGAACGCCCCGCTCCTATGCGGCGGATCCGGAATGCACGACAAGCTCTCCGCCATGGGCCCTTCCCTGCAGCGGACATCCGCCTGACCTCACGCTGACAGGCACGATAGCCCACCGCAGCGCCCGCAGCAGGACACGCAATCTCTGCGGCATGTACGGGCGATGGACGTGCCCGTGTGGGCGGAGGCGAAGGGTGCTCCGCTTAGGCTAAGGAGACTGCTCTTCGAGCAGGACGGTCATTCCATTCGGGGACTTCACTTTGATGACCCTGTAGGTCCAGTCCTCACGCGGCCGCTCGAGCTCCACCTCGAAGCTGAGACTCGATTGCTCGCAGGCGGCGATCGCGTCGTCAGCGTCGCTCACGCCTAGCTGCCAGGTTATTCCGGATGCGCCCGGATTAGCGTTAGGGTGTCGGCTCAGCCCGAATTCGACGTGGTCATTGCCGATGGCGATGAAGCCCGGATACTCCGGACCCTCGTAGGTCGTGCGCAAGCCCAGCCGCTCGTAGAAACTCCGCTCAGCGCCTGGGTCCTTCACGTGCAGGATCGGCACTAGCTTCGTGATCAGGTCGCTCATGTCCCTGATTGTTACGTAGCCCTTTGATGACCGGGGCGGCAACCGGGAGACATGCAAGAGAGCCCACTCGCGGCATGAGCGCGCATCCCGCAAGACGAAAAATCATTGAATAATCACGCAACCTGGGCCTGGACGCAGAGCAGGTTATCCGCTGGAAATCCTGGCACCGCTGGACCGTGATCTGCCTGCTGGCCTATACCTACCTCGCCATTGCCATGGCAGTGCAACGCCAGCGAGAGGCCGGCTCCGACCTGGACGCCGGACTGATCCCGATCACCATGCCGGAGCTGCTGCGGCTTCTGCGTGACACCGTCATCCCCCGCCCCGGCGAGACCGGCCTCACCGGCTGCACTGGTCCACCTGGCGACGCCGCCACCAGCACGGCGCCCGCGAAGCCCACCAGCGCTGGAATGCTTACGCCGCACAATGCCATGATCGCAGCGAACCGCAGTTGCCTACCAGGCAGGACATCGAAATGCGCCGGCTCGCGGTTTGACCAGCTGTGTGCCCCGGGGGCACGTCAGAACCTGACCCGGTCACAGGAGGGAATCGTCGTGCAAGCTGTAACCGTGCGAGACCGAGCTGCTGGCGCTGCCGGGCTCACGCTATCCGAGATCCCGCACCCCCACGCAGCCGAAAACGACGTGATCGTGCGCGTCTACGCGGCCGGGTTCACCCCGGGAGAGCTGGACTGGCCGGGCACGTGGACCGATCGCGCCGGCCGCGACCGAACCCCGAGCGTGCCCGGACACGAGCTGTCGGGTGTTGTCAGCGAGCTGGGCTACGGCACCACCGGCTTGACCGTGGGCCAGCGCGTGTTCGGGCTGGCCGACTGGACCCGCGACGGGTCGCTGGCTGAGTACACGGCGGTGGAGGCCCGCAACCTCGCCCCGCTCCCGGCGGACATCGACTACACCGTGGCCGCCGCCGTGCCCATCTCCGGGCTGACCGCCTGGCAGGGCCTCTTCGACCAGGCAGGACTAAAGACCGGCCAGACCGTGCTGATCCACGGCGCCGCGGGCGGCGTCGGGTCGATGGCGGTGCAACTCGCGCACGAGCTGGGGTCCCGGGTGATCGGCACCGGTCGCGCCGCGGACCGGGAGGCCGCCCTCGGCCTGGGCGCGGACGTATTCGTGGACCTGCAGGCCGACCGGCTGGAGGAGGCCGGCGAGGTCGACGTGGTGTTCGACGTCATCGGGGGCGAGGTCCTCGAACGCTCGGCCCCGCTGGTGCGCGCCGGCGGAACGCTGGTCACGATCATCGGCCTGCCGAAGGCGCGGCCCGCCGACGGCCGCGCGATCTTCTTTGTCGTCGAGCCGGACCGGCTCCGGCTGGCGGACCACGCCGAGCGGGTGCGGTCCGGGCGGCTGCAGCCGATCATCGGGGCCGTACGGCCGCTGGCCGAGGCACCATCCGCGTTCACGCCCGACCGACGGATGCCCGGCAAGACGATCATCCGCGTCACGGAAGGCGAATAACGGAAGGCGGGAATCCGAGCGGTCGGTGAATCGGTCCCGGGCGACCTGCTCTGACAGGTAAAGCCCGAGGAGGCCGGCCCCATCGGCCGCACTGGCCCACCTGACGACGCCGCCACAAGCACCGCGCCCGCCAAGCCCACCAGCGCTGGAATGCCCCCGCCGAGACAACACCATGATCACAACGAACCTCGTGCGTGCCAGCGACTAGCCATCATCATTCGGGAGCAGGGCTACCCGCCGTTTCGTATGGGATAGGGCGGCGTGGCCAGTACCAGGACCAAGCCTTCGTGCTGGATTAGTGAGTAAGCGGCGGGTCGTGTGCTACATCGAGCGCGGCGTGAAGCCGGAAGTCGGTAAACATGTGTCCGAGGACTCGGCATGCTGGGATCGTCTCAGCCGGTTCGGCGGCGATGCGCCGCAGTGACCGACCGTGGGCGTTTGCGCAGGATCTGCGTTCGTGCTGGTCCCGAGGGGCGCCGCCCAGCACAAGTGAGTGCGTCTCAAGGCTCACCCCGAACGCCTAGTAGCGCGGATGCACTGCGCCCAAGTCGTCAACCTCGACAATCTCAACGTGCCCGTCGCATCGGCGAGGGACGGTGCGTGAAGGTGCACCTGCAGGTGGGCGGGTTCGACGCCGTCGATCCGATGCTCGAGGCCGCCTGGCAACTGCTAGCGGACGCTGGCACTCCCATCGTCTTGCACGCTGGCGCCGTCGCCGACGGCTCGGGCAACGAGCGATGGTGCGGCCCGGAGCCGGTGCGCCGGCTGCTGGCGAGGTTTCCCGAGCTCCGGCTGGTGATCGCCCATATGGGCATGCCCGACCAGGATGCCTTCGTCAGCCTGGCCGAGGCGCACCAGAACCTGTGGCTCGACACGGCCATGGTCTTTACTGACCCGCCCTACCTGGGTCCACCGCCATTGCACCTGCGGGAGCGGGTCAGCGCGCTGCGCGACCAGATTGTCTTCGGCTCGGACTTCCCGACCATCCCGCGCCAGTTCGCGGCGCAGGTCAGCGGGTTGGCAGCGTTGCGGCTCGGCGACGACTGGCTGCGCGCCGTGGTATGACACAACGGCCGTCGGCTGTTCGGGCTGTGAGTCACGTGTGAGCGGTCATCAGCTTCCTGACGAGTCTGGTGCGTCAGCTTGCGGTGAGCTCGCCGTCGAGGAGCTTGAACTAGCGGTGACGCTGCCGGGCATCTGGTGGCCCTGAGCTGGCGAGCCAGCGGTGTTCGCTGGGCCCGGCCCGGCGAACGTGGTTGGCGGGGCAAATGCGCCCGGAATCGCGGAGCCCGCGGGCGGAGTAAAGCCGCCGTACGGCGCGCCGCCGGGCACCCGCGCTGTCGTCTCCCGGATGGCCGCCAGCCACACGCAGGCGGCCATCAGCACGACGACGAAGGCTAGATACACCCAGAACACGGTCGTGAGGCCGGAGTGGATCTTGAGTCCAGCCTGGGCGGCCGCCGAGGCCGAGATCCCGAGCTGCGACGGCTGGGTGCCTTCGGCAATTTGGATAAAGGCCGAGATTGCCTGGGCTGCCATCGGGATGACCGCGCCCGCTGCCAGCGCCCATCCGAGCCTCGCGGGACGCCAGAACGCGGCCGCTATGACCGCGACGAACAGGGCCACCATCACGGCGACGTCGCCGACGATTACGGGGGCCGGGTTCGCGAACGAGTTGCCGGCGGTGAACGACTGGCTCGGGGCCGACGAGAAGGTTAGGAGGTAGCTGTCCCAGGACGGCGCAAACGCGATCGCGGCGCCCAGCGCGGCGACGATCAGTGTCACCACGACGGCGACCTCGCGGCCGGTCGGCTTGCGCGGCCAGTCGGCCGGCCAGCGCCCGAAGGCAAGTAGGGAGCCGGCCGCGCAAGTGAGCCAGCCGACGATTCCGAGTATGAGACCGGCGCCGACGAGATGCGCGCCACCGGCCATGGCGGTGCCGGCATCGGCGAAGAACAAGCCGAACGTCACGACGCTGGTACCAAGCCCTAGCAGCGCGCCGATCCGCTGGCGGGTGCCGCCCAGGCAGATCAGCACCGCACTGGCCGCCCAGGCAGCGAGGTAGATGATGTGCGGCACGAGATTCTCTGCCACCGATGCCAGGCTCGCCCCACCCAGGTAGGCGGGAAACAGGCTGATGATCCCGCAGACGAGGCCGAAGATCAGGAGCCCAGCAGCGGCGCGGGGGTACTGCCAGTTCGCGGCCGGGACGGCGAAAGGCCGTCCGTACGCTGTCCCGTATGCCTGACCTGCGGGCGTTCCGAAGGCCTGGCCTGCGGGCGCCGCGAAGGGCGGGCCGCCGGCGGCGCGGTACGGCTGGCTGGAAGCCGCCGGGTGGTGCTGGCCCTCAGGAACCGTGAAGGCCTGAACGTCTGGCCCGCTCGCGGGCCCGGCGCCGCCGGCGGCTGCGGGCTGGCCGCCGGGGGCGGCGGATAGCTGACCGGCCGGGGCCGCGAACGACCGGTCGGTGGCTTCTGCGCCTGGCTGGCCCGCGGCAGCGACTGGCTGGCCCGCTGTCGGAGCCTGCTGGCCGACCTGGCTTATCGTGCCGGGAACCTCGATGGCCACGAACCGGTACCAGGCAGCGTTCCAGCCCTCAGGAGTCCCCGGCCACCACTCGTTTGGCTGGGACTGCTCCGTTCCAGCAATCCAGATGCCGTAGCCCTGCGGCCACTGTCCCAGCTCATAGTTCGCACCGCGATAGGCGATGATCACGTTCTCACGCACGGTTCTGCCCCTCATGGTCAATCGTGTCCTGCCAGCGTAGAAGGCCGAACTCCATGTTTGCTGTAGGACCCCTCAGGCATTCCTGATGCCTTGCTCGGTGCGGGTGCGTTGCCCTGAATCGCGCGGGCCGCCTAGCTCTGGGCCCGCCGCGCATACCGGACTGCGTGCGGCCGGTACTCGCCGGTGATGACCGCCAGTGACAGGGCGGTGAGAAAGCCCTGTGGTCCGTCGAAGTCGGGCATCTCCAGGTAGGCGGCTCCTATGCCGTCCGGGTCGTGCGCATCCGATCCGGCTCCGCCCGGCAGCCCGTACCTGGCGGCCAGCTGCGCCGCCTGGTCGTTCAGCGACTGCTCCTCGATCTTGGCGTTGAAGACCTCGATGACATCCGCGAGGCCGTCCCGGCACAGCCCTTCGGCTGCCGCGCGCAGGCTGGAGCGGCCGGGGTCGAACGGGTGCGGCAGGTATACCAGCCCGCCCTGATCCCTGATCAGCCTGGTCACGTCCGCCAGCGGGAGCACGTAAGGGATGCGCTCGGTCAGGAACAGCCCGATCACGTCGCCGAGCTGGGTCCGGATCTCCTCGCCGACGATGACGCGCGCGCCGATGTCGCGCTCGGAGGCAGCCACGGCGGCGTGGGTAACGTTGTGGTCGGTGACGCAGACAACATCTAGCTGATTGAGCTGCACTCGCTCGGCGAGCTGATCGATCGTGGTGACGGCGTCACCAGACTCGAACGTGTGCAGGTGGCAGTCGACCTTGACCCAGCCGGGCCGGGTCACCGAGTCAGCGGAACTGGCACGCCAAGTTCGGCCAGCAGCTCCTGGGAGTAGGTGATCCGGCCGGTCAGGCTCCGCGGCTCGCGGTGACACAGCATGAGGGCCGCCTCGGCCATCACCGCGGCTGGCTCGGCATTGGGATCGTCGTCCCCGCTGGTGAGGTGGTGGAACAGTGTCCCTGGTGTCGGCACGACCTTGGTCGGGGACAGGGCATTCACCGCGATGTTGTCCGGATACAACTCGGCCGCCAGCCCGGTAGAGAATCGCTCGATCGCCGCCTTGCACATGCCGTACACGGTGCCGCCGCGACCGGCGAACGGACCTGGCGGTATGGCCGGGTGCCGGGCCGCGATGGAGGAGATGTTCAGGATCCAGCCCGCGCCGTGCTCGCGCATGCCCGGCAGCACCAGGGTCGCCAGGTGGAATGGCGCCTCCACCTGAACGGCGAACATCAGCGCGTAGCGCTTCGGCGTGAAGTCCTCCACCCTCGTGAAGTAGGTGACCGCGGCATTGCTGACCAGGATGTCCGGCGTGCCGAGCTGGCTGGTTGTCTCGGCGACAAGCTGCTCACGATCGCTGGGCTTGGCCAGGTCCGTGTGGATCGCCACCGCGCTGCCGCCAGCCTCGCGGATCTGCGTAACGGTCTCCCCGATCGTCCCGGCAAGCGGCGACGTGCCGGATTCGGTAGTCCGGGCCGCAACCGCGACCGCCGCGCCCTCTGCGGCAAAGCGCCGTGCGATCTCAGCCCCGATGCCCCGGCTTGCGCCAGTGACGATGGCCACCCGGCCGTCCAGCACGCCCATGCATGTCCTCCAGCGCGATAGCGAGGCCGCCGCTGCCGGGTGGCAGTCGACAGTGGAGCGAAATACTAGAAGCATGTTCTACTGACACATTGGATCCAGCCCGGCCGGAGCGTGTCAATGCGCTCGCGGCCTGCTTCGGGAGGCAGCGGATGTCGCTCGACCACAGTCTCGTTGGCGTGCAAGGGGAGCCGCACGAGCGCTCCTGGACCTCGAAAGACGCATTGCTGTATGCGATCGGCGTGGGCGCTGGCCTGGGCGATCCGCTGCGCGAGCTTGAGTTCACGACCGAGAACTCCGAGGGCGTCGAGCAGAAGGTGCTGCCCACTTACGGTGTTCTGCTGGCACAGGCCGCCACTGCCCGCAGCATCGGCAACTTTGACCGGGCGATGCTGGTCCACGCCGAGCAATATGTCGAGTTGCACCGGCCGCTGCCCGTCGAGGGAACGATACGCACGTCGTCGAGGGTGACCGGCATGTACGACAAGGGCTCGGGCGCGCTGGTGGAGTCGGAGAGCGTCGCCGTCGATCCGGCGACCGACGAGCCGATGATCACCATAAGGTCCAGCACGTTCATCCGCGGTGAGGGCGGCTTCGGCGGAGATCGCGGCACGGCCGCGCCGTGGCAGCTGCCCGACCGGGCACCCGACCACCGAGTGATCGAGCCGACCAGGCCGGAGCAGGCGCTGCTCTACCGACTGTCAGGCGACCGCAACCCGCTGCACGCGGATCCGAAGTTCGCTGCCAGGGGCGGCTTCAGCAGGCCGATCCTGCATGGCCTGTGCACCTACGGCTTCACCGGCCGGGTCCTGCTGCACGAGCTGTGCGGGTCCGACCCTGCCCGGTTCACGTCCATGTCAGGCCGGTTCAGTGCTCCGGTACTTCCCGGCGAGTCGCTGGTCGTGTCAATCTGGGGCGGCGAGGACGGCGCAGCCGTATTCCAGACGGCCAAGGAAGACGGCACGGTGGTCATCGACCGCGGCCGGGTGCGGTTCTCCTAAGCCCGACCTGACGGCGTCAGGTCGGGCCTGTCTGCCACGCTGAAGCCGTGGAACCAGAAGGCACCGGACGGCAGGTGGTCATACCGGATCCGGCCGTGATCGTGCTGATCGGACCGTCTGGGTCTGGCAAGTCAGCGTGGGCGGCGGCCCGTTACCTGCCGCGCGAGATTGTGTCCTCCGACCAGCTGCGCGGCATTGTCGGCAGTGGCGAGCACGACCTCGACGCCTCGGCTGACGCGTTCTCGCTGCTCGAGCAGATTGTCGCAGCGCGAGTCGGCCGGGGGCTGACGACGATCATCGATACTCTCGGCCTGGACGCGGACCGGCGGGCCGAGTATCTGGATCAGGCCCGGCGGGCCGGGCTGCCCGCGGTGGCCGTGGTCTTCGAGACTGATCCGGCCATCTGCCGCGAGCGCAACCGGAGCCGGGATCGGCCGGTGCCTGCGGCGGTGCTGGCAGCGCAGCTGCGCCGCCTGCCGGGCGCGCTTGCCGAAGTAGCGGCCGAGGCGTGGGACCTGGTGCTGCGAGTCGGAGGTCAGGATCCGGAGGTCGGCGGTCAGCTCGCGCAGGTACCCGTCGGCCGGGTGGCCGCGGCGGCGCAGCCTGCAGGTCCCGCTGGTCAGCTCGAGTTCATCCTGCAGGTATCGCGCTTCGGCTGGGGCGAGGATCCGGCGGGCTGGCTGAAGGCAGTCACGATTGCGGCAGCCGAGGCGGGGTTTCGCGGCATCGCGCTGATGGATCACCTGATTCAGATTCCGCAGGTTGGCCGGGCCTGGGATCCCATTCCCGAGCCGTGGGTGACGCTCGGGCTGCTGGCCGGGCTCGACACCGGGCTGCGGCTGGGCACGCTGGTCACGCCGGTTACGTTGCGCTGGCCTGGCGTGCTCGCCAAGACCGTCGCCACGCTGGACGCACTGTCGGGGGGCCAGGCGTTCTGCGGCATTGGCGCCGGCTGGTGGGATCGCGAGCACGCCGCCTTCGGCGTGCCGTTCCCGGCGGCTGCGGACCGGCTCGACCTGCTGGAGACCGCCATCGAGACGCTGCGTGCGCTGTGGCAGCCGGGCACTAAGGCCTACAACGGCCGACGCGTGCAGCTGCCGGAGACCACCTGCTATCCCCGGCCGGTGTCCGCAGTCCCGATCATCGTGGGCGGAAGCGGGGAGCGGCGCACCTTGCAGATCGCGGCTAGGCTCGCGGACGGCTGCAACCTGCCCTCGGACCTCGACGTGCTTGACCGCAAACTGGCCGTGCTCCGGTCACACTGCGCTCAGGCAGGTCGGGACCCGGCCGCGGTGAAGATCACCGTCCTTGATATCCCGGTGATCGGCCGCAATCGCGAGCACGCGGCCGCGATCGTGGAGAAACTCCGCGGCAGGTCCAGCGCGGCCGTTTTCGCGGCCCGCCACCATGCGGGCCTGGCATCCGACCACATCGACCGGTACCGACAGCTGGCCGGGCGCGGGGTGAGCACTGTCTTCGTGGCGCTGCCCGACCTGGCAGGCCCTGACGACGTCGGCAGGCTGGCACCGGTCATCGCTGCCCTGGGGTGAGCCGACCACGGTCGGCAAGACGCCGCCGGCTGAAGCTGGCTGGCTTGCTGGGCGGCACTGGCTTGCTGGGCGGGGCACTAGGTCGACATCCCCTCCGGTGCTCCTGGCCGGATCTGGAGCCTCCTGGCGTAATCTCGGCGGATCTTCGCTCGCAGTGCGCGCGGCGAGTCGGCATGGAACTCTTCGGCGGTGCGCAGGTAGTAGGCCGACCAGATGCCATCCAGGCAGGTAATCGAATAGATGCCGTCCCATTGGCCTCTCAGCCGGGCCAGGTCCGGCGGCGGCTGGTCGTTGCCTGGCAGGCATTCATCCATCGGCTGGGCCTTTCCTGGCGCGTCTGGCCGGCAGGACTGCCTCGTGCGGGTGCCGCACAAGCCCTTATGGCGGCCAGCATACCCAGGTGAGCCCAGGAGTGCCAGTCAGATCCAGGGCTGTCCCTGGTCGGCATGTCTAGCAGGAAAGCTGCCCATTGGCATCACAGAAACACCTGGGTAGGCCCAGGCTAACCAGGTCCTGCCATATAGTGCCTGGTAGGGCCTGTCTAGCGTGGTGGTCATGGAGGAGATTGACCACAACGCGGGTGAGCCAGTCTGGTCGCAGCTCGTCGGCATTCTGCGTGGGCAGATCGAACGGGGAACGATCCCGCCCGGCAAGCTGCTGCCGTCGATCTCCAGCCTCATGCAGATCTACGGAGTCTCGGATGGGACCGTGAAGCGCGCAATCCGAGCGCTGCGCGAGGAGGGCCTGGTGAGCACGGTGCCCGGCCGAGGATCCTACGTCTCGAAGTGAACGCGTGGGGCCGACGATGCCTGACATGCGGGTGACGATCGTCGACTATGACCCATCCTGGGCCGAGCGCTTTGCCGAGCAGCAGCACGACGTCGAAGAGCTGCTCGCACCCTGGCTGGCCGGATCCGTCCAGCACGTCGGGTCAACCGCCGTCCCCGGTCTGCGGGCGAAGCCAATCATCGACATGCTGGCCCCGGTGGCCTCGCTGGCCGCAGCGCGAGCAGCCGTCCCGCTGCTGGCCGATCGCGGCTGGCTGTACTGGCCGGAAGACCCGGCCGGGTATTACCGGCTGTGGTTCCTGCGCCCGTCGCCGGAGGCACGAACCCACCACCTGCACGTCATCGAGCACGATGACCCGCACGCGGTTGCCATCCTGGGCTTCAGGGACGCGCTGCGCGCCGACGCCGTCCTTCGGCGGGAGTACGCAGACCTGAAGGAGCGGCTCGCCCGGCAGCACGGCGACAACCGCAACGCCTATACCAACGCCAAAGACGAGTTCGTCGCACGGGTGGTAGCAAACGCCGGCCTGAAGGCGCCGACGAGGGACGCGCTGCCCGAGTGACGGCGGCCTAGCTGACTGACGACGGGCCGGTCGCAGGGACAGTTCTGATCAGCGCAGGAGCGCAATCGTTCCCCGGCAGTCTCTTGCGCTGACCACGAGCACTGTCAGGGGAGCTTCCAGTCGAGCGGCTGCCCGCCCTGCTGCTGCAGCAGCTGATCGGCCCGGCTGAACGGGCGGGAGCCAAAGAAGCCGCGGTCGGCAGACATCGGGCTCGGATGGGCCGACTGGATCACTGGCGTGCTGCCGAGCAGCGGTGCCAGGTTCCGCGCGTCGTTACCCCACAAGATCGCCACCAGCGGTCCGCCGCGCGCGGCGAGCGCGCGGATGGCCTGCTCGGTTACCTGTTCCCAGCCCTTGCCGCGGTGCGAGCCGGGCGAGCCGGGCTGCACGGTGAGCACCCTGTTCAGCAGCATCACGCCGCGCTCGCTCCACGGGCTCAGGTCGCCGTTCGACGGCCGCGGGTAGCCGAGGTCGGCCTCGTACTCCTTGAAGATGTTCACCAGGCTGCCCGGCAGCCTGCGGACCTCGGGTGCGACCGAGAAACTGAGGCCGACCGGGTTACCCGGCGTGGGATAGGGATCCTGGCCGACGATGAGCACCCGCACGTCGGCCAGCGGCTGGCGGAACGCGCGCAGAATGTTGTCGCCGCTGGGCAGGTAGCTACGGCCTGCGGCGATCTCTGTCCGCAGGAACTCGCCAAGCTCGGTGATGCGCCCCTCAACGGGCTGCAGTGCCGCAGCCCAGTCTGGCGTCACCAGATCGTGCAGTGGGCGTGCCGCCATGGCAGCCCACTGTAGAGGACAGCAGCAGCGCGGAGCCCGACTTCGCCGGTGGAATTCGCCAGTTGCCGGTTACGCCGGGCGCGCTCGTGCCAAGATGCGACGGTGGGCAAGCTAATCGGACAATTCGCTGTGCGATCACTGCTGGGCCGCGTAGTCCCCGTCGCCGTCGCCGTCAGCTGCGCGGCTGGCTGCGCCGCGAGCGCCTCGGGCACCGCGACGCTGACCTCCTCCGCCACGGCGCGGCATTCGGCCACGGCGCGGCATTCGGCCACGGCGCGGCACTCGGCCACGAAGCTTCACTTGGCCATGAAGCTTCACTCGGCATCGGCCCGCGCGGCCTCGGCCGCGTCGCTGCGGCTCGCACCGGCCCAGACTGTCTCCGCGCCGGCCTCGGTGGTGGCCGGCACGACCGTACCTGGTGCACCGAATTGCTCCGCGTTCCCCGCCAATAACGTGTGGAATACGAACATCTCTAAGCTTCCTGTCGACAAGCACAATGCCGCGTGGATGCGCAGCATGGATGCCGGGCCAGGGTCGTCGCTGAACCTGCACCCGGACTTCGGGCCTGATCAGGGCGGCTACCCGTATGGCATGCCGATCACCGTGGTCACGAACAAGACCAGGCGGGTGCACATCAGCTTTGAGTACGCGAGCGAGAGCTACCGCGGCAAGTACCCGTTCGGGCCTAGCACGCTGATCGAGGGCGGTAAGAACGCGCCTGCCGACACCGACAGGCACGCGATCATGGTGAACCGCACTACCTGCACGCTGTACGAGCTATGGCAGGCCCGTTATTCGTCGAGCGGATCCACGGCTGGCTCCGGCGCGATGTGGAAGCTGACTTCGAACGCGCTGCGGCCCGCGGGCTGGACGTCCGCCGATGCGGCCGGGCTGCCGATCCTGCCAGGGCTGCTCGACTTCGCGCAGGTGCAGGCGGCGGTGCGGACCGGCAAGCCGATCACGCACGCGATCCGGTTCACCGCGGACGCGACGGCCGCCGCCTACCTGTGGCCCGCGCGGCACGAGGCCGGGCACGGCTCGCTTGAAAGCCTTCCGCCGATGGGCGCCAGGTTCCGGCTCAAGGCGAGCTTCAGCGTTGCCCGGTTCTGCCGGAACTCCACTCCGTACTGCCGCGACGCAAAGGCCGTGCTGACCGAGATGAAGAACTATGGCCTGATCCTCGCTGATAACGGCAGCAACTGGTATTTCCAGGGCAGTGCGTTCCCGCAGTGGCCCGATGCGCTCGTGACGCTGCTTAAGGGCATACCGGCCAGGGACTTTCAGGCGGTCGACGAGGCGTGCCTGATGGTCAGCCCGAACTCGGGCGAGGCCAAGGCGAAGCCGGGCTGCCCGATCGGCTGACTGCGGCCTGCCAGGTGCCAGCGAACGTGGGGCTGCCCCGGTCATCGCCGGGGTCAGTGCGGTTCGGCAGCTATAACATGCTCGACCTGTTCGAGTCGCGCGGCAGTGTCGGGCGGGATCACTACCAACTCGTCACCCAGGTCATCCGCGATCTGGATGTCGACGTGCTGGCGGTGCAGGAGATCCGGGCCGATCAGGCGCGGACGGCGCGGGCGCGGCTGGGCAGGCTCGCGGCCGACGTGGGCATGCAGTGCGTGATCGGTGACCCTGGTGGCCGAGCGGGCCGGATTGCGCTGGCTACTGGCAGCAGGGGGTACCACTGCGGGCTGATGTGGCGGTCGGAGATCGAGGTCGTGCCTGGATCGTTCCGCGAGTCCGGCGCCGGGCAACTGTGGCACGGCGCCGGGTGGGCGACGTTCCGCCTTGGCGGCAGGCTGGTAAGGCACGGCGTGTTCCATGCAACGCCGTTCGGCCGGGAGTTGCGGACGCAGCAGAACAAGGTGCTGCTGGAGATGCTGGCGGCCGATCCCGATGCCGGGCTCCCGCTGCTGATCGGCGCGGACTGGAATTGCGAGTCAGCGGACTTGGTGCGGGATGAGGCAACCGGGCGGTACGAACTGTACGAGCCGCGGGATCCGTTTGCCGCGGTGTCATGGACCGAGGACATGATCCACCAGTGCGCGTTCGACCATGACGAGTCAGGTGCGATCCGGCACTGGGTCGACCGCTCGGCCGGCGAGGCGCTGGCAGCGGGCGGCCTCGTCGATGCGGCGGCTGCGCTGCGAGCGCGATGGCAGCCCACCGTCGGTTACTTCGCTGGCGACGGATACGGAGACCGGGGCATCGTCCGCAGGATCGACGCGATCAGGGTGACGAGGGATGTGCTTCCCGCCCTGCGCGGTTATCTGGTGACCGACACCGGGCTCGCCCGCCGCGCCTCCGACCACCTCCCGGTCAGCCTGGAGTATGAGCCGGCCCACATCATTACCTGAGCAGCGTGTCTAGCCGGCGGCGCTGCCGGCCACGTCCGCGTAGGCCACCGCGACCTGGCCGGCTAGGGCCGCGTTGTCGGCGATGAGCCGCCGATTGACAGTCACGCTGCGGCCGCCGCTCAGTTTTTCGACTGTGGTGAGGACCGCCGGCGTCACCGCCTGGCCGGTCACCCCGGCGCGGCGGACCCGATCGACCGCCTCGGTTACCAGCGCGTCGATATCAAGCCCGTCCGCGGGCGGACGCCCGAGGATCAGCCCAGATGCGGGGCTGAGCTGCCAGTGCGCGTCGGCTATGCGGGCTGCTTCGACGGCGTCCGCCACGGTCGCGGATACCGGCGGGCCGCCCGCGGCGGTGTAGAACCTCGGCAGCGTGCTGGTCTGCCAGCCAAGCACCGGGACTCCCAGCGTTTCCAGCAGTTCGGCGGTGGCGCTGACGTCGAGGATCGACTTGGCGCCTGAGCAGACGACCAACGCCTGGGTACGTGCGAGCTGCGGGAGGTCGGCTGACACATCGAGGCTCTCGGCGAATCCGCGATGGACGCCGCCGATGCCGCCCGTGCCCATGAACCGGATGCCGGTGACTCGGCATACCGCCAGGGTGCCGCCGACAGTGGTGGCACCAAGCGCACCCTGGATTGCGCAGGCGGCGAGATCGCGGGCACCCACCTTGCGCGCGCTCGTTCCCGCGGCGGCGAAGCGTTCAATCTCGGCGGGTGTGAGCCCCACCCGGATGGCGCCATCCAGGACGCCGATCGTGGCTGGCGTGGCGCCCGCAGCGCGCACGCGCTCCTCAGATTCCAGTGCCACCCGCAGCCCGCAGCCGCCGGAGAATCCGTGCGAGACCAGTGTGGTCTCCAGCGCGACCACCGGCCTGTTGAGCCGGAGCGCGTCGGCGACCTCCTCGGCGACCTGCGGCGCAAGGATCACGGCATTGCCCCCATCTTCGCGACCGCCCGTGCCGCTGCCTGCAGGCCGAGCCCGACTCCTCCGACGAGGTAACCGGCGGCGAATGCGTCGCCGGCCCCGGTGGAATCAATCGCGGCAGCTGGCAGCGCCGGGTAGTGCGTTCCGTCCGCCCGTACGCCGGCGGCGCCAAGCTTAACGACGATGCGGTCATCGAGCACGCCTGCAACCAGCGCAGCCTCTTCCTGGGTGCCGAACACCACGTCGGGTCGCAGCGTGCCTATCAGCTCGCGGAATTCCGCCGGCCCGTACGCCGCGATCAGCGCTGTCGAGGACAGGTCCAGGCTGAGCCGGACCGACCGGTCCGCGGCGGCGGCGATGGCCGCGAGCGCCGCGCCGCGGACGGGGTCGCGGGCAAGGCTGTACGCGGGGACGTGCAGCCACTGGCAGTCGTCCAGCCACTCGCTCTTGAGCTCACTAGCGGCCAGCTGCGTGCCCACGCCGCGGTCGGTCAGCATGGACCGGCGCTCGCCGCCGTGCGAGAGGGACACGACGACGCCGGTGCTGCCGGGCACGATAGGACCGACGAGGTCGACGCCGAGCCGCGCGAGCTCGTCGGCGACGAGCCGGGCAGCGAGATCGGTCCCGCGTGCCGCTATCAGCCGGCTGTGGCCGCCGAGGGCCGCCACCCAACCGGCGACGTTGGCGGCCTGCCCGCCCACGCCGAGCGATGTACTAGCTGGCGTGTCCGTATCCTCGGCCAGCGGCCAGGACACGCGGGCGACGACATCGAGGTGGGCGTCGCCGAGCACGCAGATTATGCGGTCAGCCACCAGGCTGCGGTCCGCCGGGCGTGTTGCCAGGCTGCGGTCCGGTGCCAGGCTGCGGTCCGGTGCCAGGCTGCGGTCCGGTGCCAGGCTGCGGTCCGGTGCCAGGCTGCGGTCCGCCGGGCGCGTGCCCGGTAGCCGCCGCGGCGCGCCAGCGGCTGGCGCGCGTGGCGATGTAGTTGTCGTAGTCGGCCGGCGTGCTCAAGGTAGGCAGCGCGGGCTGGCCAATCAGCTCCTCGTCGGGAACCGGCAGGTTGGAGATCATCTGCGCGTGCAGCTGCTGCAGGTTCGAGACCTCGCCGGCCGCCGGGTTCGGTCCGGTCGCCGTCGGCGCCACGACGCCGGCAATCGGGTCATCCGTGCGCGGCGTGGTGAGGGTGAGCACGTCGCCGAGATCCGGCGCGGCCGCGTCCCGCAGGGTGAGCGCGGGCAGGCCCCAGCGCAGCTCGATGGTCTTCAGCACCGAGGTATGGTCGATCGGCGTGCTCCCGGCCGGCACATTGAAGATCGTGCCGGGCGCGATGAGCGGCGAGACGAGCACCGCGGGTACCCGCACGCCGAACCGGGTGAAGTCGAACCCGAACTCGCCCACGCTGTTGTCCGGCGCCACCGCGGTGGTCGGCGGTGACACGTGGTCATACAGGCCGCCGTGCTCGTCGTAGGTGATGAGCAGCAGTGTCTGATCCCAGCCGGGTCCGCTGCGCACGGCCTGGTAGACCTGCTGGATCAGTGCCTCGCCGAGGGCAACGTCGTAGTTGGGATGCTGGCTGTTGCCGGCCGAGCCCCAGCTCGGCTCCAGGAAGCTGTACTGCGCGAGCGTGCCGGCCGCGCAGTCGGCCTGGAAATCCGCGAACTTGCCGAAGCAGGTGTCCGGTGCGCTCTGAGTGTCCGGATAGCTGCCCTTCGTTAGCGGCTCGGCGTCGTAGCCGTAGATCTTCCAGCTCAGCCCGTGCGCGGTCATCAGCCCGAAGATGCTCTGCACCGTGTAGGAGGAGGTGCCGTCGTTCATGTGGCCCTGGCTGGTGCCCGCGCAGGCGAACGCCCGGTTCGGGAACGTCATGGTGGGCACGGAGCTGAACCAGTGATCGCAGACCGCGAACCCGGCTGCCAGCCCGGACAGTACCGGCAGCGCGGCGGGGGTGAAGACTCCCATGATGTCCGAGGCGATGGTGCCAGCCAGCGGCGTGCGGTTGTTCTGCGTGTCGTACGTGATCGCGGCGGCGAAGTTGGTCACGAAGCCGGTATTGGTGGCGACCGCCGGGCTCGGCGGCTTACCGGCCCCGAACAGCTGCGAGTTGGTGTTCGCGTAGCCTTCGCCTGGGTCGGCACCGGGCATGAAGTACGCGCCAGCCTGGGTGGTGTCGATTGGGTGCACGGTCACCGTGCTGCCGCTGCCGTCCAGGTTGGACTCGGTTCCGGCCAGGCCTTCGAATGGCACGCCATTCGGGCCGGATTTATTCGGGTAAAGGAAGCCGAGCATATGGTCGAACGACCGGTTCTCGAGCATGAGCTGCACTATGTGCTGTATCGAGGACAGCTGATTTCCCGCCATGGTGCACAGTTTCCTGGTCGCGGCTTCCCGCTGTCGGCAAAAGGCACGGAAATTCAGGGAACGGGGTCATTCACCGCTGACTCGCCATCGCGGGCACGCGCGCCATGGACGGACGGTCGAGCGCGTCCGCAGCCCGCCTGGCCCATCGGCGCAGCACGCCATCGAGCTGGCCAAGCTCGGACTCCAGCAGCGCCAGTCCCGGCCCGGGAACGCTGGCTCCGAGCTCGGTCAGGAGCGGTCGCAGGTGCACTTCGACGGCCAGCGCATGCAGCGGCGAGTCCATGACGAGCAGCGGCAGCGCGGTAGCGCCATTGAGCCCGCGGTAGGGCAGCCGGTCAAGGAAAACCTTGAGCAGGCCGGAGTAGGTGCCCTTGAACGTGGGGCTGACCACCAGCAGCAGGTCCGCGCCGAGCACCTGGGCAACGGCGTCCTCGACTGCCGCGCACGGCTCGTCCAGCAGCAGGCGCCTGGCCAGCACGGACAGGTCAATGAGGTCGTAGCCAGCGGTCAGTCCGGTGGCGGCGGCCAGCGCCTCGGCGGCCGCGACCGCAACGCCCGCGGTTCTGGACTCCGGCTTGGGGTTGCCGACGACGACGGTGAAATTCACGGGATACCTCCAGGTGGTGCCGGACTGAAAGGCCGCGCCGGCCGGGAGGTGGAACCCGGCCGGCGCGGCCGCTCTGGCGGATGCCGGATGATTGCGGCACCTCGCGGTTTGCTGGCGATCAGGCGGTGGCGAGCAGCCCGGACAGATCGTCCGGCGCGGCCGCGGTGCCGCGCTTGCGCAGCTCAGGCAGCACGCCCTCGCCGAACCAGTAGGCCTCCTCCAAATGCGGGTAGCCGGACAGGATGAATTCCTCGATCCCGAGCGCGGCATACTCCTCGATCAGGTCAGCCACCTGCTCGTGACTGCCGACTAGCGCGGTCCCCGCGCCGCCACGCACCAGACCGACTCCTGCCCACAGGTTCGGGTAGATCTCCAGGTCCTGCGGGTTGCCGCCGTCGCGGTAGGCCTCGTGCAGGCCGCGCATGTTCTGCTGGCCCACCGAGACTGACTTCGCCAGCGCCTGCTGCGACGCGGCGATCTCCGCCGGGCTGAGCTCTGCCAGCATCCGGCCGGCTTCGGCCCATGCCTCCTTCGAGCTGTCCCGGCTGATCGTGTGCAGCCTGATGCCGAACCGCAGCGTGCGGCCGGCCTCGTCGGCGAGCTCGCGCATCCAGGCGATCTTCCTGGCGACCGCCTCAGGCGGCTCGCCCCAGGTGAGGTAGACGTCGACGTACTTCGCAGCTACCGGTCCGGCCGCCCGCGACGAGCCGCCGAAGTAGACCGTGGGCACCGGGTCGGGCGGGCTCATAACGGTCGCGCCCTGAACCTTGTAGTGCTCGCCGGCGAAGTCGTACGGCTGACCGCTCCAGGCGCCGCGGACAATGTCGAGGAACTCCCCGGTCCTGGCGTACCGCTCGTCGTGCGACAGGTAGTCGCCGAATCTGCGCTGCTCGGTGTCCTCACCGCCGGTGACCACGTTGAGCAGCAGGCGCCCGCGGGACAGCCGCTGGTATGTCGACGACATCTGAGCGGCCAGCGTCGGGGCGATAAGGCCGGGTCGAAACGCGACGAGGAACTTGAGCCGCTTCGTCTGGCTGATCAGCGCGGCCGTGGTGAGCCACGCGTCCTCGCACCAGGTGCCGGTCGGCGTCAGCACCCCGGTGAAGCCGAGCTGCTCGGCCGACCTGGCGATCTGCCCGAGGTAATCGATGTCCGGTGGCCGTGCCACCGACCTGGCGCCGGTCGCGCGGGCGGACGGCCCGGCACTCGCGCCGACCAGCGGGATGCTGTGACCGCGCCCGACTATGCCGCGGCCATCGCCGGAGGTGGGCAGGAACCAGTGAAACACCGGGCTCATGAGGACCCTCCGAGGACGTCGTTGAAGGTGGTGACCGCATAGTCGGAGAAGTCGACGTGGCCGGGAATCAGGCCAGCCGCCGTGAACGCGTTGGCGACACTTTGCTCGGAGCTGATGACCGCCGGGGTGATGGGCGTTGGGGTGTCAAGATCATCCTTGACTGCCTTGCTCATCACGCTGAGCGGGAGCCCGCTCGCCTTTGCCCAGGTCGCGGCCCAGACGGACTGGTGGGTGGCGGACCAGGTGTAGGCCTCGTCCAGCAGCGTCAGGTAGTCGTGGATGGCGGTGGCCTTCGCCGGATCGCCGAGCGCAGCGCGGGATGCGACAACGAACGAGTACGTCTGGCCGATGCTCGAGCCGTTCGCCAGGATCCTGGCGTGGTCCTGGACCTCCGCCTGCTCGATGAACGGCGACCAGATATCCCAGGCGGCGACGTGACCGGAGGCGAAGGCCGCCTGGCCTTCGGCGGGCTGCAGGTAGTCCGGCGTGACGTCCTTGATGGTCAGCCCGGCCTTGGTGAGTATGGCCAGCAGGTGGTAGTCGGCCGAGCTGCCCTGGGCTACCGCGATGCTCTTGCCGCGCAGCTGCGCCACGGAATGAATAGGCGAGTTCTGCGGCACCAGGATGGCCGACCCGTCCGGGTCCGCCTGCAGCGCGCCGACGACGGCGATCTGGCTACCGCCGGCCGCCGCGAACACCGGCGGCGCGTCTCCGACCAAGCCAATGTCGATGGAGCCAGCAGCCATTGCCTGCAGCATCGGCGGGCCGGAGGTGAAGTCGGACCAGTGTGTCTTGAACGGCAGCTTGCCGATCAGGCCGGCCGCGGTCAGCAGCGCCTCTGCACCGGCTCCGGCCTGGTCGCCGATGTTCAGCGTGACGTCGGAGACGTTCACCGTGCTGGCTGATGCCGTGCTGGCCGCGGCTGGGCTGTCCCCGGCCGAGCCAGATCCCGACGACGAGCATGCGGTCGCGCCGCCGAAGACCAGCAGGCCGAAAGCTACCGTCCCGGCACCTATGCGGGCTGTAACCCGGTTCCTCATTGTGTTCCTTCCGTATCGACGCCGAGTTCGGCGAGCAGGCGGGTTCGCAGGGTGGTGAGGCTGGAGCTGGCCCGGTCGCGGGGCCGAGGGGTGTGGATACGCACGCTGTGGCTGATCCGCCCGGCGGTCAGCACGACCACCCGGTCGGCCAGCGCGATGGCCTCGTCGACGTCATGGGTCACCAGCAGCACGGCGGGCTGATGGCGCTCCCACAGCCGCAGCACGAGGCGGTGAATGTTGATCCTGGTGAGCGCGTCGAGCGCGCTGAACGGCTCGTCAAGCAGCAGCAGCCGGGGCTCACGCACCAGTGCCCTGGCGAGGGAGGCCCGCTGCGCCTCGCCGCCGGACAGGGTAAGCGGCCACGCGTCGGCGTGAGCGGTCAGGCCGACTTCTGCCAGCGCCTCGTCCGCCACCGCCGTAGGGTTGGCCGCCCGCAGGCCGAGGGTCAGGTTCGCGCGCAGCCGTTTCCAGGGCACCAGCCGGGGCTCCTGGAACGCGATGGCAACGGTGCCATTGACCGTAGTCTCGCCAGTGACCTCCGGGTCAAGCCCCGCGAGCGCCCGGAGCAGCGTCGACTTGCCCGAGCCGCTCCGGCCGATCAGCGCGACGAACTCACCAGGCGCGATGTCCAGGTCCAGGCTGTCCAGCACCGCGTTCGCGGCGAACGTCCTGGACAGGCCGCGCACCTTGACCACCGGCTCGCCGCGCGCGACGGCCGCGCCGTCTGCGAGCACTCCGGCGCCACGATGCGCCCGCAACGTCGTCACGCTGCCACGAAACTCCGACGCCATGTCAGCGCCCTCCTCTCGATCAGCCGGACCAGGGAATCGGTGAGCAGGCCGAGGGCGCAGTACACGAGCAGCGCGACGATGATGACGTCAAGGCGGAGGAACTGGGTGGCCTGGCTCATCATGAAGCCGAGGCCCGCGTTGGCGTTGACCTGCTCGGCCACGACGAGCGCGAGCCAGGCGACGCCCAGGCTCTGCCGCAGCCCCACGAGGATCTGCGGCAGTGCGCCTGGCAGGACTATCTGCCGGATGAGCTCGTGCCGACGCAGGTGCAGGACCTGGCCGAGTTCCCCGAGCCTGGCGTCGACACCGCGAATGCCGGAGAACGCGTTCAGGTAGAGCGGGATGGCGGCGCCAATGGCGATCAGCAGGATCTTGGGCGACTCGCCAATGCCGAACCAGACGATGAACACCGGGATGAGTCCGAATAGGGGCAGAGTCCTGAGCATCTGCAGCAACGGGTCGAGCGCGGTCTCGCCGATCCGGCTCAGCCCGGCCACCAGGGCCAGCAGCAGGCCGGCCGTCGCGCCGCAGGCAAACCCGACCGCCACCCGTTCCAGGGAGACGAGGAGCGCGCCCTGCAGCGTGCCGTATGCAGGGGAGTCGGTGGTCACCAGCGAAACGGCCGTGGACCAGATCTGGGTCGGCGGCGGCAGCCTCTGCGCCGAGATCAGACCGGCCATGCTGGTCAGCTGCCACACCAGCAGCAGCGCGATCGGGCTTATCAGGCGCAGCCAGCCGCGCCTCGAGCGTCTGGGCGAAGCCGGAGCTCGAGCGGCGGCCGCAGCGGTCACCGGGACGGCAGCCGACGCCGGCGCGGGCGCCGTGGCAAGGGCGGAGGCGGCAGTGGCCTGTCCTGGAGTGAGGTCGCCCGTCAGGGTTGCCGGTCTGGATGCTGGCACGCCAAATCCTCCTCGAGTGCATGACGGTGGAATGAGCCGGTGATGGCTGGACTAGCGGCGCCAGTCGCGGTCGCAACCCTGGGTTCCGGCGATGGCGGAGTCGGCCGATGGCGATCTATGTCCGGCCGCGCGATCGGCTCGGGCAGCTAACAAGGAACCGATTGCCCGCCCTGGCACAGATCGCTGGACTGGCGGCACAGGTCCACGTGCAACCGGGACACAAGGAGCAGTGCGCTACGCATGCCCCAATAGTGCGTGGTGATCCCTATAATGTCAATAGACAAACTCGAAATATAGCGGAGGCAGCGAGATTCCGCGGTCCGAATCCCCGGTCAGACCGAACGGAGGGCGGTTCGCGCGCTGCCAGCGAGACGAGCGAGCCAAACCCGGCGCTTCAGTCCCGCTGGGCCGGCCTGGTCCGCGGCGGCCCTCATATGAGCCCGACGAGTGGCCGGAGCATGGTCGACTTCCCGATGCTCGGGTTTCGAGGCAATCGGATTGCCGCCAGACAGGCGCGTTGTTGCATCCGACACTAGGGCGGGGCCGCGACGGCCAGTTCTTTCTGCAGGCAGCAAGAGCTCTTGGAATATCAGCTTCATTAAGCACCGGAGCCCTTGGCTGCGCCCGGCCAACTGAGCCCGGAGGGTAATGCTTCCGGCGCAGAAGGCTGCGGCCGGCCGAGAATCTGACTATGCCGCTGGAACCTTAAGATGATCTTAACCAGCAAGCAGCCAGCGGCCCGTGCTGATGACTGCGGCCGCATGTTGTCGATGGGGCCGGTCCACGCGGCCAGGCTGGCAGCCACCAGGGATTCGTTAGATGCCGCTTGCGGCGGCCAGCAGATCAAGCTGAACCAAGGAGATCATCCGTGTCTACCCCATTGCGGGATGTTACCGCCGTCATCGCGCCGCAGCATGAGCAGGTCAAGGTGCTGCTGGAGAGAGTGCGGCAGGCAACCGGGCAAGACCGAGCCGAGGCTTTCCACACCCTGCGGCTTACCCTCGCCTTGCACGAGACCGCCGAGGAACAGGCCATCCACCCGCAAGCCCAGCGTCAGCTAGGCGCCCAAGACTGGGCCGCCACCGACCGCGTCGCGGAGGAGGAAACAGTAGGGCAGACCATCGGCGAGCTGGAAATGCTGGACGTGGACTCCGACCAGTTCAACTACACCTTCGGGCACCTGGCCTCTAGCGTGGTCGACCATGCCACCGCTGAGGAAAACGATGAGTGGCCAGCGCTGCGGCAAATCTCCGACGTCACCATCGTCAACGGGATGGTCGAGCAAATGCAGTCCGTCCCCAGGCTGGCCGAGGACCCCGCTGCCCCGGGGATCGACGCGACCTTCGAGGAAATGCGGCAATGGGGCAAATCGCTTCTTCCTGAACCGCCGGCATGCTGAATGGGAAGGGCAAGAACCAGATCCCAGGCGACACGGGGCTCGCGACCGCGCCTCACCGCGGCGAGCGGGCGCATGACGTTGATTCTCTGAGAACAGTGCCGTCCGAATGCCTCCTGCCGCGGTCTCGGGATGGTGGTAGGCGCATTGGACTGCATGAACATATGCACCTGCGTGCTTATGGCGGTGCCAGGCATGTGCCGCGATCGTCGAGGCTGCTGTTCTGTTGTGGCTAGGAAATCGGCCGTATCCGGCCATGACGCGGGCAACCCCGAGAAAGCTGCCGCGGAACGCATGCAGCCGGGGCCATCAGACCGGGTAGGGCTCGGCCCTGGTGGTGTAGCTCCGGCCGTGTGGCAGGTGCCAGGTCAGCACTCCGGGCTCGGGCATCTCCAGCTGCCAGCCCGCGGTTCCCTTGCACCGGTGGTGGCGCCGGCAGGCGGGGTGGCAGTTACATTCGCATGTCCGTCCGCCCAGGTGGTACGGGATGACGTGGTCGATGTCGCTCTGCTGGGCCGGGCGCCGGCAGCCGGGGGCGGTGCAGGTTGGGTTGCGGATCTTGATGAGGTGATCCAGCAGCCTGCTTGGCCGGTAGCCGGTGGTCTGCCGAGAATGGCCGCAGGTCCCGGCTTCCAGCCACTGGACCGCCAAGCCCGCCATCCACGCCGCGACGTCGGTGCCCAGCCGTCCGGCCTGCCATGGTCCTGGCGGTGCCGGGCCGGGCTGCCGTGGTCCGGGCGGTGCCGGTCCTGGTGGTGCCGGGCCGGGCGGCGGGGTGCTCGTGCAGGCGTGACCGAGGGGGTGACCTTCGGGAGTGGTAATGGTCAGGCAGTACCGGTTGCCGGACTGGCCGGTCATGGTGTTTGCCAGTTCGCGGCAGGTCCAGGCGTCGGCGGGGCCGTATCCGGCGATCTCGCCCGGCCGGTCGGTGACCGACAGCCAGGTGCTCAGCGGCACGGTGAGGTGGATCGTGCCGAGCGGGCCAGTCGGCCAGGACAGGCCCGCACCGGACAGGCCTGATGAGCCCGCACTCGCGCTCGCGCCGGTGGCAGGCTCACCGCCTGCCCCGGCCGGAGCGGAGCCGACGGGCCCTGGCGTGCTCTCCTGTCCCGGCTGGTCCCGACGGGCAGCCAGCAGCGACTGTGGCGACTGGCCGGACAGCAGGGCAACGAAGACCTCGGCCCTGACCTGGTCGAAGGTTCCGGGCAGGCCCGCAGCCTGCAGGGATCTGGCTAGCGCACTGATGTGCCTGTCGGCCAGCAGCGCCTGGGACGGCGGCAGCTCCCGGCCGGCGATGGCTCCATTTCCTGAAGCCTCGGCCCAAGCCTGCACGCGAGTGTCCCGGCGTGCCTCGCGCTGCCGACGCCGCCCGGCGGTGGGGTCGGCAGCAAGGACCGCGCGACGTAGTGCCGCCCGCAGCTGGCTCGTGGTCAGGCCGGGGGCGGCCAGCATGTGCCGGCTGGCGATGACCGATGCCGGCAGCCACGGCAGGCTGGCTAGCTCCTCGGCGAACACCCCGGCCCTGGCCGGATCGATGTCGCCCCGGCTCAGCGCCGCGGCCACGTCCGGCAGCCGGGCCACCCCGGATGCCAGGTCCAGCAGCATGTCGGCGGACCGGCCGGTCAGCGTCAGCGCGACGGCCAACTCCGCGGAGGCCCGCTCGGCCGGGTGCGGGCCGCTGGCGTGTGGCTCGGCCGCGCGCCGGGCGGCGAGCTCATCCACGGCGGCGAGTTCGACCGCGGACTGCCATGACACCACCCGACGGGCGGCCCGCAGCACTCCGACCAGCTCATCGTCGGATAGTCGGCCGAGGCCAGCCTCCAGCGCCTGGCCCGTCAGCTCGGCCAGCACCGAGCAGGGCGCCATGCCGTCGGCGGTGCCGCCCGCCTCAAATGCGCCAGCTTGGGGTACCCGGAACCGGCCCTCCTCCCCGTGGGTGAATCCCGCTCCGATCACCTCTGGCACGGTGGGCTCGCTGGCCGGGCGGGCCGCCGCGACGTCGACCCAGCTGGGGATCTCGCTGTCGCCTGCTGCTCCCATAGCGGCCCTCCCTCCGGCGCTCAGGCAAACCATCGTGTTTCGCTTATAGTATCGAGTGCCTCTGACATTTCCGCTTGTCCCTCGACAGCGAATCCGATAGAGCGGATCGCCTTATCGCATAGCCCCGAGACGGCCAGTGGCCTGAGCCTCGGCACCATGCATCGGTGCTGCGAGGCTCCGGCCATAGGCTGTGACCAGGTAAGAAGCAGACCAGCCCCGGGTAGAAACACGCCAGAATCAATCAAATACGTAGACTGCTGGATACGCTGCGGACTTCGCGGCGAGGCTGTGGCGGAGGTTAACGGATGGCGCTTCGAGAGCGCGAGCTAGGCGGTCACGCTGTCGAACTGCCTGAGCCGTGGCGGTCAGCAGCCGTGACTGTGGTGCTGCCCACCTACAACGAGGCCGCCAACCTGCCGGTGGTTGTCGAGCAGCTATTCGCACTCCCGCTCACCGGCCTCAAGATCCTCGTGGCCGACGACAATTCGCCGGACGGCACGGGCAAGATCGCTGACGAGCAAGCCAGGCACTATGGCGAAGACCGCATGACGGTGATCCACCGGCCAGGCAAGCAGGGTCTCGGCCGCGCTTATGTCGATGGCATGAGCCGGGCGGTAGCGGCCGGGGCGGAGTTCGTCGTCCAGATGGACAGTGACCTGTCCCATGCGCCCGACTACCTGCCGCAGATGCTCGGCACGCTGCTGGCCACCAACGCGGATGTGGTCATCGGCTCGCGCTACGTCTCCGGCGCGAGCCTCGCCAAAGAATGGTCCTGGCACCGCAAGGCGCTGTCCGGCTTCGCTAACACTTACGTCCGGGTGCTGCTGCGGCTGGGCATCCGGGACGTAACCGCCGGATTCAAGCTTTGGCGCAGCTCGGCCCTGGAGGCCATTGACGTGGCCAGCGTGCGTAGCAACGGCTACAGCTTCCAGGTCGAGATGAACTACCGCACGATCTCTCGCGGCCTCAAGGTGGTCGAAGTGCCAATTCATTTCGCCGACCGGCGCGAGGGTGAGAGCAAGATGAGCCTCAAGGTCCAGCTTGAATCCGCTCTCATGCCGTTCTCGCTGCGCCGACGGGCCCGCTGAGCTTCTGGGCAGGCCCCGTTCCGATAGAAATCGGCCTGCCCGGACAGGACCATGCGTCCGGACAGGCCGATCCGCGGCTAGCTCACGCGGCGATAGCCGCCCGCGAGTTGGCCGGCTCCAGCGCTAGCTCGAGCACCTCGCGGACGTCGGCGACTGGGTGGATGCTCAGCGCCTCGCGGACGTTCTCCGGCACATCCTCCAGGTCCGGCTCATTCCGCTTCGGGATCAGCACGGTGGTGATCCCGGCCCGGTGCGCGGCCAGCAGCTTCTGCTTGACACCACCGATGGGCAGTACCCGGCCTGTCAGCGAGACCTCGCCGGTCATCGCCACGTCAGACCGGACCAGCCGGCCAGACAGCAGCGACGCCAGGGCCGTCGTCATCGTGACACCTGCGCTCGGGCCGTCCTTCGGCACCGCTCCGGCCGGCACGTGCACGTGCACGCCGCGGTCCTTCAAGTCACCGACCGGCAGTTCCAGCTCGGCGCCGTGCGAGCGAAGGTAGGACAGCGCGATCTGCGCCGACTCCTTCATTACGTCGCCAAGCTGCCCGGTCAGGGTCACGCCGGTCGAGCCCGTTTCCGGATCGGCCAGCGAGGCCTCGATGAACAGCACGTCGCCGCCGGTCCCGGTGACCGCGAGGCCGGTGGCCACGCCGGGCACCGCGGTCCGCTCGGCCGACTCCGGCGTGTGCCGGGGCTGGCCGAGATAACCGGTCAGGTCAGCTGCGTCCACCGTTACCGGCACGGTCGCCGTGCCCGCCTCCGCCTGTGCCGCGATCTTCCGCAGCACCCTGGCAATGGTCCGCTCCAGCGAACGGACCCCTGCCTCGCGGGTGTACTCGCCCGCGAGCCTGCGCAGCGCGTCGTCGGTCAGCGTGACATCGGACGCCTCGAGCCCGGCGCGGTCCAGCTGCCGTGGCAGCAGGTGGCCGCGCGCGATCGTCACCTTCTCGTCCTCGGTGTAGCCGTCCAGGGTGATGAGCTCCATCCGGTCGAGCAGCGGCGCCGGGATGGCGTCCACCACGTTCGCGGTGGCGATGAACAGCACGTCGGACAGGTCCAGCTCGACCTCGAGGTAGTGATCGCGGAACGTGTGGTTCTGCGCGGGGTCGAGTACCTCAAGCAGCGCCGCCGTCGGGTCACCCCGGTAGTCGGTCCCGAGCTTGTCGACCTCGTCGAGCAGGATCACCGGGTTCATGGATCCGGACTCCGTCACGGCGCGGACAACCCGGCCAGGCAGGGCGCCGACGTACGTGCGCCGGTGGCCGCGGACCTCGGCCTCATCCCGCACGCCGCCGAGCGCGACCCTGGCGAACTTGCGGCCCATGGCCCGAGCCACGGACTCGCCAAGCGAGGTCTTGCCGACTCCGGGCGGCCCGCCCAGCGCCAGCACGGCGCCGCTACGCCGCCCGCCGACGAGCTGGAGGCCGCGGTCGGACCGCCGCTTGCGCACCGCCAGGTACTCGATGATCCGGTCCTTGACGTCATCCAGGCCCGCGTGGTCGGCGTCGAGCACCGCTCGGGCGCCCGTGATGTCGTAGGCGTCCTCGGTCCTGGTGTTCCAGGGCACCTCGAGTAGTGTGTCCAGCCAGGTCCTGATCCAGCCCGCCTCGGGTGCCTGGTCGGAGCTCCGCTCGAGCTTGCCCGCCTCCTTCAGGGCCGCCTCGCGGACCTTCTCCGGCAGGTCGGCAGCCTCGATCCGAGCCCGGTAGTCCTCCTCCTCGGAGGCGGGCTTGCCGTCCAGCTCGGCCAGTTCCTTGCGGATGGCCGCCAGTTGCTGGCGCAGCAGGAACTCCCGCTGCTGCTTCTCCATGCCTTCCTTGACGTCGTTGCTGATGGTCTCGGCGACGTCCAGCTCGGCCAGATGGTCGCGAGCCCAGCCGATCAGCAGCTCTAGCCGCGTCTGCGGGTCCAGGGTGTCCAGCAGCTCGCGCTTTTGCTCCAGGCTGAGGTAGCCCGCATAGCCCGCGCTGTCGGACAGCTGGGACGGGTCGGTGATGCGCTGCAGCACGTCGACGTACTGCCAGGCGCCGCGCTTTTGCAGGATGGTCGCCGCCAGGCCGCGGTACTCGCGGGCCAGCTCGGCCGTCTTCTGGCTGGGCTCGGGCTCCTCGATCAGGGTGCCCTCGATCCACAGGGCCGTGCCTGGACCGACGGTGCCCGTGCCGATCTTCACCCTGGCGACGCCGCGCACGACGGCCGCGCGCTCGCCGCTGGGCAGCCTGCCCACCTGCTCGATGCTGGCCAGCGTGCCGATGGGCGCGTAGCCGCCGTCCGGCCGCGGGACTAGGAGGACCTGGGCCTGCGTTTCATCGTCGTCCGCCTTGGCGGCCAGCTGCGCTGCCTCGATCGCCGCCCGTGCCTCTGAGGCAGAGATGTCCAGCGGTACCACCATGCTCGGCAGGACTACGGCATCATCCAGCGGCAGTACTGGCAGCGAGAGCGACTTGGCCATTGAGAACCACTTCCCCTGTCATGTTGCTTACGCAATTACACAACTACAAGGTCTAGGCAGCTCTGTTTGTTTCCGTGCGCCGTTCGCCTTGGGCGTACGCCCGGCCCGCCGGTGAGGCACCGCGAGATACGGCTACCTGACGGCTGCAGGTCGGCTGCATGCGGCTAGATGCGCGGGGGATAGGCGGGCATATATGGGCGGAAATGCGAAACAGCCGGTACCGCTAGCCCATCGGGTAATGCCGCAGGCCGACCGCGTACTCACATCCCGCGCCCATACCGATATATCCGGCGATATCGCGCAGGAATGTGTTCGGGTCGAAGTCACCCCCGAGTCCCTCGAGGTAGGCGTGGTGCTCTCTCAGCGAGGCGATGCCGACTTCGATCGTGTCCGTTACGTCGACAAAGTGGGTCGGATTCCCGGTCGCGGCTACGTACGCGTGCTTGATCGACGTGCACGCCGGGCCGAACTCCGGGAAGACCCACTCGTTCGCTGCGTCCCGGCAGGCGTCCAGTGCCGCCAGTCCGACAGCGCGGTGGTCGGCATGGTTGACCGGGCCGTCCTCGCCCCAGGTCAGGTCGAAGCTCATCGTCAGTACTACCTCGGGTTGCAACTGGCGGAATGCGCGCGCCAGGTCGCGGCGCAGCGGCAGGCCGTACTCGATCAGCCCGTCCGCATGGCCAAGGAACAGCACCTCCGACACGCCGACCACGGCCGCGCTGCGACGTTCCTCTTCCTCTCGCAGCGGCCCGACGTCAGCCGGATCCTGACCCGCGATGCCAGCCTCACCGCTGCTGGCCAGCACGTAGGCGACGCTCTTGCCCTGCCCAGTCCACCGCGCGACAGCGGACGCGGCACCGTATTCGAGATCGTCAGGATGTGCGACCACCGCGACCGCACGGTCCCAGTCTTCGGCCATGGGCTGCACGTTCCCCTCCGTTCTGCCGCGCGCCGCGGTCCACGGGAACGGGAAGTCCGGGCGCCGGCGCCGCCTGCCATTCAACCGGATCGGGGCGGGTCGGCGTAGGCTGCGGCGTTGTGCTCCCCAGAGTCGTCGCGACCAGGTACGTAAAGCCGCTGCGCGCGGGCTGCCCGCTACCTGGCCCGCTGGCGTCCGATGACCTGCGCAAGTTCCGCGCCGCGAGCCAGGGCCGTAAGGCGCTGCTGAGAATTCTGGGCGCGAGCCGATTATTCCTGCGGTGCCGATCGGTCTTGTATAACGGGGCCTGCACAGGGCCCGTCATGTCCGAGGAGGCTTGTGATGGCATTGCCCGAGGTTGTATCGCGGGAAGAGTGGCTCGAGGCCAGGCGCCGGCTGCTCGCGCGGGAGAAAGAGCAGACCCGCGAGCGCAACGCTCTGAACGCCGAGCGACGCCGGCTACCTATGGTCAAGATCGAGAAGAAGTACGCGTTCGATGGTCCGGAGGGACGAGTCACTCTCGAGGAACTGTTCGGCGACTGCAGTCAGCTGATCATCCAGCACGTGATGTTCGACCCTAGCTGGGATTCGGCCTGCCCCGGCTGCACGGCCAGCGTGGACGTGATCTCCGCCAAGCTACTGGATCAGGTGCGCTCGCGCGACACTGCCTTTGCCCTGGTCTCCCGTGCCCCGCTGGCCAAGCTCGAGGCCTACGCGGCGGCGAGGGGCTGGGTGGTGCCCTGGTATTCCTCGCACGGCAGCGACTTCAACTACGACTTCCAGGTCACGGTGGACAAGTCGGCGGGGCAGGTGCAATACAACTACGAGGAGATGACGCAGCTCGAGGACGGCGAGTCCGAGGAGGTACCGGGGTACAGCTTCTTCCTGCGGGATGGCAGCGATGTCTTCCACACCTACTCGACCTACGCCAGGGGCGCAGAGCTGCTTATCCCCGCGTACGCGCTTCTCGACCTGACCGCATTCGGCAGATCAGAAAAGTGGGAAGAGCCCAGCGGACGGGCCAGGGCTCTGCATGGAGCGGACCCGACGTTCACTGACTGAAGCCGGGGGGCGCCGGCAGCATCGACGGCGAGGAGCGGGATGAGCGGGCGCTCGGGCGATGGCGACCAGATCTTGCTCGAGCTGGCTCAGGGCGGTGACGAAAGCGCATTCGGTGATCTCATCGAGGCGCACCAGGCCGAGCTGCACGCCTACTGCTACCGCATGCTCGGCTCGGTGCACGACGCCGAAGACGCGCTCCAGGATGCCCTGATGCGAGCCTGGCGCGGCCTGCCGGGCTTCGAAGGCAGTGGCTCAGTGCGCTCCTGGCTATACGCGATCGTCGCGAACACAGCCCTGGACCTCGCCCGGCGGCGCGCGCGCCGGGAGCTGCTGACCGACGGCACGGCCACCGCGCAAGGATTGGCCCGGCGGGATCCCCTCGCCCCGCTGGACAGGCTAGAGCCCTACCCCGACCGCCTGCTCGACGGCGGCGTTGCAACCTCGCCGGAGGCGGAGTACGAGCTGCGGGAGAGCCTTGAGCTCGCGTTCGTCGTCGCGCTGCAGCACCTGCCGCCGCTGCAGCGCGCCGTCCTCATCCTGCGGGATGTCATGGGTTTCTCGGCTCGTGAGACAGCCGGGCAGCTCGGCACGTCCGTTCCCGCGGTCACTAGCGCGCTGCAGCGTGCCCGCGCCGCGGCGCAAAGCCGCTTGCCCGCCCGCAGCCAGCAGGCGACTCTGCGTGCGCTTGGCGACGAGCGGATAAGAACCCTGGCCCGGCGCTACGCAGATGCCATGCAGCGAGGTGACGCCGACCTGCTGGTGAGCATGCTGACCACAGATGCGGCCTACACGATGCCGCCGCCTCCGACCTGCCTGCGGAGCCACGAGGCGATCAGGCGGTTCGTCATCGAAGACGTCAGCACCCAACGCTGGCAGCACCGCCCTACCCGGGCAAACGGGCAGCTCGCCATCGGCGGCTACATCCTGGACGCTGACCGGGGACGGTATGTGGCTTCGGCCCTGGACGTGCTGACCCTGGACGGCGAGCAGATCACGGCGATCCACGCTTTCCTCACTGCTGACCTGCTGCGTCAGCTGGGTTACGACGGAACCTTCTCGGCGGCGGACTTCGCCCGCTTTGGCTTGCCGGTCGAGCTGGCCGGGACCGGGTAGGCGGTTGCTGGCCGGGACCGGGTAGGCGGCCCGGCCGCGGATGGGCCGCGGCGGCAGAGGCCGCTGTGACCTGGGCCACTGTGGCAACGGCATGCAGCCCACCGCTCGCCAGCTGGCAGTCAGCGCCCCTCGCTAAGCTGTGGCGAGGCAACACCCTGGCACCTACCGCCCGTCAGCGCTGACTGGCTTCCCCCGGCCGGGGTCGGTGAGGGGAGCTGGGCAGTCGTGCAGAGCGCAAGAAGCGCAGGGGACCGTGCACCACTGAAGGTCGCGCTGCTCGGCTGCGGCACCGTCGGGTCCCAGGTGTACCGCCTGCTGACCGAGCAGTCGGCGGACCTGCAGGCCAGGGCGGGCGCACCGCTGCAGGTAGTGGGCGTCGCGGTGAGCGATCCCGGCAAGCCGCGAGAGGTTCCGGTCCCGGCCGGTCTGCTGACCACCGATGGCGCTGGCCTGGTTACCCGGCCCGATGTCGACATCGTGATCGAGCTGATCGGCGGCATCGAGCCGGCTCGCGGCCTGCTGCTCGCGGCGCTCAAGGCCGGCAAATCCGTGGTAACCGCCAATAAGGCACTCGTGGCCGCGGATCGGGCAGTACTGCACCGCACGGCGCAGGAGGCCGGCGCCGATCTGTACTACGAGGGCGCAGTCGCGGGGGCGATCCCGCTGCTGCGGCCGCTGCGCGAGTCACTGGCAGGCGACGAGGTCCGCCGCGTGCTCGGCATCGTGAATGGCACCACTAACTTCATCCTGGACCGGATGGACAACTCCGGCGCTGACTTCAGCGCCGCGCTGGCCGAGGCGCAGTCCCTTGGCTATGCCGAGGCCGACCCGACTGCGGATGTGGCGGGTTTCGACGCAGCCGCGAAGGCAGCGATCCTCGCCAGCATCGCCTTCCACACCGAGGTCACCGCGGATGATGTCTACCGGGAGGGCATCCTTTCTGTAACCGCTGCGGACATCGCCAGCGCCAAGTCGCTCGGCTGCGTGGTGAAGCTGCTGGCCATCTGCGAGCGGTGCAACGGCGGCATCACCGCCCGAGTGCACCCTGCCATGATCCCGCGGATCCATCCGCTGGCTGCCGTCCACGACGCCTACAACGCGGTGTTCGTGGAGGCGGAGTCGGCGGGCAGGCTGATGTTCTACGGCGCCGGCGCCGGCGGGCAGCCCACCGCGAGCGCCGTCCTCGGCGACACCGTCGCTATCGCCAGGAACATGCTGGCCGGCCTGCGCGGGCCGGACGCGTCGACGTACGCCGAACTGCCGCTGGTGCCCATCGGCGACGCGATCACGCGGTACTACGTCCAACTTGACGTAGCGGACCGGCCGGGCGTGCTTGCCCCGGTGGCGGACGCCTTCGCCCAGAACGGGGTGTCCATCAAGGACGTGCGCCAGGAGGGCCGCGGCGAGGACGCGAACCTGGTGATCATGACTCACTCAGCCAGGGAGGCGGCCCTGGCCAAGACGGTCTCCATGCTCAGCGCCATGGAAGCAGTGCGCAACGTGGATAGTGTCATGCGGGTCGAGGGCGTGGAAGGCGAGTGACCATGATGACCAGGTCCTGGCCATGGGGCGGCGTCATCGCCGAGTACCGAGCCTGGCTGCCAGTTCCCGATGGCGTGCCCGCCGTTACTCTCGGCGAGGGCGGCACGCCGCTGCTTCCTGCGCCCGTTCTGTCCGAGCAGACAGCCTGCCAGGTCTATCTCAAGGTCGAGGGCGTCAACCCGACGGGATCGTTCAAGGACCGCGGCATGACGGTGGCGGTCACGCTGGCCGCGGCCCGCGGCGTCAAGACCGTGATTTGCGCGTCCACCGGCAACACCAGCGCCAGCGCCGCCGCCTATGCAGCGCGGGCCGGCCTGGAGTGCGCCGTGCTGGTCCCGCGCGGCAACATCGCGATCGGCAAGCTGGCCCAGGCGCTTGCCCATGGCGCCCGCCTGCTGCAGGTGGACGGCACCTTCGACGACTGCCTGGAGCTGGTGCGAAAGGTCGCGGCCGAGTATCCGGTGGCCCTGGTCAACTCGGTGAACCCGGACCGGATGCAGGGCCAGAAGACAGCGGCATTCGAAGTCGTAGATCAGCTGGGCGATGCTCCCGACGCGCACTTCCTGCCAGTAGGGAACGCAGGCAACATCGCGGCATACTGGCTCGGTTACCGCGAGTACTCCGACCGGGGCAAGACGACCAGAAGGCCGCGGATGCTCGGTTACCAGGCGGCGGGCGCGGCGCCGATCGTAATCGGCCGGCCCGTGCTCGCGCCGCGCACGGTCGCGACGGCCATCCAGATCGGCAACCCAGCGTCCTGGCACCTAGCCGACGCCGCGAGCGCGGAATCCGGCGGGCTCATCGACTCGGTGACCGACGAGCAGATCCTGTCCGCGCACCGGCTGCTGTCCGAGCGAGAGGGCGTGTTCGTCGAGCCGGCCTCGGCGGCCGGAGTGGCCGGGTTGCTCAAGGCGTGCGCTGCCGGTCAGCTAGCACCGGGCGCGGTCGCGGTATGCACGCTGACCGGGCACGGGCTGAAAGACCCGGAAACCGCGGTAGCCGGCACGCCAGCCCCGCCAACTGTGGGCATCGACATCGCGGCGGTGGCGGCCGCGCTGATCCTCCGGTGAAGTGGCAGGCCGGGCCGGTCACCGTTCGGGTCCCGGCCACCAGCGCTAACCTCGGCGCGGGCTTCGACTCCTTCGGTCTCGCCCTGACGCTGCACGATACGGTGTCGGCCAGCGTCACCTCTGGCGGAGTTGACATCCATGTCGCCGGCCAGGGTTCGAAGTCCGTAGCGACCGGGGAGCGGCACCTGGTGATCAGGGCGATGCGGGCTGCCTTCGATACCATCGGCGCCCAGCCCGCAGGCATCGGGATTTCATGCCGTAACGCGGTGCCCCATGGCTTCGGCCTAGGTTCGTCCGCGGCGGCGATCGTGGCCGGCGTACTGGCGGCCAGGGCGCTGGCCGGAGAGGACGGGTTCGCGGCGCTGCCCGACCCGGCCGTCTTGCGACTGGCGACCGAACTCGAGGGGCATCTGGACAACGTGGCGGCCTGCCTGGCCGGCGGACTGACCATCGCCTGGCAGTCCGCGGACGGCGTGGCAGTAGTCCGGCTCGAGCCGCTGGCGCAGCTCGCGCCTGTGGTCTGCATTCCTGACTCGCCGCTGGCTACCGAGGTCGCGCGCCAGGTGCTGCCCGCGGTCATCCCGCATGCGGATGCCGCCGCGAACTCGGCCAGGGCCGCGCTGCTGGTGACCGCGCTGACGAGCAGGCCCGACCTGCTATTTGCCGGGACCGAGGACTTCCTGCACCAGCGCTACCGGGCAGACTCCATGCCGGCCACGACGGCACTGGTCGAGAGGCTACGTGCCGACGGCGTCGCGGCCGTCGTGTCCGGGGCCGGCCCATCCGTGCTTGCTCTGCTGGCCCACGGCGCCGAGGTCGCGACCGTGACGTCGGCCGTCGCCGACGTCACCGCGGGCGGCGACGCTAGCTGGGAAGTGCTGCCGCTTCGGGTGGACAGCGATGGCGCCCAGGTAGTCAGCTCGGTCGGCGGGTAAGTCAGTCCGGCCGACGGGTAAAGCAGCAGTCGCCGCACAGGCCACCGCCCGGCACCCGGTAGTACAAGCAGCACGACCGCCGCCGGAAGGCCAGGGGAGGTGCCAGCGCTCCGGCATCCCGCAAGTCGCTGGTCTCGAGCAGCGCGCGCCCGAGCGCCAGCCCGCGGTCGGCCAGCGCCGGGTGGGCGCGCACCAGCACGCCAAGCGCACCGGCCATGGCCGATGCCGAGTTGCCTCGCAGCAGCCCGGCGGCGAGCGGGACAGGCAGTGCCGTCGCGACCGCGGTCAGCTGCCGAGCCACGACCTCCGCGCTCAGCACCGCCAGCTCATCGGATGAGCCGGCGAGCCAGCCGGACAGGCTGCCGAGACCCAGCCGGATAGGTGGCTCGGTGCTGATGGCCAGGGCGGTCAGATCGGGCACCACGCGCGATAGCAAGCCGCAGGCAAGGACCGGCGACCACAGCCGCGCCGCGATGGCCTGATACAGCAACGACGTGGCCACCCGGACCTCGGCGGTGCGAAGCTGCCGCGCTGTGCCCGTGACAAGGTCAGCCAGGTCTCCCCGCGACATCTCGGCGGCAGGCCGCCAGCTCGGCGCGGACAGCCGGTCACTGACTTCCAGCCGGAAGAACGGTCCGGCCTTAGCCGCGCCGTCCAGCGCATCGCGAACCAGAGCCGCCGTCGCCGCAGGCGGGTCGAGGCCTGTCACCTCACCGACGGTATCCGCCCGCTTCCTCGACTATCGCGCCGGTCGCCAGCAGCAGTTCCTCGCCGTTCGCCGGGCCCACGAGCTGCAGGCTGGCCGGCAGTCGGCCTTGGACCGGCACGGGCAGCGCAAGCGCAGGCAGGCCAGCCATGTTGACCGGCGCGGTGAGCTGGGTGAAATAGTGCTGCCTCGCGTCGGCGATCGGTGGCGGGAAGAAAGCGACTGTCGGGAGGACGAGCGCGTCCACCTGGCCGAGCAGCTCAGCCCACTGCGCTCGCCAGGTGGGCTGGTACGCGCGAGCCCGGCTCACCTGGGCGGACGGCACAGCGGCGCCTAGCTCCAGCCGGGTGCGGACCGCCGCGCTGATCTTGCCGTCGTTGCGCGGATCTGCCAGCAGGTCGGCATTGACGATCGCGGCCTCGCTGTCCAGTAGCTCATACGTACGCATCAGCGCGGTCCGCCACTCCGGCAGGCTCAGCTCGATAAGCTGCAGCCCGCTGCGGTGCAGGGCGGCGTCGATGGCCGCGTCCACCCGCGGGTCTGCGCCCTCGGCCGCGGGCCGGAGGCGGCCAAGCCGCGCCGCGGGCCGGGCTCCGGCTGTGAAGCCCGGCTCGAGCAGTGCCATTGCCGCGGCCAGCCCGGCGACGTCGAGTGCGATCGGGCCGACCGTGTCCAGGCTTGGCGACAGCGGCCACACACCGTCGAGGCTGATCCGGCCGTATGTCGTCTTCAGCCCGGCCAGGCCACAGAACGCGGCCGGTATCCGGACCGAGCCGCCGGTATCGGTGCCGTAGCCGAAGTCGGCCGAGCCCTCGGCGACCGCTACGGCGGAGCCGCTGGACGAGCCGCCGGGCAGCAGCGCCGGATCAAGCGGGTTGACCGGTGTGCCGTACCACTCGTTGACGCCTGCGCCGCCGAAGGCAAGCTCGTGCAGGTTCGCCTTCCCGACAATCGCGGCCCCGGCCGCGCGCGCTCCAGCCAGGCACGCCGCGTCCGCGACCGCCGCGCGCGCCGTCTCCGCGACCGCCTTGCAGCCGGCCGTGGTCGGCACGCCGCGCACGTCGATGAGGTCCTTGACCGCGAGCCGCGGCCCGCGGCCAGAGTCGTCAAGCCGGGTGATGTAGGTAGCCATCCGCCCAATTCTGGGCGTGAATCGGTGCGCACCGCTAGCTGGCGCGGCAGATGGCTACCAGGCGGCAATTCCACCGACGACGTTCAGTGGGGTCAGGTCAAGGTCAGGCTCCAGTCCAGGTAGCGGCGTGAACGTGCTGCCGTCCAGCCGCCCGAGGCCGGGGCACTGGACCAGCGCATGAAGTCCCCTGGGGCCGAGCGACAGCACAGCGCACAACTTCGGGTAGACATTGAACCCGTTCGGGCCGTAACGCAGGGTCACCCGGTGCAACACTCGGATGAGCCTGCCAGTCTGAGCCGAGATTTCGATGATGCGCTCTGATAGCGTGCCGCCGCCATTGTCCGAGTGCACGATCCGGTAATCGCTGGTGACAACAGCACTCCCGTCCGGTGTGACGAATGCCGATGGGAGGAACGCGATACCGGCTGGTGGCAGCAGCGGCAATGTCAGCGACCACCGCGTCGGCCGGGAGTCCGCGAGCAGCTCGCCGGCTGGCCCGGCGATGTTCAGCAACCGGAAATCGTCGGGCTGCACGGCGGGGTGTGACGAAATTGCCGGATTCCAGCGGAACATGAGCGCCCGGCCGCCGTTGACCCACGATGGGCTGAACGGAATTGGGTACGCTCGAACCACGCCGGTCCCCGGCGTGAGCCACACCTTGCCCAACCCGGTGGCCACGGACACGACGGCAATTCCTTGGTGACATCTGCTGGTCCTGTGACCGGCTTGGCCCGCGCCGGTGCACGGGTCGACGTGGACCGCGAGTTGCTAGCCGTTCGGGGAGATCACCGAGGCCTCTGTGTCGGGATACCGCACTCGGACTGGCACGCGGCTGAGGCGCGCTGACCGGCCGTTGGCGGCGATGTGCAGCACGAACAATCCTTCGCCGTCGGTGATGGCGAAGGTCCGGTCATCGGCCGCCCCGGTAATCCATAATCCACAGGCCTGCCAACGACTGCCCGATCCGATAGTGGACGACCGGGACAGTGGTGAGGACCGCGCCATTCGCTGAACTCCGCACTGTCGCGGTGATCGTGGGGCCGCTTGGCGGGATTAGCTGAGCGTTAAGGCTGACATAGTACGGCGGCATCCCGGCTTGCGCCCCGGTCTGCGCCTGCCGGTGCCCGACCGCGCCGCCCGCCAGCGAGACTGCGGCGATCACGCCGACGACCGCCGCCACGGCCGTAACCGGGGCTAGCCACCGGATGATCGATCCCCGCCTGCTGGGCGCAGGCATCCGGAGCGGTCGGACGGCGCCGGGCTGAGCCCGATAAGCCAGCTTCTTGAAATCGTGGCGCAGCCTGTCCTCGAGGTCAGTCATTGTCGTCCTCCCGTAGCGAGTGCAGCGAGCCTCCGTGTGCAAGTTGAGCGGACCGCGCTCGGCGCGATCTTCAGCATGGCGGCGATCTCGGCCACGTCTAGGTCCAGGTAGTAGCGCAGCACCAGCACCTCGCGCTGGCGGCGCGACAGCGTTCGCAGCATGGCGCCGAGCTCGCCGCGATCGGCCGCGGCTGACGCCTCGTCGGGGGAGGCCACCTCCGGAGCCGAGGCCAGCCGGGGTCTGTACTTCCTTGCGACCGCCGAGCGGCGGTGCACCGAGCGGCAGCCGTTCAGCACGCTGGCACGGGCATAGGCCAGGGCATTTGCCGGCTCACGCAGTCCGTGCCAGCGGCGATGCAGTCGTTCGAAGGCGTCCTGCACCACGTCCTCGGCGGTGGCCAGGTCACCCACCATCAGCAGGGCCAGGCGGACAAGCTCGAGGTGGTGGTCACGAAACAGGTCAGTCACGGTTGGGGCGGCCCGGCCGACGGCTTCCGCCTCGGACGCCGCGTGCGCCCCGGCGCCCGGCCCCTCGGTCATCCCGGCTGTGGTCGTGTTCACGCTATACAGACGCGGACCTCACCCGCAGCGCTGCACCGGACCTAGCGCGAATAGCCCGCAGCCGACTCGATCAGCGAGCCGGTGCCGAGCAGCATGTCCTCGCCGGCCGCCGGGCCGATCAGCTGCAGGCTGGCAGGCAGCCGGTGCTCGCTGGGCACCGGCACGGCCAGCGCGGGCAAGCCGGCCAGGTTGACCGGCGCGGTCAGTTTCGTGAAGTCGTGCTGCTCGGACTCGGCCAGCGGCGGCGGGAAGAATGCCGCCGTCGGCAAGGCGATGGCATCCACCTGCCGGAAAAACTGGCCGAACATTGCCTGCCAGTCGCGCCGGTAGGCACGCGCGGCCGCCAGTTCGTCCGCGGTCACGGCCGCGCCCAGCTCAAGCAGGGCCAGCACGGGCGCGCTGATGCCTTCTGCGCTGGCCGGATCGGTGGTCAGCTGCGCATCGGCAGCGGCCGCCTCGCTCGTCAGCAGTACGTACGTCTGCATCAGGGCGTCCGCCCAGTCCACCGGGCCGAGTTCGATGATCTCGAGGCCGCTGGCAGCAAGCGCGGCATCGACGGCCGCGTCAATTCGCGGATCGGTCTCCTCGGCCAGCGGCCGGAGCCTGCCGATCCTCGCCGCCGGGCCGGACGCCGCGGCGAAGCCCGGCTCCAGCAGCGCCATCGCCGCAGCGAGGCCGGCTACGTCGGCGGCGATGGGTCCGACCGTGTCCAGGCTCGGCGCCAGCGGCCACACGCCGTCCAGGCTGATCCGCCCGAAGGTGGTCTTCAGCCCCGCCAGCCCGCAGAAGGCGGCCGGGACCCGCACCGAGCCGCCGGTATCGGTGCCGTAACCGAAGTCCGCCGCCCCGTCGGCCACCGCGACCGCCGATCCGCTTGACGACCCGCCAGGCACCAGGCCCGGATCGAGCGGATTGACCGGAGTGCCGAACCACTGGTTCACCCCGCTGGCGCCGAAGGCAAGCTCGTGCAGGTTTGCCTTGCCGACTATGGCGGCGCCCGCCGCCCGGGCTCCGGCCAAGCAGGCCGCATCGAGCTTGGCCGGCAAGGCTCGGTCAGCGACCGCCTTGCAGCCCGCCGTCGTCGGTACGCCGACGACGTCGATCAGGTCCTTGACCGCGATCCGCGGCCCGCTTCCTGGCTGGTCAAGCCGGGTGATAAAGGTTGCCATCCGCCAATTCTGTACGCAGGCCGGACGCCGCGCTGGCAGAACGGTCCAGGCCAGGGCTGGCCGGCCACCGCGATGCCGAGAATCTGCTCGCTCGACGCAAGTTTCAAGATCATGTGCCTAGTTACTACGCCTATAGCCGGTGTCAGGAGGCACAAAGGGCCCGCCCGTCGAGATCTTGCCTGCGGCGGGCCGGTCAAAGCATGCGGCCAGACTGACAAATCGCATTCTGACGCGACCTGCTGCCACCGCCAGGTCGTTACGGTGGTGATGATCTCCATGTCGGAAGGAGCCAGATGCCGGACCAGGAGCCAGAGCCCGCCGCGCCAGCGCCAGCGCCGTCGGCCGTACCGCTCCGGGTGATCGCCAGGGAGTGGGGCCGGATCGGGGTCATAGGCTTCGGCGGGCCGCCCGCGCATATCGCGCTCTTGCGGCGGCTCTGCGTTCGGCGCAATGGCTGGCTATCGGATTCCGAGTTCGAGGACGGCATCGCGGCCACGTCCTTGCTGCCCGGACCGGCTTCCACTCAGCTGGCGATCTTCTGTGCCTGGCGGCTAGCCGGCCCGCTCGGCGCGGTCGTGGGCGGCGTGTGCTTCATCGTGCCCGGGCTGGTCATCATCCTGGCCCTGTCGGTCCTGTTCCTGGCCCACTCGCCGCCCACCTGGGTGACGGGAGCCGCGGCAGGCGCGGGCGCGGCAGTGCCGGCCGTTGCGATCAGCGCTGCGGTCGGATTGGTACCCGCCAGCTGGCGGCGGGCCGGACCGGTCAGCGCGGCCGTCGGGCAGGCACCCGCCAGCTCGCGGCGCGCCGGGGCGGTCACAGCGGCCAGGGCCCGCTGGGTCGGCTACCTGCTGGCGGGCGCTGTCGCGGCGAACCTGGCCGGCGAATTCCTGGTCGCCGTGCTGCTGGCATGTGGCGTGTTTGAGTGGCTAGCTTCCCGGCCGCGCCTGACCGCGCACGCCGGTCGCGTCCTGCTGCCGCTTGCCGTGAAGGCCGGGCTGACCGCGGGCGTGTTCGGATCACTGACCTGGGTCGCGCTCAAAGTGGGAGCGCTGTCGTTCGGCGGCGGGTTCGTGATCATTCCGCTGATGCAGCACGACGCCGTGCACACATACCACTGGATGACAAGCGCGCAGTTCCTCAGCGCGGTTGCGCTCGGTCAGGTCACGCCGGGGCCGGTGGTGCAGACGGTAGCTGTCGTCGGGTACGCGGCCGCGGGCCTGGCCGGAGGACTGCTTGCGGCGGTGGTCGCGTTCACGCCTTCGTTCGTCTTCGTGCTGGCCGGCGGGCCGCACTTCGACCGGTTCCGGCGCAGTCCGGTGGCCCAGGCGTTCCTGAGCGGTGCCGGTCCGGCCGCGATCGGGGCCATTGGCGGCGCGGCCATCACCCTCGGGTTCGGACTGACCCAGGTCTGGCAGGTGGCCGTTCTGGCCGCGGCGGCTAGCTGGCTGTTGCTGTTGCGCCGCGGCGTAGTCAGTGCGATCCTCGCCGCCGCCGGGGTCGGCGTCATCGTGGCGCTGGCTGGCGGCCTGAGCTAGTGGCGGCCCGAGCTAGCTGCGGCGTGCGCCCGGCGCGGCGTGCGCCCGCGATCCCGCGAGCCCGAGCTAGGCCGGGTCGCTGATGCGGCGCAGCACGTCTGCCCGCAGGGCGGACACATCGGCGCCGGCGTCTGCCAGCAGTTTGAGTGCGCCATTGCGAGGCTGGTCGATCATGGCGATGAGCATGTGCCCGGAGGTTATCTGTCGCTGTCCGAGCCGTTCGGCCTGCCGGAGTGCGCCCACCAGCGTCTGCTTCGCGTCATCGGCGATCGGCAGCCGCTTGCGGCCTGGCACCGGGGCCCGGTCAAGCGCTCCGGGACCGAATGCCGCATCGGTCGCGCGACGGACGGTGTCCAGGTCGATGCCGAGCGAGGCCAGCGCGTCAGAATCGAGTCCGGCGGGTGTCTCGTGCTTTCCGCGCGCGACGCGCGCCCGCAGATCCGTCAGCGTCAGGCCAGCCGCTGTCAGCGCGTCCGCAGCCTTGCCGGGCTCGGCGAGCAGTCCGAGCAGTACGTGCTCGCTGCGGATCTTGTCTTGGCCGGCCCGCCCGGCCTCATTTCTGGCGTCTACAAAAGCCTGCCGCGCGGCTGGCTCGAACCTCTCAAACATCGTCCGCTCCGGTCTGTCGGCGACCGCCCAGGCGGCGGCCAAGGGATTGGGCCGGCCTGGCGGCCAGCGTGCCTGCGTACTTCTTGTGCACGGCTTGCTTGCTCACGCCGAGGAAGTACGCGATCTCCTGCCAGGACCAGCCGTGGTTGCGTGCGTTCTCTACCTGCAGGGCTTCCAGCCTGTCGGCTAGTTCGCGCAGGGCGCGGGCCGCGCGCAAGCCCGCCGCCGGGTCTCGCCCGCTGGCCGCCTCGGCCAGGGTCACTTCGTTGCTCATGCCGTCAATATATGTTGACGATCTGAGGCCTGTCAACATTGGTTGACGGCCTGCGGTGGACAATGCCTCTCTCCATACCGATGCTCCACGGCTAGGCAGCGAAGCCCGCCGGATGTGCGCATCGGGCTCACCGGATGGTGGTGTGCGGCTGCGGGCCGGTCTCCTGGAGCATGGACGCCGCTCCGTGCGCGCCGCCCGCACCTGCCTGCCAGCGTTCCGATCGACGACGACCCGGTGCCGCAGTGCTCAGCCCGTTTAGACGTAGCGTTCGGGGTCTGCCAGACCCCGAACGCTACGGGATCATGGAAAAGGCCGTCGGGGGCTTGACGGCCTGCCGCTACCCGGTCAGTACTCGTCGTGCAGCCGGAGCCAGCTCATGGTCGGGTCTTGCGGCCAGCCTTCCGGCGAGTCCTCCCACTCCTCCTGACGGCCATACGGGGTCAGGTCGAGCAGGTTGAAGTCCAGGCGCAGCCGGTCCACGCCGCGGGCCGTGGTGAAGTAGGAGCGGAAGACCTCGTCGCCGTCGCGCAGCAGCACGCTGATGCCGAAGGAGGTCAGGCCCATGTCGTCGTTGAAGGTAGTGCCGTGGGAGGAGTACCAGGGCACTGTCCAGCCAAATCGCCGCCGAAGCTTGTCGATCTCCGGCTGCGGCGCCCTCGCCATCAGGATCAGCCGGGTGCGCCGCGCGTTCAGATGGGACTGCGAGTGCTCCGCGAGGTTGTCTGTGAACGTCGAGCATCCGCCGCAGATCCAGTCCTCGCCCGGCTCCAGCATGAAGTGGTAGATCACGAGCTGCTGGTGACCGGCGAACAGGTCGGTGAGCGACGCCGCACCGCCGTCCGGCGCGGTGAACGTGTACTTGCCTGCGTCCAGCTGCACCATGGGCAGCCTGCGCCGCTGCGCGGCAAGCGCGTCCAGCGCCCTGGTGCACTCCTTCTCCCTGACGAGCAGCGCGTCGCGCGCCACCTGCCACTGCTGTTCCGAGACGACCTGGGGCCTGTTCATGGTTGTTCCCTTCCCAATTAGGTTCCTTTAAGAGACTGACAAGGCCCACGCTAGCACAGCTGCGTTCCCTTAAGAAACCCTCTAATGTAAGATGACAGCATGCAGCGCACCCAGTTCGGCGAGATGGCTTGCTCCATCGCGCGCACGGCCGACGTCATCGGCGAGCCGTGGTCGCCGCTGATCATCAGGAACATCTACATCGGCATCAGCCGGTTCGACCAGCTACAGCAGAGCCTGGGCATTTCCCGCAAGGTCCTGGCCGAGCGGTTGCGCTGGCTGACCGAGACCGGAGTGCTGGAGCGGCGCGAGTACTCGAGCAAGCCGGCCCGGCATGAGTACGTGCTGACGACCAAGGGCCTCGAGCTGTTTGACGTGCTCATGGTTATGGTCCGCTGGGGGGACCGGTGGCTGGCAGGCGAGGCTGGCCCGCCCGTGCTGTATCGGCACCACGCCTGCGGTCAGATCAGCCACGTCGACCTGCACTGCTCGGTCTGCGATCAGCCCATGCACGCCACCGACATCGACGTGCTGCCAGGACCCGGATCGCAGGTTCCCGTCGGTTAGGCCGGATCGCGACGCGCGGTCACGGGTGCTGGAGCGCGATGAAGCGGCGCGCATCTGGCCGCCCTGTCGGGCCTGCCCGGCCCACATTTCACGGTCGATTCACCGCGCGGTCGACCGATGGCCTTCCGCGCTCATCAGGCTGAGGGCGCACGGCCGCAGCGGCCGTGTGCAGGCATGCCTAGCGGAGGTTACGACTCATGATCGTGCAGAGCTCCAATCGTCAGGCCGCGTGGCGCAGCCGCTGGCGCATCGCGGTCCCCGTTGCGGCTGCCGCGCTGACCGGCGCACTTGTGGCTGCCGCACCAGCCAGCGGCGCGGTTGCGCACCCACGTTTCTGGCATTCGCAGGCCCGGCCCTGGTTCCGGCCCGGCAACCTGGTCGTCAGCGGCTCGGACTACGTCGGCACGGCCAGCCTGTTCACACCGGGCGTGACCGAGCTGCCGCCGGGCTGCGTCGGCAGCGCCTGCACCCCGGCGGTTGCCGACGGCACCTATCCCGGCGTCTTCAACAACGACGCGTCGGATGGCAGTTTCGGCATCACCTCGCCGATCTTCCTTGACCAGGTCACGCCGTACGGGCAGCTGGTCAACACGCTGCCCGTGCCGGATGGCGCCGGGCCGCTCGGGACCGCGGTCAACCATATGGTCACTAGCTTCTCGTCCAAGTCGGAGCTGGCGCTGAACCTGTCCACCAACGGACGCGACCTGACCTTCGCGGGCTACTACACGGTGCCGAACACCGTCGACGTCTCCAACGCCAACACGCCGGGTGACATCGACCCGACCAACCCGGTCGCGGGCGCCTATTACCGCGTGGTCGCCGAGGTGAACCAGCAGGGCAGGATCCACTACACGCTCACCAACGCCTACAGCGGCGACAACGGGCGGGCCGCGATCCTCAACAACAGCGACGGCGACAACGTGCTGTACATGTCGGGTAACGCCGGCAACGGCTCGAACCCGCAGCCGGACGGCGTCATCCTGGGCGCGGGCGCGCAGATCACGACCCCGCAGTACACGCCGGAGAGCGCGCAGGCGCCTGGCCAGCCGACACCGGTGGGCAGCTTCAACGTCACCCAGCTCGGCGACAAGGCCGACAAGATTGGTAAGGACACCAACTTCCGCGGCCTGACTGCTTACCAGCACGTCGTCTACTACACCAAGGGCAGTGGCGGCAACGGCGTCAACACCGTCTACTTCATCGACACCACCGGCAAGGCCTGTCCGTCCGGCGGTGTCGGCGTGCCGCAGCCCGGCGCGACGCTGCCGACCTCGCCGATCGCCTACGACCCGGCGCTGCTGCCGACCGAAGGCGTGACGCCGTACAACATGTGCATTCTGCGGGGCTTCCCGACCACGCTGGCGAAGTCGGCGACCGGCGTCTCGTACCCGTTCGGCCTCTGGTTCGCGGGCCCAGACACGCTTTACGTGGCCGACGAGGGCGACGGCGTCAACACCTACTCGACCACCACAGGGACCTACACCGACGCTGCCGCAGAGACCTCGGCCGGGCTGCAGAAGTGGGTCTTCAACGGCACCAGCTGGAACCTGGCCTACACGCTGAGTGCCGGACTGAACCTCGGCCAGCCGTACACCGTTGCGGGCTACCCGACCGGCGACAACGCCGCCACCGGGCTGCCGTGGGCCCCGGCCACCGACGGCCTGCGCAACATCACCGGCCGGGTCAACCGCAACGGCACGGTGACGATCTGGGCCATCACCTCCACCGTCAGCGGCGGCGGCGACCAGGGCGCGGACCCGAACAAGCTGGTAGCCATCACCGATCCGCTTGCGGCCACTTCGCCCGCCTCGTGGGAGCACTTCGTGACCGTGCGCGCGGCAGGCTTCGGTCAGGTGCTGCGCGGCGTCTCGTTCACCCCCGGGACTCGTTTTGGCTGGTAACGGGGTCAGCTTCGGCAACTCCTGACCGGGCGCAAGACGCGGGCAGGCGACTGGGAAGGTCCCTGCCCGCGGCGCGTCCCTGCTGATCGGCTGGCCGCGATCCAGCCCGGCGCTAGGAACTGAGCAGCAGAACCCCGCCGAGTGCGGCGATCACGCCGATGCTCTGCACTTTCCTGAGCCGTTCGGCCAGCACGGTCCTGGCTAGCAGCGCGGTGACGACCGGGTACAGCGAGGCCAGAACGGCCGCGACGGACAAGTCTCCGCGACTGGCCGCGAGGGCGTAACTGCCGTTGGCGACGATGTCGCAACCGCCGATGAGCGCGAGCGCGCCTAGCCGCTTGGCGGTCAGCCGGACCTCCCTGAGGATGCCGGCCCGCAGCACTATCGGGCCGAGGATTACCAGTCCGCCGATGCGCTGGCATAGCAGGGTGCCGTACACGCTCGAGCCAGCGGCGATCGCGAGCAGCGTGTACGCGACACCGAAACCGACCGCGGCGGCGATTGCGTAGCCCAGCGCCTGACGACGGACCCGCACGCCCGAGGAGAACTCAGGGCCGGAGGCGAGCACGATCCCGACCAGCGTGACCGCTATGCCGGTGAGCTGCAGCATCCCGAGATGCTCGCCCCTGGCGATGCCGACCAGCACCGGGATCGCGGTGCCGCCCGCCGTGATCGGCGCGACCAGCGACATCGGCGCGTCGGCCATGGCCCGGTAGAACGCGGCCAGCGAGAGCGTGGCGATCACCCCGGCGGCAGCCCCGGTGAGCATGTACGAGCCGGTCGGCACGGGCATGAACGGGAGCAGCACCAGTAGCCCGGCCAGCGCCAGGGCCTGGGAGATGAGCACGGCGGCGGACGGATGCAGCTTGCGCGACATGAGGCCGCCGCCGAAGTCCGACGTGCCCCACAGGGCGGACGCGGCCAGCGCGAGCAGGGCGTTCATGCGATGTTCGCGGCGGCGTCCGGACCCGGGGCGGTAGCGACCCCGGCCTGCACACCGGCCAGGGCTGCCAGCACGTACTCGCCGAGTGACGCCAGGTCGTAGCCGCCCTCCTGGATGACGGCGACCGGGCCGAGCCCGCCGATCAGCTCGCCCGCGGCCCTGTAGGCGGCCGCGGTCACCTGAAGCGGGCTCTCCGGGTCGGCCGCGGCCGCGTCCACGCCGAGGGATAGCACGATGGCATCCGCGCCGTCCCGGCGGACGTCGTCGCACAGCCGGTCCACCGCTGCCAACCACTCGTCGTCGCCTGTGCCCGGCGCCAGCGGCAGGTTCCGGTTAGCGCCCGTCCCGGCACCGGACCCGCGCTCGTCGGCGAAACCCATGTAGTGCGGGAACCACCCCGCTGCCGGGTCGACGTGCACGCTGCCGTAGTACACCTCGCGGCGGGCGTAGAAGATGGCCTGCGTGCCGTTGCCGTGGTGGGCGTCGATGTCGAGGACCGCCACCCGGCTGGCGCCGCCCGCCAGTAGCGCCTGCGCCGCCAGGGCAGCGTTGTTGAGGTAGCACGAGCCGCCGTAGCCGTCAGGACCAGCGTGGTGACCTGGTGGCCGGCACAGTGCGTAGCTCACGCGGCAGCCGGCGGTGACCAGGCCGGCGGCAGTAAGCGCGGTGTCGGCAGCGGCCCTGATCGCTTCCCAGCTCCCCGGCCCGACCAGGGTCATGGTGTCGTAGCAGTACAGGCCGACACGGCCGTGCGTCGCGGCCGGAGGCCTGGACGGCAGCCCGGCCAGCATGGCGGCGGTGGGGAAGACGTACGGCACCACCCGGTCGCGGCCGTGCTCGGAGACATAGCCGCCGGCCTGCCAGTCGGCCCAGATCGTGGCCAGGTGGTGCACCAGGTCCCGGTTGTGCACGGAATGCAGCACCTGCGCGTCGTGACGCCGCGCGGGCCGGACCGGTGCGCCCGCATCCATTAGCGCGCGGAGTATCACGGTGGCCCGCTCGGGGACCTCGGTACCGTCCTCGCGGAGGCCGAGCCATACCTCGCCGCCCGGCTCATGCAGCAGGCAGTCCTCGCTCCATACGACCGGGATTTTCAGCAGGCCGGCCTCGATGGACATCAGTGAACCCTCCCCGGGGCATGCTCGATGGGTGCGGCTAGCCGATGATCAGACCACCCGAGCTCGCGATCTTGGCATCAGGATAGGGGTGCTGCCAAGTGGCCCGACCGCCTCGATCGCCGACGTTCCCGGCGCAGGCGTCGGTCATGTGACCGTATGGCGGGACGAGCCCGCACCGCCCGAAGGGCGCGGGGTGGCCAGGACCGGAGTGACCGTCATCGACCCCGGCGGGAACATGTTCCTGGCCCCGGTGCCGGCCGGCGGCGCAGTGCTGAACGGCGCCGGGGAGTGCACCGGCTTCCTGTCGATGGCCGAGTGGGGCCTGGCCGAGACGCCGGTATTCCTGACCTCGACCATGCAGGTTGGCCGGGTCTATGACGCGGCCTGCGAGCTACTGGCGCAGGAGGATCCCGGCATCGGCACCGAGGATGTGATCATCCCGCTGGTGGCAGAGTGTGACGACAGCTTCCTTTCCGACGCCCGGCGGATGCAGGTCAGTGCGATTGACGTGCGGACCGCACGCGAGGCGGCCAGGGCGGCCGGAGCCGCGGCCGTGCGGCAGTCGCCGGCCGAGGGCGCGGTCGGCGCCGGCACCGGGATGAGCTGCCTCGGCTTCAAGGGCGGCATCGGCACCGCGTCGCGGGTACTGCCGTCCGGCCACACCGTGGGCACCCTGGTGCTCACGAACTTCGGCGAGCGTCAGCGGCTGACGGTCGATGGCGTCCCTGTCGGCCGGCTACTGCCCGCTGCCGAGCATCCTGGCCGGCCCTGGCTGGCAGCCAGGCCGCCCGCGGGCTCGTGTATCACCGTGGTGCTGACCGACGGTCCCCTCGACTCGGCGGCCTGCTCACGCCTGGCCAGAAGGGCCTGGGCCTGGCCAGGACTGGATCCACGGCGCATCACGGCAGCGGCGAGATCTTCCTGGCCCTGGCCACCGGGCTGCGCGCGCCGCGCGGCTCGCACCCGCCGCGGGATGTCGACCAGGTCTGCGGATCAGCGCTTGACCCGTTCTTCGATGCCGCGGTCGAAGCGACCGAGGAAGCCGTGCTGAACAGCTTGCTGGCGGCCCCGACGGTCACCGGGCGGGACGGCAACACCTCGCCCGGCCTGCCAGCCGGCCGGGTCAGGGAGCTGCTGATCGCAGCCGGACGGATTGCGGCAGAGGCGGGGGATAGCGGTCCTGCCGGGCCAGGTCTAGACGACGGGTGCTCGCTCTGACCAGCCGCCGTCCTTAGCTGCGTGCGCGTCAAGCAGGCGCCGGACATACTCGCCGCCTGAGCGGGCCCGGAATGCCGCGGCGGCGCCGAGCACGCGTCGCAGCTGGCGGCCAAGCCCTTCCTCCCTGACACCACCTGCGACGACGGCACCGGGATCCGGCTCGGCATGTCGCCCGTTGCCCGCCCCGTGCCCCGTGTCCAATTCGTAACCACAAATGCTTAGTTGGCGGCTTTGCGCGTATGTTTTGTGTTAGTATCTCGCGCAACTTGAACAACGAGTCAGGCGGAATAAGGCCGGTCTGGACCTTGGTGTCCTGATCGGCTCCAGTGCTGGTCAGCGCCACGACGATGTGGATGCCAGGGAACTGGCCGCCAGCGCACCGATCGGCAGGATCCCCCGCCGCCGCAGGCGAGCGAACCCGCACCACCAGCCGACGAGCGGCACTTGCGTGCGGCCGCCGTCCCGAGAACGAAGGTGACTCAGCGTGAGATTCCGCCCGCGTAAGCAGCAAGGGAGCACGAGCAGGCGGAGGCGCCTAGCCGGTGTCGTGGCGGTCGCCGCGGTGGCGGCGCTGGCGGGCGCCGGCTGCGGCAACGGCAACGGCACCGCGGGCTCGGTCAAGGACGGCGGCATCTTCCGGCTGGGCAGTGACTCCAGCATCGACTCGCTCAACCCGTTCGTGGCGTTCCAGGCCGACGCCTACACCACGTTCGAATACATCTATCCGTCGCTTGTCCAGTACAACCCGCAGCTGAAGATCGTGCCTGACTTCGCCTCGAGCTGGAGCATGTCGGATGGCGGCAAGGTCTGGACCTTCCACACGGTGCCGAACGCCAAGTGGTCCGACGGCAAGCCGCTGACCGCGGACGACGCAGCGTGGACGTACCAGACGATCCTGAAGTACCAGAACGGCCCGACCGCCAACTCGGCCGGTTACGTGGCGCACATGCTGAGCGCCACGGCGCCGAACGCCAACACGCTGGTCCTTACCTACAAGCAGCCAGTGGCCAACGTGCTGTCCCAGGTCCAGCAGGTCGTGATCCTGCCCCAGCACATCTGGGCCAAGTACGCGACCGGTAACGGCAAGGGGCTCACGAACTTCGCCAACAACGCGCCGATCGTCTCCGGCGGACCGTTCATCCTGACCAGTTACACGGCCAAGCAGGACGCGCTGTTCGCGCGCAATCCCGACTTCTACGGTCCCAAGCCGCACATTCAGGGAGTCGCACTGGAGTTCTTCAGCAACGACGACGCCATGGTGACCGCGCTCAAGAGCGATCAGCTCGACGGCGTCGAGTCGGTGCCCACGACCTCCGTCTCCGACCTGAAGTCGGCTGGCTTCGTGGTCAGGGAGACTCCTGGCGACGCATTCGACGACTTCATCATCAATGACAACCCGAAGCAGGACGCCAGTCACGCCGAGCTGATGAACCCGCTCGTGCGGGAGGCGTTCGACTACGCCATCGACAGGCAGCAGATCGTGAACACCTCGCTGCTCGGCTACGGCGCGCCCGGATCGACGATCATCCCGCCGGTAACCGGCACCTGGTCCGACCCGGCCATCAAGCCGGTCGCGTTCGACATCGCCAAGGCGAACCAGCTGCTGAACCAGGCCGGCTACAAGATGGGGCCTGGCGCCATGCGGATCGCGAACGGGCACCCGATGTCCTACACGGTGATCATGCCGGCCGACACCTCAGACAACTACGGCGCCCGGTCATTCCAGATCGTCCAGGCCGACTTCAAGCAGATCGGCGTGCAGCTGACCCCGGAGGACCTGGACAACGCCGCGGCTTACAGCGCGATCACCGCCAGTGACTACAAGTCCTTCGAGATCTCGATGTGGGACTGGTTCCCTGAGACCGACCCCGACTTCATGCTCTCGGTGCTGACATGCGGCTCGTGGAACGTCTGGAACGACACGGGGTACTGCAGCAAGGCCTACGACAGCCTGTACAACCAGCAGAGCGCGGCCATGGTGCCGGCTCAGCGGCAGAGGATCGTCTACCAGATGCAGGCGATGATCAGTCAGGCGAACACCTACCTGGTGCTCGACTACCCCGACTCGATCGAGGCTCACAGCACCAAGTGGGCCGACCTGCCGCTCGTTGCCGGATCGTCCTGGACGTCCCAGTCGACCATTCCGTTCGAGACCGTTCACCTGGCCGGCTAGCGGTGCGGCGCGCTGACTATGTGATCAAGCGCGCTTTCTTCGCGCTGGTCACGATCTTCGTAGCGATCACCCTGAACTTCTTCCTGTTCAGGGTGCTGCCTGGCAACGCGGTGACCAACCTGGCCAGGGTGCCGCACGCTGGCCCGCAGCTACGTCGCGCGCTCACCGCGGAGTTCGGCCTCGACAAGCCAAAGTGGGAGCAGTACCTCATCTACCTGAAGGAGCTCGCGCACGGCAACATGGGCGTGTCCTTCGTCTACCAGCAGCCGGTCAGTCACCTCCTGCTGGCCGACCTGAAGAACACGATCCCCATGGTCACGGTCGGCACGCTGCTGTCGGTGATCGTCGGTGTGTTCACCGGTGTCCTCGCGGCCTGGCGTCGCGGCTCGATCGCCGATCACATCAGCACCAACGCGGCGGTCTTCGCCTACGCGTTCCCCACCCAGTGGCTGGGCCTGATGCTGCTGATCCTGCTCTCGAGTTATCTGCCGTCCAACGGGATGACCTGGCCGTACCTCTTCAGCCCGGAGCCGTTCTGGCAGCACCTCGGCGACGTCGCGCAGCACATGATCCTGCCCGCCCTGACGCTCGTCCTGACCGCATACGGCAGCTACACGCTGGTGGTCAGGACGTCGGTGCTTGAGACCCTGGGCGAGGACTACGTCCTGACCGCGCGGGCCAAGGGCCTGCCGGTCCGGCGGATCGTCTGGCGGCACGCGGTTCGCAATGCGCTGCTCCCGATGGTCACGATGGTCGCCATGGACTTCGGGTACATCGTCGGCGGGGCCCTGCTCATCGAGGTCATCTTCAGCTGGCCTGGCATCGGCCAGGCCATGTACCAGGCAGTCACACAGCGGGATTACCCCATGCTGCAGGGCGGCTTCCTGATCCTGGCGGTCTCGGTGATCGTGCTGAACTTCGTGTCCGACCTGGTGTACTTCCGCCTCGACCCGAGGATCAGCGAATGAGCGCACTCATCTCCGAGCCAGCGGCAGGGACCGAGCCGACGGCGAGGGTGCCTGAGCGGCGCGGCGGCTTCTTCCTGACGCTGCTGAAGGAGCGCAAGGCCGCGGCCATCGGGCTCGCGCTGATCCTGTTCTTCATTGTGCTGGCACTCGTGGCTCCGCTGATCTCCCCGTACAGCCCGACCGCTCAGAGCTGCGGCTCAGGCCCGTCCGCGGTCTACGCGCCGATCTCCATCCACCACTGGCTCGGCTGCGACGACGGCGGGGTCGACATGCTGAGCGAGCTGATGCAGGGCGGCCGGATCTCGCTCGTGGTGGGCTTCGCCGCCACCCTGGTCGCCATGGTTATCGGCGGCGGTGTAGGCATCGTCTCCGGTTACTTCGGCGGCTGGATCGACATCACGCTGATGCGCATTACCGACTACCTGCTGGTCATCCCGGACCTGGTGTTCGCGATGGTGATCGCCGCGCTGTGGGGCCAGAGCCTCTTCCACGTGATCATGGTGATCGGCATCCTGGAGTGGACAGGCACGGCCAGGGTCATCAGGGCCCAGGTGATGAGCGTCAAGGAGCGCGTCTACATCAAGCGCGCCAGGGCGCTGGGTTCCGGACACGCCCGGATCATCTGGCGGCACATCCTGCCGCAGGTGGGGCCGCTGCTGATCGCGAACACTGTCATCACGATCGCCATCGCGATCTACCTGGAAACCGCTCTGGCGTTCCTCAATCTCGAGGATCCGACGGTCACCACCTGGGGCACGATCCTGGAGCACGCCTTCAACCGGGGCGCGGTCAGCGCCGGCGCCTGGTGGGCAATCGTGCCCGACGGCATATGCATCGCCCTGGTGTGCGTCGGCTGCTTCCTGCTCGGCCAGGCGATCGAGGACGCACTGAACCCGCGGCTGAAGATCGCGCACCTGTCGCTGACCCGCTGGAAGATCCGCACGCTGGCCGGACGGGGACCAGGAGCGATATGAGCAGCCTGCTTGAGGTCGAGGACCTGCATGTCTGGTTCGAGCCACCGCACGCCGCTCCCGTGCACGCGGTCCAGGGCGTGAGCTTCGAGCTGCAGCCGGGCGAGCGGTTCGGCCTGGTGGGCGAGTCCGGCTGCGGCAAGACCACCACCATCCTGGCCCTGATGGGCCTGCTGCCACCCAATGCCTCGCTGGCAGGCCAGGTGCGGCTGGGCGGCACCAACATCCTGGCCGATGGCGAGGACTCGGTCCGGCCGCACCGGTGGAAAGACATCGCGATGGTGTTCCAGGGCGCGATGAACGCACTGAACCCGGTGAAGAAGGTGGGCTGGCAGATCGCCGAGCCGATGGCGTTCCACGGCGTCGCCGAGGGCAAGGCGGCGCTGAAGCGGGCTGGCGAGCTGCTGGAGCTGGTCGGCATCCCGGCCAGGTCGGCCGAGCGGTACCCGCACGAGTTCTCCGGCGGCATGCGGCAGCGGGCGTCGATCGCGATGTCGCTGGCCTGCGAACCGAAGATCCTGCTTGCGGACGAGCCCACCACGGCGCTGGACGTCATGGTCCAGGCGCAGATCCTCGAGCTGCTGACGAGGCTGTCGGACGAACTCGGGCTCGCCGTGATCCTGGTGACGCACGACTTGCCGGTGGTGGCGCAGATCTGCGACCGGGCCGCGGTCATGTACGCGGGCGAGATCGCCGAGATCGGGACCATGGAGTCGCTCTACCACGATCCGCGGCACCCGTACACCCGGCTGCTGTTCGCCGCCACGCCTGACCTATACGGCGACGACGCGGTTTCCTCGATTCCCGGCTCGCCGCCGCGGCTGGACCAGGAGATTGCCGGCTGCCCGTTCCGGCCGCGCTGCGATGTGCCGATGGACAAGTGCGCTGACCTGCATCCCCAGCTTCTCCAGATCGGCGGCGGTCACCTGGCTGCCTGCCATCGCGCGCTGGCGCGCAGCGACGAGCTTGCGGAGGCTCAGTGAGGGAAACACAGTGAGCGACACCACGGCATTCGTGCCGCCCGCCAGCGGGCCGCCGGCCGGTGGCCAGGCTGCGATCGGGCAGCCGACCCGCGACGAAGCCGCCAGCAGCGCGCCGGGAACTGGCGCACCGCTGCTTGAGGTGGCAGACCTGGTCACCCACTACCCGGTCCGGCGCGGTCTGGCCGAGGCCGCCACCCGCCGTCCGCGACGCTGGGTGCACGCGGTGGACGGCGTCAGCTTCAGCCTGAACCGCGGCGAGATGATGGCGCTGGTCGGTGAGTCCGGCTGCGGCAAGACCAGCACCGTGCAGACGATCCTGGGCATGGTCAAGCCCGTCGCCGGCGCGGTCCGGCTGAACGGCACTGACGTCGCGGGCCTGCCGGACCGGAAGATGCGGCCGCTGCGGCGCATGGTCCAGATGATCTACCAGGACCCGTACGAGTCGCTGGACCCGCGGTTCCGGGTACGGCAGACGGTCGAGGAGCCGATGCTGGTGCACGGGATCGGCAGCTCGAAGGCGGACAGAGAGCGGCTGGTCGTCCAGGCGCTGGAGCAGGCCGGCCTGCGCCCGCCCGACATGTACCTGGACCGGTACCCGCACGAGCTGTCCGGCGGGCAGCGGCAGCGGGTGGCGATCGCCGCGGCTCTGGTGCTCGGACCGCAGCTGCTGCTGGCCGACGAGCCGGTGTCGATGCTGGACGTGTCGGTCCGGGCCGGCGTGCTGTCGCTGCTCGACGGCCTGCGCACGGACGCGGACATGGGCATCCTGATGATCACCCACGACCTGTCCACGGCCGCGCATTTCGCCGACAAGATCGCCGTGATGTACCTCGGCCGGATTGTCGAGCAGGGCACCGCGGCCGAGGTGGTACGCAACCCGCAGCACCCCTATACCAAGGCGCTGCTTTCGGTCGTGCCCAAGCGCGACCCGCGCGACCGGACAGTCCCGCAGATTCTCACCGGCGAGACGCCGGACCCGGTCGATGTCCCGGCTGGCTGCCGCTTCAACCCACGCTGCCCGGTTGCGGTCGACAGATGCGCAGCCGAGGACCCCGCGCTCCGGATTCCGGCGGCCGCGGCCGGCCCCGGACACCTGGCCGCGTGCCACCTCGCATGACCAGCTCGCCGCCGCTGGCGCCGCGCATCCCGTCCGTCCGCGACCTGCACGGGCGCCGTGACGTGGACAACTACGCCTGGATGCGCGATCACAGCGCGCCCGCGATGCAGGAGTACCTGGCCGCGGAACGGGCCTATTACGACGCCAGGACGCGGCACCTGGCCGGCCTCACCGACGAGTTGTTCGGCGAGGCGGTCGGCCGGACCGCGCGCGGCACCGAGGACTCGGTCAGCTGGACGCTGCGCGGTTACCGGTACCGGTACCGGACAGCCGACGGATCCGAGGGCAGGCAGCTGCTGCGCTGGGCCGCCGATAACACGACTGCCAAGCCGCAGCTGCTGCTCGACGAGAACGCGCTCGGTGCTGCCACCGGATTCGTGGACGTCGGGACGTGCGAGCCGAGTCCAGACGATCGCCTGCTGGCCTGGTCCGCGGATACCAGCGGCGCGGAGATCTACCGGCTCCGCTTCCTGGATACCCGCAGCGGCCAGAACCTGACCGAGCTCATCGAGCGCAGCTACCCTGGCGGCGCCTGGTCCGCCGACTCGCGCCACTTCTTCTACCTGGTGCCGGACGAGCTGAACCGGCCGCATCAGGTGTGGCGGCACGAGATCGGCAGCGAGCCGGACAGCGACGTCCTGGTCTACGCGGAGACAGACGCGCGGTTCGAGCTGACTTTGGCCGCATCCCGCAGCGGCGAGCTGATCGTCATCACCGCCGCGTCCCGTGACACCACCGAGGTGCGGATACTGGCTGCCGCGGAGCCCCTGGCTGAGCCCGCCGTGGTGGCGCCGCGCCGCCGCGGCGTGGAGTACCGGGTCGACCACGCGGCGGACTCCGGCGGCACCGGCACGCTCTTCATCGTGACCGACGACGAGGCTCCCGAGTTCCGGCTGATGCGGGCGCCAGTAGCGGCGCCAGGCCGGGAGAACTGGGCCGAGGTAACCTGCCCGGCCATCGCTCCCGCCCGCGGCGACACCCGGCTGGTGCAGTGCGAGGTGCTCGGCGGCCGCCTGCTGCTGACACTGCGCCGCGGCGGCGCGCCGCTGCTGGCCAGCACCGGCCTGGACGGAGGCGACGTCCGCGAGGTCCAGCCGGCCGGCGCAGGCTCCATCGCGGTTGAGCATGCCGAGGACTACGACGCGGGCACCGTGATCATCGTCGAGGAGTCGCTGATCCAGCCGCGGCGGTGGTCGGAGCTGGACCTGCTCACCGGGCAGCGGCGGGAGCTCAAGCGGGCGGAGGTGCCCGGCTATGACCCGGCTCGTTACCGGACGGAGAGGCTGCTGGCGCGGGCCGCGGACGGAACGGACATCCCCGTTACGATCGCATGCCGGGTTGAGACGAGGCTGGACGGGACGGCCGCTTGCCTGCTGTACGGGTACGGCGCCTACGAGGCTTGCCTAGATCCCGAGTTCGAGACGAGCCTGCCGTCCGTGCTTGACCGCGGCGTGGTGTACGCCGTTGCTCATGTGCGCGGCGGCGGCGAGTGCGGCCGCCAGTGGTGGCAGCAGGGCAGGCTGCGGGCCAAGCCGACCACGTTCAGCGACTTCGTCGAGGTGGCCAGCTGGCTGGCGGGTGACGGCGGCGGGCCGGCGCTGGTCGACGGCAGCCGGATCGTGTCCCGCGGGCTGTCGGCCGGCGGGCTGCTGCAGGGTGCCGTGTACTCGCGGGCGCCTGGGCGGTGGCGCGCCGTGGTGGCCGAGGTCCCGTTCGTGGACTGCGTCACTAGCATGCTGGACCCCGGCATCCCGCTGACCATCAACGAGTGGGACGAGTGGGGCGACCCGCGCGACCCCGGCGACTTCGCCTGCATGCGCGGGTACTCGCCGTACGACAACCCGCCCGCCGGGCCTCGGCCCGACCTGCTCGTCACCGGCGCGGTGCACGACCCTCGGGTACTCGTGCACGAGCCGGCCAAGTGGGTCGCCAGGCTGCGGGAGACCGACACCGCGGGCAGCTCCGTCCTATTCCGGGTCGAGCTCGGCGCGGGGGCGCACACCGGCCCGTCCGGACGATTCGGCCACCTGCGCTACGAGGCCGAGGTGTGCGCGTTCGTGCTGCACGCGACGAGCATCGGCGCGGGCGTCACTCAGACCATGGCCATCAGGCAGCCATCCCAGTAGGCGGCCACCCGCGGACGCCGCCTGCCGGTAAGCCCGATCTCCAGCACGTCGGGCCGCTGGCCGGCCATAGGCCGGAAATGAACCCGGAGGCCAGCCAGCGCGGCTGCCTGGCCGGAATCGTGGCCGGAGTCGTGGCCGCCCGCGGTGGTGAGGCTGGCCAGACAGTCCGGCTCGGCGGTTGCGGCGGTGAAGCCGGTAACGCGGTCCGGCTCGGCGGTTGCGGCGTGCATCAGGGCCGGAGCGCCCGCGCAGCACATCCGCGGCCGGATCGCCCACACCCACAGCTCGCCGCCATTCGCGCTGATAAAGGCGGCTGCTTCAGGGCTGATCCGGACGAGCACACCATTACTGTAGGTCGGCAGCCCTGCCAGTGCTATCGGCCGCTGGCCGGCACCGAGCACGGTCCACTTCGACGTCGTCCGGCCGGGCCGCACGAGCTGCGCTGCCAGCGACCAGCAGGTGCAATTGATCGAGGCCCGCCTGGTCGGTACTTCGCCGGGGGATGCGGTGGCGTGGTGACTACGTCGTCTGTGTCTTCTGCTGGGGCCGGTGGGGGCGGGCGTTTGTGTCATTGCTGAGCCTGAGCCGCTGGTGGACGACTTGGCGGGCCAGGTTAAGGACGGCGGGATCGTCGTGCAGGACGAAGTTGGTGTCGGCGGCCAGGATGATCCCGTTCAGCTCGAAGGCGAGCCGGTCAGGGTCGTCGCTGGCGGGAAGGTCGCCCTGGTCGAGAGCCGTGGCCGCGAAGCCCCGGATCAGCGCCACGAACTGAGACTGGAAGGCGGCCACGCGTTCCTTGACCGGGCCGGGGCGGGTGCCCATCTCCAGGGCCGCGCTAGCGAAGAAGCAGCCGCCTGGGAAGGTCCGGCGCTGCAGGTGATCAAAGAACGCCTCGCACACCGCCACCAGCTGGGCGAGGCCGGGAGGAGCCGCGAGGGCGGGCTGCACGACTTCTTCCGCGAAGATCCGGCCCGCCTCCTCCACGGTCGCCAGCTGGAGTTCCTGCTTAGAGCCGAAGTGCGCGTACAGGCCGCCCTTGCTCATGCCGGTCGCCGCCGCCAGGTTCCCGATCGACAGGCCCTCCAGCCCGTCGACGGTGGCCAGTGACGCCGCCGCGCGCAGGATGGCCCTGCGGGTCCGCTCCCCGTCGGCGCGCGGCCGCCGCGGCCTGCGGCTGTCTTGCTGCATGGTCTCGTTCATCATTGACAAGTTAACACGATCGTTCGTACTCTAATTTCTAATTACGAACGATCGTGTTAACTGTGCGGGCGATCACTGCCTCAGGGATGACAGGACCGGTCGCCAGCAGCGCAAACGTCACGAAAGCGAGGCAGCGATGGCCGGGAAAGCAGTGATCAGTCTCACCACAGGCCTGGAGGACCCGGAAAAGGTGACTGTGGCGTTCCTCGTCGCGGTCGGCGCCGCCGAATCTGGACGGCCGACCCTCATGTTCCAGGCCAAGGAAGCCGTCCGGCTCGCCATGGACGGGGTGGCCACGGGCGTCGCCTGCGATGGATGCCCCGCACTCCCGGGCCTGCTCGCCCGGTATGAGAAAGCGGGCGGGCGGTTCATGGTCTGCCCGGTCTGCTTCAACGCCAAGCAGCTCGACAAGGGCAATCTCCTGCCCAATGCCGAACTGGCGGGCAGCGTTCAGCTGTGGAACTGGATCGGCGACGGAGCAACGACTTTCAGTTACTGAGGAACCTCGCTCAGCTCCGAAGCGCAAGCGGGTGTCAAGCATCAAGCGAAATCGCCGAGTCAACCCGTCAGTCGGAGCCGGACAGTGTTGCGCCCGTGGCTAGGGCGTGTCTAAGCCCAGGTGATCGTTGACGGGCGATCAGTCGGAGTCGGGCACGGCCGTTGCCCGATAGCTGTGCCCGATTGCCTAGGTCCAGCTGATCGTTGACGGATCAGGTTCGGGTGATGGATGACGGGTTTCTAGGGTTTGCTGTCAGCCCATCGTCCTGCTCGATGGGCTATTCGTATCCCCAGATCCGCTGTTCCTGTACCGACGTCGCTTGGCATGGCCAGGACGGGCCGGACGCGTCCCGCATCTTCGGCGCCGTCAGCGACTGAGCTCAGCTCTCCGTTACCTGGTCGGAGCGCTGCGCCCGGAGGATCGCCCTGGGTGAGAGGCGAGGCTCGTAGTCACCGAGTCCGCGAAGCACTGACCGAGCGAACGGTACGAAACCCTCTGGCCCCGACAGATGATCTTTCAGATGAACAGTTGCCTTATCGCTCGACTGGAACACCTCGCGAACGGCATCCAGCCGAGTCTGGAGGTTGAGCCCTCCGCCCAGGATGACGTGGTCGAGATCTCCCTGGGCGAACGCCGCCCGTACGTCATCCACCTCGGTGCCGCCGACAAACTCGACATCCGGCATGTCGAGCTGCCGCCGGAAATCCTCCAGGAGGCTCGGCATGAGGCCGAGAACCAGCACCCTTTTGGTCACGTCTGCTCCTGTCATGTCACCGGCCAGGTGAGCCAAATCCAGTGTAGTTATCGCGATGAATCGGGCGCCGCTATCCACAGGCAACGGGTGTGGCTGGTCCCGGATAGGTGCCAGTCAACGCCGTGGTATTGCCGCCGACCGCGGCTACATGCCGTAGCGGTTCGATATTTCCTGTGTCACGATAATTCTGTGGTCAGGTTCGGGCACCCGCGTCGTGCGCGACGCGGGCGGACCACGAGAGAGGCGCAGTGGCGTGGAGCTTGGGACGACGTTCGGCCGGGCGGCGCGGTCGCGTCGCGGGGTGGCCGGCATCATCGTGGGCCTGGCCGGGATAGGACTGGCGATTTCCTCGGCCTTCGTAGGCCCGTCAGCCGGTGCCACCGGTGCCGTTGCTCGCGGACTGGCCGTCTCGGCCAGGGCGGTCTCGCGGCTCGACTCGATCGCAGCCAGTTTCATCAGACGGGACGGTAGCGTCCGGCCTGACTGGGTCACCGCGGTACTCACCACCCGCGCCAGGGCGCTGGAGTTGGCTACCGCCGAGGACTCGCAGCCGTCGGAGCTGGGCACCAGGGTCTACCTGATCACGATGAAGGGCAGCTTCGCCGGCTACGAAGGCTCCGGGCCGCCGGGCTCGGCCGCACCGGCCGGGAGCTACCTGTCCATCGTGGTGAACGCCCGGTCATTCGCCGTCCTCGGCTGGGGCCTCAGCCCGCACCCGCCACCTATCCCGCCGGGCAGCCTTGGCCGGGTGCGGTACCTGCGGCGGTAACGGCCAGCGCGCCTTCCTGCACTGGTCCCATCCGTACTGGTCCCACTGGGCCAGCCAAAACAATCACGTATGCTTGCTTTGTTACCCGGCGGCTGTCGGGACCGGCACAACCACGACCAGGCGATGGGGTGACGGAGACGCGCGAGGACTCGGGCGCTGGTGGCCAGGCGCCGATTCGGATAGGCAACGCGTCCGGCTTCTACGGTGACCGGTTTGCCGCCATGCGGGAGATGCTCGACGGCAGCGGGCTAGATGTGCTCACCGGAGACTACCTGGCCGAGCTGACCATGCTCATCCTTGGCCGGGACAGGCTGAAGGATCCGTCGCTTGGCTACGCGAGGACCTTCTTGCGCCAGCTGGAAGACTGCCTGGGCCTGGCCCTGGACAAGGGCGTCGCTATCGTCGCCAACGCGGGCGGGCTGAACCCGGCCGGCCTCGCCGAGGCTATCGGCCAGCAGGCGTCCCGGCTCGGCCTGAACCCGAAGATTGGCTACGTGCACGGAGACGACCTGCTGCCGCGCGCAGCCGAGTTTGGCTTCGGCGAGCCGATCGCGGCTAACGCCTACCTTGGCGGCTGGGGGATCGCCGAATGCCTGCGGGCTGGCGCGAACGTGGTCGTCACGGGCCGGGTTACCGATGCCTCGCTGGTGGTTGGCCCGGCGGCGGCGCACTTCGGCTGGGCCACCAACGACTTCGACGCGCTGGCCGGAGCGATGGCAGCGGGGCACGTGATCGAGTGCGGCGCGCAAGCCACCGGTGGCAACTACGCGTTCTTCGAGGAGATCGGCGACCTGCGCCGCCCCGGCTTCCCGATCGCCGAGATCTATCCCGACGGGTCCAGCGTGATCACCAAGCATCCGGGCACCGGCGGCGCGGTCACTGTCGGGACCGTGACCGCGCAGCTGCTTTACGAGGTGACCGGCTCGCTGTACGCCGGGCCGGACGCCACGCTGGCCCTCGACACAGTTCGGCTGCTGCCGGACGGGCCAGACCGGGTGCGGATCGTGGAAGTGCTCGGCGATCCGCCGCCGCCGGCGCTCAAGGTGTCCCTGAACTATCTCGGCGGTTACCGCAACCAGGTGGAGTTCGTGCTCACCGGGCTGCAGATCGAGGCCAAGGCCCGGCTGGTCAAAGAGCAGCTCGCCGATGTCGTGCCGCCCGACGCGGAATGGACGCTGGCCCGCACCGACCACGCCGACGCCGCGACGGAGGAAATGGCCAGCGCGACCCTGCGGTGCGTGGTCCGCGGCCCGGATGCGAAGGCGATCGGCCGGGCATTCTCCGGCGCGGCGGTCGAGCTGGCGCTGGCCAGCTACCCGGGCTTCCACCTGACGGCTCCGCCCGGCGACGCGCAGCCGTACGGCGTGTTCACCGCCGCCTACGTCGACCGACAGCAGGTGCGGCACCTTGCCGTCCTGCCGGACGGCTCGCAGGTGGCGGTGCCTGGCCCGACGCAGAGTCTGGCCCTTGGCCCAGCCGATCCCCGGCCCGAGCCATCGTGGCCGACCGGCGGGCCGGTGCGCCGCGTTCCGCTCGGAATGATCGCAGGGGCGCGGAGCGGTGACAAGGGCGGCGACGCCAACGTGGGGGTCTGGGCCAGGGACGCGGCCGGGTGGCCGTGGCTGGCGAGCACGCTGACCACGGACAAGCTGCGCGCATTGCTGCCGGAGACGGCCGGCCTGCCCGTGCGCCGCTACCTGCTGCCGAACTTGCACGCGGTCAACTTCGTGATCGAGGGGCTGCTCGGCGAGGGCGTCGCCGCGGCGGCCAGGTTCGACCCGCAGGCCAAGGCGCTTGGCGAGTGGCTGCGCGCCCGTTACCTCGACGTGCCCGAGGCCCTGCTGTGACCGCGCTGCGCTCCGCGCTGGACGACCGGTCCGCCGACTATCACGCCAACCGGGCGGCGATGGAGGCCAAGCTGGCCGAGATCGCGGCCGAGCACGCCAAGGCGATCGCCGGCGGCGGCCCCAAGTACACCGACCGGCACCGCGGCCGGGGCAAGCTGCTGGTTCGGGAGCGGATCGAGCTGCTGCTCGACCCTGGATCACCGTTCCTGGAGCTGTCGCCGCTGGCAGCGTGGGGCACCGAGTTCGCCGTCGGCGGCAGCGTCGTCACCGGCGTGGGCGTGGTCGAGGGCACCGAGTGCCTGATCTCCGCCAGCGACCCGACCGTACGCGGCGGCACCAGCAACCCGTGGACGGTGCGGAAGAGCTTCCGGGCCCACGACATCGCGCTGGCGAACCGGCTGCCGGTCATCACGCTGGTCGAGTCGGGCGGCGCCGACCTGCCGACGCAGAAGGAGATCTTCATCCCCGGCGGCCGGACCTTCCGTGACCTGACCAGGCTGTCGGCGGCCGGCATTCCGACCATCGCCATCGTCTTCGGCAATTCCACCGCGGGCGGAGCGTACCTGCCGGGCATGTCCGACCACGTGGTGATGATCCGGGATAGGTCGAAGGTGTTCCTCGGCGGCCCGCCGCTGGTCAAGATGGCGACCGGCGAGGAGTCAGACGACGAGTCGCTCGGCGGCGCGCAGATGCACGCGCGCCAGTCCGGGCTGGCCGACTACCTGGCCGCCGACGAGCCTGACGCGATCAGAATCGGCCGCCGGATCGTGGCCCGGCTGAACTGGCGCAAGCACGGGCCGTTGCCCGCTGCCGCGCCCGCCGCTCCGCTGTTCGACTCCGATCAGCTGCTTGGCATCGTTCCGCCGGACCTGCGGATCCCGTTCGATCCGCACGAGGTGATCGCACGGGTAGTAGACGGTTCGGACTTCGACGAGTTCAAGCCGCTGTACGGCCCGAGCCTGGTCACCGGCTGGGCTAGCGTGCATGGGTATCCGGTCGGCATCCTGGCCAACGCGCAGGGCGTGCTGTTCAGCGCCGAGTCGCAGAAGGCGGCGCAGTTCATCCAGCTCGCCAACCAGGTAGACACGCCGCTGATCTTCCTGCACAACACCACCGGCTACATGGTGGGCGCAGCGTACGAGCAGGCCGGAATCATCAAGCACGGCGCGATGATGATCAACGCGGTGTCCAACTCCGCGGTACCGCACATCTCGATCCTGATGGGCGCCTCGTACGGGGCGGGGCACTACGGTATGTGCGGCCGAGCCTACGATCCGCGGTTCCTGTTCGCGTGGCCGAGCGCTAAGTCGGCGGTGATGGGGCCTGCCCAGCTTGCCGGGGTGCTGTCGATCGTGTCGCGTGCGGCCGCGGCCGCGGCCGGGCGGCCATTCGACGCGGACGCGGACGCCGCGATGCGGACGGCGGTTGAATCGCAAATCGAGGCCGAGTCCCTGCCGATGTTCCTGTCCGGCCGGATCTACGACGACGGCATCATCGACCCGCGTGACACCAGGACCGTGCTCGGCCTGTGCCTGTCGGTCATTCATGGCGCGGAAGTGCACGGCACCCGGTCCGGCTACGGCGTTTTCCGGATGTGATGGCCGTGCTCACCGCGCTGATCCGCCGCCTGGACCCCATGCTGGTCGGCCACTGCCCGAATTGGGCGCTTAATGCGGATCTCGTCGTGCCGTCGGCGGCGCAACCGCGTGCGGTGTGTGAAGAAGGTATGGCTATATCCATAGCGATCCCACACACCCGAAGATTGTTCGGGCGGAACGGGGCGGTAGCAGGCGCCGGGGCCGGGTGGCAAGCGTGCTGACGCGCGTCCTGGTGGCCAACCGAGGCGAGATCGCCCGCCGGGTCTTCCGCTCTTGCCGTGACCTCGGCCTGTCCACGGTCGCGGTGTACTCGGATCCGGACGCCGACTCCCCGCATGTGGTCGAGGCCGACGCTGCTGTCCGCCTGCCGGGCAGCGCAGCCGCGGACACGTACCTGCGCGGCGACCTGCTGATCGAGGCGGCGCTTCGGGCCGGAGCCGACGCCGTCCATCCGGGCTACGGGTTCCTGTCGGAGAACGCGGACTTCGCCAGCGCGGTTCAGGCGGCCGGGCTGACCTGGGTCGGGCCGTCGCCCGCGGCGATCGCGGCGATGGGCAGCAAGATCGAGTCCAAGCGGCTCATGCAGGCAGCGGGCGTGCCGGTGCTGTCGGCGCTGGACCCGTCGGCGCTGACCGAGGCCGACCTGCCGGTGCTGATCAAGGCGTCGGCGGGCGGCGGCGGGCGGGGAATGCGGATCGCAGCGCGCCTGTCCGACCTGGCGACCGCGCTCGAGGGGGCGGCAGCCGAGGCGGCGTCGGCTTTCGGCGACCCGGCGGTGTTCTGCGAGCCGTACGTGCAGCGCGGCCGGCACGTCGAGGTCCAGGTGCTTGCCGATGCGGCCGGGACCATCTGGACCCTCGGCGAGCGCGAGTGCTCCATCCAGCGCCGGCACCAGAAGGTCATAGAGGAGGCGCCGTCACCGCTGGTCGAGCGCACGCCGGGCCTGCGCGAGCGGCTGTTCGACGCGGCCCGGCTGGCCGCGTCGGCCATCGGCTACGTCAACGCCGGCACGGTGGAGTTCCTCGCCGACGAGACCGGGCGGTTCTGGTTCCTGGAGATGAACACCCGGCTGCAGGTCGAGCACCCGGTCACCGAAGCCACGACAGGCCTTGACCTGGTGGCGCTGCAGCTGCAGATCGCGGCAGGCCGACCGCTGCCGCCAGCGGCCGGGCCGCCGCGTGCCGCCGGGCCGCCGCGTGCCGCGGGGCCGCCGCCGTCCCGTGGGCATGCGATCGAGGCACGACTGTACGCGGAGGATCCAGCCGCCGGCTGGCAGCCGCAGAGCGGCACCCTGCACGCGTTCGACCTGGCCGGCTCGCCCGCGGAGTTCGCCGGGCCGGATCCGGGGCCCGCCGGGCTGCCGGTGCTCAGGCTGGACTCCGGTGTAATCCCCGGCAGCCAGGTCGGCGTGTTCTACGACCCGATGCTGGCCAAGGTGATCGCCTGGGCAGCCGACCGGGAGCACGCCGCGGCCGTGCTGGCGCGGGCCCTGGCCACCGCGCGCATTCACGGGCTGACTACGAACCGGGACCTGCTTGTGCGGGTGCTGAGGCATCCGGCGTTCCTGGCCGGGCAGACGGACACCGCATTCTTCGAGATCCACGGCCTCGATGTGCTGTCAGCGCCGCTGGCGGGCGAGGAGGCCGCCGACCTGTCCGCGCTCGCCGCCGCGCTGGCCGACGCGGCGGCACGCCAGCGGCGCGCGCGAGTGCTCGGCGGGCTGCCTATCGGCTGGCGGAACGTGCCGCCGGAGTTGCAGCGCGCCCGCTATGCCGGACACGACGTCGGCTACCGGATCGACCGGTCCGGCCTGGTGGTCGAGGGCCGGGACGATGTGCGGCTGCTGTCTTTGCACCAGGACCGGGTTGAGCTGGAGGTGGCTGGCCTTCGACTGGCGTTCGACATCGCCAGCTACGACGGGCTGGTCTGCGTCGACTCCTCGCTCGGCCCGGTCACGCTGACCCCGGAAGCCAGGTTTGCCGATCCTGCGGCCCAGGTCGCGGCGGGCTCGCTGCTGGCACCGATGCCGGGAACCGTGGTCCGGGTCGCGGCGTCGGTCGGCGATCAGGTGTCAGCCGGCCAGCCGCTGCTGTGGCTGGAGGCCATGAAGATGGAGCACGTGATCTCGGCGCCCGCCGCCGGGATCGTCGCCGAATTGCCGGTCGCGCCCGGCCAGCAGGTGGAGGTGGGCAGCGTGCTCGCCGTTGTCAAGCCCGAGGAGGATCCCCAGTGAACTTCACCGAGACCGACGAGCAGCGCGCGCTGCGGGCTGCGGTGGCCGAGCTTGGCGGCAAGTACGGTTACGCCTATTACACGGGGCAAGCCCGTAGCGGCGGCAAGCTGACGCAGTTGTGGCAGGAGGCAGGCAAGCTCGGCTTCATCGGCGTGAACCTGCCCGAGCAGTACGGTGGTGGCGGCGCGGGCATGTACGAGCTCGCGATCGTGATGGAGGAACTTGCGGCCGCTGGCTGCGGGCTGCTGCTGCTGGTGGTCTCCCCGGCCATCTGCGGCACCATCATCGCCCGCTTCGGCACGGACGCGCAGAAGCAGCACTGGCTGCCCCGCCTGGCCAGCGGATCGGCGATCATGGCCTTCGGCATCACCGAGCCCGACGCCGGCTCCAACTCGCACAAGCTCACGACAGTCGCCACCCGCGACGGCGACACCTGGGTGCTCAACGGCCGGAAGATCTACATTTCCGGGGTCGACGAGGCCGAGGCGGTGCTCATCGTGGGCCGCACCGCGGACGCCAAGACCGGCAAGCTGCGGCCCGCGCTGTTCGTCGTGCCGACCGACACGCCTGGCTTCACCTACCGGCCGCTTGATATGGATGTGGCGATGCCTGAGCAGCAGTTCCTGCTGTTCCTTGACGACGTCAGGCTCCCCGCGGATGCGCTGATCGGGGAGCATGACGCCGCGCTCATGCAGCTTTTCTCCGGCCTGAACCCCGAGCGGATCATGGCGGCTGCCTCGGCGGCCGGGACCGCGCGCTTCGCGCTGGACCGGGCGGTTGGCTACGCGCGCGAGCGGACCGTGTGGACCACGCCAATCGGCGCGCACCAAGGGCTCGCGCATCCGCTGGCCCAGGTCAAGATCGAGCTGGAACTGGCCAGGCTGATGATGCAGAAGGCGGCCACGCTGTACGACAGCGGCGATGACGTGGCTGCCGGTGAGGCCGCGAACATGGCCAAGTACGCGGCCGCCGAGGCCAGCGTCCGCACTGTCGACCAGGCCATTCAGACCCTCGGCGGCAGTGGCCTGACGCGGGAGTTCGGCCTTGCGGCGCTGCTGACCAACGTGCGGACGACTCGGATCGCTCCGGTCAGCCGGGAGATGATCCTGAACTTCGTGGCCCAGCACTCGCTCGGCCTGCCGAAATCCTACTGAGGGTCTTGACCAGGAAGAGGACTCTGATGGCCGATCAGCTCGTGCAGTATTCCGTCGACCGGGGGGTCGCCAGGATCGCGCTTGACTCGCCCCGCAACCGGAACGCACTGTCCGCCGCACTGGTGGCGCAGCTTAGCGTGGCGCTGGCCGACGCGACCGATGACGACTCCGTCCGGGCGGTCGAACTCACCCACACGGGCGGGACGTTCTGTGCCGGGGCTGACCTGACCGAGGCCAGCCAGGGCGGCATGAAGGCCGGGGCGGCACGGGTGCTGACGCTGCTGCAAGACATCGTGACGCTGCCCAAGCCCGTCGTCGGCAGCATCGACGGTCACGTCCGGGCCGGTGGCCTCGGGCTGGTCGGCGCCTGCGACATCGTGCTGGCCGGTCCGCAGTCCACGTTCGCGTTCTCGGAGGTCAGGCTGGGCCTGGCCCCCGCGATGATCTCGCTGACCACGCTGCCGCGGCTGGACCCGCGAGCCGCGAGCAGGTACTACCTGACCGGGGAGAGCTTCGATGCCGCCACCGCGGCCAGGATCGGTCTCATCACCGAGGCCGTCGACGACATCGATGCGGGGACCATGGCCGTGCTGGACGCGTTGCGCGCCTGCTCGCCGCAAGGCCTGCGGGAAACCAAGCCGCTGCTGACGGCGGGCCTGCTTGACGGCTTCGAAGCTCGGGCGGACGCCCTGGCCGAGCAGTCGGCGCGGCTGTTCGGGTCGGAGGAAGCCGCGGAAGGGATGGCGGCGTTCCTGGCCAAGAGGTCGCCGTCCTGGGTGACGGGCTGACCCCAGAGGCGCGCGGGCCGGAAGGGCGGAAGGTGGGATCGACGGCGGGTCCGGCGCGCACCGCGCCGCGCGAGCCACAGCAGGACCGCAGCCGCGCGACCAGGGCAAGGCTGCTGGAGTCCGCGATGACCTGCCTGGCCGAGCTCGGCTGGAGCGGCGCGACCGTTGCGGTGATCGCCGAGCACGCCGGGGTCTCCCGCGGCGCGACCCAGCACTACTTCCCGACCAGGGAGGACCTGCTCACCGCGGCGCTCGAGCACATGGCCGAGGTCCGGCTGGCTGAGATCCGGCGCGAGGCGGACCGGCTTCCGGCTGGCTCGGCCGGCCGGACCAGCGACGTGGTGGAACTGCTCGTGCGGATGTACACCGGGCCGCTGTTCAGGGCCGCGCTGCAGTTGTGGGCGGCGGCTTCGGCCAGTGAATTCCTGCGCGGCCAGGTGCTGCCGCTTGAGGCCCGGCTCGGCCGGGAGGCGCACAAGGCCGCCATAGACCTGCTCGGTGCCGACGAGTCACGGCCGGGCGTGCACGAGGCCGTGCAGGCGACCCTGGACCTTGCCCGCGGGCTCGGCCTGGCCGACACGCTGGCCGACGACTCGCGCAGGCGGCAGCGCGTCATCGCCCAGTGGGCCGCCATGCTGGACGCGGTGATCGCAGCAGGCGCTGCCGAGCCGGGGCGGCCGCGTACCCACAGCCGAAGTTCTCGGTAACGCGCAGCGCCGCCGGACTCTTGACAGCGCGACGGGGCGGAGGCCAGCATCGCGTGTTATGCCCGTATCAGCACGTTCTTACCGAGTCCTGGCCCTAGCTGCCGCTACCGCCGTAATCGGGGCTGCGATCTCCGGCGGCACCGCCGCGGTCGCAAGCGCCGCCGCTGGTGCGGGCACTGTCCGGCCGCCGGTCGCCTCCCAGGTTGCCCGCGGCCACCGGGCTCCGCTGCCCGGCACCGCGGCCACACAGCCGGCCACACAGCCAGCCATGCAGCCGACCGCCCAGCCGACTAAGCGCCAGCCGATCAGGGTTGGCTCGATCGTCATCCCGCCGTGTAAGTGGTCGGGGCTGGCCTGGTGCACCAGGATCAGGGTGCCCTACGACTACAACAACCCCAAGGCCGGAACGATCAAGCTCGGCTTCGAGTGGTTCCCAGCCACATCAGGCCACGCGATAGGTACGATCCTCGCGGTCCAGGGCGGGCCGGGCTATGCGACAACCGACTATGCGGCGGCCTACCGGACCACGTTCGAGCCCTTGCTGGCCAGCCGCAACCTGCTGCTGGTGAACCTGCGCGGAACAGGGAACTCATCCCCGATCGACTGCAAGCCGCTGCAGAACTGGGTACTCTCCGACGGCACGGCCGCCTACGTCAAGGACACGGGCGAATGCGGCTACCAGCTCAACCACGACCGCAAGCTTGCGGGCAGCGACAAGTACGTGCAGGGCAGCGACCTGTGGACGACCGCGATCGCGGCCAGGGACGTCGCGTTGCTGCTGCACAAGCTCCGGACCGGCAAGGTCGATTTGTACGGGGACTCCTACGGCACTTTCTTCAGTCAGGTGTTCACCGCCAGGTACGCGAGCATGCTGCGCTCGGTCACCCTGGACGCCGCCTATCCGGTGAACCAGAGCAACCCGTGGTATCCGCACGCGATCGATACCGCCAGGCACGCGTTCACCCTCGCCTGCGAGCGGAGCGTAGCCTGCGCCAGGGCCGCTCCCGGCTCGTCTTGGGACCGGATAGCCAGGCTGGCCGCCTATCTGCGGGCACACCCCGTTACCGGCATGACGATGGATCCCTACGGCGACGTCCTGCGCGAGCGGGTCGGCGTCGACCAGCTGATCGAGCTGGTGAACATCGCCGGCGAGGACGAAGGCGTGTACCGGGAGCTTGACCCGGCCGCCAGGGCGCTGCTCGAGCACAAGGACAAGGCGCCGTTGCTCCGGCTGGCCGCGATGGAGATCTATACCGGCAATTCCGGGCCGGTCAACCAGTTCAACGACGGGCTGTACCAGGCCACCACCTGCCTGGACTACCCACAGCCGTTCAGTTACAGCGCGAGCCCGGCGCGGCGCAGGGCCGAGTATGACGCGGCGGAGGCGAGGCTGCCGAAGACCTTGTTCGCGCCTTTCACGGTGCACGAGTGGCTGACCGAGCCACAGGAAGAGTTCGACGCGTGCCTGGACTGGCCCAAGCCGGCCCAGCCGGACCGAATCCGCGCCGCGCCGACGCCATACGCGCCGAGGTCACTGCCCGTCCTGGTGCTGTCCGGCGACCTCGACTCGCTGACCACGCCGTTCGAGGGCCGCGAGGTAGCGCGGGACATGGGCCCGTCAGCACGCTGGATCCTGATCCACAACGACGTGCACATCAACGCGCTTGACGACACCTTCGGCTGCGCACAGGGCCTGGTTCGGACGTTCATCTCCGACCCCGCCGGGCTGAAGACCATGAACGCCGCGTGCGCCCGGAACACACCCGAGGTGCGCGTCGTCGGCTCGTTCCCGGAAAAGCTATCCCTCGTCACTCCCGCGACGCCTACTGCGGGGAACGGGGCGGGTACCACCGGACTGCGGCTCGCTGCCGACGGCGCCGCCGTGGTCGGTGACGCGAACTGGCACTGGTACTACGGCGACGGCGTGCACGGTTTCGGCCTGCGCGGCGGAACCGAGCTCTTCAGCGGTCCGGCTGGCGCAACAGTAGTCAAATACCAGAAGGTGAAGTGGACGTCGGACACTTCGGTGAGCGGTCACGAGTTGTGGGATCAGGCATCGGGCTATGTGCAGGCCTGGCTGACCATCACCGGCCCTGGCGGTGCCACCGCCCAGGTGTACCTGAGCTACCACGACTACCTCTGGCACTCAGTCACGACGATCACCGGGACGTATGGCGAGAGGCCGATAGCGGCCAGGATGCCGTCACCCTGATGGCGCTCGGCTGGCGGACCTGACCGGCCGGCCCGCCGTTACGGAGGGCCGGCCAGGCTAGGCCGTCAGAACTGACGTGAGATCTGGCTCGTCGCCGTCTCCATGGCCTGGGCTGCCATCGCCAGATCCAGGTATGGCGGGGAGAGGACGACCGGAAGGTTGCCCGCCGAGCCCGGGCTAGCGCTTTGCGCGGCGGTCGACTTCTTCGGGTTCACCGAGAGATCCACGCCGGGGCTCCGGACGGCGAAGTCGGTGCTGCTGCCGCCGTACTCGGCGTAGATGATCGCGACGAAGGTCCCGCTGCCGCCGGCGGCAAGCTGCTTGAAGTAACCATGCGAGTTCGTCTTAGACGTGCCTAGCTTGCCCCAGAACTTCGTGCCCTTGTCGTTGTAGATGTACTCAATCGTGCGGCCCGCGTACGGCGCCCAGGAGTTCTTGACCTTCCGCCACAGTCGGCCGGTGATCGTTACCGTCTGGCCCGTCTTGACCGAGTGCGGGCTCACGGTGAATCCGGTGATCTTGGTCTGGTATCTCGAGGCGTGGATGACGCTGCTGACAGAGGACTCAAAGCTAGAGTTCGCCGGGAAGTAGGCTCGGTAATACCCGTTGGCCAGCTTGCTGTGAATACTTCCGGTGAAATAGGACTGGTCGGCGGCATCGCACGGCTCGCCAGGACCAGTGTCGAGGAGCTGAAGATCTCCCAGTACCTTCCACGGGCCACGGGCCTTGAGCGCGTACTGAATATCGATCTTTGACTCGGGCGCGTAGTCGACCGGCACCGTTACCTGCAGGCAGCCGTTAGTGCTGATGTTGCCGTTGACCGTTAGCCTGGCCACGAACGACTTCATTTTCGTCGGCACGGCGATGGTTAGGTTCCCGGTCTTCGTCGTCTGCTGGATCAGGTTGCCTGCGTCGACCGTGGCGCTCCAAGTGGAGCCATGGGTAGTCGGCAGTGAAGCGGTGAAGCCTCCGCTGGAGCTGCTCGACACGGTTCCGATGCTGGTCGTGCCCTCCGCCAGGTGAATCGCGGTGGCGGCCAGGTCCGTCCACGTCTTGCCGCTCAGATACTGAAGGGTCCCCTTGAGCGTTGCCTTCTGGCCGTACTTCAGGTGAGCCGGAGAAATAGATGTGCCCGTGATCCTGGTCTGCGCCGGGCTGAGCCCGATGGAGACGTCGTCAGTGCCGGCTGTGTAAGTGCTAGACGAGGCGACACTGAACTCGTACGCAGTGACGTTCGATATGCCCTTGACGGTGTAGCTGAACTGGCTGCTTGAGGTTGTGGCAACCGGCCGGGCCGAGCCGCCGTTGACGCTCAGGTCGACAGGGACATTGCCTGGAATGTCGATCGGCGTCGTACTGCCCGGCGCGGTCCCGGTCAGCGTGCCGGTGAAGGTAACGCTCTGCGAACCTTCGGTGACATTCATCTGGCTAGGGGTAACCACCAGGTTGGTGTTCAGCTGGTCGAGGCCGATCGGGACGCTGTCCGAGCCGGCTGTGTACAGATCAGCAGCGTCGATGCTGAAGTTGTAGTCATTTGCCTGGGTGATGCCGGTAGCGGTATAGGTGAAGTCGCCGTTCGCGTCATCGGTCGTCGCGACCTCGGTCGCCGGCCCGGTGCCGACGCTGAGATACACCGGGATGCCGCTGCCGATGCCTAGCGCGGTGCTGCTGCCCGGCGGAGTCACGGTCACCGTGCCCGTGAACATAACGGTCGACGATCCGAGGTTGACGTCCGGGGGATTCGCCGTTACCGCCATCCCGGTCGTGCCAGGGTCTACGGGGACCTGCACGTCGTCAGAGGCGGCGGTATAGAGGCTGGTTGCGCCGACGCTGAAGTTGTAGTCGGTTCCTGTGGTGATGCCGGTGGCGTTGTAGGTGAAATCGCCGTTCGCGTCGTCGGTCACGGTGACTTGGCTGGGTGTCGCGCCGCCGATGCTGAGGAAGACCGGGACGCCGCTGCCTACGCCCACAGATGTCGTGGTGCCTGCAGGAAGCGCGGTCACCGTGCCGGCGAACGTCACGTTCTGCGAGCCGAAAGTGACTTCATCGGGACCGGCCGTTACCTTGACCGTCGTCGGTGCCTGGGCGAGACCGACCGCGACGTCGTCGGAAGCGGCCCCGTACAGGTTCGTCGCGGTCACGCTGAAGTCGTAGTCAGTGCTGGTGTCGATGTTGTCGAGCGTGTAAGTGAAGTCGCCGTTCGCGTCATCTGTGGTGGTGACCTGGACGGGCGACCCGCCGCCGATGCTGAGTTCCACGGGCACGCCGCTGCCGATGCCCACCGGTGTCGAGGTGCCCGCTGGTTCCACGCTCACCGTTCCGGTGAAGGTAACGTTCTGCGATCCTTCGGTGACAGTTGAGGGATTCGCCGTCGCCGTCAGCGTGGTTGGTGCCTGGACCGCATCGACAGGGATGTCGCCGGACGCGGCCGCTGTGTAGAGGCTGGTTGCGTCGACGCTGAAGTCGTAGTCGGTGGTCTGCGTGATGCCGGTAACGGTGTAGCTGAAGTCACCGTTCGCGTCGTCCGTGGTCGTGACCTGGGTGGCTGTCCCGTCGTTGATGCTGAGGTACACCGGCACGCCGCTGCCAACGCCCACCGCGGTGGAACTGCCTGCCGGGGTCGCGGAGACCGTGCCGTTGAAGGTGACGTTCTGCGATCCCTGGGTGACGCTCGGCGGGCTGGGCGTTGCCGTGATTGCGGTCGCTGCCTGGTCGGCGCCGACCGTGACGTCGTCCGAGGCCGCCGCGTAAGTGCCTGTCCCGGCGACGCTGAAGTTGTAGTCGGCGGTCCGCGTGATGCCGTCGATCGTGTAGTTGAAGTCGCCGTTGAAGTCCGTGCTTCCGGCCGAGCTTGGCGATCCACCCGAGACGCTGACGCTAACCGGGGCGCTAGAAATGCCGACCGGGGTGCCGCCGGGCGCGACTCCGGTCAGCGTGCCGCTGAAGAGCACGTCCTGCGACCCTTGCGTCACGGTGGTGGGATTCGGCGTCACCGTCAGCGTGGTCGCGTAGGAGAACGAGAACGACCCCTGAAGATCGTCCGACTCCTCGGTGTCGGTCGCGGTGACGTCCACCGTGTAGCTGCCGGCCGGGAGGTCTGACTGCGCGATTGGCGTAACCGGCACCCAGGCTTGCGCGTCCGGCGTCCCGGACGAGTAGGTCATGGTCGGCGTGGCCACGAGGTTGTTGTTCGAGTCGAGGACCTGCACGGTCATGCCGGTCAGTTGCTGGCCGTTGGCGTCGTCCACGACGACCGTGAGGTCGTACGGGTCCTGGCTGCTGTCAGGCCCGACCGAGACAAGGCTGATGTTGCCCTGCGCGAGGGCCGAGGCAGGCAGCCAGGCCATCGCCAGGAGCGTTGCTGCGGCGCCAACCAGGGCGGTGAGGGTGCGACGGCGAGCTGGCACGGCGATTCCCAGCGATAGAACGATAACGGGCGGAATGTAGAGAGGACCTTACGCGAAGTAATGCATTGCTGGGTAGTGGTCGGTTTCTTTGTAACCGTACTGAGGCGTCCGCTCGCAGCGGCACTACGACACGCCTGGCCAGGCCCTCCGGTCCTGGTCGGCTCCGGGCAATGACGATGGCCGGCCTGCGCCGGGCCATAATCAGCGGACGATGGCCAGAAGCTGTCAGCTAGCCGACGAGGACGGAATCAGCAGATGACCGAACGCGAGGAACTCGATGCGCTCAGGGACAAGTGCACGAGGTTCCTGCAGGGGCACGGCCCGGTGACCGCACTGGCCATGCTGGCGACGATCCCGCCGGACACTCAGGTCGACACCTATGGTGATGGCGGCGTGGTCACCGAACTCGAAACCGAGATCGCCGGGCTGCTGGCCAAGCCCGCGGCGGTATTCCTGCCCAGCGGCACCATGGCGCAGCAGGCAGTGCTGCGCGTGCACGCCGACCGCCGCGGCCGCGCGACTATCGCGTTCCACCCGATGTGCCATCTGGAGCGGCACGAGGAGCAGGGCTATCAGCGGCTCCATGGCCTGACCGGCAGGCCGGCCGGCGATCCGAACCGGCTTATCACGATGGACGACCTGGTCAAGATCGAGGAAGAGCTTGCCGCGCTGCTCATCGAGCTGCCGCAGCGGGATCTCGGTGGCCAGCAGCCGGCCTTCGATGACCTGGTGGCGCAGGTTGGCTGGGCCCGCGGGCACGGCGCGGCGGCGCACCTGGACGGGGCCAGGCTATGGGAGTCGGCGGCCGGGTACGGCCGCAGCCAGGCCGAGATAGCCGCTCTGTTCGACACGGTCTACGTGTCGTTCTATAAGGGCATCGGAGCCCTGCCTGGCTGCTGCATATCCGGACCTCGGGATGTCGTGGCGCAGGTGCGCGAGTGGCGCAAGCGGATGGGCGGGACGCTGCACGGCCTGTGGCCAAGCGCCGCTTCCGCGCTGGCATGCCTTCGGCAGCGGCTTCCGCGCTTCCCCGCTTACCTAGATCACGCCCGCGCGATCGCCGCCGCACTTGCCGGGCTGCCCGGCGTGCGGGTAGTGCCCGATCCGCCGCAGGTGCCGATGATGCATGTGCTGATCGAGGTCAGCAGCGACGGGTTCGCGGCTGCGGCCCGCGGGCTCGCCGCGGACAGCGGAATCTGGGTCAGGCCGACCTGCATGACGACAGGCGATCCGGCCGTGCAGCGGATCGAGCTGTCCGTCGGTGATGCGACCTGCGAGCTCGATCCTGGCGAGGTCCGTGCGGTGTTCGCGCGTCTTGTCGGGGCGGGCGAGAGCTAGCTGCTGCCCGGCGCGGTCACGAAGTCGATCAGTTCCTCTACCCGCCCGAGGAAGGCTGGCTCAAGGTCGGCGAACGACCGCACCGAGCCGAGGATGCGCCGCCATCCCGCGGCGCTGTCCTGAGGCCAGCCGATGGCCTGAAGTACGCCGCCCTTCCAGTCGACACCGCGGCGCACTTGCGGCCAGGCCCCGATGCCGACCGCGGCTGGCTTGACCGCGGCCCACACGTCGATGAACGGGTGCCCGACGATGAGCACGTGCGCCGAGGTGACCTGCGCCGCTATCCTGCTTTCCTTCGATCCGGCGACGAGATGGTCAACGAGGACTCCGAGCCGTCGGCCCGGCTCAGGGGCGAAATCTGCGACGATCGCGGGCAGGTCGTCGATGCCGCCGAGGTGCTCAACGACGACACCGACGTCGCGCAGGTCGTCGCCCCACACCTTCTCGACCAGTTCGGCGTCGTGCCTGCCCTCCACGAAGATGCGGCTTGCTCGGGCCACCTTCGCCCGGCTCGGCGGAGCAGCGACAGATCCGGATGCGGTGCGGGCGGCGCGGTCCTTGCTGGCTGGGACGGGACGCACCAGCAGGACTCGCCTGCCTTCGAGCAGGAAAGTGCCGCTGAGCGGGAACATCCGGCGCTTGCCGAACCTGTCCTCCAGCATCACCGCGTCCTTCTCGCAGCTGACGATGGCGCCGCAGAACTGCGCTGCCCCGTCCTCCACGACCAGTCCAGGCTCGGCCGGGACCTGCGGTGGCGGCGCGGGCCGGCGGGACGGAGCTGCGAGTACGTCCTGTCCGTACTGCCTGCTGCGCACCCCGCTACCTCCCGGTGCTGACGGCCCGAGCCTTGTCCTCACGCCTTTCGGTTTCGTCAGTATCGGCCAATCCCGACATCTCCTCCGGATGGCGCGCCGGCTGGCCAGCTCAGCCGGCGCGAGTCGCCAGGAAGACCGGGATCCGCCGCTGGGTCTTCTCCTGGTACTCCGCATATGGAGGGAACGCGGCGACTGCCCGCTGCCACCACTGCGCCCGCTCGTCGCCGTCCAGTTCGCGGACGTGGACCTCGAACGGCTCCGGTCCGTCCTGTACCAGCACGTTGCCAGGGTCGGCCTTCAGGTTGTAGTACCAGACCGGGTGCCTGGGCGCGCCGCCCTTGGACGCGACCAGCAGGTACTGCCCGTCGTGCTCGACCCGCATCAGCGGCGTCTTGCGGATCTTGCCGCTCTTGTTGCCCCTGGTCGTCACTATGACCACGGGCAGGCCCGTGTCGCGCAGCGTGTTGCCCTTCTGGCCGCCCGAGGACTCGTACAGCTCGACTTGGTCACGGACCCACTGCGCCGGGCTCGGCGCGTACTCGCCCTCAAGACTCTGACTCATGATCCGACCCTATGTCGCGCTCGAAGGCAGCCGCCAGCGCCTCGCCCAATGACGGAACCGCGCCGTGCCGGCGGCGGATTATGTCGGCGATCAGGCCGGTCCAGCCGGTCTGGTGCGATGCGCCGAGGCCGGCCCCGTTGTCGCCGTGGAAGTACTCGCTGAATAGCAGGTTGTCCCGCCAGGCCGGGTCGTCGGCCAGCGGCGACACCTGGCCGAAGCATGGCCGCCGGCCGTCAGGTCCGGGCAGGAAAATCGAGATCAGCCGGTCCTGCAGGTCTGCGGCGATCTTGTCGAGCGGCAGTTGCTGACCTGACCCGGTCGGGTACTCGATGGTCAGCTCGGCACCGAAGAACCGGTGGTACCGCTCAAGCACGCTGATGACCAGGTAGTTCACCGGGAACCAGACCGGCCCGCGCCAGTTGGAGTTCCCGCCGAACAGCGGTGTCGTGGACTCGGCAGGCTCATAGTCGATGCTCGCCTGGTAGCCCTCGACGTCGATGGTGTAGGGATGCTCGCGGTGCACGGCCGAGAGCGCGCGCAGGCCGTGCGGTGACAGGAACTCGGCCTCGTCGGCCAGCACGCTCAGCAGGCGCCGCAGTTGGTCCGGTCCGGCCAGGCTGAGCAGCAGCCGCTGATTGCCAGGCGCGCCGCGCATCAGCCCGATGCCGGCGAGCTGGCCGGGCCCGGCCAGGTCCTGCTCGGCGAGCAGGTCAGCGAACCGCTTGCGCACGACCATGGCCAGGTCGATGGTCTCCTGGCCGACCACCGTCATGGCCAGCGCGGGCAGCACCGCCACGATCGACCTGACCTTGACCGGCACCCGGCCGCCGTCCGGGGTGATCAGCCGGTCGTAGTACAGCCCGTCGGTCTCGTCCCACAGCCCGCGGTTGTCGAGCGCCTGCTTGATGGCCGCGAAATGCTCGAGGAACTTCAGCGCCAGGTCGATCCCCGGCCGGTGGCCGGATTGGTGCAAGATCTGCGCGATCGTCATCATGGCCATGGCGTAGAACGCCATCCAGCCGGTCGCGTCGGCCTGCTCCAGGATCCCGCCGACGGGCAGATGCGACCGGTCGATAGGGCCGATGTTGTCCAGCCCGAGGAAGCCGCCCTCGAACAGGTTGTTGCCCTCGGCGTCCTCCCTGTTCACCCACCAGGTGAAGTTCACCAGCAGCTTGTCGAAGACCCGGCTGAGGAAGTCGATGTCCCTGCCGCCGTCCACGGCGAACACCTCGAGCGCGGCCCACGCCTGCACCGGAGGGTTCACGTCGCCGAAGTCCCACTCGTAGGCAGGCAGCGCACCGCCGGGATGCTGGAACCACTCCCGGCACAGCAGGATCAGCTGGTACTTGGCGAATGCCGGGTCGAGGTGCGCGAGCGCCACGCAGTGGAACGACAGGTCCCAGGCCGCGAACCACGGGTACTCCCACTTGTCCGGCATCGACATGATGTCGAACGCGTCGAAGCTGCGCCAGCGGCAGTTCCGGCCGGTGAGCCTGCTGGGCGGCGGAGGAGGCTGGGCCGGGTCGCCGTCCAGCCAGCGCGCCACGTCGTAGAAGTACAGCTGCTTGCACCAGAGCATTCCCGCGAACGCCTGCCGCATCACCATCGCCTCGTCGGCGCTCGCTCCGGCCGGGGTCAGCTCCGCGTAGAACTCGTCCGCCTCGGCCCGGCGCCGGGCGGTGACCGCCTCGAACTGCGGCCCGAGCGGCTCCGGCTGGCTGTCGGCGGCGACGGGCCGCAGCCGGATGCGAAGCTGGGCCTTCGCACCGCCGGCCAGGGTCAGCTTGTACCAGAAGGAGCACTTGGTGCCGCGCTGAGCCGGGTTCACCGTGGCGGCGCCGGTCACCACGTGGTCGTTGATGCCGTCTTTCGGGTACGGGGTCAGCGCAGCCGCGCCGAACAGCCGCGCCACGTTGGTCTCGTTCTCGCAGAAAAGTGTGACCGGTGCGGCACCGTCCGGTCCGGCTGCCGCCAGCAGTTCCATCGGGCCGCAGATCGGATGGGTGAGGGTGACTCGCGCGTCCGAAGCGGCGTCGAACTCGGGGCGCTGCCCGCCTGCCGCATCCCAGGACCAGGTGTTGCGGAACCACGCTGTCGGCAGCACGTGCAACTGCGCCTGGTCCGGCCCGGCGTTGGTCACCTCGACCGTCATCAGGATGTCGTCCGCGGCTGCCTTCGCGTAATGGACCTCGGTGATCCAGTACCTGCTCTCGTCGAACACCCCGGTGTCGATCAGCTCATACTCCGGCTGCTGCCGGGACCGCGATGCGTTCCGCTCTATCAGCTCCTCATATGGGAACGGCGCCTGCGGATAGTGATAACGCCAGCGATTCCAGGCCTGGCTGGGCAGCGCGTCGAGGTACCACCAGTACTCCTTGACGTCCTCGCCGTGATTGCCCTGCGCGCTGGTCAGGCCGAACGCGCGCTCCTTCAGGATCGGGTCCTGCCCGTTCCACAGCGCCAGGCTCAGGCACAGCCGCTGCTCGATGTCGCAGAAGCCGGCCAGGCCGTCCTCGCCCCAGCGGTAGGCGCGCGATCTGGCGTGGTCGTGCGGCAGGTAATCCCACGCCTCGCCGTCGGGTGAGTAGTCCTCGCGGACCGTGCCCCACTGCCGCTCGCTGACATAGGGGCCCCACCGATACCAGTCGCCGGCCTGCCGCAGCCCGTCCTCAAGCCGCCCGAAGCCGGCCACCCGATCGCGCTCAGCACCCATGTACCGTCCTTCGAAGATCCGCGCTGGCCACTATAGGAGGCGACCAGCGGCCGGACCGGAGTAGGCTCGCCAGGCGATGGCCGAGGTGATCAGCAGCGCGGCGAATCCGCTGGTGAAGCGCGTGCGGCGGCTCGGCGACCGCAAGCACAGGCGGCGTGAGTCGGCGTTCGTCGTGCAGGGCATCCAGCCGGTCTGGCAGGCGGTCGAGGCAGGCGCCCGCATCGAGGTGCTGATCGTCGCACCCGGCCTGCTTCGGCACCCTGGCGCGGTCGCGATGGTGGCCGCGCAGGAGGCCGCCGGGGTTCTGGTGGCCAGGCTGTCGGACGAGCTGTTCGCCAGGATCGCGGACAGGGACGGACCGTCCGGGCTGGCCGCGATCGTCAGGTCTGCGCCACTGGCGGTCAGCGATCTGCCGGCCGGGCCCGACTCGCTGTTCGTGGCGCTGCACGAGGCCGGCAACCCTGGCAACCTCGGCACGATCATCAGGACCGCCAGCGCGGCGGGCGCGAACGCCGTCGTGCTCATCGGCCCGTCGGCCGACCCTTACGACCCGGCCGCGGTCAAGGCGAGCATGGGCGCGCTCTTCGCTATGCCGGTTGCCATCGCGGGCTCGGCCGCGGAGTTTCTGGAGTGGGCGCTCGGTCACGGCGTGACCGTCGTGGCCACATCGGGCCGGGCGAGTCTGTCCTGCTGGGACGCCGATCTGCGCCCGCCGCTCGCGCTGCTGCTCGGCAGCGAGGGCACCGGGCTGCCGGACGGGCTGCTCTCCGCGGCCGGCCTGCGGGTCTCGATCCCGATGACCGGCACCGCGGAGTCGCTCAACCTGGCGGTGGCGGCGGGGATCCTGCTGTACGAGGTGCGGCGCCGGACCCGCTTGCCAGACTGAGCTGCGAGCGCTATGACTGGCTCAGAGCCGTCCCGCGCGTCTACAGTGTCCTTTACCTTTGCTTGGTAAAACGCGGGGGTTTTCTTTATCTAGGCATCCACCGGAGGGGCATATGCCGAAGTTCATGGATTTTCACGATGACCTGAAGCTTCCGCAGGAAGCGATCGACGGCATCGCGGAGGGGACGAGGAACGGCACGGCCGATGAGTTCGGGGTGCGGCAGGTAGAGCTTTTCCACAATGCCGACGGCAAGGTGTACTGCCTTCTCGAGGGCCCGGACGAGGACGCGATCCGTCGGCACCCATGCCGCGCTGAACGTCCCTTGCGGCGACGTGCATCAGGTGGACAGTCTGCTCTAGCCCTGTAGCCCGGCCTGGATCCCGCTAACCCGGCACTGCCTGCTCTGGACCGAACGCGGTTCCAGTTGGCAGGATCGGGACAGGACTGATCGCAGCGGTGAGCGGAGGATGGACCTAGATGGGCGGAGTGCAAACCGAGGTTGAGGCGGCAGAGGTCGGCTTTGACGGCGCCAGGCTGGAGCGGATCGACAAGCACTTCGCTCGTTACGTGGACACCGGGCGGCTGCCGGGCTGGCTGATCACCGTCAGCCGGCACGGCAAGCTCGCGCACGTGTCGACCTACGGCCAGCGTGACCTCGAGGCGGGCCTGCCCGTAGAGCCTGACACGCTGTGGCGGATCTACTCCATGACCAAGCCGATCACCTCGGTCGCGGCCATGATGCTGTACGAGGAGGGCGGCTTCCAGCTGACCGACCCGGTCAGTCGTTACATTCCGTCGTTCGCGGACGCCAGGGTCTTCACCGCCGGTTCGGACATCGCCTACATGACCGAGCCGGTCACCGAGCCCGTCCGGATCTGGCACCTGCTCACGCACACCTCCGGCCTCACCTACGGGTTCCATCGCGCACACCCGGTGGACGCGATCTACCGGGCCAACGGCTTCGAGTGGGGGAGCCCGCGCAATACCGACCTGGCCGGGATCTGCGACCTGTTCGCGGGCATGCCGCTGCTGTTCCAGCCCGGTACTGAGTGGAACTACTCGGTCTCGACCGACGTCCTCGGCCGGGTCGTCGAGGTCGTTGCCGGCCAGCGGCTCGACGAGTTCTTCGCCGCGCGGATCTTCCGGCCGCTTGGCATGGCAGAGACCGCGTTCTGGGCCGGGCCGCAGGAGGCCGGGCGGCTGGCCGCGCTCTACAACCGTGGTGCCGAGGGCAAGGCCGCTCGAATAGACGCCATGGGCAAGGCCGCGTTGCGCGAGCCGGCCTACCTCAGCGGCGGCGGCGGCCTGGTGTCCTCGGCGGCCGACTATCACCGGTTCACCCAGATGCTGCTGCACCGGCCGGACAGCCCGGCAGGCGAGCTTGACGGCGTCCGGCTGCTCGGCCCGCGCACCGTCGCCTACATGACCAGAAACCACCTGCCTGGCGACGCAGACCTGGACACCTTCGGCAGGCCGCTGTATGCGGAATCGGTCTTCCAGGGTGTCGGCTTCGGACTGGGATTCGCGGTGCAACTGGATCCGGCCGCCTCGAAGACGCTGTGCTCGGCAGGCGAGTTCAACTGGGGCGGGGCGGCGTCGACCACCTTCTGGGTCGACCCGGCCGAGGAGCTTACGGTCAGCTTCTTCACCCAGCTACTGCCCTCTAGCACCTATCCGATCAGGCCTCAACTGCGCCAGCTCGTCTACCAGGCCCTGATTGACTGAGCCTCATGTGCGACACCGTGGTCGTGGTCCGGCCTGACCACGTCCTGTTCGCCAAGAACTCCGACCGGGACCCGAACGAGGCCCAGTTCCTGGACTGGCAGCCTCGGCGCAGGCATCAGGCCGGGGCGCGGCTGCGCTGTACCTGGATCGACATCGGCCAGGTTCGCGAGACGAACGCGGTGCTACTTAGCAGGCCGTTCTGGATGTGGGGCGCTGAAATCGGCGCCAACGAGCACGGCGTCATTATCGGGAACGAAGCGGTGTTCACCGATCAGCGGTACGCCAGGACCGGGCTGACCGGGATGGACATGCTTCGGCTCGCACTCGAGCGGGCCGCCACCGCGGGTGACGCGGTAGCGGTGATCACCGGCCTGCTCGAGCAGCACGGGCAGGGCGGCGGCTGCGGCCACGAGCGCCGCGGCTTCACCTATCACAACGGCTTCATCGTGGCCGACGGCAGCGGCGCGTACGTGCTGGAGACCGCGGGCAAGCTCTGGGCGGTCGAGCGGGTGGATGCCGGCGCCCGGAGCATCTCCAACGGCCTGACGATCCAGCCTTTCGCCAGCGAGCACAGTGACCGGCTGAAAACAGCTGTATCCGCCTGCCGGGTCCGCCAGCCACTTACCCAGCACCGGGCCGGCCAGGCCACCGGGCTGGCCGACCTGATGGCAACGCTGGCCGACCATGGCAGCGACACGGGGGCACCCCGTTACTCCCTGATCAACGGAGGCATGTCCGCGCCCTGCATGCATGCCGGCGGCCTGGCCGCGAACTCGCAGACGACAGCGTCCTGGGTGGCGGAGCTGCGGCCGGACGGCGCCGCGCACTGGGTGACGGCGACCGCGGCCCCGTGTACGTCGCTGTTCAAGCCGGCGGCTGTTGGCGAGCCGCTCGACCTCGGGCCGGAGCCGGCCGACCGCTACGACCCGGCCACCCTGTGGTGGCGGCACGAGGTGCTGCACCGGGCGGCGCTGCGCGACCCGGCCGCGGCCTGCCCGCTGATCGCTGCCGAGCGGGACGCGGTGCAGGCACGGTGGCTGGCCACGCCGCCGTCACCGGCCGGCGCGTTCGCCGAGGCCAACGAGCTGCTGGCCCAGTCGACAGCGGCGGTCACGACAGCGATCGCCGGGCGCGATACCCGGCCCGGCTGGGTCAGGCGGTACTGGCGGAAGCGCGACTCGCGCGCGGGACTGCCCCGCCAGCTCGCGGTGCCCGCCAGGTCGGCCGCGGCCAGCTAGTGCCAGCCGCCGGTCGGCTCGTTCCAGCCCGGCGGGCTAGTGGCGGCCAGCACGTCTAGCCGGCCTTTAGGATTGTCATCCAGTCCGGCTAGATTATCCGTCATGGTGAAGGCAATGCAGTACCGCGAGATGCCGCGAGCGCTGTTGGACCACGGATGCACCCCCAAGCAGGGCAAGGGCGACCACCAGAAGTGGTACTGCCCCTGCGGGGAGCACGTAGCCGTCGTGGCGCAGTCCCGCATCGTCTCGCCGGGCGTCGTCCGCGACACCAGCAAGAAGTTAGCCTGCCTGCCGGAGGGATGGCTCCAATGACCACCTACACCGTGCGCGCCAAGCGCTGGAAGCACGGATGGGAGTTGCATATCGACGGCATCGGCGTCACCCAGTCCCGCAACCTCGGTGGCGCCGAGCAGATGGTCCGCGATTACATCGAGACCCTCACCGACGGTGATACCTCAGGTGACACCGTCGTCATCCAGCCCGAGATTGGAGGCGGACTCGACGAGGCCGCGCAGGCCGCGCGCGACGCGATCGCTGAGGCAGAGCAGGCACTTCGCGCGGCCGCGGCCCGGTCGCGCCAGGTCGCCCACCGTCTGAAACTAGAGGGATTGTCGGGCCGTGACATCGCTGCAATCCTGCACGTGTCGGCTCAGCGCGTATCCCAGCTGCTGAAGGCCTTCAAGACACCCGTGCCCTAACCCACAACACCGACCGAAGGGACACCGCCCAGTCGCGCGAGCAGCCAGGCGGCGGTGTCCCGCGGCAGCATGTCCTTCTCGATAGGAGCGCTGGCCAGCATTAGCCCGGTATGCGGCGGCAACGGCACGGACTGCGCTGAGGTGTTGACCACGCAGGTCAGGCCGCCAGGCCGGGTGAAAGCCAGCACGCCGTCGGGGGCGTCTAGCCAGGTCAGCTGGTCCGAGCCGGGCATGCCGCGCGGGCTGCGGCTCTTGCGCAGCCGTAGCGCAGCCCGGTACAGCTCGAGCATGGAGGCCGGGTCGCCAGCCTGGACGTCGGCGGCCAGCTCACCCCAGGCGGCTGGCTGCGGCAGCCAGGGCGCGGCGGCGTCGGCTGGTCCGAAGCCGAACCCCGCGGCTCGCGCCTGCCAGGGCAGCGGAACCCGGCAGCCATCGCGACCACGGACGAAGTGGTCAGTTCGCTCCCAGATCGGGTCGGCGATCAGCTCGTCGGGGATGTCCTCGACCTCCCACAGGCCTAGCTCCTCGCCCTGGTACAGGTACGCGCTGCCGGGCAGGGCGAGCGACAGCAGCAGGGCAGCCCTGGCCCGGCGGGTGCCCAATGCGAGGTCTGGGCAGCCGGGATCGGGCTGCCAGTCGCCGCCGGTGCTGGCCCGGCCGTACCTGGTCAGGTGCCTGGTCACGTCGTGGTTGGACAGCACCCAGGGCGCGGCGGCGCCGATGCTGGTCAGCGTGGTGTCGATGACATCGCGGAGGCTGCCGGCGTCCCACGGCGTGCCCAGGTAGTCGAAGTTGAAGGCGGTATGCAGCTGGTCGCCGGTCAGGTAAGGCCGCAGCCTGGTCAGCGGCTTGAGCCAGATCTCGCCGACGAAGACCGCAGCGCGCGGGTAGGAGCCGATGACCCGCCGCCAGCTCCGGTAGATGTCGTGCAGGCCGTCCTGGTCCGCCCACGGCCTGCGCGCTGCGGCCGGCAGGCCCGCGATGTCGGGTAGCTGCGGATCCTTGACTAGGAAGTCGGCTACGTCGATCCGGAAGCCGTCGACGCCGCGATCGAGCCAGAACCGCAGTATCGCCTCGAACTCGGCCCTGACCTCGGGACTCTCCCAGTTCAGGTCGGGCTGCTCGGCCGCGTACAAGTGCAGGTACCACTCGCCGGGCTTGCCGTCGGGCTCGGTGACCCTGGTCCAGGCGGGGCCGCCGAACATGGACGGCCAGTCGTTTGGCGGCTGCTCGCCGCCCTCGCCCCGGCCCGGCCGGAACCAGAATCGGTCCCGTTCCGGCGTGCCAGGACCGGCCGCCACCGCGGCGGCAAACCAGGGGTGCTGGTCAGAGCAGTGGTTCGGGACGAGGTCAATGATGATCTTGAGGTCGGCGTCGTGGGCCGCACCGATCACCTCCTCGGCCTGGGCCAGGGTGCCGAACAGCGGGTCGATGTCTCGGTAGTCCGCGACGTCGTAGCCGCCGTCGGCCATCGGCGAGACGTACCAGGGCGTAATCCAGAGCGCGTCCACGCCGAGGTCGCTCAGGTAAGTCAGCCGGGAGCGGAGCCCGGCCAGATCGCCTACGCCGTCGCCGTTGCCGTCTGCGAAACTGCGCAGGTAGACCTCGTAGACAACCGCGTCGTGATGCCAGGGCAGGGCGTCGGGCCGGTCAGCCACCCTGTCGGTCCGTCGGCGCACGGTGCCGGCCGCTGGCCGCGGGCGCGTCCTTCGAGACCAGGCTGGGCGCAGCGGCGAGCCGGTCGGCCGCAGGTGCGTCCGACGCGGTCAGCGTGGCTGGCGCGGCCGCGGCGGCCGCCAGGTCGGCCTGCCGTTCCTTCCTGATCTGGTGCCACTTGTGCGCGATCAGTACGACCAGGGCGAGGACCACGACCGCGGCAAGGGCGTCGCTGCCATACGACCAGCTCTTAGCCACCTTGCTCCAGTCGCTGCCAGCCGCGTACCCGAGCAGGGACAGCGTGGTGGCCCAGACCACGGTGCCAATCAGGTTAAAGATCGCGAACGGCGCGACGGGCACCTCGACGAGCCCGGCCACCAGGCCCGCAAAGGCACGGACCAGCGGGATCACCCGCGCAACGGCCACCGACCAGGAACCGCGCCCGGCAAAGAATCGCTCGACGCGGTCGACGTCCCTCCTGGTCATCAGCAGGTAACGACGGTACCTCTCGATAGCTGACCGGCCGCCCTTACGGCCGATGCCGTAGGCCGTGAAGGAGCCTGCAAGCTCGGCCAGAGACCCGACGATGATCACCAGCGCCAGGCTCAGATGGTGCTCGTAAGCCAGCACGCCCGCGAAGCCGAAGGTGATCTCCGAGGAGATCGGAATGCAGCAGGCCTGGACAAAGCCGAAGATGACCAGGGCCAAGTAGCCCTCGTTGGTCAAGAACGTCGTCATGGCACCTTGTTCTACAACATCGGGGGTGATGCTCGTGCCGCCGCGGTCAATAAGTGTGCCCCGCCCCCTCGGGGAGGGCGGGGCACACTGTGCCTGGCCGGCCTGGGCGGGGGGACGCCCGGCGGCCTGGCGGGTCCGGCTCGCGGCCTGGGGGGAGAGGCCAGAACCGGAGGTTGTCAGGCCAGTCGCATCACGATCGACTGCACCAGCTGCGCGGCCTGCGACTCCCATTGCGCATACGCGAGGGGGAACGCGGAGTTCTGTACGCCCTGAGCGGCCTGGTAGAGCGGCCGGGCGGACCAGGTCGGGTTTCCGGCCTGGTAACGCTGCAGCGCGTTCAGGAAGGCGTCAGATGCGTAGCTCGGGTTCATCACCTGCGCCGCCGTACCCCAACCGCAGTCTGGCTGCTGCTGGAACAGGCCGAGCGAGTCCGAGGTGCCGTAGTCGATGTTGAGCAGCCTGGACTCCTGCATCGCGGTCGCCACGGCCACGACAGCAGAGCGCACGCCCATTCGCTTGGCCAGCGCCTGCCGGACAATGGTGGTGGCGTTGGCGTACTGGGCCGGGGTGATCGGCATCCAGGACTGCTGGCCGGTGGTGGCAACGGGCAGCAACTTGTCCGCGGGCGGAGTCTCGCCGCGGCTGGCTGCGGCCGGGTTGGTTTCCTGGTTCAGCTTCGCGCTGACCTGCCCCCAGGTAACGATCCTCGCTGCCGGGTGGGTGGCGACGTGGCGTGCGGCGGGGCCGCGGGTGGTGACATGCGTTGCCGGGTGGATGCTGGCGGGCGCGGTGAGCTTGTGGGTGACGTGCGCGGCCGGGTGATGCGTGTCGCCGTGCGCTGCCCGGTGGGTGGCGGGGTGCCGTGAAGCGGGGTCGCGGGTGGTGGCATGGGCGGCCGGGCTGGTGGTGGCGTGCGCGGTGAGGCTGTGGGTGACGTGCGCGGCCGGGCTGGTGGTGGCGTGCGCGGTGAGGCTGTGGGTGACGTGCGCGGCCGGGCGGTGCGTGCCGCCGTGCGTTGCCGGGTGGGCGGCGGCGTCCTTAGTGCGCGCGGCCTGGTGGTCGGCGCTCGGGCGGCCCGATCCCGTATGCGTGACCGGCCGGCTCGAAACATCTGGACGGGTGCTGCCCTGGCGGCGAGCAGCTGCGGTCGCGTGTGTCGTGGGGTGGGACGACGCTGCGGCGGCAGCCTTGGTGACCACCGGCGCGACGGGTCGGGCAGTCGGCGCAGCGCCCACCGTGGCGGCGGTTGCACTTCCGGCGCCCGCAAGCGCCAGGGCCGAGCCGAGGTACATGACAGACTTCTTGTGGCCGCGAACGGCGTCGATAAGTCGATCAGCGCGCAGCATTCAGTTCCCTTCCGTACGTGTCCTAGCCGCCCGGCCCGCCCGAGGCGGACCAGAATGAACTCGCCGGGCGATCTCCGGCAAGCTCGCGCATACGCGCGTCGCGGGTTCATGGCGGACCGAGTCAGGCCAGCGGGTGCCGACCGTCCGGTGGTCTCAGGCTCGGGAGCCATCGCCGAGCGCAACGGCGCGGCCCCGGAGAGGATCTGTTCGTATAACGCCTCGCTCGACGTCCGAGCATCCCGCTATGAGGCTTGTCACTACCGGTGGGTAACGGGAATAAAGCCCACCGTAAGCGCCGCTATCTACGCCCGATAACGGACGTATTGGGCAGGGGATCAGTCCGGGAACGGGGCTGCTCAGGCCCCTTGCTATCCAGTGGCGTGCCAGTTGTCTGCGCGGGACCTGCCAACCGGAGCGCTGGCGGTGCTGTCGGACAACGACGCGGGACTGACGAACGTGCTGCCCTGGGGCCCGGCCTCCACCGCCTCGTGCAGCGCGCTGCCCTTCAGGTACTGAGTCCAGGTGAGGAACCACTCGGTCCAGCCATTGTCCCAGGTGCCAGCGGCCGGGCTGCCGGTGATCGTGACCGGGTCGCCGGGCACCTCCATCTTGTAGTACTCCTCGGCATCGGCGGGCGGCATGTTCACGCAGCCGTGACTCACGTTGAGGGTGCCCTGTTCGGCCACCGACCAGTAGGCGTCGTGCAGGTAGTCACCAGTCCAGGTGAACCGGACCGACCACGGCACCTCTTCGCTGTAGCCGGGCCCCACCATCAGCACCGGGTTGTCCTTGTCGATCGTCAGGTAACTGCCGTTGGGCGTCGGCAGGGTGGGTCTGCCGGTGCTGATCGGCCAGTGCGCGAAGAGCCTGCCATTGCGGTACACGTCCATGTAATGGCTCGCGGTGCTGGCCACGACGATCAGCGAGGTACCGATCCTGAAGGACTGGGTCAGCGTATGGTCCCCGTACATGCCGGGCGCGCCCTCGACGCCGTTCAGGTGTCCGGTGAAGCTCACCGTCGTCCCGGCCGGCCAGTAATCCCGGGGCCGGAAGTCGACGGTCTGGTTACCGTCCCAGTACCAGGCTCCGACCACCGGCCTGGATGTCTGCACCTCCAGCGCTCGCTCGACCGCGGCCTTGTTGACGATCGGCTGGCTGAAGGTCAGCATGATCGGCATGCCGACGCCGTAGGTCTGGCCCTGGCCCTCGAAGATCATTGTCTGGAATGTTCGGGCCGGGGTCATGGTGCGGAACGAGCTAGTCTGCGTGACCGGAGGCCCGCTGGCGCCCTGTGCGGTCGCGGTGACCGTGTAACCAGTGGATATGGCGAGCGCCCACGTGCTGTGCCATGAGGTGCTGGTCGCGTTCATCGTGCCGGCGACCGGGTCACCCGCCGCCCGCACGGACACGTTAGTGAGCTTGCCGCGGGCAGCGGTCACGCTGATCCCGCCGCCAGGGTTGACGTTGGTGCTGCCGCTCGCGGGGGTGATGCTCAGCTCCACCGCGCTGGCGGTGCTGGCCGGCCTCGAGCCTGACCCGGAGTGCGCAAGCGGCCTGGCGCTTGCGGAGCAGCCCGCGGCCAGCGCCGCGGCCGTGAGACAGCAGAGGGCTACTAGCGCCGACCGGGACGTCCTGGGAAAGGTGCTCGCTGTCCGCACGCCGTCTCCCTCGCGGATCTGACCGGACCCGGCGCGCCGCCGCTGGTCGCGGTGGCCGGGCGCCTATGTCTCTGTCCCTGGCGCGGCCGCACTCTCGGGTTCTGCTGCCGCGTCCGGCGCGCCGTCGCCGCGGTGGCCGGGTGCGGAAGCGGGTCCGCCCGCTTTGCGGCTGTCATCAAAGACTATGCGACCTGTTGTGAGGGCGGGTATCCCGTTTACCGGCTTAGGCCGGCTACGGCGGATGCGCAGCAGTCCGGCGAGTGCCGCGATGGCGGCGATGGCGGTCGCAGTCCACGGCACGTAATCACCGAGCCGGTCGTACAGGGTCAGGGATGACGCGGCCGGCAGTGTGAGTCGCACCAGCAGCACGCCACGGTAACTGGTGCCTGCCCAGGCGAGCAGCCTGCCCCTGTCGTCAAAGGCGGCCGAGTCGCCGGTGAGGGCGGCTTGCGCGACCGGCCTGCCGGTCTCGGCCGCCCGCAGTGCCCCAAGCGCTGCGTGCTGGGCCGGAGCCCAGCTGTCTTGGAACGTGGCGTCCGAGGTCTGGTAGAAGATCACCTGCGCGCCGCGGTCGGTGTCTACCCTGGACATGTCGGGGAACGCGGACTCAAAGCAGATCAGCACACCGAAAATGAGTGGGCTGCCGCCGCGGATCGTCGCCCGAAGCACATGCGCGCCAGTGCCAGGCACCACGTTCCGCGGGGCCGCCCGGCTGATCTTGCTGAGCCAGCCAAGCGCCGACCGGAACGGGATGTACTCGCCGAACGGGACCAGCCGGGTCTTGGTGTAGGTGCCGTCGATGCCGGACGCGCTGACCAGCAGGGCCTGCTTCGACTGGGCCCCTGCCTTGTTCTCCGCGTCCTGACTGAGCAGTATCTGCGCGCCTATTGAGCTAGACAGCCGCTCGATGGACGCCAGCAGGGCAGGGTGGTCGGGGAGGTCATAGCCGACGCTGCTCTCGGCCCAGACGATCAGGCCGGCCCGGCCGGCGTCGCTCGCGGTCAACTGCTCGTCCCTCGCGAGCCGGGCCGCGGCCGTCAGCGGGGGACCGGGCTGGACCAGCGCGACGGTGATGCCACGGGCCGCGGGAGGCGGTCCGGTCAGGGCGAATGCGATCGGCCCGGCCAGGACGGCGATCAGGGCCGCCGCGGCGGCGGCGATCCTGGCCGACCCTTGCCGTGCCACGATGGCCAGCAGAATCCCGGTGTTCGCCGCTACCAGGGCGAAGGTGACGAGCCAAACGCCGCCGATCGCGGCCAGCGCCAGGATTGCCGGATGCTGCCACTGACTTGCGCCGAGCACCGCCCACGGGCCGCCGATGCCCTGCCAGGACCGGATCCACTCGGTGACGAGCCACGTGCTGGGGACTACGAAGACCGCCGCGGCTGCGCGCCGCAGCGTGACCGGCGACTGCGTCAGCGACCAGACCGCGACGCCGACACCGCTCCACAGGAAGCCCAGCAACAGGGCCAAGAGCAGCAGGCCAGGGCCGAGGTTGGGCGTCAGCCAGTACATGTTGGCGAGCAGGTATCCGGTACCGAACCACCAGCCCCGGACCGCGGCCTCGCGCCGCGACGGCGCGGCCCGCATGAGTGCCAGGCCGGGGACGAGGCCTATCCAGCCGAGGACCTCCAGGTTCACCGCCGGGAACGCGAGCGCTGGAATGGCTCCCGTCAGCAGCACGGCATAACGGACGGGTTGCCCGAGCGCACGCCGGATTCCCACGTCCCTATTCTGCTGTGGCGGCGGGTTCGCGGCGATCGCCGCGACGGCGCTGTCGGATGGACGCAGCGAGCGCCCAGGCCAGAGCGGCGACGGTGGCCCACGCAAGCAGGGCCTCCGGCCATCCGCCGATCTTGTCCGCGAGGGTCATCGAGCTGCGCAGCGGAACCCTGGCCTCGATCTCGGCCTGGCGCCAGATCCCGGTGGAGACCAGTAGCGTTCCGTCCGGCGCGATGATCGCGCTAATCCCAGTCGTGGACGCGACCACGACTGCGCGATTAAACTCCACGGCCCGGATTCTGGCCATGGCCAGCTGCTGCAGTGTCTCGCCGGTCTGGCCATCTATCTCGAAATCGGCGTCGTTGGTCTGCACACTCAGCAAGTTCGCGCCGGCATTGACCTCGGAGGCCACTAGCCCGTCGAAGCTCACTTCATAACAGATCACGTCGCCGAGCCGGATCTTGCCGACCTTGAACACCACGGCCCGGTGGCCGGGCGTGAAGTTGTACGGCTGCAGCGAGGACGGCAGGTTGGTGATCTTAGCCAGCAGGCCGCGGAACGGGATCACCTCGCCGAATGGCACGAGCCTGCGCTTGATGTACACGGCGACAGGGCCCTTGTTCGGCAGCCAGAGCTGACCGGCGTTGCGCACCGGATCCTGTAGCACCGCCCCGACGAGAACCGGCCGGTCGATGGCGTCAACCGCGCTGGAGATCACCTCGTAGATCGGCAGGTTCCACGCTGGGTCCTGGTCGGTGGAGTTCTCCGGCCAGATGACCAGGTCTGGCGGGGTCGCCTTGCCGTCCTGCACCTTCGCGGCGAGCCGCAGTGTCGCGTTGGCATGGTTCAGCGTCACCTGGCTAGCCCGCCACAGGTCGGGCAGGTTCTTTGCGTGCGGAACGTCACCCTGGATCGCCGCCACCACCGCGCTCGGCTGCCCGGGGGCGCCCTGATCGACCGGCAGGAAGGCGCCGCACAGTGCCACCGCCGCGGTCGCGGTAAGCGACGCGGCGGCCATAGCCCGCTGGTTGCGGCGGCGAGTGCCGCCCACGCCGGGCATGCGACCTGCGGGCGCACTGGCCGGTCCGAGTATCAGCCAGGCCAGGCAGCTTCCGGCGAGTGCGATCAGGAAGCTGAGGAACACGGGCCCGCCTACCGCGACCCATCGGACCGTGGGCGCGGTTGCCTGGCTCATCACTAGCCGGCCCCAGGGGAAGCCTCCCCAGGGCCAGCGGTCGCGCACTGCCTCGGCGAGAACCCACCAGCCCGCGACGGCGAGCGGCCAGCCCCGAAGCCGCAGCAGCAGCCACTGCCCGATCGTAAGTGCCGCGAAGATCACCGCTTCCGCGGTGGCGAGCACGACCCAGACATACCAGGCAACGTTTACTTCCCACGACAGCAGCGGATAAAAGACGGCCAGGCCGAAGATGGCGCCAGCGGCTAGCGCCACCCGCAGCCGCTGCCGCCAGAGAGCGAGGATCAGCAGCGCCGGGCCGATAGCAGCCAGGGGCCAGAAGCCCACGGGCGGGAAGGCGGCAGCCAGAACCAGCCCGCCTGCCATCGCCGTGAGCAGGGCAAGCCACCATGCCATTCGCGGCTCGGCCGCCGGGCGCGCCTGCGCCTCGGCCGTCTGCACGGCCGGCCCGAAGCTTGTGAGCCGCACGTTTCCTCCGCGGGCTGGATGTGGCATTTTCGCGCTTCCTGTGAGCGTAGCCGGGCCACCTAAGTGCGCGGTGTTGCTGAGGCCGCGGAATTTGCCCGCGGCGGTTGCCCGGCCAGCCGAGCTGGCCATAGCCTGTGCTGGCCTGCGGACAGCGTCGTCCGCTGACGGGAGCCGCAATGCGCTCGACCCTGTACTACACCGGGCTGGCCCTGGACCGGGCGAGTGGCATGAGGGCAGATCCCGACTGGATCGCCGCGATGCGGGCCAGCGTGAAGCTGCGGGTGATACCGCTGTGGCGAGATCACTGCCTCATCCGGGCAGGCCAGCCGGTAGTCCTAGGGGCGGACTGGGTCGGCGATCCGGTGGTCGGCCTAGCCGCGCAGTCCGGCGATCCGGCCGCCAGCCTGGTATTCCTGGGGATGACAGGGCAGCATCCGCACTTTGCGGCTGACCTATCAGCCTGGGAGAAGGACGGTGCGCTGGAGATCTGCCGCGCTGACGACGTCGCGGACGTCCGTTCCATCATCGCGGCGGTCAGCCCGGCTGAGGCCGGCCTGCTCGCCTACGCCCGCGGGATTGTGCACTGGCAGCGCAGGCAGCAGTTCTGTGGCTGCTGCGGTGGCCGCTGCGATGCTCGCGACGGCGGGCATGTACGGGCCTGCCGCGACTGCGGCATGCTGCATTTCCCCCGGATCGAGCCCGCCATCATCGTCCTGGTCGAATTGCCCGGCGAGCCGCGGCGGTGCCTGCTCGGCAGGCATCAGGGCGCCGGGCCCGACCGGTTCAGCACCCTTGCTGGGTTCGTGGAGGTCGGCGAGAGCCTCGAGGACGCTGTGCGGCGCGAGGTGGCCGAGGAGGCCGGGGTCGCCGTCGGGCCGGTCAGCTATCAGGGATCGCAGGCGTGGCCGTTCCCGGCCGGACTCATGATCGGCTTCCGCGCGGTAGCTGACTCGCCGGAGGTCCGTGTCGACGGCACCGAGTTGCTGGACGCACGCTGGTTCACAGCCGCGGAGATCCGTGCTCGCATCGCGGACGAGAGCGCCGCGCCTCCATATCGGGTCGATTCGATCGGCCGCGCGCTGATCGAGGACTGGCTGGGGGACGGCTCTTAGCAGCCGGTTGAGAATGCCGCTTCGACTCCGTTGCAGTTTGGCTATCCGTGGGATTGCAGCTATCCATCGTGATAGCGTCATCACCGGCTGTTTGGCGAGTAGCGAATGATTGCCCTGTTTACGTGGGGATGCGAGGTCGGGTAGATGGTGAAGATCCGGTATTCGGAGCTTCCCGCCGGCTTACATGTCAGCGCCAAGAAGCATGGCCGACGCGCGATCATCTACCTGCAGCCTGGGCTGACAGCCGCCGAGCGCCGTGCGGCCCTGGTCAGAGTCCGTAGTAGCAGCCGGATGGGCCACGGACCAGCGCTCTCCGGATTCGGCATTGCGCTCGCGGATGGCGGCGACCGCATCCGCGCGACGCTGCGGAACGGTGCTGCCGCCATGCGCGGTCATCCGATGCTGCTCCTGCCGCCGCTGATCTTGATGGTGTCCGCGGCCATTGTCTTCGTGCTCATGTCGTTCGTCACCCTTACCGTGCCTCGGCTTGCCCAGGCCGGCCCGCCGGACCTCGCCCTTAACCGGCCGACGCCGCAGGTGCCACAGCTCGGTGGATCGAGCCCGTCGGGCCAGCTCGTGACTGCACCCGGTCGACAGAGGTCCGGCCGCGGCAGCCACGCCAGTCCATCACAGCCGGCGTCTGTCTCCGCGCCACCGTCCCCATCACCGGGTCCGTCGCAGCCGGGGTCGCCGACGCCCTCAGCGTCGCCGACCCCTAGCTCCAGCCCGTCGGCCGCGCCGTCGCCCTCCTCGTCGGGAACGTGCATCAAGCTCGGCCCGCTCGGGCTGTGCGTGGAGTTGTAGCCTGGCGCCTTCATCCTCGGCGCGAGCGCCTCGGCCGGCGCTGGGCGCAAAAGCGTTCAAGACAGCTGCGCCAGGGCCCGCATACTTGGGACCAGGAATCGAGCACTGGGAGGGCTAGTGAGCCGCCGCGGCTGGTGGTTGTTCGCAGCGATGGGCCTGATATGGGGCATCCCTTACCTCCTGATCAAGGTCGCAGTCAGCGGGGTCGCGCCGCCGGTGCTCGTGCTGGCGCGGGTCACCATCGGCGCGGCGATCCTGCTCCCGCTGGCGCTTCGCCGCCGCGAGCTCGCGGTACTCAGGCCGCATTGGCGCTGGCTCGCGGTATTCGCTCTGGTCGAGATCGTCACGCCGTGGCTGCTGCTTACCGAGGCGGAGACCAGGCTGCCCAGCTCGCTGAGCGGGCTGCTGGTGGCCGCGGTGCCCATCATCGTTGCCGTACTCGCGCGGTTCACCGGCAGCAGGGACCGGATGTCGCCCGTCCGGTGGACCGGCCTGCTCGTGGGCCTTGGTGGCGTGGCACTGCTGCTCGGGCCGGGCGCGCCGCGCGGCGATACGGGCTCGGTGTTCGAGGTGCTCGGCGTCGCGGTCTGCTATGCGATCGGGCCGCTGATTGCCAGCCGCAAGCTGAGCGAACTGCCGTCGCTGGGCATGACCGCTGCCTGCCTGGCTTTCGCCGCAGTTCTGTATGCCCCGCTGGCCGCGCTGACCTGGCCGTCGTCGGTCCCTGCGGCGAAGGTGTTCTGGGCGATCGGCGGGCTCGCAGTCGTATGCACCGCAGTCGCCTTCATCGGATTCTTCGCGCTGATCGCGGAGGTGGGACCGGCCCGCGCCACGGTCATCACTTACGTCAATCCGGCGGTGGCGGTCGTGCTCGGTGCGCTAGTGCTCAGCGAGCGCATCACGCTGGCCATGGCGGGGGCATTCGCGCTGATTCTCGGCGGTTCCGTGCTGGCGACCAGGGGAGGCAGGCAGGGCCAGGAAGCGGTCAGCGAGCTGCGGCCCGAGGCCGCGGATATGCCAGCTGCCCCGACACAGCCGGGCTACCGGCCGGTGACCAGTGGCGGCGAATCGGTGGCCGGCGGCGAGCCAGTTCCGTCGTGCAGCCAGCCGGGCTAGCCGAGAGTTCGGCGCGCCCGTCTGGCCAGCGCCCTGCTCGGCTACATGCCGTGTCAGCCGGTTATCAGAGCGCGGCGCCATACCGGGGGTCGCTAGAATCGCCCAGGTGATTGACCTCAAGGCTGCCCGCCAGGATCCCGACACCTTCCGGGCCGCGCTGGACAGGCGCGGCGCGGCGGAAGACTTCGATGCGCTGCTGGCCGCCGACGCCAACTGGCGCTCGCTGACCGAGCGCGCCGAGGCCCTGCGCGCCGCGCAGAGAAGCTCCTCCAAGGGCAAGCCGAGCCCGGAGCAGATGGCGCAGTTGCGCCAGCTGAAGGATGAGCTCGACCAGGCGCAGGACGAACTGGCGGCTGCTGCCCGGCAACGAGACGAACTGCTGGCCACGATCCCGAACCTGCCAGATCCGACCGCTGCCGACGGGATGGACGAGGAAGACGCGCAGCTCGTCCGTACCTGGGGTGAGCAGCCGAAGTTCGGATTCGAGCCGCGTGACAGCACCGAGCTCGGGTCGCCGCGCGGCTGGATTGACATGGCGCGCGGAGCCAGGCTTTCAGGTTCAAGGTTCGCCTACCGGATCGGTGATGTCGCGCTGGCCGAGATGGCGCTGTACCGGTTCGTGATCGACAAGCTCACCAGCCGAGGGTTCCTGCTGGTGCTGCCGCCAGTCATGGTGGGGGAGCGCGCCATGTACGGCACCGGCTTCCTGCCAACTGAGGAGTCGAACCTCTACCACCTGGAACGGGACAACCTCTACCTGACCGGCACGTCCGAAGTGGCGCTGGCAGGCATTCACGCCGACGAGCGGCTGGAGGAGGACGAGCTGCCGGCCAGGTACACCGCGTTCACTACCAACTTCCGCCGCGAGGCAGGCGCGGCGGGCAAAGACACCAGGGGCATGTTCCGTGTACACCAGTTCGACAAGGTGGAGATGTTCGTCTACAGCTTGCCGGAGCTGTCGAGGGACATGCACGATCAGCTGCTGGCCTACGAGGAGGAGATCGCGCAGGAACTGGGGCTGCCCTACCGGGTGATGAACATCGCCGTCGGGGACCTAGGCGCGCCAGCGGCCAAGAAGTACGACATAGAAGCGTGGTTCCCGGTACAGCAGCGATACCGCGAGATCACCTCGTGCTCGAACACCACCGACTACCAGGCGCGCCGGCTGAATATAAGGTTCCGGCGCGAGGGCAAGCTCGAGTACGTGCATACCCTGAACGGCACCGGGGCCACCGCGCGCGCACTGCTGTCGATCATGGAGAACTTCCAGGACGAGGCGGGCACGATCGCAGTACCCGAGGTCCTGCACCGGTTCGGCGCGCCGGCCACGCTCGGCACGCCACCAGCCGGCTAGGGTCCGCCGCGGCCGGCTAATACTGGCCCAGCACGTCGCGGCGGCGGCCGGGGTCGCCAAGATGACGGTCACGAACTACTTCCCGCGCAAGGAGGACCTGGTCTTCGCCCGCGCCGAGGCCGTCATCCGCAGCCTGGCCGACGTCGTAGCCTCCCGAGCGCCCGGTGAGAGCCTGCTCGCAGCGATCCGCCGCGACTACGCCGAGCGGGTAGCCAGGGCCGACGTGACGATCGGGCTTTCCAGCCCCGAGTTCGCGGATGATCGAGAACAGCCCGGTCCTCGCCAGCCGCGGCCTGGAAATGCTGTACGAGCGTGAACGGGCGCTCGGCGACGCCATAGCATTCGAGACCGGCGCCGATGATCCGCAGCAGCGGATGGCCGCCGCGCTGCTGTCGACGGTGCACCGGGTGCTGTACGCCGAGGGGACCAAGCGCAGCCTAGCCTGAGAACCGCGCGAGCAGGTCTGCGCGGCGCTCGGCGCCGCTGCCGACCAGGCCTTTGACCTCCTCGAGCCGGCCCTCGGCGGATACCTAGTGCGGGCATTCTGACGGTGTCGGCTAGCGGCGGTCTGGGGCGGCGGGAGGACCGGCCTCGATACGCCTCCGGATGTCGGCCATCCGCTCCGGCGAGTCGTGCGGCATCTCCCACCGCGTCTCCAGCCACCAGGTGCAGCCTGCGTCGGCCCAGGCGCGGGCTGTGGCAGCGGCGCGATCCGGTGCACCGGAGGGGGTCTCGCCGTCGACCACGACGTCGAAGCCGGGACCTGCCCCGTGGCCGGTCAGCCACTCCCGCACGGCCCTGGCGTCGTCCGGCCCCGGATCCCGGCCGTCAACCTGGTACTGCGGGATGATGCCGTCGCAGCGCAGCGCCCGGCGCAGTGACTTCGGCCGTGGCCACACGCCCACGACCCACACGGGGATCCGCTGCTGAACAGGCTGGCAGGCCTTGGTCAGGTCCAGCCTGCCGGTCTGGAAGCGATAGTGCTGCCCCTGATAGCTGGTCTCGCCGTCCCAAAGGGCGCGGATCAGGTCGATGCCGTCATCCAGCCGCTCGGCGCGGCCGCGCAGGTCGGTGACCTCGCCGGTGTCCGGCAGATCGGTGTCGACCGCGCCGAGCCCGACCGCGAGGATCGCCCGGCCGCCGGATAGCTGGTCCAGCGTCGCCACCTGGCTGGCGACCTTCCACGGGCGCCGCCACGGCAGCGGCGTCAGCATGGTGCCCAGCCGCACCCGATGCGTGTTGGCGGCCATCGCGGCCAGCAGAGTCCACGCATCCACACCGAAGGCGGCCTCCCATACGAAGACCCCGTCCCAGCCCGCCCGATCGGCTAGCACGGCTTGGTCCAGCTGCTCGGTGGCGCTTCCGCCGGGCAGCACTACCCCGTAGCGCATTGCGTCGTCGGCCATGGCCCGGTCTTAACACACGGCACCGACACTCTGGCGACAAACGTCGTCACCGTCCGTGCCTTGCTCCAGATCCCACCGGCGGCCTGCGGCCGGCTGACCCGCACGGGCTGGATCCTGGCTCGCGTCTCGCTTCGTCTCGTCCGTAATCTCGCTTCCGTGACTGACGCCCCACGGTCAGGCACCCCGCGGCCCGCTTCCGCGCCGCCAGCCAGCTTGCAAGCGGGCGATGAGCGCGCTCCCAGGGCTGCAGCCGGCGCCCCCGGTGCTGCCGGTGCCGGCTCCGGTGCCGGTGCCAGTTCCGCCGGTGCCGGTGCCAGTTCCGGTGCCGCCGCCCGCGCCGGTGCCGGTTCCGCCGGTGCCGGTTCCGGCCGCCAGCCTGGCTTGCAGCGATGTTCCGATCGGCACCCCGAGCCCGCTGCACGCATCCCAGCCCGGCCCGGCCTTGTAGGCGCCGTTGTTGCCGGCGGTGATGTCCCGCAGCCCGGCGACTGGCTGGCCCGGCTCAATGCCTGCGTACAGGTCTGGCTGAACCAGGCCTAGGGAATGGTCCAGCGACTGCGCGAGCCTGGCAATCAGTGCGGCCCACAGCGGCGCGACGGCGCTGGTGCCGCCGATCACCTGCTGCTGCCCGTCGACGAGCACCTGGTAGCCGGTCTCGGGGTCGGCGTTGCCAGCGACATCAGGCACACCGCGGCCGGGCTGGCCAGCCGGGCTGGCTGGAACGCCCGCGGTCGCCTGCCAGGTCGGCAGGCCGAACGTCACGCTGACGCCGCCACCACTTGCGCCGCCCTGACTGCCGTCATTCCAGACGGTTTCCGACGTGACCGTGTTCGTCGCCACGTCCGCCTGCAGGCTGGTGCCGCCGCAAGCGAGCGCGTGCGGGCTGGAGGCGGGGAAGTCGGTATGCGGTTGTCCGTCGGTGACGCCGTCGCCGCTACCGTTGTCACCCGCCGCCACGGTAACCGTCACGCCCAGCGCCACCCCGTCCGCGATGGCCTCGTCCAGCGCTGTCATTGACTGTGCGGTCCATGAGCTTTCCGGTCCGCCCCAGCTGATGCTGACTGCGACCGGAGTCGACTGCGCATGCACCGCGTTGGTGACAGCGTCGACGAACCCTTGGTCGGTGTTCGGCGCGAAATAGACGACCTGCGCGGCGCCTGGTGCGACCGAGCCTGCCACCTCGATGTCGAGCAGGACCTCGCCATCGGCTCCCTGCGGTGCCTGGTCCGGGACGTTGCTGGCGCCGTCAACGCCGACGGCCGTGACCGACGGCACTGGGATGCCGAGTCCGCCGAAATAACTGTCCAGGTCGGTCGCGGAGAAGCCGCCGCCGAGTTCGATGATCGCGATGGTATGCCCGGTGCCATCCGTGCCGGCCGGGAACTGGTAGATGTCGGCCACCTGGGGCGGGGTGTAAGAGACCTGTGCGGCTGCCGTGGCGAACCTGATCTGCGGCCTCGCCTGTGGCCGGGTGTCAAGTCCGAGTACCGCCAGGACGATGCCGTCGAGCTCGGCCGGGATCTGCAGGGGCCCGCTGCGGTAGCGGTGCTGGACCTCAGTTCTGTCGGGACCCGGGCTGACAACCATGCTCAGCTCGGTGCCGAAGGCGGCGGCCAGGGCGCCAGTCGGTCCGGCAACCGTCATCCGTCGCGAGCCAGGATCGGAGCCGACAATCTCGATGGCCGGATTGAGGCTTGTCAGTACCTGCGCTACCCGAGCCTGATCCGGTTCTGCGGAGCCATATGCCCGGCGCAGCTCGTTCCTGGACAGGCGGACAGGGACGCCGGCTGCGGTCTGCGGCAGGCTGGCCGCCCTCCGCGTCACGAGCGTCAGCTCGATTCGCTCCGCCGGGTCAGCGGGTCCGCTTAGCCGAGCGCCTGCAAGGGGCTGCCGTTCGCTTCCGGGCAGCCGGACTGATTCTGTTCCGGTCATCGTCGGCTCCTGTTTCGCCGCGGAGCACGTCGGCCCGCTTTGTTGTCCGCTCGGTCTGCGGATACGTTAGCGGGCAGATTCGATCGGCGTGCCGCACTGCGGACAGTTCGTGGGCGGCTCGCTTTCGGCAATCGCTCCGCATTCGGTACATACCAGCCGCAGCCAGCACACTGAGTCACCCGGCAGCTCCGTTCTGGCCGGCGCCGGCCGGGAGGGAGGCGTCTTAGCGGCGCTCGGAGTCTGACGGTTGTCGGACGTCTCGGATGTTCCTGGCATCGGATGTTCCTGGCTGTCAGCTGTTCCTGGCAGGCGGCCTTGCCAGCCCGACCCGGTGCCGCCGCCCGCTAGCCGCGCGTCGGCGTCGCGATGTCGTCCGGGTGCAGGGCCCTGCGCCGGAAGGCCCACGCTCGCAGTCCTAGTCTGCCGATCTCGCGGTCGAGCGGCGACGGCGGGACGGCGAGCACCGGGCAGGCAGCATGTGCCAGGCAGTAACGGCTCACGCTGGCGTGCAGCATGCGCCCGATCCTGGACCGCCGGCCGGTCCCGATGACAAGCAGGTCGTCCTTCTGGCTGGCGACCCGCACAAGCGTCTGCCCAGGCTCACCCCGGATGACCTCAGTGTGCGTGGTGACGTCCGGCGGCAGGCCACCGAAGGCCGCCTGCAATGCGCCCGCGAGCCGATGCAGCGCCGCGTCCGCCCACGCCTGGCGCAGGACCGGCGAGGGATGGCTTCGGTCGGCCAGGTCGCCGCCGGGTGGCAGCCACGTAAGCACAGCTATTAGCGGCGCGCCATGGGAACGAGCTAACTCGGCCGCGTACCGCATTGCCGGAAGGCATTCCGGCGAACCGCTCACGCCGACGATGACCCTGAACTTGATGGCCACGACAGCGCTCCCTTCACTTGCCCTGGATTGCTACATACAAGTAAACCCCTGCCGCGGCCGCGACGGCGCCCGACCTTGCTCAGCCGGCCCGTACTGGGCTGGCAGAACTCGGTGCAGGGCGGCGCCGACCGGGACGTTCCTTCTGGCTGGCTATGGCTCGCGTCGCCTCGCGACCGTAAGCGCCGCGCCCCAGTGCCGCCGCAGCATCCCGTTCGGCCTGGTCGCCAGGCGCCCGTGGATCTCGCCGTAAAGCCGGTCACGCTGCCATTGCGCCATCGCGAGGTGGCCGGAGAAGGTATTGAGCAATTCGATGTAGCCGTCCGCGTCGTAACGGATTTCCCAATCGAAATGGCGTACCAGGGTGACCGTAAACAGGCCGCTGGCCTCTAGCTCGGCGACATTGTCGTCGAGTTCGCCCGGCCGGGGCGCGATGCTGCCGGGCGGAAGTCCCTCTCCTATCTCGTCATAAACCTCCTGTATCTCGCCAAAGAACGGATCACCGTCGGGTGGCTGCACATGCAGGGCGCTCCACGTTGCCACATGGCCGCCGGGGCGCAGCCACTGCCAGGCGAGCCGGCAGCGCGCGGCGGGATCGATCCAGTGCCAGGCCGTCGCGGCGTACACCAGGTCGAAGCGCTCGTCCCCTGCCGGTCGCCAGGTCTCGAACGGCCCGTCGATCACCTGCACGCGCTCATGTGCCGCCAGGTTGCGCCGGGCAACCGCCGCTAGGTTCTGGCCTAGCTCCACGCAGGTGATCTGAAATCCGCGCCTGGCGAGCGGCGCCGTTGCCTTGCCGGTAGCGCAGCCGATCTCGAGCAGCGAACTGCCGCGCTGCAGGCTGGCCGCGTCGGCTAGCTCAGCGATGAGGTCGTCCGGGTAATCGGGCCTGGCCCGGTCATAAATCTCGGCTGCTGCATCGAAGGTCGTCCGAAGCTGGTCCCTTTGCTGCGGGTCGTCGCTGTCCACGGCGCACGATTATGCGGCACGGCGGCGAGCCAGGCCGGGCGGACCCGGCATGACGGAACTCAGGCTAAGTGGCCGGAGCCGGCGGCCTCGCCCGCGGGGTTCTACGCCAGGTGGGCCGGTCGGCTGGCTCGGCTGGCTCGGCTGGCACCGAGGCGGGCATGGCCGCCGATGTGAGACGGCTACCGAACCTGTCGATTGCCAGCGCCGCTGAGATCGCGACGCCGATGCCCACGGCGGCGCCGCCTACGGTGTCGGTGAAATAGTGCATCTGCCCGGCGACCAGCCCCAGGGCCGCAGCACAGGCGATGCCGAGGGTGAGCAGTGACAGTACCGCCCGCATCGATTTCGGCATCCGCGAGTCTGGCGGGTCGGCGAGCAGGATCACGATCCCGGCCGCGAGCGCGAATGCCGCCGTGGCGTGACCACTGGGAAAGCTCAGCGACCCCGTATAGGTTCTGTGGATCAGCGGCTTGAGCACGAATTCGGTCAGCGACGAAGCCACGATGACGGAGATGGCTAGTAGCGCCGCCCCGCGGTACCTGCGCATTGCCAGGCAGCAGTAGCACAGCAGCCCTGTCAGGAACGTCATCGGCACCGGGCCGCCTAGCTGCCCAAATGGACCAAGCAGGAACCCAAGGTGCGGCCCGCTGCCCGGTCCGCCGCCGAAGCCGCCAGGCCCGAACCTGCCTGGCTCGAGCAGGTTCGCTACCGCGGTATCCAGTCGGGTCGGCCGCGTGCCGTTGGCGACCAGCGTGCCGAGGGTGGCGAGAATCGCAGCGCATAGCCCGGCAATGACACCGGCTGTGCGCCTGAGGGCTGGCGGGACCAGCTGCCGGGAATCGCGCGGCGGCTCGCTCAATGATCGCCTCCCCTCCCTCGGACGTGTCGCCATACTACAAGGCCATTTCGGCCCGCCCGGCATGCGAATTCGGCAGCCGTCGCCTTGCTTCGCGCCTGTCAGCCAGGCCCTATACACTCCAATTCCAGCAAGCCGGAAGGGTGCCGCATGCCGACGCAGCGCGAATTGGCCTCGGGCGCGGCGGTTGGCCGCGCACAGGCGGCACGCTGCGGCGCCCGCGGAGGCACCGGCGCGGCGGCGCACGGTGGGGTCGCGGGTGGCCCGGTTAAAGGCACTGCGGCGGCGTACGGCGGTCTGGCCGGGCGGTCGTGGCTATGAGCATCGCGCTCCGGCGGCGGTCCGGCGACAGCGACAGGGCCGCCACCGGCCGTCGGCGCCGCCGCCGGCGCTGGGTAATCCTGACCGCAGCGGCTGTGCTGGTCGTGGGGTTCGCCGCTGCCACAGCCCGGCTGCTCGTGTGGCCGCAGCAGGGCATGCCGGCCAGGGTGGACGCGATCGTCATGCTGAATGGCCCAGGCGACAGGCTCGACACTGCGCTGAACCTCGGCTGGGCGCGCCGGGCGCCGGTGCTGGTGATCTCCCGCGGCTCGTCCTACTGGGGGCACGGCAGCGTGTGCGCGCCGACAATGCCGGGCGTCAAGGTGATCTGCTTCGAGCCGAGCCCGCCTACAACACAGGGCGAGGCAGAGTACGTTGGTCGGCTTGCCGACCGGTATCACTGGAAGACAATCGTGGTGGTCACCATTACCCCGCAGATCACGCCGGGGCGGATCTGGCTCGGGCGGTGCCTGCCGAAGGGCACCACTGTCTACGCGGTGGCGGCCCCGCTGCGTGGCTTCGCGTGGCCCCCTGCCGTCTTGTACGAGTGGGGCGCGGTCATCAGCGCCGAGCTGGTGCACCGCAGCTGCTAGCCGGGCCGGCCCTATGGCCGGACATCGTCGGGGCCAACTCCACTAGTGTCTGCGCTGTGGGCAGACTTGAGGGGGTACGGGCCGTGATCACCGGGGCGGCAAGCGGAATCGGCGAGGCCAGCGCGCGGCTTTTCGTCGGCGAGGGCGCGAGTGTCGTGATGGCTGACATCGAGGACGAGCGCGGCGCGCGCATCGCTGACGAGCTGGGCGACCGGTGCCGGTTCATTCATGCCGACGTGTCTCAGGAAGGCGGTGTCCAGGCGGCGGTGGACATGGCCGTGGCCAAGTTCGGTGGCCTGGATTGCGTTTTCAACAACGCGGGTAACCCCGGATCGACAGGGCCCATAGAGGAGATCGACATCACCTCTTTCGACCGGACGGTGTCGGTTCACCTGCGCGGGGTGTTCCTGGGCATCCAGGCCGCGGCCAGGGTAATGCGACCGCAGGGTCACGGCAGCATCATCAACACTGCCAGCGTGGCGGCCTTGGCGGCCGGTCTCGCTGGCCATGACTACAGCGCCTGCAAGGCGGCGATCGTGCGGCTGACCAAAACCGCGGCGAACGAGCTTGGCGAGGACGGCGTCCGGGTGAACGCGATCTGCCCCGGTGCCGTGTCGACCGCGATCTACGGCCGCGCCGTCGGGATGGACAGCGATCAGGCCCAGCGGACCATCGACTTCATGACCACGGCACTGAGCAACGCCGCGCCGATACGCCGGGCCGGCATGCCTGTAGACATCGCCGAAGCGGCTCTCTGGCTAGCAGGCGAGGGCTCCGCCTACGTCAACGGTCAGGCGATCGCGGTGGACGGAGGGCTGCTCACCGGGCCGCTGCGGCGCAACCGCGCGACCGACAGGGAAGGACTACGCAGGGTACTCTTCGAGGCAGCCGGGCTACCGCCAGCCGAGCAGGACTAACCAAGGCTCCCGCCGGATTGCTGCCCGCTGGCGGCTTGCAGCCTGGAGCTCCACTTCTCCTCGATGTGCCCGTAGCGCCAGATCAGGACCGCACCAGCCCAGGTGATGATGAACAAGCCGACAATCGCGAAGCCCGCGGTGTTGATGTTGAAGTTGTACATGAAGCCCCAGAAGCCGCGGTGCTGTGAGACGCCCCTCATCTCATAAGGGATCAAGCTGAGTGTCTCGATGCCGCCGATGAGGAAGCAGATAGCCACCGACAGGCCGGTGATGGCCAGGTTGTAGTAGACCTTGCGGACCGGATTGAAGAAGGCCCAACCATAGGCCAGGTTCATGAACATCCCGTCGGTGGTGTCCATCACAGTCATCCCGGCCGTAAACAGGATCGGCAGGGCGATGATCGCATACCAGGGCAGGTGCTCGGCCGCCAGGAACGCGGTGGTGCCCAGTAGCAGCACCTCGGTCGCGGTATCGAACCCCATCCCGAAGACCACGCCGACGGGGTAGATCTTCCATTCCTTGTCGATCGCCTTCATCCACCGGCCGAAGAACCGGTAGAAGAAGCCGCGGTTGTCGAGCTGGCGCTCCAACTCGGCCTCGTCGTAGTCGCCCCGGCGCATCGACTTGAAGACCTTGACGATCCCGGCCAGGACCACCAGGTTGAACGCGCCGATGAGGAACAGGAACCCGGCAGAAACCAGGGTTCCGAACAAACCGCCGAATCGCTCCAGGCTCGATCCGTTATTCGACACGGCTGCGAAGACCGTCTTCTCGGCGATGATGATGCCCACGCCCATCACGACCACGATCGTGGAGTGGCCGAGAGAGAAGAAGTACCCGAACGCGAAAGGCCGCGGCTTGCCAGTGCCCTGCCGCTCATTCATCACCTTGCGCGTGGTGTTGTCAATCGCGGCGATGTGGTCAGCATCGAAGGCGTGCCGAAGCCCCAAGGTGTAGGCCAGGACGCTCAGGCCGACTCCGAAGCCCTTGTAGTGGGCGGGTACCACAAATGCGATGAAGATAAAAAACCCGGCCAAATGCAGCGCAATGATCGAGCCATACATGAGCGAGACTCGTCGGCGCTCCGCCGGCGTCATGGTGGTGAAGGACTGGCGGATCATGGTGGTCAGCCGGGGCCTGGGCGCTGTTGCCACAGCAGACACTCGTCAATACCCCCTCTACGCCGCCCTCTGACCCCGCGTTAACCCGCACGGTAACCTAGATGCACATTAGTCGCAAGTACATTAAAGACGCACTGGCGGCACTGTGGCGGCCCGTCCCCAGCGGGCGCTAACGGGACTAGCAGGGCTTATGGTGGCCCCGAGTGGCGCGTCGGGCCGGTCAACTGAACGGTCCCGCGGCGGTGGGAGCCGCTTGCCCGCATGGTCCCCGCAGCGGAAGGTGTGACATGAGCAACATGATCGAGTCGGCCGAGGTGGTCACGGTAGGGGCCGGCCGCTAGCGCCGGCCGAGGTGGTCGCGGTCGCGAGAGGCGGCGCGCGGGTGCAGTTGGCACCGGACGCGCTGGAGCGGGTCAGGCACGGACGGAAGATCATCGAGGCACTCGCCGACGACGCCCAGCCGCACTACGGCGTGTCCACTGGCTTCGGCGCACTCGCCACCCGCCAGATTCCAGCGGAGCTTCGCGCGCTGCTGCAGGTAAGCCTGGTCCGCAGCCACGCGGCCGGCTCGGGCCCCGAGGTGGAGACCGAGGTCACGCGGGCGCTCATGCTGCTCCGCCTGGCCACTCTGTCGACCGGCCATACCGGCGCGCGCGAGCAGACAATCAATGCGTACGCGGCCCTGCTCAATGCCCACATCACCCCGGTCGTGCACGAATACGGCAGCCTGGGCTGCTCGGGTGACCTGGCGCCGCTGGCGCACTGCGCGCTGGCCATCGTGGGCGAGGGCATTGTCAGGGACGCCGACGGCCAGGAACTGCCCGCCGCGCGGGCGCTGGCGGCCGCGGGCATCGAGCCGGTCCAGCTGCGCGAGAAGGAGGGCCTGGCCCTGATCAACGGGACAGACGGCATGCTTGGCATGCTCGTGCTGGCCATCACCGACCTGCGCCACCTGCTGAAGGTCGCCGACATCACCGCGGCGATGAGCGTCGAGGGCCTGCTCGGCACGGACGCGCCGTTCGCGCCGGACCTGCAGGAGCTGCGCCCGCACCCCGGCCAGGCGGCGGCCGCCGCGAACATGACGAAGCTGCTAGCCGGCAGCGCTGTCATGGCGAGCCACCGCGGTCCCGAGTGCACCCGGGTGCAAGACGCGTACTCGCTGCGATGCGCGCCGCAGGTAGCGGGGGCAGCCCGCGACACCGTCGACCACGCTGCGGTCGTCGCGAGCCGTGAACTCGCCGCGGCGATCGACAACCCGGTCATCACCTCGGACGGCCGGGTGGAGTCGAACGGCAATTTCCACGGCGCTCCTGTCGGTTATGTGCTGGACTTCCTGGCCATCGTCGCTGCCGACGTGGCGAGCATGTCCGAGCGCAGGACTGACCGGTTCCTGGACGTGGCCCGCAATCACGGGCTGCACGCGTTCCTCGCCGACGACCCCGGCGTCGACTCGGGGCACATGATCGCCCAGTACACGCAGGCCGCCATCGTCTCCGAGCTCAAGCGGCTGGCCGCCCCGGCCAGCGTCGACTCGATCCCGAGCTCGGCCATGCAGGAAGACCACGTGTCGATGGGCTGGTCGGCCGCGCGCAAGCTGCGCAGATCTGTTGACGGGCTGACCAGGGTCCTGGCGATCGAGCTGCTGACTGCGGCCCGCGGCCTGGAGCAGCGGGCGCCGCTTGCCCCCGCAGCGGCGACGGGCGCGGTGATCTCGGCGCTGCGCGCCAGCACGCCGGGCCCTGGTCCTGACCGCTTCCTCGCGCCCGAGATCGAGTCGGCCGTGCGGTTCGTTGCCAGTGGAGCCGCGCTGCAGGCCGCGGAGTCGGTGACCGGCTCGCTGCGCTAGACGATCGGCGGACGCCCGGCCCTCGTCATCCGCCAGGCCGTGCGCATCGAGATGGGCCGACGCCGGCCCGGATCCATCCGCCAGCCTTCGGCGAACCCGGACAGCCAGGCCCGCAGCGCGCCGGGGGAGCGCTCCCTGATCGCGGTCAGGGCCAGCCAGTCGAACAGGTACACCGCGCCCAGCAGCCAGGGCAGGTTGCGCCGGGCCAGGAGCACCCGGTTTCTGCCGTCGTAGCGATACCAGATGTCATGGCGCGCGTTCGATACCGGCGGATGGCACATCCGGGCATCGGCGTCGTACTCGAGGGTGTACCCGCGGTCGATCAGCTGCCAGGCCAGGTCTGTCTCCTCGTGCGCGAAGAAGAACTCGGCTGGCAGCCCGCCCGCTTCGAGGTACGCCGACCGCCTGGCCGCGAACCCCGCGCCGACGAACGTCGTGACCGGGGATGACCGGCCGGGATCGCCGGCCCGCAGCCGCGGCACATGCCAGCGGACGCCTGTCCCGCCGGTGGGGTCAATCACCCGGAACGCCAGTACGGCGAGCTTCGGGTCGGCGGTGAATCGGTCCGCTACGTGGTCGGCGAGGCCAGGGTCAGTGAACCAGCCGTCGTCATCCAGGAAGATGATCACGTCACCGGTGCTTGCCTCGACGCCCGCATTGCGGCCGCCAGCGACCCCGAGGTTTTCCGGCAGCCGGACAGTTGTCACGTCCGACGGCACCGGCGGCAGGTCGGCCCCGTTCCCAATCAAAACGAGTTGCACGCCCTGCTCGCGCATCTCCTGGGTGCTCGCGATGGCGCGCTGTAGTTCCGCCGGCCTGGTGCCCATCGTGATGATGACGCAGGACAGCTTCATGACAGCCGCCGCGAAGCCATGATCGCGACGAGGTGGGCTACCACCATGAGCGCACCGACCACCAGGCACGCCAGCAGCACGATCCGAGTGGCCAGCAGGCCGCCGCGGGCCGCATCCACGATCGCGGCGACCAGGGTCAGCACGGACAGCTCGATGGCCTGGATGATGCGGTGCACCTTCAGCAGACTCGCCGCCCGCCGAACGAGGGCCAGTCCCTGGCTACGCGGCTGCAGGGCCGTATCTTCGTGTCCGCCCGCCAGCCCGGCCGCCGCTCTGGCCACCACCACGTTGTCGGTCTCGGCCTTCACCAGCACCGCCAGCAGTGCGGCCGCCAGCCCGGCGGTCACGTACCTCCCGGAGGTGGTCAGCTGCCCCTGCGCACGCAGCCCGAGCCCGACGATGAACGCGGCATCGCACAGGTAGTGGCCGATCCTGTCGAGGTATATGCCGCCGACCGAGGTCCGCTTGGTCAGCCGGGCCAGCTCGCCGTCGGCGCAGTCGCACAGGAGCCCGATCTGGACCAGGACGGCGGCGATGATCGCGGTAGCCAGCCCGCCGAAGGCAACGACGACCCCAGCCGCGACGCCGCAGACGATGAATCCGAGGGTTACCGCGTTTGGCGACAAGCCCATCCGGGCGAAGATCCAGGTGGCGCGGGGGGAGAGCCTGCGCATGTACAGACGGCCGAAAAGGTGCTCGTCGTTGACCCGCTCGATGACCCAGCGCGGCTGACCTTCGGCCCGCACCTCGCCCATGGTTGGCCGCGGCATGCTCCTCCGCTCGGGTTAGCTGTTTACCTGGGGAACATGGTAGGGCGCGCCCGGACTGTCCGGGCCGGTCAGGCGTAGCTGTGCGCCTCGTCAGGGAACTGGCCGGCTCTCACCTCGTCCGCATACCGCCTGGCGGCCTCGAGCAAGTCGACGCGGAAGTCGGCGTAGCGCTTGACGAAGCGGGGTAGCCGGCCCGCGGTCAGCCCGGCCATGTCCTGCCAGACCAGGATCTGGGCGTCGCAGTCCGGGCCCGCGCCGATGCCGACGGTGGGGATGCGCAGCGCGGCGGAGACCCGGCCGCCAAGCTCGGCCGGCACCGACTCGAGCACCACGGCGAAAGCCCCAGCCTGTTCCAGTGCGCAGGCATCGGCGAGCAACTCATCGCCAGCCTCGCCTCGGCCTTGCACCCGGCGCATGCCGCCGAGCACGTTCACGCTCTGCGGTGTCAGGCCAAGATGCCCCATCACCGGGATGCCTGCGGCCACCAGGGCCTTTACCTGGGGCAGCACGCGGGCGCCGCCCTCAAGCTTGACCGCCTGGGCGCCGCCTTCCTTCAGATGCCGCACGGCGTTCGCAAGCGCGACCTGCGGCCCGGCCTGGTAGCTGCCGAAGGGCAAGTCGGCCACTACGAGCGCGGTTCTGGTACCGCTCACCACTGCCCTGGTCATGGTGATCAGCTGGTCCATCGTTACCGGCAGCGTGCTGGAGTGGCCAAGCACGAGCTCGGCGCTGGTGTCACCGACGAGCAATGCGCGGATTCCTGCCTGCTCGAAGATGCCCGCCGTGATGACGTCGTAGCTGGTCAGCATCGACCATCGCTCATGGCGGTCGGTGGCTTCCTGCAAGTCGCTGATGGTGATGCGCCGGTCGTCCGGCCATGCGGTCGCACTGGACATGGTTCAGCCTTCCTGGTCGCCACCACGATGGTTGGCGCCAATTCAGATCGTGCCGCATGAATCAATGAAGACGCCAGGCTGGTGGTCGCGTCCGTCAGACTTGGGGGCATCAGAGTTCGGGTTCGGGCGCGAGCCCATCAGCAGTACTTAGGCGGGCTAACCCACGCATGACCGGCCCGCCCGAGAGCAGCTAGCCTCGCTGTGCATGCAGCGCGATGGCCCTGATCTAGTCGGCCACCCGGACAGGCTGCGATGGAATGCGCGGTACGGTGACGGGTTCACGCCGTCGTTCACCGCGCACCCACTCGCTGTCCGGGCGCTGGCGATGCCGCTGCCGGCCGGGCCGGTGCTGGATCTGGCCTGCGGGCCGTCCGGCAGCGCGCTGCTGGCCGCCGCCTCGGGGCGGATCGTGGTCGCGGTCGATGCGTCAGAGGTGGCCCTGAGCATGCTCGGCAAGGAAGCGCAGCGGCGAGGGCTCGAGGGCTTGATCACGCTCGTGCACGCTGACCTCCGCAGATGGCGGCCGGAGCCGTCCAGCTCCGCGCTAGTGCTGTGCGCCGGCTACTGGGACCGGGAGGTGTTCGCCGCGGCCGCGCGCGCTGTATCTGGTGGCGGGCTGATCGCGTGGGAGGCGCTGACGACCGAAGCGCGCCGTTTGCGCCCAGGGCTGCCGGCGCAATGGTGTGTCGGACCCGGTGAACCGGCTAGCCTGCTGCCGCCCGCCTTCGATGTCCTTGACCAGCACGATGCGGCAGGCCAGCAGGACGGGGCAGGCGAGCAGGACGGGGCAGGCGAGCAGGACAGGGCAGGCGAGCAGGACAGGGCAGGCGAGCAGGACGGGGCAGGCGAGCAGGATGTGGCGGGCGGACCTGGCGTGAAGCGGCAGCTACTTGCCCGCCGCCGGGATGGCGATTGACAGCACGGTGCGCGCGCACGACGCAGGCTGACGTTGTCAGGGTCACGCTGTGACGCCATTGAAGCGGCTGACATCACTGCCTGCGACGGCGCCCCCGCATTGTGCCTCCTGGCTACGCCTATAGGCGTAGTGGATAGGCACAAGGATGGGATGCCCCGGCCGCATGGGGCCCGGCCGTGCGCGGGTTCCCCGGTTGCCTAGCCTGCGGACCCGCCCGCAACGTCATACGACCACAGTTCGCTGCTGATTCCCACTGGGGGTCGCGCTTCGTCGCCTCCCGGCCGCCCGCCGTGCCCGCCCGCGTCTGCGGCGTGCCCGGCGGCGTGCCCGGCGCCTTGCCCCGCGTCTGCGGCGTGCCCGGCGCCATGCCCCGCACCGGACTGATGGCCACGGCCAAACGCCGCCGAGTTACGCCAGGCCTCGAACGACTCCTCGTCCCGCCACCTGGTCACCACCAGCCAGGTGGTGCGGCCATCGGTCGGCTTGAGCAGCTCGAAGCCCTCGAAACCGTCCTGGTCATCGACGGCGCCGGCCCGCGCGGCGAACCTGCGGGCAAGCTCGTCGCCGCTGTCCGCCGCCACGGTGATCGCGTTGATTCTCACCACAGTCATGCCGTCGATGATGTCAGCCCTCGTCAGGCCATGCGGCAAGCGCCCCGCGGTCCTCGGCGTGCGGTAGGCACAACGCCGCCGCAGCTAGGTCTGGCGCAGGGCGCTTAGCGGAGTCGAAGCGGCGCGCGCAGTGGTCGGAGCAGAAGTACATCCGATGGCCGTCGTAGCTGGCTGACGCGGGGGCGTGGGCTATCTCGAGTTGCATGCCACAGACCGGATCACGGGCGTAGCCAGAGCCTGCACCGAGCCGCTCGCGGTTGCGGTAGGCCCACAGCAGCGCCCCGAATGCTGCCAGGAAGACGAGATTCAGGTAGGTGGTGTAGTCCCAGGAGAAGCTCGCGGGCGCGATCACAGTCGGGCGGATCGATGGCACGAGTCCGGTGGCGCGGAATATCCCCTCGGTGATCAGCCCGGCGGCCGACATCAGCGCCCAGAACAGCGCCAGTATCCTTAGCGCCAGCCGGGTGCCGTAATAGCGGCGGTAGATGAGCAGCAGCGGGAATGCGATGAGGTCGGCGAAGACGAACGACACCACGCCGCCGAAGGAGATGCCACCCTTCCATAGCGCCGCGGCCAGCGGCACGTTGCCGATGGAGCAGACGAAGCTGATGATGGCGACGAACGGGCCGACGATGACATTCTCCACGCTCGTCCACCAGCCATGCCCGCTGAGGAACACGGCGTGCCAGGCCGAAACTGGCACCAGGACCGCCAGCAGCCCTGCGACCGTATAGCCGATTACCAGTTCCCGCCGCAGCATGGTCAGATCGGCCACCGAGTAGGTGGCGGCATCCGCCCAGCCGGACTTCGAGCGCAGCCGCCGCGCCAGCGGGATGGCGTTCTTGCCTGCCGGCGGCGAGTGCCCGTGGTCGTGCCGGTCGGGCCTAGCCTCGTCGGCGCCGAGTCGCTGCCTGGCCGCCACGACTGAGCGCCCGCGCAGCCAGAGTCCGCCAAGAACTGCCAGCAGGACGATCATGATGATGCCGCCGACGAACTCGCTGACGGCGAACTGCCAGCCCATCAGCACTACCAGGACGACGCCGAGTTCGATCACCAGGTTGGTGGAGGCGAACATGAAGACCATGGCCGATACGAAGTCGGCGCCCTTGGCGAACAGGGACTTGGCCATTGCCGAGGCCGCGTACGAGCAGGACGAGGAGATGATGCCGTACCCGGAGGCGCGTGCTATCGAGGCGGGCCGGTGACTGCCCAGGTTCCGCTGCATCGCATCCCGGCTGACGAACGCCTGAACGGCGCCGGAGAGCCCGAAGCCCAGTATCAGCGGCCACAGGGTCTCCCAGAACATGAAGAACGCCTCGCGCAGCGACCTCGCGATATCGAGCCATGCGGCGGGCAATGCCAGGCCCCTCCTCGCGTCCCAGTCCGATCTATATACTCCTGGGGGGTATCCTAGCGGGTCAGGCAAATGTCACCGCGGATAGGGCCTGAAACCCGTCTCGGCGTCGTATCATGCCCGCATGAGCGCATCGCGGGCCTCGTCAAAGGGCCGTCAGACAGCCAAGGCGCGGACCGGCTACGGGACCGCGAAGTCTTCGAGCCAGCGGCCTGGCCAGGGTGGCGCGGCCCGATCCTCGGGCCAGCGGCCCGCCCAGCCTGGTGCCGGGCGGTCGGCCGCTAACGGGCGGACCGCCGACAAGCAGCTGGCTCAGCAGGCCGCGCCGCCCCAGAATGCCTGGCAGCGGGTACGGGCGCTGCCGCGCTCGATGGGCTGGCTGCCGTTCACCACCTGGATGCTGAGCATCCTCGGCCTTGCCGACGCCGGGTACCAGGTCTACACCCACTTCACCGGGACAGGACTGCTGGGCTGCTCGGCCTCGGCCGATTCCTGCGTGCTGGTGCAGAGCAGCACCTACGCGTGGATCTTCGGCATCCCGGTGGCGGTGTACGGCGCCGCGTTCTTCGTGTTCATGGTCGCTATCTGCTCGCCGTGGGCGTGGCGGGCGGCTCAGCCCCGCATCCGGCAGGCCAGGCTCGCTGCCGTCGTCATCGGCATCCTCTTCGTGCTCTACCTGGTCTACCGCGAGATCATCAGCCTCGGCCAGATCTGTGCCTACTGCACCAGCGTGCACGTGATCACGTTCGCGCTGTTCGCGCTGATCGTGTACGACGCATCCGCACCGGCGAAGGCAGCGCCAGCACCGGCAGCACGGACGGCGATCCCGGCACAGCGCAACCGCACCCGCTAGCGGGTCGCGGCCCGTCGAGGGCGCGGCTGCCCGGGCGGCGCGGCGCCTGCCTCAGTCAGGACGAGCTGCGCCGCGGTGACTACCTCGAACTTGTCCGCGATCTCCTCCAGGCTGCGGCCGGCAGGCTCGGGCAGCACCAGCGTTAGCAGCGCCCCGACTACCGCCACGCCCGCGGTCAGCAGCAAGGTGCCGCGCAGGTGGAACGACGACTGCAGCAGCGGGAAGAGGAATACGCCGATGAACGCCCCGAACTTGCCGATGCCCGCCGAAATCCCGTGGCCGGTGGCCCGGACCGAGACGGGATACAGCTCTCCGGGCAGGACGAACGTCGTCACGTTCGGTCCGAACTCGGTGAAGAAGTAGCTCACCCCGTAGACCGCGAGGAACGGCAGCACCGCGGTCGTAATGCCGGGCACGATGCCGATGACACCGAAGCACACGGCCATCATGGTGAAACCGATGAGCTGAAGCCGCCGGTGCCCGATGCGGTCCATCCGCGTGATCGCCAGGAAGTAGCCCGGCACCGCCGCCACTACGAATATGGCCAGCTGGATCGCGATCGTGTCCATGGTCGAGGCCCCGGGCGAGACCAGGCTGATGATCAGCGGGGTCGAGATCGTGTTGCCGTAATAGGCGTAGTCGAGAAGGAACCAACAGCCGGCCGTGCCGATCAGCGTAATCAGGAGCTGTCGATTAAAGATGAACGCCCGGAAGCCCGTTCGCCGCGGCGCGGGCTGCTGCGGTTCCGCCCCCTGCGCCAGGGCGTGGGCAGGATCGCCGGTGAAGGCAGACAGCTCCCTGGCCGCGTCGGCACGCATGCCCTGGACCTGCGCGGTGTAGCGGGGTGACTCGGGCATCTTGCTGCGCAGGTAGACCACGGCGGCTGCCGGGACAGCGCCGAGCCCGAGCAGTACCCGCCAGGCCACGTCGGTGCTGGTCCCCGCGCCCAGTAGCGACAGCGCCACGGCTGGCCCGACTATCAGCCCGAGCGCCTGGGTGGAGAAGACAAGGCCGACAAGGCGGCCCCGGTCCCTACGGTTGGCGTACTCGGTCATCAGCACCGCACTGACCGGGTAATCCCCGCCCACGCCGAGCCCGAGCAGGAACCGGAATCCGATGAGCACCCAGAAGGACGGCGCGAACGCAGAGCCAAGGGCGGCTACGACCATGATGGCAGCGACCATCCAGTACACGCGCTTGCGGCCGACAAGGTCCGCGATCCGGCCGAAGACGAAGGCGCCGAGGAAGGCTGCGCCCAGCATCGTGGCGTTGAGCAGGGATAGCCTGCCCGCGTCCAAATGCCATTCCTGCTTAATCAGGGTCGAGGCGATACCGATGACGAACAGGTCGTAGGCATCGGTGAAGAATCCCATGCCCGACACGAGCACGGCGCGCATGTGGAACCGGCTCACGGGTGCTTCGTCGAGTGCCGCTAGCAGATCACCGGGCTGGCTATCGGTCACTTACATCCCCTTGACCTGGCAGGACTTGGTCGATCTTAGGTCTGCCCACTGGGCTGGCTGGTTCAGTTCCTTGCCAGCCTGACCCGGCGAAACTACGGGAGCCAGGCGACTGGCAACCGACCTAAAGATGAACAGCAGATGAATCAGCAGTAGCGGTCACCCGATCAGAATGAACTGTCACCTGACCAGAAGCGGCTGTCGCCTGGCGTTATCCGCTGCCGCTCGGCTAAATGGCTGAGGCCCCGGCTAGACGTGCGCTCGCAGCTGCGCGCGAAACTGGCCTCGTTACGCGTAACATGGACGCGTGGCCGACATCCGAAACTGCGCGCATTGTGGCGCTCTGTTTTCGCCGCGCCGCGAGCACGGCCGGTTCTGCTCGGCCCGCTGCCGGGTGGCATGGAACCGGGGCAACACAGCAGACCCGCTGCCCGAGGCGAGCGCACTGCAGTGGTCGATTACGGCGATGATCGACACCACCGACAGGATGCCGAGAATCAGGGGGCTGGACCGGCCGCGCGCGTTCGCGGTGATCAGCGAGGCCGTCTGGTGGGTCACGATCGTGGACGGCACGCTTGTGCGCTATCACCCGGAAGCTTATGACCGGGTTCTGGCCGAAGGGCCGGCGAAGGAGCGCAAGCTGACGGAGGACACCCTCGGGGGCCTGCGCTTTGTCAGGAACCGGATCGGCCAGGACGTCGACCATGTGGACTTCATCCATCTCAAGTCGGGCCGGCCGGGTCCCGCGGGCCGGATCACGGACTGGCGGTGGCAGCCGCTGCCGGAGCTGACGTTCGACTCACTGTCGCCGCGCGGGCAGGCCTGGGAGATGGCCAGGTACCAGGCGTATCAGGATCAGCTAGCCGACCACACCGTCGGGGAGACGTTCGCCCGTGCGGCCTCGTTCCTCAAGCTGGCGGCCGCACAGGCAATGCTCGACCCCGAGCACGCTGGCGCGGCACGAAGCTGACGCGGGCGCCGGAAGAAGGCCGCGCCGGCCGCCCACAGGTCTCTCACGAGTTCCGGAGGCAGGTCAGCCACGCTGGCGAGAGTCTTACTGGCCAGCCCCGTTCCCATATTCGGCATGATCTCAGACGGGAGTGGTTCACGGAGGCGGGCATGGCGGTGGGTGCCACGACCGCCGGGCGCGGTCCTTCGAGCAGGCCGCTTTTGCGGGAACGCGGCGCCCCGAGGGCTGGCTCAGCCCGCGGGCTCGGCCACTGCCGGCTGGTTGTAAACACGGCGGATGCTGCTGCCCAGGCGGCTCACGTCGGTCCCGTAGATATGCAGGGAGATGGCTGTCTGCGAGCTGATGTTGCGAACCCGGTGGATGTCGCCGGGCGGAGTCAGGCCCGTCACCTCGCCTTCGCCGCTAGCCGCCGTTCCGCGCTGGGCCAGCCAGCCGTCTGAGCGCAGCTCGTAACGTTCCTCGTGTTCGGTGCCCTGGATGACGCCGATGACGCACCAGGTGACGTGATCGTGGATCGGCGTTGCCTGGCCGGGCCGCCAGACAAGCGCGACGACAGAGAACGAGCCGTCCTGCTCCGCATGCAGCAGGTGGCATTTGTAGCCGAGCGGATCACCGTAACGCTGCTCGGCCGTCAGGATCTCCGGTCCCGGCAGGTGCAGCCTCAGCTCGTCGGCTACCAGTTCGGCCGTCTGCGTCCAGCTGGCCTGACTACGCGTCGCGGCCCGGACGCCACTGACGAGATCACCGAGACGTTCCGCGGCGCTGCGATATTGTCTAGTTTTCACATCTGAATTATATCAAAATAAGCGTTGCACGGACAAGGGGCAGGCAGCTGGCGTGGATGATGATCGGCTTCAGATCGCAGGCGGGAAGCCCGGGCTGGTCAGGCACCGGATGGCTGGCGGCCCCAGACTGCGAATATGAGGTGCGGCATCATGACCGTGCGCGGGTCGGCCAGGTGAGCGCGGACTCCCCGGTCCAGCTCGGCTAGCTCGGCCGAATCGGCCAGCCCGCGCTCCGATAGCTGGCCGGTCTTTGCCGTGGCCGGCGACCTCTAGCAGTCTGGCTCGCCGGCCGGCGCTTGCAGTACCGTCAGCCCGGCCGCAGTTTGGCTGCCCGCTTCGCGCGGACCGCGCCGGGCAGCGGGGCGGCTAGCTGATGGCGCCCCGCGGTAGCAGCGCATGCACGCCCCAGGACTGGTTGGCGACCTGCGTCACGCGCAGGTCAAGCACCGGGCTCGCAATCGCGAGCGTGGCCGCCTTGTCCAGCCCGTAGATCGACTGCAGCCAGGTCAGCATCGCGTCCAGAGCGTCTCCCATTGCCGCGTTCAGGTCAGGACTGAAGCCGAAGGTGATCCGGCCCGCCGGGGTCTCCGCGTGTACGCCGGGAACCGGCCTGCCGGGGACAAGGTCGAGGTGCAGTTCGGTAGTCATCCCGCACTCGATCGCTGTCCCGGCTACCTCGCCGTCGCCCTGGGCCGCGTGCCCGTCGCCGACGCTCAGCAGCGCGCCGGGCACGGCGACCGGCAGGTAGAGGACTGAGCCCGCCACGAGTTCCTTGCAGTCGATGTTGCCGCCGCCGACCGGCCGTGGCGGGACGGTCGAGTGCTCGCCGGGCTCATCCAGGGCGACGCCAGTGACGCCATGGAAGGGGGCGATAGAGACGGTGTGGCCGTGGTTGTTCGTGGCCACGCCCTTGTCGACGTCAATCTGCCACAGCAGCCATGACGGCGGGCCCTCATGCAGTCCGAGCCGCCGGGTCAGCGGACTGTCACGGGCGGCGGCCACGGTGAAGCCCCAGTCGGCAGGCCGCATGGACACGAACCGCACAGCCAGCACGTCACCAGGCATCGCTCCGCGCACCGCCACCGGGCCTGTCAGGCAATGCCCCCGGCGCTCGGCGAACATCTTTGGTACCTGCTCGCCGGGAAACTGCTGTCGCTCCAGGTGACCCGAAGCGTCCAGCGAGCGCAGCAGAACCGTGTCACCGGAGTCCACGGTGAGCACGGGCGGCAGATCCCGGCTGAACACGTCAGCTGTCGTGGACGCGGACGGCTCCAGTTGATGTCGGGTCATGCAGTGATCTTCTCCGTCGAAGGGCTGTCCCGTCGAGCCCCGGTTTCAGGCTGCGACTGCGCGCTGCCGGATCAAACGGGCGCCCTGTCCAATACGGGAACCCGCGGGTCTGGGCAAAGCTCGACCGGTTCCGCGGATCTGGGCAGGTAGGTGCGGACTGCCATGCAGGCGATAAACGCTAGCCCGGCGATCAGGAAGCAGTTCGCGATCAGTGTCAGCAGCCCGTGGAAGCCGAACTGGCTCGAATGGCCAGACCACGGTGTCCACCACATGGGCGCCAGCGCAAAGAGCAGGTAACCGCAGCCCGCCGCGATTCGGCTTCCGGTGCCGCCGCGCACCGCGAGTTCAAGCAGGACTGCGGCGTCTACGCCGCGTCTTACCCGCGGGCGATCAAGCCATGCGGACCTGAACGACACGCCGGCCGCGACGGCGGCTGCCATGTCTGCGGCCAGGCTCCGGCGGCCGTAAGCGCGCATGGTGCCCGGCCCGGTCTGCTCCTCGCTGCAGGAGCCGTCCGGCTCCCGGCTTTGACCTGTCGGTGCAGCGCTGCTGGTCGCTGGTAGTGCGGCGCGGGCTGTGCTCACTTCGCCAGCCTGTCCGCCGCACGTCGGCCGCGGCTATCGGGAAGATCCCCAACCCGACCCTGACCGCCGCCCGCCGTATCCGGGATCTCCCAGCACGATCGCCCTAAGTGATCAAGCCCGGCCGACACCACGAGGGCGGGCTCGGCGCCGTTTCCGGCAACGCTTGCCGATGGTGGTCCGGTCATCTACGGCAAGATGTGCGGATACCACCTAGTGAGGGACGAGGCGCGTTACGTGGCTGAAGGCCTACCGGACTTGACTGCGGAGCTGATCGTGGACGGTGCCGTGCCGCGTAATCCGGTGATATCCCCGGATGGCCGGTGGGTCGCCTACGCGGTCTCCGAGTTCGGCATCACGGAACCTTTGGTCAGCGCTCTGTGGGTTGCAGCTACGGACGCAAGCTCACCCGCCACGGAGCTGAGCGCTGTTGCGGCGCGGGCATGCGTTCCGCGGTGGGCGCCGGACTCGGCTTCACTATTCTTCGGCTCCGACCAGCAACTGCACAGGATAGGGCTCGGCGGCGGTGAAGCTGAGGCGCTGACCGCGTGGCGGGGCGGCATCCGCGATCACTGGCCGCTGGCCGGCGGCGAGCTGGTCGCCGTCGTCGCGGCGGATGAGCCGACCGAGGAAGACGAGCGTAGGAAGGCCGACCGTGACGACGCAATCACATGGGCACTGCGGGTGCCACCCGATCGGCTGCGTCTCCTCGATCTAGGCAGCCGCGAACTGCGCGTGGTCGACGGGCTGGGCGACAGGCACGTCGTCGAGGTGGTCCAGCGGCCCGACGGCGGACCGCTCGCTGTGATCAGCTGGGCCACGCCGGAGATCGATCCCGGCGCTGGCACGGCCCAGCTGCATCTGGTCGATCCGCAGACAGGAGCGGTCCATGATCTCGGCCGAGTCGAGCACGAGGCGCGCTCGCCCGCCTGGTGGAGCGCCGACGGCGGCTGGCACCTGGCCTACCTGGCGGTGACTCCACCTGGATCGGTGGGTGGCGCCGCCGTCTTCGAGATCTCAGTGCCCGCAGCGGGCACCGCAGCCGAGCACGTTAACCTGACCGCGGGCATGGAAGCCTGCCCGACCGGCCTGGCGCAGGTCGCTGATGGCCCCCCACTGTCACTGTTTGCCGACGGGCTCGACACCGTGATCTTCCAACTCCGTCCCGGCCCTCGGCGTTTCCGGCAGGTATCCGCCAGGGACGGCAGCGTGAGCGCACTATCCGCGAGCCGCTCGGGTGAGATGGTCGCCGTGCTGACGAGCACCTCCCGCGAACCGCACGACGTCTACGCCGGGCCCCCTGCCGGTCGGCTCATACAGCTCAGCGACACCAGGCCCGAACTGCGCCGCGTCGAGCTCGGAACTCAGGTACGCCTGTCGTACAGGGCCAGCGACGGCCTGGACCTCGACGGGCTGCTGATCCTGCCCGTCGGAAAGAACGGGGGAGACGGCCCGTTCCCGCTCATAACCGTGGTGCACGGCGGTCCGTATGACCGGCACGCCGACCAGTTCTACGGCGGCCTGTTTCCCCCTGGGCAGTGGCTCGCGACCGCCGGATACGCCGTCTTCCTGCCCAACCCGCGTGGCGGCATGGGGCATGGCCCCGAGTTCGCGGCAGCGGTCGCGGGCAGAGTCGGCCTGGAGGAATGGACCGATATCGTCAGCGGCATCGACCTGCTGATCGCCGACGGCGTCGCGGATCCGGGTCGGCTCGGGATCAGCGGCGGGAGCCACGGCGGATTCATGGCCGCGTGGGCGATAAGCCAGACCGACCGGTTCAAGGCTGCCATCATGAATGCCGGAATCAGCGACTGGAGCATCCAAGTCGCGGCCGGCCACTTCGGAGTCTTCGAGGCAGATCTCGGCGGCAGTACCGGCTGGGAGAGCCCTGGCCCGCATCGCCACGACCTGCTCAGCCCGATCTCCTACGCCTCGAAGATCTGCACTCCGTTGCTGATCTTGCATGGCCAGGACGACACGAATGTCCCGCTCGCCCAGGCGATATACCTCCACCGTGCGCTTTCCGGGTTCGGGGTCGAGCACGAGTTCGTGGTTTACCCCCGAGAAGGACACGGGGTCCAGGAGCGCAATCATCAAATCGACGTGTTCCGGCGTACTCGGGCATGGTTCGACAAGTGGATCGGTGACCCAGCACAGGACCCAACCTGATCAAGCTGACCTCCGCATCCGCGTCCCTGAAGCCTGGCGCATTCCAGGCACCGTCCTGCGGCTGGCAGGACCGTTGCCCTTCGCGGCAATCCGCCACAAATTGGTAATCTGTCACGGTGACGTCTGTACCGCCGCAGCGCCATACTCTTGGCCACGACTTCTGGCTTTACTTCAGCGGCCAGCTGATCTCGCAGATGGGCAGTTCATTCACGCTCTTCGCGCTGCCGCTGCTGGTCTTCAAGCTCACTCATTCGGCGACCAGCCTGGGCCTGACGACGGCGGCAAATGTCGTGCCCTACCTGCTGTTCGGGCTGGTGCTCGGCGCAGTGGTGGACCGGATCGACCGCAAGCGGATGATGCTGCTCACCGACGTCGGCCGTGCCTGCGTGATCGTGATCCTGCCGCTGCTTGCCCTGTCTGGCGGGCTTCGGGTCGAGGCCATCTACGCGGTGGCCTTCGGCCAGTCCACCCTGGGCATCCTGTTCAACTGCGGCGAGTTCACGGCGATCCCGAGCCTGGTCGGCCGCGACGACCTGGTGGCCGCGAACGGGCGGATCATGGCCACCAACTCGGCGGGCCAGATCATCGGCCCGATTCTCGCCGGTGTCCTGGTTGCCGTGATGTCGCCAGCTGACCTGCTGTTCTTCGACGCGGCCAGCTTCCTTGCCTCGGCGGCATCCCTCGCCCTCATCCGGCGCAGCTTCAACGCGGTCGAGCCGCCCTCGCCGTCGGCCGCCGGCCTGAGCGGCCTGCTCGGTGATGTCCGGGCCGGCCTGCGGTACGTCTGGTCGCAGCCGATCCTGCGCAGCATCTCGCTCATGATGGCCTTGATCAACTTTGTCGCCTCCACCGAGAACAGCCAGCTCGTCCTGTTCGCCGAGCGGGTGCTCGGCGCGACCGACAGCCAGGTCGCGCTGCTCTTCGCCGCGGGCGCGGCCGGCGTCGTTGTCGTCAGCGTCTCGGCCGCCGCGATCCGCCGTCGGCTGAGCTTTGGGGTAACCGCGCTCGGCGCCCTGGTCGTGGCCGGGCTGTCGGTGACCGCCATGGCCCTGATTGGCTCCTATCCCGCCGCCCTCGTGCTGTGGGCCACGTCATCAGGGTTCGGGCTGCTGCTGAACATCAACACCAGCTCGCTCCGTCAGGCCATCGTGCCAAGCCACCTGTACGGCCGGGTCGTGAGCGTCGCCATGGTCCTGGCCTGGTCGGCCATCCCGCTCGGAGCTCTCGCTGGCGCGGCCGCCATCCAGCTGACCGGCAGCCCGGCCGGCGTCTACGCAGTGGCCGGCGGACTGACCGCCGCGATCGCCCTGCTGTTCGGCTTCAGCGCGATCCGGCACGGTGACCGCTACCTGGCCGAGGCCTCGGCCAGCACCCCGGGGGCAGGCGAACCCGCAGCAGCACAAGCCTGACCGGCTGCCCCGCGCTAAGCCGGCTTACCGCGGCTCAAGTCGGCGGACAAGGGGAGAAGAGGTTGAGGCGCTACTGCTCGGAGCGCCGACGGGCGAGATGGACGACGATGTCGGCGGCTACCTCGACGGTGTCCGGCAGGACCTGCATGACCTGGCTGTATACCTGCTCTTGCGCCGAGGCCGGCAATTCGAGATATGCCGAGATGGTCGATAGATGGCCAACGTAGTCGTGGGCACTCATCGTCAGGTGCCGCTCGATCACGGACTGCTGAACATCGGCGAACCACTCAGACCGCTGGAGTTCGGTACCCGGCCACTGCATGTCATGTCCCGGTGGCGTCCCATCGGGAGACGGCACTTCGTCGCTGTCCAGGAACGGCGCCCTGGCCGCGCGAACGGCTTCCTCCACAGCCGGCTCAGCCAGCTGGGCTGGGCCACCGAACGAGGCGAACACGCCACCGGGCTCAAGCAGCGCAGCCACGCGCGACCACCGGGCCCGCGGGTCCGTCCAGTGCAGCGCCGCTGCCGCATAAACCAGCCCGTAGCTCTCGCCCGGTCGCAAGTCCTCGAATGCGGCTTGCACGGTCGTGACGTTTGCTGGCACGTGCTTAATTAGCTCGGCGAGCATGGCCCCGTCAGGCTCGGTCGCGGTGACCGTGACCCCCCGTTGCGCGAACAGACGGGTTGCCTTGCCTGTCCCGGCACCGATCTCCAGGGCAGTCCGAACCGGCTGACCCGCGTACGTCATCACCATGTCGAACAGCTCCACCGGGTACCCCGGCCGGAATCGTTCGTATGCTTCCGCCATCACTCCGAAGCTCAGTGCGCGACTAGGCATGGCGAGCATCCTGACATGATCTGCGCCGTCTATGCCCGGTCTTTTTCGCGCGGCCCGACCACCCGATCATGGGCAGCGGAGCCCCGGAGGCGACCTACGCCACCGCAAGCATCTCGGTCATCGGCATCTCCGTGATCGTCACGGCAATCAATAATTGGTGAACGCGGGCGCGGGCCGTCAGGATCGAAGGTAGGCCAGGACGGCGAGCACCCGGCGGTGGTCGGCGTCGGAGGGCGGCAGGCCGAGCTTAGCGAAGATGTTGCTGATGTACTTCTCGACGGCCTTCTCCGAGATCAGCAGCTGGTCGGCGATACCGCTGTTGGACCGGCCCTGGGCCATCAGCGCGAGCACATCATGTTCGCGTCCGGTCAGCCTGGCCAGCGTGCTGCCGTGCCGGCTGGCCATCAGCAGGTCGGTGACGACCTCAGGATCGAGTGCGGTGCCCCCGGCCGCGACCCGGCTGAGCGCGTCGGTGAACTCGCCGACGTTGGCGACCCTGTCCTTCAGGAGGTAGCCGACGCCGGCGGCCTCGCCGCCGGGCCGCATGCTGAGCAGGTCGGCCGCGTACCGGGTCTCGACATACTGGGAGAACACCAGGATGCCGACACCAGGGTGAGCACGGCGGATCGCGATGGCCGCGCGCAGCCCCTCGTCGGTGTGCCCGGGTGGCATCCGCACGTCGACGATCGCGACGTCGGGCCGGTGCTCGGCTACCGCGGCCTGCAAGGCGTCGGCATCACCGACCGCGGCGGCGAGTTCGTGCCCGCGATCGGTGAGTATCTCCACGAGCCCGGCGCGGACCACTGCGGAATCCTCGGCGATGACGATGCGCAGGCCGGCCCTTCGCACCTCATGCATGCGACGGCAGCTCGACGGTCACGACCGTGGGGCCGCCGCGCGGGCTACTGATTTCCATTGCGCCGTCGACTGTGCGGATCCGGTCGGCCAGCCCGCACAGCCCGCCGCCCGCATCGGGGCTCGCGCCGCCGCGGCCGTCGTCGGCCACACGCAGCCGCAGCAGGCCAGGGACGTGCACGGCCTCGAGCGTAACGCAGCGGGCTCGGCTGTGCTTGGCCACGTTGGCCAACAGCTCGGCGGCGCAGAAGTACGCGATGGTCTCGATCGCGGCCGACGGCCGATCGCCGATGTCGGTGACCAGATCGACTGGAACAGCACTCCGGGTAGCCAGCGTGGTCAGCGCGTCGGCGAGCCCGTTGTCCAGCACCGGCGGGTGAATGCCACGTGCCAGCACTCGCAGCTCGGTGATGGCCTCGATCGCGCTGCGATGCGCGGCGCCGACGAGCTCGGCCGCTCGGTCGAGGTCCGCCGGGCTGGCCCCTGCCTGCGCTCCCCCGCCCAGCTTTTCCTTGGCCAGGCCCAGCTTCATGGCCAGCGCGACGAGCTGGGCCTGCGCGCCGTCGTGCAGATCCCGCTCGATGCCGCGCAGCCGGGCCGCGGCGTCGTCGACCGCGTGCGCTCGGGTGGACTCCAGGTCCCGCACCCGCTCGGCCAGCGAGGCCGGACCGAGCAGGGCACGCATGAGCGATCGGTCTACGGCCAGGACAGCACTGGTCAGCCATGGCACTGCCAGGAAGGCCCCTACGCCTGCCAGCATGGCGAGCCACATCGCGACGACGCTGACTGTGCCCGGCGGTTGGTGGCTCGGCCACCTCAGCAGCTCGAACACGACGGCCCAGGGCAGGAGGGCCAGCAGGCTCAGCGGGAGCTTCAGCACCAGGTAAGCGCGGGCCCGCCAGGCCGGCTTGTCACTCGCTGCTGCCGCAAGCCAGCCACTGTGCGTCTTCAGCTCCTCGATCGCGATGTGCTCCGCGGCGGCAAACTCGGCCAGCTGGCGCGCCGCCATGCCGGTGACCCGCAGCCGGCCGCCAGGATGCCGCTTGACCGTGCCGCCTGCCGCCGAGATCAGGGTCGCCAGGCGGCCCGCGCCCGGCGATTTCAGGTGCACGTACGGCCGGAGATGTAGCGGCGGCGGCGCCGGAACGCGCTCGCCGAAGAAGTGGGCGGCCAGGTTCCGACTAGCAGTAGCGAGGCCGCGCACGCCCGGCGTCGAGGCAGGCACGAGTACCGGAAGGGTGAAGGGCACGACAGTGAACACGAAACCGGCAATGGCCAGCGGGAAGCTGATCACCGCGTAGCCGAGATCTGCCCAGGCGCGTCTGGTGAACGGTGTCCGCAGGATACGGCGTAGCGTCGGGCCGGCCCTCCGCTCAGCCGGGACTGCCTTGAGCAGCGGCTCCGCGCCGGCGGATGTGGTCGTGCCAGGAGAACGACTCGGATGACGGCGCTGCTCAAGGCTCCCGGTGAGCCAGTGCCCTGCAGGAGTACTCATTCCCCGATGATCGCGGTCCCGGCTCGGCTACGTCCACCGTGGCTGTACCCGAACGCAAGGTAGGGCTAGCACGGTCGCCCTAAGGGACCCACGCCCGCTAGCACGAGCCCCTACGTGCCGGCCATGACGCATCGGCAACCTCGACGCCGCCAGCATGGCGCCACCCGTCGGTCAGCCGCGCAGTCGCACGCGACTAAACCCATGGCGATGTCGGCGGTCATCCCGCGACAATGGCCGACGTGGAGGAGGTCGAGGTCGTCGTCGCTCATCACGAGTGCGCGACCCTGCGCGTCGGTGAGGTGTTCCTGAAGATCGACGCTGATCAGACGCGCACCGACGTCGAGGTCGAGGCGATGGCTGTGGCGCCGATCCCGACTCCGGAGGTCCTGTGGCGGAAGCCGCCCGTGCTCGCGCTCGCCGCCCTCCCAGGGACGGCACTCGGCCGCCTCGGCGAGCCGTCGACCGCGTCGTCGGCGGCGTGGGCCGCGGCGGGTGCCGCAGCACGGATGCTGCACGACGCGCCACTGCCGCCATGGCCCGGCCGGAGCGCCGGCGAGGTCGCAACGTACCTCGACGAGTTGGCATCGCACCTCGACGGCGAATGCGAGTGGCTCGTCACGAACGACGTCCTTCCCGCCGACCTGGTCACGCGCAACCGCCGGGTTGCCGAGGCTGCGCTCCGGCCGTGGACACCGGTGTTCACGCACGGCGACCTGCAGGTCGCCCACGTGTTCGTCGACGGTGACGAGATCACCGGCGTGATCGACTGGTCCGAGGCGGGCCAGGGTGATGGCCTCTACGACCTCGCCAGCTTGACGCTCGGACACGAGGAGCACCTCGGCGACGTCGTCGCAGGCTACGGCACCGACGTCGACCTCGACGTGATCCGCGCGTGGTGGTCGTTGCGAAGCCTGCAGGCCGTCCGCTGGCTGATCGAGCACGGCTTCGACCCGTGGCGACCGGGGTGCGAGGTCGACGTGCTGAGATCCCGGCTGTGAGGCGGCCCGAGCCCGACGGCCCTAGCACGCTACTGGCGTCCGTAGCGGTCCCGACGGTGAGATGCGTCAATCGGCAACGCTGCGCTTGTAAGTCAAGGCATGACTTTCCGGCAATCGGGACGGAACGTCATCAGCGCCGTCGGCCCGACTGCCGACGACCTTCAGCAGGCCCCGCGACGCGCGTCCGACGGGCATCACACCCTAAGCGCCAAATGATCCTTTTCTGGTAGTATCGGTCGCCAGTTTGGTGACGGAAATGGCAGCCTGAAACATGCCTTAACGGACCATGGGAACACCCTGGGTTCTTCGGAGGAACAGTATGAGCGATACCAGCACCAGAACCGGCAAGGTGGTCGTGGGCAGGGCGATGTCGCTGGACGGCTTCATCGCCGGTCCCGGTGACGCGCAGGACTGGATCTTCGACTTCGTGGCGAATGACGCGCCCTGGCAGAAGGAGGCCGCAGCGGCCACCGGCGCCATGCTCGTCGGCCGGCGAACCGTTGAGGTAGGCGAGAGAATGGAAGCCAACAACGATCGGGGGACAGATTCGAGGGGCGAAGGCTACCCCTTCTACGGACCCGTGTTCGTCCTCACTCACCAGCCGCCGGACCCGCCGGACCCGAATGTCACCTACCTCACCGGTGACATCGGGGAAGCGGTCGCCACGGCGCTGGATGCCGCGGGCGGCAAGGACCTCCAGATCCTCGGTGCCGACGTCGCCGGCCAGTGCCTGCGACGGGGACTCGTCGACGAGATCGTGGTACAAGTCCTGCCGGTCGTGCTCGGCGACGGCATCCGCTTCTCTGCCCCAGGCCTCGCCAGGATAGACCTGGAACCGGTCAGCAGCACGCAGGCGGACGGCGTCACTATCCTCCGGTTCCGCGTCCGCAAGTAGTCCCGGCTCACCGTTTATCGATCATGACTCCCGCCCGCCGAACTGCCAGCTGTGCACCTCGATGTCGGCGTACCGGTCCAGACTCAAGATCGCGCGTGCCGCCTCCGGGTCCGGCGCCCGGAGCAGCACTACCGTTCCCAGCCAGGTGGCGCCGCTGTCGGACAGCAGCGGCCCGTACGCGATCAGCTCATCCCGGCCGGGCGGCACGGCAAGGTCGGCGGCTTGCCCCAGGCCGAGGCCGAGCACCAGGTACCGGTTGCCGCCGTCGCGGCCGCCAGGAAAGTCCCACATCGTTCGCCCCAGTAGGTTGCTCCACCGGCGCAGCAGCACGTCCCGGTACACGCCGGCCTGGTAGTTCGGCTCGTCGAAGGCGAACGCGCGGGCGGCAGCAGGGTCGGGGAGGGCAACGAAGTGCACGCTGCCGCTGGGCGTGTCGCCATCGACGGCCAGGGTCGGGCCGCGGGCGATCATCTCCGCCTGGTACCGGTCCATGTAAGACCAGTGCTGTTCCAGCAATTCGTCGCGCAACGTCACGGAGCCGGGCCGGTCACGGTGATAGCAGAAGAACTCCACGCCCACAGTCTTGACCATCACACCGGTGGCCCGCACCACGCCAACCCTGCGATGGCTTGGGGCAGAGCGGCGAAGTGGGCGACGACCGCCGGTCGCGGGCCGCCGCTCGGCTCGGTCAGTCTCGCTGTTGACAGGGCATTTTGAATTTGCCAGGGTCACTTGACGTGATCTCGTGGCGAGACTTCAAAGCCCAGCACCCCGACCTTGCCCGTCAGGGAGCCGAGCTGCTGTATCACTTCGGCGTCGGCCTGGCGTTCCTCGGTACAGTGCGGGGCGACGGCGGGCCGCGGCTGCACCCGATGTGCCCGCTGCTCACCGATACCGGGCTGTATGCATTCATCGTTCCGTCGCCTAAGCAGCGAGACCTCCACAGGGACGGACGCTACGCGATGCACTCGTTCCCCATGGACGACAACGAGGATGCCTTCTATCTGAGCGGGGCCGCAAGCCACGTCGCGCATCCCCAGCTGCGGGACCAGCTGGCGCAGCAATTCGCCGCCGAGCGCGATTCCGCCCTGCCGCCGCCGGGTGACGAGCAGCACCTATTCGAATTCCAACTACAAGCGGCAATGCTCACGCGGACCACCGGCCACGGCGATCCCGAACCACAGCACACCATCTGGCGAGACGGCTAGCGGCGGGCCAGAGGGGTCCCGCCGTGAGAGACGGCGGGACCCCTCTGGGCCGGAGCGGGCTGTCGGCTACGATCGAGCGCCGGGCAGGTCAGCTGCCTTCGAAGATCCAGTTCTGGTCTGCAGCCCCATTTTTGTTGGTCCAAAGTACGGCGGCCGCCCCGTTGCTCGTGCTGCTGCCGGCCACTGACAGAACCTTTCCGCCGCCGCCGAGGGAATTGGAGGGCGAGTCGTAGTTGATGAAAATACAGGCCCGTCCGTCAAGCAGGCAGTAATGCCACCAGTACTGGTCCTTATGGCCAGCCTCGCACGTCCAGCCAACGACTCGCGCTCCGTTCGCGGAGCTGCCGCCGGCCACGCCCAGGCACTTGCCATCGTTGTTGATGTACTGAGTGTAGTAGCCGCTGATAGTGGCTCCTGAGTGCCATTCCTGGTCGGCATTGGCTGTGCAGTTCCAGATCCCCGCGTCGTTCCCTGAAATACCTATGCAACGGCCGGATTGGACATTGTTAATGTTGGTTGATGTGTAGGCCTGAGCCGGTATCGCTTGAGCGATCCCGATCCCGCCGACTAACGTGAGTGTCGCAGCAGCCGCGATGAGCCAGGTCATTCTCATTAGTTACGGACCTCCGGGTCGGATAGAAATGATCATTAAGTCGTCGGCATGATGAGTTTTCGCGCGCTAAATTGACTGCTATTGTCCTCCTGGTGCTCGTCGAATAATGTCCCGTGCGTTCAGCGAAACATGTGCGCACCGCGGCGGAAAGAGTCGGTTACCGAAAAGGCAATCACTCAGATCGATGAGCGCGGCAAGCGGCGCCGTCGGCTGTCAACGGCTTTTCCTTCCCCTCACGGATCGTCTGTGATCGGCGCACTCAGGCCGCCCTGGCCGGCGGCCATCCTTTCGGCCCGCTCAGCTCTGGAGCCGGGTAGCGCTTGCCAGCCAGCCGAGCCACGGGGACACGAGGTCGGCACACAGCACAGGCAACGGCCCGGACGACTGGTATTGAGCTTGAATGGGGGAGTCAACCGGCGACATTGGCCGGCCTCTCGACAGAAACTGACCTCGGATCAGTTCGGTGAGGCCGTGCCCGCCGCTGCGGCCGCGCGGGACCGCTTCCGGATCTCGACGAGGTACTGCACGCCCTCCATAGTGCGGTACCCGGTGATAACGGCGATCAGGATGGGCGCAGTCTGCAGCAGTCCGGCTGCTGGGTAACCGGTAGTGCCGGCGCCGGTCCGGTCGTGGAGCTCACGAGTCGTCCTGCCCCGCCGCCCGGCCTTCAGCGGGCTGGTTCTGCGCCATGGCAGCGCTTCCATTTGAGGCCGCTGTCGCAGGTGCACGGGTCGTTGCGGCCGCGGCGCGAGTCCGCAGCGGCGTAGACGGCCATAAGGTCTGCGGGCGCCTCGCCCGCGCGGAGAAGCGCGGCCATGGCTTGCATGGGCTGGCTGATGTGATGGAAGAAGTTCTTGTACCCAGGGCAGAGATAGTGCTGGCCGGGTTCGCCGTAGGGGGAGGTGGCGAAACGGTCCTTGGGGCAGCCGCCGTTGCAGGCGAACAGGACGTCGCAGTCCCGGCAGTACCGCGTCAGCGCATCGCGCTTGTCCTGGCCGAACTTCTTCTGCTGGGGCAGGACGATGAGGTCGAGCATGTGCTTGTCGCTGATGTTGCCGAGCAGGTAGCCGGGCTCGACGAAATGGTCGCAGGAATACAGGTCCCCGGTGTGCTCGAGGGCGAGCTAAGTGCCGCAGGTTTCGGCGTGCACGCACATCCCGCCAGGCTCGCCGTACCAGTGGGCCAGGGCTGTGTCGAACATCTGGACGTACACGGCGCCGATGTGGTGCCGGACCCAGTCCTCGAAAATGTCGATCATGAAACGACCGTGCTGGGCAGGGGTGACCGAGCGGCGGGTCACCCCGTTCCCTTCCTGGGTGTAGAGGGGACGGCCGTGGACGCCGTGCCCCCAGCCTTCCTCGGCGATCGGCAGGGTCTGCCCGGTAGCCCGCTCGATGATCGGGATGAACTGGATGAATGTCGCGCCTAGGTCGTCCCGCAGGTAGGTGTACACGTCCCGGCCGTGGTTCCCGTTGGCCGCGTGGATCGTGGTGAGCACGTTCCAGTCCACGCCGTGCCGCTTCAGCACCTCCAGGCCCTTGATGACCCGGCGATGGGTGGCGCGCCCCAGTCATCGTCCAGCCGGGTGCCGTTGGTCTGGATCGTGTTAAGGACCTGCTGGCCCGGCCGCGCGTACTTGCGCTCCAGGTCGACGGCGCGGCGGAAGAAATCCATCCCCATCATCGTCGGCTCGCCGCCCTGCCAGGCGACCACTACCTCCGGCGCCCGTGCGTGCGCTTCCAGGAGCTGGCGGATGTAGGTTTCCTGCAGGTCAGCGGCCATCCGGAACCGGGACCCCGGATACAGCGTTTCCTTGGACAAGAAGAAGCAGTACTCGCAATCCAGGTTGCACACCGCCCCCGTCGGCTTGGCCATCACGTGGAAGGCGAGCGGGGCACCCGGGATCGTCAGGACCGGACTTCCAGCTAGCGAGACCTCGGCCTGATGCGCTACATCTGTCACTGTCGGCCTTTCTCGTCGGCCCTTGGAGGTTCGCTGCTACGGCCCGATCTGCAGCACGATCTTGCCGCGGGTGTGCCGGCCCGCGACCCGCGCCAACGCCTCGCGCGCCTGTTCCAGCGGCAAGACTGCCTCGACCTGCGGGCGCAGCTTGCCGGAGTCGACCAGGCGGCCCAGTGCCTCCAGCCGATGCCGGTCGACGTTGGCGGTGAAGGATTCGCCCGTGATGCCGCGCTCGAGCCGGTCGGGAGGAGGACTTTGCAGGACTATGAAGATCGCCCGGCCGCCGTCGCGGACCGCACCGAGGGCTTGGTCGCGGGTCTGGCCGCCCGCGGCATCGAAGAGCAGGTCGACACCTCCGGGAACGGCGGCACGTACCTGCTGGACCCAGTCGGCGCCGTGGTAGTCGAACAGCTCACTGGCGCCCAAGCCTCTCAGGTAAGCGTGGTTGGCCGGGCTGGCCACGCCCAGCGGGCGAGCGCCCACAGCCGCCGCGATCTGCACGGCGAGGCTGCCTACGCCGCCCGCCGCGGCGGTGATGAGCACGGACTCGCCGGCCTGCAGCTGCCCTAGGTCGACCAGGCCCTTGTGGGCGGTCCCGCCGGCGATCACCAGCCCGGCCGCTTCGGCGAAGCTCGCCTGGCCGGGCATCGGAGCCACCCGTTCTGCCGGCGCGAGCGCCAGTTCGGCGAACCCGCCGCCGGCCGGGAACAGGCCCGTGTACACCCGCTCGCCCGGCTGCACGCCGGCCTCGTCCCCAGCGGCCTCGACCACGCCGGCGACTTCCTGGCCAGGGACGAACGGCAGCGTAAGTCCGGGGAAGCCGCCGCCGAGGAACCCGACGTCCCACGGGCCGACACCCGCGCCATGGACCCTGATCAGCACCTGTCCTGCCGCGGCGGCTGGGTCTGGCCTGACACCCAGCTCCACGTTGTCGATCCCCCCCAGCTGCTGCGCCAGCACCACTCGCATGGCTGTAGTCACCTCACCTTGTGCTGCTGCGGCCTCCATCTGGCACAACGACCACGCCAGCCAGCCCGTCAAGCGATCCCTGCTCGCCTACCTACCCCTTGGAATAGATCATCTGGGTTCTCGCTGGCCCGTGCGCGCGGGCAATGCCGTCGGCGGCTGGCAGTCCCCGCGTGATGGCACCTGACAGGTCTCACTCTGACACGACTGGTCAGGACGGCCCGCGGTGGCCCACCCCGGACGGCTTGAATTGTCATTCCGGCGGCTCAGAAACCGACTGGTACAGGTCAGCGAACCTACCCTGGCGCGCCACGAACGGGATCAGAGCCTTCAAGATCAATGGCAGTCCACCGGACGACCAGCTCTGTGCTGTCAACGGCCGATGCCATCACCCACCACACACCAGCCGAAAGGGCATAGCGAAAGGCCTCTGCGACGAAACTTGGGGACCCCAGCCATTCGCCTGGCAGCGCCAGCGACGGAGATTTCCCGTCGCAGCGTGTGCTGCACCCAGCTGCAATAGCCGGCGTTTCCGTGGCTCCGCGGCGAGCGCCGTTTCGTCCTGGCGGTGCGTGCTCTCAGGGTTGCGCCGCGGGGGTGTTCTCCAGCAGCATCGGGCTGGGTGAACCCGCAGAACAGCGCGTCATCGTGGTGACATCCGGCTGGCATGCGGCGTGCGTGCGGTACCTGAGCAGGTGATCTGGGGGCCCGGCTACCAGGTGGCTGCAGAACCGGTGACCGGCGAGGCATGCACGCGGCCCGCCGGAGGAGGCCGCCAGCTGGGAGGCGGGGCTGCTGGCAGTGTCGCGGCATTAGTTCGCCACCATCCGCCCGGCGATGACGCCGCGATCGCTGCCGTCCTGGCCCGCGACCACCCGATCTACGCCGACCACCGTTATACGCGGTGCCCAAGTCGTCGGCGGAGGCCACCCGTGCCACAGACCGGTGATCTGATGACCTGCCGGTTGCGGCCACGAACCGTTTGCACGGCTCCGCAGCCAGGTCAACGATGCCGCGGTCCGGCAGCCCCGCCTCTGGCACAGAGACCCGCGTGCGGGACCGGGTCGTCTTCGCCACGGCCGCGCCATTACATTGCGGATCGCTAAACTGCCGCGCCGCTTACGATGCGCTGATGGCGCGGGCTGCGACGCTCGTCACCCGCCGTAATGACTGGAGCGGGAAGTCCGCTTCTGCGCCCCGTCGATGCTGTAGATCGTCAGCACGCACTCGGGCACGGCGGCATGGGTCGCTCAGCTGGTCTTGAGCTGCGGGCGATGTGCTCCCGGCTGGCCGTTATCGGCAGTGGCCGGGGTGCGAGACCAGCCCTGATCCGTAGATCTCTTCTGCCCGGCATCGGAGCTGCAGGCGACACCACCTGGTCTGAGGCCCAGCTTGCTGTCGCGGGCTCGGGAGCCCGGGCTAGTGGCCGTCATCGCCAGGGCTGGCCGTGCGGATGGAGCCGATGTGGCACGCGATGGAGGTCCCGGCATGAAATAACCGCTTGGGCTTGCGGGGTGCAGATGTGGTCCGGTCTGTCATTGTTACTTGAGAATTAGCAAGTGCCCAGGTCTCAGGTGGGAGCATGTCCGCCCATGACGGTTAGTTCTGATGTGGCGGGCGCGCCAGTGCGGGCAGGCCATGCGCTCGGGCCGCGATATAAGTGGATCGCGCTGTCTAACACGACGCTTGGCATGCTGATGGCGACGATCAACCAGTCGATCGTGCTGATCGCGCTGCCTGACGTCTTCCACGGGATCGGGCTGGACCCGCTGAGTCCGGGGAATACCAGCTACCTGCTGTGGATGTTCATGGGGTTCCTGGTGGTGTCCGCGGTGCTGGTGGTGTCGTTCGGCCGGCTTGGCGACATGTTCGGCCGGGTGCGGATGTACACCCTGGGCTTCGCGGTTTTCAGCGTCGCCTCGATCTTCCTGACCGTGACCTGGATGCACGGCGCGGAGGGGGCGATGTGGCTGATCGCCTGGCGGGTCGTGCAGGGCGTCGGCGGCGCGTTCTTGTTCGCCAACGCCGCCGCCATCGTCACTGACGCGTTCCCGGCCGACCAGCGTGGCCGGGCCCTCAGCGTGAACTCGATCGCGGCCATCGCTGGATCGTTCGTCGGCCTCATCCTCGGCGGCGTCCTCGCCCCGGTGAACTGGCACCTGATCTTCCTGGTCTCGGCACCGATCGGCGTGTTCGGCACCGTGTGGGCATACCTCATGCTGCACGACATCGGGGTGCGCAAGCACGCGCAGATGGACTGGTGGGGCAACCTGCTGTTCGCCGCCGGCCTGATCGCCATCCTGGTCGGCATCACCTACGGCCTGTTGCCCTACGGCGGGCACCCCATGGGCTGGACCAACCCGTGGGTGCTCACCGCGCTGTTCGGCGGCTTCGCGCTGCTGGTCGTTTTCGTGTACGTCGAGACCAAGGTCCCCGAGCCGCTGTTCCGTATCTCGCTGTTCAGGATCCGGGCCTTCGCCGCCGGGAACATCGCCAGCCTGATGCTGGCGATGGGCCGCGGCGGCATGCAGTTCATGCTGATCATCTGGCTGCAGGGCATCTGGCTGCCGCTGCACGGCTACAGCTACAGCCAGACTCCGCTGTGGGCCGGTATCTACCTGGTGCCGTTGACCACCGGGTTCCTGGTGTCCGCGCCGCTGTCCGGAATACTGTCCGACAAGTTCGGCCCCAAAGCATTCACAGTGGGCGGCGCGCTGCTGACCGGGGTGGCCTTCCTGCTGCTGATATTCGTCCCGGTGGACTTCGCCTACTGGCAGTTCGCGACCGTCATCGCGCTCAATGGGTTCGGCTCCGGCCTGTTCTTCTCGCCGAACTGGGCAGAGATGATGAACTCGGCGCCGCCCGACAAGCGCGGGGCGGCTGGTGGCATGATCGCCACCTTCCAGAACTCCGCGTTCGTATTGTCGATCGGCATCTTCTTCACGCTGATGGTGGCCGGCCTGTCGAGCAAACTCCCGGCGGCCATGTTCGGCGGGCTGACCGCGCAGGGCGTCCCTGCCGCCGCGGCCGCGCCGATCTCGCACCTTCCCCCGATCGGCGTGCTGTTCGCCGCCTTCCTCGGCTACAACCCGATGCAGCAACTACTCGGTCCGCTGCTGCATCATCTAGCGCCCGCGCACGCGGCCTACGTGGCAGGACGGCAGTTCTTCCCGCACCTCATCACCGCGCCGTTCCATAGCGGCCTCGGCGCGGCCTTCGGGTTCGCCATCGCGGCCTGCGTGATCGCGGCCGCCGCCTCGGCGCTGACCGGCCGGCGCACGCCGGCATCTGCCGCACGCCAGCCACTGGGTTACGAACTGGCCGCTGTGAGCGCAGAAGGCGGCTTCGAGCCCGCCGAACTCATCGTCCCCGGCATCCCCGAACAGAGCACCGAACCGCCTGACAAGCCCGACTAAGGCCGGTGCTCGTATTACTCGAATGTGATTCCGATACGGAGCTGGGCACGGTGTCAGGTCGAGTGATGACGGACAACCTGACGGCTTGGTCACCCGTCTGGCTTTTGTTAGTTTCGTCCTGAGGCTCTGCAGCGGGGGGAACCGCATATGGCATCTGGTAGGCAGAAGCGCAAGCGCGCGCCTGTACGGCAGGCCGCCCAAGGGCAGAAGCGTGACGCGGATAACCGGCGGGCAGCGCCGCCGCCGAAGGCGCCGCCAAAACTAGCTGGGCCTTTAGCCGAGAGCCGCCGGGAGAGCAGCGGTTCCGGCGCCAGGGCGTCGGCCACTCGCGACTCGACGGCCGACAACAGAAGGCGGCCCGCGTTCCTCCGCGGCACCTTTGGGTGGGTGACTACCGTCGTCTCCGGAATCATCATCGCGGCCGGAGGCGTGTGGCTCCTGGATTTCGCCCGGTCGGTCGGCGATAGCAGCGGACCTGCGATGGCCGCGGTCGGTGACATTGACCCGCTGTCGACGCGCTGCTACGCGCTCGCCGACCCGATCACGTCCGCGTCCGACAAGGTGACGCTGCTCAGCGGCACCGCGTCGCCGGCGCAGGTATCGGCGCTGATCGCGCGCCACGGCGGCGTCAACGTCGGGCGCCTGGTGCTGACGCTGATCTTGACCGGGCGCAGAAGCAGCCTGCGGATCGTGAACATCCAGCCGCAGGTACACAAGGTCAAGCCACCCACTGCGGCGCTGCTCCAGTACGCGTCCGCGGGCACGGTGGACATAACTCAGGTCAGTTCGAACCTTGACTCGCCGTTCGCGCAGCTTGAGGAGAGCTCGCAGCCGTACTTCAATTCGCAGGAAATCGACCTGGTCAACGGCGAGCGCCAGACCTTCCGGATCACGTTCGAGGCAACGACCGGGAGCTGGGCGTTCAATCTCCTGGTCACGTACGTCACCGGCGGCCAGCAGTACGAGCAAGCCATCTCAGGCCCTAGCCACGGGTACTTCCTGCTTTCCGGCTTGGACACCCGTTACGGGACCGTCTACTCGGGCGTCAACGAGAACCAGTTCGAGGTGGCCAGCGAGGCACAGAGCCGGCTGATCTTCAGCAAGACCGAGGGTTGTAGCTAGCATGCGCCGCCATGGAGTGCGGCCCGGGCGCCCCGCCCGCGTCCTCGGCGTCGCCGTCGGACTACTCGGGATAATGGCGGCGGCCGTGACCGCGTGCGGCTCTTCGCCTGGCGTCCGCGCGGCGGCGCCGTTACCTGACGCGCTCGCCCCGGTCTGGTCGGCGGCCATGGAAACCGACTACAACGCCAACGGCGTGGCGTCGAACAACTTCGCGTTCACCTCGCGCGCTGTGTTCCTGCCTGCTCCCAACGGCGACATGACGGCCCTCAACCCAGCCACCGGCGCCGTCCTGTGGCGGGCCGCGCCTTACCCCCACTTCAACTTCAGCGGCGACGCGGTCATCGGCGGCCGACTGTACGCCTACATGACAAACCCGAACCAGAAGCTGCTCCGCCTTATCGCGTTCAATGCCAACAACGGCGCAGTGGTCTGGCAGAGCATCGTTGTCGCGCTGCTATATCGCGGCATTGGTCTGAGCCAAGTGATGTTCACCTCGAAGGGCATCCTGATCCAGCTCGGCGTCGACAACCTGCTGTACGGGCTGTCGCTATCCACCGGGAAGAACATCTGGCGCACCGCTCTGCCTGCTAACTGCGACGGCGGCGGCGGCGCAGTGGCGCCGGCCGCCGCGCTGTTCCTCCTGGAGTGCACGGGCAGCGGGGTACGCCTAGACTCCGTTGACCCAGCCACCGGACGTGTGTCGTGGCAGCGCGTCCTGGCTAGAAGCCGCACCCCCGTATACCCGGTCGAGCTCTATCCCATCGGCGATGGCGACGTCGTTGCTCAGGCGGGCGCGAACTTGCACATTTACAGTCCGGGCGGAAGCCTCATCGTGAGCCGCGTCCCGCCACTCGGCTGCCCAGGCGGTAGTTGCGGCGTCGCGGCCGATGGCTCGGCAGCGGTACTCGAGGCCGGCGCGAACTCCAACGTCGTCCAGGGCATCAACCTCGATACCGGCCAGGTGCAATGGCGGCGGTCCGGCGAGCTGCTGGAAGTCGGGGGCGCGGCGGCCTCCGTGCCCGGGCCTGACGGGATCCTGTATGCGGACGCGGGGCCGGCCCTCGCGGGTAGCCAGACCGGGCTGCTGCCCACATTCATGGTGGCGATACAGGCGTCCACGGGGCGCATGAACGTGATCCCGGTTCCGGTAATCCCGAGCGACGGGACCAGCGTTCCGACCGGATTCGCCGACGGTCTGGTCTTCGTGCAGTCACAGACGGAGTCGGGACCGGTCGTTACCGCACTGCGGCCTGAATACGTACGCCTCAATGGCCCGGTTCAGCTCAGCGGAGTCACTGCGTCCCAGTGGCCCGACGCATGCGCGCTGCTGCCGACGAGCGACCTGGGCTTCATCGCGGCCGGATACGTGTCAAGCCCGCGTCCGGTGACACTGCCAGGCGTGAAATGGCCCAACGCTGTGACGTGCGCATACGTGGGTCCAGGTTCCGAGGATCCGGCGGTGACCCTTACCATCGCGTGGGTTGCGCCGACGGCGGCGCAGGCGCAGCTGCTCGTGACGACCGATCTCGGGATCGAGGGCTCGGATAGCGGGCCGCCGCCGAAGGTTCCTGGTGGCTACCTGATTTACGACGGCGGCGTCAGCGGCGAGTACGACCGCGTGCTCATCGTGGCCGGGCGCGCGATCGCGGACCTGACGGTGCCGGGCAACGCTCGGGATGTTATCCGGCTCGCGCCGATCGTCGAGTCGCGGCTAAACGCCTTTTTCGCGACCCGCTGACCAGCCCCAGTTGGTGACGACAGAGCTTCCCCGCGCTGACGGAAGCCCAGTTCGTGGAATGGCCGCTCGCAAAGCACTGGCAGTGCCCGCTGATAGGCTGAGCGAGGACATTCGACATCTCCGTCCTCCCACCGGGCGACCAGGCGAGCATCGCAGCCATGGTCGCGATCCCTCGCAAAGTTCGAAGCGCTTTACCGGGCTGCCAAGGCAGGGCGATCGACATCGCAGTACCTGAGCGCGATGAGCTACCTCGCCGAGTTGCGGCAGTTCTGGCAAGGCCGATCCGCCGGCGTGATCGGCGATCGGAGGATCGTGGCAGCGTGGAGAGCACTGGACGTAGCAGCCCGCGAGCGGATCCCTGATGGATCCGCAGGGGCCGCCCGCCAGCGTGAGTGTCCACCATGGACGGCCAGGCTTGCGCTAGATTCGTTCGCGATCTCGGTCATGTGCTGAACCTCACGGGCTTGCTCACCCATGCCGTGCAGCAGGAAGCAGACAGCCTCGATGTGGGCCCGGCAGGCTAGCGCCAGCTTCAAGGATAAGAATCAGCCCGGCCCGACCTGCGCTGCGTCGCGGCTACGTCGGCGCGTTCCTGGCGCACTGGTTCCGGCTTAGTTCGGGATGCGCTGTTTCAGTGCGGCTGCGGCCTGGGTCATCATCTGCTCGGACAGGGCGGGGTCGACGGCTCGGGCGATGGAGATCGCGCCGACGAGGACGCTGAGGGTGAGGACCGCTTCGCGTTCTGCGGCCTGGTGGTCGGGGTTGCCGGTGAGGTCAGCGATCACCGCGAGGCATTCGGTCACCTGACGGGTGTAGCTGGCCTGCACCGGGCCGCCGGCGCGGGCGGCATCGGCGGCGACGCCGGCCACGCCGCAGCCGGCCTCGGGATGATCGCGGTGCCACGTGCTGAGGTAGCCGTCGATGAGCGCGGCGTATCCGGGCTGCCCGCCGAGCTGGCCGGCTGCGATGGTCCGGGCGCTGCCCTGGGTCAGTGCCCGCTGGGCGGCCTCGGCGATGAGCTGTTCTCGTGAGTCGAAGTGCCGGTAGAAACCGCCGTGGGTCAGCCCCGCTTCCTTCATCAGTTCGGCGACGGACAGGCCGTTGATGCCGTCACGGCGGATCCGCGCTGCCGCGATTTCGAGGATGCGGTCATGGGTGGCCGCCTTGACCGCCTGAGACGTGCCCACGTCCGGTCCTCCCGCCGCAGTTGTGCCTGACCAGGAAGATGATATCTGACATCCTCTTCAATGTGGATGACGTGCGTCATCCAGATGCGGGCTCACGTGACCGGGGCCGCCGGACCCCGAGGGCCAGCTCAGCCTTCAGACAGGCGGAAACAATGACGTCCGACGACACCGCACGCGCCCCCGCTGACCTCGCGATCGAGGTCTACACCACGCCGGGCAGGCCGTTCGCGAGCGCCGCCGCGCCTGAGGGCCCCGGTGACCTGCCGACCTGGTCGCCGTCGTCAGCGACCCTGATCTACGGCGACCGCGACGCCATCCTCGTCGACACCCTGATCACCTACGACCAGGTGGACGCGCTGGCCGACTGGATCGACACCAAGGGACGGCGGCTGTCGCGCATCTACATCACCCACGGGCACGGCGACCACTGGCTCGGGCTAGCCCGCCTGATCCAGCGTTTCCCCAGCGCCACCGGCCTGGCCGCAGCCGAGGTCCTCGCCCAGGCGGCTGACCCGGCCATGGCCGGATACTGGGAAGCGCTGTTCCCAGGCGAGATCCCGGTCGCCGGCGAGAAGGTGCTGCCGCAGCTGCTGACCACCGGCACGCTCAAGCTGGAAGGCAGCGAGCTGCGGATCCTGCGGATCGGGCAGGCCGACACCGCGCACTCCACCGTCCTGCACGTACCGTCGCTGGCCGCCGTCGTCACCGGCGACCTGGCCTACAACCAGGTGCACATGATGACCGCCGAGACCGGCGAACCCGAACGGGACCAGTGGATCGCCAACCTCGACGCCGTCGCCGCGCTCGAACCCGCGATTGTGGTCGCCGGCCACAAGCAAGTCGGCAACGACAACGACCCGAAGATCATTGCCGAGTCCCAGCAATACCTGCGGGACTTCACCCGGATCGCCGCCGAAGAGACCACCACGGCCGGGATCGTCGCCCGGATGACCGAACGCTATCCCGACTGGGAGAACCTCAGGACGCTCTGGCACTCCGCGCGAACAGCCATCACACGGAAGAGCGTTTAGCTCAAGCCGCCAGCCCCCGCCAAGCACTCCTTCGCGAGATGGCGAGGCACGTATGCCAATGTGTCCGGCTGCGGCATGCGCGGCGCAGAGCATCCACTTCTGGGCGCCGCATCCAGCCACTCCGGACTGCAGCGAGCTGCGCCAGATCGGCGGCTACTTGCGCGTTGGCGCGGACGAGCGCATAGCACTGAAAGTGACCGGCTTCTCGGCTGACGCGGCGCCGGACCGAATCGGCTCGGGCGGCATCGCGCTGCTGCACCGCGCGTTACCTGCAGAACGCCCAGTTCTGGGTTCATGTTGTGTGACGCAAGATCCGTATCGCGGCGGCTGGCTTTGCCCGAGTTGCGCTCTCCGCTCGACCAGTACACCGGGTCGGCTAAGCCGACCTGCCAGCGGAAGCCGCGTGGGCGATGGTCTCGCCGGCGAGCGCCATTTACCCGTACAGGTCAAGCAGCCTGATGCGCGTGGACTGCAGCCGGTGATACATCACCGTCGTTACCCGCTTGAGCAGCTGATAACCCAGAGCCGGGTCGGCCTCGCACTTACCGCGCAGGCAGGCGCCGTCGAGCGCAGTCGCGCGGACCGGCGTCACCGCCAGGGCGCTGGCAAAATACTGGTAGGGCGGGATGAGCCACGACCACCCGAGTACTTCTCCTTCGTCCATGGTGTCGATGATCAACGGCCCCTTCGCGGGCGAATGCGCCTCCAGTGCCACCCTGCCCTGACGGATGACGTAGAAGAGGCTGGCGGGTTCGCCCTGGTCGAAGATGCGGGAGCCTTCATCGAAGTGCACGTTAGAAGCGCACCCCGCGATGAGCTCCAGAGCATAGGGGCTGAGTCCGGCGAAGAATGGGTGGCTTTGAAGCAGGTCCTGTATGGTCTCCATCGTTTCCTCCCGTTGTCAGCGCCGCCAAGGCGAGCCAATGGGTCGATGCGCTGGGCTGCGCAACGTCCGCTGCCGGACCCGATCACCGTGACATCTACCATGGCCAGCGGCCAGCTCGGCTACCAGGGCTGAAGGTCCCTCTAAACCGACTGTGCGGGCCGGACGTGACGAGCACGAGCTCTGATCCGTAGATCAGTGCGGTACGTCCAACGTGTTCGGAGCAGTCTGCTTCCGCAGGCCAGAGTTCACCGGGGGTCCAGCGAAGATGGCAAGTCTGGTACTGTCCCGTGGGTCTTTGAGATCGTTAAGACGCCTGGCTGGCCTATCCGGTGACGCTGGAAGGCGCCAAGGGGGCAAGGAAGCGCACTTCGTCGCCCGTACCGTTCCATCCGCGGCGCCATAACACCTAGTTCGGTTTTGACGCCTACGGCCACTCCAACGAATCGCTGCTGCGCAATAAGGCGGCTCGGCGGGCGTTATCCCTGACCTACTTCGTCGGTCAGCGTAAGGCCGAAGATCCAGTAGTCGAGGTCGAGATCTCGGCTGGCCGGTACGACCACTGCGCCGGAGGTCACCGTGGATCGCTGGATGGAGTCCGGCCTGGGCGCAGCGCACGGCGGCGAGGCGGCCACGTCGCGTCCGGCCTGGCGCGCTGCACGCGGCAGATGCGGGCATTCTGGCGGCGAGGGGCATATGAATACTCGGCTCAGCCGCGCCCGAGCCAAGTACGCGGCCACCGGGCGGACCGCGCCGAGCAAGGACGCGCTGCTCGCCCGCGCGATCGAGGACGGCGTGATCAAGCCGGACGAGATCGGGCCGTACGAGTCATTCGCCCGTATGGCCGACCGCCCCAGCCTGGGTGGCCCAGGCCATTGAACGGCCCGGGCTCCAGGCGCCCTCCGGGGAACTGGACCCAAGGCGTGGCCGCGCGTCGCGATCATCAGGCGCGCGGGCGTGCGCGCCGCCCAGGTCGCCTGGGATTTCGCCGGCTAGCGAGCCCGCGGTCCTGTCACCCGATCGGGCGTCATGACAGTGTCGCCCTCGATCGGGAATGCTGACTGTACAAGGGCCCCGAGCCGGGACAGCGAGCCGATGTCGCGGTCGGCGACCGCATGGCTGACGTCGGGCGGCACCAGAAGCCTGCGGCAGGCCACGACAGGCCGTAAGGAGTGACCGCCCGCGGAGCACGCGATGGATGCCGGGACGCAGTCAGAGCTGGACGACTTGAGGTTCCACTGGGACACCGCCTACGACATCACCCACGACGGCACGCGCGGAGTGTGGGCGGCCCGGTTCAGGGGCAGCGATGACGAGCTTACCGGGTCTACATGCCACGAGCTGCGGCAGGCGATCCGCGACGACTACCAGGAACGGCGCCGAGCGGAACTGCGCCTGCTCGCGCAGTTACAGGAGCGCTCTTCCACCTGACGAACTGCGGCGACGGCCGGCCGCGGCCAGCGAGTCCGCACGGCGAGCTGGCGCAGACGCCATTCAAGCGGCTCAGCGCTGACGACACAATCCAGCATGTCGATCTCGCGCCCGAACTCCTCACTATCGGAAATGCGAGCCGACCGTGCCGGGCAAGGCCCTGGCAGTGCTCGCCGCAATCGCCATGGGCGTCCGGGGCCGGCTGGCAGGGCCCGCACGCTGAACGCGCCCGGCAGGTTCCTGATCTCCGCGCCCGAGCACGACACGCCCAGGCGCGCCCGCGCGCACTGGCACGCGCGGGAGGGAGGCTCGAATGCGGGAACCGCAGGAGGTCGAGGACCGCCAGGAGAGCGAGCGGGCGGTCGAACGGGTGGCCGCGGTCGATGTGGCGAAGGCGTCGGGAGTGGTGTGCCTGGCGCTCGGCTTGGAGGCACGCTTCCCGGACCCGGTAGAAGTCGTTCCAGGCCCAGGACGAGCGCTGCGCTCAGGCCGGCCGCTCCGCCACCAACCACCACCACGTCGGGTTTTAGTGCCTCCACGGCGATCACCTCCAGCACGAGAATCCGCCAGGGCTTTTCGTTGGAGATTGCCTTCTGGCCCTGGCCGGTGCGCGCTAGATGCTGCTTCGCCAGTTCGGCGGCGGGCTGCGGGCTGTAGCTGGCGGGCGCGGCAGCTGCCTGCCAGATCTGGGCTGCCAGCAGGGCCATCGCTACGGCAAATGGCAGCATGAGCAAGACGACGACTACTATCCCGGCGGATGGCACTTGCTGAGCGACTATCAGGCTGATGGGGAACAGGGCTGCTAGCCAGCGCGGTGCGCTGCGGCTTCGCCAGAGCGCGACCCCCATGAGGACGGCCGCGATGGGGATGCCGGCGAAGTAGAAGTAAAGGAACAGATGGCCGAATCCCGAATTGAAGGTTGTCACCGGGAACCGAGCGGCGGCGGCTCGTGACACGTGTGCCGTCGCGGCGGCGGCGAGTGGGCAGTTGGCGAACGTCGCCGTCGTGGATGATGCGGTGGGCGGTGAGGTCGCCAGCTTCTAGCCCGTGCGAGTAAGTTTTGATGAGATCATGTGTGGCCGTCGTTCGTGCTGATCGCCTCGTATGAACTGCTGACACTCCAGGTCCGACGGGCCGCCGAGGCCGGTACATCCCGGCGGCTGTCCGGGGTCCGCAGTCGGCAGACGGGTCGCGGCCAGTCAGCTGATCTGACTCGGCCTCGCCCTCCATGATTCGCGGCGGATTGTCGCGCATCCAGCGGGATTCCCCTGCCAACTCAGCCAGCTACGCGCCTGGCCGGATGCATGTCATCTTTTACCTTGGCTTCTGTGCTTTGAGTGAGTGTGGCAGCTGATCTTGTGCGCGGCACCAGTCAGGCGGGGTGCGCGGGGATGCGATGGTCGGGGCGCCCGTCGTTGGCGAGAATCGAGTACGACTCGGCGATGGCCCGGTACAGCCGCAGGCCGCTGTCGGCCTGCACGTGCTTGACCGTCCACTCGGCGCCGCCGTGTGCGAGTGAACGCCGGGAGAATGTCTCGATCCCTGGTGTCAGGTCGTCACCGCCGACCTGCTCTGCGACGGCGCTCATGTAGACGCCCTGGCCGGTGCCGATCGGCGCGTGCGAGTCGAAGATCACGATGCCGACCTGCGGCCGTGCCGCGATGTTGCGCGAGTGCGCGGCGTCCGGAGCGGAGACCCAGAGGAACTTTGCGTACCCGTCGTGCGCGAAGTAGACGGGCGAGCTCCACGGCCGTCCGGTGTCGTTGGCGGTCGCGAGCACCAGGTACAGGCTAGCGTCGATGATGGCTCGTGCAGTCAGGTCCGCGGCGCCTGTTGCAGGCATGTCAGCCGATCCTGCGGTAGGTGATCGCGAGGTCGGGCTCCCATGTGGCACCGTCATCTTGCGATAGCTCGCCCTGACCGTTGATCGTGTTGCCATCGTCGCTAAGCGTGCCGGTGAATCTCTGCGAGAACCCGGGTGCGTCGTTCCAGAACCGCCAGGTGTCCGGCGTAATGTCGACCGCGAACACCCGGTGCACGCCGCGGGGGTCGAAGTAGTGCATCGACGGCTTCCCATCGATGATCCCGGTGACCGCGATCGCATCGGGAATCTCTGGATGGTCGTAGTGCGAGCGCTGGATCAGGAACCGCTGATCCTCAAGCCACCCGAACGTGGCCTGTCCGGTTATGACGGTGCCGGGAAGCCCCGGATGAGTGGCCTCGGTCGCCCACGTGCCGACCAACCGCTGCCAGCCCTGGAACTCGGGGTGCTGTGCCTGTGGCTGCATCGCATCCTCCATCTGTGTGATCACATGCCCGGCCATAAGACCTGGCACCCGCCGGGAAGTCATCGGACTCAGCGTGTCGGCTTGATTGCGGCGTGGGTGTCCTGATCATGGTGGCCTGTGCTCAGAATGCCGGTAGATGCCGTTCGTGACGCGGTGATCGCTGTGCAGGCTCGGGTGATCGAGGCGCTGGCTGCGTAGAACACTCGGCTGGCCGGGCAGGTGGCTGATCTGGCTGCCAGGGTCGAACGGCTGGAGCGGCTGGCTTCGCGGAACAGCGGTAACTCCTCCATGGCCCCGTCAGCCGATGATCTGCCCGGTCGCACGCCACCGTCGGCCAGGCCGGACAGGACAGTGCCGCACTTCTCGCAGGTGGCCGAATCACGACCATCTAGGCGGCAGGTGCAGTCAGGCAGGCCGGCCGCTGGCGCAAGCCCTGGCACGGCCAGGCGTTCGGCGGATCGCGCCATGACCACTGCGCGCAAAGCGGCCGCACGAGACGTGTGGCTGGATGCGTGGAGGTGGGCTCAGAACAATCGGGCCGAGGACGGGGCTGCCCACGGGCCGCGAGATCGCCCGGCAGTATGGCCGACACGAGCGGCGGGGGCGACTTGTGAAGCGCTCAGGACTGGCAGGCGAGCTGAGCACGTAGAGCCTCCCCAAGCCGACGGGATAGAAGCATCTCATCGCGGGACCGGCCGACCAAGATGAGCGAGGCGAGCGAAGGCTCCGAGATGGGCCAATAAGCGATGCCGACACCGTAGGCCACAGATCCACCCACGTGACCGAAACCGTCTACCGTCACGTAATCGTGCCTGCAGTACGCGGGGGCGCAACTGTCATGGACGAGATCTTCGGAACTGGCGAAGCAACGTCGGCAATTAGTCCGATGCCGTTGTCACTTGATTAGTCACTATCAATCGAACAGAAATCCGGAAAACCAGTGGAGCTGAGGGGATTTGAACCCCTGACCCCCTCGATGCGAACGAGGTGCGCTACCGGACTGCGCTACAGCCCCTGGAACGCCAGTCAGCGTAGCAAATGCCGCGGGTTCCTGCTGACCGGCAACCGCGGAGCGGGCGGGCGCGCTCAGCTAACAGTGGCCCGGCTTGCGGTCAGTTCCGTCAGGCGCGCCCGCACGGATGGCCACTCCGAGGCGGTAATGGAGTACCTGGCCGAGTCGCGGGGCTGATCATCCGCGGCCAGCCGGTGCGACCGCAGGACGCCCTCGAACTGAGCGCCGATCCGGCGGAGCGCGTTGCTGGAGCGGTCGTTACGGGCGTCGGTGTGGAAGCACACGCTCTGCACGTCCCACGTCTCGAATGCGAAGGTCAGCATCAGGCGCTTCATCTCCGTATTCGCCCCGGTCCTGATCGCCGAGCTGGTCAGCCAGGTGTGGCCGATCTCGCACGTGTCCGGGCCCTCGTGCCCGTGCCGGGGGTGATCCTCAGGCCAAGGCCACCACTGCAGGTCCCACAGCCTGGTCGAGCCGATCACAGCCTCGTCGGCCAGCCGGACAACCGCGAATGGCGCCGCGGTCCTGGCCGCACGCGCCGCCTCGGCCAGCGCGACGAAGCGAGCCACCGCCGCCTCACCGACTGGCACCTTGCTCATCCGGTACAGGTCGCCGCCCCCGGCTGACGCTCGGACCAGGCCCGCGACGTGACGCTGGTGGAGCGGCTCAAGCCGGACCAGCTCGCCGGTCAACTCGGGTTGCAGGAAAACCATCCCGACCTCCTGACTTATGTTACAGTACAATAGATATATTATGCCAATACATTATCGTCCATCGGGTTCGAGTGCCAGCGAGGTCGTCGCGGACGTCGAGGCGGCAGTCCGTGATGGCCGCCTCCAGCCTGGCGCCACGCTGCCGGCTGTCCGCACTCTTGCCGCAGATCTCGGGCTTAGCCCGGCGACTATCGCGTCCGCCTATCGCGACCTGCGGATAAGGGGTATCGCCCGCGGGCACCGGCGGGCCGGCACAAGGATTACCGGTGCGCCACCCACCGCGCCGCGACCGCCGCTCGTCGTGCCGCCCGGCGTGCGGGACCTGGTCGCGGGCTCGCCGGACCCGGCCCTGCTGCCGCCGCTCCCGGAGCTCGCGCCGCGCCGGGTCGGGCCGGTGTCGCCACGCCTCTATGGCGACTCGGCGCTGTCTCCGGCCCTGGCACACGAGGCAGCGGCAAGGTTTCGCGCCGATGGCATCGATCCCGCGCACCTGGCCGTAGTGGGCGGAGCTCTTGACGGAACGGAACGGGTACTAGGCGCGTGGCTGCGGCCCGGTGACCTGATCGCGGTCGAGGATCCCGGATACCCGCCGCTGCTTGACCTGCTGTCCGCGATGGACATCACGGCCATGCCCGTCGGTCTTGACGAGCTGGGCATGCGGCCGGAATCGCTGGCCGAGGCACTGGCCCGCGGCTGCTCGGGAGTCGTCTTCGTACCGCGGGCGCAGAGCCCTACTGGCGCTGCCTGGGACCGGGGCCGGGCGGCCGACGTGGCCGCGGTTCTTTCCCAGCATCCGGATGTCCTGGTGGTGGAGGACGATCACGCCGCCGACGTGGCCGGGGCGCCGGCGCTGACGGCGACAGAAGGCCGGAGCCGCTGGGTCACGATTCGCTCCGCTTCCAAGTCACTGAGCCCGGACCTGCGGCTCGCCGTTCTGGCCGGCGACGCGGTCACCATCGCCAGGGTGGAAGGCCGTCAGGCCCTGGGCACCGGCTGGGTCAGCTACCTGCTGCAGGAGGCAGCGGCTGCGCTGTGGCGCGATCCGGCGGTCGAGGCGCTGCTGGCGCAGGCGACCGCTGCTTACGCGCAACGCCGCGAGATCCTGATCGGCGAACTGGCCGAGCGGGGTATCGCGGCGTGCGGCCGCTCCGGTCTTGCCGTCTGGGTGCCGGTGGCCGATGAGCTGAGCGTGACGTCGGCCCTGCTCGGTCGTGGCTGGGCGGTCGCGCCGGGGGAGCGGTTCAGGATCGCCTCGCCGCCCGGCATCCGGATCGGCATCGGGACGATCACGCCGGAGGAGTCCGCACGGCTGGCCGCGGACCTGAGCGGGTGCCTGCTGAGCAAGCCGCGGCGCACGGACTGACCTCGATAGGACTGTCCGGTCGGGCCCGCTTCGCCGGAACCCGCCGCGACCCGTGACTAGTCGGACTAGTCGCCGACCGCCCGCATGGTCGCGTCGGCGTACTGGTCGTACAGCTGATCGCCGAGCCGGTCCGAGATGTCGATGACCTCGGCGGTGGGCTCCTGCCGGTCGGCATGCGCGACCTGGCGGGCGGCCTCGAATCGCTGTTCCTCGGTCGCCCGCCAGCGCGCTTGCTCGGCATCCGCGAGTGCGGCCTCGCGGAGGAGGAGGAGATACGTGCCGAGCATTCCTGTCGGCGGGACACATGCCCACCACGATGTGAGCTTCAGGTATGTGCAGACTGCCGCCACGACGGTGAGCGTCACCAGCATCGTCAGCAGGCGGCGCCGTGCCTGCAGTACTCGCGTGCGTGTCAGCGGGGGAGCGGGCGCACGCCGCACCGGCCAGCCGTGAGGGTGCGCCCGCTCGTCCGCTGCTGCCAGTTCCTCGTCCGCTGGCGTGCCCTCGGCGTGGTGCGCGGCGTGCAGCAGGGAGCCGACACGCCTGGCTACCGAAGCCTGATCGTCGGCAGCCTCGATCGGCATCTCGTCGTGGCTGTAGCCGTCTGCCTCAGCGACCTCGCCGCCCAGCAAATGCGGTCGACGGAGCCACCTGGGTATCAGCACGAAGGCCCAGATGGCCACGATCGCGAGGTAGAGAACTGCGCTGCTCATCAGGCCACCCGGCGAGCCGCGCGCCTGTACGCCGACAGCCGCATCCGAAGCGAGCAAGATACGGAAACAGGCGTAGCCACGTCACGCACCGTAAAGGCCCGAGCGGGACTTGACGAGCATTCCGCCCGGTGTGTCGCGAGATCGCATGCGGACGAGAAGCATGCGTACCGATATGACCCGTCATCGACCGCGACCGGAAAGCTGGCCCGGGCGTCGTGACTGCGCTCCGTTACATGGCTGCGAGCGGTGTTACCCGGCTGCGAGCCGTGCCGACATGACTGTACTGCGCCAGCGCCGCATGAGCCCGTTAGGCACGTCCTCGACCGTCATCGCGTAGCAGATGTGGTCGTGCCAGGCGCCGTCGATGTGCAGGCAGCGGCGGCGCAGTCCTTCCTCGCGAAACCCGAGCTTCTCGACCACGCGCCGGCTTGCGGTGTTCTCCGGCCTGATCGTCGCCTCGACCCGGTGCAGCCCCACCCCGAAGAAGCACTGGTCCAGAGCCAGCGCCAGCGCTGTTGGGATGATCCCACGGCCGGCGTAGGCCTCGTCGATCCAGTACCCGACCTGGGCCGAGCGGGCAGAACCCCAGACGATGCTGCCGACGGTGAGCTGACCGGCGAACTGCCCGTCATAGGTCACCACCCAGGGCAGGGTAAGCCCGTGCCTCGCCTCGCGCCGCATAGTTCTGGCCATTGCCACATAAGGGCCGAGACTGGACCGGTACAGCGGGGTCTCCGGGTTGGTCGGCTCCCATGGCCGCAGCCATGATGCGTTACGCACGCGTGCATCACGCCAGGGTGCGGCGTCCTTGACCTTGATCGGTCGGAGGCTAACCGGAGCGTCCAGCAGGGACGGCTCCGTTAGCGTCACCCATCCGCGCGTACGTGCCACAAGCCAATCATTACGTGCGCCATGCCCGCTCCGCCATCGGGTCGCACGACGAAGTCGACTGAATACTGATCGTGCCCATATTGCGCGGCAGCCGCTATTGTCCGGCTGGCCGCGGATGGTCCCCGCCGTGGACCTGCTCGACCGCGTGCGCCAGGATGCCGCCGAGCACGGCCATGCCGTCACGGACACCGCCGGTCGATCCGGGCAGGTTCACTATCAGCGTGGTGGCTGCCAGCCCGGCGACGCCCCGTGACAACGCAGCGGTCGGCACCCCGGCCGCAATGCCGGCCGCGCGGATGGCCTCGGCAATGCCCGGAATCTCCCGGTCCAGCACCAGCCTCGTCATTTCCGGCGTCAGGTCAGCCGGGGTCACGCCGGTACCGCCCGTGCTCACCACAACGTCATAGCCGGCCTCTACAGCGTCGCGTAGCGCCTGCTCGACGGGGCTGCCGTCGGCCACGACGACCGGGCCGTCGACGTTGCATCCGGCGGCGCGCAGCAGATCAGCCAGGACCGGGCCCGAGCGGTCCTGGTAGACGCCGGCCGCGGCCCGGTTGGAGACGGTGAGCGCGAGTGCCCTGATCATGGCCGATGCCAGCTGCCGGTCTTGCCGCCGGTCTTCTCCTCGACCCGGACATCGGTGATGACCGCGGCCGGGTCGATAGCCTTGACCATGTCGATCAGGGCAAGCGCGCCGACGGTCACCGCGGTCAGCGCTTCCATCTCCACCCCGGTCCGGTCGGCGGTCCTTGCTGTGCAGCTGATCCGCACGCCGTGATCGCGAATATCGAGCTCGACCTTGACCGAGTGCAGCCCGATCGGGTGGCACAGCGGGATCAGCTCGGGCGTCCGCTTCGCGCCCTGGATCGCCGCGATCCTGGCGACGGCGAGCGCATCACCCTTTGGCACGGTGCCTTCCCGCAGCGCCGCGACGGCGGTCGCAGACAACAGCACGGTGCCGGATGCGGTGGCCGATCTGGCCGTAATGTCCTTGCCGGACACGTCCACCATCTGAGCATGGCCGGCGGAGTCCAGGTGCGTGAGTGACTGCTGGGGCTCTTGGCTCGCTGTCACGGCAGCTCCAGGACGTCCACGGTCGCTCCGGCCTCCAGTGACGTGACCTGCTCCGGCACGATCACCAGCGCGTTGGCCCTGGCCAGCGAGGCCAGCTGGTGCGAGGCCTGGCCCGTCACCGGCGTCACCTGACCCGAGGTGCCATCGAGGACCCCGCGCAGGAACGATCTCTTGCCCGCCGGGGACCGCACTGGCTGGGTGAGTGCGGCCGGCCGGGGAGAGCCCCGTTCCGGCGAAATGTTCTGCAAGGCGTCGAGCGCAGGCAGCACGAACAGGCAGAACGACACGTACGCGCTAACCGGGTTCCCTGGCAGGGTGAAGATCGGCGTGCTGTCGGGCCCGACCAGGCCAAAACCCTGGGGCATGCCGGGCTGCATCGCCACCTTGCGGAAGGTGACCGTGCCAAGCGTCGTCAGCGCCGCCTTGACCACGTCATGCTCGCCGCCCATGCTCACGCCGCCGCTGGTGATCAGCAGGTCCGCGCTGGTCAGCGCGTCCTGAACGGCGGCCAGCACGGCACCGGTGGCATCACGCACGATCGGGTGCCGGCGGGTCTGGCAGCCAGCCTGGCGCGCCGCCGAGACCAGCATCGTGGCGTTGGACTCCCAGATCTGGCCGGGGATCAGCGGGGTGCCTGGCTCCACGAGCTCGTCGCCGGTGGAGATTACCGTGACTCGCGGCCTCGGCCAGGCCCGGGCGGTGGCCCGGCCAGCCGCGGCAAGCAGGCCAATGTGCACGGCGCCGAGCCTTGTGCCGGACGGCAGCAGCAGGTCACCGGGCTGGGCGTCACCGCCGGTCCGCCGAATCGACGAGCCAGCCTCGGCCGCGTCATAGATCGCAACCGTCTGCGTGCCGCCGTCGGTAGCCTCGACCGGGACCACCGCGTCGGCTCCGGCCGGCATCAGCGCGCCAGTCATGATCCGGATGCAGGTACCGGGCTGGACCGAGTGCGCCGTGGTGTCTCCGGCCGGTATCTCGCCCTCGACGAGCAGCCGCACAGGCTGCTGCGCTGTCGCTCCCGCGACATCAGCGGCGATGACGGCGTACCCGTCCATAGCGGAGTTGTCGAAGGAGGGCAGCGGCCACTGAGCGGTCACGTCGCCGTCGAGGACGGCGCCGAGTGCGTCCGCCAGTTCAAGCTCGCGGGACGGCAGCGGCTTGATCGCAGTCAGTATCTCGGTGAGGTAGGAATTCACGGAGTCCATTGCGGCCTGCCCGACGCGCTCGGCGGTAGTCATCCGCAGACTACTGGCTTGCGGCCCCGCGTCCGCGGGTGGCTTGCGGCGTGCTAGATGCTGATGTCGGGCGTGGCAGGCAGGTTGTCGAGGTAGCTGCGCAGCCAGGGCACGAACTCGGGCGCGATATCCGGCCGGTCGCACGCGACCCGGATCATGGTCTGCAGGTAGTCAATCTTGTTGCCGGTGTCGTACCTGCGCCCGCGGAACAGGACACCGTGCACGCCGCCGCCATCGGAGCCGTGACCCCGATCGGTCCTGGCCAGGGTGCGCAGTGCGTCGGTGAGCTGGATCTCGCCGCCGCGGCCTGGCTTGGTGTCGCGCAGCACGTCGAAAATCGCTGGGTCACAGACGTACCGGCCGATCACGATCCAGTTCGACGGCGCGTCACCGATTGCTGGCTTCTCCACCAGGTCTGTCACGGCCACCACATCGTCGGTGTCGGTCGGCTTGATGGTGGCGACCCCGTACGCGGACACGTGCTCAGGCGCGACTTCCATCAACGCCACGATGCTTCCGCCGTACTGGTGCCGGACCTCGATCATCCGTTGCAGCAGATGATCGCGGGAGTCGATGAAGTCGTCGCCGAGCAGCACGGCGAACGGCTCGTTCCCCACGTGGTCGACCGCGCATAGCACCGCGTGCCCGAGTCCGTACGCCTTGCCCTGCCGGACATAGTGCATCGCGGCCATCTGGTTGGAGGCGGTCACGCTGGCCAGCCCCGCCTGATCGCCCTTGGCAGTGAGTACATCCTCTAGCTCGACATTACGGTCAAAATGGTCTTCTATCGTCGTTTTAGCACGACCGGTAACCATCAGAACATCCGTCAGCCCCGCTGCCACCGCCTCCTCGACGACCAACTGGATCGTCGGCGTATCAATGACGGGCAGCATCTCCTTGGGCACGGCCTTGGTGACGGGCAGGAACCTGGTACCCAGGCCGGCTGCGGGAATGACCGCCTTGGTGACGGGACGTGAATGAGCCATGCTGAGAACCTTAGCTATCGATACGGAGACCACGTGCACGCTACAGGCCGAGAGGATCATGTGACGGGCAACTGCCCGCCTCGGTCGGCAGTGAACACTGAGGGAGCAGGTCTACCCAATAAGTCCGGGATTGAACCCGTCGGCGCGGCTGGCGCTAGCGACCGGCGCCTCCTTGAGGAGAAGGCGGCATTGCGGGCTGAGTTGCTGGCTGGGCGCCGGGACCTGACCGCTGACCAGCGTGTGGCCGCGGGGCGCCACCTGCGCGACGCAGTGCTCGGCGCGCCAGAGACGCAGATGGCAGGCACCGTGGCGGCTTACCTGTCCGTCGGGAGCGAGCCCGATACGAGGGGATTGGTGTTCGCGCTCTGGAAGCGTGGCACGTATGTGCTGCTGCCGGTACTTCGGTCCGACGGCGATCTTGACTGGGCTTCCTACGAAGGCCCTGACTCGCTCGCGCCAGGGCCTCGCGGCCTGCTCGAGCCCGCCGAACCGCGGCGCGGTGTGACAGCTATCACAAGCGCCGACCTGATCATCGTGCCCGCACTGGCCGTCGATCGGCGGGGCACCCGCCTGGGCCGCGGCGGCGGGAGCTACGACCGGGCACTGGCCAGGGTGGGTCCGGCGATCCTGACCGTCGCCCTGCTGTATGACGGCGAACTGCTGGAGCGAGTGCCCGCCGGATCCCATGACGTTGCGGTCCGGGCGGCGGCGCTGCCAGCAGAAGGAATCAACAGGCTCCGCTAGCCGTTGCTACCATTTGGCAGTTGACAGCGGCGAGTGCTAACGCCGCAGAGGGAGGGAACGTGCCGACGTATCAGTACGCCTGCACCGATTGCGGGGATAAGTCCGAGGTCGTGCAGCGCTTCACGGACGATCCGCTGACAGTCTGCAGCGCATGCGGCGGCAAGCTTCGCAAGGTTTACTCGCCTGTCGGCATCGTCTTCAAGGGTTCGGGCTTTTACCGGACCGACAGCCGGAAAGGATCGAGCACAGTCACGGCCGGCAAGGAAACTGCCGCTAACGGGTCAGGTGAGTCGTCCGGCGATGGCTCGTCGTCGGGTTCGTCCGGGTCGTCCGGTGGCTCGGACAAGTCGGCGAGCGGATCCGGCAGTTCGTCCAGCAGCGACTCCGGCAGTTCCGGCGACTCCGGTAGCTCCAAGGCCACCTCGAGTTCATCGAGTTCATCGGGTGGCAGGGACAAGAAGAAGACGGCCCGCGTAAGCTCGGCGACCTCCAGCTGACCCGTCGGCTCCTACTCGACCGGGCGGCGTACTCGACCGGCGTACTCGACCGGCGTACTCGACCGGCGTACTCGACCGGGGGCTGGCCCCGCGCGGCGGGCTGGGCAGATGCCCGGCGGCGGGCGGATTTCGCTAGAGTCTGCGGGCGGCCGGGGCGTACATTGACCCGGTGAGCCAGCAGGCAGATATCGGCGTAATTGGCGGATCCGGCTTCTACGAGTTCCTCGACTCGGCCCACGAGGTGCGGGTGCAGACGCCGTTCGGCCCGCCGAGTGATCCGCTACTCATCGGCGAGGTCGCTGGGGCCAGGGTGGCATTCCTGCCCCGCCATGGCCGTGACCACAGGTTCCCCCCGCACCGGATCCCGTACCAGGCGAACTTGTGGGCCCTGCGCTCTGTTGGCGTCCGGCAGGTCCTGGCCCCGACTGCGGTCGGATCGCTGACTACCACCTACGGTCCCGGCACCCTGGTCGTGCCCGATCAGCTCGTGGACCGGACCACAGCCCGGACTCAGACGTACTTCGATGAGGGCGGCGCTGTGCATGTTCAGTTCGCCGATCCGTACTGTCCGGTCGGACGCAGCACCGTGGTCAGCGCCGCGCAGGAAGCCGACTGGGACGTGGCTGAGTCAGGAACCCTAGTGGTGATCGAGGGACCGCGATTCTCCACCAGGGCGGAGTCCCGCTGGTATGCCGCGGAAGGCTGGACGATCATCGGAATGACCGGCCATCCCGAGGCGGTGCTCGCCCGCGAACTCGCGCTGTGCTACACCTCGGTCGCGCTTGTGACCGACACCGACGCGGGCGTCGAAGAGGGCGAAGGGGTCACCCACGAGGAAGTTTTCAGGGTGTTCTCGGCCAACGTCGCCCGGCTGCGCAAGCTCATCATCAGCACCATCGAAATTCTTCCAGCGGAACGGGCTTGCCCCTGCTCGCACTCCCTCGACGGGCTCGAGCTGCCCATTGCGCTGCCTTGAGCGAGGTCCTGGGTCGGCCCTGTCGGCCGGGCACAAGCTTGGCCCAGTCCAGGTCGCCCTTGGCCCAGTCCAGGTCGCCCTTGGCTCAGTCCAGGTCGCCGTGCTCGATACGAGCCAGTCGCCGCTCGCGAACGAGCTGGTCAAACTCATGCTCGACCCGGACCTGCCCGGCGCCCATAGCGGCGAAGACTCCGGTGACATCACGCATGCTGACCACGCCGAGCAGCTGTCCGCCTTCGACCACCGGAAGGTGCCTGATCCAGCGGGCCGCCATCTCCCTGGCGGCGTCTTGCAGTTGGATGTCTGGTCCAACGGTGAACACTTCAGCGGTCATCGCGTCGTCGACCGAGGTCTTGTCGGGATCCGCGCCGAGCGCGATCGCACGCATGAGGTCGCGCTCGGTGATGATGCCGAGGAGATGCCCGCCCTCAGTGACCAGGAGCGAGCCGGTCTGCTGGCGCCACATGCGCTCGGCTGCGGAACGAAGGCTGTCCTGCCTCGACTCTGTGACGGAGGCCTGCGTCATCACGTCTCTCACCTGCACCGCAACGCTCCTCACCGTGCCAGTCTCCGGCTGGGTTCCAGCCTATGGTCAGGCGGCAAACGGGCGCTGGGGGGTGCCGCGAGGGGAACTGAGGCTCGCCCTTGCCCTCCGCGTCTAAACCCAGGCCGTGGGATGCCAGCTCACCGGCTAGGCTTAGCGCAGCCTGTGCTGACGGCGCTCGTCGGCCGGGCTCAAGTTAGCCCCGATAGCTCAGGCGGATAGAGCGACTGCCTCCTAAGCAGTAGGCCGCAGGTTCGAGTCCTGCTCGGGGCGCTAGCTGCGGACAACACTGACTTTCGGGTCGGGTGACGCAGTCGCAGCAACCACTGTCTATAAGGCATTAGCCGTTCGATTTGACTGCAACCTGTGTCGATTCCGATGGTGCTATTGAATTGCCACGACATAACGACTGCCTCTGACGGCTCCAATCTTCTCCGGGCCTCAGAGAGTTCGCCGCCCGCGCTGACCAAACCCGCGGCGAAGATAATTGAGCAATGATCCATCGCCAAAACGAACTAACCCAGGCCCGGAGCTATCCATGCTGCTAAGTGCTCCGGGTTGTGCCCCGTGTGGCCTGGCCGGGCAGCTCCGCCGGTCGCGGGGCCAGCAGCTATCTAAGCCGGATTTAACGCCGCATCGGTCATGCGCCGACCGGCGACTATCCCGGGGCCGGGACCGTCCGACTGATCAGTCAGCACAGAGCCGAGAACTGGAGCAAACTGTGCCAGCTGATCAACGACTGGGACCCAATTGGTGTCTACGGTTCGCAGCCCGACTTGCCGCTGGATGAATACGAGTGCCTGCACTTACGTGTTATGAGCATGCTGCGTCAGGGGTGCCGCGCCGCGCTCTGGCTGCGTTCCTGATGCAGGAGCTGAGCAGTTCGGAGGGCCAGCCAGGACATTCACTCCTGCCCTGGCCGACCTTTAGGTTCTCCTGCTAATCAGCTCTTGGGTAGTCAGGCTCCGAAATTACATCCCCCACTGCTGGTTCAAGGCCGTTGGATTGTAATTGCAGATGCCGTTGAGGACGTCCTCTGGGAGACCACCCGGCACGTACAGGCAGTCCTCTGGCGAGTTGCCCGAATTACCTACGCTCACGAGCTGTCCAGTGCTCTGGTCCCACCAGAACTCCTCGTCCTTGTTGCTCGATTGGCAGGTCCAGGACTCGAGACTGCCTGCAACGTCGTCCAGGCAGTAGTTGGTATTCGTAACGAGCTGACTTTCGCAGACGGTCTTGTCGTCCCAGGAGGTACAGTCGTGCGACTGGAACGTGGCAGCTCCGTTGTTCGCGCCGAGGTACACGCTCGCGCCATCTTCTGCTGGTGCGTGCATGAACAGCTTCCCGCCGTCGAGGTTCTGCCAGAGATATTCACTGGCCGCGCTGGCCGGGGACGCCACTGCGGTGGCACCCAACAGAGCTGAACCCGCAGCCAGTACTGAGATAAGTCGGAGTCTGAGCATAATCCCTTCCTTGAATCTCGGCGAGAAGAGCGTTCACCCCACTGCCTGTTTCCCGTTCCTCGCTCTGGCCGCCCGGACGCTTGAGAACGCGGCCGGCCAAAGCCTTTCGCTGCCGTTCGCGCTTAACCGCGAATTGCATCTTCCCCTTTTTAATCCGGTCTTCCCTGCAAGGACATCATCAGCCAAATTAACGGGCGCGAACATGGCGGACCACGCAGGCCGACCCACGGACTTCCCGGCAGAGATGCCTGTTTGAAACTAGAATGAGGCCGAATGCAGGGGAAGGGCCCGATCAGCCGGCGGAGGGTGCCATGGGGGCAACAGAGGATCCTGCTGGGACGTCGTTCGCCGGCATGCTCCGGCGCTGCCGCCATTCGGCCGGGCTTAGCCAGGAGGAGCTGGCCGAGCGCTCGCGGGTCGCGACCCGGACAATCTCCGACCTTGAGCGCGGCCGGGCGACCCGGCCGTACCGGCAGACCGTGAGCTCGCTGGCAGCGGCCCTGGGCCTGGAGGGGGCACAGCGTGATCAGTTCGCGCGCTTGTCCCGCCAGAGCCGGGAGCCAATGGCAGCGGACTGCCATTCCCAGCCGGCCACGTCCGGCGACGGAGCCGGAACGGAGAAGACCTTCGGCCGGCCGGACCTGGTCGATCTACCGCACCAGCTGCCCGCGGCGGTGAGCCGCTTCACCGGCCGGACCACGGAACTCCGGGCGCTGACGACTCTGATCACTGAGGCCGGTGGATCGAGGGCTGTCGTGGTCTTCGCGCTCGCCGGCACCGCAGGCGTCGGCAAGACCGCGCTGGCGGTGCACTGGGCGCGGCAAGTCGCCGGGCGGTTTCCCGGCGGTCAGCTGTATGTGAACCTGCGCGGCTATGACCCGTACGAGCCGGTCGCGCCTGGTGTCGCGCTGGCCGGGTTCCTGCAGGCGCTGGGGGTGCCGGGCCAGCAGGTCCCAGACGAGGTCGAGGACCGGGCCCGGCTGTACCGAAGTAGACTGGCGGGCTCGCGGGCGCTGGTGGTGCTGGACAACGCCCGCGACGCCGAGCAGGTCCGGCCGCTGCTGCCCGGCGATCCGGGCTGCGTCACGCTGATCACAAGCCGCGATCAGCTGGCCGGGCTGGTCGCGGTCGACGGCGCCCGGCGGCTGGACTTGGACGTGCTGTCGCTGGCAGACGCCATCGCGCTGCTGCGCTCGCTGATCGGCAGATGTGCTGACGAGGACCCGGAGGCCGTGGCGGAGCTGGCCGGGCTCTGTGCCCGGCTGCCGCTGGCGCTGCGGATCGCGGCCGAGCAGGCCGCCTCCCGCCCCGCCGCACGGCTGCGGGAGCTGGCGGCAGAGCTCGCGTCCAGTTTGCTGGACCGGCTGGACGCCGGGGAAGACCGAGCCGATGTCAGGGCTGTGTTCTCGTGGTCGGTCCGGCAACTGCCCGAGGAACTGGCCCGGGTATTCGCGCTTCTCGGCCTGCACCCCGGTGAGGACCTGGACGCGTATGCGGTGGCCGCGCTGACTGGCACTACGCCTGGGCAGGCTCGCCAGGCGCTTCGCCAGCTGCAACGGGCCAGTCTGATCCAAGCGGCCGGTCCTGACCGTTACGGGTTGCACGACCTGCTGCGCGCTTATGCTCGCGAGCAAGCCGCCGCCCGCGACACTGACGGCGAGCGTCAGCGCGCGTTGACCCGGCTGTTCGACTATTACCTGGCCTCGGGTGCCGCCGCCATGGAAGTCCTGGCTCCGGCCGAGGATAGGCATCGCCCGCCCATCGCCCGACCGACTCTGGCTGTGCCGGAGATGCCCGGCGAGGCAGAGGCGAGGGCGTGGCTGGACGCCGAGCGGGCGAACCTGTCTGCTGTAGTGGCGCATTGCGCCGGGCACGGCTGGCCACTCCACGCCACCCGTCTGGCGTCTAGATTGTTCCGCTACCTGTTCGACAGTGGTCACCTGCCCGAGGCGCAGACGATCTACAGCCATGCGCTGTCGGCCGCCCGCCAGTCCGGTGACGTGGCCTCCGAAGCCAGAGCGCTGGGCCAGTTGGGCAGCATCGCTATGGTGAAAGGCCACTCCCGCGAGGCGGTCGGCTACTACCAGGGCGCGCTGGAGGGTCACCGCCGCTGCTGCGACCGGCGGGGGGAGGCTGCCATCTTGCAGAACCTCGGCATCACCGAGTTCGACCTTCGTAATTACCCTGCGGCCGTCGGCTACTTCGGCCAGGCCATGGCCGCCTACCAAGATGTAGAAGACCGCGTCGGCGTGGCGCGCGCGCTGACCGTGCTCGCGGGACCCGAGATCGAGTTGGGATCCTACGACCAGGCTGCCGCGCACCTTGAACGAGCCCTGTCGATATTCGCGGAGACGAGCGATATGGTCTACGAGGCCTGTGCGCTGGAGCAGATGGGCAAGCTAAGGCTCGCCCGCGGCCAGCTGCCCGAGGCTGCTGGCTTCTTCGAACAAGCTATCGCCATCTGCCGTCGCATCGGCTACACGGTCGGCGTAGCCAACGCGCTCCACGGGCTCAGCCAGGTGAGCCTGGGCCAAGGCGACTGCCAGGAGGCCATCGGCTATCTTGGGCAGGCGCTCGACCTGCATATGAAGGCCGCCAACCGGCTTGGCGAGATCCTTGCGCTGCGCAGCCTCGCCAAGGCACTGCACCAATCAGGCCAGCCCGCCGCCGCCCGCACCGAACTCCAGATAGCGCTAAGACTGGCCGCCGAAACCGGCAACACCTACCAGCAGGCCAGCACCCACAGCGACCTCGCCGACAACTACCAGTCCACCGGCGAGAACGAAGTTGCCCGCCACCTTTTCAAGCAGGCCCTCGACATGTACACCCAGATCGGCGCACCCGAGGCAGACCAGATCCGTGCGCGCCTCGATGAGCTGTCCGCCTGCATAGTGAAGCCAGACGGCTCCGTCAGCGTGGGGTGAAGGTTCGGTCGGTACGGGCTTCGCGGCCCTCGGCCTGCGGGGGACTGCGGGGGTGGCTGTGATGGCCGCGAAGGGAAGTATCAAGGATGATCATTCAGAGAACGACTGCTTATCGCAGTTTCGCTTCCTGCTGACGTGCGTTTACGCAGGTCTGCACAGCGCTGGCAGGCTTGTGCCTCCTAAGCAGTAGGCCGCAGGTTCGAGTCCTGCTCGGGGCGCTCGGGGCGCTAGCCGGGTGAGGCGCAGCGCGGGGCGGTTCATGAGGCGTCCTGGTCGATTCGACTGCCCGATTTGAATCCTGACTTGTGACACGTTTAGCCGCCTGACCCGGCCTCAGCTTGCCGACCTGCGGTCTCATAGTCCGCATGGAGTGATTCTGTGCACTAACCGGGGCCGTAAGGTGGCTCGGTGCCGTGTGCACGAGCGGTGAAGACAGCGTCCGGGGCGACCGCGTAACCGGCTCGAAAGGATCTGCCGAATGCCCAGCGATTACATCGCGATCGAGGTCAACGGCCACGCAGCCGACGAGGCGGCCTTGTCCCTTCTGGAACACGAGGGGTGGGGTCATTTCACGGCGATGCAGGTGCGCCGGGGCCGGACGCGCGGTCTGGACTTGCACCTGTCGCGGCTGGAGGCGGCGCACCGTGACGTGTACGGGCGGGCACTTGAGGGTGAGGAGGTCCGGGCCGGCATCCGGCATGCTCTTGGCGGCCAGCTCGACGCCAGCGTTCGCGTCTACGGCTACTGGGCCGGTCAGATCGTCACTGTTCGCGAGCCGCAGGACATGCCGCGCCGCCCGCAGTCGATGACTGCCCTGCATTTCCAGCGGCCCCTCGCCCGGCTCAAGCACGTCGGCAGCTGGGGCCAGGGCCGGTTCCGCGAGATCGCGCTGGCTGCCGGTTTTGACGAGGGCCTGCTGGTAGACGAGGCGGGCATAATCTCGGAGGGCACCATCACCAACGTGGGGTTCTGGCGGGACGGCACGGTGATCTGGCCCGACGCGCCGAAGCTGCAGGGCATCACGATGCTTCTGCTGCGGCGCCAGCTCACGGCCGCCGGCATTCCTCAAGCCGAAGGGTCCGTCCGGGTGCAAGACCTGGCCGATTACGACGGGATGATCTTGTGCAACGCGCGTGGGTGGGCGCCGGTCAACCGCGTCGACAACCTGATGATCTCCCAGGACCAGGCGTTCATCGGCGTCATTGCGGCCGCAATCGACGGATGTCCATGGGATGAAATCTAGCCGCCTGGCAGGAATGACAGCGAGCTCTTTAGAGACCCCTACACGAGGATGTGCCCAGACTCTCGACGGCATCCGCGGCGTCTAGATCGTTGCGCACTAACGTGTCACAAGTCAGGGTAGGCCGCAGGTTCGAGTCCTGCTCGGGGCGCTAGCCGGGTGAGGCGCAGCGCGGGGCGGTTCATGAGGCGTCCTGGTCGATTCGACTGCCCGATTTGAATGGCTCCGTACCTCCGCTGTAACAAGGCTTTCACGCGTGGCAGCGCAGCGGCAGCGGGGTCAGGCGAGGATCAAGAGCGGGCGAGCAGAGGGATGAGGACCTGGGCGTCGGGGGTTCCCCAGCCGGTGACGGCGTCCCAGCCAGGTCCGGCCTGGTAGCCGATGATCGTGACCCCGTTGACGGTCACGGTGTTGTTGCCGGTGGTGATGTCGTGGAACGCCTTGTGGTAGAACGGGCCGCGGGCGATGCGGTAGATGGCGGGGTTGACGAAGCCGAGCGGGTGGCCTGCTTCCTGGTCGGCCAGGGCGATCAGCCCGGCCCAGAACGGGCCGCTGGCGCTGGTGCCGCCCTCCGAAGACGGCGGGTAGGCACCGCCAGGCGCGGCGAACACGAACGCCATGTCGTTGGCGGACCCGGCCTCCCCGGCGACGTCCGGCACGCCCCGCATGGCACCGATGCCGGGCACGCCGTCCTGGTAGGCGGGCCGGGCAAACAGGTGGCTGAACCCGCCGGCCGACGCGGAGGACTGTGGGCCGAACTGCAGCATCGGATCGTTCCACGCGGTCTCGTTGCGGTAGGCGCCGGTCGTCCGGTTCGCGGTCAGCGTAGTGCCGCCGACCGAGAGGACCAGCGGGTCGGAGGCGGGCAGGCTGACCTCCTTGACCGGCGCGGGCGAGCCGTGCATCTCGCTGACCACGCCGCCGTCGCCCAGCCGGCCACGACGGTGGCGTGGCGGGCCGCGGCGTACTCCAGGGCGGAGTTGATGGTCGCCGCCTCGGCGGTGGTGAAGTGGTGCTCGCCGTACTCGTGGGGGAACACGATCACGTCTCCGTCGCCGGCGGCGGTCCGCAGGGCCGTGCCGACTATGGCCGCGAATTCGGCCGACGTGGTCACGTGCGCTACGTCGACCATGAGCTCACGGATGGTGGCATCCGGAGCGACCGCATGCACCATCTCGGTGTCCCCGACCTCCTCCGCGTCGGCAAGCCACGGCGAGATGGAGCCCGCCATGGCCGTGAGGACCTGGATCCGTGCCGCAGGCAGCCCGAACCGGGTGTCGAAGTCAGCCAGGTCCTGGCGGATGTCGGTGACCGTCGGCGGCGGTACGGGTGTGGCAGCCGCGTACTCCACCAGGACCACGGTCTGGCCACGGCCGTTGACACCGGCATCCAGCAGCGGCTGGATCCCGTAAGCCACCCGGAACTGACGCGGCGGATAACAGCGCGACGCGGTCAGGCAGTCAGCCAGGCCAGGCGAGCTCGCTGGCGGACTGGGGCTGGAGCCGGTGGAGGACGGGGCGCTACCGCCGCTGCACGCCGTCGCCAGCACAGCCACGGCCGCGGCGGCAGCGAGGGCTCCCGCGCGCCGCCGGTTCCGGTGACCGCCCGTCACATTGTTTATCGCGCGCCTCCTAAGGCACCCGGACGAGAAAAGTGTCCCTCTGGTAGCGACAGCACAGTTCGTGATGCTCCATCTTTACCTGATTTGCACGACTTGGAGCCCTTTGACGGCGGCCGATATATCTGACCGCCTCGCGGGCCCGCCGGGCATGGGTGGTTCAGCGCACGTACGCCGACTCGCCGAGATCCTGGCTGACCTGGGGTCCTAGCCACCTGCGTCCCGCTCCGTACCCGCCTCCCGCCGCTTGGCCCTCTTCCTCACCTATATGAATCCCGCCAGACCGCCAAAGACTGCGCGCAACCCGAGGGTTTTTATCCGGCATAGATGCTACGGGCGGCCGGGATGCCTGCCAGCAGCCGTACAGGTCACCGCGGGTGTCAGAAGCCGCTATCTCCGTGCCGCGAGCCAGTAACGGCCTCGCGGCTGAAGGTGTACCTGTACGTGCGTGCCGCGGCGCGGCAACTGTCAAGTCCTCTGGATCAGGTGATTGAAGCTCTTACCGGCGCGGCCGGGTGGACCGCATCGTGATCTTGATGTTGATGTCGCCGGGCAGCCTGGTATCTCTTTCATGCCAAGTCGCTGGTAGAGGGCTTGAGCGCGCAGGTTGACGGTAAGAACCTCGAGGACGCGGTCTTGGCCCCGCTGCGCGGCTTCGTCTATGAGCGCGCTGATGAGACGGGTGGCCATGCCGTTGCCTTGATGACCAGGGTGGACTTCGAAGCCGGAGAGAAAGGTCTCGCCGAGACGATGATCGACCTCGACCACGCCGATGTCTGCTCCGCCGGCGGTGATGAATCCCCGGCCCGGGCGTGGTCCTTGTCCTCGGCGCTCCAGATATCCGCGAGGGCCTCTTCGCGGCCACGCGGTTTGGCCGCGGACGCATGCCGATGGTGGCGGACCGGCTGGAGCCGGTTGAGGGACGGACGGCTGACCTGGGAACTAACCGAGAGTTGACGCGATGTCTGGTCAGCGGCGCAGAACGTAGAACATGAACAACAGAGTGACGACCCCTCCGATCAGGATGCCGGCCGTGGCGACACCGGCGCCTCGCTCGCCCCGTTCCTGGATCTGACCGTGCGCGATGAGTCCAGTGAAGACCGCGAGCATCGGTACGACGGGCATCAGCGCGATCACCAGGGAGGCGACGGCCAGCCTGTTCACGGGACGGGACGGAGGCGGCAGGGGATAGCCGGGCGGCTGAGGGACCAGGGTGACCAGCGGGCCCACGGGCAGGTCGGCAGTTAGGGTGGCAAGTTCGGCGTAGGTTCGTGCGCTGAAGGCCTGCCCGGCCCGCTGCTCGCATTCCTGCTGGGTGAGCCTGCCTTCGACAAAGGCCGCCTTGAGAACATCGACTGCGCGTTCCCTATCTGCGGTCGACGCTCGCATGTTGCCGTATCCGCTTGGGAGCATTCCATGGCCTGCTTCCGGCGCCATAGTTTCCTCCAGCCCAGGGTTCTGGCAATCCCTAAATCCAGGTTACGACCTGCCGGCCAGTTTCGCGGGCCCCAAAAATATGCGCATATCCGAATCGCCGGCCCGAATCCATCACATCCCGCTACCAGGGCAGCGAGCGTCAGCCGCTCAGTCCTGCGCGGCCCCGCAGCAGGCCGCGCTGCTCCAGCGGGATCTCCGGGCCGGTCCGCTGGGACCTGGCGGTGACAGCCGTCCTGCGCGGACTGAGACCGTCTCCCTAAGACATCCGGACGCGGCCGCCGGTGGCCCGGTCCGCGCGATGAGGTCGTCTTCGCGGAAGGCAGAGCTTATGCGGGCGCATCTGCGCTGCGTCAGGAGCCGGGCAGCCGGGCCAGGCAAGTCTTCCCGGTGCGGCAGCTGACCTGCACCGCTCCCGGCCGGCTCGAATGGCGGGAAGTCGCGGCCCTCGCCTTTGGTGGTCGGCTGAGTTGTGCATTGACCCGGGTAGCGGCCAGTTACGCCGGTCGTCCGAGCAGGCCCGCGAGCCGGTCGAGCGGCACGGCATCGGCTGGGACCGGCTGCGGCGGCGCGAACGGAGAGTGATCGGGGCGGACCCTGGACAGCGCCTGCTGCGAGAACGCGAGTTCCTGCTCGGCCAGGGAGTCGGGGACGTCGATATGCTGCGAAGTGGCACGCGCCAGGTCCCAGCCGTGTACCAGCAGTTCGGTGATGCGCAGGTGCAGCGCCACCGATCCCGGCACCGTCCCGAACGGGACCGTGACGATCCGGTCGAGCGCACCCTCTGAGGCGAAGGCTGCAAGCAGCCGATCGCCGGCCTGGTCATAGGCGGACAGCACGTCACCCTCGATCTGCCCATGGTCGGCGCGCGCGCTGCCAGCAAGCTCCGGCACGGGCTCGCCGCCCACGATCTGGGCGAACATCCGGTTCCCCAGGACGATGCGCGCGGTCAGGTCGGCAACCGTCCAGTCGGGGCACGGCCTCGTCAGCTGCCACTGGTCATCGGTGATGCCGGCGACCACGTGCCTGGTGGCGGTCAGCGCGGTCTGCAGGCCGTCAAGGGTCTGTGGCATAGCTCGATTCTTCCCCCGCGTGCCAGCCGCGGCACGGGCGCCTCCCCGTGGCCGATGGCCAAGATCCCCTCGGCATCCGTTCAGACGATCAGGTTCGCGTCGTCGCAGCCCATGCCGAGACCGCTGACCGCAGAGCTCGCTGGAATATTAGCAGCGGTTTGCTATGCCTTCGGCAGGCAAGCCAGATGAGGTGTGGAGCATTGGTATGGCCATATCCATAGCCCCTCGCACACACCGCGGGATCGCACGGCTCACAGGGAGAGCTCGGTGTGGCGGGACACCGAGATTAGCGTCACGACTAGCGCGGACATCCACAGGACGCAGCTGGTAGTCAGGATCCGCTCGGCGAGTCCCTGGGCGATGCCGGTCGCCGCTGAGATCCAGAGCAGGTTGAAGCACAGGGGGCAGATGACTTTCGCGGTCATCATCACCGGCTTGAGCTGCCGCCATTGCGGGAGCACCTTAAGCCGTGCCCAGAGCGCGGACGGGGTGAAAGCCAGTACCAGGAAGGCAAGAGTCGCGACGATGGCGTCTGTCAGCCCGCCGGGGCTGTAGAGCTGGCTGTGCGGGGTGCATCCGGGGTCACCGAGCTGGCAGGGTATCAGCGGGAATGAGTTGCCAAGGGCCAGTGCCGAGAAGGCGAGCATCCAGGGCGCGTACGCGCAGATCTTTCCCGCGCTCGCCAGGGCGGGCCGCAATCCGAATATCGCGAAGCAGAAGGAACCGGCCCCGCCCGCCGCGAAACAGGCGACCGGAAACCACACATGCGGCGCAGTCGCGGCCTGCATGTCGCTGATGGTGGCAGTGATCGGGCTGTACCCGGGTCCCTGCCATGTCTCGGTGATCACCCATCCGGCCATGAAGGCTGCCTGCGAGATCAGCCCGACCACGCCCCAGACGAGCAGGTGGCCCTCGCGCGGCCGGCCGGCGTGACCGCTGCCCAGCGCAACACCGTGCACGCTAGCCACGGCTCGCGCGCCTGAGTGGGTCAGGCCGGGACGCGGCAGGCTGTCTCCGCCGATCCGGCCGATCCCGCCGATCCCGCCGTGCCGCCGGACGTCGCTCATGCTCCCCGGCAGCCATCGACGCTCTGAGTTTCTCCAGCAGGGCAGCCAGCTGCCGGACCTCGTCGGCCTCCCAGCCAGCTACGAACGTGGCGAACCGGTCCAGGCCGACCTGCTGAAGGCGAGCCATCTCGCCCCGTCCGGCGGGAGTGAGCGACACCAGCCACGAGCGGCCGTCAGCGGGGTCTCCCGCGACCTGCACGTAGCCCGCATCCTCAAGCTCCCGGACCTGCCGGGTGACCAGGGACGGGTGAACGAATTGCGCGTCGGCGATCTCGGACGGCCGGATGCCGTCTCGTCCGGCTATGACCTGCAGCAGGTTGAGCGCACCCGCATCCCTGCGCTGGCGCTTGGCCCGCTCCAGCCCGGCAGCCAGCGTGAAAAGCGCTACCACCATCGACTGCACGTCATCCCTGCTCGGCGCCATTACAGCAGGCTAATCTAAATGATAGACTCAATCAACTAATCTGCCCGCAGGCTTGTTGTGGTCCGTGACAAGAAACGGTTCTGAAACCGGGCACGGGACCGCGTCCAGCAAGCGCCGCCGATGGGTCCTCGCCCTGGACCCGATCATCGAGGGTGGCCGACACGGCATGCGCAGAGATGCCGTCGGGCCCGGCGCAAGCGCCGGGCCCGACGGGCTACCTAGAACTTTCTGGTTAGAACGGCGCGTCCCAGCTGACCGAGAACCCGCCGTTGTGCCGTGGCGCTGCCAGCGGACAGGCGTTTGCCTGAGCCAGGGTCAGCAGCGATACCGGATGCGCATGCTGATTCACGCAGTCCAGGAAGTAGGACTCGGAGTCGTCGATCATCGCGATGTCGTTGACCGAACCCGAGAATCCGCCGATGCTTGAGGCGACTCCGCCAGAGACGATGCCGCCACTCTGGAAGCTCGTCCGCCAGAAGTCCGCCAGTGGCAGGATCTGGAAGCCGAACGGGAGACTGAACGCGGGTCGTTCAATGATCCACTCCGCGCTTGAGTCCAGGCAGGTGTCGGTCGCGCACGACTGGGTGACCGAGAAGTTGTTGCCTGGCGTGGTGTAGTCATGAAGAGCAAGCGTGTAGTTGTTCTCGCCCGAGCCGCCTGGGGTGACCTGCACCGAAGCGCTGATCCGGTCGCCCGGCTGCGGGCAGTCGGTGTTGTCGTTAATGCAGGCGGTCGTGCCCTCTTGCACGGTGCCGTTGGGGAACATCTCATACCACACGTAGTAGTAGGTGACGCCTTCGTAGCACTGGGCGGCCGTCCCGAGCTGTTCGACCGTCGAGTCGTTGAAGCCGTCGACACCGATCCACTGGGCGAGGAAATCGTCACCGTTCTGGTAGGGGAACCGCTGACAGGTCACGGCCGGCATGGTCCACCGGCCGGTCACGTCCGAGACCGTCTGCGACGTGGTCTCGGCGTCGGCGAAACCGGACCAGTTGTAGCTCCCCAGCTCGCTCTCGGTGCCGTTGCTCGACTTCACCGCCCCGTTCCGCAGCGGGCCAGGGGAAACCCAGCCGCCGTGCGACACCATGGGGGCATGTGACGACAGGAACTTCCTGAACGCCGCGTGCGCCTGAGCAACGACCGCAGGACTGGGTGCCCTGCTACTCGCGACAACACTCGAGGGCGCGCTCGACGCCACCAGGAGGAACAGCGAGCCTCCGAGCATCGGGACCAATGCACTCGCAAATAGCTTCTTCACCAGATCTCCCATCTTTGGAACTACTGATGACGTTCAGGCGGGTGGCCACGAACCCGCCTCGAGCAGATGAACGGCTCTCGCGTTAGGCGATCGGATGGTCTGTGCCCCGGGTGCCCCAGCATCCTGTTTAGCGGCCGCTACGGCGCGGCCTCCGCGGCGTAACGGGGACCCGGTTCCGGTCACGAAGAGCCCGAAACAGCAGCATCTCGTCGGGCGGCGGCGCACCCCCTTCGCATGTCTATACGTCTAGCCCCGACGATGACAATACGGGTTCGACATCTGCCATTGAAAGATGCGGGGACGAAATGGCCAGCAAAAATGACCGGCCTGGCCGCCGTCCGCTGTCACACGGCTACCGAATGTGGCTGACATCCGATCCCGCGCGCGGCGCATCTCCCGTAGATCGGCGACGGCGTGCTTGCGTTGCTGGGCGGCCGCGCCTAAGCAGTCCGGACAGGCTGGCGCTCGCCCTCAGGCGCGAGTCCGGCAGTCCGCTGATACAGCGGCAGCCAAATGGTCACGGCAGCACCTCCGGCTGGGCTGCGCGCTGCCGCGACCCTGCCGCCGTGCGCCTCGGCGATCGCACGCACGATGGACAAGCCGAGGCCGAAGTTGTGCGCGCTGTCCCGTCCCGAGTCTGACCCGTCGAAGCGGTCAAATACCCACTCAAGCTGACCGTCCGGTATGCCGGGCCCGGAGTCGGCGACGGTAACCGCTGCCTCGCCACCGCAGCGGCGCACGGATAGCTCAATCGAATCGCCCTCGCCGGTGAACCTGACGGCATTGTCAAGGATGGAGTCGAGCGCGACCAATAGCCGGTCAGGATCGGCGAGCACGACCGCGTCGTCCCGGTGGCCGTCTAGCCACCGCCGCGCCACCGGCTCCCATCTATGCATGACCTCATTCGCAAGCGGCACCAGTTGCGTCGGTGCCAGCCGGGCGAGGTCCTGCCGCTCTGCCGTGGCCAATAGCAGCAGCCGATCGACCAGCCTGCGCAGGCGCTCCAACTCATCGACCACGATCGCGGCGTCGGATGCCGCCTCGGTGTCAGCCCCAGCGGCATCCGCGGATCTAGGCAGCAACTCAGCATGGGCGAGCGCGACCGTGATCGGCGTGCGCAGCTCATGTGAGGCGTTTTGGACGAAGGCGCGCTGCCGCTCCAGAAGGTCGGCGTTGTGCCGCGAGACCTTATCAAGCGCGGCCATGGCCACCTTGCGACGGTTAGTAAGCCGGGTGATCGCAAACAGCAGTACGACCATCACCGGCAGCTCAATCAGTTCGTCGTAGGGCGCAAGCGCGCGAATACGGTCATCCACGAAGATCAGGGCAGCTCCGGCCAGCAACGGCACTAGCAGGCACCAGGTAAGAGCCCGGCTGGCGGTCCGATAGCCGACGCCGTAGAGCAGCAGCAGGCTGATCCAGGTGAAATGAAACGGCAACATCGACCAGTTCGGCACCAGCACCATCCAGGCCAGGTTGCCGACCGCGAAAACCGACCAGGCGACCTCGGGCCAGCGCGACGTCCACAGCCGCGCGGCCAGCGAGCGGCCCTCAGCCAGGCCCGACACAGTAACCCTCGCCGCGCACAGTCGTGATCACATCAGGGCCGAGACGGGAACGCAGTCTGCGGACATAGGCATCGACCACATTGGAAACGGACTCAGGCGCGCTGGACCAGACGCGCGCCAGCAGCTCATCCTTGGAGACCACCGCGCCGGGCCGGTGCATGAGCTCCCAGAGCAGCTGAAACTCCCTGCTGGTCAGCGGAACTGGCCCAGCTCCGGCGTCGGCCTGCCTGCGCAGCACGTCCAGCGTCAGCCCTCCGCAGGCGAGCAGTGGCGGGCCTGGCCGCGTGCCCGCGCGCAGCCGCGCCTGCACGCGCGCCACCAACTCGCCGACGTGGAATGGTTTGGGCACGTAGTCGTCGGCGCCGAGACCGAGACTGGCCATTTTTGACTCCGGGTCCGTCAGGCACGACAGAACGAGGACGGCTTGATCGGGTCTGCGGCGCATGATCTCCCTCAGCGTGATGAAGCCATCTTGTCCTGGCATCAGCAGATCCAGGATCAGCAAGTCGTAAGACCCGGACATTGTCATGGCCACGGCGTCCGCGCCGTTGGCGGCGGCGTCAGCCGTGATGCCAAGGCCACGCAGTATCCGGCCGAGCACGCGCCGGATTCGCTCCTCGTCATCCACGATCAGCACACGATGACCTGGGACGCCTGGGTGAAGGGCTCGCGGGCCATGCACGGCGCCTTCCGTCGCAATCACCTCGGCCTTGCTGCCTGGGCTGCCGGAGCGCCGGACCCAGCGGGCCAGCAGCCGGCCGCGCTGATCTGGTGCATGCCTGCACATTGTGGCACCAACAGGCACGTCTGCTAGCGCGTGACCGATTCGTTACATGAAAGTCTTTTCACAATTGATCATCTGCTATCGAGTCCGCACTTGACTAAGCGCGATGCCTCCGTGGCACCTGATTCAGATCAAGTCGATGACCGGGCTACTCAGCGCCGTGGCGTGCAGCACGGTGCGTGGGGAATGCGAGGTGATGGCTGGTGTCCGTGCTCGCGCGTGCGATGACCCTGCTGGTGGCGTTCCTCGCAGTTGCCGGCGGAGTCATCTTCGTCGTCGTTCACATCCTGCTGGCTGAGCCGCCCACGGTGAGCTTCACCGCGAACCACGTTGCAGGCCAGCCAGTCAGCATGACGATCATGACTGATCCGGTCAACGACGTGTCGAATCATCCGGACTGGGTCTCCTACTTCGTGAAGAGCCCGCAGACCGGCAAGTGGATCCATTCGACGATCTGGCAGCTGCCCGCGCACACGCGGATCAACGTGACGAACTATGAATTCGACACCTGCGATCCGCTGCGCAATCAGTTCAATGGGCGGGTCAGCGGCACGGTGGGCAACGTCATGGCGGTCAGCGGGGAGGCAGCCGGTCCCAACGGGAAGGGAATCTCCGTGGTCAACTCCAATACGACGTGCGGCGTGGCCCACACGTTCAGCGTCCCGGAGCTGAACATCAATGTCCCGTTCGAGGGCGTCTTGTACGCGGCGAAGAACCAGTGCACGCTCGGGCCCTGCGCGATGTCCTTCACGCACACGACGACCACCTTCAGCTTCATCACCCCCGGGCCCGGTGACTACCGCTGGCAGTGCTTCATACCGTGCGGGCTGGCCTCGGTGGACGGGAACGGGCACGCCATGTCGACTATCGGCTTCATGACCGGCTACCTGGACGTGGTGTCCTGATGGCCGCCGTCTCCGAGGCCGGCGCCGCGGCGGCCGGTCATCACGAGCCGGGCCACGGGCTGCGAATCTTCCTGCTCTGGCTGCCGCTGGCGCTGATCTCCGACCTGGTCATCTGGTTCGTGTGGGGCCCGCACATGCCGCCGGGCACGATGTCGTCCTCGGCCGCGAGCCAGCAGTTCGACATCCGCGTGATGGCGGTGATGGCCGCTCCGGTGCTGCTGTTCGTGGTCCTCTTCGCCGGCTACGCCATGATCACCTGGCGGCCTCGGGACGATGACGCTGAGGAGGACGGCCCTCCGATCGAGGGGAATGTCCGCGTCCAGTTCTCCTGGATCGCGATCAGCACCGCCATCGTGCTGTCGCTGTTTGTGTTCGGCACCGTCGAGCTGGCCACTACGGGGCCTGGCGCCAACGGCGCGGGCGCAGGCGAGGGCCCCAGCCCGATCTGGAACCCCGGCGGGAAGCCGCTGGTAGTGCAGGTGATCGCCCAGCAGTGGCTGTTTACCTACCGCTATCCCCAGTACGGCGGCTTCGAGACGACCCAGCTGATCCTGCCCGTGGGTCAGGAGGTCCAGTTCAACGTCACGTCGCTGGATGTGATCCACAGTTTCTGGGCCTATCAGCTCGGGGTGAAGGCCGACGCCAACCCGCAGGTCAACAATGTCGCCTACACCAAGACGCTGCAGACCGGCGCGATCACGGTCCGCTGCGCCGAGCTATGCGGCCTATGGCATGGCGCGATGTTCGACTACGGCCGCGTGGTATCCGTGGCCGCCTTCCAGTCGTGGGCGCAGGCAACCAGGGTCAAGATGGCGAAGATCACCAGCACTCTCCCGGCGTACGCGCTTGTCTACTACCCGAACGAGATCAAGGGACTAGCGAAGTTCTATTACGAGGCGGGCCTGCCCGGCGCGGGCGGCGGATTCTACGGCAATCAGTACTACCCGAACGAGCCCTAATCCGGTCCAGCCATGGCGGGCTCGCGCAGGTACCTTCGTCCAGTGAAGAGGTGACGGATGGCCATCGAGATACAGCCGGAGCAGGCTCACGAGCCCGGCGGTCTTGAGCCGGGTGGCCCGCGACCAGGTCGGCCGTGGTGGCGGCGACCCGCTATCCATACGGCGCTGCTCGGGGCAGTGCTCGGCTATCTGCTCGGCCACTGGCTCGGCAACTTCATTGCCGTGGGCTACCAGCAGGTGCACGAAGGTGACCTGAACGACCTGGCCATCGTCTTGGGCTACGCGTTCGCGACGGTGGGCTGGCTGGCCGGGCTGGGCGTTTTCAATGACCTGCTTGTGCAGATGACCGGGCGCGACGCGCCCGCAAGGGAGGAAACGGCGTCCTCCGGCCTGGCCAAGTACTTCCGCTACTCCCTCGACCACAAGGTGGTGGGGATCCAGTACCTGGTCGGCATGATCATCTACTTCTGCACGGCCGGGCTGTTCGCGATGGCGATCAGGGCCGAGCTGCTGTCGCCCACGTACCACCTGTTCAATGCCGGCACTTATATCGAGATCGTCGGCGAGCACGGCACGATGATGATGATGCTGATGTCCTCGGTCATCCTCGGGCCGTTCGGCAACTACCTGGTGCCGCTGATGATCGGCTCGAAGCGAGTCGCGTTCCCCCGTATCGAAGCATTGTCGTTCTGGATCACCCCGTGCGCCTTCGTCATCCTGCTGTCCGGCCTGCTGCTCGGCGGCTTCCCGTTCGGCTGGACCGGCTACGCGCCGCTGTCCATCCAGGCCACCGAGGGAGCGGATTCGTATGCGGTGGCATTCGGCCTGATGGGCCTGTCGATCATCCTGGCCGGTTTCAACATCATCGCCACGGTGATCTGCTGCCGGGCGCCTGGCATGCGCTGGAGCCGGCTGCCGGTGTTTGTCTGGTCGATGGTGGCGACGTCCTTCCTGATGGTCCTGGCCGCGCCGGTGCTGGTCGGCGGCATGTACATGCTGCTCACCGACAGGACGGCGCAGACCGCGTTCTTCATCCCGGATCTCGGCGGTAGCGCCTACCTGTACCAGAACCTGTTCTGGTTCTTCGGCCATCCTGAGGTCTACATCCTGGCCCTGCCTGGCTTCGGGATCGTGCTGGAGATCCTGCCGGTCATGTGCCGCAAGCCGCTGTTCGCCTACAAGATCGCAACGGCAGGCATGATCGGGGTGACGCTGCTGAGCTTCTTCGTCTGGCAGCACCACCTGTTCGACAGCGGCATCAACCCGGACATGCGGCCGCTGTTCATGCTGACCACCGAGCTCATCTCGATCCCGACCGGGTTCATCTACCTGGTCGCGCTCGGCACCTTCTGGAAAGCCAGGTTCAAGTTCACCGTGCCGATGCTGTTCTCGCTCGGGATGCTGTTCAACTTCCTGATCGGCGGCATCTCCGGCGTGTTCCTCTCGGATGTGCCGGCCGACACCACCGAGCACGGCAGCTTCTTCGTGATGGCCCACTTCCACTACACGATCATGGGCGGGCTGATCTTCGCGTTCATGGCCGGGCTGTATTACTGGCTGCCGAAGATGATGGGGATCAAGCTCAACGAAAAGCTGGGCAAGTGGCAGTTCTGGACGATGTTCATCTTCTTCAACTCCACGTTCCTGCCGCTGTTCGCGGTCGGCATGGCCGGGCAGCCGCGACGAGTCTTCGAGTACGCCACCAACCTGACCGGGCTGAACGACTGGGTGTCGATCTCCTCGTTCTTCCTCGGTGGCTCGATTCTGCTGTTCGTGATCAACTTCGTCTGGTCGACGGTGTTCGTGCGCGAGCGCGAGGTGGGCAACCCGTGGCGGTCGCGCGGCCTGGAGTGGCAGGTCGCCTCGCCGCCGCCGCCTGACAACTTTGAGCGTGTCCCGGTCGTGCTGTCCTCGCCCTACCTGTACGGATTCTCCGGCGCGCCGCCGGTCGCCGACCTCAACCCTCCCGTGGGAGTGCTCACCGCCGCGATCGGGTCAGCCTCAATCGGAGCGGAGGCCTGAAGACATGGCTGAGACCACTGTGCCGCCGTCTGCTGGCATGAGCCAGGCGGAAGAGGAAGCTGCGTTCTATCACGAGACCACACTGAACGCTGCTTGGACCGGCGCCCGGCTGGCCCTGGGCGGCCTGTCTTTCGGTTTCGGCGCATTCGTATTCGCCTACTTCTACCTGCGGTCGCTGAACTCGCACGGACTGTGGCACCCGGCGGGCTTCAAGGACCCGCAGCCATGGGCTGGCGCCGTCGTCATGGGCCTGATCGTGGCCAGCGCGCTGCTACAGACGCTGGCACTGCAGCGGATCAAGGCCGGGCACAAGGCCCCGTGGCAGGCCGGGGCTACGGTGGCGCTGGCACTTGGCCTAGCCGCGATCGGGGTGCAAGTCTGGGAACTGCTGAACCTGCCCTTTTTTCCGGGCAGCGCGGGATTCGCGAGTGTCTTCGTCGGCGCCACTCCGGTCTTCCTTGCGGTCGTGTTCGGCGCAATGATCTGGCTGGAGATTCTGATCGCCAAGGCGCTGAGGATCCCGGGGATATCGTTCGTGGAGCAGCCGCCGACTTACGCCGAGGCGTTCCGCGTGCAGCGGTTCCAGGCGTCGCTTAGCGCGTTCACCGTCGTCTGGAACTATCTGGCGGTGATCGCGCTGTTGTTCTGGGTGCTGTTCTACCTCGCCGCCTAAGGAGACTCACGTGCCTGGAGTGCTTGCCGCAGCGACAGGCTCCGACTGGAACGCGGGCGGATCCATCTTCACGTTCTACTTCCCCGTCGGCCTCTTTGTTGTCGTCGCCACGATCTTGTACCTGCTCTTCAGCAGGCCGCACAAGAGAATTCCCCATCACCGTGTCCTGGCCTCCGCGCACGCGGCAGCCGGGGCCGAGCGAGCCGGCACCTTGCCAGGTGACTCCGCGGCTACCGGCACCGGCTATGACTCGCATGGCGATGAGGGCGGTGACAGCAGCCCGCCACCTGACAGCTCGCGAGACGACCCAGAGACCAGCGGGTGACGCAAACTACGGGTGCTGGCCGAGCAGGGGATCTTTTACGCGACGCGCCTGACTGCCACACGCCCGCTCGTAGCCCTGGCGCTGGACATGGTTGCTGATCGCCGCTGGCAAGCTGCTCATCTTCGACTGCTGCACGAAGTAGCGATTTCGACCCGCAGCCCATGTCCGGCCCGCCGCCGCCGACTCCGCAGGCGCCGTGACCTGGGATGCAAGGTAGGCGTCAATGCGAGTGCAAGACGGGCGTCCAGGCTGATGGCACGTGATCCTGCACAGGGTTACGACCAGCCAGATCTCCACGGCCACGGCTCGGTGGCGCAGCCAGGAGGCAGTCGTGACAGCATATGAACAACCAGGCTCGGCCGCCGAGCGCGTGCTGCAGGAGCAGTGCGGCACCACTGAGCGAGCGAGCCGGTTCTACGAGACTCAGGTCACGTGCCGCCTCACGCCCGTGATGCGGGAGTTCATCGGCCGCATGGAGATGGCTTTTATCGCAACCGCCGATGGGACAGGCGAGTGCGACTGCAGTTTCCGCGGCGGGCCACCGGGCTTCATCCAGGTCCTGGACGATCAGACCATCGCCTACCCCGAGTACCGAGGTAATGGAGTCATGGCCAGCCTCGCCAACATGCGGCAGAATCCGCACATCGGCGTCTTCCTGGTCGACTTCAGCCGGGATCTCATCGGCCTTCACGTCAACGGGTACGCACGGGTGGTGAGGCCAGCACAGATCCGTGCGGCCGAACTTGGCTTAACTGAGCCAGCGCAGCCAGGGCGACGGGCCGAACACTGGGTCATGATTTCAGTGGTCGAGGCCTACATACACTGCTCGAAGCACATCCCTAAGCTAATACCCCAATCTCGGGTCCGGCACTGGGGCACCGATAACCCGCGTCATAAGGGCGGGGATTACTTCGGCGTGGCCGATCTGAGGACCGAGGTGGCCACCTCCAGCCACTAACCTCGATCGACCTGCTGCGCGCCGGTGAAGTCGACGTAGGTCTCGGGCGCTTTCCTCAGGCGCCCCCTGATGACCTGGTCCAGGGCCCGGTGATGGCCCGAGAGGACTGGCTGCTTGGCGTGGCGGCCGATCATCCGCTTGCCGCCAAGGACGTGGTATCGGTGGAGGAACTGGCTGTGCACCCGATATTCGGCGTGCCGGACGCTCTGACTGGCCGACTCCAGAACCCGCTTTACCCGATCACGACGCCAGCCGGCCTGCCGATCCCTCGCCGCGGCGTCGCGAGGACGTTCGCCGAGGTGCTGTCCTTAGTCGCCAGGAACGAGAACGTGTTCCCGACGACCGTCTCCGTGCCGAAGTACTACCGTCACCCCGGCGTGGTGTTCGTGCCGCTAAGCGGCTGGCCCCAGGGCGTCCGGTCGTTGTGGTGGCGCGGACAGGGCAACAGTGCCCTGGTCGTGGCCTTTACCAGATTCGCGACGGAGTCCGCCGGACGGGAAAATCCTGGCTACGGCGGGTGGCTGGGCCCCCGCTCGCTCGACGGCTAGCGTCCTGGCGCACGCCAGGCCCTGGCGACCGCTGCTATCGCGTACGTCTTTAAGGCCCTGCTGATGCTGACTTGACCGGCCGTTAGTGACAGCGGCACGCTTGGCTGCGATGGCGCCCGATACTGAGCTCTCCGCCGCCGACGCCCGCAGCATCGCGCTCAGGGCGCAGCGCTTCGGGCAGCCGCGCGCGCCAGGTAGTCCTGGCATCGAGCACGTCAGGCAACTGGCGGCCGACCTCGGTGCCGTGCAGATCGATGCGGTGAATGTGCTCGTCCGCTCGCATTACCTGCCCTTCTACTCGCGCCTCGGCCCGTATCCGACCGACCTGCTCGACCGCCTGGCCTATTCCGAGCATCGGCTTTTCGAGTACTGGGGGCATGCGGCATCCCTGCTGCCGGTTGAGCTGCACCCGGCAATGCGCTGGCGAATGGACCGCCAGGCGGAAAGCGAGCACTGGGCCGCGTTCCGAGCACGCCTCGACCGGGAGCGACCTGGCTATCTGGCGGCCGTCGAGCAGGAAATCTGTGCCCGGGGACCGCTGGCTTACACCGACCTGAATGATCCGGCCAGACGCGAGAAGGTACCTACGAAATACGCGGAGTCCTCGCTGCTGTGGTACCGATGGTCGGATGGGAAGTCCGCACTCGAGGGACTCTTCGATGCTGGCAGGCTTGCGGTAGCGGACCGGCGCGGCTTCGAGCGACGCTACGACCTGGCCGAACGGGTCATCCCCGCCGACGTCCTGGCCGCCGCCGCGCTGGCGGAGGATCACGCGCAGCGAGTTCTCGTGGTGAACGCCGCTCGGGCGCTCGGCGTCGCGACGCTTCGGGATCTGGCCGACTACTTCCGGCTGCCGGTAGCCACGACGCGGGCGCGGCTTCGTGAACTCGTGGACGACGGACAGCTCGAACCGGTGCGGGTAGCGGGCTGGCCGCAGCAGGCGTATCTCCATCCAGGTGCAGACGCCGCGCCAGTCCAGGCGCGCGCACTGGTCTCGCCTTTCGACTCGCTCATATGGGAACGGGCGCGGACCGAGCGACTGTTCGGGTTTCAGCATGTGTTCGAGCTCTATGTCAAGGCGCCGAAGCGGCGGTTCGGCTACTACGTGCTCCCCTTCCTGCTTGGCGATGAAATCGTGGCGCGGGTCGACCTGAAGGCGGCGCGGACCGACGGCAAGCTGCTGGTCCTAGGGGCATACACCGAGCCCGGCGCGGACGCCGCGAGGGTCAGCCGGGAGCTGGCAGCAGAGCTGTGCGACCTGGCCGGCTGGCTGGGACTTGGCGAGATCGAGGTCGAGGATCGTGGCGACCTCGCGGCACCACTGCGCGCGGCCGGTTTGACTGCGGCGCGCAGGCAGGAGCCGCGGCCCTAGCCGCCGCTCTCCGCAACTGCCCGCGAGATCGCGCGGGCGACCGCGATAACCGCGGGCCTCAGCGCGGCCGACTCGGCCCGATCCGACCTGGTGACTACCGAGAGCGCCGCGATGGGAGTGCCGCGCTGACCAAGGATCGGCGCCGCCACGGTCGTCACCGGCTCGGGCCACTGCCGTGACATGATCGCGACACCTTGCTCCCGGACGGAGGCTAGCTGGGCCCTGAGCTCGCGCGCGGACCTGGCGATGTTCTCCGGCCGCAGCGTGAGGTCACCGCCGAGCACCTCGTCCTGCAAGATGGCCGAGGCGTGCGCCAGCAGCACCATGCCGACGCCCGTCGAGTGCAGCGGCAGCCGCCCGCCCACCCTGTACATGACCCGGCCAGCGTCGCGAGCGGATAGCCGCTCGATCAGGACTGCCTCGTCGCCGTCCCGGACGGCGAGCAGCACGTGCTGCCGCGTCGCGTGATGCAGATCCTCCATGTAAGGCAACGCAGTCGCCCGCAGCCCGTGCCCGCGCGGCGCGAGGGACGCGACCTCGAGCAGCCGCAGGCCTATGGCGTACTCGCCGTTCTCCGCGCGCTCAAGCGCGCCCCACTCGGTCAGCTTGCGAGCCAGGCGGAGCGCGGTTGGCTTTGGCAGCCCGGCGCGAACGCTCAGGGCAGCCAGCGAGAGAGTCCGGTGCCGGGGCCCGAAGGCCGTCAGTATCCGGAACGCCCGGTCAAGGACCGGCTCGCCATGCGCGGGCCGCCGGCCCTGTAGCCCACCTCGCCGCTCATCTACGGCCTCCAGCCTGTTTCATTCAATGAAATCATCGGTGCGGGTACTGAGGCGCATGACCGACCATGCAAGACGTGATCGGGGCAGTTGGCCGTGGCCAGGCCGGGCAAGCCACGGGCGGCTCTGGCCGGTCTGGCGCCGGCGCGCGGAAGCGCGCGCGCCCCGTGGACGCGTCCGTGCTGGTGGCGGGCGGCGGCCCAGCGGGCCTGGCGGCGGCGGCCGAGCTGAGCCTGCACGGCATCGACTGCATCGTCATCGAGCCGCGGGTCGAGGTCTCGCATCGCCGCCCCCGCGCCAAGACGACCAGCATCAGGACGATGGAGCACCTGCGGCGCTGGGGCGTGGCCAGCCAGCTGCGAGCGGCCGCGCCGCTGCCCGTCGCCTGGTCGCAACGGGTCACGTTCTGCCAGTCCCTGTCTGGCCGCCGCATCACCGACTTCGACAACGCCTTCGGCCTCACCACGGCGGCGGACGAGAAGTTCGCCGAGCCTGGCCAGCAGGTGCCGCAGCCCGTGGTCGAGGAGGTACTGCGCGCTCACCTGCGTGACCGGAAAGGCGTGGACCTGCGTTTCGGGCACTCCGTGACCGCGCTGGCCCAAGACGACGCAGGCGTCACCGTGACCATCCGCGACCCGGCCGGTACCGCGTATCCGCTCCGGGTGCGCTACATGCTGGGCTGTGACGGTGCGAGCGGCGTGGTCCGGGATCAGATCGGCGCGCAGTACATCGGACGATCCGATCCGCGGCCTAACTTCAACGTCGTGTTCCGCGCGCCCGCGCTCGACACCCACCTCGGGCCGGCTGTGCAGTACTGGGTAGTTGGCGGCCCGACGACCGGACTGATGGGGCGGCTGGACCTGGGCGGCACCTGGTGGGCGGGCTTTCCCGGCATCGAGGCGGGTTACGGCGCGGCCCACGCCTCCGAGCTCATCATCGGCCTTATCGGCGCGCCGTCGGAGCATGAGGTACTCGCCACCGATCCCTGGACCGCCAGGATGCTGGTCGCGGACAGCTTCAGCCAGGGCCGCGTGTTCCTGGTCGGCGAGAGCGCGCACGTGAACCCGCCGTGGGGCGGGCACGGGTTCAACACCAGCGTCGGCGACGCCGTGAACATCTCCTGGAAGATTGCCGCCGTCTCCCGCGGCTGGGCTTCGCCAGGCCTGCTGGCCAGTTACGAGAACGAGCGCCGCGCGGTGGTGGAGCAGACGGTGGCGAGCGCCGAGGCCAACATGCGCGCGCTCGCCGGCGACCTGCCGGCTGACGAGGCCGCCATCCAGAAGGCGAAGCGGTCGGAATTCCACAGCCTGGGGCTGGTGCTCGGCTATTCCTACGCGGGCTCGCCCGTCGTCCAGGCCACGGCCGGCCAGGAGCAGGCCGCCGACAGGACCAGCTATACGCCTTCCGCAGCCCCTGGCGCGCGGCTGCCGCACGCCTGGCTGCCCGGCGGCTCGTCTCTGTACGACCAGCTCGGCACCGGGTTGACCTTGCTCGGCCCGGTCCAGCGCGCGACAGCGTTCGCCGAAGCCGCAGGCAGGCGGGGGATCCCGCTGGTACTGCGGGAGCCACCGCCCGACTACCGGTGGCGCGATGAGTTCCTGCTCGTCCGGCCGGATCAGCACATCGCGTGGCGGGCCGGCGATCCTGGTGACATCGACCTGGACGTGGTGATCGGAGCGTCAGGGACGGGAACGGGGAGGCGCCATGGCTAGTCAGGAGCAATCAGCTTCACGCCCGGGGGCCGGCCGGAAGATCGCACTGACCGGCGTCCGGGCCTTCGACGGCCAGAAGCTGGTCGGTGGCAGCACGGTCGTTATCGAGGACGGAGTTATCGGCGCCGATCCGTCCGGGGCGCGGGTCATCGAGTGCGCGGGCGGCGTGCTGCTGCCCGGCCTGATAGACGCCCATGTGCACCTGGACGGACCCGGTCGGCTCGCGACGCTCGCCGGCTACGGCGTGACAACGGCGCTGGACATGGCATCGGTGCCGCAGGAGACCGCCGCGCTGCGCGGGCAGGCTGGGCAGACCGACATTCGCAGCGCGGGCATCCCCGCAATCGCGCCGGGCAGCCTGCACTCGCACTTCCCTGGCATCGGCCAGCGGGGCCTGATCGCAGGCAAGGACGAGGCGAAGCGGTTCGTGGCCGACCGCGTCGCGGAGGGCTCGGACTACATCAAGATCGTGATCGGCAGCCCGTTCGCCGACCATGATCTCCAGACCATCGACGCGCTTGTAGCCGCTGCCCACGAGCTGGGCAAGCTGGTGGTCGCGCACGCCTCGTCGACCGCGTCGGTGGCGAAGGCGCAGGCGGCCGGCGCCGACATCCTCACCCACGCGCCGCTCGATCAGGCGCTGGCGCCGGCCGCCGCCGCTGAGGCGGCCGCTGCGGGCCGGGTCGTGGTGCCGACGCTCACCATGATGGAAGCCATCGTGGCGAACCTGGCTCCGCCGGGCACCGACTACGCAAACGCTCGGGCCAGCGTCGCGGTGCTGCACGAGGCCGGCGTCCCGATCCTGGCTGGCACAGACGCTAACGACTCGCCAGGCACCCCGGCCAGGGTGGCGCACGGCGACAGCCTGCACCGCGAGCTGGAACTGCTGGTAGACGCGGGCCTGAGCACGCTCGAGGTGCTGCTGGCGGCGACCGCGCTGCCCGCTCGGTACTTCGGCCTCTCCGATCGTGGCGCCATCCGGCCGGGCCTGCGAGCCGACCTGCTATTGCTCGAGTCCGATCCGCTCACCGACATCAGGGCGACTCGCTCCATCCGCCGCATCTGGTGCGGCGGTATCGAGCACGAGCCCGCGGAGACGAGGAAGTAGGTATTGATGCGCATCGCCACTATCAGCCAGCGACTATGCCTGATCGAGGCAGGCGGCGCGATCGACGTGCACGCCGCCAGCGCCGGCAGATTCGATCCTGATCCGGCCGCTGTCTACGGGCGGTGGGTGGAGTTCACCGAATGGGCAGCCGCGGCAGCGCTGCCCGATCCGGTGCCGTTCGCGCTCGAGGCCCTCGGCTCGCCATCGCCTGCGCCGCGGCAGGTCTTCGGCATCGGGCTGAACTACAGCGACCATGTGGCTGAATCCGGCTTCGCCAAGCCGGAGACGAGCCCGCCGGTATTTACAAAGTTCCCCTCTTGTATCACCGGACCGGTCGGCGACATCACGCTGCCGCCCGGCGGTCACACCGACTGGGAAGTCGAGCTTGCGGTCGTGATCGGCGAGACCGCGCGCGGGGTGTCCGCGGCGTCAGCGTGGGATTACGTCGCCGGGCTTTCGGTCGGGCAGGACATCTCCGAGCGGATCCTGCAGATGGCGACAACGCCCCCGCAGTTCAGTCTCGGCAAGTCCTATCCCGGCTTCGGGCCGGTCGGACCGTGGCTGGTCACGCCCGATGAGTTCGACAACCCCGACGACCTTGAGCTTGGCTGCCTGATCAACGGCGAGCAGATGCAGAAGGGCCGGACCTCTCAGCTGATCTTCGGGGTGTCCGAGCTCATCGAGCAACTGTCGCGGGTCACGCCGCTGTTGCCTGGCGACGTCATCTTCACCGGCACGCCAAGCGGGGTTGGCCTCGGCCGTAATCCGCAGCGCTGGCTCGCCCCCGGTGACGTCCTCACGAGCTACATCGAGGGTATCGGCGAGATGCGGCACGAATTCGTAGCCGCCTGAGGAGGCAACGATGAGCCTGCACGGACTGCTGTCTGTCACGATGGGCGTTCCGAACGTGGCCGAGACCGCGGCGTACTACGCCGATTTCGGGCTCGCGCCGGAGGAAGACAACTGGTTCGCCACCGCGGACGGTGGCCGCCAGCTGCGCATCGAGTACGCGCCAAGCCGGCGGCTGGTGGAGATGCGGATCGCCGCCGACGACGCCGACGACCTCGGCCGGGTAGCGGCCAGCCTGGCCGGGCTTGGTCTGCCGGCCGAGCTGGGGGAGGCGGCGCTGCAGACCGCCGAGCCTGTCACCGCCATGCGCGTCCGAGTGGAAGTCGCGCCGCGGCTGCGCCAGGATCGGGTGCCTGCGAGCGTCTACAACGGGCCAGGCAGGATCGAGCGGCAGGACTCGCGCGCACCAGGCTTCTGCAGAACCGACAGGGTCCGGCCGCGCAAGCTCGGCCATGCCGTGCTCGGCAGCACCGACCACGAGGCAAGCACGACGTTTTTCGCTGCCGGGCTCGGCTTCAAGGTCAGCGACAGGATCAAGGGCGCGGGCGCCTTCATGCGCTGCTCGACCGACCATCACAACGTGCTTGTGCTCGGCGCGCCCGTCAACTTCCTGCACCACACGTCCTGGCAGGTGGACGACGTCGACGACGTCGGGCGCGGCGCATTCGCGATGCTGGACGGCAATCCGGAGCGGCACGTGTGGGGCCTGGGCCGGCATTACGCAGGATCGAACTTCTTCTGGTACCTCAAGGACCCGGCGGGCAACTTCTCCGAGTACTACTCCGACATGGACTGCATCGTGGACGACCAGGTCTGGACGCCGCAGGACCTCGAGGGAGCCCGCGGCCTGTTCGCGTGGGGACCGCCGCCGCCGCCATCGTTCGTGCACCCAGAGGACCTCGCCGCGATGATGACGGGCGCCCACTCGCCGCGCTGACCGCGGCGAGCCTAGGCTTGCGCCTCCGCCGCCTCGGCCACGGTCAGCTCCGCGGCCGGGTCGGCCTCAAGGCGATCGTCGGGGATCGGCTGGCCGCTGCGGACCGAGCGCCCGTAGGTCCCGTCGTCGAGACGGCGCAGCGCGCGATCCAGGGTGGCAAGGCGGTCGCGCAGTGATTCCGCCACGGCGTCGTCCTGGCCCTCAGCGGATAGCGGCTGGGCCGCATCGGCCACATCCCCGGTTTCCGCCTCCGCGGCCCGATCCTCGTGGCCGGCCACCTCAGTGTCGGCCAGCAGTTTCTGAACGTCAGCACGCTCGGCGAGAATCAGCGTCCGTGCGCGGTCGTAATCCATATGCCCTCCATGGTCATCAATCCGTAAACCCGGGCAATCGCCTCATCTCCCGGCGATCCCGTCCGTTACCTGGGTGGCCAGGGTCGTCGTAGCGCCCGTACCCAGATTCTTCCGCACGCCCCGGAAGTTGCTGCTGTCGACAGTGCATGTCAGCGTCCGCACTTATCAAGCACGGCCACCAGCCGCTCGCCGGAGTCCGCGAGCCAGCGCATGCTCGCATCCAGCTCGTCCAGGCGGTCGATCACCTCGCCGAGGCGAGCCCGGCCCCGGCGCCACCGGCACGCTCGCCAGAGCGCGGAGCCGACGGATCTGCATATCAGCAGTTCCGGAACTGCCTGGAGCTCGGCGTCGCCCAGGCGAAGGACCGAGGCGGTGCCGCGAATCAGCGCCTCGGCCCGGCCTTGCCAGTCATTCCCTTCCAGCGCACCTGACAAGAGCAGTCCGGCCACGAGATCCTGCACCCGAAAGTCGGCACCTGCGATCTCGAAGTCCAGCAGGCCAGTTACCCGGCCCGTGCTCTCGTCTACGAGCGTGTTGGACGCGCCCAGGTCGCCGTGCACGATCTGGATGGCCAGCTGGCCCGCGCTGGCAGTGGCCCGCCATCGCATCGCCACAGCCTGAGCGGCCTGCATAAGCAGCACCGAATGCTCGCGGCTCACCCCGGCGGTGGTTAGCTCCCGGCATAGCCCGTCGATGCCAATGTCATCGGGCAGCAAGTTCAGCGGGCCATCTCGCCAGTCCTGCGGAGCGTCATCCAGCGGCAGTAGCCGCATGGCATCGCTAACGATGCCGATGGCGACGCCGAACCGCTGAAGTGCCTGCTCGCTGGTGAGGTCCGGGCGTACACCCGGGATCCGGCGACACAGTGTCGCGGGACCTGCCGCGGTCTGCGCGACTGTGTCACCCGTCAGCGCCGGTACGGGCTCGGGCACCGCGAAAGGAAGGTCGCACTGGCGCAGGCGGGCCAGCAGCCGGTGCTCGGCCCGAACTTGCGCCGCCGACAGGTTCTGGCTGACTCGCAGTACGTAGCGCCGGTCGCCCTGGGTCACGAAAAGCGTCTGGTTGTTGGTCCCGCGCTCCGGCGAAGCGACATCCGCGTCCCCGCGGAGACCCCAGAGAGTCAGCGGTCCGGCCGCCCAGTCTGGTGCTGCCGTCACGCGATCATGGTGCCCGAGCGAGGCCGCGTCCGCCAGAGTTTTTCCGCCGGTCAGCTCGACGGGACTCCGGCTGCGGCTGCGGCCTGGGCAGCCAGCGCGTCCAGGATCGCGGTCCTCGCTGGCGGCACGGTGATGTCCAGCAGCATGCTGTCGTTACCGGCGGTCAGGGTGAAGGTGAAGAACGAGCAGCAGTCCGTCTCCGCGGCTGCCAGCGCGGCAGCCCGGCTGGCGGTCTGCACGCCGGGCCGCAGAGTCAGCCGGAGCCGGTCGGTTGCTGTCCGGTCCACGGCGAGGACCACGCCGCGCAGCAGGTCGGCGAATTCGGCGGCGCGCAATGGCCGGTCGGCGTTCGGCAGGGTGCAGTCCTCCGGCGCCCAGCTCTGGTCGGCTTGTACCGTCAGGGCTAGCAGGTCGCCGGTGATGTAGCGCGCCATCGCATCGGGGAGCACGGCCTGGTACTCGGGCTGCAGGTACGCGCCGACGCCGCCGAGCAAGCCGGCCACGTGCTGCGCTGCCGACGTGAGCTGCGCGAGGTCGAGATTGGGGACCGTGGCGGCGGCCGCACCGGGCACCTGGTCCGGCGCGAAGTCGAGGATGCTGACGATGCCGTAACGGGAGTCGGGCACGTCATGGGCGGCCGCCCACAGCTGCCACCACTGGTTCCGCGCTTCGTGCAGCCGCTCCAGCGCCTCCCAGGCCGAGTTGCGGCGAAGGTACTTGCCGACGTCGGCGAGTGCGCACCAGCCTCGGAAGGCCCATTCCCTGACCTGCTCGGGGGTTACCAGGGCACGCTCGCTGCTGACCACGATCTGCTCGTCAGCGTCGTACAGCACGACGGGGCTTGGTCCGGCGCCGATGTCCACCGACGCCGGGAACACCACCAGGTCGAGCTGGCAGCGGTCGGTGTACTGGGCGAAGATCCGCTCATGCTGCCCAGTCACTTCCGGGAGCAGGTGGTGGTAGCTGTCGACCAGGTCGGCCAGCTTGTCCACGGCGGCCCGTATGTCAGCGATGGCCGCGTCGAAGTCGTCGTCACGGACGCCGAGAGCCATGTCGAGGTCGGAGAGCCGGTCGGCGGCGCCGCGCCCCAGCGAGCAGCCGATCGCCAGCCATCGGATCCGATCGTCGGCTTCGCACACCCCGAGCAGCCGATGCATGATCGCCTTCTGGCCCGCGAGCTCGGCGGGCAGGTCGTCAATCCAGGCACGTCCGGTCATGCTCTGCAGCCTAGTAAGCCGTGCGCGCGGCCCGGACCGGTCGCGGTGGCGGGCCGGGGTCGGCCCGGCGCGGCGGCGCAGCGGCACGCGGCTGGGTAGCCTGCGAGGCAGCGGCGGACGCTGCGCCGACCGGGCCCGGCGCATGCCGCGAACCTCCACTGCCCGCCAGATCGGCGGCGGCCTGCATCGGAGCGGCCTGCATCGGAGCGGCCTGCATCGGAAGGGAGACTGCCGTGCCGAACAGCCCGGCGGGAGTGCCGCGACTGTCCTGGGCGCAAGCGTGCGCAGCCAGGCTCGACCGGCACGCGCTGGCGGCACCGCTCACCGCGGGCACTTCGGCCGAGATAGTCCGCCGGGTCTGCGGCGCGCATGCGCAGGTCATGTCGGCCGCGGAGTGGTCGATCGGGCTGCGGCTCGCGGGATCATCCAGATCCGACGTCCAGGCTGCGCTGTGGACCGACCGGAGCCTGGTCAAGACCTTCGGCCCGCGCGGTACCGTGCACCTGCTGCCGGCCGAGGACCTGGCCATGTGGTGCGGTGCGCTGTCCGCATTTCCCCGGCCGTCAGCGAGCGCGGCCAGCAGCTTCCTCACGCTCGACCAGACCGAGTCGGTGGTGTCCGCGATCGGCGCCGCGCTGCAGTCGGCCGAGCTCACAGTCGACGAGCTGACCGAGGCCGTCGTGGCAGCCTGCGGAGCCTGGGCGGGAGATCTCGTCATTCCCGCCTTCAACGGAGTGTGGCCACGCTGGCGGCAGGCACTCTCCGAGGCAGCCGCCCGCGGCGCGGCCTGCTTCGGGCCAGACCGCGGCCGGAACGTCACCTACACCAGCCCGCGGCGCTGGCTGCCTGGATTCGAGCCCGCCGCCGCACCCGGAGCCCTCAGCTGGCTCGTGACGCAGTATCTGACCGCGTACGGCCCGGCCTCCCCCGCTCAGTTCGCCCAGTGGCTTGGCGCGCCGCGCCGCTGGGCGGCGGAGCTGTTCAGTTCGCTGGTCCCGAGACTGCAGCGGGTCGAGCTGGACGAATCGGAGGCCTGGCTCCCGGCCGGGGTGCTCGCACGCTCTGGCCCGCCGGGCGCTGTCCGGCTGCTGCCGTACTTCGACCCGTATGTCGTCGGATGCCATCCGCGGCAGTCGCTGTTTCCGCGCCAGGCCGCCGAGCGCGGGCTGAACCGGACCGGTCAGGCGGGCACGAAGCCGGTGCTGCTCATCGAGGGGACTGTGGCCGGGCTGTGGCATCAGCGCAGGTCCGGCGGCGCGATCACCATCACGGTCGAGCCCTTCGCAGAGCTGACGGCTCGCCAGCAGCGTGAGCTGGCCGATCAGGCGCAGCGGCTTGGCCAGTTCTTCGGCTGCACGTCCAGGCTGAGACTGGGCCAGGTGTCGGCCCGTTCCCATCTGTAACCGGCAGTCGGCACCCGTACCGTTGGCCTGTGAACATGACCGAGTCCGAGTCCGAGCCGGGCGCGGGATCGCTGGCCGGGGCCGTGCAGGCCGGGCTTCGGGGCGCGGGACTGGTGAGCCTGTCAGCCGGCGTGCGGCGGCTGATGGAGGCATACCGGTCCGGCGACGTGCCGGCCTCGCCGGTGCTCGCCTCGGCGCCGGATGCGGCCGCGTACGCCGCCTACCGGATGCCGGCTACGGCTGCGGCCACCGGCGCCGCGTTCGCGCAGATGCGGCGTGCGCTGCCGGGCTGGACGCCGTCGACGGTGCTGGACTTCGGCGCCGGAACGGGCGGTGCCTCGTGGGCCGTCGCGGATCAGCTGCCTGCCTCGACCGGGCTGACCTTGCTTGAGCAGTCGGCCGACGCCATCCGCCTCGGCCGGGCCATCCTGCGTCAGTCGACATCGGCGGCGCTGCGCGAGGCTCGCTGGTGCCAGTGGCGGCTCGCCGACGGCGGCGAGCCGGCTGCCGGGGCGCAGAGTGCCGACCTGGTGGTTGCCGCTTACCTGCTCGGCGAGCTGACCGAGCTCCAGCAGCAGCAGGCGACAAACCTGGCCGCGCAGGCTGCCGCGACCGTGCTGTTGGTGGAGCCCGGCACGCCGGCTGGCCACCGGCGCATTCTGGCCGCCAGGACTCGCCTGCTCGGGGCGGGGTACCTGGTCGTCGCTCCCTGCCCGCACCAGCTCGACTGTCCGCTTGAGGTGCCGGGGGACTGGTGCCATTTCGGGGCCAGGCTGCAGCGATCGTCCCTGCATCGGCAGGCCAAGGGTGCGCAGCTGTCCTACGAGGACGAGAAGTTCAGCTATGTCGCGGCCGCCCGGCCGGATGTCGGCGGCCAGGACCTGCCGTCAGGCCGGGTGGTGCGCCGCCCGAAGCTGCGCAAGAACCTGGTCCTGCTCGACCTGTGCGGTGCTGACGGGCGTGCCAGTGTCCGGCCTGTCGGCAAGAGCAAGGGCGAGATGTACCGCCTCGCAAGGAAGACGGCCTGGGGCGATCGCTGGGACGATGACCGGTCAGCTACAAGGCCGGGTGGCAGTCCGCCAGCGGACTGAGAGCAGCCAGGAGGACTCGTGGATATCGGTTCTGTGCAGCGCCAGGCCTGGGCGAACAAGCTGGCGAAGGGATTCAACACCACCGACGTGGCGCTGGAGTTCGGGCTGCTGACAGCCGAGGTAGGGGAGGCCTTCACCGCCTGGCGGAAGCGGCAGTCCGACCTTGGCGAAGAACTGGCCGATGTGCTCATCTACGTCACTTGCCTGGCGGAGATGACCGGCGTCGACCTAGCCGCCGAGGTGGACCGCAAGCTGGCCGTGAATGCCGCGCGACAGTATCGCCGCGACGATCGAGGCGTGCTGCAGCGCGTCACGGATCAGGCCGGGCGGAGCTGACGCCCGTTTTCAAGATCATGTGCCTAGTTACTACGGCTATAACCGTAGTGGCAAGGCACAACAGGGCAGCGGGCCATCCCGGACAGGCATCAGGCAGGCGGGATCGGGTGCTGCACGATAAGCAGCAGCGCGTCCAGCAGCCTGCTCCAGCCCGACTCGCCGGGATCGGTGCCCACGGCCGCGGCTAGCCCGGCAAGCGCACTGATGAGCCGCACAGACAACTCCCCGGCGTCAACTCCCAGCGAGTCAGCCAGCAGGCTGGTGTCGCGCTGGAACCGCGGGCTACGGCCCAGGCGGACCAGCGATGGCGGCGTCGGTGCCGCCCAGGCCGCGCCCGCGGCAGGTACCAGGTCGACCTCAAGACTCGCGCCTAGCGCGGCCGCCAGCCGGTCCAGGGCGGCGATCGTCGGGTTTCCCCGCCCGTTCTCCAGGTTGGCGATGTAGGGAACCGACAGCCCCGCGTCGCCGGCCACCGAGGCAACGGTGCGGCCCGCGGCGGCGCGCAGCCCACGGAGCTGGTGCCCGAGCAGCGCCGGATCTGTCACGCCGTCTCCCATCTTGACAAGATAGTCATCATGAAAACTATTCTATAGAAATACAGCGTGCGCCGCGCCCACTCGGTGCCGCGAGTGAACTCGGATGACCGAAGGACCGGCGATGCGGTGGCTCAGCAGCACGATACGCAAAATGATCATCTTCAGGAACCGGTCCTTCGGCCTGCTCTGGACCGGCCAGCTTCTGTCCGGCGGGGGCAGCTGGCTGCTCGATGTGGCAGGGCCTGTCTATGTCTTTCACCTCACCCGGTCGGCCAGCGATACCGGCCTCACCGTTGTCGCCGAGGTCTTGCCACTGCTGATCGTCGGGCCGGTGGCTGGCGTGTTCGCCGACCGCTGGTCACGCCTGCGCATCATGATCGGGTCAGATCTGCTAAGCGCGGGTTTCGTATCCATGCTTATGCTGGCCGGCAGCCGGAGCCAGTTGTGGCTGATCCTGCTGGCGATCTTCGCGGAGGGCTGCTGCAGTGCGTTCTTCTCTCCCGCCTACCAGGGTGTACTGCCCGCCGTGGTCGGACGCGGCAAGGACCTGGCGGTAGCCAACTCGTGGTCGGCAGCCTCCAGCGGAGTCGTCCGGCTGGCGTGCGCGCCACTGGGTGGATTGCTCTACGTGCTGGCCGGCTTCCGGCTGCCGGTGGCGGTCGACGCGGCGACCTACCTAGCGTCTGCGCTGCTGGTTTCGCTGATGCGCGACCCGCGAACTGAGGAGCAGGCGCCCGATCCCCCGCCGCCGGCGCTTGGGCGCGATGCGACGCCCCTCGGGGCGATGCGCGCGGTCGCCGTCGACATCCGGGCCGGGGCGGCGGCGCTGATACAGGACCGCGTGCTGACCGTGCTGCTCGCAGCCTCCGCGCTCTTCCTGCTCGGCAACGGTGCCTGCTCGGCCCTCCTCGTGCCGTACGTAGTCAGCACTCTCGGCGTGCAGGCCACGACGATCGGCGAGCTGTATTCCGCCCTCGGCGTCGGCTATCTGCTGAGCAGCTACCTCGGCCGCCGGGCGGGCGCTAGCCACCGTTTGCGCGCCATCATCGTCGGGCTGCTCGGCCTCGTGGTCGTGGCGTTCGCCGGCCTTTTCAACGTGCACGTGTTCGCTCTGGCGTTCGTCTTCATCGGCCTGGCCGGACTAGCCGGGGGAGCGTTCCTCATGCTGGAGCGCACAGTGCTGCAGCGGCGCGCGCCGAACCACGTGATAGGCCGGATCAGCTCGGCCTACTCGACGGTAGTGATGGCGGCTACGCTCGCCGGCGCCTTGCTCGGAAGCATGGCGGCGGCCTGGCTTGGCCGCCCCGCAGCACTGAACCTGGCCATTGCGGTGATCGCGTGCGGCAGCGCGGTCGCGACCCGGCTGCCGGCTCGCGTCGGCGTCGACGCCACCGGCCGGGCTGAATGCGCATGAATGACGTTAGCTGGGGGATCTGGAGCGCATCGAGGCTGTTAGCCAAGGTTCCGGCACGTTATCGGCCAGATTGACTGGGAGCCTCGTCGCAGTGAGAGGAGCCCTGAGGTGTACGTGCAGAGGGTCATCGCCGGCCTGAGCGGATCGGCGGGCAGCCTGCAGGCGATGCGCTACGCGGCCGAGATGGCCAGGTGTCATGACGCGGCGCTGGTGCCGGTGCTTGCCTGGACACCGCCAGGCGGCCAGCTGGCCGACCGTCGCTATCCATGCGCGGAGTTGCGATCGGCCTGGAAGCAGGCTGCCTGGGACCGGCTCTGGCGAGCCATCGACCTGGCCATTGGCGGGCCGCCTGGCGACCTGCGGTTCAATCCCCAAGTCGTGCGGGACGAGGCGGGCGCTGCGCTTACGCTGCTCGCGCGCGACGCGGGAGACGTGCTGGTCATAGGGGCGGGCCGCCGTGGCGCGCTGCGCCGGCTAGCGCCCGGCCCTGTCGTCAGGTACTGCCTTGGCCACGGGGTCTGTCCGGTCATCGCAGTGCCGCCTTGCCAGCTTGCAGCACAGGCGCACGGACTGCGCGGCTGGATGCACAGGCACATGCTGCAACCCGAGGACGTGCAGCTGCATGCCGCCGACGCCTGAGTGGCGTGCACCCGGCGGCCCACCGGTGCCTCAGCTGAAGTGGCCAGCCATCCGCCGGTACGCCGCCGGCGCCGATCCGTGCAACCAGGCGGGGAATCGCAGCCAGCCAGGCACGTAGACCACGGACCGGTCAGCGGTCGCGGCCTCGGCAACCGCGCGGGCGACCCGTTCCGCCTGGATGGGCGGGGGCCAGCTTCGGTCATAGGGACGGCCGCGGCGGCGGAAGAACGGGGTGTTCACCACGCCGGGAAGTATCACGCTGACGCCGATCCCCAGTGCCTGCAGCTCGTAGGACAGGCTCTCGGCCAGAGCGTTCAGGCCGGCCTTGGTCGCGGCATAGGCAGCCTCGTAGCGTACGCCGGTGACGCCCGCAATCGACGAGACGAAGATCAGCCGGCCGAACCGCCGCTCGGCCATGCCAGGCACTAGCAATCGGGTCAGCTGAATCGGGGCCAGCAGATTTACCCCGACTAGCTCGGTGGCCTTTGCCGCGGTGAGCTGACCGATGGGGCCGGCCCAGCCTGCCCCTGCATTGCAGACGAGTAGGTCGACACGGCCCGTGGCGGCTAGAGTCGCCGCAGCCAGCCGGTCCGCGCCATCTGGACAGGCGAGGTCCGCGGGTATCGCGGTGGCGCCCGTCCGGGTCGCAACGGCGGCCAGCCGTTCTGGGTCGCGGCCGCTCAGCACGAGGCGTGCGCCAGCCTCGGACAGCGCGTCAGCGGTTGCCGCGCCGATTCCCGACGAGGCGCCGGTTACGAGCGCCACGGCGCCTGCCAGCCGCATGGCGCTCCACTCTCGCGGACTATGCCGCCCGCGCTAGCGCATATCCGCCAGCGGTCGGCTCCGATCAAGGAACAACTCTGGTAACGGTCAGGCTGTGACTCCGGCCGCGACCCCGTCGGAGACACGATCCTGCCCTGACCAGCATCGCACGATGTCACGCATCGACAGCAGGCCGGCTACCTCTGCGCGGTCGACGACGATCAGGTGCCGGAAGTTTCCGCTCACCATGGTGGACGCGGCCTGTTCCAGCGTCCAGCCGGGCGAGGCGAAGACGACATCGGCAGTCCGGTGATCAGCGACGAGCTCAGTGTCGGGGTCCTCCCCGCTGCCAACTGAGTCCAAGATGTCACGTTCTGTCAGGATTCCAATTCCCGAACGCTCGTTGTCGACCACGACTGCGGCCCCGACCCGGCGCTCCGACATCAGCCTCGCGGCCTCTCTGAGCGTGTGCGCGGGGCCGATGCTCAGGACGACCTTGGACATCCCATCCTGGACCTTCATTCGCAACTCCCATCGCTCGAATGGCCGCTATGCCCGGCTAGGCGCAGCGGCCAGACCGGATGCTTGTGCGTTTGTGACTTAGCTTCCCAGCATCCGTCAGCCCGGCCTTCAGGGCAACCCCTCGAGGCGGTCGGCGCGGACCCTCGCCGCCGACGCCGACGTCGGCGGACCGGCCTAGCTGGGTGCGGGTCTCACACCTCCGCGCCGTCGGGGCCGCCGAGGAGATTCAGCACCTCCTGGTGCAGGAGCCCATTCGTGCACACGGCGCTGCCACAGTCAGGCCGCGGCGTTCCGGCCAGGTCTGTGAAGGCCCCGCCGGCTTCTTCCACGATGATCTGGAGGGCGGCGAGGTCCCAGAGCGTGACATCGGTTTCTGCGGAAATGTCTGCGGCGCCTTCTGCTACGAGGACATGCGACCAGAAGTCGCCGTAGGCGCGAGTCCGCCAGACCTTGCGGCTCAGGCCGAGCAACTCCGGCAGCTTGCCGGCCCGTTCCCAGCTGGAAAGGCCAGAAAAGGAGAGCGAGGCGTCCGAGAGGCTGGAGACGCCGGACACCCGGCACGCGGCCGCCTTGGTCATGCTGCGGCCGGTCCAGGCGCCGCCGTCCCTGGCGGCCCACCAGCGCCGGCCGAGCGCTGGCGCGCTGACAACGCCCACCGTGACCTCGTCCTCAGCCATCAGGCCGATCAGCGTGGCCCAGACGGGCACGCCACGGACGAAGTTCTTGGTCCCGTCGATGGGATCAATGATCCAGCAACGCTGACTTGGCCCGGTGCGGCCGAACTCCTCACCGAGCATGCCGTCCCTGGGTCTAGCCCGGCTCAGCACGTTACGCAGCGATTCCTCGACGGAAAGGTCGGCGTCGGTGACCGGAGTCAGGTCGGGCTTGGACTCGACCCGCAAGTCGAGCGAACGGAACCGGCGCATGGTGATGTCGTCCGCGGCATCTGCCAGGACGTGCGCGAACCCGAGGTCGCCGTCAAAACCCGCCATGCCGGGCAACGCTAGCGCTAATCGCCCTGCACTGGCCATGCCTGGGCCGCAGCCGGGAGCGGACGGTAGTAGCGGGCCTTGTCGGCGCCGCAGTCGGGCGAAGTGGCGAGCGTCACGGTCGGATCGTAGTCGGCCTGGTCCGGGCCCGCAGCCGAGCGGCGGTATCTGGCATCCGCCCGAGAATTGCTTGACCGCCAGACGAGACCGGGCTGGTGCCTGACCCGTTCCCTGCGGTGTAAAGGCGCGCCCCGGATGTAACCCTTTCTGGCGCGGCCGCATCCGGTTGACCTTCTCGCTCCGGCTTCCGCTAACTTGATGTAGCCAGATGAAACCTCGATGTAGCCAGATGAGTGACAGCTAGTTGCCTGAGCAGGGTACAGAACGGATAATACCCGGCAAGCTACCAAAGCTCTTGTTGACGACGTATCATAAATGCTACGGTTCCCAGTCTTCAGGCTCGACTTCGATTGGGGGGTAACCGCATGACTTCCTCAACCGACCAGCCAACGGGTACATTTTGGGCCGATCTAAACCGGGACCTCGAAGATGACGAATTCCGGCATCACTACGTACTGACGTCGCTTCGAATCGCAGCCATCGATGCCCTGGTCAACGAGATCGACGCTCAGCGCGAGGCCTGCGGGATGTCGAAGGCAGACCTTGCGCGAGCAGTTGACAAATCGCCTGAAGCAATTCGAAGGCTGCTGACTGTGGACAGCCCTAACCCAACGCTCGGAACCTTCGTCGAGCTGGCTGCCGTACTAGGGCTGAAAGTCACGGTGCAACCTATGACAGACGAGGAGCGGAAGGCTAGCCACGACGCTCTGTGCCCACCAGGTCGGTTGGCTTCTAGCTGATCGAGCGGGGGTTTCGGGCAAGGTACTCCGATCCGGTTGCCCGGATGTGCCGATACACCGAGTCACCGAAGGTGGTAAGGAATCCTTTGGAGTCCCCGCAGAGGATCACCACAAGTGGGCCACGGCCTATTGCCTCTGTGTCGAGGCGACAGAACAGCCTGTAATGGGTCCGTCTTGGCCCATCGACTCGGATTTCATAGTAGCCAGTCATCTCCCCGTGCATCGCCTCCCAATAACCGCCCCCCGAGAAGCGGTACGGCGGCGCAGCAGCAACCGCCACCCGCCACCGCTGCCATGGTCGCCCTGACCTTGGCAGGACAGCGGGCCAAGAACTCGCGGCCGGGCACTCGCTCAGCGGGGTCATCGTCTTTGTGACGCTTGTAGTAGACGACCTCGTACGCGTCAGTTGGTCCCGGCTGGGTTCGGGCTTCAGCCGGGACCGGCCGCTGGCTTCTGCGACGACTGCTCCGTCCGGGCGGGCGCTTATCCGGGCTCATTTGTCAGTCCTACGGCTTCGGGGCTTCCGCACCAAAACTGACAGAGGTCGGCTCAGCTGGCCGGGCGAAGGCGAGGCTCCTGACGAAATTAGCTACTCGGTCAGCGTCTGCGGGAGTCATGTCGACCGGAAGCGTAAGGCGCACGATCATGTCCGGCCTCAGCGGAAGGTCATACGCGATCATGCGATGCGCTCCCGTGCTGACGGGGGGCGAACCGTCATCAGTCGGAGTGTCGGCAGCCGCCGTTGATCTCCGCTTGGGCCGCGACATGACTCCGGCCTGCGTTCCCACATGCCGTGACCTACCGGCTGACCTCCAGGCGGAATCCTTGTCGAGCCAAGCAAGATACATTGCGACTGCCTGACGGAACCGCGACTTGTAGGTGCCCATGCTGTCGGCCGTGTAGCGAGTCCGGTGCAGGGTCTCGAAGCGATCAAGTATGGCGTCAAGATTCAAGTTCCGGACGTCGACGTCGGTCGGCTCCGCCTCGACCGACAGAACAGCCTTTACGGCGGCTTGATACGCCTTCGCGGTAGAGGGGTTCATCTCACCGCGGGAGCCTGCCCAGTCTAGAAAGAGGCTGAGACCAGCCCCTGATCCGTCGTTCTCGTTGGCCATCTAGGACTCTCACATGTGCTAGGTGCTGCATCCGGCCGGCGTCGCTGATGTTCAGGTGTGCCGCTCATCTAGATTCTAAGCATACGCAGTACGTCGTGTGGCGAGTACAGTCCAGTTTCTCTTATCTCTTATCCCGATACGGAGGGCGAACTTCTAGGGTTACAGGCTACGACGACAGGCCTGTCACGTAGCTGATCTGGACTGACCATGATCGTTAGTACTGCAACGGTCTGTACCCCTGCCGCGATGGCCGGTGGACACCTCGCGCTGCGGTGTCCGGGTCCGGTCCCGACCCACGGGCTCTGCAGTGTCTGGCCTGGTGCGGCAGCGGGTGTAACGTGGCCGACGCTAGCCAGACGCGCCACGCGTCTCGGGCAAAGCGACGGCAGTTTTGTCGCTCAACCTGTGCCAGCCCGCAGAGCACCAGGCAGACACCGGGCGGCTGGGCCAGGCTCGCCCGAGAGGCGCTCGGCTGGCGAGGCTGACGGCGTGCGCGCCGTGGGCCGCCGCGCGGCTTGACTTGCTGACTGCGCGGAACAGGACGGGCTGGACGGCGCTCGGGGATCCGCGCTAGTGCACTTCGACATGTACGCACACAACATCCCGCCGGGAAGGGTTAACTCTGGATCACCTCTCGGCTCCGTCGGCAGGCTCCAGCCCTTCCTTGCTCCGCAGCAGGCGGCGCAGCGAGTCGAGCCGCGCGCCCGCCTGACCGTCGTCGTGAGATGCGACCCATTCGTCCAGCGCGCAGCCGGCCTCGATGTGGCTGCAGCCAGGCTCGCACTGCACCAGCGCGTCGGCGAACTCGGGGAACGCGGCGACTACCCGCTCGGCAGCGATATTCGCGAGCCCGAAGCTGCGCAGGCCTGGAGTGTCGATAATCCAGCCACCGCCTGGCAGCGGCAGCGCGACGGCGGACGAGGACGTGTGCCGGCCGCGTCCGGTGATCGCGCTGACGCTGCCGACAGCCCGGTCGGCATCCGGCACTAGCGCGTTCACCAGTGTTGACTTGCCGACGCCCGAGTGGCCGACCATGACGCTGATCCGGCCGGCCAGCAGTCCCCGGAGCTCGTCCAGGGCAGATCCGGACGGTCGGCTGGTGACCAGGAAGCGGATACCGAGGGGCTGGTAGGCCGCGATGAGGTCGTCCGGTGCGGCCAGGTCTGCCTTGGTGAGGCACAGCAACGGCTCGATCCCTGCGTCATAGGCCGCGACCAGGAACCGGTCTATCAGCCGCGGCCGCGGCGGCGGGTCGGCCAGCGCGCAGACGATCACAAGCTGGTCGGCGTTGGCGACGACGATCCGCTCGATCGGGTCATCGTCATCGGCCGATCGGCGCAGCACCGACGTGCGCGGCAGTACCTGTACCACCCTGGCCAGGGTGCCGGGCTGACCTGAAACCTCCCCGGCGAGCCGGACCCGGTCACCCACCACGACGCCGCCCCGGCCGAGCTCGCGGGCCTTCATCGCGGTGATGACGTGATCGCCGGTCCAGCACTGGTACCGCCCGCGGTCCACCGCGGTCACGAACGCGTCGATGGCATCGTCGTGCGCGGGCCGGCGTCTGGTCCGGGGCCGCGAGCCCTTGCCCGGCCTCACCCGCACATCGTCCTCGTCCAGCCTGGAATGGCCGCGTGCCGCGCTCAGCTGGTGCGCTCCAGCATCTGCTGCCACAGCCCGCCGAAGGCAGGGAAGGTTTTGCCGACCGTCGCGGCGTTGTGCACGCGCAGGCCGGGGACGACCAGCCCGAGCACGGCGGCGGCCATTACCAGCCGGTGGTCGTCGTGACTGTCGAACGGGTCGTCCGCGGCGCGAAGCGGCCGCGGCTGCACCCGCAGGCCGTCAGGCAGTTCGGTCACCAGGCCGCCGAGTGCACCAATCTCGCCGGCCAGCGCGGCCAGCCGGTCGCTCTCATGCAGCCGCAGATGACCGATACCGGCGAACTCCGATGATGAGTCGGCCAGTGCGGCCAGCGCGGTCAGCACCGGGGTGAGCTCGGCCACGTCGCGCAGGTCCGCCCGGATGCCACGGATGACGCCCGCACCCTTCACCTGCATGCCGCCGGGCGTGACCGTACATGCCGCGCCCATCTGGCTGAGCACGTCGAGAATCTGCCCGGCCGCCTGCAGGCTGCGGGATGGCCAGCCGGGAATTGTCACCGTGCCGCCAGTGACTAGCGCTGCGGCCAGGAACGGGGCAGCGTTCGACAGGTCAGGCTCGACTTCGATCCTGCCTGGTGTGAGCGGCCCAGGCAGCACTCGCCAGAAGTCGGGGACCGCGTTGTCGTCGTGGCCGCCGGTCGTGCCCGACTCGACCTGGGCGCCGGCCGCCTTGAGCATGGCGACGGTCATCGCGATGTGCGGGGCCGACGGAATGCGCTCCCCGCGATGCCGGATCTGCGCGCCGGTCTCGTATCGCGGCGCCGCCAGCATCAGCCCGGAAACCAGCTGGGACGACGAGGACGCATCGAGGACGACTGTTCCGCCGCGCACCCGACCCCGGCCACGGACGATGAACGGCACCGCGCCCCGGCCGCCGTCGGCGATGTCCACGCCGAGCTGGCGAAGCCCGTGGAGCAACTGGCCGACTGGGCGCTGCGCCGCCCGCGGATCGCCGGCGAACTCTACGTCGGCCGGGCCGAGTGCGGCGATCGGCGGGACGAACCTGAGCACGGTGCCCGCGTTGCCAACATCCACCCGGGTCGGCCTGCCGGTCCAGCCCGGCGTGACCAGCCAGCTGCCGCGGTCAGCGGCGCCGGAATCGGCCGGTCGCCCGTGCTGGACTCTGGCCCCGAGAGCGGTGACGGCTGCCGCCATCAGCTCGGTGTCCCTGGCCTGCAGCGGGCCGATGATCTCGGTAGGGGTTGTCGCGAGCGCACCCAGGATAAGGGCGCGGTTGGTGATGGACTTTGATCCAGGCAGCGGCACGCTGGCGTGGACGGCCGCGGCGGCCAGTGGCGTCACCCAGTCGCGGTCCGATTGCTTGCCGGCCTGCATGCCACGAGGGTACTGGCTTTGTCCGGGCTGCTTCCGGCAGGCACAGGCCTCGGTTAACTTCTAGACGTGGTCAGGTGCCCGGAGCGACAATCAGACACCGCGATGACGCGGGCCGGTAATCAGCCGGATACCTCAGCAAGGTTTGGCAAAGCCGGATCTTGGTTATGAACTGGCAGATTCCTTGCTCCACTAGGGTCGGCATGCAGGCATCAGGGTGAGGACATGTGCGGTCGGTACGCGTCGACGCGAAAGCGCATTGAGCTCCTGGAGGAGTTCAGTGTGCAACGCGACCGTGTCGACGAGCCGCTGAACCCCGATTACAACGTCGCGCCGACCAAGCCCGTATACGCCGTACTCACCAGGCGGCCCGATGACCGCGATGGCCGGGCTGGCGTGGATGCCGAGCGAGCCGGCGCTGGCACGGCCGGCGGCGGCGCCGACGATGAGCAGGGGCGCACCGAGCGTCAGCTGCGGGTGGTTCGCTGGGGCCTGGTGCCGTTCTGGGCGAAGGATGTCAAGATCGGCAGCCGGATGATCAACGCCAGGGCGGAGACAGTCGCCGAGAAGCCAGCCTTCCGCCGGGCGTTCGCTCAGCGCCGCTGCCTGCTACCCGCCGACGGCTACTACGAATGGCAGCAGCAGCAGGGCGGGCCCAAGCAGCCGATCTACATCAGCCGGGCCGACGGCAGATCGCTGGCGTTCGCCAGCTTGTACGAGCTGTGGCGAGACGCCAGCGTGCCACCGGACGACGCCGACGCATGGCTGTGGACTACGACGATCATCACCACGAGCGCGCCGGATGACCTGGGGCATATCCATGATCGGATGCCGATGGTCATCGATGAAGCGAGCTGGAGCGACTGGCTCGATCCGGCCAGCCACGACGTAGCTGACCTTCGATCGCTGCTCGTCCCTGCCGCTCAGAGCGGCCTGACCACTTATGCGGTATCTACGGCCGTCAACTCGGTCCGCAATAACGGGCCCGAGCTGATCAAGCCGGCCAATCCAGGCCTGGCTTTGCCGTTAGCCGCAGGCCGGGGCCCAGCACTGCAGGGCGGTGCGGATCCGGGCCACGCCGGAAACGGTGCGCTGTTGTAAGCCTGCTGGACCGGCCGGGCAGCGCACCAAAGATCCCCCTTATGCGTTGCTCGCCACTTCCCCTGGAGGAGGGAGCGCATGGATGTCATGACCGCACGTCACCGCCTAGAGCAGATTCGGACCGAGCTAGACCGGTCTATCACTGTGCTAAAGGGGTCCGGCCAGGCGCACGGGCCTGGCGACTACCCGCAGGACCCGGCGGACGCGGGAGCCAACCTGTCCGAGAGCGAGCGCTCTGAGGCGGTCCTGGCCGTCGCCAGGAAGCAGCGATCGGATGTCCTGGCCGCGTTGCACAGGATCGATCTAGGAACATATGGGACTTGCGTGGATTGCGGCGCCATCGTCCCCGAAGGGCGCCTGGAGGCTAAGCCGGAGGCCGCCAGATGCGTGGCCTGCCAAGCCAAGCTGGACCGGATCCGGCGCTGAGGGTCAGCCACCTGCCGGAATGAAGCCGGGGCTCGCGGCGTTCAAGCGCACGTGCCCAGAACAAGCTGCCAGGCGCGTCCCGAGTCCTCGGGGGTAGTCGCGCGCAATTTGATGACGGCTGGCGTTGTATCCTCCCGGCGAGGCGGTTTGCAGGCTAGTTGGCCGCAACTCTCGATTCCGGAAGGGGTGGGTCCGGTCCCCGAGACTCTAGAAGAGCGAAGTAAGCGGTTCGAGGATGACGTGCTGCCCTTCCTCGATCAGCTTTATGCGGCTGGCATGCGGATGACCCGCAATCCGGCCGATGCCGAGGACCTGGTACAGGAGACATTTGCTAAGGCTTACGCGTCTTTTCACCAGTTTCAGGCGGGCACGAACCTGAAGGCTTGGCTGTTCAGGATTCTGACAAACACGTTCATTAACACCTACAGGAAGAGGCAGCGGGAGCCGCAGCGTTCCGGCACGGAGGAGATCGAGGACTGGCAGCTCGCCAGGGCCGCATCGCACAGCTCAGCTGGCCTGAAGTCGGCCGAGACCGAGGCGCTTGAGCGGCTGCCTGACTCTGATATCAAGGCGGCCTTGCAGGCGCTGCCTGAGGACTTCCGGCTTGCCGTCTACCTGGCCGACGTCGAGGGATTCGCCTACAAGGAAATCGCCGACATAATGGGCACTCCGATCGGGACTGTCATGTCCCGCCTGCATCGCGGGCGTAGGCAACTCCGCGACCTCCTCCAGGACTACGCCGCAGAGCAGGGCGTCCTCGCGTCGACGCCTGCTGCCTCAACCAAGGCGCCGCCAACGTCGGATGCGCCGGGGAAGGACACGACATGAGCTGCGGCAATCCGCACGAGGTGCCGTGTAGCGAGGTACTCGCGCGGGTCTACTCCTACCTCGACGGGGAGATGGAGGATCCCGGCTATGTGCAGATCCGCCAGCACCTCGACGAATGCGGGCCGTGCCTGCGCGAGTACGGCCTTGAAGAGCTTGTGAAAAAGCTCGTGCACAAGTGCTGCGGCCACGAGACCGTGCCCAGCGAGCTTCGCGCGAAGGTTCTGACCAGGATCGCCTCTGTTCGCGCCGAGATCGAGACCACCGAGGTCCTCGCGGAGTAACGCGCCAGGCGCGGCCGGTCCATGACTGGCGGCGGCCGACCTCGGCGGTCCATGCGCCGCGGGCACTGCTGTGCGCGGCCGCGCGCACAGCGTCCAGTGGGCGCCATCCACTGTCACGAAACGGACAGCTCGCGGGTTTGCGGTCGTTACAGCGCGCGCCCGTCTGACTACTTACTTGCATTGTGGCGGACGCTCACGCCAATCGGTTCTGGCGCGTTACTGTAAGTCGCGGCGGCGAGCCCGGGATCCCGCCGCTTCGCGCTGCGAGAACGTGACCTAGCATCCCGGTACACTGCCTAGCTGCCCGTGCTGGCAGCCGTGAACGCACCTTGGGGGTCAGGGGCATGGTCTCCCGCGCCGCTTGGCTGTACATCGGCGTAGTCGTACTGGCCACCGCGGCGTTAGTCGAACGGACTCCGATAGCCTCCCACGTAGTTCCGCACTTCTGGCTCTCTCTGGCCATCCTGCAGCTGCTGTTCCTCGTCTGCGACTCGACGCCTGCCCCGCTGGTATCCAGGCAGACGAAGTGGTCACCAAGCTCGGCGGCCACCCTCGCGGCGGTGGTGCTGCTGGGACCGGCGGCGGCGGCGCTGGTCGGGGCGGTTTCTGTAATCAGCATCAAGCGGCATCTGAAGCTTGCGGAGCGGCTGTTCAACGGTGCGATGAACGCCCTGTCCGGGCTCCTCGCGGGCAAGACCTACCTTGCGCTGCACGGCAGCGTCGGCGCACCGCAGCCGCACGAGTTCCCCGGCATCATCCTGCCGTTCGCCGCGGCGGCGGCCGTGCATGTACTCGCGAACCAGGGCCTGATCTCGGGGGTCTACCAGCTCACCGGCGGCCGGGAGATGCTGCGGCGGGAAGCGCTGGAATCCAGCCTTCCGCTGCTGCTCGTCTCCGACCTCGGCTACGCCGCGCTCGGGCTGATCATCGCCTCGCTCTGGGCGGTCATGATGGCATTCGCGGCGGTCCTCGTGCTCATCCCGCTTTTCGTGGCCCGGTGGGCGATGGGCCAGTTCGCCGAACAGCAGCGGGCCTATTCCGCCACCATGAAGGCGCTGTGCCAGGCGGTCGAGACCAAGGACTATTACACCAGGGGCCACGGCGACCGGGTGTCGCTCGGCGCTGTCATGATCGCGCGGCAGATCGGCATGGGGGCGGACAGGACAGAGGCGATTAAGTTCGCCGGGATGCTGCACGATGTCGGCAAGCTCGGCGTGCCCACCCAGGTATTGCAGAAGACGGGTCCGCTCACCGAGGACGAGTATGCGGCCATCCAGCTGCACCCGATGCGGGGACTGGAGATTGTCAGAGAGATCGGGTTCCTGAACGAAGCGCTCGCTGGCATCATGCATCATCACGAGCGCATTGACGGGCGCGGCTACCCGATGGGCTTCGCCGGCCATGAGATTCCGGAATTCGCCCGGATCATCGCGGTGGCCGATGCCTTCGACTCGATGACCTCGACCCGCTCCTACCGCGAGGCCAAGGGCCTGCACGAGGCCGTGGCTGAGCTGCGCAAGGGCGTGAATACGCAGTTTGACCCGCTGGTCGTGGACGCCTTCATCGGCGCGCTTGCCCGCGAAGGGTGGCGGCTGCCCGAGCCCGCACCCCAGCCTGCGGACCTGGCTACGGTCACCGTGCAGGATCACGACGACCCGACGGCTCCGCTGCGCGTGGTGGAGATCCCGTGACTGGCAGCACTGTGACCAGCCGGTCTGTCGCCGACCGATGGTCGTCCTGGCAGGCGCTGGACTCGGGCAGGCTGCTGTTGATGTCTACGGCGGCGATGCTGGTGGTAGCCGCGTTCGCGACCACGACCATCGGCCTGCGCCATTTCGAGACGAATACCGCGCTGGCCTTCGGCGGCTTCATCGCATTCGGCGAGCTGCTGCGGCTGGCGCTGCCTGGCGGCCGGGAGGCGGCCCCGATCGCCATGGTCGGCGGCATGTCATATGCGCTGCTGCTGAAGGTGCCGCAGCACGCCGTCGGCACACATGGCGCGGCGCTCCCCAAGTCCGCGTCGGCGCTGCTAGTGATCGCGGTGGCCGCTGTCGGCATGCTGGTGGGCGCGCTGCCGCACATCGCTGCGGGCCGCGATGCGGGGATCACCGGCATGTGCACGCGGCTGGTGGCGATCGCCTGCGTGGCCTTCGTGTTCCGCCCGGCCCTTGTCGACTTCCTGCTGCACCGATCCTGGCAGCTGGCGTTGCTCATAATGGCGCCGCTGGTGCTGCTCGGCTGGCTGGCCGACACCGTCGTGTCGGCCCTGATCCGTGCTGACGACGTGCGGGCGAAGTTCTCGGTGGCCATCGCCGACGAGATGCGCGTGCAGTGGCCGCTCGGCGCGGCCGTCGGTGCCTCGGTCCTCATCACGGTGTTCGGTGCGGAGATCATGGGCCTGGTCGAGCTGGCGGTCTTCCTCGGGCCGCTGCTGGTCACGCAGGTGGCATTCCGGAGGTACGCGGGCATACGGGCCACGTACCTGCAGACGGTCCGGTCCCTGGCGCGGGTGACCGAGGTCGCCGGATACGTGGAGGCGGGTCATTCGAGCCGGGTCAGCCGGCTAGCGATGGCCGTGGGACGCGAGCTTGGCATGTCCGAGCCGCGCCTGCTCGAAGTGGAATACGCGGCTCTCATGCACGACATCGGCCAGCTCTCGCTGCGGGACCCGATTCCGGGCGGCGCGACAGTGCAGGTGTCGCCCGACGACCAGGACCGGATCGCCGAGCTAGGCGCGGACGTGATCGCGGAGGCCGGCGTGCTTGAGGACGTGGCCGAACTGGTCCGATGCCAGAGCTGGCCGGCCCGCGGGCATGACCCGGCGCCGCCACTCGGCAGCATGATCATCCGCGCGGCCAACGCGTTCGATGACATGGTGGGCGTGTCCACCGACCGGGAGCGCGCGCAGGCGGCGCTGGAGCGGCTTCGGGCAGATGCGCGCCAATACGATAGCCGGGTCGTGGCGGCGCTGGGCGAGGTCGCGGGACGGCGGCTCGCCTGGCGCCTGTAGAGTGCCGGGCGTGCTCGCATCGGTCCTTGTCGCCAATCGTGGCGAGATAGCCAGGCGCGTCATCGCCACAGCCCGCCAGATGGGCATTCGCTCGATCGCCGTGTACTCCGAGGCCGACGCGGACCTGCCGTACGTCGCCGAGGCCGACCAGGCCGTGCCCATCGGGCCAGCGGCGCCGGCTGGAAGTTACATGAACGCCACCGCGATCCTGGCCGCGGCCGCCGATACCGGAGCCCAGGCCGTTCACCCCGGCTACGGATTCCTGTCGGAACACCCGGAGTTTGCCGCAGCCGTACTGGCCGCCGGGCTGATCTGGGTGGGCCCGACACCGGAGTCGATGCGGCAGATGGGCGACAAGATCAGCGCGCGGAACCTGGTGGAGCGGGCGGGCGTGCCTGTCTCGGCAGGCACTCGCGAGCCGGTGGCGAACGTCGGGGCTGCGCTTGCATCGGCCGAGCAGATCGGCTACCCGGTCATGATCAAGGCGTCGGCCGGCGGCGGTGGCATCGGGATGAGCGCGGCTGCTGATCCTGAGCAGCTTGCGGCCGGCTTCGAGACCGCCAGGACGCGGGCTGAGCGCTTTTTCGGTAATTCGGCGATCCTGCTCGAGCGATACGTGCAGCGGGCCAGGCATGTCGAGGTGCAGATCCTCGGATTGCCCGGCGGCCGGGTGCTAGCGCTAGGCGAGCGCGACTGCTCGGTGCAGCGCAGGCACCAGAAAGTCGCCGAGGAGGCGCCTTCTCCTGGCGTCAGCCCGCAACTGCGCGCCCGGATGCTCGCGGCCGCGGTCCAGGTGGGGGAAACTGTCCGCTACCTCGGGGTCGGAACGGTCGAGTTCCTCGTCGACGTCGCTGCGCAGGACTTCATGTTCCTGGAGATGAACACCAGGATTCAGGTCGAGCATCCAGTTACGGAGCTGGTCACGGGCATCGACCTGGTCGAGCAGCAGTTCCTGATCGCCGCAGGCGAGCCGATCAGCTTCGAGCCTGCTCAGCTGGCCAGCTCGGGGCATGCCATCGAGCTGCGGATCTACGCCGAGGATCCCAAGCGCTTCCTGCCAAGCCCTGGCCTGATCGAAGCCTGGTCTGAACCGACTGGGCCGGGAGTCCGGGTCGATGCGGGTTACCGGGCTGGCAACCGCGTTACCCCGTTTTACGATCCGCTGCTGGCCAAGTTGTGCGTGCACGGGGCGGACCGGACGCAAGCGCTGGACCGCGCCGCGGCTGCTGTCGGCGCGTTTAGCGTCAGCGGGCTGAAGACGAACCTGCAGTTCCATGCCGAGCTGCTGGAATCGGCGGAATTCCGCAGTGGTGATTACGACACGTCCCTGGTGAGCCGACTGCGCCCGTAACGGGGCCCGGCGGCGCCATGATGGTGGACGGCAGCGAGTGACAGCGAGGAGATGCAGGTGGCCGAGGTTCGCGCGGAGATGGTGGCCAACGTCTGGAAGGTCGTGGCGGCCGAGGGCGAGTCCGTCGCCGACGGTGACACGCTCGTGATACTCGAGTCGATGAAGATGGAGATCCCGGTGCTCGCCGAGGACTCGGGGACGCTCACCAGGCTCGCTGTGGCCGAGGGCGACGTGGTGCAGGAAGGCGACCTGATCGCCGTCATCGAGTAAGGCCCGCGCCGGGTCCTGCGCTCCTATCGACTGCTGTCATCGCGAGAGGTGCCAAGCATCCGGGCGATGGTCTCCAGTAGCAGGCCGGTGAGCTCGGTGAAGCGGGTGTCGGCGTCGCCGAAGATCACCTGGCCCGCCTCCACGGCGAGCGGCGCGGTATCCGGGCCGATCAGCTCGGCGCGGCGGCCGGGAGCGTAGCGGTTGTCGCCGGAAGCGGTGACCTGGATGACTGCCTGCTCTTCGACGCAGAAGCCGATGGTGAAGTCGTGCAGCAGAACCAGGCCCCGCGCGGCGTCCCGCAGCGTGAAGCCCTGGCTGGTGAGGTTCTTGAAGGTCGTTTCCTGGCGCCTGACCACGGCAGGATCGGTCAGTGTGGTCCCGCTAAAGGCCTTCGCTCCGTCGCGGTGGCCGAGGAGTTCCTTGCGTACGGTCTCGGCATAGGTCGCCATCACCTCGCGCCAGGGCAAATCGCCGGGCAGCGCGGCCATCACCTCGCCGATGCGCCGCCATATCTGAGTGGCCATCTCATCGAGTAGTGCCTGCTTGCTGGCGACATGCCAGTACAGCGCGGGCGCCTGCACCCCCAGCCGGGCCGCCAGAGCGCGCACCGTGAGGCCGTCCATGCCAGCCTCGTCGAGCAGGTCGAGTGCCGCCTGCACGATGCCCGTCCGAGTTAGTCCAGCTGACATGAGTTGACAGCTTAACATCGTTAAGGCAGGCTGGACACATCACTTAACAATGTTAAATAGGAGGGTGTATGAAGGCGGCGATCCTGCACTCGCCGGACTCGGTTCCTGTCTACGGCGACTTCGAAGATCCGGTGGCCGGCGCGGACAGTCAGATCGTGGAACTCGTGGCCGCGGGCATCCACCATGTCACCCGGTCAGTGGCGACGGGCCGCCACTACGGGAGTGGCGACGGGTTTCCCGTGATCCCCGGCCTCAACGCGGTAGCGCGCACGAAGGACGGCGATCTGGTCTTCACCGCGTCCGGCAAGCCGCCGCACGGCACCTTCGCTGAGCGCATCGCCTCACCCGATGCGATGCGCTTCCCTGTGCCGGGTCAGGCGCAGCCGGAGGCAATCGCGGCCGGCGTCAACCCGGGCATGGCGTCCTGGCTGCCGCTGCAGGCCCGCCTGGCCGAAACGGGGACTCTCGGTACGGTTCTGATCCTCGGCGTCACCGGGATGTCCGGCTTCCTGGCCGCGCAAAACGCCAGGCTGCTCGGTGCCGCCCGAGTCATCGGCGCCGGGCGCAGTCGGCCGGGTCTGGAGCGCGCTGCCGCGGTGGGCGCGCAAACCCTGTCGATCACCGGCGACCGGGACACCGACGCCGAAGCTCTCGCCAAGACCCTCGATGGTGACATTCCCTGTCTGGTGCTCGACTTCGTCTGGGGACCAGTTGCCGAGACCGCCTTCCAGGCCCTCGGCCGCCGGGGGGTCGGCGAGGACCGCGCGGCCATCAAGTACGTTCAGATCGGCGCGCTGGCCAGAGCCGAGGCCGCTGTCCCCGCCGCGCTGCTGCGCAGTAGGAAGCTGACGATCTCCGGCAGCGGGGCCGGGTCCGCCTCCGCTGCCGACATCCGGGCCCAGATCCCGGCCTATATCCACCTGATTGCCAACGGCTCAGTCGAGGTGCCATTCCGGACATTCTCGCTCTCCGACGTCAGCGCGGCCTGGACCGTCTCCGCCGAAGCCGGACCGCGCGTCGTACTCGTCAGGGAGTGAGCGACGCGGCGGCCGCGGCTAGACGCCAGTGGTGGAGCGGGGATAGGCAACCTGCGGATCGGTCACGACATTCACCAGATATGGCACTGGGCTGTCGAAGGCGCGCCGCAGCGCCTGGCTGATCTGGCTGGCCTCGGTCACGAGCTCGCCGGCCCCGCCGAGAGCGGTGACGACCTGGTCATACCGGCAGCCAGGCTGCAGGTCGGCCGCGACGTCATAGCCGTACAGCAGCTGCATCGGGTGTTTCTCCAGCCCCCAGATCCCGTTGTTGCCGCAGATCATCACGACCGGAAGCCGATGCCGGACAAGTGTGTCGACGTCCATCAGCGAGAATCCGGCCGCACCGTCGCCGAGCAGGAGCACCACCTGAGCCTGTGGGCGGGCGATCCGGGCCGCCACCGCGTACCCCAGGCCGGTGCCGAGGCACCCGTAAGGACCGGGGTCCAGCCAGCCGCCCGGCTGCTGGGGCTCCAGGTACTTGCCGGCGTAGCTGACAAAGTCGCCGCCGTCGCCGATGATGACCGCGTCCGGCTCCAGCTGGCGGCTGAGCTCGCCATAGATACGCATCGGGTGGATCGGCTTTGCGTCGCTGCCAAGCAGCTCCGCGTCGGCCTTTACGGCCTCGCTGCAGGCCTGCTGTAGCCGCGGCAGCCACTCCTCGCTCCGGCCGAGGCCGGTCCCTTCGGCCGCGCTGGCTAGGCCGGTGAAGAAGGCAGCCAGGTCGCCGGACACGGAGGCGGCCAGCTCGCAGTGCGTGGCCAGCTGACTGGCCGCGTCGGCGACGTGCACCACCTGGGCGGCGGGCATGCCGTTTCGCCCACCGAACCGGCCGTAGCCGAGCCGGAAATCCAGCGGCGTCCCCACCACAAGCACCAGGTCAGCCTCACCCAGAGCGACCGCCCGCGCCCTGGTAACCAGCAGCGGGTGCCCGCCGGGCAAGATGCCGCGCCCCTGCCCGTTAGCGATCACCGGCAGCCGGAGCGCCTCTGCAGCCTCTTTGGCAGCGTGCTCGGCCCCGTCCATCCAGACATCGGATCCCAGCACCAGCACCGGCCGCTCAGAGCTCGCCAGCAGCCGTGCAATCTTGGTGATCTTGTCGGGCTCGGACTGATCGTCCGGTGCCCGCGCCAGGCCCGGAGGCGGCCGTTCGCCGTTTGGCCGCCGCAGGGCCTGGTCGGGCACCGGCCCGAACAAAGCCTCCAGACTGGCATCAAGGAAGACGGGGCCCCGATGCCTGGAATCCGCGAGCGTAAATGCCTCGTCTACTGCGGAACCGACGTCTGCGGGCGTGTGCACGGTCCAGGCTCGCTTTGTCACTGGCGCGAGCAGCGGCGGGTGATCAAGCTCCTGCAAGCTGCCCGATCCCCACCGGCTATCGGGGGCACGGCCGGCCAGCACAACGACCGGTGACCCGTTGAAGTGCGCGGTGGCAACCGCGCTCACGCCGTTCGTCACGCCCGGGCCGGCGGTCAGCGCTGCCAGACCCGGGGAGCGGGTCAGCCGGGCGGTGCCCTCAGCCGCAAACACAGCCGTCTGCTCGTGCCGGACATCGACGATCCGCATCGGCGGGTCAGCCTTGACCGCTCCGTCATAGAGGGGGAACACATGCAGGCCCGACAGTGTGAACATGGTCTGCACGCCATGCACGCGGGCTGCCGCGACCGCCTGGGTGCCGCCGTGCGCGGGCTGCTGCTCCTGGCTCATGCGGGCGACGTTACCAGCTGGTAGGCATTAAGCGTCTGCGGCCCCGTTCCCGGTACTAAGGGCGTTCGGCCGTGGTCACTCGCGGTCGCCGGCGGCTGGGATGATGGCATGGTGCCCACGCTGACCGATCTATCCCGCCGGGCCGGGCTGAGCGGCCCGGACGTCGACTGGCTGCACGCCCTTGTCTCGGACTGGCAACTGCTCGCGGATCTGTCATTCGCGGACCTCGTGCTCTGGGCACCGCTGCCGGGCGGGGACTGGCTGGCGCTGGCGCAGATGCGGCCGACGACCGCGCCCACGGCGCTGGCCGATGACGTGGTGGGCAGCGTGCGGGCGGCCAGGGACGCGCTGCCGCTGCTGACCGCATTGGAGGAGCGCAGGATCTGCCGTGAGGGCGACCCGGAATGGACCAGGGACATTCCGGTGCGACACGAGACGATTCCGGTGATGGCCAAGGACCGGGTGATCGCGGTGATCGAGCGATCGACAAACCTGAGCGCGGCGCGCACCCCTAGCCGACTGGACCTCGCGTATCTGCGAGCTGCCGATGACCTCGCCCGGATGGTCGCCGCGGGTATGTTCCCCAGCCCAGGGGAGGAGCCTGCCCTGGTCAGATCGCCGCGGGTGGGTGATGGCATGCTGCGGCTCAGCAGGTCTGGACGAGTGGCGTACGCCAGCCCAAACGCGCTGTCCGCATACCGGCGGCTCGGGCTGACTGCCGACCTGGTGGGCAAGCCGCTCGGGCCGCTCACGGCCAGGCTGTGCGCCAGCAGGGAGCCCCGCGATGACTCGCTGATGGCCGCGGCAAGCGGTCGGATGCACGCGGAGACCGAGGTTGAGGCGAACGGGTCAGTTGTGCAGCTGCGCACGATCCCGCTGGTCGTGGACGGGGTGAGGGCGGGCGCCCTGATCCTGCTCAGGGATGTAACCGAGCTTCGGCACAGGGAACGCGAGCTGCTGACCAAGGACGCCACCATCCGGGAAATCCATCACCGGGTGAAGAACAACCTGCAGACTGTGGCGGCGCTCCTCCGGCTGCAGGCCCGGCGGCTGAGCGCGCCAGAGGCACGGGCCGCTTTGGAGGAAGCGGTCCGCCGGGTTGGCTCCATTGCGATGGTGCACGAGACGCTCTCACGCGTTCCCGACGAGGTCGTCGATTTCGACGACATCGCTGGCCGGGTGGCAATGATGGCAGGCGAAGTGGCCGCGCCAGAGGCACGGGTGACGCCGACGCTGCTTGGCGAGTTCGGCCAGTTGTCCGCGGCCATCGCGACTCCGCTGGCACTGGTGCTCACCGAGCTCATGCAGAATGCCCTGCAGCATGGTCTGACCGGCCCCGGCTACGCGGCAGCCGGATTCCTTGAGGTTGCGGCGCGGCGCCGGCCTGGCCTACTGTGCGTCACCGTCACCGACAACGGAGCCGGCCTGCCCGCAGACTTCGATCTGGACTCCGCCACTAGCCTCGGCCTGCAGATCGTGCGGACGCTGGTGCTGACCGAGCTGGATGGCAAGCTAGAGATAAAGCCGCGAGAGGGCGGCGGGACCAGGGTGGTTGTCGAGCTGCCGGTCGGCGAGCCAGAGCAGACGGCGGGCTGACCGAAGGTACTGGCTAATCGCCAGCCGCGGCGGTGCGGGCGCGCCGACGAGTCCCATGATCAGCAGCGGGCTCATGATCGACAACAGACTAGGTCCTGCCCCGGACTCGGGCAGGCCCGATGCCGCCTCAGGCAGACCGCCTTGCGTTGGTGGCTCCGCGAGGCGGCGGAAGTTGTCAGGCGTTCGCGCGCGCGGCGACCCTGGTGCGGCGCTTAAGTGCCCGCCGCTCGTCCTCGCTCAGGCCGCCCCATACGCCCGCGTCCTGGCCGCTGTCCAGCGCCCACTGCAGGCATGGCTCCATGACCTTGCATCGTCGACAGACCTGCTTGGCCTCGTCAATCTGGGTTACGGCAGGCCCGGTGTTCCCGATCGGGAAGAACAGCTCCGGGTCTACGTCACGGCAGGCGGCGTGGTGACGCCAGTCCATGAGGTCCACTCCTCCTTGAGGCCAGGTCCTCGCTTCAGGGCCGCAGCGCTCCGTCGTGCTTGTGAACGATTTCACGAGCTATGTGTTATGTCAGCATATGTACGTTTAAGGCTGATCTTGGCTTGCTACTAACCCGGTTCGCTTTCGCCGGACTCCCACTTCGCGATGCTCCGAGGTCCGTCAGGCCGCGCCCGCTCAAGGCGTCGCCAGCCTGGCAAGGCGCATGCGATCACACCCGTTCACCAGGAGCGTTACAACCCTCTCAAGCTCGGCGATCAACCGCAAGAGGCTTCGGCAAAGGTTCAGCCCGATTTCGGTGTCAGATCAGTCACATTGCGGGCATGGAAGCCGCGCCCGACGTAGGCACGTTGCCAGTCGACTGGCCTTTCCGGCACTACTTGATGGCCTATATCATTATATGCCGAGTATTAACAATAGAGGTCCGTTTAGGCTACTGCATTCGATAGCCGGAAAGCCAATCGCGCCGCCGCATGTGCCGTCTCCAAGCGGCGGCCCAGACGCTACCTCGAAGCGGTGGACCCGGGCGGGTCCGGGCCCGCGGCGCGCCGAAGATCCGCGCGCGCCCACTCACGCTGAGGGATATGCATAGTTGGTGACGGTTTGAGGAAGTGTTGAGGATCTTCTGGACCGACGTATGTGCCGTAGGTGCTGCTGCGCCGCGTCACTAACTCCTCGAGCGTCGTGTTCTGGCACGCGGTTCGCTGCGGCGCTTCAGCGCTTGGCGGGCCGGATAACAGGAAATATCACTGTTGGCGCCGGGCACATCGCTGCCGCACCGGAGTTGGCCCGGTTCGACGGCGTGACGATCGCACACGCCGCTCGCGACTCGGCCTCGTAACGCCCTGGCCGCAGATAACCCGATCACCCGTAGCGCGCGCGGCACCGATCGGAACTCCACAACCTCCGTCTCGCCCATGTACTCGCCGTCCACCTGGAACGCCACCGGCCGGTCCGCCTGAAGGGTTATCGAGCCGAGGTCGTGCCTGGTGATCACACCGCGGCCGTGAGGCGGCCTGGAGCGGCTGAACAGCATCTGCCGCAGTGTCCGCATGGTGCTCGGCGTGCTGAGGCTCCGCAGGGCGAACAGATCGAGCCCGGCGTCGAAGTCCGCATCAGGGTTGGTGGTCACCGGCCTGCGGCCCAGGTAGGTCCACGGTGCGGAATTTGACACTATGCACAGGTACACGGCCTCTGCGCCGACGTCATCCGGCTCGGCGATGCGGACGGCCCGGTGATGCCTGTCGGTCACGCGGTAGTACTGCCGCAGCGCCGTCATTGCGTACATCGCCGGCGTCAGGCCTTGCCCGTGCGCTCGCCGGCCTTCGACCGCGCGCACCACCTCCGCGTCCAGGCCAAGGCCGGCGTTGAATGTGAAATACCGCCCGTTGGCTGTGCCCAGGCCGATGCAGCGCTCCCGGCCGCTAGCCAGATCCTCGATGAGCCGTGCCGCAGCGTCCACAGGATCGGGCGGCAGCCGCAGCGACCGGATGAATACGTTGGCGTTGCCGCCTGGGAGTGCCGCAAGGGCCGGCAGGTCAGATGCTCTCCTGGCCGCTCGGCTGCCGTTCGCGCCGAGTAGGCCGTTCACTACCTCGTTTACTGTGCCGTCCCCGCCCAGCGTCATGACCAGGCCGAATTTGCTGTCGGCGGCGCTTGCGGCGAGCCTGGTGGCATCGCCCCGGTAACGTGTCTGCACGACCTCAAGGTCAACGGCAGACGCGAGGGCTCGGACTATGACATCCCGGCGGGGCTGGGTTGTGGAGGTGGCGTGTGGGTTCACGATCAAAAGCGCGCGCACGGGCCAAGGCTAGCCAGGCCCCTGGCCGGCCGTCTCCCGCGCCCCGACCACAGGCTCAGTCGCCACGCCAGCAGGCTCAGTCGCCACGCCAGCAGGCTCAGGCGGGCGGCTCGCCGCGGTCCGGCCAGCGACCGCCCGGCCAGCCGCAGCCTGGCCAGGTGCCGGCCGGCCAGCCGGAGGCCGGCCAGGTGCCGCGCACCGTACGCGCGCTTGCCGTCGTGCAGGCCGTGGAGGCAGCCGGCGTGCTGCTGGCGTCGGTCATTGCTGGTATCGACGCCGGCACCGGCAAGTCGTACCAAACGGCCAGCGGTGTCGCGATCACCGCGATCGGCGTCGCGACCGCGCTTGGGCTGGCCCTGGTCGCGCGCGGGCTGCGCTCGGGCCGCCGCTGGACCAGGACCCCCGTGCTGCTGACCCAGCTCTTTGCTGGCATCGTCGGGATCTACCTGACGCAGAGCGGCCGATACGACTGGGGCATTCCCACGCTGCTGCTGGTTATAGCCGGTTTTGCCATGCTAATGGCGCCTGCCAGCGTGAAGCTACTGACCCCAGGCCGGGCGCGCAGGCCCGGTGCGGGTTAGCGGCCGGAATGGCCTAGCCAAGGGGAGGGTCCGTTCCCGGCTAATCGTCGCTGGTCAATCCCTCGCGCAGCTGGGCGAGAGTCCTGGCAAGCAGGCGGGATACGTGCATCTGCGAGATGCCGAGCTCGGTGGCAATCTGAGATTGCGTCATGTTGCCGAAGAACCGCAGCAGCAGGATCCGCTTCTCGCGAGGCGGGAGCTGCTCGAGCAGGGGCTTGAGCGACTCCCTGTACTCCACGCCCTCTAGCGCCTCGTCCACCATGCCTAGCGACTCCGCGACCGCGGGCGCGTCCTCGTCACCGGAGTCGGGTGCGTCCAGCGACACGGTGGAGTAGGCGTTCGCCGACTCCAGTCCTTCGAGCACCTCTTCCTCGCTCATCTGCAGGTGCTCGGCCAGCTCGCCCACGGTGGGCGCCCGCCCGAGTCGCTGGGCGAGCTCACCGATGGCCTTGGCCAGGGCCAGCTTCAGCTCCTGGAGCCGACGAGGTACCCGTACGGCCCAGCCCTTGTCCCTGAAGTGGCGCTTGATCTCACCGACGATGGTGGGCGTGGCATAGGTGGAGAACTCGACGCCGCGGTCGAGGTCGAACCGGTCGATGGACTTGATCAGCCCGATGGTCGCGACCTGGGTCAGGTCATCGAGCCACTCGCCGCGGTTACGAAACCTGCGGGCCAGGTACTCCACCAGCGGCAGGTGCAGCTCTACCAGCTCGCTGCGGATCCGCAGTCGCTCCTCATCCCCTGGCGGCAGCTGGGCCAGCCGCTCGAAGAGCTCCCGCGCATGGCCGCGCTCACGTGGCCCGTGCTGGGCCCGGACCGGCGGCTGCGCCAGATCCTCGGTCAGCTCTCCGGCCTCGCTGAGCTCAAGCACCACCGGCACCAGCCCGTCGGCGTCGTCAGCGGCAGGCGTCTGCATGGCCGGTGCCGACATCATCTCGAACTCGTCGGTCAAGGCGACCTCTGTTTCCCCCGTCACGCCGACCCCGACATTGGGCGGGCCTTGCGCATCACGATGGCGAGCCTGTCGCCAGGTCCCGCCTGCGCCTCGACGCTCCCCGCGAGCGCCGACAGCACGGTCCAGGCGAAAGTATCGGCGGATGGCGGCCGCGGGTTCAGTGATGGGACGGACACGGAGATGGCCATGCCGTCGGGCTCGAGCGCGAAGCTGCACTCAAGACTGCTGCCGGGAATGGCCTGGCTGAGCAGCATCGCGCATGCTTCGTCGACCGCTATCCGCAGGTCCTCAATGTCATCGAGGGTGAAGTCGAGCCGTGCCGCGAGGCCAGCCGTGGCAGTGCGCAGTACCGACAGGTAGGCCCCGTCTGCGGGCATCCGCACGGTTACCCGGTCCTGAGTTCCGCCGGCCGGCTGCTCAGCGGTCAACGCGCTGCCGACCGTGCTCACGACGGCAGCCGAGGTCGCCGCCACGGTGGACGTGGTCTCGTCCGTCACCAAACCCTCCCCCAAATGCCGGATAAGCCCGCAGTTCGCAGACGCCGGCCTCTCCCCGCAACTTACAGTGACCGCCCGGATGCATCGACACCGGATGGGCCTTTACCGGAACGTCAGCCGCAATTGCAAGCAGCAGGCCAGCGGGCCGGCGGTCCGGAATTGGCCCGCCGGCCGGCCAGTACCGCGCCATTCTCAGCCCTGCTTGGTCTCCCAGAAGATCTTGGCGATCTCGTCGATCTTGGCAAGTAGCTCGTCGGCCTTGGAAACGTCAGTGCTGCCCTTCGTGCCGGCGGCGCCCGCCATCTTGGTGGCATCGTTGAAGAGCTGGTTCAGCTGCGGGTACTTCTCGAAGTGCGGCGGCTTGAAGTAGTCGGTCCACAGCACCCACAGATGGTGCTTGACCAGTTCTGACCGCTCTTCCTTGATCTGCACCGCGCGAGTGCGGAACTCAGGATCGGAGTTGTCCTGGTACTTCTGGCAGATCCCCTTCACCGACTCTGCCTCGATGCGTGCCTGTGCCGGGTCGTAGACGCCGCACGGGAGGTCACAGTGCGCGTGCGCGGTAACCTTCGGCGCGAGGAGACGCGTGAGCAGCCTCATTGATTGCCCTCTCTCATCTCAGATCAGTGGCTTGGGTTCCGACAGTACAACGTGAGCGGGGACTGCCCGCGCGGGAGGGATGTATGCGCTGGCCGCTATTGCGGGTCGCCGTTGCGGAGCGCTCGATGGAGCCGGTTCTGCTTCCTGGCGACTGGCTGCTCGTCTGGCGAGGCAGGCAGATCAGGCCGGGCCAGATTGTCGTGGCCCGCCACCCCAGCCGGCCGGGAATGCTGCTGGTGAAGCGGGCTGTCAGGCGTCAGGCCGAAGGCTGGTGGCTGCTGTCCGACAACGTCCGCGCGAGTGCCGTCGACAGCCGGCAGTTCGGTCCTGTCCCGGCCGAGCTGATCGTGGGCACGGTGCTAGGGCGCTACTGGCCAGCCCGGTGGCGATGAACGAAGCAGCGCCCCAGCGCGGCAGCGCGGCAGCGCCCAGGGCCGCAGCGCTCCAGGGCCGCAGCGCGGCCGCGCGGCAGATATGGGTCGGGGGCGGTCCGGAACTGATATCCGGACCGCCCCCGAGACGGTTGTAGGTCAGCCTGCCGTCAGCAGGTGCGACTCGAGCTCGATCGACGCCTCGGCCTCGACGTCGGCCACGGCCGCCTGGACCTTCTCACGCGGCATCGACACGTGCACGGCCCAGTAGTAGATCACCAGGCTGAACGCCGCGATGATGAGCAGGTCGTACCACTCGGACACGTGCGATGGGTGCACCCCGCCGATGCGGAGCGTGGGGTTCATCGTGATGCCAAACACCTTGTTGAACGCGCTGCTGTACTGCCCTTGCCAGGAGATGACCCCCAGGCCGGCCAGCCACGGAATGATCCACTGCGCGGCTTTCCAGTCGATGATGGACCGGCGCTCCGCCGGGATCAGCGCCTGGTAGATAGCGAACAGTATGAAGCCCACCGCGATGAGCACGTACAGCCAGAAGACGTTGCTCCAGCCGGCGAAATACACGATGCAGTTGGCGAAGATGAACGACAGCGGGCAGAGCACCGGCGCCCACGGCAGTTTGTATGCCCGTGGCCGGTCCGGGTCGGACTTGCGCAGTCCGGCCAGGGATAGCGGCGCCATCGCGTACATCAGCACCGTAGCCGAAGTGACCAAGGCGACGAGCCCTGCCCAGCTCGGGAACGGCAGGAAGGTCAGCATGCCGATGACGAAGCAGATAAGGATCGACACCAGCGGCACGCCCTGCTTGCTGATCCGGCTGATGATCTTGGGGAAGTAGCCGTTGCGGCCGAGGCCGTAGGAGATGCGGGATGACGTGCCGATATACACCAGGCCAGTGCCGGCCGGGGAAATCACGGAGTCGATGATGACCAGCGTGGCCAGCCAGCCCAGGCCCGCCTGGGAGGCGAGCGTGGCATACGGCCCGAACGCGCCGGTGCCGGGAATCGGGTTCGACCAGCCGTGCACTAGGTTGGCCGGGTTCAGCGCGCCGATGAACGCGACCTCGAGCAGCAGGTAGATGACCGTGCCGATGATCATCGCGCCGATGACCGCGCGCGGGATGTTTCGCTGCGGGTTCTCCGACTCGCCGCCCACCTGGATGGCTTGCTCGAATCCTTCTAGCGCGAAAATGATCCCCAGCGGGAGCGCGGCGAACATGCCGTGGAAGCCGAAAGGCATGAAGCCGCCGCCGGCGCTGAAGTTGCTGGAGTGGAAGACCGTGAACAGCAGGCCGAAGATCACGATGGTCGGGATCAGCAGCTTCCAGTAGGTCGCGATCGCGTTGGACTCGGCCAGCCAGCGCACTCCCAGGACGTTGAACACCGTGAAGACCAGCATGAACCCCGCGCCGACCAGGATGCCAGTGCCGTTCAGGTCGCCCTTGAGCCCGCCGGTGGTGTAGATCCAGTTCAAGCTCGGGAACCTGCTGTCCAGGAAGCCGAGTGATGCCTCGACCTCGATCGGGGCGATGGTCACGGCCTGCAGGAATGCCATCCAGCCGCCGGTGAAACCGCCGAGCGCGCCGAAGACCATGTACGGGAATCTCGTCGTGCCGCCGGACACCGGGTAGGTGGAGCCGAGCTCGGCGTGCACGAGCGCCAGCACCGCGAGCACGAGCCCGCCGATAAGCCAGGAGACGGACGAGCCTGCTCCCGCGACCTTGGACGCGTTCAGTGCGCCCAGCAGCCAGCCGGAGCCGATGATGGAGCCGAGCGAGACCATCGTGAGGGCGCGGAGCCCTACTTTCCGATGAAGGTGGTATTCCCCTGTTGGCGATACGCCAGGGGCAGTCGCAGCCATGACTTCCTCCCTATGAGGTTGGCCGACAGGGTCGGCACAGGGTTAGCGCATCTCCTATTGGCGGGGGTGCGGAATAGGACGTGACACGCCTCCGGCGCGAGCCGGATCCGCTGCGTCGGCAACATGCGCCGCGAGCGCTCACACGCGATGCATACGCGGTCACCGACATGCGCCCGCATGATCAAAAGCCATGGTCAAACCTGACCTTCCGGGTCCGCATACGGGGTCCATATGCCCGTGGAGTAGGGCTCATGGTAATGATCGACTTGGGCGATGAGAAGAAGTCACTTGGCGTCATTTCGGTAACGCGTGTCACTGAAACGCTTCATGCGCGACACCGACGCCATCCGGCCCGCGCTGCGTTTGCGCAGTTCACGGGCGATTACGCGCAAACTCTGGGAGTCAGGGGACCGAAATTGCCCGCGGCGGCGGGGTAAAGAAAAAGTAACAAGCCCGTCTTCCCGGCCAACCGGCCAGGAAGATGACCAGAATCCGGCGTCAGCTCGCGGCCGGAGTCGCGCGGCCGGCCAGCACCGCGGGCTGGGTCCGCAGCGTACTCACATTGCCACGCGCCCCGTGCTCCGCGCAGTACCTGCGGGACTTGTTCGGGCTGGAGTCGACGAACACGCGCGGGCAGGACGCGATAGCGCAGATGCCTAGCCGGCTCACGCCGTAGAGGGAAACTGTCAGGGCGAGGCCTATGGTCGCGCCGGCGGCGCATCGGTCAGACAGCGATCCCTGGGATGCCAGATGGACATGCCAGCGGTGGTCGTCGTGACTGACCAGCTCGGGCTGAGTCGGGAACTGCACCAGCAGCGAGTTCAGGCGGGCGATCGCGGCCTGGTCATCGCCGGTCGCGGCCGCGGTGAAGATAGCGGTGAACTCGGCGCGCACGTAGTGCAGCACGACAAGGTCGCGGCGGGTGACAGGAACAGCGATGCAATCGCTGAACGTCTCCGCGCACGCGGCCGTGCTGTCGAGCGGGTCCGGCTCGCCATCAGCCTGCACGGCTGTATTGGCAAGGCGGACCGCGAGCTCTGCGTAGGACAACAGGTTCACTACGGTCCTTTACCTGCATACGCTAGTCAGGAGGCCGCTTCCCGGATTATGAGTATGGCACAGCCGCTTTACTCGCGGACGGTGTCCTTATCACATAACCGGGTGTCATTTCGGGCGTCACAGCCAGTCAGCCCTGAGCAGGCCGGGTCATGGCCGCGTTTCCGGCTCTCCGGCCGAAGCGCTAGGGTCCAGTCCCATGTTCGCAGTTACCGCAGTGCGCTTCGACGCTGAGGACCCGATATCCGGCCTCGAGCTAGGCGAGCACGCCAGTCCGGTCGCGCCCGACGGCTGGACCACAGTAAAGGTCAAGGCGGCCTCGCTCAATCACCACGACGTCTGGACGCTGCGCGGTGTCGGCCTGCCCGCCGACCGCCTGCCGATGATCCTCGGCTGCGACGCGTCCGGCATTGACGAGGACGGCAACGAGGTCGTGGTGCACGCGGTCATCGGGGACCCCATGGCCGGCGGTGGCGACGAGACGCTCGACCCGGCCCGGTCGCTGCTTTCGGAGCGGCACGAAGGGACATTCGCCGAACTGGTCACCGTGCCCAGGAGGAACCTCGTTCCCAAGCCTGCTGCCTTGACCTTTGAGGAGGCAGCATGTCTGCCGACCGCCTACCTGACAGCCTTCAGGATGCTGTTCGATCGCGCGCCGGCCGGGCCGGGCGCGACAGTGCTCGTGCAAGGTGCCGGCGGCGGGGTCGCGACCGCTCTGATCCTGCTCGGCCGCGCGGCGGGGTACCGGATGTGGGTCACAAGCCGCAGCGAGGCCAAACGTGCGCGGGCGCTCGAACTGGGCGCTGATCAGGCATTCGACACAGGAGCGAGGCTGCCAGCGCGCGTCGACGCGGTGATGGAGACCGTCGGCGAGGCTACCTGGGCACACTCGCTGCGGTCGCTCAAGCCGGGCGGCGTGATCGTGATCTCCGGCGCGACTAGCGGCTCGGTGCCCTCCGCCGACTTGAGCCGGATGTTCTTCCTGCAGCTGTCGGTGATCGGGTCCACCATGGGCACCAAAGACGAGCTGGCCAGGCTGCTGACCTTCTGCGAGCAGTCAGGCGCCCGGCCGCTGATCGACCGCACCATGCCGCTCACGCGGGCGCGTGATGGCTTCGAGGCGATGATCTCCGGTGACCTCTTCGGCAAGGTGGTCTTCACCTTGTAGCCGCACGCGACTGACTGCGGGCAGTTGCCAGGCTGCATTAAGGCGGGAACGGGCTCTCAACGTGGCGGGCGTGGTACGCGACTTAGCCGTCGGCGTCCTGCCCGTGACTGCCTGGATCTTCCGGCCGCGTCGGGTCAGCTGACTCGGATTCTCCGCTCGCGTCGGTCGGCTCGGATTTACTGGCTGGCTCGGTAAATACCTCTACCCGGACCTTGGCCAGCGTGTCGGTGAGGATGTCGCGCAGGTCGCCGAGTGACCGCTCGCCGACGGTGCCTGCCTGTCGCGCCGCGGCCGCGAGCTCATTGGCGAACTGGATTGCCATTCGCTCGAGGTCGGTGAACGGGTTAGGGCGGCCTGGCCGCTGGCCCGTCGTGCCGCGCGGCTCGCCCGCCTTGTCGCTGCCCCAGTCGTTCCATGGTGCCCAGCCGGCCAGGTCCTGCCCGCCAATGCGGTCCTGCCAGGAAGCCCATTCACCCCGGTTCCTGGCCCGGAACTTGGCCCGCATCTCCTCCCTGGTGCGGCGCGCTTCCTCCCTGATCCGGCGAGCTTCGTCGCTGGCCCAGGCGGTCTCGTCGTCGGGTCCCGACCTGGGCCTGCCGGCGGATGTGACGTCCGCCGGGGCGGTGCGTCCCGTGCCGGGGGTGCCGTCGGTGGCGGATGTGCCTTCCCCATCGGCTGCGCGTTCCGCCGCAGTTGGGCCGTCCGCAACGGACAGGTCGGCCGGGCGGGAGCGCATGGCATCGCCGGACCTGGCCGCCTGCTGATTCCTGAAGGCCGAGGTCAGTTCTTCCCTGATCCCCCTGACGGTCTCCCTGACGTCCTCGGAGATCTCCCTGGCCACATCACGCAGGGACTCGGTGAGCTCGTCCTCCAGGTCGGCTAGGTCGGACAGTCGGCTGCGGATTTCCTCCCTGCCCTTGTCGGTGATGCTGTAGACCTTCTTGCCGTCTACCTCCTCGTGCGTCACCAGGCCGTCTTCCTCGAGCCTGGCGAGCCGCGGGTAGATCGTGCCGGGGGAGGGCGCGTACACGCCGAGGAACCGGTCCTGCAGCAGCCGGATGACCTCATATCCATGGCGCGGTGACTCATCCAGAAGCTTCAGCAGGTACAGCCGCAGTCGGCCGTGGCGGAATACAGGGCTCATCTCACCTCACCGCCAGCTTCTGACCATGGCCACTCACAGCAGAGCGCGCCATAACATGCCTCTCGTCCCGAGGATCGTAGCTCAATACTAGATACGATATGTCGCGTCCGTCAAAAGTCAAGATGTATCGCGTTGCTCACCGGACCCGGCCGGTCGCCGGGCCGGGCCTAAGCGGGCCGGGCCTTAGGCCGGGTGCGGGCCTAACTATTCCTCGTCGGCATCATCGTCCAGGCGAGCCAGCCAGCTGGCGAGACCGTCAATGGTGGTCTCGGCGGCCGGGTGGTCGTCCACGAAGTCGCGCAGCCGCTCGGCGAGCCACCCGAGCGTGACCTGCTCCTCGCCACGCCTGCTGTCGAGTTCCTCGATGCCACGATCGGTGAAGTACACACTCACCCTGCCTGCTGCAGCGCCACATCCAGGATCGCGGCCTGCTCCGCCGCGTGCGCCCTGGCGGACCCGGAGGCGGGCGCCGAACTGGCGGGCCGGGATATCAGCCGGACCCTGCGGTTCGCGACCTCGGGCAGGTGCAGGGCCATGTACGGCCAGCCGCCCATGTTGGCTGGCTCCTCCTGAACCCAGGCCACCTCGGCACTGCGCGGGTACCTGGCGAGTTCCGCGGCGATCTCGGCAGCCGGCAGCGGGTACAGTCGCTCGATCCTGATCAGCGCGACGCCGGTCTGGCCGGCTTGCCTGCGCCGCTCCGCGAGGTCGTAGTAGATCTTGCCGGAGCACAGCAGCACCCGGCTGACGCCGGCCGGGTCGCCGGCGGCCGGGTCGCCGAGCACTGGCTCGAACGACCCGGTGGCAAAGTCGGCGGCTGCGGACGTCGCGGCCTTGAGCCGCAGCATCGACTTGGGCGTGAACACGATAAGCGGCTTGATCCGGGTCGAAAGCGCCTGCCACCGCAGCAGGTGGAAGTAGCTGGCCGGGGTGCTCGGCATGGCCACCGTCATGTTGTCCTGCGCGCATAGCGACAGGAACCGCTCGACCCTGGCGGAGGAATGGTCAGGTCCCTGGCCCTCGTAGCCGTGCGGCAGCAGCAGCACGACTCCGGACCGCTGGCCCCACTTTTGCTCGCCGGAGCTGATGAACTCGTCCAGGATCGTCTGCGCGCCGTTGACGAAATCGCCGAACTGCGCTTCCCAGCAGACCAGCGCGTCGGGCCTGGCGACCGAGTAGCCGTATTCGAATCCCACCGCCGCGTACTCGGACAGCAGTGAGTCGTAGATGTGGAATCTGGTGGCGGGCGTATTGAAGGCACGCAGCGGCACGTACTCGCCGCCGGTGCGCCGGTCCACCAGCACCGCGTGCCGCTGGCCGAAGGTGCCGCGGCGGGAGTCCTGGCCGATCAGCCGGACCGCATGCCCGTCGATGAGGGTCGAGCCGAAGGCCAGCAGCTCGCCGGTCGCCCAGTCGATCTCGTCCTGCTCGACCATCGCCGCACGCCGCTGCAACTGCGGCAGCAGGCGCGGGTGCGGGGTGAAGCCATCGGGCAGCGAGACCTGCGTGTCGATGATCCGCTTGATGGTCTCGACGGAGATAGCGGTCGGGACCCTGGCGTGATCGGCGGGCATCTCGGCGGCTGGCTGCGGGGGGACCAGGGCACCGGGCTCGGCCGGGCGGCTGATGGCGTCCTTGGTTTCGGTGAAGGCGCGCTCCAGCTCCTGCTGGTAGTTGCGCAGCGCCTCCTCTGCTTCCTCCATGGTGATGTCGCCCCGCCCGATCAGCGACTCGGTGTACAGCTTGCGGCTCGACCGCTTGGCGTCGATCAGGTCGTACATGAGCGGCTGGGTGAAAGACGGGTTGTCCGCCTCGTTGTGGCCCCGCCTGCGATAGCAGATCATGTCGATGACTACGTCCTTGGCAAAGGCCTGCCGGTAAGCGAAGGCCAGCTTGCCGACCCTGACCACCGCCTCGGGGTCGTCGCCGTTGACGTGGAATATGGGGGCCTGGATCATCCGGGCGACGTCGGTGCTGTAAACGCTCGACCTCGACGACTCGGGCGACGTGGTGAAGCCGACCTGGTTGTTCACCACGATGTGCACGGTGCCGCCGGTCCGGTAGCCGCGCAGCTGGGACAGCTCGAGCGTCTCGGCAACGACGCCCTGGCCCGCGAATGCCGCGTCGCCGTGGATCAGCACGGGGAGCACCGTGAAGCCGGGCTCGCCCATGTCGATGACGTCCTGCTTAGCCCGGACGACCCCTTCGAGGACCGGGTCCACTGCCTCCAGGTGACTCGGGTTGGCCACCAGTGAGGTAGGAATCTCCACGCCGTCGGCGCCGCGGTAGCTGCCCTGCGCGCCCAGGTGGTACTTGACGTCCCCAGAACCGTGGGTCGTGGCCGGGTCCAGGTTTCCCTCGAACTCCTGGAAGATCTGGGCGTAGGACTTGCCGACTATGTTGGCCAGCACGTTCAGCCGGCCGCGGTGGGCCATGCCGATGACGGCCTCGTGCAGGTTGTTGCCGGCGGCTTCGGTCAGCACGGCATCCAGCAGCGGGATAAGCGACTCGGCGCCCTCGAGGGAGAACCGGCGCTGGCCGACGAACTTGGTCTGCAGGAACATCTCGAACGCCTCGGCCACGTTCAGCCGGGACAGGATGCGTAGCTGCTCGCTGTGATCGGCCCGGCCGTGCGCGCGCTCTACCCTCGCTTGAATCCAGGCCCGCTCCTCCGGGTTCTGGATGTGCATGTACTCGATGCCGACGGTCCGGCAGTACGAGTCGCGCAGGACTCCGAGTATCTCCCGCAGCTGCATCCGCGGCTTGCCGCCGAAGCCGCCGGTGGCGAACTCGCGCTCCAGGTCCCATAGCGTCAGCCCGTGCTGGTTGATGTCCAGGTCCGGGTGCCTGCGCTGCTTGTACTCCAGCGGATCGGTATCCGCCATCAGGTGACCGCGCACCCGGTAGGCGTGGATCAGCTCGTGCACCCGGGCGGACTTGGTGATGTCATCCTCGTGCCCGGCCGGGATGTCCTGCACCCAGCGGACCGGCTCGTACGGGATCCGCAGCGCCTGGAAGACGTCGTCGTAGAAATTGTGCTCGCCGAGCAGCAACTGGCGGATCAGCCGCAGGAACTCGCCGGACTGCGCGCCCTGGATGATGCGGTGGTCATAGGTCGAGGTCAGCGTGACCGTCTTGCTGAGCGCCAGCCTGGCCATCGTCTCGGCCGAAGCACCCTGGTACGCCGCGGGGTACTCCATGGCACCGACCCCGATGATGCAGCCCTGCCCTGGCATCAGTCGCGGCACCGAGTGCTCAGTGCCGATCGTGCCAGGATTCGTCAGGGTCATCGTCGTCCCGGCGAAGTCGTCCACTGCCAGCTTGCCTGACCTGGCCTTGCGGACAATGTCTTCGTACGCCATCCAGAACTGGCGGAAGTCCATCGCCTCGGCAGCCTTGATGCTCGGCACGAGTAGCTGACGGCTTCCGTCCTCCTTGGCCACGTCGATGGCGAGGCCCAGGTTCAGATGCTCGGGCCGCACCATCACCGGCTTGCCCTCGGCCTCGGCGAACGAGAAATTCATCGCGGGTTGCATGGCTACCGCACGGGTGATGGCGTAGCCGATCAGGTGCGTGAATGAGACCTTGCCGCCGCGGCCGCGGCCGAGGTGGTTGTTGATCACGATCCGGTTGTCGACGAGGAGCTTGGCCGGGATCGCCCGGACACTCGTTGCGGTCGGTACCCCGAGGCTTGCGGACATATTCGCTGCGGTCCGCGCGGCCGCGCCCCGCAGTCGCGTGAGGTGGTCCTCCTCGGCCTGGGTGCCGCCCGCCGCCCCCATCGGCCCTGCCGGGGCCGCTGTGCCCGCCGCGTCGGAGGTGCCAGCGGCGCCGGGTGCGAGGTGGCCGGGCGCCGCGGCGGGCTGGCCAGCGGCGGGGCCCGCGGCGGGCGGGGCGCCTGCGCGCTGGGCGGCGCCGCCGTCCTGGGCGGAGCTGGCGTCCTGGGCGGAGCTGGCGTCCTGGGCGGAGCTGGCGTCCTGGGCGCCGGCGGCGGGAGAACCGCTGCCCGGCCGGCTGGGAGCGCCTGTCGGCGTGGCTCCATTGGCCTGCGACGCACCATCGGCTGCGCGGCCGGCCGTGCCTGGCTGGGTGGTGCCTGCCTGGGTGGCACTGGGTGGGCCGGCGGCCGGCCGAGTGGCTGTCCCGCTCGCCGGACGAGATGACTGACTGCCTGCAACGTCAGGTTGCGGCTGGTAGTCGGCGAAGAAGCTCCACCACGCCCGGTCTACAGAACCGGGGTCGGCGAGGTATCGCTGATAAAGCTCATCTACGAGCCACTGATTCGGCCCGAAGTCGGCCCGGGAGGCCGAGCCGTTGGGGGGCGACTCACTAGCGCTGGACTGGTCGTTAGCTGATGACACGGTGAGATCCGCGGACCCACGCGGAGACTCAGCAGACACGGCGATATCGCCTCTTCCGGAGCTGGCAGGGAGTATTGCGCGCTTCCAAGGCTACCGGCTGAGATGCCCGGTCTTGCGGCAGCGTCATGGCAGGCCTGGCCGCGGATCGTCCGACTCGTCTATCCGGTCATTCGGTCCCGGCCGTGCGGCTCCAGCCAGCTCACGAACGGGCCCTTGGGCACGATGCCATTTGGGTTGATCCAGGGCTGGGCCTGGTAGTAGTGCCGCTTGATCTGCACGAAGTCCGTTGTGTCCCCGAAGCCGGGGCGCTGATAGAGATCACGTGCGTAGCCCCACAGGTGCGGATAGTCAGCCAGCCGATGCAGGTTGCACTTGTAGAGCAGGTAATAGACAGCGTCGAACCTGACTAGTGTCGGGAACAGCCGCACGTCCGCCTCGGTCACCTGGCCGCCGAGCAGGAACCGGCGGCGGGCCAGCCGCTCCTCCAGCGCATCCAGCGTCGTGAAGACCGCGTCGAACGCCTCCTCGTAGGCGGCCTGCGTGGTCGCAAGCCCGGCCTTGTAGACCCCGTTGTTGACCGTATGGAACATAAGCATCGCCAGGGCGTCTATGTCGCGGCGCATCGAGGCGGGGTACAGGTCAGGCGCTCCCGGCCGGTGGAATGCGCCGAATTCGGTCTCCATCTGGACGGTGACCTGGGCAGCGTCGTTGGTGACAATCCGCTGGCTCCTGGTGTCCCACAACACGGGCAGGGTGCACCGGCCGGAATAGCCGGGATCCGACGCCAGGTACAGCTCGGAGACGTACCTGACCCCCGTCACTGGGTCGCGGCCGCCGCTCTCGCCGGGGAATCGCCAGCCGTGCTCGCTCGTGACCGGATCGGTCAGGGTAAGCCCGATAACTCTCTCGAGGCCAAGCAGGCGGCGGACGATTAGCGCGCGCTGCGACCAAGGGCAGGCGAGCGACGCGTACAGCTGGTACCGCTGCGGCTCGGCCGGGAACCCCGTCGATCCATCCCTGCTGACCCGGCCGGGAAAGGTGCCTTGCTGTCGAATGAAGCCACCGGTCATGGGCCCAGTCGGAAGCGCCTGGGACGAGTTGTGCATCCCGCCTCCTTCCTGGAGCCTTTGCCTGACAACGCATGATTTCCTACTAGATCATGCCCTTGCGCGCAAGACCAGGCAGGTCATGGCCAGATGCCCGATCGTCCAAAGTACAGGCCGCGGCAGGGGAGGATGGCATGCGTGACATCGCTGGCAAGTAGCCTGACGCATCTGAGCGGCTGGGTCGCATATCTAGTCATCGCGGCTCTCGTCTTCGGTGAAACAGCGGTCTTCATCGGCTTCGTGCTTCCGGGCGAGATCGCCGTGGTGCTCGGCGGGGTACTGGCGAGCCGCGGGCACGTGTCGCTGCCGCTTCTGATTGTCATCGTGGTAATCGCCGCCGTCACCGGCCCCATCGTCGGATACGAAGTGGGCCGGCAGATGGGAGATCGCCTGTTCACAGCCAGGCCGCTGCGCCGGGTGCAAGGCGGCGTCGACAAGGCGAGATCGGTGCTGCGCCAGCGTGGCGGCGCAGCGGTACTTGTCGGCCGGTTCGTCGTCGTCGTGCGCGCACTTATGCCGGCCGCTGCCGGGGCTGCCAGGGTCCGCTACCGCACGTTCACCCTCTACAACGTGGTCGGCGGCCTGATCTGGGGCGTCGGCTATGCGGTGCTCGGCTACTTGGCCGGATCCGCCTATGCCGCGGTAGCCGGGAGCGTGGGCACCGGCATAGCCGCTGCCGTTGCCGCGGTTATCCTCGGCGTCGTAGCCGTGTGGGCGTTCCGCCGTCACCGGGTCGCCAGGAACCGCGACTAGCCCGGGAGTATGTTCCATCACCCTGGTGCTGCAATTGTGCACCGGGCTGCCGCTGACCTCGCGGGGACGTCATCTAGCCATGCTTAGCTGGGCGGCCGGAGGTGGCGAGACTTGCGCGAGTTCGGCCAGCTAGAGAGCGCGATCATGGAAGTCATCTGGTCGCAGGACCAGCCACTGCCCGTCAGGGAGGTGCGCGAGCGGCTGCATTACACCAGGCCGGTCGCCTATACCACGGTGATGACGGTCATGACGATCCTGCACGGCAAGGGCGTGCTGCGCCGCGAGAAGCATGGTCGAGCCTGGCGGTATTGGCCGGCCGAGCTGCGGGAGGATCATGATGCGAGGCTTATGGTGGAGATCCTGCGGTCTGGCGGCAATCACCGGCTGACGCTGCTGCGGTTCGCGAACCGGGTGAGCCAGGACGAGCTCGATGCGATCAGGGACGCCATCGACCAGCCGGCACCTTTTCCGGCGGCTGCGGCCAGTTAGCGCGGCACTTGCGCGGGCTCGGGCGCGATGGCGCGGTCGGGCCGCACCACAGGGAACAGGTCGTCCCGCCGGTTGGCCAGGCACGGCAGCGCCGCGCGGACGTCGTCGGTGTACTGCGGGTCGACCTCGCCCACCGCCATGCCAGCCGCAGGGCCGAGGTCCAGCCTGACCACTCCCATCGGGTCCACCAGCATGCTGCGCCCCACGCCCGTGGGTGCCCTGGTCGGCTGTTCCGCCGGGTCGGGAACCTGGCCGGCGGCAGCTACCCAGATCGTGTTCTCGATGGCCCTGGCCCGGACCAGCGTCACCCAGTGCTCCTCCTTGAACAGCCCGGCCGCCCACGCGGCGGGCACGACAAGCAGCTGCGCGCCACCTATGGCCAGGGACCTGGCCAGCTCGGGGAACCTGACGTCGTAACAGGTGAGGAAGCCGACCTGCAGGCCGGCTAGCTCGGCAACGACTAGCGCGGCACCGGGCGCCACGCTCTCGGACTCGCGGTGCCCGAGCGCGTCGAAGAGGTGGATCTTCCGGTATGCGGCGGCCAGCCGCCCGTCGGCGTCGAATCCGACGGTCGTGTTGAATACCTTGCCGCCGGGGCCGGCTCGAAGACCCCCGCGACGATCGCGACGCCAGCCGACCTGGCAATGTCCGACAGCCCGGTACAGAACTCGCCGTCGACGGGCTCAGCGATAGCGCGCAGGTCGGTGGAGAACCGGGCCGAAGTGCCCTCGGGGAAGACGGCAAGTCGGGCACCGCGCGCGGCGGCGTCGCTGACGGCTGCCCGCACGCGGTCGAGGTTTACCTGCGGGGTCGAGCTGACTGGGATCTGGCCGAGGGCAACGAGCATGGTCGCAGCGTAGCCCGACCTCGCGCGCTGCCACAGTCCGCGGCTGCGGCTGAACCCGCCCGCGTGGCCCTGGTGGCCTGGTAAGCAGGCCACCCAGCCGCGGGATTGCGGTAGGGGTCGCTGGCGGCGCTAGGCCCGGTGAGTGGCGGCCGGCGGACGGGTGCGGTGGGCTGTGCCCCGGCGGCCGCAGCATCGCGGTGGGCGGTCACTGGCGGGGCTGGCCCCGCCAGTGACCTGCTGCCTACGTCCGCGGTTCGGCTAGCGGCCGAGCTGCCTCGTCATGGTCATGGGTGCGTGGCCTTGGCACCCGCGGGGCGCTCCTGGTGGCGAGCCCGCTGGACTGGGCCCGGAGCAGGCGCCGGGCAGCGGCGTCGATCCGGTTCGGTGCGCGCCCGGCCAGGCTGCGGCCGGCGTCCTCGCGCAGGCTGGCGATCGTAACTAACACCACCGCGAGCAGCGGAGCGCCGGCTACGACCGAGGCAACCACCAGCAAGATGATCATTTTGTGCGCCTTCCCCGAACGCGGTGCTCACTCCGGCGAGTCTTCCGCCGTCGAGGGGGTCGCCCGCGTTACGCTGTCGTCCGATCCACCCGTACAGCTGATACCAATGAGTAGAGCGTTTGAAACAAGCTGGACGGGTAATCTTTTCCGCACATTAGGTGTCGAAGGAGGTGACGAGGTGGTGCACCCCAAGTACCAGCAGATTGCTGACCAGTTGCGCGCCCAGATCAGCGGCGGACTGCTCGCGCCCGGCCAGCGGCTGCCGAGTGAGCCGGACCTCGCAGCTCAGTACGACGCGTCCCGCAACACGGTCCGGCTCGCGATTGCGCTGCTGACCAACCAGGGGCTCGTGGTAAGCCGCCAGGGTCTTGGCACCTTCGTGCACGAGCCCGCCAAGCCGTTCACCGCGCTGCTGTCGAGGATCAAGGAGCCGCCGGTCGAGCATCATGCGTCGGACGCGCTACCGGTGGTGAGCCCGTCCGAGGACGAGTCCGACATGGTCAGGCTGATCGTGGAGACGAGCTCGGCGGAACCGGACGTGGCCGGAAAGCTCGGGGTCGGTGTCGGGGACCCGGTGGTAATCAGGCATTCCCAGTACTTCATCGGGGACGTGCCCTGGCAGCTGATCAACTCGTACTACCCCCGTGACCTGGCCAATGGAACTGCGCTTCAGCAGGCGGGTCCGATCGAGAAAGGCAGCATCGCCATGCTGGCGGCACTCGGTCACCCGCAGCAGGGCTTCGTGGACGAAATCGGCGCGCGGATGCCGGACGCGGGCGAGTTCGAGTTCTTTAAGCTCGCCAGCGGGACGCCTGTCCTGGTGGTGAGCAGGACCTCCTACAGTGTCGATCGCCCGATCAGGCTGACCCGCTATATCTACCGCGGCGACCGGGTCAGGTTGCTGCACGTGGAGGGGTCAATTCCCGACGCCTACCGCGACGTTTGAGATCTAGCCGGAAGCCGAGGGTCCTGGCGATCGGCTAGCGTGTCGGCATGCTGGCCCTGCTTCTGGTGGCCGCCTCGGTCGGGATATCCAACTTCGCTGCGGCGATCGCCATCGGCGTTGCGGGCGTCGATGCCCGCACTCGACTGCGAGTCGGCCTCGTATTCGGCGTGTTCGAGTCCGGCATGCCGGTCGTGGGCCTGATCCTTGGTCATCAGCTGGCTGGAACTCTCGGGCACACGGCCCGCTGGGCTGGCGCCGGGCTGCTAGTGGCAGCGGGCGCTTACGGGCTGATCAGCTCCCTGCGCGGCGGCGGCTCGGCGGGATTCGGCACTAGCATCTCGAGCCCAGCGAAACTGATACTCAGCGGCCTGGCGCTGAGTGTGGACAACCTGGTCGTGGGCTTCGCTCTGGGCACGTATCACGTATCGATCATCCAGGGCGCTCTGGTCATCGGCGTGGTCAGCGTCGCGCTGGCGCTCATCGGCCTCGAGCTGGGGGCCAGGATCGGCCAGTGGGCTGGCCAGCGAGGAGAGCAGCTAGCCGGCCTGCTGCTGATCTCGGTGGGCGTGGCCGTTGCGGCCGGCGTGCTCAGTTAGCCGGGCCGCCCGGCCAACTCCGGCACGAAATAGGCAGCATTGACGGTGCCGACACCCGAAACAAGGTCGTAGCCCTTGCGGGCAGCAAAGCCGCGGACCGTGTGCTCGCGGCCGCCCTGGCGGAAGACGAGCGTGTTGCTGCCGGTGCGGATGTCGACGATGCCGCGGTCGTGCGCGGCCGCCATCGCGTACAGCGTGGGGTTGAGCAACCCGAGTGAGTGCCCCGCCATCTGGTCGGCTAGCGCGACCAGCCCGGCGAACAAGGGTGTCGCCACGCTGGTACCACAGGCCGAGCTCCAGTGGCCGGGGCTGCTGCCAGGGAAGCTGGCGTAGACAGCGACCGTGCTCTGGCACGACCCATCCATCGAGACGTCCGGCACTCCGCGATGATCTCCGGTGACAGCGCGAATCCGGTACTGATAGGACGGACGGGCGAAGAAGATGGACCGGCCGCCCCCGCTATCGCTCCAGGCCACGTCCGGCTTGCGGCGCGAGCCGTTGGATCGCAGGTCAAGCTGCGTGCCACCGACGGCCGTGACAAGCGGGTCGGTGGCTGGCCAGGACACGGCGCGAGTCGTGTAGAGGGTCCGCATGCTGTAGGTGTACGCGGTAGCGCCCTCGTCCCCGGTCGCCGCGAGCACCGTCACGTTGTCCGTGGCCGCCATCTGGTATGGCGATCGCAGTCGCAGTAGCGCCTTCGAGCTGAACGTCTGCTCGGTCGCCGCGAAACTCTGACTGATCACCTCGCCCAGGCGGTGCCGCAGAACGTACTTCTCGGCTGCCACGATCTGCGGAAAACCGGTCGTGCCCTCGTTCTCGGAGGTGGGCGTCTCGACCAGGACAATGCGGGCAGCTGGCGCCATCACGTGCGCCCACTCGACATCCAGTGTGGTCTCGCTCGCCCACCCGGAGCGGTCGGAGGTCGGCTGATAGGCAGGTACCGGGCCAGCCGGCTGGATGACCCGCAGGGACGGCGGTGCGGGCAGCCCGAAATACGAGTCGAAGCTGGCCAGGTCGCGAGAAATAGTCGGGGATCCGAAGGAGTCGACAACCACGATAGTTTGACCGGCGCCGTCGATCCCGGCGGCGGTCAGCGGCCCGGTGTTGTACGCGGTGCTGATCTGGGCGGGCGTCAGGCCGGCTGCGGGCCCGGCAGCCGTAGATCGGATCACCCTGATGGCGGGAAAGATGCGGACCGCGTCGAGTGCGCTGGCGGCCGCCGCTAAGGCGTGCCGCCTGGCCGCCGAGGATGCCGGGCTGAGGCGCAGGCCGCCGAGCGTTACCGCAGTGGCCAGCACAGCCACGACGGATACCGCGATCCGCCCGGTGCTGGTCGCCGTCGGTCTCACGGCATTACCCGCGGTGGCTGATGCCGCGCGCCGTTTCGCCGCCTCATCGCCGGCAGTTACCCCTGCTGCCCCCATGCTGTGCTGCCCCGTTTTCGGTCGGAGCCGGGCGGGTCCCGCCGTCGGCTACTCCACCAGGCGGAGCGCCGCCTTCGGGCACGACCGTACCGCGTGCCTGACCCCCTCGATCAGCTGTCCAGGCACTTCGTCCACCAGTATGTTCAGGTTGTCCTCGTCATCTACCTCAAATACCTCCGGTACGAGGCCGGCGCAGACCGCGTTGGCCTCGCACGCGTCGTAGTCGGCTTCCACCCGCATGAGTGACTCCTTGTCCCGCGTTTGCCGTGCCAGGTAGCCCGCGGTGCCGGTGAGCGCGGGCGGTTCTCGGAGTAGAGCATGTCTTGGCTCGCGCGGCAAGGCGGGCTGGCGCAGACTGTACGGCATGCGAATGCCGGACAAGTTGAGGCAGGCAGCCGAGGCCGCCAGGGGGTTCATGCCTCCGGAAGAGGGCCTGGCGCTCTACCGCACTGCGGCTGACTACGCCCGGCTTGGGCCGATCGCCGAGGTCGGGACCTACTGCGGCAAGTCCACCATCTACCTGGCTGCGGCAGCGAGCGAAGCCGGGCAGCTCGTCGTGACGGTGGATCATCACCATGGCTCCGAGGAAAACCAGGCGGGCTGGGAGTACCACGACGCCGAACTCGTGGATTCGGCTACCGGCCGGATGGATACCCTGCCGTTCTTCCGCGCCACCATCGCCGCCGCTGGGCTCGAGGAGCACGTGATAGCTGTCATCGGCACCTCGGCCGACGTCTCCAGGCTATGGCGGACGCCGCTCGGGATGCTATTCATCGATGGCGGTCACAGCGAGGCCAACGTGGCGATCGACTATGAGGGCTGGGCGCCATGGGTGACCCATGGAGGAGTGCTGGCCTTCCACGACATCTTCGCCGACCCGGCCGATGGCGGGCAGGCGCCGTACCGCGTCTACCAGCGCGCGCTCAGCTCGGGCGCCTTCACGGAGGTCAGCGTCACTGGCTCACTGCGGGTGCTGCAACGGACCGGCGACGGCATCGGCTGACTACGGAGTTATGCGGGCGCCCCGGCGGCGCCGCCGGACGGATCCGGGCAGCCGCAGGCAGCGGGATCCGCGGGCTGCCACACCGAAGGCCCGGCGGCCACATCGCGGAAAATCCCCGCCGCCCCGGTACTGCCAGAAAGCGCGTCGGCCGCCAGCACGACGGCCGCCGCCGTGTAAGCGCTCTGCTCGTGCGGATAGTGCCTGCGGTTCACGAACTGCCAGCCGGTCCAGTAAGCACCCGACGGGTCGCGCAGGAACTGGATTCGCTCGAAAAGCTCCAGCGCGCCGTCGCGGTCCCCGATCGCCTCGAGCGCGATGGCTAGCTCGCATGTCTCCGCGCCAGTGACCCATGACTCGTCCCGGACGCAGCGGACACCGAGGTCCGGCACCACGTACGTGTCCCAGCCGGCCTTCACCATCCGCTCGGCAGCGGTGCCGCGCACCGGGCCGCCGAGTACCGGGTAGTACCAGTCCATCGAGAACCTGCTCTTGTCCGCGAACACGTCACTGTGGCAGGCGACCGCGTGCCCGAGCTGAGCCTCCGCCAGCTCCCAGTCTGGCTGCGGGTCGTTGACTCGCTCGGCCAGCGCCACAGCGCAGCGCAGGCTGGAGTACATGCTGGAGCTGCCGGTCAGCAGCGCGTACGTGTCGGGTGAGCCGTCCGCGCGCCGCCGCCAGATGATCTCGCCGCGGGCGGTCTGCAGGCCGATTGCGAACTCGATCGCGGCCCGCACCATCGGCCACATCCGGGCGGCGAAGTCCTCGTCGCCGGTGACCAGCAGCTCGTGCCACACCCCGACGGCGGCGTAGGCGGCGTGATTGCTCTCGGTGGTGCGCTCGGTGTCGGTGCCGTCCGCCGCCCGCACCGGCCAGGACCCGTCCGCCTGCTGTGTCTGCGCCAGCCAGGTGTAGGCCCGCCGGGCCTGGTCGTGCAGCCCGCAGGTGGTCAGCGCCATCGCGCACTCGACGTGATTCCACGCGTCGACGTGTCCGTCCGGCCAGCCGATAGCGCCGCTGCGCTGCTGGTCGGCTGCGATGCTGTGGCCGGTCGCGAGCAGTTGCTCCGCGGTGAGGATGCCGGCCACCTCGGGAATCAGGCTGGCCGCGCCGGCCAGCCGCTCAGGCTGCGGCATGCGCCCCCTCCGGCGCCGCGGCGTGCCTTCCGCGCGCTGCCTGCCCGCCGCGGTCGTCGCGGGCCGCCACCGGCTTGCTGGCGTAGATCACCAGGCTCTTGCCGATCACCGGGTTCAGTGCCTGGTCCGCCAGCCGGGTAATTGCGGGCTTACGCATGATGTCCCAGACCAGCACCTTGTGGTAGGTGCTCGCGAGCGGATGGTCATCGTCGTGCACGCCGACTGCGCACTTCACCCACCAGTACGGCGAGTGCAGCGCGTGCGCATGATGGTGCCCGCCCACAAGCAGCCCGGCCATGCCGAGCTTGGCCTCGAGCTCATGCCGGGTGAAGATGCGGATATGCCCGCCCGGCACGTTGTGGTAGTCGTCCGATAGCAGCCAGCAGATTCGCTCGGGCAGCCAGGCGGGCACGGTGACCGCCGCCGTGCCGCCGGGCCGCAGTACCCGCGCCACCTCCCGGATCGCGGCCTGGTCGGCGGGGATGTGCTCCATGACCTCGGATGCGATCACGATGTCGAACGTCCCGTCGGCAAACGGCATCCGGGTGGCGTCACCGGACGCAGCGCGGATGTCTGCCCCGGCCGGGATCTCGCCGGCCTCGGCCATCGCGGCAGCGATCGCCGATACCTGGTCGAGCTCGCCCCTGTCGGTGTCGAGCGCGACCACCTGCGCGCCGCGGCGCGCCGCCTCGAACGCGTGCAGGCCGGCCCCGCACCCGAGGTCGAGCAATCGCGTTCCCGGCGAGATGGGCAGGCGCCGGAAGTCGACGGTCAGCACGCGGTCGCCGCCTCGGCACCCGCGGTTACCGAGCCGGCCGCGGCCCTGGCGGCGATCGCCTGCCGGTACTCCGAGACAGTGGCCCTCGCCACCGCCTGCCAGGCGAAGCGCTCGGCCACCCTGGCCAGCGCGGCGGCGGCCAGCCGATCCCGCTCCGCCGGTGAGTCGAGCAGCCCGCGCAAGGCGGCGGCCAGCTCCTCTGGATCGCCGGGTGTGACAAGCAGCGCGGCATCGCCGGTCACCTCGGGCAGCGCGCCGGTCCGGCTGGCGACAAGCGGCGTGCCAGAGGCCATATGCTCGACGGCGGGCAGCGAGAAACCCTCGTAGAGCGAAGGCACGGCCGCCACCTCGGCGCTGGCCAGCAGCTCGGCCAGTTCCTCGTCGCTGATGCCGCTGACGAATCGCACCTTGTCACCGAGCGCCAGGTCGGCCAGCAACCGGGCGGTAGGCCCGTCCGGCGTCAGCCTGCTGACCAGGATCAGTTCGGCATCCCGTTCGGTAATCAGTTTCGCGTACGCCCGCAGCAGCGTCGCGACGCCCTTTACCGGGGAATCCGCGCTCGCGACGGCGACTATCCGGCCGGGAACGCGCGGTGCGGCACGCGGATGAAACAGTCGGGTATCTACGCCCAGCGGGATCACCCGGACGTTGTCCGGCGGTACCCGGAAGTCACGCAAGATGTCGGCCTTGGACGACTGTGATCCGGTCATGATCGGGCCGATGCGCCTGGCCACCCTGGCCTGCATGCGGACGAACGAGTACCAGCGCCACTTGGGGATCTTCCGCAGCCCGCGGGCTGCCTTGAGCTCGATCCTGCGATCCACGCTGATCGGGTGGTGGATGCTGGTCACCAGCGGCAGCCCGAGCCTGGAAATGCCGAGGTTCCCGTAGGCGAGCACCTGGTTGTCGTGTACGACGTCGAAGTCGCGCACCCGGCCGCGCAGCGCGCGGAGCGCCCGCAGGCTAAAGGTGAGCGGCTCAGGGAACGACGCCGTCCACATGGAAGCTACTTCGAGCACGTCAATCCAGTCGCGGTACTCGCGCAGATGCGGGGTGCGGAACGGGTCTTCGTCCCGGTACAGGTCCAGGCTGGGCAAAGTGCGCAGCAGCGGACCTGGCTCAAGCTCTGGATAGGGCTGGCCGGAGTAGACCTCGACGTGATGACCGAGCGCGGCCAGCTCCCTCGAAAGGTGCCGCAGGTATATGCCCTGCCCGCCGCAATGCGGCTTGCTCCGGTAGGACAGCAGGCAGACGCGCAACGGCGTGTCCGGCTGCTCCGCGGGGCTCCCGGACGAGACAGGCGAGGTCGCAGCGGCTGGTCCCAGCTGCCGCGCTGCGTCGGTGCTCACGCAGGTTCTCGCCTCCTCGTAAGCCGCTGGCTGCCCCGATCGGGCGACCCGCGTGACCCCCTAGGCAGCGAACATTATCAAGGGTTTAACTTGCATGCCCTTTCGCCCCACTCGCAAGCCGGCCTGTGCCTGGCCGCATTGGTGTCTGTAAGCTGCCGCGACGTAGGTAAATCACGGAGGCTCAGCTGACACGACGTGCGCTGATCACGGGTATTACCGGCCAGGATGGCTCCTACCTGGCTGAGCACCTGGCTGATCTGGGATACGAGGTATGGGGGCTGGTCCGCGGCCAGGCGAATCCGCGGGTCCACCAGCTCCGCCAGCACCTCGGTGACATCCGCCTGGTCCGCGGCGACCTGCTGGACCAGGGCAGCCTCATTTCGGCAGTGGAGCGAGTTCAGCCAGACGAGGTGTACAACCTGGCGGCAATCTCCTATGTACCGATGTCCTGGCAGCAGGCCGAGCTGACCGCGGAGGTAACCGGGCTTGGCGTGCTCCGCGTGCTCGAGGCGATCCGGGTGTGCAGCGGGATCAGTGCTTCCCGCAGCCCAGGTCGCGGTCAGATCCGGTTCTACCAGGCGTCCACCTCGGAGATGTTCGGTCAGGTCAGCGAGTCGCCGCAGAACGAGCTGACGGCTTTTCACCCGCGCAGCCCGTACGGGGTGGCGAAGGTGTACGGGCACCTGCTCACCCAGAACTACCGCGAGTCCTACGGCATGTTCGCCGGATCGGGGATCTTGTTCAACCACGAGTCGCCGCGCCGTGGCGCCGAGTTCGTGACCAGGAAGGTCTCGCTCGGCGTCGCGAAGATCAAGCTTGGCTACGAGCGGCAGCTTCGGCTCGGCAACCTGCACGCCAGCAGGGACTGGGGTTTCGCCGGCGACTACGTGCGGGCCATGCAGCTGATGCTCGGCCAGGACGAGCCAGCCGACTACGTCATCGGCACCGGTGAGACGCACTCCGTGCAGGAGCTGGTCGAGTTCGCGTTCGCCGCGGTCGGCCTTGACTGGCGCGAGCATGTGGTGACCGACGCGGCCTTCATCCGGCCCGCCGAGGTCGACCGGCTGTGCGCCGATCCGTCCAGGGCTCGGGACGAGCTCGGCTGGGAACCGAAGATCGGCTTCGAGGAACTCATCTCGATGATGGTCGACGCCGACCTGGAGCTGCTCACGTTGGGGGGTGGCCACGCGGGCGACTCCTTCGGCCCCGATACCTGGTAGCCGCCGGTACTCCGGTCAGATGTGACCGCCCACCAGCCGGCCGATTCCGTAGGTGAGGCCGGCCGCCAGGGCGGCCAGGAACAGCTGGCGCAGTGCGCCCCGGAAGAACGGCCGGCTGGTGATCCTGGCCACGAGCCCGCCGCCGATGAATGCGGCCAGCCCCGCCAGGACTAGCGCGGCCAGCAGCGAGGAGAAGCCGAGCAGGAACGGCAGCAGCGGGATGAGCGCGCCGATCGCGAACGTGAGCAGTGAGGCGCCGGCCGCGGTGTAGGGCGAGGGCAGCTCGTGGTGGTCGACCCCGAGCTCCTCGCGGACATGCACTCGCAGCGCCTCCTCCGGATGCATGGACAGCTGCTGCACGAACTTGTCCGCGACGTCGGCGTCGACGCCGCGCATCCGGTACATGGCGGCGAGCTCAATCCGCTCGCCCGCCGGGTTGTGCTCGAGTTCGTAGCGTTCCTTCGCGACCTCGGCGGCAACCAGCTCGTTCTGCGAGGAGACCGAGACGAACTCGCCGGCCGCCATCGAGAAGGCGCCGGCGGCCAGCCCGGCCAGTCCGGTGAGCACGATCGCGCTCCGGTCTAGCCCGCCGCCGCCGACGCCGAAGATAAGCGAGACGTTTGTGACAAGTCCATCCATAGCCCCGAAAACGGCAGGCCGCAGCCAGCCGCCGGACACGTCCCGGTGCTGGTGCCCTATGCCGTCGTGCGCAGGGCTGACCCCAGGACGGCCGTCTGCCCGCGCGGTGGGCACGGACTCGTCACGGGACTCGCGTGCTCCTGCCATGGTTGTGCGCCTAACGTCGTGCGTTCCAGCCGGACCGACCCCACCGAGCGCGGAATCGACGCGCGCCGTGCGAAGGCAGGCTGGGCGCGATCAAATGCGCCCCAGCCCTCCCATTATCGCTGATGGCGTCGGGCCCAGCCGTCCGGTGCGCGCCGGGGCGATCAGCCCAGCGACTGCGCGGGTCGGGTCGGCAGCCCGGCCGCCTGCCAGGCCTGGAATCCGCCGTCGAGGTCGGTAGCCTCGGTCAGCCCGATCCGGCGCAGGGAGGCGGCGGCCAGAGTGGAGGCGTAGCCCTGCGAGCACATCACGATCACTCGCATGTCCGGTCTGGCCAGCGCCGGGATCCGCGCTTCGCTGCGCGGGTCGAGGCGCCACTCGATTACGTTGCGGCCGATGATGATCGCACCCGGCACCTCGCCTTCGACGATCCGCTGCTCAAGCGGCCTGATGTCCACCAGCACGGCGCCATCGGTGAGCGCGGCGAATGCAGCTTCTGGCCGCAGCCGGTGCAGTCCGCTGCGCGCCTCGGCGAGTAGGTCGTCGATGCCAGGAGCGCCCGTCGGCAGCGCATCGGAACGCAGCCGCGCAGCAGAGGCACTGGCCTTGGCCAGCGCGGTGTCGGCCCCGCCGCGTCCGCGTGCGCCTTCGGGCCCGTCGATGGCAACGGTCTCCCGTGCAATCAGCCCGTAGTCAGTCGAGGTGTAGTAGGTCATAGCGACGAGCGGCGGAGAGTAGGCGTGAATGCTCGTGGCCGAGCCGGCGCCGCCATGCCCGACGTCATGTACGTGCCCGGGCCCGAACGCCACGGCCCGGCCGGCGACGAGGCGCCGGTGGCTCAGGCCGCCGGTTGGCACCCGGTACTGCTCGGTCAGGGTGCCCTCGGCCACCGCGAACGATCCGGACGAGCCGCCGTGGTCGTGCCAGTCGGTGTCCTGGCCCCGCTCCCAGGCCAGCAGCCACACGTCGCAGGAGTTGGACCGGTGCAGCGGCAGGTACCAGCGCACATCGGGGTCGCGGACCACCAGGTCCGACCATAGGTCGCGGCGGGCCGCGAGCCTAGTGGTGATCGAGCGCAGCTGGCCCGCGGTCAGCCGGCCGCTGCTGGGCGCTAGGCCCCGCATCGCATCGACGATGGCCTGCTGCCGTTGCGGGCTTACGCCCCAGCCGGGCTTTAGCCCGGCATCCGGCTGGCCGGAGGATCCGGATTCAGCTGGGAGTTCGGCGCCCTCGGGCGTGGTCGTGGTGGTCGCCACTCCGGACCTCCTCACCGTGCTGGCAAGCCGGGCGACCTGCACTGTTTTTGGCCGATGGTACCCCGGCCAGGCTGCCGTCAGGGCGCGGCGGCGGCCTGGCCGCTTTCGTCACGGCTGGTGCCTGCGGGCATGATCACGCGACACCAGCTACGCTGACGCTAACTGGGGCGGTTTGGCAGCCTCGGGATCGGCCGGGCCGGCCGGACGGCGGCGGCGCGCCGGCCGGACCTCGCGAAGCAGCGACATTGCAGACCCCACCTGAGAGGCCGCGGCTTGATCACCTTTGACCATGTGACTAAGCGCTACCCTGACGGCACCGTCGCGGTCGACGAGCTGGACCTCGAGGTGCCGGCCGGGAAGATCATGGTGCTGGTCGGGCCGAGTGGCTGCGGCAAGACCACCTCGCTGCGGATGATCAACCGGCTGGTGGAGCCTACCTCGGGCACGATCCTGCTGGACGGCAACGACGTGCTCGCGAGCAACCCGTCCCAGCTGCGCCGCGGCATCGGTTACGTGATCCAGCAGACTGGGCTGTTCCCGCATCGCACGATCGAGGACAACATTGCCACCGTGCCGCTGCTGGCCGGCTGGGACAAGCGCAAGGCCAGGGAACGGGCGCGCGACCTGATGAACCTGGTCGGCCTGGAACCGGACACGATGGCAAGACGGTATCCGCACCAGCTATCTGGTGGTCAGCAACAGCGCGTCGGCGTCGCCAGGGCCCTAGCCGCCGACCCGCCGGTGCTGCTGATGGACGAGCCGTTCAGCGCCGTCGACCCGATTGTCAGAGCCGCACTGCAGGATGAGCTCATCCGGCTGCAGGCGGAGTTGCACAAGACGGTCGTGCTGGTCACTCACGACGTGGAGGAGGCGATCAAGGTCGGCGATCTGGTCGCGGTATTCCGTCCCGGCGGGCACCTGGCCCAGGTGGCTACGCCTGAGCGGCTGCTTGGCGCGCCCGTGGACGACTACGTGCGGGACTTCGTCGGATTCGACCGCGGCATCAGGCGGCTGTCGTTCTTCGCCGCGGCCGGGCTTGAACTGGAGACCGACACGGTGCTGGCGCGCAGCACCACCGCCGCCGACGCGGTCGCGGCGGCCGGCCGGGCCGGCGAGCCGTGGGTGCTGGTAACCGACAACGAGCGGGTCGGGGCGCTTGGCTGGGCCTCGGTCTCGGAGCTGGCCGGCCGGCCAGCCGGATCGGCGATCGGGGAGGCGAAGCTCGCATCGGTGGGCCACACGTTCCGGCCGGATACCGATTCGCTCCGGGCCGCGCTCGATGCGACCATCCTGTCCACCGCCGGTCGTGCCGTCGCCGTCGACGCCGCCGGGAGCGTGCTCGGCACGACGAGCTATGAGCGGCTGCGCGACGCGATCGCGGCGGCGGAGGACGCGGCGGATCGCGGCGCGCTCTTGCCGTCGGCGCCTGCGGACGGGATCTGAATGACATGGTCTGGTCGTGGATCCCGCAGAACTGGACGAGCATCTGGCAGTACACCCTGGACAACCTGCTGCTCGGGCTGCTGCCGCCGCTGATCGGCCTGGCCATCTCGGTGCCGGCCGGGATCGCGTGCGTCCGGTGGCGAGTGCTCTACCCGCCGGCGCTCGGGCTGGCTAGCGCGATCTACGCGCTGCCATCGCTTGCCCTGTTCGTGGTGCTGATCGACTACACCGGGCTCGGCAACCTGACGGTGATCATCCCGCTGACACTGTTCTCGCTCTGCGTCCTGCTGCCGAACGTGGTGGACGGACTGCGCGGCGTGCCCGAGCCGGTACGGCAGGCGGCGACCGCGATGGGATTCGGTGACCTGCGGCGGCTGGCCAGGGTCGAGCTGCCGCTGGCGATCCCGGTCGTGAACGCGGGCTTGCGGGTCGCTGTCGTGTCCAGCATCAGCCTGGCCAGCGTGGGCCAGCTCATCGGCGTCAGCAGTCTGGGATACTTCTTCATCGACGGGTTCCAGCGGGACTTTCCGACCGAGATCTATGTGTCCATTTTCCTCATCATCGCGCTCGCGCTCATCTGCGACCTGGTCCTGGTGGTCGTCGGCCGGCTGCTGACTCCGTGGCAGCGGGGGCGTCGGGGTATCTCGGCCCGAGCGCGTGCCACCGAGATCGCGCCAGGTGCGGCGTGAGCTTCCTCGACTTCGCCTGGGACTGGCTGAAATCGCCAGCGCAGTGGCACGGTTCCGACGGCATCCCGATCAGGGTCGCCGAGCACCTCTACTACAGCGGGCTGTCGCTACTGGTCGCCGCCGTCATCGCGATACCGCTCGGCATCCTCATCGGGCACACCGGCCGCGGCACCTACCTGGTCGTGAACCTGGCGAATGCCTGGCGGGCGATCCCCACCCTGGGCTTCCTGGTCCTGATGTTCGTCCTCGTCGGGTCCTCGATTGTCACCTGGCTGGTCCCGCTCGCCGTGCTGGCGATCCCGCCGATACTGGCGAACACCTACCAGGGCGTGGCCGGCGTCGACCCGGAACTCAAGGATGCCGCGCTCGGAATGGGCATGACCCAGTGGCAGGTTGTGCGGAAGGTCGAACTGCCGATTGCCTCGCCGCTCATCGTGCTCGGACTACGCACTGCGGCACTTTTCGTCGTCGCTACGGCAACGATTGCTGCCTACATCGCCCTTGGCGGCCTCGGCCGGTACATCATCGACGGACTGGCAGCTAACAACTACGCGGAGGTAGCTGGCGGCGCTGTGGTGATTGTCGTCCTGGCGCTGGCGATCCAGCTCTTGTTCGTCGGGGTCCGCCGCCTGGTTGTCCCGGCGGGCCTGCGGAAGCAGGCCCGGGCATCACGATAGGATTCTTTTCCTGTAGAGATGGAAGGTAAAACAATGTTCGCACGAACCACGCCGCTCGCGCGGGGCGCAGTTGTGGGCCTCGCGGTGACGGCCTCGCTCGCGCTCGCCGCGTGCGGCAGCAGCGGGCCGGCTAAGTCCAGCAACCCGCTGCAGTCCGGCGCGGCCAAGGGCACCGTCGTGATCGGCTCGGCCAACTTCCCTGAGAACGAACTGCTGGCCGAGATCTACGCGCTGGCGCTGTCGGCCAAGGGCGTGAAGGTCACCGACAAGTTCAACATCGGGTCACGCGAGATTTACTACCCGGAGATCAAGAAGGGCGCGGTCACGATCGTGCCGGAGTACAACGGCACCCTGCTGACCGTCTCGGTCGACCCGACCAGCATGGCGGCCACGACCGCTCAGGTGAACGCGGCCCTCAAGGCCGACCTGCCGTCCACGATGGAGATCCTCAACTCATCCTCGGCGCAGGACAGTGACTCGGTCACCGTCACCCAGGCGTTCGCCAAGGCACACAACCTGACCTCGATCGCCCAGCTCAAGCCGCTCGCGAAAAACATGATCTTCGGCGGGCCGCCGGAGTTCCCGACTCGCTCGGACGGAATCCCCGGCCTGAAGAAGAACTACGGCCTGGTGTTCAAGAAGTTCGAGCCACTGGACGAGTCTGGCCCGATTACGCTGAAGGCCCTGACCGACGGCCAGGTTCAGGCGGCCGACGTGTTCACCACCACACCGCAGATCATCAGCGATCACCTGGTGTCCCTGGCCGACCCGAAGTTCAACTTCGCCGCGCAGAACGTGACGCCGCTGGTCTATAAGCCGGCCATGACGCCGACCATCGTCGACACGCTGAACGACATCTCCGCGCATCTCAACACCGCGGCATTGCTGCAGATGGACACCGCTGTCATCGTCGACCATGCCAACTACTCGACTGTCGCGGCCGCGTGGCTGAAGGCCAACGGCCTGCCGAGCTGACGCTGCGTCGCAGCAGCTAGCTTGTCCGGTTCTGCCCGGTCGGCATCTTGTCGGCCGGGCAGAGCCGCGTCCGGACCCAGTGCCGCACCCAGCGTCGCGCGCCAGGCCAGCCACGGTGGATGATGATGGCCTGTCTACCGAGGGAGCTGGACATGACCGACGTGCCCCAGGTACCTGGCGCCAGGCCGGTTCGCGCGCCGCGCGGGACCACGCTGAGCTGCAAGGGCTGGCCGCAGGAGGCGGCCATGCGGATGCTGATGAACAACCTCGATCCCGAGGTCGCCGAGCATCCCGACCAGCTCATCGTCTACGGCGGCTCCGGCCGCGCGGCGCGCAGCTGGGCCGCCTTCGACGCCATCGTGTCATCGCTGCGTGACCTCGAGGGCGACGAGACCCTGCTGGTGCAGTCGGGCAAGCCGGTAGGTGTCTTCCGCACGCACGAATGGGCGCCGCGGGTGCTGATCGCCAACTCCAACCTCGTGCCGCAGTGGGCCACCTGGGAAGAGTTTCGCCGCCTTGAGGCCGAGGGCCTGACGATGTTCGGCCAGATGACCGCCGGGTCCTGGATCTACATCGGCACCCAGGGGATCCTGCAGGGCACTTACGAGACGTTCGCCGCGATCGCGGCCAAGCGCTTCGGCGGATCACTGGTCGGCACGATCACGCTCACCGCGGGCCTGGGGGGAATGGGGGGCGCCCAGCCGCTCGCCGTGACAATGAACGGCGGCGTCGCGCTGTGCATCGACTGCGACCCGTCCCGGATCAGCAGGCGGATCGAGCATGGGTACCTCGACGTCGAGGCGGAGGACATCGACGACGCGGTGCGCAAGGCGGTGGCCGCGGCCAGCGCGGGCGAGGCGCTGTCGATCGGTCTGCTGGGCAATGCCGCCGACGTGGTGCCGGAACTGCTGCGAATGGGCGCGCCGATCGACATTGTCACCGACCAGACATCTGCCCACGACCCGCTCAGCTACCTGCCGCGCGGCGTGCAGTTCGAGGACATGGCGGCGCTGCGGGCGGAGGACCCGGCCGGGTTTACCAGCCGGGCCCGCGCTTCGATGGCCGAGCATGTGCGGGCGATGGTGGGATTCCAGGACGCCGGCGCTGAGGTGTTCGACTACGGCAACTCCATCCGCGGCGAGGCGGAACTGGCCGGTTATGACCGGGCGTTCGCGTTTCCCGGTTTCGTGCCGGCCTACATCCGGCCGCTGTTCTGCGAGGGCAGAGGCCCCTTCCGGTGGGCCGCGCTGTCTGGCGACCCGGCCGACATCGCCGCCACGGATGCCGCGATACTCGACCTGTTCCCCGAGAACGAGGCACTTGCGCGGTGGATCCGGATGGCCAGGGAGAAGGTGCACTTCCAGGGCCTGCCGGCCCGGATTTGCTGGCTCGGCTACGGCGAGCGGCACCTGGCCGGCCAGCGGTTCAACGAGCTCGTGCAGCGCGGCGAGGTAACGGCGCCGATCGTGCTTGGCCGCGACCACCTGGACTGCGGCTCGGTGGCCTCGCCGTACCGTGAGACCGAGTCGATGGCGGACGGCAGCGATGCGATAGCTGACTGGCCGCTACTGAACGCGCTGGTCAACACCTCGTCCGGGGCCACGTGGGTGAGCATCCACCACGGCGGCGGCGTCGGCATCGGCCGGTCGATTCACGCTGGTCAGGTCTGCGTGGCGGACGGGACCGACCTGGCCGGGCAGAAACTGGAGCGAGTGCTGACTAACGATCCCGGCATGGGAGTCATCCGGCACGCCGACGCCGGCTACGACCGCGCGACGCAGGTCGCGGCGCAGCGCGGTGTCCGGGTGCCGATGCAGCAGGCATCCCACTGATCGGTTATGCCGCGCTGCCTCGTGGCAGGGGAGATCGCTGATGAGCTTCGATGAGATGTGGGAGCAGCTGCTGCCGATCGGCCGGGACAAGCAGACCGGCGGTTACCGACGGTACTCATGGACCGAGCCGGATGCGGCCTGCCGCGGCTGGTTTGCCAGTACCGGCACTGACCTGGGCCTGCGGACAGACTGCGACAGGAACGGCAACATGTGGGCGTGGTGGGGACGTCCAGGCCGGGCATCGGAAGCCGCAGTGGTCACCGGCAGCCACCTGGACTCCGTGCCTGACGGCGGGGCGTACGACGGGCCGCTGGGCATCGTGTCGGCGTTCGCCGCGATCAGTCAGCTGCGGGCCGACGGTTTCCGGCCCGTCAGGCCGATTGGCATCGCGGCGTTCACCGAGGAGGAGGGCGCCAGGTTCGGGGTGGCATGCCTGGGCAGCAGGCTCCTGACCGGCGCTATCGACCCGGCCGCGGCCCGAGAGCTGCGCGATCAGCACGGCGTCAGCCTGACTGAGGCAATGCTTGCGGCTGGGCGCGACCCGGCGCTCATCGGCCCGGACGAGGACCTGCTGGCCGGGATCGAGGCCTACGTCGAGCTGCATATCGAACAGGGCAGCACACTGGAAGGCCTGCGCGCGGCTGTGGGCGTGGGTGACGGGATCTGGCCGCACGGCAGGTGGCGGCTGGACTTCACCGGCCGGGCGGACCACGCCGGCACCACACGGCTACACGACCGCCGCGATCCGATGCTCCCGTTCGCGATCACCGCGCTGGTCGCCAGGGAAGCGGCCGCGGACAATGGCGGGCTGGCAACGTTCGGCAAGGTGCTCGCCGAGCCCGGCGCGGCCAACGCGATCAGCTCGGCCGTACGTGCCTGGCTAGATGCGCGGGCACCGGACGAGGCGGTGCTGGAGCGGATGGTCGGCACGGTCAGCCAGGCCGCGGCGGAGGCCTCTGGCGACCACGGAGTGGGTTTCGAGCTGCGGCGGGAGTCGTTCACGCCACTGGTGAGCTTCGACCATGACCTGCGGGAGCGGCTGGTCGGGGTGCTGGCCGCGGCGGGCATGCAGGCGCCGGTGCTGCCAACTGGCGCTGGCCATGACGCTGGTGTCCTCGCGGCCCGGATCCCGACGGCCATGCTGTTCGTGCGTAACCCGACCGGCGTCTCACACGCGCCCGCCGAGTACGCCGAGCCTGCCGACTGCCAGGCCGGGGTCGCGGCGCTGACGGCCGTGCTCGCGGACCTGGCCGGGCAATGAGCTCGGACAACCCGATCCCCGGCGAACCGCGCGGACGCTCGGCTGCCGGTCGAGGCGGAGTCGCCGCACCGGCTGCTGCCGGGCCTGATCGCGCGTGGCTGGCCGAGCTGGCCTGGTCGCCGGGACTCGGCTTGCGCGCGAACGTGTTGCTCGAAGCCGCGGGGGAGCGGTTCAGCCGGGTGACGCCCGAGGCCGGGCAGGTGCCGCACGGGACCATTAGGCTCGCCGGGCTGACCCTGCCGGGGCTGGCGAACGCCCACTCGCATGCGTTCCATCGCGCCCTGCGCGGCATTACCCAGGCCTCCCGCGGCACGTTCTGGACCTGGCGGGAGCGGATGTACGAGATCGCAGGCCGGCTGGATCCCGATAACTACCTGGCCCTGGCCCGCGCCGTGTACGGGGAGATGGTGCTGGCGGGCGTCAGCTGCGTGGGGGAGTTCCACTACCTGCACCACGGCCCTGGCGGCACGCCGTACGCCGATCCGAACGAGATGAGCCGCGCGCTGATCCAGGCAGCTGCCGAGGCTGGGCTGCGGATCAGCCTGCTGGACGCCTGCTACCTGGCGGGCGGGTTGAGCCGGGCCGGTGATGCGTTGCCGCTGGCGGGCCCGCAGTTGCGATTCGGGGACGGCGACAGCGCCGGCTGGACGGCCAGAATGCAGGGACTGGGAGTCGGCGATGACGGTGCCCTCGGCCCGCAGGCTAGGGCAGGCGCGGCGATCCACTCAGTCCGGGCTGTCCCGCCTGACCAGATGCACGAGGTGGTCGGCTGGTCGCAGCGGCACGGGGCTCCGCTGCACGCACACCTGTCCGAGCAGGTCGCCGAGAACACTGCCTGCCAGGCGGCCTACGGCCGGACGCCGGCCGAGGTACTGGCCGACGTGGGCGCGCTCGGGCCCAGGACGAGCCTGGTGCACGCGACGCACCTGACGCCGGGCGATATCGGACTACTTGGGCAGAGCCGCAGCCATGCCTGCTTCTGCCCGACTACCGAGGCCGACCTGGCCGACGGCATCGGGCCGGCCAGGCAGCTCGCATCCGCGGGCACCATCCTGACTGTCGGCAGCGACAGCCACGCGGTGATCGATCTGCTGGAAGAGGCGCGCCGGGTAGAGCTCGGCGAGCGGCTGGCCAGCCAGGAACGAGGTCATTTCACCGCGGCAGAGCTCGCTACGGCCGCGACCTGCGCGGGGCACGCGAGCCTCGGCTGGCCCGACGCCGGGCAACTCGCGGCCGGGGCGCTCGCGGACCTGGTCACGGTGAGCCTGGACTCGCCGCGGACCGCCGGCGCGGCACGGGAATCCGCGCTCGAATCGGTGATATTCGGCGCGACGGCCGCGGACGTACGGCACGTTGTCATCAGCGGCAAGGACATCGTGGCCGACGGTGAGCACCGGCTGCTGGCCGATGTCGGAGGCTTGCTCACTGCGGCCATCGGTGCGCTGCTGAGCTGAGGGACGACCCCGTCCCGCCATGGACCGCCTCGCCCTCGCAGCGGTGGGCCGGGAGCGCCAGGGCCGCAGGTGCGTCCGGCGCCGGTTAAGGCGGGCCCTGGGCGCCTGGGGTATAGGCCGGCGGCAGGCCGGAGCAGATGTTCGCGCCGGCGTTGCGGGACTGCACGGCACCAGGACCATTCTGGACCGCCTTGCTGACGGCAGCCGTCGCCGCGCCGCTGCCGGAACTGGTGCCCTTCTCGGCGTGCTTGCGCTTGCTGGCCTTGGGCGCGTGCGGGACAACGGGCGCTGGCGGGTTAACCCCGGCGAAGTCGGCCCCAAGTTCCAGCGTCACCGGGCCGGGGACGCCGACCTGGCCTGCGGGCTCGGTCAGCAGGTTCTGCGCGGAGGGGAAGGACTTCAGCGCCGTCATCAGCGTGTAGGCGCTGTCGGCCTGCGCGGTCCCGGAGAAGTTGACCATCGTCGTAGCGGTGTACGGCGCATCGCCGATGCCAGTGACGTCGAAGCCCAGCTTGCGCAGCTTCGCCGCGGTGCGGGCGGCGAGGCCAGCCTCACCGGTTGCATTCAGCACCCGCACCTGGACCTTCGGGTAGGGCCGGACAGGCAGCTGACCATGCCATAGCTGCCCGGTGTTGAGCATCTGGTACAGCACGTCGTCCTGCGGCTGCACCGCCATCAGGTGCGCGCTGAGGCCGGGATAGGTATCGGTTGTCGTAGGCAGCGTGATCAGTGAGATGTCCTTGGACTTCAGGTGCACGAGCGACTCGGCCAGATGCAGGAGAGCGATCGGCGAGCCCAGACCCTGGTCCACGGTAAGTGCCTTGGTGGCCGTATTCGCGATGCTGAGCAGGCTCGGGATATTGCTGAGCAGGCCCTGCTTCTCGACCTGCTGCACTACCGAGGAGATGAACGCCTGCTGCAGCTCGATCCTGGGCAGGTCACCCCCGGCGTCGGCGCCGCTGCCGACGCCGTGCCTGGTCCGCACGTAAGCCAGCGCTACGTCGGCCTGCCTGGGCGTGAGATGGTGCAGGCCGGGGGCCAGGTTCAGGTGCGAGTACCCGTCGTGATAGCCGGGCCCTGGCGGGACGCAGACGTTGACGCCGCCCAGCGCCTGGATCATGGTGCGGAACGAGTTGAAGTCGAAAACGATGACGTGATCGAGCGTGATGCCGGTGAGGGCCTCGACGGTTTGTACCGCACAGGTCGGGCCGCCGATATTCAGCGCGCCGTCGATGATGGCTCCGGGCGGGTACGTCTGCGCGGGCCAGACGCCAGTGCCGACGTAGGAGCGCTCCTTGCAGGCAGGCTCATAGACGAACAGGTCTCTCGGGATGGACAGCACTGTCGCGTGCGTGTGGGTCGGGTCCAGGTGGATGAGCAGCAGGTTGTCGGAGTTGGTGGTACCGGGGTCCTGCTCGTAGCCGAAAAAGCCCTTCTGGCCACTACGCTCCTGCGATCCGAGCACGAGGATGTTCAGTGCGCCGTAGACGGTCTTGCCGCTAAGGTGGCCCACCTGGACCCTGGTGATGTTGCTATCTAGGTGCTGGTAGATGGCGTATCCGGTCACGGCCACCGCGACGAAGACCACGGCGCTGATGGTCACGACGGTGTAGCCGACCTGAGCGAGCAGGCTCTTGCGGCGAAAACGGCGCCAGCGGCCATAGCCTGGCTGCACGCCTTCTTCGCCGCGGCCGGCCGCGGCCGGCCGGCCGAATCGGATCGGCGTGCCGGGCCGCCGCGCCCTGGGACGCGCCCGGAGCTGCGCCTGGTGCCGCCCGCCCGGTCCCGCATCTGCTCTCCGTCCTGCCCTGAGCTGCCGCCTGGCTCAGGCCAGGACATCGGTGTCAGCCTGCGCAGGCGCTATCTATCGGCGTAATACCCAAATCGATGCTATCCATCAGTTATTGCTGCCCGGCCGCACTTTGCAGGCTCGATACCGATAACTGACCAGTCCACCAGCCAGAAATCGGTTCCAGTAGGCCATAGCCGCGGCCGGCCGCCGCCGGGAAGCCCTTGCCTCGCGTGCCTGGCGAGCCCGGATGCCGGCCCGGACAACCTGCCCGCCCACGCGGCCGCCTTGGCACAGCATGCCCGATAACCCCGGCGGAAACGCCGGCGTCGGGCTAATGATTGCCCTCGACCGCGCCAGCCGCCCGATATCCCTCCCATAGCCGGCCGCCGGCCCTGGCCAGCACCTGGTCCGCGAGCGCGCTCAGCCGGACAGGATTGTCGATGGCCGCCAGCAGCTGGGCGGCCAGCGGCGGGTCAGCAGCCCGCAGCTCGCGCAGCAGCCACTTGCCGCTGCCCAGCCAGCTGCCGGCCAGCAGCACCGCCAGCTCGGCGGTCTGCACGAGCACGTCCCGGCAGATGAACGCCGTCTCCCCGGTGTCGATGCTGCCCGCCAGATCGTCCAGCAGGTCGGTGAGCCCGTACCTGCGCAGCTCAAGCTCGGGACCGCTCAGCGGCGGCGGGCCGACGGCCAGCACGGACCTGGCCCGTTCCGTTATCCGGGCCGCAGTGCCGTCGCGGTCGGTGAGCCTGGCACCTTCGGCAACCATCCTGGCGAGGTTGGCCTTCCGCCTGGCGGTGTCCAGGCCGAACCAGAGCTCGATGCTGCTCAGGTCGTGCACGAACAGCTCGACCGGCCAGCCGCGCCAGCGCAGCGACTCCCGGTAGGGGGCAGGCGGCCCGTCAAGCAGCACGACTATGTCCAGGTCGGAGGTTGCGGTGCGGCGGGCCGACAGCACGCCGCCGCCGAGGAAGGCGGCGAGGGCGCCAGGGAATCGCTCGAGTATCAGCGCACGCGCGTCGGCTACCGGATCCATGCCGCTGCATACTGGCCGGCCGCAGCGTCTCGGCGCACCTCACTTTGACGCTGCGCCGAGACCTTGACGCTGCGCTGACGGCCACGCGGCGCCGACCGGCGGGCGCGGGAGCCCGCGAGACCAGGGACTGTGACACGATGCGCTCGTGAGCGTGCTGATCACGAACATCGGTGAGCTGGTCACGAATGCCCCGCACGACGCGGTCAGCGTCGCTTCGCCTGGACCGTATGCGACGCTGACCGACGCGGCTGTGGTGATGGCCGACGGTCTGGTGGCCTGGACCGGCCCCGCGTCGCTGGCGCCAGGCGCCGACGAGGTGGTCGACGCGGGCGGCCGGGCGGTGCTGCCAGGGTTTGTCGACTCGCATGCGCATCTTGTCTTCGCAGGAGAGCGCGGCGCCGAGTTCGCGGCCAGGATGGCGGGCGTGCCCTACGGCGCCGGCGGGATCCGCAGCACGGTGGCGGCGACCAGGGCAGCGACGGATGAGCAGCTGCGCGCCAACCTGGCCAGGCTGGTCGCGGAGATGCTGCGGCAGGGAACCACGACGTTCGAGTGCAAGTCGGGCTACGGGCTGACGGTGACCGACGAGTCGCGCAGTGTCGCGCTGGCGGCCGAGGTCACCGCGGAGGTGACCTACCTCGGCGCACACGTGGTCGCGCCCGAGTTCGCCGATGATGTCGCGGGCTATGTCGATCTTGTCTGCGACCAGATGCTCACGGCATGCGCGCCGCAGGCGAAGTGGGTGGACGTGTTCTGCGAGAGCGGCGCGTTCGGTGCGGACGAGGCGCGGGCCGTGCTGGCGGCTGGCGAGGCGGCAGGACTGCAGGCGCGGGTACACGCGAATCAGCTAGGACCGGGCCCCGGCGTACAGGTGGCGGTGCAGGCCGGGGCGGCATCAGCCGATCACTGCACGTTCCTGACCGACGCGGACGTCGATGCCCTGGCATCGTCGGGCGGAACCGTCGCGACGCTGCTGCCGGGCGTGGAGTTCTCCACCCGCCAGCCCTATCCGGACGCGCGGCGGCTGCTGGCCGCCGGCGTGACAGTCGCGATCGCGACCGACTGCAATCCGGGCTCGTGCTTCACCTCCAGCATGCCGCTGTGCATCGCGCTCGCGGTCCGGGAGATGCGGATGACCACGCAGGAGGCAGTCTGGGCGGCGACGGCAGGCGGCGCGCATGCGCTGCGCCGCACCGACGTCGGGCATCTGGGCGTGGGCGCGCGGGCCGACGTCGTCATGCTCGACGCGCCTTCGCATGCCTACCTGGCCTACCGGCCCGGCGTGCCCATGATCGCCGGCGTCTGGCAGTCGGGGCTGACGGCAGGCTCAGCGGTCGGCTAGCACCCGCGACGTGGCTTACGGCTGCGAGGTAGGCCTACGCCTACGCGCGGTGTGGGCGTCGCTCCATAGCGCGGCGCAGCCTGGCTGCGGGAGGCTGATCCCGGATGGTCGCGGAACCCGCGATCCGAGGGAGATGGCATGAGCCTCAGGATGCAGGACCTGGTCCTGCCGCTAGTAGCCGCCGGCGCGACCGCGGCAGTCCTCCGGGCCAGACGGGGGCGGGCCTGGAGGATGTCGGCGAGTTCGAGCGGTAAGCCGGCGGACGCCGCACCATGGTGGCTTCCCCAGCTCGGCTGGACCGCGGCGCTGCTGGCGCTAACTCTCAGCGTAACGAGCACGGTCTTCCATCTGAGCACACTGATCCCGCTGGTTGTCGTAGCGCCGCTGGCGATGCGCCCGCAGCTAACGAGGCGAATCGTGCCGGCCGCGTTGATCGTGCTCGGCCTTTACGGCTTCGTGGTGGCGCGCGATACCGGATTCGAGGCGTACACCGGTGGCACATACGGCCTGACCGCAGTCGGCGACGGCAACATGGAGACCTACCTGGTCCTTCCACAGGCGTATACGTTCCTGCTGCTGGGTGGCCTGCTGAGCTGGCGCTCCGCGGACCTGCGGTCGCGCTGGGCGGCTGTGCTACTCGGCCGGCTCGCGCGGCCGCAACGACCCGGCCAGCTGTGGGCGGTCTTGCTGCTGCCAGTGGTGATAATGGTATCGGCGCTCGTCAGCCCGAACATCTGGCTCGGCTCGGGCGTGGTCGGCATCTGCTGCACGCTGGCGGTGCTGGTCGGCGCAGTGCAACTCGTGCGACGAGCACCCGACCTAGCGGCCGGCATCGCGGTCGCGGGCCTGATCAGCGCTGGCCTGGCCGGGATCTATCTCGTTGCCACCTACCGCAGTGCCGGCTGGCCACTGCCGACCACCGGCTACGGCTACATCTTGTACGGGGTCGTGGACGTGTCGAGCCAGTCGACGGCTTACGTGGCACTTGTCGAGGCGCTGGCCTGCGTCGCGTTCGGAGTCTGGCTGCTGCCGCGGGCCGTGCCTGGTACCTCCAGCTTGCTTGGCTGGGCATCGGACGCCGATCTCATCCGCCGAGTGCAGCGGCTGACCGAGAGCCGGGCTGTCGCCGTCGACACCGCCGCCGCCGACCTGCGGCGGCTTGAGCGGGATCTGCACGATGGCGCGCAGGCTCGGCTGGTGGCGCTCGGGATGAACCTGCGGGCGGTGGAGCGGCTGATCCCGACTAGCCCGGATGCGGCCCTTGCGCTGGTAGCCGAGGCCCGCGAGACCTCGGCCAGGGCACTGGCCGAGCTGCGTGAGCTTGTCCGTGGCGTGCATCCGCCGGTCCTGGCCGACCGCGGCCTCGGCGACGCGATCCGCGCGCTCGCCCTGGACAGCCCGTTGCGGATTCAGTGCGACATCAACCTGCCGGGCAGGCTGCCTGCGCCGGTGGAGACCGCCTGCTACTTCGCCGTCGCCGAGGTGCTGACCAACGCGGCCAAGCACTCGGGGGCGCGGGACGCGCGGATCGCCGCAGAGCGTGCCGACGGCGTGCTGCGCATCGCGGTAACCGACTTCGGGGTGGGCGGCGCGGATCCGGCCAACGGGACTGGTCTGGCTGGAATAGAGCGCCGGCTCGCTAGTTTCGATGGAATTGTCGCGGTGAGCAGTCCTGTCGGCGGGCCGACCATGGTCGTCATCGAGGTGCCGTGCGCGATGTCCCCGGCGGCACTGTCGGCGGGCTGACTCACAGGTCGGTTGAAGAGCGGCGCCGACCTTGTTCGGGAGCGAACTGAGTGCGGTCTGGAGCGGCCTGGGTGCGCGTCGCGTTCTCGCGGACTGGACTTGCGGGTCGGCCTGCTGGCCTAGTGCGCCCGCGCCAGTAGGCGGCTCGCCCGGTCATCAGCCAGCGCCAGAGCGCTACGGCCATGGCAAGCAACGTAGCCGCGCTCATGGCAAAGAATCCGTTCGCGATCCACTCCAGCGCGTTGACCGCCAGAATCGCGCCGGAGGTGTCACTCGCCCGATCGTGGATCAGCCCGGCCAGCACCGCAGCCGCCAGGTATGCGGGTGCGGGTACCGGGATGATCAGGTAAACCGATCCTGGCCGGACTGCGAAGGCGCCGAGGCCGGTGGCCGTGATCACGAAGAGGCCAAGCAGCGTGCCGGGCTCGGCGCCGGCCAGGACCGTGACGAGCGCGCCGAGCACAGCACCGATAATCACGGCGGACGGGCCAAGTCGCCCTGGCCGCGAGCCCCACGCTCGCGCCGGCTGGCTTGGGTCGGGGCCCAGCAGCCGGGTCTCGTGCCGCGCCGGTGTCGTCGGCGTCGGGGTAGGCGGGCTCGGGTCGGGGGCCGGCAGCCGGGTGTCGTGCTGCGGCGTGGGCGTGGGCGTGGGCGTGGGCTGGCCTGCGCCGCGAGCCAGTGGACGCCACTGCGCGCCCAGGTCCTTCGTCCGGTGCGGACCGCCGGGCGCTGGTCGCAGCCCCTGTCCCTGGCCCGGAGAGCGCGAATCCGCTGTCTCGTCTTCGAGACCGGATTCGCGCGGCTCCGGATCGTCTCCCGGTGGCTGCGCCATGCCTTCAGATTAGCGGTCGTGGCTTGCGGAAACGGGTACGGGTAATGTTCGTTGCAATACGATGACCGCGGTTTGGAATGGAGTCGATGAGCGGTGCAGCGAAATGATCGGATAACCGCTGACGACCACTCGGGGCGCCTCTCTCGCCATCGCAGCGCAGCTGGGATGGCCGCTTCCGGAAGCCGTAATGGTCAATCCCGTAATCTGCGGAAACCGCGCCGGATGGCAGGTCATGCGGCATATTTCGGCACCTGTATCGTCGCCGCAATTGCGCTGCTGGCCAGCGGTTTCTCTTATGTGACCGTGCAGGACGTGCGAGATATTGGCGGATCGCATGCAATCGCAAGCGGCCCCTCCATTGGCGCCCAGAATATCTTGCTGATGGGTCTCGAAAGCAGAAGGTATTGGAACGGCGACATACTTCCGGCGAGCATCCTTGCGAAACTGCATGCCGGAAGCGCGGCGGCCGTAGCTGCAGGCGTTGGCGGAAATGATACCAATACCCTAATCCTCATTCACATACCGGCAGGCGCCAAAAAGGCTGTCGGCTTCTCAATTCCGCGTGATGACTGGGTTCAATTCGCCGGCACGATCGGGCCACAGCAATCGGGAAAGATCGACCAGGCCTACGGCGTGAGCATGTTCTACCGGGAGCAGCAAATCAGGCAACAAGATCCGCAGGTCAGCCAGGACAAGCTCGCGTTCCTCGGCAACGAGGCCGGCCGGGCCGCAGCCGTGGCCACCGTCGAACAGCTGACCGGCGTGCACATCGATCATTTCGCCGAGGTCAACCTGTACGGGTTCTACGAGCTGGCCAAGGTCCTCGGCGGGGTGGAGGTGTGCCTCAATCGTGCGGTTCACGACAAGAACTCCGGGGCGAACTTCCGTGCTGGCTACCAGCACCTTGACGCCTCGCAAGCGCTGGCGTTCGTCCGGCAGCGCGACGGCCTGCCTAATGGTGACCTGGACCGGACCCACCGGCAGCAGGCATTCCTCGACTCGGTCATGCACGAACTGCGCGCCGACGGCGTGCTCAGCGACCTGACGAAGGTGCAGGCACTGCTGTCGGTAGCACAGCGCTACGTCATCACCGACTCGGGCTGGAACCTGCTCGACTTCGCCGCCCAGATGCGGGACCTGACCAGCGCAAATCTGGTCTTCCATACGCTGCCGATCGAAGGCTATGCCACGATCGAGGGCCAGGACGCCAACGTCGTAAGCCCTTCCTACATCAAGGCAATCGTGCACGCTGCTTTCTACCCGGCCCCGGTGCCGCACCGCCGACGGAGTCGGGCCACGACCGTAGACGTCCTGAACGGCGGCCAGACGAACGGGCTGGCCAAGCGCATCTCTGCTGCGCTCACACAAGCGGGCTACCGGGCCGGCCAGGTGGGGAACACCACGCTTCGCTCGGTTACCGCGGTCCGCTATGGCCTGGGCGGCGCCGCCAGCGCGCGGAAGCTCGCGCGGATGTTCGGCGTCACCGCAGTCGCCAGTGCGCCTCTGCCGCCCGGTCACGTGCAGATCCTGCTCGGCATCAGCGCCACGATGCCGGTCGGCCTTGCCGTCAGTCCCTCGCCTAGTCCGGCCGTAGTCATACCCAGCACCGGCCCGCAGGGCGGCGCGGTTGCCGCCCAGAACGGCATTCCCTGCGTGAACTGAGCTGTCGGCAGCATGGGTCACCGACCGCCCGGATGCGATATCCGCGCGCCGCAGCCGGCGTCCGGCCTGGGCGGCGCGGCAGCGGCGCGTGCACCGAGATCCAGGCTGGAATCCGGTCCGAGGGCATCGGGAGCCCGGGTCGATCCTGCGGTGTGTGCGATCAGTATGGATATGGCCATACTGATGCCCCACACCTCATCCGGCTTGCCTGCCGATGGCATAGCAAGCGCTGAACTCAGGCAGCAGGTGGGCGCAGGCCCACTCCGGGGGTAGGCGCCGCTCCATTGGCGCCTGGCAGGCGGCTAGCGCAGACTTAGGCGGGCCGGCCGCCGCGGCCGGCCGGACCTACCGGAGGTGACATGCGGGCTGTCGTCGCCGAAGACCTGTTCCTGCTGCGAGACGGGCTCGTGCGGCTGCTCGAGGCGCACGGATTCGAGATCGCCGCAGCGGTAGACAGCGCACCCGGCCTGCTGGCCGCCATGCTGGAGCATAGACCCGAGATCGCGATCGTCGACGTGCGGTTGCCGCCGTCTTTCACCGACGACGGGCTCAGGGCCGCCATCGCGGCCCGACGGGAGCTGCCGGGCCTGCCCGTCCTCGTGCTCTCTCAGTACGTGGAGCAGCTCTACGCCAGGGAACTGCTTGCCGACCTCGGCGGTGGAGTCGGTTACCTGCTAAAGGACAGGGTCTTCAACGACGACCAGTTCATCGACGCGGTACGGACAGTGGCCGCAGGCGGCACCGTTATGGACGCCGAGGTAGTGGCGAAGCTGCTCGGCCGCCGGGCCAGGGACGAGCCGCTCGCACGGCTGTCGGCCAGAGAGCGCGAGGTGCTTGGGCTGATGGCCGAGGGGCGGTCCAACAGCGCGATCGCGCAACGGCTGTTCGTGACCGAGAAGGCGGTCAGCAAGCACAGCAGCAGCATCTTCACCAAGCTCGAGCTGGCGCCTTCGGACGATGACAACCGCCGTGTGCTCGCGGTACTGGCCTATCTCAACGGCTGAAGGGCGCAGGCAGCACCGAGTCAGCCCCGCTGCCCGCCGAGCCGGGGCGCCGCCTGCCGCGTGTCCCGGCGCCGCCGAAGCTGCCCGGCGTGCCGAGTTCGCCGGCGCCGCTGCGGTCCGCAGGCCGGCCAGGCTCCCAGTCGATCAGGATCCCGCCGAGAATGGCGCCGGCGACGCCGCTCTGCGCGTCGCCGCTGCCGCCGAAGTCGCCGCCGCTGCCGCCGAAGTCGCCCGCGCCGCCGCCGAAGTCGCCCGCTCCGCCGCCGAGGCCGCGGCTGAACTCGGCGATGCCCTGCTCGGCCAGCGATCTGGCCTCCTTGGCAAGGGCGTCGGCCCGCTGAGCCTCGTCCACAGCGGCCTCCGGATGGTCCTGCGCGCCCGCGATGGCCTGCTGGAAGTGCCTGCGGGCCTCGGCCAGCCGAGTCCGCGCCGAGGCGCCCACGCCGCCCCGGCGGGTGGTGATGAAGTCGTCGGCGGCGGTAATGGAGCTGCGGGCAACCAGCATGGCCTGGTCGAGCACTGCCCTGGCCCGGTTCTGCCTGTCGAGTTCCTGCCGAGCGCTGGCCAGGATGTGGTCGAGCGCCACGTCGGCCTGTTCCAGCCGGGTTAGCGCCTCGAGCGCGTCGAACGGGGCGGCCGCGGCCAGCTGACCGCGCACGGTCGAGGCCGCGACTTGCGCGCGGTCGACCGCCGCCGACCGGTCTTCGTGCTTGCCGGCCGGCAGCTCTGTCGCGTCGGCGATCTCGACGTCGATCTCGCGCAAGGCCGCGGGCAGTGCCGAAGCTGCCTGGGTTAGTTCGGCTTCCAGGTGCTCGATGCCGTCGAGGAGGGATTCGGCCTGGTCCGCGGCCGATTCGGCGGCCTGCAGCGCCGCGGCGGTCCGGCCAGTATCGCCAGTGTCCAGCGCCTGCCGAGCGGCAGCAATGCAGGTGCGGGCGAAGTCCAGCCGGGTGCCGGCCTGGCCCGGACTTGACGCGACGATAGCAATGGCGTCGGTCGTGTATTTCGCGGCCATACGGCTGAGCCAATCCCGCGAGCCGGCCGCCCGGCTGGCCTGCTGAGTGACGTGGTGATCCACCTCGGCGAGCACTTCGGGCAGGCGGGCCCGGAGGTGCTGCAGCTGGTCGAACGCCGCAGACTGCTCGTCAAGCAGCCGATTCGCCTCGGTGCACAGGCGCTTTATCTCTGCCAGCATGGACCGCCTGATCGGCTCGGTCTCGGGGACGTCGTCGTCCAGCAGCTGACGTACCTTGAACGCCGCCGCGAGCTCCGAGCGGGCGGTCCTGAGCGCGGCCGAAAACGGCGCGGCAGCGTGCTCGCCGAACCTGGCTGCCGCGAACCCGAGTTCCTGCTCGCTGGTCTTGACCGCATCGTCGGTCTCCATCAGCGCGTGCGACGCCTGCTCCTCGAGCTCGGCCAGCGCCGGGCCAACCGGTCGTCGCCTGGCGGCGCCGCGTGCCAGCCGCTGCCCGACCAGCAGCACCAGCCCGAGCAGAAGAATTGCGGCGCCGGCGAATCCGGCCACTTCGGCTCCGGTCACGCCGCCGCCCGCCGCACTGCCGCCCGCCGCACCGCCGCCTGCCGCGCCGCCGCGCGCCGCGCCGCCGGATGGATGCCAGCGTCCCGGATGCCAGTGGCCGGGATGCGGCCTGCCTGTGCCCGCGCGGCCATCCAGGTCAGCACTGCAGCCAGCGCGGCCAGTGCGGCCGTGATCCGTGTACGCACCTTGCCCCCGAAGTCCCCCGGCTACCGGACCTACCCGCCTCGTCGGCGGCGCACACCGGGCAGTCGAGGATCGACCGGGCATGCCGGGGCCTATCGGCTGCGTCAGCGCAGGTAACCACCGCGGAACCGGATCAGCGGGTCGCCCGCCTCGGCCACGTAGGGGATTGCCAGCACCTGACTGACCAGCAGCAGGTGATCGCCGGCGGACAGCCGTGTGCTCACCGAGCACTCGAACGCCGCGAGCCCGCCATCAGGCACGAGCGCGCGGGTTAGTTCGCCGCGCCGGTGGGTTACCCCGTCCAGCAGCAGCCGCGCGCCGGGGCGGCCGGCCGCCGCGAACCGGCCAGCGAGCATGCGCTGCCCGGCCGCCAGCATGGTGACAGCGAACGTGTCGAGCCGTCCGAGCACCTCGGCGGGATACGAGTCGGCGGTGAGCGAGACCAGCACCAGCGGCGGATCAGCTGAAACCGGGCAGAATGCGCTCACCGTTGTGCCTATGTCGTCCCGGCCGTCGGCGATGGTCAGCAATGTGACCGCACCTGGCCAGGCGCTGAGCGCTTCGATATAGGAACGGGGCGCGCCCAGGGCACCTCGTTCCGTCATTCAAATGTCCAGGAACCTGGCAGCATCAGCGGACCGCGCGGATGCAGCCCGAGCCGGGCAGCGATCTGCCAGACCGGTCCCCACGTGTCGGCCAGCACAGCGTCGGCCAGCGCGGCGCCGGTAAGCACGCTACTGGCCGCGGCCCCGCGGCTTTCGCTAGATCCGGCCGGGATCAGCCGGTCCAGCGGACGGACGCGCGGGTAGACGCGCAGCTGCGCGGTGGCGGGTAGGCCTGCCCTGCGCCGGGCGATGGCGGCCGCTCGGTCCAGCCCGCCGAGTTCGTCGACGAGGCCGCGGGCGTGCGCGTCAGCGCCGGTCCAGACCCGTCCCCTCGCGACCTCGTGCACCTGCTGCTGAGTCATGCCGCGGCCCTCCGCAACCTTGCCGGTGAAGTCGGCATAGATGTGGTCGAGCCAGTCGTTGACGAGCGCCCACTCGTCCTCGGTGAAGGGCCGCTGCTGGGAGAACATCGCCGCGTGCGCTCCCTGGGATACCAGGTCGCTGGTCACCCCGGCCCGGCCGAGCGCCTCGCCGACCACCGGCTTGCCGGTGATGACGCCTATCGAGCCGGTCACCGTGCCGGGCTGCGCCACGATCACGTCCGCGGCCATCGAGATGAAGTAGCCGCCGGAGGCGGCGACGTCACCCATGGAGATCACTACCGGCTTACCGCCGGCCCTGGCCCTGACAACCTCGCGCCAGATCGTGTCCGAGGCGACGTACGAGCCGCCCGGGCTGTTGACGCGGAGCAGGATCGCGCGCGCATGCTCGTCCCTGGCGGCAGTCCTGATCGCCGCCGCGATCGTGTCGGAGCCCATCGAGCTGCCGCCAAGCGGGCTGCGGCCGCTGCGGCCGCGCTTGATCGGACCGGTGGCATAGATCAGCGCGACGACAGGATCGTGGTCGGCTGGCATCCTGGTCATCTTGCGGGCGCGCTCGGCCAGAACCTTGCCGCGCTGGTAGCGGCCCAGGTACTGCAGTATCGCGTCCGCTCCGGCCAGCTTGCGCACCGCGGCATAGACCTCGTCACGGTAGCCGAGGTGGTCGACCAGGCCGTTGGCCTGTGCCTGCACGGCAAGGAACGGGCCCGAGTCGATCAGTGACCTGACCTTGTCCGGTGCCAGCTGCCGGCGCTCCGCGATAGCCTGCACCAGCTGCTCGGTCACCGACGCGGTGAGCCGCTCGGTGGCCTCCCTGGCCGGGCCGGAGAAGCCGCGCTCCGTCAGCTGCTCGGCGGCGCCCTTGTACTCATGCCGCTTGGCTACCTGAAAGTCCGCGCCGAATTTGTCCAGCGTTCCGCGCAGGAACACGCGCTCGACCGCGATCCCGGTAAGCCCCAGGTCGCCAGAGGGCTGCAGCCAGATGGTGTCGAATGCGGTTGCCAGGTAGTACTGCACGTTCCCGGCCGAGAACTCGCCGAACGAGTCCGCCCACGCGACGGTCGCCTTGCCGGTAGCGGCGAATTCCCTGATCGCGAGGCGCAGTTCCTGCACCGCCGCCAGGCCGATGGCGCGGCCGCCAAGCCGCGCGACGAGCGCGACGACGCGGTAGTCCGCACTGGCCCGGCGCAGCGCATCGAGCACGTCGGCAAGGACGGCCCTGTTCCTGGTCATGATGGCAGACACCGGATCGGTCGGCCGCGACTCGCTGACTCCGTCGGTGAGGTCAAGTTCCAGGATGCGCGGTGCTGTCCGTTGCTGGCGCAGCTTGGCAAGTGATGCGGGGATCAGCGAGTCTGACATGTATCACAGCCTAGGCTCGACTACATGACGACCGAACGCGGCATTGCCGAGACGTTGCGGGTCGTCATCGGCTCCGGCGGAAACCCGTTCGCCGAGAGCCGTGGTCGGCTGCTGACCGCGGTCATGGACGGGCTTGGCTATGGCGCCAGTAGGGATCGGACCAGCGGCGATGGCTAGCCGGGACGGGAACGGATGGGTCCGGTGTCGGCTTGGGCACCGGCACTGGGGCAGGCATGGCGCAGCCGGCCTGCTCGCCTACGTCGGTGGCGGCGGCCCGGTGCTGCTCCAGCAGCGCACGTGGTGGAGTCATCATGGCGGTACCTGGGGCATGCCTGGCGGCGCGCGCGATAGCCATGAATCGGTGCTCGCGGCCGCGCTGCGCGAGGCGGCCGAAGAGTGCGGCGTGCCGCGCAATCGGGTCCGCCCGCGCGGGATATTCACCGATGACCACGGCGGCTGGTTCTACACCACGGTGCTGGCGGAAGCCGCGGATGCGTTTGAGGTGGAGTCGGACTACGACGAGACTGAAGACGTCGCGTGGGTGCAACTCCGGGAGGTGACGCGGATGGCCCTGCATCCGGGATTTGCCGAGCACTGGCCGCAGCTGTGTGCTGCCCTGGAGCCGCTCACCATCATCGTGGACGGGGCGAATGTGGTGGGCTCACGGCCCGACGGCTGGTGGCGTGACCGCGCCGGGGCGGCCTCGCGGCTGCGAGATCAGCTGGAGCCGCTGGCTCTCGACGGCCTGTCGCAACTGCCCGGTGACCTCTCTGGTGATCCGGCGGGCGAGCCAGTCGCCGGCCAGCGGCCCGACCCCGACCGCCGCCGGACGGCGATACTCACGATGACCTGGCTGCCTGACATAGTGCTGGTCGTCGAGGGTGCCGCCCGCCCGGCCGCCGAGCAGAATGCCGGCAATGGCCGGGTGCGGGTCGTGGCGGCGAGCGGGTCAGGGGACGACACGATCGCCAAGCTCGCGGAGCAGACGGCGGGCCGCAGAATCGTGGTGACCGCGGACCGTGAGCTGCGGCTGCGCTGTGAGGCCGCGGGCGCGTCGGTGGCCGGTCCTGGCTGGCTGCTCGGCCTGATCTGACCCGAGCATTCCCCGGCGGCGAAATTGGCTGGCGGATCGTTGCCGGGCCGCGTAAGTATGGCCGCTGGAGCCGGGAACCGGCTGGCGGCAGCGAAGGAGCTGACGATGGTGGAAGACCTGGTAGACGCGCGCAGGACCGAGCCACCTTACCTGCTCGCGGACCGGGCGATGCTCGAGGCCTGGCTGGACTTTCACCGGACCACGCTGCTGCTGAAGTGCGAGGGGCTGGATGACGCCAGTCGCAAGGCCAGGCCGGTGCCAACCTCCCTGCTGTCACTGCACGGGCTGATCCGGCATATGGCCGAGGTAGAGCGCGGCTGGTTCAGCCGGGTGCTGCTGGCGGCGCCGGACACGCCGTACATCTGGCTCGACCCGGAGGTGGAGGACAGCGAACTGGTCCCGCTCGACAACGCCAATTGGGAGGCTGACCTGTCGGCGTGGCACGCAGAGTGCGAGCAGAGCCGGGCCAATGCCGCCGGCAAGGACCTTGATTACACCGGAACGAGGCGCGGCGAGGCGGTGTCGCTCCGCTGGATCTACGTGCACATGATCGAGGAGTACGCCCGGCATAACGGCCACGCCGACCTGATCCGCGAGCTACTTGACGGCGCCGTCGGCTGGTAAGCAGGCTCGTGTCAGGCCACCTGCACCGACCTTTTGGCCAGGCCCAGCCAGTAACCGGTGATCGTCGTCACCGGCGCCGGGGACTGGGCCGCGCCAAGCGTCACGAACAGCGGAGCGTAGTGCTCGGTCGTCGGATGCGCGTACGTTACGGCCGGCGCCCCGCGAAAGCTGGCCAGGGCATCGACGTCACCAGCGTCGAGTGCTGCCGCAGCCCAGTGATCGAACTCCGCCGACCAGGCCGGCGGCGGGGCGTTGAAGCGCATGTCGCGCAGGAACGGCAGCCCGTGGGTTAGGAAGCCGCTGCCCATGATCAGGACCCCCTCGTCCCGTAGCGGCCGCAGGGCCTCGCCCACCCGCAGTAGCCGTTCGGGATCAAGGCTGGGCATCGATATCTGCAGCACCGGTATGTTGGCTTCCGGGTACATCACGGTGAGCGGGACGTAGGCGCCGTGGTCAAGACCGCGGTCGGGCACGTCGGCGACTGGCTCCTTGCCTGCCAGCAGGGAGCGCACCCGGCTGGCGAGGTCCGGCGCACCGGGAGCCGGATAGGTGGCGCGGTAGTAGCGGTCGGGGAACCCGAAGAAGTCGTAGGTCAGCGGCGCCGCGTCGAATGTCGCGCCGATCGCAAGCGGTGCCTCTTGCCAGTGCGCCGAGACAACCAGGATGGCGCTGGGCCTCGGCAGCGTCCGAGCCCACGCTTCCAGCTGTACTACCCATAGCGGGTCGTCGACGAGCGGCGGCGCACCGTGACCGAGATAGAGGGCTGGCATTCGTCCCGGCCGCACCGCCGAGGATGCGCGCTCGGCAACCATCGCGCTGGCGTCGTCGGGCACCGGCTCGTGGTCCGGCGCCTGCCCTAGGAGTTGCTCGTCCATTTGCGCCCCCATGCTGACCGGCTCGCTGCGGCCCTATCCGGCTGTCACCACCGACCGTAACGCAGGACCCTGGCCTGGTCGGCAAGGGCATGCCAGGCGGGCTACCGGCCGAGAAGGGCGGGCAGCTCGCTGAGCGAGGCGATCTCGTAGTCCGGCCTGGGGTCGGCCGGGCTGGGCTGGCCCTGGTGCTGGCCAGTCGGCCGGGCGGCGCCGTTACGGTTGAGCCACACTCCGGCGCCCAGGCCCGCATTGCGCGCACCGGCGATGTCGCTGGCCAGGCTGTCGCCGACGTGCCAGGCGGCGGCCAGCGGGACGTCCACTGCCGCCGCCGCGAGCGCGAAGATAGCCGGACCCGGCTTGGCCGTGCCCGCCTCGCCGGAGATGATCACCGCATCCAGCAGGTCAGTCAGTCCGGTGGCGATGGCCTTGTGCCGCTGGGTGCTGCCCGGCCCGTTCGTGATCAGTACGAGGGCGGCCACTCGCTCGCGGAGCTGGGCAAGTGCAGGCAGCACATCGCTGAATAGCCGGTACCGGTCGCGCCTGTCCGCGTCGTAGGCCGCCACCGCCGCGTCGGCCGTGCTCTCCTCGGTGCAGCCGCACTCGGCCAGCGCCTGCCGCCACAGGCCGCGCCAGATGGCGTGCCCGTCGGTTACATGCTCGCCGGTGGCCTCGGCGGACCGGAAGTACCGCGCGCTAATCCCGGTGTAGACGGAGAACAGGGTCTCCGGATCCAGGCCGTCGCCCGGCCGATGGATGGCGGCACATACGGCTCGGACGGTCTGCGCCCACGCCGCATTGTCGTAGTCGAGCAGCGTGCCGTCGAGATCAAGGAAGACCGCCTGAGCGTGCATGTGCGAATCGTAGGCGAGGTGCGGTAGTTCGCCGGACTATCGATGGTCGCAGGCATGATGGTGCCCATGCGCGTTGTGGTGCTGTCCGACACTCATGCGCCGCGGCGGTGGAAGTCGTGCCCGCCGCCAGTCGCTCAGCAGCTGAGGCACGCTGACCTCATCCTGCATGCCGGTGACGTGTGCACGGCCGCCGTGCTCGACGAGCTCACCGAGTACGGCCAGGTGCGCGCGGTGGCCGGCAACAACGACGGGCCTGACGTGATCCGCTGGGGCGCCAGGCCCACGCTGGAACTGGACCTGGACGGGCTACGGGTCGCGATGATCCATGACAGCGGCCAGGCGGCGGGGCGGCTTGGCCGGATGCACCGTGCGTTCCCGCAGGCAGAGCTTGTCATCTTCGGGCACTCGCACATACCGCTCGACCAGGCCGACAAGACGCTTCGGATCTTCAATCCCGGCTCGCCCACGGACCGCCGCCGCCAGCCGCACGGCACTCTCGGCGTGCTCCGGATCGAGTCGGGCAGCCTGCTCGAGGCGCGGCTCGTCGAGGTCAGCTGACTGCGCCGCGCATCGGCAGGCGCGGACCCGTGGCGCCCGTGGTGACGTACGGGCGCCGTACTAGCCGTGTACCGGCAAATAGGGTTTTAGCCGCGAATCGCCGGAGCGAGCCAGATGACGCCGAGCGGCGGAATCGTGATGGTGGCCGAGGCGGGTCGGCCGTGCCACGGCTCCTGGACCGCCTCGGCAGCACCGAGGTTGCCCACCCCGCTCCCGCCGTAGATCTCGGCGTCGGTGTTGATCAGCTCGGTCCACGGGCCGGCCGAGGGCAGGCCGATACGGTAGTCGTAGTGCGGCATCGCGCTGAAGTTAGCGACGCACGCCAGTGCGCTGCCGTCGGCGCTGTAGCGAAGGAAAGACAGCACGTTGCCTGAGGAGTCGTTGGCGTCGATCCACTCGAAGCCGGCCGGGGAACTGTCCTGCTGCCAGAGCGCGGGTCGCTCCAGATAGACCTGATTGAGGTCCCTGACGAGCTGCTGCACCCCGGCGTGCAGAGGGTATTCGAGCAGGTGCCACTGCAGCCCCGTCTGCTCGGACCACTCGTCGCCCTGGCCGAACTCACCGCCCATGAACAGCAGTTGCTTGCCCGGATGCGCCCACATGTAGCCGAGCAGGGAGCGCAGCCCGGCGAACTGCCGCCACTCGTCGCCGGCCATCTTGCGCAGCAGCGAGGCCTTGCCGTGCACGACCTCGTCGTGCGAGAGCGGCAGCACGTAGTGCTCGCTGTAGGCGTAGATCATCGAGAAGGTGATCTCGTCGTGGTGATAGCTGCGGTGTACCGGGTCGCGGGCGAAGTAGGCCAGCGTGTCGTGCATCCAGCCCATGTTCCACTTCAGCCCGAAGCCGAGCCCGCCCAGGTGCACAGGCCTTGTCACTCCTGGCCACGCGGTGGATTCTTCGGCGATCATGGCGATGCCCGGTACTCGCTTGTAGCAGGTGGCGGTCACCTCGCGCAGGAACGAGACGGCGTCCAGGTTCTCCCGGCCGCCGAGCGCGTTCGGCGTCCACTGTCCGTCCTTGCGGGAGTAGTCCAGGTAGAGCATGGACGCGACCGCATCCACCCGCAGTCCGTCGGCGTGGAACTCCTCCAGCCAGTAGATGGCGTTGGCCACCAGGAAGTTGCGCACTTCCGGCCGGCCGTAGTCGAAGATGAGCGTGCCCCAGTCGGGGTGCTCGCCGCGCTGCGGATCGGCGTTCTCGTACAGTGGCGTGCCGTCGAACCTGGCCAGTGCCCAGGAGTCGCGCGGAAAGTGCGCAGGTACCCAGTCAAGCAGCACCCCGATCCCCGCCTGGTGCAGGCAGTCCACCAGGTAGCGGAACTCGTCGGGGCCGCCGAACCGCGCGGATGGCGCATAGTAGGAGGTGACCTGGTAGCCCCACGAGCCGCCGAACGGGTGCTCGGCCACTGGCAGGAACTCCACGTGGGTGAAGCCCATATCGGTCAGGTAGCTGGTGAGCTGGCTGGCCAGCTCGGTGTAGGACAGGCCGGGCCGCCACGAGCCGAGGTGCACCTCGTACACGCTCATCGGGCTCGCGAGCAAGTCGCGGCTGGCCCGCGCGGCCAGCCACTTCTTGTCGCCCCACTGGTAGCGGGACTCAGCCACCACCGACGCGGTAGCGGGCGGGCGCTCGGCCAGGCCCGCCACCGGGTCCGCCTTGCGATGCCAGCTGCCGTCAGGACCGCAGATGTCGTACTTGTACGTGGCGCCGGCTCCGACGCCAGGGATCAGCAGCTCCCACACCCCGGACGAGCCGAGCGACCGCATCGGGTGGGCCCGGCCATCCCAGTGGTTGAAGTCCCCGATCACCCGGACACCGCGCGCGTTCGGTGCCCAGACGGCAAACGAGGTGCCTCCAGCCTCGGGCCGTACCCGCGCGCCGAGCACCGTCCACAGGGCCTCGTGCCTGCCCTCGGCGATCAGGTGCAGGTCCATCTCGCCCAGCGTGGGCAGGTGCCGGTACGGGTCGTCGGCCAGGGTCTCGCCGGTGCCCTCATAGGTGACCGCGATCCGGTAGTCCGGCACCTGCGTGCCGGGGACGGTCGCCGAGAAGACGCCCTGATACAGGTGAGTCATCGGCACCCGGCTGCCGTCGGCCAGGACCACGGCTACGGTCTCGGCCAGCGGGCGCAGGGCGCGGATCGTCACGCCGCCGGCGCCCGGATGCGCGCCGAGCACTGCATGCGGGTCGTGGTGCGCTCCCGCGAGCAGCGTGTCGATCTCGGCGTGGCTGATCTGGTCGGGCTGACGAGTTTGCGCAGTCATGCCGCCGCCACGTAATCGAGCGGGATCGACAGCCAGGATGGCCGGTGCCGGTACTCGTAGATCACCTCGTAGACCGCTTTCTCCATGGTGAGCGCATGCATGAGCGTCGCCTGGTCACTCGGGTCTGCCCCGCCCCCGGCGGAATAACCGGCGCAGAATGCATCCTGGCATTCCCGTACCCACGCGCTTGCCGTCGCGGCGAGGTCCTGTCGCTCCGGGTGGCCGACCAGCTGGTGCCGGGCCGCGTAGTCGAACGAGCGGAGCATACCGGCCACGTCCCGCAGCGCCGGGGCCAGTGCCCGCCGCTCGGCTAGCGGCGCGGCCGGCTCGCCCTCGAAGTCAAGCGCTACCCAGCCGTGCGTGCTGCGCAGTACCTGTCCCAGATGGTAGTCGCCGTGTATGCGCTGGACCACGACCGGCCCTGCGACCCTGGCCAGGCCGGCATAGACGGAGGCGATCCTGGCCGCGTGGGCGCCAAGCTCCGGGACCACGGCGACCGCCGCGTCGAGTTTCGCGGTGAGGGTGCTGACGAGCGCCGCCAGCTCAGCAGGCGTCATCTCGCGGTTGCCGAACGCGGTCGCCATGTCGCCGTGCATCTGCGCGGTGGCCAGGCCGAGCTGGCGGGCCTCCGCGGCGAACGGCAGCCCGCCCACAGCACCAGTGCCCTCGGCGCCAGGGTCCTGGCCTCCGCCTCCTGCGCCCGAGCCACCTGCGTCCTGGCCGCCGCGCGAGCCGGGGCCAGACCCGTCGCCTTCCGCTCGTACCGGCGCGGTCAGGTACTCCTGGCCGTAGGCACCCTGCCGGGCGTACAGCCGGCCGAGGCTCTCGGTGGCCAGGGTCCAGCCGTCCCTGGCGCCGGCCAGATACTCAGAAAGCACCGCGAGCAGCACCGGCTCGCCGTCGATCTCGGTCTCGATCCAGCCGAACGGCGCCGCGATCCGGGCCGACCCGAGCCTGGCCAGCGCCTCCGCGACTTCCAGGTCGGGGTTGGCGCCAGGGAACAGCCGCCGTAGCACCTTCAGGATGGCCGTATCGCCAAACACCAGGCTGCTGTTGCTCTGCTCGGCCGTGAGCAGCCGGCCGCCCGGCAGGTCGGCAAGCGGTGCGCCCGGCTCGCAGACGAACCGCAGCGGGCCCGCGAGGCGCTGCCCGGCGATGCCGCGCAGCAGCACCCCCGCGAGCTCCGGATCGTGTAGCGCGTCGTACAAGGCAAGTCCAGGCAGGGTCCCGATCAGGGCGCTGCTGTCGAGGGCGGGCGCCCGGCTGCGGCAGCCGAGGAGCACCTGGAAGCGCGCCAGGCCGCTAGCATGCCGCACCTCAACGATCAGGTGCCGCAGCTGCGGATCGCCGGTCAGCAGCGGAATGTCCGAGAGGATGGCTAGCTCCCCGATTTCCGTGCCCCGGCCAGGGAACCACCGCTGCCGCGGCAGCCACCGAGCCAGCATGTCGTGCAGCACGGTCTCGGCCACGGTGTCGGTCACTCTTGCTTGCACCTCCCGCCCGGCATGTCGGGCCGCGAATAACCGGGAAGCGGTGCGTTCCCGGCATAGCCGCCGATATCGCAACGGCTGCGCGGATCGTCTACATCACCATGCCCGTAAATGGGAAGATCATCAATCGCCGGAACGAGGGCGCACGGGCCGTTAGCGGTACTGCCCGGCAGCGCCGAACCAGGCAATGGCGATCTTCAGGTCGGAGCCGCTAGTCAGCTGGCCGGATCTGGTGATGACGCTGCGTGCCGTCCAGGGCCGGCTGGTCTTGGTCAGGCCGCGGAGCAAGGACAAGGTCGGTCCGCAATAGTAGTCAACGACCCGGCCGCGGAACACCTGGTGCGCGCCCTGGACCAGGAGGCACCGCTGCCCGGTCACGAGCTGCAGGCCCCACGGCTCGCCGATCCCGCCCTCGTTCGGAATTGCCGCCAGGCCGGAGCTCACCGTGAGCCTTGCGTCGGCCCTGGACCAGGGATCGACGAGGCAGAGCACGGTCGGGGTGGCGGCTTGCTCCGCCCAGCAGGGGTCGTAGACGGTGTTGCCGGCGAAGCAACGGTAGGCCTGGCCGATGGCCTCCGAGCCGGGCTCGCAGGAGGCATCGGCGGCGGTACTCGTCGTCCGGTATCCCGCGGCGGCTGTCCCGCCGGAGCTCACCGGTCTGATGTGGACGACCTCGGTCTGCTGGCCGCTCGCGGTCCCGGCCGGGCTGGCGGACCCGCACCCGGCCAGAGCTGCTGCCGCCAGCAGCAAGCTCGCGGCGAGCACTGGTCGTGGTGAGGCACGCACCATTCTGAGGGTACTCCGGCAGGTGTGACTGCCGGCCACAATAGCGGCCGTGCGCGGCCGTCCTGGCGGTCTAGGGCTGGTCGGCAGGCGGCTGCAGGGTGAACCAGTAGAAGCCGTGGCCGGGCAGGGTGAGCAGGTAGTTGAGCTCGCCGATGGGCGGGAAGGCCACGTTGCCCATCGGCTCTACCGGGGTCCAGCCTGCGAATCTGCTCAGGTCTAGCTCTACCGGCTGCGGGAACCTGGACAGGTTGTTGACGCACAGCATGATGTCGCCGCTGGCGGCCTCCGGGTCGCCCCCGTGCCGCTCGCCCTGGTCCTCGTGCCGCTCTCGTATGAATGCCAGCACGCTCGGATTGGACGAGTTCAGCTCGTCGTAGCTGCCGATGGCGAACACGGGGTGGCGCTTGCGGATGTCGATCATCCGCCTGGTCCAGTTCAGCAGCGAGCCAGGGCTCCGCTCCTGCGCCTCCACATTCAGCGCCTGGTAGCCGTAGATCGGGTCCATGATCAGCGGCAGGTAGAGCCGGGCCGGATCGCACTGGGAAAATCCTGCGTTGCGGTCCGGGGTCCATTGCATCGGCGTGCGGACACCGTCGCGGTCGCCGAGCCAGATGTTGTCTCCCATGCCGATCTCGTCGCCGTAGTAGATCACCGGCGAGCCGGGCAGCGACAGCAGCAGCGCGGTGAATAGCTCGAGCCGGTCACGCTCGTTGTCCAGCAGGGGGGCGAGCCTGCGGCGGATGCCGATGTTCGCCTTCATCCGCGGGTCCCTGGCGTACTCGGAGTACATGTAGTCGCGCTCGTCGTCGGTGACCATCTCCAGCGTCAGCTCGTCGTGATTGCGCAGGAAGATGCCCCACTGGCAGCCGTCAGGGATCTGCGGCGTCTGGGCCATGATCTCGGAGATGGGATAGCGCTGCTCGCGGCGAACCGCCATGAAGATGCGCGGCATCAGCGGGAAGTGGAACGCCATGTGGCACTCGTCACCGCCGACGCTCGGGTCGCCGAAGTACTCCACCACGTCGCCGGGCCACTGGTTGGCCTCGGCCAGCAGGACGCGGTCCGGGTAGAGGCGGTCGATCTCGGCCCGGACGCGCCTCAGGTACTCGTGCGTTTCCTTGAGGTTCTCGCAGTTGGTGCCCTCGCGCTCGTACAGGTAGGGCACCGCGTCCAGCCGGAAGCCGTCGATGCCGAGGTCCAGCCAGAACCGCAGTACCTCAAGCATCGCGTCCTGGACATTGGGGTTCTCGTAGTTGAGGTCGGGCTGGTGGGAAAAGAACCGGTGCCAGTAGTACTGGCCGCGGACCTCGTCGAACGTCCAGTTCGACCGCTCGGTGTCAACGAAGATCACGCGCGCGTCTGTGTACTTGTCGTCGGCGTCGGACCAGACGTAGAAGTCGCCGAACGGGCCGTCAGGGTCGCTGCGGGATGCCTGGAACCACGGGTGCTGGTCGCTGGTGTGGTTCATCACCAGGTCCGCGATGACCCGGATGCCGCGCTTGTGCGCCTGCTCGACTAGTTCGACAAAGTCCCCGATGGTGCCGAATTCCGGCAGGATCGCCATGAAATCGGCGATATCGTAACCGCCGTCACGCAGTGGGGAAGCGTAGATGGGCAGCAGCCAGATGCAGTCGATGCCGAGCCACTGCAGGTAGTCCAGCCGCGAGATCAGGCCCTTGATGTCGCCCGTGCCGTCACCGTTGGAATCGTGGAACCCGCGGATAAGCACTTCGTAGAAGACCGCCCGCTTGAACCACCGCGGATCGCTAGGCGACTCGAACGAGAAGGAGTCAGGCACAGGCTCGGTCGCGGCCGTCTTGAACTCCGGCCCCGGTGCCTCGGCCTCTCGCTGCCGGGCCGGATGCATCGGCTGATTCACTGCCGCTCCCCGCTGCTACCTGCTTAGGGTCCGCTTCCTAGGGTTCCTGCCTTTCCGGGCCTGGTGTCCTTGGCGAGGAACGTTCTCCTTACTCAACAAGGATGCACTGGTCAGGCTTCCGCTAGCGAGCCTCATCAGTGCACCTTGAGTCAGCGCACGGTAAAAATGTGTGCCGGTGCGACCGCAGGGTCCAGGCGGACGTAATTGGCCTGACCCCAGCGGTAGGTCTGCCCGGTCAGCTCGTCGGTGACGTTCAGGCCTGCCGCCGGGTCGAGCCCCAGCGCATTTCCGTCAAGCCAGACAGTAGCCTCACGCGCACCTCCAGCGTCCAGGTTTACCACGACAAGAACTGTGTCGGGGTGACCCTCCTGCTGCGGGCTGGTGCGCTTGGAGAAACACAGGATGTCTGGCTGGTCGCTGTAGTGGAAACGCAGGTTCCTCAGCCAGTGCAGGGCCGGGTGGTCGCGCCTGATCTCGTTCAGCCTGGCGAGGAAGGGTGCGATGGTCACGCCAAGCTCGGCCGCGCGGTCCCAGTCGCGCGGCCGGTAGGCGTACTTCTCCGAGTCCAGGTACTCCTCGCTGCCGGGCACCAGCGGAATGTTCTCGCATAGTTCATATCCCGAGTAGACGCCCCAGGAGGGTACGAGCATGGCGGCCAGGACCGCGCGGACTTCGAACGCGCTTGGTCCGGCGTGCTGCAGGTAGCCGCACAAGATGTCCGGCGTGTTCACGAAGAAGTTGGGCCGCATGTAGGCGGCAGCCGGGCCGGACAGCTCCTGCAGGTATTCGGTGAGCTCTTCGGCCGTGTTCCGCCAGGTGAAGTACGTATACGACTGGTGGAAGCCGATGCGGGCCAGCGCGTGCATCATCGCGGGCCTGGTGAACGCCTCGGCCAGGAACAGGACGTCAGGGTCGGTGCTGGCGATATCGGCCAGCAGCCGCTGCCAGAACGGCAGCGGCTTGGTGTGCGGGTTGTCGACCCGGAAGATCCTTACCCCGTGTTCCATCCAGTGCCGCACCAGGTGGTTGACCGCGGCGTAGATGCCCTCGGGATCGTTGTCGAAGTTCAGCGGATAGATGTCCTGATACCTCTTCGGCGGGTTCTCGGCGTAGGCGATCGAGCCGTCGGCCCTGGTGCTGAACCACTCCGGGTGCTGGCTGACCCACGGGTGATCGGGTGAAGCCTGCAGGGCCAGATCCAGGGCCACCTCCATGCCTAGTTCCTGCGCCCTGGCCACGAACGCGTCGAAGTCGGCGAGGGTGCCCAGTTCTCGATGGATCGCGTCGTGCCCGCCGTCGGGGGCGCCGATCGCCCAGGGCGAGCCCGGATCGGCGGAGCTTGCCACGAGCGCGTTGTTCCGGCCCTTGCGCGCGGTGATGCCGATCGGATGCACCGGCGGCAGGTACACCACGTCGAAGCCCATGTCCGCAATCGCGTCCAGCCGCTCGGCCGCGGTGACCAGCGTGCCTGACCTCGACTTGCGCCGGCCCGCTGGATCTACTTGTGCGCCCTCTGACCTGGGGAAGAACTCGTACCACGCGCCGTACAGGGCGCGCTGCCTGTCCACGATCAGCGGCAGCGGCTCGGCGCTTGTCAGCAGGTCGCGCAGCGGGTAGGCGGCGGTCGCCGCGCGGACCGCCGGACTTGTGGCCGTGGCCAGCCGGTCCAGCGGCGGGATCTCGGTATTGGTGAGCTGCTTGGCCGCCGCCCTCAGTGCCGCCTTCGCGGCCCTCGCGGTCCTGGCCGCCTCCGGCGGCATCGGGGCGGGGGTGTCGATCTGCTGGGCCGTGCGCTTGAGCAGTTGCGCGCCCTCGGTCAGCATCAGCTCGACGTCCTGGCCGATGGGAACCTTGATCTGCGCGTCATGCCGCCACCGCGCCAGCGGGTCGCCCCAGGCTTCGACGCGGAAATGCCAGAGCCCTTCGCGGTCGGGCGTGACCTCGGCGCCGTAACGATCGGTGCCCTCGGCCAGTTCGCTCATGCGCACCGGCGGCCAGTGGTTGCCTTCTGGGTCGGTGAGCACGACCCCGGCGCCGAGCATCTCGTGGCCTTCGCGGAACACGGTGGCGGTGACCTGGAACGTCTCGCCGACGACTGCCTTGGCGGGTAGCTGGCCGGCCTCAACCGCCGGCTGCACATCCAGAATGGGGATCCGACCGATCACGGATGAAAGCTACCCATCCGGCCGGCAGGCATGCCGATTGGGGGCAGTGTGGCGCTGGCGGGTGCGGGCTCGCCGTCGGCCGGATGGCGGGCGACCGCGGCCAGGCGGAGCACGGCCCGCCGGGTCGCCACCCCGTTCCGGTCATAAGAAGGCTGAAGTACCCGGCCCGATCGCCGCGGGGGGTCGCTCCGGCTGAGATCTCGGGTGGTTCCTGGGGCTCATGGGCGCGCACGCGCGGTTACCTATTAAGGTCACTGTGCGTGAAAGCAATCCGCCGGTTCACCATCCACCCCGTGCTGCCTGAGCCACTCGATCCGCTGCGTTCGCTGATGCTGAACCTGCGCTGGTCGTGGCACGCGGGCACCAGGGAGCTCTTTGCCGCGATCGACCCGGATAGCCGGGAGCTGGCAGAGCGGGATCCCGTCGCCCTGCTCGCGAGGGTCGCCCAGGACCGGCTGACCGCGATCGCCGCCGACGACCGGTACCTGCGCCGCCTCGGTGCCGCGACCGAGGACCTGCGGGCGTACCTGACCGGGCCGCGCTGGTACCAGTTCGCGTCAGAGCCGGCTGCAGGTTCGGCCGAAGCCGGCCTTCCGGCCGCGATCGCCTACTTCTCGCCCGAGTACGGCATCACCGCCGCATTGCCCCAGTACTCGGGGGGCCTGGGCATCCTGGCCGGCGACCACCTGAAGGCAGCCAGTGACCTCGGCGTGCCGCTGATTGGCGTCGGCCTGTTGTACCGGCACGGCTACTTCACCCAGTCGCTGTCGATCGAGGGCTGGCAAACCGAGAGGTATCCGGCCTCGGATCCGAACGGCCTTCCGCTGACGCTGCTACGAGACAGCGACGGGTCGGCCGTCCAGGTATCGGTCGGGCTGGCAGACGACGCGACGCTGGCCGCGCAGATCTGGGTTGCAGAGGTCGGCAGGGTGCCGCTGCTCCTGCTCGACTCCTACGTAGAGGGGAACGATCCTGCCCTGCGTGAGGTGACCGACCGGCTGTATGGCGGCGGCACCGACCATCGGCTGCGCCAGGAACTGCTGCTCGGGGTCGGCGGAGTCCGCGCCGTGCGGGCGTACTGCGCACTGACCGGCCACCCGTCACCTGAGGTATTCCACACCAACGAGGGTCATGCGGGGTTCCTGGGCCTCGAGCGCATCCGCGAGTACGTGCGGCAGGGCCTGGACTTCGACGAGGCGCTTGAGGTGTGCAGGGCCGGCACCGTGTTCACGACCCATACCCCGGTGCCGGCAGGCATCGACCGGTTCCCGCTGGAAATGGTCGCCCGCAACGTCCACGACGGCGCCGAGGCGGTCCTCCCGGCCGACCGGATCCTCGCGCTCGGTGCAGAGACGTACCCTGGCGGCGATCCCAGCGTGTTCAACATGGCGGTGATGGGCATGCGGCTGGCCCAGCGGGTGAACGGGGTCAGCGAGCTGCACGGCTGCGTGAGCAGGACCATGTTCACCGGGCTCTGGCCAGGCTTCGATGTTGCCGAAGTGCCCATTACGTCAATCACCAACGGCGTGCACGCGCCCACCTGGGTCGCGCCGGAGATATTCGGGCTGGCGGCTGAGCAGGGGAGCGGGGCAGGCGGTTCCGGCTTGGCCGGCGGTTCCGGCTTGGCCGGCTTGGCCGGCGGGGCCGTCTTGGCCGGCGGGGCCGTTAGCACGTCCGCCGACCCTGCCGATGACCCGGAATTCTGGCAGCAGGTGGCCGCCGATCCGCGGCGCGTGTGGGAGGTCAGGAGGGTGCTGCGGACCCGGCTGATCGAGCAGGCGCGGCGCAGGCTGCGCGCATCATGGCGGCAGCGCGGTGCCTCGGACGCCGAGCTCATCTGGACCGACAGCGTGCTGGACGAGGATGTCCTGACGATCGGCTTCGCCCGGCGGGTGCCGTCCTACAAGCGGCTCACCATGATGCTTCATGACCCGGCCAGGCTGACGGCCCTGCTGCTCGATCCTGAGCGGCCGATCCAGATCGTCGTCGCCGGGAAGGCGCATCCCGCCGACGACGGCGGCAAGCAGCTGATACAGCAGCTCGTGCGGTTCGCGGACAGTCCGCAGGTGCGGCACCGGATCGTGTTCCTGCCGGACTACGACATGGCGATGGCTCGCACCCTCGTGCAGGGCTGCGACGTGTGGCTGAACAACCCGCTGCGTCCGCTCGAGGCGTGCGGCACCTCGGGGATGAAGGCCGCGCTCAACGGCGCGCTGAACCTGTCGGTTCTGGACGGCTGGTGGGACGAGTGGTACGACGGCCGCAACGGCTGGGCGATCCCATCCGCCGACACGGTAGCCGATCCCGTACGGCGGGATGAGCTGGAGGCGGCCGCGCTGTATGACCTGCTCGGCAAGTCCGTCGCGCCGCTGTTCTATCAGGCCGGGCGCGACGGCCTGCCGGACCGGTGGCTGGATATGGTCTCGCACACACTGCGCACGCTCGGGCCTAAGGCACTCGCGAGCCGCATGGTCAGGCAGTACGTGACCGAGCTGTACGCGCCCGCCGCCAGTGCCTCCCGGGTGCTGGCGGGGCGGGCTGAGGCGGGCGAGAGCGGCGGCACGTTCCAGCGCGCGGCCGAACTCGCGGCCTGGAAGCGCCGGGTAACTGGCGGCTGGTCTGGCGTGCAGATCGAGCATGTAGAGGCCGACGATGTCGAGCTGAGTCCCGGCAGCAGGCTGACGGTCCGGGCCAGCATCGCGCTCGGCACCCTCGCGCCGGAAGACGTCTGCGTCGAGGTCGTCTACGGCAAGGCGGGGGACTCCGACGAGATCATCGACCCGGTGCGGTCAACCTTGTACCTGGACGGCGAAGTCGGCGGCGACGGTGTGGCCAGGTACGCGGGCGCCGCCGAGCTCGGGCAGCCCGGCCCATTTGGCTATACAGTCCGGGTGCTGCCCGATCATCCGCTGCTCGCGGGGCCAGCCGAGCTTGGCCTCATTGCGGTGCCAGGCCCACCCGCCGGAATGGTGAACGGCGACCTGCGGTAGCCGAGATCCGCCGATCTTGTAAACGCGATGCGCTGATCTTGAAAGGCCTTGCCACGGCGACGTGCTGCCCTTTACTGTGCCGCGGCAGTGCGGTGAAGACGGACTGTCACATCGTGTTCGCGAGCATTCTCGAACGGCTGATTGATCCCGCAGTTGGCTTAGCGGCGCCGTAAGCATGGGATAAGCCGATTGCTGTCCGAAGGGCCCGGTAAACCGCTGACCTGGGATTGGCGCCACATGTACCGATGCCGCGATCTGGCAGCCAATAGAAATTCTCCCCGTGAGGACTGGAACGCCAGCAAAACCAAAGTCGATGTGACATCCTGTGATAGAACGCTGTCGGTCAGTAACGACCCAAGATCGTCACGTTCTGTGACAGGACAATTACCTTCGAGTGCGAGAGGACCCCTCGTGAGAACTCAGATCAAGCCGGATAACCGACTCCTGACCCCTGCGGAGGTCGCTGCGATGCTCCGGGTGGACCCGAAGACGGTCACCCGCTGGGCTCGCGGCGGCAAGCTGTCGTCGATCCGGACACCCGGTGGTCACCGCAGGTATAGCGAGAACGAGGTCCGCGGCTTCCTGAACGGCTGGCAGGGCGTTTCGATGCCACGCGCCGCCGGAGAGTGACTGAGCCGTTACCTGCCCCAGCGGTGGCCCTGGGGCAGGTTTCAGCTCCCCTGCTCGCTTACATGCGGACCCTGCCCGGGCGGCAGGATGCGGCATTCGCGGGGGAGGTGAGCGGCCTTCCGCCGGCCCAGATGATGCCAGGTGACGTGCTGCGGCGCGAAAAGTGACGGCGCAGGTTGACCGCGACGCGACCACGGCTCCGATAGTCCAGCCTCTGCGGCCAGCCGCGGTCGACAGGCCTCGGCAATCCGGTGTAGCCCGGCCAGAGGGTCGGCGCGCGCTGGCGATGCTGATGTCGCTGGCGCAGCCAGAACAGGCCAGGGTAACCACGGCGGGCTTGGCGTCGGCTGCCGAAACGATTGAGGTTGCCGAGGCTGTCGGCAGGTCAGCAAGGAACTCTGCCGCGTGGTCAGGCTTAGCCACCAGACCTGGGTGGCCGCTGACGCTGCTGCTTGTCGCCCAGTCCTTACTCAGCGCGCGCCTTGTCGGGAGTAACACGGCCTTCTCCGACGAGGCCCTGTACCTGTGGGCGGGCCGGCTAGAGCTTGCGCATTTGCTGCACGGCAGCGCGGTGCCGAACTTCGCCACTTACTTCTCCGGCTCGCCTGTGCTCTACCCCCCGCTCGGCGCCATCGCGGCGGCCACTGGCGGTCTGCCCGTTGCCCGGCTCTTGTCCCTGGTCATGATGCTTGCGGCGACGGCCATGCTGCACGGCATTACCCGGCGGTTATTCGACCGGAGGGCGGCGTTCTTTGCCGCCGCCCTGTTCGCCGGGCTGGCCGGAACGCAGTTCCTCGGCGCGCTTGCCACCTACGACGCGATGGCGCTGAGCCTGATGGGCCTAGCTGCCTGGTTAGCCGTCTTATCGGCTGACCGGGCCGGAAGGCGAGCAGTAGTGCTTACCGCAACTGCAGCGGGTGCGCTGGCCCTGGCCAATGCGACCAAGTACGCCTCCACCCTCTTCGACCCGGTAGTGCTATGTGTCGCGGTGCTGACGGTGTGCCGCGGCCGCGGCCGGGCAGCGGCGGTCAGAACTGGAGCCGTGTTGCTCGCGACGCTCGGCGGGCTGCTCGCGATCGCCTTACTGGCTGGCGGAGAGGTCTACCTGCGCGGGCTTAGCTCGACGACGCTGGACCGGCGCACCGGCAGCTATCCCGCGACTTATCTGCTGATGCTAAGCGCAAAGTGGCTTTGGGCCGTCGCACTGCTTGCCGCGGTTGGCATCGTCGCGGCGGTGACGGCCCGCCGCGGTGCGTCGTTCGCGCTGCTCATCAGCGTGCTCGCCGTTGCCGTTCTGCTCGCTCCGGCCGAGCAGGCACGGATTCATACCCTCACGTCGCTGTTCAAGCATGACGATTACGGCGCCTGGTTCGGCTGCGCGGCGGCCGGCTATGCGGTGGCGGCGATATCCAGGGTGGTGCCGCCAGTGAAGGCTGTCGCGGCCTTCAGGGCCGGCGTGGTAGCGGTGGCGCTAGCGGCGCTGCCGGGCATACCGGCAGCAAGCCATCAGTACGGCTGGCCGAACACCACTGCGCTGACGGCGTATATGCAGCGCGTGCTGGCAGCCCATCCCGGGCCCGTGCTGTCTGACGACGGCGGTGTTCTGCTGCATTACTACTTGCCGCGGGAAGTCAGCGGGCGGCAAGTCGTCGGCACCGCTTACATCCGGTACCGCGGTCCCGGCGACGCCCACGCCGAGGCCGGCCTGGCCGGGTATGCCGATGCGATCGACCACCGGTATTTCGCCGTGATCCTGCTGGAGTTCGTCGACAACCTCGCTGTCGACTACAAGATCGAGCGAGACGTCACGGAGTCGGGTGACTACCAGTACGTGCACTCGATCCCGTACCGGGAGGCTGCCGGGTTGCGGGATTTCATGGTCTGGATCCGGAGGGGCAGCACGTGACCGCGCCAACCATGGCACCGCGAGGAAAGCACCACAGGCGCACCGGCTTGGTGTTGCCCGAGCCTCCGGACGACCAGGAAAAGGTCTCATACGGCTGGCGCTCGCTGCCGTTCCTGGCAACAGCGCTGGCCCTGAGCGCGACATGCATCATCATCTCGCAACTGTGGATGGAGATAAGCCATCCGATCCTGGCCATCTTCGGCCTGTACACGGCTGCCTACGCGGCATACCAGTTGCTCAGCCTGCCGGTGAACTTCGGCGGGCTCGGCTTCGACCTCACCGGCCACGTCCTGCGGGTAAAGGCCTGGCGTCCGGCCAGCTATCCCCACGTGGATATCTACCTGCCTATCTGCGGTGAGCCCACCGAGGTGCTGCGGAATACCTGGACCGGCGTCTTCGAGCTCGTCCATGCCTATCCCGGCGTCGCCCGCGCATTCGTCCTGGACGATGGGCCATCGGCCGAGGCTCGCGCATTGAGTGAGTCATTTGGCTTTAGTTACCTAAGGCGAGGCAATACTCGTCAGTACAAGAAGGCAGGGAACCTTAACTACGCCTTCGGCCGGACCTCGGCCCCGTTCCTGGTGGTATTCGACGCCGACTTCCGGCCGCGAGCCGACTTTCTGGCTGAGACGCTGCCGTATCTGGAGGACCCGACCGTCGGCATAGTTCAGACCCCGCAGTTCTTCCGCGTCAGTCATGGCCAGACCTGGGTCGAGCGTGCGGCCGGGCCCACGCTGGAGATCTTCTACCGGGCCGTGCAGGTATCCAGGGACCGGTTTAGCTCGGCCTTGTGCGTGGGCTCTAACGCCGTGTACCGCCGCGCCGCGCTGGCCCCTACCGGGGGCTTTACCTTGATCCCTTACGCCGAGGACTCGCATTCTGGCCTCGACGCACGGCTGAGCGGGTACCGCCTCAGCTACCTGCCAGTCCCGCTCGCCGCCGGGATCTGCCCGGCCTCGCTTGATGCCTTCATGCGCCAGCAGTACCGCTGGTGCTGTGGCGCCACGTCGCTGATCTGGACTAATCACATGTGGCGGGTGCCGATGGCGCGCTCGAGCCGGCTGCCCTACCTTGCGGGCTGGCTGTGGAATCTGACCACCGCCCTGCGCACGCTCATGCTGCCGCTGATCCCGATCGCCCTGCTCGCCTACCTGCCTGGCGAGATCAGGCTCAGGAACGCGATGCTGCTCGTGCCAGTCGTTCTCGTCAGTACTGTGCTGTACCCGCTCTGGCACAACGCACCGTATAGCGCGCGCATCTGGCCGCTGTCACTTGCCGTGGGCTGGGCTCAGGTGCTGGGAATCTGGGACTTTGCCCGCGGCCGGGTGATGTCGTGGACCCCGACCCGCCAGCCCGCTGACGCGACGCTCAGGTTCTGGTGGGGCGTCACCATCTGGAACGGCGGCCTCGCCCTGGTGTGGATAGCGCTTGCTGCCTGGCGGATCGAGGAGACCGGCTCGGTCAGGTTCGCCGTCGTCGCCGCGCTCGGGATCCTCAACCTGCTGATCGTCGGGCGACTCATCTTTCCGGGACGGAGCGTCGCTTGACCAGCCCGCCGCCAGCCGCACCGCATGGCAGGTCCAGGCGCCACGCCGGGCCTAGCTTCGGCGGTGTCACCAGGATCGTGCAGACGGACGACCTCCCGGCCGGCGTCGACGCCCTCGCATCCGCCGACGGGAAGACGATCATCGTCAGAGCCTCGCTCGATCAGGCCAGCCGTCGTCGGGCGATGCGCGAGATCATGGCGTCGATCCGCCGCTTTCCGCGACTCGCGCTCTACCCGGCGATGTCGGTCGCGGCCATCAGGGGACTACTGCGCCGGATGGCGGGTGCGGTCACCCAGGCCGGCCAGACCATACAGCAGGTGGCCAATGCCGCTGGCGATCATGTCAGCGGACTCGCGGTCGCGGTCACCGCAGCTGCCGGGACGGTGGCCGTAGTAACGGTGGTAGTGACGACCGCGAGTCCGAACGCCGGCGCGGGCTCGAATGCCGGGCACGGAAGCGCAGGCGCACCGCCCGCCACCGCGACAGGGGGCGCGTACCCGAAGGCGGTAGTGAAGACCCTGCCAGCGAAGCCGCTGTCCTACCTCGGGGTTTACGAGAATAGCGTGCCGGGGAGCTTCGACGGCGTCGCGCAGTTCGCCGCCACCGTCGGCGTGAACCCGAATATCGCGCTGTACTACAGCTCATGGAACGAGCGGTTCAAGGTCGACTTCGCCGATCAGGCGTACGCCTTCGGCGCCACTCCCGCAGTGCAGATTGAGCCGTTCGGGGTCAGCATCGCCGGTATCGCTCGCGGCAAGTACGACGGCTACCTCGAGTCCTACGCCAGCGCGGTCCGCGAATTCGGCCAGCCGGTCATCATCGGATTCGGGCATGAGCCCAACGGCTCCTGGTACCCCTGGGGCGCCAGCGCCGTATCGCCCGCTACCTGGATCGCGGCCTGGCGGCACATCGTGGACGTCTTCCGCGCCGATGGCGCGGACAACGTCATCTGGCTCTGGACCGTGAACTCCCAGGGACCCGACGCGGCCATGGCAGCCGCGTGGTGGCCGGGCCCTCACTACGTGACCTGGGTGGGCGTGGACGGCTACTTCGCCAGGCCGGGCGAGACGTTCGGCAGTGTCTTCCACACAGTTCTCGACGTCGTGGAAGGGCTAGGCAAGCCCATCCTCATCTCCGAGACCGCAGTGGGGCCCGGCACAGGCAATCAGGTGGCCGGGATTGACAACCTGTTCGCCGGGCTGCGGGCCAGTCGCCTGCTTGGCCTGATCTGGTTCGACCAGGCACAAGACAACGGCCAGTACCGGCAGGACTGGCGGCTCGAGGGTCACCCGGCGCTAGTCAAAGCGTTCAGGGACGCTGGCGGTTACATCTCGTCCTGATCGGTCGACTCCCTGGCGAGCCGCGCGATCGCAGACCACGATGCCGGATCAGGCGCTGGCGGCTGCTGGCTGAGCGCGGCTATCCAGTCCCTGCCGTCAATCTTGAGCTGGACGCCACGCTTGCCGGTGCCGCGGGCGCGGGTTAGGGCTTGCACGAACTCAGGCGGCGGGCTGCTGGCAGGCGGCCCGCTCAGACCGGCGGACTCCACCACCGCCGAGATCAGCTGCCAGAGCGCGTCAACCCGCATGGACAGCGCGGCGACCGCATCGGCGAGCTCAGTGCCCAGCTCTGCGGCCGGGCCAGGGTCAGTCTCCGCTAGGAGGCGCGCGAGCTGCCTGATGCGGTCCATGCTCGGCTGATTACCTTCACCCATGAGACTGAGGCCTACGTCCCGTATCTGCCCTGGTCCTGGTCATCGTCGTCCTCTTCTGCGCCGGCCGCGGCCGGCAGGCTGATGCCGAGCTGGACTGCGATCGTCGCGAGCAGCTCTCGGGCCTGATCGGTGTCCATCGCCCTGATCCGCTCAAGCATCTGGTCGGCGGCGGGCTTGCGGTCCGCGAGGATTTTCGCGGCATCATCGCGCCCAGCGGCGCGCAACTGGGCAGGGGTTACGCCAACAACCGCCGCCATCCTGGCGAGGGTGCCGGCCGGTCCTCGCACCTGAGCATAGACACCGGGGCTCACCACCTGGTAGCCGCCGGTGATCTGCCGCCAGCGTCCCTCGCTCAGTCCGGCCCGGCGGGCGGCCTCACGCGCCGAGATGCCCTCGCTGGCCTGAGCGGCGTTGATCAGAGCGCCCCACGGGGGTGGCGCCGGGCGTTCAGTCATGACAGCTACCTTCGCATGAACTTCGCACCGTGTCCAGCCGTGCCTGGCCGGAGTTGCGTTCGGGTGATGCAGGTAGCAAGTCTACTGGCGCGGCGCACGAGGTATACAAACTTCGCGCGAACTTCTTGACCCTTCGCAATCCTTCGCAGTATCGTGGCGACCAGAGTCAGCATGACCATTTGCTGACAACGAGGAGGGGGGCAGCAAAATGGGAGTGACGTTTTCCCTTGAAGGTGCGCCGCGGGCCCGCGGCTGGAGCCGCCGGGGCCGCCGCGGCCAGCACGCGCGTACTTCAGAGGACCAGGTGTATCTCGAGGCGCTCGCCGCCTTCCTGCGATCCGATGCGACGAGCGCTGGACGGTGCCTGAGTAAGGTGCCGAAGGCCAACCTGGCCGCGCGATTGCTGCCAGCAGCCCGCGCCCTTGCCCGAGCCGCGGACTTGGTGCTGGCGAACCAGGCCCAAGCGGGCCAGCAGGTCGAGCTTGACTATGCGCTGTCGCCCACCTGCCTGATGGGCATGTGCACCGGCTCGGCCGCCGGGAACCTGGGCACGACAAGCCCGTGCGCGTCGTCTTGGTGTCAGCACTCCTGCCACGCCAGCCGTCCGCGGCTGCGGATGTAATCGGCCGGCATCGCCAGCGTGACCAGCTAGCTGCCCGCGCCGCGCCGCACCCGGCTGGGCGGACAGCGCACCCGGCTGGGCGGACAGCGCACCCGGCTGGGCGGACAGCGGACCCGGCTGATGCGCACGGGCTGCCTGCCGGGACGGACTCTGGCCGTCCGGTAGCGACGCTGCGCCTGTCCGGGCCAGGCCAGGCTGCGTAGGATCGTGGCTCGGCATGGGAGGTGCTACGTGGGCGAACTCGTACGGGTAGAGATCGAGCAGGCAGTTGCCACTGTCAGGGTGGACAGGCCGCCCATGAACGCACTCAGCGCTGCTGTCCAGGACGAGATCGCGGCCGCTGCAAGTCAGGTATCGGCCGATCAGGCGATAGCCGCCGTGGTGCTTTATGGCGGGCCGAAGGTGTTCGCGGCTGGCGCCGACGTCAAGGAGATGTCGACCCTCAGCTACGCGCAGATGGCGGCCACGGGCTCGCGACGGCTGCAGGACACGTTCAGCGCGGTTGCCAGGATTGGCAAGCCCGTCATAGCGGCGATCACGGGCTATGCGCTTGGCGGTGGACTGGAGCTAGCTCTTTGCGCTGACTTCAGGGTCGTCGGCGAGGGCGCCAAGGTGGGCCAGCCGGAAATCTTGCTCGGCATCATCCCCGGCGCCGGCGGTACCCAGCGGCTGCCGCGCCTGATTGGTCCGGCCAGGGCAAAAGACCTGATCTACTCCGGTCGCTTCGTAGACTCTGCCGAAGCGCTGGCAATCGGCCTGGCGGACAAGGTAGTTCCGGATGACGAGGTCTATCAGGCCGCTTGCGAACTCGCCGCCCGGTATGCCGGCGGCCCGGCGATCGCGCTGCGCGCCGCCAAGGAAGCCATCGACCGCGGCCTGGAGACTGATCTCGACACCGGCCTCGAAATCGAGCGGCTCAACTTCGCCGGGCTGTTCGCGACCGACGACGCCGCGACCGGGATGCGCAGCTTCCTGGAGAATGGGCCGGGGAAGGCCAGCTTCTCCGGGAGCTGACCGAACCGGCAGTCCGAGCCGGAAGGGCTATCCGGCCGGCGGCGGAAGCGTGATCATTGACCAGGTACTGGGTTTGGCCGGATGCGTGCCTGGCAGATGCAGATAAGGATGCGGCAGCGATGATGGAGCCAGCCGAGAGCCCGTCACTGGACATGGTGGCCGCCGCGCTTCGCGCGGATAGTGGGGATATAGCGATCTATGCGCGGGTTCTAACTGAGTCGCTTGGCGATTCGTTGCCCGACGGCTGCGTGTCGGTGGACAGGAAGACGTCGGTGTCGGACCGCATGAAAGGCAGGCCAGGCAGCGTTACGAAGATCACAGTCAGGCTAGGCGAGCAGGTGCTGACACTGTCTGTGGAGCGCGGCGCGCCGGTAGCGGAGATCTGCCGCGAGGTCCGCGGGATAGTGCTGTCCCGCCAGCCCGTGCCGATCGACAAGTGGATCGCTGAGCTTGCGAAGGCCCTTGTGGGCCATGCCGAGCAGAATGCGATCGCAGCGGATGCGCTGCGCAAGCTCGTAGCAGGCGGTTAGGGGCGGGGATGTCGGGCTGCTCGGTGCCGGTAACCGCCTGTTACCGGCGGCCGGGAATGTCGGGCTGCTCGATGCCGCTTCGGCACCGTAGGCTTGTTGGCTATGAGCGCCCACGCTGGGGATGAGCGGCTGGGCCCATACTGCCTGCGAGAGCAACTGGGCGAGGGCGGGATGGGCGTGGTCTACCTTGCCAGCGATCCGGCCGACCAGCTGGTGGCCATCAAGGTGCTGCGTCGGGGCGTGGCGTCGGAACCGACCGCCCGGCGGCGCTTGGAGCATGAGGTGGCGACCATGCGCCGTGTCGCCAGCCCCTATGTAGCCGAGGTGGTTGACGCCGATGTAACCGGCAATCCGCCCTACATCGTCACCCGGTATGTGCCCGGCAAGACGCTCGAGGACGTCGTCGCCGCGAGCGGCCCGGTAACCGGCAGTGCGCTGGCCGGCCTCGCGGCCGGGCTAGCCTCGGCGCTTGCAGCCGTGCACTGTGCAGGCATCGTGCACCGTGACCTGAAGCCAGGCAACGTCATGCTGCTCGATGGCGAGCCCGTAGTTATCGACTTCGGCATTGCCCAGACTGCTGACTCCACCCGGCTGACCATGACGGGCATGTTCATGGGCACGCCCGGCTACCTGGCTCCCGAGGTCATCGAGGGCCGCCCGAGCGGCCCTGCGGCCGACATTCATTCGTGGGGCGCGACAATGGCCTACGCGGCGACGGGGCGGCCGCCGTTCGGGACCGGCACCTTCGAAGCGATCTTCTACCGCATCGTGCATGGCCAGCCGGATCTCGCCGCGATGCCAGCCCCGCTGGTACCGCTGGTCCTGTCCGCGCTCGCCAGGGACCCGGCGAGGCGACCTTCGGCGACCGAGCTCGCCGAGCAGGTCGCCTGCCTAGATCCTGTGCTGCTGGTACCAGGCTCAGCAGCTGCCGCGCCACTGTCCGCTGCCATGCCATCCACCAGCACGTCTCCGGATCTGGCCAGGCCGCTCGCCGCGGCCATCCCGGCAGCCCAGGAAGGGGCGGTCGCCTGGCCGGGCACCAGGCCACTCAGGGTCGCTGGTCGCGACGACTATGCCGACCTTCTGCCGCCGGTGCGCTACGCACCGGTGGCGGACCTGGCGCCGGCCGACCAGCGGCAGAACGGCGCGGCATCTGGCCTCCCGCCGGCCGGATCCTCCGGAATGAGTTCAGTCCAGCCGCCGGGCACCCTATCTCCGCGCGTCCCCGCGCCAGGGCCATCGGGCTCGCTGGCTGGCGGGCAGGGTCCCGCCCTCGCCGGACCTGCGCCAGCAAGGCGGCCGTTGGTGCTGGCCACGGTCGTAGCTTTTGTAGCGGCGGCCGTCGCGCTGCCAGTGGGTGGTGCTGCCGCCGTGCTGCTGCTGCTCATCGTCTTGCGGTCCGTGGACCTGACTGCAAGCTGGTTCGGCCGCCGTAGGACAGCCAGTGGGCGCGGCGGCGCGGGCGCAGTAGCCGCCTTCTTTCCCTGGGCCGTCTGCCGGTCGGTGCTGCGCTTCGTGCTGCTAGCACCGATGGCCCTGCTATGCGCCGCAGCTGCCGCTGCTATCGCCGTGCTCGCGGCAGGGCCTTCTCAGCTGCCCAGAGTGGGCGGATGGGCGGCGGGGGCACTGGTGGCGTGTTACTGCCTGGGCCCAGGCTCGGTCGCCTGCCGACGACCGATCAGCAAGTTCTATGGCCGCGTGACAAGGTCAGGACTGGGCGCGACCGCGGGGTTCATCTGCCTGGCCGCGCTGGCCGTGCTCGCCGTGTCGGCTGCCGCGTCCCTGGCACCGGGCTACTGGCCGGCCACGCACCTCGGCCATCAGCTGCAGAACGCGACGCTCAGTCACCCGCTGCTCAACAATCTGCCGGGAAACCTGGGGCAGGTCAGCAAGCGGCTGATCAGCTGGGTCGGCCACCGGCTCTGACCACCAACCCGGCCGAGCTGGCGGTCCAGACGGCGGTCGCCACAATCAGCTCGCCAGCTGGGAGTGAGCCGAGAGGCGGGCGCCTGCAGGCACTGGTCCGCCGTGCGCGGCGGCCGTGGGCACTGGTCCGCCGTGCGCGGGTGGCGTCGGTCGGCCGTCAGGCTCGGCAGCAGGCAGCGGCCTGACCAGGCCCAGCGCCATCACCTCGTTCGCCAGCCTTGTCCGCCTGTTGGGGCCTTCCGCTATGCGCAGCTTCTGGTACAGCCTGAGCAGGTGCTGCTTGACCGCCGCCTCGGTCACTACCAGGTCGGCGGCAATCTCGCGTGCGGTCGCGGGGGCAACGAAGGCTTCGTTCGAGAGCGCGGGCTGGCACAGCGAGGCGACAACGTCGACCTCGCGGCGGGTCAGCTCGGGTATAGCGGAGCGGTGCAGGCTGATCTCGTGCAGCGTGCTCTCGGTCGGCAGCCCGCCGACCTGGCAGCGCTGCGAGCCGAATGCCAGGATGTCACCGTTCTCCAGCAGCCGCTGGGCGACCACCCGGCCGTTGACCCTAGTGCCATTGCGCGATAATCCGAGGTCACTCACGTACGCGTAGGAACCGCGGCAGACTATCTCGGCGTGCAGCTTGGAGACGCTGGGGTGGTCCAGATGGACATCGACCGACTGGCCACGTCCGATAGTTGTCACGTCCGGGCGCAGCCCGATGAGCTCGCCTGTGCTCTCAATCCGGAGGTGGGGGCTTTCCATGACGTTCCTCTGACATGTCCGGGGGGGTAGGGAGGTGTCACCTCACAGTTACCCGCCCTGCAAGGTGTCTACCCCTGCCGGCCGCACTTGATCGATTCAGGGGCCCGTCCGCCTGCGGTCTAGCCGGACGCAGGTCGGGAGAATTCAGGGTACGGAAGTACACTGCCCACCGAACCGCGCGCAGAAGGAGGTCACATGGCGGACATGCCGGCCAGAGGCCTAGCCGATGTGGTGGCCGCATCAACGGCGCTCAGCGACATCGACGGCCAGGCGGGCAGGCTGTCCTACCGCGGCTACGACATCAACGAACTGGTCGGCAACGCCACGTTCGAAGAGGTCAGTTACCTGCTGCAGCGTGGCGCGGCCCCGGACAAGCCCGAGCTGGACGGCTACCTTGCCGAGCTTGCGGCGGGCCGCGCTGTCGGCAGCCTCGTGGCCGCCGACCTGCCAGGAATCGCCGCCCGGCAGCAGCCGATGGAGGCGCTGCGCAGCCTGGTGTCGCTGGCCAGCGCCGACGACCCCGACTCCCGGTCCAACGAGACGGCCGCCAACCTTCGCAAGGCCGCCAGGCTCACCGCACAGCATCCGGTCCTGATCGCGGCCTATGAGGCGGCCCGTAGCGGCAGGGAACTGCCGGTGCCGGATCCGGACCTCGGCATGGCGGCCAATTTCCTGCTACAGATCTCTGGCACCAAGCCGGAGGCCCGCGCAGCCGAGATCCTGGACCGCTGCCTGGTGCTGCACGCAGATCACACGATGAATGCGTCCACCTTCGCGGCCAGGGTCTGCGCAGCCACCCTGTCCGATATGCACTCCGCGGTGGTTGCCGCGCTCGGTACGCTCAAGGGGCCCCTGCATGGCGGTGCTAACGAGCAGGTCATGCGCGGCCTCGAGGCATTCAGGCAGTCGGGTGGCGACCCGCTGGAGGCGGTGAGCGATCAGGTGTCAGAACGTCTGCGGCAGGGCGAGAAGATCATGGGTTTCGGTCACCGGGTGTATAAGACAGAGGATCCAAGGGCAGCGCACCTCCGCCAGATGTCGGCCGAGCTGGCCGCAGCCGGCGACGACACCTATTACCGCATGTCCCGGCGCATGGAGGAGGTGGTGTTTACGGAGAAAGGCCTGTACCCGAACGTGGACTTTTATGCCGCAACCGTGTACCACTACCTGGGCATCCCCACAGATCTGTTCACCCCGGTGTTCTCCGCCAGCCGGATGGCCGGCTGGACCGCGCACATCATCGAGCAGCATGCCGACAACCGACTCATCAGGCCAGACAGTGAGTACATCGGAGAGAGCGGACTAGCCTGGGTCCCGCTCGGTGCGCGATGAAGCACTCAGCCAAGGCGGTAGCCAAGCTGGCCAGGGAGCGCGAGGAACTGGCTCGCCACACGCACGCAGCCACGGCGGACGCCGAGCGGGCCGACGGCGTCGCACCTGTCGTCGCCACGGGCGTGACCGCGGTCAGCGACCGTGGACGGGCCGGGTACCTGCTGGCTCAGCTGCCCTACGCGCTGGTGCTGGCGGGTGTCCTCCTCGGCCTGGTACTGATGCGAGGCGGTGTGCAGGCCGTCAGGGGCGGTACGTTGGTGATAGCGAGCGCGCTGCTCGCGGGATCCCTGACAAGGCTGCTGCTGCCGGACGCCATGGCGGGGCTGCTCGGGTCGCGGCGGCGACTGGTTGACGTCGGGCTGCTGACTGCGCTTGGCGTCGGACTGCTGATTGCGGGGCTGATCGTTAAGGTCCCGAGCTGACGCACTGGCCGGGACATGTGCCCGGCCGATTTACGGATAACCGGGCCCGTCAGCGCCCGGTCAGGACTCGCCAGGCAACGGCGCCGGCGATGGAAGGGAACCCAGCGGCATGGCAAAGATCAAGGTATTGAACCCCGTCGTTGAGCTAGACGGTGACGAGATGACCCGGATCATCTGGCAGTTCATCAAGGAGCAGCTGATCCTGCCCTACCTAGATATTGACCTGGAGTATTACGACCTCTCGGTGCAGAACCGCGATGCCACTGACGACCAGGTGACGGTCGATGCGGCGAACGCGATCAAACGGCATGGCGTGGGTGTGAAGTGCGCCACAATCACGCCGGATGAGGACCGCGTGACGGAGTTCGGCCTGAAGAAGATGTGGAGGTCGCCGAACGGCACGATCCGCAACATCCTCGGCGGCGTCGTCTTCCGAGAGCCGATCGTAATGGCGAGCGTGCCCCGGTTCGTGCCCGGCTGGACCGAGCCAATTGTGATCGGCAGGCACGCGCACGGCGATCAGTACCGGGCGACCGACTTCGTGGTGCCTGGACCGGGCGAGGTCCGGATCTCCTTCCACGCTGACGAAGCCAACGCGGAGCCGCTCGAGTTCGAGGTGGCCAAGTTCAGCGGCGGCGGCGTCGCGATGGGGATGTACAACTTCGACGACTCGATCAGCGACTTCGCCCGCGCCACCATGCGATTCGCGCTGGACCGTGGTCTGCCGCTGTACCTGTCGACTAAGAACACGATCCTGAAGGCCTACGATGGCCGGTTCAAGGACATCTTCGCCGAAATCTTCGAGGCCGAGTTCAAGGCCGAGTTCGAGTCGTCCGGCATCTGGTATGAGCATCGACTGATCGACGACATGGTCGCTCAGGTGATCAAGGGTAACGGCGGCATCGTCTGGGCCTGCAAGAACTATGACGGTGACGTCGAGTCCGACATCGTGGCTCAGGGCTTCGGCTCGCTTGGCCTGATGACCAGCGTGCTGATGACCCCCGACGGCAAGACCGTCGAGGCTGAGGCGGCGCACGGTACGGTGACCCGGCATTACCGGCAGCACCAGCAAGGCAAGCCCACCTCGACCAACCCCATTGCCTCGATCTTCGCTTGGACCAGGGGCCTGGCGCACCGCGGCAAACTGGATGGCACTCCCGAGGTCGCCCAGTTCGCCGACACGCTGGAGCGGGTATGCGTGGAGACGGTCGAGAGCGGCAAGATGACCAAGGACCTCGCGCTTCTGGTTGGCGCGGGCACGCCGTACTTGACCACCGAGGAGTTCCTGGGCGCGCTAGCAGTCAACCTGCGTGCGGCCATGGGCACGGCCTGACGGAACTGACCTAGCTACACGGCACACGGCAAAGCCTTATAAGGAGATCACGGGAATGGCCCGCACAGGGAAGGTAACGGTCGTGGGAGCCGGCTTCTACGGCTCGACTACGGCACAGCGGCTCGCCGAGTACGACATTTTCGACGAGGTCGTGCTGACCGACATCGTCGAGGGTAAGCCAGAGGGCCTGGCGCTCGACATGAGCCAGTCACGCCCGGTCGAGGGCTTCGAGACCAAGGTCACCGGGCGGACCACCGGCCCGGACGGCGACGGCTACGAGGCCATCGCTGGCTCGAAGGTCGTGGTCATCACCGCCGGGCTGCCGCGCAAGCCCGGGATGAGCCGCATGGACCTGATCGGCGTCAATGCCAAGATCGTCCGCAGCGTGACCGAGCAGGTCGTCAAGCATGCGCCCGAGGCGGTTCTGATCGTCGTGTCCAACCCGCTCGATGAGATGACTGCGCTTGCCGCGAAGGTCTCCGGGTTCCCGGCGCACCGGGTTATTGGTCAGGCGGGCATGCTCGACACCGCTCGCTTCACCAACTTCGTGGCTGAGCGGCTAGGCGTGCCGGTCCGGTCGGTGCGGACTCTGACGCTGGGTTCCCACGGCGACACGATGGTGCCCGTGCCGTCGGCCTGCACGGTAGACGGCAAGCCGCTGGCTGACCTGCTGTCTGCCGAAGAAATCGGGCAGCTCGTGGATCGTACTCGTAATGGCGGCGGAGAGATCGTGGCGCTGCTCAAGACCGGTTCGGCTTACTACGCGCCATCGGCAGCCGCGGCCCGGATGACACGCGCCGTCGCTGAGGACTCCGGCGCGATCATGCCGGTCTGTACCTGGGTGGACGGCCAGTACGGCATCTCCGGCGTTTACCTGGGCGTGGAGGCCGAGATCGGTGCGGCTGGCATCAATCGGGTCGTCGAGCGCGAGCTCACGGAGTCCGAGCTCGCCAGCCTCCGTGCGGCGGCCGAGGCGGTCCGTGCCAAGCAGGCCGACGTCGCCACTTTGTAGACGCCAGGGTCTGCCGGAGGCTCTGCGGGCTCGGCGCAGTCGCGCAAACTGTGCCTTTGTGCGCCCTGGCATGGCGGACAGCTGGCGTCGGCCACGCTTCCCCGCTGCCGCCTCCGGCAGACCAAGAGTCACCGGAGTCTTGACCGTCTGTCAGGTCTGGTGGCCTACCCGGCGCACGGCCAGTTCAGCATCGAGCATGTCCGCGGGTTGGGTTAGATGGTCCTCGCACACATGCCATCGCCTTGGTCGGAGTACAGGGCCGTGTCGTCGCGATTGAGGTCGACCTGGTGGCCCTGCTGCTGATCGGACTGCCGGACACCGCGCTGCGGGAGGCACGACGTCGGGATCGGGGCGGCCTTAGTGAACAGCCGGCAGTCCTGGCCGGATCGCGGTCGGGCTGTCTCCTGGCAGCCTGCCTAAGCGCGGCAGCGGCTTCGACCTAACAACACCAGTCTCGCTCTTAACTCAAGCCGCATCAGCCACCCGGCGGTCTCTAAGCATGAGCGACGCAACACCTAGGGGAGCGGCCGCGGTCTCGACGGCTCACTTTCTTGCCCACATGCCGAATAGCGGTCGTCGGCTCAGCGCATGGTCATCCGGTGATGCGCATGATTAGTCGCCGCGCTGAGCAACGGCTGTCGATTGTGGCTGCCCGCCACCCCGGACCGTCGGCGCTCATCAGATGCCGAACGCCGACCATGTGCCGCGCATCGAGCAAGCGTCTGGTGCGATCGGACTGCACAGAACGCCGTGTTCTGCGTCGTCAGAACTGCGAGACGGTTTGGAGCTCGCCGGGTTTGACGCACGCCTGAGTCTGTGCGGTTTTCAGCCCGTAAAGGTGTCGACGGCTCGGATGAAGCTCGCCGCGTCCTGGGCCCAGAAGGCATGGCCGGCATCGTCAAAGAGAAGCAGCTTCGCGCCGGGCACACTGCTGGCCAGGAGCCGTTCGTTGGCCACAGGCATGAACTGATCCCGGGTTCCGCCAGGCCGGGGGATAGGACACTAACCCTTCGGCGCGGCTGTGGCGAAACCTGCGGCGGACACCGTCGGCTCCGGCAGCCGCAGCGAGCCTGGGGCCGGCCTGTGCTGGGCGCGGCCCGGCTGTCCAGGTGGTTACGGGGTGATCGCGATGGCGTCGCCCTCCATGTGGATGGTCTTGCCGACGGTGTTGGTCACGGTCCGGATCGCGACCACGCCCAGGTAGTCGTCGCTGACGTAGACGGTCTTGCCGTTCGGCGTGATCGCGATGTAGGGCGGCGGGATGTCTTCCTTCATCGGCCCGGCGACCCTGATCACCTTGGTGACGGTGTTGGTGGCGGTTCGGATCACGGTCACCGTGCCGGAGACATCGTCGAAGACGTATGCGGTCTTGCCGTTCGGCGTGAGCGCGATGACTCCGCTGTCTAGCCTTATTGCGTTGCCGGGCTTGTTGGCGGCGGTACTGATCGGGACCAAACCCGAGTCGGTGGCGACGTAGGCGGTCTTGCCGTTCGGGGTGATCGCGATGTCACCGCGTCGGCTGCGGTGCGCCCGTGGACCTTGATGGCCTTGCCGGGCTTGTTGGTCGCGGTGTTGATCGGAGTTACCGTGCCCCGGGCGGCGGCGAAGTAGGCGTTGATGACGTAGGCGGTCTTCCCGTTCGGGGTGATCGCGATGTTCGTGGGGTCCTTCCCGACCGTGATGGGCTTGCCGGGCTTGTTGGTGGCGGTGTTGGTCGGCGTCACCAGGCCCGGAGTTGCCAGGCTGACGACGTAGACGGTCTTGCTGTCTGGAGTGATCGCGATGGCATATGTCTCGGGCGGTAGCTCGATCGCCTTGCCGGCGGTGTTGGTGGCGGTGTTGATCGGGGTCACGCCCGAGGCGTTGACGTAGGCGGTCTTCCCGTTCGGCGTGATCGCGATGCGGAAGGCTCCTCCGACGACCCTGATCGGCTTGAGCACGGTGTTGGTGGCAGTCAGGATCGGGGTCACCGTCCCCGAGTAATAGTTGAGCACGTAAGCGGTCACCGGATGCGCCCGGCTCGCCGCAGCCGCCGGTGAGCCCGCCGCGGCGGCAGACGCGCCGACCGGGATCAGCGCTGCGGCGCAGGCTACGGCAGCCGCGCCGATCAGCCGCCTGTGCGGGAAGTTAGCGAGTTGCATGATGTCCTCCTTCTTCTGGAGATGGTTGAGGACCTATGCACTGCCTATGACTCGATGGCAGGTTCCACGGTTACGGGGAGGACTCCCCACAACGGCAGGGCCAAAGGTCGGGAAGCGGAGGGCCTTCGGTCGGGGCCAGTCACCGCCGCACGAGCCGCGCTCCTGCCAGCGCGCTCCTTGCAACCAGGCACTTGCGGACAGCAGCGCGACAGAACAGCCCATCCGGCGCAGCGCCGCCGGCCAACCAGTCGACCACGACCAGCATGCATATCGGCCGCTCCGGCGCGTGCCCGTGTCCGCCTAAGGCGACGTTACGAAGCGTCAGCCAGTGCCCGGCTGGCGAGCGCAATGGAGGGTTGCGGCGCTAATCGGGGTCACGGTGCCCGAATGGCTGACGACGTGTCGCCGCGGCGGAACGGGCCTGCCATTGCCGGGTGCAGTCCCGGCTGCCGGGGTCGTTACGGCGTGATCACGATGGCGCCGGGGTTGCTCCCTACTGTGATTGTCCTGCCGGCTTTATCGGTGGCGGTCCGGATCGGGGTGACCGTGCCCGAGCTGTAGTTGACGATGTAGGCGGTCTTGCCGTTCGGGGTGATCGCGATGGCCACCGGGCCCTTGCCGAGCTTGATTGCCTTGCCGGCCTTATCGGTGGCGGTCCGGATGGGGGTGACCGTGCCCGAGCTGTAGTTGACGATGTAGGCGGTCTTGCCGTTCGGGGTGATCGCGATGGCCACCGGGCCCTTGCCGACCTTGATTGCCTTGCCGGCCTTATCGGTGGCGGTCCAGATGGGGGTGACCGTGCCCGAGCCCTGGTTGACGATGTAGGCGGTCTTGCCGTTCGGGGTGATCGCGATGGCCACCGGGCCCTTGCCGACCTTGATTGCCTTGCCGGCCTTATCGGTGGCGGTCCGGATCGGGGTGACCGTGCCCGAGCTGTAGTTGACGATGTAGGCGGTCTCGCCGTCCGGGGTGATCGCGAAGGCGGAGGCGCCGGCGGTGCCCTTGATGGCCCTGCGCTTGGTGTTGGTGGCGGTCCGGATCGGCACGAGCCCCCAAGGAGCCTTGAAAGACATAAGTAGCCGCTCTGCGTGCGAGCCGGGCGGCGCTAGGAGATCCGCCCGAGCGTCTGCTGCCTTTACCGGGCGCAGCGGCGCCGCACGGTAAGTGAGCTGAGAACTCGACCTGGAGCGACCGGCGATTTCGATCACGAGCTTGTTACCGAGGGTCACATCAGCGAGGGTAAATCCGGGCGCGCATCCCCGCCGATATGGTTCGGAGGCCGGCCGCCCGCGGTGGTTTACCGCAGCGCCGATCTGGACGATCTGCATGGCGGACCGGGCCGCCTGGGGTGGTGGCTAGTTCTTGGGCGCTAGCGAGCGCGCGTACCCAGTGCCTCTGTCTACCCATGGGGTCAGCTGGTCGTCGGTGCGCAGGTCGGCAGAGCTGAGGCGCAGCCATCCGGGCATCGGCCGACCGCGCATCTCCACCAGGCTGGCCGTTGTCGTCGCGACCAGGGAGTCCGACTGCTCTGGATCGACGCGCACCATGGCGCCACCTTGGCTGCTGGCGGCGATGGCCATGTTGCCACCGATGAGGAAGGCCAACCCGCCGAACATCTTTTTCTCGGTCAGATCGGGATCGCTGCCGATAAGCCGCCGGATACGATCGGCGAGCTCCTGGTCATAGCCCATGCCGGCGAGCCTACCCAGCGCTGTCGCCCTAATCGACTGGCAGCTGAACTGCAGAGCCGCCGGCTCGGTCTGCCACCACTTGCCCGGTGGCAGGGACGAACTTGTCAGCGCCGCGGGCCGGCGGCACGCCCCTGCCTGCCGCACAGTTAGTGCGCGACGACCAACCTCCCGCCCGGATCTGCCGATGAGCGCTCGAGTGGCCCTTCCGTTGAGATCAGCGCCAGTCCTTCAGCCAGAGTCGGCGGCAGCCGGAGCAATGCGGCGGCGTGCGGCTTTCACGACGTCGAGGTAGTGATCCGCAAAGACCTCATCGATCACGGGCGGGCTGGTCCGTGTGCCCGGGATAGCCTCGCCTCAGTGTTCAGCGGCGGCCGGCGGGCAGCCGCCGCCACCCTCTCATGGACAGAAGGACGATGCGATGAGGCGAGATCTGGTGGGCCGCGTTCGACGAGCGGCGGCCTGTGGTGCTGTTGTCGGAATACGAGCCATCCGGGTTCCGGGCGATGCAGGTCGTCGCTCCGGCTGACACCGATATCTCGGGCCTGGGAATCGAGGTAGCGGTCGGGGTCCGGGAAGGACTGCCCTTTGACGGCGTGCTGCGGTTCGGGTTCCGCTGGCCGGGCGTTACACCGTGCACCTGGCTGACCACCCTGAGCCGGGAGGACCTGATCGAGCGGGCAGGCGCATTGTCTGCCGCCAAACTCGCCGAGGTCGACGACGCCCTGCGTGCCAGCGAGCAAAGGGCGGACTGGACGCCAGCTGCGGCGGCCAGACTCAGCGAGATTAAAGCCTCCCTCCGTCGGCGGAGTCAGGCGAAACGGGGAACGACCGGAGGCCAGCAGCGACGGTCACCGCACTAGGCGGCTGGGACACGCTCAATTACACGATGATGATAGGGCCGAGGGGTCACGTCCGGCGCTCGAAAGCTGTCGGCCTCAGGATCCATCGTCGTGCAGGGCACCCTGCCGCTCGCACAGTCACGCGACGAATTCAGCCGCTAACGGCTAAGCCCAATTGAGGTATACAAACATCCTGATCTGCCGCGCCCGGTGCACAGTGTCGATACCGGCGGTCCTGCCGATCAGCGAGTTGCTTGGGTCCATCCATAGCTCCGGGAACGGCAGCTAGGTTACGGATATGCCAGGTGACGATGTCGTGGCGGTTCGCACTGGCGCTGGGATGCTCAGCGTCTGGTGTCCGCGACCCTTTGCGTCGGTCAACGGATACGACGCCTGGGAGCAGTACGTCAATGACCGGCTCCAAGACGCCATCGCAAACGGTGAACTCGTGCCGGTAAACATCGGGTCGGATGGTGCCTGGGGCGTTCGAGTCGCCGTCGCTCCGGACGGCCTGACGGACCGCGAGCGCACCTACGCCGTCGTTACGAGCGAGCCCTATCTGCTGGTCGTAAGCGGCGGAGAGGCGTGCCTCAGCGGGATCGAGGCGGTCGGCGACCCGGCATTCGCGGCCCTCCGCATTTCGCTCGCAGACGGTCGTTACGCGGTTCGGTCAACAATCGTGGCGTGGAATGAGGAGGCCGGGGCGCTCGCCGCAGATGGGCGCCCGACGGCGTCCGCTCTCTCTGACTTCGTCGTGCAGATCGCGCCTGAGTTGGGTACTGAGAAGTATCGGACGAAAGAAGCTACGTTCGACGCCGCTAAGTGACCCGCTTCTGCCGCCGACAGCGGGTGCGGATCTGCCGGGCCGATGTAACCGTGCCAGGCTGAAGTCATGACCCGCTTCAGCGTTGTCGCCGATGTGAGCTCAGACAACCTCCCGGCGGTCCGGCCCGTCCTGTTCCACATCATCGAAGGTGCGGCGGTCACCAACACTGCGGACGGTCTGCACGTCCAGGGCATCATGGACGGCACGGACGCCCGAGATGTCAATCGTCGGCTGCTCTCGGCCTTGCGGCGGGCCGAAAAGAAGACTCGCCTGCGGGCAGAATGGACCGCCGACGGCCATATCCACCGATTCTTTGACTACGTCCCGAAGAGCACGCGTCACGTGCCTTAAACGGTTAAACAGGCATCAGCACAGTTCCCGGAAACGTCCGGTCATCAGCGTAAGGCGGTTTGCGTCAAGCCTTCGGGTCGGTGCCTCGTCCGTCGTCTGTCCCTGCATAGCCGTAATGGGGTTGGTCCCGGCAGCGTGTAATCGGGCTGGTGGGGCGACGGGCGGGGCTGCCCATGATGACCGTCGAGGTAACCGAGGTTCCTCCATGCCGCGTGGGGCTCGCCCCGACCCTGCTCGATGGGCCGCCTGGTGTCAGGCGGCGATGGGCGCCGCGCTGGAGGGCCTGGCGCCGCGGGTGGCGATGACTGGGTCCCGGGCCTGGCCGGTGGTGATGACGGCGTGCAGCTGACGCAAGATCGCCGCGGCGATCACGGCCCGGGCCTGGGGGGCGGTGAGCTTGTTGTGCTCGCGGCTGGTCAGGTGGGTGAACCGGGCCGCGTAAACCGGGTTGGCGCGTTGCGCGCCCCAGACCGCCCGCCAGGCGGCCAGCCGCAGCCCGGGCCGGCCCTGGCCGGTGAGCTTGGTGCGATTGCTCAGGATCGTCGGGCACACTTCCCGCATCGGCCTGCGAGACGAGGAGCGCTGCATGAACCGGGAAGAGAGACGGCAGTTCGTCCATGACCACCGCACGTGCATCTTCGGCTATGCCAGCCGCCGCAGCGGCTCGCCCGGCTCGATCCCGAGCTCCTCGACGAGCGATGGCGGGGTGGACAGACCGGCGAGACGGTCAACCTTGCCGCTTCCAGACACGACTCCACAGTGCCTTCTACCCTGTTGAGCATCGACGCTAGAGGGCGAGTCATTGCCGGTTCCTCACCGGAGCGCAGCTCGAAGGCTCGAATTGCTACATCGGAGACACCCGAAACTGACTTGAGATCAGGCGGGAGCTCTCTCACTCGTGGCTGGAAACATCGGAGCGGCGGAGTGATCGCGAACTGGATGGCCAGTCCAATGGTTAGGGGGAGGGACAAGACGTGCCCTGAAGCCGGGCGCTTGCAGCGGGATGAGGGCATGGGGGTGCGGGTCCGCCGACCGGGAGGCCGCGGGCCACGGCGACCTACGGCGACCATCCGCCCTGCCTGCCTGGAGTCGAGCCCCAGCCCGGAGTAGCCGTACCGGCCGCAGCCTGGTCGCTGACATCGCCAGCTGAAGCGCCCGCGGTCGGCTAGCGATTGCTCAGGATCGTCGGGCACACTTCCCGCATCGGCCTGCGAGACGAGGAGCGCTGCATGAACCGGGAAGAGAGACGGCAGTTCGTCCATGACCACCGCACGTGCATCTTCGGCTATGCCCGCAAGCAGCACGGTCCGGCAATGACGGTTGTCTACTACGTGGTCGCCGGCGATGACCTGCTCGTCTCCACGATGGCCGCCCGCGGGAAGGCGAAGGCGGTTGCCCGCGACGGACGAGTCAGCCTGTGCGTCCTGGATGAGAGGTGGCCGCTGAGCTACCTCCAGGTTTACGGCAACGGGGTTGTTGACAGGGATCCCAAACTGGCCGCCGACGTACTCGCCAGAGTGATCGGCCTGATGGCTGGCGAGCAGATACCCGAGAGCCGCCGTCCGCAGATTGCCCAGATGGCCCAGGATGAACACCGGGTCGTCATCCGGGTGCGGCCTTATGCCACGTTCGAGACCCCGCCCCGGCACGTATACAAGATGTCAGATATTGACACGCTGACGCATTTCACGAGCACCTCCCTGCCGTGGTGAGCAACGGCAGTGACGCACGGCCAAAGCGATGGGTGCAGCCTTGGCGAGAGCTGCGCTCTAGCCGCCCGACGCTCTCGGCCGAGCCGCCAGCTGTCGCTCGCGGCCGAGCCGCCAGCTGTCGCTCGCGGCCGACCTCAGCCGTTCTCATTCAGCTGCGGAAGGTCTGCGCGGCGGACCTGCGGGAGGCGGTCTCCGACGGCTGGCTTGCTTGCGCGCCGCCCGACCTTGCGGACCGCTACCTCAGCCGACAGCGCCGGGACTGGGGCTAGCTGAAGGCGGATCCGCGGGACCAAGTCCGGCGTGGCGCAGCGGCCCGTGCTCCAGGTGCGGCAGCACGTACCGGGCGAACAGATCTCCCTCGGCGGCGGGTGGGTAGCCAGACAGAATGAACGCCTCTATGCCGAGCGTGGCGCCGGTTTCCTTCGCGGTGCGCGCCCTTGACCAGCGGCCAGCAAGTGGGCAATGAGCGCGGGCGCAGGTCGTGGCGCCACAGCACCTAATCAGCGGATCGGACCCGCCATGTACGTGCGGTGTACCAGGTGGATGTTCCCGGCGACGGTGCGCAGAACGTGCTGATATCCGGCCTCCGCAGCTGTTACTCGATGCTGATTCGGTGCATTTCGGGTGGCGGACAGTTCGTGCTGGCGAACTAGTCGGGGCAGTGGGAACGGTTGCGCCTGGGTATGAACGGAACTGCGGCCGCAAGGTCGGCTGAGGGTTCTCGGCTTCGGCGAGGGGCCGTAGCGCGCTGAACGCGGGGGCAATGAAGGAAACACTGTAGTCGCTCGATCGCGGGACGGGGGCAGGCACGGTTATGGAGTTCCAGGGCGGGATCTTCGATGTCGACGGCGTGCTAGTGGACTCGCCACACGAGCGAGCGTGGCGTGAGGCCCTCCAGGAGCTGATGGAGGGCGAGTGGCGCGATATCCGTGACAAAACTACCTATTCACCCGAACGGTTCACGAAAGCCGACTACCAGCAGGTAATGGCCGGGATGCCGCGGCTCGCAGGCGCCCGCGCCGCGCTGGAGCACTTTCACGTGCCGGACGTGGACAGCAGGGCCGAGCAGTACGCGGCGGTGAAGCAGGAGCACGTGATCAAGCTGATCGAGGCGGGTCAGTTTGTGGCCTTTGCCGACGCGCTGCGTTTCATCCTGGCAGTGAAGGCCGCCGGCATCCCGGTCGCGGCGGCGTCATCCTCGAAGAACGCCAACCTGTTCCTGCGGCAGATCCGGCTGGATACCTTCGCTGCCGAGCAGCGGCTCGACTACCCGTTCGTCCGGCCGGGGCTGTCACTCCTCGGCCTGTTCGATGCGGACATTTCCGGACGCGACTTTCCGCGCGGCAAGCCAGACCCGATGATCTTCCTGACCGCCGCGGAAGAGCTCGGCGTGCCGCCGGACAGGTGCTTCGTGGTGGAGGACGCCGTTGCGGGCGTCCAGGCGGCCAAGGCAGGCGGGATGGCAGCGCTGGGCGTGGCCCGTCTCGGGGACGAGCAGATGCTGGCCGAGGCGGGCGCGGACCTGGTCGTGACCACGCTCGACGATGTCTCCCGTGGGGCTTTGCGTGCGGGCAGGCTCGAGCGGAGGAATGCACCGGCGGACCGGGTGCCGCGGCAGCGGGAGCAGCCGCCAGGCACGTGGTCATTTGCCTACGACGGCTTCGATCCGGAGAGCGAAGGGCTGCGCGAGGCGTTGTGCGCGCTCGGCAACGGTTACTTCGTGACCCGCGGCGCCCTGCCTGAGGCACAGGCCGACGACGTCAACTACCCGGGCACGTACGTCGCTGGCCTGTACAACCGGCTGCGCAGCCAGGTGGCCGGCCGCAGCGTCGAAAACGAGGACCTGGTCAACGTGCCGAACTGGCTGACCTTCCGGTTCCGGGTAGCAGACGGGCCATGGTTTGACATCCGGGATGCCGACGTCCTTCAGCACCGGCTTGACCTGGACCTGCGGACCGGCGTGCTCAGCCGCAACTTGCGCTGGCAGGACCCGGACGGTCGCCGCACCAGCATGGAGCAGCGCCGCATCGTGAGCATGAAGGACCCGCACCTGGCCGCGCTGGAGACGGTATTCACGGCCGAGAACTGGTCGGGAACGATGGAGGTATGGTCCGGCCTGGACGGGCGGGTCACCAACTCCGGGGTGAAGCGCTACCGAGACCTGGACGGGCATCACCTGGCGGTGCTGCATGCTGGCGAGGCCGGCGAGGAGACCGTCGAACTGCAGGCCGAGACGGTGCAGTCCCACGTACGGATCGCGATCGCCGCCAGGACTAGGGTCCGGCCCGACGGGACGGCCGACCGCCGCCTGATCCGGGAGCCGGGCTTCGTCGCGCACGCGCTGGCTGTGCAGCTGGACCAGGACCGGCCAGTGACCATGGAGAAGGTCGCCGCGCTCTACACCTCGCGGGACCGGGCGATCTCCGAGAGCCTGCTGCAGGCCAGGCAGACGGCGCAGCAAGCCCCAGGGTTCGCGGAGCTGGGCGCGCGGCACTCGGCGGCATGGGACGAGATGTGGAGCCGCTTCGACATCCAGGTCGACAGCGCCAGCGACTGGGTCCAGACCATCCTCCACCTGCATATCTTCCACCTGCTGCAGACCGTCTCCCCGAACTCGATCGACCTGGACGTGGGCGTTCCCGCCCGGGGCTGGCATGGTGAGGCATACCGCGGTCATGTCTTCTGGGACGAGATGTTCGCCTTCCCGTTCCTGAACTTCCAGCGGCCGTGGCTGGCCAGCGCGCTGCTCGGCTACCGCCACGCACGCCTCGATGCGGCCCGCGCAGCGGCGAGCGCGGCGGGGTACCGCGGCGCGATGTACCCATGGCAGAGCGGCAGCGACGGACGCGAGGAAACCCAGCGGCTGCACCTGAACCCGCATTCCGGGCGCTGGCTGCCCGACAACTCACATCTCCAGAGGCACGTCAACATCTCGGTCGCCTATGACGTGTGGCAGCACTACTTGATCACCGGCAACACCCAGTACCTTCGCTTCGGCGGCGCCGAGACGCTGGTCGAGATCGCCCGGTTTTGGGCGAGCCTGGCGACTTATAACCCCGAGCTGGACCGGTTCGAGATCCTCGGCGTCATGGGACCGGACGAGTATCACGATGCGTACCCAGGCGCCGACCGGCCCGGAGTGGACAACAACACCTATACCAACGTGATGGCGGTATGGGTGTTGCTGCGGGCTGCGCAGGCTATCGACGAGCTGCCGCCGCACTACCGGCGTGAAGTGATCTCCGAGCTCGGGCTCAGCGCCGGCGAGCTGAGCCGCTGGCGCGACATCACCAGCAAGATGCGCGTGGTAATCAACGATGACGGCGTCCTCGCCCAGTTCGAGGGCTACGACCAGCTCCGCGAGTTCGACTGGGACGCCTACCGTGCCCGCTACGGCGACATCAAGCGCCTTGACCGCGTGCTGGAGGCCGAAGGCGACAGTACCAACCGGTACAAGGTATCCAAGCAGGCCGACGTCCTGATGCTGCTCTTCCTGCTCTCCCGCAATGAGCTGCGCGAGCTCTTGCGCAACCTCGGCTACGACGTTACGGCGGAACAGCTGACGCGAACTGTGCACTACTACCTCGACCGCACCACGGACGGCTCGACCCTCAGCGGCGTCGTCAGCGCCTGGGTGCTGTCCCGGCTGGACCCACCACAAGCGTGGCGCTCGTACATAGCGGCCCTCGAGAGTGACGTCAGCGACGTTCAGGGCGGGACCACCGCCGAGGGCATCCACCTCGGCGCCATGGCCGGCACCATCGACATCGTGCTCAGCTGCTTCACCGGGATGCGCGCGCAGGGCGAAACACTCAGGTTCGACCCCGCGCTGCCAGCCGAAGTCAAGCACATCCGCTTCAGCATCCATTACCGCGGCCACCGGGTCGAAGTCTCCCTGACGCAGGACCTCATGTCGCTCACCTCCCGCCCCGGCAACGGGTCGCCAATCAAGATCCTCGTCCGCGGAGAGACCCGCGAGCTCGCCCCTGGCATGCGCGTCGACTTCACGCTGGCACACGCTGAAACCGCCGCCAGATGATGGGTTGCTAACGGACTCACCAGAACCAGCGTTCACGGAGCAGTGCCCGCCAGCGGTCATCTGCCCGGCGTCGCACGCGCCGACCCGGGGGAAACCGGCCCAGCTCGCGCCGCAGACATACGGATCTGCATGACAGCGCGTTGCCCGGCCCGCGGTTCCATCGGCGGTGATCACGGTTGGTCGAACCCATCAGCGTGGACTTGGCGGAGCCGTTCTGCGTCGCCGGGCTGCCGTTTGCTGCCACTTCGTGACCTCCTCAGAGATGGCTACCGGGTGTCTGGCTGTGGCGGGCCGGTTGACCAGCGGCGGATGCGCGCAGGGCGCTTTCTGCCGGACAGCCACGGTCATGCCAACCTCAGGCGCTCGCCTACCATCCGCCGCGATGCTATCCACGTCAGATCACCCTGTTACACGCCTCTGCTGCGGACGGGGCGGGGCTCGGTTCAGCCCAAGCTGGGGAGAGCGGCAAGGTGGCCATGACTCCGGGTAGGCTTGGCGGTTCTATGAGCGCCACACTCGTCGCCAGGGGCCTGGCCGCGGCGCATGGTGATCGTGCGCTGTTCGCTGACCTTGACCTGGTAGTGGGTCCTGGCGATGTCATCGGCCTTGTGGGCGCGAACGGCGCGGGCAAGTCGACTTTGCTGCGTGTACTTGCCGGGATCGCGGCCAGCGACGGCGGCACCGTCACGGTCAGCCCGCCCGAGGCAACGATCGGCTATCTGCCGCAAGAGCCTGATCGCCGCCTGGGCGAGACCGTGCGGCAGTTCCTGGCCAGGCGCACCGGGGTGACGGCGGCCGATGATGCGATGCAGGCCGCCGCGCACGCACTCGCGGGCCGGGCTGCTGGTGCCGACGATGCGTACGCGCATGCGCTGGACCGGTGGCTCGCGCTGGGAGGCCCGGATCTGGATGAGCGTGCCGAGGCCGTCGCCGCCGGCCTGGGCCTGCGGGTGGATCTCGACCACGAGATGACGGCCCTGTCCGGCGGCCAGGCCGCGCGGGCCGGCCTGGCTTCGCTGCTGCTGAGCCGCTACGACGTGTTCTTGCTCGACGAGCCCACCAATGACCTGGACCTCGATGGCCTGGCCCGGCTTGAGTCCTTCGTCGGAGGACTGCGGGCAGGCACCGTTCTGGTCAGCCATGACCGTGAGTTCCTGACTAGGACTGTCACCCAGGTTGTCGAGCTCGACCTGGCCCAGCAGGAAGTCAGGTCCTACGGCGGCGGTTACGCCGCCTACCTGACCGAGCGGGAGGTGGCCAGGCGGCACGCGCGCGAAGAGTACGACGAGTACGCCGACACTCGCTCGAGTCTTGCGGAACGCGCCAGGTCGCAGCGCGCATGGATGGAAAAGGGCGTTAAGAACGCGCGCCGCAAGGCCCCTGACAACGACAAGATCGGCCGCAAGTTCCGCACTGAGGCAACCGAGAAACAGGCAGCGAAGGCCCGTCAGACCGAGCGCCTGATCGAGCGACTCGACGTAGTCGAGGAGCCGCGCAAAGAGTGGGACCTGCGGATGGAGATTGCGGTAGCGCCGCGGGCGGGCGCGATCGTGGCATCGCTGCGCGGAGCGGTCGTCCGGCGCGGCCTCTTCACGCTCGGCCCGGTCAGCCTGCAGATCGACTGGGCCGACCGAGTTGCGATCACCGGCATGAACGGGTCAGGCAAGACAACTCTGCTGAGCGCGCTGCTCGGCCGGATACCGCTCGATGAGGGTCACGCCTCGCTGGGCGCCAGCGTCGTGGTCGGAGAAATCGACCAGGCCCGCGGACTTTTCCTAGGCGATGAGCCGCTCATCGACGCTTTCGGCGCAGCGGTACCGGAGATGATGACAGCAGATGTCCGTACCCTGCTGGCCAAGTTCGGCCTGCGGGCAGCACACGTGATGCGCCCTGCCGCGACCCTCTCACCCGGAGAGCGAACCAGGGCGGCGCTGGCGCTTCTGCAAGCGCGTGGCGTCAACCTGCTCGTGCTCGACGAGCCGACGAACCATCTTGACCTGCCGGCCATCGAGCAGCTCGAGTCCGCCCTTGAGGCCTATCCCGGCACGCTGCTCCTGGTCACTCACGATCGCCGGATGCTGGAAGCGGTGACAACAAACCGCAGGATCGAGGTGGCCGATGGTCAGGTCACCAGCCGCTGATAGACAAACCTGGCTCCGCCATCCCCGGCGGCGGTCAGCAAGTGCCCGGCGCCGGGCGGATCATTCCGTGTGCTGTGCGTCCCGGCTGCTGTTCAGTGACCGGCCCGCCAGGCGCGGGCTGGTCGGTGCCGACGGAGGTAACCTCCGTATCCGACCACTGCGACGAACACGACGAACAGCCCGAGCCCGACCTGCATGCCCCGCGTCAGGCCGGGCGGGTAGATGACCTGGATCAGGTAGTGCGAGATGAAGCCACCACGGTACCCGTCCTGCCCACCCCGGCGGAGCAGGTAATTCTGCAGGCCGGTAAGCGGACAGGCAAAGCCGACCAGCTCCACCAGAGCGCCGTAGACCATCGCCGGCAGCTGTACCCAGATGACCCGCGGCCAGCGCCAGGCCAGGAAAGAGCCACCCACCACGAACCCGATGAACAGCAGATGCGCCACGAGCACGAAATCAGCGGCAACCAGGTACAACATGACGCTCACCGCCAGCGGTGGACACTACCTCCAGGATAGGTCCAGGCGCTGATCAGATGGCATGAGGTACAACACCCCAACGTCAGGAACCACCCCACAGCACACGCTCGCTCATGCCGCTCCTCAACCGCCGCGGCGCGCGGAGCGTCAAGCGACTATTACCCAGATGGAGGAACAGATGAAGCGCACCGCGATCGCGCTGTCCGCCATCGCCGCTGGCGGGGCTCTTACGCTGGCCGCAGCCGGCCCCGTCCTTGCCGGCCCGGACGTCACGGTTGTCCGCGGGAATCAGGCAAACAGTTGCTCGACATCGTTTACGCCCAGAAGCTGAGGAGTGACCAAGAGCGGCGCACAGAAAGGCTCCGGCACCCCGGCCGCGGGTAGCTGAGAAGCGGGCGAGCTGGGAAACTCGGCCGTGATGATCTGTGTCCGTGCGGATCAGGCCGCCGCGCTCAGGGCATTCGCAGAATCTGAGCGAGCGGTATGGGCTCACAGGCGAGGACTACCGGGCCGGCAACGTCCGACTCGCCGTACCACAGGTGGAGCACGCCGCCGCGGACTTCCGCGAACGGACGCGGCGGAGTCCGCGTCGCCGGCCACGGATCATGGCTGGCCTCGTCGACGTAGTCCTGCAGCTCATCAAGCGCCTGCGCGGCTACGCCGGCCGCTTGGCGGGCAGCCGTCTGGCCGTGAGCCTCGAGGTTGTCGCGTACATAGGTGCCCGCCATGCCGACGCGAAAGTTCGAGAGCTGGCCCGGAAACCTGCCCTGATCGGCGGAGTACCACAGCATGCCGTCTGCGGCGCGGACGTGGAATCCGTCCGGCACGATAGCGCCGAGCCGGTCCGCGAGAATCTCCGTCAGCCGGTCCGCATCGATATCCACGGCACACGATTCTGCACGGCCGAAACTCGCTACACGAGCGAGACTCACCGCTGCGGAACGTCCGCCACGGTCCTGCAAACGCATCCGCCCCTGCCGTTCTTGGTGCGGAGGCTCGGCCGAGGACATTGCCGAGCTGGGTGGGTAGTTTGTCTTCAGAGCGTCCTGTGCATGACGTGCAGGCCCACATATCCGTGCGCCGGGTGCAGAAATGCCTCTGGCACGGTGGCCAGGATCTGGAAGCCGAAGGACTGCCACAACTGGATCGCAGGCGTATTGGTCTCGACCACAGTGTTGAACTGCATCGCCCGGTAGCCGTCGGCGCGTGCCTGGTCAAGGACATGACCGCAGAGAGCCCGTCCTGCGCCGATGCGGCGGCAGGCCGGGTGGACAACGAATCCGGCGTTGGCGACATGGGCTCCTGGCCCCGAGTGGTTGGGATGAGTGCTGGCGCTCCCGACGATCCTTCCGTCATCGTCGACAGCAACCACGGTGCGGCCGGGAAGTTCACGCATCCAGCCGGCCCGCGCCCGCGCCTCGGTCATGGCCGGATCCCATGTCAGAGTCTCACCGGCCTCGCCCACCTCTTTCAGGATCGCCCAGATAGCGGGCCAGTCAGCCGCTGCTGCGTCACGTATCACCATGCAGGCAAGCATGGCGCAACCACCCGTCGCTACCAGTGGTGCAGGCGATACGCAGCCACAGCGCTGCCGATTGGGAACGGATGAAGCTCGGGGGTGCCACGGTGCGCCTCTCGATGCAGACGCTCCAGTTCTGACAGCCCTGTTCGCTGCGTTACCTGAGATTCGCACCCTGGCACGGCGCGCAAGACCAGCTCTGCGCCGCGGACTGGCTGCGCGGCCGTCGGCTAAGCAGCAGGTCAGTCGGCCTGGGCTAGGCGGCGCAGGGCCAGTTCGGCGTAGAGCGCTGTCCCATCCGGCAGCACCGCATCGTCAAATAGGGCCTCGGCCGAGTGGTTGTACGGGGCAGTCCTAACGTCGCTGTCAGCCGGGCAGGCGCCGACCATGACGAATGCGCCGGGCACCTGCTCCAGTACATAGGAGAAGTCCTCGGCACCCGTCAGCGGGTTTGCCATGGCAGAGAACCGGCTGTCACCGAGCACGTCGGTGATCGTCTGCGCGGCGAAGTCCAGTTCGACTGTGTCGTTCACGGTGACCGGGTAGCCATCCCTGAACTCGGCGGTCGCGGTGAGGCCGTGCGCCGTGGCGATGTCGTGGACGAGCTTCGGCGCAGCTTCCTGCACGGCTGCCCTGGCCTCGGGCGAGAACGAGCGCACTGTGGCGACGAAGTGCGCGTCATCTCCGATGACATTGTCGGTAGTGCCTGCGTGAAACATACCCACCGTGATCACGATCGGATCGAATACATCGAACCGCCTGGTCACCATCGTCTGCAGCGCCAGGACTATCTCGCATGCCGCCGGGATCGGGTCGGCGGCCCGGTGCGGTTGAGATCCGTGCCCACCTCGGCCATGCACGGTAACGTGCAGCGTGTCAGCCGCGGCCATGACCGTGCCGGCCCGGCTTGCGCACACGCCCAATGGCAGCAGGCCCGAGGCGACATGCAGGGCGTAGGCAGCGACCGGCTGCTCGCCGGCCGCGTCCAGTACGCCCTCCTCGACCATGATCCGGCCGCCGCCAGGGCCCTCTTCGCCGGGCTGGAACATGAAGATGACATTGCCGGCGAAGTCGGCCTGCCTGGCCGAAAGCAGCCTGGCGGCCCCGGCCAGCATGGTGGTGTGCAGGTCATGGCCGCAGGCATGCATGACGCCGTCAATCCGCGACGCGTACTCCAGGCCGGTGCGCTCAGTCACCGGCAGCGCGTCCATGTCGCCGCGCAGCAGCACGGTCTTGCCAGGCCGGACCCCGCGCAGCACGGCCGTGACGGAGGTCAGGTTCTTGCCCGTACTGATCTCGAGCGGCAGCCCGTCCAGCGCTTCCAGTACCTTGCGCTGGGTGAGCGGCAGGTCCAGGCCTATCTCCGGCTCGGCATGAATAGATCTGCGCAGCTCGGTCAGCTCCGCCGAGATCGCTCTGGCGTCGTCGTAGATCGCGCCCACTCGCTCACCGCTCCCTTCCCACGAATGCCCTATAACTTAACCCGTATGTCTGGTGTGTAGCTATGCGCAGCTTAGGACGGTTTCATCAGCCAAGCCGGGCCGGGCCGGCACGAGTGGCTAAAGCCGGCGCAGGGTAGCCGGGCGAGTACGGTCCTCTCGCGCGGGCAGACTGCTTAGACTGTTGCAAACTACCGCGCAGCCCAGGTGTGGCTGCCGGCGGATTCACGGGCGCGACGGGCGTCGCGCAAGCCGATTGACGAGGTCAGGAACCGGACGTGAATGGCGTCGGCTGGGATATTCTCCTCGTCCTGGCTGTGATCTTCATAGGCGGTTTCTTCGCGGCCGCGGAGATGGCGCTGGTTTCCCTGCGCGAGGGCCAGGTGCGCGCTCTCGGCAAACGGGGCAAAAGGGGGCAGCGAGCGGCGCGGCTTGCCCAGGATCCCAATCGGTTTCTTTCGTCGGTGCAGATCGGCGTGACCGTGGCCACGCTGCTCTCCGGCGCCTTCGGAGCGGCGCTGCTGGCAGACAGGCTGAGCTCCGCGCTGAGGCACCATATACCGAAGGACCTCGCGACGCCGGTCGCGCTGGTGGCCGTGACGCTGGTGATCGCGCTGTTCACCCTGGTACTCGGCGAGCTCGCACCCAAGCGGCTGGCGCTGCAGCGAGCGGAGCGGGTCGCCTGGTTTGCGGCCCCGGTGGTGGACCGGCTTGCCACGCTGGCACGGCCGCTGGTCTGGCTGCTGTCGAAGTGCACGAACCTAGTCGTTGAGCTGCTCGGCGGCGACCCTGGCGCCGGGCGCGGGGTCATGACCGACGAGGAACTGCGAGATCTGGTCGCCGGGCACCAGGCCCTGAGCCCGGATGAGAGGCACATCGTGGGCGAGGTATTCGATGCGGGCAAGCGCCAGATACGCGAGGTGCTGGTCCCGCGCACCGAGGTGGAGTTCATGCCCGCGGCGATGCCGATTGGCGAGGCTGCGGCGATGGCAGAAAGTGCCAGGCACAGCAGGTTCCCGGTCTATCAGGAGTCTTATGACGACGTTATCGGCTTCGTGCACGCGCGTGACCTGTTCGATAACCGGGCAGAACCGGACGGCCGGCGGGTCGGCGACGTTTGCAGACCGGTGAAGTTCCTGCCTATCAGTAAGATGATTCTGTCCGCATTGTCAGAAATGCGGAAGGACCGGGCGCACCTGGCCATCGTGGTGGACGAGTATGGCGGCACGGCGGGCATCGTCACGCTGGAGGACCTGGTCGAGGAGCTTATCGGCGACATCCAGGACGAGTACGACGAGGAGGCATCTCACCCGCGCCAGCTGCACGGCGGGGTGCTCGAAGTCGATGGCCTGCTGAACCTGGACGAGTTCGCGGAACAGACCGGACTCGAGCTGCCGGAGGGCCCGTACGAGACGGTGGCCGGCTACCTGCTCGCCGCGCTCGGGCACCTGCCCGTCGACGGCGAGTCTGCCGAGGTCGGCGGCCGCACCCTCACTGTGACGCAGCTCGATGGCCGCCGGATCTCGCGGCTGAAGGTCAGCCCGTCCAAGCCCACGGCCGACGGCGCGGACCCGGCCGGGATCGTCAGCTAGCGCATGCTGCCCGGATAGACTTTCAGCATGTCGGATGGGGCGGGGAATCAGTCGGCTGCAATGCACCCCAGCCCGGCCGGGCTGGCATCCGGGCCCGTTCTCGTGGTGGATTTCGGGGCGCAGTACGCGCAGCTCATTGCCCGGCGGGTGCGCGAGTGTCAGGTCTACTCGCAGATCGTGCCCGCCACGATGCCCGCCGCGGAAATGCTGGCGCTGAGGCCGAGCGCGGTTATCTTGTCCGGTGGCCCCGCATCGGTCTACGCCGACGGCGCGCCGCCCGCGCCGGGCCTGCTCACCGCCGGCGTGCCGGTCCTGGGCATCTGCTATGGCTTCCAGCTCATGGTCCGCGATCTTGGCGGCGAGGTGCGCCATACCGGAACGGGGGAGTACGGCGCAACTGTGCTCCACGTCGCTGATGACGCAGGTGTGCTGCTCGAGGGCTTGCCCACCACTCAGCAGGTCTGGATGTCGCACGGCGACACCTGTGCGGTCGTACCAGCCGGCTTCGCTGTCACCGCGAGCACGGGCGGCACGCCGGTTGCGGCGGCGGAGGACGCTAGCCGTGGACTGTACGGGATGCAGTTCCATCCTGAGGTACTGCACACCGAGCAGGGAATGATCATGCTGCGCCGGTTCCTGGAAGCGGCAGGCTGTGCTGCCGACTGGACCATGCGCGGCGTGATCGACGAGCAAATCGAGCGGATCCGCGAGCAGGTGGGCAGCGGACGGGCAATCTGCGGCCTGTCTGGCGGAGTCGACTCCGCGGTCGCGGCCGCCCTCGTACAGCGCGCCATCGGCTCGCGGCTCACCTGCGTCTTCGTCGACCACGGCCTGTTGCGGGCCGGCGAGGCGCAGCAGGTCGAGAAGGACTTCGTCGCTGCCACCGGGGTGGAGCTCAAGGTTGTGGATGCGGCGGCGGACTTCCTCGCCGCGCTGGCCGGCGTCGTCGACCCGGAATCCAAGCGCAAGATCATCGGCCGGGAGTTCATCCGCGCGTTCGAGCAGGCGGCCGAGGAGATCGCCGGCGAGCACAACGAGGCGGCGGGCTTCCTCGTCCAGGGCACGCTCTACCCTGACGTGGTCGAGTCCGGCGGCGGCAGCGGCACCGCGAACATCAAGTCGCACCACAACGTCGGAGGCCTGCCCGAGGATCTCACGTTCGAGCTCGTCGAGCCGCTGCGTGACCTGTTCAAGGACGAGGTGCGGGAGGTGGGTACCGAGCTGGGCCTGCCGGAGCAGATCGTCTGGCGGCAGCCGTTCCCAGGCCCCGGCCTGGCGATCAGGATCGTCGGCGAGGTGACCGCCGACCGGCTCCGCACCGTGTCCGCCGCGGATGCCATCGTGCGGGCAGAACTGTCCGCGGCCGGCCTGGACCGGCAGATCTGGCAGTGCCCGGTGGTCCTGCTCGCGGACGTCAGGTCAGTCGGCGTGCAAGGTGACGGGCGCAGTTACGGCTACCCGATAGTGCTCCGGCCGGTAACCAGCGAGGACGCCATGACCGCCGACTGGGCCCGGCTGCCCGATCCGGTACTGGCGGCAATCTCGACCCGGATCACCAATGAGGTGCCCGAAGTCAACCGGGTGGTCCTGGACGTGACGAGCAAGCCGCCTGCCACCATCGAGTGGGAGTAGCCGCGCCGGGCCGCCGTAAGGTTGCCATGCCGTTTTGCCGGTGTTCGCGGGTGTGGCCTGGTTCCGCTGCTGCCCTCGCCGAGCACAGGAGTCTGCGACTAGATCTAGGCCTCAGCTTCCGGCGCCTACCTCATCGTCGGCGAGATATGGCACGCTGTCCTCAGCCGCGTCGGGGCGCCCGCCGGGAGCGGGAGGTCGCCGGCCAGGCACGGCCTGCACGGCGTCTGGCACCGCGGTCGTCGCACGGCGCCGGTAGCGACGGGCCAGGACGCCGCCGCCCAGCGCGGCCGCCAGGCAGGCCGTGCCGCCCGTCGCTAGCCCGGTACGCGGGTCCCCCACCGCGATGATCCAGCCGATGAGCGGGCCGCCGATCGGCGTGGTGCCCTGGAACGCGACCTGCCAGAGGGCGATCACCCGGCCGCGGGTGCTGGGCTCTGCGGCCAGCTGGATGGTGGAGTTGCCGATCGCAATGAACGAGACGCTGGCCCACCCCACGAACAGCAGTGCCGCATAGGCGAGCCCGATCACAGGCGCGTACGCGCAGACCAGGATGGCGATCCCGAACCCGGTGGCGGCGATGATCATCGGGCGCACCCCGGTGCGGCCGCGCGCGGCAGTGAACAGCCCGCCTATCACCGCGCCGATGCCCATGGCTGCGGTCATGAAGCCGTAGACGACGGAGTTGCCGTGGAACGTTTGCCTGGCCAGGACGGGAAGCGATACCTGGAATTCATACGCGAGCAAGCCGACCAGGCTCATCATCGCCAGTGGGATCGCGATGTCGCGGGTGCGGACGGCGTACCGGAATCCCTCGCGTAGTTGGCCGCGAGCTCTTGCGGCCGGCGGGCTCGGCCGCAGCGCGGCGATGTTCATGAGCAGCAGGGAGGCGACTACCGCAGCGAAGCTCGCGGCGTTGACCAGGAAGCAAACGCCGATGCCGACAGTCGCTATGAGCACGCCGCCGATTGCCGGCCCTACCGCGCGCGCCGCGTTCACGGTCACCGAGTTGAGCGTGATCGCGTTGCGCAACTCGTCCGCGCCGACCATTTCGCGAACAAATGCCTGCCTTGCGGAGTTCTCGAAGGCGTTGTTAAGGCCGAGCACGACCGCCAGAGCGCAGATCTCCCAGAACCTGACGGCACCAAAAACGGTCAGCAGGCCCAGCGCGAGTGCCTGGCAGCCCATCGCGGTCTGCAGCACGATCATCAGCCGCCGCTTATCGGTGCGGTCCGCGACGACCCCGCCGTACGCGGCGAAAAGCAAGATCGGCAGCGTTTGCAGGGCGACAACGAAGCCAAGGTCGGTGCTGGAGTGGGTGAGGACGAGGACCAGCCATGACTGGGCCGTCATCTGCATCCATGTCCCGGCCAGTGAGATGGACTGGCCAGTGAAATAGAGCCGGTAGTTCGGCACCTTGAGCGAGGAGAAGGTGCCGCTCCACATGCCCCGTCGAGGCCGTGTCACGATGTCGGATGCCGAGTCACTTGTGACGTTCTCCTCGCTGGTCTTCAGCCGCACATTGTCGATGTTGTGCCTGGTCAGAGCCGAGATCGTTGAGTGCTTGCTACTCAGCAACTAAGTTTAGCAATGACATCAGGCGCAGCCCCTGTCTGACCGCGGGCGCGGCCGGCGGACCGGGCCGGTGGTCCGGCGCGACCGCCAGCGCAGGTCCCGCTACCTGCCGGACGATTCCGGCGCCTGGCCCTGGTCCGCGCTGATAGTGGTCAGGTCGTGGCCCAGCACGATCTCACCGCTGAAATGGGCGGCGGCCAGCTTGCGCCAGGTCTCCCCGTCGCCCGGCGCTATGGCCGGCAGGAAGTGCGTGGGCGCGAATATCCGCACTCCGGCTCGCTGGGCTGTCTGGGCTGCCTGCTCGATCGTGGAGTGGTAAGTCAGGATCTCGCGCAGCCGAGGGCTGGCAACCAGGCTGATCAGGTCCGCCCGCATGACCGTCTGGACGTACACGTCGGCTCCCGCGCAGAGGTCGTCGAGGCCGGCGCAGGGCACGCCGTCGCCGCCGATTGTCACCACGGCGCCGTCACGGCAGATCCGGTACCCGACGGTCGGCGCTACCGGCCGGTGGTCGGTCGCGCCCACCGTCACCGTGGCGCCGTCGATGTCGAGTGTCGCGCCTGGGCTGACCTCGGTTACGTCCACGATCATCGGATGGCGCAGATCGGCGTGGTGTGCCTGCCGGTAACCCTGGTCGGGCGCGAGCATCGCCAGCACGCCATCGACGACCCGCTGCGTGCCGGGCGGCCCGATCACTCGCAATCGCGCGGGACCGCTGGTCATGATCCAATGCGTGGTGACGACGTCGTTGAGGTCGGTGATGTGGTCGCTGTGCAGGTGCGTCAGCAAGACCGCGGACAAGCCAATCGGGAGCACGCCGACGGCGGCCAGCCGCATTACTACGCCGCGCCCGCAGTCGGCGAGCAGCAGGGCTCGCCCGGCCCGGACGAGCGTGGCCGGTCCGGCCTGGTCAGCAGCGGGCAGCGGACTGCCGGTGCCTAGCAGCGTGACCTGCGTGCTCACATCGTGAACCGCAGGTTGCGGGCGGCCCGGTCGCCGAGCTCGCTGTTGCCTGTCCAGGTCACCTCGCCCGCATCGATGGGGCCTTGAGGATCGAGCCGGCCGCAGGCGAGCTGGATGAACGTGACCGTGTCGGTGGTCAGTTCTACATCCGGCTGGGCCACGTGATCGACGATCCTGGCCCGGCCGTCCACCACGACGGACAGGTCACGAGTGATGGGGCCGGTCAGGTGAAAGACGATGCTGGCTCCGTCGGGTAGCCCGACACGCTTGCCGACGATGTAGCCGAGCGAGCCCTCGACCTCGGCCAGCGCAATCTCGGCGGCCGAGCCCGCATCGTCGGTGCGCAGGCCGAGCGGGGTCGTGATGTCACGCTCGTGTACCCAGAAGTCGAAGACCCGGATCTCGAGAAACCGGCCGTAGGTCTTGACGCCGACCGGCGTCCACGATGGCCGATCCATATCCGCCTGGGTCAGTGCCGCCAGATCGCGTCGCCGCGTCGTGAATGTCTCCCCGACCAGATCGGCGAAGGCCGTGTTGTCGAGCCCCGCCATCTCCTGGTCGGCAGCCGCCACACGGTCGAAGTGCGGCAGCTCCTGCGGGCCGGATGGCAGCCAGCCTGTCATCACGCGCTCCATGATGGCCAGGTGCTGCACTACGTCGCGGACCTTCCAGTCCGGGCAGAGCGACTGGGCCCGCCACTGCGCTGGGTCCAGCCGCGCGCACAGGGCCTCGATGGCGTCGTAACACTGCTCGAGCGAGCCGCGAGTGGTGGCAAGGTCGGTCACGGTGTCTCCTCAGCTGCGCCAAGGGCGCCTGGCGCGGATCGCGGGCGGATAGCGGATTTGGCGGCCGCTACCGCCCCTGCGGGGTCCGTCATGGCGTCTCGTTCTGAATGGTGATCCAGTCTCTGGCCTCGAGATAGGGGCGGAAGGTGGTGGCAATGCGATCCAGGTCGCTGCGTTGCTTGGGACGCTGCACCTCGTAAAGGCTAGGGAATTCCAGCCAGCCGGTGAGCAGCCGCCATAGCCGCACGGCGGCCGCGCCGCGCGGCGGATCGATAAGCACGGGCCCGAAGAGCGCGCGGTCGTGGCCGAAGACAAGCGTCGGTACGCCCCAGCCGCCCAGGCCGGTGACCCGGTCGTGATCCGCGCGTACATCCTCATGGGTGGTCGGATCATCGATGGCCTGGCGCACCAGGGCGGGATCGAGGCCAAGCTGCCCGAGCAGGGCCTCCGCGACCTCACGCCGGTGCGGCTTACGGCCGTCGACGTGCAGCGCCGTCCCCGCGGCCAGGTACCACTGGTCAAGCAGGCCGGGATCCACCCGCCGCAGCAGCGCACCCACTCGCATCATCGACCAGCCGTAGGACCACTCGCGCTGCCACGGATGCTTTTTGCCCTCGGCCCGGTTGATCTCCTCCAGGCTGAAGAACCGCCAGCCGACCTCGAGTGCGAGCTGGTCGCGGACCTCGCGCATCCAGATCGAAGCCTGGTAGGCCCACGGGCACATGATGTCGAAATGAAAGTCGACCGCGGTGATCTGCTCGGTCACGCTGGCTCCCGCGCGGCTACGCCGAGCAGGACCGCGATCGCCGTTATCAGCGCGGCCGCTGTCTGGTCATGGGACAGGCTCTGGTCATAACGGAGCAGCTCGTAGGACTCGAATGAACACAGCACCTGCAGAGCCGGCAGCAGTTCTCCGACCGGGTCAGCCAGCTCCGGAGCGAACAGGTGGGCGAGCTGGCCGCGCAAGAAGGCACGGTTGTTGCGCAGCTCCGCGGCCAGCACCTCATGCCGGTGCGCGCTGGCCCGCAGGGCCCGCCCGGACGGCCCGACCTGCTCGAACAGGCGCATCCGTGCGCGCACCAGCGCCCGGATCTTGACCAGGGTGGCATCCTGCGGAGAGGCGGCGATCTTGAGTAGGGGCAGCGCTTGCAGGACCTGTCGCGCCGCCGCCGCGCGGCGCAGGTCGTTGACATCGTCGAAGTAGCGGAACAGGGATCGCGGCGAGAGGCCGGCCCTGGCTGCGATCTCGGCAGTGCTCGGCTGATAAACACCATCACGAAATAGCGCGAGCAGAGCGTCGATCACGGCATCGCGATTTTTATCGCGGCGCAGCCTGCGCCCATCGACTTCGACGGTCCCGGCGGCCTCAGCGGCTTCGACGGCCCGGACGGCCCCGGCAGTCCCCACGGCCTCAGCAGTCCCCACGGCCTCAGCGGCCTCGGCACCTTGCGCGGCTTCGGCGGCCCGGACGGCTTCGGCGGCCCGGACGGCTTCGGCGGCCCGGACGGCTTCGGCGGCCCGGCCCGCCTGAGCGGCTACCTCTGTCACTTCCACCGCACAATTCTCGGCTCGAGCAGCAGCGCCAGGTAATCCAGGCGGGGCGGCTGCAGCGGGAGCGGAGTACCTGGCTCGATGGCAGTGTAACGGGCGCCGTTCCACTGCCTGCCGTCGCCGATGATCGTGCCCTCGACGCCGAACGGGGTGACAGGCCCGCCGGCCACCGGATGCGGGACAGGTCCGGCCCAGAGCTCCAGCAGCATCCGCCGCGGGTCAGCCTCCGCGGGCAGCTTCCGCAGCGGCAGGGTGCCCATCACCGTCGTGCGCTCGACATCCGCATGCTTGTTCGTGTGCCATTCCCTGAAGTCGCGCCGTGCCGCCAGGGCGAGAAACGACCGCCTGGTCGGATAGCAGACAACGGCGACGCGGTCCCAGTCGCCGGTGCCCGCCACCACGTCGGCCACGAAGCACAGGCTCGCGCCTACGGCGGCCAGCAGGGGAATCGGAGCATAACGGCCGACGTCGAGACCGGTAAACTGACCGGCGCCGAAGCCGTCTTCAGGGCGGTATTTCGTCAGGTTCAGCATGTAGATGGGTCCGTCGGCAGCTCCGGCCGCGGTGCGCAGCCTTAACCCGTAATCACCGTCGATCGTTCCGTATCTCGGCACCTATGGACCCTAAGCATCTGGCATTATGAGTGTCAATAACATGTGGCGGTCACGCTGACACAAGGTGCTGAAGCCGCTCAAGCGGGGGCACTGCGTTCGCTCCGGTGCAGAGGGGGGCACCGGGGCGAACGCGGGGCTTCAGGGAAGGGGTCAGCCAAGTGGCCGCAGCGCCCAACGAGCCGGACTTCGGCGGGCAGATAGCCCGTACTTACGCGGACTCGACGCCATGGTGGCCGGATCCGCCTGCCGGGCTTGGCGGCCCCAACGTCGTCATGATCGTGCTGGACGACACCGGCTTCGGGCACTTTGGCTGCTACGGCTCGGAACTGGTGACCCCGCACATCGACAAGCTCGCCGCGGGCGGCCTGCGCTACACCGGCTTCCACACCACCGCGCTGTGCTCCCCGTCCAGGGCCGCGCTGCTCACCGGGCGGAATCATCATGCGGTCGGAATGCGGGGCGTGTCGAACTGGAATACCGGCTTCCCGAACATGCGCGGTGGCATCTCGCCGCGCGCCGCTACCCTCGCCGAACTGCTCAGGGCGCACGGCTACGCCACCTATGCGGCGGGCAAGTGGCATCTCGCTCCGATGCACGAGTGCAGCGCCGCCGGGCCGCACGATAACTGGCCGCTGCGCAAGGGGTTCGACCGGTTCTACGGCTTCCTGCAGGGCGAGACTGACCAGTTTTATCCCGAGCTGACCAGCGACAACGGGCATATCGACCCGCCCGGCGGTCCGCAGGACGGTTACCACGTATCGGAAGACATCGTGACCAGGGCGACGGGCTGGATCGGTGATCTGCAGTCCATAAGGCCGGACCGGCCGTTCTTCCTGTACCTCGCGTTCGGCGCGACGCATGCCCCGCACCAGTCACCGGCTGAGTACCGGCAGCGCTGGCGCGGCAAGTTCGACGACGGCTACGACGCGGCCAGGCGCCGGTGGTACGACCGGCAGCTCGAGCTAGGCGTCATCCCGGCAGGCACGACCCTGGCCCCCCGCAACCCCGGTGTCCCCGCCTGGGATGAGCTGACCACCAGCCAGCGGCTGTTCTCGGCCCGGCTGCAGGAGGCCTTCGCGGCGATGCTCGAGCACACCGACGCCCAGATCGGCAGGCTGACGGGCTTCCTGCAGGAGCGCAGAATCCTCGACAACACGCTGCTGATGGTCCTGTCGGACAACGGCGCGTCCAGGGAGGGCGGCCCGTACGGCGTGATGGACGAGTTCAGCTTCTTCAACGCCGCAGCAGAGGACATCGACGAGTTGGCCGCGACCAGGCTGGACGACATCGGCGGCCCGCACTCACACTCCAACTACCCGTGGGGCTGGGCGCAGGCGGGCAACACGCCGCTGCGCTGGTACAAGCAGAACACCTACGGCGGCGGGGTCCGCGACCCGCTGATCGTCCACTGGCCGGCCAAAGTCACCGGCGCCGGCGGGTTCCGCCGGCAGTTCTGCCATGCGGTGGACATCACCCCGACGCTCCTGGCGGTCACTGGTGCGCCCGTGCCCGATCACGTCGAGGGCGTCGCCCAGATGCCGATGCACGGCAGGTCGTTCACCGCGACCTTCACCGACCCGGACGCGCCCTCGCCGCGCCGGGTCCAGTACTTCGAGCAGATGGGCCACCGGGGCCTGTGGGCTGACGGCTGGAAAATCACCACCTACCACACCCAGGGTCAGCCGTTCGACGACGATGAGTGGGCGCTGTATCACCTGGACGCGGACTTCTCCGAGTGCCGCGACCTGGCCGCGGAGCAGCCGGAGAAGCTACGCGAGCTGATCGGCGCCTGGTGGGCCGAGGCCGGCCAGCATGGCGTGCTGCCGCTCGACGACCGCACGATCGAGCTGTTCGGCGCCCCGCCGCAGCCCGGCACCGTGCACGCCCGCAGCGATTACGTCTACTATCCGCCCGTCACGCACATCCCGGCCGACGCCTGCCCGCCGATGGGCGGCCGGCCCTGGCTGATCACCGCGGAGGTGGAGGTTACCGATCGCGCTGAGGGCGTGTTGTATGCGCGCGGCGGGCACAACGTCGGGCACAGTTTCTTCCTGCAGGGCGGCAGGCTGCATTTCGACTACAACGCGCTCGGCACGCATTACCGCGCATCGGCGCCGCTGGATCTTGCGCCAGGCCGCCATGCGATAACTGCCCGCTTTGAACGGAACGGGGCGGGCGGGCGGCTGATCATCGGCGCCGATGGCAGCGACCTGGGGCTGATGGAGATCCCGTTCGTCGTCCGCATGCCTGGCTCTACCGGCCTCGACATCGGACGAGATGCGCTGTCGCCGGTGGTCGACGACTACGACAGCCCGTTCCCTTTCAGCGGCACCATCGAAAAGATCACCTTCAGCGTTCGAAGTCGGCCGGACGCGCAGGAAATCGCAGCTACGGCGCGTGCGGAGATGTCCAGGGAGTGACGATGCCCGAGCTGATACTTGATTCCCTGCGACGCAGGCTGCGGGCCATGCACTCGCTGTGGGAAGAGGCCGTGGCCACGATGGACGGCGCGCAGGTGAATTTCGTCGAGCGCGACCCTGTGCTGCCCATCGCGTTCTCGCTGTTCCACTTCACCCAGATCGAGGACGGCTCGGCCAGCATCCTCGGCGCCGGGCCGGTGGTCTACGACGACTCCTGGGCGGACCGGATGGGCCTGGCCATCGCCGATAACGGCAAGCACCGGTCGGTCGCGGAGATGATGGCACAGCGGATCGGTGATTATGCGGCATTCATCGCGTATCAGCAGGCCGTGTTCGCTAAGACGGAGTCCTGGCTGGCGGGCCTCGACCCCGCGGCACTGACCGAGGTGGTGATGACCCGGCCGTTCCCGCCCCAGATCGCCTCGACGTTTAGCGCCCGGGTCGCTGGCGAGGCGGGCATCACCCGGCTGGATGCCACCGAATGCTGGATCTACCAGCACGGCCTGCGGCACATGGGCGAGGTCGAGCACGCCAGGGCGCTGGTCGGGCTCGGCGGGATGACCAGCTAGCTAGGTGACGCGGGACTGGCCAGGCGGGATATCGACGTATGACTTGTCGGCAGCGATCTGGCGGAGCTTGTCCATCGCATCCCAGACGTCGGTAAACCTGGTCACGATCGGGGCGGGCCCAAGGCGAACCCGCTCAGGAGTCCGGTAGTCCCCGATGATCCGCTCGCGGATCAGGGCCTGGCTTATCTGCCAGGCGTCGCTGTGGCGGAGGCTCACGTGCGCACCGCGCCGGCTGGCCTGCCTGGGCGAGGCGAGGCTGAAGCCGTGCTCGTCCAGCCACTCCTCCGCCAGTTCGATCAGGTACGACGTCAGGGCCACGCTCTTGGCCCGCAGACGCTCCATGCCCGCCTCGCCGAGCAGCCGCGCGCCCTCCTCGACAGCGACCGTGCCGATGATCTGCGGCGTTCCCGTGGCGAAGGCGTCGATGCCTGGTGCCGGGTTGTATCGCGGGCCCATGCCGAACTGGTCGCGCTGGCCGAACCAGCCCCAGATCGGCTGCCGCAGCACGTCCTGCAGGCTCTCTCGCACGTACAAGAGGGCGGGCGAACCTGGCCCCGCGTTCACGTATTTGTAGGTGCAGCCGACTGCGAGATCTGCTCCGGTGGCATCCAACTCGACGGGAACGGCGCCGACCGAGTGGCACAGATCCCACAGCGCGAGTCCGCCAGCCTCGTGCACCAGGTCAGTGAGCCGGCCCATGTCGGCCAGTGCCCCGCTGCGGTAAGCCACATGTGACAGGCTGACGACCGCGGTGCGGTCGTCAAGCGCGTCGGCCAGTGCCGGCTCGCTGATTCCCTCGTCCATGTCGGTGTGGATAAGCCGCAGTTCGCAGCCGCGCTGCTCGGCGATGCCCTCCAGCACGTAGCGGTCTGTCGGGAAGTTGTCGTCGTCGGTGATGATGACGTCGCGACCGGGACGGGCATCCAGCGCGGCGCAGATGAGCTTGTACAAGTTGACGGTGACCGAGTCGCAGACCAGGACCTGGCCTGGCGCCGCGCCCAGCAGGTGCTCGCCGGCCATGTCGCCAGCCTGTCGTGGCAGGTCGACCCAGTTGTCCCAGGAGCGGACCAGGCCCACTCCCCATTCCTGGTCGACGACCTCGGCGATCCGCGCCTGGGTGCGCACCGGCAGCGGACCAAGCGAGTTCCCGTCCAGGTAGATCAGGTCTCGGTCAGCCCGGACAAATCGGTCACGGAACCCGGACAGCTCGTCGGCTGCGTCGAGCGATTCCGCATATGACCGATCTGCCGAGAAAGTCATCACTACTCCACACTAGCTGAGCCACCTGGCGCTTTCCGGGTACCCGTTAGCGGCCCGAGCTAACGTGACGACGCCCGAACGGCGTCGGTCGGCCTGGTGTCTGCGGTGTCGCCCCGACCCCTCACGTGGCCAGCTCGGCCATGCTGGCGAATCCGGCCAGGTAGGGCCGCCGTAGGATCGAAGCGTGCTTGAGGACGCGGAGATAAGCCGGATTCTCGTAATAGCCGCGCACCCGGACGACGTTGACTTCGGTGCGGCCGGCACGATAGCGCGCTGGACGGATGCGGGCATCGACGTCAGCTACTGCATCGTCACCGATGGCGACGCGGGCGGGAGCGACCATTCGATCTCCAGGGCCGAGATGGCAGTGCTGCGGCAGGCCGAGCAAACAGCGGCGGCCAAGCAGGTAGGGGTGCACGACGTCCACTTCCTCGGATACCCCGACGGCCAAGTCGAGCCGACCATCGGATTGCGTAGAGACTTGGCCAGGGTGATCAGGCTGCTGCGGCCGGACCGGGTGCTGTGCCAGTCGCCTGACCGCAATTACGTGCGGATGGGGGTCAGCCATCCTGATCACCGGGCCGTGGGCTCGGCGTCACTTGACGCGGTGTACCCGGACTCCCGTAACCCGTTCGCGTTCCCCGAACTGCTGGCGCAGGAGAAGCTCGAGCCCTGGACCGTCCGTGAGGTCTGGATATCCGGCAGCCCGGCCCCGACTCACTACGTCGATATCACCGACACCTTCGGCCGCAAGCTCGCTGCGCTGCGGTCGCACGCCAGCCAGATCAAGGACCCGGACGGCCTAGCTGAGATGCTGCGCGGCTGGCTAAGCCGGGCGGCCGCTCAGGGCGGCATGCCCGAGGGCCGGCTGGCCGAGGCATTCCAGGTGCTGCAGTCGGGCTGATCCGGGTGGCGCGCTTGGCACCTCGGCGACGTTCAGAATGCCGTCTCCGTCGGGAACGGCAAGGTTGACCGTCTCGCCGGTCTGTCCAGCCCACCATCGTCGGTGATCTCGCGTCGGTGATCTCGCGTCGGTGACCTCGCTCAGTACGCCGCGCCAAGTAGCCGGGCGGGAAGCCGCCCCGATGGCTGCGTAGAGCCTGCCGATGGCCGCGCGAAACGGGCGAAAGGCGCCAAGCGGGCGCAGTGGGCCGCGGCTTGAAGATCAGGAACACGACGCTCGAGGAATTGGTGACGCTGCAGCAGCACCTACGACTCGAACGTCGGCACGAATGATCGCTGGGCACGGGCTGGCTGGTCGAGTGCCGCGGTGTGGCTGGTCGGGTGCCGCGGTGTGGCTGGTCGGGTGCCGCGGTGTGGCTGGTCCGGTGCCGCGGTGTGGCTGGTCCGGTGCCGCGGTCGGGTGCCGGCTTCTGACTGATCGGGTGGGTGCAGTCAACGGCTTAGCGGGCGCCTCTGCCTTCGCATTGTCACGCACTGAGCACTAGCCGACAGAAAACCTATGTTTCCGAGCGATTTTGTCAAACTGTTATCTGAATTCCGTTGTACAAAATCCCGTATCCAGATAGGAAACATAGGAACTGATCCCAGGAGTCTGCGGCCCCGCACCAGCGTGGTACGCCGATCTTCGACTAAGTGCAGGAGGACTCGTGCGCAAGCACAAGAGCCTGAGCGTGATCGCGGCAGGAGCCATGCTGGCAACCGCCACCGCGCTCGCGGCCGGACCGGCCCTCGCCGACCCGATCAACAGCCACAGCCGCGCGGTCACTCCGCGGTACTACGACGTCGTCGGGGTCGGCTCGGACACCGACGACTCCCTCTTTGACCAGCTGGCATTCGACTATGACACCTCGCACAAGGTGCACAACGCCAAGCATCCCTACATCTACAGCTGGGACGCCACGCCCGCGAGCCATCCGCTGGACACGAAGACCACCATCTCGCCGAAGCAGGGGTGCAAGGCGATCGCCAGGCCGGACGGCAGCGGACAAGGCATCGCTGCGTTCGAGGCCCCCGGCTACAAGACACATGGCCGCGACTGCCTCGACTTCGCTCGCTCGGCGAGCTACCGGCCATCGTCCGACCCAGACCCGCTCGGCAAGAACCTCTACATCGCCCTGGCCGAGGACGCGGAGACCTACGCGGTAACGGCGAACGGTGACGCACCGAAGAGCCTGACCCTCGCCGACCTGCAGGGCATCTACTCGTGCACGATCACGAACTGGGACGCGGTCGGCGGCAAAAACGCCACGATCGATGCGCTGTCGCCACCATCGACGACTGGCGTCGGCAAGTTCTGGCTCACTGTGCTCGGCCTGAAGTCGCTGGCCTCGTGCGTGACCGTCGTGCAGCAGAACCAGGGCATAGACACCAAGGTCTTCGGAACTACGGCCGCCCCGAACAAGGCCGTGATCGTCCCTTACTCGATCGGCAAGTACATTGCCCAGCGGTATCACTCCGCTGCGGTGGGCAAGAAGCCGACCGCCAAGCAGAACAAGTTCGGCCGCGACGAGCACGGCGCCCTGGCACTGGGCGCGATCGCCGGAGTCTCGCCGACCGTGGGCGTCGGCATCAAGACGACGATCAACAAGAAGCTAGACGATGCCGGGGGCGCGAACTTCACCCGCGAGCTGTATGACGTGGTCTGGTATGCCCATGGCAAAGCAAGCTCGGACAAGGACGGCATCCCGACCTACCTCGAGCAGTTCTTCGCGCCGGCGAAGCACGTCAAGGTTGCCGGCTGGTTCTGCGCTAGCAAGCAGGCGAAGCAGGCGATCGTCGACTATGGCTTCCTGACCACGCCGGCTTGCGGCTTCGGGTCCTGACCTTGTCGGCCGGGGATGCGGCGGAACTGTCATCCGCATCCCCGGCCGGCCGATTCCAGCAACCGCGTCACAGCGGGGCCTCATGTACCTACCTCGATGAGGAGCTACACGCGACCTACCTCAAGGCCAACGCCGACCCGGCCAGCCTGGTCACGACTTACGACACCGGGACCACTGGCTGGTAGCTCGGCAGACGCGCGGGCGAATGGGTGGTATCGCTGCGGAACGGTCCGCAGCGATAGCGCCTCTTCGCCTGTTGTTCACCGGCAGCTAGATAACTAGAAATACGAGTTGAAGAGTATGTATTTGCCTGAGGCGGACGTGGCTGCTTCATGGAGCACCGCTACCGGCACGGGAGGGTCGTTGGCATGGCAGTCGCGCTGACTTCAGCCAGGCCGGCGCCGGCTGACGATGACGCTCCGCGCTTGATCGTGTCGCGCGGGTCACGGGGAGACGCGGTATTTCGCGGCGTGCTGCGAGCGGCCGGGCTGTCGAGCTTCGTCATCACTGCCCTGATCCTCATCTTCCTGATCGTCCGGAGCTGGTGGGCCTTCCAGGCCGACGGACTGAGTTTCTTCACCAAGCAGAACTGGATATTCGTCGGCAACGAGTTCGGCATCGGCGGCGTGCTACCAGGCACGCTCATCATCGGCGCGATCGCCAGCCTGATCGCCATCCCGGTCGCGCTGGCGACAGCTATCTTCATCTCGGAGTACGCGCCGGGCCCCACCCGCCGGGTGCTGATCGCGGTCATCGACCTGATGGCGGCGATCCCGAGCATCATCTACGGGGTCTGGGGCCGGTTCTTCTTCATGCCACGGGTGCTCGGGGCCATGGGCTGGCTGTCCCGGCACGTGTCCTGGTTCCCGCCGTTCAGGATCACCGTCGCGGCCAGCGGATCCACCTTCGTGGGTTCCCCGGCCATCGCCGGGATGGTGGTGTCGCTGATGGCGATCCCGATCATCACGTCGCTGTCGCGTGAGGTGTTCTCGCAGGCGCCGCAGGGCGAGCGCGAGGCCGCCTACGCCCTCGGCTCTACCCGCTGGGGCATGATCAGGACCGTCGTGATTCCCTTCGGCCGCGGCGGAGTGATCGGCGCGTGCATGCTGGGCATCGGCCGGGCGCTTGGCGAGACCATCGCGGTCCTCCTGATCATCAACGCCAGCTTCCAGCTCAACTGGCACGTTCTGCAAAGCGGCGGCTACTCAGTCGCCGCGATGATCGCGGGCCTGTGGCAGGACTACAGCCCGCACATGCTGTCCGCCCTGATGGCCGCCGGTCTGGTGCTGTTCGCCATCACCCTGATCGTCAACTCGCTGGCCGCGATCATCATCAACAGGTCGCGGACCGGTGCCGCGACGGCGGACTGACGGCGGGGATGGCGCCGATGAAGGGAAACACCTCATGACCAGCGTCGGCAGGGCTATGCCACCGCGGGCGCCCGACACCGCGCCGGTTCTGGCCGCCGACGAACCGCTGCGCCTGCGCCGGGTAACCGCCGAGGACGTGCTGAGCGTGATCGGCGCGGCTTTCGCCTCGCTCGGGCTGACCTGGATGCTCTATGAGCGTGTGCTGCCACTCAGCGGTGCCTTCGGTTTCTGGCTCTGCTGGTACCTGGCGTTCGTCGTGTTTTACCTGGCGGTCGCCGGACTGCAGTGGTCCCGCCTGATGGTCAGGGACAGGACTATCGGCGTGCTGGTCAGCACCGGCGGGATCTTCGCCTGCGCGGTCGTGGCCGAGCAGATCGGCTACAGCTTCGTGAAGGGGCTGCCTGCGATCAGCCACCTGAACTTCTGGACCTCGACCATGGCCACCACGGCGCCGCTCAGCCCGCTGTCGGTCGGCGGCATGGTGCACGCCGCGGTCGGCTCGCTGGAGCAGATCGCCCTCGCGAGCGCGATGTCGGTGCCGCTGGGCATCATGGCGGCGCTGTTCCTGGCGGAGGTAGGGGGCGCCATGGAGCGGCCGGTCCGCACCATCGTCAACGCGATGACCGCGCTGCCTTCGATCGTCGCTGGGCTGCTGATTTACTCCCTGGCTGTGCTCGCGCTCGGGCTGCCGGAGTCCGGCTTCGCCGCGTCGCTGGCCATCGCGATTGTCATGCTGCCGACGGTGACGCGGGCTTCTGAGGTGGTGCTCAGGGTCGTGCCAGGCACGCTGCGCGAAGCCTCCTTCGCGTTGGGTGCCAGTCACTGGCGCACGGTGTGGAAGGTGATCTTGCCGACGGCGCGCTCGGGCCTGACGACCGCGGTGGTACTGGCCATGGCCCGCGGGATAGGCGAGACCGCCCCAGTCCTGCTGACCGCCGGATTTACCAATGACATGAACGCCGACCCTTTCCACGGCTGGCAGGCCACGATGCCGACATTCATCCTCAACAGCATCCTGCAGGACGGTCAGTTCCCGAACTACATAGCTCGCGCGTTCGGGGCGGGCTTCGCGCTGATGCTCGTCGTCGTCGCGCTATTCACGGTCGCGCGCCTGGCCGGCGGTGCCAGGCCCGGCGAGCTGAACCGGCGCCAGATCCGCAAGCTCAGACGGGAGGCGGCGCGCACATGACCAGTCAGTCCGATTCGTCCTATTCCCGATCCTCGGAGAGAGAGCCAATGCCCTCGCGCCGCACGACGAGCTTCGCCCGCCGGGTCACCGCCATGGCCGGGGCCGCGTCGGTGTCGGCAGGCATGCTGCTGATGCCCTGGCTGGCGACCCCCGGTTCCGCGCAGGCGAGCACCGTCGCAGCGCCGGCCTGGCCGGTGGCTGGCTCCCCGCGCGGGCCTTCGCAAAGCCCGTCGGCGGCGCAAAGCCAGTCGGCGGCGCAAAGCCCGTCGGCGGCGCAAGGCCCGTCGGCGGCGCCGGGCTCGTCGCCGGCGCCGGGCTCGTCGCCGTCGCCGACGCCAAGCCCGTCGCCGTCGGGATCGCCGACGCCCACGCCGACACCTAGCCATACTCCGAAGCCCAAGAAGCCCAAGAAGCCCAAGAAGCCCAAGCCGCACCATCCGACGGGGCCACCGACCGCACCAGCGGGCGGCGTCGTGATCCGCGGCCCGAAGATGTGGGATCCGGCCGCGAACCGGAAGTTCACTTCACCGAGCTACGTCACCGTCAGCCAGGTCGGCACGCTCACCAACCAGGTGGTGCAGGTCTCCTGGCGCGGGTTCACGCCCAGCAGCGAGCTGGCCTACAACCCGTCGGGAACCGACTACCCGGTCATGGTGGCCGAGTGCAAGGGCACTCACCCGACGAAGTGGGCGCAGTGCTTCGGTGCGAGCAACGGCGGCGTCGCGGGAGCGTTCAGTGCCTACGGCCCGATGAACACCGCCTACGCGACGACGGAGCCCAATGGCGAGGGAGCGACGCCTATCCAGTTGCTCACGGCCGAGCAGAACTCGTTTCTCGGCTGCAACGACGGGTCGCCGTGCTCCCTGGTAATCGTGCCTAGCCAGGGCGGCAACATCCTCGACACACCGGTGAACTGCAACGACCACAGCGAGGACACCAACCTCTCCGACCTCGGCTCGTTCGCGTTCAACAGCACGTACGGCACGTGCTCGTGGCGGGATCGGATCATCGTCCCGCTGCAGTTTGCCCAGACGCCCACCGACTGCCCGGTCCGTAACCCGGACTTCAGCGTCATCGGGTCGCCCATGCTGGCCAGGGCCATGAACTCGTGGCAGACCGCGCTGTGCGCGAGTTCGGATCCGGTCAGCATCCAGTACGACTCGTCGCAGGCCGAGCCGCTGGCCAGAGAGGACTTCCAGTCGGGGGGAGACGACGTGGCGCTGACAACGCTGCCGGCCAGCGGATCATCCGCTCATCCCTTCACGTACGCGCCGGTGGCCATCTCGGCCGTGTCGATCGCATATTGGATCGACAACCCCGCGACAGGCCTGCCGCTCACCCACCTGAAGCTGGACCCCAGGCTGGTGGCCAAGCTGCTCACTCAGTCCTATGACTTCGACGGTGAGGCCTGCTCGGGAGGCGCCGTAGCCATGGGCAGCCTCTGCGACAACGGTGTCGACAACAACCCGACCTCGCTGTTTGCCGACCCTGAGTTCAGGCGCCTCAACCATCACGTCGCGGCGGTTGGCGACGGCTTCCAGGTCCCGACCGTGGCATCGGGTGAGACCGACATGAGCTGGGAAGTAACCAGCTGGATAGCGGACAACCCGACGGCCAAGGCATTCGTGGACGGCTCATTCGACCCGTGGGGAATGCACGTCAACACCGACTACCTCGATATGCAGCTGCCCACGAACTCCTTCAACTCGATGGACCCGTTCCCGCCGATCGCGCACCGCTACGACCCCGTGTTCCCGCTCAGCCAGGTCGCGCAGTACCAGGTGGACAACTGGTATCCGGCCACCGACTGGCAGCCAGATCCGCAGGGTAACTACGACAAGCTAAGCCCGGAGGTGCCGGGCCAGCGGGCTCTGTTCGCGATCCTGGACCAGGCCGATGCCGCCGCCTATGAGCTCCCGGTCGCGGCCCTGCAGAATGCGGCAGGCAGGTACGTGACGCCGACTGACACCTCGATGTATGCGGCTCTCAGCGCGATGCGCACGGCCAGAAACCACATCACGCAGAACATCTCCGAGACTGCGAAGGTCAAGGCTGCCTACCCGTTGACGATGGTGATCTACGCGATGGTGCCGACCGGTGGCATCTCGAAAAAGAAGGCCGCGAAGATAGCGCAGTGGCTTGACTTCGTGGCGCAGGACGGGCAGCAGCCGGGGAACAACGCCGGCCAGCTGCCGCCCGGCTACCTCCCGCTGACCGCGAAGATGCAGGCGCAAACGCTCAAGGCCGCGCAGGAGGTGCTGCACCAGACCGGCAACAAGAAGCCGAGTAAGACCTCCACGGTGGCGGCCGTCCCCGCGCCGAGCCCGACCGCCAGTCCAGGGTCGGTCAGCCTTGGCTTCGTGACCCATCCGGGCATCGCGGGGCTGACCAGGTACGCGATACCCGTGCTTCTGATCACCGGCGGGCTGCTCGCGCTGGTCAGCTCATTCTCATTCGTCATCGGCCGGGGCGGCAGCGCTGCCGTGGCCAGGCTCAGGCGAGTGCGCCTGCCCCAGCTAACGCTGCCGAGGAGGAGCAAGCCGTGAGGATTATCCGCAGCCGCGGGGTGGGCAGGCTGCTGCTGGCGCTCGGGGCGATGCTTGTCACGCTCGCTCCGCTGTCACCGGCACTGGCGCAGACCGCGTACACCGCGATCAGCGGCTCGGGATCCAGCTGGAGCTCGGTCGCGCTGATGCAGTGGGCGGAGAACCTGCATCCCAACGGGATAACTATCAACTTCAACCCGGACGGCTCGGCGGCAGGGCGCGCGGACTACATGCAGCAGCAGGTCGACTTCGCCGCGTCTGACCCCCCGTTCCGTAACGGAACCGATCCGTTCGATACCGGCACCGCCGAGCATCCCGACGTCGGCTACTCCTACGTCCCGGATACCGCAGGCGGTACCGCGTTCATGTACCACCTGGACGTGGGCGGGCACCTGATCACGAACCTGAGGCTGTCCGGCGAGACGATCATGAAGATCTTCACCGGCCAGATCACCAACTGGGACAACCCAGAGATCACCCACGACTACGGCGCGCAGCTGCCGAGCATGCGGATCATCCCGGTGATCCGGTCGGACGGGTCGGGAGCCACCTACTTCTTCACCCGGTGGATGGCGCACGTGTTCCCCACCGAGTGGAACGCCTTCTGCGACAAGGTCAGCAACGGCCGGGTCGGGACAGCGAGCAATCCGTGCGGGCAGACCGAGTTCTACCCCTCGTTCGCCGGCTCGGTTGCGCAGGACGGGTCGAACAACGTCGCGACCTACATCACGGCTAGCTACGGCCAGGGCGCCATCGGCTACGACGAGTACGCCTACGCGCTGAACTCGCACTATCCGGTGGTCGCGATGCTCAACCCGGCCGGTTACTACGTGCTGCCAACAGCATCCAACGTGGCGGTGGCGCTCACGCAGGCCGTGATCAACGAGGACCAGAGCAGTCCCGACTTCCTGCAGCAGGATCTCGACAACGTGTACACCTACACCGATCCTCGGTCCTATCCGCTGTCGAGTTACAGCTACCTCATCGTGCCCAGAGCAGGCACCACGATACCGAGTTCCTTCACCGACGCCGATGGGGTCACGCTCAGTACCTACATCAACTACTTCCTGTGTGCCGGGCAGCAGTATTCGGCCGAGCTCGGCTACTCGCCGCTGCCGCTGAACCTGGTCGAGGGCGGGCTGCTGCAGTCCAGCCTGATTCCCGGCCATGTGCCGACTCCGAGCCTGTCCGCCGGCTGCGATAACCCGACGCTGAAGAACGGCAAGCTTGTGGTGCTGCAGGACGCGCCCCAGCCGTCCCCGTGCGAGAAGGTGGGCGAGCCCCTGACCTGCACGGTCGTGGATGGCAAGGCAAGCACAGGCGGCGCGGTGCCAGCCCCGTCCGCCAGCGCGTCCGCCAGCACCGGCACCGCTCCGCAGCCGACCACCGACGTGCCGGTCGGCACGGCGGCTGGGCCCGTCACCGGCACCGCTGTCTCGCTCGCATCCAGCGATAGCAATCCGACAATGTTCGGCCTGCTGACGGCGCTGGCGATACTCGTGGCGATCGCGGCCCCGCCCGCGATCTACGCGGTCGTCCGCCGCCGCAGGCAGGTAGACCGGTGACCACGGTAGTGACCTCAGGACCGCAGGTCGGCCCGAGCGGGCAGACCAGCCGGGTGCGCGCTGCCCGCTGCGTAGCCGTGAGCGTGCTGCTGCTGGCGCTGCTGATAGTGGGGTTCGTGGGCTACCTGCTCGGCGTCTCCGCCATCCAGGAAGCCGGCGCGCAGAGCCGGCTGTACACCACGCTCTCGTACGAGCTGGGCCAGGAGCTCGGGCCGCTAGGGCCGACCACACCGGGCGCGCCGGTCGCCGTGCTGGATATCCCGGCAATCGGCATCCGCGATCTTGTGGTGGTAGAAGGCACCTCGCCGGAAGTGATGACCCTGGGGCCCGGGCATCTACGCAACACGCCGCTGCCCGGGCAGCTGGGCCTGTCGGTGATCTACGGCAGACGGGTGACCTTCGGCGCTCCGTTCGCCCGGCTCGGCCAGCTCAGGGTCGGTGACAAGATCACCGCAGTCACCCAGCAGGGCAGGTCGGTGTACAAAGTCGTCGCGGTGGGCGATAGCCAGCACCCGGTGAAGGACACGACGCGCAGCCGGCTCGCGCTGCTGACCGCGAGTTCGCCCGACGTCCCGGCCTACTACCTGGAAGTCGACTGTGACCTGGTGACCTCCGCGCACAACGGGCCGGTACAGATGCCAGTCATCGGGACATCGGAACGGGCCCTGGCCGGGGACAGCGGTGTCCTCGCGGTCACCATGGTCTGGGGGCTGGCGCTAGCGCTGGTTGCCGTCGGCGGCGCGTACGCGGCCGCTCGGTGGTCAGCCTGGCCCGTGTACCTGATCCTGACGCCTGCCGTGCTGGCGATCGTCTGGAACCTCTACGAGAACCTTGCTGCCCTGCTGCCGAACCTTTACTAGCCCTGTCCGAGGACGCACCGACGATGACGACGACCGACAGACCGAGCGGAGCTACCGCGATGACTGACTCAGCCGACGGCCTGGATTACCTGTCCCATGCCCGTACGGACCGGGTAGAGCAGGCCCAGGGCGACACCGCGGTGCTGTCATCCGGCGGTCAGCTTGCGCTGGTCGGCCTGGAGGCCCGCAACGTGTCGGCCTGGTTCAGCGGGCACAAGGTGCTGGAGCGGGTCAGCCTGCACATGGAGCCGGGCAAGGTGACGGCACTGATCGGGCCGTCAGGCTGCGGCAAGTCGACCTTCCTGCGGATCCTGAACCGGATGCACGAGATGGTCAAGGGCGCGCAGCTTGGCGGCCAGGTGCTGCTGGCCGGACAGGACATCTATCATGCGTACGTCCGCCCGGCCGACGTGCGGCGGCGGATCGGGATGGTATTCCAGAAGCCGAACCCGTTCCCGGCCATGTCCGTCTACGACAACGTCGCAAGCGGCCTGCGGCTCAGCGGCATCAGGACCGCGGCCACGAGCGACATTGTCGAGAGCAGCCTGCGCCGAGCGGGCCTGTGGGAGGAGGTACACCGCAGGCTCCGCTCGCCCGGTGGCGCGCTGTCGGGCGGGCAGCAGCAGCGGCTGTGCATCGCCAGGTCGCTGGCGATCGAGCCGGACGTGCTGCTGATGGACGAGCCATGCTCGGCACTCGACCCCACCTCGACCAACAAGATCGAGGAGACGATCGCAGAGCTATCCGATCAGGTCACGATCGTGATCGTCACGCACAACATGCAGCAGGCGCACCGGGTATCCGACAACTGCGCCTTTTTCCTGGCGACTCATGACACACCGGGTTACATTGTCGAATCGGGTCCCACCCGGCAGATATTCGAGAATCCGGCCGACACGCGCACCTCGGATTACGTGCATGGCCGCTTCGGCTAACACGCCTGCTGGCCGCGATTTTCTCCGTCCTTCCCGCCCGCGGGCGGGAAGGACGCATGAGGGTTGCGACACCAGGGACTGGTGCGCCGGGGCTGCGGAGTCCTAGGTTTGCATCAGCGCATTCGCCATGTTCCTCGGAGGTGTCAGCGCATGACGCACATTACCGTCACGGTCGACGGAGTCAGTTACGGCGACCATGTCGAACCTCGCTTGCTGCTCGTTCACTACCTCAGAGAAGTCGTAGGGAAGACCGGCACACCTATCGGGTGCGATACCTCGAACTGCGGTGCCTGCACTGTGCTGATGGATGGGGTATCGGTGAAGAGCTGCGCCGTTCTCGCCGTGCAGGCCGACGGGTCCGACATCACCACGATCGAAGGCCTGGCGAACGGAGAACTGCACCCTGTGCAGCGCGCGTTCCACCAGGAGCACGCCCTGCAATGCGGATACTGCACGCCCGGCATGATCATGGCGGCCACGGACCTGCTGCGCGATAACCCGCACCCCACCGACGAGGAAATCCGGGACGGCCTCGAGGGCAACCTCTGCCGGTGCACCGGTTACGAGAACATCGTCCGCGCCGTCCGGCGCGCTGCCGAGGCGGGAGTCAAGGAATGACAGCGACCACCGAGGCGCCGGTCGCAGAACTGGGCAGGGCCAGGCTGCGGAAGGAAGACGCCAGGCTGATAACTGGCCAGACAAACTGGACCGACAACATCGTGCTGCCGGGAATGCTGCATATGGCGTTCTTGCGCAGTCCGTACGCGCATGCCAGGATCCTCCGGGTCGACGTCAGCGGCGCGATCGGGCTGCCGGGCGTCGTCGCCGCGTTCTCCGGCGCCGACTTCGCCGCGGAGCAGGGCAGCCTGCCGTGCGCCTGGCCGGTCACGCCAGACATCGTGATCCCGCCGCACCCGCCGATGGCCGTCGACGAAGTGCGTTACGTCGGTGAGGCGGTGGCGGTCGTGGTGGCCCGCGACCGGTACGCGGCCGCGGATGCGCTGGCCGCCATCGACGTGGACTACGAGCCGCTGCCGCCGGTACTGGACATCCGCACCGCGCTGGACGAGGACTCGCCCAAGGTGCACGAGTCCGGCAACAAGAGCTATGAGTGGGTATTCGCCAATGGCGACGTGGACGCGGCGTTCGGCGACGCGCCGGTCGTGCTTGAGCGCACCTACCGGCAGCAGCGGCTGATTCCGTGCGCGATGGAGCCGCGGGCCGTGGTCGCGCAGTGGATCGGTGACGAGGTCACGCTGTGGTCGGCCACCCAGATCCCGCACGTGCTGCGGTTCGCGCTGTCGGCGTTCTTCGGCATCCCCGAGCAGAACGTCAGGGTCATCGCGCCGGACGTCGGCGGCGGTTTCGGATCCAAGCTGCAGGTCACCGCGGAGGAAGTCCTCGCGGTCCTGATCGGCCGCAAGGTCGGTAAGCCGGTCAAGTGGACGGAGTCCCGCAGCGAGGGCAACATGACCGTGCATCACGGCCGGGATCAGTGGCAGCGGATCAAGATCGCCGCTGACCGCGACGGCCGCATCCGTGGCCTGTCGGTGGACCTGCTGGCTGACATGGGCGCGTATCTGATGTTGGTGACGCCGGGAGTTCCGCTGCTCGGCGCGTTCATGTACCCGGCTATCTACAAGATGGATGCCTACTCCTTCAAGTGCACGGGGATCTTCACCACCAAGATGCCGACCGACGCCTACCGCGGCGCTGGACGGCCGGAGGCTACGTTCGCCATCGAGCGGATCATGGACGAGCTGGCGGCCGAGCTCGACATCGAGCCGCTAGAGCTGCGCGAGCGGAACTGGATCAAGCACGAGGAGTTTCCTTACACCACGGTCTGCGGGCTGACCTACGACTCGGGCAATTATGAGGCCGCGACGGCCAAGGCCAAGGAGCTGTTCGATTACGACGCCCTGCGGCGGGAGCAATTCGAGCGCAACGAGCGCGGTGACAAGGTAAGGCTTGGCATCGGCATCTCGACGTTCACCGAGATGTGCGGGCTGGCGCCGTCGCGGGTGCTCGGATCGCTGTCCTACGGCGCTGGCGGCTGGGAGCACGCGTCCATCCGGATGCTGCCGACCGGCAAGGTCGAGGTTGTCACGGGATCCAGCGCGCACGGCCAGGGCCACGAGACCGCGTGGAGCCAGATCGTATCCGACCAGCTAGGGGTGCCGTTCGAGGACATCAGGGTGCTGCACGGCGACACCCAGGTCTCGCCGAAGGGCATGGATACCTACGGCTCGCGCTCGCTGGCCGTCGGCGGCCTGGCGCTGGTCGGTGCCTGCGACAAGGTGGTCGGCAAGGCCAAGATCATCGCGGCGGCGATGCTGGAGGCCTCGGCGGACGACCTGGAGTTCTCGGCCGGCCGGTTCTCGGTCAGGGGCGACCCGGACGCGGGCAAGACGATCCAGGAGGTCTCGCTGGCCACGTTCGCGGCGCATGACCTGCCCGACGGCGTCGAGCCCTCGCTGGACTCCGATGCCACCTACGACCCGGACAACTTCTCGTTCCCGCACGGCACGCACCTGTGCGCGACCGAGGTCGACACCGAGACCGGGTTCGTGAAGATCCGCTCCTACGTTGCGGTGGACGACGTCGGCGCCGTGGTCAACCCGCTGATCGTGGAGGGCCAGGTGCACGGCGGCATCGCCCAGGGCATCGCGCAGGCACTGTACGAAGAGGGGGTCTACGACGATGCGGGAAATCTGCTCACCACCACGCTTGCCGACTACCTGGTGCCGTCGGCGGCAGACCTGCCCTCGTACCTGACCAGCAGGAACGAGACGCTCGCCAGCAACAGACTCGGCGTGAAGGGTGTCGGTGAGGCTGGCACGATCGCGTCTACCCCGGCGGTCGTGAACGCGGTGGTCGACGCGCTGCGGCCGTTCGGCGTCAGGGACGTCACGATGCCCTGCACACCGGAACGGGTGTGGCGGGCAATCCAGTCGGCTACCGGCGGCACCGCTACCGGCGATGGGGGCGCGGCATGATCCCGGCGAAGTTCGAGTACATCCGGCCCGGCTCACTCGGTGACGCGGTCCGAGCGCTGGCCGATGGCGGCGACGACGCCAAGGTCATCGCCGGCGGGCAGAGCCTGCTTCCCCTGCTGCGGCTGCGGCTGGCCTACCCGGACCTGCTCGTCGACCTCGGCGCGCTTGACGACCTGCGCGGCGTCACCGACGCCGGCGACGACCTGCTGATCGGCGCCCGCACCACCCACTACCAACTGGTGCACGATCCGCTGATCGCCGAGCACTGCGGCCTGCTGGCGCAGGCTGCGGGCACCGTGGCGGACCCTGCGGTCCGGCACCGCGGCACCCTCGGCGGCTCGATCGCGCATGCCGACCCGGCCGGCGATCTGCCCGCGGTCGTGCTCGCGCTGAATGCCACGATGATCGCGACGGGCCCTGGCGGCGAGCGGGAGATAGCTGCCGCGGACTTCTTCGTTGACTACCTGACGACGTCCCTCGGCCCAGGTGAGATCCTCACTGGCATCCGGGTGCCCAAGCTTGGGAAGGACTGGGGCTATCGTTATGAGAAGTTCCACCGGACCGCGCAGGCGTGGGCGATAGTCGGCGTCGCGGCACTGGTGCGGCGCTCCAACGGCCACGTGGCCGAGGCCAGGGTCGGGCTTACGAACATGGGCCCGGTGCCAATCAGGGCGGCAGCCGTCGAGGCGGCCGCGGCCGGGGCGCAGGCCAGTTCCGAGGCGATGCGAGCCAGCGCCGCGGGCGCGGACGAGGGAACGCAGCCGCCTGCGGACCTGCACGGGGCGCCAGATTACCGGCGTCACCTCGCGCGGGTGCTGACCGGGCGGGCTCTGGAGGCAGCGGCAGGAGTCTGACAAATGGAGCTAGAGCACTCCTTCACTGTCCCGGTTCCAGAGGACCGGGCTTGGGACGTGCTGCTCGATGTGGAGCAGGTGGCGCCCTGCATGCCGGGCGCCACCCTCCAGTCGATCGACGGCGACGAGATCCACGGCACGATCAAGGTGAAGGTCGGCCCGATCACGATGACGTACCAGGGCACGGCCCGCTTCACCGAGCGTGATCCATCGGCTCACGTGATCACGCTCGAGGCGTCGGGAAAGGAGACCCGCGGGGCGGGCACCGCGTCGGCTAAGGTCAGGTCGATGCTGGAGGCCGATGGCGACCAGACGCACGTCGTCGTGCACACCTCGCTCAACGTCACCGGTAAGCCGGCTCAGTTCGGCCGCGGCGTGATGGCCGAGGTCGGGGGCAAGCTGATCGGCATCTTCGCCGGCAACCTCGCTGCGATGCTGGCGGCCGGGCCCGCCGCCGCCTCCGACGAGGCCGACGAGGAGGAAGCGCAGGAGCTTGCGGGGACCGGGGCGGAACCGTCCGCGGCCAGCGCCGACGAGGCGCTGCCGATCGACGTACTGAACCTCCCCATCCGGGCCTGGAACGGCCTGCGCCGCGACAGCATCCAGACACTCGGCGACCTGATAAGGCGCACTCCGGAGCAACTGCTGGCGATCGACAACATCGGCCCCGCGTCGCTGGCCGAGATCAACCGCAGGCTGGCCGACCGTGGTCTCGCACTGGCGAGTTCGGATGCCACCGCCACCGGGACTGGCACAGTCGGCCAGGCGGACTCCGATGGTGGCCTGGCCGCGGGCGCACGCGGGGTCGGGGCGGACAAGGCGGCCGCCAACGGCGGCAACCCGGCCGGGACTGGATCGGCACCTCCGGCGCCGCGCGAGCCGGTCGGCTGGCAGCCGCAAGACGATGCCATCGACCTGCTCGGGGTGGCCGGGCTGCCCGTACTCAAGCGCGCGCTGCCCGCGGCCGCGGGCCTGATCGCGCTGCTGCTGGTCTTCCTCGGCCTGCGCCGCCGCCGCGCCCGCCGCGGCTGAGCCTGGCCGCGGCGGTTAGCCGCCGCGAACGTTACCCGCAGATCAGGCCGGCGCCGCACCGGGCGCAACGAGAAGTGGCCGGGGCACAGTCGCGTGCTGCCGTCGCTGATCAATCCAGCGCGGACATCACGTGCTTGATCCGGGTGTAGTCCTCGAACCCGTACATGGACAGGTCCTTGCCGTAGCCGGACTGCTTGAAGCCGCCGTGCGGCATCTCGGCCACCAGCGGGATGTGGGTGTTGATCCAGACGCAGCCGAAGTCAAGCGCCCGCGCCATCCGCATGGCCCGGCCGTGGTCGGAGGTCCAGACGGAGGAGGCCAGGCCGTACTCGGTGCCGTTAGCCCAGCGCAGTGCCTCTTCCTCGTCGCTGAACTTCTGGACGGTGATGACCGGGCCGAAGACCTCGTTCTGGATGATCTCGTCGTGCTGGCGCAGCCCGTCGACGACGCTGGCCTCGAAGAAGTAGCCGCGATCGCCGGTGCGCTTGCCGCCGGCCACGACCCTGGCATGGTCGGGCAGCCGGGAGATGAACCCTGACACCCGCTCCAGCTGGCTGGCGTTGTTCAGCGGGCCGAAGCTCGCGTCCTCGTTGTCGGGGCCGGCCGTCACCTGCGCCGCGGCCTGCTCGGCCAGGGCGGCCACGAAGTCGTCGTGGATGCGCGGCCCGGCCAGCACCCTGGTCGCGGCGGTGCAGTCCTGGCCCGCGTTGAAGTACCCGGCGATCGCGATGGCCTCGGCCACCTTGGCCGGGTCGGCGTCGTCGAACACGATCACCGGCGCCTTGCCGCCCAGTTCGAGATGCACCCGCTTCAGGCCGGCCGCGGCGGCAGTGGCGACCTCCTTGCCGGCCCGGACCGAGCCGGTGATGGACACCATCTGAGGCACCTTGTGCGAGACCAGGGTCCGGCCGGTGTCCCTGTCCCCGCAGATGACGTTGAACACGCCGGCCGGCACGAACTCGCTGATCAGTTCCGCCATCAGCAAGGTAGACACCGGCGTGGTGTCAGACGGCTTCAGCACCATCGTGTTGCCTGCCGCCAGGGCGGGCGCCCACTTCCAGACGGCCATCATCATCGGGTAGTTCCACGGCGTCACCGCCGCGCACACTCCGACCGGCTCGCGCCGGACGAACGACGTGAACCCGGACATGTACTCGCCGGCCGATCGGCCCTCCAGCATCCTGGCCGCGCCGGCGAAGAACCGGATCTGGTCCACCATCGGCGGGATCTCCTCCGAGGCGGTCAGCCCGAGCGGCTTGCCGGTGTTCTGCGACTCGGCCTTGACGAACTGGTCAGCCCTGGCCTCCAGGGCGTCGGCGATCCGCAGCAGGGCCAGGCTCCGCTCGGCCGGTGTTGCATCCCGCCAGCCTGGGAACGCGTCGGACGCGGCGGCGAAGGCCGCGGTGACCTCCGCCTCGCTGGAGATCGGCGCGGTAGCGAAGACCTCCCCGGTGCTCGGGTCGATGATGTCGGCTCTGGCGTCAAAGGCCGTATCGGTCCACTGGCCACCGACAAAGTTCTGCAGGTCATTCACCTTCACCACGGGGGAGACTCCGTTCCGGTATTAAAGGGTTTTTTCAGGCGGGCGGCTAGGAGCTGGCTGGGGTGCGTTCTTCGCAAGCCCAGGGCGATCCGTACTCGGTCAGCAGGTCGAGGAAAGGCTGCGGCGGCAGCGCCTCCGGCCCGAGGACGCCGGCGCCCGCCCAGGCACCAGAGTCGATAAGCTCCAGCGCGACGACGGGGTTGACGGCCGTCTGCCAGACCACTGCCTGCGAGCCATACTCGGCCATCGTCCAGTCGTTGTCGACCACGTGGTAGAGGTAGACCTCGCGCTGGCTGCCGTCCTTGCCGGTGCCAGTCACCCAGGTGCCGGCGCAGGTCAGGCCGCTCATCTTGTCCCCGAGGGTGGCAGGGTCGGGCAGGCAGGCTGCGATAACATCGCGCGGGGACACCCGGGTCCCGCCGACACTGACCGGATCGGTGGCGTCCAGGCCGAGCTTGTGCAGCGTCTTCAGCACGTCGATGAACTCCTCGCCGAGGCCGTATTTGAAGGTAACGCGCTGCGCCCCGACCCAGCGCGGTATTAGCAGTACCTCTTCGTGCTCGACGTTGACGCATTCGACCGGGCCGATGCCTGCCGGGAAGACGAACGTCTCCGGCTCGCTGAACGGCGGCGTTGTGAACCAGCCGCGGTCTTTCTCCCAGATGACGGGCGGGTTGAGGCACTCCTCGATCGTGGTCCAGATAGAAAAGGTCGGCGCGAACTCGTACCCGGCCACGGTCAGGTTCGCGCCGTCCCTGACGCCCACGTCCCTGATCTCGCTAAACAGGCTGTCGGCGGCATAGCGGGCGAATACGTCGGACAGGCCAGGTTCCACGCCCATCCCGACCAGGGCAAGCTTGCCCGCCTGCTCCCACTCGTCGGCGACCGCGAACTGATCGTCGCCGAGCTTGACGCCGGTCTTGGCGTACGGCTGCTCGGGGTCTGGATGAGACAGCGACATGGCCATGTCCAGGTAATGCACGCCGGCGGTCAGCGCGGCATCGAACTGCGGCATGACGAAGCGCGGGTCCGCGGCGTTCATGAGCGCGTCGCAGGAGTGCTCGGTCAGCAGCCCCTCGATGGCCTGCTGGTCCCTGGCGTCTAGCTGGACGGCCGTGTAGGAGTCCTTAGCGGCCGCGGCGCGGCGGGCCCTGGTCAGGTCATAGTCGGCGATGATCAGGTCGGCAAATGGCCTTCGGGCAGCTATCCGGGCAAAAGCCGTGCCCACTCCGCCGGCGCCGATGAGGAGTATGCGCATGGGCTGATTCTAAGCTTGGCCATGCCTCGTCACTTCGACGGGACCAGTCGCGATTGGTGCACGATACAACTGAAATCGTTGCCATCATCTCAAAACCATGCTAGAACCGTGCCACGAGAGCGCCTGATCAGTGGCTCTGGGCATCCGGGCGCCAGCGCGCTACCGTTGACATTCTTCTTGCCCGACGTGATGCGGGTGTTTCAGGAGGGAACGACCTGGCTATGGGCACAACTACCTCTGATCTGCAGCCCGTAGAGGAATACCGGGATAAGGGCCTTAAGGAAGGCGCTCTCGGCCTCGTTTCCAGTGTCGTGATGGGCGTCGCCTCGACGGCGCCCGCCTACAGCCTGGCTGCAACGCTGTTCTTCGTAGTGCTGGCGGTCGGCTTCAAATCCCCGGCCATAGCGCTGCTGGCCTTCATTCCGATGCTGCTGTGCTCCATCGGCTACAGCGAGATGAACAAGGCCGACCCGGACTGCGGGACGACCTTCACCTGGGCGACCCGCGCGTTCGGGCCCAAGACCGGCTGGGCTGGGGGCTGGGCCATCGTGGCCGCCGACATCCTGGTCATGGCGAGCCTGGCGCAGGTCGCCGGCGAGTACATGTTCTTCCTGTTCCAGGGCCCGAGCAGCGCCATCGGCTCGAACGCGACCGCCTGGCAGGTGCTGCTGGTGGGCATCGGCTGGATCGTCGCGATGACCTACATCTGCTACCGCGGCATCGAGGTGTCTGTCTGGTTGCAGCGGATCCTGCTGACCGTCGAGATCATCATGCTGTTCGTGCTGGCGATCGTGTGTCTGGTCAAGGCCACCGGCGCTCACCCGCCGCCAACGGCGGTTCACCCATCCTTCGGCTGGCTGCTGCCGACCCACATAACGTTGTCGGACTTCGTCGATGGCCTCATCCTGATGCTGTTCATCTACTGGGGCTGGGACACCGCGGTCTCGGTGAACGAGGAGACTAAGGACAAGGCCAAGACGCCGGGCCAGGGGGCGATCATTTCCACGGTGGTCCTGCTGCTCTGCTACGTGGTCGTGATTTTCGGCGCCCAGGCGTTCGCCGGTATCGGCACCAAGGGCATCGGCCTGGCCAACTCGGCGCATGAATTCGACGTGCTGTCCACGCTGGGCGGGGCGGTCTTCGGGACGCATGGGCTGGGCACGTTCCTGTCCCGGCTGCTGATCCTCATGGTGCTGACTTCTGCATCCGCGTCGACGCAGACGACGATCCTGCCGACGGCCCGCACGACCCTGTCGATGGCCGCCTACCAGGCCATCCCGCGCTCGTTCGCCAAGATCCACCCGAGGTACCTGACGCCGACCGTGTCCACCCTGGTCATGGGCGTCATCTCGATCGGTCTGTACATACTGCTGAACTTCATCTCGCACGGGAATCCGATCGGCGATGCCGTCACGGCGATCGGCCTCTACATCGCCTTCTACTACGGGCTGACCGCGTTCTCCTGCGTCTGGTATTACCGGCGGACCCTGACCCGGACCCCGCGGGATCTGGTGATGCAGGGAATCCTGCCGTTGCTCGGCGGCCTGATCATGTACGGGGCCGGTATCTACAGCCTGCAGAGCGACTGGGTCTGGAGTAACAGCCTCACGTACTGGACGGTGCCTGGCCTGCACTGGAGGATCGGCGGGATCTTTATCATCGCCTTCCTGTCAGCGCTGGCGGGAGTCCTCGGGTTCATCTACATGCGGATCGTCCATCCGCCGTTCTTCCGCAAGCAGACGCTGACCCGTGGCACCCCGACGCTGGTGCCTGACAACTAAGCCAGGCACCGCTCCCGAGGGCCCGCGTCGGGCGATCCTGACGCGGGCCTTCGGGCCTTCGGGAGCGAGATCAGCTACAGGATTCCTGACCTGGTCGTGGTCCGGGCGGCGCTAACCCGCGAGCTGGCCCGTGCCGCCGGCTTGGCGGCACCCGGCTGTCGGTTGTACCGCCTAGTCTTGACCGGTGACCGCGCTGGCCGTAGAGGCCCTCCTGGACGGGCTGAATCCGCAGCAGCGGGCCGCCGTCGTGCACGAGGGCGGCCCACTGCTGATCGTTGCTGGCGCCGGATCTGGCAAGACCAGGGTGCTCACGCACCGGATCGCCTACCTGCTGGCCGAGCGGGAGGTGGCGCCGAGCCAGATCCTCGCGATCACGTTCACGAACAAGGCCGCAGGCGAGATGGCCAGCCGCGTCGCGACGCTGACCGGCGCACGATCGCGCTCGATGTGGGTGATGACCTTCCACTCCGCGTGCGTGCGGATCCTCCGCCGAGAGGCGAGGCGATTCGGCTATCCGTCCAGCTTCTCCATCTACGACCAGGCGGACTCGCAGCGGCTGATGGCCATGGTCTGCCGCGAACTGGAGCTCGACGCCAAGTACCACCCGCCTAGGGCCATGGCGAATCAGGTATCGGCGCTGAAGAACGAGCTGATCGACCACGAGACCGTGATCTCGCGGGCCACCGGGTACCGGGAGAAGGCGCTCGGCGAGGCCTACGGCGAATACCAGCGCAGGCTGGTCGCGGCTGGTGCGATGGACTTCGACGACCTGATCATGGTCACTGTCAACATGCTGCAGGCATTCCCTGAGGTGGCGGCGGAGTACCGGGACCGGTTCCGGCACGTGCTTGTCGACGAGTACCAGGACACCAACCACGCGCAGTACGTGCTGGTGCGTGAGCTGACCGGCGCGGGCGCGGAGAATCCGGCCGAGCTGGCCGTCGTCGGCGACTCCGACCAGTCGATCTACGCCTTCCGCGGCGCGACCATCAGGAACATCGAGGAGTTCGAGCGCGACTTCCCCGGTGCCCGGGTCATCATGCTCGAGCAGAACTACCGGTCCACGCAGAACATCTTGGCCGCGGCCAACGCCGTCGTATCGCTTAATCCGGGCCGGATCCCGAAGAACCTCTGGTCCGACGCGGGCGATGGCCCGCCGATCGTCGGCTACGTGGCCGACAGCGAGCACGACGAGGCCGCGTTCGTGGCCGAGGAGGTCGACAGGCTCGCCGACGCTGGCGAGGCGAAGCCGGGCCAGGTGGCGGTGTTCTACCGGACCAACGCACAGTCACGCGTCTTCGAGGAAGTGTTCATCAGGTCGGGGCTGCCGTACAAGGTGGTCGGCGGGGTCCGGTTCTACGAACGGCGCGAAGTGCGCGACCTGCTGGCCTACCTGCGGCTGATCGCCAACCCTGGTGACGAGGTGTCGCTGCGCCGGGTGCTGAACACGCCGCGACGCGGGATCGGCGACCGGGCCGAGGAGTGCGTGGCCGCACTGGCCAGCAGGGACAAGGTCAGTTTCGCCGCGGCGCTGGTCCGGCCGGAGGACGTGCCGGGACTGGCGTCCAGGTCGGCGCGGGCGATCGAGGGCTTCAACGAGCTGATGGCCGAGTTCCGGGCGATGGCCGAGAGCGGCTCGCCGGTTGGTGACCTGGCCGCGGCGGTGCTGGACAGGACCGGCTACGTGGCCGAGCTGGAGGCATCGAGCGACCTGCAGGATGCCAGCAGGATCGAGAACGTCAACGAGCTAGTCTCGGTGGCCAGGGAGTTCGACGCTCGGCAGCCTGGGGGCACGCTAGCCGAGTTCCTTGAGCAGGTTTCGCTGGTCGCCGACGCGGACCAGATTCCCGACGGCGAGGAGCACGGTGGTGTGGTCACGCTCATGACCCTGCACACCGCAAAGGGTCTCGAATTCCCGGTGGTGTTCCTGACCGGGCTGGAAGAGAACGTCTTCCCGCATGAGCGCTCGATGGGCGATGACCGTGAGCTGGCCGAGGAGCGGCGGCTAGCCTACGTCGGGATCACCAGGGCCGAGCAGCGGCTGTACCTGACCAGGGCGGCCACCCGCACCTGGTTCGGCCGGCCCGGCTATCACAGGCAGTCGAGGTTCCTTTCTGAGGTACCTGCCCGGCTCATCGACTGGCGCCGGGATGAGTCCGCGGCCGCGCCGCCCGCCTCTGAGCGGCTGGCCCGCAGGCCCGGCGTTCGGGTGCTCGGCAACCGGCCGGTCCCCTCGCTGCAGCCCGGCGACCGGGTCACCCACGACTCCTACGGCCTCGGTACCGTCCTGTCGGTCGAGGGCAGGGGCGACGACCCCGAGGCAAAGATCGACTTCGGGGGCGACTACGGGATCAAGCACCTGGTGCTGCGGTACGCCCCGATCGAGAAGCTGTAGATCTGCGGCCGGCCGGCGGGAAAGCCGGTGCCCGGCCACCGGTTGGCGTGGAGGCTGCGGCCCGGCCGTCGGCCGATGCGCGCTGCCGGTAGGCCCGCGACTTCGCCCGTGAGCCGCAGATCTGCATGCTGCACCAGCAGCCATTCCTGGTCGGGGACCGATCGTAGAAGGCCCACTGGCAGTCGTCGGCACTGCATGCCTTGAGTCTGGTCCAGGTGCCGAGGGTGGCGGCCTCGGCCGCTATGAGCAGAATCCGGGTCAGCGCTGCCTCCAGCCCCGATCCGGCCGCGGCGGCCCTGATCTGGCCATCTGGTCCGGCATCGAGCCTGGCCGGGAGACTGGCCGCGATTCGGCTCAGGTCGGCTGCGTGGCTCGCGGCAGGCCCGTGCAAGGCGTGTGAGCGCAGCACGCCGCGCAGCGCCTCCCGGAGTTCGAGGGCCTGCCGGAGGTCCGCCGCCCGAGGCTCGTCGTCCGCAGTTGCGAGCCCGGCTGCCGACAGCCAGCTACCGAGCGCATGCGGGCTTGTGAACTCGTCGGTGGACTGCTCAATGTCGAGGGTGTTGACGAAAGCCTGCAGTGTCGCAAGGCTCCCCGGAGCCTGGCCGATGGCGGGCCGGGCGGGCGCTAGGCGGTCAGGCATTCGGAACCCCCTGCCGGTAAGAGAAGGTCGTCACCGGCATTCTACATTTGCTGGTTGCGCTGTCCAGGCGTCAGAGGTTACGCTCGCGTTACCGGCTAGCTGTAGATGCTGGTGACGATCGCGGCCGTTTGCCGCGCTGAACCGAGGGCAGTGCCGCGATGCGGGGCGCAAGCCGGAGGAGGCAGTGATGACCGAGTGGACGCTGATCGGCGTGCCGAGCAGTGCCGGGGCGCACCACGGTGGCCTGGAACTGGCCCCGGCGGCGCTGCGTAAGGCTGGGCTCGTCGACCGGCTGACAACGGCGGGCGTCAGCATTACCGACGCGGGCGACCTGCCTGGCGCGGCGTTCGCAGTGGACCGCGAGCATCCCGCGGCCAGGAACCTGGCGGCGGTAGTCCGGGTAGCAGGAGAGGTAGCGGATGCGGTAGCGGACATTAGCCGCGGCGGTAGCCGCCCACTCGTGGTGGGCGGCGACTGCAGCATCACGCTCGGGGTGGTCGCCGGGATGGCCAGGATAGATCCCGGCGTCGGGCTGGCCTACGTGGACGGCGACGCAGATCTGGGCTCGCCGACGGGCGATTCGCCCGGCATCCTCGATGCCGCCGGCATCGCGCACCTGCTCGGCCTGGCCAATGCGGCGCCAGGGCTGGCCGGACTGAACGGCCCACCGCCGCTGCTGGCACCCTCGAGGCTGGCACTGATCGGCGCTGACCCGCGAGAGGGCACACCCGAGCAGCGCCAGTTCATCGCCGACGCTGGCATCAGCTGCGCCGAAGCGGCGCAGCTGAGCGCAGATCCCGAAGCCGTCGGGCGACAAGCACTAGCCGCCCTGACCGGGCCGGGCGGTCCTATCGGGCCGATGGTCGTCCACTTCGATGTCGACGTGGTCGACTCCGCTGACCTGCCGCTCGGCAACTTCCCGCATTACGGCTCCGGGGTGCTTTTCGAGCATGCGGTTCGCTGTCTGCGCGTGCTGCTGGCAGATCCTGCGTGCGCGTGCCTGGTGCTGACCGAGGTTAACCCCACCCACGACCCGGACGGCAGCTTGCTGGACAGCTACGTGGCCGGCGTGGCAGCCGCCCTCGCGGGCTGACTCGCTCAGACCGGACGCATTCCGTGTCGGCGCATGAGGTCGAGCTCGGCTTCGCGGTCCGGCGGAACGGCGAGCGCCCACAGCTCGGCCAGCTCGCGGAAGTAGTCGTCCAGGGCAGGCGCGTGCAGCACCAGCACTCGCGCGGCCACCGTGGGACTCGCGCCGAAGGTGTGCGCGACGCCGCCAGGGACTAGGACGAAGCTGCCCGGTCCAGCCTGCGTTAACGTGCCGTCCAGCTCGAATTCGGCCGTCCCCTCCAGTACCCAGAACGCCTCTACCCGATCCGGGTGGATGTGCGGCGGCGGACGGCGGCCGCCGGCCGGCACGTACCGCTCGTGCAGAGAGAACGCCTCGCCGGTCGTGGCCGCGGTCGCCTTGAACAGCAACGTGCTGCCGCGGACCTTCAACTGCTCGCCAGCTTCGGGTGGCAGGATCGAGTAATCGGGCACGGCTAACTTTCTAGCACGCGCTCTGCCATCGGCGGGCGGGCGCGGGCGAGGGCGGGGCAGGGCCTGCCGCGCCCAAGGTCGGCAGGGCCGCACCTCACGTCGGAGCGGGCAAGCCGGGCAGTTACCCTGAATTCGCTGCCCGCGGGCCGGCAGCGAGCACGAGCCTGGTCGGAGGACTCCATGAGCAGCATCCGGGTAATCATCGCCAAGCCTGGCCTGGACGGTCATGACCGCGGGGCCAAGGTGGTGGCGCGTGCGCTGCGCGACGCGGGAGTAGAGGTCATCTACACCGGGCTGCACCAGTCTCCCGAGCAGATCGTGGCCGCGGCGCTGCAGGAGGATGCGGACGCGATCGGCCTATCGGTCCTGTCCGGCGCGCACATGACACAGTTCGCCAGGGTGCTCGAGCTGCTCAAGGAGCGCAATGCCGAGGACATCGTCGTGTTCGGCGGGGGCATCATCCCCGACGCGGACATTGCCGAGCTGGAGCAGATGGGCGTAGCCAGGCTCTTCACCCCGGGCGCGACCACCACCGAGATCGTGGACTGGGTCCGGACAGCCCTGGGCAGCAGTGAGACTGTGCCCTGATCCGCCGGCTTGGCTTGCACCCAGGGTGGGGAATGCGCGGCCAGCGGACTAGGCTTCCAGCGGGCGGGCAGGTCCCGCCCCCATGGTCTCCAGACCAGCGCGACCCCCATCCTGCCGACGGCGGCTGGGCCCGCTGACAATACTCCGAGCACGAAGGACGGACCCGAGTGGACCTGTTCGAGTACCAGGCGAAGGAGCTATTCGCCGAGTACGGAGTCCCGATTCCACGGGGCAAGGTAGCAAGCACGCCGGAAGAAGCGCGTGAGATAGCGGCCGGATTCGCGGCCGAGGGCATGCCGGTCGTGGTGATCAAGGCGCAGGTGAAGACCGGCGGGCGGGGCAAGGCTGGCGGCGTCAAGCTCGCCGAGGGCGCCGACGAGGCGCAGGAGAAGGCCGGCCAGATCCTCGGGATGGACATCAAGGGCCACACGGTGCACACGGTCCTGGTCGCCGCGGACACCGACATCGCGCAGGAGTATTACCTGTCCTACCTGCTGGACCGATCCGAGCGCACCTTCTTGTCCATGTGCTCCGTCGAGGGTGGCGTGGAGATCGAGGAAGTCGCCAGGACCCACCCACAGGCGCTGGCCAAGATCGGTGTGGACCCGCTGACCGGTGTGGACGCCGCCAAGGCGCTGGAGATAGTCCGAGCCGGCGGTCTGCCTGAGGAAGCGCAGGCGGGCGCGGCCGCGCTCGCCGAGCGACTGTGGGCGGTGTTCACCGACGAGGACGCCACGCTGGTCGAGGTCAATCCGCTTGTCTACACCGGCGATGGTCGGGTGGTGGCGCTCGACGCCAAGGTGACGCTGGACGACAACGCGTCGTTCCGGCAGGACTGGGATAGGTTCGCCGACCCGAGTGCGGCAGATCCGCTGGAAGCGCGGGCCAAGGCTAAGCACCTGAACTACGTGAAGCTTGACGGCGCGGTCGGCATCATCGGCAACGGAGCCGGCCTGGTGATGTCCACGCTCGACGTGGTGGCGTACGCGGGCGAAGAGTTCGGCGGCGTCCGGCCCGCCAACTTCCTGGACATCGGCGGAGGCGCCTCTGCCGAGGTGATGGCCAACGGCCTGGACATTGTCATGTCCGACCCCGACGTGCGCAGCGTGCTGGTGAACGTGTTCGGCGGCATCACCTCCTGCGATGCGGTGGCAAACGGGATCGTGTCCGCGATTGGCATGCTGGCGGAGCGCGGTGAGCAGGTGACGCATCCGATCGTGGTCAGGCTGGACGGCAACAACGCGGCGGAGGGCCGCCGCATCCTCGACGCGGCCGGAATCTCCGCGGTCGAGCAGGTGGCCACGATGGACGATGCGGCGCGGCGCGCCGCCGAACTGGCCGCTGCGGCACTGACGGGAGCATGAGATGGCTATCTTCCTGACTGCGGACAGCAAAGTCGTCGTGCAGGGCATTACCGGGTCGGAGGGCCGCAGGCACGGCGCTCGGATGATCGCAGCGGGTACAAAGATCGTGGGCGGTACCAACCCGCGCAAGGCGGGGCAGACGGTCGAGCTGTCGGGCGAGCAGGTGCCGGTGTTCGGCACAGTCGCCGACGCGATGTCGGCCACCGGCGCTGACGTGTCGGTGATCTTCGTGCCGGCGGCCGGCACGAAGGACGCCGTGGTCGAGGCCATCGACGCCCGTATCCCGCTGGCCATCGTCATCACCGAGGGTGTCCCCGTGCACGACACGGCTACCTTCTGGGCTTACGCCTGCGCGGCAGGGAACGCAACCCGGATAGTGGGGCCGAACTGCCCAGGGGTCGCCTCGCCTGGCAAGTCCAACGCGGGCATCATTCCGGCTGACATCAGCTCAGAAGGACGGATCGGGCTTGTGTCCAAGTCCGGCACGCTGACGTATCAGATGATGTACGAGCTGCGAGACATCGGCTTCTCCACCGCCGTGGGCATCGGCGGAGACCCGATCATCGGTACCACGCATATCGACTGCCTCCAGGCATTCGAGGACGACCCGGAGACTGACGCGATCGTGATGATCGGCGAGATCGGCGGCGACGCCGAGGAGCGGGCCGCCGCTTATATCGAGAAGCACGTCAGTAAGCCGGTAGTCGCCTACGTCGCGGGCTTCACCGCGCCGGAAGGCAAGACCATGGGGCACGCGGGCGCCATCATCTCCGGGTCGGCGGGCACGGCGCAGGCCAAGAAGGAGGCGCTGGAGAAGGTGGGAGTCCGGGTCGGCCGCACGCCGAGCGGCACCGCGCTTCTGGTGCGGGAGCTCATGAAGGCTGGCTGACACGCCCGCGGACGCGCCCGAGGCGAGACCGCCGCGCGGCGTGCGGGGTTGGCCGCTACCTCGATGCCGGCCCGGGCCCCGGCTGCCGTCATTACGTCCCGACCCGGTTGCGGGCTATTTCGTCGATGCGGGTGCGCTGTGCTCGGCGCGCCTGGTTGGCCGAAGCGCACAAGATTGCCAGGCTTGACTCTTGTGACTGCTTCCGCCGTTCGTCCCCGCGGCCAGGGCGTGCGCACCGGCCGGGCGGGCGGGTCGGCTACAGGCTCGGGCCGTCCGCTGCTGGCCACCGGCGCGATCGCGGCCAGTGCGGCTACGGCGTCTGGGCTGGCGGTCATCATCGTGCTCGTCCTGGTCGGCTGGATCGACGCGCCGCACGCTGGCCTTGGCCTGCCGTCTGTGCTGCGGACAGCCGCGGCCCTGTGGCTCGTCGGGCAGCATGTCGGCTTCACGCTGCGCGGTGCCGGCCGGATTGGCATGCTGCCGCTGGGCCTGGTACTGCTGCCAGGTGCATTGCTGTGGCGGGCCGGCCGCTGGGTCGTCACCGTCGGCACGGTCCGCAGGCTCCGCCACGCCGGGGTTGCCGCGCTGGCCCTGGCCGTGCCCTACTCCCTGCTCACCGCGGTGCTAGCGCTGGCCAGCCGGTCCTCGCAATTCTCCGCGTCGGTACCGCAGGCGGCGCTGTGCGGCCTGCTGCTCGGTCTGGCTGCCGGTGGTCTCGGTGCCGCGCGGGCGCTGGCGCCGTGGGTGCAGCTAATCCGGCTGCTGCCAGACCGGCCTCGATCAGTTGTCACGGCTGTGACCGGCTCGGTTGCGGTACTGGTAGCGGCCGGGGCACTGCTCGCAGGAGCAGCGTTCGCTACTCACCTGCATGAAGCGGGCAGCCTGCAGCGCAGCCTCGGGGCCGGATCGATCGGCACCGCGCTGCTGCTGCTGCTCCAGCTTGGTTACGTGCCGAACGCAGTGGCCTGGGCCATCTCGCTCATGCTGGGCCCCGGCTTCTCGGTTGGCGTCGGCACGATCGTGGCGCCGACCGGTTCTGCGCTCGGCCAGTTGCCGGCGTTCCCCCTGCTGGCGGCGCTGCCGCCGGGGGTGCACCCGACCATGCCGGGCTGGCTGGCCCCGGTCGTGCTGGCCCTGCCGTACCTGGCCGGTGGCGTCGGCGGCTGGCTGCTCATCCGGGCGGCTCCCACTCTCAGCATCGAGGCGGCACCACTGTGGGGAATGGCGAGCGGAGCGCTGGCAGGTTGCCTGATCGGCCTGTTCGCGGCGTTCTCCGGTGGTCCCGTCGGTGACGGCAGGCTGGCCGCGGTCGGACCATCCGGCTGGCAGGTGGCGGCGGTAGCATCCCTGGAACTCGGTATCGGCGCTGCGATCACCGCGGGGGTGGCCAACTACCTGGTGCTACGGCGCGCCGGGCCGGCCACGGAGGAACGCGGTGACATCGCCGGACAGTCCGTCGGCTTCGGCCTTGCGCAGCCTGGATCCGACCCTGGCCACGTTATCTACATCGATCCCTGGGCGGGCGACGAGCGGAACGGTCAGCCGCCCGCGGCGGGACCATCGGCATTGCCGTGACCGGCCGATGAACGCGGCCTTGTGCCTTCTGACTACGCCTATCGCCGTAGTCAGAAGGCACAAGCCACCGCTGGCCCGCGGACGCCCAAGGCGACTTGACCTAACGACAATGTTGGCCGCTAGTTTGGATTTCGTACACGTGCATGAATAAAAACCGAATGACAAATGTCGGGAGCCTTTACCTGAAGCATCCTGAAAAGAGCGGCGGCCGGAACATTAGCCTTGACCTGCCGCGACGTGAGCCGGACGCATTCGGTCGGATGCTCTTGCCCTGCGGCCCGCAATCATGCCTCTGACCAGGTACTTCACGGCCGGGACCTGATTCGTTCACGAAGTCATCAGATAGCTGCCTGTATACGTTTCTTGTTGCCTAACTAGGAAACGTGCATTGTTTGTCGCGACGGCCATCATGGCTGGTCCGTGCGAGTTCTCGCATGTTCGTCCGGCGCTTCATCGTCTGTAGGAGGACGCGTGCGCATCTTGAGGAGTCTGGTCGCGGGAGCCGCGGTTGCGGCCACCGCGACCGCGCTAGCCGTGGCCCCGGCAATGGCCGACCCGGTCAACACCCACTACAAGGGTGTGGAGCCGGCCCCGTACGACATCGTCGGCGGTGGGTCGGACACAACGCAGTACGTAGTTGACCAGCTTGCGTACAACTACGACGCCTCGCTCGCGGGCAAGCACATCGCCAACAGCACCGCGCACCCCTACATCTACAGCTGGGACGCGACCCCGCCCACGCGGCCCACGAACACAACCCAGGACATCAAGGTCAAGCAGGGCTGCGCCAGCGAACTGCGTCCCGGCAGCTCCGGAGCGGGCATCGCGGACCTCGCCGGGAACACGCTCGGTAATACCAAGTACAAGGGCAAGACCTACCCGTGCCTGAACTTCGCCCGGTCGTCGCGGTACCGCAAGCCCGCCAGCTCCGACCCGAACTGTGCGCCTAAGGGCGACTGCTGGGTCATCCTGGCTCAGGACGCGGTCACGTTCGCGACGACGAACAACAGCTACCTCGGGAAGATCAGCCTGACCCGCGCTCAGCTCGCCGGGATCTTCGACTGCAGCATCACTACCTGGGGCGAGGTCGGCGTCAAGGGCGCGCATGCTAGTGCCAAGATCGACCCGGTCATTCCTGAGCTTAGTTCCGGCACCCTGTCGTTCTTCTACACCGCACTGGGCCTCGGCACGGCTACCGGCGAGCCGACCTGCGGCAGCCTGGCCGGGCTCACGAAGGGACTGCCGGAGGAGAACGAGGGCCAGAGCCAGTACTTCTACAACAACAACAACACTAAGGACGGGGCGAACCCCGACATCATCACCCTGTTCTCGATCGGCTCGTACGTGGACCAGGCCTACCACTCAAGGCCCTGCGGCAAGACGAGCCCGAAGAAGGGGCAGAACAAGTTCGGCTGCAACGCGACTGGCGTCCTGGTCCCGCGCGCGATCAACGGCGTGGCCCCGACCCAGAAGGTCCACGGCAAGGTCCTCATCAACGTCAAGTTCCCGAAGACGTTCACGCGTTTCCTGTACGACGTGGTGCCGTATGCGGCCAACTCGCTGCACATTCCTGGCAACCTGCAGAAGTTCTTCGCCCCGGCGAAGCACGGCGGTTTCTTCTGCTCTAAGAAGGAGCAGGCCACCATCGAGGACTACGGATTCCTGGCGTCCAAGGGCTGCGGGCTGTCGAGCTGACCTAAGCCCATAGAGAACAGGCGCCGCGACCGGCAAGAACACCAGTCGCGGCGCCTGTTCTGCGCTCCTGACTCAGATGCAGGGCCGGCCGCGAGCCCACGCCGGGTCGCAGGACTACCGCTCGCCGCGCAGCCGGCCGATGAGACTCGCCAGCAGGGCGGCGCGGTCGGGCATCGCGGCGATCTGCACGTGCTCGCCCTCGGCATGCGCGCCGTCACCGACCGCGCCGAGCCCATCCAGCGTGGGACAGCCAGCCGCGGCGGTGAAGTTACCGTCCGAGCCGCCGCCGACCACCACGCCGTCGACCGGCCCGATGCCGAGCTCGGCAGCGGCCGCCTGCGCTGCGGCAAAGAGCGCGGCGCTGGCCTGCACCGGCAGCGGCGGCCGGTTGGGCCCGCCCGTTACTGTCAGCACGGTGCCAGGAACGGTCGTGGCGAGCCCGAGCATCTCCCTTTCCACCCGGCCGGCCTCGTCCGGCTCGGCCACCCGGACATCGACCTCGGCCACGGCCTGGGCCGGCACCACGTTTGCCGCGGTCCCGGCCGATGCCAGGGTTGGCGTCACCGAGGTGCCCAGCTCCGGCCGCGCCATGACACCGACATGCAGGACCAGGTGCGCCAGCTCGGTCAGCGCGTTGGCGCCGCGCTCTGGCTCCAGCCCGGCGTGCGCGGGCCGGCCTGCCACACTGAGCCGGTACCAGCCCGTTCCCTTCCTCCCGATCTTCAGCGCGCCGTGCGCGGACGGCTCGAGGATGAGGGCCGCGTCCGCGCCTGCGGCGGCCTGCTCGACCAGCACCCGGCTGGTCGGTGAGCCGATCTCCTCGTCGGAGGTGAGCAGGATCTCCAGTCCGGCCGGATCGCCGAGCGCGGCGACGGCGTGCAGCAGCTGGACGATGCCTGCCTTCATGTCGAAGCAGCCGGGGCCGGTGGCGGTGCAGGCCGCGCGATCCGCCGCGAACGGCCAGCGCGCCAGGGTGCCGAGCGGCCAGACGGTATCGAAGTGACCGATCAGCGCGACGGCCGGGCCGCCGGGCGGGGCCGGCCATCGCCAGCGCAAGTGCGGCCGGCCGCCGGCTTCGAGGCGCTCAGGTGCCGCGCCGAGCAAGGCCGCGCCGAGTGCGGCCACGACATCCGCGCCGGCGTTGCAGGCGGCCACGTCGGCCGACGGCGTCTCCGCCGACACCAGGGAGCCGAGCTGATCGACCATGGCGTCGGTCTGGCCGCGCAGGGCAGGCAGCAGGCCGGTACCCGCCGCAGTGGTACGTACAGGCTGACTCATATCTGCCATGATGCCCAGTTGCGGGGCACTACGAGAAGCGCTGGCCGCGACCGCGGCCCGGACAATGCCGCAGCGCCTCGCAGGATGCGCGATGCCGCCTTGTACGCTGAGGTGTCCGATCGACCGCCGATGGCAGTCGGTCCCGGCCGCGGCGTAGCCGCCTCGCCAAACCTTGGCATAGCCGCCTCGCCAAACCTCGGCGAGGGCGCGCCTCGCCAGCGCAGGTCGGCGCAGGTCGCCAGCTAGGCTCGCGGCCTCGGCAGCAACGAGGGGGCCCACAGTCAGTCCGTCACGATTGGTCGTGCTGGTATCCGGCACCGGCAGCATCCTGCAGGCGCTGCTGGACGCTTGCGCCAGCGACGATTTCCATGCCCAGGTGGTAGCGGTCGGCGCCGACCGGGACGGAACCGGAGGGGTGGCCAGGGCGCAAGCCGCGGGGCTTCCTGTTTTCGTCCGGCGCGTCAAGGACTTTCCCGACCGGGCTAGCTGGGATCAGGCGCTGGCTCAGGATTGCCAGGACTACGAGCCGGATCTGGTCATCGCGGCTGGCTTCCTCAAGCTCGTCGGTTCGCATTTCCTCGCCCGGTTCGGCGGCAGGCTGATAAACACGCACCCGGCGCTGCTGCCATCCTTCCCCGGCTTGCACAGCGTGCGGGACGCGCTGGCCTACGGGGTGAAGGTGACAGGCTGCAGCGTGATCCTGGCCGACGCCGGAGTGGACAGCGGTCCGATCCTGGCGCAGCGGGCGGTGCCGGTACTCGACGATGACGACGAGGATTCGCTGCACGAGCGGATCAAGGTGGCCGAGCGATCCCTGGTCGTTGCCACCATAGGCAAGATGGTCCGCGACGGTTGGTCCGTGCAGGGCCGGACAGTGAGGATCGGACAGTGAGGATCGGACGGTGCGGATCGGACGGTGCGGATCGGACAGTGAGGATCGGACAGTGAGGATCGGACAGTGAGGATCGGACAGTGAGGATCGGACAGTGAGGATCGGCAGTTGACCAAGGTGGCGATCAGGCGCGCGCTGATCAGTGTCTACGACAAGAAGGGCCTGGCCGACCTGGCCGTGGCGCTGCATGCGGCGGATGTGGAGATCGTGTCCACCGGCTCCACCGCCGCGGCGATCTCGGCGGCTGGGGTGCCGGTCACGCCGGTCGAGCAGCTGACCGGATTCCCCGAGTGCCTGGACGGCCGGGTCAAGACCCTGCACCCGGCCGTGCACGCGGGACTGCTCGCTGACCTGGCGAAAGGCAGTCATCGCGAGCAGCTTGCCCAGCTCGCCATCGAGCCGTTCGAGTTGCTGGTCTCCAGCCTCTACCCGTTCGAGCAGACGGTGGCCAGCGGCGCCGGTCCGGCCGAATGCGTCGAGCAGATCGACATCGGCGGCCCGGCGATGATCAGGGCCGCCGCGAAGAACCACGCCACCGTGGCCGTGATCACCAGCCCGGACTCCTATCCGGATGTCATCGCCGCCGCGCAGGAGGGCGGCTTCACCGCAGACCAGCGCCGCCTGCTGGCCGGCAGAGCCTATGCGCGCACTGCCGCCTACGACGCTGCGGTCGCTTCCTGGTTCGCCAGCGCTTACGCGCCGGATGACGTGGCGGCGCAGGCCGGCTGGCCGGAGGTGACCGGCAGCGTCTGGACCCGCAAGGAGGTGCTGCGGTACGGGGAGAACCCGCATCAGGGCGCTGCTCTGTATGTACGGGGCGGAGGCGTCGGAGGCGAGCCGGCCAGCGGACAGGGGGCAGCGGGTGGCATCGCCACCGCCGAGCAGCTGCACGGCAAGGCCATGTCCTACAACAACTACGTGGACGCGGACGCGGCCCGGCGTGCGGCCTTCGGATTCGACGGGCCATGCGTGGCGATCATGAAGCACGCCAATCCGTGCGGCATCGCTCTTGGCGCGGACCTGGCGCAGGCGCACAGGAGGGCCAACGAGTGCGACCCGGTGTCCGCATTTGGTGGCGTCATCGCCGCGAACGGGGTCGTGACGGCCGCGATGGCCGAGCAGGTGGCGGAGATCTTCACCGAGGTGATCATCGCGCCGGACTTCGAGCCGGCAGCGCTGGACATCCTGACCAGGAAGAAGAATCAGCGGCTCCTCCGCTGCCCGCCGCCAGCGGCCGGCCCCGCCATCGAGTGGCGCCAGGTCAGCGGCGGGATGCTGATGCAGACTGCGGACTCAGGCACCGAGCCGGGCGACTTCGCGGCTTCGTGGGAGCTGAAGGCGGGCGGCCCGGCCAGCGCCGAGGTGCTCGCGGACCTGGAGTTCGCCTGGCGTGCGTGCCGCGCGGTGAAGTCCAACGCGATCCTGCTCGCGACGGGGCAGGCGAGCGTCGGCATCGGCATGGGACAGGTGAACCGGGTCGACTCGTGCCGGCTTGCCGTTGCCAGGGCCGGGGACCGGGCGGCCGGCTCGGTCGCGGCCAGCGATGCCTTCTTCCCGTTCGCAGACGGGCTGCAGATCCTGGCCGACGCCGGAGTGCGGGCAGTCGCAGAGCCTGGTGGCTCGGTCCGCGACGACGAGGTGATCGCCGCCGCGCAGGCTGCCGGGATCTCGCTCTACTTCACCGGGCTGCGCCACTTCTACCACTAGGGCTTAACGATGCACGAGGGGAACGGGGCCGGGACCGTGACGACCGAGGTCCGCCGGCCGGCCGCAGAATCGACTCGGGCAGAATGAGGCGGCTATGACTGCGACGATTCTGGATGGCAAGGCCACCGCCGCGGCGATCCGCGCGGAGCTCGCCGAGCGGGTGGCCAAGCTGGCGCAGGTGGGCATCAGGCCCGGCCTGGGCACAATCCTGGTCGGCGACGACCCTGGCAGCCGGTCCTACGTCAACGGCAAGCACCGCGACTGCGGGCAGGTCGGCATCCTGTCCATCCGCCTCGATCTGCCGGCCGACGCGTCGCAGCAACAGGTCGAGGATGCGGTCGCGGAGCTCAACGCCGACCCGGCGTGCACCGGTTACATCGTGCAGCTGCCGCTGCCGGCCGGCCTGAACCCGCAGCCAGTGCTTGAGCTCATCGATCCGGCCAAGGACGCGGACGGCCTGCAGCCGGTGAACCTGGGCAAGCTCGTGCTCGGCGAGCCGGCCCCGCTGCCCTGCACGCCGCGCGGGATCGTCGAGCTGCTCCGCCGGTACGAGGTGCCGATCGCCGGCGCGGACGTGACGATCATCGGCCGCGGCATTACCGTCGGCAGGTCGCTGGCTCTGCTGCTGACCCGGCGGAGCGAGAACGCCACGGTGACCCAGTGCCATACCGGCACTCGCGACCTCGCGGCGCACACTCGCGGCGCCGACATCATCGTGGTGGCGGCCGGCACGCCGGGCCTGCTGACACCGGATATGGTCAAGCCGGGGGCGGCCGTGCTCGACGTGGGCATCAGCAGGACCGAGGCCGGGCTGGTCGGCGATGTGGACCCGGGTGTCGCCGAGGTGGCCGGCTACCTGGCGCCGATGCCAGGCGGTGTCGGCCCCATGACCAGGGCGATGCTGCTAGCGAACGTCATCGAGGCCGCGGAGCGGCGCTCGTGATACCGACCGGTAACATACTTCGTGGCGTCCGGCTAGACCCCGGGTTCACCAGCTGCGAGTCGTTTTGGCAGGCTTAACCTGCCGTCGGCCCTTTACGCCCCGGCCAGCAGCGTGATCGGGCCCGCTCAGGCCGGCCGCGCTAGCGTTCTGCGCGTCATGGCAAGAAAAGTGTTCGAAGCGGAGGTCGGCAGTAGGTCATGAACATTGTCGTCTTGGTAAAGCAGGTGCCCGACACGTGGTCTGAGCGCACCTTGCGGCCTGCGGACAACACGCTGGATCGCGACGCGGCAGACGCGGTCATCAACGAACTCGACGACTATGCGATCGAGGAGGGCCTCAGGCTCGCCGAGGCCCACAGCGGTGAGGTCACGATCGTATCGATGGGCCCGGACAAGGCAGCCGAGGCCATCCGCAAGGCGCTCTCGATGGGCGCGGACAAGGCCGTGCACCTGAGCGACGAGGCGCTGCGCGGCTCGGACGGGGTCGTCACCTCGGCCGTGCTGGCGAGCGTGCTCAGCCGAGCCGGCTTCGACCTGGTCATCCTCGGCTCGGAATCGACTGACGCGCGGATGGGCACGCTCGCTGCCATGCTGGCCGAGCGACTCGGCGTGCCGCAGCTGTCGTTCGCCAGCAAGGTCGAGACCGACGGGACGGCGATCACGATCCACCGGCAGGCCGACTACGGCTACGACACCGTGGAGGCGACCTTGCCGGCAGTGGTCAGCGTGGTCGAGAAGATCAACGAGCCGCGCTATCCGTCCTTCAAGGGCATCATGGCGGCCAAGAAGAAGCCGGTCGAGACGCTGACGCTGGCCGACATCGGCTTTGACCCCAGCCAGGCGGGCCTGGCCGCCAGCGCCACCGAGGTGGTCAGCTTCGCCAACCGCCCGCCGCGTGCGGCCGGCGTCATCGTGACCGACGAGGGAGACGGCGGCGCCAAGGCCGCAGAGTTCCTCGCGGCTCGCAAGTTCATCTGAGCACCCACGGCTGATCGCGGAAGGCTGATTCCCACATGGCTGAGATCCTGGTACTTGCCGAGCACGACGGCGAGACCGTCAAGAAGGTCACTACCGAGCTGCTGACGCTGGCCCGGCCGCACGGCGAGCCGTCGGTGGTGTGGACAGGCGCGGGTGCCGAAGGCGGCAAGGCCCGGCTGGCCGAGTTCGGCGCGGCCAGGGTGTACGTCGCGGACAGCCCCGAGTACGACGACTACGTGGTGGCGCCCAAGGCAGAGTTGCTGGCCAGGCTGGTGGCGGAGAAGTCCCCGGCCGCGGTGCTGGTCGCGGCGACCTCCGAGGGACGCGAGATCGCGGGCAGGCTCGCGGTCAAGACCTCCTCTGGCGTGCTCACCGACGTCACGGGCCTGGGCGATGGGCTGGTCGCGGAGCAGTCGATCTTCGGCGGTGCGATCACCGTCCAGTCGAGAGTGCGGGCCGGCACGCCCATCATCGCGGTACGCCCGAACGCTGTGTCGCCCGAGCCCGCGCCTGGCGCTGCCGAGATCGAGCCGGTCAGCACCGAGATCAGTGACGGCGCCAGGCTGGCAAGGGTGACCGGCCGGGTGGTGGCCGAGCGCGGCGAGCGGCCCGAGCTCACCGAGGCCTCCGTCGTCGTGTCCGGCGGCCGCGGTCTCGGCTCGGGGGAGCACTTCGCGCTGATCGAGCAGCTCGCGGACTCGCTGGGCGCGGCCGTGGGAGCATCGCGGGCAGCTACCGACGCGGGCTGGTACCCGCATCAGTTCCAGGTCGGCCAGACCGGCAAGACCGTATCGCCGCAGCTTTACATGGCGATCGGCATTTCCGGTGCCATCCAGCACCGTGCTGGCATGCAGACCTCGAAGACGATCATGGTGGTCAACAAGGACCCTGAGGCACCGATCTTCGAGCTCGCCGACTTCGGGGTCGTGGGCGACCTGTTCAAGGTCGTGCCGCAGCTGATCGAGGAGATCAGCAAGCGGGCCGAGGGCTGACGAGGAGCCCGCGAGCTGCGGGCCGGTCGCGGCGGGACCGGCTGGCCAGATCGCGGCTAGGCTGGACGCACCATGCCAAACGTTGACGCAGCCGGCTCTGGCCCGGTGCCGGATGCCCGTCCGGCGCCGGGCACGCACGTGTATCTGGACCACGCCGCGACCACGCCGATGCTGCCCGAGGCCCTGGCAGCGATGACAGCCGAGCTGGCGCAGCTCGGCAACCCCTCCTCCCTGCACAACGCGGGCCGCAGGGCGCGCCGCGTGGTCGAGGAGTCGAGGGAGCTGATTGCCGAAGCTTACGGCGCCAGGCCCAGCGAGGTCGTGTTCACCAGCGGCGGGACCGAGGCCGACAACCTGGCGATCAAGGGCCTGTACTGGGCCAGGCGCGCGGCAGATCCGGCCCGCCGCCGGGTACTGGCTAGCGCTACCGAGCATCACGCGGTGCTGGACAGCGTGCGCTGGCTCGCCGAGCACGAGCACGCGGAGGCTGACTGGCTGCCCGTGGACACGACCGGCCGGGTCAGCGCTCCGGCGCTGGCACAGGCCATCGAGCGTGATCCGGCTGACGTCGCTGTCATCAGCGTCATGTGGGCAAATAACGAGATCGGCACCGTACAGCCGATCGCCGAGCTGGCCAGGCTCGCCGCCGAGCATCAGATCCCGTTCCATAGCGACGCCGTCCAGGCGGCCGGGCAGCTGCCGGTGAACCTGGCCGCCACCGGCGCGACAGCTCTGACGATCACCGCGCACAAGATCGGCGGTCCGGTCGGGGTAGGCGCGCTGCTGCTGGCTAAGGGAGTCGAGCCGGTGCCGGTGCTGCACGGCGGCGGCCAGGAGCGAGACGTCCGCTCCGGCACCCTGGACGTGCCCGCCATTCATGCCTTCGCGGTGGCCGTGCAGATCGCCCGCGAGCGTAGCGCGGATGACGCGAAGCGGCTGGCCGCGCTGCGAGATGACCTGATCGCCCAGGTCAAGTCCTCAGTCCCGGACGCCGTGCTGAACGGCGCGCCGCCAGGACCTGGCCGCCTGGCCGGTAATGCGCACTTCTCCTTCCCTGGCTGCGAGGGCGATGCCCTGCTGATGCTGCTGGACGCCAAGGGCATCGCCTGCTCGACGGGCTCGGCCTGCACCGCGGGCGTGGCTCAGCCCAGTCACGTGCTGCTGGCGATGGGCGCGGACGAGGCGAGGGCTCGCGGCTCACTGCGATTCTCTCTGGGCCACTGCTCCGAGCAGGCGGACGTCGACGCGCTCGGCGCCGTGATCGGCGAGGTAGTGGAGCGGGCCCGCCGCGCCGCCAGGTAGGACGTCCGCTGGCGTCCGGCGGGTCCCGGCGTCTCCCAGCGCATGCATATGCTGGACCGGATGACTACCCTGCGCGTGCTAGCTGCCATGTCCGGCGGCGTGGATTCGGCGGTAGCTGCAGCTAGAGCAGCCGACGCCGGGCACGACGTCACCGGCGTGCACCTGGCTCTGTCCAGTAACCCGAGTTCCTACCGGACCGGGGCTCGCGGCTGCTGCACGCTCGAGGACGCCCGCGACGCCCGCCGGGCGGCGGACGTGATCGGCATACCCTTCTACGTCTGGGACATGGCCGAGCGGTTCCACGCCGACGTGGTTCAGGACTTTGTCGCGGAATACGCGCGCGGCAACACGCCGAACCCGTGCCTGCGCTGTAACGAGAAGATCAAGTTCTCGGCCGTCCTCGACCGGGCGGTGGCGCTCGGCTTCGACGCGGTCTGCACCGGCCACCATGCCCGGCTTGAGCCGGCGCCGGGACTCACCGGCCTGACCCGGCTGGTGCGCAGCGTGGACCCGGCTAAGGACCAGTCGTACGTGCTCGCTGTGCTCACCAGCGACCAGCTCAGCCGCGCTATGTTCCCGCTCGGGGACAGCACGAAGGAGCAGGTGCGCAAGGAAGCAGCCGATCGGGGCCTCGGGGTGGCGGACAAGCCGGACAGCCATGATGTCTGCTTCATCGCCGACGGCGACACCCGCGGGTTCCTGCACCGGCAGCTGGGCAGCGCACCCGGCGACATCGTGGATGCCGATGGCACTGTGCTCGGCAGCCATGACGGCAGTTACGGCTTCACGATCGGCCAGCGCAAGGGCCTGGGCATCGACCAGCCTGCTGCCGATGGCCGGCCGCGGTTCGTGCTCAGCATCGAGCCGGTATCCCGCACCGTCACTGTCGGCCCGGCGGAGGCGCTCGACGTGCTGGAGATCGAGGCGAGCAGACCGGTGTGGTCGGGCTGCCCGCCGCCCGACGGCCCGGTCGACTGCATGGTGCAGTTGCGTGCGCATGGCGAGGTGCACCCGGCGCAGTGCGCCGCCGACGGCGAGGTGGTCCGCATCCGCCTGCGGGAGCCTGCCCGCGGCGTCGCATCGGGCCAGGCGGCGGTCTTCTACGACGGCGACGCCGTTCTGGGCAGCGCGACCATCTCGGCCACGCGCTGACGCGGTCGGTCGCGCCACTGTCCCGCCAGACCGCGCTAACGCCGGTGCCCGCCATGGCTATCTCGGATCAGCGCGACCCTGGTCAGGCGCGCGGCCACCCCGCTAGCCGCCCGGAGCACTGCGGCGCTCCCGGTCCGCCGGCCACGCCCGTATCGAACCGCGAGCCCGGTCAACTCAGCGGGGCGCTCAGCCTGGATGCCCGGCCGTCGCAGGGTCGGCCGCTCCCGCAGCCTTGGCACATCCGCGTCGGCGATGTTCGCGGTTGCCTTCTGCAAGAGCAGGACCGACGGATAGTCGACATCGTCGCACTTACGTATGATCTCAAATCCGCGTTTCTGGTAGTTGTCGTGGAGTGCCGGCCTTGCCGACGCTGACCTGGCTGGAGCAGGCCTGGCTGGGCTGGACCTTACTGGGGCCTACATCGAGATTGCGAACCTGACCGGAGCTAACCTCGCGGGCACTAACCTGACTGGGGCAAGCCTGTACGACAGCAACCTGACCAGCGCGAACTTGGCTGGGTCCAATCTGAGCAATGCGGGCCTGGAAGGCGCCACGGTTGTCGGCGCGGTCTTCACGCGGGTGATATGGGCGGATACGACATGCCCGGATGGCTCGAACTCCAACTCTCATGACAACGGGTGCTTCAGCCCGCTGGATACCACGCCGCCCGCGGCCAGGCCGACGGTGACAGCCGGCCATGCGGGACGGCACGGCTGGTACGTCTCGCTGGTGACCGTGACGTGGAACTGGACTGACAAAGGCACGATCGTGACGGCTCATTGCGCTGCCTCGAGTACGACACGAGGCAGCGGTGACCCCGATCACGCTCCGCGCCTCCTGCGTCGACCTGGCCGGGAACGTGGGGCATGTCACCTACCCGGTGAAGGTGGACCTGACAAAGCCGGCCGTCAAGGTAACGGGAGTTCGCAATGGGCACCGCTACGTACGTGGCCACGTGCCTGTGGCTGGCTGCCGCACTAGCGAAACTGTGTCGGGTGTCGCGAAGCGAGCAAAGGCCAGGACGACGACGACCGGCTCGCGCGGGCTCGGCGCGTTCACTGTCACCTGCTCGGGTGCGGTCAGTGTCGCCGGTACCCGGCAGGCCCGCCCGGTCCGGGTCACCTACACCGTCATCAGGTAAGGGCAGGCTGGGTCAGCTGCCGCGGTGGCCGCCATGCCCATTCGACGTCAGGGGCCGGCACTAGGCTCTGAGGCGTGAGCGACCAGAGCCCGCAGTTCCCGTGGCCGGACGGGAGCGCCACAGGAATCGGCTCGATGCCCGGCACCGACGTCGTGCCGACCTGTCGGCATGTCTTCGGTGAGCTACCAGACCTGCCGTTCCTGCCGGAGCTTCCCGAGCGCGGTCCCGGCGCAGACATGACCGGCCGGGCAGCGGCGCTGCTCGTGGACATGCCGGTGCAGACCACCACGTGGGGCTGGAAGCTGGCCGACCGGCCCGACCGGGCCGCGACCCGGGCGGCCGGGTACTGGTCGCAGGACCTGGACACGCTGGAGGAAGTCGCCGAGGGCTACGCCGGGGCGGTGAAGATCCAGTGCTGCGGTCCGATCACGCTGGCGGCGACACTTGAGCTGCACCGCAGGCTGGACCCGGCCCTGGCCGACCCCGGTGCCTTCGCCGACCTGACCGAGTCGCTGGCGGAGGGACTGGCCGCCCACGTCGCCGACGTGCGCAAGCGGATCCCGGCCGCGACCGTCATCCTGCAGCTTGACGAGCCATCCCTGCCCGCGGCGCTGGCAGGCCGGGTGCCGACGGCCAGCGGCCTGAACGTCCTGCGGGCCGTCGAGCCGGTGACTGCCAGCCAGCGGCTCGGGCGAGTGCTGTCGGCTGCCGGTACCGCAGCCACCACCCTGGTGCACTGCTGCGCGGGCCAGGTCCCGTTCCGCGTCATAGCCGACGCGGGAACGACCGGTGTCGGATTCGATCTCAGCCTGCTGCGCGACGCGGCCGTGGATCTGGTGGCGGAGCTGGCCGAGTCCGGGATGGCACTGCTGGTCGGAGCACTGCCCACAGCGGCCGCGCGGCAGCTGGCAAGCGGGCCTTCGCTGCCCCCGCGCCAGACGGCGGAGGCGGTGGTCGCGCTATGGCGGAAGACCGGGCTGGCGGCCGAGCGGATGGCCAGTCAGGTGGTGATCACCCCCGCGTGCGGGCTGGCAGGCGTGTCGCCCCCGGCGGCGCGGGCCGCGCTGGTGCATTGCCGGGATGCGGCGCGAATCGCGCCAGAGATGATCGAGACGAGTGCATGATCGAGACGAGTGCGTGATCAAGACCTGTGCGTGACCGAGGAGACCGCAAGATGACGCAGCCAGACCCGCGGCACCGGCACGCGGCACTGTCGGAAGAACTGCTTGAGCACCAGTACCGCTACCACGTGCTCGACTCGCCGCTGATCTCCGACGCCGAGTACGACACCAGGATGCGAGAGCTAGTCAGCCTGGAGGAACAGTTCCCCGAGCTGCGCACTCCAGACTCGGCCAGCCAGCACGTTGGCGGAGCGATCTCGACCGACTTCACCCCCGTGCAGCACCTGCAGCGGCTCCTGAGCCTGGACAACGCGTTCTCCGCCGAGGAGCTGGACGCCTGGGCGGGCCGGGTCGATCGCCTGGGCGGGTCCGGGCCGTATTTGTGCGAGCTGAAGATCGACGGCCTGGCCGTGGACCTGGTGTACCGGAACGGAAGGCTGCAGCGCGCCGCCACCCGCGGTGACGGCGTGACCGGCGAGGACGTCACCCCGAACGTGAAGACGATCGCCGCCGTCCCGGCCCGGCTGGCCGGCTCGGGCTGGCCGGAGACGCTCGAGGTGCGGGGCGAGGTCTTCCTGCCGGTGGCCGCGTTCGAGGAGCTGAACCTCAGGCTCACCGAGGCGGGCAGGCCGCCATTCGCGAACCCGCGGAACTCGGCAGCGGGGTCACTGCGGCAGAAGGATCCGCGAGTGACCGCATCCCGCGCCCTGGACCTGATCCTGCACGGGGTCGGCGTGGTCGAGGGCCTGGCCGACCCGCCGGACAGCCAGTCCGGGTGGTATGACCGGCTGCGATCCTGGGGGCTGCCGGTTAGCACCCTGTACAAGGTCGTGCCGGACCTAGCTGACGTACGGGAGTACATCGCGTACTACGCCGAGCACCGGCACGATCCGCCGTACGAGATCGACGGTGTCGTGGTGAAGATCGACGAGCTGGCCGTGCAGGCCAAGCTTGGCAATACCAGCCGGGCACCGCGATGGGCGATCGCCTACAAGTACCCGCCGGAGGAAGTGACGACGCGGCTGCTCGAGATCCGGGTGAACGTGGGCCGGACCGGCCGGGTCACGCCGTTCGCGGTAATGGAGCCGGTCAAGGTCAGCGGGTCCACGGTGGAGAACGCGACGCTGCACAACGCCGACGAGATCGTGCGCAAGGGCGTGCTCGTCGGCGACATGGTCGTGCTGCGCAAGGCCGGCGATGTCATCCCCGAGGTCGTCGGGCCGGTCGCGGACCTGCGTACCGGCACCGAGCACGCATTCGAGTTCCCGACGCGGTGCCCAGCCTGCGGCACCGCGCTGGCACGGGAAGACGGCGGGGTCGACTGGCGCTGCCCGAACGCCCGCTTGTGCCCGGCGCAACTGCGCGAGCGCCTGTTCCACCTAGCTGGGCGGGGTGCCCTCGACATTGAGGTGCTGGGCGATGTGGCCGCGGTGGCGCTGCTGGACTCCGGGCTGTTGACCGACGAGGGCGACCTCTTCGGGCTGACGGCGGAGGCGCTTTCCGCGGTGCCGTTTTTCGTCAACAAGCAGGGCTCGCTGACCGCGAACGCGACGAGGCTGCTGGCCAATCTGGATGATGCCCGCCGCCGGCCGCTGTGGCGGATCCTGGTGGCGCTGTCCATCCGGCACGTCGGGCCGACGGCTGCGCGGGCGCTGGCTGCGGCCTTCGGTTCGGTCGACGCGATCGCGGCGGCGCCCGAGGCGGAGCTTGTCACCGTGGACGACGTCGGGCCGACGATTGCCGCCTCGGTGCGCGAGTGGTTCACGGTGGACTGGCATGCTGCGATCGTGGACAAGTGGCGCGCGGCCGGGGTCCAGCTGGCGACCGAGGGGTTCGTCCGGCCGGCCCGCAGTGGCGCCGGCGCGTCGGCGGCCGATGACGCGGCCTCCGGCCCGCTAGCGGGCGTCACCGTCGTCCTGACCGGCACGCTGCCCGGCTACACCAGGGACGAGGCCGCCGAGGCCGTGCAGGCCCTCGGCGGCAAGGTATCCGGCTCGGTCTCGAAAAAGACGAGCTTCGTGATCGCGGGCGAGACACCGGGCTCCAAGCTAGACAAGGCAGCCTCGCTTGGGGTGCCGGTGCTGGACGAGGACGGCCTTCGGGTGCTGCTGACGGATGGGCCTGATGCGGCCCGCGCGGTCGCCGAGCCTGTCTAGCCGGCTCATCCCGCGTCCTGGTCGCCGGGCTGGCGGCGAGTCGCCGGCACTGCACCGGCTTAACTCCGCGCGAACTGGGTGCAGGCCGGGGGAGTGCAAGCCAGTCCGACAGATTTCTGGCCGCGTCGGACGCGGCGGTGCTGGACGGTGGCGGCATGCATGTGCTGCGATCGGACGGGTAGCTGCCGAGACTGCGCCCAGCATCGCTCCTATACCGCCTGCCCGACCCGCTTGGCGGCCGGAGCCCTGTTGCTCGGCCCGGCCAGAGATGCTCGGGAGCCAAGGATTTTGAGAGCCGCGGGCGCACAAACCGAAGACTGCAGTGGCTGTCAGCAAGACGCGTGATGATCGTCGGTCGTAACAGATAGTGTGCAATTGGCTGCGGGAAGTACGTTTTCTGCCATAGGATTCACGGAAAGCACCGGGAGCTACACAGTCAGCGACCGTCTGTCCGGTGAGGAGCCATGAAGGACCCCAGCGACACCAGGGACATCGGCCCGCGGATCGGGTCGCCTCTGTGGATCCACATCACGGTGGTCATCGCGGCGGGCACCGCGGCCTTCGCGCTGTCCATGACCAGGCTCACGGGCCTGACTGAGCACCTGACCTGCAACCCGCTGTTCTGGGTCCTGGCCGCCATGGTCGTGTTCAGCGATATCTGGCCGATCGTCACGCCCGGCCGGTCCAGCGTCGAGGCCCCGGTGGCTTCGGTCGCCTTCAGTCTCGCTGCCCTGATCGCCTGGGGGCTGCCGGTGGCCGTGCTGCTGCGGGCGGCCTCGACCATGGGTGTCGGCCTCGCCGAGCGCAAGGCCGTGCACCGGTCGGCATTTAACGCCGCCTCTGCGACGCTGAGCATGGTCGGCGCCTGGGCGGTCCTTTACGGCCTCGGTTTGCGGGCGTCGCCGGCCGCGCCGTGGGATCCGATGGACACGGATCTGGGCGCGATCCTGCTGGCAGGCATCGTGTGCTTCGCGGTGAACTTCCTGATCGTCACCATTGCCGTCGGCCTGCACTCGCGCGAGCCGGTCGTCAGGACGATTCTGCGCACGCTCGGCTACCAGTCGTTCGTCAACCTCGTGCTGGTCGCCACCGCGCCGCTTATCGCGCTCGCCATCTCCACCAGATCGGCGCTCTTCGTCCTGCTCTTCGGCTTCCCGCTGACCGCTATTTACGTGAACGCAGCGATCTCGGTGCAGCGCGAGCATCAGGCCCACCACGACGAGCTGACGGGACTCTCCAACCGCAAGTTCCTGATCAGCAAGCTGGACAGCACGCTGGCGCAGGCCGCGGCCTCCGGAACCAAGGTCGGCTTCCTGCTGCTTGACCTCGACCGCGGCCTCAAGGAAGTGAACGACACGCTGGGCCACGCGGTGGGCGACCGGCTGCTGCGGCTGGTGGCACACCGGCTCACGCGCTACATCCGGCCGGGTGACATGGTCGCCAGGCTCGGCGGTGACGAGTTCGCCGTGCTGTTGCCCGCGGTCAAGGAGGCGAGTGCCGCCCGCGAGGTGGCGGCGAGGCTGCGGGCCGCGGTGGCCGAGCCCATCCGGCTTGAGGGCATGTCGTTCGTCATCGAGGTGAGCATCGGTATCGCCATGTACCCCGACGACGCGACGGCAGGCGAACTGCTCATGCAGCGCGCCGATGTGGCGATGTACCTGGCCAAGCAGCGCCGCAGCGGGGTCGAGCGGTACGTGGCCGACCTCGACCGTAACTCGCCTTCCCGGCTCGCGCTGTTCGGTGACTTGCGCCGCGGCCTGGATCGTGGCGAGCTTGAGCTGCACTATCAGCCGAAGGTCTACCTGACCGACCGGCGGGTGGCCGGGATGGAAGCGCTCGTGCGCTGGCAGCACCCCGAGCGCGGCGTCGTCGGGCCCGCCGACTTCATCCCGCAGGTGCAGCAGTCCTACCTGATGCGCGAGGTGACCGCGTTCGTCATCGACGGCGCGCTGACTCAGTCGGCGCTGTGGCGGCAGGCGGGCATGGGCGTGCAGGTGTCGCTGAACGTATCCGGCCGGGACCTGCTTGACAGCGGCCTGGCCGACCTGGTCGCCGAGGGCCTCGCCCGGCACAAGCTGCCGCCTGACGCACTGCTGCTGGAGATCGACGAGCGGGTCCTGACCAGCGAGCCGGCCCACGCCGTGGCGACCGCGGAGGCACTGGCCGAGGTAGGCGTGGCGCTCAGCCTCGACGATTTCGGAACGGGGTACTCCTCGCTGGTCCGGCTCAAGCGGCTGCCGGTGTCTGAGGTCAAGATAGATTCCTCGTTCGTCGGTCGGCTGCTGGAGTCGCCCGATGACGAGGTAGTGGTGAAGTCGATAGTCGATCTTGCCGCGGCGCTCGGCATCCGCTCGGTGGCCGAGGGCGTCGAGTCAGCCGAGGTGGCCTCGGCCCTGCTGGCCATGGGCTGCGTGGCGGCGCAGGGCTGGCATTTCAGCCGGCCGCTTAACGCGGCATCGGCGACAGCCTGGCTGGCCGAGCACGGCGATCCCGCGCTGTACGAGCGCCCGGTCAACGGGCAACCGGCCGGCCCGCGCGGGCCAGCGGTGCTGCCGCCGTCCGGCTGGCGGCTGTAGCCTGCCCGTCCCGGCCGGCCGGCTGCGGGCTAATGCCTTCGGCCCTGGCCGGGCGCGGCCAATAGGATGGCGTGCATGTCCATCACCAGGGACGAGGTAGCGCACCTGGCCAGGCTGTCCAGGCTGGCCCTGTCCGACGCTGAGCTCGACCACTTTGCCGGCCAGCTTGACCAGATCATCAGCGCGGTAGCGCGGGTGCAGGAGGTCGCGGCCGATCAGATCCCGCCGATGACGCACGCGGTGCCGGTCGTCAACGTGTTCCGTGACGACGTCCTGGTGCCGTGCCTGACCGCCGAGCAGGCGCTGGCGGAGGCGCCAGCCGCGGAGCAGGGCAGGTTCCGGGTACCGCGCATCCTGACGGAGGACTGACCATGGCTACCGAGCTGACGCGGCTGACCGCGGCGCAGATCGCCGCCGCCGTCGCCGCCGGTGAGACATCGGCGGTCGAGGTAACCCGCGCGCACCTGGACCGCATCGAGAAAGTTGACTCGCAGGTGCACGCGTTCCTGCACGTGGCATCCGACGGCGCGCTTGCCGCGGCCGCGGATGTCGACCGCAAGCGCGCGGCAGGCGAGCTGCTGGGCCCGCTGGCCGGGGTCCCGCTCGCGCTCAAGGACGTCCTGACCACCAAGGACATGCCTACCACCTGCGGATCCAAGATCCTGCAGGGCTGGCGGCCGCCATATGACGCGACGATCACGCAACGGCTGCGGCAGGCCGGCGTCGTCATCCTCGGCAAGACGAACATGGACGAGTTCGCGATGGGCTCGTCGACCGAGAATTCCGCCTACGGGACGTCGCATAACCCGTGGGATCTCAGCCGCGTTCCCGGCGGCTCGTCCGGCGGCTCGAGCGCGGCAGTAGCCGCCTTCGAGGCACCGATAGGGATCGGCACCGACACGGGCGGGTCGATCCGCCAGCCGGCCGCGGTCTGCGGCATCGTCGGGACCAAGCCCACCTACGGCGGCTCGTCCAGGTACGGGCTGGTGGCCTTCGCGTCCTCGCTCGACACCCCTGGCCCGCTGGCGCGCACCGTGCTGGACGCCGCCTTGCTGCATGAGGCCATATCCGGGCACGACTGGCGGGACTCGACTTCGGTGGACGCCCCCGTTCCGCCGGTCGTGGCAGCTGCCAGGCAAGCAGACGTCAGCGGTCTGCGCATCGGGGTGGTGGCGGAATTCAGTGGTGACGGCTACCAGCCAGGCGTGCTAGCCAGGTTCAACGAGGCGGTCGAGCTGCTCGAGTCACTCGGCGCGAAGGTCGTCGAGGTGTCGTGCCCGCATTTCACCTACGCGCTGCCTGCCTATTACCTGATCGCGCCGAGCGAGGCCTCGTCCAACCTGGCCAGGTTCGACGCGATGCGGTACGGGCTGCGGGTCGGTGACGACGGCGTCGCCGGCGCGGACGAGGTTATGTCGGTCACGCGCGAGGCAGGGTTCGGCCCGGAGGTCAAGCGCCGTATCATGCTCGGCACCTACGCCCTGTCCAGTGGCTACTACGACGCCTATTACGGCAAGGCGCAGCAGGTCAGGACCCTGATCTGCCGGGATTTCGACGCCGCATTCGATCAGGTCGACGTGCTGATATCGCCGACCACGCCGACGACCGCCTTCCCCATCGGCGAGCGCGCCGACGATCCGATGGCGATGTACCTCGCGGACCTGTGCACGATTCCATCCGACCTGGCGGGGAACGCGGCCATCTCCATCCCATGTGGTCTGGCACCGGAGGACGGGCTCCCGGTCGGCCTTCAGGTGATGGCGCCGCCGCTCGCCGACGAACGGACCTACCGGGTCGGGGCCGCGCTGGAGGCGGCGCTTGAGCAGCGCTGGGGCGGTCCGCTCCTGCACCAGGCGAGAGGACTAGCGCGATGAGCCGGATGATGCCGCTGGTGCCGTACGACGAGGCGCTGACCAGGTACGAGCCGGTGATCGGGCTGGAAACCCACGTCGAGCTTGGCACCACGACGAAGATGTTCTGCGGCTGCCCGATCGAGTTCGGCGCGCCGCCGAACAGCGCGGTCTGCCCGGTGTGCCTCGGCCTGCCGGGCTCGCTGCCGGTGGCCAATCGCGCCGCGATCGAGTACACGATCAAGATCGGGCTCGCGCTGAACTGCACGATCGCTACCTGGTGCCGGTTCGCGCGGAAGAACTATTTCTATCCGGACATGCCGAAGGACTTCCAGATCTCGCAGTACGACGAGCCGCTCTGTGTCGATGGCTTCCTGGACGTGGTGCTGGACGGGCAGAGGTTCCGCGTCGGCATCGAGCGGGTGCACCTGGAGGAGGACACCGGCAAGTCGCTGCACGTCGGCGGTGCTACCGGCCGGATCCACGGCGCCGACTACTCGCTCGTGGACTACAACCGGGCCGGCATCCCGCTGGTCGAGGTCGTGACCAAGCCGGTCGTCGGGACGGGTGCGCTAGCGCCCTTGGTGGCACACGAGTATGTGACCGAGCTGCGTGACCTGCTGCGGGCCCTCGGCGTGTCCGATGTCCGGATGGAGGAGGGCTCGCTGCGCTGCGACGTGAACACTTCGCTCGCGCGCCGCGGTGCAAGCGAATGGGGGACCCGCACCGAGACCAAGAACGTCAACTCGCTGCGGTCGGTCGAGCGGGCGGTCAGGTTCGAGATCGAGCGACAGGCCGGCGTGCTCGATGCCGGCCATGCGGTTGTGCAGGAGACCCGGCACTTCCACGAGGAAGACGGCACCACGACGCCCGGCCGGAGCAAGGAAGAGGCGCAGGATTACCGCTACTTCCCCGAGCCCGACCTGGTACCGGTTGCCCCGGACGCGCAGTGGGTGGAGTCGCTGCGTGCCGCGCTGCCTGAGCTGCCCGCGGCCCGGCGGTCGCGGCTGCAGGCAGAGTGGGGCCTGTCCGATCTGGATATGGCGGCGCTGCTCAACGTCGGCGGGCTGGATCTCGTCGGCCAGACCGTCGTCGCCGGAGCGTCGCCGGCCGAGGCCCGCAAGTGGTGGCTGGGCGAGCTGGCGATGCATGCGAACAAGGCGGGCGTCGAGCTGTCGGAGCTCGGTGTCTCGCCCGCGCAGGTGGCCAGGGTGAGCGAGCTTGTTAGGGCCGGGACCCTGAACGACAAGCTGGCCAGGCAGGTGCTGGACGGAATCCTGGCCGGCGAGGGCTCGGCTGACGACATAGTCGCGGCCCGCGGGCTGGCCGTGGTGAGCGACGACGGCGCGCTGACCGACGCGGTGGATACGGCCATCGCCGCCAATCCCGACATCGCGGCGAAGATCCGCGAGGGCAAGACCGCTGCGGCGGGCGCGCTGGTCGGTGAGGTCATGAAGGCAACCCGCGGCCGGGCTGACGCCACCCGCGCCCGTGAGCTGATCCTGCAGCGGCTTGGCTGAAGGGGCCGGGCCAGGCGGTCTATGGTCAAGCCGGCGGCGGTCAGCCTAGGCTGGAGTGGATCGCGATGACTGCTGACGAGCTGACCGACGAAGTTCTCCGGGCCTACGCCGGGGTGCCGGACGCCCGGCTCCGCGAGCTAGTTGCCGCGCTGATCCGGCACCTGCACGCGTTCGCGGCCGAGACCGGGTTGACGCCGCGGGAGTGGATGGCCGGGCTGGAGTTCCTGACCGCGGTGGGTCACAAGTGCGACGCAGAGCGGCAGGAGTTCATCTTGCTGTCGGACGTGCTCGGGCTGTCGTCGCTGGTGGAGACCATCAACGCGGCCGACGGGGCGACCGAGCCGACGGTTCTCGGGCCGTTCTACCTGCCCGGAGCGCCGCATCGGGAGATGGGCGATCACATCGGGCGCCCGGAGGACGGCCCGCCGGTCCTGATTCGCGGCCGGGTCGCCGATACCGCGGGAGACTCCGTCGAGGGAGCCACCCTCGAGGTCTGGCAGTGCAGCGGCAACGGGCTGTACGACAGTCAAGATCCGGGCCAGCCGAGGTTCAACCTGCGGGCGGTATTTACCACTGGCCAGGACGGCAGCTTCGCATTCCGGACGGCCCGCCCGGTGAGCTACCCCGTTCCGGTCGATGGCCCGGTTGGAGACCTGCTGCGCGCGTCCGGCAGGCATAACTGGCGTGCCTCCCACGTGCATGTGCTCGTCTCAGCCGCCGGTCACCGGCCCGTGACCACTCACGTCTTCGATGCGGAGAATCAGTACCTGGACAGCGACACCGTATTCGGCGTCCGCGACTCCCTGATCCGCGAGTTCAAGCCGGCCGGGCCAGGCGATCCGGCCGATGTCAGCTACGTGGTCGATGTCGACTTCACGCTCGCGCTGGCCGCCGGTGGCGAGCCGGCCTGACGGCGGGTAAACTACACGGCATGCAGTCCTTCGCGCACTCGGTGATGATGCCCCGCTAGCCGGGGCCATCTCAAGCTGCCAGGACTGAAGTCCGCACGAGGCCCCTCGGGGGCCTCGATTCATGTGCGGGGTCGGTGCCCCTGACGTAACCCAGGAGGTTCCGATGACCGCCCAGCGTGTATATCTCAGCACCACCATCCCGTACGTGAACTCGCGCGCCCACATCGGGCACGCGCTCGAGCTCGTGCAGGCCGACGTGCTCGCCCGGCACCACCGGCGGATCGGCGACGACGTCAGGCTGCAGAGCGGGACCGACGACAACTCGCTGAAGAACGTGCTTGCCGCCGCCGCCGAGGGCATCAGCACCAGTGAGCTGGTGCAGCGCAATGCCAACGCCTTCGCCAGTCTGCGGGAGCAACTGTCGCTGAGTTTCGACGATTTCATCCGCACCGGCAGCGACCCGCGCCACCGCCCTGGTGTGGAGCGGCTGTGGCGAGCCTGCGAGGCCAGCGGCGACCTGTACCGCAAAGCCTACGAGGGGCTGTATTGCGTTGGCTGCGAGCAGTTCTACAAGCCGGACGAGCTGGCCGAAGGCGATTGCCCCGAGCACGGGACGCCACCGCAGGTGGTCGCGGAGGAGAACTGGTTCTTCCGGCTGTCCCGATACGCCACCAGGCTGCGCGAGGAGATCGGCTCGGGCCGGCTGCGGATCGAGCCGGCCAGCAGGCGCAACGAGGTGCTCGGCTTCATCGACGCCGGCCTGGAGGATTTCAGCGTGTCCCGATCGGTCGCCAGGGCCCGCGGCTGGGGGATAGTCGTCCCCGACGACCCGACTCAGGTGATCTACGTCTGGTGGGACGCACTCGGCAACTACATCACCACACTGCGGTACGGGACCCGCGGCCAGGATTACCAGCGGTGGTGGACCGACGCGGACCGCCGGGTGCATCTGGTCGGCAAGGGGGTACTGAGATTCCACGCCGTCTACTGGCCGGCCATCCTGCTATCCGCCGGGGAGCCGCTGCCGACCGAGATCTTCGTGCACGACTACCTGACCGTCGATGGCCGCAAGATCGGCAAGTCCACGGGCGGCGGCGCGGCCAATGATCCAGCGGAGCTGGCCGGCACTTACGGTATCGACGCGGTGCGATGGTGGCTGCTGCGGGATGTGCCGAAGGTGGGAGATGCCGACTTCACCGTGGACCGGCTGATCGGCCGGGCCAACGAGGACCTGGCCAACGGCCTGGGCAACCTGGTCAGCCGGGTGGTGTCGCTGGTGCACTCCAGCCGCGACGGGGTCATCAGGCCATGCGCCCGGCCGCCGGGGACGAGCAGGTGGCTGGCCGCGTCCGGCACGCCAGGCGGGGTCGGCGCGCCGAACTGGCCCGACGATGCCGCGGACCTGCTCGCCACCATCGAACGGACACCGGCCGCGGTCCGGGCGGCCCTTAAAGACTTCGACTTCCGGGCCGCCACCGCCGCGGTCTGGCAGATCGTCGAACAGGCCAATCGCTACGTCGACGCCACCGAGCCTTGGCACCTGGCCAGGGCGCAGCGGGCTGGCGACGCTGCGGCCGGAGCCCGGCTCGACGAAGTCCTGGGAGCCCTGGTCGCGGCCTGCCAGATCCTCGCCGCCGAGATCTGGCCGTTCCTGCCTGACCTGGCTGCCCGGATAGCAGCCGCATGCTGCGACTCCGCTGGAGTCCTGCCCCAGCCCAGGCCGCTCTTCCCGCGCATCGAGACCCGGCAGTATTCTGCGACGGCGAAGGATCTTGGCGGGCGGGCGCGGAAGGCTCTTCAGCCGTCCGCGCTCTCCGTTGGCGGAACGGGGTCGTCCGCATGACAGCGGCCCGCCGGCCGGCCAGGACCGCGCGGTGAGTAGTGACGGGCCGCCTGCTGGGCCGGCGCGGTCAGCGCCACGACAGCCGGCCGGAGAAGTGAGCGAGGTTTGCCCGTGCTGATCTGGGTGCCGATACAGCCGCTGGCTGACGCTGTGGCCGTCCTGGACGGCGTGACAGTCGAGGTGGTGGCGCCCGATGGCGGCAGCCTGCCTGCCAGCGCGGCCGAGGTGGAGTTCTACGTGCCGCCGTTCTTCCCGGCGCTCGAGGCGGTCACGGCCATGGCGCAGATGCCGGGCCTTAAGGTGGTGCAGACGCTCACGGCCGGGTTCGACCGGGTCCGGCCGTACGTGCCTGGCGGGGCCGTGCTGTGCAACGCCCGCGGCGTGCATGATGCGAGTACCGCGGAGTGGGTGCTGACCGCGATGCTCGCCTCGGTCCGTGGCTTTCCGCACTTTGCTGCCGAGCAGGCGGCAGGGCGGTGGAGCTATCAGTTCACCGGCTGCCTGGCAGGCAAGACGGTGCTGATCGTCGGCTACGGCTCCATCGGCAGGGCAGTAGAGCGCAGGCTGAGCGGATTCGAAGTACAGGTGCGGCGGGTGGCCAGGTCCCGGCGGGACGGCGTCAGCCCGGTCGCTGACCTGTCCGAGCTACTGCCGGACGCGGATGTGGTCATCCTGCTCGCCCCGGTGACGACCGAGACAATCGGGATGGCGGACGCGGCCTTCCTGGCGGCGATGAAGGACGGCGCGCTGCTCGTGAACGCCGCGCGCGGCTCGCTCGTCGTCACCGCCGACCTGGTGGCGGAGCTGACTGCCGGCCGGCTGTCCGCCGCGCTGGACGTGACCGATCCGGAGCCGCTCGAACCAGGGCATCCGCTCTGGAACCTGCCCAATGTCCTCATCACTCCGCATGTCGGCGCGTCCACGCCCTGCTCTTCAAAGGCTGCTCTGACCTTCGTCCGGGCCCAGGCAACGCGTTATCTTGCCGGTCAGCCGCTGGCCAACGTGATCACCGGCGACTACTGACCGGCACGGCGGCGAGGCAGGTGCTAGCGGGTGGCGTGGCTGGCCGCCGGGCGCCGATGCCGATCCGAACCCGGCTAAGCACCCGCATGTCACCCGATAGGACGCCTAATCCGGCCTTGCGAGCTCGTTACAGCACGGTTTCAAGTTGTCGCCTTGTGTAGGCCCATCCTCAATCGAAGCGTGACCTCCGCCCCGTACAGTGCTTACACATTGCTCCCTGCACTTGCGAGGCCGCGCGTTCCGCTTAGCGGCGAAAATCCCGTCGCCCTGGAACTCGCGGCAGCTGCTGGCGAGTCGTGTCTAGTAGACGCTCAATGATGAGCCGCAGTCACGGCATCAATACGCTCCGGGCCCCACAGGCCGCTGGCTTTGCTGAGCCCTCGTCCTCGGCGGTCGGGCAGACCAGGCGCTCGGAGACGCAGTAATACCGCGAGCAACAGAGATGCTCACAAGGAGGTCAGGTGAACGGACGCCGGTGCCCACGGGCGCTTTGTCCGACCACCACGCATCCGGTGAGCGTGCCCTCATGACCGGTGGCCCGAGATGAGCCCCTCCTCCCCAGCCTGGACCGTGATCGGCGCGCTGCTGGCGGTCGGGGCGATCGCGCTGCTGCTGCGCCACTCGCGGCAGGCCGGCTCGGCCTACCGGTGGTTTGCGGCTACCGCCGCTGCCTGGGGCGCCGCGTTTGTGGCGCAGCTAGCGGCCGTCGGTTCTGTGATGCCGACCGCCATCCAGCTCTCGCTTACTGACCTGCTAGCCCTGATCGGGCTGCCTCCGCTTGTCGTCGGGCTGGTGAAGCTGGCCCCGGCTGGGCGTCCTGTCGGCGGCTTCGGGCACCTGGTCGACGGCTGCCTGCTCAGCCTCGGCGTCTTTGGCGTCGGCTGGATCGCGCTGCTGCGGCCCGCCTATACCGCGGCCGATATAGGAGCCGGCTCGTTTGCGGTCGACCTCATTCACCCGATGGCCGACCTGGTCGTGCTCGGCGGCACCCTGGCGGTCGCGCTGCGCGCGGGCCGCGCTGCGCTGGCGCCCTACCTTGCGGTCGCCGCGGCGACTGCCGGGGACCTGGTCGCTGTCCAGGATCATGCCGCCGGGCAGCATCCTGGGTCATGGTCGCAGGTCTGCTGGCTGCTAGCTATCGGGCTGCTGGGAACGAGCGGCATGTCATGGTGGGGCAGCGTCGCAGGCAAGCCGGATGCTCCCCAGCGGCGCGCCTCGTCGGCGCGGCTCAGCACCGCCATCGGGCTGACCGCCGCGGGGGTAGCGGCTGTCGTTACGCTCGTGTTCGCGGTTGTGACCTGGGGGCGCAGCGGTCCGGTGCCGCTGATCGTGAGCTGCGCGCTGATGCTGGCCCTGGTCAGCCGGGCTGGCGGCCTGCTCCATCAGACCGCGGCCTCGTCTGAGCTGGCAGAGCAGTCAGGCAGTAAGTTCCTGCAACTAGCCGACCGCACTAGCGACGTGGTTCTGCTGTGCGATGCCGCGGGCCTGGTTACCTACGCGAGCCGGGCGGTGTCGCGGTACGGATACGAACCCGGGCAGCTCGCGGGCCTGCGGGTCGCCGATCTCGTGCATCCCGACGACTACGGGAACGCGCTGCGCGCCGCGGCGGCGGCAACCGCCACCAGCTCGGCTCCGGCAGCGAGCCTGGCGTGCCAGGTCAGGGCGTCGGACGGCACCTGGCGGGACGTGCAGGCGACCATCTCCCGATACACCGGTTCGGCCGGCCGCGATGCGGTGCTGGTCACGGCCAGGGACGTGAGCGATCAGGTCGCCTTGCGCCGGCAGGTCACCCATCTCACCTTCCACGACGGGCTCACCGGCCTGCCTAACCGTGCCTACCTGGAGGAGCGGGCTAAGGACCTGCTTGCCAGGCAGTCCGCCGACGCGGGCGCGGACGGGCCGGAACGATCTGGCGCGATCTTCGTCGACCTCGACGGCTTCACCGCGATCAACGACTCGGTCGGGCACGGTGCGGGTGACCTGCTCCTGGCGCAGGCAGGGCGGCGGCTGCGCAGCCTGGTGCCGGCCCACGATACCGTCGCACGCTGGGGCGGGGACGAGTTCGCCATCCTGGTTGAGCACTCGGCGAGCCCGCAGGAGATCGTCGATATCGCCGAGCGGCTGGCCGGCGCGATCGCCGCGGAGCCATTCCAGGTTGCCGACCGTGACATCACGATGACTGCCGCCCTGGGCGTCGCGTTCGCCGATCCGCAGGCCGGCGAGCACCTGCTGCGCAACGCCGACCTCGCGATGGCCAGGGCCAAGGAAGCGGGCGGCGGGCGTGTGGAGGTGTTCGCCGCGCACATGCATGCCGACGTGATAAGGCGGCTGGAACTGGCGACCGACCTGCGGCATGCCATCGCAGCGGGCGGCCTGAGCATCGAATACCAGCCGCTGGTGGAACTCTCGACGTCGCGGGTGGTGGGTGTCGAGGCACTGGTGCGCTGGTCACGCGGTTCAGAGCAGGTGCCGGCGGCCGAGTTCCTCAGCGTCGCGGAGGAGTCCGGGCTCATCGTGGCGCTGGGCGACTGGGTGCTGGGCGAGGCGTGTCAGCAGGTGGCGCACTGGCGCGCGGCTGGCTGGCAGATTGGTCTCTCAGTGAATTTCTCCCTGCGCCAGGTCAGCGCCGCCCGGTTCGCCGAGTCCGTGCTAGCGGCGCTGGATGACAGCGGTCTGCCGCCCTCCATCTTGACCCTGGAGGTCACCGAGCGCGTGCTCATTGAGGTATCGGCGCCGATAATCGACGAGCTTGCCGGGCTGCGCCGTCTTGGCGCCCGGCTGGCCATCGACGACTTCGGCACGGGCTACGCGTCGCTTGCGTACCTGCGTGAACTGCCGGTGGACATCATCAAGATCGATCCATCGTTTGTGGCCGGCCTCGGCACCGACGGGACCCTCGCCATGCTCACCAGGACGATAGTCCAGGTGGGCCACGACCTCGGCATCGAGATTGTCGCCGAGGGCATTGAGCGGCCTGAGCAACTTGAGTTGCTGCGCGCCATGGGCTGCGGCCTCGGCCAGGGCTTCCTCGTCGCCAGGCCGATGGCCGCCCGCGGCATCGAATCGCTGGTCGGCCCGGCATGGCCGGGAGCGACGCCGGTAACAGCGTCATCTGAGGGCGCGGACGGTAACGGCGTCGCTGCCACCGAACCCGGTGACCCAAGTCTGGCCGGCCAGGACCCTGGGAAGCCTTCCACGGGGACGCTAGCTGGCGGGGGCGAGATGGGCCTGGCCGGATCGGATTCAGATGCGGCTGCCACCACGCCCGCGGGGTAGCTGCCACCACGCCCGCGGGGTAGCAGCGGTTGTGAGGCCGGTCACAAGTCGGCCGATACACTGTGAGCTCCCACGCCGCGCCACGGAGGACCTGTGCCTGGCCCTGTAGTTCTTGTCGCCGAGGAGCTGTCCCCGGCGGGAATCGCGCTTCTGGAATCCTCGTTCGAGGTCCGCTACACAGATGGAGCGGACCGGAGCAAGCTGCTGCGCGCGCTGGCGGACGTGGACGCGGTAATCGTGCGCAGCGCCACCAAGATCGACGCAGAGGCCATCGCGAGCGCGCCGAGGCTGCGCGTCGTGGCCAGGGCCGGCGTGGGCCTGGACAATGTAGAGGTCGAAGCCGCTACCAAGGCCGGGGTCATGGTTGTGAACGCGCCGGCCTCCAATGTCGTCAGTGCGGCCGAGCATGCGGTGGCGCTGCTGCTGGCTCTGGCGCGCAACGTGCCGCAGGCCATGGCCTCGCTGAAGAGCGGTCAGTGGGAGCGCTCGGCCTATACCGGCGTCGAGCTGCAGGACAAGGTCGCGGGCATCTTGGGCCTTGGCCGGATCGGCGCGCTCGTGGCCGAGCGGCTGGCTGCGTTCGACATGACCGTCATCGCCTACGATCCCTACGTTCCGTCCGCCCGTCCTACTCAGCTCGGCGTCCGCATGGTCAGCCTCGACGAGTTGCTCGGCGAATCGGACTTCATCAGCGTGCACCTGCCGAAGAACGCCGAGACCGTCGGTCTCATCGGTGACCGGGAGCTCCGCCTGGTCAAGCCGGACGTGCGGATCATCAACGCCGCTCGCGGCGGGATCGTGGACGAGGCCGCGCTGGCGGACGCGCTGCGCGAAGGCCGAGTGGCGGGCGCTGGCGTCGACGTCTACGCCAAGGAACCCTGCACCGACAGCCCGCTGTTCGGCTTCGACAACGTGGTAATGACCCCGCATCTGGGCGCGAGCACGGCAGAGGCCCAGGAGAAGGCGGGCACTCAGGTGGCCAGGTCGGTCCGGCTGGCGCTAGAAGGCGAGTTCGTGCCCGATGCCGTGAACGTGCAAGGCGGGGTCGTGGCCGAAGACCTCAGGCCGTGGCTGCCGCTCGGCGAGAAGCTGGGCCGGATCTTCGCCGTGCTGGCCGGCGGCGCGACAGCTTCGGTCGCGATGGAGGCTAAGGGGGAGATCGCGGGCCTGGATGTCAGTGTGCTCGAGCTGGCCGCGATGAAGGGGCTATTCGGCGACGTGACCGAAGAGCCCGTCACTTACGTCAACGCCCCGCTGGTCGCCAAGGAACGAGGCGTCGAGGTCCGGCTCGCAACCGACGAGGTGAGCCAGGACTGGCGAAACCTGCTGACCATCCGGGGCACCGCCCCCGACGGTCAGCTCATCTCGGTGGGCGGGACCCTCAGCGGCCTGCGGCAGGCCGAACGGCTGGTCGAGGTAAACGGCCTCGATGCCGAGATAGCGCCGGCCGACCACATGATCTTCCTCGGCTATGCCGACAGGCCAGGCGTGGTGGGTACGGTCGGTCAGATCCTCGGCAGCCGGCAGATCAACATCGGCGGGATGCAAGTATGCAGGCACGCTCAGGGCGGCGACGCGCTAATCGTGCTGTCGGTCGACTCCGCGGTTCCGCCCGACGTGCTGACCGAGATAGCGGCGGCGATCGGGGCCGGGCTGGCCAGGGTCGTGGACCTGGATGGGGCCTGAGAAGCCTTTTCCAGTGCAGTTGGTGCGCGGTCGGGCGGCACCCTGGTAGACGGCAGGACCGCGGTTACTGTCTTCTGGCGCTGACTGACCAGTAAGGTACTGCCGTGGCAGCGCGAAGCATCCAGCTTGCAGTGATCGGCGGCGACGGTATCGGCCCCGAGGTGGTGGCCGAGGCGATCAAGGTGCTGCGCGCGCTCGGTACCCTCGATATCGAGCCGACCAGTTATGACTTGGGCTCGGACCGCTTCAACCGGACTGGCGAGGTGCTGCCGGCCGCTGTCCTCGCCGAGCTAGCCGGCCATGATGCGATCTTGCTAGGCGCTGTGGGTGACCCCAGCGTGCCTAGCGGCGTGCTGGAGCGCGGGCTGCTGCTCCGCCTGCGATTTGAGTTCGACCAGTACGTCAACCTGCGGCCGGTCCGGCTGTACCCCGGCGTTTCTTCACCGCTGGCGGGCGTGCGGAACGAGTCTGTCGACATCCTGGTCGTGCGCGAGGGCACCGAGGGCCCTTACATCGAGGCCGGCGGGATCATGCGCAAGGGCACGCCGGGCGAGGTAGCGACCCAGGAGAGCATTAACACCGCATTCGGCGTCGGTCGGGTGGCGCGGTACGCGTTGCAGCGCGCGGCGGAGCGGCCGCGCCGCAAGCTGACCCTCGTGCACAAGACCAACGTGCTCACCTATGCCGGAGACCTCTGGCGGCGGACGGTGACGGAGGCTGCTGCCGAGTATCCGGGTGTCGCCACCGAGTACTGCCACATGGACGCGGCGACCATCTACTTCCTGACTAAGCCGGAACGCTTCGACGTCATCGTGACCGACAACCTATTCGGCGACATTCTGACCTCACTCGGCGCGGCAGTGGCGGGCGGCATTGGCCTAGCCGCGAGTGCCAGCATCAACCCTGACCGGACCGCGCCGAGTACGTTCGAGCCTGTGCATGGCAGCGCACCAGACATAGCGGGCAAGCAGAAGGCCGATCCGACCGCGGCGATTCTGTCCGCGGCGATGATGTGCGAGCATCTGGGACTGGACGCGGAGGCCGCCAGGATCGAGCAGGCCGTCTCCGACGACCTGCTGGAGCGGCAGGGCGCATGGTCGCCGCGGGCCACGCCGGAGATCGGTGATGACATCGCCGAGCGGGTGGCGAGCTAGCTTTGCAGTGAGGGTTACGGCAACGGCGCCGTGGCCTGACCCAGGGAAGGTGAACCCGATGACCGCAGACGCGAATCACGACATCTCGTTTGCTATCCATCCGACAGCGGATCCTGTCCCGGCTGCGCGGCGGGCCGACCTGCTGGCGGAGCCTGGCTTCGGCCAGGTGTTCACCGATCACATGGTGACGATCGCCTGGACGGCGCAGGACGGCTGGCACGACGGTCAGCTGCGGCCGTACGGCCCGCTCAGCATGGATCCGGCCTGCCAGGTGCTGCACTACGCTCAGGAGATCTTCGAGGGGCTGAAAGCCTACCGGCAGGAGGGCGGCCCGATCGTGACGTTCCGGCCGGCTGCCAACGCGGCAAGGTTCGCACGCTCGGCCCGCCGGATGGCGATGCCGGAATTGCCGGAGGACGCGTTTACGCAGGCGATCGAGCTGCTGGTAACCCAGGACCGCGACTGGGTCCCTACTGCCCGCGAGCACAGCCTGTACCTGCGCCCGTTCATGATCGCGACGCACGTTGGGCTGGGCGTGAGCAAGCCGTCGTCGTCCTACCTGTTCGTGGTCATCGCCTCGCCGGCCGGCGGCTATTTCGGCGGCGGCGCTCGCCCGGTGTCGGTCTGGCTGGCCGACGGGTATATTCGCGCGGCGCCCGGCGGCACCGGCGCGGCTAAGACCGGCGGGAACTACGCAGCCGGATTCGTCGGCCAGCGGCAGGCGCTGGCGCACGACTGCGACCAGGTGGTGTGGCTCGACTCCGCCGAGCATCGGTGGGTCGAGGAAATGGGCGGCATGAACCTCTTCTTCGTCTACGGCTCGGGCCGGGACGCGCGCATCATGACCCCGGCGCTGACCGGCACGCTGCTGGCGGGCGTGACCAGGGAATCACTGCTCACGCTCGCGCCTGACCTAGGCATCCCCGCGTCCGAGGGCGCCATCTCGGTCGACCAGTGGCGGGAAGGCTGCGAGTCGGGCGAGATCACCGAGGTGTTCGCCTGCGGCACCGCCGCCGTTATCACGCCCGTCGGCGCCGTCAAGGGAGCGGCGGGCGGCTGGACGATCGGCGGAGGGCAGGCGGGTCCGGTCACCAAGCGGCTGCGCGAACAACTGCTCGGCCTCCAGTTCGGGCAGCTACCCGACCCGCACGGCTGGGTGCACAAGATCTGCTAGCGAGCCCGGCGGCCGGTCACCGGTACAGGTAAACGCTGAAGTAGGCGCCGTAGTGCGACAGGCCTGTCGGCGCGGCTTCGTGATGGCCAGCTTTGCCGTTCCAGGTCATATCGAGCTTGTGGTGGCTGAACAAGGAAGATCCGATGTACCCACCATGGCCATTGGCGAGCACGAACTCGGCGAAGTATGTGCCTATCGTCCAGAGCAGCGTTGTCTTCCTGGGATGATCGAACGGCGCCTTGCTAAATGGCGTGCGGCCGAACTGGACGGTGATTCGAGCCTGGTCGAAGGATCCGGGGTGAGTCACGGAGACGGCGACGTTGAGTGCGTTCGCCGATGCCAGGATCAGCCCTTGCGATCTGTCGTACTCGACCTCCATGAGCTGGGTACTGCCTGGCCTGAGCCTGACCCGGTTCCAGGACGGAAATGCGTCGGAGCATCTCTGCTTAGCGGCCGTTGCCGTGGTGGAACAGATCAGCGCCTGGGTCTTACGGTTATAGACGGATATATCCAGCCGATACTTGTGCGCGACGGGCTTGCCGCCAGGGCGGCAGGTAGTGTCCGTGCAGGCGAATGCGCTGAAATCTACGACGGTGTTGCTGCTCCATAGCTGCACAGAGATGCCGATGCGGCCAACCTCGCCGGCGACCCGGGCCGGATTCGGCAGCTTGACCTGGATCTCCGACGCTATAAACTTCGCGCCCGTGGCGACATAGCCAACCTGGTCGGCGGCATAGCCAAGCCGGCCGGCGACGTCATGATCTCGGCGCGCCGTTTGCCTCGTAGACCGCCGGGATTGCCGCATCCAGGGGCAGCACCGGCAGGTCCGTGGCTGCTGTTTCCGGGTACTTCAGCCCGGCTCCGGTGTTGAGCACGACCACCTCGTGGTCCTCGGCCAGCCAGCCGGATTCGCGCAGCTGGGCGGCCGCCGCGATGCAGGCCGCACCCTCCGGGCAGATCCAGGTCCCCTCGGCGCGGGCCGCCTGTGCCTGCGCGGCCAGCAGTGCCGCGTCGGTGACGGCGACGGCGCAGCCGTCGGTCGCCCGCACAGCCTGCAGCACCAGGAAGCCGCCAAGCGGGTCCGGCACCGTCAGGCCGAACGCGGCCGTACGCGCATCGGGCCACGGCGACGTGCTGGCCTCGCTCCGCTCGAACGCCGAGACTATCGGCGCGCATCCGGCCGCCTGCACGGCGACAAGCCGGGGCATCGACGGCCCGATCCAGCCCAGCTCGGCCAGTTCCTGCAGCGCTTTCCAGATGCCGATCAGGCCCACGCCGCCGCCTGACGGGCACAGGATCACGTCGGGAACCCGCCAGCCAAGCTGCTCGGTTATCTCCAGCCCGATCGTCTTCTTGCCCTCCAGCCGGTAAGGCTCCTTCAGCGTGGAGACGTCCAGCCAGCCTGCGCGCTGCCGTACGACAGGCGCCAGCATCCGGCCGGCGTCGCCGATGAGGCCGTCCACCACATAGGTCTGCGCGCCGGTTGCGACGCACTCCGACCTGGTGATCTGCGGTGCATCGGCCGGCATCGCGACCAGGAACGGCAGGCCAGCCCGGGCGCAGAAGGCGGCCCAGGCCGCGCCCGCGTTGCCGTTGGTCGGCATCGCGACCCCAGCGGCGCCGAGCTCGGCGGCACGCGACACCCCGACCGCCGCGCCCCTGGCCTTGAACGTAGCCGTGGGCAGCGGGCCCTCGTCCTTCATCAGCAGGCCGGGCACGCCGATCTGGCGGCCCAGCCGCGGCATCGCGATGAGCGGTGTCATGCCCTCGCCGAAACTGACGACGCTGCCGGGGCCGGTCACCGGGAGCAATTCGTGATAGCGCCACAGCGTCGGGGGTCGGCCGGCAATCTCGCCGGGGGAGATCAGGCCGCCCGCACGGGCCAGATCATAGCGGGCCAGCAGCGGCGAGCCGCAGTCGCACGTGCCTTGCAGCTTGTCGGCCTCGTACTGGTTGCCGCACGAGGAGCAGTCCAGGTGGCTCAGGGTGGAGTAGGGGGTGTTCATGGCAGCATCCTGGCAGCAGGCCGCAGTACGCCCCGCGTGGATCCCCGGCCTAGCGCGGGCCCAGAACGCGCTCGCGACGGCAGCGGCGCGACGGAAGCGGTGCGGCGAACCGCGGGCGCGAACCGCGGGCGCGAACCGCGGGCGGCGAATCGCGTGCCAGGAAGATCGCGAACACGACGCTCGAGGAATTAGTGACGCTATCGCAGCACCTACGACACATACGTCGGGCCAGAAGATCATTAACGCATTCCTAAACAATCACAAACTACGTATATCACCGAGTGTGGCGAGTGGCCCGCCGGCCCGGTCGCCCGCCGCACGGCTGCCAGACCGTGGCTACGTCCCCGTTATCCTGGGCTGATCGAGTCCCGGGTTGCCGGGGCCGCCCCCGGAGCCAGCACCGGTCGCGGCCCCAAGGAAGTTGCTCGCCCGTCACCCAGCCCCGTAGCTAGCGGCCGGCTGCGGCGTGCACGCGTAGCAGTGGTGGCGTACTTCGCCGTGCTCGGAGTCGCTAATGGTGTCTGGCTGGCCAGGATCCCGGCGGTCAAGCAGAACCTGCACCTGACCGACGGAGTGCTTGGCCTGGCCCTGCTGGCCGCTCCGGCTGGCATGGTGGTCGTGGTCCCGTTCGCCGGCCGAATCGTGCACCGGGCAGGCAGCAGGCTGCCCACCCTGGTCGCCGGCATCTGCGCGGCCCTCGTGCCGCTGGCCCTTGGCCTCGCGCCGAGCCTGGCCGCGTTGATGGCGGCGCTGTTCGCCTTTGGCCTGGCCGGCGGAATGCTCGACGTCTGCATGAACTCCCAGGCCGTCCTGGTCGAGCGCGGCTTCGGCAGGCCGCTGATGACGTCGTTCCACTCCTGCTACAGCTTCGGCGGCTTGGCTGGCGCGCTGCTTGGCGGCATATTCGCCTGGGCTGGCATCAGCCCAGCGGTGAACTTCACGGTCGTGGGCGTTCCGCTGGCGTGCGCTGCCGCGCTTGCGGGCCGCTGGCTGCTTGCCGACAAGGACGGGAACGGGGCCGAAGTGCTGGCTGCGGCAGGTCCGGCTGATGTAGTCATGGCCGACGAATCGGGCAGTCCGGAGACAACCGGCTCGTGGCCGGCACCCGCCCGCCCGGACGACAACGCAGCCGTCAAGCAGCGTGGCCTGCACAGATCGCGGATGACGCTGCCGCTGCTTTTGATGGCCATGCTGGCGATCTGCTCGCTGCTGGGCGAGGGCGCTGCCGACGGCTGGAGCGCGGTGTACATGCGGGATAACCTCGGCACTTCGGCCGGCCTCGCCGCGCTTGCCTACGCGGGCTTCAGCGTGGCGATGGCCCTCGGCAGGCTGGCCGGGGACAGGCTGGCGGTTCGCTTCGGTGCCGTCGCGCTGATGCGGTGCTGCGGGCTAGTAGCCGGGGTGGGGCTGACCCTGGCGCTACTGAGCAGCGGAGCGCCGGGCGCGATCGCCGGGTTCACCATTTTCGGCGCCGGCCTGTCATGTACGTTCCCGCTGCTACTGTCGGCCGCGGGCAACGCCGATCCGGTCCGGCCGGCCCATGGCATCGCGAGGGTCGCAGGTCTCGGCTACATCGGAATGCTCGGTGGACCCGTGCTCATTGGCGGGCTGGCCAGCGCGGTCGGCCTGCAGCGGGCCCTTACGGTGCCTGTGCTGCTCGCGCTCGCAATCGCGGTCGGCGCGGGGGTCGTGGCACCGCGCCGCAGGGCCCGGCCGGCTGGCGGCCGTCGGGACGACTCAGCCGGTTAGCGGATGCCGGTCTGCTCGGCCAGGCGCACCCTACTGACCAAGCAGCCACCGATCGGGCGCGACGAGCTTGCGCGCCTGCGCTGGCCCCCAGGATCCGGGCGCGTAGGACACGATCTTGGGCGGGTGCGACAGCAGCGGATCGGCCACCTTCCAGACGGCGGCGAGCCCGTCAGGCCGGGTGAACAGGGAACGATCGCCGACCAGTACGTCGTGAATGAGCCGGACGTAGGGCGGCAACGGGTCTGCGCTCGCGAGCCTGGACAGCGGAATATCGGCGGCCGCATTGTCAAGTTGCAGGCCAGGGCCAGGCTTCTTGGCGACCATGGACAGGTCGATCTTGCCGTCGCCAGCAAGTGAGAAGGACAAGACGTTGGCGTCGGGCGGCAACTGCCCGGCGAGCGGGCCCTGAGGCTTGCGCAATATCAGGCTGACCCGCTGCCGGGTCTCGGCGAGCCTCTTGCCGGTCCTGAGATAGAACGGCACGCCTCTCCAGCGCGGATTGTCGATCCACAGCCGCGCGGCGACGAATGTGTCCCGTTGAGACTTGGCCGCCACGCCTGGCACATCGCGGTAGCCGGCGAACTGGCCGAGCACCACCTCGCTCGGGTCGAGCAGCCGGAAGCACCTGATGACCTTCTCACGGGCAGGCTGCAGGTCCGCGGCGCCCAGGCTGGCGGGGGGCTCCATGGCCACCTCCGCGGCGACCTGGAACAAGTGCGTGACGAGCATGTCAAGGACCGCGCCGGTAGCGTCGTAGAACTGCGCCCGGTCGGTTATGCCGAGCTTCTCTGGCACGTCGATCTGTACGGACTCTATGTACTCCCGGTTCCATATGCTGGCGAACAGCCCGTTGGCGAACCGCAGCACGTGCAGGTCCTGGGTTGCCTCCTTGCCCAGGAAATGGTCGATCCGGTATACCTGCTGCTCGGCCAGCACCGAGTGGACGACGCGATCGAGCGCCCGGAAGTCCTGCTGGGATGTTCCGAACGGCTTCTCGTAGACGACGCGCCCGCCTTTCGCCAGCCCGTGCTGGCCGAGAGCCTTCGTGAGCCCGCCGAACGCGACCGGCGGTACCGCGAAATAGTGCACGAGCTGCGCGTCGGCGCCCAGTGACTTTCGCGCCTCGGAGAGCACATCTAGCAGGCTGCCGGCACTGTCGGTGCTGAATCCACCGCCCGCGAACATCAGGCGCTTAGAGAACGAGTTCCAGTGCGCGGGATCCGGGGGTGGCCCGAAGTCCGTCAGCACATCGTGGACATGCTTGCGGAAGTCCTCGTGCGCGAGATTACCGCGACCGTTGCCAACAAGCAGCCATTGCCTGGGCAGCAGACCGTCAAGCGCAAGCTGGTAGAAGGCCGGCAGCACCAGCCGCTTGGAAAGGTCGCCGGTTGCACCGAAGAGAACGAAGATCGTCGGTCCGATATCCCCGGCTGCTTTGCTGACGCGTTTCGCGGTAGGCATGACATCGGCTTACCTCGTGACACGCTGGTCAAACACGGGCGACCCGGACCGGTCGCTGGTGCGGGCGGCGGTCCGCCGGGGGTGGCCCCGTTCCCGTGTTAAGGAGCTGCGCCTTCCTCGATCACGCTGGCGCTGACCAGATCCGCAACGTACACCGTAAGTCCGACGCCATTGCGGGACCGAGCGGGCGGGATGCAAGGATGGGCTGAGCCGTGAGGAAGGAGGTCCAGTGGACGACAAGGAAATCCTCCGCAACATCGACGACCTCATCAACACAGAGCACGATTTGCGGGCCCGGCTGGCAGGGGGCGAACTGACCAGCGAGCAGGAGCACGACCAACTCCGGGCAATTGAAGTGCAGCTTGATCAGTGCTGGGACCTGCTGCGGCAGCGCCGGGCCCGGCGCGAGTTCGGTGACGATCCGTCCGGGTCGGCGCCGCGGCCGGCCGAAGAGGTCGAGGGATACATGCAGTAGCCAGGAGCGACAGATGCGCATTGCGAGATTCGCCGCCGACGGACAGGTCAGTTACGGGCTAGTGCTCGACCCTGAGGCCGGTTCTGCGGGGGCAGTGAACGATCACCCCGCCGACGGCCTGACTGTCGCCGAGATCTCCGGCCATCCGTTCGGCCCGGGCGGACAGGACGTCAAGCTCACGGGCGTCAGGCACGCGCTGGCCGATATCCGCCTGCTGGCGCCGGTGCTGCCGAGCAAGGTAGTGGCGATCGGCAGGAATTACGCCGAGCACGCACGCGAGACAGGGTCGGAGCCGCCGGCTGAGCCGCTGATCTTTCTTAAGCCGTCGACAGCCGTAATCGGCCCCGGCGACCCCATCGTCCGGCCCGTCGCGCTGTCTCAGCGGGTCGACTTCGAGGGAGAGTTGGCTGTCGTCTTCGGCAGGCTGTGCCGCGACGTGCCAGCCGCCAGGGTGCCTGACGTGATCTTCGGTTACACCTGCGCCAACGACGTGACCGCTCGTGACCTGCAGGCCAAAGACGGCCAGTGGGCGCGGGCGAAGGGCTTCGACACGTTCTGCCCGCTGGGCCCATGGGTCGAGACGGACCTGGATCCCAGCGACGTGGAGCTGACCACCACTGTCAACGGGGAGATAAAGCAGCAGGCCAGTACGAAACTGCTGATACACGACATTGTCACCATGGTCAGCTACGTCACCGCGGTCATGACCATGCTGCCAGGAGATGTGTTGCTGACGGGCACTCCGGCGGGGATCGGCCCGCTTGTCGCGGGTGACCGGGTCCGCGTGCATATCGACGGCATCGGCGCACTGACTAACCCGGTGGTAGACGACAGCTGACCTAGGCGTCCTTGCGTGACCGCAGCGACTCCAGGAAGCTGGCCGACCTTGACCGCCCCGGCGAAGGCCTTGCCCGCTAGCTGAACGGCCGCCCTGACCGGGGCCGGTACGTCGGCCTCGTCCAGCAGGCCGCCGCTGTCATGCAGCACCCGAGTTCCGGCCGGGATGTCGAGCGCGAATTCGGCGGGCCCGCGTAGCGGCCGGACTGTGACACCCGACAGCTCGTAGCGCAGGCCTATCCTGCTGACCAGCGCTCCGGTCAGGCGCAGCAGAATGCCGAGCTCGGCATCGATCACGGCCTCCGTCGGCGCCACACTGCCATCTGCGCGATAGGGCTGCCTGATCCGGACCAGGAAGCCGCGGCGGCCTGCAGATCTCGGCGCCGCCGGTGAGCTGCCAGTCGAGCAGCCAGGCCGGATCGGTCAGCCGCGCCAGCTCGGGCGGCATCGGGTCGGCCGGGCCGACGCTGACGTGGTCTGCGTAGACCCGCCAGCGCCGCTGTCCATCCGCGGCGATCGTTACGGCTTTGCGCCGGTTCCTACCGTCGAAGCGGCCGTCGGATCCAGCGGTGGACGCATCCCCGCCGTGGTAGGTGGTCTCCTGTCGGAACATTCCGTCGGGAGTCACGAGCAGCCGGATGGTCCGTTCGCTGGTTCCTTGCCCCGCCGCGTCGCCCTGGCCTGCCCGCTCGACTTGTTCCTCGCCCGCCTTCTCGCCCGGCTGCTCTTCGCCCGGCTCTTCGCCCGGCTCCTCGCGCGGGTCGGCTGACCGGTCGGCATGCTGCTCGAATGCTGCGTCGTGTCGTGCCCCAGGGCCAGCCCACTGCCAGGGCGCCCTGTGCGGGAATGCCCGGCTGAGCATCTGGCGGCGCAGGTCGTGGTTCGTGAAGTCGGTCACCTCGGCAGCGAGGCTGAGCCCGGCCCAGTCAGCCCGGAGCAGAAGCTCGATCAGGTCAGCCGGGGCTGCGGGCATGCTCTCATCGACTGTCACCGCGCCAGTCAGGCGGGTGAATTATCGGATACTTCCCGCTATGACCGGCCGCCAAGATCGGGGCCGCATCGGCAGGCATTGCCTGGCCGGCCAGGGTGGCCCGCGCGTCATCGCCCTTCGCCTCTCCGCTTGTCTGGGCCGCCGGTATCGCTTTGGCGGCCGTATCCTGGTTCGGCTACACTGCACTGGCGCGCCGGGATGATCCGAGGGCGCGGTCCCATGGGGTATGGGGTAATTGGCAGCCCGACGGGTTCTGGCCCCGTTAGTCTAGGTTCGAGTCCTGGTACCCCAGCGAGATGCGAAGCGCGGCTACCTGCGAAGGTGGCCGCGCTTGCGTGTGCCCGAGGTCCGGTAGGTGCCGATGCGGTGCTACGCACCGCATCGGCTAGTACCGGCGGCGCCGGTGGCCTCGTTCCAGCCCGGTCGCGCGGAGCAGGAGCAACACTACGAAGGCTCCGACGATCGAGCCGATGATGCCGACGCTGCGGAAGTGGTGGGTCTCTACGGTGTGATACTCGACAAGCTCCCACAGGAAGCCGCCGACGAAGGAACCGACGATTCCCACCAGGATCGTGCCGATGAGGCCGATGTGGTCGCGGCCGGGCAGCAGCAGGCGCGCGACGAGTCCGGCAATGAGCCCGATGACGATCAGGACAACTACGAATTCCAGCATGCTGCCACAGGTACCTGATTCCCTGCCGGTTATGCATCGCCTGGACGTTTGGCAGTCCCTGGGCCCGGCGCGGTTTGGCGCGCGTCGGCGCGGTGCGCTAACCTGAGTGGCCGACTGGGAATCAGTGGTTTGTCTGCTGAACTGCTTGCCCGGCCGCTCTGTGAGTTAAGCCTCGCCCGCACGCGGGCTCGGTCGCGCACAGAACATGAAGTGCCTGGCCCCGTCGTCTAGCGGCCCAGGACGCCGCCCTCTCAAGGCGGTAGCGCCGGTTCAAATCCGGTCGGGGCTACGAGTGAAGTAGCAGGTCAAGGGCCTGATCGCTGAGACCAGCGGTCAGGCCCTTGATCATCCGTCCGTCGTTCGTCCGTGGAGTTCGGCGTCATTGGACGGCAACGGACGTGACAGAGTGATCATCATTGACAGTGTCCTGCGGCCGGAGCAGTGGCTGCAGTGAAGCACCAGCCCTATCACCCGCGCCTCCGGCAAGAAGAAGATCGTCGCCGCCCGGTTCGTGCGCAACGACCGGCTCATCGACGCGCTGATGATCCAGGCCGTCGCCGCGCTCAGGGTCTCACCCGGCGCCCGCGCGTTCTACGACGCCCAGCGGGCCAAGGGACACGAACACAACGACGCCCTCCGAAGACTGGCCAGCGGCTTTGTCGGGATCCTCCACGGATGTCTCAAGACCAGAACCCGCTACGACGAGGACACCGCCTGGGGTCACCGGGAAAACACCGCTGAATCTAACGCCGCTGCTTGACATCCAATCTCCTGGGATGTCTTGGCTCAAGATCTTGGACTGGCGGCTCCTTCACCCAGCTGACCTCTAGCTTTCTGACTCATCGCACGCAAATCTACGCACGAATTCAAGCCGCAGATGCTTGCGCGTGACGCTCATACGATCCGGCGCTGGCGCAGGCCCAGGGAATTCTGCACCAGAAGATGACGCGATGCTGTAAAGGCGATGTCCGCTAGCTCAACCTCGAGCTGGCATGGCTGGGAGACCTGCCTCCTCACCTATAACATAGGCTCGCAGTTTGCGTCCCGCCTATGAGTTCTTTCGCGGCATGTGAGTGCGTTGCTGGGCCTGCATATTGGATTGCTCGCGTACGGATGTGTCAACGTGCTGGCGCGGTCGGCCGCCTGTCTGGTGGTAAAGCGCGCGGCGACCTGGCCGCCGCCGGAGGAGGCGGCTGGATGCGTGGCAATGGGCTCAGGACAATCGCTCACATGATGGGTCGTTGCCTTTGGGCAGGGATATCGCGCAACAATACGGTCGCCACCGGTGCCTGGGGGCGGCTGGTTAAGCGGTCCGCGCTGGCCCGCGAGTTGCGTACCTAGATAAGGCTTCAGTGTCTCGCGACTGGCGGACACTCACCGACCTCGTCGCCGCAAAAGCGCGCCCAAGGCGCAGCGCCCTCGCCGGTTCTGCCCGCCAATGCGCGTCCTTCCCGTAGGGTCGTCAAGTGACAGTTATGCCGTCAAGCTACGTCAATCCGACTTAGGATCGCCACGTGTCAGTTAGGAGTGAGTCATGCCCGATGAGTCAGGGTCCGCAGCGGGCGGCCTGAAAGCCTTTGCATTCCTAGTAGCCGTCGCAGTCGTGGCCGGATTGATCTTATTTATCGTTGAAGCTCCCTTCAGTCACTCAGCGCCTGCGTCTTCGCAAGGCAAGCCCCAGCCTGCTAGCGCTAACGCACCGTCGGTCTCGCCTCCGCAGCCGCACTCCGCCAGCCCTTCTCCGTCCGACTCCAGCGCGGCATCGGTCAGCACTGTGCGAATCTTGAAGCCTGTAAATCAGCCTGGCTTTGCTTTCCTCTGGCGCGAGCAAATAACTATCGGTCTGGCTGGCGTGACATTCGACAGGAACGGATATCAGATCGGAAGCGGCGATAACTACAATCTTCAATACAACCCCGACGGCAGCCCGCCCGGCTGGAGTTACTTCAACGGGGTTTTCGAATACTGGCAGCCCGGTACGACCCCTGGTCCTGCGAATTGTCTCGGCCAGAACAATGTGGCCGAAGGAGTGGAACCTGCATCGGCAGCTTCGGTGGGCGCCCGTTACTACTTTTACAATTATGACCCGAGCCCTATTGTGGTGTATATGCAGGTGACACAGGTGCGGTCTAGTGCGGTAACTGTTGATGCATGGGCCTGGCTGCAGACATCTGGATCGAACTGATCCTGGCCGGGGAGCCTAGGGACATAACCGACGGCATTGTCTCGGAGATGCTTCCACGACCGAGGCTTGCTTCCTAGCACCAACAACTTAATGGCTCTGGGAGAGGCCATCACTTGCGTGCCGAGGACGGTTCGCTGCCGTCGGGCCAGGCCGAGGCCCATACCGCCCAGGCCAAGGCGCAGGCCGATCGGCTGATGGCCGACACCAAGACTGAGCTCGAACGGCACCGGGCCGCTGCCCAGCGCGAGGTCGACGAGCTGAACCGGCAAAGGACGTCATCACGACCAGCCTCGAACAGCTACGCCCGCTGCTCAGCGGGCAGGCACCTGCCACCGGCCCCCAGCCGAGGCCGCCCCGGCCCATTGCCTTTGAGTAACCGCGCCCATCGGCGGCTCTTCGCGCGACTGCCAGCGGATCGCCGATCACGCTCTGCCATCGGCGGGGCGGGCTCGGCCGCCTGACACGCGCGCCCCACCCGGCCCGATCGAGGCCTCGCGTGGTCGTCGGCAGGCCCGCAGGCTCCAGCCACACGGGAACCCGGCCCTGCAACTTTAGTGGTACAACGTACCTCAATGCGGCAGATGAGGATGGCCGCCCAAAAGCGCGCCGATGCATAAACGTACGGCAGACCCGCCGTCGGCTGGGCTGAGTGACCGTGACTGCCACCCAGTCCAAAGTGCTCCTGGGAACCGCGCGCGGAGCCGCCGCTATGGTCGGCAACCAGGTCACCAACATGGCCGCCGGGGCCGCGCCAGAACGGGCTATCTGAGCGCGCCAGCGGTGATCTTCGCCACTCTCGTCAGCCGCGTAGCGCTTGTGGGAGCCCGTTCAGCGTCTCGTGCTACTCGAATCGTTTAGGGCCATTACGTCGCCTACAGCGCAGGCAATGTAGCCGGAGTGCATCCTTAGACCGAACCGCCGCCTGACCGGACTGACAGGCAGCCCTAACCTGCCGTAGGCTCGGCGGCCGGGCCGGTCTCTGGCGTGGCAACTCGCGTTATAGCCGGCTCCCAGCGGACGGACCTGATCGAGGGCAGCGCGGCTACCACCGCGCTGCTCAGGGCGGCGTAACCGGCTCCGAAGGCGAGCAGCGGGCCGGCGCCGACCAGGCCGGCGATCGGGCCGATGAGGACCCAGGCGGCGGAGCCGAGAGCGTAGGAGCCGGTGAGCTGAATCGCGCTGATCCTGGCCAGCATGCCCGGCGGGATCCGCTGCTGCTGCACGGTCGAGTCGAGCGCCCCGGCGATCGCGCCGCCCAGGCCGGCCAGCAGAGCGCCACCCGCGACCGCGTATACGGGGGCGTGCAGTACCAGCATCAGGCACGGGATCGGGTAGCCGAGCGTGCAGATCGCGGCGTACAGAAGCGGCCGGCTCGGCCGGCGACGACCGACCATGAACATCCCGCCGAGCACCGAGCCGCCAGCGAATGCCGCGGTCACGATCCCCCAGGCCGCCGCGCCGCCAAGATAAGCCCTGGCCAGGATCGGCCCGAGCAACAGGTACGGCGCCCAGGTGAACAAGTTGAACAGAGAGAACTGCACGGTGACAATCCACAGCCAGCTCTGCGACTTGAAGACGCTCCAGCTCTCGGTCAGGTCCCGCGACGGTGACTGCACGGGCACGCCGGCGGGCGGGACACGCAGGCTCGCCAGCGCGAGCACACTGACGCCGTAGCTGGCTGCGTCGAATGCGATGACCAGCGCCGGGCCGGTGACGGCGACCAGGGTTCCGGCGATTGCCGGACCGAGCACGGCGGCGGCGTCCTGCGCTACGCCGATGAGCGCGTTCGCATCCGCCAGCAGCGCACGCGGTGCGATGTCCGCGCGCAGGCCGCCGAGCGCCGGGTTGAAGAAGCCCTCTCCAACCGACAGCAGCGCAGACAGCAGCACGAACTCCCACAGTGACGGCCTGCCGAGGAACAGCGAGGCCGCCAGCACGCCTTGCACGGCAAACCGGCTGGCGTCGGTCAGCAGCATGACCGGCCGCCGTCCGAGCCGGTCAGCGAGAACGCCGCCGCCGATCATGAACAGCACCTGGGGAACGACGTTGGCCGCGAGGACATAGCCGAGCTCGGTTGCGCTGCCGCCACTGTCCAGCACCGCGAACGTCAGCGCGATCCTGGACATGCCGGTCCCCAGCATCGATGTGCAGTAGCCCAGGTAGAAGTTCCTGAAGTCGCGCTGCCGCAGCAGCTCTGTCCGGTTGCGCCAGCGGGCCGACTTCCCGCCGGGTCGGCCGCTGCCGGATGGCGCATTTACTGCGGAAATTGCAATACCCGAGTCGGTTAATTTACTGCGCTTATGAATGGTCAGGTATTGCCGGATGCGCATGTTGCCTAGATTTGCATTCCGGTGGCCTGAATTGCAAATCGAGTTGCGAGTTATCGCTGGTAGGAGCCTTGCCTGCCGCAGTAAATGCGCTTTGGCGGGGGGATACGATCAGGCTGACTCTCGGTACCTTGCCGGGCGTCGCCACCAGCCGAAACATGGTGCACGCGGCGCCGGCGATACGGGGGGAGCGGGCCCAGATGATCGCCTGCCGGTCAGTACATAACTTTCATTCGGTGCCACTCAACCGGAGCGTGCCAGCCGCTGATGGCGGGAGACATACTCAGCGATCTGGCTCTGTCCGCTAACTCGCCTACACGAATCAGCATGCGGAACGGCACATCGGCATGCACTTGGGCCAACTCGCTCACATCGGCACTAGCGCTGAGGCTACGCGGAGTGCGGCGCGATCTCGACGATGAGGTCGGCGTCCAAGGCGGCTGAGATCCGGTCTAGGAGCGGGATGGTGGGAACTGCCGGCGACTGCGCCGGAAGGACGCCGATTTCAGCCATCAGGGCGTTCGCTCGCAGCGTGAATGGTCAGGGCAGGGCCGCCTCCGCCAGGCTGGCCGTTCCGGGGAGGAGGCGGCGTAGCCACTGCTGCAGTTCGGCGAAGTCCGCGTCGATGACGGCCTGATCGTGCGCGCGGAACCGTCCGCCGGCCTCGCTGACGGCGAAGCCGAGCACCGCGGTGCTGAGCAGGCGTTCGGTGCGCGGGATGTTGGTGTCGGGGACGCCGGCCTGGCGCAGCGCCTGTTGGACGGCGTCGCGCACGCTCGTTGCCGCCGGCGTGGTGGCGGGGCGGGATAGCAGCAGGGCGAACGCGCCGGGGTGTCGGCGGGCGGTGGCGCGGATCCCGGCGGCCAGCGCCGTGAGGAACTCATCCCAGGGCATATCGCGCGCGGGCAGCGGGAACTCGGTGAGCAGCACTTCGACCAGGCCATCCAGGAGGGCGGCCTTGCTGGCCACGTGCCGGTACAGCGCCATGGGCGTGACCTGGAGGCGCCTGGCGACGGCGTGCATAGTGACCGCGTCGAGTCCCTGGTCATCGGCGATCGCCAGGGCGGCCTCCAGGATCACCGCCCGTCCGATCTGCGCTGCCCGGCCCATCGCGCTCCTAAAGTATATAGTGTATGCTTACATCATATACTAAGAGGAGACTACCTTGCGAGTCCTGCTCAGCGACGGAACCGGGCTCACCGCCCGGCAGTGCGCGACGCTGCTCTCCCGAGCCGGCCACCGGGTTGAGGCGCTGTCCCCAGACCCGCTGTGCCTGTGCCAGTTCACCCGCGACGTCCGGCGGGTGCACCGCGTCCCTGCCTACGGAGCCGATCCCTTCGGCTGGCTGAATGCCGCCATTGCGGTGGCCGAGCAGCGGCACGCCCAAGCGCTGTTCCCTACCCAGGAGCAAGTCGCGGTGATGTCGCTTGCGGCGCAGCGGCTTCGCGACGCGGGCCTGCTCACCGCGGTACCCGACTTTGCCGCACTGGCCGCCGTGCAGGACAAGGTCACCGCCTTCGCGACCCTCACCCGGCTTGACCTGCCGCAGCCCCCGGCGACCGTCGCCGCCAGCGGTGCCGAACTCCGATCAGCCGGGCCGCTGCCGATGTTCGTGAAGATTCCGATCGGCACCGCTTCGGTTGGCGTCTGCCAGGTGACCACCCCCAGGCAGCTAAGGCTGCTCGCCGACCAGTATGACAACGATGGCATTTTCGCGGCTGGCAACGTACTGGCCCAGCAGCCCGTCGCCGGGCCGCTAGTCATGGTGCAGTCCGTGTTCGCCCGCGGCGAGCTGATCGCCTTCCACGCTTGCGAGCGCACCGGCGAGGGAGCAGGCGGCGGCGGCAGCCACAAGCGCGGCATCGAGCTGCCCGCCGTAGCTGAGTACCTCACCGTCCTGGGCGGCGCTCTCGGCTGGCATGGAGCCCTGTCCGCCGACGTGATCCTCAGCCCCGGCGGCCCGCAGTTCATCGACATTAACCCCCGCCTGGTCGAGCCCGTCAACGCCTACCGGTCCGGCGTCGACCTGGTCGGCGCGCTCCTCGACCTTGCGCGCAGCGACAGCGCCGAACCCCAGGTCACCGGGCAGCCCGGCGTGCAGACACACCAGCTGCTGCTGGCCATCCTCGGCGCTGCACAGCACGACGGCCGCCGCCGGGACATCGCCCGCCAGCTATGGGCCGCCGCATGCCGCCAAGACGGCTACCGCGCAAGCACCGAAGAGCTGACGCCCTTCCGCCACGACCCGCTCACCATCGTGCCCGTCGCGATAGCCGCCGTCGCAACGCTGATCCGGCCCGCCAGCTGGCGACATTTCACCTCCGGCAGCGTCGGCGCCTACGCGCTCACCCCGGCCGCCTGGCACGACATCACCCAGCAGGCCGCGGCGACGGCCGGCGCCCGGCAAACCTCAGGAACCAGCCGGAGCCGCGTCCGCCCGCCAGGCGGCCGCGCCACGTAATGCGCACCTCGGAGTGACTAATGCCGTGATTGGCCGAGCCGCAACGACCCAGCCCGCGCTGTCCCGCGCTGTCCCGCGTCGAAGCCGGCGGCGTCATCTCGGCTATCGCGCTCCTGGACCGGATCTCCGGGGCGTCGGGCTGTCACTGAGCGCGCCGGCTCTGATCGAGGAGCATGCCAGCTGCAGCCACCATCACCACGGAGGGCTGTCACGCCCGTTAACCCGCGCGGCCACGCGAGCCGAGTGGCCAATGCGGCCGACGGCCGGACGGCCGGAGATTGTGCGCGCCATGGCCTGCGCAAGGAACTGGCGGAATAGCCCGGAGCCGCCCCGTGCTGTCAGGAACGCTGGCTCGTTGCCAACGCGAGGCCGCAAGGCACCATATGTCGGCTCTTTACGGGCTGTCTGGCCGCGATCCGGGCAGGCAACCCGGTAAAGCTCCAACAGCGCCTCCAGCTGGCAGCCCGAGTCGATGTGGCTGATGGAGGAGCCATGACTCAGCTTGCGCGTCCAGACCTCGCGCGCAGCCGATCAGGACGAGATCACGCACGCCCTGGCCCGGCTTCGGCCAGCGCTGAGCCATTGCCAGCCGACCGCTCGGAGCGTGCGTGGGCTGGTCGGCCAGTCGCTGGCTGGGCGGTAGGCACGGCGTTGCTGGCGCCTGTTGTCCTGGTCTCCGGCTGGCTGGTTGCCGGCGCGCTTCAGCCGGCCTCTTATAGCCCGATGCGGCAGACGATGAGTGTGCTGGCTGGCCAGTCGGGAACCGACCGGTGGGTAATGACTGCGGCCCTGCTGCTGGTGGGCAGCTGTCAGATCGCGACCGGCGCGGGCCTGAGTGGCGCCGGCATGCCTGCGCGCGTCCTGCTGGTCGTGACCGGCCTCTCGACTCTCGGCATCGCCGCCTCTCCGGAACCGGCCATGGGCCCGACGTCGCGCCACCTCGCCTTCGCGGTGACATGCGTGGTCACGACGGCGATCTGGCCAGTACTTGTCGCCGGCCGCGCGCCGACGCGATCGCGGATCCTCAGTGTCTACGGCTGCGCGACAGTCACTGTGGTCTTCGCCGCGTTGTCTTGCTGGCTCCTGATCGCAGCACGAGACGGCGGCGGTGACCTGGGCATGGTAGAGCGCCTGACGTCGGCGGTTCAGGGCATGTTTCCGCTTGTCGTCGCGCTCGCCTTGCGGCAGACCGCAGGGGACGCGCGAACTGTCGACGAAATGGGCCCACGACGGCGAGGACAGCGGTGCCGGCCAGGCAGCCGGAGATGAGCGTGGTCCAGGGCATTGCCTGGGTGCTGGGCCGTCTGTCAGCTTCTCGAACTTCCCAACCTGCACCAATACCCACACCGAAAGGAACTAGCTGACGATATCGACGGGACTGCCTGGGGCACGTCTCGCAGCCGGAGAAGGTCCGCTTCATGTAGTCGGACGCAACCGTGAGAGATACGAGCGCCTGTAGTGCCTATCTCCTGGCCGCTGCCGAGGGGCCCGTGGATGCCGATTAGCGCGTCGCCTGAGCCCTCCCAGTTGCTGATCGAGTCCGAGTGAGCCGAGGTGACCATGATGAATGCGCCGGCGCCGTCGACCGTGCCGCAGACGCCGAGGCCGAGCAGCGCGTTGAAGCTGCCCGCCTGGGGCAGCTGGCCCAGCTCTGCCCGCGCGAACGCACTGACCGCTGCGGCAACCGGGTGTCCGGACGGATCCTCGACCGCGCCCAGCCGACGCAGCAGTACCTCCCGGCTGATGCCGGCCGCGGGCTGGATCCCGGTCACTGTCATCACCCCCGTGGTGATGGTCCCGGTCTTGTCCAGCAGCACTGTGTCCACGCCGCGGGAAGTCTCGAGCTGCAGGCGCGCGGCCGCCGGGTGGCGATGGTGGGCGATGGCATCAACGACGGGCCCGCGCTGTCTGCTGCCGACCTCGGCCTGGCCCTGGGCTCGGGCACTGACGTAGCGATTGGCGCGCGGACCTGCTCTTGCTGCGCGACGACCTGGCGGTTGTGCCAGAGGCGATCAGCCTGGCCAGGGCCACGCTGGCGGTCATCCGCCGCAACCTGGCCTGGGCGTTCGGTTACAACATCGCCGCGATCCCGCTGGCGGCCGCCGGACTCCTCAACCCGCTGATAGCCGGGGCAGGCGATGGCGGCCTCGTCGGCGTTCGTGGTCGCCAGCAGCGTGCGACTGCGCCAATTCGGCCAGGCCAACCGGGCAGTCACGGTACCGACCAGTACCAGGCGAGAGATCAGGCAGCAGACGCGGTGACCGCGGCATGGCCGACCGCGCGCTGACGAGCGCCTCCGAACTGCCCCTGAGCGCCTCCGAACTGCCCTGAGCGGCTCCGAACTGCCCTGAGCGGCTCCGAACTGCCCTGAGCGGCTCCGAACCGCCCTTAGGCCGAGCGCGCGGCGGGCGGATCCGGCCGACGGTGATCGAAGACGATGTCCCTGAGGTCCCTAACCGCCTGGTCAAGGTCGCTGATGGCCTGCCGGACCTTCCCGGCCGCGCGATGGTCACCCATCAGCGCTAGCGCGGATTCCAGCCCGAGTCCTGCTGCAAACACGCGGCGTACGACGACGTCATTCACGCTTGCGGCGATCCGGTCACGCTCCTGCGCCAGGCGCAGCGCTGGAGCGCCGAGGTCGTCGGCTTCGCGTGGTTCAAGCGATGGCAAGATGCCGGGCCGGGCGCGCTCGACTATCGGCTCGCTGTGGGACGCACTCGCTGGCGCATACATCGTGGCGGCACCTTGGTTCCCGTCCGGCCTTAACCGGCCGTGCCGCCGGGGTCTGGAGCGACGCGGTGCCTGCACCCTCCCAGTGGCCTGATGCAGGCTGACTTGCGGACACTTCTCCCTCGGAGCCTACGCCGCTGTCAACCCCCTGGATACCCGCGAGGCGCGTACGTCGAGGGGCGGGCGCGTTCCGGGGATATACCGGCGCAACGCGGGCTCCGCTGGTTGGCGTGCCACGCACCGCGGGTTGAGGTCTACGGGTGGGCCAGGGCACTGACGAGGCGGTGCATCAGCGACCGGGTCGTCGCAGTGGCTGCCATGTGCGCGATCGCATCACCGGTCCCAGCACCTGTGGATCCTGGCGGTCGTAGCCGGTAGGCCGCGGCAAGCTGAAGGCGGGTCGCGTTCTCGCCGTCCGGAGCTAGCGTGATGTCGGCGTCCAGGGCCGGAAACAGCTTGTCGCCCGGCCCGGCCGCCTCCCACCGGAGCGCGAGCACTACGCAGCCATCGTGAGTCACTAGGTCCCTGCATCGCACTCGAGCCAGCCTGGGTCGGCCTTGTGTTCCGCGCCTGGCTCGTTCTCGGTCTGGGCCGGCCAGGCCGTGGCCGTAGGCCGCTTGACACGCGTTCGCTAGCGAGCCGTCACCCATCATGCTCGCTAGCCTGGCCCTGGCGGTGCTGAAGCCCAGGTCAATGAGGAACTCGTCGGCGACGAACATCCCCTCAGCAAACCCAGCCGCGGGCTCGGCGGTAAGGGCCGTAAGTCCCCGCCATGGTCCTTCAGGTCCCCGGCGCTGGGCGACCGGAGGCCGGCCAGCGGGCTGCGCCACCCCCGCGGGCCGTACCTGTGGCGCTGGATCGCTCGTTGTCGCGTGCCGCGAAGCCTGTTTGTGGCGTAGCGTGGATGTAGGGAGCCCGGTAGACCGCGGTGTCCCGGAAGGGCGTTAAGTCCGGTCCCTGCTAACGCTTTTCTTCGTCAGCGAAGGAGCAGCAGGTGGACATTTGCCCGTTGGCTGCAGGCAGGAAGCCGTACGGCCCGGGCTGGTGTCGCTAGATGCCGAGCGAGAGACTGGACCGGATCCTGTCAGCGCTCTCGGCTGGTGACGACATCTTGTCTTCTGTTCGGTTGTGCACGGTATGCCCGCAAATCGTGGGAGTGAACGGCGCCGGGGTCATGCTGATGTCGGGTGACACACCGCGCGGGTCGCTGTGCGTCACCGATGAGGTCAGCCAGCGAATCGAGGAACTGCAGTTCACCCTGGGCGAGGGCCCCTGCGTCGATGCCTACCAGCAGGACAAGGTAGTCGCCGAGCCTGACCTCGCCGATCCGGTAACGACCAGGTGGCCCGCATTCTCCCCGCCCGCCCTGCAGGCGGGCGTCCGGGCGGTATTCGGGTTCCCGCTGCGGGTCGGCACGGTGCGCCTGGGCGCGCTCGACTTGTATCGGGATCGGCCGGGTTCAATGACCGCAGATCAGCATGCTGACGCCCTGGTCGTCGCCAGCGTGGCCGCACGGTGGGTACTGGAGTCCCAGGCCGGAGCGTCGGCCGGAGCGGTGGCCGCAGGACTGGAGACTGGCGCCGACTTCCATTTCGCGGTGCACAACGCGGCCGGTATCGTCTCGGTCCAATTGGGCGTCAGCGTCGCGGAGGCGCTCATTCGGCTGCGGGCGTTCGCGTTCGGCAGCGACCGCCTGCTCGACGACGTGGCCAGGGATGTTATCGGCCGCAAGCTTCGGCTGGAATGAGGAATGAGGTGAGTCTGCGGGCATCCCGGCGGGATAGTTCGCTACTAGTATCAGGATTACGGTTACGGTTGCGGCTCAAGCTGTGACCTTGCGCGTACGGCGGGCGAAGTCCGAGCCCGCCGGTCGGGAGAGTGGGCAGAGATGACCCGGGAAGCCGAGGTGGTCCGGGCGCTGGTCGAGATGGCCGACACCCTGGTCGATGACTACGACGTCGTGGATTTGCTCACCGGGCTGACCGACCGCTGCGTCTGCCTGCTCGGGGTCTCCGCCGCCGGCGTAATGCTCGCTTCCCCCGCGGGCAGCCTGAGCTTGGTGGCATCCTCCAGCGAGGCGATGCGCATGCTGGAGTTGTTCGAGCTCCAGGCCAAGGAGGGTCCCTGCCTGGATGCGTTCCGCACCGGGGATGCCGTGGAGCAGGAAAGCCTGGAGGCTGGCTCAGGCCGCTGGCCGTCGTTCTCTGCTGCCGCAGTCAAGTCCGGCTTCCAGTCGGCTATTGCCCTGCCGTTGCGGCTGCGTGAGGTCACCCTTGGCGCCATGAACCTGCTGTTCGCCGAGCAGATGGTGATGACCGAGGAGAACATCATCGTCGCCCGCGCCTTCGCCGACCTGGCCGCTTTGTCCATCGTCCAGCATCGCGCCAGCTCCGACGCTCTGCGCCTCAACGAGCAGCTGTCCGATGCGCTGACTAGCCGCATAGTGATCGAGCAGGCCAAGGGGGTCATTTCCGAACGGGCGGGCATCGACCTGGCCGAGGCATTCTCCCGGCTGCGTGACTATGCCAGGAACGGCAATCTCCGGCTTACCGGTGTCGCCCAGGCTGCCATCGACGGCACGCTCGAACCGAAGGCATGGGCTCCGCCAGCCGCGCCGTCGCACTGACAGAACGAGCTGCAGTCCGCTCTGGTCCCGGTCGCAGTGGCAAGAGTGCCGGCGGTAGTCGCGCGGGTGCTCAGGGCCGAGTAGATCGTGTCGCCGTCCGGTGCTCGCTCAGCTCAGGCAGCTCGGCACCGAGCAGCTCGCCAAGAGCCAGCTCTCCTTCGGGGGTGATCCGAACGGCCCGGCTGCCGGGACGGCGCAAGAGCCAAGATCTGCCGAGGAGTTGCTGGTAGAGCGCCGCGCCGAGCGCTCCGGCCAGATGCGGCCTACGCTCGGTCCAGTCGAGACAGCTGCGCACGAGCGGCCGAGACGTCGGCGGACGGAGTACGTCGGGCCCGGCCAGGTCGGTGAACCAGGACCGGCCCGCCGGGGTCAGGATCAGCCCCTCCGCGACGCTTAGAAGCCCGGCAGTGAGCATGGCATCGAACAGCCAGACCCCGAATGCGCCCGCCAGGTGGTCGTAGCAGGTCCTGGCGGCCGCCAGGTCCTCGGCGGCCAGGACCATGCGCAGGGAGCGCGCAGGAACGGGTCGGCCGGCCGCTATCACCAGGTCCTCGATCAGTTGTGCCATCTGCGGGCCGGCCAGTCGCAAGTACCGATGCCTGCCCTGCCGTTCCTCGGTCAGCAGGCCCGCCTTGACCAGCTGGTTGAGATGCTCGCTCGCGGTTGGCGGGGTTACGCGCGCATGCCGCGCCAGTTCCCCGGCTGTCCAGGCCCTGCCGTCAAGCAGTGCCAGGCACATCGCGGCCCTGCTCCGGTCGGCCAGCATGCTGGCGAACCGGGCCACCGACTCGGTGGCGAGATCCATCAGGGCCCTCCCTTCGCCGCTGACCTGGCCCTGCCTCGACTCTCGCACAGTACGCCGGGGATTGTTCGGCCGCCACCGAACTATTGCCGATTTACGCTGCCTAGCATGTGGACTCCCGTGCTTCCAGAGCAGTTGGCAGCGCTTCCGGTGGAGGAGCTAGCCACAAGCACTGCGCCTGATCGCTGGCATGGCGTGCTTCAGTCGATGGGCACGCACTGCCGGGCCGGCGCATGGGTCGTGTCCGGCCCACGCGAGGTGGCAGCGGCACTCGCGTCATCGGCGCTGAGCGTTGCGCCGGCCAGCGGCCAGGCAGGCGCTGGCGCGGCGACAGAACTGGTCGCGACCATGGCCAGGTTTTCCGACGGGCAAGATCACTGGCGGCGACGCGCCCTGGTGACTGAGCTGCTGCCACCGGTACCAGCTGTCATCAGGGCCACAGGGGCTCGGGCCAATGACTATCTGCGTCGGCGGGCATCAACCTTCGACATTATGCCGATGGCGCGATTGCTTCCCGCCGAAGTGCTGGCCCGCGGGCTTGGCCTGCCGTCAGCCGAGGCGGACCGGGCTGCCGTCCTGGTCGGCATGCTGTGTGACGCCGTAACGCCCGCATTGCAACCCCGGCCCCCGCGGCGCGAAGATGCGGACGCGGCGGCGCAGGAACTTGGCGAGTTGTTCGGCAAAAGGCTCGAGACCTCGAACCACGAGCGGATCGCTGCGGCAATAAGCATCCTGTTCCAGGCCAGGGACGCCACCGCGGCGCTGGTCGGGACCACAGTCTTGTCCTGGTCTGGTGCCCGCCAGGATCGGCGCTCGCCTGGCCAGCGGGTTGAGCAAGTGCTGCGCAAGGATGCGCCGGTCCAGTGCACTCGTCGGATGGCCATGACCGACACGGTAATCGGCGACACGGTCGTGCCAGCCGGGTCTGCGGTCTGGATCTTCGTGGCGACAGCTGAGCGCGGTTCGGGGATGCCGGCCACCTTTGGCACCGGGCCGCACGGCTGCCCAGGAGCCGCTCTCGCGACAGCCATCGCCAGGCAGGTAGTCACCGTGCTGGACGCGGAGGGCTGGCGGCCGGCGGCAGGACAGTGCGTCGAGCACGAACCGCGGCCGAACCTCCGGGTTCCGGTCCGCGTTCTGGTGACCAGGCCGTGACGACGGACCTCACGACGGACCTCACGACGGACATCGCTACGGACGTCACTACGGACATCGCTACAGATATGAGGCGGGACATGACAACAGACATCGCGCCGAAACCACGCGGCTTCGCGGCTCTGCACCGTCGCGGCAGCCCGTTCCTGCTCCCGAACGCATGGGATGTCGCCTCGGCGGTACTGCTGGCCGACGCGGGGTTCCCAGCGGTGGGCACGACCAGCCTTGGGGTGACGGCAGCGGCAGGCATGATCGATGGTCGCGGGACCGGGCGCGCCTACACGGTGGCTCTCGCAGCTGCGATCGCGTCGCGGCTCGAGGTGCCGGTGACCGTGGACATGGAGGGCGGTTACAGCCACGATCCTTGTGCCGTGGCGGACCTGGCGGCCGAGCTTGCCAGCCTGGGGGTGGCCGGGATCAACCTCGAGGACGCGGCCGGTGACGGTCGGCTCCGGTCCGTGCAGTCGCAGGCCGCCATCGTTCGTGCAGTCGTGACCGCCACCCCTGACCTATTCGTCAACGCACGCACCGACACCTACTGGCTGCAGGTCGGGCCCCAGAACGACAGGCTGGAGGAGACCATCACCCGGCTGCACGCCTACGCGGACGCGGGCGCGAGCGGGGTATTCGTTCCCGCGCTCACCAGGCTGTCTGACATCGCGGCGGTCACCGGCGAGGTAGCGCTCCCGCTCAATCTGCTGTGGCGGCCGGACCTGGACTTGGCGCGGCTCGCGGCGCTAGGGGTGGCGCGGGTCAGCACCGGGTCCGCGCCCTACCGGCGGGCACTGGCGGCAGGACTGGCGACGGCGACGGCGGCCCGCGACGGCGGCCAGCCGCCAGGATCCGAAGTGCCCTACACCCGGCTGATAGCGCTGTTGCAGGAAGCTGACGACCGGCAGCAAGCCGCTCAGTCGATGCCGCCTTCCAGGGCGTAACGGACGAGCTGCGCCTTGTTGTGCAGCTGAAGCTTGCTCAGCGTGTTCTGCACGTGGTTCTGCACGGTTCGCGTCGACAGGGTCAGCCTGGCGGCGATCTGCGGGTAGGTCAGCCCGGTCGCGACCAGCCGCAGGATCTCGGTCTCGCGCTCTGTGAGCCGCGGTGCGGCAGGCTGGCCGGTGGCGGCTGCCGGCGCTGCGGCCGGGGACTGCGCGAGCCTGCGGTACTCGCCGAGTACGAGGCCAGCCAGTCCAGGGGTGAATACGGCGTGCCCGGCCGCGGTGGCCTGCACCGCGTCGATCAGCTCCCGCAGCTCCGCCGATTTCAGCAGGTAACCGCTCGCCCCGGCGGTAACCGCATCGAGCACGTCCTGCCGTTCGCCACTAGCCGAGAGCATCAGTACCCGGACAGACGGCAGCAAAGCCAGGAGCCGGCGCGTTACCTCAGCACCTGAGTAATCCGGGAGGTTGAGGTCCAGCAGGACGACGTCGGGGCGGGTTGCGGTCGCGACCCGCAGCGCCTGCGCGCCGTTGCCTGCGGTGCCGGTGACGGCGAATCCGGCCTCAGCCAGGTATCGGGCTGCGGCGTCGCGCCAGATCGGGTGGTCATCGACGACAAGCACGCCGATCGGCTCGTCAGTGCCGCTGCGGGACACGCAACTCCACCTCGGTTCCCTGACCGGGTCTGGATGTCACGTCGGCCGTTCCGCCAACCTCGCGGATCCTGCCGATGATGGCATGCGAGACACCGAGGCGCGCGTTCGAGGCGGCTGCAGCGAGCCGGTCAGAGGCGAAGCCGCGCCCGTCGTCGCGGACGGTGATGCGGACAGCCGCCCCCTCGTCCTCAACCAGCACCCACCCGTGCGCGCCGTCGCCAGCATGCCTGCGGACGTTCTCCACGGCGGCCGCAGTGGCCATGCTCAGTGCGCGGGCGACGGCCGGCGGAAGCGTGACTGCCGTCGCCGGGCAGGAGACGGTAATCCTGGCATCCGCGAACGGCTCGATCAGGCTGCGCACATCCATGAGACCAGTTTCGGCGTCCGGCTCGGTGCTGTCACCGGAGACAAGAGTCCGCAGCGCGCTCTCCTGCTCGGCGGCGAGGATGCCCAGCTCGGCAGCCTCGCCGCCGAGCTCGCGGCCACGGCTGCTGACGAGGGCAAGCACCTGCAGGACCGAGTCGTGGATGCTACGGGCGATTCGCTCCCGCTCAGCGATGGCCGCTTCGCGCCGGGCTGCCCTGTCGATCGCCGCTTCGGCCTGCAGACTCAGTTTGACGACGTAGCCGCCGACGCCGCCGGCTACCAGCAGCAGCACAAGCCCGGCCAGCGTGCTCCCGGAGACGAACGTCTGTCGCTCGATCAGGTCGGCTATCCATACCGGGATCGCGCCGGCTATCCCGGCCCACGGGCCGCCGGCCACCGCGCAGGCGAGGATGGCCGAAGCTGCCCAGATGACGGTGATCGTCGGAGCACCGTGCGCGATCCGGTACGGGGTGTCGATCCAGCGGGTGCTGATGATCAGCCCCGCCGCTACCGCGACATCGGCGACGATCAGCCAGGGGTTGCGGCCGGCCGGCCGCGAATAGGCGAGGACCGTGACGGCCGTCCATATCGTCATGGCTGCCAGGGCGAGGAATCCGCCAGCTGGGTGCGCGTAATGGCTGGAGTTCCCGATGATCAGAATGGCCGCGTACACGAGCGTGATGACGCGATACACCGCCACAGCGCGCCACAGCTGGTTCGCCATAGGGGTGAGATTACGCTCGGCGAGCCGGTTTCGGATGTTTTGCCGGCTAGCGAACCGTGGGCCAGTGTTCGCCGGCTAGCGAACCGTGGGCCAGTGTTCGCCGGCTCGCGCCGTCGGCCAGCGTTCCGGCGGCCAGCATTCCGTCGGCAGCGATCCGGCGGCTAGGTGTGCGGCCGCCGCAGGCGTGCCACGTCCAGCGGCGGGGCGGGCAGCGGCTCACCCTGGTAGCCGCCGACCGCGCCGAATTCGCCGGCCCGCCAGCTAGCCGTCGCGGTCTCGATCTCGGCCGGAGTCCTGGCCACGAAGTTCCACCACATCAGCAACTGCTCACCCAGCGGCTCCCCGCCGAGCAGTAGCAGGCTGCTTCCGGCCGGGCACGCCAGGCTCGCCCGTTCCCGTCCGGTCGGCAGGTAAAGCAGCTGACCGGGCTCCAGCCTCGCGCTGTCGACCTGCGCCCGGCCGGTAACCACGAACAGCACGTGCTCGTAGTCGGGTCGCAGCGGCAGCGAGCCGGACGTGCGCCCCGTGGCAGCCAGCTCGGCTCCGACAATCGGGGAAAACGTAGTAGCCGGCGACCTGATCCCGGCGAACTCGCCCATGAAGACCGTCGCCTGCAAGCCCGTCAGGCCGACCCTGGGCAGCTCGGCATGATGCTCGAATGCCGGGGTGACCTGTCGGCTCGCCTCCGGCAGCGCGACCCATAGCTGCACGCCGTGTAGCATCCGATCGTGGCGGGCCGGCGACTCCTCCGCATGCGCGATGCCGCGTCCCGCGGTCATCAGGTTGAGCTGGCCCGGCCTGATCATCTGCTCGCTGCCCAGGCTGTCGCGGTGCAGCACGTTGCCGGCCAGCAGCCACGTGACAGTCTGCAGACCGATGTGCGGATGCGGCGGCACCTGCATACCCGCCACGCCATCAACAGACTGCGGGCCGTAGTGGTCGACGAAGCACCACGCGCCTACGCTGCGTCGCAACCGCAACGGCAGCATCCGGCGTACCGTCAGGTCGCCGACTCGCGCCTGCCTAGCCGCTGTGATTTCAAGATCCATACCGGGAACGGGGTTGACCGCGATCTCCACGTCCGCATCGACTGTGCTCACGAGCCGATTCTCGCAACCGGAGCAGGCTTAACGCAGTCCGCCGCGCTCAGTCGTCGGCAGCCAGGCTGGAACGTAGCCATCCACCGGAATGCCATGTCCCTGCGGGATCGCCACGATGTCGTCAAGGTCCCGGCGCCACATGCCGGTGACGGTGATCCGAGTTCCGCGGTCTATCGCGCCGGGACCGAGGTAGGTGACCGTCCTGGCTCGCGGGCCGCGGGGCGCGCCGCGCATCCGGATCATCGCGAGCGGTGAATGAAAGAGCTGCTGGATCCCTCGCGCACGCGAGGCTTACCACGAGCGGCCCGCGGCCCAGCAGATGGAATGGGGCGTCGACGACTAGGCCGACCGCAAAGACCAGCGCTTCGCCGGGTGATCTCCAGGTCCGTCGTCGGCCAGTCCAGCCGCAGGTTCCGGCCAGGATCTGCTCACCAGGCTCCATCACCTGATACAGTGCCGCCCCGATCAGGAGCCTGGTCTGCGCCTGGCGAACCGCTTGCCGGCGTTGCCGCGGTGGCCTGTCGGCCGGGGGCGCGCTGGCGACTTGCGCGGTCATATCGGGCCATTCAGCATCGCGACGGTCGGCAGCGGTGGCAGGTCGACCGCGCCGCCCTGAGCCCGCACGGCGGCAAGCACGTCGTCGAAGCGCGCCCGGCGGCCGCGAGTTGTCAGCCGCACCCTGGCCCCGTCTTTCCCCGCGACCGATATCGTGCTGCCATCTGCCGATGACCAGATGATGGTGCGCACTAGCAGGCCGTCCCTGGTCGTCAGCTGGACCGAGCAGATGGGCCGGCTGAAGAGCAGCCGGACAGGATGCTTTCTTGTGCGCATCTGCACGGCAACGACCTGCCGGTCGGTGACTGCCAGGTACACCCTCTTGCGGGCGTGCGCTAGGGTCCCCGACAACACCGAGCAGGCAACGCCGAGCAGCGCGATCAGCCCCTGAGCCGAACCGCTCAGCAGCGGCCCGTAGAACAGGTCGTGCCAGCCGCCGATGGCCGCGGCCGCGACGATTGGCGCCTGCAGGCAGTCCCAGCGCAGACTAGGCCCGGTGAAGCCATAGAGGTCAGCAACTATCCGGTCCCCGGACGCTAGCTCGCCACCCAGCCACATGGCCATGAACGCCCGGTCGCGCTCGGGGTTGGCCACAAGGTCCTCCTTGGCTGCGCTGCCTGCTTCATGGGCATGACCCGCGCTGATTCAATCCTGAGTCGCAGCTTGCTGGCAACCGCCGACGCGGGCCACAGCTCCTGTGACACCTGGCCGCGCCGGTGATTGACCGCTAGACCGCGCGGGCCCTATCGTCCGGATTAGAGCAAGAAGCATGGGGTTTGGCGTGCTGCTGATCGTTATGTTCGAGACGGGTACCTGGCGGGTGAGGCCGGACGAGCAGTTCACGTTCGGCCGGGCCGCGACGTGCTCGCTGTCGCTGGCGCCCGACGATCGCGGTGTCTCCCGGCGGGCAGGCAGCTTCGACTGGTCAGGCGACAGCTGGTGGCTCGCGAACGACAGCACGTCCTCGATGCTCTACCTGGCCGGCGACCGAGGCTTCAGGGCTGACCTGCCGCCGGGGATGCGAATCCCCTTGCAGCAATGGCACGCGAAGGTCCGGCTGGACGGAGTTCTCGGCACCTACACCATTCGACTGCGGCTGCCGGATCTGGACGACGATCCAGACCGCGACGAGCTGGCCGAGCCGTCGGCGGATAGCTCGGAGCAGGCGGTGCCCGAGGCAGCTGCAGCAGAGCGGGCTGTTACCAGCACCAGGCTGCGGGCGCCGCTGAATGACGTCGATCGGCTCGTGCTTGCGGCCAGGTTCGAGGAGTACCTGACGTGGCGGCACTCCGGTGCGGCCAAACCGCGCAGCGCCCGCGAGACCGCCGATCGCATCGGCTGGCAGCCGCACACCGTGTCCAAGCGGTGCGAGAACATCCGCAATCGGTACGTTCGCATCGGCGTGCCCGGGCTTCGCGGACCACGTGCGCTAGAGGAGCTGGCGGCGCTGCTCATCTCGACCGGTGAGCTTGGCGGTGAGGACCTGCGGCGGCTGCCGCAGGCTAGCCCACCAGAGTCTTGACCGCCGCTGTCATCTCGGAGAGCGCTTTCTTTGCGTCGGCGAAGTACATGCTGGTCTTGGGGTCGACGTACAGCTCGTTGTCGATGCCCGCGTAGCCGTGCCCCATGGAACGCTTGACCACGATGATCGACTTGGCCTGGTCCACATCCAGGATCGGCATGCCGGATATCGCCGTCCCAGCTCGCCGGGCGGCCGGATTGGTGACGTCGTTGGCGCCGACAACCAGGGCTACGTCGGTGCGAGCGAACTCCGGGTTGATGTCGTCCATCTCCTTGAGCTGCGGGTACGGCACGTTCGCCTCGGCCAGCAGCACGTTCATGTGGCCTGGCATCCGGCCTGCAACCGGGTGAATGGCATAGCTGACGTCGACCCCGCGCGACTCGAGCAGGTCAGCGAGCGCCGCCACCTCGTGCTGGGCCTGCGCGGCGGCTAGCCCGTAGCCGGGCACGATGATCACCTTGGAGGCGTAGGCGAGCTGGATGGCCGCGTCGTCGGCGGCGATCGCCCGCACGCTGCCGGTTGGTCCGGCTATCGCCACGGCGGAGTCGCCGGTGCCGAAGCCGCCAACGATGATGTTGGCGATCGACCGGTTCATCGCGTCGGCCATCAGCTTGGTGAGGATGCCGCCCGACGCACCGACGAGCGCGCCCGCGATGATCAGCGCCCAGTTGCCGATGACGAAGCCGGCCATCGCGACCGCGGTACCGGTGAAGGCGTTCAGCAGCGAGATGACCACTGGCATGTCCGCCCCGCCGATCGGCATCACCATGGAGACGCCGAACGCCAGCGCGGCCACGATGACCACTGTGAGTAGCGCGGTGCTTGGCGAGGCGATCAGGTAGGCACCGAGGCCGATCGCGACCGTCGCGAGCAGCATGTTGACGATGTGCGCGCCGGGAAACGTGATGGGAGCGGAGTTGATCACACCCTGCAGCTTGCCCGCAGCGATGATCGACCCAGAAAAGGTCACTGCGCCAATGATCACGTCAAGCACCGTCGTGACGCTTGTCGTGGCCGAGACGCTCGCGCCCGCGCTCATGTAGTCGTGAATTCCGACGAGCGCCGCCGCGCCGCCGCCGACCGCGTTAAAGATGCTGACCAGCTGTGGCATTGCCGTCATCTGCACGGTCCTGGCGAAGTACAGGCCGACGCTCGCGCCGAACAGGGCACCCACGAGCATCACGATCCAGCCGGTGGCACTGATCAGCCCACCGTGCACCACGATCGCTAGCGTGGCCGCCACCGCGATGATCATTCCCGAGGTGGACACCTGATTGCCGCGCCTGGCGGTCGCCGGGTTGTTCATCAGGTGCAGGCCGAACACGAAGCAGGACGCGGCCAGCACGTAGATCAGCTGAATAACCCAGTCGAAGGTGCTCACGCGGACTGTCCCTTGCGGCTGCTCCCGTTGGCGGCGGAGGTCACGGCAGGCGGAGCCGCGCCCGCCTGCGGCAAGGCCGGACGCTTCTTGAACATCTTGAGCATGCGGCCGGTGACCACATAACCGCCGACGACGTTCATCGCGGCGAACGCCGCGGCGACGAACGCGATCACGTAGCCGATGGCGTTGTTGGCAGTGACGGCGATCAGAATGGCTCCGGCCAGCACGATCCCGTGGATCGAGTTTGCCGCCGACATCAGCGGCGTGTGCAACGTCGCCGGGACCTTGCTGATCACCTCGAAGCCCACCCAGAGCGCGAGCACGAAGATGGTGACGTCAACTAGCAGTGCCGGGTACACGGGTGGTCCCTTCTGCTGATCCAGCCGGCCCAGGCTCGGTGGCCGCGGACTCTTGGGCAGCGGAATCGGTGGCGGCTGGTGGCTGGTCTGCTGAGGGGGGCTGGTCTGCGGCGGGCGGCTGGTCTGCTGAGGGTGGCTCGCCCGCGGCGGGCGGCTGGTCTGCGGCGGGCGGCTGGCCTGCTGCTGAGGGTGACTCGCCCGCGGCGGGCGGCGAAAGAGCCGGGTGCACGACCCCGCCGTCCCTGGTGATGATCACTCCGGCTTGCAGCTCGTCTTCTGGATCCAGCACCAGCTCGCCATCCTTGACCAGGTAGAGCAGCAGCGCGCCGATGTTGCGGGCGTACATGGCAGACGCGGCGGCGGGCATTGTCGACGGCAGGCTGCCTGCCCCGACAATGGTCACGCCGTTCTCGGTCACGATGGTCTCGCCGGGTACCGACCCGGCCACATTGCCGCCGAGTGCGCTCGCGCCCATGTCCACGATGACCGAGCCCGCCGCCATTGCCTTCAGCGCGTCCTCGGTGACCAGCAGTGGCGGCCGTCGGCCCGGTACCTGAGCCGTGGTGATCACCACGTCGTGCCTGGCGATGTGGGCGGCCAGTTCGTCCTGCTGGGCCTGGCGCTCCTCCTCGGTCAGCGCCCTGGCATAACCGCCCTCGCCGGACGCGGGTCCTACGGACGTGAGCTCTATGAACGTGGCGCCGACCGACTCTGCCTCAGCGCGGGCCTCGGGCCGTACGTCATATGCGCTCACCACCGCACCGAGCCGTCGGGCGGTACCTATCGCTTGCAGCCCGGCAACGCCGGTGCCGAGTACGAGCACTCTGGCCGGGCGTGCGGTGCCGGCCGCGGTGATGAGCATCGGGAAGAAGCGGCCGAACTCGGCCGCACCGATAACGGCCGCCTTGTACCCGGCGATATTCGCTTGGGATGACAGCACGTCCATCGGCTGTGCTCGCGGCAGGGTGCGGGGGATCATGTCCAGACTGATCGCAGTGACACCCGCCGCCGCGAGACTGGCAGCGAGGGCGGGGTCGGCGAGCGGGCCGAGCGTCCCGATGACAACCTGGCCGGAGTGCATACCAGCCACGGCGGCCTGGTCCGGCTTGCCCACCATCGTCACGACGTCGGCCGCTAGGGCTTCCCTGCGACTGACGACGCTGGCGCCAGCCTCTGCATAGCTGTCGTCGGTGATCCAGGCACCCTCGCCCGCGCCGGACTCGACGAGTATCTCCAGGCCCGCTGCGCGCAGCTTGCCGAGAGCCTCGGGCACGAGCGCCACTCGCCGCTCGCCGGGCGCGGTCTCTTTGACCACCGATACCTTCATGGACAGACCTCGCTCGGTCGCCAGGGTCTTGCGGCCTGCCGCCAGACCGCGTTCTCAGTATGGACGGTACTAGGTGTATGCAGTCCGCCGTGTAGCGCGGGGTTCGGGACGGAAACCTGACGGTACATGGTCGGCGGGTGTGGCGCGAGGCGAAAGCCGGCCCCGCGGTAGCGGCTGGCCTTCGGGCTACTGCGTGCGGCCTGACTGCAGCCAGTGCAGGTCGCGAGCGATCGCGGCGCCGCAGGGGCGCGGAGCCTCGGGTTCGACCGGCCTGGCACGCTGTATACGAGTGAGGGGACAGGCGACGATGCGCGATCTGCCGCTGCCTTGCGACGACGATGTCCTGGCAAGCAGGCTGGCCGAGGCCAGCAGACGGCTCTGTCAGCTGGAGCTGCCGCCCGCTGAGGCGGATCGGCTGCGGCGGCAGTTCATCGCCGTATGCGACGCGATCAAGGCGCCCGAAGCCGATGTGGACACTGGCATGCGGCGACTGGCCGCATTCTTGACCACACTGGAGCAAGTAGCAGCGAAAAGTCAGGGAAATAAGAGCCAAAAAGATTAATCCCCGTCTTAGCCGACAGCCCCGGCCGTGCGATTGCACTCGGCTGTGCGGCTCGACACGCGTCTATTTCCTCGAATGTAATTGTGCGATGGCGCCGGATCCCTTAATTTCAGGCGCATCAGAGGTCGCGACCCCGGCTTCCCAGTCCGCGCGACCTCCCACTTGGGGGAACCGCAGGAGTGAAGAATGAACAAGCGTGACCTGGTCGATGCAATTTCGGGCCGAATGGGCGACAAGAAGACTGCCACCGAGGCGGTTAACGCGGTCCTCGATACAATCCAGCAAACAGTCGCCAAGGGCGACAAGGTGTCGATTACCGGATTTGGCGTATTCGAGAAAATGGTGCGCCCGGCACGTACAGCGCGCAATCCTGCCACCGGCGCCGCGATCAAGGTGCCGAAGACCTCTGTCCCCAAGTTCCGCGCGGGCGCGGACTTCAAGGCCATGGTCAACGCCAAGAAGTAGCCCCTGTCGGTTGCGGCATTCGGCGGGCGGGAGGCGCTAGAGCCCTCCGCCCGCTGGTGTCCGCTCGCAGTGCCAGCTTTGCCAGCTCGCGCGCAGGTCTGCGCGCGCTGGACCGCCATCCGCCGTGACCACAGATCCGGCGCGTGAAGAGACCCAGCCAGCTTCATGATCGCGAAGAGTTTGCGGGTCGCGAAGGCTTTGCGTACTGACAGAACGCAAAGCCTTCGTGATCATGAAGCCGGCGGCTACTTAGCTCGTCGACGCGTCGCTGGCACGGCCCGCCCTGTCCGCGCGGGCCAGGAGCTAAAGCTAGAGCTAGCGCAGGCCGGAGCGCTTGCTCAGCGCTGATCGCAGCAGCCGGTCGATCACCTCGGCGAACGTCACTCCGCTGGCCTCCCACATCTTCTGGAAGTACGAGGCGGGGGACAGGCCGGGCATGGTGTTGATCTCGTTGATCAGAACCCGGCCGTCGGTGGTGTAAAAGAAGTCGACTCGGGCTAGGCCCTCGCACGACACCGCGTCAAAGGCGGCAGCGGCCAGCCGCCTGATCTCCGCGATCGCGCTGTCCGGGATCGGCGCGGGAATGGCCATGCCGCTGGCCGCATCCAGGTACTTGGCCTCGAAATCCCAGAACTCTTCGCCGCCCTCGACCAGCAACTGGCCCGGCAAACTAGTGTCGGGCGGCGCGCCGTCGACACCCTGAAGCACGGAGACCTCGACCTCGACACCGTCGATCGCGGCCTCCACCAGTACCTTCGGGTCATATTCGCGGGCCAGCGCGATAGCCGCGTGCAACTGCGCCATGTCGCTGGCCTTGGACGTGCCGATGCTGGACCCGCCCCTGGCTGGCTTGACGAACAGCGGCCAGCCGAACTCGGCGATCTCGTCTAGCACCCGCTTGCTTTCCACGCTCGGCTGGCTTGCCGCGCTTGCCGCGCTTGCGTAGCCGCGATCGCGGCCTGGTTGCCGGTCGCGGCGGCCGGCCAGTCGCGCTCTCTGACCACCACATATGGCCCGACCGGCAGCCCGTTGGCCCGGAAGACCAGGTTCATGTACTCCTTGTCCATGCTGACGGCGCTGGCTAGCACGCCTGCCCCGACGTAAGGGACTCCGGCCATCTCCAGCAGGCCCTGGATCGTGCCGTCCTCGCCGTAGGGCCCGTGCATCACCGGCCAGACCACGTCGACATCGCCGAACAGGTGCGGAATGTGCGCGGGGGCGCTGGCCACGATGCCGCTGGCCGGGCTGGCCTGATCCAGGGCGCTGCCGGCCCCGTCCCAGGGCACAACCGACGAGCCCGGCAGGGCGGCTGCCTCGACCGATGGCAGCACGTTGCCCTCCACCGCTAGCCGGGCTGGCTCGTCGACGACCTGGACCCAGTGACCCTCGGTGGTGATCCCGATCGGGATCACCTCATACTTAGCGCGGTCGATCGCCCCGAGGATGTTGCCGCCGCCCATGCACGAAACGGCGTGCTCGGGCCCCCGGCCGCCGAAGACCACCGCGACCCTGATCTTGCGCTGCCCGCTCACGAATCCTCCAGTCCCTGTTGACCAGCCGCCATCAGGCGCGCCTGCCTGCCTTGCCGCAGTTCCCCGTCGTCAGACGCCATAACGCTCCGGCTTGGCCGACCTGCTGGCGAGCATCAGGACGGCGTGCTCGATCTCCAGCCCGTCATGAATGACGGCCACGATCACCTCGGTGATCGGCATCTCCACGCCGTACTTACGGGCTAGCTGGAGCACCGGCTCGCAGGACTTTACGCCCTCCGCGCGCTGCTGGGTGGCCGCGAGCACCTCCTCGAGCGGCATCCCGCGCCCGAGCAGCTCACCGAATGTCCGGTTCCTGGACAGCGGCGAACTGCACGTTGCGACCAGGTCGCCCATGCCGGCCAGCCCGGCGAATGTGTGCTGGTCGGCCCCGAGCGCCGCGCCGAGCCTGCCGATCTCCGCCAGCCCCCTGGTGATCAGCATGGCGCGGGTGTTGTCGCCCAGGCCCATCCCCGCCGCGATGCCGACCGCTAGCGCGATGACGTTCTTCACGGCGCCGCCGAGCTCGCAGCCCACCACGTCCGGATTGGTGTACGGGCGGAAGTAAGGGGCGTGGCAGGCCTGCTGCAGTCGGCCCGCCGCCGCTTCGTCGGTGCATGCCACCACGGTCGCCGAGTACTGCCGGGCAGCGATTTCCGGGGCCAGGTTAGGACCGGACACTACCCCGATCCGCTCGGGCGGCGCCCCGGTCACCTCCTCGATGACCTGGCTCATCCGGTCGCCGGTGCCGTGCTCGATGCCCTTCATCAGGCTGACGAGGAGGGCGTCGGGCGGCAGTAGCTCGCACCAGGAGGTCAGGTTGTGGCGCAGCGTCTGAGCCGGCACCGCGAGGACGACGATCTCGGCGCCGTCCAGCGCCCGCGCGGGGTCCGCGGTCGCCTGGATCGCCTCCGGCAGCGTGACGTCGGCCAGCCGTCCGGGGTTTTGATGAGTGGCGTTGATGGCATCCGCGATTTCTGGCCGCCGGCACCACAGCGTGACCCCGTTCCCGGCATCGCAGAGGACCTGGGCGAACGTCGTCCCCCAGGCGCCGGCTCCGAGGACCGCTACCTTCATGGCCTGTCGCTGTTCGCGGGAGTCTTCACGGCGCCGCCTTACTGGGCCGCCGACCCGGCGGCTGAGCTGCCAGCCGGTGGGCCTTCTTCGGGGCTGCTGCCCTGGAGCGCGCGCAGGTCCTGGCGCAGCTTGCGGCGGGCGATCGCCGGGTGGTAGGGCTCGGCCGGCGGCGTCTCGCCGCGCAGTTCGCCAAGCAAGCTGGCGACATCCTTCATGATCTTATCGGTCGCCGCGCGCAGAACCTTGGTGGTGGGCTGCTGCCCAGCGAACTCGGACAGGTCGACGGCCGGGCCGGCGATGATCTTGACGGTCTTGCGCGGCAGCAGCCTGGGCACGTAACTGCCGTAAGGCAGGATCCGCTGCGCGCCCCAGTGCGCGACCGGGATGACCGGCGCGCCCGTCTCCAGCGCCAGCCGGGCGACGCCGGTCTTGGCGACCATCGGCCACTTATCCGGGTCCCGGGTCACGGTCGCCTCGGGGTAGAAGATGACGCAGGCGCCATTGCGGGCGACCATCTCGGCTTCCTTCAGTACCAGCGCGGCATCCGCCTGGCCCCGGTAGACCGGAAGCTGGCCAAGCCTGCCGATGATCGGGCCGACCACCGGGATCGTGAACAACGACGACTTGGCGAGGAACACGGGATACCGGCGGGCACTGTCGGCGAACAGCGACACGGCGAAGATGTCCATGTAGGACAGGTGATTGGCGGCGAGAATCATGGCACCGTCGGCCGGGATGTGCTCCCGGCCCTGCCCGTCCAGCCGCATCATCATCCGGTTGGCGGGCCGCAGGATGATCTTGGACACGTTCCGCCACGCGTTGGAGTAGCTCCCGTCCGCCCGCTTTGGCGTCTTCTGGCGTGTCATCCGGCATCCTCTGGCTCGCTGGTGTGGTTTAGTCTGTCCGGTCCCTCAACATCGTGTCGAGGCGTCACGGCAGGATCAGGTACATGACGCGCGATGTCTCGCTCCGCTGGTCGCTGGTGGTCCCCGTCAAGGTACTTGCCCAGGCCAAATCAAGGCTCACCGGGCTGGCCACGGCCGACCGGGCCGAACTGGCCCTCGCGATGGCGGCCGATACCGTGTCAGCCGCGCTGGCGGCGGCTGCGGTGCGGACCGTGCTGGTGATCACCGACGACCCGGCTGTCGGCGACCAGATGGCCTCGCTCGGGGCCGTGGTGCTGCCCGACAAGCCCGCGTCCGGGCTCAATCAGGCTCTGACCTTCGGCGCCGACTATGCGCGCGATCATTGGCCGGAACGGGGCGTGGCCGGGCTGGCTGGTGACCTGCCCGCGCTGCGGCCCGGCGAGCTGACGACAGCCCTGGATGCGGCGGCCGGCCGGGGGCAGGCCTTTGTCCCGGACGCGGACGGCACCGGGACTACCCTGTACGCGGTCGCTCCTGGCGCTAGCTTCACGCCGCTGTTCGGCGAGGCGTCTAGGGCCAGGCATCTGGCTTTCGGCGCCGCCGAGCTGAACTTGCCAGAGCTGACCGGGCTGCGGCGTGACGTGGACACCGCCGAGGACCTCAGGAAGGCAGCGGCGATCGGGCTCGGCCCGCGTACCCGGATGCTGCTCGCTGCGACCGGCGGGCTGCCCCCAGTCGGCTAACGGCTGAGGGCTGACAGCGCGGCTACGGCACCAGGATCCCGTAGGTGCCGACCGAGTTTCGGTGGACGACCCGTTGACATGGCCGAACCTTACCGGTCAGACGCCCGCACCTCGCGGCGGCTGAGCCGACATGACCGCAGGGCAGACCGGATACTGGCGGACCGGATGCTCGCGGACCGGATGCTCGCGGACCGGGTGCTCGCTTATATGTGCACTATCGGGCAGGTGAGCGTTCGGGTGATGCCCGATACGCCCTGGATCTGCGCGACGACCAGGCGACCGAGGTCGTCTACGTTATCCGCCTCGGCGCGGACTATGACATCGTACGGCCCCGTGACGTCGTCAGCCTGGGTGACGCCTGAGATCTGCCCGATGCTCGAGGCTACGTCGGCTGCCTTCCCGACCTCGGTCTGGACGAGAATGTAAGCCTGCACCATGTCGTCCTCCACGGGCCGCAGCCCTCACGGATCACATTGTCACCGTAACGCTACCGTAGGGGCCTCCAGATCGGTGTGGCCCGGTTGACGAAACGCGGCCGGCGAGGCTGCGGTGGCCGTTCGCCGGGCTCGACCACAGCAACTGGAGGATGTCATTACCGTCGCGGACCTCGGTGAATTCGGGCTAATAGCCGCCATTCAGGCTCTACTGCCGGCTGACGAGCGGCTGACGGTGGGTGCCGGAGACGACGCGGCAGTCCTCCGAGTTCGAGACGGCCGGGTGGTAGCGACAACCGATCTGCTCATCGAGGGCAGGCACTTCCGCCGGGACTGGTCCGCGCCCGCCGATGTCGGCGTCAAGGCGGCGGCCCAGAACCTGGCCGACATCGCCGCAATGGGCGCGGCGCCGCGGACCCTGCTCGTCGGTGTTGCCTGTCCCGGCGATCTGCCCGCCGCGTGGGTGCTGGACATGATCGGCGGGATGGTGGCCGAGTGCGAGCGGGCCGGGGCATCAATCGCCGGAGGCGACGTCACCGCCGCGGACTGCGTGATGCTCGGGATTACCGCGCTCGGCGAGCTGGTCGGCGTGCCGCCGGTCACCAGGGGTGGTGCGGAGCCAGGTGACCAGGTGGCGGTGGCGGGCCGTCTCGGCTGGTCGGCTGCCGGGCTTGCGCTGCTCCGCGCCGGAAGGGCAAGCGAGCCGGACGGGGATGTTGCCGCGCTCGTTGCCGCGCACCTGCGCCCGCAGCCGCCTTATACGGCTGGTCCTGCCGCTGCCAGGGCCGGCGCCACGGCAATGGCGGACGTGAGTGACGGCCTCCTTGCCGACCTGGCCCACATCGCGGAAGCCAGCGGGGTGCGCATCGATCTGCGGGCAGCCAGCATGCCGGTCGCAGCGCCCGTGGCGGCGGCGGCGCGGCTCCTTGATGCCGACTGCCTGGACTGGGTGCTGGCTGGCGGTGAGGATCACGCCCTGGTCGCCACGTTCCCGCCAGACGCTCCGCCGCCGGAGGGCTGGAACGGTATAGGAATCGTCCGCGCTGGCAGCGGTGTCCTTGTGGATGGCGCGGTCAGGAATGGCCCGCAAGGCTGGGATCATTTCAGGTAGGCGGGCCTTTATCCGCCCAGCCGATCTCTCCGTAGTCTCCTCCTAGTCTTCCGGACTGGCCGATCTGACGGCGGCTTGATATAACGCCCTTGATGCCCAGCCATCGCCAGGCGCGAGCACCCAGGCACCGGGCGCACGGGCGAGTCGACCAGACGGCCCGTCGCGTCCGCCTGAGTGCTGCCATTTTTGCGGCGAAGACAGCGCTCGCGGCATCATCGGAAGCGGACTCGCCCGCGTTGCCGCGACGGCTCAGGCAGTCTTTGACCGGACGAGCTAAGCGGCTTCTGCCGCTGCGGCCTTGGCGTCCGGGCGGTGGGATCGGGCCCAAGGTGCGCAGGCCGCCGAGCGGGCGCCCCAGCCTGATGCGCGGGGCGGCCCGGAGCCTGCTGGTCACTCCGTGGTTCGCTGCCGGGGCGGGCTTCGTGCTCGCAGCCGGGCTCTGGATCTACTCTCCGCACACTGAGCTCAGGTTCCCCACCACGATGCCGGAAAGCGTTCCGTGCGCGCCCGGCTGCGGCATTAGCAATGGCCATTCCGCTGGCAGCCTGGCTGCCAAAGGGCCGGTAGTGCAGATCAAGAATCCGCAGCGCGCGCGGCCGCAGGCCGGACAGTCAGATGTGACCGGGCAGCCTAACGCGGCCTCGGGGCTGACTTTCAAGTTCACCGTGCTGTGGCAGCGGGATAACAGGTTCGTTGCGCAGATCGCCGTGTCCGGGTCGAGCGTGCCCAGTTCCTGGCACCTGAAGTTCGCGATGCCGGGAGATGAAATCGGCTACGTGATGGGCGCTCAGTGGCAGCCCACCGGCGACGACGGCGGGACGGCGTCCGCGTACCAGGGGTACCAGCAAGGCGGGAACCGGGGCTACGGCCGACACGGATTCAGCTTCTCTGTGACCGGCAGCGGGTCGGCCAGTACGCCGGCGGATTGCGCGTTCGACGGCGCTAGCTGCACGTTTGGCTAGGCCCGGCGAGGCCATCAAGAATCGCCCGCAGCGTCGCAGCGACCGCGTTCCTCGTCGCGACCGGCTCGGCCGAACTTGCGATGAGCATGCCGCCCCTTGTGAGCATGCCGAGCAACAGTCTGGCTAGCGTCTGCGGATCGTCGGCTCGCAGGGCACCTGAATCGGCGGCAGCTTTCAGCGCGGCCACGATCGCGCCGAAGGCGTGCCGCTCGTCCAGCTCGGTGAACCTGGCCGGCCCGAGCACGGCAGGCGCATCGGTGATGATGATGCGCTGGACGTCGGGCTCGAGGACCTTGTCGAGGAAGGCCTCAAAGGCGGCCGCTAGCGAATCGAGCGGGCCATCAGACTTCAGTGCCGCCTGCCCTGAGGCCGTCATCAGCTCAAGGTGAACCAGCTCGAATACGGCCTCGAATAGCGCTGCCTTGGTCGGGAAGTGGTGGTACAGGGCCCCGGTGGTCACACTGGCCTCCCTGGCCAGGTCCTCCACCGACGTGGCCGCGAAACCGCCACGGCCGAACAGCCGCCGCCCGGCTTGCACCAGGGCAGCCCTGGTCTGCGCAACGTGCTCGGCGCGCAGCGAAGACCGATGGTCGTCGGGCCGCTTGCTGTCAGCCATCCCCTTTATGTAACTCACCCGTGCTTCTTGCACCCCTCGATCGCTGGTGACATATTGGTAATATCTTAGATAGTAGCGCTATGCGATGAGGGATGTTCGATGATCGTAGCGATCGAGGCCGTCAAGGCCGACCGGGCCGCTCTTCTCGACATCTGCGCGGGACTGCGCCCAGCCGACTGGCAAGCGCAGTCAGGCTGCGAAGGCTGGTCCGTCCAGGACCTGGTCGCGCATATGGGCGCACTGTTCTGGGCGGTGGCCGACCCTGGCAGGCTCCCGGACGCGACTGGGATGCCGACTGAGAACGCGCAGGAGGTCTGGGTGCGCTCGCGGCGAAGCCTCAGCGCAGCGGAAGTACTCGCGGACTACTCCGAGGCGAGCGATCTGGCCCTGCAGCGGCTGGCCGAGCTCGCCGAACTGGACCTCAAGGTGCCGCTCGGGGACCTGGGCACTTACCCTGCGTCGGTGCTGCCGTGCGCTTACGGCTTCGATCACTTCATCCACATCAGGGCTGACCTGTTCCAACCGCGAGGCCCGCTGGCCGGGCTGCCTCCGCCGTCAGACGAGCTTCGGCTCGGGCCGACACTGGACTGGATCGAGGCGGCGCTGCCGCAGCAGAATCCGGCCGCGGCCGAGGCTGGCCTATACGAACTGCAGGTGACCGGGCCTGGCGCCAGGATCATCAGCTTCGGCACTGGCCAGGCGATGGCCACGATCAGTTCCGGGGCTCAGTCGTTTGTCCGCTGGATTACGCGGCGCGGCACCTGGGATGAACTCGGCGTGGAGGCCGCAGGCGACGAGCCCGCGTTGTCCGCGGCCAGGAAACTGAAGGTGTTCTGACCCGCGGGTGCGGGCAGGCGCTTAGCTGACCGGCGCCGGCACGCGCGGATCGCGGCGCCAGGTTGCGCCCTTAGGCTGGACGCATGATGCCAGCGCCGCCCCGCGTCCTTGCCATCGCCGGTTCTGACTCCGGCGGCGGGGCAGGCATCCAGGCGGACCTGAAGACGATGCTCGCGCTCGGCGTGCACGGCATGACGGTGATCTGCGCGGTAACCGCCCAGAACTCGGTAGGGGTGCAGGGTTACTGGGAACTGCCGCCCGAGGCCGTCGCCGCCCAGCTGGACTCCGTGCTCAGCGACATCGGCGCGCAGGCGATCAAGACCGGCATGCTGGCGTCCGCGGTGCTGGTCGGGACCGTGTGTGATGCGCTGGCCGAGGTCGCGGCGCCGGTCGTGGTCGACCCGGTGGCGGTGTCCAAGCATGGGGACAGCCTGCTATCGGAGGGCACGCTGGATGCCGTCAGGGAGCGGCTGCTGCCGCTGGCTACCGTTGTCACTCCGAACTTGCTCGAAGCCGAGATGCTCACCGGCATGCCGATCGCCGACGAGCGGCAGATGCTAACGGCGGCCAAGATGATCAATTCAATGGGCCCGCAGTGGGTGCTGATCAAGGGCGGGCACCTCCCAGGCAATCCGGTGGATCTGCTCTCCGACGGCGACCGGGTCATTCGCTATCCGGGCCAGCGGATCTCCAGCGTGCACACGCACGGCACCGGTTGCACGCTGGCATCCGCGATCGCGTCCCGGCTGGCTGTGGGCGACGACGTGCCGACCGCGGTACAGGCGGCCAAGGACTACGTGACAGGAGCGATAGCCGCCGGGTTCCCGCTCGGGGCCGGGATCGGGCCTGTTGATCATGGCTGGCGGCTGCGGGCGGACACGAGCGCAGGCTGATCCAGGCCTAGCGTTGCCCCGCGGGCGGCCAGGCGGATCCGAGATTCACCCCCCCCCTGGCACGGCAAAGAGCCGCATGGTGGCTCTTTCTGGTACTGCCGGGCGGAGCCCCAGGTCAGCTGCTGATCTTGCCGGCCTTGATGCAGGAGGTGCAGACGTTCAATCGCCGCGGGGTCTTGCCGACCATGGCGCGCCTGCGCTGAATGTTGGGATTGAAGCGGCGCGAGGTGCGGCGGTGCGAGAACGACACGTTCTTGCCGAAGCTCGGCGCCTTGCCGCACACGTCGCAGACGGAAGCCACGGGATCGCTCCATTGGGGTGGTAGCCAGATAGGTCGCTGGCTCCGGGTATGACCGGGCCAGTCGTCGAAGGATATCCGACAGACCCGGCTGCACGCGAGCCGGGCGCTTGCGGCGCTGGCCAGGACGGCAAGCAGGCCATGCCCGGCAGGCGCCGCTTGCCTCGGCTTGCGGACCGCTGACGGTGCCTGAGCCTATCCTGGCGGGGTGGCCGTTCATGCCGATCCGCTCCGCCTGGTCGTCGGCGACAAGGCAGCCAAGCGACTCGCCGGAGCGCTTGACCTGCACACGGTAGGCGACCTGCTCGGGTACTACCCGCGTCGTTACGACAAGCGCGGCGAACTGACGGATCTGGTGGGGCTGAAGGAAGGCGACTACGTCACGGTCCAGGCCGAGGTCGCCTCGGTGTCATCGCGGCGAATGCGCAACCGGTCTGGCTCCATCTGCGAGGCCGTCGTGACTGACGGCCGCGGCCGCCTGACGCTGACGTTCTTCGGCCGCGGGCGTCAGGACTTCCGTGAAAAGGAACTCGCGCCAGGAACCCGCGGGCTCTTCTCCGGTCAGGTGTCGAGCTTTCGCGGCAAGCGACAGCTGACCCATCCCGACTACGAATTGCTGGGAACGGGGCCGTCCGCGGCAAGGGCTGCCGAATATGCCGCCGAGCTCATCCCGGTCTACCCGGCCACCAGCCAGATGCCGTCCTGGAAGATCGCGGACTCCGTGCGGCTTGCACTGCACTCGCTGGATGTGCCAGACGATCCATTGCCACGCCCAGTGCGGGAACGTTATGGCCTGTGCGGATACCTCGACGCGCTTCGCGGGATCCACCGGCCGGTGGACTTCGCCGACAAGGACCGGGCGGTAGACAGGCTCAAGTGGGACGAGGCGTTCGCGCTGCAGGTGCTGCTGGCGCAGCGCCGGCTCGCCGCCGCCGACTACAGCGCCGTACCGCGGCCACCGGTAGAGGGCGGGCTGCTGGCCGACTTCGACGCGGCGTTGCCGTTCGAGCTGACATTGGGCCAGCTGAAGGCCAGCGCGGAGATCGCGGCCGGCCTGGCCACCGATCATCCGATGAACCGGCTGCTGCAGGGCGAGGTCGGCTCGGGTAAGACGGTGATCGCCGTCCGGGCGATGCTGCAGGTCGTAGACGCGGCGGGGCAGGCGGCCCTGCTGGCGCCGACCGAGGTGCTCGCGCAGCAGCACTTCCGGTCTATCTCCAGCCTGCTCGGCCCGCTCGGCATGGCCGGTCAGCTTGGGGGCGCGGAGCACGCTACCCGGCTGACGCTGCTGACTGGATCGCTGAGCGCCGCCGCCCGCCGTCGCGCGCTGCTGGAGGCCGCATCCGGCGGCGCCGGCATCGTCATCGGTACCCACGCTTTGCTCGAAGACAGGGTGCAGTTCGCCGATCTCGGCCTGGTCGTGATCGACGAGCAGCACCGGTTCGGCGTCGAGCAGCGCGACGCGCTACGGGAGAAGGCAGGCGACGGCCGCCCGCACGTGCTCGTCATGACGGCGACGCCTATCCCGCGAACGGTCGCCATGACGGTCTTCGGGGACCTGGATATGTCCACGCTCACGGAACTGCCGGCCGGCCGGGCTCCGATCGAGACGCACGTCGTGCCGGTGGCGGAGCGGCCGCACTACCTGACCAGGACGTGGGAGCGGATCAGGGAAGAGGTCGCTGCCGGTCGCCAGGCATACGTGGTGTGCCCCCGCATCGGCGACGATGCCGCCAGCGGTCAGGCTGGTGACGAGCATGCGGGCTACGGGTCCGCCGCGACGGCCGACGAGGACGATGGCGATGGCACGCCAGCACGGCCGCCGCTCGCGGTGCTCGACCTCGCCGCGCAGCTGAGCGGCACGGAGCTGGCTGGCCTGCGGGTCGGGATCATGCATGGCCGGCTGTCTTCGGAGGAGAAGGACAAGGTGATGCTGGCATTCGCCGACGGTCTCATCGACGTGCTGATCACCACCACGGTGGTGGAGGTCGGCGTGGACGTCCCGAACGCCACGGTCATGGTCATCACCGACGCCGAGCGGTTCGGCGTCTCCCAGTTGCATCAGCTGCGTGGCCGCGTCGGCCGTGGCAGTCATGGCGGGCTCTGCCTGCTGGTCACCGAGGCGCCGGAGGAGAGTCCGGCCAGGCTGCGGCTCGCCGCGGTGGCCAGTACCGTCGACGGTTTCGTGCTGTCGAGGATCGACCTAGCCCAGCGCCGGGAAGGCGACGTGCTTGGCACGGCGCAGGCTGGCCGCAAGTCCAGCCTCCGGCTGTTGCGGCTGCTGGATGACGAGGACCTGATCGGCCGGGCCAGGGAGGAAGCCGTCGCGCTGGTGGCTGGTGACCCGGCCCTCGCCTCGCAGCCCGGGCTGGCCGCGGCCGTCCGGGTCCTGGTCGAGCACGAACGCGCCGCGTTCCTGGAAAAGAGCTGAAGGGCGCGGAACAGTGCCAAGCGGGCGGCCGTAGTCATGACCCGGATCATCGCGGGTGCTGCGGGCGGCAGGCGGCTGATCACCGCCGCCGGCCGGACCACGCGGCCGACTAGCGACCGGACCAGGGAGGGCCTGTTCTCGACGGTGCTGACGATGACCGGCGGGCTGCAGGGCGCGGCCGTGCTTGACCTGTACGCAGGCTCGGGGGCAATCGGGCTTGAGGCGCTGTCCCGAGGGGCGGACGACGTGCTGCTGGTGGAGTCTGACCCGCGGGCGGCGCAGGTGATCAGCGCAAACATGGACGTCGTCGGGCTTGCGGGCGCGCGCCTAGTGACCGACAAGGTCGCGCGCGTGCTCACCCGTGGCCCGCAGGGCCTCCGCCCCCGCGACTTCGTGTTCGCCGACCCGCCCTATGCGCTGGCCGCCGAAGAGCTGGAGCGGATGCTGACGATGCTGGCGACCGAGGGCTGGCTTGCGCCGAGAGCGGTCGTCGTCGTAGAGCGGGCGACCCGGTCCGGGCCGCTTTCATGGCCGGCCGGCTACGCGGTGGACCGGTCCCGTAAGTACGGTGAGGCAACCCTCTGGTACGGTCTCGCGGCAGGCGCGGAACCTACGGCAATTTCCCCGACGGGAGCGTGATTCAGCGTGCGGCGTGTGGTCTGCCCAGGCTCTTTCGACCCGGTCACCAACGGGCATCTCGATGTCATCACCAGGGCAGCGCAGCTCTACGACGAGGTCATCGTCGCGGTGTTCCGCAATCCCAACAAGACCGCCTTGTTCAGCACGGACGAGCGGGTGGAACTGCTGCGCGAGGCGACCAGGAAGCTCGACAACGTGCAGGTGGACCGGTTCGAGGGGCTGATAGTCGATTTCTGCCGTGCGAACGACATCTCGGCAGTAGTGAAGGGCCTGCGGGCCGTTACCGACTTCGACTACGAGCTGCAGATGGCGCAGATGAACTACAACCAGGCGGGCGTGGAAACGCTGTTCATGACCACGAACCCGCTGTACGCCTTCCTCTCCTCGAGCCTGGTGAAGGAGTTCGCTAAGTTCGGCGGGGACGTCAGCGGGCTGGTGCCGCCATTTGTGCTCGAGAGCCTGAAAAACCGCCTGCGCGAGGGCTGAGGCCGGGGGTCGCCGGAAGCGCGGGCCGGCCAAGTTGGGGTTGCCGCAGGCTGGCCGGTACTCTTGGAGGCCGACACCCCGCCTCTACTGTTGCCTGACATGCCACAATCACGAACAAAGCACCCGAAGGGCCTGGATCCTCGGAACCCGCTGGTCTTCGACACCAGGGATCTTGGTCCAGGAACAGCGCGTACGCTGAGCCGTACCTGCCCTGCGCCCGAGTACATGGGCGTTGAGTTGGCCAGGGTTCCTGTTGGGGCCGACCTTGAGCTGGAAGTCCAGCTTGAGGGCGTCGCCGAAGGCGTGCTCGTGACCGCCAACGTCACGGCGCCGCTGGTCGGCGAGTGCGCGCGGTGCCTGGAGCCGTTCACCTCGGCTACGCAGGTGTGGTTTCAGGAGCTGTTCGCCGCGGAGTCAGACGAGGCTGTCGACCAGCCTGATGGGCAGGAGAGTTATCCGCTGGATGGCACCGGGAAGCTTGACCTGGAGCCTGCCCTTCGTGACGCCGTAGTGCTTGAGCTGCCGCTCTCGCCGCTGTGTGAGGAAGGCTGCAGGGGCCTGTGTCCGGACTGCGGGGTGCGGCTGGCGGACGCCGAGCCGGGCCACGGGCACGAGAAGCAGGGCGCCATGTGGGCGGCGCTGAAGGACTACCGGACGGCCGGGCTGGAAGGCAGCGCCGCCGGGCACGATGCAGTACCGGACGGGACAGCCGGACCGGAGACGACGGACCGGACGGACACCGCGCCGGGACAGGCGAAGGAGCGTTGAAGTGGCAGTACCCAAGCGAAAGATGTCGCGCAGCAACACTAGGTCGCGCCGCGCGCAATGGAAGACGACGGCTCCGCAGCTCGTGGCCTGCCCGAACTGCAGGGATCCCAAGCTTCCGCACACCGCCTGCCCGACCTGCGGTACTTACAACAGGCGCCAGGTCATCACTCCTTCTTGACATGCCCTTGGGGGGTGCACGCGCCGCGGACGACGCCGCGGGAAGGAGCTGACTGGTGACTGACTCAGCCGCTGACAGGCCCGGAGCGCAGACGACCGAGGGCCTGCTTGCCGCCTTGCAGGTACCAGTCGGAGCGGACCTGCTTGAGCGGGCGCTGATGCATCGCTCGTTCGCGTACGAGAACGGCGGCCTGCCGACCAATGAGCGGCTGGAGTTCCTCGGCGACTCGGTACTCGGGCTGATAGTGACCGACACCCTGTTCCGCCAGTACCCGGACCTGCCCGAGGGCCAGCTGGCCAAGCTGCGCGCTGCCGTCGTCAACATGCGCGCTTTGGCGGGGGTTGCCCGTGGGCTGGAACTCGGCGCGTACGTCCGGCTTGGCAAGGGCGAGGAGGGCACCGGGGGCCGGGACAAGTCCTCAATCCTGGCCGACACGCTCGAGGCCGTCATCGGAGCCGTCTACTTGGACCAGGGCCTGGCCGCGGCAGATGCGCTCGTGCATCGGCTTTTCGACCCCGTGATCGCCAGGTCCGCCCGGCTCGGCGCGGGGCTGGACTGGAAGACATCGCTGCAAGAGCTGACGGCGTCGGAGATCCTTGGTGCGCCCGAGTACCACGTCGAGGAAAGCGGACCAGATCACCAGAAGTCGTTCCGTGCCTTCGTGCGGATAGGCGCGAAGACATACGGCGAGGGTGAGGGCAGGTCCAAGAAGGAAGCTGAGCAGCAGGCCGCCGAGGCCGCCTGGAACGCGATCAGTGAGGGCCTGGCCGCCCGGCACACTTCCCAGGCCCAGGACTAGGCCAGGAGCCGTTCCGTGCCTGAGCTGCCCGAGGTCGAGACTGTCCGCGGCGGGCTGGAGCGCAGCGTCGTCGGTCGCCGGATCGAGTCGGTGGACGTACTGCATCCGCGGGCGGTTCGCAGGCACCTGGCCGGGTCCGTCGACTTCGCCGCCAGGTTGCGCGGCAGGCGCATCGAGGGTGCCCGTCGCCGAGGCAAGTATCTGTGGTTGCCGATTGGCGAGGACGCGCTGCTTGCGCACCTGGGCATGAGCGGCCAGCTGCTGATAGGACCTGCGGACGAGCCGCTCTCGCCGCATGTGCGGGTCAGGTTCACGTTCGCCGACGGCGGAGGAGACCTGCGGTTCACCGACCAGCGCACGTTCGGCCACCTGCTGCTCGCTGCGGACGGGGCGCAACTGCCCTCGATAATCGCCCATATCGCGCCTGACCCACTTGAGGAGGCCTTCGACGCGGCGTGGTTCGCGGCCAGGCTGCGGTCTAGGCGGACCGGCATCAAGCGCGCACTGCTCGACCAGTCGCTCGTCAGCGGGGTGGGCAACATCTATGCCGACGAGGCCCTGTGGCGAACGAAGCTGCATTTCGCGCGGGCCACGGACCGGCTTCGGCCCGGCGAGGTGTCCCGACTGATCACGGCGGTCCGCGAGGTCTTTGCCGAGGCGCTCACCGCCGGTGGCACCTCGTTTGACAGCCTGTACGTCAACGTCAACGGGGAAAGCGGTTACTTCGACCGCGCGCTCAACGTTTACGGGCGGGAGGGGGAACCCTGCCCGCGGTGCGGCACCCCGATCCGGCGAGACCCGTTCATGAATCGGTCGTCCTACAGCTGCCCGGTTTGTCAGCCCAGGCCGCGGAAGGGCCGCTGGTGACTGGAGCGCTCGCCGCTGGAGACCGGCCCGGCAGCGTGCGACTCACCGCGTGGGTGGAGGGCCGGGTCCAGGGCGTGGGCTTCCGCTGGTGGGTGCGCGGCCGTGCACTCGAGCTCGGCCTGACCGGGCTGGCCGAGAACCTTGCCGACGGCCGGGTCAAGGTGGTCGCCGAGGGCGCGCCCGACACATGCCAGGCACTACTCGAGCTGCTGCAGGGAGGCCGGACGCCTGGCACCGTCCGGCGTGTGACGTCTAGGACGGTAGCGGCTATCGGCGGCCTTGCGGGCTTCGTTGAGTGCTGAGCTGCGGCCGCAGGTTCCCCCGGTCCCGGCCTCGCAACCACCGGGCGCGGCGGATCTTGTGGGGTGGCAAGCGGGCCAGTCAACCTATGCCTTTTGGTATCCAGCCGGACACGAAGGGTAACTAGCGGCGAGTGTTGGGCACAATAACGAGTGTCTGGCTGACCCGGCTCAGGCCGGGCCCCGGTACCGGAGCCGGAGCCCGAAGTCCGTTAAGGAAGGTAAGCGCATATTGATCCTGGCGCCGCTATGGTTCCTGTATCAGGCCTGTGACCTGCGCGATCGTCAAACTTGACCGAATACCCTTGACGGTGGGACCATAGAGGTGTTACCCGCGCGCAGGCCAATCCGGCACCTACGCGCACGCCCACTCTGGTCACTCAGTGTGGAGGACCTTACACAATGGCAAAGGCTCTACTCGGCCACGTCGGCGGGCCGGATCCCCGCATGGTCTCAGAGATGCGCCGCCTGCAGCAACGAGTACGTGACCTGGAAGCCGAGCTTGCCCGGCTCCAGGATGAGAACGATGTGCTTGTTGCCTCAGTCGGTCATGACCTGCTGATCCCGGTTCGCGAGCCTGCGCTCACCTGACGAGCGTAAGCGGCCAGCTACACCGACGGCGAGGGACGCTAATAGCGTCCCTCTTCGGTGTTCCTGGACAAGTTCGTGTCGCGTCATATGCTGCGCGCTAGCAAATAGCCACATCGTCAGCAATAGCCGCATCGTCTGAGTTCTTGACGGTCGCGCTGTCTCGCCGCGCGGCGCCTGCCGGGCGGTAATCCGGCAGTGCGGCGGCGAACAGGGGGGCTCGCGCCCGCTATGCGCGGACGCTCGTGGATCTAGTGCTGCTATCACGACACCTATTCCTCAAACGTCGGCGCGAATAGTCTTTGCCGGGGTTTCTGAATCAGCTCTAACTGTGCATATCGCTCTCGGCACTGGGCTTGGGCTGGGTGTCCGGGCGGTTGTCGTCCCCCGCGCGGGCTGGATGTGTGCGGGGCGGTTGTCCGCGGCTCCTATAGGTGGCGGTACCGAGGCGGCACGGTCAGTGCATGTGCGCGCCGATGAACTGCAGGGCGGCGGGCATGTTGCGCTCCCAGAACGCGTCGTCGTGGCAGCCGGACCGGATCCCGCCGGGCGCCTGGCGCCCGGTTATGTCCGCGAGCCGCGCCAGCAGCAGCGCAGTCTCTGGCTGGAACGGGTCGTCCGCGCCGCACGCGATCCACGTCGGCACCCGTCGCAGCGAGCGCAGGTCGGCGAGGACATTGTTGCGGGCGAAGTCCGCCGCGTTGTCGAAGGACATGCGGTTGGCTGCGCGTGCGTCCGCGTACGAAGCGAAGATCGCCGGGGACAGGGCGGCCGCGGCAGCGATAGCAGGGGGAGGGCCAGCCGCGGCGGGCTCGGCGGGTTGTGCGCTGGCCGCGGCGGGCTCGGCGGGATGCCCGGAGGCAAGGCGCTCGGCCAGCAGCAGGGTGCCGTAGCCGCCCATCGACTCGCCAACCAGGCCGATCCGCCCCACAGCGAGGCCGGAGGCGGCGGCCCTGGGTAGCACCTCATAGAGGATCATGCCGACCGGGTCGTCGCCATCGGCGCGCTTATGCCAGTACGTGTCCCCGCCGTCCGGGCAGATCACGGCGAACCTGGTGACCGCGGCCGCGGTCATGGCCGGACCCAGCTGGCTCGCCATGCCGGCCGCGGTGCCGCCCGATCCGTGCAGCGCTACCACCACGCCTAGCCCGCGGCCGGACCCGGCACCAGCCGGAACCAGCGTCACCATCTGCACCGAGCGGTGCCGGTAGACGGAATCGAAGGTCACAAGGTGCTGGGCAGGCTGCGGGCCGGTCGGGGCTGGGGGCGCTGACCCGCAGGCACCGTCGAGCCGGGCGAGCGTGTACTTGCCGGGCAGCGTGCCGTCCTGGACAAGCTCGTATCCGCCGCCGAGACAGGCTGCGGCGGCAAAGCCAATGCCACCACCCAAGACAGCGCGACGAGACGGACCTGGCACTCCGACCTCCGGGATTGGCACGGCGTGGCTGGATGCTATCGGCACGGTCCGCCCAGTCCGGCCGCCATTACGCCCACCGCTGATAAACATGCGAAACTAGGGGTAGTTCGCCCGCTCCTAGTCAATACGCAGTTCGGTACGCGCTTGAATGCGTAAGGCCACCGGGAGGTCGCGGTAGGGTGCGGAAGACGGACGGCCTCGTGCCATGGCCGCGGTGTCAGTGGCCAGAACCATGGCCTGCCGGACCAGTTGGGGAGGAATTCGGCGGGTGTACCTGAAGACCTTGACCCTGCGTGGCTTCAAGTCGTTCGCCTCCGCGACGTCGCTCAAGTTCGAGCCGGGTATCACATGCATCGTCGGGCCGAACGGCTCGGGAAAGTCCAATGTCGTCGACGCGTTCTCCTGGGTCATGGGCGAGCAGGGCGTCAAGCCATTGCGCGGCGGCAAGATGGAAGACGTGGTTTTCGCCGGCACGGCCGGCCGCCCGGCGCTCGGCCGGGCCGAGGTGACGCTCACCATCGACAACAGCGATGGCTCGCTACCCATCGACTATTCCGAGGTCACGATCTCGCGGCTGCTGTTCAGGTCGGGGCAAAGCGAGTACGCCATCAACGGCGACCAGTGCCGTCTGCTGGACATCGCCGAGCTGCTATCCGACACCGGGCTCGGCCGGGAGATGCACGTCATTGTCGGACAGGGTCAGATCGACGACGTGCTGAATGCGGGGCCGGACGTCAGGCGGGCGCTGATCGAGGAAGCCGCGGGCGTGCTCAAGCACCGCCGCCGCAAGGAGAAGGCTGTCCGCAAGCTCGACTCCATGCAGGCTAACCTCACCCGGCTCGTCGACCTGACCGGCGAGCTCGGCCGCCGCCTCAAGCCCCTCGGCAGGCAGGCGGAGATCGCGCGCAAGGCCGCGGTGATCCAGGCTGACCTGCGGGACGCAAGGCTGCGGCTGCTTGCCGACGATTACGCGACGCTGGCCGCGGAGCTGACCAAGGACGAGACCGACGAGGCCGCGACCGTGCAGGCCCGGATCGCGCTGGAAGCGGCGCTCACTCAGGCGCGCGAGCTTGAGGCCGCGCTCGAGCTGGCCGAGCAGCAGCACGCACCCCGGCTGGCCGCGGCCCAGGAGGCGTTCTTTTCGCTTGCGGGCCTGTCCGAGCGGCTGCGCGGAGTTGCGGGCCTGGCGACCGAGCGGCACCGGCACCTGTCCGCGCCCGAGCCGCAGCGGGCTGGCCGGGACCCGGACGAGCTCGAGCAGGAGGCGGCAGAGCTGCGCTCGCAGGAGAAGGACCTGTCTGACCGGCTAGCCGTTACCCGCCAGCAGCTCACCGCGGCAATAGCGAACCGCACCAGGGCCGAGGGCGCGCTGGCGGAGAACGAGCGACGCCTCGCGGCGGACGCCAAGGCCGCCGCCCAGCGCGCCGAGCAGCTGGCCAGGCTGCGCAGCCAGGTGGAGTCGGCGACCAGCCGGGCCAACGCCGCGCAGGAGGAGGCGGGCCGGCTGGCCGAGGCCCTCGCGCAGGCACGGGCCAGGGCTGAGCAGGCGCAGGTGGAGTACGCCGCACTGCAGGACCTGGTTTCTGGCCGGGAGGAAGGCCGAGCCGACCTGGCGGCCGCGCATGAGCGCGCCAGCGCCGGGCTCGCTGCGGCGACGGCGACAGTCAAGAAGTTGCGCGCGACCGAGCATGAGGCCAGCGCCGAGCGGGCCGCGCTGCGGGCCAGGGCTGAGGCGCTCACCGAGGCGGTCAGCCGAGGCGCGGATGCCTCCGGCGTCGTACTGGCCGAGCGTGGCTCGTTCGCCGGTGTGCTCGGCCCGCTGGCGGAGCTGCTCTCGGTCCCCGATGACGCGCGGGAAGCAGTCGCGGCCGCGCTGGGCGCCGCGTCTGGCGCGATCGCGGTCGCCGACATGGACGCGGCGGTTGCCATCCTGACGACGCTGAAGAACCGCGACGTAGGCCGGGCGGGCCTGGTCATCGGATCGTCGGGGCAGTCCGCGGCAAAGCCGCCACCCAGGGCCGCGGCCAGCGAGCTGACCGCGGCTGCGGGAGCCGGCCCCGTTCCCTACGTAGTTGATCTTGTGACGGTGCCGACCGAGCTTGCCGGCGCGATCGAGGAACTGCTCGGCGACGTGGTGGTTTGCGCTGACCTGGGCGCCGGGCTGCGGCTGGTCCGCTCGCGTCCGGAGCTGCGCGTGGTCACCAGGGACGGGGACTTGCTCGGCGCGCACTGGGCGCACGGCGGCTCGGCCGCCGAGCAGAGCCTGCTCAGCCTGCAGGCCGCTGCGAGTCAGGCCGCGAGCCAGCTTGGCGAGGCCGAGAGCAGATGCCAGCGCGCGGAACGGCAGCTGACCGGGGGAATCGACGACGAGGAGCAGGCGCGGCAGGCGCTGAACGACGCGTTCGCCAGGCTGCATGACGCCGATGCCGCGGCCGCGGAGACGTCGGGCAAGCTCGGCTCGCTGGCCGGTCGGGCCAGGGCGGCCAGGGACGAGACCGGGCGACTTTCGACTGCCATCGCGGCGGCCGAGCGGTCGAGGCAGCAGAGCCTGACGCAAGTGGCCGAGGCGAAGGCGCGGCTGGCGGAGCAGGAGGCCGCACAAGCTGCGACCCGGGCGGGCGATGAGCCGTCACGCGCCGGCGATGAGCCGTCACGCGCCGGCGGTGAGCCGTCACGCGCCGGCGGTGAGCCGTCACAGGCGGGCGGTGAGCTGTCGCAGGCGGGCGGTGAGCCATCACGTCCCGGCGGCGGGTCGTCACAGGCGGAGGAGGACGCCGGGCTGGCCGAGCCGGCCGGGCGGCAGCAGCTGGCCGAGGCCGCGGTGGCCGCCCGCGGCACCGAGATGGAAGCCAGGCTCGAGGTGCGCACGGTCGAGGAACGGCTGCGGGCGATCTCCGGCCGCGCCGACGCGCTGGCCAAGGCCGCGGTAGCCGAGCGACAGGCGGCGGTCAGGGCGCTGGCCAGGGCACAGCGGCGAGCGGAGGGCGCCGCGGTAGCCAGCGCGGTTGCCGAGGGCGCCAGAATCGCGCTGGCCAGCATCGAGATATCCCGCGCAGCCGCCGACGCCGAGCGTCAGCAGGCTGAGGAAGCGCACAAAGGCCGCGACGGTGAGCTCAAGGGGATCAGAGCCAGGATCCGGGAGACATCCGAGGAACTGGACAAGGTGGTTGATAGCGCGCACGGAGCGCAAATGGCCAGGGCTACCAGGCAGCTCCAGCTTGAGCAGATCGCCGGCCGGGCCATTGAGGAGTTCGCCATCGAGGCCGACGTGCTGGTGACCGAGTACGGCCCCGAGGTGCTGGTGCCTGGCGCGGAGGACGGCCAGCTGGCAGTGCCCTACGACCGGGAAGAGCAGGAGCGTCGGGCGCAGGCGGCGCAGCGCAAGCTTGATCAGCTCGGCAAGGTAAACCCGCTGGCGCTCGAGGAATTCGCCGCGCTCGAGGAACGGCACGCGTTCCTTGTGGCCCAGCTCGAGGACCTCAAGAAGACCAGGCGCGACCTGCTCACGGTCATCAGGGAAGTCGATGAGCGAGTGCAGCAGGTCTTCAGTACCGCGTTCGAAGACGTCGCGCGCGAGTTCACGGACATCATCGGGCGCTTGTTCCCTGGCGGTGAGGGCAGGCTGCTGCTCACCGAGCCCGACGACCTGCTCACCACCGGGATCGAAGTGGAGGCCCGCCCGCCGGGCAAGAGGGTCAAGCGGCTGTCGCTGCTGTCCGGTGGCGAGCGGGCGCTGACCGCGATCGCTTTCCTGGTCGCCATCTTCAAGGCCAGGCCGTCGCCGTTCTACGTGCTCGACGAGGTCGAGGCCGCCCTAGACGACACGAACTTGCAGCGGCTGCTGGAGATCCTGGCGGAGCTGCGCGACGTGTCTCAGCTGATCATCGTCACGCACCAGAAGCGGACCATGGAGGTCGCCGACACCCTGTACGGGATCAGCATGCGCGGCGACGGGGTCTCGAACGTGATCAGCCAGCGGCTGCGCGAGCGCGAGAGCGAGAGCGTCTAAGCCCGCCGAGCGGCCGCGCGTTCGGTGTCTGCGAGACTGGTTCCGCCATGACTGAAGATCTGATCATCGCCGCAGTGGTCGCCGTCGTCGGCGGTGGCGGCACGGCGACATACTTCCAGCTTCGAGCGCGCCGGTCGGTGCCGCCTGGCCGGCATGATCGCCGCGGTGGCGTCGGCACTGTGGAGCGACAGGACACGCCCGCGGGCGGCACCGATACGCTCGCGCCGCCCGACGTCATCGCCCCTCCGCAGGGAACGGGGTCGCCCGGCGTCACCACGCCACCAGAGGTGGCCGAAGTCCCGGCGGAGGTCGTCGAGAAGCCGCCGCCCAGTGCCGGTCGGCTGGCCCGGCTACGCAGCAGGCTGGCTAGTTCGCAATCCGCCTTCGGCAATGTACTGCTCAATCTGCTGTCCTCGGGCAAGCTCGACGAGCAGACCTGGGAAGAGATCGAGGACACGCTCATTACCGCCGACATGGGCGTGGGCCCGGCCCGGCAGCTTGTCGAGCAGCTGCGGACCGAGGTCAAGGTGCAGGGCTCGAGCGATCCGGCCCAGGTCAGGCAACTGCTGCGGGCCGACCTGATCAGCATGCTCGGACCGGACATGGACCGCTCGCTGCACATCGCGAGGCATGGGGACCGGCCCTCGGTGGTGCTGGTGGTCGGCGTGAACGGCACCGGCAAGACCACTGCCTGCGGGAAGCTCGCCCGTACGCTGGTCGGCGACGGGAAGACGGTCGTGCTCGGGGCGGCCGACACGTTCCGGGCGGCAGCCGTCGATCAGCTGCAGACCTGGGGTGATCGAGTCGGTGCCCAGGTGGTGAGGTCAGACCGCGAGGGCGCAGATCCGGCCAGCGTCGCGTTCGAGGCGGTCAACGCCGGGATCGAGCGCGGAGTCGACACGGTGATCGTGGACACGGCTGGCCGCTTGCACACCAAGGCCGGGCTGATGGACGAGCTCGGCAAGATCAAGCGTGTGATCGAGAAGCACGGCACCGTGGACGAGGTACTGCTGGTGCTTGATGCCACCACCGGGCAGAACGGCCTGCGTCAGGCGAGGGTGTTCGCCGAGGCGGTCGACATCACCGGGATCATCCTGACGAAGCTGGACGGCACCGCCAAGGGCGGCATCGTTATCGCCGTGCAGCGCGAGCTTGGCGTGCCCGTGAAGCTGGTGGGTCTAGGCGAGGGTCCCGACGACATGGCGTTCTTTGATCCCGCTGTATTCGTCGACGCCATTCTCGGCGACTGATACCCGAGCGATTAGTCCGCACCGCGAGGCGGTAGCCTAACAGCATCACATCGGGCGTTATGGGCTATCGGAACGTATACGAGTCCCCCGCACAGAACCTGTCCAACTGGTTCGGCAGGAAACGCCAAAATCGGGGGACTGAAATGTATCGTTGGCTAAAGCCTTACATGCAATAGCCAATTCCCCCGTAATCCGGGCACATGGACACTCGCCCGGAGCGGCTCCAGAGTAGAAATGCGTACGCGCCATGTCTCGCCGTTCTGAATCGCCATCCGCCGGCACTATCGCACCATCCAGTGCGAATGGCGACCATACCAGGGAACGTCGCCCGTCCGGCTGGTGGCGCCTGCGTACCTGGCGGACGGATCTCGCAGTGTTGACCCGGGTTCGGGACGGCTTACAGGCTTTGCCAGAGACTGAGCCGCAGCCAACGGACGAGGTTCTGGCGACAAAGACGGCACGGCAGTCACCAGCGGACAGAGCGCAATCTGCCACTGGCACTGGCCCGGAGCCTGATCCCGCGATCACGGCAATCCGCGAAACTTTCTCGGCCGTTGAGAAAGCCGGGGACAATGCAGCCGCATATTTCTACGCGCGGTTGTTCCTACTCCGACCTGAGCTGCGCGAACTGTTTCCGCCGGCGATGGACGAACAGCGCGACCGGCTCTTCCGGGCGCTGGCCCACATCGTGCAGAGCCTCAGCACGCCCGAGGAGATGGCCAGGTACCTCACTCAACTCGGGAAAGATCACCGCAAGTACGCGGTGCAGCCGGACATGTACGACGCCGTCGGCGAGGCGCTTATCGCTACCCTGCGTGCCTTCGCCGGTCCGGCATTCACCGACGGCGCGGCGCAAGCGTGGCAGCAGACCTATGAGGCAGGATCCGCCCTGATGATCCGCGCGGCCGAGGCGGACGCCGCGTGCAGCCCGGCCGCGTGGACGGCCGAGGTAGTCCGGCATGAGGACCGGGGCAACGGCATAGCCGTGCTCACGGTCGCGCCCGATGAGGTACTGCCGTATACCGCGGGCCAGCATGTCACAATCCAGAGTCCGCGGTGGCGGCGCGTATGGCGGCCTTACTCGATCGCCTGCCGGCCCCGTGACGACGGTCTGATCAGCCTGCACGTAAAGGCGATCCCTGGCGGCTGGGTAAGCAACGCACTCGTGCGGCATACCAGGCCTGGAGATGAGCTGACAATCGGGCCGCCGCTCGGCACAATGACGCTGCACGCGGCCGGAGAGCGGGACTTATTATGCGTGGCTGGCGGTACCGGGCTGTCGCCGATTAAGGCGATTGTCGAGCAGGTGATCAAAGAATCGCGGCCAGGCCGGCGCCGTCACGTATTCCTTTTCTGCGGCGCGCGGACTCGCGACGAGCTTTATGACATGAAGGACTTGTGGCGGCTGACTGATGCATTTCCGCGGCTGCAGCTGACACCAGTTACCTCTGACGATCCGGCCTATGACGGCATGCAGGGCAACGTGGGCAGGGTGGCAGCGCGATACATGCCGCACCGCGAGTGCGAGGCATACGTAGCCGGGCCACCTGACATGGTCCGCGAGACAATCCGCGTCCTCAAGCGGTCGGGTATCCCGCGTGAGCGCATCCACTATGACGATGCCCTGCTGGTCGGCCGGGCGCGCGTCGGAAGCGGGACGTGAGCATGCCGTCCACTGCTTCTCGCCCAGCTGAGGTAAGTCGTGGGAATTAGCCTGGGCCGAGCCCGGCTATACCCGCGGCGTCGGCGAGACGGCCGAATCGAGGCCGATGTTCACGAAGGTTGCGCGGCTCGCGCCGAGTGGCCGGGTCTTGGCTCCTACCCAGCTGACGTGGACGCGGCACCGGGGTTGGCACCGAGCGCACGCCCAACGGCATCGGCAGTGGACGGCACTCTGACTCAGGCCGAGCGATTCGTCAGACTTTTCTATGCCGAGAATCCCAGTTCCCCCGGCTCGCCCGAGGAGCGATTTGCTCAAGTGCGCCGCGAAGTTGAAGCTGAGGGCACGTACCGGCACACCACGGCAGAGTTAGTCTTCGCGGCCCGCGTCGCCTGGCGTAACAGCTCCCGCTGCATCGGCAGGCTCTACTGGCGCAGCCTGAGAGTTCGCGACCGTCGGCACGTAACCGCGGCCGCTGAAGTAGCCGCGGAAGCTGTCGCGCACCTGAGGGAGGCTACCAATCGTGGCCGCATTCGCCCGCTGATCACCGTGTTCGCGCCGGACGCGCCAGGCCGGCCGGGTCCGCGCATCCTGTCTTCCCAGTTCATCCGTTACGCCGGCTACCAGACAGGCGGCAGCATCCACGGTGATCCGCTGAATGCTGAGCTGACGCAGCTAGCCCATCTGCTCGGATGGCCAGGCAGGCAGCCAGGCCGGTTCGACATCCTGCCCTTGATAGTCCAGGGGACCGGCGGAAAACCGAGCGTTTATGATCTGCCCAGCGACGCGGTGCTAGAGGTGCCGTTACATCATCCGGAACTCGACTGGTTCGCCAACCTCGGACTGCGCTGGCATGCCGTGCCGGTGATCAGCGACATGTATCTGGACGCGGGCGGGATTCGTTACCCAGCAGCGCCGTTTAACGGCTGGTACATGTGCACCGAGATCGGCTCACGAGATTTGGGCGATACCTCTAGGTACGATCAGCTTCCCGAGATCGCCGCGCGCATGAAACTGGATACGGCTACCAACCGGTCGTTATGGAAGGACAGGGCGCTCACTGAGCTGAACTTCGCCGTGCTGCATTCTTTCAGCGCGGCAGGCGTGACGATCACCGATCACCACACCGAGTCCGCGAGGTTCCTCAAGCACCTAGAACTTGAGGAGAGCCAGGGGCGCGGCTGCCCGGCAGACTGGACATGGATCGTCCCGCCGGCAGCGCCCTCCGCAACCCCGGTGTTTCACCGGTACTACGACGACTTCGACCAGACCCCGAACTTCTATCGCCACGCCGTTGACGGCAGCCGCGCGGGCCGCCCGAGGGTGCCGCAGGAGATGCCGGGGCCGTCCGGGTGACGTAGATGAGGTCGCCATGCTCTGCTCGTTCCGGTTCTAATGCGTCTGGCTTTGGGTTCTAGTCCTTCTGGGCTGGTGATGCCAAACCGCCTCGTCGCGATCTGGCCGCGGGCTCCTGCCGAAGTGGCCTTACGCGAGCGCCAGTGTCTTCTGCCTGCCGGGGTGGCCGATCGCACCCGATAGCCTGAGGCATAGCAAGGGTCATCTGGGGAGGACGGCAGCCCGACGTGTTCGAGACACTTTCCGATCGGCTTACACAGGTTTTTTCCACGCTGCGTGGCCGAGGTCGGCTCTCCGCGGCCGACATCGACGCGACCTGCCGCGAGATCAGGATCGCGCTGCTGGAGGCCGATGTCGCGCTGCCCGTGGTCCGGGAGTTCATCGGCCGGGTGCGGGAGCGGGCGTCCGGCGCCGAGGTATCAGAGGCGCTGAACCCGGCGCAGCAGGTCATCAAGATCGTCAACGAGGAACTGGTCGGGATCCTGGGCGGTGAGGCAAGGCGGCTGCGGTTCGCCAAGAACCCGCCGACCGTGATCATGCTCGCGGGCCTGCAGGGCTCGGGTAAGACGACGCTGGCGGGCAAGCTCGCGCTCTGGCTCAAGTCGCAGGGGAACACGCCACTGCTCGTGGCCGCGGACCTGCAGCGCCCGAATGCCGTTGAGCAACTGCAGGTGCTCGGCCAGCGGGCCGGCGTGCCCGTGTTCGCGCCGTTCCCTGGCAGCGGTGTCGGCGATCCGGTTCAGGCTGCCGAGCTTGCCATCGGCGAGGCGCAGCACAAGCTGCACAACATCGTGATCATCGACACGGCGGGCCGCCTGGGCATCGACGAGGAGATGATGCGCCAGGCCGCCAACATCAGGGATGCGGTCGACCCTGACGAGATCCTGTTCGTGGTCGACGCGATGATCGGTCAGGACGCTGTCCAGACGGCACAGGCCTTCCTGGACGGGGTTGGCTACGACGGCGTCGTGCTGACCAAGCTGGATGGCGACGCCCGCGGCGGGGCCGCCCTGTCTATCGCCGAGCTCACCGGGCGCCCGGTGATGTTCGCCTCCACCGGGGAAAAGCTTGAGGACTTCGACATCTTCCATCCTGACCGGATGGCCTCACGGATCCTGGATCTTGGCGATGTCCTGACGCTGATCGAGCAGGCCGAGCGGACGTTTGACCAGGACCAGGCGGCCACCATGGCCGGCAAGCTGGCCTCGGGCGAGGGCCTGACGCTCGAGGACTTCGTCGAGCAGCTGGCGATGGTTCGCAAGCTCGGGCCTATCAGCAACCTGCTGGGCATGCTGCCCGGCGCCGCCCAGAACCGGGAGATGCTCAGCCAGGTCGACGACAAGGACCTGGACCGTGCCGCGGCCATCGTGAACTCCATGACGCCCGGCGAACGGCGCAACCCGAAGATCATCAACGGGTCCCGCCGAGCCAGGATCGCGCGCGGTTCTGGCGTCACGGTCGGCGAGGTCAGCTCGCTGATCGTCCGCTTCCTCGAGGGCCAGAAGATGATGCGCCAGATGATGGGCAGCATGCCCGGCATGGGCGGAATGCGGCGCGGCCAGAAAAGCCGCGGCAAGGCGAAAAAGAAGGGCAAGGGCGGCGGCCGGCCACCGGGCTCGGGAGCCCGCGGCGGGCCTGGCAGCAGCCAGGCTGGTCGGCCCGGCGCTGGCCAGCAGCCGGAGCTGGGTCCGGCGACGGGAGACCAGGCTGGGGGCCTACCGGGCGGATTTACCGCATTGCCCGGGCTAGGCAGTAACGACCGGCCTTTCCAGCTGCCGCCGCTGAGCCCTGGCGGGCTCGGGTCTCAGCAGCCGAACCTGCCTCCTGGCTTGCGCGGCAGGCCAGGTAAGAAAGGCCGCTAAGCCGGGCACCTGGTGCTCGGCTGGCTGCTGATTACGCTCCGACGGGGCGCGTCTGGCAGAATGTGACCGCTATGCTCGGTCGCGCGAGGCCCTCTCTAACTCGCTGAGCCGGAACCATCTGGGCGGCGGCTCGTCCGGTCCTCACCCGGAACGCCAGCTGCCCGAAACCAATCCGCTGGGAGAAGACCACAGCCGTGGCTGTAAAGATCAAGCTGAAGCGCTTGGGCAAGATACGCGCCCCGTACTACCGCATTGTCGTCGCCGATTCCCGCACCAAGCGAGACGGCCGCGCGATCGAGGAGATCGGCAAGTACCACCCGAAGGCCGAGCCGTCGCTCATCGAGGTCAACTCGGAACGGGCCCAGCACTGGCTGTCGGTCGGCGCGCAGCCAACTGACCCGGTCCGCAAGATCCTTGAGGTGACGGGCGACTGGCAGAAGTTCAAGGGCCTGCCGGGTGCCGAGGGCACGCTGCGGACGGCAGAGCCCAAGGCCGACAAGAAGGTGGCGTTCGCCGCTGCCGTAGCCGAGTCGCTGCAGGACAGCGGGGCCAAGACCAAGGCCAGGGGCAGGACCAGCGACGCCAAGGCCGGTGACGCCAAGGCCGGTGACGCCAAGGCTGGCGACGCCAAGGCCGGCAAGGCCGAGGCCGGCAAGGCCGAGACCGCGGACGCTAAGGCCGGCGAGGGCAAGGCCGGGAGGTCCGCCCGCGCCAAGAAGCCGGAACCCGCGGCTTCCGGCGCCGCGAAGGACACCGCGGCCTCCGGCAAGGCTGCTTCCGCCGCCAGTTCCGGTACCGACACCGGAGGGGCCACGCCCGTCAGCGCCGAGGCTCCGGCCGGCGACACGTCTGCCGCGCATGCTCCGGAGGCTGCGGCGCCGACCCCGGAGGCTGCGGCGCCGACCCCGGAGGCTGCGGCGCCGACCCCGGAGGCTGCGACGCCGACCCCGGAGGCTGCGGCGGCCCCCGGCCCGGAAGCTCCAGCGGCCCCCAGTCCGGACGCTTCGACTACCGAGCCGACGTCACCTGCTGCTGTCGAAGCCTCAGACGCTGAGGCGGCCGAGCTCAAGCAGGAAGTCGAGGCCGGGATCGCGGAGGCCGAGGCTACCGACGCGGCTGATAGTTCCGACGAGGCAGAAGGCAGCGGAGCCTGAGGTGCTCGAGGAGGCCCTGGAGCATCTGGTCAGAGGCATAGTCGAGCATCCTGACGACGTGCACGTCGGCAGCCGTGGGCTTCGGCGCGGACGCGTCCTCGAGGTGCGCGTGCACCCGGAAGACCTCGGCAAGGTCATCGGCCGCGGCGGGCGTACCGCCAGGGCTCTGCGGACCGTCATCGGCTCGCTGGCAGGCAACAGCTATGTCCGGGTCGACCTGCTGGATACCGACGAGAACCGATAGCTGCCATGCAGCTTGTTGTCGGCCGGATCAGCCGACCGCACGGAGTCCGCGGCGAACTGGCAGTCGAGGTGCGGACGGACGACCCTGAGCTCAGGCTGGCTGCGGGCGCTGTACTCGCGACAGAGCCCGCAGCCGCCGGACCGCTCACGGTGACCAGGGCGCGCTGGCACTCTGGCAGGCTGCTGCTCTCGTTCGACGGCGTCACCGAACGAGAACAGGCCGATCAGCTGCGCGGCATCCTGCTGGTCGTGGATTCGGCCGAGCTTGAGGACATAGCAGATCCGGATGAGTTTCGCGATCATCAGCTAATCGGGCTGACCGTGATCGGGCCGGGCGGCGAGCATATCGGCGAGGTGTCCGACGTCTTGCACCACGGCCAGGACCTGCTGGTGATAGCCGGAGCCGGCCAGCGCGCCGGGGCGGAGATCATGGTGCCCTTCGTTGCGGAGCTAGTTCCAGAAATAGATCTGCCCGGCCGGCGCCTGGTGATCGATCCGCCCGCCGGCCTGCTTGATGCCGGGGCTGCGCTGTAGGCAGAAGGGGCGATGCCGTGCGGATCGACATCATCACGATCTTCCCCGAGTACTTTGGGCCGCTGGGCGTCTCGCTCATCGGCAAAGCCGCCGAACGCGGCGACATCACCTTTGGCGTGCACGATCTGCGCGGCTGGACGCGTGATGTTCATCACACCGTGGACGACGCTCCGTTCGGCGGCGGCCCCGGCATGGTGATGAAGCCCGAGCCGTGGGGCGAGGCCATAGACGCCGTGTCCGAGCATGGCGAGGATCCGCTGCTGCTGATACCCACGCCGGCCGGCGTTCCGTTTACCCAGCACATGGCGGCGGCGTTCGCGGCCGAGCCGTGGCTGATCTTCGCATGCGGCAGGTACGAGGGCATCGACGGCAGGGTGGCGCAGGAGGCTCGCTCCCGGATGCGCGTTCAGGAAGTCAGCATCGGTGACTACGTGCTGGCCGGCGGCGAACCAGCGGTGCTTGTGATGACCGAGGCGATCTGCCGGCTGCTCCCCGGCGTGCTCGGGAATGCTGACTCCGCAGCCGACGACTCCTTCGGCGCGGGCGGCGGCGCCATGGCTGGGCTCGTGGAGGGGCCTGCCTTTACCCGGCCGAGGGTGTGGCGCGGACTCGAGGTGCCCCCAGTCCTGCTGTCGGGAGATCACGGCGCGATTGCGCGGTGGCGTCGGGACGAGGCACTGCGCCGGACGGCGCTCAACCGGCCCGACCTGGTGCGCCGACTGGCGGGGCGGCGGCCTGAGGCCACTACTGACCAGGCCGGACAGGCTGCCCCTGCGCTGGACGACCATGATCGCGCGGTCTTGTCAGAGGCTGGCTTTCCGGTTACTGGCGAAGATGTGGCACACTAAAAGGCACTGCCCCGCCGCCTTACCGCTCGTGGGGGGCTGCCGGGCGTCTGCCCGGCAAACACAGACCGATGCAGCGCGTTCGCAGGCGTGCGCTGATGACTACTGAGGAAACCGCAGCGATGCACACCGCGATTGCCGAGCTTGAAAAGGCGCAGATCCGCTCCGACATCCCCGACTTCCGGCCGGGCGACACCCTGAAGGTGCACGTCCGGGTCAAGGAGGGCAGCCGGTCCAGGATTCAGGTTTTCCAAGGCGTGGTCATCCGGCGCCAGGGCGCTGGTGCGCGTGAGACGTTCACCGTCCGCAAGATCAGCTACGGCGTCGGCGTGGAGCGCACGTTCCCTGTGCACACCCCCGCCATCGACAAGATCGAGGTCGTGACGCGCGGCCGCGTCCGGCGCGCGAAGCTCTACTACCTCCGCGAGCTGCGCGGCAAGGCCGCCAGGATTCGCGAGCGTCGCGAGATTACCCCGGTCAAGTAGCCCCGTTGCCCGGCGGGCAGCGCCGAGCCCGACGGCCGGGCCCACGCCAGCTGTCACTGGCATCTGTGCCGTCGGTTTGCACGCCCAGGACAAGCAGTCGCGCGCCAGATGGAGGCCGGACAGAAGTGGTGGTAAATGCCCGGCAAGCCCGAGACCTACTGGTCCGCAGCCTGCTGCCATCGGGCGCCCTGCAGCTACCGGCAGCGCGCAGGCCGCTAGCGATCGGCTGAGCCATGCAATCAGACGAGCAGCCAGGCCTGCGCGAGCCGGGGGATCCCGGCGCTGAGGCGGAAACAGCGCAGTGGCCGGTGTCCCCGCCCGCGCAGCGCCAGCGGGGGCTCGGGGCTGGGCCCGGCCCGTCTGGGCGGCCCGCGCCAGCCCGACCCGTCGCGGGCAGGCACGACGGCCACCGAGAATCGGCCGCCGGCCCGCACGGCAGCGCGGCCGAATCGGACCCGGCAGCTGGCGCGGCTAAGTCCGCCGCTGAGCGGAAGGGCGGGCGGTCGCTGATCTCCGAGCTGCCGATCCTGATTCTGGTCGCTCTCGTCATCGCCCTGGTGATCAAGACGTTCGTCGTTCAGGCGTTCTTCATCCCGACGGGATCCATGCAGGACACCCTGCAGATACGAGACAAGATCCTGGTCAACAAGCTCGTGTATCACTTCCGCAGCATCGAGCCTGGCGACATCATCGTCTTCAACGGCGCGGGCACTTGGAATCCTGAGCCGAGCTCACCGACGGCAAGCTCCAACCCGCTGGTCCGCGTCTATGACGACACGCTGCGGCCGCTCTTCAGCTCGATCGGCGGGCTGTTCGGCACGCCGCTAGGCCAGGTCGATTACGTGAAGCGGGTCATCGGCGTGCCTGGGGATCATGTCGTGTGCTGCAATGCCCGTGGACTGATCACGGTCAACGGGGTTGCGCTGCACGAGCAGTCCTATCTGTATCCGGGGGACAAGCCAGATAGCTCTCCGGCCGGGATACCCAGCCATTTCAATGTCACCGTTCCGGCTGGCTACCTGTGGGTACTTGGCGATCACCGGAGCATCTCCGATGACTCGCGCGGCCACGAGTTCGACCCTGGCAACGGCATGATCCTGGAAAGTAAGGTGATCGGCCGGGCGTTCGTGATCGTATGGCCGCCCAGCAGATGGCGGATCCTGTCCATCCCGTCGACCTTCAGCCAGCCAGGGATCCAACGGCCAGCAGGGTCCGCCGCGTCCTCGTCGGCGATAGGCCCAGCCGTAGCAGCGGACTTCGTGTCGGCCCAGGTCCGACCGGGCGCCTCCTACCTGCCGCTGACAGCGGGCTTCGCTATGGCAGCACCGCTAACCTGGCTGCAGCGCAGAGCCAGGCGGCGGCGCACTCGCCGTCACCGGTTGTAGGCCGCGGGGCGTGGTGGCCGTCCGCCCAGCCGCGGTGACAACGGGCAAAGAAGCCAAGAGGCGCATAGATAACACATCGCGAGCAGCCGGGCGCGGAGCGCCACTACGTTCGCCATGGCTGAGGGCATGACAGCGTCGGCGGCGATAGGCTCGGGCCAATGATGAGCGACGAGCACGGCAGGCCCGAGCGGGCGACTGGCGCTCAGGGCGCTGAGGATCTCGCCGACGGGGTATCGCCAAACGGCAGCCAGGGCGCGTACAGCGCTGCGGCAGACTGGGGCGAAGGCAGGTCGGATTCCGCCACCGGTGATGCGCCCTCCGGTTTTACTGCCGGAACGGGCCGAGCCCGCGGCGGGTTCTCCGCGGGCCCAGCCGAGTCTGAGGCTGGCCCTGGGGCGCCCGCGGATTCCTCGGCGGATGGCCAGGATCTCCGGGCCGGGCCTGGCGATGGCGCGCGGCTGGCCGATGATCCGCTTGGATCGGTCGGTGAGGCGTCCGCGGCTGTTGTCGGCTCCCAGATCGAGGCCGGCTCCCGGGTCGCGGCCGGGTCCGAGCAGGAGGCCGATGACGATGATGCGCCGGCTGGCCGGAAGCGGCGTATGTCCGGCTGGATCGAGCTGCCAATCCTGATCGTCGTTGCGCTGACGATTGCCCTGGTCATCAAGACCTTCGTTGTGCAGCCGTTCTTCATTCCGTCGTCCTCTATGGAGGACACGCTCATGATCGGCGACAAGGTGCTGGTCAACAAGCTCGTCTATGATTTCCGCAGCATTCAGCCTGGCGACATCATCGTGTTCAACGGCGACGGGTCGTGGAATGCCAATCCGCCGCCTGCGAAGCCCGCCTCGAATCCATTTGCCCGCGCCTACGACGCCACCCTGGCGCCGCTGTTCCGCTCTTTCGCCGGGTTGCTCGGTACGCCCGTCGGGCAGACCGACTACGTCAAGCGGGTCATCGGCGTCCCCGGTGACCGGGTCATTTGCTGCAACGCCCACGGTCTGGTGACTGTCAACGGCGTGCCGTTGCATGAGCAGTCCTACCTGTACCCAGGCTCAACCCCGTCGGCGATCCGTTTCAACGTCGTGGTCCCGCGCGGCCGTCTGTGGGTCATGGGCGACAACCGGGCTGTGTCGGATGACTCCCGGCTGCGGCGATCAGATCCTGGTGGCGGAACGATCCCGGAAAACAAGGTGATCGGTCGCGCGTTCGTGATCATATGGCCGCCGAGTCGCTGGCGGATCTTGCCGATCCCCTCGACTTTCAACCAGCCAGGCATCAACAAACCTGGCTCCGCCGCCGCTGAGCAGGCCTCCAGTGCCGCCGCTGTCCAGCTGCTCGGTGCTCAAGTGCAGCCGGAGGCCCCATATCTTCCTCTTGTCGCTGGCGCGGTAGGTGCTGTGCCATTGACCTGGTTGCAGCGTCGAACCCGGCGACGTGCGGCAGAGTGGTTGCGGCTTCGGCGCTAGCACCGGCACAGTTGAACCATGGACTCAGGGCAGCGCCGTCCGGTGGGCCTCACCCCGCGGCGGGATTGCGGGCTGAGCAGCTACGAGCGGGTGCTGAGGCGAGTAGGGCTCACCCCGGTGGCTGGCATTGACGAAGCCGGACGCGGTGCCTGTGCCGGGCCTCTAGTCGTAGCCGCGGTGGTGCTCAAATCCGCAAGAATCGCGACGCTGACCGAATTGGCAGACTCGAAGGCGCTGACAGCCAAGGCCAGGAACACTGCTTACCAGCAGATCATGGACGCAGCGCTGGACTGGAGTGTCGTGACCATCCCGGCTGCCGAGATCGACCGGCACGGGCTGCACGTGAGTAATGTGGCCGGCATGCGCCGTGCTCTCGCGGGCTTGCGGGGCAAGCCGGGCTACGTCCTCACTGACGGTTTCCCGGTGCGCGGCCTGGCGGTGCCTGCCCTGGCGATGTGGAAGGGCGATCAGGTTGCCGCCTGCGTGGCAGCTGCCTCAGTGATCGCGAAGGTCACCAGGGATGCGATTATGTGCGAGCTGGACGCGGAGTACCCGGACTACGGCTTCGCTAGACATAAAGGATATTCAACTCGAAGTCATATGAATGCCCTGACAGCGTACGGGACATGTCCCGAGCACAGGCGGTCGTTTGTAAATGTGCGCGGGCACCTCCTGCAGCACGCAGACGCTGCACTGGGCAAGTCCGAGGACGCCAACTCGTGCTACCAGCCTGGCAGTGGGCACAATGGCCCTATCGTTGACGCCATCGAGGAAGAATATGGCTGGCCGACGGCAGGCATCGCTGCTATGGCAGGCGGAGCCTGATCGGAGGGGAGAACATGAGCGCGGAGGATCTCGAGAAGTATGAGACCGAGATGGAGCTCCAGCTCTACCGCGAGTACCGGGATGTCGTCGGGCTTTTCAGTCATGTGGTCGAGACCGAGCGTCGCTTCTACCTCACTAACCAGGTTGACCTGAACGTCCGCACCGCCGACAACGGCGAGGTCTTCTTCGAGGTAACTATGCAGGATGCCTGGGTGTGGGACATGTACCGACCTGCCCGGTTTGTGAAGAACGTGCGTGTTGTGACCTTCAAGGACGTCAACGTCGAGGAACTTGCCAAGAGCGATCTCGAGATCCCTGACCCTAAGTAAAAGCACTCTCCCCTCCCACCAAGGCAAGCAGTACCAGTCGGCCCGATCCTGGCCGCTCCCTGGCCGCCGAGACCTCGCTCCGACGAGGCGCCCAGCCGGCCGCCGGGGCCATTCCCGCTCCGAGGTGGCCCGCACGGGCCGCCAGGGCAGCCGCCAGCGGTCGAAAAGACCGCGCCGCGGCCCCAGGCCCTCCGCAAGGCGGTGCCGCGGCCCAGGCCCTCCGCAAGGCCGCGCCGCTGAGATCCAGCCGCGCACCGCGGGTCTTCGGGTCTACAGCCCTCGGCCCTGCGGTCCGTGTTAGCGCAATCCCTTGGCTGCCGCCGGTCATTGAAGCAGCCGCCACCGACAGTTCTCGCTGCCGTGTCCGCCGTGATGAACAGGCGGTCCGAGTTGCCCACAGCACTTCGCCCGGCCCGGCGGCCAGGTAGTCGCCTCCGCCACTGTCGGCAGCCGGAGGTGATGCGAAGTGAACGCAAAAGACCTGCTGGGCAAGCAGGGCGAACAGCGGGCAGCCGAGTTCCTGGCCAAGGAGGGCCTGGAGATACTCGATCGGAACTGGCGCTGCCCTCAGGGTGAGATCGACATTGTCGCCGCAGACGGCCGGGTGCTGGTGATCTGCGAGGTCAAGACCAGGTCGGGGGTCAGGTTTGGGACGCCGCTTGAGTCGATCACGCGGCAGAAGGCCAGCCGATTGCGCCGCCTTGCCGTGCGCTGGGTCGTGACGCGCAGGGTGATCTACGAGGACATCAGGATAGACGTGATCGGCGTGCTCCAGACGGGGCCAGGCCAGTTCAGCATCGAGCATGTCCGCGGGGTGGGTTAGATGGCCCTCGCACGGACACATGCCATCGCCTTGGTAGGGGTCCAGGGCCATGTCGTCGAGATTGAGGTCGACATCGAGAACGGCCTGGTGGCCCTGCTGCTGGTCGGATTGCCGGACACCGCGCTGCGGGAGGCACGGGATCGGATCAGGTCGGCCATAGTGAACAGCCGGCAGTCCTGGCCGCAGCGCCGGATCACGGTCGGGCTGTCTCCTGCCAGCCTGCCCAAGCGGGGCAGCGGCTTCGACCTGGGCATCTCGATCGCGATCTTGGCGGCGGGCGGATCGGTCCGGGCGGCCGATCTGGCCGACACGGTGTTTATCGGAGAGCTGGGGCTCGACGGTCGACTGCGCCAGGTTCCCGGTGTGCTGCCCGCGGTGGCCGCCGCAGCGGCCGCCGGATTTAGCCGGGTGGTGGTGCCGAGGGAGAACCTGCCCGAGGCGGCGCTGGTGCCGGGCGTGCAGTTAGTGGCTCCAGCCAGCCTGGCTGCGCTACTGGACTGGCTGCGCGGCCGCAGGCGGGCAGGCAGCGCAGCCGAGGTGCAGGTTGTGGAATCCGGCGCGGGGCTCGGCTCGCTGGGCGACCGGCACGTCGGCGTGCCGGACGGTGGCGGTCCCGGCATGGGCTGCGCCAGCACGGCCGCGCCGGCCGCGCCGCAGCGTGACCTCGCCGACGTCGCCGGTCAGCCAGTAGCGCGGCGGGCGGCGGAGATCTGCGCCGCGGGTGGACATCACCTGATGCTGCTCGGCCCGCCTGGGGTGGGTAAAACACTGCTCGCGGAGAGGCTGCCGACGATCATGCCGCCGCTGGGAGCTGCGGAGGCGCTGGAGGTCAGTGCCATTCACTCGGTGGCTGGCGCCCTTACGCCTGCCAGGCCGCTGGTCACCGAGCCTCCATTCTGTGCGCCGCATCACACGGCGACGAAGGCCGCCATCGTGGGTGGCGGAAGCGGCATCATCAAGCCTGGCGCTGCCTCGCTAGCGCACCTGGGCTGCTTGTTCCTGGACGAGGCGCCGGAGTTCGACAGGGACGTCCTCGACGCGCTTCGCCAGCCGCTGGAATCTGGTGAGGTCGTGATCGCCAGGTCCGGCGTGACGGCTCGCTTCCCGGCCCGATTCACCCTGGTCCTGGCCGCCAACCCGTGCCCGTGCGCCCGGATAGCCGGAACCGGGGCGGCGTGCACCTGCCCCCCGCTCGCTCGTCGACGATACCTGGCCAGGCTGTCCGGGCCGCTACTCGACCGGGTGGATGTCAAGGTCGAGCTGCAGCCGGTCGGCCGGGCTGAGCTGCTGTGTGACCGTCAGCTAGCGGAGTCGAGCGCCGTCGTGGCCGCACGGGTACTGCAGGCCCGTGACCGCGCCGTCCGCAGGCTGCGCGGGACGCGCTGGCGGGTCAACGCGGAGGTCCCGGGCGGCGAGTTGCGGCGGGCGTTCCGGCCCGAGCCGAGCGCCCTGGCGCCGCTGGAGCGGGCCATGGACCTTGGCCAGATCAGCGCCAGGGGCGCGGACCGGATCATCAGGCTGTCCTGGACCCTGGCCGATCTGGCTGGGACCGATCGGCCCAGGCTCGCCGAGGTCGGATTCGCACTCGGCCTGTGGCTCGGAGTTGGCCAGTGACCGCGGCCGAAGGCGAGGAGCGCAGAGCCCGGGTGGCACTGAGCTTCCTGGCCGACCCTGGTGATCTTGTGCTGGGCGCGGCGCTGCAGACCAGGACCGCTGCGCAGGTCCTGGCGGTGGTAACGGGAATCGGGTGGGCCGGCGAGTCGACGCTCGGTGTGGTGCCCGATGACCGGGCGCTGTCCAGGGCCGTGAGTAAGTGGCGGACCCGGATTAGCCTGGTGCCCTCGGTCGCCAGACTCGCGGCCTGGCAGGACAGCGGACTGCGGCTGGTCTGCCCGGGCGACGCCGAGTGGCCGACGCAGCTTGACGACCTCGGAGCCGCCCGTCCGCTGCTGCTGTGGCTGAGCGGCACCGGCGACCTGCGCTTCTCCTGCATGAACTCGGTGGCCATTGTAGGATCCCGCGCGGCATCCGCGTATGGCCTGCACGTCGGGCTGCAACTGGCCGCATCGCTGGCCGAGCGCGGCATGACGGTGATCTCAGGCGGTGCCTACGGCATCGATGCCAGCGCACACCGCGGGGCGCTGGCTGCCGATGGCCTGACGGTGGCCGTGCTGGCGGGCGGCCTGAGCTACGGCTACCCGCGCGGCCACGCCGAGCTGTTCGCGGCGATCGCGGCGCAGGGCGTCCTGGTCAGCGAGTGCCCGCCTGACCAGGCTCCGACCAGGCCCGGATTCCTAGTCAGGAACAGGCTCATCGCGGCGCTGAGTCGCGGCACTGTCGTGGTCGAGGCAGCGCTGCGCAGCGGCGCCCTGAATACCGCCCGGCATGCCCGCGAGCTGTGCCGGCCGGTCATGGCCGTGCCAGGGCCGGTGACCGCGGATCAGTCGGCGGGATGCCACGAGCTGATACGTGATTACGGTGCCATGTGCGTGACGACGGCGAGGGATGTGTACGAGCACCTGGAGCCCGCAGGCGACAACGGCTCTGCATCGCCCGCAGGCCCGCGCCGCGGTCCGGCGGTAGCGCGGGACGCACTAGATCCGGCTACCAGGGCCGTACTGGAGCAGGTTCCGGTCCGTGGCGGCCGCGGTCCGGCCAGCATCGCGGTCCGGGCGGGCGTGGACCTGGACACCGCCGTCCGCACCCTGGGTCTGCTGGCGGCGGCAGGCTTCGTGCAGCGCTGCGACAAGGGCTGGCGGGCGGCACGACCGGGCTAGACCCGCAGCGCACGAACCCTACAAGCGGAAACCCAGGTCCCGGCCAGCTATGAACCGGACCTGGCCTGCGCCAGCACGGCGTGACGCCCTCGCGGTACGAGCGCGCCTCATTGATGGTCTTCGCGGCCGCAAGGTCCAACGACCCTGGTTGCAGGCCGAGCCTTGGTGGACGTTGGTCTTATGGAGACATCACTAAATGACTGGCTCGGGGGCCGTCAATTCGACGTGGACAAGTACCTGCACGGCGCCACGCTCGAAGAAACCGTCGCCACAGGGGTCTACTGCCTGGTCACAGGGAAACGGCGAGACTCGAACGTCTACTTCGTGCGGTCGGGCGAAACATGGGTTCTGGTCGACACCGGATGGCGGGGCCGGGCCGAGCTGATCAGGAGCGCAGCGGAGACCCTGTTCGGGGTCGGCACCCGGCCACGAGCAATCGTGCTGACGCACGTGCACCCGGACCACGCTGGCTCCGCCTCCGAACTGGCCCACGCGTGGGACGTCACCGTGTACGTGCACCCCGACGAACTGCCATTGCCCCCCTCTGGCCGCATCATCGGCGCCTTGGCCCGTGTCGAGCGGAGCTGGATGTTCCCCTCCGGGCGGGACGGGCTGAGCCCTATCGACCCGAACGTAGGCGTTCCCGGCCTGTCGGACTGGCAGGTCATCCCCGCGCCCGGCCACACCCCTGGCCACCTGGCGCTATTTCGGGAGGGAGACCGTGCCCTCATGTCGGGCGACGCCGTCCTAACCGTCAACCTCAATTCGCTTGGCGACGCCCTGTCGCAAAGGCCCGTCCTCGGCGGGCCACCGCGCTTTGCCACTTGGAACTGGCGGGCAGCGACTGAGTCTGTCTCTGAATTGGCCCGGCTGGAGCCGAGCGTGTTGGCGCCGGGCCACGGAAGACCGATGGCCGGCCCGGTGCTTGCTCCCGCGCTGAGGGCTTTGGGCGAGCAACTCAACAACCCCGCCAGCGCTGGCGGCGCGGGCTCATCCGCGGGCCACAAGCTGACGGAGTGGTTCCTCAACTTCTTCGACTACAGTCGCCGGGCCCGCTAACGGCTCCACGGTGTTCCCGCACCGTCGCGCTCTTGACTGCGAATGGCGTCAGGAGGCCTGGCGGCGCTGGACGACGCCTCGGAGGCAGTCACTCCGCGTCAGGTGCTCACCCCAGGCGCGGGCCCGCTCTAGTTCGCCGTCGGCCAAGGTCCCGGTCAGGCCCTCGACGAGGAAGCTCTCGGGTGACGCCGCGATGCGGGCCCCGTGGCGGGCGAGGTGCCGGCGGATGGACTTCGACGCTCGACCAGTGAAGGCCGGCAATCCCTGGAGCCGTGTATCGAAGGCGGCGCCGGCGACCTCCAGTCGGTCGAGCGATGCGAGCCATTCGCGCACTCCCGGGCCGCTATCCGCGCCCGGTACCAGCTCAACCTCGCTCCCCGGCTTCCTGGCCCCCTTCCCGGCCATCTTCCGAGTACTCGGCCTGGGCATCCCGTGGGTGTGGGTGGGACCGCCCACTACCACGAGATCCGCGCCGTCGAGGATGTGCGCATCGGCCGAAGTGACCGGCACCACCGAGACCTCCGCGCAATCGGCCAGCCCCTCGGCAATGGCCTCGGCCACCTTCTTGGTGCTCCCGAACATCGATTCGTAGATAATGACTGCTCGCATGACAGCACCTCCTGCTCCCGTGCTTCCAAGTACAAGGTCTGCCCAACTTCGCCCTGGGGGTAGGGCCGAAAGACCGCTCGTGCGCTTCTCAACCGCGACCCCTGAGCCCACGCGTCCCTGTGCGTTCCGGAAGCGCCGATCAGGGGCGCTTCGGCATATGCTCGCTCCCGTCGGGCCTGGGCTTTGAGGAGACGTGATGGCCGAGGTAACAGTCTCGAGCGCCAGCGGACAGGTGCCCGCCTATCTGGCGACACCCTCGCGTGAGGGGCCGTGGCCGGGGGTTGTGGTCATCCACGACGCCGGGGGCATGAGCCAGGACCTGCGCAACCAGGCCGAATGGCTGGCGAGCGAGGGCTACCTAGCCGTGGCGCCCGACTTGTTCTACTGGGGCCGGCCGATGAGGTGTCTGTTGTCCATCGGCCGGGACTTGCGCGCCCGGCCGGGGCGGGCCATCGAGGACGTCGACGCAGTCCGGGCCTGGCTGGCCGGCCAGGATGGCTGCACGGGCAAGACCGGGGTCATTGGCTTTTGCATCGGCGGCGGGTTCGCGCTGCTGCTCGCCCTCGACCACGGGTTCTCGGCCGCCAGCGTGAATTACGGCGTGGGCGTACAGAAGGACGCATATAGCGAGAGCGTGCTGGCAGGCGCCTGTCCCATCGTCGGCAGCTACGGCGCAAGGGACCGAGCCAATCGAGGAACCGCCGACAGGCTAGACCGGGCCCTGGAGGCTCTCGGCGTGGACCATGACGTCAAGGAGTACCCCGACGCCGGCCACTCCTTCCTCAATGACCTCTCACTGCCGTCGTCGGTGAGGACCCCCGCGATCTTCGTCGTGATGGGGAAGTTCAACGGGCCCTCTGGCCTCCACGAGCCGTCGGCGGCAGATGCCCGTCAGCGCATCGTGTCCTTCTTCAACCGTCACCTGAAGGCATCCGCCTGACTTCAGGATCTCCTGGGCTCTAGTTACGTCTCGATCGGTGCGGTGAGTGCGTCGAGTTCGCCTCGAAGCGCAGCGACGAGGGCTCCAGAGTCGGGGCAAGCGTCGCCGTCGACGATGACGGTCACGGTGAGCGTGCCGGCATAGGACAGGACCGCGAACGCGACGGCTACGTTTCCGGCGACGCCAGCGAGTGGAATCATCTGGGAGACAGCCGCGCCGAGAAACGAAACGGGGACATCCGGGCCTCGAAGGTTGGTCACGAAGCATGTGACCATGTGCTGCCGCTCTACAAGCCAGCGCAGCACGCCGAGCGCGGCAAGGAGCCGAAATGCCGGAGCGATCAATGCGGCTGATGCTCCTCTAGTTCGGCTCTTGTGTCGTCGGGTGATCTCAGCGATCGCCGCAAGCCGGTCGAGCGGAGCACCGGATGCCGGAATCATCACCGGCGTGACCCCGACCTGATTGCCAAGTTGAGCAGGGCTGGCCTCGGCCCTGCCCGAGACCGGCACGGACACAACGATTTGATCGATGCATTCACCCCGGTGGGCCAGGTGAGCCTGGAGTGCGCCGCTCACCGCGGTAAGGACGACATCGTTGACCGTCCCCCCGAAGGCGCGGCCGACCGAGCGGACCTGCGCCAGATCGGCCCGCACGACGCCGAACCGGCGGCGGGTACCGACGGGGCGATTCAGCGAACAGCGGGGCGCCCGCGGAGTGGCCCCTGGCCGGAGTTCGGCCAGAGCATCTCGCAGACGGGCTGGGACGCGCTCAAGGTGAGCGAGTCCGTGGGCCCTGCTCAGGGCTGCGTCCACCGCCAGTCGCCGCGTCGATGGCTTCGCCCGAGGGGAAGTTCTGCTGGGGACCACTGACGGCTCCGTCGACCACGCTGGCAAGGACTGCCAGGCCACCCATTCCGTCAGCCAGCACATGTGGAAGACGACGATCAGAGCGCAGGCGTCCCCGGCGAGCCCGGTGACGATCGTGGCTGACCACAGCGGCTGGCCCGGCGGCAGCGGGACGGTCACGACTCCAGCCGCTGTCCGGAGAAGCGCCTCCTCGTCACCGGGCGGTGAACAGGCGACTTCGTGAACGTGTCGGGCGACGTCGAACTGTGGATCGTCGACCCAGACTGGCCGGCCACACCCCGGCGGTGTGGAGACCAACTGCTGTCGCAGGCGCGGAACGGCACAGATGCGATGGGCCAGCGCGTCGCGGACCGCTCCCACGGCCAGACTCTCGCCAGAGCTAAATACCAAGATGGCGCCCACCTGCAGCGGCAACGGACCGAAATCCGAGGCGAGTTCCATCAAATCGATTGCACTCGCGCGCTCGATCAGGCCGCTCTCGGTAGCCGGCTCGAGCCCCACGGGACACATTATGGCTTCTGCGGCTACAAGGCGCAGCGCCCATGCGTGGGGGTGTGAACAGGGAGGCGGGCGAAGAGACTCGTGCGCGGCGATCCTCGCAGGAGCGTGACCGGGAAGACCGGCTGGAATGAATCGCCGCGGCGCGGGCATCTGGCGGGCTCGCGGCGGTGCAGTGGAGGACATGCATGAGTGACCAGGATGCGTTCGAGCTACCTGAAGACCCTGATGGGGATGCTGCTGAGACAGGTGAGGCGCATCGCGAGCGCGAGACCCAACGCAGGCGGCTGATCGCGGCTGCGCAGGCGAGCTGGATCGAGGCACTCACAGACCTCGGCGGCAGGAACACGCTGCTGTACTACAAGGATCGCCGGGGCGGGACGCTGGATTTGGCCGGAGCAGATCCGGATGCGCTGGAGAAATTCCTCCGCTCCGGGTCTGTCCGGCTCACCAAGCTGTTCACCGAGGTCGACTTGCGGGCCGACGCGATCCGGCGGGTGCAGGCGATCTACCGCAGGGCCACCGAACTGCTCGAGGAACGCGGCATCCGCGCCGGATACCTGGCCACCGGCCTGGCCCGCTGGGATGAGCTATTCCTGGAGCCGGCTGCCCCGGTGCTGCTGCGCGGCCTGACCATTGCCCCGACCAGGGCCAGGCACGACGATTTCGAGCTCACGCTGGACGAGGAGAGCGAGGTAAATCCTGTCCTGCTGCATAAGCTCGCCAGCGCCTTCGGCGCGGATACCGACGAGCTAGAAGACGAGCGTGTCGACCAGATCAGCGGGCAGCTCGTCAAGGCCGCCGAAGCCGCCGAGGTGCCCGGCTTCGAGATCATGCCGCGTCAGGTTATCGGCACCTTCACCTACGCGAAGCTACCCATGGTGCGTGACCTGCAGGCTGCAGAGGAGGTACTGAACGACAGCGACGTCGTGGCGGCGATTGCCGGGGATCTTGATGCGCAGCAATTGCTGAGCCTGGACGAAGGCAGCGAGCCGACGCTTGACGCGCCGGAGCAGGACTACTCCGTGCTGGATGCGGACTCCTCACAGCGCAGTGCGATCAACACCGTGCTGTCTGGCCGCAGCCTGGTTATCCACGGGCCACCGGGCACCGGGAAGAGTCAGACAATCGCCAACCTGATAGCCGCCTTGGTCGCGCGCGGGCGGAAAGTGCTATTCGTAGCGGAGAAGCGTGCTGCCATTGACGCGGTACTTTCCCGCCTGAAGAGCGTCCAGCTTGGCGGGGCCGTACTCGATATCCACGACGGCACCAGGGACCGGATGCGCATCTGCCGTGACCTGGGAGAGACGCTGGAGCAGGCGCAGCGCACCGGGCGGCCGGACGTGGGCGACCTGCACCGGCGGCTTACGGAGCGGCAGCGCCGGCTGGCCCGGCATGCGTCCGCGCTGCATCAGGTACACCAGCCGTGGGGAGTCACGCCGTTTCAGATCCAGTCTGCGCTACTCGGAGTGCCGGACCCGGCACGCACCCAAGCCCGGATCGAGCTTCCCGAGCGAATTAGCCGGGAGCAGGCGGACCGGATCCGCGATGAGCTGCGCGAGTTCGCCCATCTGGGCGGCTTCACGCTGCGCCCGGCCAGCACGCCCTGGTTTGGCGCGATGCTGCGCACGCCGGACCAGGCCCGCCAGTCATGCGAACTGGCCGTCCGGCTGCGCACCCGAGGGCTGCCGCTGGCTGCGCAGCACATCGAGCAGGCAGCCGCGGATACCGGCCTGCGGCGCCCGCAGTCTCATCAGGACCGGCAGGCGATAATGCAGCTGTTCGCCGCGGTGCGCGCGTCACTGCAGGCCTTCACGCCGCAGGTGTACGCCGCCGATCTTGACCGGCTGGTCGCAGCCACCGGGACTGCGGCCGGACTCAGCTTCTTGGAGCGGCGAGCGCTACGCAAGCAGGCCCGCTCACTGGTCATTGGCGGCGACGAGCTGTCGCCGGAGCAGCTTGCCGCCGCCCTGACCACCGCCGCAGCGGTGCTGGCCCGGTGGTGCGAGCTGCGCACCGATGATGGCATGCCGCGACTTTCTTCCGGGCTCGACGAGACCGAGGCGGTGCACGAAGACTGCGAGCGTCAGCTGAGCGCGCTGCGGTCCGTCGTCAAGATCGGGCCAGAGCCCGAGCCCGTGCTCGACCGCCTGGTGGCCGACCAGGACACGGCGTGGAAGCTGCCCAGGCTGTACGAACTCGGCAGCCGGTTTGACGAACTTGGCCTCGGCCCGCTGCTGGACGAGCTCGCGCGTCGGCAGGCCGGGCCAGAAATCGCCGCGGCGGCGTTTGATCACGCCTGGTACTCCTCGATCCTCGATCAGGTCAGGGTGCTCGATACGCGGTACGCGGCTGACAGCGGCGCGGCACTCGACGAGATCGCCAGCGACTTCCGCACCCATGACGTGCAGCACCTGGCCGCCAACGCCGGCCGGGTGCGGCGGGCGTGGGCGGAGGTGCTGACTGAGGCATGCAACCGGCATCCGCTGCAGGCCAGGGTGATCCGTAAGCAGGCCGCGCTGCGGCGCGGTCACCTGCCACTACGCCGACTGCTCGACCAGGCCAGCGACGTGCTGTTCGCCATCAAGCCATGCTGGGCGATGTCGCCGCTGATGGTAAGCCAGGTGCTCCCGCCGACCCGGCTATTCGATGTAGTCATATTCGACGAGGCCAGCCAGATCATTCCGGCTGACGCCATCCCCGCGGTGATGCGCGGGCACCAGATTGTCGTCGCGGGTGACGACAGGCAGCTGCCGCCGACGAATTTCTTCAGTCGCGTGAGCGAGTCCGATGACGAAGCCGCCGAGGATGACGAGAGCCTGGTCTCCTTCGGCGTTGGCTTCGAGTCAGTGCTCGACGCACTGCGGCCGCTGCTGCCCACCGCGGCGCTCGCATGGCACTACCGCAGCAGGGACGAGCGGCTGGTGGCCTTTTCTAATAGCAGGATCTACGGTGGCGCCCTAACTACCTTTCCCGGGGTCTTCAGGGGTGAATGCCTCCGCCATGTGGTAGTTGCGCAGGGGGCAGGGGGCGGCCAGGAGGTATCGGTCACCGCCGAGGTTAACAGGGTGGTCGAGCTGATCCTGGAACACGCGCGCGACTATCCGCGGGAATCGCTAGGCGTCATCGCCCTGGGTATCAAGCACGCCGAGCGGATCGACGTCGCGTTGCGGGTGGCGCTCGCCGGCCTCGATGAGGACGAGGCGGCCAGGCTCGAGCCGTTCTTCGCAGACGATGTGCCGGAACCGTTTTTCGTCAAGAACCTGGAGCGAGTCCAGGGTGACGAGCGTGACGCGATCATATTCACGGTCGGGTACGGCAAGCATCCGGACGGGCGGATGCGCTACCAGTGGGGCCCGCTCCTGCGCGACGGCGGCGAGCGGCGGCTGAATGTCGCGGCCACCAGGGCGAAGCACCGTCTGACGCTCGTCAGCTCGTTCTCTGGTCACGATGTCGATCCCGAGCGCGTCACTAAGGCCGGTGCACGCCTGCTGGCCGACTATCTGGATTACGCCAGCTCCGGCGGCACGGCGCCAGAGGCAACCGGCGCGGCGGAGCTTGACTCGTTCGAGGCAGACGTCCGCGACCGGCTCGCCGCCCGTGGCATTACCGTCGTGCCGCGATACGGAGTCGGCGGATATCGGGTGGACTTCGCGGCTACTCATCCGGAGGACGCCGGCCGGATGGTGCTTGCGATCGAGGCAGACGGCGCCTCCTACCGGAAGTCGGCCAGCGTGCGCGACAGGGACAGGCTGCGCGGTGAGCACCTGCAGCGTCTGGGCTGGCGCTATCACCGGCTCTGGTCGACGAACTGGTTCAGGGACCCGGAAGCCGAAGTTGCCAGGGTGAAGGAGGCCTATGACCGGGCCGTGTCCGAGATCGAGCCGGAAGCGGCAGAGCAGGCCACGGCCGCGGCCGGCGAGCGGCCTCCGGCTGGCGGCTACCAGCCGGGCTCGGGTGAGGAGTCCCAGCCAGGCACCGGGCTAGCCCCGCTGTCGCGTGCCGACGTTGCCAGCCGATGCGAACCGTGACAGCGGCGTGATACAGGCAGGGCAGCAGACGAGCGGGGCTGCTGACCTCCGAAGTCAGCCAATTTCTCACTGGTTTTCATGATCGCGAAGAGTTTGCGTACGCTCCGTACGCAAACTCTTCGCGATCATGAAAACCAGTGCCTGCACGCCGCGATGATGGGCGGCGGGCCATCGAAGGACGGGAACGTACCTCAGGCCGAATCGCACTCAGGGACGGCCTTAAGGCCCTAATCCTGCCCGATATCGGGCAGGATTGTTGTCGATGATAGGCAGAGCGGGCATGATAGGCGGCATGCCTTCGTCGGATCCGCCTGCTGAGCTTGTGGACTACCTGGCGCGTAGCTGCCCGCTGAGCTCGGCTGAGGCTGCCCGCGTGATCGCAGACGTGCTTGGGTACTTCTCGGAGGCGCCGGCTGACTACGTCCGCCGCCGCCATCGTGAGCTAAAGGCGCACGGGCTGACCAACGACCAGGCATTCGCCCGGATCACCACCGAGATCCCGCAGCGCAGGTACGCGCCGCCGGAATTCTCACTGCGGCAACTACGCCGGATCGTATACGGCTGAGCTGCGTCGGAGTAATGACAAGGGTCGCGCTGCCATATCCAGGCGGCGCCAACGAGACGGCCGGTTTCGCGGGCCACAGGAATTGCCTGGTGGCCGGTCGGCGGAAAGTAGGATCTAGTGTGCGGGATCGTCGCGTATGTCGGCAGCAGGGATAGTGTCCCGGTACTTCTGGAAGGCCTGGCCAGGCTGGAGTACCGCGGCTACGACTCGGCTGGCATTGCCGTCGTGGGCAGGGGCGGCGACCTGCGCGTCCGCAAGGCCAAGGGACGGGTCGCAGAGCTGGCGGCCGACATCCCGGCCCGGCTCAAGGGCAGCCCCGGCATCGGGCATACCCGGTGGGCCACGCACGGGGAGCCCAGCGACGCCAACGCGCATCCCCATGCCTGCGGCCCGATCGCCATTGTGCACAACGGGATCATCGAGAACGCGGATGAGCTGCGCAGCCGGCTGATCACCGACGGAGCGGAGTTCTCCTCCGAGACCGACAGCGAGCTTCTCGCGCACCTGATCGCCGCGGCACCGGCGGGTGACCTGGAGGAGGCGGTCCGCACCGCGCTGAAGTCCGTGGTGGGCACCTACGGCCTGGCCGTCCTGGACACCCGGAGCCCGGACCGTATCGTGGTCGCCCGCAACGGCAGCCCCGTACTGCTCGGCATCGGCGACCGGGAGATGTTCGCCGCCTCGGACGTCGCCGCCCTGGTCCGCTACACCCGCCAGGTAGTTCATCTGGACGATGGCGAGATCGCCACTATCAAGGCTGACGGCTTCCGCACCTCGACCCTGGACGCGCGGCGTACCACCAAGCAGGCAGCCGTGATCGAGGCCGATGCGGCCAGCTACGACGCGGACGGTCACGCACACTTCATGCATAAGGAGATCCACGAGCAGCCACAGGTTGTCGAGCGGGTGCTGCGCGGGCGGCTGAACGACCGGTTCGCCACCGCTCACCTGGGCGGGCTGAACATCGACCCGCGCGAGGCGCGGGCGATCAGGCGGGTCAAGATCCTCGGCTGCGGGTCCGCGTACTACTCAGGCCTGCTCGGGGCTCAGCTGATCGAGGAGCTGGCCCGGGTGCCCGCTGATGCCGAGCCGGCCTCGGAGTTCCGCTACCGGAGCCCGGTCATCGAGGAGGGCACCCTCTACATCGCGGTGAGCCAGTCCGGCGAGACCTACGACACGCTGGCCGCCGTGCAGGAGGTCAAGCGCAAGGGCGGCCGCGCGATCGGCGTGATAAACACCGTGGGCAGCACGATCGCCAGGGAGTGCGACGGCGGCGTGTACCTGCACGCCGGTCCCGAAGTCTCGGTCACCTCCACCAAGACGTTCACCGCGACGGCCACCGTTTTTGCCCTGCTCGCGCTGCACCTGGCCCGTATCCGCGACATGTCGCCGGCTGACGGCCTGCGGATAGTCGCGGGCCTGCGGCGGCTGCCCGGCCAGATCGCAGAGATCCTGTCCAGGGAGGAGGACATCGAGGCCGCGGCCAAGGAGCTCGCGCAGTATCCGGGCATGTTCTTCATCGGGCGGGTCCGCGGCTGGCCGGTGGCCAGGGAAGGCGCGCAGAAGCTGAAGGAAGTCTCCTACCTGCACGCCGAAGCTTACCCGGCCAGCGAGCTCAAGCACGGGCCGCTTGCGCTAGTCGGGCCCGAGCTGCCAACCGTGGCGGTCGTGCCCGAGGATGAGCTGCTGGAGAAGAACCTGGGAACACTGGGGGAGATCCGGGCGCGGCAGGGCCGGGTGCTGGTGATCGGGCACGCTGCGCTCGCCGACCGGCTGGCGGGCGACGTCCTGGCGGTGCCCAGGAACGAACCGGAGCTGGACCCCATCCTGCTATCGGTGCCGCTGCAGCTGCTCGCCTACCACGCCGCGGTCGCGCTCGGGAACGACGTGGACAAGCCCAGGAACCTGGCCAAGAGCGTGACCGTCGAATGAGGTCGGCGGCCGAGTTCGCGGTCAGTGCCGGGCTGCTGACGCTGATTCCGGGCCCAGACACGCTGCTGGCCCTGCGGACGGCGATCTCGGCGGGTCGGATCCAGGCGACGGCCGCAGCGGCCGGCATCTGTACCGCCCCAATCGGCTGGGGCTGCGCAGCCGGGCTCGGGCTGACCGCGGCGCTGGCTGCATCACCTGGCCCGTACCTGGCTCGGCGCGGAGTCTGGACGGCCGGCTCATCCTTTTAGCGCTCCCGACACCAGGCCGCGCACGTAGTAACGCTGCAGCCCGATGTAGACGATGATGCATGGCACCATCGCGATCATGGCCCGGGCCAGCAGCAGCCCATAGTTGACCGCGCCATAGGTGCCGGTCTCTACGTTGCTGAGGGCGACCGGCAGCGTGAACAGATTGTCGTTGGTCAGGAAGCTCAGCGCCCCGAGCAGCAAGGACGGAGCAACCGTTTGCCTTCCGCAGAATCCGGATCCGACAGTAAGCGGCCGACCATCAGGGAAGTGGCGGCCCAGGCCGGCGTCTCCATCGGCACCGCGTCGAAGGCACTCAACGGGCAGGGGAAGCTGCGCGCTGCGACCAGAGAGCGGGTCGCGGCGGCGGCTCGCGACCTTTGTTTCGCGCCGAACGTTCTGGCCAAGGCGCTGCTGGCCGGGCGGACCTACACAGTCGGGCTGATCACCACCGACAGCTTCGGCCGGTTCAGCATCCCGGTGATGCTCGGCGCCGAGGATGCCCTGGGCGCCGGCCAGATCTCGGTGTTCATGTGCGACACCCGCGATGACCCCGCCAGGGAGCGGCAGTACCTGGACATGCTGCTCAGCCGCCGGGTGGACGGCCTGATCGTAACGGGGCGGCGGATCGAGCCGCGGCCCAGCATCGGCACCGCACTTGGCATCCCCGTCGTCTATGCGATGACCCAGTCGCTCGACACCGACGAGCCCGCGATCCTCCCGGACGACTACGGCGGCGGCCAGCTGGCGGCACGCCAGTTCATCCAGTCGGGGCGCAGGCGTGTCGGCCATATCACCGGTCCCGAGCGCTTCCTGGCCGCCCGCAAGCGGGCCGGAGGCTTCTGCGAGGCCGTCGTCAGCGCCGGCGCCGACTTTTCGCCGAACGATGTTCTTTACGGCGAGTGGAGCGAGCGGTGGGGACGCGAGGGCGCGCACATTTTGCTGCGCGCCTCGCCTGGCGTCGAGGCGATCTTCTGCGGCAGTGACCAGATCGCGCGCGGTGTCGCCGACACGCTTCGGATGCTCGGCCGTCGTGTCCCGCAGGACATCGCCCTGGTCGGCTTCGACAACTGGGAACCGATGGCGCTGGGCTCGGAGCCCCCTCTCACCAGCATCGACATGTGCCTTGAGGACGTCGGCAGGACCGCCGCTGAGCACCTCCTCTGCGCGATCAACGATGAGCCCACTCATGGCGTCCGCATCGTGCCGTGCAGGATCGTCAGCCGGGACTCGACCGAGCCCGACCCGCCGCAACCTCGGCCGGCCGACCGGCCGCGGGCCCAGCGCCGGGTCAGCGGGCCGGCCGCCGGACAGCGTACGTCGGAGCCCGAGGCGCATGGTCGCAACTCCTGACTCGGGTTGTAACGCCCGGCAGCGTTACCGGATTTACATGCCTTCCATACCGGAACGGGGCTGTGCCGGGCTGCCACGATCTGCCCGGCGGGCGTAGCGTCAGCCGTTGAAGACCGCAGGGCCTGGCCTGACTGACCGCCGCCCGATGCGGCGCTGGCCCGGCTGCCGTCAGGATGTGCCGACCTGGAAGATGGTGGATGAGTTGAATACCTGCCCGGGCCGGAGCACCGTGCTGGGGAAATTGGGGTGGCTCGGCGAGTTGGGGTAGTGCTGGGTCTCGAATGTGTATCCCCAGCTCTGCCGGTAGATGTGGCCGCTAATGCCGACCAGCGTGCCGTTCAGGAAGTTGCCCGAGTAGAACTGCGCGCCCGGCTGGTCGGTCCAGACGGCGAGATTCATCCGGTCTGGCTGTCCCAGGCGCGAGCGGCGAGCCTGAGGCCGCCGAGCGTGGGCCCGGTCTTGTTGAGCACCCAGTTGTGGTCGTAGCCCTGGGCGATGAGCAACTGGGTGTTGTCATCAGTTATCCGGGCGCCGATCGCATGCGGCGTGGTGAAGTCGAAGGGCGTGCCCTTGACTGGCGCAATGACGCCGGCCGGAATCTGGGTGGAGTCGGTCGGGGTGTATTGGCTGGCGTTAATGACGACGCGCTGCGAATACACCGGCCCCGATGCCTCGCCGCCCAGGTTGAAGTAGCTGTGGTTGGTGAGGTTCAGCACCGTCGCCTGGCCGGCCACGGTGGCGCGGTAGCGGACCCGCAGCTGATTCTGGTTGTTGAGGGTGAAGGCCACGTGCACTGTCAGGGTGCCCGGGTAGCCGGTGCAGGCTCCTCCTAATCACTCGCTGAAAATGCACACAGCTCTACCTTGTTAACGCTCACATCGGATCTGCCACCCGTTTGTTACCAAAGCGCATGAATTTCTTGCGTCCATACCAGCGGCTCGCCTGGTGACCCTGTGGCCGATGATGCGTGCGCTCCTGGACCTGCACAGGAAGGCAGCCTCCGGGACCGGTAGCAGGTGCGGGCGCCCCGCGTGACCAGCTGGTTTCCAGGTGCAAGCCGGGTGCGACGCGGGCGCGGAGTGCCGTTGTGCCGTCGGCCAGCGGGACAGCTGCCGTTAAGCGAGCTGAGTTATAGTTTTGGCGATGCATGGATGTAAGCGCTGCCGGTTACAAAGCGACAGCATCCAGTGCGCGGCGGGCCGGATTGGGGGAAGCGTGGCGTCTACTCCACCGGGCCAGCCCCCGCGGCCGCTGATGGTCGATGTCGCCAAGCGCGCTGGCGTGTCCCATCAGACCGTGTCCCGCGTGCTCAACGACCACCCGAATGTCAGTCCGCAGACCAGAGCGGGGGTCATGGCTGCGATCCGTGACCTGGGCTACCGGCCGAACGCCGCCGCGCGAACCCTGGTCACCGGCCGCACCAACGTGCTGGGCGTGATCAGTTTCGATACCACGCTCTATGGTCCGGCCTCGATGCTGTACGGCATCGAGCGCGCTGCGCATCCGGAATATTCGGTGGCGATCGCCAGCCTGCCCGCGTTCGGCCGGCGGACGCTGCTCGAGGCCGTCGATCGCTTCCTCGGTCAGGCCGTCGAGGGCATTATCGTGATCGCTCCGGAGACCTCGGCGGTAGGGGCGCTTGGCGGCGTCGCGACCGACATTCCGCTGGTCGCCGTGGGCTGCGGGACCAGCGCACCCCTGCCGTCGGTGGCGATCGACAACTATGCCGGTGCCGCGCAGGCAACAAGGCACCTGCTCGACCTGGGCCACGAGACAGTGCACCATGTCGCCGGGCCGGATAGCTGGCTGGACGCGCAGCAGCGGGTGGCAGGCTGGCGGGAAACGCTGCAGATCGCAGGCGCGCGAGAGCCCGAGCTGCTGCGCGGGGACTGGTCGGCGCGATCCGGTTATGAGGCTGGCCACCGGCTCTGCTCGATGCCTGACGTGAGCGCCGTGCTGTGCGCGAATGACCCGATGGCCCTCGGCCTGCTCCGCGCCCTCGCCGAGCGCGGCCGGCAGGTACCGCGCGATGTGAGCGTCGTGGGGTTCGATGACGTGCCTGAGGCAGCCTTTTTCTTGCCGCCACTGACAACAGTCCGCCAGGACTTCGGGGAGCTCGGCAGGCGGGCCCTGCACTTGCTGGTAGACCGTATCTCAGGCGACTACCCGATCCAGTCGGCCCTGCCCATTACCCCCGACCTCGTCGTTCGGGCCAGCACCGCACGGATGTCAGCTGACCGGCGCCCGGCCGCCATCGGGTAACACCGGTATTGCCGATGTCGTGCCGCTGTCCCGGCCGCTGGCCTCGCGAGCAGGTGGCGCGGCTGCCGCTCGACGGACGGAACACCTAAGACCAACACGGAGGTATCGCCCTGGCGGGCGAATTTAGGCCACAATATGGATGTGAGCGCTAACACCAGGGGCGCGGACAGCTGCGTCATCGGCATCGACTTCGGCACATTGTCCGGGCGTGCGCTAGTGGTGCGGGTCCTGGACGGTGCCGAGCTTGGCACCGCCGTGCACGAGTACCGCCATGGCGTGATGGACTCGGTGCTCGCGTACTCCGGCGAGCCGCTCGCGGCGGACTGGGCGCTGCAAGATCCGGAGGATTACCGGGACGTGCTGCGTTACGCGGTACCCGCGGCCGTGGCTGACGCCGGCATCGATCCGGGGCAGGTGATCGGCATCGGCACCGATTTCACCGCATGCACGGTGCTGCCGGTGCTGGCCGACGGGACGCCGCTCTGTCAGCTGCCGGAGCTGCGCGGCCGTCCGCACGCCTACCCGAAGCTGTGGAAGCATCACGCAAGCCAGCCGCAGGCGGACCGGATCAACGAGCTCGCCAGGGCGCGCGCCGAGCCCTGGCTTGCCCGCTACGGCGGGAAGATCTCAGCCGAGTGGCAGTTCGCGAAGGCCTTGCAGTTGCTGGAGGAAGATCCCGACGTCTACCAGCGCACCGCGCGATGGATCGAGGCTGCTGACTGGATCATCTGGCAGTTGACCGGCGCCGAGACCAGGAACGCGTGCACGGCCGGGTACAAGGGCATCTTGCAGGACGGGCATTACCCGGCGCCGGACTTCCTCGCGGCGCTGAACCCCGGCTTCGCCAGCTTCGCCGCCACCAGGCTCGCGCATCCGATTTCCGCGCTTGGCGGCCGGGCTGGATCGCTCAGCCCGCAGGCCGCGGGCTGGACCGGGCTGCCCGCTGGCATCGCGGTCGCGGTCGGCAATGTCGACGCGCACGTCACGGCGCCGGCCGCGAACGCCATAGCGCCAGGCCAGATGGTGGCGATCATGGGCACGTCTACCTGTCACGTGATGAACGGTGCGGTACTGGCCGAGGTGCCAGGCATGTGCGGGGTCGTCGACGGCGGGATCGTGGCCGGATTGTTCGGTTATGAGGCCGGGCAAAGCGGGGTAGGTGACATCTTCGCCTGGTTCGCCGAGCACGCCGTGCCGCCGGCCTACCATGCGCAGGCCCGCCGGCGCGGCGTGACGCTGCACGAGCTGCTGTCGGCCGAGGCCGCGGCGCAGCCAGCCGGCGCGCACGGGCTGATAGCCCTGGACTGGCTCAGCGGGAACAGGAGCGTGCTAGTCGACCATCACCTGTCCGGGGCAATCGTGGGCCTCACCCTGGCCAGCCGCGCGCCGGACATCTACCGCGCCCTGCTGGAGGCGACCGCATTCGGCACCAGGGTCATCATCGATGCCTTCCAGGCGGCCGATATCCCGGTCACCGAGCTGGTTATCGCGGGCGGCCTGATGCGCAACGAGCTGCTCCTGCAGATCTACGCCGATGTCACTCGCCGCCCCCTCAGCATTGTCGGCTCCGACCAGGGTCCGGCCCTCGGCTCCGCCCTGCACGCGGCCGTCGCGGCCGGCGCCTACCCGGACGTGCCGGCCGCGGCAGCGGTGATGGGCCGCAAGCAAGTCGCCGCGTTCTCCCCGGACCCGGCGAGCGCGGATGTCTACGATCAGCTCTACGCAGAGTATTTGCTCCTGCACGACTACTTTGGCCGCGGCGCCAATGAGGTCATGCACCGACTCCGCGGGCTGCGCGACCGGGTCCGCGGCGACCCGGTGCCGGGTAATCCGCCGCCGGCTGGCCACGCGCAGGCCGGCCGGTACGGCCAGGTGCAGGATGACCTGGCCCTGGTCGGCGGAGTACAAGGCGAGCGAGCCCTGGCCGATGACGCGGCCAGCGGCGCGGCTACTGCGCCGGGAGCCGAAGGCAGCGGGCTGTGACCGCGGATCAGGCGACGACGCCGATGGTCGGACAGCTGCGGCGCACTGTGGCCGACCTGCACGCGGCGCTTGTGCGCAACGGGCTCGTCGCGTGGACGTCGGGCAACATCTCGGCGCGGGTGCCCGGTACGGACCTGCTGGTGATCAAGCCAAGCGGCGTCGCCTACCCCGACCTGGCGCCCGAGGCCATGGTGGTCTGCGACCTCGCCGGCACCAGGATCAGCGGAGATTACAGCCCGTCCAGTGACACGGCCTCGCATGCCTATATCTACCGGCACATGCCGCAGGTGGGAGGCGTAGTCCATACCCATTCGCGGTACGCGACCGCGTGGGCGGCCAGGGGCGAGGCGATCCCGTGCGTGATCACCGCGATGGCGGACGAGTTCGGTGGCGAGATACCGGTCGGACCGTTCGCGCCGATCGGCGGCGAGGAAATCGGCCGTGCGGTCGTCGCGACCCTGACCGGGCATCGCTCACCGGCCGTGCTGCTTCGCAGCCATGGCGTGTTCACCATCGGCGCCACCCCTCGTGACGCGGTCAAGGCAGCGGTGATGTGCGAGGACGCTGCCTGCACCGTATTTCTCGCGAGCCTGCGCGGCCAGCTCACGCCGCTGCCGCAAGAGCAGGTCGACGCTCTGTACAGGCGGTATCAGGACGAGTACGGGCAGCGCTGAAGTCAGGCCGCGACATCGGGTGTAATCGGATTGATCTGCTGAGGAGGTTGCGATGGCTGAGCGTCGGCCGCGTATCGGGATTCTGGGGATCATGCAGGACCTGTATGACGAGATGATCCCCGGTATTGCGCAGCGACAGGAGGGCTACGCGGCGGAACTGGCGGCCAGCCTGGCACCGGTCGGTGAGTTCGTGCCGAGCAAGGCGGTGAAGCACCGCGAGGATGCCGAGCGCGCGATGCGCGAGTTCGAGCACGCTGACCTGGATGGCGTGCTCGTGGTCATGCTCACCTACGGGCCCGCGATGCGGGTCGCGCGGCTTCTCGCCGAGTCGCGGCTGCCCGTGTGCCTGGCCAATATCCAGCCCGAGCCGGATGTGACGCCGCGCTGGGACATGGCCGACATGACCTACAACCAGGGCGTGCACGGCGCGCAGGACACGGCGAATGCCATGGTCCGGGCCGGCCGCCGGTTCTGCGTGCTGACGGATGACTGGCAGAGCGAGTCGTTCCGCGCCGACGTCGGCCGGTGGGCGCGGGCGGCGGCGACGGTGACCGCGCTGCGCAGGCTGAAGGTCGCGATCTTCGGCTATGCGATGAACGATATGGGTGACATCCGGGTCGACGAGAGCGCCCTCATCCGTTCGCTCGGGCCGGAGATACTCGCGGTGGCCCCCGGAGACCTGTACCGGAGGATGCTCGCGGTGACCGACGCGCAGGCCGCCGAGGTCATCGCGGTCGAGGACGAGAATTTCGACATCGATCCGCTGCTGTCGGCCGAGGAGCGACTCGATCACGCCCGGATGCAGGTCGCCATCGAGCAGATCCTGACCGAGCGGGGATTCGGGGCCTACAGCACCCACTTCGACGCGATCGGCGAGGACGGCCGGTTTAGCCGCCTGCCACTGGCGGCCGCCTCCAGCCTGATGGCCAAGGGCTACGGGTACGGCGCCGAGGGCGACGTGCTGACCGCCTGCCTGGTGTCGGCCGGACATACGCTGATCGGTGACGCGCACTTCACCGAGATGTACGCGATGGACTTCCCTTCCGACTCGGTGCTGATGAGCCACATGGGCGAGGGCAACTGGAAGATCGCGCGCGCAGACCGGCCGGTCCGGCTGATCAAGCGGCCGCTGGGCATCGGCAAGCTGGCCGACCCGCCCACGTTCTTGTTCCAGTACCAGCCGGGCCCGGCCACCCTGGCCAGCCTGGTGTCGCTCGAAGGCGAGCGGTTCCGCCTGGTCGTGGCCGAGGGGGAGAACCTCGACAGCCAGGAACTGCCAGCCCTGCAGATGCCGTACGGCCAGTTCCGTCCGGCGTCGGGCCTGCGCGACTGCCTCAACGGCTGGCTCGCGGCCGGCGGCACTCACCACGAGGTCATGAACCTGGGCCATCACGCCGCGGCGTGGCGCTACTTCTGCCAGCTCGCTGGCATCGAGTACGTGCAGGTCTAGCGGCCAGGCCGTCAGGCCGAGCGCTGGCGCTCCTCCAGGGCGCGCCGGTACTCGGCGACGACGATGTCGTTGAGCTCCTGGACCGAGGTCTGGCTGCTCGGCTTGTCCAGCGTGATGCGGCCGTGCTGCAGCAAATTCACCCGGTCGCAGATCTCCAGCACCTGCCCGTAGTTGTGCGCGATCACAATCATCGACACGTCGCCCTTGCGCTTCAGGTCGCGGATCAGATCCAGGATGATGGCGACCTCTTTTGCGCCCATCGCGGCCAGCGGCTCGTCCAGCAGCAGTATCTTGGCCTGCGAATAGACGGCACGGGCTACCGCGATCGCCTGCCGCTGGCCGCCGGACAGGCTGGCCACCTGGGCATCCACCGACGGGACATTGACCCCCATCTCGTCGAGATACTGGCGCGCCGTCTTGCGCATCGACCGGTTATTCAGCAGCGGCCAGTGCACGCGCTCCCGGTTCAGGAACATGTTGTGATAGACGCTGAGCTGGTTGATCAGCGCCAGGTCCTGGTATACGGCGTCCACGCCGAGCGACCTGGCATGGTCGACTGACCTGAGCGCGGTCTCCTGCCCGTTGATCAGCAGCCGACCCGAGTCCGGCCGCTGGAAGCCGCAAAGGATCTTAAGCAGCGTCGACTTGCCGGCTCCGTTGTCGCCGATCAGGCCGAGCACCTCGCCGCGGCCAAGGCGCAGGTTCACGTCCTGAAGGGCGGTAACGGCGCCGAACCGCTTGCTGATGTGCTCGGCCCGTAGCGCGTCACCGGCCGCCGACGAGCCATCGTCACCAGGCGCGTGTGCTTCCGGCTCCTGGAAGGTCATAACGTCCGCCCCGCTTCCCGCAGCCGCGCGAGCTGCACGTTCGCGATCATGGCGACCAGGATCGCGCTGCCGAAGATGATGCCAAGCGGGTTAGCGCTGACTCCGATTATGTCCAAGCCGTCGATGAGGGTGGACAGTGCGACCGCGCCCAGGAACGCGCCGAGAATAGTGCCCGAGCCACCGAGCATCGCGGTCCCGCCGATGACGGCCGCGGTCACGCTGTAGAACATCGGCGTGTAGCCGCCCGCGAGCGGATCGATGGTATTGGTATAAAACGCCGTCTGGATGCCGACGAGCGCCCCCATCACGCTGCAGATCATGAAGTTGCCGTACTTGATCCTGGCCACGTTGATGCCGGCTTCGCGCGCGCCGAGCTGGTTGCCGCCGGCGGCGACCGTATGCAGCCCCCACCGCGTCCGGGTAAGCACGATATGGAAGATCGCGACCAGGATGACAGCCCAGATGATCTGAGACCATGCATCGGTGCCGATCCATTTGCCGTCGCCCACCGAGCTGGGCGGGATGGTCACGGGCTCAGCATGGGAGAAGGTTAGGGCCAGCCCGCCCAGGATAAATCCGGTGCCGAGCGTAGTGATGAACGAAGGAACCCCAAGCGTGACGGTGACGAAGCCATTGACCAGGCCGACCACCAGGCCCAGGGCCAGGCCGACGACGATCGCCAGCAAGGCCGGCACGTTATAGTATGTAATTAGGTAATACATCACAAACGGCGCGAGTGTATAGACGAATCCGACCGATAGGTCGATCTGCCCGCAGATCAGCAGCATCACTTCGCCGATGCCGATGATCGCGATTGGCGCCGCGTTCTCCGACAGCAGGTCAACGGCATTCGTGCTGGAGACAAACGTCGAGTTGTGGGTAATCCCGAAGTAGAGCAGCAGCGCCACGGTGACGACCAGGATCGTTGCCTCGCGCTGCCTGCCGAAGATACCGAGCCCGCGCCGGATGATGTCCACGCCGCCATTCCCGGCGGCTCCTGCGCCACCTGGCTGGCCGAGGAGCCCGCGGCCGGGCTTAGTTATTTCGCTCACGCCACTCCTGACTGTCTCGCTCGTGCGCCAGAAAGCTGGCGGCGGGCGGCTGGCCTGCCGTCCAGGCACAGTTTGCCGCCGCCAGCTCGTCCATTCCAGCCCAGGAACCTGGGCCGCGGGCTATGTGCTGGTGGTGGCGAGCGGGTTCGAGATGGAACCCGAAGGCCGCGGAACGTATTTCTCCGCGGTCGTCGAGCCCTGGTACCTGCTTGTCGGAGAGGAGTACGGGCCGACGTTGCTCTTGGTGATGAAGGACAGGCCGGTATCGGTGTCGGACGGGCCGAGCGTTCCGCCGGAGATGTTGTACAGGTACAGGTACAGCGTCGGGAGGAAGCCCTGCAGGTACGGGTCCTGGTAGATGGTGAAGTCGGTGAGGCCAGCGGCGATATTGGACAGCGTGAGCGGCTCGGTGTCGAACCCGCCGTTCGGGATCGACAGGCCGGTCGCCTTCAGCGCCTGCGCCAGGAACGAGGACGAGCCCCCGTCCACGCCGAAGGCGCCCTTGACGCTCTTGTGCCCGAGCAGGTAGGCCTTCATGTTGCCCAGCTCCAGAGCGGTGCTCGCATTGGTGGCAATCTCGGCGACGGTGTAGCCAAGGGGCGAAAGGATCGAGTTGGCGCCGTCATAGCGCGGCTGGATGTTCGCCTGGCCCGGTGTGGCGATGAAGATGACGACGTCGCCCGGCGACCCGATGAGGTCGTGGATCTTGTAGCCGAGCTGCTGTCCGGAGGTGAACAGCGCCTGGCCGACATAGCAGAGCCGGTTGCAGCCGATGTCGGGGACGCCGGTCTTGCTTACATCGCCGTCCGCGTTGTAGCTGACCACGGGGATGCCGGCGTTCATGGCGTTCATGACCGGGGTGGTGAAAGAGGTCGAGTCGACCAGCGTGGTCGCGATCCCGGCCGCCTTCGCGGACACCGCCGCGTTGATCTGTGCCACCATCTGCGCGGCAATCGACCCAGTGGACCCGGTCCACTTCGGGGTCGGCAGGCCGAGCAGCTTTGCGGCGTCCGCGAATCCGTATTGGGTGGGAACGAAGAAGCTGTTGGTGGTGACGTGGTTGACGAACCAGAACTGCCAGAACGGGGTCTTCGGGAACGGGCCGGAGACGGCGGCGCCCGCGGCGTTCGCCTTTCCATTGGAACTGCACGCCGACAGCAGTGCGGAAGCAGCCGCAGTCGCGCTGACCAGGCCCGTGCCGGCCAGCAACCTCCGCCGGGTGGGCCCGTCCTTTATGTCGAGTGTTTGGATTGCCTCATCGACCTTGGGGTCGACTGGTCTCATCGCGGACCTCCAGTTAGTTCTCCCGAGGTGGAACGGTCTTCGCGGCGTTTGCCTGACCGGGTAACAGTGACCTGCCGAATTCGGCTAGCGGTGCCGCGATTGCGGCACCTGGCGGGCAAGGCACCGGCGAGCGGCACCGAGCGCATCGTGCTCGCAGCCGCCTGACTGCGCATCATCGCGACCTGCCTTCCGCTATCCATCGCACCGCACGGCGGCCAAGCCCATCTAGCGCGCTGTCACCAACTGGCGGGCACGCCGCTGCGCTTCTGAGCAGTGGCGTGCTTCCTCCGGATGCAGTCGCTGCCGGTGCGATGTGAGCGCTCACATCGCACCACACAATAGAGCCTTGTAAGGCCATAAGCTAGATCAACGGGCCTTTGCCGTCAATGGATCGCGGTGGGCAGGCACTGGCTGGTGAGCGGACTTTGTACGGTCGGCTCGTACGTGGCTCAAATGGAACCGGGCCCATGGGGCGCGGCGGCGCTCGGAGGCCTCGGTGGCAGGCATAGAACTGGCCCCATGGAGCGCGGCGGCGCGCTCGAGCGCCCGATGGCGGGGCCGCGGAGTGGGCAGTGGCTGCCGCGGCGTTCGCGGCTTTCGGCGGCTTGGTACAGCACACTGGCTTGCATGGACCCGGACCGAACGCCGACCTCGATTCCTGAGCGTGCCGGAGCCTCCCGGCCGCTGCCTGAGCCGTTCCAGCTTGCGTTGGCGGCCTTCGGCCGTCACCTAGCCTCCGAGCGTGGCCTGTCCCCGCATACGGTTCGCGCTTACCTGGGTGATATCTCCGCGCTGCTGCGGCACGCTAGCGACCGGAACTGCGGGCAGCTCTCGGACATTGGCATCACCCAGCTGCGGGCGTGGCTGGCGGATCAGCACCGGACCGGGCAGGCCAGGGCGACCATCGCCCGCAGGGCAGCGGCCGCCAGGGCCTTTGCCGCGTACGCCCACCGGCAGGGCTGGCTGACCGTCGACCCCGCCGCGCAGCTCGGCTCTCCGAAGGTGCACAGACGACTGCCGCAGGTGCTGGGCCGGGATCAGATGGAAGCAGTGCTGGCCGGCGGTGGCGGGGGTGGCCGCGGAGGTGGCCGCACTGACGGCCGTGGCGGGGGTGGCCGCGGTGGCGTGGGAGGCACGGATGGCGAAGCCGGCCCCCATCCCCGCGCCGACCGGGACGGCACGGGCCGCGAGGTCCGCATGGCCGGCCATGGTGACGGCCAGATCCAGGCGGCGATCGCGCTCAGGGACACGGCGATCATGGAACTGCTCTACGCATCGGGCATCCGGGTGAGCGAGCTGTGCGGGCTGGACCTGGGCGACCTGGACGACGGCCGGCACACCGTCAAGGTGCTCGGCAAGCGAAGCAAGGAGCGGGTCGTGCCGGTAGGCATCCCGGCAGTCCGGGCCGTGCAGGCATGGCTGGCAGCTGGCCGTCCGGCCCTGGTCAGCTCCGGCACCGGCCGGGCGATGTTCCTTGGCGCCCGCGGCGGCCGGATCGACCCGAGGACCGCGCGCCGGGTGGTGCACGCCAGGATCGCCGCCATCGGATCCGTACCCGACACCGGACCCCACGGACTGCGGCATACCGCTGCCACACACCTGCTCGAAGGCGGAGCTGACCTGCGCAGCGTCCAGGAGATGCTTGGTCATGCCTCGCTGGCGACGACCCAGATCTACACCCATGTCAGCGTCGAGCGGCTGGTTTCGGTCTACCAGCAGGCGCACCCGCGGGCATAGCGGCCAAATCCGGGCCTGGCCGGGGCACGTCGGACCCTGGCCGGGGCATGTAGACTACGCAGACGGCCCGTAACCAGGCTGGCGTGAGCATGCGCCGTCCTGGGGCCGAATTCGCGCGTCCGCTCGCTGCGCGGCCTGCCACAGGCTCCGCGCAGAACGTCCCTCACCGGTCCGCGGGAGATCTCTCGCGGCGAGGGCGTACGGGCGCCAGGTACTCAGGAACCGGAAGGCTCGCCTGCCCTCGCACGGGCAGCGGGCCGCGAAAAGGAAGGGGACACCGGCATGGCACCGGTCGTCACCATGCGTCAGCTGCTGGAGAGCGGCGTTCACTTCGGCCACCAGACCAGGCGCTGGAATCCGAAGATGAAGCGTTTCATCTTCACCGAGCGCAACGGCATCTACATCATCGACCTGCAGCAGTCGCTCGACTTCATCGACCGCGCCTACGACTTCATCAAGGAAACAGTCGCCCATGGCGGCTCGGTCCTCTACGTGGGCACGAAGAAGCAGGCCCAGGAGGCCATCGCCGAGCAGGCCCGCCGCGTCGGCATGCCGTTCGTGAACCAGCGGTGGCTGGGCGGGATGCTGACCAATTTCGGCACCGTGTACAAGCGCCTCCAGCGGCTCAAGGAGCTCGAGGAGATCGACTTCGACGACGTCGCGGGTTCCAACCTCACCAAGAAGGAACTTCTGCACCTGCGCCGCGAGAAGGACAAGCTGGAGCGCTCGCTTGGCGGCATCAGGGACATGTCCAGGGTGCCGAGCGCCCTGTGGGTGGTGGACACCAAGAAGGAGCACATCGCGGTCAGCGAGGCCCGCAAGCTGGGCATCCCCGTCATCGCGATCCTGGACACCAACTGCGACCCGGATGAGGTGCAGTACCCGATCCCGGGTAACGACGATGCGATCCGCAGCGTCGCGCTGCTTACCAGGGTGATCGCCGACGCGGTCGCGGACGGGCTCATCGCGAGGGCAGGCGCTGCCGCCGGCGACGACAAGCCCGCGCCCGACGCCGCCGACGGCGTGCTCGGCACCGAGGAGCCGCTGGCCGAGTGGGAGCGCGAGCTGCTGGAGGGTAAGCCAGAGGCTGGTCAGACCGAGGTTGGTCAGACCGAGGGCTTGGCCGAGGACGTCGGGACGGCTGCGGAACTAAGTGAGGCGAAGGCCGAGGGCGACGCGATCATCGCCGACGCCGTGGCGGAGGCCGAGGACGCCGGCTCGCAGCCAGCTTGATCGTCCCTGCCGCGGCCAGGACCAGCGCGGGCCGGCCGGGGCCGAGCAGGACAGAGAACGAGAGATGGAGACATGGCGAACTACACCGCCGCTGACGTGAAGCGGCTGCGTGAGCAGACCGGCGCCGGCATGATGGACTGCAAGAATGCGCTGGTGGCAGCGGATGGCGACTACGAGGCGGCCGTAGAGGCACTGCGCATCAAGGGTGCGAAGGATGTCACCAAGCGTGCCCAGCGCACTGCGGGGAACGGGCTCGTGACTTCGCAACTGGACGGCGTCGGCTCGGGTGTCCTGCTCGAGCTGAACTGCGAGACCGACTTCGTCGCCAAGACCGACTTGTTCCAGCAGGTGGCTGGCGACATCGCGGCCGCCGCGCTGGCAGCCGGCGCGCAGGACCGGCTGGCCGTGCTCGGCCTGGAGGTCCGCCCTGGCCAGACCACCCAGGAACTGATCGAGGAGGCCGGCGCGTCGCTGCAGGAGAAGCTCGAACTCGGCCGGTACGCCCGCTTCGCCGGCGGATACGTGACCAGCTACCTGCACAAGTCCAACCCCGACCTGCCGCCGACGCTGGGCGTGCTGGTTCAGCTTGACGAGGCGGGCGCGACCGTCGCGCAGGACATCGCGCACCAGGTCGCGGCGATGCGGCCGCAGTTCGTGACCCGCGAGCAGGTGCCCGACGACGTGCTGGCCAACGAGCGGCGGATCGCCGAGCAGGTCACCAGGGAAGAGGGCAAGCCCGAGCAGGCGATCCCGAAGATCGTCGAGGGTCGGCTGAACGCGTTCCTCAAGGACATCGTGCTGGTCGAGCAGGCGTCGGTGCGCGAGCAGAAGAAGACAGTCAGGCAACTGCTCAGCGAGCACGGAGCCAGCGTCAGGGACTTCGCCAGGTTCCAGATCGGCCAGGCAGGTTGACGCTGGCCGGAGGCATTACCGCTGTGGCAGGGTCCCAGCCGGGCGAACCGGATGCTGAGCCCGGACTGGCCCCTGCCAGCGGATCGCTCCGGCCGGGCTGGCGGCGGGTCGTGCTGAAGCTGTCCGGTGAGGCATTCGCGGGCGGCGAGCCGCTTGGCATCTCGCCCGACGTGGTCATCCACGTCGCGAAGGAGATCACCGCGGCGGCTCGCGAGGGCTTCCAGATCGCGGCCGTGGTCGGCGGCGGAAATATGTTCCGCGGCGCCGTGCTCTCTGAGCGCGGCATCGACCGGTCCAGGGCCGATTACATGGGGATGCTCGGCACCGTGATCAACTGCCTGGCGCTGCAGGACGTGCTGGAGAAGCTAGGCGTCGAGACCAGGGTGCAGACCGCGATCACTATGGGCCAGGTCGCCGAGCCCTACATACCGAGGCGCGCGATACGGCACCTGGAGAAGGGCCGGGTCGTGATCTTCGGGGCTGGTCTCGGTGCGCCCTTCTTCTCGACCGACACCTGCGCGGCGCAGCGGGCACTCGAGATCGGCGCCGAGGCCGTGCTCAAGGGCACCCAGGTGGACGGGGTGTACGACGCGGACCCGCGGCACAGCCCTGACGCCGTCCGGTTCCATCACCTCGACTATGCCGAGGTGCTGCGACGCGAGCTGCGGGTCATGGACGCGACCGCCGTCAGCCTCTGTATGGACAACGACCTGCCGATTGTCGTGTTTGACCTGATGGCGCAGGGAAATGTACTGCGGGCCGTGCGCGGTGAGAGGATCGGCACACTAGTCAGCAGGTCGGCGCGGTGATGTGCAGCCTTGAGCGGCGCAGCCGTGTAAGTACAGCCGTGGCAGCTCAGGTCCATTCGGGCGCACCATGGACCTATGCGGGTTGACACGGACGGCCTCAACTGGATGCCTAGCAACGCACAGGAGCCGCAGTGATTGACGATAGTCTCCTCGAGGCCGAGGAGAAGATGGAGAAGGCAGTCGCGGTCGCCAAGGAGGAATTTGGCGGTATCCGCACCGGCCGGGCTCACCCGTCGATGTTCAACAAGATCACGGCCGAGTACTACGGCACGCAGACGCCTGTTAATCAGCTGGCGTCGTTTCACCTGCCGGAGCCGCGGATGGTCATCATCCAGCCCTACGACAAGGGCTCGATGAGCGCCATCGAGAAGGCCATCAGGAACTCTGACCTGGGCGTCAACCCGTCCAATGACGGCAACATCATCCGGATCGTCTTCCCTGAGCTCTCCGAGGAGCGACGCAAGGAGTTCATCAAGGTCGCCCGGCACAAGGCCGAGGACAGCAGGGTGTCGATCCGCAACATTCGCAGGCACGCCAAGGACTCGATCGACAAGCTGGTCAAGAACGGGGAGGCGGGTGAGGACGACGGCAGGCGGGCCGAGCGCGAACTGGACGAGCTGACGCATGTCTACACCGCGCAGGTGGATGAACTGCTGAAGCACAAGGAAGCAGAGCTCCTCGAGGTCTAGTTGCGCCTCGAAGACGAAAACCGCCGCTCTGGCGGGCAAAGTGGGCCCGGCCTACAGCAGGGCGCTGGTCAGCAGGGTGCTGGCCAGCAGGACGGATACTTGCCGGAAACTGGGGGCGCGGCTGCGGTGACCGAGCGCAAGCCCGCCAGGACCGGCCGGAACCTGCCCGCCGCCATTGCGGTTGGCCTCTGCCTGGGCGGTCTGGCACTGCTCACGCTGTTCACTGTCAAGGCCACCTTCCTGCTGTACGTCGGCATCATCGTCGCCGTGGGGCTGTGGGAGTTCAGCCGCGCGCTTCAGTCACGCGACATCCATCTCCCGCTTATCCCCATCGCGGCAGGCGGAATCGCGATGGTCACCCTGGCCTACTGGACGCCTGCGAAATGGGCGGCCGGGGCGCTCGCGCTCGCCGCGATCTTGGTGCTCGCGTGGCGCCTGCCCGGCGGGGCCGAGGGCTACGTTCGGGACGTGACCGCGGGCGTGTTCACGCTGATCTACCTGCCGTTGATGGCAGCCTTCGTGGCCCTGCTCCTGGCCGAGCCAGATGGCTCGCGGCGTGTGCTGATCTTCCTGGTCCTTACCGTCTGCAGCGACACCGGCGGATACCTGGCCGGAATCCTGATCGGCAAGCACCCGATGGCGCGCGTCATCAGCCCGAAGAAGACGTGGGAGGGGCTGGGCGGATCGATCGTCGCCTGCCTAGTCGCCGGGGCGATCATGGTGCCGGACCTGCTGCACGGCCGCCTTTGGCAGGGGCTTGTGCTCGGCATTGCCGCGGTTGCCGCCGCTACCCTGGGCGATCTGGCCGAGTCGATGATGAAGCGCGATCTGCAGATCAAGGACATGGGCAGTCTGCTGCCAGGTCATGGCGGCATCCTGGACCGGCTCGACTCCTTGCTGGTGATGGCGCCCGTCATCTGGCTGCTGCTCACCCTGTTCGTGCCGAACGGCCACGCGGCCTGACCCAGCCCGGCCGGCTGGCGCCGGCCACGGCGCAGCCCGTTCCCATGCTAATGAACTGAACCCGGATCCCAGACCCAGCTGCGGCGCTGGGCTGCCAGTTGCGTGATCAGGCTTCCTGAGCCGCGCTCGCGCGCGAACCGGCGTTCCCGCTCGCTGATCGGGACGATCCAGAGCCAGTGCACCGGCTCGTCGCCCGCGGTGAAGCCGTTCAGCTGCGCGGATTCCGGGCCGGGCAGTCGGGACGGGTCATCGAGTAGCAGCACCGCCTCGTTGCCGCCGCCAAGCGGGAACGTCGAGGGCTCGTGGTACCAGGGGATGCTGTGCCCGGCTCCAAGCCAGGTCACCTCGCGCCAGGGGTACTGGGCCAGCCACAGGAAGATGCGAGCAGCCTGGGCACTCGGCATCGTGGTGGCCAGGGCGAGCTCGATCCTCGCCCGGCTGGACGCGCCCTCGCCGGTCTGCTCGACGACCGGCATGCGCTGGCAGCTCATGCCGATGGTGGACAGCACGGTGAACCGCCGCTGCGCTACCGGCGGACGCTCGGAGATGCCGGTGATGGGCTGCTTGCCGCCGCTCACGTCCCAGTAGCCGCCGCCTGGACCCACCTTGCTGAGCAGGTGACCGAACATCCCCTGCTGTACCGATGCCCACGCGTCCGGGCTCGCCCGCCAGCGCCAGAACCGCTCGGCCTGGGCCAGCCGGGGCCTGAAGCCTTCCATCGCGTCGTCCAGCGACCAGGCGAACGGGGTCTGCCCGATCGCGTCACGGCTGTAGCCGGGCATGCCCTTGGACAGGTCCGCCCAGCCGGGTATCACCGCCAGGGGCTCGCCATTCTCGAGGACTGCGACGCCATCGCCCTCCTCCAGCCAGACCGCGCGCAGCGCCTGCGCCTCGAACACTGGCCGCCCGCGCGGGTGCTTGGTGTGTCCGGCAGGCATCTCGGGTGCGTGCCCGGCGCGGAGCTTGGCCACGTCCACCGTCTCCGGGGCCTGCTGGTGGTTGGCCAGCCAGGCGGCGGCGATCGCACCCGACTTGTCGTGCAGGTAGGCGGACGTGGCCGCCCCGTCGTACTCGACCACGACCCGTCGGCTCCCGTACGGGCTCACGCTGTCAAGCAGCACCTCGGGCCTGGCCGGGGTGGCGGATATCCTGGGAGTCTGGCTAGCACCTCTGCGCAACGTCGGCACGTACTGAAATCTACCGACTTTCTGCAGGTCATTCCGCACATGGTGCAGATATCGCGCGGGCGCATGCCTGCTGAGCAGGATCGGAGCACTCTGGTGACGAGGGCAGCGGTGCCGACGGGCCCCGAGCATGGCAGTCATCCGCGGGCTGCTGCGGTGCCTGGCGATCCAGTAGTCGCTGGAGCCGTGCCGATCGAGTTGGAGTTGGCTCCCGCGCCCGGCCGCGATCCGGGCCGGCTGCCGCGTACGGGCAGGACCCGGCCGCCGCGGCATCTAGCCGATCTTGACCCGGCCGGCCGGCGAGCCGTCGTGGCGGAACTCGGTGAGCCAGGTTTCCGCGCTGACCAGCTTTCGCGCCATTACTTCGCCCGGCTCACCGACGACCCGGCGGACATGACCGATCTTCCGGCTGACCTTCGCGGCGACCTGGCCGCCGCGCTGCTACCTCCGCTGCTCACCGCCCAGCGGGAGCTGGAATGTGACGGCGGCACTACGCGCAAGACGCTGTGGCGGGCGTTCGACGGCGCCCTCGTCGAGTCCGTGCTGATGCGTTACCCCGACCGGGTGACGATGTGCGTGTCGTCCCAGGCCGGGTGCGGGATGGCCTGCCCGTTTTGCGCCACTGGTCAGGCGGGACTGACCAGGAACCTGTCGGCTGCCGAGATCGTGACCCAGGTGTTCGCCGGTGCGAGGGCGATGGCCAGCGGACAGGTTCCTGGCGGGCCAGGCCGGGTCTCGAACGTGGTGTTCATGGGGATGGGCGAGCCGCTGGCGAACTACGCGAGCGTGCTGACGGCGGTGCGGCGGATCACCGATCCGGCGCCTGCCGGTCTCGGCATCTCCCAGCGTGCCGTGACGGTGTCCACGGTCGGGCTGGTACCCGCGATCGGGAAGCTGGCAGCTGAGGGCCTGTCGGTTCGCCTCGCGGTGTCCCTGCACGCCCCCGATGACGAGCTCCGCGACGAGCTCGTGCCGGTCAACCGCCGCTGGAAGGTAGCCGAAGTGCTGGACGCCGCCTGGGGCTACGCGGCCGCGACCGGCAGGCGGGTGTCCATCGAGTACGCGATGATCTCCGGCGTCAACGACCACGGATGGCGGGCCGACATGCTGGCCTCGCTGCTCGAGGGTCGGCTAGCCCACGTCAACCTCATTCCGCTGAATCCGACGCCAGGATCCAGGTGGACGGCATCGGATCCCGGCGTCGCAGCCGAGTTCCTCGACCGGCTCGCCTTCCGCGGGGTGCCCGTGACGGTCAGGGACACCAGGGGAACGCAGATCGACGGGGCGTGCGGTCAGCTCGCGGCTGCCACGACCAGCCGCTGATCCGCCGTCAGCGGACGCACTAGCCGTGCTCGCCGTTAGCGGGGGAAGGTGGCCGCATGCGAAGATTCCGGTTCTCCTTCAACATCTTCGGCCTGACGACGCGGCACGCCTTCGCCGAGGAGTGCCGCCAGGCCGAGCTGTACGGCTATGACGCTGTCTTCAGCGCCGATCACGTCGGGCTGGCCGCGCCCTTCCCGGTGCTGATCGCGGCGGCCGAGGCGACCGAGCGGTTGCGAGTCGGCACTCTGGTGCTGAACGTGCCGTTCTGGAACCCGGCTCTGCTGGCCAGGGAGATCTCCACCACGGACATCCTCACCGACGGCAGGCTCGACGTTGGCCTCGGCGCCGGCCACATGAAGTGGGAATTCGACGAGGCCGGGATCGCATGGCAGCCGTTCGCGGTCAGGGTCGCGAGGATGGAAAGGATGATCGGCGAGTTGCAGCGGTACTTCGCCGACGAGATCAGGCAGTTGCCGGCCACGCGGCCGCTGCCGCGGCCGGTGCAGCGGGTCGGCTTCGGCGGCTCGGGACCACCACTGCTGATCGGCGGCACCGGCGACAGCGTGCTGCGGGTCGCCGCGCAGCACGCCCAGATCGTCGGCATTGCGGGCGCTTACCAGGTCAAGGGCTTGCCGCCGGGCACCTTCCGGCTCGCGACCGCGGCGGAGACAGACGAGAAGGTGAGCTTCGCCCGGCGCTGCGCCGGGGCACGGGCCGACGACATCGAGTGGCACCTGCTGATCCAGGCCGTGATCGTTACCGACGACCGGCGGGGTGCCGCCGAGCAACTTCTGCTGGACCATCGCCGGGCGGCCGAGGCGGCCGGGGCGATTGCCGACCGTGATGTGCTGACGGTGGACCAGGCGCTGCAGACGCCCTACTTGCTCATCGGCACCGCCGACGAGATCGCCGCGCAGCTGCGGCGCGGCCGGGACCGGTGGGGATTCTCGTTCGTCACGGTGCATGAGCCGTACATGCCGGTCTTTGCCCCGGTGATCGAGCGCCTGCGGGGTGAGTAGCTACCCGCGCCGTAGGTGTCGGCCTGGGGCTCCGCTGTGGCGGTGTAAAACTGCGGCCCGGTACCTTATCGGCCATGGCGTGGAAGCATGAGCTCGACCGGCGCCGCCGGGCCCTAGTCGCGAACATGATCCAGCGTGCCTGGCATCGCATGCAGCAGGCCGGAACGGTGACGGCCGAGTCCGCCGCGGGCCGCAGGTTCGCCGCGTTCGGGCCAGGCACCCTGATGGCGTTTCCCACCGGCGCCGTCTACGGCGAGCGGTGGATCGAGGTTGGCGACAAGACGATGATCGCCGAGTACGTCACGATGTGCGCGGGCATGGCGCCAGGCCACGATCTCGGCGCAGATCCGGTCCTGCGGGTCGGCGACGGGTGCGTCATCGGGCGCGGCAGCCACATCGTGGCGCACCATCGCATCGAGATCGGCGATGACGTCTACACCGGCCCGTACGTCTACATCACCGACCAGAATCACAAGTACGAGGACATCGGCACGCCGATCGGCAGGCAGTGGCCGGTCAACAGCGCGGTCAGGATCGGATCCGGCAGCTGGCTAGGTACGGGCGCTGTTATCTTGCCCGGCGCGACGATCGGGCGGAACGTAGTGGTCGCGGCTGGCTCGGTCGTCCGCGGCGAAGTCCCGGACAACTGCGTCGTCGCCGGCGTGCCGGCTCGGGTCGTGCGCCAGCACCTGGCGGGCGCCGGCTGGGCCGGCCCGCTCCGCCGCGGCCGGCGATGCCCGGTGCGGCGCAGCCGGTAGGGCCCGGTGCGGCGCAGCCGGTAGTGCCCGGTGCGGCGCAGTCGTTGGTGCCCGCTCTGCCCGTTCTGCCCGGTCAGGCCCAATCGGGCGCGTAGCGGCCCGTCCGAGCGGGCCGAGATTGTGTCGGCGGAGCGAGTTGAACTATTTGCCTACGCTGGCATGCTGTCCGCGGACTTTCTTGTTGGCGGCACGGGATGACCGGGCAGGCCGACCGGTGGATCCGGCGGACCACCATGGGCTGCGTCGGGATGCTGGCGCTGATCGCCGGGATGGTGGATTCATATTGCCCTTTCTGCGGTCGCGTTTGGGTGTTCCGGCGTGTGCGGGTGAGGCTGGCAGCACTCGGCTGGAGTGAGCATGGCAGCTGGCTGTGACGTTAATGGCTGGCACGCGCCGTTGGCTTGAGGTGGACTGATCGGGCGATCCGGTCGCGGGCGGCGGTCTCGACGCGGTCGTTCCAGGTTATGCACAGCCGGTTGCCGGGGCCGCGGCGCGCGTCGAGCTGGGCGGCCTGTAGCCAGTAGTAGATGGCGCTGGTGCTGCAGCCGAGCCGGCGGGCGGCGTCGGCGACGCTGATCTCGTCTGCGGCGTACGGTGCTGGCGCGGGGATCTGGTAGGCGCGCCGGATCCACTGCACGGCCTTGACGTCGAATGGCTGGCCGGTCCCGGTGACCAGCCCGGCAGCGTTCAGCTGCGTTGCCAGTTCTGCGGCGGGCGTGACAGGGCTGAGCTGCCGGACCATCTCGACCGCCGGGGACAGGCTGCGCCTGGCGGTGCCGGGATGGGCGGCGCGGGCCACTGCGAGCTCGTCGGTGGCACCGGTGTGCCACCGGATCCCGATGCGGACCTTGCCGCGGTCGGGTTCGGGCAGCAGGGTTATGTCGGCGATCAGGGTCCGCAGCAGCCGCTTACGGTCCTTGGGGCTGGTGGCGGGCGCTTGCCACAGGCCGGGCAGGTCCGCGGCAAGTTTCTCCAGCTCGGCCCGGCCCGGCAGCGGCGGCTGCGCATCACTGGCGGCGTCTAGTGCCTGCTCGGCCTCGGCGAGGGCAGCGAGCCTGGCTTCCCAGCGGGCCTCCAGGCTGCGGGCGACCAGCCGGTTCTCCGGCTCGACGGCGCTGAAGGCGCGCTCGGCGCGGTCTGCTTCATAGCGGGCGCGCTCGGCTGCCAGCCCGGCTGCGCGGCTGACCCGCTGGTGCCGGCCGGTGACCTCATCGGCAGCGGCGAGCGCCAGCGCGACCTGCTCGGGTGTGAGCGCGTCCAGCAGCACCCGCGCGACCGCGTCATCGACGGTGGCGGCGGCCACCGACCGGCAGCCGGGGGTGGTTAGCCGGTCGGCGCGGGACGAGCACTCATAGGCGGCCCGCTGCTCGGTGTGGTAGTTGGTGCCCATCGGCTTGCCGCAGCTTCCGCAGGTGATGATGCCCTGGCACAGCGCGAAGCCTTCCCGCGGCGGGCGGGCGCCGGCGCTGGTCCGGTTGGCGGCCAGCCGGGCCTCGTTGCCGAGATAGTCAGCCCAGGTGATGTATCCCTCGTGGTGGTCTTTGATCAGCACCGGCCACTCGGCCCGGGGACGCTCGGCCAGCCCGGTGCGCACCGTCCCGTCGGGCTGGATGGTGCGCCGTGAGACGTAGCGGCCGTGCACGTACGCGCCGGCGTAGCCGGGGTTCTTCAGCACGCCCAGGACGCGGGCGTGGGTCAGCCTGCCCCAGCGCAGCTGCCCGGCCCACGCCCCGCCGTAGGCGCGCAGCGGGAACCGGCGGCCGGCGAACGCGTCGACCACCCCGTAAGCGGACCCGCGCGCTGCGAAGCTGGCGAAGATGTCACGGATCGCGGCCTGCACCTCGGCGTCGGGATCGATCACCACATCGCCGGCGTCGTCGTGGACATAGCCGACCGGCAGCGGGGCGCGCAGTTCGCCGCGGGCAGCCGCGGCCCGCTTGGCGTCGCGCAGGCGGCTGGCCATGACGTGCAGCTCCACTTCCCCGATTGTGCTCTTCATGCCCAGCAGGATCCGGTCGTTGACGTCCCGCGGGTCGTAGATGCCGTCGGCGTCGATCAGCAGCGTCTCGGTGATCGCGGCGAACTCCATCAGCCGGGCCACTTCGGCGTTGGACCGGGCCAGCCGGGAGATCTCGATCCCGAAGACCGCCCCCACCTCTCCGGCGCAGACCCTGGCGACCAGCTCGGTGAACCCCGCCCGGGCCACGCCCCACCGGCCTGACACGCCCAGGTCGGTGTCGATCACCAGCACGTCCTGGCGGGCCCAGCCCAGCCGGACCGCCTCTCCGGCCAGGGCGTACTGGCGGGCGGTGGACTCGGTGTGCTCGCGGACCTGCGCCATCGACGACTGCCGCAGGTAGATCAGCGCCAGCCGGTCCCGGTGACTGCTCGTTATCTTCGCCTCGCCGCTCACCGCTGCCTCCTAGTGCCGACATCGTCATGTTCGCCACCGCCGCCACTGCCTCGGCCCGCGCCGGGCCGGCCAGGACGGCGGTCACCGGCTACCGCAGCTCTCTGCGGGCCAGCAGCTCGGCGTTGATGGCCGAGATCTCCGCCAGCGCCGCCTCGGCCTGCTCGCCCCGGCTCAGGTACCGGTACACGACCCCGGCCATGGCGGCCGGCACGTACCTGGCCCGGCCACGGCCGGCCAGGCGCGGGGTGAAGTAGGCATAGGGGCCGTGCGGCTCGCCGCCGGCCGCGCACCGGCAGCCTGGCCTGCCGCACCGCCGCGCCTGCTCGGTCAGCGTCCCGGCCAGTACCTGCTCCACGTCGCCGAGCCGGGCCGCCGCGGCGCGGCGGCGGCCCAGCAGCTGGCGGGTAGACAGCAGCCGCAGATCGTTCTTGTGTGTATTCATCACACAAGAGAATGCCGGGAACAGGGATCCCGGTCAACGACCGCGCACCGAGCGGGCCACCGCGTCGAGCTGGGCCAGGCCCTCGGCAGACAGCCGTCGGGCCAGCGGGGCCTCACCGCAGTCGGTCCATGACCGTGCCAGCGTGACCTGGCCGCCGGGTCCGCCCACGCACACGAACACCATGTCCGCACCGCGGCGCTTCACATACAAGACCTCAAGCCGCTGCCCGCGCAGCGGGTGAAACGCGTGCGTGACTACAACGAAACCCGAAGGATCACTGGACGACGCGGCAGTATGCCGCCGCCGTCGGGACGGTGTCCTACCTGCATGTGCACCTGCTGGTGGAGCTGCACGGTCAGCCCGGGTGGGTAGCGGCGGGCGCGGAGCCGACGGCGACGGGCCGGGTGATCGCGGCGTGGCCGTCGTTCGCGCTGATCGCCTCGATCACCTGCATGATCAGGCATTATGTGGCCCGAAGGGCGCAGGTGAGCGATGGCCGGGAATGGCCGTCGGTTCTCGGTTAAGCTGAGGCAAAGTCCCGGTCAAGCTGCATTTTCCCGGAGGGCTTCGGCCTGTGCGCGCAACGCCGACATGACGGGTTCGAACCGGCGGTCGCCCTGCATCTCGGTCTCAGCTGTGGCCACCGCGTCGGTGAGAAGCTCCGCACTAACGAGCCAGGCCGCTTTGCGGTGCGGGAGAAGGTAGTCAGGCTGGTAGAACAGCTCGAAGCTGGCTCCCGCAGTACGTCCTGGATGCTCGGCTCCGACGGGCATTGTGCTGAGGATGCCGGCCAGTGGCCCGATCACGTCGTTCATGATGCCGACGGCCACCGTCGCGAGCGTGTCGATCTGATCTGCCGACTCGTCGACGTGGCTCATGAGGCGGTAGAACACGTGAAGGAGCACCTCGTAGGCGACGTTGCACAGATCGGCAACGCGTGCGGTGGCCGGGTCGGTTATCAGATTCACCTCCTCGCCGGTCTCGGGGGGCCGCACGAGCACGGGAAGTACCGGACGTGCGACCTCGAGGCCGGGTGCGTTCTGCCTCATCCGGAGATACTCGGTCAGCACCGACAGGAAGCGGCCGAAGTGCGCGTTGCGCCAGTCACCGCGAGACCCTTCACCTTGCTCGACGATTGCCTCGATGGCGCGCACCGCGTCCTCGGTGCTCGAAATCGGCCCAAGCTCCTTCCAGCCGAACAGCTCGCCTCGGGTCTGCGATCCGGCCGGGCCGAGGAAGAGGTTCTCCTCGCCCAGCTTCTCCGCCAGATGCCGGAAGCCCGCTTCGATCGACCGGTACAGGTGGCCGACGGTCCGGAACTCCTGCAGGTGAGGAGCGATCTCCTCCTTCCCCGTGACCGGGACCGCGTTTTCCATCGCGGCCACCCCTTCGGCATCGTTCAAATCCATGCCCTCGGGCCGCTCGAGGTACAGGAAGTGGCGAAGTGCCTGCTCACCGAACGGAAGCAGTTCAAAGCGCACCCCACTGGGATAGTGCCGGGCCGGCTGGGGCAGGTTGGGCCGCGACAGGTGGGGACTCACGCCGATGGACGTCAGCAGGTTGCAGGCGATGGCCAGATGCAGCATCTCCTGCCTGGCAACCGTGAGGATCGTGGATCGCCACCGCTCGACCGCGGCGAGTTGCTCGTCCGTGAGCCCTTCATCGACGGAGCGTTTCAGCGAGAACGCCGCAAACAGGTACTCACACATGACCGCATGCTCAAGCTCCGCGGCTTCGCAGAGCATGTAGATGAGCGGGCCGCGATGCTCGATGACGATAGCGCGCTCGCGCACATACTGTTCACTGCGCAGATCGAGGACCCTGCGCAGCCGGCCCTCGATCGCCTCAACGCCCGCCGCCGAGGCCCCGCTTGACTCTGCAGGTCCGGCCGCTTCGGGGACCAGGTCAGACGCTGTTTCCCGCATCCCCGTGTCCACCCACCGGCGGAACAACTCGACCCGTTCGGACGGCCAGGCGCCATCGCACGGCATGACGCCTGCGCTCAACTTCTCGAGGATCGCGGCCGCGTTGGCCGACACGTCCTCGTACGACCACAGGTCGAACGCGAAGCGCATCGACTCGCGGTCTTTTCCCCTGAACAGCGGCCTGATGTGCTCGTCATAGCTGACGGACCCCATCACCAGCCTCCTTATCCTCACCGAAACGGTAGGAGACACCATCCACCCGCAGCAGCCCAACCGTAAACTTCCCCGCTCAGTTACTCCCTCCACACGAGCCGCACCCATTTTCTTTGGCCTACGCGGCCGCCGGGCGTGATGCCAGCGGCAGGGCTCTGCTGAAAGCGAAGGTCGGCGGTTCGACCCGCCTCTGACCACTAGGTCTGCACAACCTGCTAACCCCTGACCAGGACAAAGGCAGGTCGGTGCTTTGCGCCGCCCATCTCGGCAAGTGGCTGTCAGTGCGCGTCGGTGACCGCAGAGGTCAGCGGCAAAGCCCGGCTTGGTGATCGAGATGCTCGGGGTCGTCGGCCCGCTCACCGACCCGACCGCGCACGGCGGGCGCGCCGAGGACGCGTTCGACCTGGTGCTGCCCTCCCTGCCCGGCTATAGCTTCTCCGGCCCCTGCCCGGCTATAGCTTCTCCGGCCAGCCCACCGCGGCCGGCTGGGACCCCGGCCGCGTGACGCTTCGCGGGGCCCAAAGCACTCCCGCCGCAGGTGGCCAATCCGGGGAATGAGATCCTGTGTCTGACGAAATCGAGATGGGAGTTGGCCGATGGCAGTCAGCTTCGCGCAGGACATTAGGCCGCTGTTTACCGACACGGACGTCGCGCACATGAGGCATCTCCTCGTTAAGCTGGACGACTTCGATTACATGCGCAAACCTCGCCACGCTAAGCACGTCCTTGACACGGTCAGCACCGGGGCGATGCCGCCACGTAAAAGCGGTGAGCCTGCATGGTCGCCCGAAACAGTCCAGATCTTCCGGGATTGGATCGCCGGCGGATACCAGCCCTAGCTGAAGCTCAGGGCTCCGGCGCGTTCCGGAGTTACGCCGTTTTGTTTGGCATGTGACTAATAGGGTAAAATCGCACTGTTGATTGACGCGGGCACGCCTACATGGCGATCACACGCCGAACGGAAAGACCGCCTACGTCGTCAATCGCAGGCGCAGGGGCTGGGTCGAACGGCCGGCCTTCCGCTTCTCAGGTGACAGCACGACCTGCCATGACCAGGGACTTATTGCCTTGGCTGGCTAGTGTCGGCGCCTATCGGGCGTGACACCGCACCGCCAGGTCGACTTGATCTGTGCAGCGCTCAGCCAGATGAGCCTGATCCCACGGCCGCGCGTAACGGCGGGACCTGGTCCGCGCTGCTGCGGCGGGCCGGCATCGTGATCGAGAACCCGACCGAAGCTGTGCTGCGAGCGAGAAGAACCTCGGTGGCAGCCCGGAGTAAGTAGGAAGCCCGGCCGCGAGCACGGTCGGGACGAGCGGTGGGGCCGCCTGGTCAAGCGGTCGGAAAAGCGGACTTGGGGTTGAGTGCCCGGCTTTAGCGGAGTCGTCCCCATAGCCGGCTGACCTGCATAATGGTGCGATGTTTGCCGAGGACGCGGACCTGCCGCTGCTGGCCCACGATGACCCCGCCTTCACTGGCGACCGGTTCCACGAGGTCCTGGACGACCTCGCGAGCAACAACTGGCTCGTGCGCTCTGACCTGGGCTACCTGGTGCTCGGCCGGGAGCCGGGCATGGCCTTGCTCAAGGACCGACGGCTGTCGTTCCCTGCCGTCGAGCTCCTGGAGCTGCAGGGGCTGAATGACGGGGTTATCTACGAGCGCACGACGAGGGGCCTGATGGCCCAGTCCGGCCCGGCCCATGCCCGCCTGCGCCGGCTGGTGAGCGCGGCCTTCACGCCGCGCCAGGTCGAGCGGCTGCGGCCCTCGCTGCGCGGATACCTAGAGCGGCTGTGGCAGGACATTGCGCCCGCGGGCCGCTGCGAGGTCGTCACGGCCCTGGCCCGTCCGCTCCCGTCGATGGCAATCGCCGAGCTGCTCGGCGTCCCCGGCGACGACGCGCTGCTGGCTCGCTGGTCCGGCAGCCTGCAGGCCGTGTTCGACATGGACATGGACGCCAGGCGGGCCGAGATCGAGGCCGCCTACGAGGAGGTCCGTGAGTACGTAACGGACCTCATCGAAAAGCGGCGGCGGCAGCCAGGCGAGGACCTTCTGTCCGCGCTGGTGCATCAGCAGCCGGATGGCGACCGGCTCAGCGACGACGAGATCGTGACCCTCTCGGCATCGGTCATCTCCGGCGGGACCGACACCACCGAGTCGCAGCTCGCGCACGGCCTGCGGCTGTTCTCTGAGCATCCCGACCAGTGGAAGATGCTGGGGGACGATCCGGCCCTGGCCGAGCAGGCCACCCAGGAAGTGCTGAGATTCGAGCCGATCGTGCCGTTCACCGCAAGGCTGGTGCGCCAGGAACTGGAGGTATCGGGGATCGTCTTCCCGGCGGGGACGGTCCTCTTCGTGTGCGCGGCGACCGCCAACCGGGACCCGATAATCTTCGCGGATCCGGGTCGTTTCGACATCATGGCCGACCGGGCCGGGGCCCAGGTCCTGAGCTTCGGCTTCGGCACGCACTTCTGCGCCGGATCACACCTCGCGCGGGCCGAGGTCAACGAGGCCCTGGCCTTCCTCGCCCCCCGTATGCGTGACCTGGAACCCGACGGCGAGCCGGCCTTCGGCACGCCGACCGGGATCTACACGATGCACAGCCTGCCCGTTGGCTTTACGCCGCGCGACCCGGGCTGACCTCGCCGAGGTCCGCAGCGATCCGGCGCTGGCTGCCGTTCTGGAACCGTGGGGAATGCGGCTCGCGATCGAGTGGCAAGCCAGCCAGAAGCACCCACCCGCCGCGCAGAGTACCGGTTACGGCTTCTGGACGTCACCGCCCACGGCGGCAACCTGCTAGCCAGCCGGGCTGTGGCTTCGCCGCCGGCCGAGCCGTCGGGCTACGTCCCCGCGGCGCTGGTAACGCCGGACGGCCGGGTCGTCATCACCTCCGAGGTCCAGAACATCCGCAGCTTTGCAGGCCGCGTCAACGTCGTCGCCCGTGTCCTCGAACTGGACGCCAGTACCAGCCGCACGCTGCGCGTGCTCTACACGACGACCGCGGACCACGCCTCGGGCGGAGCCAACGGCGCAGGCACGCTGGACCAGGAATGCGACGTCCTGGCGCTGGGGCCGACGGCCACCGAGCCGCTCGTCGCGTGCTTCTCGATGGGGGTTCTCCTGCACGGCCAGCTAGTGAGCTTGCCGGGCATCCCCAGCGCGACCAGCAGTGGGATCGCGGGGCAGGACGCCATCGCCTGGTGAGGGTACTGGGTGGCTGAACGCGACCACCGGCAGGCGAGGTCCGGGATTGGCGTCCGTGCCCGCTCTTTGCCGGAATTGCGGGCCAGCAATGGCGAGATCCTGATGGGCCGCTATGGCGGTTATAGGATGCCGTCACCACGACGGCGGGGACGATCTGGCCTGCAGCCGGAACATCTGCCTGCCAGGGCCGAACGGAGCGGAAATGCAGATGTCGCACAAGAAAGCAGCGCGTCTGTCGCGCCGCTGGATGGCACGCAGGGTCACCGCAGTTGCCGCCATCGCGCTGCTGGGCGCCGGGCTGTCGGCCGCGCTTGCCGGGTCGGCGCAGGCGGCGTATCCGGGATCGGACGGCCTGATCGCGTTCGTGCGCGGCGGCAATATCTACACCATTAATCCGGCGCTGCACCCGGCGCCGCAGGTGCAGCTGACCACCGGCGGGCATAACTCGGGGCCCCGCTGGTCACCTAGCGGCAAGCAGATCGCGTACATAGACCGCGGCAACCTGTGGGTGATGAGCGCCAACGGCAGCCACAAGCGGCGGATCACTGATTCGGCGCCGGGGTACACCGACTCCCGGCCCACCTGGTCGCCTAACGGCAAGTACCTGGCCTTCGTGGAGACCAAGCGTGGCCATGCCTACGGCAACCTGACCCGGTACAGCTTCGCCGGGCACAGCCTCCGCACGTTCACCACGACCATCAACGGCCACCTGATCGCGGTGGCGGCCTTGCCCGCGCCGGCCGCATGGACGTGGACTCCGACCGCCCCGAAGTCGTCGACCTACGGGTCCTTCATCGCCTATGAAGGCGCCGGGAAGCTGTGCCCGTTCCCGCACAAGTACTGCCTCAACGTGCTCGGCTTCAGCAGTCAGTCGCGGTACCGCAACGGCGCGCCCTCCGCAGAGGATGCCCCGACCGCCTTCCGGCTGACCGACTCGGACTGGTACCCGAACCACCCGCTGCGCGACACCGAGCTGCTGACCACGCGGGAGAACTGTCCCGGTGGCCATTGCGCGCCGGTCGGCCTTGAGCTGCAGATCGGCGCCACTCCGGTCGTGCCGGGCGGCTACCAGGGCGTGTACTCGCCGACGGGCCTCTACGTGGCCTACGTGCTGAGCACTCACGGCCGCGCGGAGATCTACACCGAGCTTGTCGACGACGTCCTGGGCAAGTCCGGGCCGTCCAGGCTGACGACGGGCAGTCAGCCGGACTGGCAGCCGCTGCCAGCTGCAACCCGCGGGTAAGCCAGACGGCTCGGCTCGCACGCGGTCGCCAGAGGTCCGGACCGCGGCCGCGTTACCCCGGCTGGCGTGCGGTCCGCTGACCGCCCGGTGGGCTGCCGGCAGCCGGGGGCGACAGGCCGGCCTTGCGCTTGTCATCCTGCGATCCGCCCAATTGGGGAACGAAGGCTTCCCCGCGCAAGGCCCGGCTCACTAGCTCGACCGCCCTGGCGTTAGCCACGAGCCGCCGGCCCTCGGTCTGGTATGCCGCGAGCACCGCGGCGATGCTGCTCGGGGGCAGGTCATTGCCGAGCTCGGCCCGCACGCTCCGGTAACCCTGGCGAGCTCCCTCTATGCAGGCGGCGAGGTGATGCCGGGCCAGGGCGGCAAGCGCCACGGGGTGGCGCAGCAGCACGCCGTGCAGCCGGTAATCCGGTGGTACGACGTCGAGCAGCCAGCTGACGGCGGTCTGCTCGAACCCGTCGGTCCCCGGCGGATGAACGCCTGGCGGCCAGCCGGTGGGAATGTACGCGGTCACGCTGCCGATTATAGCCGCGATCGAACAAGTATTCTATATCTTGGAACTGGCCAGGTTTAGTGCCCTCGCTGGCAGGCTAGGTACCGGCACTCGGGTGCTGACGATCCTGATGTTCGGGGTGGTGCAGACAGGCGCACTGACGATCAGCAGGACATCCGGCGGCGCGTGGATCGCTGTTCTGGCGGTGATTGCGGCACCGCACCTAGCCCACAGGTACGCGCGATGCGTACCCCGCGACTCGAACTCGCGGTCCTGCACGACGAACACCTTGGTTCTGTGCATCGGGACGGCGGGCGCGGCTCGGGAGAGCAGGCGTCCGTCCTCGAGGCGAACTCCGGCGTGGCAGTCAGTCGCCGCCTCGTTGCCGTCGTTGAACACGGAGAAACTGAGCTTCGCCCTGGCCGCACCGCTCGTTGCGATCTGCCAGCCGGATACGCGCAGCACCGGGTACGAGGTCAAGAAGGTGAGCAGGGACATGGCCAGCCAGGCGACCCCGGCGGCCGCGATCGCTCCGATGACCCAGGGCAGCAATCGGGTCCGCTGTGCGCGGCCGGTTGTCGGTCCGGCTCGCCTGGCCCATCGTCCCGGCCGTCTTGCCCAGCCGCCGGTAAGTTCCGTGCCGCCCGGCCTGCGTCCTCGGTCACTGGCCTGCCCCGTCCTCCCATCTGCACCGTAAATTCTGGCAGAGTGACGCTCAGTGAGCGGGCGTCGTGACCCCTTGTCCCGATTCAGGAGCCTGCGGGCAGGCATTTGCTCACACCCTGGCAGCGACCGAATAGAATTGAAGCCAAGCCGTAATCCCGGCGCCTTCCATAGTTACCGGAGCCTCTCCGCATGCCTGCCAGCACCGTGCCATCCACTACCGGGTCAGCCGCTCCTGGCGAGCTCGCCACCCGCGATGACCTGCGGAATGTGGCTATCGTCGCGCACGTCGACCATGGCAAGACGACGCTCGTGGACGCGATGCTCTGGCAATCTGGTGCATTCCGGGCGGGTGCCCAGATAGCCGACCGGGTCATGGATTCCGGCGACCTGGAGCGGGAGAAGGGCATCACGATCCTGGCCAAGAACACCGCGGTCCTGCACGGCGGGATGACGATCAACATCATCGACACCCCAGGTCACGCGGACTTCGGCGGGGAGGTCGAACGCGGCCTGTCCATGGTGGACGGCGTCCTGCTGCTGGTCGACGCGAGCGAGGGCCCGCTGCCGCAGACCCGGTTCGTGCTGCGCAAGACGCTTGAGGCCAAGCTTCCGGTCATCGTCGTGATCAACAAGGTGGACCGGCCGGACGCGCGGATCGCCGAGGTGGTCGACGCTTGCTACGAGCTGTTCATGGACCTGGACGCCACCGAGGAGCAGATCGAGTTTCCGATCGTGTATGCGTCGGCGCGGGCGGGCCGAGCGTCGCTGACCAGGCCGGAGGATGGCTCGATGCCAGACTCGCCCGATCTGGAGCCGCTGTTCCAGGTGCTGCGCGAGTCAGTCCCAGCTCCCACCTATGACCCGGCCGCGCCGCTTCGAGCGCACGTCGCCAACCTGGACGCTTCCTCTTACCTTGGCCGTATCGCGCTGTGCCGAGTGTTCAGCGGCGAGATCAAGAAGGGCCAGCAAGCCGCATGGTGCCGCCGGGACGGCTCGATCGAGCGGGTGAAGATTACGGAGCTGTTCCGCACCGAGGCGCTGGACCGGGTCCCGGCCCTGTCCGCGGGTCCCGGCGACATTATCGCGGTGGCCGGGATCAGCGAGATCATGATCGGAGAGACGCTCGCCGACCCGGATGACCCGAGGCCGCTGCCGCTCATCACCGTGGACGAGCCTGCCATCTCGATGACGGTGGGAGTCAACACCTCGCCGCTGGTCGGCATGTCCAAGGGCTCCAAGGTCACGGCGCGGATGGTGAAGGACCGGCTCGACCGCGAGCTAGTCGGCAACGTCTCCCTGGTCATCGCGCCGACGGAACGCCCGGACACCTGGGAGATTCAGGGCCGGGGAGAGCTAGCGCTCGCCGTGCTGGTTGAGCAGATGCGCCGCGAGGGGTACGAGCTGACCGTCGGACGGCCGCAGGTTGTCACCAGGGATATTGACGGCAAGCTGCACGAGCCGGTGGAGCGGCTCACGGTGGACTGCCCGGAGGAGTACCTCGGCACGGTCACGTCCCTGCTTGCGGTGCGCAAGGGCCGGATGGAGAACATGTCGAACCACGGCACCGGCTGGGTCAGGCTGGACTTCACCGTGCCCGCCAGAGGGCTGATCGGATTCCGCACCCAGTTCCTCACCGAGACGCGGGGGACCGGCATCGCGCATCACGTCTTCGACGGCTTCGAGCCCTGGTTCGGCGAGATGCGGGCCAGGCCGTCCGGCTCGCTGGTCGCGGACCGGACCGGGATCGCGACCGCGTATGCCATGTTCGCCCTGCAGGAGCGCGGCAGCCTGTTCGTCGAGCCCGGCACCGAGGTGTACGAAGGCATGATCGTCGGCGAGAACTCCAGGTCCGACGACATGGACGTGAACATCGCCAAGGAGAAGAAGCTCACCAACGTGCGCCAGTCAGCCGGCGAGGAACTGGAGCGGCTCATCCCGCCGCGGCTGCTGAGCCTCGAGCAGGCGCTCGAGTTCTGCGCGGACGACGAGTGCGTCGAAGTGACTCCGACGGCGGTACGGATGCGCAAGGCGATCCTGGACGCCAAGGAACGAGGTCGGCGACGGGCACGTCGCACCCGCGAGGAGTAACGGCCAGCAAACGTTCAGGGCGGGAACGGGGCCACCCCCGGCGAGCCCTTGGCCCGATCTGACCGTCGCCCGGCGGACGGCTGCGTTAGCCGCGCGGGTCGAGGTCTGGCTGCGGGGTCGCGGCTGCCTGCGCCGCACAGATGAGCCGGCAGGCGGCCGCCAGCCGCATGGACTCCCAGTCCGGAGCCGGGCGCCAGTCAAAGCCGGGCCGCCAGTCCCTGGTCGCCGTTTCCTCGAGAAATCCGCAGATGTAGTGCAGGAGCAGGGGAAGCGGCGCGCTCGCCGCATCGGCAGCGAACGGCACGTCCGGGCAGCCGCTGGTCATGGCGGACAGCAGGTCGCCCAGGCCGCTGTAGCCGGAGCCGCCAGCTCGTGCGTCCACGGCTCCACGGGCTGCGACGGCTGCCGCCCATCGGCCGATAGCGGCCTGGCTGTCCGCCAGCGCCTCGCGTACCGCGGCGACGTGCTGGTCCAATTCGGCCAGCGCGGCGGGCCCGGCCGCATCGACCCAGTCGAGCGTGGCCTGCCCAATGTGGCCAGCGAGCCGGAGGTCGGCGGCCGGCAACTCGGGAGTATCGGACATAGCGTAATTATACGTAACACGGCCACTAGTTCGCTATGCGCTGAACTCCGCCGCCATGATGGCCTCCTGCCTACGCACGCGACTGGCCCGGCGGCTGAGCCGGGCTACTTCACCTGCAGGTAGATGATGCTGCCCAGGCCGAAGACGACGCAGTAGATAGCGAAGGGCGTCAGCGTCCTGGTGCGGAAGTACTTGACCAGGAAGCGCACGGACAGGTAGGCGCCGACGCCGGATAGCACGCTCCCGACCAGGATCTGGCCGTGGATACCGTGCCCGAGCGGGCCGGTCAGGTCGGGAACCTTCAGCAGGCCCGCAGCGAGGATAACCGGCGTCGCCAGCAGGAAGGCGAACCGAGCAGCATCTTCGCGCGATAGTCCGCTGAACATACCGCCGACCATGGTGACGCCGTCCCGGCTGATTCCGGCTAGGAGCGCCAGGACCTGGGTACAGCCGATCAGCACTCCCCGCACGTAGCCCATCGTGGAAAGGCGCTCGTCCGCCTGCTCGGCGAGGGCGATCTCCTCCAGTCGGTTGGCGCGCTGGCCGGAGGCGTGCGAGGAGGCATGACGGACCGGCGGGCCGCCCGTATCCGCCCCTCGCTGGCCCGGTGCTTGCACGGAGGCGGCGGCCGCGGCCGGGAGTCCCGCCGCATCGACCGCGAGCTGGCCGGTATCCAGGGCAAGCTGGCCGGAAGCCTGCAACGACGGGGTCCGGACCGGCGAGACCTGCGCCTCCATCGCCCGCTGGGCCGCGATGTCGGCGTCGGCCTGCCGCGACTTCCTGGTTCTGAACCGCTCGCCCGCATAGAGGATCAGGCCGTTAATTACCAGGAAAATCGCCGCTCGGACCGGCTTGCCGAACAGCACCCTGAACTCATGCTCGAATTTCAGCCCGACCAGGCCCACCGGGATGGTAGCGAATACCAGCATCCAGGCTAGTTTCTGGTCGACGGTGCGCACCTCGCGCCGGATGATCGAGGAGAAGAAGCCGCTGATGATCCGAATCCAGTCGCGCCAGAAGTAGATCATGATGCCGATGGCGGTCGCCACGTGCAGCCCGACGATGAACGCGAGGTAGGGGGACTCGGGCTTAGCCACGTTGAGGTCGTTCGCCCAGCTACCGCCGATCAGAGCGGGAATGAGCACGTTGTGGCCGAGGCTGGACACCGGGAACAGCTCGGTCACGCCCTGGATGAAGCCAACGACGATGGCTTCGGGGTACGTCATGTGCGACACGGAACGGGCCTCTCGTCAACTTCTTATTGCGGGTGCGCTCAGCCAGACTAGCGAGGCCAAAAGCCGGATGGGACGACTCCCCGGCGCCAGCCAGGCCGCAGTGTCCCGGATCGGCAAGCCCAGCCGTGCCCGCCGACCGCGAACTCCCGGCATGCGGCGTGCGCGGCGTCGCTGTCGTCCGGGTTGGCGGCAGCCACGCCGCGACACTTGTCATCTTCCGCGGGGTTCGGCAAGATTCCATCTGATACACGCAAGAAATCGCTGTTATCGGGGGTCTCGTGACCAGGTCACGTCTGCTTGTCCTGGGTACGCTGCCGGCAGTGCTGCTGCTGGCGCCTGGTCCGGGTACCGCCTTCGCTGCTCCAGCCGCCACCGGCGTATCGGCGATCCCAGGCTCCGCCGCCGCGACCGGGTGGCGGGTCGTGGCGACGGCCGGCGGCAAGAGTCATCCCGGCTGGATGGAGACGGTCGTCTCGGTCGGGAGGTCTGACGCGTGGGCCTTCGGTGCCCTGACGAGCAAGAGCGCGCCGGATTACTACGCGGCCATAGTCAGGCACTGGAATGGCCGATCCTGGCGCCCAGAGAAGCTGCCCGGCGCCGTCGCCGCGGCATTGTCCGGCTTCCCTTCCACAGTCGCGGCTGGCTCTTCGCCGAAAAACGTCTGGGCGTTTACCGGCTCTGGCGCCTGGGTTCGGTTCAACGGTAAGCACTGGTCACATGGGGAACTGCCGGTCGAGAAGCCCGATGACGACGGCGACATCACGTCCGCGGTCGTGCTCGGCCCGCATGACGTGTGGGCACTTGGCTACTACAACCCGGTATCGCCGCTGCCTTATATCGCGCATTACAACGGGCACCACTGGGCCCTGACCAATCTTTACCTGGATACGGCCATCGTCGCGGCGAGCGCGCTCGGCCCGCACAACATCTGGGCCGCCGGAGCCGACAACACTAACGTCGTGCTGCACTACAACGGGCACGCCTGGACAGAGCGGCACCTGCCATCGGCGCTGACAGGGCCAGCGTATTTCCAGGGCATCGTGGCCCTGTCCAGCAAAAGCGTCTGGGTGACGGGCGACCTCGTGGCGCTCGGCGGCTCGATCACGCCAGGCGCGCTGCACTGGAACGGTCATGGCTGGCGCAGGTATCCGCTGCGCGCGCCCGATCCGCTGATCAACGCGACCGCCGATGGTCATGGCGGGATCTGGGCCGTGGCCCAGCAGCCAGGCGCAGCTAAGCCATTCAGGCCCGAGCTGTGGCACTTCACTCACGGCAGGTGGCTGTCCAGTCACATCCGCGGCTCGGATCCCGCGGACTTCATCGACCAGTTCGCGGCAGTCCCCGGCACATCGTCGGTGTGGGCCGTGGGCCTGTTCAAGTCGGGCGGTCTCGACCTGCCGGCGATCCTGCTGGACGGCCAAGTACCACGCTTACCCGCTGCCCAGCCCGTTCCCTGATGACCGAATCCTAATGTGAAACGAGGACATCACATGCGCATGCAATTGTCACAGCTGCGCGGCGCTGCTGTCGCTGCTCCCATCGCGGTGGCGCTGGCGCTGGCGCCAGCGGTCGCGTCGGCCTCTCCGGCGGCCAGCCCGGCCGGCTGGCATATCAGCAAGACCTTCGCCAGCGGCTCCACCATCTACAGTGTCGCCGGACTCAGCCGCGACGACGCCTGGCTGGACGGCCAGGCTGCTACCAATGGCCTGCTTGTGCAGCACTGGAACGGCAGCAAATGGCAGGCAGTGTCGACGCCTGCCGGGATTACGGGGCTGGCCGGGACGGTGATCGCCGGCAGTTCGGCTGGGAGCGTCTGGGCCTTCGCCAACGTCGAGGCGGGCACTTCGTACAGTGTCGCGCTGCGCCGGACGGTGAACGGCTGGAAGTCTTACCGGCTCGCGAACTCGTCCAACATAAATGCTGCTGTCGTTTTCAGCGCGAAGAACGCCTGGGCGTTCGGCGAATTGTTCGGCACCAAGTCCGCGCCGTATGTCCGGCACTTCAACGGCGTCCGGTGGACTGGGATCTCGACGCCGATCGAGCCTAATGACGCCAGTGCGACGTCCGCGAATGATATCTGGGCCGTCGGCCAGACCGCGAAGTCGCTGGGCTCGGCCCACCAGGTCTTTGCGGCGGCACAGTGGACCCGCGGCGCGTGGCACCAGCGGAACTTCCCGCGGCTGCGGCTGCCCAAGGGCACCTCGGTCTTCGACCCGCAGGTGGTGGCGCTCAGCGCAACTAACGTCTGGGTCGACTTCGCGCTGTCCAAGGGCATGGGCGCCTACCCCGGCGCGGTTTTGCTGCACTACAACGGCAAGAAGTGGGCCAGGGTGAGCGTGCCATATGCAGCTACGTTCATGCTGTCTAACCTGACCTCTGACGGGAACGGCGGCATCTGGATTGCCGCTACCGCCAACGACGGCTTGGACCAGGATATGTATCACCTGCACGCCGGCCACTGGTCCCGCGCGGTCATGCCATCAGCCAAGGGCGATACCAGCCAGGTGCTCGCGGTTGCGCTGCGACCAGGCACGACCTCGGTTTGGGCGGCTGGCGACATGGTGCCCACGCCCGGCGGTGGCATACCGCAGGGCGTGCTGCTCGAATATCGCAGCTAGGCCCGGTGAAGCCGTCCCGGTGGTGTGGCCTGCGAGTTCGCGGTCACACCACCGGCAGTGCTGGTGCGGCCGTGGTGATAGCCGACATGACCTTGACCCAGTTCTGCGACTCCGCTGGCATCCGGCACCTGCTGATCGCCAATGACCGTGCCGTAGCCAGCACCGCTGAGCTGCGCCTGGTGATCACGTCGGCGGCCGTGCTCCGAGTGCTGAAGCTGATGGGAGTGGACCGGCTGCTGCGCATCTATCCCAGCCTGCAGGCAACGCTGACCAACGACGGGCCGGCGCGCACCTCAGAGGTTCCGGGTCTTCCCAGCTAGTCGCCCAGATCCAGGTGCCCTGTCCGGCCGCACGGTCCTAGCCACCGCCCGGTCGCATCACCGTGCCCGCGCCGGCGACCCAGGTCCCGCCAGCGGCCCGGCACCCCCGTTCGCGTCCTCGCCAAACAGCCCGGCCAGGGAGCCCGTCCGGGCAGCGTGGACTGGCTCGATCGCGACCGCGGGCAGTTCGGCGACAGCCGCGTCCAGGCTCGGGAACACCCGGATCAGCCGATCCAGGCCGGTGACAGCGAAAATCCGCAGCACCGCCGGGGTTGAGGCAACCAGCCGCAGCTCACCGCCCTCAGCTACGGCCCGTCTGCGGGCACGCACCAGCACGCTCAGTCCGGCCGAATCACAGAACTGCGTCCCGCTCAGGTCAACGACAACGGTCGCATGGCCGCGCGCAGCGGCATGCATGACCGCCGCCCGCAGCGTATCCGCGTTGCCGACGTCAAGCTCGGCTGGCGCCCCGACCACAGGCATTCCCCCGACCATCTCGATCGGGCACCCGAAATCAGCCACTCCTGCACCTCCGGCACAACGCCAGTGCAGCCGGAAACCCCAGGTGACGGCACGGTCCCGCGAGCAAGCGGTCGCCACCTCGGGACTCCAGGAACAACTGGCACGACAAGCAACCCGCTCGCCACTACCCGGACAGCGCCAACCTAACCGCGCAACCGGATTGAGGCGGCCGGCCAGGTTCCGTCTAGATCGTGCTGCCGACGGCGATCTGGCAGAGCTCGGGCAACCTGCCCTCGGCTTCGCGGGCTGCGATCTGCACGCCGGCCCAGGCCAGCGCGAGGCCGTAAGCGGAGGAGCAGACCAGGAGCGCTGGCGTGCGGACCGCCGCCGGGTCGGTGCTGGTGACTGCGGCCGCGATGATCACCGGGGTGACCGCGATGGCGACGCTGGCCAGGGTGGCGAGGATGCCGCCGAAGGTGTAGGACGCGTATCCGGGGGCGGCCTGGCGCATGGGGCTGCCGGTTCGCGTGGCCATCGGGTAGGCAAGGGTGACGGTTAGCATGTTGGCCAGACCCAGCGCTGCGCCCAGGCCGGCCAGGGCGACGGCGGTAGCCGATACGCCCTCCGCCGGCTGCCTGACCCCGGCGGCCAGGCCGAAGCACATCGCGACGAGCAGCGGAACGGCGATCACGCTGAGCGCGAGGTTCTGGCCGGAGAAATAGGTCCGCAAGGACCGGCGGCTGGTCAGCGCCAGCGCTTCGATGACGAACGGAGGCCCGGTCAGGCCGACCGAGTTCGCGTGGAAGTACCCGACGAACCCGGCGCCGAAGACGGCGCTGGCGATCACGACGCCGGGATGCTGGTGCGGTCCCAAGATGGTACTGGCCGATACGACAGCCATGATGATTGCGGTCACGGCCCAGTAGACCAGCGATGTGGGGTCGCGGCGCTGGTAGATCCACAACCTGGCGGCCACCGCGCCGCGCACCCCGTACCGGGCCAGCGGCAGCGCGCCGGCGCGCACCTGCGATGACTGCGTGGAGGTGTCGGCGGTGACCAGGGAGCGGCCGAGCGAGCGTATCCACAGCCAGCCCAGCACCACGATAATGCCAGCCAGCAGCCCCAGCCGCGCCAGCGCGGTGCCGGGATGGCCGTGCGAGGCGTCCTGGATGGCGTGCGCGGCCAGGCCTGGCGGCAGCCAGCGCATCCACGCGTCGACGCCCGCGAAGCTGGCCGCGGTGATCCCGCCGGCCGCTGCATTGGGTATCACCTGGCCCAGCAGCTCGACCAGGGCGAAGATGGGGATGATCAGGAATACGGCGAGGTCTCGCCCGCGCCGTGAGCGCATCAGCCCGGCCAGGCTGGTGGTCACGAACCGGGCCAGCGTGATGCAGAACAGCACCTGCAGCACCACCGCAACGACCGCGACCAGCACTCCGAGTCCGCCGCGGGCTAGCCCGACCGTCACCCCGAGCAGGCCGATCAGGTTCGCCAGCGGCCAGGCGCCGGTCGCCGAGGCGGCCAGCAGCCCGACGGCGAGCGGCCGGGTGCGCAGCGGATAGAGGGCCAGCGTGGCCGGGTCCAGGGTGCCATCGAGGCCGGAGGCCAGGAGCGGCAGGGTCAGCCAGCCCAGCGCGAATGCAGTGAAGATGACCGTGGTCAGGTCCACCGACGCGCTGCTCCCGCGGAACAGGGCCAGAACATAAAAACCGCCGCCCGCGACCACCAGGGCAAAGAACGTGCTGATGATGAACGTGGTTCCGGCGGCGGTGGACGAGCGCAGCGCATTGGTCAGCAGCCGGAGCTTCAGCTGGACGAGGACCCGAGCCATGACAGCACCTCCTCGTCGCGCGCCCGCGGACCGACCAGGTCTATGAACGCCTGCTGCAGGGTCTTGCCGCCCTGCACCTGCGCCGTGGTGCCGGTAGCCACGATCTTGCCCTTGTCGATGATGGACACGTGATCGCAGACCTGCTCGACCAGTTCCATGACGTGGCTGGAGAACAGCACGGTCGAGCCGGAGGCGGCGAAACGCGTCAGCAGCCGGCGGATCACATCAGCCGAGATCGGATCGACGCCCTCGAGTGGCTCGTCCAGGAACAGCACCGGCGGGTTGTGGATCAGGGCGCAGCCGAGCGTGGTCTTCTTGCGCATGCCGGTGGAATAGTCGGCGACCAGGCGCTTGGCATCGGCAGTCAGGTCGAGCACGTCCAGCAGCTGGGCCGCCCGCGAGCGAGCCTCGGCGACGGGCAGGCCACGCAGCCGTCCTGAGTACTCCAGCATCTCCTCGCCGCTTAGCCGCTCGAACAGCCTGGCCTCGGCCGGTACCACCCCGATGACTGCCTTGGCGGCAACCGGGTCTGCCCACACATCCAGGCCGTTGACAACAACCTGGCCGGCATCGGGCCGCAGCAGCCCGGTCATCATTGACAGGGACGTGGTCTTGCCCGCCCCGTTCGGCCCGACCAGCCCGGCCAGGGAACCGGCCGCGATCTCCAGATCGATCCCCGCCACGGCCTCCTTCTCGCCGAAACTCTTGCGCAGCCCGCGCACCTCGATAGCTGGTCCGCCCATCGCTTGCCTCCTCAGCAGCCGTTCAGCTGGTTCATCACGATGCCCTGGACATTGGCTACGAGCCCACAGCGTCGGGGAGCTTGCCGTTGGCTCCGAGCTTGTAGGCGATGATCAGCTGGTGGGCGGTCTTGGGTACCTGGACGCCGGCCCCGACGAGGACGTAGTCGCCGTCGACGGCAACGGGCGCATTGGAGCCGGAGGACAGCGGGGTCTTCAGCAAGATCGCGCCGGTGGCGGCGTCGAACGCGTACAGGTATCCGCTGTAGGTGGTGGTGAACACGACGTTGTTGGTGACCGTGGCAGCGCCGTAGGGCGAGGAGGGGAGCTGGTCGTCCCATTCGATCTTCCCGGTGTCCTGGTTGACCGCGATCATCTCGCCTGTCGCCTTGGCGATCGACGCCTCGAATGCCTTGGAGTTCTCCGTCACGCCCATGACCGACATCGGCACCGCGAGGTTGTTGACGGCGGCGAAGACGGTCGTCCCGTTGGTGGCCAGCTGGGATTCGACGCCGCCGAACACGCCGGGCTCGAGGGTGAATTTGGCCGGCAGCGGGATGTGCGAGGCCGGGGTCGCGCTCTCCGCGATCAGCCCGGCGTCCTGGGGCCCGCTGTGCACGCCCACCGGGAGCTGCCACAGCAGCTTGCCGGTCTGGGCGTTCAGCTCGACCAGGATGCCAGCCTTGCCGCCGTCGATGACCACCGGCTGCCCGTTAGCGGTCGTGAGCACCGGCGAGTTCTGCAGGTCCCAGTCGAACAGGTCGTGCGGGGTCAGCTGGTAATACCACAGCAGCTTGCCGGTCGGGCTCAGCTTGACGACCGAGTCGGTGTACAGGTTCGGGCCGGGCCGACTGGTCCCCCACGGATAGCCCTTAGGCCACCCGGTCTGGCCGATCGGGCCGGGGTTGGCGATGCCGATGTAGATATTGCCCGCGCTGTCGAACGACGGCGGGTCCCACAGGCCGCCGCCGGAGTTGAGACCCGGGTTTCCCCACAAATTCTGCACCTCGTCCCAGGACCACTCGGGCGCGCCGGTCTTCGCGTTCAGCGCCCACAAGATCCCCTTGCCGCCGCCGAGGTACTGGCCGACGGTCGGGTTGACCGGCACGGTCGACACGTAGACGGTTCCGTCGTGGTAGCCGGGGGCCATGTCGATGCCCTCGTGGTCGTTCTCGGTCAGCGTCCGGCTCCACAGCTGCCTGCCGGTAGCCGCATTCAATGCGACCGCAGCGTGGTTCGTCGCCGCGTACACCGTCCCGTCGGCCACGTTGACACCGTCCGGGCCGCCGTTGGGGGAGCTGTAGTTGTGCGTCCACAGAACCTTGCCGGTGGCGAGCTTGATCGCCATCACGTTCGACTCGATGTCCTGCGTGTACACGACGCCGTTCACGACGACCGGCGTGGTCGAGTAGCCGTCGGTCACCCCGATGACCCTCGCTTCACCGGTCGACTCGATCGGTACGCACCACGCCACGCCCAGCTGCGCGGCGTTCGAGGCGGTGATCGCGCTGGCGACATCGCGCGTGTTCTGCATGTCAGCGCCCGGCAGCGTCCAGGCCGCCGCCACTCCCGGACTGGCCGGACTGGCCGGCCCAGTGCTGGCCGCACCCGCCTGCTGGCCGGAACAGCTTGGCGCACTCGCATGTGGCGTGCTGCCCGAGCAGCCGGCGGCCGCCAGGCTCGCGGCAGCCAGCACGGTCACGCCGGCAACTCCGGTCCGCGTGACTAGACACCTCATCTCACCGCTCTCCTTTCCGGTCATTGCCGGCCCGTGTTACACAAGGCAGCCCAGTTCGTCGACCTGGGCCGGAGGAAGGCACGGGGTCGCTCATTGAGAGCGTCCACGTCCGCCGGCCTGCTGCGCGCCGGGCCCGGCGGTCGTTGTAGATCTAAATTGATATCAGTATGCTAAGCACGTGGTATCAGGCACGTCAAGCGGAGGTGGATCAGATGACATCCCAGGTTCCAGGTGCAGCCAGTAACCCGCGGTCAAACGGCCAGTCGGCACCCGGCCAGCCAGTGACCGAGCGCGCGGCCCGGTCCTTGCCCGGCCTGGGCATGCTGGTGCTGGGCATCGTTCTGCTGCTCGTCGGGGTGGCGCTGGTCGTGCTGGCCGGGCACGAGCATGGCGGTGTAGTGAAGGCGCTGGTAGCGCTTTGCGTCCTTGCCTTCCTCGCCGGTGGCCTGACGCTGCGCGGCCTGACCGCCGTCGTGCCGGGTCAGGCCCGCGTCGTCCAGCTGTTCGGCAAGTATCGCGGCACGATCCGCGAGTCCGGCCTGCAGTGGGTGAACCCGTTCACCGAGCGCATCAAGGTCTCGACCAGGATCCGCAACCAGGAATCGGCACAGGCAAAGGTTAACGACGCCGACGGCAACCCGATCGAGATCGCGGCCGTGGTCGTCTGGCAGGTCCGCGACACCGCCAATGCCGTCTACTCCGTCGACAACTTCACCCAGTTCGTCACCATCCAGACCGAGACCGCCGTTCGGCACATCGCCTCCAGCTATCCCTACGACAACCGCGGCAGCGAAAGGCTCTCCTTGCGTGACAACGCCGATGAGATCACCCGGCAGCTGTCTGCCGAGCTCACGGTGCGAGTCCGGTCGGCCGGCGTCGACATCATCGAGACTCGACTGACCCGGCTGTCCTACGCTCCGGAGATCGCCCAGGCCATGCTCCGCCAGCAGCAGGCAAGCGCAGTCGTCGGCGCGCGGCAGCGGATCGTTGAGGGCGCCGTCGGCATGGTGCAGCTGGCCCTGAAGCGGCTGGAGGCCGACGGCGTCGTCGAGCTGGACGAGGAGCGCAAGGCCACAATGGTGTCTAACCTGCTCGTGGTCCTGTGCAGCGAACAGGCTACCCAGCCCGTAGTCAACACCGGCACGCTCTACCAGTGACGGCTGGCACGGTAGCCCTGACGGCACACACGGCGAGGGGGACGCGGTGAGCGAGCGCAAGGGCGTGCTGCTGCGGCTGGATCCGGCCGTGCACGACGCGCTGGCCCGGTGGGCTTCCGACGAGCTGCGCAGCACTAATGCCCAGATCGAGTTCCTGCTCCGCCGGGCACTAGCCGACTCAGGTCGGCTGCCAGGTAACGCGGGACGGATGCGGCCCCGCGGGCGGCCGCCGGCCAGCAGCCCAGCCGAGACCACCTGATCGGCGCCGGGCAATCCGGTCCGGCTGACACCGGCGCCGCATGGGTCAGGGCAGGCACCCGGCCGCAGCGCTCGGCCTTGCCGCGAAGGCGGCTGGTGCTGCCAAGATCGCGTCGGTGCGCTTACCATCTCGCGTAGCCGGCTGGCGTCAGCGAGCGAAAGTGAGGCTTGATGTGGGAAACCCCGATCCGGGTGCGCAGATCCCAGATCGTCGACGCCGCGCCTGAGCGGGCGTGGTCGCTGCTTGGCAGCAGTGCGGCGTGGTCTCTTGGCATGGGTGCGGACTTCGCCTTTGATGTGCCGGCTTCGCTGCCCGACACCGGGCGACTGTTCGTTTCCATTGGCGCCGCTGCGGGCGGGCTGGGTACTGCGCTTTTCGAAGTACGGAACGAAGACCCGGGCAAGATGATCTGCGTGCAGCACCGCGATCCGCAGCCGATCGGTACCGGAGCGTACACGTTGTCAGTCACCCCCAGCCGACGCGGGGTCAAGGTCGAGGCGGAGATCCGCACCGTATACCCGCGCGAGCAGAAGATCGAGGGCGAGCTGTACTGGCGGCGGGCACTCGACGCCTGGCTTGGCGCGCTGCGGGCGGTTATTGAGGGAACGGCACCGTGGCCGCCTGACGACATGTCGGCGGAGACGCGGCGGGCGTTCACCGAGCTCGCGGTGGTTGCCGATCCCGTCGTCGCTTTCGCAGATACCCACATCGCTGCTCCCGTCGACCTGGTCTGGCGAGTACTGCGCGAGCCAGAGGCGGGTCGCGACGAGAGGGCCTTTGGCGTAAGCGGGCACGTGCCTGGCACCCCAGAAGGAGCTGTCGGTGAAATGCTATACACAGTTCGGACCCAGCCCGACGGCCAGCTGCGCGTCGGTGTCAACGTGGTCCGCGAGCTGGAGCACGAGCGCTATCTGCGCCTGCAGAGTGTGGGCGCATCTCATGACGAGGTCAGTTTCGTGCTGGCGCCGGATACTGACGGTACCCGACTGCAGCTGACTAGCTATATGACGGCGCCCAGAGGGCAGGCCGAGATCGAGCGCGTCAAGGGCGCAAGGACGGCGATCCTCGAGACGACACTTCGCTGGTACAAGAACGCGAGCGAGGCCCGGGCCTGAGCCCGGGCTGTCGGCATCGTGCCGCCGTTCTCGGCAGCCAGCAAGCACCGCATTGACGCCTTTAGTTGTTATCAACGAGGCATGTAGGGATAATTCCACCGTCGGCGCCATCGGAACGCACGCCAGCAGGGGACGGAAGTTGATCACTAAGCCAGCGCTAATCGCCGCAGGCCTGCTCGCACTCGGCCTAACCGCCACCTCCAGCGCGAGCGCGCTCGGCTCGGTCACTGTGACATCGAACGGGCTCGGCTCGGCCGCCGCCTCGAGCGCCTCGAGCACCCCGGGAGCCAGCGTGAAATGGCCCGACGGCGCCGTTAGCATCATCAGCACCAGCACGAACAAGGTGACGGGCACCGCTCACGTCGGCCAGATTCCCGACGCAGTCGCGGTCACGCCGGACAGCAAGCTGGCCTTCGTGGAGAACGAGAACTCCGGGACGATCACGGAGTTCTCGGTCGCGTCCGCAAAGAAGGTGCGGACCATCAGGATTGGCGCCTGCCCCGACGGCCTGGCGATGGGCCGCGGCGGCAAGACGGTGTACGTTTCAGCGCACCTGAACTGCTGGGCTGTCGCAGGCGCGGTGCCGGCCTGCCGCGGGCTGCTGCCAATTGCCACAAAGAGCGGCAGGAAAGGGCGGGTCGCCCCGATAGCCAATCCAGGAGCCATTGCCGTGGCGCCAGGCGGCCGGATGGCGTACGTCGCCGACTTCAACGACTACGAGCAGATAACGCCAGTCAATCTCGTGACGGGCTCCGCGGACCGGCCGATAGTAGTCGGTTCGTACAACTGGGGTGTACAGCAGATAGCGTTCGGCGCACGCGGCGCTGTCATCTTCGTGCTCAGCGGCAAGTATCCCTCGGGTGGCAGGCTGACGGCGATCAGTCCCAGGACGCGGCGCGTCCGCTGGACGCTCAACCTGGGCGGCAATCCCGAGCAGATGGCTGTCACCGCGAGCGGCAAGTACGTGTACGTGCTGGACGGCACGTCCAGCGTCATGGTCATCAACACCTCGACCCGCAAGATCATCAAGCGCATCGCGGTGAACAACTCTTACGTGCTCGTCATGGCACCAGACAGCCGGACCGTCTATGCGGGCTCGGCCACCCCGGACGCCGGCGGCCTAACGCCGATCAGCACGCAGACCAATCAGGCAGGCAGCCAGATTACGGTGTCTTCTGACGCCAACGTCGGCGCCATCGCGATCGCCGCCAGCAGCAAGTTCGCTTACGTGGCGCTGATGGGCGAGAACGATGTAGTCCCCGTCGATCTGGCCGATCCCAGCATCCTGTACGGCCCCATTGCCGTCGGGCCCAACCCTTCGGTGCTGCAACTGACGCCGAACGGCAAGACGCTGCTCGTCGTCGACAGCCACAACGTCGTCTCGGGCTAGGCGCGAGCGGCGGCCGATCGGAAGCCGGGTTAAGCCGCTGGGTCGGGGTGTTTAGCGACCCAGCGGCCAAGCTCGCCTGGGGTCATGATGCCGATCCTCCCAGGTAGGACCAGCCAGGCAAGAACGGCTACGCGAGTCTGAGCCTGGTCCGAACCGCATCGCCCGCTAGCCCTTGGCCAGCTCGGCCAAGGGCTAGCGGGCGCGCCTGTCCTGCGCGGGCGGACTCGATGCGGGCGTCGGCGAGGCCTTCATCGCCAGGTCGCTACTGGTTGTACCGCCAGATCACGGTCCTGTTCTGCACGTTGCCGCCCCCTGGGCTGAACACATTGCCTACGGCCCACAGTGAGGTAGTTCCCGGAATCAGCGCGAACTCATCCACGTTGCCCTGCGACTCGCCCTTCCGCAGCGGTATGCCCCAGGTCGTCCAGCCACCCGCCGACAGGTGGAAGAAGCGCTCCTTGCCGTTCGGTCCCGGCAGATTTCCATATATCCAGAGGCCGCCGTGGCCGTCGCCCGAGAAAAGGTAGCCGCTGTCGCCCGACTTGAAGTCCACCTTCGACCAGTGAGCGCCGTTCCAGTGCAGCAGGTATTCCGCTTCCCCTGCCTTGGCAGGCGACCAGGCGGCCCACAAGTCATGCGGGCCGACGGCCGTTAGATTGACTGGATAGCCTGCGATTGGCTGCTTCGGGAAGCGCGACTTGCTCCACCGGTGGCCGTTCCAGTGCATGAGGACGTCCGGGCCCTTGCCATTGAAGGCATGCCCGATCACCCAGATGTCTTTGCTGGAGATTGCAGCGGCCGAGTCCGGGATGTCGGGCAGGTAGGATTTCGTCCAGCGGCCGTTCTGGTAGTGCGCGGCGAAGGCCGTCTTCTCGCCGATGTACCCGCCGAGGCTGAAGACCCACAGATTGTTAGGGCTGAAGTCGGCAGGATAGATGTCAGCGGTGCCGGAGCCGTTAATGCGGATCAGCCAGGTCGGCACGGACCGCTTGGTCCACTTCGTGCCGTTCCAGTGCAGCGCTCCAGCGTACCGCCCCTTGGGGAACGGGCCGAACAGCCATGCATCCTTGGAAGAACTGGCTGTGACCACACCGGGAGTCATGCCACGCAGCTCGCTGGCCGGGACGGCCGCCCACCGGTGGCCATTCCAGTGCTCGACGACAGTGATGTTGACGCCGGAATCGCATGGCCAGGTGCAGCCACCCCATATCATCCAGGCCGCGTTCCGGCTCGGGACGGCCAGGGCGCCAGGCCATGCCGGGTCGTAGTTCTGGGCGCCGGTGCCATACACCTTCGTGATCTGCCAGCCGTGGACTGTGGCGGCCTGAGCCGGGACTGCGCCCGCGGCTAGCCCGAGGGCGGCAGCCGCCCCGATCACGGCGCAGCTTGCTTTGGTAAGGGATCTGAGCAACGCGCGAACCCCCGCTTCCCTCGTTCGCCGAGGCATTATGACCGCCAGCGGACGCTGGCTACAAAGTGTGATTATCGCTATGTACCACAGCATGCACAACCAAGTACCGCCAAATACGGGCTATCGGTGGTTAACTGCGGGCTCCGGCCGGGTGGCAGGCGCGCGCCAGACCGACACCGGATGCGAATGTTCGCGCAGCCTCTAGTGCATCAGCGAAAGCGGCTCCCCGGAGTAATCCGGGGAGCCGCTCGCGGGTACGGAACAGATCATTCCTGCTTGCCGGGCACCATCGGGGTGTCGGCGCCGCGCGAGCGGCGGGTGATCTTGCTGCCGAGCCAGACCAGCGGGTCGTACTTGCGGCCGACAACGCGCTCCTTGAGCGGGATCAGCGCGTTGTCGGTGATCTTGATGTTCTCCGGGCAGACCTCGGTGCAGCACTTGGTGATGTTGCAGTAACCCAGGCCGAAGTCGTCCTGCGCGATTTCGCGCCGGTCGGCGGTGTCGGCTGGGTGCATCTCAAGCTCGGCGATCCGCATCAGGAACCGCGGCCCGGCGAACGCGTCCTCGTTCTCCGGGTGGTCGCGGATTACGTGGCAGGTGTTCTGGCACAGGTAGCACTCGATGCACTTGCGGAACTCCTGCGAGCGCTCGACGTCGACCTGCTGCATCCGGAACTCGCCAAGCCCGATCGACGGATCGGGGGTGAACGACGGTATCTCTCGCGCCTTGGCGTAGTTGAACGACACGTCGGTGACGAGATCTCTGATCACCGGGAAGGTGCGCAGCGGCGTGATTGTGAGCACCTCGTCCTCGGTGAACGTCGACATCCGGGTCATGCACGCCAGCCGCGGACGGCCGTTGATCTCCATCGAGCATGAGCCGCATTTGCCGGCCTTGCAGTTCCACCGGATCGCCAGGTCGCCGGCCTGCGTCGCCTGCAGCCGGTGCAGCACGTCCAAAACGACCTCGCCCTCGTTGACCTCGACGGTGTAATCGGCGAGCTCACCGCGGCCATGATCGCCGCGCCAGACCCGCAGGGCTGCCTTGTAGCTCATCAGTTCTCCTCGTGCGCGGCGGTCCCGGCGGATGCGCGAGCAGGAGCCTCGGCCGGCAGCGCGGCCATCTCCTCCTCGGACAGGTACTTCTTCAGTTCGCCGCGGTCGAACAGCGCGATCAGGTCGTCGCGCATGGCAGGCACCGGCTGCTTGGCAATCGCGATCTTGTCGGCGTCCAGCGCGCAGACCAGGTTGACCTTGCGCCACTCCGGCCGCATGCCCGGATAGTCGTCGCGGGTATGCCCGCCGCGACTCTCCTGCCGCTCCAGTGCGGCCCGCGCCACGCACTGCGCCATCAGCATGATGTTGCGCATGTCCAGGGCAAGGTGCCAGCCGGGGTTGTAAGCGCTGCCGCCCTCGGCGGACACGTTCGCGGTCCGCGCACCCAGCTTGTCCAGCTCGGTCAACGCGGTCTTGATCTCGTTCTCGGTCCTGATGATGCCGACCAGGCTGCTCATCGTCTCCTGCACCTCGGCGTGCAGCGAGTACGGGTTCTCCCCGCCAGTCTGCTCCAGCGGTGCGAGCGCCTCGGCCTGAGCCGCCGCGATCTCGCCCTCGTCGGCCACCGGCAGCTTGGGCCCAAGCCGGGAAATGTACTCGGCCGCGCCGAGCCCGGCCCGGCGGCCGAAGACCAGCAGGTCGGACAGCGAGTTGCCACCGAGCCGGTTAGAGCCATGCATGCCGCCGGAGACTTCCCCGGCCGCGAACAGGCCGGGCACGCAGGACTCGCCGGTGTCAGGGTCGACCTCGACCCCGCCCATCACGTAGTGCTGCGCGGGGCCGACCTCCATCGGCTCCTTGGTGATATCGACGTCGGCCAGCTCCTTGAACTGGTGGTACATAGACGGCAGCCGCTTGAGGATCTCCTCGGCCGGGAGCCGGGAGGCGATGTCCAGGAAGACGCCGCCGTGCGGTGATCCGCGGCCCGCCTTCACCTCGGCGTTGTTGGCTCTGGCCACCTCGTCGCGCGGCAGCAGTTCCGGCGGCCGGCGGTTGTTGTCCGGGTCCTTATACCACCGGTCGGCCTCGTCCTCGGTCTCCGCGTACTGGGCCCGGAATACGTCGGGTACGTAGTTGAACATGTACCGCTTGCCCTCGGAGTTGCGCAGCACCCCGCCGTCGCCGCGGACGGACTCGGTCACCAGCAGGCCGCGCACCGAGATCGGCCACACCATGTGCGTCGGGTGGAACTGGACGAACTCCATGTTGAGCAGCCTGGCTCCGGCCAGCATCGCGAGCGCGTGCCCGTCGCCGGTGTACTCCCAGGAGTTCGAGCTGACCTTGAACGTCTTGCCGATGCCGCCGGTGGCCAGGATGACCGCGGGCGCCTCGAACACGACGAACTCGCCGTTCTCGCGGATATAGCCGAACGCGCCGGCTATCCGGCCCTCGCCGTCCTTGATCAGCCGGGTGATCGTGGTCTCCGCATAGACCTTGATCATCGCCTCGGGATCGCCGTGGCTGACCGCGTCCTCCTGCTGCAGCGCGACGACCTTCTGCTGCAGGGTGCGGATCATTTCCAGGCCGGTGCGGTCACCCACGTGCGCCAGCCGCGGGTACTCGTGACCGCCGAAGTTGCGCTGGCTGATCTTGCCCTCGGGCGTACGGTCGAAGACCGCGCCCCAGGCCTCGAGCTCGTAGACGCGGTCTGGCGCCTCCTTGGCGTGCAGCTCGGCCATCCGCGGGTTGTTCAGGAACTTGCCGCCGCGCATGGTGTCACGGAAGTGCACCATCCAGTTGTCGCGCGGATTCACGTTCCCCATGGCCGCCGCGCAGCCGCCCTCCGCCATGACGGTATGCGCCTTGCCGAACAGGGACTTGGAAATGATCGCGGTCCGCTTGCCAGCCAGCCGGGCCTCGATCGCGGCGCGCAGGCCGGAACCTCCGGCGCCGATTACGACGACGTCGTAGGGGAGCCGATCGATGTCAGTCATGTCAGAAGACCTCTTGCCTGCATCCCTAGAAGAACTTCGGATCCGAGAACACTCCGGCCGACACCAGCCGGATGTACAGGTCCGTGAACAGCACCCAGAACAGCGACACCCACGCGAGCTGCATGTGCTTGGTGTTCAGCTTCGAGACCTGCGTCCAGGCCCAGTACCGCACCGGGTGCTTGGAGAAGTGCTTGAGCCGGCCGCCGGTGACGTGCCGGCAGGCGTGGCACGACAGTGTGTACAGCCAAAGCAGCGTGGCGTTGACGATCAGGATCAGGGTGCCAAGGCCCATGTGGCCCCACTGGCCGCTTGAGTTGCGGAACGCCAGTACAGCGTCGATGGTGAGGATCACGTTGAAGATAAGCGCGACATAGAAGAAGTACCGGTGCGCGTTCTGCAGGATCAGCGGCAGCCTGGTTTCGCCGGTGTACTTGGCGTGCGGCTCCTTTACCGCACACGAGGCGGGCGCCCGCCAGAAGGCCCGGTAATAGGCCTTCCGGTAGTAGTAGCAGGTCAGCCGGAAGCCCATCGGGCCCCAGATGACCAGGATGGCCGGAGTCAGGCCGCTCACCCAGGGGATCCACTTGAACCCGGCATGCGCCGCACAGGTCTTCACCAGGCAGGGCGAGTACAGCGGGGAGATGTACGGGTTAGCGAAGTAGTGGTTGTTGACCAGCGAGGCCCAGGTGAGGTAGATCACGACAATCGCGAGCGCTGTCCCGTTGATGGCGGGCTGGCGCCACCAGCGGTCCGTGCGCAGGGTCTTCGCGCTGATCTGCGCCCTGGTCTTAACTGGGACCTGCGTTGTATCCGTCATCCGTCGACGTCTCCGCCCTGAGGCTCACTGGGGATCGCTCCGGGTCCGCTGGCGCGGCCTGGCCGCCGGAAAAGGGCGGGATGGCCGGGGAACAGCGGGCTCGCGTCGCGTCAGAAACCCTATTCCACTGAATATCACTCCGAGGCCAGACGTAGGGCTTCAGTGCGTGTGACACTCACTACACAACGGCGCGCGTGCCCTCGCGTGGGATTTCAAGCCGCCAGGCGCGGACCGGGCGCGACTCGCCGGGCGACTTCCGCCGGGCGACATCCGCCGGGCGACATCGGCCGGGCGACATCGGCCGGGCGGAGGTGGTCGAGCCGGGCCGAGCCCGTTACCGTATCGAACTATGCCAATTGACCGCCATCTGCTGACGGACAGGGCCTATCTGACCTCCGTCCAGTACCGGACCGACGCGAACCTGGCCGCCCGCCAGTCCATCTACAGATTCCGGCATCCCCCGGTGGACCTGCCTGCGGTCGTGCTCGACCTCGCCCGGCTGGCGGGCGCAGAGACGGTGGCCGACATCGGATGCGGGAACGGGCGGTACCTGGCTGAGCTGGCCAGGCGGGGGCACGGTGGCCAGCTGCTTGGCGTGGACCTGTCCACAGGAATGCTGGCCGCAGCGCGGGTCGGCGCCCCAGCGGCCGGGTTGGCGGCCGGGGATGCGGCGGCCTTGCCGCTGGCCGACGGTACCGCCGATGTGACGCTGGCCATGCACATGCTCTACCACGCCCCGGATCGGCCGGCCGCCGCGCGCGAGCTGCGCCGGATCACCCGCTCCGGTGGCCTGGTCCTAGTCGTGCTGAACGGCGCTGACCACCTGCTGGAGCTCCGCGACCTGCTCGGCCCTGCGGCCAGGGAAGTCGGGCTCCCAGCCGACGCGACGCAGGCCGAGCTGCCCGGCAAGGACCTCGGGATGGACCTGGACGCGGGCGCGGTACTGCTGGCGGGCGTCTTCGGGTCGGTCGAGCGCCATGACTTCCCTGGCGAGTTGATGGTGCCGGGTCCCGCGCCCGTGCTGGATTACGTGCGCAGCATGCGGCTTACCCAGAGCCTGGCCGACCCCGAGAGCCTAGTTGCGGCGGTAGCGCGCCGCATCCCGGCTGGCGGCGGGGGCTCGATCCGGATCCGGACCCGCGCGGGCTGCCTGGTCTGCCGGGTGCGGTGACCGGCTTTCGCGCGCCAGGGTCGGCCTCGCCGTGAGCACCCTGGCCAGCACCGACGGCGTCAGCCCGCTGACTCGCGGACCAGGCCGCGCACGTAGTCCAGCGAGACCGCCCGCCGGGTGTGCCCTCGGTACCCGGTCATCGTTTCGGCCATAAACAGCGAGTTGAGTATGGCTTCCTCGGTCGCCTCGATGGCGGCCGCGAACAGCAATTCAAGATCTTTTTCGGGAACGGGGAGCGTTCGCGCAGCACTACCACCGCCGCTTGCCGTGCTGAACGCCAGTGCATAGTCGCCGCTCTGGCCGGAGAAGTCCGAGCCTGTCCGCGCCATCGCGATGAGGCTGCGGCGAGCCACCCGCGCTAGCTGCCTGGAGTCCAGCGGTGCGTCCGTCGCGAGCACTATGACGCAGGAGTTGGCTGCCGGCTGCGGATCGGCCGCGGTCGGCTCCGCGGGGACCGGGACGCCGAGGACGGTCAGCGTGCCTGAGAAGTTGGCCTGCACCAGCACGCCGACGGTCGTGATCCCGGCGTCGCGGCGTAGCTGCCGGGACGCGGTGCCGATTCCGGCCTTGAAGCCGAGCGCTCCGGTGCCGGTGCCTGCGCCCACGCAGCCCTCAGCCACCGGCCCGCTGGTCGCGTCCGCGATCGCCGCACGCACGTCCCCGGCCGTCACCCGGCGGCGGCGCGCATCGGAGAGGAACCCGTCGTTGGTCTCGGCGACGACCGGGTTGACGCTGGTCAGCCGCTCGTTCCCGGGCAGGGCGAGGATGTGCCCGATGAGCGCGTCGGCTACCGCGAACGTGGCCAGCGTGCTGGTGAGCAACACCGGCGTCTCGATCTCGCCCAGCTCGGCTAGCTGCGTGCTGCCGACCATCTTGCCGAAGCCGTTGAACACGAATAGGCCGGCAGGCAGCTTCGACTGCCCGGTCAGCGCGTCGTGCACGATGGCGGTGACGCCGGTCCTGATGTCAGTGCCCTCGATCAGGGTGGTGTGCCCCACCCGGATGCCGGGAACGTCGGTGATGGCGTTGACCGGGCCGGGTGGCAGCACGCCGGGCGCGATGCCGAGCTCGCGAGCTCGCGCCCGGCCGGTCGCGGTGCTGGCGCCCGGTCCGCCTGGTCCCGGCCCGCCTGTCATGGCCTGATTCCGGCGCCCTGCAAGCCAAGCGCGCTGCGCAGGAAATCGACCTGCAGCAGCAGCAGGTTCTCCGCGACCTCCTCCTGGGCCGCCATGTGCGTGACACCGGATAGCGGCAGCACCGAGTGCGGCCGCCCGGCGGCCAGCAGCGCGGAGGACAGCCGCAGCGAGTGCGCGACCACGACGTTGTCGTCGGCCAGCCCGTGGATGATCATTAGTGGCCGGGTCAGGCGGGCCGCGTCCGCCAGCAGCGAGCTCTGCTCGTATGCCTGCGGGCTGAAGTCGGGATGGCCGAGGTAGCGCTCGGTGTAGCAGGTGTCATACAGCCGCCAGTCGGTGACCGGCGCGCCGGCAATCCCCGCGTGGAAGATGTCGGGGCGGCGCAGTACCGCCAGGGCGGACAGGTACCCGCCGAATGACCAGCCCCGGATCGCGACCCTGGAAAGGTCCAGGTCTGCGCAGCGCTCCGCCGCGCTGTGCAGCGCCTCGACCTGATCCTCGAGCACCGGGGTAGCCAGGTCCCCGGTCACTGTCCGGTCCGACTTGGGGCCGCGCCCCGGGGTGCCGCGGCCGTCTGCGATTACCACGGCAAAGCCCTGGTCGGCGAACCATTGCGACGTCAGGTAGGCGTCATACGCGGACGTGACGCGCTGTGCATGCGGGCCACCGTACGGGTCGCAAAGCACAGGCAGCTGGCCGGATCCTGGCTGGTGCCAGGACGGCAGCAAGATGGCGGTCCGCACGCGGCTGGTCCCGGCCGAGTAGCCGAGCGCAGGCCGGGGAGCCGGCAGGTTCGGCTGGTCCGCGTGCGAGCCGATCCTGGCGGCCTCGGCCAGTTCGCCGTCGGCGCCGGGCCTGAGCACTTGCACGGTGACGCCGCTACCCGCCAGCGTGCGGCTGGTGCGGACAAGCGTGCCGCCGGCCAGGTCACCGCCGTGCACGCCATCCGGCGCGCTGACGCACTGAATCCCGTCCGGGCCTGCGGTCCAGATAGCCGTGGCGGCCGGGTCGTCCGCGGAAGCGGAGAACAAGATCGTGTCGCCGTCGACGCTCAGCACCTCTCGTACCTGCAGTGCCGCGGGGGTGATTGGCTCGGCAGTGCCCGCCGCGTGCTGCTCGGCGGTCGCTGCCAGCAGCCGCTTGGCCCCGCCAGAGTCGACGGTCCAGACGATACGGCCATCGGCGGTCCTGGCCGGGACGCCCGGCACGATGTCGACCCAGGACGGGTCGGTGTCGGACCTGACGACCGTCGCCGTCCCGGTGCCAGGCTCGACCGCGAGAATGCGCATCTCCCGCTGGTCTCGGCTCAGCACCACAACGAGCGGCGGCCTGTCTTGGCCGTCGGATCGTTCGCCCTCCCAGGCGACGGTGACCAGGTAAGGGAAGGCCTGCTGATCCCAGCCGACCCTCGTGAGCTGGCCGTCCAGGGTGGCGACGAAGATCGACACGACAGCGTTGGGCGTGCCCGCGGACGGATAGCGCACCGCGCTGGCTGGCCGCTCCGGGTGGGAAGGATCGGCGATGTGCCAGTGCTGCACGGGCGTCTCGTCCACCTGGGCCACCAGGATCGCGGCGGAGTCCGGAGCCCACCAGAAGCCACGGGTCCTGCCCATCTCTTCGGCCGCGATGTAGTCGGCCAGGCCGAACGTGACGCCCTCCACCCCGGCCGGATCGGCCAGCACCCGGTCCTGACCGTCCTGCGCCCCGGTCAGGCCGACCACCCGCAGCGCGCCCTTGCTGACGTAGGCGACGTACCGGCCGGCCGGGTCCGGCCGGGGATCCGCGGCCGGCCTGCTGGTGGCGAGGAGGCGAACGTCCCCGCCGCGCAGGCTCGCCAGGTAGACCCGGCCGGCCAGGGTGAACGTCGCCAGGGTGCAGTCGGCATCGGTAGCGAAGGAGACGATGCCTCCGGCCCGTTCCCTGACCCGTTCCCTGCGAGCCTTCTCCACCGGATCCTCTGCCGCGCCGGCCATGTCCAGCTGGGCCGGATCGGCGATAAGTCGTTCCTGCCCGGTGGCCACGTCCAGCGCCCACAGGCAGGTGACCGGATCTGAGCCACCGCGAGAGCGCAGGAACACGACCGTGCCGCCGTCGGGTGAGATCTGGAACGACCGGGGCGCGCCCAGCGAGAAGTTTCTGGTCCTGGCGTTCTGGCGCGGGAAGGAGTCAGTCACGGGACTAGATCCTGCCAGCCGCCAGCTTGCCGGCGCTCGGTAGGCTCACGGATATGACCAAACCGGACGACCGGCGGCTCTTGCTCGTGCACGCGCATCCCGATGACGAGTCGATAGGGACTGGCGCCACGATGGCTAAGTACGCGGCCGAGGGCAGCCAGGTCACGCTGGTCACCTGCACGCTCGGCGAGCTCGGCGAGGTAATCCCGCCCGAGCTGGCGCACCTCGCCTGGGACTCAGGCGGCGGGCTCGGCCAGCACAGGATCGGCGAGCTGGCGGCTGCCTGCGCGGAGCTCGGTGTCAGCGATCACCGGTTTCTCGGCCGTCCTGGCAAGTGGCGCGACTCCGGCATGATGGGCACTGCGTCGAATGACTGGGAAGGCTGCTTCTGGCGCGCCGACGTCGAGGAGGCGGCCCGTGACCTGCTCGCCGTCATCACCGAGGTACGGCCCCAGGTGATCGTGACCTACGACGACAACGGCTTCTACGGCCATCCCGACCACATCCAGGCCCACCGCGTCGCCTGGCGCGCCTTCGAGCTCGCCGACGGCCTGGTCAGCAAGTTCTACGCGACTGCGATGCCTAAGTCCGTACTTGGCGAGGCGATGGCCCTGATGCAGGCGGAAGGAACGGGTGGCGGTGAGGTCGGCGGCGCCGACTTCAGCCGGGTGGACTCGGTCGAGGACCTGCCGTTCGGTACTGACGACGACAAGGTCACCACCGAGATCGACGCCGGCGACTACCTCGACGCCAAGCTCGCGGCAATGCGGGCGCATGTCACCCAGATCGCGGTGGACAGCCCGTTCTTCGCACTGTCCGACAAGGTGGGCAGGCGGGCGCTCGGGACCGAGTACTACACGCTGGTAGCCGGCCCGGACGGCGCCGCGCGGCAGGCTGGCGGCCGGGAGACTGACCTGTTCGCCGGGGTGGGCTAGTCCATGCCCGGCGACCTCGTCCAGGCCAGGATTGGCTAGCCTTCCGCTGTGACCCGCGCGCAGCACCAGACGCCGCAGGGGGACCGGCCGCCTGCGCTCGGAGACGGGCCGGTCGTCAAGGCCGCCGCTTATGTCGCGCTTTTCCTGCTCGGCGCGGTGCAGGCACTGATCGGGACGTTCCAGTACGGGCGCGGTTCCGGATCGCTGCTGGCCATCTGCTTCGCGCTTGTCATCCTGGCCACCTGCCTACTGGGTGCGTGGGGCATGCGGACGGCGGGCGGCGGCGTGCTGCCCGCGGCCGGCTGGTACCTCGTGGCGATCGTGCTCGGGTCGTCCAATGCCGGTGGCAGCGTCCTGGTCGCCGACACTTCGGCCGGCAAGTGGTTCCTCTTCGGCGGGGCTATTGGTGCCGCCGCCGGGGCGCTCATCGCCTTCGGCCGGTGGTCGCGGGCGAGCGCGGCGCGCCGGTCCGGGCTGACTGGTTCCCGGAAGGATCAACTCCGAGGCGGCCCTGGCCAGGCGCCGCGCGGGTCGCAGCGCGGGTCGCGGCAGGCATCGCGGCGACCGCCAGGCACGTGACCGTGGCGGCGCCCGCCGCGCACCGAGGGAGGTCGGCATGATCGGGCTTACGGACGGCGAGGCCGCCATGCTGGCTGCCCGCCATGTATCCGAGTTCAACGCCGCGGTCGCTGCGGGCAGCTACGCCCAGTTCCTGGAGCTGTTCAGCGACGACGCGGTTATCCGATTCGAGAACGTGCCGGGCGCCGGGGAGCTTCAGTTCGCCGGGCGGGATGCCTACACGCGGGCCTACGCCGAGCGGCCACCCGATGACCAGATCGACATACGCGGACCGGCCAAGTCAGATGGCCAGGCGCTGGTCGTGCCGTTTGCCTGGCGACGCGATGGCTCGCCGGGCACGATGCGGCTCGCCTTCAACGACTGCGCGCCCGATATGCTCGACGACCGCCTAGTCACCGAGATGACCGTGATCTTCGGCTAGCGACCGGAGCGCCGCGGTCGCCGAGCGGCGACCCCTGCCACCTGCCGCACTTCTGGCGGCCGCTCCGGCAAAGCTCCGCCCTCCCTGGCGGCCGCCTCGGCAAGCTCCGCTCTCCCTGGCGGCCGCCTCGGCAAGCTCCGCTCTCCCTGGCGGCCGCCCCGGCAAGCTCCGCTAGCACCCTAGGCCGTGACGTGGATGGCCGGCTCACTAGAGCGGCTACCGCCATCGAGATGACCGCAGGCATCCGGCGGCTGGCCCAGCTGCCCTAGACGGCCAGGGCAGCTAAGGCCGCGCGGGACGCGGAAATAGGGAGTGCTCCCGATCCGCCTGGGCGGGCCTTAGGGCGAGCCTTAATCGTGCAGGCCAAATCGGCTCGCAAGAGGAGGCACCAGATGTACTCGAACGTGCTACGGGACGTCGCGAACCAGCTAATCGCCGACCGTCACCGTCAGGCTGCAGCGCTGCGGCGGGCGCGTGCCGCGAGGCTGTCCGCCAAGCGGTCAGGTCGGCCCGCCGCCGCGCACGCCACTCGCCGGAACGCAGGAAAGCGCATGTCACCGGCCATGTCCGGCAGCTGCGAGTAATGGTCAATTGATGGCCAGGGCAGCTGCCTCGCTGATGTCCGCGCCCCCGCGACGTCGTGGGACCGGGCTGTCGGGCACCCCTGGCAGGCTGGGGTGCGCGGTAAGCCCGGTCCTTGTCGGCCGGCGCAGGCAGCTTGCGGTGCTTGGCGACGGGCTTGCCGCTGTCCGCGCCGGCGACCCGGCCGCGATCCTGATCGGCGGCGAGGCCGGCGTAGGTAAGTCCCGGCTCGTCGGCGAGTTCGGCAGCCGGGCCGCGGCGGGCGAGGCAGCAGTGTGCCGGGTGCTGACGGGCGGGTGCCTGGAGCTGGGTGCCGCCGGGCCGTTCGGCCCTTTCACCGCTGTGCTCAGGCAACTGGTGCGCGATCTAGGCGTTTCCGGGCTGGGCGAGTTGCTATCCGGCCATGCGGTCGGCGAGCTGGCCCGCCTGCTGCCCGAGCTGGGCGAGCCCGCCAGGAACGAGGCCAAGGTCTACCAGGGTGAGGCACGGGCGCGCCTGTTCGAGCAGATACTCGGGCTGTTCGAGCGGCTGGCCAGGCAGGGGCCGGTCACCCTGATTATCGAGGACATGCACTGGGCCGACCGGTCTACTCAGGACCTGCTCATGTGCCTGGTCGCGAATCAGCGCGCCCTGCGCGGCGTGCTGATTGTCGTCACGTTCCGCTCCGATGAGCTGCACCGCGCGCACCCGCTCCGCCCGTTGCTTGCGGAGCTGGACCGGATCAGCTGGGTAGCGCGGCTGGAGCTGCCTCGGCTGACCAGGCAGGAGGCGGCCGGGCAGATCGCCGCCATCCTGGCCCGCGACCCTGAACCGGCGATGGTGGACAGGGTATTCCGCCGCAGCGAGGGGAATCCGCTATTCGTCGAGCAGCTACTCGGCTGCGACGCCGAGCTGCCGGAGTCGCGGCGCGACCTGGTGCTGGCCAACCTGCGGCGGCTGCCGGAGGAGACGGCCGAGTTGCTGCGCGCGGCGAGCGCGGGCGGCGTCCGAGTCGGGCACGCGCTGCTGGCTGCGGCCAGTGGTCTGGGCGATGCCGAGCTTGCCAGGGCGCTGCGCCCGGCCGTGGCAGCCAACGTGCTGCTGGCCGACGCCGATGGGTATCAGTTCCGGCATGCCCTGATCCAGGAGGCCATGCTCGACGATCTGCTGCCAGCTGAGAAGAGCAGGTTGCATGCACGGTACGCCGAGGCCATCTCGGCTGACCCGTCGCTGGTTCCAGCCGGCCGTGCCGCCATCGAGCAGGCTCACCACTGGTACTCAGCGCATGACGTGACCTGGGCCCTGATCAGTGCCTGGCAGGCAGCGTCCGAGGCCGCGGCGGCGCTGGCCTATGCCGAGCAGCTGACGATGCTGAGCCGGGTACTTGAGTTGTGGGACAGGGTTCCGGATGCCGCCGACCGCCTGGGCGTCGATCACGTCCGGGTACTTGAGGAAGCAGTGCAGGTCACGCACGCCACCGGCGACGACGCGCGCGGCCGCAGCTTCGCGACCTCGGCACTGCAGGAAGTCGCCGCGACCGCCGAGTCGGCTCGTGTCGCCGCCACCCGGTTTCGAGCGGGCTCTAAGGCATCGAATCGCCGAATCTAGGTACTGTGCCCGATGCGCGGCACGGGGCCTTAGCGGGAACCTAGAGAGTGCAGGGCCAGATCGGCCCGCACCGAGGAGGCTGCTTGATGTACATGGGCTTGCTGCTGGAGGTCGCAGCAGAGCAGGTCGCGGATCGGCGCAAGGAAGCCGCGGCGGCTCGCGCGTCACGGGGAGTGGCGCGGGCTGCGCGCCGGCGCCGCGACATCCAGGATGCCCAGATCCGCGTTCCGATGTCGGCAGAAGTGGCAGCTCACGCTGCCGCTCAGACCCAGGAGATGTCCGGCGCTAGGACGTAGCGCCTAGTCCGAACGGGAAAAACGTCGCTGGCCGGGCGCATTGCGCCCGGCCAGCTCATCTTGTGCCTGGTCAGACGACGGCAGGAACCTGGACGACCGTCCGAGCATGACGATGCCGGCCACAGCGGTCACGGCCGCGGCGACCTGGAGCGCCAGCCCGCCGGGTGACGAGGCCAGCCGCTCGCCGAAGATGATCGCGCCTATTAGCACGCCCGAGACCGGCTCGACAGTATCCATGATCGGCAGGCTCGCGCGGAGCGGGCCGGCCTGGTACGCGCTGGCCGACAGGGCCATGCCGGTGATGCCGAGGGCCAGCAGTGCCCACGGCTGCCAGTGGCTGAGGACCAGCATCAGGTCATCCACCCGCAGCAGCCGGGTGAAGCTGAGGGTAACGGCGGCGGTCAGGCCGAAGACGATGCCCGCGGCCAGGGCCAGCATGGCGGCGCGGGGCGCGCGCCTGGCGCGTCGGCCTGAGTAGCTAGCCGCCACGGCGATCACGCAGATCAGCGTCACCACCGCGAACGCGAGGACCCAGTCCTTGGCCTGCGCGTCTGACCGGCCCGCGGACTGTGGAGCGCCGGCAACGAACACCGCCACGCTCGCGCCGACGAGCGCGCATCCGGCCCAGTCCTGGCGCCGCATCGGACGCCGCCCCCACGCTGCCGCGACCGGAAGCGCGAACAGCAGGTCCGTCGCCACGATCGGCGCTACCAGCGTCAGCGGGCCGAACGATAGCGCGAGGGCCTGGAGGCCGTAGGCGGCCACGGCGAGCGCGATGCCCGCGAGCCAGAGTTTGCGCCGGGCCAGGCGCACGAGCAGCCGCACCGGAGCCTGGCCGGACTCGAGCTGCACCTGCCGATGCTGCAGGGCCACCCCGATACCAAACGAGCAGGCCGACGCGAGCGCGGCGATGGCCGCGCCGGCAAGACCCGCCGCCTGGCTCATGACCGCGTGGTGGTCGGCTGCTGGTCGTTGGTCTGAAGGCCGGCATCTTGCGCACCGCCCTCGCTGGGGACCCGGACCGGGTCGGTGCGCATCGAGGCGGGCCAGGCTGCCGAAGCGGCCATGGTGGCCGAATGCGGCGGCGATCCGGCCATCGGCGCGGACCCGTGCTGGCGGCGCGACCGCATGGACCGGATCCGGCGAATACCCTCGACAAGCCCCGTGATAACGGCCGCGGCACCCAGTGCGACCAGGAAGGCAACCCACGGCCGGTCTTCGAACGCGGTGCCGCCAACCCGGCCGAGCGAGTAGGCGTAGGTCACCCAGATGACCGCCGCGAACGCGGTGGCGAGTACGAAGCTCCTGCGCCGGTACCCGACGACACCGCAGGTCACGGTCACGGCCGTGCGGCCGCCAGGAACGAACCGGCACACGATGATGAGCCCGGCACCGAATCGGCTGAGCATATGCTGCGCCCATTCTCGGCGGCGGACTCCGCGCTCGCCAGCGAAGAACCTTCGCTCGGCGACCGGCCCGAACCGGCGGCCGATCAGGTAGGCGAGGTTGTCGCCGGCGAACGCGCCCAAGGCAGCCAGGGCCAGCAGGATGGCGATCCGCGGATCCTCGCTGCCGGCCGTGGCCACGCCCAGGGCGATGAGCACGGTCTCGCTCGGCACGATCGGGACGACGGCATCCAGCGCTGGAAGCCAGAATGCCGCCAGATAGGACAGCGGCGAGGAGATTGCGAGCTGGGTGAGCGAGCTCATGATGTCGGCGGCGGTCGCCGCGGGGTCAGCTCAGGCCGGGTACGGTCTGGATGACCTCGAGGTCGTCTCGCCATTCCTCGTCGGCCTTGCGTACCTCGTTGATGGCGGAGGTGCCGAACTCGATCATCCGCATGAATCCCATGACCTCGTCTCCCTTCGCTGAGCCGCTGCCGGGGATGGCCGCCCCTGCCGGTGGCATGCCGCTAAGGCGCGCAGGCGTGGCGTGCTACGAAGCGCCAGCACACTGCATGGCTGTGCAGTCGGTGTGAATTTTCAGTGGACCGAGGACGAAGGGGCCGGAGCCGGCCACGCGCCGGCTAACGGCGCAGGTGGCAGGGGTCTAGCCGGGTCAGCTCCTGACAAGGGCCTCGACCTGGTCGATCGCCCAGTCGAGGTCTTGTTCGCTGATGACCAGTGGCGGCGCCAGTCGGATCGTGGAGCCGTGCGTGTCCTTGGCCAGCACGCCGCGGTCGGCGAGCTGCTCGCAGGCATCCCGGCCCGGCAGTTCCGTGAACTCGATGCCAGCCCACAGGCCGCGGCCGCGTACTTCGCGCACCTTGGCCTCGGGCAATGCGTTCAGGCGATCGTGCATATGCGCGCCAAGCTTGGCTGACCGCTCCTGATACTCGCCGGTGGTCAGCATCGCGATGACCTCGCGCGCGACGGCGCAGGCCAGCGGGTTGCCGCCGAAGGTGGAACCGTGCTGGCCCGGCCTGAAGACGCCGAGCACGTCGCCGGACGAGACCACGGCCGACACCGGCACTATGCCGCCGCCAAGGGCCTTGCCAAGTATGTACATGTCCGGAACGACGTCTTCGTGCTCGCACGCGAACGTGGTGCCGGTACGGCCGAGCCCGGACTGGATCTCGTCGGCGATGAACAGGGCGCCGTGGGCCGTGCACAGCTCGCGGATGCCTGGCAGGAATCCGGACGGCGGCACGAGCACGCCAGCCTCGCCCTGGATCGGCTCGGCCAGGACGGCGACGACCTTGTCGTCCATGGCCGCAGCCAGGGCCTCGAAGTCGCCGTACGACACGATCCGGAAGCCGGGCGTGTACGGGCCGAAGCCGTCCCTGGCGTCCGGGTCAGTGGAGAAGCTGACGATGGTAGTCGTCCGGCCGTGGAAGTTGCCGTCGAAGACGACGATCACGGCCTCGTCGGCCGGCACGCCCTTGACCTCGTAGCCCCACTTGCGTGCGGTCTTTATGGCCGTCTCCACGGCCTCGGCGCCGGTGTTCATCGGTAGCACCATCTCCATGCCAGCTAGCGCGGCAAGCTCGGCGCAGAACGGGCCGAACTGGTCGTGCTCGAAAGCGCGGCTGACCAGCGTGACGCGCTCAAGCTGCCGCTGAGCGGCCGCGACCAGCCTGGGGTGCCGGTGACCGAAGTTGATGGCCGAGTAGGCGGCCAGCAGGTCCAGGTAACGGCGTCCGTCGACGTCGCTGACCCAGGCGCCGTCGGCCGCTGAGACCACCACCGGGAGCGGGTGGTAGTTATGCGCGCTGTGCGCTGCCGACTGCGCGAGCAGCGCAGCCGCCTTCCCGCTACCGCCACTGGCTGACATGACTTGCCTCCCGAGTTCCCTGACTTGCGTGACTACCTGAGTTCCAGGGTGCAGCACTTGGGCCCGCCGCCCGCCTTGAGCAGTTCAGAAAGATTTACCCCGACGGGCTCGAACCCTGCGGCTGCGAGCTGCGTGATCAGGCCAGCCGCCTGCTCGGGCACGACCACGTTGCGGCCGTCGCTGATGGCGTTCAGCCCGAGCACCTCGGCGTCCTCGTCCTTGACCTCGATCAGCTCGGCGAAGTGCGAGGACAGCGCGGCCTTGCCCGCGTCGTCGAACGCGGCGGGGTAGTAGGCGGCGGTGTCGGCGTCCAGCACCACCAGCGCCGTGTCAAGGTGGTAAAAGCGCGGGTCTACCAGCCGGAGGCTGATGACAGGCAGGCCGTAGAGCGCGGTCAGCTCGTCCCTGACCGACTCCTCGGTTCGGAACCCATACCCGGCAAGGATGACGCGGCCCGCGAACACGATGTCGCCCTCGCCCTCGTTGACCACGGCCGACTCGCAGATCTGCGGGTAGCCCTGCCCACGGAACCAGGCCAGGTACGCCTCGGCCTCGGGCTGGCGCTCCGGGTAAGTGAATCGGGCGCCCAGCACCTTGCCGTCGATAACGGTGGCCCCGTTGGCCGCGAACACCATGTCAGGCAGGCCGGGCACCGGCGTGATGGTGCGCACGGTGTGCCCCAGGCTCCTGAACACCTCGGCTAGCCGCTGCCACTGCTGGTTAGCCAGCGCGACATCGACAGGTCTGGCCGGGTCCATCCACGGATTAATCGTGTATTCCACCGCGAAGTGCTCAGGCGGGCACATCAGGTAGGTTCTCGCGTGGGGGCAGACGCGGCGCTTGGTGTCCGTCATGGAGGCGGCTCCCGGTGTCGCTGATGATCTAGGTCAGTCAAGCGTAGGAGTCGCAGGCGCCCAGGCGCCCTGGCGCATCATGCGCATGAGCGGCGATCTGTTGCGTAATCAGTACAGCGAGCAAGGATCCGTTGCGCGCGGATTCCTCGCCGACATCTCTGGGCCCCCGCCCGGCGCCGCGTCGCCGTCCGGACAGCGCCCGCATCCGACATCCACGGTCCTGACGGTCCCCGATCACTGGCAGCACATAACGCGTTAAACCCCCATAGCGGGCAGAAAGAGCAGCGGTTGGCGGGCGTTCGAAGATCGGCAACATGACGCTCGAGGAATTAGTGACGCTGCAGCAGCACCCATGACACAAACGTTGCAATGACCATCGTTTCCGGCGCGTTGTTGGGGGGCGATTTGTGCTGCCAGGTGGTTCGTGGTGCCGGTGGTACGTGGCGTTCGTGGTGCCAGGTGGTTCGTGGTGCCGGAGGTTCGTGGTGCCGGGTGGTTCGTGGTGCCGGGTGGTTCGTGGTGCCGGCGGTACGTGGCTGCGGCCGTCGTGGTGCCGGGGGTTCGTGGTGCCGGGTGGTTCGTGGTGCCGGTGGTACGTGGCTGCGTCGGCTTGTGCTGGGATTGGGGCCCAGGCCGGGCGGCGCCGGGTCCGGATTCGGCGTGTGTGCCGATCAGTGGGTCAGGGACCAGGTCTGGCCCTCGGGCGTGTCCGTTACCGCCACACCCAGGTCCGCGAGCTCGGAGCGCAGCCGGTCCGAGGCCGCAAAGTCCTTCTGCTGCCTGGCGGCAGCCCGCTCGGACAGCTTGTCGGCGGCGCCCGCGGGCAGCACCGGCGCCGGAGCGGCCCGCCCGATCTCACGGACTAGGTCGAGTGCGAGGACCCGGTCGGCCGAGGCAAAAGTCTCGAACTTCGAGCCAGCGGGGATCTGCGGGTCTTTAGCCAGCGCCCGCAGCGCCCGCAGGGCCGCCGGGGTGTCCAGGTCGTCATCGAGCGCGCCGAAGATACTGGCCGAGTACTCCGCGGGCATCGGCCGACTGGGCTCGGTTGCCCACTGTGCCACCCGTTCCCGCCATCGTCGTAGCGTCGCGTCGGCGGCCTCCAGGGTCTGCCAGGTCAGGTTCATCTGCTGCCGGTAGCGGTGCTCAAGGAAGGCGAGCCGGGCGGCGAGCGGGTCGAGGCCGCGGTCGGTGAGGTCGGATAGCAGTACGACATTGCCGGTCGACTTGGCCATCTTCCGGCCCTCGAATAGCACGTGCTCGCCGTGCACCCAGTGCGTAACCACGTCGCGCCCGGCCACCGAGTTGGACTGCGCCCGCTCGTCCTCGTGATGCGGGAAGCGCAGGTCGATGCCGCCCGTGTGAATGTCGATGACCTGGCCCAGGTACTGCAGCGACATCGCCGAGCACTCAGTGTGCCAGCCGGGAAACCCGGTACCCCACGGCGTATCCCAGGTCAGCTCGCGACCGCTCGGCGCTCCCTTCCACAGTGCCCAGTCGGCGTGGAACCGCTTGTTCTCATCGACGTCACCTTCGAACCGGTGGCCTGGCCGCAGGCTGTCGAGCCGGTTACCTGAGATCGCCCCGTAGTCGGGGAAGCTGCGCGCGTCGAAGTAGACCGAGCCGGGTCCGGCCACGTAGGCATGCCCGGTGTCGATCAGCTTGCCGATCAGGTCGGTCATCAGCTCAATCGACTCAGACGCGCGAGGCGAGTAGTCCGCCGGCGCGATGTTCAGCGCCAGGCAGTCCGACCGGAACGCCTGCTCGTAGAACTGCGCGATCTGCAGCGCGGACTTTCCCTCGGCCCTGGCCTGGGCCAGGATCTTGTCTTCGCCCGCCGGATCGATCTCGGCGTCGTCGGCCAGATGCCCGACGTCGGTGATGTTCTGGCACACGATGACCGACAGGCCATGCCGCTCGGCGTTCCGCCGGATGAGATCGGACAGCAGGTACGAGCGCAAGTTGCCGACGTGCGCGAACCGGTACACGGTGGGGCCGCAAGTATACATGCGCAGCTCGCCGCGCCGGGCTGGGCTGATTTCTGCGACGCTGCGCAGTCGGGTGTCATAGAGACGGAACACGGCTGCCAGCTTAGAAGCTTTGGCGGGAACGCGCTGTGGCGCGGCCGGTCCTGGCCCGCACCGGGTCGGCGGTTCGCGGCCCGCCTCCTGGGTCCTCTTCTGGGCAAGCCGGTCGGCCTGGGAGAACTCGCCGGCCGGGTGCGGTACAGCCACCAGGCGGGGTGCTGTCAGCCGTCGCCGGCCTTCCTGCCGCGCGACCGCTGCCGCTCAGTGCGCGCCGCGTCACGCTCGGCTTGTCCGGCCTGGCGTTCGGTGCGGGCGGCGTCGCGCTCGGCCGTTCCTGCCTCGCGCAGCTGCCTGCCGGCCTCCCTGTCCGCGCGAGCCGCGTCACGCCGAGCCTGGCCCGCCTGACGCTGGCCGTGACCCGGCTGTTGCTCGACACGGTCTGCGTGCCGCCTGAGCGTCTGTGTCGCCAGCCGCATGAACCCAGTGATCAGCCGGAGTTCGTCGTCGGTGTAGCGCTCGAACTCGGCCATCTCGCCGACCAGCGGCCCGTAGATCTCGGCCGCTATTTGCTTGGCCTTGTCGGTCAGCTCGACGAGCACGCGGCGCCGGTCGGACGGATCGGGCAGCCGCCGCAGCAGGCCCTGCCGTTCCAGCCGGTCCAGCATCGCTGTCACCGCGCCGCTGGTCAGGCCGGTCTGCACGGCTATCTCTCCGGGAGTCAGCTGACCTATCCGGTCGAGTACGTCCATGCATCGCATCGCCGTCCGGTTCACGCCGAAATATGCGGCGGCGGCGTCCTCGAACCGGTCGTAGGCGTTCTGATGCAGCCGCGACTCCATTGCGGCCGCAATGATTAGCGCTTGCCTGGGACGGGCCGCGTCGTCGTCGGTGGTCCCGTCCCCGGTCGCTGTCACGTCCCGATCCTGTCACGCGCCTGCTGACTTGGGAGCGGGCGCGGTCGCGCTGCTGCTGCAGGATCTCGCCGGCCGGGTACGGCCATTCGCCGCCGGCGCACTCGGGGCGGCGGGACTTCCCCGTGGCCTGCTACTTGACACTCACGAACTCGAGACATATCTTGTTCATAGATCTCTTGATTGTAAAGATTCTCAATACTCAAATGATAGCTGGCGCACCGGCGGAACCCAACCGGACCGCGCCCGGCTCGCTGGCCAGGGAACGGGGTGTCAACGCGATGGAAGAGCCCGCAATCCGGACGGAGGGCCTCACCAAGAGCTTCGGCGCGCGGCGCGTACTTGCCGGGCTGGACCTGGAAGTGGCCGAGGGGGCCATCTTCGGGCTGCTCGGGCCGAACGGCGCGGGCAAGACGACGGCGGTCAGGATCCTGGCCACGCTGCTGCGGCCTGACGCGGGCCGAGCGTTCGTGCTTGGCCGTGACGTGCTCACACAGCCGCAGCAGGTCCGGCAGGTCATCGGCCTGACCGGCCAGTACGCCGCCGTTGACGACCTCATCTCGGCCCGCGAGAACCTCTACCTGATCGGCAGGCTGCTAGGCCTGCGGCCGCGGGCCGCGCGGGCCAGGAGCGCGGAGTTGCTCGACGCGTTCGGGCTGGCAGATGCCGCCGGAGTCAGGGTCAGGGCCTACTCGGGCGGCATGCGCAGGCGGCTCGATCTGGCTGCGAGCCTGGTCGGCAAGCCAGCCGTGCTGTTCCTCGACGAGCCGACGACCGGGCTGGACCTAGCCAGCCGCAACCAGCTATGGGACATGATCCGTGACCTCGCCGCCGGCGGCACCACCGTGCTGCTCACCACGCAGTACCTGGAGGAAGCGGACCGGCTCGCCAGCCAGATCATGGTGATCGACCGGGGCGCGACAGTGGCCGAGGGCACGCCAGCCGAGCTCAAGAGCCTGGCGGGCGGCCAGGTGCTGGAGGTAAGGCCACTGCGAACGGTCGATGCGGCCGCCGCCACCTCAGTGCTGGCCGGACTTGCGGGTTCCGCCGTGCCCGCCGTCGAGGGCGATCTGCTCACTGTGCAGGTGCCGGACGAGGAGATGGTGACCATGGCTGCCCGCAGTCTGGACTCGGCCGGCATCCCCGTCAGCCACCTGGCGGTCCGGCTGCCCAGCCTGGACGAAGCATTCCTGGTGATCACTGGTCACCATGCCGATCGCGAGCCTGCTGCGACGTCCGAGCTGGAAGGAGCTACCCGATGATGCTGGCCCAGACCGGGGTCATGGCCAGGCGCAACCTGCTGCACGTGCTGTCCGATCCGCAGCAGATGATCGGCATGAGCGTCCAGCCGCTGATGTTCCTACTGCTGTTCGTCTACGTTTTCGGCGGCGCGATCTCGGGCTCCACCAGCAGTTACCTGGAGTTCGTGCTGCCAGGCCTGCTTGTGCAGGGGATCGGGTTCGGCACCACTCAGACTGCGCTTGGGCTGAACGCTGACTTCCAGCGTGGCCTCATCGACCGGTTCAGGTCACTGCCCATGGCACGATCCGCGGTGGTAGCCGGCCGGGTGACCGCTGACCTGGTCCGGACCGCCTGGTCCTCGCTGATCATCGTCGGTGTCTCGGTGGCACTCGGCTTCCGGTTCCATGGCGGCCCGCTCGGAGCCGTCGGCGCGTTCGGGCTGGTGCTGGCTCTCGGCGTCGCCATGTGCTGGCTGATGGCGTTCCTCGGGGTCAGCCTGCGCAGCCCGGAGTCGGTCCAGGCGACCGGCTTCATGCTGATCATGCCGCTGACATTCGCAAGCTCCGTGCTGGTGCCGGCGGCGAGCATGCCGGGCTGGCTGCAGGCCTTCGTGAAGGTCAACCCGATCTCGATCTTCGCGGCGGCGATGCGCGGACTCATGCTTGGGGGTCCCGTCGCCACGCCGGTGAGTCAGGCGCTTGCCTGGATAGCAGCGCTGTCGCTCGTGTTCGGCACCCTGACTGTCAGCCGGTACCGGCGTCGCGCCTAGCCCGCCGGTGCAGTCGATGCCGAGCCGAACGCGACCGCGCTGGTGACTCCCGCCTCGCTGGCCGTCGCGGTGACTAGCATCTGCGTGCCGCCGGTCGAAGGGTTGAGCCACAGCAGCGATGAGGAACCAGGGCAGCTTGTCTGCGCGAGCACGAGCAGCCGGTCGCCTGCGCTGCCCATGACCGCGCTGTAGTTGTTGGTGCTGCCCGAGACCAGCACCGGCGAAGGCGAGCCAGCCTGGCTCAGGCGCATGATGCCGAGCCCGCCGGGGCCGCTTGGAGCACCAGCGCACTGACTGGAGCTCGTCGAGGTGGCGTACACCTGACCGCCGGCCTGCCAGGCACCGGTGAGATATCCGTCCCCGGACGGCCCGCCTGAGGCCACCGCGAGAGGACTGGGAGCGCTGCCGTTGACCGGTACCAGCCACAACCGGCTGTCGGTGTACTGCGCGCCGACCGCGTCGCAGTTGGCCAGGACTGTGGCTGAGTTCCACCAGCTGACCGGCGTGCAAGTCGGGGGAGAGCCGCTGTCGGGCACATGCAGCCTGCGGATCAGTCCGCCTGCGTTACCGACCAGCTGCATCTCGTCACCGCGCACCGCCCAGACGGCCGTCGTCCCGTCCGGCGAGCTGAGCGCACCGCAGGAAGCGGATGCGCAGCTGCCCTGCAAAGCGCCCTCGGCCGGCCGCCGCGGCATCGATGCCAGCGTGGCCTGGTAGGCCCCGGTCAGGTCGTAGCGCTGCAACTTGTTGAGGACGGGACCCTGGCGCACGGCCAGGATGTTAAGGCCGTCGGGCCGGGTGAATCCGGCCACCGCGACGCCGGCCGGGAGGCCCAGCGGTGCGGGCTGCCCGGTGCGGAGGGCCAGCACGCTATAGCCGCTGGCGGTCTCGTACAACGCGCTGTACGCGTCGCCCGACCAGGCAAGCAGCGTGGGGCTGGCGCCGGCCGGCCACTGGTACATCAGGTACCTGCCGCCCACGGGGTCCACGAGGACCGTCGTCGAGGTTCCGCCCGTTGGCTGCCCGCTCGATCCGGACTGACCGGTAGACAGCTCGGCGAGCGTCCAGCCTGGCCCGACCAGGGACCACGGAACCGCGGCTCGTGTGCCCACCTGGCCTGCCGGGAGCATGTGTGCCTTGGGCTTCGAGGCCGCGACCCTAGCCGTCGGTTTCGGGTTGGCCGACGGGCTAGTGTGCCCGCGGCCGAAGGCAAGGTAGCCGGCCGCGGCGGCGAGAATGACGATAGCTGCCACCACTGCTATTACCGGCTTGCTGCCACCCGCCTGAGGGGGCCAGCCGAGCCGTCCCGCGGCGGTGCCGGCCGACGATGAGTTACCTGGCATGTCCGCAGTCAGTGGCGCGGCTCCCGCGCCCGCGATCACCGTGCCCAGCCCCGCATCGGCGCCCGGGCTGACCCCTGCGCCGTATGCCTGCCCCGGACCTGCGCCGTATGCGTGCCCGGCCGCGCTCGTCCGGGTGCTGCCCGGCTGATCTGCATGGGCCTGGACTGGGCCGGCCGGATATGGATCACCCCAGACTGGGCTGGCCGGCGCCGGGCCTGCCGCCGCGGACCCCCCTGACCCGCCTGGCCCGCCTGACCCGTAGGGCCCTGCACCTGCCTGGACCGGACCGCCAGGACGAGCGTTGCCGCCCCTCGCCGTGGCGTCTGGGTCGCCAGGCTGCTGCGGCCCAGGGGCGCGTTCGCGGTACATGCCAGGCCATGTCCCTGTGTCGGGGACCGGTGCGCTGTAACGGGCCGATTCCGGCTGTGACCTCCGGCGCTCGTAGGCCTCCTTGGCCACGTCGAGGACCCAGCCCTCGGTGTCCCGGTAGCCAGACACCTCATACCACTGCTGGTATGCCCTGGCGTAGGCCTCACGGATCGCGTGGTCTGCCTGTGGGTCCCCGTCGGCCAGCGCGTGCACCTTGCTGGTGACGACCGAGACGGTCCTGGCGTAGAAAGCGTCGAAGGACTCAGACTCGCGCATCCGCTCTCCTGCCGCTCTGCCCCGAGAGCAGAAGCTTGCCAGCACCCGCACTCGGCTCGCACACCATCGGCGTAAGCGATGCGACGGGCATAGATCGTTACTCAACCGATGAATTTGGCTGTATATCGCTAGGAACAGGTTATCGGCACCCGGGCCAAGGCTGTCCTGATCAGCAGAACATGGCTCCGCACATAGGCCCAGCGGGTCACACGAACCGCTAGCTCAGGTCGTGCGATACCCAGACGTTCGGCTCGACGTAGACGGCGTGGTCGTGCTTGGGATCGCAGTGCACAGGCACCAGGGCCTGGGGCACGATTACGTCGCCGGGCTGGTCGAACGGCAGCCCGGTCCACGCTCGCCACTCGGCCAGCGACCCGACCATCACCATCGATGCCGGCGCGACCTGAATGATGCGCCCGCCGGCGCGAACATGCACGCGCAGCCAGGGATCTGCGGGAAGACCGTCGTCGCGCATCAGCTGGATGTACTCAGCCATCGGCATATCTGGATGCAGATGCTTGGCATTCGGCCGGACCGGCGCGACCAGGCGGGTCAGGCCCGCCTCGCGGACCGCTGCACGCAACGCGGCCAGCATCCGATGTGACAGGCCCGTGCCCTGGTGAGCCCGGCCGATCGCGATCTCGACCGCGGAGGCGGTGTCCGGTACCCGACCCGCCAGCTTGTCGTTGAATGCCCAGATCGTTACCCGGTCCAATCCGCCGTCCGGCAGCGCGCCCCGATTCGGCATGTCAAGCACGAACGCCAGCGCCCGGCCGGTGGCCACCACGGCGTCACTCTCGTCGGTCGCCGCCGCGCACAACTGCGGGAACGTCTCCGCGACCTGCCAGTACAGCGCGTTCGCCACCGGGTCGCGGGTCATGAAATCCGGCCAGGCGGAGTCGACCTCGTACACGCGCTCGATGAGGTCGGGCCGCTGATCGAGGCGGTGGACGACTATGCCGGACATGGCCCGTTACGGTATTACAGCCAAGCCATCCATCGCACGGCAATATGTGCCGCGATGCTCAGCCGCCGGCCGCCTCGGCCGTGGCGGCTCGAGCCGGAAACTCAGGTGACGTTTCGAGGCAGGCAGGCAATAATCTCGCCGTGACCGACCTCGATCCAGCCAGTGTCATTGACACGCTGGCCAGCGATCCGACCCTGCGGGCGTTCGTGCGCGACCGCAAAGTCGAGACGATGCCAGCGAGATTGTCGAGACGCCGGCTGCTGCTGGACGCTGTAGCTCAGGCATTCGAGCCCGGCGTGCGCTATCCCGAGCGCATGGTGGATGACTGCCTGCGCGCTATCCACGCCGACCATGCGGCCCTGCGCCGGTACCTCGTTGACGAGGGCTTCCTCGACCGGTCAGCCGGCCTCTACTGGCGCGCAGGCGGCACCGGGCCGTTCTAGATCCGTGTCGGGTGAGAATCGGACCTCAGCCTGCAGTCGCGAGCCGGCCTATGGCGGCGTCTACCCGCTCGTCCGTCGCGGTGAGTGCGACCCGGATGTGCCGGGCGCCTGACGGCCCGTAGAACTCGCCCGGCGCGACCAGGATCCCGAGTTCGGCGAGCTTGCCGACCGATCCCCAGCAGTCGAGGTCGTCGCGGGATGCCCACAGGTACAGGCCGGCCTCGGAATGCTCGACTGCCCAGCCGGCCGCCTCGAGCGCGGGCCACAGTCGGGCCCGGCGGGCGGCGTACCGGTCGCGCTGTTCGCGGGCGTGGGCGTCGTCGGCCAGGGCCGCGGCCATGGCGGCCTGGATCGGCGCGGGCACCATCATCCCTGCGTGCTTGCGGATCTCCAGCAGCTCGGCAACCAGCGCCGGGTCACCAGCCACGAACCCAGCCCGGTAGCCGGCCAGGTTGGACCGCTTGGACAGCGAGTGCACGGCCAGCAGGCCGCCGTGGGACGGGCCGCACACGTCCGGGTGAAGGACCGACAGCGGCGTCGCCTCCCAGCCGAGGTCGATATAACACTCATCCGACGCGACGATGGTGGCTCGCTCCCGCGCCCAGCTCACCACCTTGCTCAGGTGCCGCGCTGGCAGGACTCTGCCCGTCGGGTTGGAGGGGGAGTTGAGCCAGGCGAGCCGGACTCGCTGCGGGCCGAGCGATGTCATCCCGTCGGCTGGTACCGGCCGGGCGCCCGCCAGTCGGGCGCCCACGTCGTAGGTGGGATAGGCCAGCTCCGGATGAATTACGACGTCATCCGGCCCGCATCCGATCAAGGTAGGCAGCCAGGCGATCAGTTCCTTGGTTCCTATCACCGGCAGGACGGCGGCCGGGTCGATCGTGACGCCATGCCGCCGCGCCAGCCAGCCTGCCGCGGCCTCCCGGACCGCGGCGGTACCTGCGGTAGCCGGGTACCCGGGGGAGTTGGCGGCCGCTGCCAGCGCGGCGGTCACGACCTGCGGCACTGGATCGACAGGCGTGCCGACCGACAGGTCCACGATCCCGCCCGGATGAGCGCGCGCTCGCTGCGCTGCGGGGGCAAGTGCATCCCAAGGGAACGCCGGCAGCCTGGCCCGAAGCGTGCTCACGGCCTGCGGATTCACCGGCTCTGCCTGTCCTGTAAGCGCTGCCGGTGGGCCGGAACTAGTGCTCGGCTGCTTGCGGTGGCAGCGCGGCCACGATCGGATGATCGGAGTTGATCTTGCCAGTCTTGGACGCGCCCCCTGGCGAGCCAAGTTCGCTGAAGAACTCCACGTTCGCCTTGTAGTAGTCCTTCCACTGGTCGGGCACGTCGTCCTCGTAGAAAATGGCCTCGACCGGGCAGACGGGCTCGCAGGCGCCGCAGTCCACGCACTCGTCCGGGTGTATATAGAGCATCCGCTCGCCCTCGTAGATGCAGTCGACCGGGCACTCCTCGATGCAGGCCTTGTCGATCACATCGACGCAAGGCTGCGTGATGATGTAGGTCACTTCTGAGCTCTCCTCTTCGCTTCCGCGCCCCTGCTGCAATCGGCGGTTCTGCTGACCCGAGTGTCGCGGCTTAGCACCAGTATCGGGTTCCCGCCAGGTCGCGGCGCAAGTACCCGATCCCGGGGATCGCAGGTTATCAGCCGAAGACCACGGTGGTAGGGGCAGCCTGCTCGCGAGCCCGGGCGCGCTCGCGTGCCCAGTTGCCTGAGCCATGCCCGGCAAACCATTCATATCCCATGTACTGGACGTGGCTGATGCCGTAGCTGCTGGCATTCGCGATAAGCCAGGCCGCCACGGCCCAGCCCTCGCGGGTCCGCCCGACCCGGACCGCCATCGCCGGATCGCCATCTGGCGTGCTGCTCATAGCACCGAACGTGCTGGTCAGAGCGTCACTGGCGGCCGCCAGCCTGGGCTTACCGGTCGAGCTGGTGTAGTAACAAGAGAACGCGTGCGGGAGTACGCCGGAGAACGCACTCGCGAGCTGGCCAGCCACGCTGGCGTACTGGCCGTAGGCGTATCCGTCGGCGCTGCGCTGGACCGCCTGGGCCGCCTGATACACGGGCATGTGCAGGTAGCCGGGTACCGAGGTGAGGGCGCCGAAGAACCGGCTAGTGGCGTAAACAGGGTTCTCTATCTGTGCGGGCGTGCCCCAGCCCTGCGAAGGTCGCTGCTGGAAGACGCCTACCGAGTCCCGGTCTCCGTAGTCCAGGTTCGCCAGCTTGGACTCCTGCAGTGCTGCCGCGTACGCGATCGTCACCGCCCTGGTAGGCAGGTCGCGCCGGGCCGCGACGCCGGCGATGGTGGCCGCGATGCCCGCCTGGCTGACGGTAAGCGGCAGTTGCTGCTTGTCGGCCACGGCAGTGCAGGAGGTGGGCTCGGGGATCAGCGGCATATGCCTGGCCCGGACGAGGTAGACGACGCCGGCCGCCACCACCAGCACCACCAGCCCCGCCGCAACGCGAGCCAGCCGCGGCGAGCGGACCGGCTGCGAGCTGTTCGGCACGCGTATGACGGTACCCGCTACGGGCGGCGCTAGGCTCCGTCGACATGAACGCCTCGCCTGCCGCGCCGGATAATTCTGCGCCCTCGTCTGCGCCCTCGTCTGCGCTCGCGCCCCCGCACGGGTCCCCGCTCGCGTCCCCGCTGCCAGCCGTCATCGACGAGCTCTGGGACCACCGCGCGGACCTTACGCCTGCGGATTCCGAGGCATCGGCGCAGGTCGTGGCGGCCGTGGACATGATCGACTCAGGCCGGGCCAGGGTGGCATGGGTCAGCGGTGACGGCGCGGAGGTCGCAGTGGACGAGCGGGCCAAGCGCGCGATCCTGCTGGCCTTCCGGTTGCTGCCGATGGTCGCATCGCAGGTCGGCGACTTCCGATACCACGACCGGGTCCCGCTCACTACCCGGCTGGAAGGGGTCCGCGCCGTCGCCGGCTCGATCGTGCGCTGGGGTGCCTACGTGGCGCCTGGCGCGGTGCTCATGCCGTCCTTCGTCAACATCGGCGCCTACGTCGACTCCGGCACCATGGTCGACACCTGGTCCACAGTCGGCTCCTGCGCACAGATTGGCAAGAACGTGCACCTCGCCGGGGGCGTCGGCATCGGTGGCGTGCTCGAACCGCCGAACGCGGTGCCCGTCGTGGTCGAGGACGACGCCTTCATCATGTCCCGCTGCATGGTGGTCGAGGGCGCCAGGGTACGCACGGGAGCGGTCCTCGGGGCGGGCACCATCCTGACCAAGACCACGCACGTGATCGACGTGCAGACCGGGGAGGAACTGCCGCGCGGCGAGGTGCCGGCGTGGTCGGTATGCGTCGGCGGGACGCGGGTGCGGAAGTTCGACGGCGGCAAGTTCGGCCTGCCGTGCGTGCTGGTGCTCAAACGGCTGGGCGAGGGGTCCACGCATGACAAGGCGGCCCTCAACGACATTCTCCGCGATCACGGGGTCAGCGCCTGATTTCACCGGAACGGGGTATGCACCGGCCGACCGTAGCCCAGCCGGCGGGTGTCGTCCTGGTCAGTGGCAGACGACGGCTAACTTAGCGGGCATGAGCCTCAATTCCGAGCCTCGTCGGCGGCTTCGCCGACAGGGACCTGCCACTTTGCGCGGCAAGCACATCCCGATAACCACAACGGACCAGCGGCTGCTCGACTGGCGCGGACCGAGCGACTGGGTGCACACAGATCCCTGGCGGGTGCTGCGCATTCAGGCCGAGTTCGTGGAGGGATTCGGGCTACTGGCCGAGCTAGGCCAGGCGGTGTCAGTGTTCGGCTCGGCCAGGACGGAGCGTGACAGCGCGGAGTACACCGCAGCCGAGGAAATCGGCGCGCGGCTGGCGAAGGCCGGGTACGCGGTGATCACCGGCGGCGGTCCCGGCGTGATGGAGGCTGCGAACAAGGGAGCCACCAGCGTCGGCGGGGTATCGGTCGGGCTCGGCATCGAGCTGCCGCAGGAGCAGGGCATCAACGAATACGTCGAGATCGGCCTGGAGTTCCGCTACTTCTTCGTGCGCAAGACGGTCTTCGTCAAGTACTCGCAGGCTTTCGTGGTCCTGCCGGGTGGGTTCGGCACCCTGGATGAGTTGTTCGAGGCGGTCACGCTCGTGCAGACCGGAAAGATTACGCGGTTCCCGATTGTGCTGGTAGGCAGCCGTTACTGGAACGGGCTGCGGTCCTGGATCATCGACACCATGCTGGCCGAGGGGAAAGTCGCCGCGGCCGATCCTGACCTGCTGACCGTGGTCGACGACCCGGCTGAAGTGGTGCGGATCATCTGCGAGGCGCATAGCCAGAAAACTGGCCGCCGCAGCCTGCCCGACAAAGCCTGATCCTGCGCCCATCCGGGCTAAGCCCGGCGCCTAAGCCCGGCTGTTATCCCGGCTGGCCGAGGCCGGATGCCAGTACCGACACCCCCGAGGGACCGTTGTCGTGCTCCACCACGCCGCTGGGCATGGCACGATTCTTGTGTGTCAATTGCCATCATCCTCGTGGCGCTAGTGCTACTCGGCGGCGTCGTCGTGGTCGCCAGGGGCGGCGGCGGCGAACTGATCCGCGAGGCGGTCGACGAGCCGAGCGCCACCGACTTCCATTCGGGGGCCGATGTGGCGCGCTATCGTCCGCCTGCGGCGCTGCTCGGATACCACGCCGCGACAACCGAGTATGCGCTGGAGGTCATCGGCCGGGCAGTTGCCGACCGAGACGCGGAGATCGCCTGGCTCCGGGCCCGGCTGCGGGAACTGCAGCCCGAGGGTGAGCGGCAGGACGGAACGCTGCTCGGCCTACCGGAGTCAGCCGACGGCTCCGAGGCGCATCCCGGCCAGCGGCGCTGCGACGAGCTGGCCGCTGAGCATCCCGTTCCCGGCTCGGCGGAACATCCAGGACCGGTGGAACAGCCAGGCCCGGCGGCCCAGACGAGCCCGGTGGCCCAGACGAGCCCGGTGGCCCAGACGAGCGGGGCGGTGCCGCCGGGCCTGGCGGAGCAGGCGTGGCAGGCTGGCCCCGCCGTGCAGGCGAGCCCGGCGGAGCAGGCGTGGCAGGCTGGCCCCGCCATGCAGGCGAGCCCGGCGGCGCACGCGGGCGACGACGCATGACCGCGGGGCTGGCCGCGCCTGGCCCAGACGGCCTGTTGCGCTGCCCGTGGGGCCTGAGCCCCCCTGAATACCTGGGGTATCACGATGACGAATGGGGCAGGCCGATCCGCGACGACAACGGCCTGTTCGAGCGGCTGTGCCTGGAGGCGTTCCAGTCCGGCCTGTCCTGGCTGACGATCTTGCGCAAGCGGGAGAACTTCCGTGCCGCTTTCAGCGGGTTCGACATCGAGCGGGTCGCCGGTTTCGGCCAGGACGACGTAAATCGGCTGCTAGCCGACGCCGGCATCGTCCGCAACCGGGCCAAGATCGAGGCGGCGATCGGCAACGCGCGGGCGGCGCTGGGCCTGCCAGCCGGCCTGGGGGAGCTGATCTGGCGGTTCGCGCCTGAAAACGCAACAGCGCCGGTCGCTGCGGCGGACGTGCCGTCCTGGACTCCGGCCTCCAAGGCGCTGGCGAAGGAGCTGCGCCGGTACGGGTTCTCCTTCACCGGTCCGGTCACCGCCTACGCGGCGATGCAGGCGTGCGGCGTCGTTAACGATCATCTGGCCGACTGCTTCTGGAGGGAGCCAGGCCGGCCACGGTCCTGAGCCCGTTCCGATATATGAAGATTCACCGGTTCGCAGCGCGCGGATGAGAACCTGGCGCAAGACACCCGTGCCGGGTCCTCATAGGCGGAGGACCCGGCACGGGCTGCAGGGTTGCAGCGAGAACTGCCTAGAGCTCGACCCCGAAGGTCATCGTCCACATCTGCTCGTTCTGGACGAAGCCACCGGTCAGCAGGTTCAGCCGCTCGAGCCGCAGGATCTGGCCGTTGCCGTAGGGAACGGCGGTCAGGACCAGCGGATGGGTGAAGGTGTTGTCGGCGCCATTGAGCCACGGCGTGTAGCCGATGTGAGCGTTAGCCTGATCGGCAACCCAGAAGGTTGCACCACTCACGCCACACGGCTGCAGGGTGACGTCCTCGCCCTCCGTCGCTGCCTTCGCGACGCCCGCGCAGAAGTCGGTCTCATTGCCGTATGGTGACCAGTTGCTCTCGTAGACCGGCCACAGGCCGTGGTACGGGCTGTAGCGGCCGTAGGTGTTGCAGATGTACGGCGAGAGCTGGTCCTCGGAGCACAGCTGGGCGACGCTGCCCACGTAGCCACCGGTGAAGTCCTCGTTCGGACTGCTGTCAGTGGCGTAACTGAGGCCGATGGTGTCGCCCGTCTTGCCGCCTGCCCCGTAGTCCCCTGGCACGTTCGCGCTCTGGATGTAGTTCGGGCCAAAGGCGAGGTTGGACAGGTTGAAGCAGTTCGTGCTGCACGCGGGCGTGGCTTCGGGCCTGATGTGTACGGACGCCTGCGCGGCCGTCGTGGCGCCGAGCATGAGCAGCGCACCGACTGCGCTCAGCGCGATGGAATACTTGCGCATCTCTCTCCTTGGTTCGGGCCAGGGCCTTTCCCTGGCTTTACCGCTATATGCGGCTGCTGCGAGCCTGCCGAAATGGTGCAGGCTAGTATGGAACTGCTTGCATTTGTAAAGCCGCGGACAGAAGGTGCTGGGCGTTTCCGCGGACCTGGCTCACTGCCCCGTCGTGCGATCAATCAGCCGATGGAAAGGCTGGCGCATCTTCTTCCCGTGGTGAGACGCCCTACTCTATCGCGCGGTTTACAAGTCACCCAGCAAATAATTAAGGAGGCGAGTCAAGAAGATCTAAGCGCGCCAAACGCAAGTACATTCCTTATTGTCCTTTCGGTATCTGACCTGCGCCTATGTCAAGACGTGTGTATTTAGGCCGGTAACGAGAGCTGCAGATAGCTAGTCATATGCGGAGCTGCGGAGAGGTGAAGTACGGGTGGGATGCCGTCAGGCGGCCCGACGGAGTCTGGCCTATTTTCGATGGCGAGTGGCTCGTTTCATCTGCTAAGGTCATAACGGCTCAGGCCGAGTCCGTTTACTTCGCCTTGGCTAGGCGCGCACAACGCATGTGAAACGCCGCCGTTAAGCGCACGGCCGCGTGGCGTGCGGTCGGCCCATCTGGCCGCCCCGGAGTTGGTTCGTCGCCGATAGCGAAGTGCCCTGCTGGTAATGGCGCGATCCAGAGCATCGCTGGGCTGTTTTCCCCGGACGTAACAACGGATGTCAGAATATGGCGGAGCGTCGTCAGCGTGCAGCCGGGCGGCCTGTCCGCCGCGAAGACGTCGGCCGCTGCTGTCGGTGGGCGCTGTCGGTGGGCGCTGTCGGTGGGCGCTGTCGGTGGGCGGTCAGACCGGCGGCCGTTGGTCGGCCGCATGGACCTGCGCGGCGGACCTGCGCGGCGGACCTGCGCGGCGGACCTGCGCGGCGGACCTGCGCGGCGGACCTGCGCGGCGGACCTGCGTGATCGGAGGATTGGGTGACCGGGATCAGTGCTGCACTGCCAGACCGCATGTATTCGGCACGAGTCCGGCTGGCGGGGCAACTTCGGCTCGAGCGACGGTGTCCGAGCCGGGCAGCAGCCCGCGTGCCTGCTTCCGGGCAGGCCGATCCCTGGCTAGCGTCGTGACCGACAAGCCGGCGGCGGAGAGCCTCGGGATAGGCATCCACAGTCTCGCCTGGCGCCGTCCGGGTGGTGCCGAGGCCAGGGTTGCTGGCGGCATCGAGGTCGCGATCGCGCGGTCCGGCGACGGCGGAAGCTGGGTGCTCCTGCGCGTGACTGGCGACCCTGTCGGCCGCGTACTCGTGTATGACCAGCACGAATGGGCGTGCTTCCTGGACGGTGTTAAGAACGGCGAGTTCGACTTGGCAGGTTGAACGCTGCCAGCTGGCGGCGAGTGAGCCGGCCCCTCGCGGGCTGGCGGCGAGTGAGCCGGCCGGTCGCGGGCTGGCAGCGAGTGAGCCGGCCGGTCGCGAGCTGCTCGGCTGCTGATACCGCGTCTGCCACGCACGGGTCTGTCGACTGATCAAAGGCGACCTATCGGGCCAGTAGCGATAAATGGCTGAACAATGGCACCATAAGACCTTCCGCGCCACTCGCGGCTGAGATACCATGTTTGTGATTCACAAGTTGAGCGCCCCGGAACCAGCTGCCGGGCATGTCGTAGGGCGATCGATGAGCGATGAGGCTTATGGCGCAACTGTTGCTAAGCGGCGCCTGGCGCGCCGCCTGACCGAGCTCAGGCACGCGTCCGGTCACACCGCAAACCACGTGTGTGACCTGCTTGGATGGGGCCGGGGCAAGGTTGGTCGATTCGAGGCCAACATGTGGAAACGCCCGGAAATGAGCGATATCAGGGACTTGCTGCGTATCTATCAGGTCGATGAGGCCGAGCGCGAGGAACTGGAGCGTCTTGCTCTCCTGGCCAGGTCCCGCGCCTGGTGGCGGGAGTACCCGGACGTATTTGAGAACGAGTTCCCCGGTTTCGAGAGCGACGCAGCCAGGATCCGGCTATTCATGCCACTGCTCGTGCCTGGCCTGCTGCAGACTCGCGACTACATGGAAGCGCACCTGCGGTTTGGTTCGCGCCCGCCCACGTGGCGCCAGCGGGCCATGGTTGCGCGTTTGCGGCGGCAAGAGTTGCTAGATCGCACCGATGACACGCTTCCTGCGGTCGAGGCAGTCATCACCGAGGCGTCGTTGATGTACCGATGGGGCTCGAAAGCCGACCGCAGGGACCAGATCGATCACCTGATCGAACTGGCCGCCCGGCCGAATATTGACCTGCGCATTCAGCGCTTCGACGACGGCCCGCCACAGGGGATGTTCTCGCCCGTCAACATCTTCGACCTGCCGGACTCCGAGCCCGGCATCGTCTTCACCGAGACAGATACCGCGATTCAGGAGGTGAGCCAGCCGGAGCTTGTGGAGATCTATGGTCGCACGTTTGACCGTGCCAGGGAGGCGGCGCTCGAGCCGCTCGACACGATTGCCTACCTCAGATTCCTAGCGCAACGACTGGAGTGAAACGCGATGACTGATCTGTCTCACGCCGACTGGCGCAAGGCCATGGCCAGCCAGAACAACGGGGGCTGCGTTGAGGTAGCGGCCAACCTGCCAGGCGTGATCGCCATTAGAGATAGCAAGCGGCCTGCCGATGGCGCGCATGTTGTGAGCGCCGCCGCGTTTGCCGCGTTCCTTGCTGACGCTCGGGCCGGCCGTTACGACATATAAAGGCACCCGACCAATCTTGCCGCCGTCGGCTCAATGGCGGCGGCGACGCGGCTGGCTCAGGAGAGGGGGCCAGACGCGGGCGGGGCAGCCGGACTGAGGTCCGGGCGCGCCCTCCGCCTGCGCATTTCAAGCCGTTCTACTCGATGCGGGCCGCGGCGGATGCCAACGGGATCACTGACCGTGGGCTAGTCCGAATCGGGCGTACCGCGAACGCGGGCGGCGACGGCGCGCCTGCCCTCGCTAGGCCGGGTCGGAGCATATGCAACGGCTTTGCTTCTTGCCCTGCCTTTCCGGCGCGGACCTGGGAAGATGGCGGCTGGACACGCCGTCCATTTGGTCGCGCATTCCCGTCATGGTATTGCGAAAGTTCGTACAATACTCATAATCTGTGCTTCACAGAAGCCTCACTCGGGAGGGCGGAGGAGCATGCGGCCGCCAACGCCTGACGGTAGCGGAAGGGGTGCGGTGGGCCAGTCAAGTGTGCCTGCCGCTGCCGGCCTGCTCGCCGCGCCGCTGGCCGAGGCCCTGGCTGTTCTTCCGCCTCACCCCGGCAGCCTCGCGGACGCTGGAGTGAGTGCCGGCGGCTGCTTCGTCCGGCCACTCCCGGTCGACACCACCTGCGCCGCCGCCGCCCGGAGATTCTTCCGGGAAGCGGTCTCGAGCCTGGCCATCCCGAACGGCCTGCTGCATGACGGCGTCACCATGGCAAGCGAGCTTGCCGCCAACACCCTGCATGCTCAGCTGAAGGCTGCGCTGGGCGCCGCGCGGCAGCGAGCCGCAAGCGGCGCTCCGGAGATCTGGATTTACCTGCGAGGTGACGGACGAAGCTGCGAGCTCGTATGCAAGGTCTTCGACACCGAGCGGGACTGGGATGCGGGGATTACCGCTGGCATGGCCAAGGCGCCCGCGGACTCGGTGAGCGGCCGGGGGCTCCAGGTAGTGGACGGACTTTCAGCCGGGCACTGGGGCTGTCACCTGAGCCTGTCCCGGCTGGGGGCATGGAAGGCGCCAGGCAAGGCCGTCTGGTTCGCGCTGCGCATCCCGCCGGGGGCGCTGCCCGACCATCTCGGCCGTCCGCGATATAGCCCGGAGTGGCTCGTTGACGAGCTAGAGGACATGCTCGTCAGCCGCGGTCTGTCGGGCATCGTGCGCGCCGATGCCGGCGGGATCTCGGTGCTGTCGATCAGTCGGCACCTGACGGTGTGGCGTCATGCCGGGACAGTGTCCTGGCGCACGCCGTCTGGCGGCTATCAGCGGCTGAGCCTGGATGACATCGTGGAAGTAGCTGAGCAGATCGTCTGCGCGCATGAGGAAGCCGCACTGGCTGAGGTCCGCGCTGTCCCGTCCAGCCCAGTCACCTTCGGCATGCTGACCGTCGCCGACTGAGTCGCGGCCCGCAGGCACCCGAGCACTCGCACCTGAAAGCATTTAGGGCAGCCGTTCGGCCCGGCACCGAGCGACGTCTCCTGGCCGCCGGGCATGATCAAACCCGGCTTTGCCCGGCTGGCCGAGGTCGCGAATGATGTTAATGGCGACCCGCTGACGCTCAGCTCCGCTGATAGAGCTGACGCTCAGCTCCCCTGGTAGATCGGCGCCTGCTTGTTCACGAACGCATGTGTGGCTGCTCGGTGGTCTTCAGTGTTTCCTAGCCTGGTCTGCAGCTCGGCTTCCCTCTCGAGCGACTCGCTGAGCCGGTGCACTGTCCCGTAGAGCAGGCTCTCCTTGATCGCTGCATAAGCCAGCGTCGGGCCGGCCGCGAGCCTGGCCGCGAGCGCTGCCGCTGCCGCGGTCAGCTGATCGGCAGGAACCACAGACGTCAGCAGACCTAGCCGGAGCGCGGTAGCGGAGTCGACAGGCTCGGCGAGCATCAGCAACTCCGCCGCCTTGGCCGGGCCGACCAGCCGCGGCAGCGTCCAGGACGCCCCGGAGTCTGCTCCCAGGCCCACGCGGGCGAAAGCGAGCAGAATGCTGGCGTTCTCGGCGGCGATGCGAAAATCGCAGGCGAATGCCAGGGATGCGCCCGCGCCGGCGGCTACGCCGGGTAGCGCCGCGACCACGGGCTTGGGCATCCCGGTGACCGTCTCGATAATCGGGTTGTAGTGCTGGCGGACCGTATCTAGCGGGGCGGCACCCGACTCCAGCAGCGCGGCATGCTCACGCAGGTCCTGGCCCGAGCAGAATGCCTGCCCGGACCCGGTGAGTATGACAGCGCGGACGGCAGCGTCCGCGCTGCAATCCCGCAGGGCATCCAGCAGGGCAACTTTGGTCTCGGCGATGAGCGCGTTCCTGGCTTCGGGCCGGTTGATTGTGATGGTGGCCACTGCACCGTCGGTCTGACGAAGCACGCTGTCGGTCACTGCATGTCCTTCCCGTCCCTGGTTTATACCGCCTGCAGCCGGGGGATGTCGGAGTGTCCCAGTCTCTCCTAGTATCTGGCCGACTAGGCAGGGAACGCTGATCGTTACCATCGCACGGCCGAACACTGGATAATAGAGGGACTGATCGAGATGTATGTGGCTGGCTGGAGCACCGCCAGGGACCGCTCGCCGACGGGAATGTGGCGTTTGCGGTTCAGTGCGGCCCTGGGCAGGGAAGGGGAGCTGGATGGCGGCGATGAAGCCGCGGACGGGTGACGGTCCGCTTGAAGTCACCAAGGAGGGTCGCGGCATCGTAATGCGTGTGCCACTTGAGGGCGGTGGGCGACTGGTCGTCGAGCTGACCCCGGATGAGGCACGTGCGCTCAGCGAGGCGCTCACGTCTGCCGTCGGCTGACCCTTGCCGCTCACAGTCGGGGCGAGCCTGCTGCAAGCGCTCGGCCCGTCTCCCCTGGAGACGTACCTGTCAGCCCTCGTTGCTGGTGAGACAGGGCCCGTCGACCTGGTCGCGATCGGGGTCCGAGCCGAGGGCGGCGTGCGCACATATGCCCGGCTTGAAGCACTTCTCCCGGCGCCTGCGGGCCAGCTAGCTGAGGCATACGGCCATACGGGAAAGCCAGGTGAGATCACCGAGTCTTCGATCACAGTAGCGGGCCGTGTGGTCCGCGTGCTGCTCCTCGGCACGGGTGATCTGTCGGACCGTGCGCTGCGCCGGGCCGGAGCCGAGCTTGGCCGGCGCTGCGCGGCAGGGAAAACCGCGGTAACCGATATCGCCGGGAGCGAGCCAGGCAGCGGGTTCCAGGCGTTTGCCGAGGGTGCGCTGCTTGGCAGCTATCGGTTCAGCATGCGCAGCCGGCCGGAGCCGGACGGAACCGGCGAGATCAAACTCCTCGCCATCGACCCGGATGCCTGTGCTGACGACCTGCGCAGGGCGGTTGCCATCGCGGCTGCGGTGGCGATAGCCAGGGATCTAGCCAACACGCCATCAGCGGGCAAGAGCCCTCAGTGGCTGGCCAGCGAGGCAGTCAGGATCACAGCCGGCCGCGGAGTCGACGTTCGCGTCTGGCCTGAGGATGAACTGGCGGAGGCGGGCTTCGGGGGCATCCTCGCGGTCGGATCGGGGTCAGCTCGCCCGCCGCGGCTTATCGAACTCAGCTACCGTCCGCCTGATGCCGACGCGCACGTTGTCCTTGTCGGCAAGGGAATCACCTTCGACAGCGGCGGCCTGTCCCTGAAGCCCAACGACAATATGAAGCTCATGAAGACAGACATGGCCGGCGGCGGTGCGGTCATCGCCGTCCTGTCGGCCCTCGCTGACCTTGGCGTCAGCGTCAGGGTAACCGGTCTGGTAGCTGCGGCGGAGAACATGCCATCCGGGTCGGCATACCGGCCGGGCGACGTCATCTCGCAGTATGGCGGGCGCAGCGTGGAGGTACTCAACACCGATGCCGAGGGCCGCCTAGTGCTGGCGGACGCCTTGGCTTACGCGGTCGAGCGCCTGGCGCCTGATCAGCTTGTCGACATCGCTACGCTGACCGGCGCGGCCAGGGTCGCCCTCGGCGGCACGCACGCCGCTTTGTACGCCACCTGTGAGTCACTGGCGCACGAGCTGACGGCGGCGGGTCAGGCCAGCGGCGAGCTGGTATGGCGGATGCCGTTGGAGAATGGCTATCGGGCATCGCTGGACTCGCCGGTTGCCGACCTCGCGCACGTGGCGAGGGATCACGCCCCGGCCGGGTCGATCCTGGCCGCGCTATTCCTGCGGGAATTCGTGGCCGAAACCCCGTGGGCACACCTGGACATTGCCGGGCCCGGCCGCGCTACCGCCGACGACGGGGAGTTGTCCAAGGGCGCCACCGGCTTCGGCACCCGGCTGTTGCTGACCTGGCTGTCTAGCCGAGACGCCAGCGCTAAGCCCGCTTAACCGCCGCAAGCAGCCCGTTCCCAACTGGCAGCAGCAGCGGCACGAGATCATCATCGGCTCGAACCTGCTCGCGCAGTTCGGATAGTGCCGTCATCTCCGCCTCGGTGGGCATGCGATCAGCCGTGGTAGTACCCGGCATGGTGGCGTTGAAGATCACGATGCCGTCGGGACGGAGCAGCCGCAGCGCAGCTGTCAGGTAGTCAGCGAATTCCTGCCGATCGGCATCGCAGAACACCATGTCGTAGACGCCGTCCGCCAGGCGCGGCAGGACCTCGAGTGCCAGGCCGCCTATCAGCCGGTAGCGGCCGGCCGGGAAGCCTGCGGCAAGGTAGGCGGCGCGCGCGAGCCGCTGGTGCTCGGGCTCGACGTCAACCGTGGTCAGCACGGCGGCCGGTCTCATGCCGCGCAGTAGCCAGATCCCCGACGTGCCGCAGCCAGTGCCAATCTCGACCACGGAGCGCGCGCCGACGGCGGCGGCGAGGAACCGGAGCGTGGCGCCCGTCAGCGGGCTGACTGGCGCGGCGCCACCGACCTCGGCCGCATTCCGCCTGGCTGCGACGAGGGCATCGTCTTCCGGCAGGAAGTCGTCAATATAGGCGAGGGTGCCAGTGCCGATCGAAATGCCTGAACCTCCCCTCGCAAATGCAGTGACGCCGGGCGCCTGCGCGACCAGGCCCCAGGTCGGCAGCCTAGCGGGCCACAGTGGCCTTAGGGGAAGCAAGCCAGGTAACCTCGATCGGGAACCGGGCGGTCAGCCCGGCCGTTGACGCATGCAGAGGTGCGCGGATCATCCGGTCACGGGTCAGTTGCCACCAAGGCGGTACCTAAACGGAAATATCGACTGCTTGGGTCGCAGCCCGGCGAGCCGCTCAGTACACGGCGAGGCTGGTCAAGCGGCAGACGGGCGAATCAGCCACCCGCGAAGGACTAGGACCGGCGACCCCGGAAGGTTTGCGGTAGCGAGGGTGTTGGAGGTGATGGGAGCGGTGAAGGGGGAAACCGTGGACCAGGCCGAGCAAGCCGAGGCAGACGTGCCTGCATGGACGCCCCCGAGCTGGGAGACCGTCGTCCGGGACCACTCAGCGCGGGTCTACCGGCTTGCCTACCGTCTCACTGGCAACACCCACGACGCGGAGGACCTTACCCAGGAGGTCTTCGTCCGCGTGTTCCGCTCGCTTGACAGCTATACACCAGGCACCTTTGAGGGCTGGCTGCATCGCATCACCACCAACTTGTTTCTGGACATGGCCCGCAGGCGGCAGCGGATCAGGTTCGAGGGCCTCGCCGAGGAGACCGAGGCGCGCCTCGGCGGCAGTGAGCCGACGCCTGCCGAGGCTTTCGACGACAGGCACCTGGACGGCGATATTCATGCGGCTTTGAAAGCGCTGGCCCCTGAGTACCGCGCAGCCGTGATCCTCTGCGATATCGAGGGACTTTCCTACGAGGAGATCGCTGCCACGCTGGACGTGAAGCTCGGGACGGTACGCAGCCGCATCCACCGCGGCCGGGCACAGCTGCGTCAGGCACTCGAGCACCGCAGGCCCAGGCGCATCGCCGCGGCGGTGCCGCAGCCGCGACTGCATATTGACCTGCCGTTGCCACCATTGCCGCAGGGAGGCCAGCCATGACCCACCTGGGTCAGCGGCTCTCCGCCCTGGTCGACGGAGAGCTGGACTGTGACGAGCGGGACCGGGTGCTCGGGCATCTTGCCCGCTGCGGCTGGTGCCGGGACGAGGCCGCCGCGCTCCGTACATTGAAGCGCCGCATGAATGCTCTCGGCGAGACCGCGGCTGGCGCCGGGCTTACCGGCCGGCTGATGGGCCTGAGCACGAGCGGGGGCGAAATATGGCCGGAGACCGGCAGCCCCTGGCCTTCGGGGTCGGGTAGCCGCACCGAGGCGACCAGGGCGGGGCGCTACTTCCTGGCAGGCTCGGTCGCGATCTTCCTGGCCGGCCTTGGCACGGCGGCGTTCATTGCGGGAGGCGACCCGCAGGCTCAGGCTCCGGCTCCCAGCATCACGCCCTCCGTTGATGTGTACCTGCTGGAGCACGACGACATGAACGGCCTGTACATGAACGGACTGGTGCAGCCGAGCATGAGCGGACCGCTGCAGCCGGACACGCAGCCCGGCAGCAGCAAGAATCGATACCGCTCACAGCCGTGATGCACCAGCCCTCTTACTGGCGCGTCGCCAGCGCGGCCGCGATCTTTGTCCTGGCCGGGTCTTCTGCAGTTGCCCTGGCAATGCACGATAAGCCGAGTGGTTCTGTGATCGCGTACCAGGCCTGGCCGAAGGCCTCCCGCGCACATCGGATGACGGCCGCGCGCCAGTCAGGGACCGCGCGGGCCGGCCTCCGCCTGATGAGCCAGGCGGCGGCGGCCTGCCGTACCACGGCCTTCAGCGGGATCATGGTCTCGCGCTCGTGGGGACCGGCCGGGGCTCGCATGTCACAGGCAGACGTATGGCACCGCCCTGGTGGCCAGACCATCGCCCAGCCGGTCCGCAGCCGGACAGCTGACGGCGGATCGGGTACAGCCGGAGCTCCGCCCGGTCCAAGCGCCTCGGTCGTCATCTTGCCGCAGCAGTTCGCGCTGCTGGAGTCCGGCTACGTGCTCGATTACGCCGGCGTCGGCTCGGCGGCCGGGCGCTCGGCGATGGTGGTGGTGGTAGAGCGACCGAACGGGACGCTGGCAGCCCGATACTGGCTGGATCGCCAGACGAAGCTGCCGCTTCGCCGCCAGCTATTTGACGCCCATGCCCGAATCGTCAGCGACATTAGCTTCGCCAGCCTGCGGATCGGGGTCGGCTCGCTCGGCGACATGCCAGCGGTGCTGTCACAGCCCCTGGCGCGGCAGCTGAGCCATTCGGCTGTTTCCTCGCTGCGAGCGCGAGGCTGGCCGCTGCCCGTCGATTTGCCGGGCGGGATGATGCTCTTCGCCGCCAGCGCGACGCCAGCTCCGACGGGCCAGGTGATCGGCCTGTCGTACTCGGACGGGCTGTCGGTGATCTCAGTCTTCGTGCAGCGCGGCGATCTGCCCCGTGCGCTGGCGGGCTGGCAGCGCATCGCCATTGCTGGTCATGATGCTTATGCAGTGGACCCTGATGATCAGACAATTGCCTGGTCCAGTGCCGGATACGTGTTCACGGTGATAGCTGACGCGCCCACCGCTACCGTCGATCAGGCGGTATCGGCGCTGCCGCACTCTGGCTCGCCAGGGTTCTGGGCCCGGCTCGGGCGAGGATTCCGCCGGCTGGCGTCCTGGGCAAACCCGTTCCGCTGACGACGCCTACTCTTGCCCGCCTTAGGGGAGGTATGCAGCGATGACGGCTGGTCGCTCATGACACGGGGGTGCCGTCGCGGGGGAGGCAGGCCATGTCTGTGCAGCCGGGGGACGATGATGCACTCGATTTGTCCGGCCTGCCAGCTGCTCCAGGTGGGGCGAGCGCTGAAAACGCCGTAACGGGCACGCCGGAGGATGGGCCGGGCGCGGGCGATCGGGCCGGCTCGATCGACTCTCCGCGGCTCGAGTCAGCGGACTGCGACACCAGTCAGGACCGGATCGCCGATTTCGAGGCATTCAACCGATTCGCGAACTCCGACCGGGACAGATCCGGTCGGCCGAAGCAGCGGGCGGAACGCCGCGGATCGGGAGCGCTCCTGCCGGGCGCCTGGGCCAAGGCAGTCAGAACCGGCCCCGCGACGGCCGGTCCAGTGGTGGACCGGCCAGCAACCGACCGGCCAGCAACCGACCGGCCAGCAACCGACCGGCCAGCAACCGACCGGCCAGCAACCGACCGGCCAGAGGCGGCAGGTCACGGGCCAGGGACCGGACCGCGCGAGGCCGCGATGGCGACCGCCACCGCAGGGCCATGGCCCGACAGCGCGGGGCTGCGAGCAACCTCCGCCCTCGCCGACTCCGCCGGGGGACGGCTCGGCTCCGTGACGCAGCCAGGCGACCAGGCAAGAGTGGCTGCCGGAGCAGGCGGCTATGGCATCGGCTCGGGGGCGACGGCGGTCGGCCGCTCCAGGCCCAGTTTGCCGGGCCTGGCCACGCGTGCCTGGCGCGCACCCGGCAGGGCCCCGGACGGCCCGCGCCGGGGAAGACTCGTCGTGATGGTCGCCGGGCTGGCGCTTGCCTGCACCGTGCTCGGCGGAGTTGTCGGGGGCTACATAGCGCTACGCACGACAAGCCCGGTGATCAGCCCCGATTACAGCCTCGGGACGGTGCCGCCGGGGCTGACCAATCGTCCAGCAAGCTCGATCCCTGGGATCGCCGCACGAGTCACGCCCGGGGTGGTGATGATCAAGGTCAACGGCGGCGTGGGGACGGGCTCCGGCTTCATCATCAAGGGCGACTACATCGTGACGGATAACCACGTGGTCACCCTGGACGGGGAAATAAGTCATCCCTCGCTGCGGGTGTATTTCAGCAACGGCAACTCCGTTCCAGGCCAGCTTGTCGGCCGTGACCCGTACTCGGACATAGCGGTTATCAAGCCCGAGGGCGTCATCAGACTGCCGGCCCTCAGTCTCGGCAACTCGGCTGGAGTCGACGTCGGCGATCCCGTAATCGCGGTAGGCTCCCCGCTCGGCCTGGCCGACACCGTGACCAGCGGGATCGTCAGTGCCGTTGACCGTCCGGTGCAGCCAGGAGCGGCGGACGGTTCAGCGCCGCAGGTCTACTTCGACGCCATCCAGACCGATGCGGCCATAAATCCTGGCAACTCCGGTGGTCCGCTGGTGAACGCGCGGGGCCAGGTCATCGGAGTGGACGCGGCGATCGACACGCTGGGCAGTAACCCCCTCACCGGGACCCAGGGTGGCAGCATCGGGCTCGGGTTCGCGATCCCGATCAACCAGGCTCGGCGGGTGGCAGTCGAGCTCATCAGGACTGGTCACGCCACGCACGCGGTCATCGGGGCCGAGCTCGACGCTGGCTGGGGTGGCAACGGCGCTGAGATCGCACCGGCCAGGCTGGGGAAGACGCCCGCGATCGCGCCGGGCGGTCCCGCTGCCAGGGCTGGCCTGTTGCCGGGCGATGTGATCGTCAAGTTCGGCGGCCAGCCCGTCAATGACGCCGACACCCTGCTGGATGCCATCAGGTCCATGCCGCCAGGGGCCAAGGCGAGCGTCACATTCGTCCGAGCTGGTCAAATCCATACGGTGAGCCTGCGTCTGGGGTCCGCGACGTCCTGATGGCGCGGGTCTTGCGCTGGCGTCAGCACGGTATCCCTGCCCGTCACCGGCTGTTCGGCGAACTGAGCATTCGGGTGAGTGGCGTTGACGGTTTAGGCTGGACGACAACGGCGTGCAAGCTCGCCGGTACTGCCACCTGGAGTGCCTGGTGTTCGACCTGTCCTTCTGGAAGCTCATAGTGCTCGGTGTCATCGCGCTGGTCGTTTTCGGGCCAGAACGGCTGCCTGCCATGGCGGCGCAAGCGGGCCGCATGCTGCGTGAGCTTCGCAGGATGGCCGAGGGCGCCACATCCGAGCTGCAGGAGAGCCTGGGTCCCGAATTCAGCCAGTTCGATATCACTGACCTGCACCCGAAGAACTTCGTCCGCAAGCACCTGCTGGACGAACTTTCCGGCGACGGCACCCTGCTCAGCGGGATCTCTGACGCCGGGAACGGGGTCGCCAGGGCTGGTCAGCCGACTCCGATGCCCCGGCTCCGGCCGGGCGAGAGCCCGCCGTACGACGCCGAAGCCACCTGACGGCCGGTCAAGACGGGCATGCGGCCGCAGTGGCCGCGGATCGGATCTGGCCTCCTGGCGGCCTGGGCCCAGATCAGACTGGGCTCAGGCCGAGCTGGCGGCCAGCAAGACTTCGGCTTCGGCCGGCCAGGCCCTCAGCGATCTTGAGAAGCTGCTGAGCCGCGGGAGAGTCGGGATCCGACAGCACCAGCGGGCGGCCGTTGTCGCCTGCCTCACGCAGCCTGGTGTCGATCGGCACCTCACCCAGCAGCGGAACCGGGGCCCCGGTGAGCCGCGTCAGCGCGTCAGCGACGGCCTGGCCGCCGCCAGAACCGAACACCTCCACCCGCTCGTTGCAATGCGGGCACGGCAGGTACGACATGTTCTCGATCACGCCCGCGACCCGCTGATGCAGCTGTGCGGCCAGCGAGCCGGCCCGCTCCGCTACTTCGGATGAGGCCAGCTGGGGTGTCGTGACCACCACGAGTTCGCTGGCCGGAACCAGGTGTGCGGCGGAGATCGCGACGTCGCCCGTGCCCGGCGGGAGGTCCATCAGCAGCACATCCAGGTCGCCCCAGAACACGTCGGCCAGGAACTGCTGCAGGAGCCGGTGCAGGATCGGGCCCCGCAGCGGCAGCGGCTCGTTGCCCTTCTTCAGCATGCCGCTGGAGATGGCCACCACGCCGTTCGCCGACGGCGGCATGATCATCTGCTCGACCTGCGTGGGCCTGCTTGTGATGCCCAGCATCCTCGGCACCGAGTGGCCGTAGATGTCGGCGTCTAGCAGACCGACTCTCAGCCCGGCCGCGGCCATGGCGACGGCAATGTTCACGGTCACCGATGACTTGCCGACGCCGCCCTTGCCGCTTGCGATGGCATAGACCTTGGTCAGCGAGCCGGGCTTGGCAAAAGGAATCTCGCGTTCTGCTGTGCCTCCGCGCAGTTTTCCCTGCAGGGCCTGCCGCTGCTCGTCGCTCATCACGTCCAGTTCGACCCGCACCGCGGTCACGCCAGCAAGCTTGCCTACCGCCGCGGTCACTTCCCTGGTGATGGTCTCCCGGAGCGGACAGCCGGCCACTGTCAGCCACACCTCGACGAGCACGGTGCCGTCGGCGGCGACCTCCACGTGCTTGACCATGCCGAGATCGGTAATGGGGCGGTGGATCTCCGGGTCATTAACCCCGGCCAGCGCCTGCGTTACCTGTTCGACGGTCGGCCGACTGCCGAACCCTTCCGCGGTGCGCACCGAGTCTGTGGACATGCCCCCATGCTATGGCCGGACGCGCCCTGCCGGTCCACCGATGCCCAGCAGGGTGCTAGCCAGGCGCCAGCACGTGGCAGAGGCTGATTCGGTGCGAACGTGGGCAGCCCGCCGTTCCGCCGCCTTGCCCGGCCGCGGTCGGAGATTATTGCTCCGTCGGCCAGACGGGCAACGCGCGAAACGCTGCCCACAGACGGCCGCCAGCTGGCGGGGGGACTGCGGGCTGGATACACCGCGAGCGACGAGAGGAATTTCGTTATGCCTAACCACGGGGCTGCCCGGCGGGGTCTGACCAGCGCGATGGCGGCCGAGCTACGGCACTTGCGCGACAGCGGGCCATGGGCCCGGCGGCGGGATGAGTACGCCAGGCTGGCCTTCACCGAGGTGGACATCCGGCGCCTTGACGACCGGATCGACACCCTAGTGGAGGTGCTTGCACAATTATGTGACTATTCCGGCCAGTTTGATGCAGCCGATGATTTCCGGGCGCTATCGGGCCGCCCGGCTGAGCTGGATCCTGAGCCGCAGCTGCACCTGGTACAAGGCCAGTAGCAGACCGCCAGGCTTGGGCCGGGCACCGCGACCCGCCGCCCGGTAGGCTCGGCGGCTGTGAGCGCACGGGCATTCAGGCCGCGGCGGACGACCCTGGCGGTCCCCGGCAGCAGCCCTCGGTTCCTGCAGAAGGCGCGTGATCTGCCCGCGGACGAGGTCCTCCTCGACCTAGAGGACGCGGTGGCTCCGGCCGCGAAGGCCGAGAGCCGCGGGCAGGTGGTGCAGGCGCTGCGAGCGGGCGGCTGGGGTTCGAAGATCAGGGCCGTCAGAGTCAATGACGCCACCACGGGCTGGGCTTACCGGGACGTAGTGGAGGTCGTCGAGCAGGCGGGCAACTGCCTCGACGTGATCGTCCTGCCGAAGGTGACAGGGCCCAGGGACATCGGCTGGCTGGACTTGCTGCTCGGCCAGATTGAGCAGGCCGCAGGCCTCCCAGCGGGCCGGATCGGCATCGAGGCCCAGATCGAGGACGCGGCGGGCCTGGCCGCGGTGGATCAGGTCGCGGCGGCGTCCCCCCGGCTGGAGGCGCTCGTTTTTGGCCCGGCCGACTTCATGGCCAGCCTGGGCATGCGCTCGCTTGCGGTGGGCGCACGGCCGGCCGGGTACGCGGCAGGCGACGCGTTCCACTACCCGCATATGCGGATCCTGGTAGCCGCGCGCGCCCATGGCCTGCAGGCGATTGACGGCCCGTTCGCGGCGATTGCCGATCTGGCCGGGCTGCAGCGCAGTGCGGCCAGCGTGGCTGCGCTCGGCTATGACGGCAAGTGGGTTGTCCATCCGGGACAGATCGAGGTGGTCAATGGTGAGTTCTCCCCTTCGCAGCACGAGTACGACCGGGCCGAGTTGCTCCTGGAGGCCTACCACTACTACACGGGCCAGGGACGGGGAGCGGCGATGCTGGACGGGGAGATGATCGACGAGGCATCGCGGAAGATGGCCCTCGTCGCTGCGGCTCGGGGCCGGGCTGCCGGGCTGGCCAGGACGTCGAGGTTTGAGCCACCCACGCCGTAGGGTCGCGATGGCAGGCGACGGCCATGACTGAAGCCGCGCGGCCGGGCCTGGTGCGCCAGCGCTCGGCCGGGCACCAGCGGGTCACGAACATGGAATTGTTCTTCGATCTCGTCTTCGTGTTCGCGATCACTCAGCTGTCCGGCTTCCTGCTCGGTCACCGGACGGTGTCCGGCGCCCTGCAGGCGGCACTGCTGCTGGCCATGGTGTGGCTGCTCTGGGTGTACACGACCTGGCTGACTAACTGGTTCGACCCGGACAAGATCCCGGTCAGGCTGCTGCTGCTGGCCCTGATGCTCGGCAGCCTGGTGATGTCGGCGGCCCTGCCCGGCGCATTCAGGGCCAGCGGGGTGCTAATCGGCTCGGCCTACGCGGCGATGCAAATTGGCCGCAGCGCATTCGCGGTCCTCGCGCTGCGCGGCGATGCGCCCGGCGGTGAGTACCGGCCGCTGGCCCGTAACTTCCAGCGGATTCTCGTCTGGTGCTGCGTCAGCGGCACGCTGGCGGTGGCCGGCGGGCTGGCCGCGCCAGTCCTGCCGAGGGCACTGCTGTGGCTGGCCGCGGTCGGAGTCGACCTGCTGGGCGGTGCCGTCGGCTTTTACACTCCCGGCCTGGGCCGGGCTAGCACGCAGGAATGGGATATCGAGGGCGGCTACTTCGCCGAGCGCTGCCAGGCCTTCATCCTGATCGCGCTCGGCGAGTCGATCGTGGTTACCGGCGCCGCTTTCGCAGGCCTGCTCGCCGGGCCACTGGCCAAGCCAGGCGCCCACCACACGTCGACTGTGCTGGCCTTTCTTGTCGCGTTCGGCGGCAGCGCCGCGCTGTGGTGGCTGTACTTCGACCGCAGCGCCGACGAGGGCGCCAGGCTGATTGCCGCCTCGGCCGATCCTGGCAGGCTTGGCCGGTCGGCCTACCACTTCATCCACCCGATCATGGTCGCCGGCATCATCCTGACCGCCGCGGCCGACGACATCGTGCTGACGCGCCCGGATGCCGTCGGCGTCGTCTCGACCTCGTGGCTAATCCTCGGTGGGACGGCCATGTACGTCGCGGGTCACCTGGCATTCAAGCTGAATGTGTGGCGGCGGCTGTCCTGGCCGCGAGTAGCCGCCTTGCTCGTGCTCGGCCTTCTTGGCCTGCTCGCACCGCATGTCACCGCCCTGGTACTCAGTGCCTGCGCGGCGATCACGGTAGTGCTGGTGGCCGCCTGTGACTACGTGCTTGGCCGCAAGGGCAGCAGGACCGAGGCAGGTCAGCCGACACCGCCCGAGCCCGCGCGATCTCCAGGCCACGGCACGCGGCAGTCGGCGTCAGGGCAGGACTGACCAGGAGCGGAGGGCGACGAGCAGGTTGCCGGTGAGCTGGCCGGCCGCATCCATCGCCTTGGCCTGCGCCGGGCTCACCCAGCGCACGTCGGCCGCGTCGTCTCCGGCCGCCAGCTCGCCACCGGTGACGAACGCCTCGTAGTCGCGGATGTCGATGACCGCGCCGGAAAGGCCAGGCCGCACCACGGAGCCGAGCAATCGCCCGCAGGTGACCACGAGCCCGGTCTCCTCAAGGACCTCGCGGACCACTGCCTCAGGGTCGGCTTCGCCCGGCTCGACCCGGCCGCCGGGGATCGACCACAGGCCCATGCCGGGCTCGTGGCCGCGCAAGATCAGCAGAAGCCGTCCGGCCTCGTCCTTGATCGCCGCACCCACGCACTGCACCCGCACCGGAGCGGAAGCATGCTCACCGGACCCAGCCACCGGGCCAGTATGCCCGAGACTGGCTCAGTACCGATCAGTAGGTATTTGACGCTGGCGATCCGGGGGATAACGCTGAGTGATATGAGACCGGTACTGACCTGCCCGCGCTGCGACTGCGTCGTGCGCGAGCCCAGCGTGTGGTCAAGCGCGTACCACTGTGAACAGCACGGTCAGGTGCACCCGCTGCGCTCGGCGCTGAGCCCGTCTCACGAGGGTCTGGAAGGGGTGCTGCGCGGGGCCGAGGTGCCAGTCTGGGTGCCGTGGCCGCTGCCGCAAGGCTGGCTGGTCACCGGGTTCGCGATCGCAGGGGACGAGCGTACGGGCACCCGCGGGTGCTCGGTGGCATTGTCCGGGCCTAACCCGGTTGGTGAGGGTCCAGCCGAGATGATGCTGATTTCTGAGGAACCGGGTGTCGGCCTGGGTGCCAGGTTCGCCGGCCTGGGCGGACCCGATCCCGGCGCGAAGTTCACGTCCGGCCAGCCGGCCTGCGCGGTCCAGTTCGCCAATCACGAGTTCCCGCTGTGGAACGTCGAGACAAAGGGCCGGGCGGCTTTCGCCGGTGAAGTGAGCGGGAACTGGCTGTGGCTGGTGCTGTGGCCAGATACCGCGGGCATGCTCATGGTCGAGCCGCTGCCACTGCGTGACCTGCGCGACCCTGGCCAGGACCTGGACCTGCCATTCGGGGCGCCATCGCCGCAGCTTCCGGGTTAATGTCGCCTTAATGCGCGCAGATCTGCACAGTCACAGCAATGCCTCCGACGGAACGCAGCCGCCCGCCGACGTCATGCGCCGGGCCGCCGCAGCGGATCTCGATGTCATCGCGCTGACCGACCACGACACAGTGGCCGGTCACTTCGAGGCTGCGGCGGCGCTGCCAGCCGGGCTCACCCTGCTGCCGGGGATGGAGCTTTCTTGTCGGCTTGACGGGCACAGCATGCACCTGCTGGCCTACCTGTTCGATCCAGCCGACGAGCGGCTGGCCGGGGAGATGGCTGAGATCAGGGAGAGCCGCCTGTACCGCGCACGCGCCATGGTGGCCAAGCTCGCCGCTCTGGGCGCGCCGCTCACCTGGGATCAGGTGAGCGAGATCGCCGCTGGCGGGGTCGTGGGCAGGCCGCACATCGCCCGTGCCCTGGTGCAGTCCGGCGTCGTGCCGACGTTCGCGGACGCCTTCAGCTCCGACTGGATCGGTCCCGGCGGCCGCGCGCACGTGGCCAGGTACGCGCTCGACCCGGCCAGGGCGGTCCGGCTCGTCGCCTCGGCCGGCGGGGTCACCGTGCTCGCGCATCCGCGTGGCTCCGCACGCGGCTGGCGCACTCCGGACGAGGTGATAGCGGAACTGGCCGATGTCGGCCTGACCGGCATCGAGGTCTTCCATCCGCAGCATAATGAGGCGGAACGGGGCCGCCTCGTCGAACTCGCCGCCCGCCTCGGACTGGTTGTCTCGGGCGGCAGCGACGACCACGGTGAACTGACAGGATTCCGGATCGGGACCGAGATCGCGCCGGAGGATACCTTCCGGCAGCTAGTGGAACGCGCCTCCGGCGCCGCGCCGGTCACCGCGGCATAACCCGGTCGGGACTATCGTTTTGCGAAGCTAACAGCAGGGCGCACGGAGGGCAGCACCGCAGATGAGCACACAGGACGCTCGGATCGAGTCCGTGACGGGCAAGGCGAACACCTGGATCGTGGGCGACGACGAGGAGGTAATCGTGATTGATCCGGGCACTGACTCGCAGCAGGTTCTGGATGTCGTAGGCGACCGGGAGATCATCGCGGTGATCTGCACGCACGGCCACGCCCGCCACTGTGAGTCAGCGATCGAGGTGGCCGAGCGGGACGAGGCGCCCGTGGCGCTGCACCCCGCAGACCGGCACGCGTGGCGCGAGGTTCACGACAGCGACTCAGACATTGATATGGAGGACGGCGGTACGTTCGAGGTCGGCGGGGTGACGCTGGAGGTGCTGCACGCCCCCGGCCACAGCCGCGGGTCTGTCTGCCTGTACTGCGAGGAGCTCGAGGCCGTCTTTACCGGCGACGTCGTCAGTGAGACCGGTCCGGTGGCGCATGAAGGCAGCTATCCCAACTGGGGCAGGCAGCTCGACGCGATCGGCTCCCAGGTCCTGACCTTGCCGCCACGTACTCGAGTACTCCCCGGCCACGGCGAGGAATTCACGGTGGCGGTCGCGGAGAAGCGCTTCGACTCGTGGGTGTCGGCGGGCCAGGACGCCATGCTCTTGTCAGAGCTGGATCCCGAATGACGCTTTTCCTGGCAGGCTGACCAGAGACCTCAGGCAACAGACGTCCACCCACTGGGGTGTCGGGTGGCAGTTCGGCCCACTTCGGGTCAGGATGACAAGGTGGAACAGCTGGGTTTCGAGGGCATGCCGAGGCGTCTGTACGCGTGCACGCCGACCCGGCTGAGTACCTGGCTAGACTGCCCGCGCCGGTACCGAATGACCTACCTGGATCGGCCGCCACCACCCAAGGGAGCGCCCTGGGCCCACAACAGCCTGGGCGCTAGCGTGCATAACGCGCTCGCGGGATGGTGGCGGCTGCCACGGCGTGAGCGGACCGTGGCCGCGGCTGGCGACTTGCTTGAGAGCGGCTGGATCGGTGACGGCTTTGCCGACGACGCGCAGTCGGGGGCGCACCGGCGCCAGTGCCGGCAGATGGTCGAGGGCTACGTTGCGGGCCTCGATCCGGCCGCCGAGCCGCTTGGCGTGGAGCGTACGGTGGCAACCCGCACTGAGCTGATAGCAGTGTCTGGCCGGATCGACAGGCTTGACGACCGGCGAACTGGCGACGGTGCGCCGGGCGACCTTGTGGTAGTTGACTACAAGACCGGACGACACCTGCTCACAGCCGATGATGCCCGCGGATCCCTGGCGCTTGCGCTGTATGCGCTCGCAGCCGAGCGGGTCATGCGGCGGCCCTGCCGCCGGGTAGAGCTGCACCACCTGCCGAGCGGCAGCGTGCTGGCCTGGGAGCACAGCGAGCAGGCGCTAGCCAGGCAGCTGCGCAGAGCCGAGGACATCGCAGCGGAGTGCGCGGATGCCGACGAACGGTACCGGGCGGATGGCGCGCTGGCCGCGGGCGCGGCCTTCGCGCCGCGACCGAGTAGCGCGTGCGGCTGGTGCGACTTTCGCGGCCAGTGTCCGGAGGGTGCTGCCGCGGCGCAGCTGCGGCGGCCGTGGGATGGGCTCGCGGCGCCGGCGGAGCAGGGCAAGGGTCCGGTCCCGACCACCGCGTAGCCGGGACCACGAAGCCGTCCCGGCTACGAGCAGTCCTTGCTGACCGATTGCATGTCGTGGACGACGGCCATCTGCGCGACCAGGCCCGCGTCGGTTTCGCCCGCCCCTATTGCCATGCTCACGTCGCCGTCGAGAGTATGCAGATCCGCCGAGAGCTGCCCGGCAGGCGCCTCCCGCTTCGCATAGGTCAGCAAGGCAGGATCCCGGCCAGGTGGGCCGTCGTCGGTCTGGGCTAGCGCCCAGGCGGAGTAGTCCGCGCACGCCACTGCTGCTGGTGCAGGCGCGGACGGAGCTTCCCGCGTCGGGGGCCCGCGGGTGGGATTGGACCTGCGGATGGCGATCTCTTCGACCTGGTCCCAGCGATAATGCCGGACCGGCCCGGTCAGGCCGCGAGCGCGGATCCCGGTGAGGGAGCACTCCGTGAAGGCGCGGCGGTACCCGATCAGGACCCAGCTCACGAGCACTGAGGCCAAGCCGAGGCCGATGCCAAGCCCGAGCGGTCCTTCGCCCAGGTCGACGTGCGCCGCGAAATGGCCCACCAGAATTGCCGCGGAAACGGCAGCGCAGCCGATGGCGGCCAGCAGCAGATTGCGCAGCTGCCCGGATCCAGACCGAAATGTCATGACTTTCATCAGTCAGCATGATAAGGCCGCCTGGCACGATCCGGAAGGCTCGGCGGAGCCAGCGGGATCAGCCGCCGCTCGGTGCTTCGCAGGCTCAGCTGGGTCTAGCGTGACCTGTGGTCGGCTCGGGCGCCGAGGTCAGGTCAGAGACCGGGGTGCGAGGCCGCGGTCGCGTTGCCCGCGGTCACCTGGGTTGCCTGGGCGGCGCCTTTGGCGTGAACTACGCGGCCGCACGAATGAATGGTGGGCTGGCGTCGTTCGGCCCCGTTCCAAAAATTCGTCAGCGTAGTTGCCGTCGTCACTGGCGCATCGATGGCCGGCGAGTGCGCCGCGCCCGGAATGCATGTCCGCGCGGCCCGTAGTCGCCTGGCCATATGGTCCTGCTCGGCGGGCAGCCAGGCGTCGTCGTTCTCGCCGTAGACAACCATGACAGCCAGCCCGGCCGCGGCGACATGAGCCAGTTCATCGGTGCGGTCCGGGCAGCTCAGCAGATACCGGGCCAACACGATGAGATGGATCGGGCAAGTACGGAGGGTGCGCTCCTTCAGGAACGCGACGATGTGCTCGTCGGTGCCCTCGGCCCTGGCCTGTGGCTCAAACTGCTCGTGCCAGGCGCGCCTGACCAGCGCATTCAGGTGCGACCGGTCGTCTGGCTCGGCTCCGTCCGCGGGGTCCAGCAGGACTAGTGCCTGCCGCAAAGCCGCGGCGCGCTCTCCGCCGATCGCCGCGGGCCCCGAGCCGAGCAAGGTGAGCGACAGGAAGTCGCTGGCTTTCTGCAGCACTGCCTCCCGCGTGACCAGTCCGCCAAGCGAGTGGCCCACGAGGTGCACGCCGTTGCCCCGGCCGACGGCGTCTGCGATCGCCAGCACGTCAGCCGCTAGCGCATCAGCGGCGTAGCCCGTTCGGTCCTGGGCATCAGGGCTCTGATACTGCCCGCGCTGATCCACCGCGATTACCGTCCGCCCGGCTGCGGCCAGTGGCTCGAGGATCGGCAGGAAGTCCTCCTTGCTGCCGGTGTAGCCGGGGATCAGCAGGGCAGGCCGACGGTGCGTCACACCACGTGTCGGCTGGGCCTCAAGGATGGCGAACGGACCACGAGCCGTCATCAGCGTCGCGGAGCGAACCTGCTCGGGCATCTGCAGGGACCTGAGGGTACTCACGGGGTGGCAGCCTACCGAGAACTCGCTGAAATGTAACAGGTAAATAACGCACGATTCGCTGAAAGAGTTCCGGACCGCAGCCTACGCGGGCCACCCGATGCGGCAGGATGCCATCGATGGCTGAGTCGAGGCTGTCGTGATCTGGGGCGGGTGACCGGCGCTACTCGGCTGCTGCCTGCGCCGAGCCGCTGTGACCACGGGACCGGCGGCGGCGCGGCCGCCTGGCTGACTGCGGGCTGCCGTCGGTGGCGCTGGTCAGTTGTCCGTTCGCGCCGGCCTGCGGCGCCGACCCGGCTCGCCGCTCCTCCGCATCGGCCGCGACTGTCCCGCCCTGCATCCGGCTGCTGGGCTGAGCAGACACGCTGTCCGAGTTCTGGCCGGCAGGCGCACCTGCCCGCGTGCGTCGGCGAGACCGCTGACTGCGCTGACGCGGCTCCGCTGCGGCATCACCGTCGCGTCCCTGACCTCGGTCACGGATATGGCCGACCGAGTCGCGGTGGTCGCGTGCGCCTGCGCGTGACCGGGTCTTGCCGGTCTCGCCGATGTCTTCGAGATCCTCGGCCTCCAGCCCCGCCCGGTCCCGCTGCGAGCGTGGCAGCACGCCGTTGGCGGTCTCCGGGATGCCCAGCGCGCTGTAGAGGTGCTCGGATGTGGAGTAGGTCTCGAGCGGCTCGGGAAAGTCCAGATGCAGCGTCTCGTTGATCGTCTTCCACCGGTGCAGGTCGTTCCAGTCGACGAAAGTGACTGCCACGCCTTCCTTGCCCGCGCGCCCTGTCCTGCCGATGCGGTGCAGGTAGGCCTTCTCGTCCTCGGGGCACTCGTAGTTGATCACGTGCGTAACGTCATCCACGTCCAGCCCGCGCGCGGCTACGTCGGTCGCCACGAGGACGTCGACCTTGCCAGACCTGAAGGCGCGCATGGCCCGTTCGCGCTGGCCCTGGCCCAGGTCTCCGTGCACTGCCGCGGCGGCGAAGCCCTTAGTGGTCAGCGTGCTGGCGACCTGATCGGCGGACCGCTTGGTCCGGCTGAACACAATCGTCAGGCCACGGCCGTCAGCCTGCAGAATCCTGGCCAGTACCTCGACCTTGTCCATCTGGTGGGCGCGGAATACGTGCTGCTCGGTAGTCGGCACGTGGGCTGGCTCGTCATGGTGTTCGGCCCGGATGTGCATGGGCCTGGTCAGGTGCCTCCTGGCGAGCGTCACGATCTCGCCTGGCATGGTGGCCGAGAACAGCATCGTCTGCCTGCCGGCCGGGGTGAGCTGGAGAATCTTCTCGACGTCGGGCAGGAAGCCAAGGTCAAGCATCTTGTCGGCCTCGTCCAGGACGAGCGTGCAGACCCGGCCAAGCTTGAGGTGGCCTTGCCGGCTTAGGTCGAGCAGCCGGCCAGGTGTCCCGACCACGATGTCGACAGTGGCAAGGGCGTCGATCTGCGGCTCGTAAGCCCGGCCGCCGTACAGCGTGACGACGTTGGCATCCATCCGGGCGCCAGCGATCCGCAGGTCGTCAGCTACCTGAATGGCAAGCTCTCTAGTCGGCACGACCACGAGGGCGCGCGGTGCGGCCGGCTCGCGCGATGTCTGGTGAATCCGCTCCAGGATGGGGATGCCGAATGCAAAGGTCTTCCCGGTGCCGGTCCTGGCCTGGCCGATCAGGTCGTGGCCATCGAGGGCAATCGGCAGCGTGAGGGCCTGGATCGGGAACGCCGTGACAATGCCCTTGGCTTCTAGCGCGGCGCAGATCGGCTCGCCGATGCCGAAGTCGCGGAACGTCTTGTCCGTACTGCGCGGTTCCGCAACCTGCGGCTCACTGGCCTGGCTGTCCTCGGTTGTCGTATACATACTCAGGGCTTCCGCCTCCATCAGTGGCCCGCGGCCCGCCAGGCGTGGACTACGCCCGGCACGAAGTGCCGTGGGAAGGCATGTGACCTCTCCGGCGGGCAAGCTTTGCCAGGTCGCGACCGAAGCCGCGGATTCGCGGAGAAGGAGCAGCGCACCGCCACCTGGGGCTCCGTGCCTCAGTGATCGTCACGCTCAACGTTCTGTATAACAGTTTCGGGGGCTACCACATTCCTCATGTGTATCGCGTCGCAGTCTAGCAAGACAGACTTCGTGCACGTTGGAGGCGCCTCCGGTCCGGCGACGTCGAACGGGGCGAGTGGCGAATTGTTACGCTTCGCAGGTGAGCCAGGACCAGCAAGATCCCAGCGCTGCTCAACCGCCAGCCGACGGCGTCCTCGACCTGCTTGGCCTACTCGCGTATGCGTCGCTGACGGCGTTCTTCAGGATGTCCGACGACGCCGCGCTCGCGCTCTCCCTGGCAGACAAGACCGCGCTGGCTGAGCTGGCAGTCGCGGAGTTCGGGCATTTCCGGTTGCTGCGGGACCGGCTCGCGGAACTTGGGGCGGATCCGACCGCCATCATGCAACCATTTGTGGCTCCTGTTGACGCCTTCCATGCCAGGACCGCTCCCGCGGACTGGCTCGAGGGCCTGGTCAAGGCCTACGTTGGCGATGGGATAGCCGCTGACTTCTACCGCGCGGTCGCGCAGGTGGTTGACCCTGCCAACCGGGCACTTGTGCAGACCGTGCTCGCCAACACCGGCGAGACGGAGTTCATCGTGGCGAGGGTCCGGGAGGCGATAGCAGCTGATCCGCGGGTCGCTGGCCGACTCGGTTTGTGGGCCCGGCGGCTCGTCGGCGAAGCCCTGAGCCAGGCGCAGCGAGTCGCGGCAGATCGCGAGCCGCTTGCCCGGCTGCTCGTAGGTGATGCGGCAAGCCAGCTCGGTGACATAGGCCGGATGTTCGCGCAGCTCACAGACGCTCAAGCCGCGCGGATGGCGGCGCTGGGCCTGGCGGACTGAGGATCGCGCCAGGGACGCCCAGATTTCGCCTGGACGCGCGGCCGGTTCCGCTAGCCGGCCGGAGCCGGGGTCTGTCGGCCTGGGGCGCCGGGACCGGCCCGGATGGCGCGCCATGAACCCCGCGCCCGTCGTCCGCACGGATATCCCGCCGTGATCTACCCGCGTCGGACGCGGGCTCGCATCGGCCGAGTTATAGGTTGCTGAAGCCAACCCGACGGGGTTCGTTGCCACCGAACTCGACGTATGCGATCTTGTCGGCTGGCACGAGGATCTTGCCGCCCTTATCGTCGGCGAGGGCGAACACGCCGCCCTGCTCGACAGCCGCCTTCAGTGCCTGCTCGACGTCGTCGCGCTCCTCGTTGGTCTCCAAGACGAGCTCGCGCGGTGCGGACTGTATGCCGATCTTGACTTCCACCGGCTCTCCCTTCGGCACTAAGAGGCTAGCCCGCACGATCAGGAAACGGGCGGAACCACATGGTCGGCGTGCTACGCCGCGAGCGAAAGGCGTTGGTCGTGACCTAGGCGATCAGCTCGTCAAGGGCCAGCCGCTGATGCCGCGCCAGGCCAGCTTGGCGATCATCTGCTCGGCCGCGTCCTTCGGAATAGCCTGATCCGTGCTCAGCCAGTACCGGGCGCTGACCTGAGCCATCCCGACCAGGGCGACGCCGAGCAGGTGGGCTTCCTCGTTGCTGACTCCGGCGTCCTCGCGAATGAACTGGCTCACCATGTCGGCGCAGTCATATATCGTCCGGTCCAGCCGTTCCCGCACGGCAGGCTCGTTGCTCAGATCCGATTCGAAGACCAGCCTGAACGCCTCGCTTGTGCCGGCCACGAAGTCGTAGAACGCCTTGAACGTAGCGGGAACCCGCTGCTTGTTATCTGAGGTCGAGGACAGCGCATCGCTCATGGTCTTGATGAGCTCGTCTGCGCTCTCGTCCAGCAGGGCCAGATACAACTCCAGCTTGCCGGGGAAGTGCTGGTACAGCACCGGCTTGCTGACGCCGGCCCGCTCGGCTATCTCGTCCATGGCAGCCGCGTGGTAGCCCTGTGCCACGAACACGTCGCGGGCCGCCCCCAGTAGCTGCAGCCGGCGCGCTGGTCGCGGCATACGCGTACTGACGGGCCTGGCCTGGGGCGATGCGGTCACTATGACTCCGGGATTCCTGCTACCCGCGACGCTGCTGCGCCGCGGTCGTCCTGCCAATTCTACGTCCGGCCAAGTTCGGATCCCGGTTAGCGGTAGTCATCGTCGTCGAGACTGACCTCGCGGGCCTGCTCGGCACTGTCAGCCTCATTCGCCTCCAGCGGGAAGTCCTCTTCCTCTAGCTCATCGTCGTCCTCCGGCTCTGGGATTGCATCTTGCTCCTGCTCGGCAGCATCGGCGTCCGGTGCCTCAAGCCCCTTGTCGGTCATCACGGATCCTCTCGCCAATTCTGCCAATCGAACATATTGCCGAAAGACAAAATACGGACAACACTGGTTGTATCAGTACCCGTCATGGGGACTGACATCCGCGCTTGACCCGGGACGATAATTAGTAGCGGTCGAGCTGCGGGGTAGGGAGATGCCATGCACAGCATGTGGAAGGGGGCGGTTTCCTTCGGGCTGGTCATGATCCCGGTGAAACTTTACGCCGCCACCGAGCAGAAGGACATCGCGTTCCGGCAGGTGCACCGCGAGGACGGCGGCCGCATCAGGTTCCGCCGGTTCTGCTCGATCGAAGACGTCGAAGTCGCCTATGAGGACGTGGCTAAGGGCTTCGAGCTGCCCGGCGGCGAGATTGTCATCCTGACCGAGGACGACATGGCCGAGCTCCCGCTGCCGACCACCAAGAGCATCGAGGTCGTCCAGTTCACGCCCGCTGATCAGCTCGATCCGATCCTGTTCAACCGCAGCTACTTCGTCGAGCCGGAGGCAGCGGGCACGCGTGCGTACTGCCTGCTCAGGGACGCGCTGGAGAACTCGGGGACGGTCGCCATCGCCCAGGTGGCACTGCGGCAGCGGGAGTCGCTGGCAATTCTGCGAGTCCGTGACGGTGTACTCGTGCTTGAAACGCTGCTCTGGCCGGATGAGGTGAGGGTGCCGGCATTCGGGTTCCTGGACGACGAGATCGAGGTGCGGCCGCAAGAACTGCGCATGGCCAGCTCGCTGATCGATTCCATGACAGTCGACTTCGACCCTGACGAGTACCACGACAGCTACCGCGAGGCGCTTCAGGAACTGGTGGCCGCCAAGGTGGAGGGGCGACAGGTCGTCCAGCCGGAGACGGAGGAACTGCCATCAGGTGAGACCTCCAGCCTGGCCGACGCGCTCCGGGCGAGCCTGGCCGCCGCGCGCGGTGGCACGCCGCGAGCGGTGACTGACGACAAGGACACCGAGCCCGACGAGCAGCCGGCGAGGACGGGCCTGGCCAGTTCCAGGGCCCGAGGTGGCGCCGGCGGCGGTAAGGCTGGCCCGGCCAAGACAGGCGCGGCGAAGACAAGCGGCACCGGGTCACGGTCCAAGGCCGGCGCGGCCAAGCCGGCCGCTGGCAAGCCGGCTGTGGGCAAGGCCGGCGCGGCCAAGCCGGCCGCAGCCAAGGAGTCGGCCGCGACATCTCGCCGGTCACGACGTGCAAGCTGAGTGTTGGCGAACCCGCCTAAATCCGGACGAGCCACCAGACGGCCGTTGGCCGCAACCCTGGCCTTCCAAGGTTTTGTGCCTAGTTACTACGCCTGGGGGCGTAGTAACTAGGCACAAGCGCAGAAAATACGCGAGGGAATTACGAACAGATGGGTATATAGTGGTATAATCTGGGCAGTCCGGGCTCAGCGGCACGCCACTACCCGCGAGTAGGCTCTGTCAGCATGACCGACCAGATCGTGCCCGATGCGGCGGCCGGGGCTGACCCCCGTACCGAACGTGTGAGGGAGAACCTGAACGGGAGGGTGACCCCGATAGCTCCATGGCCAGGCGCGCCCGTAGCACTGAGCGTGGGCGAGGTCTTCGTCCGTACGGCTCCCGCGCAGCCGGACGCCGAGCCCGCTGTTCTCGTGCACGGTCTTGGTGGTTCCGCGCTGAACTGGACCGACCTGATGGACCTGCTCAGCCGCGCGGAAAGCCAAGGGCCGGGAACCGCTGGACTGGCCTGCGAGGCGCTGGACCTGCCAGGCTTCGGTTTTTCGCCCGCACCGCCCACCGGCGATTACTCGCTGGCCGCCAGGGCCGATGCGGTCATCGCGCTCATCGAGCAGCGCGGCAACTGGCCGGTCCACCTCATCGGCAACTCCATGGGCGGCGCGATCGCCATCCGGATCGCCGCCCGGCGGCCCGACCTGGTCCGAACCCTGACGCTTATCTCACCGGCCCTGCCGGATCTGCGGCCCAGGGCATTGCCCATGCGGCTAGTTCTGGTCAGTGTGCCGGGTGTCGGCCGGACGGTCATGAGGCGGATGCTGGCGGTACCGCCGGAGCGGCGCACCGACATGACGATCGGCGACCTGTTTGCCGACCCGGGCCGGATGCCCCCCGAGCGGCGCGCCGAGGCTGTCACCGAGGTGATTCGCCGTGACGGCCTCGACTACGCGGCTGACGCCCTGCTTGGCTCAACCCGCGCGCTAGTGACCGAATACCTGCGCAAGGGGCCAATGAGCCTCTGGCGGGACGCGGCGAGAGTGACCGCACCGACGCTAGTGATCCACGGCAGCCACGACCGCCTAGTCAATCCGGTGACGGCCGCGCGCGCCGCTCGCACGTTCAAGAGTTGCAGGGTGCTGGTGCTGCCCAGGATCGGCCATGTGGCGATGATGGAACGCCCCGACCTGGTCGCGGCGGAGATGCGCGAGTTCCTGGCGGGTGCGGCCGCGAACGCGCCGGGCAGCCGCGGCCAAGCGCAGCGGATCGGAAGCTGACCGCCGCCATCATGCTCATTGCCGCTCCCAGTTTGCTGACGGCCGAGGCCGGAGCTGACCCCGTTCCCGATGGTTATGTGGTTATCGACGATGGCATGGTCGCCGACGTGGGCGAGGGTGCCCGGCCACGGGCCGCCGATATCCAGCTGCCCGATGGCCTGCTCGTGCCGGGGCTAGTCGATCTGCAGGTCAACGGCTACTACGGCGTCGAGTTTCAGGCTGCCGACGCGGGCGGCTGGGCGACCGTGGCCCGACGGCTGCCCGAGACCGGGGCGACGGCATTCCTGCCCACGATGATCACCGCTCCGGTCAGCGAGCTGGCCGCGCAGTTGCATACGGCCGCCGGATTCGTGCCCGGTATGGCCGACGGCGCGCGTGTGCTCGGTGTGCACCTGGAAGGCCCGTTCATCTCGCCGACGCGGCGGGGCGCGCACAATCCGGATTACATCATCAAGCCGACGCGGGCCGCCGTGACGGAGCTGCTCGGCGCCGCGCCCGGGCTCCTGCGGCTCGTAACGATTGCGCCCGAGCTGCCGGGCGCGCTCGCGGCGATTGAACAGTTCGCCGCGGCCGGGGTGATTGTCAGCGTGGGCCACTCCGACGCCACCGCCGCCCTGGTCGCACAGGCGGCCGACGCGGGCGCGCGGACGGTGACGCACCTGTACAACGCCCAGCGGCCGCTCGGGCACCGAGAGCCAGGCGTCGTCGGCCAGGCGCTCACCGACAGTCGGCTTACCAGCGGGCTGATTGTCGACTTGTGGCACGTGGTAGCGGCAGCATGTGAAATCGCGTTCGCCGCCGCTCCAGGTCGGATTGCGCTGGTCACCGATGCGGCCGCCTGCGCTGGCATGCCGCCGGGGGAGTACCTGCTCGGCGGCGAGCTGATCACGCTGCCATCCGGCGATGGCAGGCCGCCGGTGCGCGCCGACGGCACCCTGGCCGGATCGGCGCTGCGGATGGACCGCGCCGTGGCGAACCTGGTCTCCTGCGGCATCCCGCTCACCACCGCGCTGGCCGCGGCCACCCGGATACCCGCCGACCTCATCGGCCGCCAGGACCTCGGCCGGATTGCGGTGGGCGCGGCCGCCGACCTGGTGTGGCTGAGTCCGGACCTGCGCACCAGGGCGACCTGGATCGGCGGGCGCCTCGCGTACGACGACGGCGCTGCTGCCACACTGGCCGCGGTGAACGCGTGCTCGACGTGATCGACGTGATCGAAGGGAGCAGTCTTGGCTGGGAACGGGGTCGGCCCGTCGCTAATGCGTCAGGAAATTGAGCAGCAGCCCGAGGTGCTGCGCGCGACAATCGAGTCGCTGCTGCCGCGGCAGGACGAGGTAAGGCGACTGGCCGCGCAGACCCGGCAGGTACTCTTCATCGCGCGGGGCACGTCCGACAACGCGGCCGTCTACGGCAGCTACCTCATCCAGGCTTGCGCCGGGCGGCTCGCATCGCTTGCCTCGCCGTCGGTCGCGACTACATACCGCAGCCACATCGACCTGTCCGGCGTGCTCGCGGTCGCACTGTCTCAGTCGGGCCGGACCGAGGAGATCGTCGAGACGCTGACCTGGGCCAAGGCCGGCGGAGCCCAGACGATGGCGATCACCAACGGTGGCGCGGACTCGCCGCTGGCGCTGGCCGCTGACGTCGCGTTCGTAACCGAGGCAGGGACGGAACGGGCAGTTCCCGCGACCAAGACGTTCACTGCCCAGCTGGCAGCCCTGGCCGTGCTAGCGCTGGCCCTGGGCGCTCCGCTGGATCCTGGCGAGTTGCGTGCCGCGCCCGATGCGGTCTCCGAGCTGCTGGCTGGTGATCTCGACCTGGGTCCGACCGTTGACGAACTTGCCAAGGTACAGGGAGTGGTGGTGTCCGGCCGCGGCATGGCCTATGCGGCCGCGCTGGAACTGGCCCTGAAGCTGAAGGAAGCCTGCTACCTGCACGCGATGGGGCTGTCGTATGCGGACCTGCTGCACGGGCCGATCGCAGTCGTGGACGCCGACACCCCCGCGATCGTGATGGCGGCGCAGTCCGGGCCCACGCTGGCTGGCACGGTGGACCTGGCCAGGCGGGTTACCAGCGCAGGGGCCAGGGCATACGGGATCGGCGGCGGATCGTCCCTGGCCGCGGTCTGCTCGCGGTCGCTGCCCGCGCCCGACCTGCCCGAGTGGCTCGCGCCGATCGGCCTGATCGTGCCGGGCCAGCTACTTACCGAGGCGCTAGCCAGGCGGCTTGGCCATGACCCCGACTCGCCTCGCGGCCTCAGCAAGGTCACTCAGACGGACTAAGTCCGTCGGCTTGTATCGCCCGCTGCAATCGCAGCTGACGCATCCAAGGGCTCGGATGATCTTAGGTGTGTGGCGTTGGTATGGATATGGATATAGCCATACCAACGCCACACACCCTGATCGGCGCGCCGACATTAAACCCGACGAACAGCGCAAAAAGGTCGCCGATGATGCGGGCGGTGCTGGCTGCGGGGCCGCCATCGCTCAGGACTCCCTGTAGACCTTGTGCTGGGCGGCCTGCGCGCGCGGCCTGAGCACCATGAGGTCGACGTTGACGTGGGCAGGCCGGGTCACGGCCCAGGCCACCGCGTCGGCGACGTCGGCGTCGGTCAGCGGCTCCTTGACACCGGCGTAGATGGCCGCGGCCTTGTCCGCGTCGCCGCGGTAGCGGTTCACGGCGAACTCGGCGGTCTTCACCATGCCCGGCGCGATCTCAATCACCCGCACGGGCTTGTCGTACAGTTCCAGCCGCAGGGTCGCGGCGATCGCGTGCGTGCCGTGCTTGGCCGCCACGTAACCGCCGCCGCCCTCGTAGGCGGTGAAGGCCGCGGTCGAGGACATCAGCACGATGGTGCCCGCGCCGCTTGCGATCAGCTTCGGCAGCAGGGCCTGGACCGAGTTCAGCGTGCCAAGCACGTTTACGTCGAACATCGCTTGCCAGTCGGCTGGAGATCCGTCGGCCACCGAGTCGGCGCCGATCGCGCCGCCAGCGTTTGCTATCAGGACATCCAGCGCGTCAAGGGACTGAGCGAATGCGTCGACCTCAGCGCGGTCGGTCACATCCAGCCGGTGCACCTCGGCGCTGCCGCCCACGGCAACGATGTGCTTGGCGACTTGCTCGAGCCGGTCTGTGCGCCGGGCTGTGAGCACGACCCGGTATCCGGCTTCGGCAAGCCGGATGGCGGTTGCCGCTCCGATGCCGCTGCTTGCCCCGGTCACTACGGCTACGCGTGTCATGCCGCGATTCTGCCAGCAGGCCTGATCACCGCTCAGGTCGGCTCGCACACCGGCAGCTGGTGGATGAGCACGACCTCGACCGCACCTAGCTCCGCGCTGCGCTGCCAGAAGACGTACCAGTCGTCGACGCGGACCGGCGTCGCGCAGATGCCGCCAAGCTCCGGCGACTTGAACAGCGCCGTGCCCAGTCGCTTGCTGAACGGATCGGCAGATAGCTTGCGAAGGACGCGGGCCACGGCGTCATACAGGCCAGCCGCGGCAGCGTCGGCCGCAAGCGAGCCCATCGCGGTGTCGGCATCCGGCCAGAAATACAGCGGGTGCTCAGAACTCGTGTCACTAACAACCACAGTGCCACATCTCCAAGTCCGGCGATTGCCAATTTGCCCCGATGCCAACTAGACTTTTGCCGGGATTCGTACCGGCGAGGGGAAGAAACAGTGGCCACCAACGAGGTGGTCGTAGACGAGCGCGGCCGCACCAGCCTGGCGCGGATCCGCACGCACAGCTACGACCGCTACTTCGCAGAGGAACTGCCGGACGGGACGATCGTGCTCACGCCCGCGGTGACGATCAGCGCTCTTGAACTCGCGGCGCTGCGCGACGCAAAGGTCCGGGCCGCGGTGGACACCGCCCGATCGGGCGACCGGAGCAAGCTCCGGCAGCGCGATCCCTGAGCTCACTCGGCTCATCCCCCTGTGCTAGCAGTGACTGAGGAAGTATTCGCTCATAATATCGAGTCAGGCCGACAGTTTCCGCATGCGGTCGCTAGTGTATCCGAACCTTGCAGTTGTTCACGTTGCCGTAAGTCCCCCAAGGTGGGCAAATGATGAGGCTTCGCCTTACCATCGGCCTGTGCCGTTGCGTGGAGTGATCACCGACTGGGGTGGCGTGCTGACCAACCCCATCATTGAGACCGTCAATGCCTGGCTCGAGGCCGATCGCATCGACAAGGCGAGTTACTTCACAGTTATGCGGGCGTGGGTCTCGCAGGCATACGAGTCAGACCAGGCGGCCAACCCGATCCACGCGCTCGAACGGGGTGAGTCCTCGCATAGCGAGTTCGAGCAGGTACTCGCCAGCCAGCTTGTCCGGCAAGACGGCGGTCCGGTGCCGGGCGACGGGCTGCTGGCCCGGATGTTCGCAGGAACGCTGCTCGACTCGGCCATGCTCGATCTGTTCCGAGCGCTGCACTCCGTCGGCGTGCCAACCGGGCTGCTGTCCAACTCCTGGGGCGGCATCGACTATCCGCGGGACTTGTTTCCTGAGATGTTCGATGCGGTGGTGATCTCCGGCGAGGTAGGCATGCGCAAACCCGAACCGCGGATCTTCCTGCACGCGGCGGAGCTGATTGGACTCGAGCCGCGGGAGTGCATCTTCATCGACGACATCGAGGCCAACATCACCGCCGCGGAGCAGATGGGCTTCACCGGGGTCTTGCACCGCGGAGCCGAGGCCACCGCGATGAGAGTGTGCGACCTGCTCGGGATCGAACTGTAGGGGCGCTGGCCCGGCGGACGGGCTATCGCCGGTGGCGAGCCCGTTCCGTGGAATTAAGAGTTATCGACGGCTTAGCCTGTCGGCTGTGCCCGACTATCCGCACCCGGCGAGCCCCGGCCGGTCGGCCAACATGCGCGCGAACCGGCGGACCGACACCAAGCCCGAGCTGGCGCTGCGGCGGGAACTGCACCGGCAGGGCTACCGGTATCGCAAGGATTACCGGCTAGATCTCACCGGGGCGCGGGTCAGGCCGGACATCGCGTTCACTGCCCGCCGGGTCGCCGTCTTCGTGGACGGCTGCTTCTGGCACTGCTGTCCCGACCACGGCACCCGGCCCGCGGCCAATACTTGGTACTGGGAACCGAAGCTAGCGCGCAACGTGCAGCGTGACCGGGCGGCTGACGCGGCGCTGGCCGCCGCAGGCTGGAGCGTCGTGCGGGTGTGGGAGCACGAGTCGCTGGACGCCGCCGTGGCGGCCGTGGTCGCCGCGCTGGGCGGGTGCGCGCGGGCGAGCGGGCCCGGCGGCGCGCCGAAGCCTGAAGATTAGCTGACTGCGCATCGCCCGGGTGGCACACTCAGGATCACATTCGCTGCGCTGTGGGACTTCAGATGCGCGTTTACCTGCCTTCGACCCTTCCGGCTCTGGCCGAGCTGCTGCGCACCGGCGAGATTGGCCCCGTTCCGGTGCGCGGCTTTGCCGTCACGCCCGCGCTGCGGGAGTGGTACTCAAGCGGCGACATGGAGGAGCTCGAGTACGTCGCGCTTATGAACGCGGCGCGCAAGTCGCTCCGACTGCTGGCCGCCGACCCGGCCGCACCGGCCAGAAGGGTGGTGCTGGCCGCCGAGCTGCCCGACGAGTCCGGCGTGCCATCGACCGGAAATGGCGGGTTCGAGGATCCAGCCCTGGTCCAGTTCAACCAGCCGGTGCGGCTGCAGGACATCGTGTCCGCCCACATCGATGATCCTGCTGCGGCCCGCGAGATCACGGCGGCTGTGACTGCGCTGCAAGCGGCCGACGCGGGTGACGACGACGCCAAGTTCGTGGTGGACGGGGCCGAGGGCTACGAGCTGCTCTGGTTTGCCACCCAGGAAATCAGCGATCTGCTCACCTGAGGTGGGCTGGGGCGGCCGGTGGGCTGGTGCAGGCAGGTGCTGACCTGGGAGTTCGTCGGTGATCCGGCCGCGTGGCCCCGGATTCGGCTGAAGCCTTGCTGTCATGGCACGATGGGATTCCGCCGTTGATGTCGGGTAAAGCAGGGAGCGCTCCGTGATGGATTCAGTGACTAATGTCCCGTTTCCGGGTAATGAGCCGATCAAGGGGTACGCTCCCGGCAGTCCCGAGCGCGCGGCGGTCGAAGAGAAGATCAAGGACCTGGCCGGTGAGCGGGCCGAACTGACCATGACGGTCGGCGGTCAGCAGCGGATGGGCGGCGGTTCCGTCGTCGAAGTGGTCCAGCCACACAACTACCGGCACGTCCTCGGGGAGTTGCACGACGCGACCGACGCGGACGTGGCCGCGGCGATCGAGGCCGCCAGGCAGGCGGCCCCTGGCTGGCGGGCGCTGTCCTTTGACGACCGGGCCGCGATCTTCCTGAAGGCGGCCGATCTGCTGGCCGGGCCGTGGCGGGACACCGTCAACGCCGCCACCATCCTCGGCCAGTCCAAGTCGGTCTACCAAGCCGAGATCGACGCGGCCTGCGAGCTGATCGACTTCTGGCGGTACAACGTGCACTACGCCAGGCGGCTTATTGCCGAGCAGCCGAGCTCGGCGGCTGGCGTCTGGAATCGGCTTGAGTACCGCCCGCTCGAGGGTTTCGTGCTGGCCATCACCCCGTTTAACTTCACCTCGATCGCCGGCAACCTGCCGACAGCGCCGGCCTTGATGGGGAACGTGGTGGTCTGGAAGCCGGCCCACACCCAGCAGCTAGCGGCGCACTACCTGATGCGGGTGCTTGAGGCGGCCGGACTGCCGCCTGGCGTGATCAACATGGTCACCGGCGGGGCCAGGGCTGTGTCGCACGTAGCGCTGCCGCACCCGGAGATGGCCGGCATCCACTTCACCGGCTCGACTGGGACGTTCCAGCACATGTGGCGGACCGTCGGGGAGAACATCGCCGGCTACCGCAGTTATCCGCGGCTGGTGGGCGAGACGGGCGGCAAGGACTTCGTGATCGCCCACCCGTCAGCCGATCCGGACGTCTTGTCCACCGCGCTGGTCCGCGGCGCCTTCGAGTATCAGGGCCAGAAGTGCTCGGCAGCATCGCGCAGCTACATCGCCCGCAGCGTCTGGGACAAGATGAAGGACCAGTTCATCGGCGCCGTCGAATCGCTGACCATGGGCGATGTGGCCGCCGACCTGTCCATCTTCATGGGCGCGGTTATCGACGACAAGGCCTTTGCCACCCATGTGGACGCCTTGACGAGGGCCAGGACTCGTCCTGCGGTCAGCGTGCTGACCGGCGGCAACACCGACGACGCCGAGGGCTATTTCGTGCAGCCCACGGTGCTGGCCTCGACCGACCCGACCGACGAGATCTTTATCAACGAGTACTTCGGGCCGATCCTGGGCGTGCATGTGTTCGATGACAGCGACTACGAGGCGGTGCTGGCGCAGGCGGCCGACATCGCGCCGTACGCGCTCACCGGGTCGATCATTGCCCAGGACCGGGCGGCGATCGCGCATGCGACCGAGGCGCTGCGGTTCTCGGCGGGCAACTTCTACATCAACGACAAGCCGACCGGGGCGGTGGTGGGCCAGCAGCCGTTCGGCGGGGCTCGGGCCAGTGGCACCAACGACAAGGCGGGATCGATCTTCAACCTGATCCGCTGGGTGAACGCCCGGACGATCAAGGAGGCTTTCTTGCCGCCTGTCGACTACCGCTACCCGCACATGGGCTAGCTGCCAGGCGCCGTCGCGGCGTTCCGAACGGCCACTCTGAGGCGGAGCGCGGCGAATCTTGGGTAAATTGCCTTAGTTGTCCGGTCTCACGGGTACCCTCGCTATTAGCGCTGGCTTGGTCTACGGCCAGTAGCGCGCATGGGAGCAGAATTTTGCGCGGCAGCTTGCCCGTGCGCCATTGCCTACCCGCGCCGGAGGTGTGCCGTGGGTGCCATCGACCGCCTGGTCCTGTGGAACATCGACCTGACCCTGCTGGACGTAGGCCGGGTCTCGCGCGATGCCTATGCTGATGCCTTCCGCCGGGTCACGGGCCGCTCGCTGGTCAGCCTGCCGCAACTGGCAGGTCGGAGCGACACGGAAATCTTCTTCGAGTCACTGGTACTCAACGACGTCCCGGCCGGCGAGAGCGAGGCCGCGGACGCCGAGCTGCTGGCCAGGTACTGCTGGGAACTTGAGGCGGCCTTCGTGCATCGCGAGACCGAGCTGATGGAGGTCGGACGACTGCTGCCAGGAGCGCGGGCCGCGGTCACGGCGACCGCCAGCCTGCCCGGCGTGGTCCAGTCCGTGCTGACCGGGACCATCAGGCCGAACGCAGCCACCAAGCTCCGTGCCTTCGGCCTGGACCGGCTCTTTGATCTTGAAATCGGCGGGTATGGCTCGGACGCTTACCCGCGCGGCTCGCTGCTGATGATGTCCAGAAGCCGGGCCGCGGAAAAGTACGATGCGGCTATGGACGCCGACGCGGCGGTTTACGTCGCCGACGCCTGCCGCGACGTGGAGGCGGCTAGCATCGGCGGAGCTCATTGCATCGCCGTCGCGACCGGACGGGATAGTGCCGTAGAACTTCGCGATGCGGGTGCGGACCTCGTGCTGGCTGACCTGTCCGACACCGAGCAGCTGATCTTCGAGATCGACCGGATGACCAGGGTGCCAGCCGGTCGATAGCCCGTCCAGTCCAGGTCAGCGCAGCGGCTGCCTCGTCCAGTTAGCCACGTCGGGCCCGAGCAGGCGCAGGTGGCTGAATACGGTCAGCAGGCCGCCGACCTGGCTGCGGCGGCGCATGGCTCCGAGCCGGGCCCCGACAAAACGGGTGAATTCATCATCGACTTGCCCAGTCACTGGGGCCCGTCCGATCTGCGTGGCATAGTCACACTGAGTGAATGGAGGCGGAGGCCGGATTGGTTGCCTGTACGGTGGGCTGGCCTCGATAGGCCTGTGCTCGCCGCGCAGCGCATACTGGTATATAACAGTCCAGTCGATGATGACCGATTTGCCAGAGGTTGGGGGGCGTAGGCGTGGGTGACGACCTGGCGCCGGCCGCCGGACGCGACTACGGTGACACGCTCTGGAGCCCGTCAGCCGCGGTCACGGAGCGTGCTGAGATCACCCGGTTCTCGCGATGGCTGCACGATCGCGGGCTCGTCTCGGCTGACAGTTATCGCCAATTGTGGCAGTGGTCGGTCGACCAGCCGGCCCAGTTCTGGGCGTCGATCTGGGACTTCTTCGAAGTCCGCGGCGAACGCGGAACTGGCCCGGTGCTGGCGGGCCAGATGCCGGCGGCGGCATGGTTCGAGGGCAGCACGCTGAATTATGCGCGGAACGCGCTGCGCCGGGCCGAATCAGACCCCGATGCGACTGCGGTCAGGTACGGCGCGGAGACCGGGCGGGCCGGGCAGGTCAGCTACGGCGAGCTTCGCCGGGACGTGGCCAGGGTCGCCGCGGGCCTGCGGTCGCTGGGCGTCGGGCTTGGCGATCGAGTTGCGGCCTACCTACCGAACTCGCCCGAGGCGCTGGTCGGCCTGCTCGCGACGGCTAGCCTCGGCGCTATCTGGACGTCCTGCTCTCCGGATTTTGGCCCGCGCAGTGTCATCGACCGGTTTGCCCAGATCTCGCCTAAGGTGCTGCTCGCGGTAGACGGGTACGTCTACGGCGGCAAGCGGTTTGACCGGCGGCCAGAGGTGGCGTCGATCGCCGCGGAGTTGCCGGGCCTGCAAGCCGTGATCATGGTCGACTATCTGGGTAACGGTAGTGCCGTTCCGGGGCTGCGCACCCCCGCGTTTGGCTGGTCTGACATTGGCCCGCCGCGCGATCAAGGCGCGGAACTTGAGTTCACCGACGTGCCCTTTTCCCACCCATTGTGGGTTTTGTATTCGTCGGGTACGACCGGACTGCCCAAGCCGATTGTGCACAGTCACGGCGGGATCGTGCTCGAGCACTTGAAGGCGCTTGGCCTGCACCAGGACCTGACCGAGGCAGACACGTTCTTCTGGTACACCACGACCGGCTGGATGATGTGGAACTACCTGGCCGGCGGGCTGCTGGTCGGAGCGACCGTGGTGCTATACGACGGCAGCGCCGTCTACCCCGATACCGGGGCGCTGTGGCGGCTCGTGGCGGATGCGGACGTAACTTATGCCGGAACCGGGGCGCCGTACTTGCTCGCGTGCATGAAGGAGGGCATGCGCCCGGCCGCCGAGTACGACCTGTCGCGGCTGCGCGGAGTCGGCTCGACCGGGTCTCCGCTGCCGCCCGAGGGATTCCGATGGGTCTATGCCGAGGTTGCCAGGTCCGGCCGAGAGCTGATACTTGGCTCCTTGTCTGGCGGCACCGACCTGTGTACCGGGTTCGTCGGCCCGAACCCGCTGCTGCCCGTGCGGGCCGGGATCATCTCCGGGCCGTGTCTCGGGGCCAAGGTGGAGTCCTTCGATCTGGCCGGCAATGCGGTCATCGGCGAGGTCGGCGAGCTCGTGCTGACCCAGCCGATGCCGTCCATGCCGGTCGGCTTCTGGAACGACCCCGACGGCGCCAGGTATCGGCACAGCTACTTCGCCGAGTACCCGGGCGTGTGGCGGCACGGTGACTGGATCATGATCTTGCCCGACGGCGGCTGCGTGATCTACGGCCGGTCGGATGCAACGCTGAACCGGGGCGGAGTTCGGATGGGCACGAGCGAGTTCTACCGGGTGGTGGAACGGCTGCCCGAAGTGGCCGACTGTCTGGTCGTGGACACGGGCACGCTCGGCCGCGACGGTCGGCTGATCCTGTACGTGGTGCCGGCCGCCGGGCAGGTTGTAGACGAAGCGCTGATTGCCAAGATCAAGTCGCTGCTGCGGGCCGAGCTGTCGCCGCGGCACGTGCCTGACGAGATCCACGAGGTGCCGGGTATCCCGCGGACCTTGTCCGGCAAGAAGCTGGAGGTGCCAGTCAGGAAGATCCTGCTGGGCATGCCCGTGGCGGATGCGGCCGATCCTGATGCGCTGGCCAACCCCGAGGTGCTCGGCTATTTCGCGACGGGGGTGCGGCATGACCGCGACGGGTGACCGGGAGCGAGCGGACCGCAGTTTCGGTGAGGAAGGCGGCCTGCTGACGTACGGCAGCTACCTTCGGCTGCCTGGCTTGCTCGACCAGCAGGTGCCGCAGGTATCCCCGCCGGCCCATGACGAGCTGCTGTTTATAACTGTGCACCAGGCCTACGAGCTCTGGTTCAAGCAACTGCTGCACGAGCTGACCGCGGTCAGGGACGCGATGATCGCCAGTACCGCAGACGCGCCGCAGGCCTGGAAGGCCAGGCAGTTGCTGCACCGCGTGCACGTGATCGAGCGGCTGCTTGTGAGCCAGATCGACGTGCTGGAGACCATGACTCCGCAAGATTTCCTGGAGTTCCGGGCTGCCCTCGCGCCCGCCAGCGGATTTCAGTCGGTCCAGTTCCGTGAGCTTGAGTTCTTGTCCGGCGCGAAGGACGCTGGCTTCGTGCGTAGGTTCCGCTCGCTCACTGACTCCGAGCGTGACCGGCTGGCTGCCCGGTTGGCCGATCCGTCTCTCTGGGATGCGTACCTGGGCCTGCTGGCGTCCCGCGGTCTGCCGGTGACAGACGACAAGCAAATCCTTGCCTCGCTGGTCAGCGTGGCCAGGGATCGGCCACACCACGATGACCTCTGGCAACTTGCCGAGGACCTGCTGACTCACGATGAGCTGGCCGGCCTGTGGCGAGCTCGGCACGTCCAGATGGTGGAACGGCAGATTGGCACGAAGTCCGGAACTGGCGGTTCGACCGGTGCGCCGTACCTGCACCGGCGGGTGCCCATGCGTTATTACCCGCTGCTGTGGGAACTGCGGGACTCTTTGTAGTGGCAAATGCTTTGGTAGCAAGCGCTGTAGCGGCAACGTGGCTGCACTAAGGAAGTGGGATGTCATGTCGGAAATCGCATCCGACGGCAAGCACGATTTGCTGGCCGAGGCCGCCGCCATGTCGGGATCCATGACCGGCGTTGGTGACGTACCTAGATACCTGCGGGCCTACTACCGCCATGTTGCCCTTGACGAGCTGGCTGCGGCCGGTGCCGGGCGGATGGCCGCGGTCGCGGTCGCGCATGCGGAGCTCGCGGCGGAGCGGCCACAGGGCCGTGCGCTGGTGAACATCAGGGCCGGTGGCGACGCCGCGCTCGATGCGAATTCCCACGTCGTTGACATCGTGACGGACGACATGCCGTTCCTCGTCGACTCGATCAGCATGGAACTGGCCAAGCACGGCCTGTCGGCCCGGCTGGTGGTCCATCCGCAGCTGCGGGTTCGCCGGGACGTGGCCGGCGTGCTGCGCGAGATCGTCGGCAAGGTCAACGGCGGCCAGGCCAGCCACGACGAGCTGGCCGAGTCGTGGACGCACATCGAGATTGGCGTTCTGGCTGCTGGCGAGGCCGAGGGCCTCACGGCGGACCTGCAGCGGGTGCTCGGCGATGTCCGGGTGGCGGTGGAGGACTACATCCGGATGCGCAGCCGCGCGCTGGCGCTGGCCGAGGATGTGCTGGCCCCCCTGGGCGAGGGTGACGGCGGTGCCGGGGCGCCGAGCGAGATCGCCGAGCTGCTGCGCTGGCTCGCCGACGGGCACTTTACCTTCCTCGGCTACCGCGAATATGACCTGGACACCGATGGCGAAGGCTTGCTCATGCTGCGAGCTGTTCCCGGTACCGGGCTCGGCATCCTGCGCCACGACCGGACCGGGCCTGGCGCTTTTGCCACGTTGCCGCCCGAGGTCAGAGCCAGGGCCCTGGACCCGAGGCTGCTGATCGTAACTAAGGCCAACTCCCGCTCGACTGTGCACCGGCCGAGCTACCTGGACTATGTCGCGGTCAAGCGGGTGTCCGAGTCAGGCGAGGTGGTGGGGGAATACCGTTTCCTCGGCCTCTACACCCACGCCGCATTCTCCGAGACGATCAAGGGCATCCCGGTTCTTCGCCGCAAGCTGGCTGAGGTGATCGAGCTCTCCGGCATGGCCGCCGACAGCCACGACGGGAAGGAAATCGCGGAGGTCCTCGACTTCTATCCGCGGGAAGAGCTGTTCATGGCTTCGGTCGCCGAACTGGCGGCCGTCTGCGCCGGTGTTCACCGACTGCGGGAGCGCAGGGAAACCCGGCTGTTCCTGCGCATGGACCCCTTCGGCAGGTATGTGTCCTGCCTGATCTACATGCCTCGTGACCGGTACACGACCCAGGCTCGGCTGCGGACGCAGCACGTACTTGAACGACAGTACGGCGCCAGCCAGGTGGACTACAGCGTGCTCGTCGGCGAGTCGCCGGTGGCCAGGCTCCACATCGTCGTGCGGGCCGAGCGAGGCAGCCAGCTGCCGGACGTGAACCCCGCGAAGCTGGAACGCGCGGTTGCCGCGGCCGTCCGGTCCTGGGACGACGACCTGGCTGACGAGGCCGTTCGGGAGCTCGGCCCGCAGCGGGCCAGGGAACTGCTTACCCAGTTTGTCGACTCCATCCCGGAGACTTACAAGACCGACGTGCCCGCGTCCGCCGCCATCGGCGACTTCGTCAAGGTCCTGGAGCTGCGTGAGTCCGGCCATGATGTCGCCTTCGATCTGTGGGAGTCGGAGGACTTCGTCGGCGGCGTGCCGATTGAACCGGACGGGGATGAGAGCGTCAGCTCGGATGTGACACACAAGCGGGTTTGGCGGCTGACGATCTATCGGGCCAGCGGCCCCATCACCCTCACCGACGTGCTGCCCAGGTTGCAGCACATGGGCGTAGACGTCGTGGACGAGCATCCCTACGAGTTCCCTGGCGTGTCGCCGTTCTGGATCTACGACTTCGGGCTGCGGCGCACCGGGGCCTCCAACGGCGACCAGGCCGACCCCTCAGGTGCGCTGTGGGAGCGAGTCAGGGAGCAGGTCGAAGGCGCGCTCGGAGCGCTCTGGAATGGCCGGATAGAGGACGACGGCTTTAACGCGCTGGTGCTGGACGCGCAGCTGACGTGGCGGCAGATCGTGATGCTGCGGGCCTATGCCAAGTATCTGCGCCAGGCCAACGTCACCTTCAGCCAGGCGTACATAGAACGGGTCCTGCGCTCGAACGCGCCCATCGCCCGGCTGCTGGTTCGGCTGTTTGAGTCCAGGTTTGACCCGTCCAAGGAGGCGGGCAGGACCGAGCGGAGCGAGGCCATCGCCGAGGAAATTGCCGGCGCGCTTGACAACGTCGCCAGCCTGGACGAGGACCGGATCCTGCGCTCTTATCTCGGGCTGGTTACCGCCACGCTGCGGACCAACTACTTCAGCGGCGGTGCCGGTGACGTTCCCTATCTGATCTTCAAGCTGAATGCCATGAAGGTGCCTGACCTGCCCGCGCCGCGGCCGCAATTCGAGATGTTCGTCTACTCGCCGCGGTTCGAGGGAGTGCACCTGCGGTTCGCCAGCGTGGCCAGAGGCGGACTGCGCTGGTCGGACCGGCGAGAGGATTTCCGCACCGAAATCCTGGGACTTGCCAAGGCGCAAGAGGTCAAGAATTCCGTCATCGTGCCCTCAGGCGCGAAGGGCGGGTTCGTCTGCAAGCAGCTTCCTGACCCGTCGGACCGGGAGGCCTACCAGGGCGAGGTGCTGGCCTGCTATCGCATGTTCATCTCGGCCATGCTGGACGTGACCGACAACCTGGAGGCCGGACAGGTCGTACCGCCCGCCAGGGTCGTCCGCCACGACGCCGACGACCCGTACCTGGTGGTGGCGGCGGACAAGGGCACCGCGACGTTCTCCGATACGGCCAACGAGATCGCCACCAGTCGCGGCTTCTGGCTGGGTGACGCGTTCGCATCGGGTGGCTCCGAGGGCTACGACCACAAGAAAATGGGCATTACGGCTCGCGGCGCCTGGGAGTCTGTCCGTTTCTACTTCCGCACCCTGGGAGTGGACGTCGACACCGATGACTTCACCGTCGTAGGCATCGGCGACATGTCAGGCGACGTGTTCGGCAACGGGATGCTGTTGTCCCGGCACATCAAACTGGTCGCGGCGTTCGACCACAGGCACGTATTTCTGGATCCCAGCCCGGACGCTGAGGCGAGCTTTGCCGAACGACAACGGTTGTTCGCAGCGCCCCGTTCCTCCTGGGCTGACTATGACCAGACGGTGATCTCGGCTGGCGGAGGGGTGTACCCCAGGTCGGCGAAGTCGATCCAGATCACGCCGGAGGTCCGGGCGGTGCTCGGGCTGGCCGAGGGTGACACGTCGATGTCACCGGACGGCCTCATATCGGCAATATTGGCTGCCCCGGTGGACCTGCTCTGGAATGGCGGTATCGGCACCTACGTCAAGGCAACCAGCCAGTCACAAGCCGACGTTGGCGACCGGTCCAACGACGCGGTCCGGGTCGATGCGGCCCAGGTCCAGGCCAAGGTGATCGGCGAGGGTGGCAACCTCGGCCTGACCCAGGAGGCCAGGGTCGAGTACGCGCTGGGCGGCGGGCTGGTCAACACCGACTTCATCGACAACTCCGCCGGGGTGGACACCTCTGACCACGAGGTGAATATCAAGATCTTGCTCGACCGGGTAGTCCGGGACGGCGAGCTGACTCGCGGTCAGCGCAACGCGCTGCTGCAGGAGATGACCGACGAGGTAGCCGAGCAAGTGCTCGAGCACAACTACCAGCAGAACCGGACACTGGCCGCGGCCAGGGCGCAGGCCGCGCAGATGCTGCACGTGCACGCCAGGTACATCCGCAAGCTGGAGCGCGAGGGGAAGATCCGGCGTCGGCTCGACGTGCTGCCGAACGACAGGGAGATCGCCGAGCGCCGGTCGGCCGGCATCGGGCTTGTGACGCCCGAGTTCTCCGTGCTGCTCGCGCAGACGAAGATCTCCGCCGCGCAGGAGGTGCTGGCCTCGAACCTGCCGGACGACCCCTGCCTGCGGCGGGTGCTGACCGACTACTTCCCGACACCGTTGCGCTCTAAGTACGCGGCCCGGATGGGCGACCACCGGCTGCACCGCGAGATCATCACCACCTCGGTGGTCAACGACATGGTGGACCGCTCCGGCATCACGTTCGCGTTCCGGCTGAACGAGGAGACCGGCGCCTCGGTGCCCGAGATCACCGCGGCGTGGCTGGTCGCGCGGGCGGTCTTCGACATGCCGGGCTTCTGGGCGCAGGTCGAGGAGCTGGACCGGACCGCCGTGACCGCGATCGTGCAGATCCAGGCGGCGCTGGAGGGCCGCAAGCTCACCGAGCGGGCCGCCAGGTGGCTGCTGCATAACCGCAGGCCTCCGTTCGATGTGCAAGCGACGATCGACTTCTTCGCTGACGGCGTCCTGACCGTAGCCGCGAGCCTGCCGAAGCTGCTGACCGGCCGTGACCTGAGTGGGTTCGAGGAGCGCCGGGAGGTGTTCACCAGCCGCGGAGTACCCGTTATGCTCGCCGAGCGGATTGCCGCGATGGTGCCGGCCTATGCAGCGTTCGACATCGTCGACATCGCTCGCGGCACGGGCCGGTCAGTCGAGGAGACCGCCGAGGTCTACTTCGACCTCGCAGACAGGCTGCAGATCGCCCGCCTGCGGGACATGATCACGGCGCTGCCGCGAGACGACCGGTGGAACACCATGGCTCGCGGTGCCATCAGGGACGACCTGTACACGGCGCATGCGGCCCTGGCGCGGGACGTGCTTACCGTCACCGAGCCGGGGAGCCCCGAGCATCGGCTCGCCGCCTGGGTTCAGCGCAATGACTCCGCTGTGCGGCGCGCCAACCAGACGCTGACCGAGATCTGGGAGAGCAACGCGTTCACCGTGGCCACGTTGTCCGTGGCCGTCCGGGCCGTCAGGACGCTGGTGACAACAAGCACGCTGCCGACCTGACCGGAGTGGCGCGACCTGACCGGAGTGGCCGCCGCCAGACCGGAGTGGCCGCCGCCAGACCCTCGCGCCCGAAATATACGATATGTGCCTAGCAAAGTCAGGTCATTTCTTGATCACGAAGACTTTGCGTACTGTGAGTACGCAAAGTCTTCGCGCCGGCGGAAGTCAGGCTGTAGGGCGCGGGCCCGCCAGACGAGTGCGAGTAGCGGATAGCCGTTTTGTCGGACTCGTAGGGCACGCTGAGTGCCATGTCCAGCGACCGACCACCCCAATTGTGCGACCTCGCCGAATCTCAGCGGGGAATCCTGACTGCCAGCCAGCTCGTAGGTGCCGGTCTAAGCAGGGAACTGGCCAGATCCAGAGTCAGGCAGGGCCGATGGCAACGAGTCCATCGCGGTGTTTACGCCACGTTCTCGGGTGAGCCGAGCAGAGAGTCCGTCTTATGGGCTGCAGTGCTCAGCGCTGGACCTGGCGCGATGCTGAGCTACAGATCAGCCGCCGAGGTCGAGAAGCTGACCGACGAAGCCAGCGAGCTCGTTCATGTGACGATTCCGGCTCAGCGCCGGGTCAGCAAGACCGCTGGCCTGGTGATCCACGTCTCGGCTCGGGCTGGCCAGGCAGTGCATCCGGTGCGAACGCCACCGCGGACCCGGATCGACGAGACGATCCTTGATCTGGCTGAAGCTTCCGCGAATCTGGACGAGGTCATTGGCTGGGTTAGCCGTGGCTTCGGCCGTCGGCTCACTATGCCCGACCAGTTACGTGCCGCGATGGACCTGCGCTCTGCGATGCACTGGCGCCGTGACCTAACGGAGATGCTGTCGCAGGAAATGCAGGGAGTACTGTCCCCTCTCGAGCATCGTTACGTGCGCGATGTGGAAAGGCCACATGGATTACCGTCGGCTGTACGCCAGGCTAGGACCGTGCAGAATGGCCGTCGGCAATACCGTGACGCCCTCTACCAGCAATTCCGGCTTGCGGTTGAGCTCGACGGTTCGCTGGCTCACCCAGCCGAGACGCGCTGGCGCGACATTCGCCGGGACAACGCCGCGGCGCTCGACGGGATCACCACCCTCCGGTATGGGTGGATTGACGTCGCCGTACACCCGTGCCTCGTCGCGGCGGAGGTAGCCAGGATCCTCACGGCGCGCGGCTACACCAGGTGTCGGCCATGCTCGCCGTCCTGCCCGGTAGGCCTAGTCACCGAGAGCGTGAGGTCTTAGCTCCTCGCCGACATAATGTACATGTCAGCTTTGCTGACCGCGATTATGCGGGCGACGTTCAGCGCTCGGCATGTCTGGGAACTAACCTTTCTGGCCGGTAGCGCCTTACCCTCTCGGTGAGCGGTCGGCCTTATGGCACCGTCACTTACCGGAAAGGGCCGCTCGGACCGGTAAGCAGCCCTGGAAGGCTCCAATGAGCGCCAACAACATTCATGCCGGTCTCACCGCTGCCTGCCGACGGGCTGCCACCTCTGGCCGGCGAGCTGCTGCCTGCGGCGGGCGGGCTGCTGCCTGCGGCGGGCGGGCTGCTGTCGCGGCTGCCTCTGGCGGTCGGGCTGGTGCCTGCGCCGGGCGGGCTGTCGCCCTGGTCCGGCGGGTTGCGATCGGGGCTGGGTGGCCCGTCCATCCTGATCTGGGTCGTGGCCGGCATGGATCAGAGCGGTTCTGGCGCAACGGCGCGCTGGCTTTGGCCGGCGTCATCCTGGCCAGCTCCGTGCTGGCCGGATGCGGGCTAGTCAAGGCAGTGAAGAAGGCCGAGGCCACCGCGCATAGCAACAGCGCGGTCATCAACCTCTTCGCCGCCAACCTCAAGTCGGGACAGCCGACCAGCTTCGAGGTGACCTATGTCACCACGGGCAGCGCCCCTTCGAAGATCATCTACGCCGTTCGGCCGCCGAATCAGCTCGGCTTCACCGACGCCGGGACCGACGCCGGGACCGGAGGCGGGACCGACGCCGGGACCGGAGGCGCGGCAGTCAACTTCCGCTTTATCGTGAACGCTTCGGGTGACTATGCCTGCACGCCGCGCACTGGCGGCGGTTCTAGCTGGACGTGCAAGAAGCTGCCAAAGACAGCTGCCGCCGCTCAGAAGAACCTGCTCGACTTCTACACGCCCGCACACTGGGTCGCGTTCCTGCGGGACTTCGCCTTGGCCGCCGGCTTCGCTGGCGACAAGATCTCATCCTCGACCACCACGGTGAACGGGTTCGCCATGCAGTGCGTCGACTTTGCGGCCTCGGGCGTCGTCGGCAAGAGCACGATTTGCACGACCACCACGCATCTGCTCGGCTACGTGAACGTAGCGAGTGAGAGCACGGGCTTCGAGATCACCTCCTACACCTCCTCGCCCGCGTCCTCGCTGTTCGACCTGCCCGCCGGAGCCAAGGTGACGACCACGAAGACAGGCGGTCAGTGATCCGGACGGCCGCTCGGAGCTCCCCCTGGGCGACCGGCCCGCGGCGCCGCGAAAGCCCGGCCCGCGGCGCCGCAATAGGACGGAGACGCCTGAACCGGCGGCTAAGGCACCTCGCGTAGGCTGCATGCATGGCAACCGACTCCGCGAGCGAGCTCTCCGAGCTCACGTCAACGCTCGGCAGCGTGGAGGCTGTCCTCGACCCGGACACGATGCGCAAGGAGGCCGACGGCCTGCGTGAGCGCTCGGCCGACCCCGGATTGTGGGAGGACCAGGAGCAAGCCCAGGTCGTGACCCGGCGGCTGTCCTACCTGGACGGTGAGCTGGCGCGGCTGGAGGCACTGCACCAGCGCCTCGGCGACGTCGCGGCCGGGTTCGAGCTGGCCGAGAGCGAGCAAGACGAGCCCACCAGGGTAGAAGCGGAGCGCGAGCTCGCCAAGCTCCGCAAGGAGATCGACCAGCTGGAGATCAGGACGCTGCTGAGCGGTGAGTACGACTCGCGGGAGGCGCTGATCAGCATCAACGCCGGGGCCGGCGGAGCGGACGCGGCGGACTGGACCGAGGGCCTGCAGCGGATCTATCTGCGCTGGGCCGAGCGGCACGGATACCCGACCGAGGTCTACGACACCTCGTATGCGGAAGAGGCCGGGATCAAGTCGACCACGTTCGCGATCAAGGCACCGTACGCCTACGGCACGCTGCGCGGCGAGCACGGCACGCACCGGATGGTGCGCATCTCCAAGTACGACAACCAGGGTCGTCGGCAGACCTCGTTCGCGATGGTGGACGTGCTGCCGGTGGTCCAGCAGGTCGATCACATCGAGATCCCCGAGGACGAGATGCGGATCGACGTGTTCAGGTCCAGCGGCCCCGGCGGCCAGGGCGTGAACACCACAGACTCCGCGGTCCGGATCACCCACTTGCCGACCGGCATCGTGGTTTCCTGCCAGAACGAGCGCAGCCAGATCCAGAACAAGGCGAGCGCCATGGCGGTCCTCCAGGCCAAGCTCCTGGAGCGGAAGCGCGAGGAGCAGGCCGCGAAGATGAATGAGCTGCGCGGCGACGGCGGCCGGAGCTGGGGCACTCAGATCCGGAACTACGTGCTGCACCCGTACCAGAACATCAAGGATGTCCGCACTGGATACGAGACCGGCAACACGGCCGCGGTGATGGATGGCGAGATCGATGACTTCATCGAGGCGGAGATCCGCTGGCTTCGCACCCAGGGCCTGTAAAACTGCCAATAATGGGAACGCGGGGCATCTGTCGACTCATGGCTCGCAAGCCGGTCTAGTCCCGCGCTGATGGCACGATTACAGTGCGTAACGGCAGCTCAACTACCGAACCGCCTGGTAGCAGCATCCAGGCTTAGTGCGCCAGACGGCTGGCCGCCAGCGCCAGCAGCGCCAGCACGAGCAGGACGCCCAGGATGAGCTGCACGCTCAGACCGTGGGTCTCGTGGTGGACGTGCGCCCTCGCGTCCCGGCACACCGGGCAGCGACCCTCCGCTACCGGCCCGGCACACTGGGCACAGATCAAATGCTCGCAGCTCATCCAGGCTCCTAACGGACTCTGGGCTGGCCCAGCTACTTCGGCGATGTTGGACGTTCCAACCCAGTTTCCCCCCTAGACTGGCCCGAGGCCAAACTGGGGCACCAAGAAGTCCCGGGCAGGCACCGCCAGTATCTCGTCTACCACGTGTGATGGGCCAGTGATCCACTTCGATAACGTGACCAAGACGTACCCGAATCAGGGCCGTCCGGCCTTGGAGAACGTGAGCCTGGACGTCGAGAAGGGCGAGTTCGTATTTTTGGTCGGGCCATCGGGATCAGGCAAGTCGACCTTCCTGCGCCTGGTCCTCAAGGAGGAGCGGCCCACCGAGGGCCGGATCCACGTGAGCGGGCAGGACCTCGCCCGGCTGACCAACTGGAGGGTGCCGCACCTGCGCCGCCGGATCGGCTGTGTCTTCCAGGACTTCAGGCTCTTGCCGAACAAGAACGTCTACCAGAACATCGCCTTCGCGCTCGAGGTCATCGGCAAGCCGCGGCGGTTCATCAAGAAGGTCGTGCCCGAGGTGATCGACCTGGTGGGGCTCGAGGGCAAGCGGGACCGGATGCCCGACGAGCTGTCGGGTGGCGAGCAGCAGCGGGTCGCGATGGCCCGCGCGTTCGTGAACCGGCCGACGATCTTGCTGGCGGACGAGCCGACCGGGAACATCGACCCGGCTACCTCGATCGGCATCATGAAGGTGCTGGACCGGATCAACAGGACCGGCACCACTGTGGTCATGGCGACGCACGACGCCGCCATTGTGGACTCTATGCGCAAGCGCGTCATCGAGCTTGAGTACGGAAAGGTAGTGCGCGACCAGTCGCGCGGGGTCTACGGCCAGGCCTACTGACCGTCCCCTTATCGAATACTGAAGGATTTCAGCGACATGCGTGCCCAGTTTGTTTTCCATGAGGTTTGGATCGGCCTGCGTCGGAACCTGACCATGACGATCGCCTTGATCGTCGTGGTCGCGATTAGCTTGTCGCTGCTTGGCACCGGCCTGCTGTTCGTCAAGCAAGTCGACAACACCAGGACGTACTGGCAGAGCAAGGTTCAGCTGTCGGTTTACCTGTGCACAAACCAGGCCATCAGCGCGTCGTGCAAGGACGGTGCGGTCACAGCCACCGAGCAGCAGACGATCGAGCAGGACCTGCACAACCTCCCGGAGATTACGAGCGTCACCTACGTGTCGCAGCCGCAGGCCGTGGCTCAGTTCAAGCAGGAGTTCGCGAACAGCCCGACGCTGGTCAAGTACACGTCGCCGACCGAGATCCCGAGTTCATTCGAGATCAAGCTCAAGAACACAGAGGCCGACTCCGCGCCGGTGACGAGCATCGTCAACGGCTATCCTGGCGTGGCCGAGGTGGTCAACGATGCCTCCATCCTTGACCAGTTCTACAAGCTGCTAGACGGCGCGAGGAACGCGGTCGTGATCATCGCCATCTTCCTGCTGGTCGCGGCGATCCTGCTGGTCGCCAACACCATCCGGCTGTCCGCATTCAACCGGCGGCGGGAAACCAGCATCATGCGCCTCGTCGGGGCCTCCAACTTCTATGTCCAGTTGCCGTTCCTGGTCGAAGGCATGATCGCCGGCCTGTTTGGCTGGCTCATCGCCGCCGGCTTGCTCGTTGCGGTGAAGGCGCTGTGGCTCAACGGCCTGCAGTCGTATTTCCCGTACGGGGTGACGCTCAGCACAACGGATCTGGTCGAGGTGATCATCATCGCGATGATTACTGGCCTGCTGATCTGCGGCAGCACGTCGTTCCTCACCCTCAGGCGTTACCTGCGCGTATGACGTGCCAGGACCAGGTGGACCGTGGCTGCTGAACAGGGCACGAAGATCATCGCCAGGAATCGGCGTGCCCGGCATGAGTACTCGATCGAGGACACAGTCGAGGCCGGGCTTGTGCTAACTGGTACCGAGGTTAAGTCACTGCGGGCCGGCCGGGCTTCGCTGACCGACGGGTTCGGGCAGATCACCGACAGTGAGGTATGGCTGCACGGGGTGCATATCCCTCAGTACACGCAGGGCACCTGGACCAATCACGAGCCGCGGCGGGTGCGTAAGCTCTTGCTGCACCGCAAGGAGATTGACCGCCTGGCTAGCTCGACAAGAGAGCGGGGCCTGACACTCGTACCGCTTTCCTTGTACTTCAAGGACGGGAAGGTCAAAATCGAGCTAGGACTGGCGCGTGGTAAGCGCAGCTACGACAAGCGACACGACTTGGCGAAGCGGGACGCAGCCCGAGAGGTCGACCGTGAGCTGCGGCGGCGGAGATAGCGAAGTGAAGTATGGCACTTCGCGCCGGTAACCGCAGCGTGCGAACCGGGGCGCATCGTGCTCCGCGGGCCGGGCCGGCAGTCCGGGGATCGCTGACCAGAAAGGTCAGGGACGGGGAAAGCAAAGCCGGGGTATTCAGGGTGGGGCTTCGGTCGAAGTCGATGCTCTTGCGCGCATCGGCAGTAGTTGTGGTAGCCGCGCTCGTGGGCGCTGGGCTGGCCCACGGCGGCGGCTCGTCAGCCGAGCCGACGGTGTATCGCTTCCTTCTTGACTGGGAACAGGGTCAGTACCAGCAGGCGGCTGCCCTGACCACGGGTCAGCCCGTCCTGGTGGCTAACGAGCTTAAGGGGGCCTACCGGCAGCTCAACGCTACGGACCTAGTGCTGACCATGCGTCAGGTGAGCCAGCGGGGGAACAGCGCCTTCGCGGACTTCGGCGCGTCCATCGACCTTGGCAGCAATGACCTGCAATGGGACTACGTCGGGCACTTCGCGTTGCGGGAGGACGGGTCGGACTGGCGGGTCGTCTGGAAGCCGTCGGTGATCGAGCCCAGCCTGACCGGTCAGGACCGGCTTGCCGTGGTCGGCGGGAGTCCGGGTCGTGCGCAGCTCTACGCGGCCTCAGGGCAACCGCTGACAGTGCCATCTGCCACCTACGAGATCGGCGTCACTCCTGGGCGACTGCGCGGCAGCGAGGTCACCAGAACAGCTGATCTACTGGCAGCGACCGTGCACATGTCGGCCGAGCAGGCTGAACAGATGGCAGGCCAGATCGAGGCAGCCCTGCCGAGAGGATTCCTCGAACTGGTCACCTTGTCGCCACAGCAGTATGACCCGTTGCGGAACCGGATAGCCGCGATCGCGGGGCTGCAGGTCCAGGAGAAGACGCAGCGGCTCTTCGACAGCATCGCGCCGGCCGTGGTTGGGGCGGTAGGCACAGAGGTAGCCCCGATCCTGGGCGCGAGCGGTGTCCCGTACCGGCCAGGCACGACCGTCGGTCTATCGGGGCTCGAAAAGACGTTCCAGCGTGAGCTGGCGCGCACCCCGACGACCGAGATAGTCGTTCAGAACGCACAGGGTGTGCCAATCGAGTCGCTCAGAGTCTGGAACGGCCAGCGGGCCAAGGGGATCTACACCACCCTGAACTACGGCGTCCAGCAGGCGGCCAACAGGGCGCTGGCGCAGCTGCCTGGATCGGCGGCGATCGTCGCGGTCCAGGCCAGCACCGGCAAGATCCTCGCCGTCGCGAGCCACCAGGCAGGCAAGATGCCCGCGCTCAGTCCGCTGGGTGGCCAGTACCAGCCGGGCCAGGCTTTCACGATCGTGTCCTCCGCGGCCCTGCTGGCCGCCGGGCAGGTCACGCCAGCCAGCGCCGTTCAGTGCCCGGCAGGCAGCCAGGTCGACGGGCGCAGTTTCGTCAATATTCCGGCCGAGCCCGCCAGCCTGCAGAGGAAGTCGACGTTTGACAAGGACTTCTCGCTGGGTTGCGCGACAACTTTCGCTGGCCTGTCGCAGGGTCTGAGCGCCGGGGACCTGACTACCGCCGCCGGTGAGTTCGGCATCGGTGCGCCTTGGCAGCTGCCGCTGAGTGGCAGCTTCTCCGGGACCATCGGCCAGCCAACTGGCATGGGCATCCTGGCGGCGGATGTTGTCGGCGGCGGAGACGTGCGGGTTAGCCCGCTGGCGATGGCACTGATGGCTGCCACGGCGGACTCCGGCCGCTGGCATGCCCCTTCGCTGGTCGCGGACAAAACCGACCCGAGTGCCGCGGCCAAGGAGACCATGAGCACCCAGGCCCTGTCGGAGCTCCAGAGCCTCATGCATGACGCGGTGCTCAGGGGCTCTGGATCGCCCGCGAACGCCGGTGGCAACGTGTACGGCCAGACGGGGAGTGCGGGGTTCGGGCTGCGGGGCAGGCTCCGAATCAGCTGGTTCGTCGGCTATCAGGGAAATACCGCTTTTGCGGTGGCAGAACTGGTCAAGTCGCCGTCCAACTCGGCCGCTGCGGTGGCCGGCAGCTTCTTGCGGAACATTCGCACTGGATCCTGACCAGTTCATGAACACCCTTTTAGTAACTCCAAGCAACCATCTGTATCCGCATTGGCGTCTTTACTGTTGACTGGGGTGCCGCTTGGGGGGTTGCGGCCCAGTCGTCGTGATGGGAACCGGGCCTCATCTCGGGGGAGGCCCGGCCTTTGGGACCGGCCCCGACCCTGCCGGTCAAGCCCCCGTGGGCGCATTTTCGGCCACCGCCAGCGTCCACGGGGGTATCTCATCACCTTCCGGTGGATGCCCGATGGGATCCGCGCTCTGCGGACAGCCTGTCGGGCATTCTGTGCCTCTTCGCACGATAAACACCTAAAAAATAGCGTTTCAGCGATATTTAATACCTGTTCACGCCAGAGCATGCTCAAGCTGTCGCCGAAGCTTGGAAGTAATCACCGGCACGGGGCCTGATTGCTGTCGTTGGACCGCGCGGATCGGGTCAGGTACCGTAGGACGACAACTCAATAGGGGGGTGACTGGCTTCGACTTCGGTGGTTGATCCAGGGGAAGCGGGCCGAGGACGGCGGACATAACCTCGTTAACACTGTGACCGCAAACCAATAAGTGCCAATACATCGCGCACTAGCCTCGCCCTCGCGGCCTAATAAACCGCGGAGCACTTAAGAGGCTGTCAGCCCGGGAGTTCCTCCGGCCCGGTGACTGGCATCAGCTAGGAGGATCCACCGTCTAGCCCGGCCGCGGGACTAGACGGGACACATAACAGCGGCTGAGCCCGTCGGCAGCTTGCTTGCGTGACTGCCGGGGCTGAGAAAAACACAGCAAGCTGCGCCCGGAGAAGCCCTGGTGATGTACTGAAGGACGCGGGTTCGATTCCCGCCACCTCCACATGAAGTGACTCGTAAGAATCGCGGCCCCGCGAGCCCGGGCCAGCAGTGGCCCGGGCTTCTGCGTGTCGGGGACCTGGCAGCCCGGACAGGCGACCGATCAGTCCTCGCGGACAGACCCTCGGTCCGCGTCAGCGGCGCTCGTTCGCACCGCGGTGACCGCCACGGTGGTGTAGGGCATCGTGAGGTTGCCGCCCATCGCGTCGATCGCGGCTCCGACACCCTCCAGGACCTGCGCTAGCCGGTCCGGCGGAAGTTGGGTGAGGCTACCGTGGGTGGGTAGCTGGTCCAGCCACTCGTCCCGGGTGTAGGTGCACTCCCAGTCGAACCGCCACTGCTCCGGATCGCTGAACTTGCCCGCCGCCCGCATCCCGTCGGCGATCTTCGCGAACAGCGGCTGGTAGCCGTCCAGGGCAGACCTCGTGAGCTGGCTGCTGAGGCTGAACGGCGAGTCCGGCGCCACTCGCCGGTAGACCGCGGCGAGGGCTTCTATCACCTCGGGCGGGTACTGGAACACGTGGTGGAAAGGCGCGAGGCGCCCGCCAGGTCGCAGCACTCGCGCCGCGTTGGCCGCGCCCGCGACCGGGTCCACCCAGTGCCAGGCCGTGCCGGCGACGACCGCGTCGAACTTCCGGCCTGCCGGGTCCCAGTCCTCGAACGTCGCCACCTCGACCTCGAGCCCGCTGCGCCGCGCGAACTCGGCCATCCGAGCGTCGGGCTCGACCCCGAGTACGTTGCAGCGGGCCGCCTGGAACTGCCGCGCTTCTATGCCGGTGCCGCAGCCAACGTCCAGGACGTCACGGCCCGGACTTTCGGCGACGATCCGGTCCACCATGGCGTCGGGATAGGGCGGCCGGGTCCGGTCGTAGCGCTCGGCGTCCGCACCGAACGACTCCGCCGTCTGCCGGTACTGATGGGGCGCGAGGCCGGCGAGACGAGGTCGCTCCGGCGGTATAGTGGTCACGTGTCCACTCTAGTGGACGTGCGTCCACTAGGCAACCGGGCTTGACCGGCAGGAAGGTGATCCGCGGTGCCTACAGGGGTGGCCATCCGCGACGCGCGTGAGCAGTTGTTCGACGCAGCCGAGCGCGTCCTGCTCCGAGACGGGCCGAACGCGCTGACCACTCGGGCGGTGACCGCGGAGGCAGGTTGCGCCAATGGCGTGCTGCATCGGCACTTCGCCGACTTCGACGCATTCCTCGCCGAGTTCGTGCTGGACCGCGTTGACAGGATGGACAGTCAGGCCGCCGCTCTGCGCGAGTCTGCCGGGACCGGGACCGTCGCCGGCAACCTCACCAGCGCGCTAACAGACATCTTCGGGTCGGTCGCCGTGGCGATCGTCGCCCTCGTGACCTTCCGGGACCAGCTGCGCGCCCGACTCCGCAAGACCTGGCCTGCCGGTGTCCCGGTCCTGACCGAAGCTGTGGTCATGATCGCCTCTTACCTCACGGCGGAGCGCGACCTGGGCCGCATCGCGGCGGACGCCGATGTCGACACGCTGGCTCCGACGCTGATCGGCGCCGGGCACCTGCTCTTCGCCGACCGGAAAGGCGCTCCACCGGAGGCTGCCGCCGTCCGCAAGATGGTGACCGCGGTCATCGGCGGCGTCGTGCAATAACCACGGCCATGACTGCGGCGACCTGAGCACCGGGACGCGGGAGGCGAGGCGCGCCGCACGAGTGAACTGGCCTAAGGGCGGGCGGATTTATTGTGGTGAGCTGGCAGCAATAGTGCGGCTAGCTCACCACGATAATCGGCGCGGGTGAGCCGCAGGCGGGTGGCGGTGGGCGGTGGACCGGTGGCGTGCCGGGGCGGTGGACCGGTGGCGTGGCGCGGTGGCGTGCCGGGGCGGTGGACCGGTGGCGTGGCGTGGCGCGGTGGCGGTGGACCGGTGGCGTGCCGGGGCGGTGGACCGGTGGCGTGGCGTGGCGCGGTGGCGGTGGCCCGGTACCCGGTGCCGGTGGACCGGTGGGCTGAGGGCGGGCCAGCGCACGCACTGGCCCGCCCACAGGCACCGCACTACTTCTTCAGTGTCGCTGAGATGTTCGCCGTCGTGGTGCCGGCTGTCACTGTGACGAGATTCTTGTTATGCCACCACTGGGTCTGGTATCCGCTGGCGCCGCAGCCCGAGCTGAACTCCACTCGGTACGAAGCGGGTGCCAGCCCGATGATGGAGTAACTACCGTCGGTGGCCGTGACCGCATAGACAGCAGGCGAGCCTGCGGTAAGCGGCCTGGCCGACACGCACACCCCGGCGAGCGCGGACGCGCCCGGACCGGTCACCGATCCGGCGATGGCGCCGTCGGCGGGCAGCGTAGTGCTCGCGAGCGAGGTGACGACGCCCTTGGTCACCGTGACCTCGGTGGCTCCCGCCTGCGCGGCTGCCTCCGGGTACCACACAGGGGCCAGGTTGGTGGGCACCTCCGCGCAGGTTGGGTCGTTGAGGTAGACCAGGTACTTCCCGGCGGGCAAATTGCCGATGTTGAAGTTGCCGTTAGTGCCGGTCAGATATGCGCCACCGGCGTAGCCGTTGACCTGGAAGGCTTCGACGCAGATGCCTGGCTGTGCCACCGCGGGCGAGCCGCCGAGGACCTTGCCGCTGATCGCCCCCGCCGTCTCGGCGGTGGCGTTCACGCCCGCGGCCCGCCGCGGCGCGTGAACCGTGACCAGCCGGCTGAGTACCTGGATGGCCAGGCTGCCGCTGTTCCCGCCGCAGGGCTCCAGCTCGAGCTCATACCGGCCGGAGTTGAGTCCCCGCACCACGTACTTGCCGGCCCGGTCTGACAGCCCGAAGCCGTAGTCCAGGAACTGGCTGGTGCTCTGAGCGAAGACGCACATGTCCCTGACCGGTTTGCCAGCGAAGGAGATCGTGCCGGCGATGGAACCGCCCCTCACCAGCGCGCTGTCGATACCTGACGTGGTATGTCCGGCCTGGATGACGACCTTGGCCGCGCCTGCCGGGGACGCCTTGTCCTTGTACCACTGGGTCGCGTAGCCGCTGCCGATGCAGGACGGAACGAACGTGACGTGGTACGCGCCAGGCAGCACGCCGGAGAGCTCATAGCTGCCGTCGAACGCGATGCCCTCACCTGAGCCCGTCGCGGCGGCCCCGGACAGCCCGGTCAGGTACACGCAGGAGAACTCCACGGACTTGCCGTACCTGTTCCGTACCCGGCCGGAGATGGTGCCGGCAGCGGGCAAAGTGGCGTCGATGCCCGAGGTCGTACCGACGACGGCCGACACGTACGGCGCCGTGGCCAGGGACTCCTGCCCGCCGAACGAGATGCCGGCCAGATCCTGGTTGTTGCCGCAGCCCGGCACGAAGATCATCTGGTACTCGGATGGCTGCAGGTTAGCCATCCGGTAGCTGCCGTCCTTGCTGACTCCCTGGGCCAGCGCATCGTCGGCTACGACCGGGAGCACGCAGATCCCGCTGAGCTTCTGGCCCGTCGAGCTGGTGACTGTGCCGGTGATCGTGGCGCCCGGCAGCATCGCCGCGTTGATCTTTGTCACCGACTGACCGGTCTGGGTCACCTTGATGTTGCCGGGGAAATACGGGTTGGCGCTCCCGTAACTCTGCGGTGCATAACTCCCGCCGTTGCCGCATCCGCCGGCGAACTGCACCTGGTACGTGCCCGTCGGCATCTGGTCGAAGGAGTAGGTGCCGTCGCTGGCCGACTGAGTCTCGTTGAAGTACCCGTCCTGGTTGCCGCCCGCGATCAAGACGCATATGCGCGCTAGCGGGTTGGTGGTCGCGGCACTAGTGACGGTGCCCGACAGGGTCGCGCCGGCCGGAAGCGCCGCGTCGACTCCAGCGGCTGTGTGAGCGTCGGTGAGGTTGAGCAGTCCGTGATAGTTCACGGCCAGGTAGTTCCCGTTGTTGTTGCAGCCAGGGAAGAACTGGACCGCATACGACCCCGTGGACAGGCCCCCGATCGTGTACTGGCCTGCCGCGTTGGTGGAGGTTATGCCGCCGAAGAAGAAGCTGTCGTCAAAGTCGTAGGCGACCACGCAGATGCCCTTGAGCGGCTCATTGTTCGCCGCCGCCGTCACGGTGCCGGTCATGACCGCGCCTACGGGCATGACCTCGTTGACGCCCGAAGCGAGCTGGCCTTTCTTCAGCCGGAACAGGCTGGCATTCCGCACCCGCTGCGCATTGTGCCACCACATCGAGGCGTACTTGGAAGGGCCGCACGGCGAGAAGAAAAGCTGGTAGGGCCCGGCGGGCATTCCGCGCAGATGGTAGGTGCCGTTCTCCGACACGCCGCTCAGGTAGAGACGGTGCCGGTTGCCCGGCATGCTCGGGTCGACGCAGATGGCAGAAAGCTTGTGGCCGGCAGCGTTAGTCACGACGCCGGAGATCTCGCCGCCGAGCTTCAGCGCAGCGTCTACGCCGCCCGTCGTCTTTTCGGTCCTGACCCTGACGGCCGTCGGATGGCTCAGGGTGTAGCGGTCCTTGTAAACCTGCACGAGCCAGTTGCCGGTGCTGCCGCAGGCGGGGAAGAAGACCACTTCGTACTTGCCGGCCGGCAGCCCCGAGGTCCGGTAGTGCCCGTTCTTGGCCGTGATACCGACGCCGAAGTAGAAGTTATTGACGGACACCGCATCCACGCAGATGCCCTTGATCGGCTTGCCGCTTGTAGTGGTGACAACGCCGGAGATCCAGCCCTTCTTGGCCCGCCGAACGGCGGCCACCTGCCCGGCGGTGGTCTGCCCGGCGGGCGACTCGTCCATGGTTGCCCCCGGCAGGCCGAGGCCGGCCATCACCGACCGCGCGGTCGCGTCAGGGCTGGCAAGGCTGATGTCGCCGATGCTGGCGGTCGGCAGCGTCAGCGACTGCAGGGTGACTGGCGCGAGCGGCTTCACCGTGGACTGGCTGATGACGACCGGGCGTGATCCCGCCTGCTGTGCGGTACCGCCGTACCACTCGGGCACGTACTGGCTTGAGCCGCCGCACGCCAGATAGCGCAGGTGGTAGGTGCCCGGCCGAAGACCCGAGATGAAGTACCTGCCGTCTTGCTGAGTAGCGGCGAACCGCTCACCCGATGCGCCGTACGCAACCACGCAGATGTGCGCCAGTGGCTGACCGGTCGCAGACAGTGCCAGCCCAGTCACCGAACCCGTAGCCTCGGCAGCGCGAGTGTGCTGCTGCCGGTCGGACAGCATCTGCCGCGCCGACAGTGGAAGCCGAGTGGAGGTGCTAGCGGCGGAAGTGGTGTGCTCGGCGCGGCTCTGCGTCGCGGATGTCTGGCTCGCGGCCGCCGAGCTGCCAGAACCTGCGAGCAGTCCCGCGGCCAGCAGGCCGCCGACACTGGCGGCCGCCGCAGCCAAACGGAAGGGACGTTGCACTGCTGTGCCCCCTGGAAGAAGTGATCAACGACAAGTCATGAAATCCTCTGTCATGAACTACGCACGGGTGATCATAGAGCAAACATAGATAAATTAGGGATCTTGTGACCGTTTATTTATGCACCAGAATCAAGCGCATGCTGGTGTGTCGAAGCAGGGAGACGATCGTTTGACTCAGCCCGAACTACAGGGTGCGATCCGTCGCATGCACGAGGGCTCTGCCCGTTACGTTCCTTATCGGCGGCCTCGTACAGGGGCTCCCAACGTGGTGATCATCGTCTTGGACGACATCGGCTTCGCCCAGCTAGGTTGCTTCGGCTCGGTCATCGCCACGCCGAGCATCGACCGGCTCGCGGCCGGCGGGCTCAGGTACAACCGGTTTCACGTGACTTCGATCTGCTCCTCCACCCGGGCGGCGCTGCTCAGCGGCCGCAATCACCACGCCGTCGGGATTGGAATGACCATGGAAACGCCGCTCGGGTTTCCCGGCTACACCGGGCGGATACCGAAGTCGGCGGCGCTGCTGCCCCGCATCCTGAAAGATGCGGGCTACAGCACGATCGCTGTCGGCAAGTGGCACCTGTGTCCGCGCGGGGAGTACTCGGCCTCCGGGCCGATGGACCGGTGGCCGCTCGGCCAGGGATTCGAGCGCTTCTACGGATTCCTCAGCGCGGAGACCAGCCAATGGGATCCGCCGCTATGTCAGGACAACACGCTGGTGGAACCGCCCCGTTCCCCGCATGAGGGTTATCACCTGACGGAAGATCTCGCGGACCGCGCCATCAGGATGGTGCTCGATCAGCGTCAGGCGACACCGGGGAAGCCGTTCTTCTGCTACCTGGCTACCGGCGCCGCGCACGCGCCGCATCAGGTGCCGCGGCAATGGATAGAGCCCTACCGCGGCCTGTTCGACCACGGCTGGGAGGCCGAGCGGGACGCGACGTTCGGCCGGCAGCTTGCCGCCGGGCTCGTGCCGGCCGGGACCGAGTTGACGGCGCGGCCGGACTGGGTGCAGGACTGGGCGACGCTGTCGGCCGATGAGCGGCGGCTGTTCGCCCGTTACATGGAGGTGTTCGCGGGCTTCGTTACGCACGCGGACGCTCAGATTGGCAGGTTCCTGGACTTCCTTGCCGACCGGGGTGATCTGGACAACACACTGGTGCTCCTGTTGTCGGACAATGGCGCGAGCGCGGAAGGCAGTCAGGTTGGCACGATCAACGAGCCGCATGCCTGGCTGGGGCAGGCCGAGGGCGTGGCCGCGGCTTTGCCGCATATCGAGGAGCTCGGCGGGCACCGGTCGTTCAACCACTATCCCTGGGGATGGGCCTGGGCCGGCAACACTCCGCTCCAGCTGTGGAAGCGGTACGCCTGGCTTGGCGGTGTCCGCACTCCGCTCGTGGTGCACTGGCCTGGCCAGCTGGCGGAAGCCAGGGAGGTGCGGCAGCAGTTCTGCCACGCGGTCGACCTGTTCGCGACGGTGCTGGATGCGGCAGGCGTGCCGGCCCCCGACGTCGTCGACGGGGTCGCTCAGCAGCCTGTGGAGGGCGCGAGCATCGCTCCGACTTTTGCCGACCCGGAGGCTGCCAGTCCCCGCCGGACCCAGTACTTCGAGATGCACGGATCTCGCGGGATATACCACGACGGCTGGAAGGCGACTACCGACTACGTCTCGCCGCTGTTCGGGGAACGCCGGTTTCTGACCGGGAGCCAGGACCTAGACGATGATCACTGGGCGCTGTTCAACCTCGACGAAGACTTCGCCGAGGCTCGCGACCTGTCCGCTGCGCATCCGAAGCGTGCGCTGGCGCTGCGGGAGCTGTGGTGGGCCGAAGCGGGGCGCAACCAGGTGCTGCCGCTGTGGGAGGGGCCGCAGTCCCGGACCGGGATCCATCCAGGCGAGTACCCGGCGCCCGCCGAGGCGAGCTACGTGCCGGGCGGCGGCGGGATCTGCGAGGCGCAGCTGCCACCGATGCTGGGCGGGTTCACCGCAACTGCCGAGATCGAGATTCCGGCCGCAGCCGAAGGGCCGGCCGAAGGGCCGGCCGAAGGGCCGGCCGAAGGGGTCATCTGCGCACTCGGTGACCTCAACGGTGGGTGGGCGTTCTACCTGCTGGATGGCTGCCCAGTTAGCTGCCTGGTGTCCCTCGGCCAGGCCACCAGGGTGGCGGGCAAACAAGCACTGGCGTCCGGCCCGCACGTTGTGTCCGTCAGTTACGAGCCGTCGCTGACCAGTACCGCCCGGTTTTGCCTGCACGTCGATGGCAAGCTGGTGGCTGAGGCCGGTCACGGCAAGCCCGCCTTGTTCCCCGGCCTGGCCACCGCGGGCGCGCGGATGTTGGTCGGCCGGGATCGCGGGCTGCCGTTCAATGCGGACTACGAGCCGCCGTTCCCGTTCACCGCGACCTTGCGCCGCGTACTGCTGCGCAGCGCGCAGCGCGCAGACCCGCGGACGACAGCCGAGCGGGTTGACCAGGCGTCGCACGCAGACTGACCGGCGCTAGCCGCCGCGAAGGCGGCGCGCTGAGCCAGCACGGTTGGCTGGTCCCGCTGGCTGTCCCGCTACGATGGTCGGCGGTGGCGTCACCGCGACGCCTGTGCCGTGCCTGTACACGAGCGTCCCGCCAAAGAGACCGCCCGTGCAGACTCCGACCGCCGCCGCGACGGTGAGGATCGCCGCGATCGGCGGAGTGCTAAGCCGGTTCGAATCGCTGACCCGCAGCGCAACGTCGCCAACGCCGATCATGAACACGGTCGCCTGGATGCAGACATGCACGGCCATGGTCCGGACCGCCTCCGGCCGCTGCTCGTCAAATCGGATGAGATCGGCAAATCCGGTAAGCATGGTAAGCAAACATATTGCCAGGCCGGCTATCAGCACGAAAGTGGCGGCGTGCCATAACTGAGCCGCCCAGGGATGTCGGTTCCCGCCGATTACGGAAATGACATCGAACCCGGCCGCGAACACATAAGCAGCGATCGGGAAATGCGTGAAGGGCGGGTGCAGCGGCCGGATGTGTCTGACGTCCTGACCTGTTGCTTCAGTCGTGTTTATTCCGCTTCCAACGCTTCCGCCGCTTGAATTCTGCCGGTGGCACAGGGATTTTCCGATCTCCAGCAAGATAACCCCAAGGTCAGGAAATAGCGTCCGGTTTGGCGACAAGGCGAGTGCGGGGAGCCAATGCATGGCAAGTGAGCTTCTTTGCGCACTAGGCCGGGCCTGGTCCTCAGCTCGGTATTAAGCGCTGGCTCTGCCATGTCGTCGCACGGTAAGTTCTCGGCGTGTTTACCCAGCCAGACGACCTCACTGAGGGGCAGATCCGCGCGGAGCTGGCGGCGAGCTGGAACTTTGCCGCCCAGAAGCTGAGCTACCTGCCGGTTGGCTTCGGCAGCCATCACTGGCGTGCGGCCGATACCGCGGGCCGGCAACTGTTCCTCGTCGTCCATGACCTGCCCCACATGCTGCAGAGTCGGCTCGATACGGCGCAGGCGGCCTTCGGCCGCCTGGAGACGGCGTTTGGCTGTGCGTTGTCGCTGCGCCGGGACGCGAACCTGGAGTTCGTGATTGCCCCGATATCCACGGTCAGCGGTAAGGTCGTCTGCCGGTTGTCGCGGCGGTACTCGCTGGCCGTCTGTCCGTATCTGACCGACTGCGAGCCTGGCCACGATGGTGAGTTCCCGGCAGCCGATCGGCCCGCGGTCGTGCGCCTGCTGACCGAGCTGCACCGAGCCACACCGACGGTTGCACCGCAGCGGTGCGACTTCCGGCTGCAGAACGCCGACGGGCTGCGAGCGGCAATTGACAGCACCGGCGAGCCGTGGCGTACCGGAAGGTACGGTGAGCGGGCTCGTGCCCTGCTGGCCTGCCACGCGGCTGGGGTGATCGCATTGATGACCGCCTACAGCGAGCTGGCCGTCGAGGCCCGGTCCCGCCCGGAGCGATTTGTCATCACCCACGGCGAGCCCGGCGCCTGGAATGTACTGCAGACCCCGGCTGGCTTTGTCATCGTCGACTGGGACTTCGTGCAGCTGGCACCGCCCGAGCGGGACCTGTGGGACCTGGCTGAGACCGACCGCTCGGTGCTGGCGGCCTACACCGAGGCGACAGGAACTGCCATTGACTCCGGCGCTCTTGGGCTGTTCCGGATGTGGTACGACCTGGCCGAGATCGCCGGTTACATCGAACTGTTCAGTGCCGCACATGACGACACCGAGGACACGGCGGAGTCGTGGAAGAACCTGGAGTACTTTCTGCGGCCAGCCGAACGCTGGCCGCAGCTGCGGCTGCCCGCTCCTTCGGCGGCACGCAGGACTTAGTCGTAGTCGGGAAGCCTGCTGCCAAGGACACGCGCCGGCGGCGCCCGCCGCAACATTCCCAAAGCGCATGCGGGTGTGTGTAGACAGTCAGACAGGACCACACGTAGCATTGACTGTATGGTCAGTCAGTCACGGTTTCTGCATGCCCCTATCGATTCCGCTGCCATCGCCGAGTCGCTCAGGCCGTTCGGCCAGAGCCGGATGCTGCCGCCCGCGGCTTACGTCGATCCAGCGGTGTTCGCCTGGGAGCAGAAGAACTTTTTCGGTGGCGGCTGGACCTGTGTCGGCTTCTCCGCCGAGCTGGCCAACCCCGGCGACCAGCGCGCTGAGTCCGTCGGCGACGGCGGCGTGCTGCTGAGCAGAGACGAAGACAACGTCCTGCATGCCTTCGCGAACTTCTGCCGGCACCGTGGGCATGAACTGCTGCCATGCGGCGGGTCAGCCCAGCGGCAAAGCATCGTCTGCCCGTATCACTCCTGGAGTTACTCGCTCGATGGCGGCCTGAAGGCTGCGAAGGGCTTCAAGGGCACGCCGGGCTTCGACGACAGCCGGTGGGGCCTGGTCGAGCTACCCGCGATCGAGTGGCACGGGCTGATCTTCGTAGATGGCTCAGGCACGGCGGGCTCGTTGTCGCTGGCACTGGCCGAGCTGGACGCACTGGTCGCGCCGTACGAGCCCGAGCGACTTGTCGTCAAGGGCAGGCACACCTACGACGCAGCCTCGAACTGGAAGATCCTCACCGAGAACTATCACGAGTGCTACCACTGCCCGATGATCCATCCCGAGCTGTGCAAGGTGAGCCCGCCCAAGAGCGGCGAGAACTACCCGGCACGGGGCGCCTGGGTTGGCGGCTGGATGGACCTGCGTGACGGCATGACCACGATGTCGCTCGACGGGACCAGCCTCGGAGTGCCGCTGCGCGGTCTGGATGCCCAGGGCCTGCGCACCGTCATTTACGTCAACGTCTTCCCGAACGTGCTGCTCAGCCTGCACCCGGACTACGTCATGACACACCGCCTCACGCCACTCGCGGCGGACCGGACAATCATCGAGTGCACCTGGGCATTCGCGCCCGAGGCCCTCGAGCGGCCGGACTTCGACCCCGGTTACGCAGTGGAGTTCTGGGACATCACCAACCAGCAGGACTGGGGGGCGTGCGAGTCCGTGCAACGCGGCCTGAGTTCCGAGCACGCGGTGGCTGGCCCGCTGTCACCGGACGAGGACGCGGTCTACCAGTACGTCACCATGATTGCGCGCGGTTACACCGGCCAGTCAGTGTGGGATCCGAGCGCGCGGGTGGCCGTAGCCGGCTAGCTGCGGTGTTGCCGCGGGTCTCTCTTTTGGGTAACGGGCTTCGTCCGGCCTAGCCAGCCCGTCCGGCCAGCGCCGCCCTGGGCTAACTAGCGTGCTTGGGGATGTCCCGCGGCAGCGCGAGCACCAGGATCAGCGCGATTGCGATGAAACCTAGGTTGGCAAGCAGCGCGAGTTGAGCACTGTGGCTGAACGCGCTGGCGACCGCGTGCGGTCCGGGCACGAACCGCAGGCTGCCGAACAGCACCGTGCCTATCACCGCGATGCCGATCGCGGTGCCGACGCGCTGGGAGGTCCCGAGTATGCCCGCAGCAGTGCCTGCCTCTTGGCGGGGCACGGTGGCGAGCACGAAGTCCTGGTTCGGCGCGATCGTCATTCCTGTTCCCAGGCCGGCCACCAGCAGTGGGCCGAGCAGGTACCACCCGTCCGGGTTCGGCGCGGTGATGTGAAGGACACCGACAACCAGGGCTAGGCCGACTAGTAGTAGCGCGCAGCCGAGCACCAGCACCATCCGGCCGAGCCGGGCCGACAGCTTGTCGCTGTTGGCCGCTGAGACCAGCGTGCCCACCGAGTACGGCGCGATTACCACGCCGGTGATGAGCGCAGAATGCGCCAGACCCTCCTGCCACAAGATGGACAGGGTGAAGAAGATGCTGCTGAACCCGCCGAAGAACGCGATTGCGAAGATGGCGCCGGCGCTGAACGAAGTCTGCCGCACCAGTGCCGGCTTGAGCAGCGGGTCGCCGCCACGGCCGTCGGCGCCCCGTTCCCAGATTGTAAGCAGCGCGAATACGACCACGCTGCCACCGAAGCAGATCCACGTCCAGGCGGGCCAGCCGTCCTGCTCACCCTCGGTCAGCGGGAAGAGCAGGAGCAGCAATCCGGCGGTCAGCAGCGCGAGACCCACCGGGTCGAAGCCCCGCTTGGTGCGAGTGGCGCTGGGCGGCAGTCGCCATGCCGCCATCGGTATCGTCACAGCGCCGATGAACAGGTTGACCAGGAACACCCAACGCCAGCCACGATCGACCCCGGCAGCCGCGATGATCAGACCGCCAAGCAGCGGGCCCAACGCGGTCGAGACCCCGATGACCGCGCCGAGGACGCCGAACGCCTTGGATCTGGCGGGCCCTGTGAACGCATGCTGAATGGTCGCGCTGATCGCGGGGAAGAACAGACCCGCACCAAGGCCCTGCACGATCCGGCCGGCCACGATCTGGCCCTGGCTCTGCGAAATTCCGCAGCCGACGCTGGCCACGGTGAAGATGGTCAGCCCGATGAGGAACAGCCGCTTGTGCCCGAACCGGTCGCCTGCCCGGCCGCCCGGCACCAGCGCGAGACCGTAAGCGAGCGCGTAGCCGGAGACAATCCATTCCAGGCTGGCGGACGAGGCATGCAGGCCGGTCCTGATGCTGGGGAGCGCGACATTCACGATCGTGGTGTCAAGCAGCGCCATGAATGCGCCGACAAGCACGATCGACACCGCGCGCCAGCCGTGGCCGTCGCCGCCGGGCGTTGTGGCTGCCGGGGTGGGCTGGTCTGCGGAGCTCGTGGGCCGGGCTGGCGGCGGCGTTGGGGGCAGATTGCTCATGGCTACGTGCCCTTCGGGTCAGGAACGCTGAGTCGCTGGGGGCCGCCGACCCCGTCGGCGAAGTCGGCTGCGATCTTCGGCAGCCGCGCGGCCAGCTCGGTGTGCCAGCGGATTTCCGCGTCGGTCCGCGCGATCAGGTGCTGGAGGACCATTCGCTCGGCCTCGTTCACAAACGGGTCCGCGCCCTCCGCGTTGTGACGCTGCGCTTCCAGCTGGACCTTGAGGGCGCCGATCCGGTTCTCGATGACCCGCTCGAGCTCCTCGTCGGGAGTGTCGCGGGACTGCACCAGTGCAAGGTCGAAGGGGTCGAAATGACGGTCGAGGTCACGGAGCGCGGCATCCCGGATCGCGGCCAGGCACCGGCGTCCCTCGGGAGTGATCTCGTAGACGGTGCGCTCGGGGCGATTGCCGATCTTCTCGGTCCGGACCTCGCGGACCAGGTCCTCATTGGCCAGGCGCTTGAGCGCGCCGTAGACCGAGCCGACCTGGACGTCGGTCCAGGTCTCGGTGCGGTCGGACTGTGCTTGCTGCCGGATCTGGTGCCCATGCAGCGGGCCGCTCGATGCCAGCGTGCCAAGGATGAACAGGCGAATGGAAGACACGTGATTAGTCCTACACGAGTAATCGACTACGAGCAAGTTGAATACCGAGGGCCGTCCAGTGTGCGCCGCAATCAGGTTCGAGCGACGTCGAGCCGGCGTGGCCCGATGGGCTGGAGCGACGTCGAGCCGTCATGGCCCGATGGGCTGGAGCGACGTCGAGCCGCCCGAAAGGCCCTAAATGCCGCGCCCGCCGGCCCCGAATCTCGGCCTAGCTCATGATCGCGAAGACTTTGCGTACTGTCAGTACAAAGTCTTCGCGATCATGGAGGTGGCGGCTGCGCGATGCCAGCTGACCGGGGCCCTGGCGCACGGCGGCTCAGCTGGACGGCCTGATGCTCTCCGGATCCGGCATATCCCCGCGGCGGCTTGTGTTGGCAGTCTGTGTTGGCGTACTTTCGCTGGCGGCGACCCTACGAACGTGAGGAACTTCGACGTGGCCCTGCGTGACATTCCTGTCAACACCCTTGCCGGCCAGCCGTCATCTCTTGGCGAGCTTGACGGCAAGACCTTGCTCATCGTCAACGTCGCGTCCAAGTGCGGGCTGACGCCGCAATACGCCAGTCTTGAGGACCTGCACGAGCGCTTCGCGGACCAGGGCTTCGCCGTGGTGGGCTTCCCGTGTAACCAGTTCGGCGGCCAGGAGCCGGGGAGCGCGGAGGAGATCGCGGAGTTCTGCTCGGCCACCTATGGGGTCAGCTTCCCCATGTTCGAGAAGATCGAGGTCAACGGGCCCGGCCGTCACCCGATCTATTCGGAGCTGACCCAGACGCCGGACGCCGACGGCGAGGCCGGGGACATTCAGTGGAACTTCGAGAAGTTCCTTGTCAGCCCGGATGGGATCGTTGTCAAGAGGTTCCGGCCGATGACGGCTCCAGACGCCGACGAGCTGGTGACCGCCGTCGAGGCTAACCTGCCGGGCAGCTAGCCGGAGCGCCAGGGCGGCCGAGCTTTGCTGGCCGTCGAGCCCGCCATCCCGACAGCGGTTTGCCTGAACCTACGTCTCGTGAGGCGTGTCAGCGGACTGGCGGCGGCGAAGAATCCGCGCTGGCCGCGAGCGACGAATCCCAAGCGCAGACTGCGCACGCATGCCGGAAAGCAGAGCGGGCGAACTCCAGCGCAGTCTCACGCGGGTCCGGTGCCGCTCGCACGTCGTCCCAGTTCAGGATGTATTCGCCGAGACTGCTGTCCCAGTGAGCGGCCGAGGGCGTGAGCGTGGCACTCGCGAACCCGTCCGGCGCCGGGTGCGCATATGCGTAGAAGGCTGCTACCGGATGGCGGTCGTCACCTGGCCACCAGCCGACGGCCACCTCCTGCGCATCCATCGCGTTGCGCATGATGAAATCGCCCGACGGTGGCGCGGCGGGCTGGCCGGAGAACAGGTTCACGGCCAGATCGAAAGAGCCCCACCAGGCGTTCACCGGCGTGGACCGGCCCCGGTATGGCGCGCGGAAGGCGGCGAGAACGAGCGCAGCCTGGGTGGCGGCGGTGAAGTAGTCGCGCACCTGGCCGGCGTCGTACTCCGTGTGCTCGAAGTCTTCGTCGAGCGCCACCTTCCACGGCACCTCCTGCGGAGTCGGGTCTATATCGACCGCTCCGCCGAGCCTGCTGGCCGCGGCCAGCACCGCCCGCGTGACCTCCGCGACTGGCCGGTCTGGAGCGAGCGGGGTTCGCTCCGAATTGCCGCCGCTATGCTCCACCACCGCTTCATGCGTATGCAGGTCGAGCGCGACGACCAGCGAGCCCGAGCCGTCCGGGGCTGGCAGCGGCGCCGTCTCCCAGCCGCGCGCAGTCAGCCGGAGCGCAGCGTGCTGCAATTCCGGCTCCGGCGGAGCGAGCCTGACCGCGAGCTTGCCCAGTACCTGGCTGTGCGCGTGCAGCGTGTCGCAAGTAGCGCGCCAATGCTCGAATGACGCCGATGGCCATGACGAAGACATGGTCGCACGCTACCCGCTCGCGTCGCGGGCTCAACATGCTGGGCCGGAGCCGATCAGGTGCGCAACGACAATTCAGACCTTTCCCACCGAGACTCGAACAGCCGGTCTAGGATATTGTGTCGCCCTTAATGTTGCTGCTGTTGTGTCTGTCGCTTTTTGCTGTACGATCGCGGCCATGAATCCGCTATCTGGCGTCCTGAGTGAATCGTGGCAGCTCTACAAGGCGCATGCCCGGCACCTGCTGACGATCTCATTCATCGTCTATGTCATCACTGCCGTCGTGTCTGCGCTGCTGCGTGAGATCGGCGGCGCCTTCGGCTTGCTGCTTGCCGATCTGATAACGCTGATTGCCGTCTACCTCCTGGAGGCGGCGCTGGTGAAGGCCGTGCAGGACGTCCGAGATGGCCGGGTCGACCTCACGGTGGGCCAGACGTTCTCTGCTGCGACGCCCTTCCTCGGGCCGGTGGCCATAGCGTCGATCCTGGCCGGGATTGCGATAGTCATCGGCCTTATCCTGATCATCATTCCTGGCCTGTTCCTGATCACCGCCTGGTGCCTGATCGTCCCGGTCATCGTGCTGGAGGGGACAGGAACGTTCGGGTCGTTCGGCCGTAGCTGGCAACTTGTCAAGTCCAACTTCTGGAATGTCTTCGGCACGCTCGTCCTGGTATTCATAATCCTGTTCGCGGTGGAAATCGTGCTCGCCGTGATTCTTGTGGCGCTGCCCACGTTCCTGACCAACTTCCTCGCCACCGTTATCGGCGGCACCATCGTCGCTCCGTTCATCGCCGTGGTCGTGACGTTGATGTACTTCCGGCTCTCCGCTGTCACCGTGGGCAGCCCAGTCATGGCGGGCGGTGCCTACGGTGCCCCTGGCCAGTACGGAGCCCCTGGGCAGTACGGAGACCCAGGCCAGTACGGCAACCAGGGCGGAGGTTTCGCGCCGCCTGGTCCTGCCGATCAGGGTTTCCCGCCGCCAGGTACGGGTCCAGCCAACCCCGGATTCCCGCCGCCGGGACCTAATCCAACCGACACTGGTTTTCCGCCGTCCTCCTGACGGCGCGCGCTGCGGGATGAGACGGTGCCAGCCTCGGCGTTAACCCGCCAGGCTGGCACCGTTCGTTCGTGCGGTTGCTGGCGGACGCGCAGACGCCGGGGAGCGTAATGGACGAGACAAGGCTCGCTGACTATCTAGACCGCATCGATGTAAGCCGTCCGGCAGCCCTTGATGCCCTCGCCCTGCGCGACCTGCACCGGGCGCATCAGGTGGCCGTTCCGTTCGAGAACCTGAGCATCCACCTGTCCGAGCCGATCTCGCTGACCGAGGACGACCTGATCGCCAAGATCGTCTACCGGCGGCGGGGCGGATTCTGCTACGAACTCAACGGCGCATTCGCGCTGCTGCTGCAGGGCCTCGGCGGCCGGGTGCGGCGAGTCGCCGCCCGCGTATTCGGGGCGGCGGGACTGGGTCCGCCATTTGACCACCTGGCACTGGTCGTGGATCTTCCCGACGGCAGCGGCTCGTGGCTCGCGGACGTCGGCTTCGGCAGTCACAGCAGTTACCCGCTCCGGTTCGAGAGCAGGACGGAGCAGCAAGATCCCGCCGGAGTGTTCCTGCTGGCCGATGCAGACAACGGGGACGTGGAGGTGGCCAAGGACGGCGCACCTCAGTACCGGATCGAGGCGCGCGAGCGGTCCCTGGCCGACTTCGAGCCGACTTGCTGGTGGCAGCAGACATCGCCGCGCTCGCACTTTACGCAGGGCACAGTCTGCTCCCGGCTGACCGAGGACGGCAGGATCTCCATCGCTGGCCGCACCCTGATCCGGACGAGTAGCGGAACGCGCACCGAAGAGCAGCTGTCATCCGTCGACGACCTTCTGGCCGCCTACCGCGACAACTTCGGGATCAGCCTCGACCGGCTGCCGCAGAAGAGCTAGCTCGCGGGGGCCAGTGTCTTTGCCAGGGCAGCCGGCGACAGCCCTGCGAGCCGTGTTGTCTCCCTGGTCAGGTGCGCCTGGTCGGCGTAGCCGACCAGGACAGCGAGCTCGGCCAGGTTTGCTGGCTGCGGAGCTGCGGATAGGTGCGCGAGTACCCGGCGGAACCTGAGCACCCGATGCAAGGTCTTCGGCCCATAGCCGACGGCGGCGTCGAACCGCCGCCGCAGCTGCCGCTCGCTCACTGTCAGCTCAGCAGCGAGCTGAGTCACTGACGTACCGCTGCCGGCCAGCAGCCGAGTCCCTGCCTGCACCAGCGGATCCGGCGGCGCTTCGGACACCATTTTCGCGGACAACCCCGTTACCAAATCCAACGCTGCGTCAGGCGCGAGGTCACCTGACAGCTGTCGTCCAAGCCCTGGCAGGCACTCAGAGAGATCTACGCGCTGGTCGCGCAAGTCGGCGAGCGGCATGCCGAGTGCCGGCCCGCCAGCTCCTGGCCGGAACCTGGCACCAACTATGACGGTCCCAGGCGGGAGCTCGGAGGGCGCAGGGCCGGTGTCGGGACCGGCCAGGTAAGCGCCGTGGCCGCTCTGCCAGATCAGGTCGACGCAGCCGTCTGGCAGCACCCGGGTCACGGAGGGCCCGGCGTCGGGTGCGATAACCCTGACCCACAGACACGCCAGCGAGGCGCGCAGCCTGGCAGGCGGCAGCCACTCCCGGTACCCGGCAGTCAGCAGTTTTTGCGCGGACCGATCGCCGGCGGACCAGCTCATGTATGCAGCTTAGGCGCCGGCTCGGACATTCTCTGCGGCCCTGCGTCACGTGGGCGGGCGAGCACGGCCGAGTTGTCCAGGCCTGGCTCTGGACTGGACTGTCCGGCCCAGAGCGCGCTCGGAGCTAACCCGGCACCGCCGTGGTCGGGGTGCTTGGGACTGGCCCGTCAGGCCAGCGCGCGGGGGCCCGCGCTTGGGCTGGCCCGTCAGGCCAGCGCGCGGGGGCCCCGCTTGACCATCTGGTCGGCGATGATCGATCGCTGGATCTCGCTGGTGCCCTCCCAGATCCGCTCGACCCTCAGCTCGCGGAAGAACCGCTCGGCCACGTTCTCCCGCATGTAGCCGCGGCCGCCGAATACCTGTACCGCCCGGTCGGCCACCCGGCCGGCCATCTCCGAGGCAAAGAGCTTGGCCATCGAGCACTGCCCGTGCTGGACCTTCACATCTACACCGCCGTCGATCCCGCGGGCAGTCTCGTAGACCAGCGACCGGGCGGCGAACAGCTCGGTCAGGCTGTCTGCCAGCATCGCCTGGATGGCCCCGAGGTGCGCGATCGGCCTGCCCTGGACTTCCCGTTTTGCGGCGAAGGCGGTCATCTCCTCGACCAGTCGCTGGGCCCCGCCGAGGCAGCGGGCGGCCACCATGATTCGCTCGAACCTAAACCACTCGTACGCGAAGCTCATGCCATCGCCCTCGGCGCCGACCAGGTGCTCGGCCGGCACCCGGACGTCGGTGAACGTCACAATCGGGTGATGGTGGCTGATCGTATGGGAGTAGGCCGGCGTGCGCAGCACTGTGACACCGGGACTGGGCAGGTCAACGAGGAACATCGCGTGTTCGCCGTCGTGCTCGCCGCCTGTCAGCTTGCCCTGGAAGAATGCGAAGTCAGCGGAGTTGTACGAGGTGACGTGCCACTTCTCGCCGTTCAGCACGTATTCGTCGCCGTCCCGGCGGGCGGTCGCGACGATGCCGCCCACATCGGAGCCCGCGCCCTCCTCTGTGATCGCGTAGCACTCCTCGCGCTCGCCACGTACGGTCGGCCGCACGAACTTCTCCAGCTGGTATGGCGTCGCCACGGCGGGCAGCCAGGACGGGGGAGTGGCGGCAACCCACGCGAGCGCGTTGGTCACCCTTCCGACCTGTTCCTGGACTAGGACCTGCTGCAGCGAGCTACATCCGCCGCCGCCCAGCTGCTTCGGCATGTTCGTGGCGAACAAGCCAAGCTCGATCGCCCTGGCCTTGTGCCCGGCGACAACCTCTTTGGGCAGGTCGCCGTTGTTTAGCTCGGCCTCGACCTCTAGCGGGATCAGTTCGTCTGCGAACAACCGGGCCCGCGCCTGGATCTGCATGTCCTCATCCGACAAGCCGTACATCGTGCCCCTTCGCAGGTACCTGGCCGGTGTGCATAGTTCGGCCGGGCGTCACGCGCCGCACCCGGTCGCATCCGGCCTGGCGTCATTCGGCCAGGTGCAGCCACAGTCGCCTGGTGTCGTCCGGCCTTGCCTCCTTCAATCGGCGAGGCCGGTTCATGCTTGACTGAACGTTCAGTCTAGATGAGTCTGGCCCGCCTGCCAATGGCCTTGGTTAGGGCGGGACGGCGCCGTGCCGGACAGGGACGGAGCGGGTTCGACCGACGGAGTGGGTTCGGACAGACGGACGGAGCGGGTGCCCCGCGGCGGCAGGCCGCAAACCGGCACCGCCCGCAGTTCGCTAGAAGCTGACCTCACCAAGGCCGGCGTGTCTCAGTTTGTCGGGGAAGATCGCCGGGTACCTGCCGGATTGATCTACAGCACCGTCGTGCCGGTCGGGATCTCCCGGCTTGGCAGGATTGCACGAACGGGAGCCTGTAGGACTCGGGGGAGGGATTCGCACATGCGCTTTACGAAGTCTGTCATGGCGATCTGCGCTGTGTGCGCGGCCATGCTGACGATGTCCAGCATCCGTCGGATGAGGATGGCCGGCTCGAAGAAGCGGCGTGGGATGCTGCGGTCTCGCCACGGCTAGTACCGCCGGGCAGACTCCGCATTACAAGCGGAACGGGGGCGGCGGTTGCGACGGTGCAGCCGCCGCCTTCGCGTGCCCGGCCGTGGACCGTTTTGGCCACGTGCTAGGTCTGGGCCGTCGCTCTGCTCGCAGTGCCGTCACAACTCTTGACTGAACATTCAGTCCGTGCCAGGATCGGCCAGTGCAGATGCATGTCAGTGAACTCGTGCAGTCGGCCGACGTCGTCGTCGTCGGCGGTGGCACCGTGGGCGCCTGGTGCGCGTATTTTCTGCGCCGCAGCGGCGTGGAGCGAGTTGTCCTGATCGAAAAGCGGACGCTCGGACAGGGTGCGAGCAGTCGCGCCGCTGGGATTGTGCGGACCCAGGGCGGTACGCCCTGGGCTGTCCGGCTGGGAGAGTGGTCCCGCAACTTCTATCTGAGCCAGCATGACGAGCTTGGCATTGACTCGGGCTTCACGCCGCAGGGTTATCTGCTCCCGTGCTTTTCCGACGCCGACGTCGCTGCCGCTCGCGACCGGATGGCCATGCAGGTCGGCCTTGGCCTGCAGGTGCGCTGGCTTGAGCCGGGGCAACTGGACGCGCTCAATCCAACTCTTGCGCCCGGCCGGACTCTCGGTGGCACGTATTGCGCCGAGGATGGATACCTGACGCCGCCGCGCAACGTGATCGCCTACGCAGTCGCGCTAACCGTCAGCGGCGTGCATGTGCACGAGCGGGTCACCTTCACCGGGCTGACCACGCAGGACGGTCGCGTCACCGGCGTGCAGACCTCAGTCGGCCCGGTCAGCGCCCCCGTCGTCGTGCTCACCGGCGGACCCGAACTGGCCGCCGTCGCCGGCTTGGCCGGGATCAGGGTGCCGACCGGCGGTGTCCGCCACCAGGTCGCGGTTACCGAGCCGCATCCCGATCTGGCGCCGGAGCGAGTCCCGATGGTCTTCGACCTGGCGGCCGGTTTGTACTGGCGGCCTGAAGAGGGCGGCCTCCTGTTCGGGATGAGTAACCCGGACGAGGCTCCGGGTGAGGCGGTCTGCGTTGATGAGCCTTATCTCGCCGTGATGCGTCAGCGGCTGGCCGAGCTGGTGCCGGTCACGGCGAGCCTCGGACTGCGCAAGAGTTGGGCGGCGACCATTGACTACACGCCCGATCACCTGCCGATTATCGGCCCCGCAATCATCAGGGACGAGGTACTTGCGGGCGTCACCGTGGTCAGCGCCGGCGGTGCCGGAATGATGTGGGGCCCGGCAGTCGCTCGCGCCGCCGCCGACGTGGCGCTGACCGGGACTTCCGACGTTGTGGATGTCACCGACCTCGGCCTGGATCGTTTCGACGAGGCGGGTAACAGCAAGCTTGGCACTGATCCGATAGCGCTGCCGTTTCCCGAGCACGCGCCGCAGCCTCCCGGCAAGCTCTCCCTGTCCTGAACCCCGAAAGGAACCGACATCACCATGACTGACGTAACGCCGTACCTGGCCTCGGCCGCGACCGCGGAGCTTGAGGACTGGGGCCCGCTGGCCGAGGCCACGGGCGAGGAGATGCAGACCTCCGGTTTGACCCTCTGGCAGGACGGTGATCAGGAGATCGGAGTCTGGGAATGCACTCCGGGCCCGTCGTACTGGAAGCTCGAGACGCACGAGTTCGTGCACATCGTGGCTGGCCGGATGACGGTAACCCCAGAGGGCGGCGAGCCGACCGAGGTCAGTGCCGGCAATGTCGCCGTGTTTCCCCGCGGCTGGGCCGGCAGCTGGCAGATTCACGAGACGATCCGCAAGGTTTACGTCATCTTCTAGCAAGGTAGTAGGCCGCGGAGCGCTGGCTCCGTGGTGGAGCGCGCCGCACCCAGCGGAGCGCGTCGCACACCGCTGGCCATGGGCGCAGTTGGTGCGATCTCCGCAAGGCGCTCCAAACACGCGCAGCCGTCCGCGCCAACCGCTACCCCGGCGTTACGTCGAACTCGTTCCCTTCCGGATCTGACATCGTCACCCAGGGCTCATGCTCGGCCAGCACGCGCGCGCCCAATCTGGTGAGGCGGTCGACCTCGGCCCGCACATCGGAAGATGTCAGGTCCAGGTGAACGCGGTTCTTGACAACCTTGGTCTCCGGCACTAGCTGGAACCACAGACGCGGGAGGCGGCCCGGCGCCTCTACCAGGACCGTCGGGTCGTCCTCCGGGTAGTCAATTCCAGCGGCCCGCAGTCGTTCAAGCTCAGCTTCGTCGTACGGAGCGACTTCGTACTCCTCGAGTGCCTCAGCCCAAAAGCGTGCGAGAGACGCGGGGTGACGGCAGTCGAAGACGACATCGCGAATTCTGGCCACCGTTAACCCCCGGTCATGTCATCGGGCGTCGGCGCCCGCGGCAGGATGCGTAACTGCATAGGTCAGCATTGTCCCGGTCGCACTGACCCGTTAACGGTGTACATGGTCAGCTGGCCTGCTGCATGTCCTCAGGTTCTGCTGCCCCGATGTCTGCCGCAGGCGTGCCGCCTGCCAGCACCCGGAGCGCTTCCGGGGCGAAGTATGCATGTACTGGCGTGCCATGGGTCAGCTTCTGCGGGCCGCCCTCGTTGTTCAGCAGGACCTGGACGTCAGACCCGGCCGCCAGCCGCAGGAACACCTGGGTAGCTGACCCGAGGTAGACCAGCCGCTCGACCATGGCAGGGACCCGGTTAGGGCCGGTCGAGCCGTAATCCTCGATCTTGACCCGCTCTGGCCTGATGACCGCGTGGGAATGATCTGGCGCTTCGTTCCCGCCGTGCTCAGCCGTGAGCACCGTGTCGCCGAGCCGTATCTCGCAGTGCGCGCCAGGCCCGCGGGACACTACCTCGACCTTCATGAGGTTCGAGACGCCGAGGAAGTCGGCCACGTAGGTATCGGCAGGCTCCTCGTAGACCTCGGTGGGCTGGCCCATCTGAACGATCTTGCCGTCCCGCATAACAGCGAGCCGGTCCGACATCGTCAGCGCTTCCTCCTGGTCGTGGGTCACGTACAAGAAGGTGATGCCAACCTGCTCCTGCAGTGCCTTGAGCTCGACCTTGAGCGAGCGCCGGAGCTTGGCATCCAGCGCGCCAAGCGGCTCGTCGAGCAGCAGCACCGAAGGCTGCAGCACCAGTGCCCTGGCCAGTGCGACCCGCTGCTGCTGGCCGCCAGACAGCTGGCCTGGCCTGCGCCGCTCGAACTGCCGCAGCTTCACCAGTTCCAGGGCGGAGTAGACGCGCTCGCGCAGTTCCGCCTTGGGCAGGTGCTTGTTGCGCAGGCCGAAGGCGACATTGTCATAGACCGTCAGGAACGGGAACAGGGCATAGCTCTGGAATACCGTGTTCACGTTGCGCCGGTGCGCCGGCACGGCGGAGACATCGACGCCGTCCAGCAGGATCCTGCCCGCGGTAGGCTCCTCGAAGCCGGCGATCAGCCGCAGGGTTGTCGTCTTGCCGCAGCCAGACGGGCCGAGCAGGGAAAAGAACTCGCCGCTGGCGATCTCCAGGTTGATATCATCGACCGCGACCTCGTGGAAGCGCTTGGTCAGCGAGACAAGTTCTATGCGGCCACCAGCCATCGCCTGGTACCTATCCCTTCAGACTGTCTTACGGTGCGGCAGTGTCTTTCAGTTTCACGTCACTGCGGCCACGCCCGGGCGTCCAGGTGAAGCCCAGCTGGCCGGCGACGAATTGCATGCTTAGCTCAAAGGCGCCGACTGAGTCAACTACCGGGTCGTCCAGGGCTATCTGGATCGTCAGCCCGTCGAGCAGCGTCGATAGGCAGATCGCGAAGCTAACCGCGTCAACGTCGCGGAACTCGCCTGCCTTCTGGCCAGCCCGGACAAGCTCGGCGATGACCTCACGCCAGCGCTCGTCCGATTTCTGCCTGACGCTAGCGACCTCGGGATTCCTCGCCGCCTGGGCCCAGAAGTCCAGCCATAGCTGCCAGGAGCTGGCCGGCTCGGGCTCGGCGTCATTCAGGCAGCTCATGGCGACGATCTCCTCCAGCCGCGCGGCAGCCGATGTCAGCTCGGCCAGCCTGTGCTGGCCCGCGGCGTACCAGGTGTCCTCGTAGTACCGCATGGCCTCGGTGAGGAGATGGTCCTTGGTCTTGAAGTAGTAAATGACCAGCGCTGGGCTGACGCCCGCGTGCTCGGCGACATCGGCGATCCGGGTATCGGCATAACCGCGCTCGGAAATGACCACGAGCGCTGCGTGTAGCATCTGCGTCCGCCGCTGATCAGCGGTGCCGGGGCTCTCGGCGCCGTCAGCTGCGCGGTCGGTCATCGCGGCGATTCCTCTCATGGCGGCAATAATTCCTGGTCTGCTGCCGTCTGTCTGGGTGTTCTGATCGTTTCTTTGCTGCCAGCTCCCTCTTGCCGACACGCTAGCAGGTTTCTAGACTGAACATTCAGTCAAACATTGCGGGCGTGGGACCGCAAGCTACGGATTGCGGGCGTGAGGCCGCAAGCGACGGAAGGCGGATTCATGACCGCGTCAGGGACGGCATACGACGCAATCGTTGTCGGTGGCGGGCACAACGGGCTGGTCGCAGGGGCCTATCTCGCCCGGTCCGGGGCGAAGACGGTCGTCCTGGAGGGCAGGCACAAGACCGGCGGGGCGGCGACCACCGAGTCGCCGTGGGCGGACGCACCCGAGTTCAAGGTGACCCGGCTGTCCTATGTGATGAGCCTGCTGCCTCCGACAATCATCAGGGATCTGGAGCTGGACCGGCACGGCTACAAGATCTATCCGATGGGGCCGTACTACCAGGCTTTCCCGGAAGGCGGCTCCATCAAGCTGTACGCCGACGACGCCAAGCGCAACCACGAGTCGGTGTCGAAGTGGTCGAAGAAGGACGCCGACGCGATGCCGAAGTGGGACGCCTGGCTGGCCGGCCTGGCCGACGTACTCGGCCCGCTGCTGCTCACCGTCCCGCCCGCGATCGGATCGCGCAAGCCGCGAGACCTCGCGGGAACCCTGAAACTTGCCTGGCGGCACCGCGGCCTGGACGTGCGGACGATCGCCGACGTGACCCGGCTGATGACCATGAGCATTGCCGACCTGCTCGACGACTGGTTCGAGTCGCCGGAGGTCAAGGGCGCCCTCGCGGTCAACGGCGTGATCGGGACGTGGGCCGGCCCGTACGAGCCGGGCACCGCGTACGTGATGGCGCACCACTCGATCGGCGACGTGGGCGACGGCCACCTCGGTAACTGGGGATTCCAGGAAGGCGGCATGGGCGCGGTCTCGGACGCCATCGAGCTTGCCGCCCGCAGCCACGGCGCCCAGATCCGGCTGAACGCTCCGGTGGCACGGGTGCTGGTCGAGGGCGGCCGGGCGGTCGGCGTGGTGCTGGCCAACGGCGAGCAGCTGCGGGCCAAGGTCGTGGTGTCCACGCTGCACCCAAAGACGGCGTTCCTCGAGCAGGTCGGCAGGGAGCACCTGCCGTCGGACTTCGCCACCGACATCGAGCGCTGGAAGAGCCGCAGCGGCGTGGTCAAGATCAACCTGGCGCTCGCCGAGCTGCCGGACTTCACCGCGGACCCAGGCGTCGAGCTGCAGGAGCACCACACGGGCTCGGTGGAGATGGCCCCGACGATGGACTACATCGAGCGCGCCTTCCAGGACGCCAGGGACGGCCGTGCCGCCGTCCGCCCGTTCAGCGACGGCGTCATCCCGACCGCGTTCGACAAGACGCTGTGCCCCGAGGGCAACCACATCATGTCCCTGTTCACCCAGTGGGTACCGCAGGACTGGAACGCCGAGCCGCACGCCGAGGAACTGGAGGCGTACGCCGATCGAATGATCGACTGCTACAACGAGCTGGCGCCCAATTTCAAGGCGTCCATCCTGCACCGCGACATCGTCGGGCCGTATGAGATGGAGCATGAGTATGGCCTGATCGGCGGCAACATCTTCCACGGCGAGCTGTCGCTTGAGCAGTTGTTCCACATGCGACCGGCACCGGGCTTCGCCGACTACCGGACGCCGGTCCACGGCCTGTACTACGGCAGTTCGGCCACGCACGCTGGCGGCGGCGTCTGCGGCATCCCCGGCTGGCAGGCGGCCAAGGCGGCGATCGCGGACCGGAAGGCGGCCAGGCGGACCCGGCGGTCATGACCACGTCCGAGCTGAGCCGGCTGGAGTCGCTGACGCCAGCCGGCTCTGGTCCGACCCCTGCGGGCGCCCGGCTCTCCTCCTCGCTCGTAGCGATGCTCGAGGCGCGCAGCGTGGCACTGGTCGGTGCCTCGCCGCGGGCCGGCACGTTCGGCAGCCGGATGGCGCAGGAGGTCGCGAAGAGCTCAAGCAGGCCGAGGATCTACCCGGTCAACCCGAAGTACGCCGAGCTTGAGGGCCGGCCCTGTTACCCGTCGCTCGCGGAACTGCCAGAGGCGGTCGACCTCGCCCTGCTCGCCGTGCCCGACTCCGCGCTGGAACAGCAGCTGATGCTAGCCGCCAAGCGTGGCGTCCGGTCTGCGGTGATCTTCGGCAGTGCGCATGACCGGGACATCCCGCCCGCATCGGTCCCAGCATTGAGGGAACGACTAGCTGCCATCGCCACTGCGGCCCGAATGGAACTGTGCGGGGCCGGCTGCATGGGCTTCATCAACGTCAGCCGCGGCCTGCGGGCCATCGGGTACACCGAGGCCGATCCGGTGCCCGACGGGCCGGTCGCGCTGGTCACGCATTCCGGGTCCGTGTTCTCGGCGCTGCTGCGCGCCCGACGGCAGCTCGGCTTCACGCTGGCGGTCTCGTCAGGGCAGGAGCTGGTGACCAGGGCGCCCGCCTACCTGGACTATGCGCTCAGCCTGCCGGAGACCCGGGTGCTCGCCCTTGTGCTCGAGGCCATCAGGGACGGTGCGGCGCTGGAGCGGGCACTAGGGCGTGCGGCCGACCGCGACATTCCGGTCGTGCTGCTGACCACAGGCAACTCGGCCGGAGGCAGGGCGATGGTGGCCGCGCACTCGGGCGCGCTGGCAGCGGCCGACGGCGGCTGGGAGGCATTGGCCCGCGCCTACGGCGTGCACCGGGTGGGTGATCTAGCCGAGCTGGCGGACACCGTGGAGCTGTTCGCGGCCGGCCGCCGCGCCTGGATCGGTGCCGCGCCTGGACCCGCAGGCCGCCCGGCCGCGTCGGTCGATGAGAGCGGGTCAGTCCCCGCCACGCCGACGCCCGGCGCTACGGCGTCGGGGGCCGGCATCGCCACTGTCCATGACTCCGGGCTTGAGCGGGCCCACGTGGCCGATCTGGCCGACGAGCTGGACGTGCCGTTCGCCGCAATCGGGCCTGCGACCATGGCCCGGCTGTCCGAGCTGCTTGACCCCGGCCTGGTCCCGGCTAATCCGCTGGATGTGTGGGGAACCGGAGCCGACACTCGCGAGCTGTTCGGGAGCTCGCTGATAGCGCTGGCGGACGATCCGGCGGTGGCGGTCGTGGCGCTCGCTATTGACCTGGTGCACGAGCTGGATGGTGATCACTCCTATCCCCTCGCGCTGCAGGATGCCGCGCAGCGGACAGGCAAGCCAGTAGCGGTCCTCGCCAACCTGGGCAGCGCGATAGACCCCGAGATCGCCAGCCAGCTGCGCAGCCAGGGCGTGCCGGTGCTCGAGGGCGCCAGGTCCGGCCTCCTCGCGCTGCGCCACCTGCTTGATCACGCCCGGCAGGCGCCGCCCGGCTCGCCGCACGCGACTGCGGCGCGCCTGCGGCGCCGAGAGAACGGCGGCGATGGCACATCTGATGGCGCAAGCAACGGGGGCGGCGCGGCCTGCCTGGCGCGTCTACGCCGGGGCGTGGCGCTGCTCGCCTCCGGCACGGCAGCGGGGGCTCCGTTGCTGAGCCTGCTGGCGGAGTACGGCATCGGCGTGGCCCGGTCCGTGCCCGTGACCGACGCGGCTGGCGCGCTGGCCGCGGCGGAGTCGATCGGCTACCCGGTGGTGCTGAAGACGGACGAGCCCGCGATCTTGCACAAGTCCGACGTCGGCGGGGTCCTGACCGGCATCGTCAGCCCCGAACGGCTGACGGCGGGCTACGCTGACCTCGCCGCCAGGGTAGGCCCGCGAGCGCTGGTCTGCGAGTCAGTCCCGGCCGGTGTTGAGCTCGCGCTCGGGATTGTTCGCGATCGCGAACTTGGCCCGCTCATCGTCGTCGGGGCCGGCGGGGTGCTGGTCGAGCTGCTGGCCGACCGCGTCGTGGCGCTACCCCCCGTTCCCGCCCGGCTGGCAAGCGAATTGGTGGACGGGCTGCGGGTCCGGAAGCTGCTGGCCGGGGTCAGGGGTGCAGCAGCCGCCGACATGAACGCGGTCATCGCGGCCATCATCGGGCTGTCCGCGCTGGCGCTCGAGCTCGGTAACGAACTTGAGGCACTCGACGTGAACCCGCTGATCTGCGGTCCGGCCGGTGCCGTAGCGGTAGACGCGCTGGCCATACCGCGAGTGCGGCACTAGCAGGCTGCCCTGGCCAGCCGCAGCCCGCGCGTGGGCGCTGAGGCAGGGCCCAATCCCTGAGCAGTACCGAGAAGATCGCCTTGAGCCGGATCATTGCCGCACTCTTTCCGGCAGTGCTGGCAGCCGTCATGCTGGTGCTGGCATGTCCGGCAACGGAGTCAAATTTGCAACGGCTCAAAGTAAGAGGGCTCTGCCATGGCATCTGGAGCATGGGTGTGCGCCGCGATACTTATCGCGGCCGCTTACGGGTGCCTCCGGGCGGGGGTGCGCTAGTGGCGCAACAGCAATCCCCGGCCGCCGTCAGCCGTGATGCGCAACTACTCACTCCTGGATGCCGAGAGCCGCGCCGGCTATGACCGGGGATGCATCGCCCTGGGCGCGGCGTCGATCCTGCTGGCCGGGTTCTTCGTCATCGGCGCGCTGTACGGGCAGCACCCGCACGGCGTCGCCGGTGACCTGGGTTATGCCACCCTGGCCGGGATGTTGGTGAGCATGATCTGCTTCATGACGATCATGGGCTTTAACAGGCCCAGGTTCCTCGTGCCGCCGCATCTACGCGGTGAGCTAGGTTCTGTCGCCGGGCGCAAACGCCGGCGTAGAGAACATTTGCCGATGATGTAACCCGTCCCGCCTATGAGCTCTGGCGGCTCGGGCTCGTGTTCTTCGTGCCCGCCCACGGCTTTCTTGATCTACGCGTCCGTACTCCTGCCACACCGCAAGGACTCGGCAGGCGCGAAGAGTTCCTACGACGGCGCCAGTCACAGGCCCTAGGCCTAAGCGCTAGTACACCGTCTGCCCAGCGGCATACCGCGCTGACCGATGTGGGCTTACCGCACTCACCGCCCGCGGATCGGCACCTGCTCCGCGTGGCGTTCGCGTCACAGGTGCCGACTACCGCGCTAAGCGGTCAGCATTCAGCTGGCGCCATCCGCGACGACGTCGAACTCGTTGCCTTCCCGGTCGGTCAGCGTGACCCAGTGATAGCCGCCCTCCTCGATCTCCTGTTGCTGCGCTGCGCCGAGGCCGACGAGCCGCTTAACCTCGGCTGCCAGGTCGCTGGTGACCAGATCCGGGTGGAATCTGTTCTTCGCGGCCTTTCCCTCTGGAACCTTGTGGAACATCCACTGGGTCTGGTCGGCCGGGGAGTCGGTCAGGCCGATAGCAGCGAACTCCTCGTTCGCGCCGTCGTCGACCGGCCGGTCTAGAGCCGCGGACCAGAAGGTCTAAGTCGCTTTCGCATCAGCGCAGTCAACCGAGACGGCGTACAGCTTGACTGGCATGTCTTGCTCTCCTTAGGTGCGGATCATGAGCTGTGCGATACACGCTCTGACCTCCCGTAGCAGGAGAGTCAAGCCCAGCCCGTCACCCAGCGCGGATGAGGCAAGGCCCCGGCTGAACCGAGCGCACCTCCGGTGCCGCTCGCATGCCCCGCTGGCCGGCGGCGAGACAGCGACCGGCGCCATCCGCTGCGGCACTCCAGGCTCGGTTCTGAAGATGACGGTGCAGCGGCATCTCTACCTAGATAGAGTTCTGCCGTGACTACCGAGCGCGAGTTCTCCGCGCAAACCCTGGCCGTGCTGGCGGCGCTGTGCTCCGAAGCGTCCGCCTGGCGGCATGGTTACGACCTGGCCAGGCAGACGGGGCTGAAGTCCGGCACCCTCTACCCGATCCTGCTGCGGTTGTCAGACCGAGGGCTGGTCGAGGCGTGCTGGGAAGACATCCAGCCTGCCGGCCGGCCACGCCGCCACCTATACCGGCTGACCAGCGACGGACTGGCCAGGGCCGAGGCGGCACTGGCCCGTGCGGGTGCTGCCGCGCGGGCCGCGGCCACGCGGGGCGCGGGCGCGCGGCAACCGGCTGTCGTGGCCAGGCGGCGCCGGCTGGCCGGGGAGGGACAGTGACGGAGCAGCTGACCTCGGTTCTGGCCCGGATGCTGCGCCGATCGGCTCGGACGCTGCCCGCGGGCCGGCGGGAATGGGCCGAGGCGGTCTGGGCTGAGGCTGGCCAGGTGCCGGCCGGATGGCCGAGGTGGCGCTGGCTGGCGGGCGGGTTGCGGCTGGTGGCGAAGGAGGCTCGGGTGGCACGCAGGATCGGATACGCCGTTGGCGCCGCAATGGTGGCAGCTGTGGCGGCGTGGGCTGCCTGGCTGAGCTGGCAGCATGCTCTGCCGGGCGATGCCGACCGTCTGGTCGATCACGCCAGGGTGATCGAGCTGGCGGCCGTGCTAGCGGTGCTGCCATGGGTGGCGCGCCGTCGCGGGGTCTTCGGCCCGTGCGGCCCTAGCGCCCCGTTGCGACTGCTGCGAATCGGCGGCTGCACGATGCTGTGCGCGATGGTCCTGTCCATCGTGCACCTGGACCAGACCACTCCCGGCGTGCGCGCCGGCGACCACGAGCCGGGCGGCGCGGTGGGGAACTTCAGCCTGACGCAGGAGGTGAGGGACCTGATACTGCTTGCCGCCTTGCTCACGGTGGTCCTGATCCTCTCCGCCTGGCGGCGCACTCGCATCGCGGCTGTTCTCGTGGCAGCTATCGGCTGCTGGGTGCTGTTCTGGCTCTGCCCGTTCCAGTTGTGCACCGGCCTGTACGCGGCGTGGATCCTCGCCGCGACGGCACGGCGGTCTGAACTGACTCCGGCGAGCCTGGGCAGCGGCGCTGCGGTGGGTGTTGCAGTCAGCGTCCTCGTGGACGTGATCAAGGTGGCGGCCGGCCTTCCCGTGCAGCCCAGCGGTCTGGGGGGTTTCGCGATCGCGATGAACCTGGCCCATCTGTGGCTGGTGGCGCCAGTTCTGCTGCTGGCCACGGGCGCTGTGGCCAGGACAACGGCCCGGCGCGCTCCGGGCACCGGCAGTAAGGACGATCCTCGCCAGGTCCGCGCCGTTGGGCCCGGCCAGCCCGATCCTGGCGGCACGCCCGACTGGCCGCGCGTGCGTCAGGGGATAGGAGCAGCCCTGACCGCAGGGGTTGTCGCCGGCCTGATGATCACGAGCCTCGTCGGATGGTGGCCCGCGCTGTTCTGGTGCCCGTTCCTCGCCCTCATCGGCGGCTTCTACGGCGCGCTGCTCGGCGCGGCGGCCCCGACGCAGCCGCGGCTGAATGGATCCCGGCTGGGCGGGGTCTTCGCCGCGAGCGTGCACAGAGCTGGCGTCGGCCCGGCTGACGCCAGCACCGCTGACGGCGGCTGATCTCCCTCGGCGGGCGGCCGCGAGATCGCTTCCTGCGTACTTGGGCCGCCTTGGCCGCGCCGCGCGAAGGTTAAGGCTCGCTGAGACCGGGGAACTACCGGTCACGCCCGACGCAGCGCCTGGTGAGGCGAAATGTTCTGGGCGGGCAACGGGGGATGACGAGCGGTGGTCGCGGCGACTCGCGCAGCGCGGCAGGCAGGCCGGCGAACTTCTGGCGCCGCCGTGCTGAGTCGCATCGGAGCCGACGAGCGCTCCGGACGTGCTCATGGAGCATGTTGCGGAGGAGCGGGGGCTAGCTGATGCCCGAGGGTCTGGATCCAATCGAGGCCGGCAAGAAACTGCATGAACACGGCGAATCCTCGCATGACGAAACTCCCAACGGCTCCGGCGAGCACGGTGGACACGATCGCCATTCCCGCATCGTGCAGATCTGCGAGGCGCTGCTGCTTGCTCTGGTCACGATCACGGCTGCCTGGGCGGGTTACTCAGCGGCACGGTGGAGCACTGCGTCGCGCGTCGACATCGCCGAGTCGTCGACGCTGCGCAACTTCGCTAGCCGGGATGATCTGGAGGCGATATCACTTCGCAACTTCGACGCGTCTACCTTCAATGCCTGGTTCATCGCGTTCACCCTGAACAGCCCGCAGAAGGAGGCAATCGCGGTGCGCCGTTTCCGGCCGGCGTTCAGGGTCGCCTTCAACGCCTGGATGGCCACCGACCCGCTGCACAACCCGCACGCGCCGCCCGGCCCGACCTACATGCCGCAGTACAAGCAGCCGGAGCAAGCGAAGGCCAACGAGCAGGACAACGCGGCCACCGCACAGTTCAACGCAGGCAACAATGCGGCACTTGTATCCGACGATTACGTCCGGATCACGGTCTTCCTGGCCGCCGTGCTGTTCCTGGTGGGCATCGGCAGCTCGTTCAAGCTGACCGGAGTGCGATACGCCCTGATCATCTTCGGCTCAGTGCTGCTGATTCTCTCGGTGACGCTGATCTTGCAGCAGCCGGGGCTGCCAAGCTGAGCTGCAGAACTCGTTGCCCGCACAGCGCGCTCCGCGGTCGGCTGGCTGTCGGCCTCGGCCTACTCGGCGCCGGCGATGGAGACCAGGGCCTGCTGGGCGTCGACGCGCTGCCCCCTGGTGATCAGCCGGTAGCCGAGGTAGCCCAGGCCGGCCGCGATGAACGACATGACAAGCATGACCGTGGCGAGCGCGTTCAGTGCCGGACCGCCGTTGCCGCCGTGCTGGGTGGAGTAGATGATCACCGACATCGGGGTGTTACTGGCGTTAGACGACAGCAGGTCCACGATCACGAAGTCGTCGATGACGCCGGAGAAGACCAGGATCGCGCTGGCGAAGATGGCGGGCAGCAGCAGCGGCAGCATGACCCTGCGCATGGTCTGGAGCTGGGTGCAGCCGAGGTCGGCCGAGGCCTCTTCATAGTGCTTCCCGATCGTGACCAGCCGGGCCTGCACGATGATCGCGGGCCAGCTCACGTTCCACGTGACCAGGCCGAGTACCTCCGCGACATTGCCGAGCCCGAATTCCTTCAGGCCAGGCATCTGGGTGAAGACGAAGAACATCGCCACGCCGAAGATCAGCTCGGGGACCACGAACGACAAGATCATGATGAAGTTGAAGCTGGACGGGAGGACCCCGCGCCAGCGGTTGATGCCGAGCGCGAAGGCCACTCCGATAGGGACAGCGATGATCGTGGTCAGGACGGAGAGCTTGAGCGTCTCGATTATGGCGCTGTGCAGCTGCGGGTTGTACCAGATCGAGTTGACCTTGTCGCCCCAGTACCAGCGCCAGGTCAGGCCCTGGTAGGTGGCCTGCGACTTGCCCTTGTTGAAGGAGAACAGCACCGCAAGCGCGATCGGCGCGAGCGACCAGATCAGGTATAGCCAGGTGAAGCCTTCCAGGAACCACGGATGGCGCCAGGGGTTGCGGAACCGCCTGGACCTGGAGCGCCCCGTTCCGGCCGTCGTTGAAACCGATTCCGTGACCACTGTGCTGCTCATGACGCCGCCCGCGAAGACCTGTTAGTTGCGGCCACGTAGTAGATCATCGGCACCAGCAGCACGATCAGGACGATCAGCGACAGGATCGCACCCTGGCCGGCCGAGGGCGTGCTCAGCTGGCCCTGGATCAGGTTGCCGATCATGGAAGTGTCGCGCGCGCCGGATAGCAGGGTGTTGGTGTAGTAGTCCCCGAGCATCGGCAGCACGGTGATCAGCATGCCGGTGAGGATCGGCTGCCTGGATAGCGGCAGCGTAACCCGGACGAAAGTCCTGGACCGGCTGAGGCCAAGGTCGCGGCCGGCCTCGATCAGCGATGGGTCGATCCGGTCCAGCCCGGCGTACAGCACCAGGATCAGGTACGGGATGTAGCCGTACACCAGGCCGAGCACCACGGTGTACCAGTGCCCGCCCAGCCAGTTGGGGGAGCCGAGGCCCAGGAACGACATGACCTTGTTGACGTAGCCGTCAGTCTGCAGCAGGTCGATCCAGGCCAGCATCCGCATCATGTAGCTGATCCAGAACGGCGCGATCAGCAGTATCAGGAAGATGCCCTTGCGGCGGCCGGCGAACCTGGCCACGAAGTAGGCGGCCGGGTAGGCGATGACGAGGCTGAGCAGGGAGGCGAGCGCTACGTACCAGATGGTCCGCACGGCAATCCCGCCCGCGAAGGCCCCAGACCCGAACAGGTCACGCCAGACGTTCGCCAGGTTCGCCGAGCTCCAGCTGAACGGCCAGTACACCGCGACTGGCGACTCTGTCTGCCGGTTCAGCTTGCCCTCGCCGATCGCCAGCATGGCGTAGAACGGGATGACGAACAGGACGACCAGCCAGATCATGCCGGGCGCGGCGAGCAGCACCCAGAACAGCTTGTTCGGCTGAAACGGCTTTGGCTTGCGCGACCCCCGGCCGGGAGCCCCGGCCGAGGGCGGCACCGTTGCTGGGGGCTCCGGCGGAGCCTGGATAGCCACGCTAGATCCCGTTGCTCGCGACGAGCCAGGCCTGCTGCCACAGCGCGTCCGCGTCAACGGGAAGCTGCAGCTCGCCGACTCCACGCCGGAAGTCAGCTGGCAGCACGGCGGTCGACATCAGGCTGGGCGGCAGGATCTGTTCCTTCACGAGCAGCTCCGGGGTTATCGCGGTGAGCGGCTGCATGTAGCCGTTCCAGCTGATGTTCTCCACGGCTACCGGCTCATCCATCAGGTAGTTGACAAACAGGTGGGCCAGGACCGGATTGGAGGCCGTGCGCAGCACCGTGTTGGTGTCGTTGGCTATCGGGCCCTTGCCGTCCCTGGGGAACCAGTAGCCGACGACGTCGACAGGCACGCCCTTGGGCATGTAGCTGGGGGCCGCGGCCATGTCCCCGGACCAGGCGTGGTGGATCCAGGTCTGACCGTCAGGGACCTCGCTGTAGTCGTTGTTGTCGATCTGCATGTCAACCAAGTCAGCCAGCTGGAGGAGCGTCTGCCTGGACAGGTCGATCTGATTCTTGTCCGTGGTGTTCAGGTCGTAGATCCCGTTCATCATCAAGCCGAGGCTGATGCCCTCGCGGTAGTCGTCGAGAATCGCGATCTTGCCCTTGTACTTGGGCTGGAAGAACATCTCCCGCCAGGGGTTCTTCATCGCGTACGGGTTCTCGTGCACCAGGTCCTTGCGCCACGCGATGCCCGTTGTGTAGATCGTGTACGGGACCGTGTACTGCCAGCCGCGGTCGTAGAAGGGGTCACGGAAATCGGGCCAGGCCTGGACGATGTTCGGAATGTAGCTGTGATTGAGCGGCTGGATCAGCTTGGACTCGATCAGGTCGCCGAGCACGTCGACCGTGGCGCCCATCAGGACATCGAACTTCAGGCCCGCACGGAGCTTGGCCAGCGCCTCGTTCATGGTGTTGAACGTGGTCACCTCGACCTTGCACTTGTACTTCTTGGCGAAGCTGTTGACGCAGGCCTGATTGATGTAGGCGACCCAGTTATAGACCTGCAAGGTGGCGCCGGTTTCTGGCTGCAGGCCGTCGGGGATTGCCTTGTTCCCCGTGACCGGCCAGGTGACCGGATGGTTGGGTCGCGGCAGCGGGATGTTGTTCGGACCGACGAGATAGGGCGCGCAGGCATCCAGGAGGCTCGCACCGCCGCCCGCGAGCAGGGCGGCGGCAAGCCCGCGGCGCAGCGCTTGCCGCCGGGAGAGCTCTGGCGGACGACGAGAACCGTCGGGCTGCCAGCCCTCGCGTGGGTGCATCTACCGCCACCCTTCTCGCGTGGTCCTGACTGAACGTTCCGTCAGTCTTGGCTTGGGTGACCAGGATCACCCGGTCGGCGCGGTCTGCGCAAGGTCTTCCGCATAACGGATTTAAAAACCCTACCTTCCGGACACAAGCGCCAGCCAAGTCTTGACTGTTACAGCTGCGGTTAATCGCCCCCCCAGCTGCCGGTAAATTCCCGAGCCAGCGGGAATCCTCGGTGACTTGTTCGCCCGTCAGCGCCGAGCTAGCGCCGGGTTAGCGCCGCACCGCAGCGGCGAAGGTAGCGAAGTTGTCTACGAACCGATCGATATCCGCCTCATCGTGCTGCACAGATATCAGCCACTGCTCGATCTTGCCCCAGGGCGGCAGGAAGACGCCGCCGTTGTGCTGGAACAGCCAGTGGGCATGGCTGAAGGAATCCCTGATGTCCAGGAAGTCGCGGAAATTCCTGACCGGGGTGGCTGAGAAAACCACGCAGCCCTTTGCCCCTACGGAGACGACCTGGGCGTTGAGCCCATTGCGCTTGATTTCCCGCTCCAAGCCCTCGACCGCCCGGAGCCGGAGCTTCTCCAGCCGCTCGTAGGCGTCCGCCGTGGCCACCTCCTGCAGCATGGCCCGGCAAGCGGCCATCGCCAGCGGGTTGCCATTGAAGGTGCCGACCATCTCGTAATCACCATTGGCCACGTGCGCCATGACCTCGGCCGTGCCTCCGATAGCGGCTACCGAGATGCCGCCGCCTATCGCCTTGGCGAGGCAGACGATGTCGGGCGTGACCCCGGTGGCGCCAGTCGCGCCGCCCGGTCCGGCGGTGAGGCCCGTCTTGACCTCGTCGAACGTCAGCAGTGCGCCATGGGCGTGCAGCAGTTCCTTCAGGCCGGCCAGGTAGCCGGGCTCGGGCTTGATAATCCCCGCGTTCATCATGATCGGCTCGAGGATCATGCCGGCGATCTCGCCGTGGTGCTCCTCGAGGGTTCGCCGGACCGCCTCCAGGTCGTTGAAGCTGACGATGAGAGTCAGGTCGGTGATTGCCTTCGGGATGCCGGTGCTCGACGGCACGCCGGTCGGCCGGTCGGCAGGTCCTCTGTCGTCCTCATCGCCGTCGGGGCAGACCGAGACCTGCACCGAATCATGGTGTCCGTGGTAGCAGCCCTCGACCTTGATGATCAGGTCGCGGCCGGTGATGGCGCGCATGAGGTGCACGGCGTCCATCGTGGCTTCGGTGCCAGAGTTGCCGAACCGCCATTGCGGCAGTCCGAAGCGGGCGGACAACTCGGCCGCGGTGTCGAGCGCGGCCTGCGTGGGCTGAGCGAAGTGGGTGCCCATGGTCACCTGCCGCTGTACCGCCCCCACTATGGCGGGGTGACCATGGCCGGCCAGCGAGACGCCGTAACCGCCGTGCAGGTCGACGTACTCGTTCCCGTCCACGTCATACAGCTTTGAGCCCTTGCCGTGGCTCAGCCAGACGGGCTGCGGGCGGGAGATCTGCCAGCTGGACACCACCCCTCCGGCGAGGGTGCCGGCCGCCATGGCAGCCATCCGGGCTGACTCTGGCTGGCGCGCGATGAAGATCTCTTCCTGGGCCCTGATGATGTCTGCGAGCGGAAGCCGGGCCTGGGTGCTCGGCCTAACCGCGGTGCCACGATGAGCTGGGGCTCCGGGCTGGGCTGGGGCTGGGGCTCCGGGCTGGGCTGGGGCCGCGGCTCCGGGCTGGGCTGGGGCGCCAACCTGAGCTGGGGCTAGTGAACGGGCGTAGCTCTCGGGGTCGTCTTGCCTGGTAGCCGCTGGCGTCCCCCCATCGCGGCGCTGAGCTGTGCTGGTATTAGCTGGATCTCCTGTACTGGCCTGTCTTGGGGCCATGAATATCGCGCTCCCAACGCGTTGACTGAATGTTCAGTCTAGAGGGGGCGCCGTTGCTCTGACAAGGATGTCTGATCGCCCGTTCAAGGTGGCTAACGACGCGCAGCCCAGTCTGGACCGGTCGCTGACTTTGGGAGTGGCTCGTGACCAGTAACCGGACCGGATCGTGGCTTAGAGCGACGGCCAGGCACATACACTTCCAGTCGATCCCGGAACCTTCCAGTTTCGGGATGGAAGAGAAGCGGCTCCGCCATGCCGACCTTGACGGCGTTTCAAAATTCTCGCGCGATCTTCGCGTACGAACACAGCGGGGAGCTTTACCCACCGAACTGGGCATCCCTAGCCCTCAGAACCGGGTGGCCGGTAGACCTGCGTCCCGTCCCTGGCGAGATGCAGCATCTCGGCGACCTGCTCTCGGGTGAACAGTTCATACGTTTGCAAGTTCTGCACTGCGCCCGTGCTCGTGATGGCGATGCTCAGTGCAGCGGCAGTCACTGAGTCGGGAGTGTCGACTATGACGATCCCGTCTGGGGCTCCGAGCGGCATGAAGTAGACGGATTCAAGGGACGCACCTTGGGATTCGAGCAGTTGCCGTAACGCAGCGATCCCGTCATCAGAGTTCTTGATCATCCTTGCCCAGGAGCCGCTCGAGTAGGAGAAGATAGTTACGTATTTCGGCATTAGTACCCCTATTTCCTCTCGTCGCACTCAGGGTGGAACAACCATCACGTTACAGCGCAGCGCCGCTCTCTCGAAGACGTGCAAAGCGACCTCTTCCTCCACATGGGCAACCGGCGGGCGAAGAGTTGGGCGTTCTGGATCCTGCTCGTGCTTGCAATCGTGATCGCCCGGCTTCCTGCGGCGCCGAGCGCATGCGGCTCAAACCTAGTTGGCCTACAGATTTTGTCATGTTTCACTGATGTTCATGATCATGACCTGGGCAAGTCATGGCCGGGTTTTAACGTCCGCTCATGACGTCTTCACGTATCACGCCTGAGCAAGCAAGCCGCATGAGCGTCGCCGAGCAGCACGAGTGGTTTCGTCGTGCTACCTCCCGCCGCGCATTGCTGCGCGGCGGCGCGATCGGCGCTGGCGCCGCTCTCGCCGGGCCAGCCCTGCTGGCCGGTACCGCTGCCGCAAGCACCACGCGGTCCGCCGCCAAGAAGACCACCCCGGCATTGATCACCAAGGGCGACTGGGCTGGCGGCAGCCACCTCGCGCCGTTCGGCCGACACATTGCCTATGGCGCCGACCCGACGACCTCGATGTCGGTCGGCTGGCAGGTCGCCGGCCCGGTGAACAAGCCATTCATCCGGGTTGGCCACTCGCCATTTGACCTGAGCGGGCCAATCCCGGCCGAGGTGCGCAACCTAAACTCCCCGTGGGCCATCTGGGAGGCCAGCGCATCGGACTCGATCCCCCCTTCGCTCAACGGGCTGCCCGTCGAGCAGTACTACGTGCACGCCACGCTCAGCGGCCTGCGGCCGGGCCAGACCTATTACTACAGCGTCGGCCACCAGGGCTGGGACAGCGGCGACGTCTCCGGGCAGTTCACAACCGCGCCGCGCGGCCGCCATCCGTTCACTTTCACCGCCTTCGGCGACCAGGGCGTGACCTACGACGCGATCGGCACGACGAACCTCATCCGGGCTCAGAACCCCGCGTTCCACCTGCACGCGGGCGACGTGTCCTACGCCGAGTCCGGCGGCAGTGGCCTGCTGACCGACTCCTACGACCCGCGGATCTGGGACCAGTTCTTCAGCGAGATCGAGCCGGCCGCCGGGGTCATCCCGTGGCAGGCAGCCGTGGGCAACCACGAGATGGAGGCGTGGTACTCGCCGGACGGGTACGGCGGCCAGTACGCCAGGTTCGACTTCCCTGGCGAGACCAGCAGCAGGACGCCGCCCACCTATTACTCCTTTACCTATGGGAACGTAGGTGTCATCGCGCTAGACGCCAACGATGTGTCCTACGAGCTCCCGGCTAACTTCGGCTACTCCGGCGGCGCGCAGGTCAGCTGGCTCAGCGCGAAGCTTGCCTCGATGCGGGCCAACCCCGAGATCGACTTCATCGTCGTCTACTTCCACCACTGTGCCTACTGCACCTGCACCACCCACGGCTGCGACGGAGGGGTGGAGAAGTACTTCGTGCCGGCATTCGACACCTACTCGGTCGACCTGGTCATCAACGGGCACAACCACATCTACGAGCGGACTGACCCGATCCGCGGCGGCTCGGCCGTCGGCGCCGTGCGTCTCGGCGACAGCTGGAACTCCGCGAACGGGACCACGTACATCACGGCCGGCGGCGCCGGGAAGAGCCTATACAGCTTCTCCGCGTCTGATAGCTACGAGGGCAACATCGACACTTCCACTGCCCCTGTGCCCACCTTCATCAACGAGTACGACCCCACGACCAAGGTGACCTCCACGACCACGGAGAACGTGACCTGGTCGCGGATTCGCTATACCGGCTACTGCCTGCTGGTCATCGACAGCCAGCCTGGCTGGTCTGCGGGCACTTCCAAGCTCAGGATCCGCGGCCTGGACGAGGCTGGCGTGGAGCTGGACCGGATCGAGCTCGTCCGCTAGGCCGCTGCGGGCCCGGGCTCGGCCGAACGGGGAGGGGCGCAGCGGCGTGCTGGCCGTTCTGCCCCTCCGCCGTGGCCCGCCAGCGGCCCAGTCACAGCTCGGCTACTGGGTCGGTCCTGTGCTCTGTCGCGGGAAGCACGCTTAGTTCCTGGGCTGGCACCGGTACCGGCAGCGGCAGGCCGCGGTCACCGCCGTGCGCGGTCAGCACGCGCTGGTGGTACGCCTCGAGCTGAGCGGCAAAGCCGGGTGTCCGGTACGGGCGGCCGTCGACCACCGGGCCCCGCTCGCCCTTGATGATGGCCACCACGTCCTGGCCGCTGATGGTCTTGTGCGCCTCGAGGGCGTGCCCGACAGCAAGCACGCTGGCGCGATTGTCTGCCAGCAAGGTGCTGGTACGTTCGGCCAGCGTGGTCAGATGCGCCTCCGCCCGCCGACCGAGCGCCGTCTCCAGCACGTTCCTGTCGTTGCCGTCCACTACGGGGTGCGCGTCATGCGGGGCCCTGGTCGCGGCGTAGGAGCCATACTGGCCGCCCATTCCCCATAGGCCTTCCATGGCCAGCGCGAGCGTGGTCGCGTTCTGCAGGTCGCCCGATACGCCTGAGCTGGAATCGCCATCGAAGAACATCCGCTCACCGACCAACGATGCAACGCTGACCATGATGTCTGCATCGTATTCGCTGCGCCACGAGGTGAACTGCTCCTCGATTGGTATCGGCTTGACGAAGCCGAGATAGTCGGCGCCCTTCTGGATCGTCGCGGTGTCTATGACGTTCCTTTTCTGGACTAGGTGGCTGACGACCGCATGGCATGCCTCGTGCAGAGCGACCGCATGCCGCTCTCGCTCGATGTATTCCACGCCCTCCGACGGGCCGACGCTCTTGGCCAGCTTGGCCCGGGTTACGTCGGACCAGGTGATCGTGGTCCGGCCCTCCCGCAGCGTGGCGATCAGCGACTCGTTCACCAGATCCTTGATCGTGGCGCCGGTGGCGTACGGGGTGATCGTCGCGAGATGATCCATCTGCTCGGGGGTGATCTCGTGCCGGACCTTGGCGAAGTAACCCTCGTAGGTGCGCCGTCTTCCCTCCTTCGACGGGTAGCCGACCCGGTACACCCGGTCGAGGCGGCCAGGCCGCAGCAGCGCCTCGTCCAGCGCGGACGGCATGTTCGTGGCCATGATCACGAGAATTCGGTACTTGGGCGGCGGCTTGGGCCGCATGCCGAGCGTGCGCCGGAGCACGCGGTTGAAGAACCCGCGTGGCTTCTTCAGCCCGGATAGCTCGGTGAGCAGCGCCTGCAATGTGCCCATGCCGCCCCCGCCCATGCCCATGCCGGGGATCATCTGCCGGAACCGGCCGGCCGGGCGGGGCGCCGGGTCGGCGCCCAGCTGGACCGACCGGGCGTAGAGGGCCGACTGGGAAACGTGGCTCAGGTAACTGAAGCCGCGGCAGGCGTCGAGCAACCCGGCCGCAGCCGCGCCGCTCGGCCGTGCCCCCACCCGGCCGCCGCCCTGGCCGCCCACGCTGCCGCCGCGATTGCCGAGCGAGTCGGCCTCGTCGAAGAACACGATCACGCCGCCGTATCGGACCGCGAGCTTGCGCAGCCTGCGGAACAGCGACTTGACCTTGAGGACGCCGACGCCGAAGAACATGTTGATGAACGCGCCGGGGTCGACGAACACGTACGGCTTGCCGGTCTCGCCCGCCACTGCCTCGGCCATCAGCGTCTTGCCGGTGCCGGGCGGTCCCCACAGCAGGATGCCGCCGGGGACGTAGCCGCCATGATCCTCGATGGACTGCGGGTCCTCCAGGAACAGCATGTTCTCCTTGACCCGCTCCAGGACGTGGTCCTGGCCCCACACATCGGAGAACCGGGTGGTGACGTCGCCCGGGTAGTAGACGTCCACGCCACCCTTGGACAGGAACCAGAAGATCGCCGCGAACTGGCCGATGCCCAGCGACACGATGACGAGCACGTACAAGATGTCCGGCAGCACGTGCAGGACCGTCGCTGGCGCCATGAACAGGCCGAGCACCGGCGTGGTGTGGTAAGCGAAGCCGAGCAGGACCGCGAAGATCGCGATGAAGATCAGCCACTTCATGGCCCTGGACAGCCGGAACCTGGTGTAGTCGCTGGCCCGGTGCGACACCCGGTCGCCGGTGCCGAAGATCGCGCTGCTGGCCCGGTAGTAAGCCCGCCAGCGCTCAGCGAGCAGGAAGTTCAGCTGCCGCAGTGCCTCGATGGCGGCCAGCAGCACCAGCCACCTGCCGGTGCCAGAGTGCAGCTGCAATTGCTGCCGGGCTGAGTCGGCGAAGCCCAGGTCCGGGTTGTTGGCCATCTGGTACCAGACGACGATGAACCACAGCAGCACCAGGGCCAGGATGAACTTGAGGCGGTCCCACGGCACCAGTCGCCTGCGAGTCTGGCGGGCGAAGCTCGCGGCCTGAATGGCGCTGCTCCTCCGGCTGCGCCGGCCGTCCCTCTTGCTCGCAGGCTCGGGCATCAGGAACCTCGCACGGTAAACGAGTTGATGACTGCCGCAATCTGCGCGCGGTGCGCAAGGAAGCAGCCCTGGTAGCACTGCACAAGCAGCAGGTACAGCTTGCTGGTCGCGATGTTGGTGAGGACGGTCTGATCGAATGCGTCCGGCTGCCCGCCGATGTCGTACTCATACAGCTCGTTGATCCCGCGCATCCCGTACTTCGTCGTGATCGTGTTGTTGGCGATCAGGCTGAATCCGCTCGGAAGCTTCTCACCGGCGGCGGTGGCTTCCTGCCTGGCATCGGGAGTGACGGGGAAGACCAGGTTGCGCATGAGGTCGAAGGACAGGTCGCCCCGCAGCGATGTCCGCACGTTCTCCACGCTTACGTAGACCACGGGCTCGCTCGACGCGGTCAGCAGGGACGAATAGGGCGGGTTCTTTGTCGCCGTATAGGCCCGCGACCAGGCGAGGCTTCCACCTGCGGCTCCGGCAGCGGACTTGGCCAGCAAGATCGTCTGCGCCTCGGCTACCGACTGCGTACTGACCTGGCGCCAGCTGGCGGGCACCTTGAGGTAGGTCTGGTCCTGTGAGTCGGAGGCGTAAGTGTACGCCGGAGCCCCGCAGCCGGTGGCGGTGGCTAGCAGGGCCGCAGCCGTAGCTAATCCGGTGACGGTGTGGCGGAGCTGCCGCATCGGTGTGCGCCTCCCGTCTGCACCGAGGATGGCCGGCGCGCGGCCGGCACGGCCCCTGTATAGGAGTATGTGTTCACTGCTGCGTACGGCGTCAACCCTGCTGTGACTTGGGCTTATCAGGGCGACTGGAGTGGCGTGAACGGTCGTGGGCTGTGAGGCTGGCCAGGCGGGGACGTGCCCCGTTCCGGCAGTAGAACGCGTCAGCTGCGAACGCGGTGCGTGCCGCTGGCCGCGCGGGCCAGGAGCCGCCAGCCGAGCAGGAACAGGCCAAGAAACGCCAGCGTCACCGCGATGAAGGCGGACGCGGTGCCCTGGTCGGCCAGCACACGGATGATCATGCCTGCCACGGCCGCGCCGAGCCAGGCGCCGAGACCCGCAGGAACTATGGCTAGCGGCCGCCGCCAGGCTCTGGTCACTACCAGGCCGATGGCCAGACCCGCCAGGAATGGCCAGGCCGTGTGCCAGATGCCCGGCACGCTGTCGCCGTCATGGTGAGTATGCCTGCCGATGATCACGAACGCGAGCACGCCGCAGCAGTCGAGCACTGCGGCGGCCGTTGCGGATCGCATCCCGACACCGTAGCCGAGCCCGCGGCCCGCGTCCGGGCCGACCGCTGCCAATTCGTCTAAGCTCGGCGCTGATGCCGACTCTGCTCATCGTTCATCACACTCCGTCGCCGGCGCTGCAGGCCATGTTCGAGGCCGTGGCCAGCGGGGCTCGGACCGAGGAGATCGAGAACGTCGAGGTAATCGTCCGGCCGGCCCTGACAGCCGGCGCTGCCGACGTGCTCGCAAGCGATGGTTACCTGCTCGGCACCCCCGCCAACATCGGTTACATGTCGGGAGCGCTCAAGCATTTCTTCGACTCGGTGTATTACCCGTGCCTGGAGGCGACTGGCAAGCGACCCTACGGCCTGTACGTGCACGGTGCCAGTGACACCGGCGGGGCCGTCCGGGCGGTCGAGTCGATCACCTCAGGACTGCGCTGGCGGGCAGTCCGTCCGCCGGTCTGCGTGACGGGCACGCCGGCCAAGGCCGACCTCGAAGCGTGCTGGGAACTCGGTGCGCTGCTGGCCGCGGAGGTAGCCGGGTGATCATCACGATCACGCTCAATCCCGCTTTGCGGGTGGAGTACTCGACCGGCAAGATCGCGCCAGGCGCGGGCAACCAGGTCCGGCGGGTGAGGTACCTGGCCGGCGGCCGCGGGCTGGCGGTGGCGCGCGTCTTGCAGACCTTCGGACACGACGTGGTAGCCGCCGGGCTGGCTGGCGGGGCCGCGGGCGATCTGATCAGGAACGAACTGGCCAGGGCCGGGGTAGCGACCCAGTTCACCCGGATCAGGGCTGAGTCGCGTCGCATCGTGGCAGTCACCGACGACTCAGACGGCCAGGTGACCAGCTTCGTCGAGCCGGCCCCGTACATCACCACCGAAGAACTCGGCCGCCTGGCCGCCGACTACCGGAGCCTGCTCGGCGGCGCGACCGCGGTGGTGCTCTGTGGCAGCCTGCCGGAAGGCCTTCCGCCCGAGATTTATGGATCGTTCGTCAGTTACGCGGCCGAGGCGGGAGTGCCGGTGATCCTAGACGCCGGCGGCAGCGCCCTCGCGCACGGCGCGGCGCGCCAGCCCGCCCTGGTGGTCCCCGAGATCGTGGCCGGGCCGGAGGATCCGGACGCTTCCGGTCTGGCTGGGCTGGCGGACCTGGCGGGTTCGACCGGCGCGGCTGGTCCGGCTGGTTCGGCTGATCCGCGTGGCGCGGCTGGTCCGGCTGGTCCGGGTGGCGCGACCGGGCGTCGCTCGGTCGCGCTGCTGACTGGGAGCGGTGTGCGGGTGCTGACCGCGGACGGGGAGTGGCGGGGTGGCCTCGGGCCATCCGGTGCGGGGCGCGACCTTGCCGGGCCAGTTACGGGAGCGCGCCGGGACGCCCTGCTGGCGGGGCTTGTCCCCGGCATCGCGCTCGGCTGGTCGTGGCCCGACATCCTCAGGCACGCGGTTGCCCTCGGCGCGGCCTGGAGTCCGGCCGGGGAACTGGACCTCCGGGTCTACGAGGAGACGCTCACCGCCGTCATGGTGCGGCAGTTCCAGGGTGAACACAGGGAGTGAGAACGTCCAGGCTATAGGCCTCTTTTCCGGATATTCTCCCGGCGAGTCACACTATGCTCGCGCTGTGAGCGAGATAGAACCGCCGTCGCGCGAGATCCAGCGAGTGCCCCGGCACGTCCTGGCTCAGCGCGCCGACGGCGCCGTCGAGGCCTGGCGCGACGACCTGAGCCATCGCGGCGATTACGAGGCCGGCGACTACGTCGATGACCAGGATCTCGATGAGGAGCCGGGGACTGACTGGCAGCAGCAGCTAGCTGCCCTCCGGCGGCATCAGGTCACACTGGGCTGCCTGGCTCTGGTTGCCGTATCGCTGGTCTGGAAGGCCGCATTCCTCGGCCATTACTTTTACTGGCAGGACGACTTCCAGATCCTGGATCTCTCGCTCAAGAGTCATCTGGGCTGGAGCTTCCTGACCAACGTCGATGACGGCCACTTCTTCCCTGGCGTCTACCTGGTTGCCTGGCTGCTAGCCCGGGTTGCGCTCTACAACTGGCTTGCGGGTTCGGCTGTAGTTCTGGCCCTAAACGCCGCTGCGGGCCTGGCGGCCTGGCGGCTGCTGCGTACTTTGCTCGGCAACCGGCCGGCGATCTTGATCCCGCTGGTCATATACCTCTTCTCGCCGCTGGCATTCCCGACCGACGCCTGGTGGATCACCGCGGTGGAGGCCATCCCACTGCAGATCGCGCTGTTCATGGCGCTGAACTCGCATCTGCACTATGTCTGGACGGGCAAGTTCCGGCACGCGGTCGCGTCCGCGGGCTGGCAGTTTTTCGGTCTTTTCTTCTTCGAGAAGTCGGCGGTCATCCCGCTGCTGCTGTTTGCTGTCACTGCCGGATTCTTGACCAGCCGACGGCTCCTGCCTGGCCTGCGAGCGACCATCACGCGGCTGTGGAAGGGCTGGCTGCTCTATCTAGGGCTACTCGTGGCATATGGCGCGGTCTTTCTCGCTGCGCTGAGCACGTCGAAGAATGGGTCGTTGGGGCCGACGGCCCAGGCCGTCCGTACCTTTGCCTGGAAGCAGGTGTCCAAAACTCTCCTGCCGGGCCTGCTCGGCGGTCCCTGGCACTGGTTCCATCCGACGAACTACGCGACCGCATTCGCGGCTCCGCCTGCGGCCCTGAGCTGGGCAGCCATCCTCGTGGCCCTCGCCATCATCGTGGCGAGCATTCTTACCAGGCAGCGGGCCTGGCGGGCATGGTTGATCCTTGCGGCCTGGATCGTGCTGGCGGACATGGTGCCGGTATTCGTTGGTCGGCTCAAGTACTCGGACTACGCAGGCCTGCTCGGCATGGAGACTCGCTACGTAGCCGACGCCCCGGCCGTACTGGCGATCGTGCTGGCCCTGGCTTTCTGGCCGGTCGCCAGCCGGAGGCAAGACCAGGACGTCAACGGCAGCAGGCGCCGGGAGTTCTTTACCGGTCGGTGGAAGACTGTTGCGATCGCGATGGTAGGCGTATTCGCAGTCGGATCGGTGTTCTCAGTGCAGCGATTCCAGGCCGAGACGACTGCTCGCACCGTGACCTCCAACCAGGCCTACATCGCCAACGCCAGCGCCGCTCTGGCCGACGTGCCGGCCGGCACGGTAATCGTTAGCGAGCATGTGCCTGCGACGCTGATGAACGGCTTCTATAACGGCGCGGCCGTGACTTCTGTTGTGCTCGGGCCGCTCTCGAAGCGAGGATCGCAGGTCAGCTGGACGTCGCACCCTGAGGGAACGATCGACCAGCTCAGGGTCTTCGGCGCCGACGGACGCCTGTGGCCGGTCGCAATCGTGGGCTCGACCACCGTGCACATGCCGTTCTGGAAAAGCTGCCTGAATGGCAAGCGTCAGCAGTTGGTGCTTCCATTCCAGACAGCGTCGGTGAGCTGGGCGCAAGTCTTGCGCGTCGGCTATGCGGCCAACCAGGCGGCCGCGGGCCAGGTCATTACGGTGACATACGGCAGCTTCACCGGTCGGTTCACGGTCATAGCGGGACTGCACAAGGTGTACTTCACGGTACGTGGCAGTGCGTCAGCTGTGATGTTGACAGCCCAGGCTCACTTCGGCGGCTTCTGCTCGGCGCCGGCCGTAGCTGGCTACGTTGCCCCCTTCCCTGGCGCTCCGATTCCCACCAGCCCGAGCTAGCCGACCTGGCCTAGGCTCGACCTGGGCCAGGTAGCACAACGAGCTCTGCCCAGGTGCGGCGCTTACCGCAAGCGCCGATTTCCGATAAATCATCCTCAAGTCAGAACTATGCTCGCGTCGTGAGCGAAACAGGCCGACCCTCGCGTGAGGTCCAGCATGTGCCGCGGCACGTCCTGGCGTCGCGTCCGGCTGGCCCGGTCCAGGCACGGCGCGAGGACCAAGACCACCGCGGCGGTCTTCCGGGGAACTCCGGCTCAGAGCGGGAATCGGAGGAGGAGCCTCGCACTGACTGGTCGCGTCAGCTGGCCGCTCTTCGGCCGCATCAGGTCACCGCGGCCTGCCTGGCCCTGATTGTCGTCTCACTGATCTGGAAAGCCGCTTTTCTCAGTCACTACTACTTTCGCCAGGACGACTTCCAGGTTCTGGATGCATCCCTGAAGAGCCAGCTGACCTGGGGGTTCTTGATCCACGTCGACGCCGGTCACTTCTTTCCAGGCGTCTATGCGGTCGCGTGGGTGCTGTCCAGGGTGGCGCTGTACAACTGGGCGGCCGCGTCGGGGGTCGTTCTCGTAATGATCGCTGCAGCCAGCCTTGCAGCCTGGCGGCTGCTGCGCACCCTGCTTGGGAATCGGCCCGCAGCCTTGATCCCGCTGGCGCTGTATCTCCTGGCCCCGCTCACGTTTCCGAACTACAGCTGGTGGATCACGGCGGTCGAGGCGATACCGCTGCAGATCTCGATTTTCATGAGTCTGAATGCGCACGTGCATTATGTGTGGACACGGCAATACCGGCATGCGCTCGCGGCGGCCGGGTGGCTGCTCTTCGGGCTGATCTTCTTCGAGAAGTCGGCAATAATCCCTCTGCTGCTCTTCGCGGTGACAGCCGGATTCCTTGTCCGCCGGCGACAGTTGCTGCCCGCCATATGGACCACCGCGGTCCAGCTATGGAAGGCGTGGCTGCTCTACTTCGGCCTGCTCGCCGGGTATGTTGTGATCTTTTTCTTCGCGCTGCGGACGTCGACGGCGAAACCAGGTGCGCCGAGTTCGATGCACGCGGTCGTCACATTCAGCTGGCGCCTTGTTTGGGATACTTTCCTGCCTGGCGTCCTCGGCGGTCCGTGGCACTGGTTCCACGGCCCCGGCGCGCCTTACGCGTACTCCTCACCGCCAGCCGACATCGCCTGGGCTGCCTTGCTGGCAGCACTTGCCCTGATCGCTGCGAGCATCCTGACGAGGCGAAAGGCCTGGCGGGCCTGGGCAATCCTGGCAGGGTGGCTCGTACTGGCAGACATGCTGCCGGTCATCATCGGCCGCATGACTGTCCCCGGCTATGCCGGGGTCCTTGGCATGGACACCAGGTACGTCGCCGACGCAGCCGCCGTCCTGGCCATAGTCGTGGCGCTGGCCTTCTGGCCGGTCGCGGGAAGGCCGCAGGAGGAAGCAGGGCAGGCGAGGCGGCAGCGGGTACTCTTCGGCGGGCAGTGGAACAGGGTGGCCGTCGCGTTCCTCACCGTGTTCACGCTCGGCGCGGTGTGGTCGGTGCAGGACCTCATCGCCGACACCACCGCGGTGAACAAGGCCTATATTGCTAACGCGACGCAGGCTCTGGCCCAGGTCCCCGCTGGCACCGTCATCGTGGACGGGCCCGTGCCGAGCACCGTGATGCTCGCCACCTTCAAGCAGAACGCCGAGGCCTCCGTCGTGCTCGGACCGCTAGCCCCGACGGGAAGCCGTGTGGCCTGGACTACGCAGCCGACGGGGAACATCGGCATCCTGAAGATCTTCGGGCCAGACGGCCGGCTTTACGCGGCAGCAATCAAGGGCGTCACGACCGCGGCGGCCTCGACCTATCAGTACTGCCTGGCACCCGGCAAGACGCGGGTCGTCATTCCTCTCCCGGCTATTCCGCCGCCGTTCGCGGGCTTCGTGCGCGCACTGCGCATCGGCTACCTGGCCAATTCCGGCGCCGCAGGCACGGTCGTCACGATGACATACGGCCAGGTGACGCGAGATCTGACTGTCATGGCCGGAGTCCATAACGCTTATTTCGCCGTGACGGGCAGCGCGGCCGACGTTACCCTGCAGGGCCAGAGCGGCTCCGGCGCCTTCTGCGCGGCAAAGACCGTGGCGGGGTACTTCGTGCCGCTGCCGGGGTCGGGCCTCCCGCAGGCTTCGGCCGGGTGACAAAGGACTGGCGTCAGGCGACGGGCGAGGCTAGCACCGCTGATCCGCCGCGACGGCGGTTTTCCGGCTAATAGTCCTGACTTGGCACTATGCTGCGCGGGTGAGTGAAATAGAGGGGTCCTCCGGCCGAGTCGCGGTGCCGGGAGATCGTGGTCGCCGGTACCTCGACGAGGACGAGGAAGAGGTCGTCCTCGGCTGGCCCGAGGCTCGCGCGTGGCTGCAGCGCCACCAGGTGAGCCTGGCCGCGGTGGCACTGATCGCCGTCCAGCTGCTCTGGAAGGCCAGGTTTCTCAGCAAGTTCTACTTCCGGCAGGACGACTTTCATTTCACTGAGCTTGGCCTACAGTACGGGCTCGGCTGGAAGTACCTGACCTACGTTGGCTCGGGACACCTGCATCCCGGCGTGCTCCTGCTGATCTGGGTCCTGGCCAAGATCGCCCCGTACAGCTGGGGTGCCGCTTCCGTAATGAGCCTGGCGATGATCCTGATTGCCAGCCTCGGCTGCTGGTGGATGCTGCGAACCCTCATCGGGAATCGGGTCGCGATCCTGATTCCGCTTGCCCTGTACCTGGTCACGCCCCTGACCTTTCCCGATGACAGCTGGTGGAGTTCGGCGATCGAGTCGCTGCCGCTGCAGGCTGCGATCTTCTTCGCGGTCACCGCGCACGTGCATTACGTACGGTCTGGTCGGTACCGGCACGTGCTGGCTGCTGCCTGCTGGCTAGCGGTCGGGCTGTTCTTCTTCGAGAAGGCTGTCGTCATCCCGGCCGTGCTCTTCGCCATTACCGCGGGGTTCCTGGTGGAGGGCGGCATCGGCCAGTCGCTGCGGATGGCCCTGCTGCGCTACTGGCGCGCTTGGCTGACGTACGTGATCATCATGGGTGGCTATCTTGTCCTGCTGATGCAGACGCTCCAAAGTTCCACCGTCAAACCCACGCCGACCTCCCTGCATATCTCGCTGACTTTCTCCTGGAGTCTCATCAGGCAGACACTCCTGCCTGGCCTGCTCGGCGGACCCTGGTCCTGGGTGCAGGCGCCAAATGCGGCAGTGGCCTACGCCCACCCGGCAAGCGGCCTGGTATGGATCGCGGTCATCGCCACCATCGCGATCATCGCCACGTGCATCGCGGTGCGTCCCGCCGCCTGGCGTGCCTGGGCGATCCTAGCCATCTGGGTGGTGCTCGCGGATATAGTCCCGATCCTGCTCGGACGGCTCGGCACTGTAGGGTTCGCGCAGATCCTCGGGCTGGACACGCGGTACGTTGCCGACGCCGCGCCGGTGGCCGCGCTGGCCGTGGGACTTGCGTTTTGGCCGGCGGCTCAGTCCAAGGAGGCCGCACCGTCGCGGCGCAGACATCCGGAGCCATTCGCTGGGACTGCCTGGCGGGCAGTTGCGGTCGGGCTTACCGCCGTCGTTGTGGCGGGTTCACTCTGGTCTGTCAGCCGGTATGAGAAGGTAACTGCGCTCTACAACTATGCCGGAAACGTCTACCTACGCAACGCCAAAGCATCGCTCGCCGATCTGCCGGCCGGGACCGTCATCGCCGACAGGCCCATGTTGCCGCTGGTGATGTGGAATATCTACTACGACAAGTACGGTAACCAGTCCGAGGCGCTTGCGCCGATGGAAAGTGGTGTGACCAGGCGCAACGTCAAATGGGCTACCCACTTCAGCGGCACGATCGAGCGGCTCATGATCTTCGACCTCTACGGCAGACTGCGCCCGGCGAAGGTCAGCGGGGTTCGTGTTGGCCTTAGTGGCAGCGCCAAGTGCGCGCCTGTGCACAAGGGAGTGGCGAGGCTCCGATTCGCCGTGCCGTCGTCACCGCTGTCTGGCATCCTGCGGATCGGATACCTAGCCAGCAAGGTGCTCGCCGGTTCCACTGTAACGATTAGATACGGCAGCACCGTGCTCCCACTGACTGTGCAGGCGGGCCTGCATAGTGCGTATTTCTCCATCAAGGGCAGCGCTGACGTGGTGACCGTGACCAATCCGCAGCTGTCCGGATTCTGCGTGGGCGACGCTGAGGCTGGCAATCTGATGGCTACACCTCTCGGGTAGCTGGGGCCTGGCTGGCCGATTAGCGAGCGTCTCGGTTAGCGGGCGCAGGCAGCTCGGTTAGCGACAGGCGACGGCCGGGTGGCCCGCCGCTCGGACCTATCTGACGGTGTTGACCGCGTCACCTAGCTCGGCACGTCGCATCAGGCGGCCGTGCTCCTGGCTGGAGACCGGCTCAGATTGGGCCGCGAGCATCACCGGCACATCACCGTCGATCCGGTACAGCCTGCGCAGCCGCGGGTTATAGAGCAGCTCCTCATCGGGGTAGTAGAGTAGCTGGCCCTTGTCTATCGGGCAGGCAAGGATCTTCAGCAGCGAAGTTTCCAGTGACACGCAATCTCCCTTCATGGCCCAGGCACGGAACGCACTTGCGTGCGACGGGGGTCCGGGGGCTGCCCGGTGCTCGGATTGGTGCTGTTGCCAGCGATGTCGCTGTCCCGGCCGGTCGTGATCTCGGCGAGAGCCCCGATGAGGATCGCCGCGAACCGGTCTGCGGCCGCCTGGTCGAACAGCGCACGGCTGTAACGCAAGGTGAGCTGGAGCTGGCCGCCCGTGGTGATGGCGCCGACGGTCAGGCCACGGGGCATTTGAGCTTGCGCAGAGAAGGCCATGGTCGCGCCAGGAAAGCCGAAATCTGGCGGATCCGGCACGTCGCCCAGGTTGGTGAGCATTGCCGTATCGCAGACCAACGGCCCGGCCGTCCGCAGCGTCGCCTGTACGGCGAGGCGCTTGACCCAAGCCGGGCAGTAGAGCGCAGCCAGGCCACGCGTTGGCGCATCGACCTGTGGGCCCGGCCGCCTCCTGGCCCTCCTGGCCTGGTAAGCGACATCGAGCAGCAGCGGCCACGGGCCGACGCCGGGAGCGGGCGGGGGCGCCGCGATCGTTACGAGCCGGGAAAGGTTGCCGGCCGCACCTAGGTCGCCGGTAGCCCTCGCATTGAACGGCGTCGTGATCCGGACAAGCCGCGCTGGCTTCGCCCGCTCGGCATTCCAGCGCCCGATGGCCACGATCAACGCGGTGATCAGTGCCTCGTTAAGGGTGGCCTTGTCGCCAGTGGCGAAAGGCCGCACCGCGGGAACACCCGGCATGAGGATGAGATGTAGGCCGTAGCCGCGTGAGCCGCCGGCCGCCCGAGCGATCCTAGCGGGGTGGGCCGGCCAGCGACCGCCAGGGCGTGTCGGTGCCGGACCGGGCAATCTGATCGCCGGTCGTGAGCTCGGGAACTGACCGGGGACCGGTGCGAGGGCAGGTGGCGCCGGGGCCGGCTGCATGTCCAGGGCTGGCCTATTGCCCGTTGCCGCGCGGTAGCGCCGACCGATGTCGCGCAGGAGGTCCAGCCAGGACAGGCCGTCCATCGCCGCGTGATGAGCGTTCAGGATGACGTGGTCGTAGCCTGGACCGCTCGCAACCAGCACGGAAGCGGGCGGCGACACGTCGACGGACGGCGACCGCGAGATGAAGGCGGCTCGGGTGCGGGCAAGGTCGGCGTCGTCGGCGACGGTAGTGAAGGACACCGGATCGCGGTCGAGAGCGGCCGGGTGCTCCCATGCGTAGCGGCGACTGGACAGACCGTAGCGGGCACGCCGGCTGCTGGCGTAAACGTTAGCTGCGAAAGCCGCGACAGCCGCGGTCCGAAAGGCCTGGTGCTCAAGCCGACCAGGGACGCGTATCTCTAGGTGAATGTTGAAGGGCTCGGTCCGGGTATCGAAATGACAGGCCATCTCGTCAGGCACGCTGAACGGGCGACGCGGCATTATGTCGGGGTGTCCGGCCGGTGCGCGGTGAGTGCCCCTGGTCACGCCCGTGGCCCGCTTCCTGCTGGCGGCGCATCTGGCCGGTCGGCCGCGCGGGGCTTAAGGGCAGCGGCGCGGGGCAAGAGAGCAGCGGCTAGTGCGACCAGCGCGCAGATCTGAGCGGCCGCGCTGAACGGGCCGCTGCCGAGGATCGTCGGGGTCCGTGCCCCAGCCGCGACGACACCGACGGCAAGCATTGCTCCTCCGGCAATCGCCGGCAGCCACCGGGCCCGCCAGTAATCGATGATCACGAGCACCGGGACGGCCACGGCAATCGGGCCGCCCGCCAGGAAGATCACGAGTGCCAGCGGCGCGAGGATGAGGAGGCCATTCGCCCTCTCGGCCCAGGTCGGGGTCGCACCCGGTGACTCGGCGGTCGGCCCGGTCGTCGGCCCGGTGGCCGGCCCGGTGGCCGGCCCGGTGGCCGACCAGCCAGCCGAGGGGACCGGCAGCGACACCGAACTCGCCCCTGGTAGCAGAGAGGGCTGCCGTGCCGACGTCCTGGCGAACGTGGCGCGCGAGGCAGCGCGGTGCTTCCCGCTGTGCGCAGGTGCGACACGGAAGCGGGCCGAAGTGCCTTGCCTGAGCGCGCCCGCCCGCTGGTAGTGACCAGGGGCGGTCCGGAATATGAGCGCAGGGCGGCCGGGATGCCGAAGAGCGATCTCGCTCGGGCCTCGCCGACCAGAGCCCGGGCCGCCAGCCGCGGTACTGGATTCAGTCGATGGCTTCGCGCGGCGTTGTCGCAGTCGGCCGGTGCCGATAGCGAAGCCAATCAGTATCAGCAAGGCGACGGCGGAGGCGATGATCCCGGCGTGATAGACGGATGCGGGCGCGAAGGTCAGCATGATGGTGCCGCCCTGACCCGCAGGCACGATAAATGCCTGCTGCCACCCGTCGAGCGTCACAGCCGCTAGCTTCCGGCCGTCCAGGGTGGCTGTCCAGCCGGGATTGAAGTTCTCGTGGATCTCGACGTATGCGGCGGGACCTGGGCCGACCCGGACCGCGCGGTTATCGGCTTGCCAGGTCAGTACGTTGAGCGCTCTGGACTGGGCGCCAAGACCCGGCGCAGGCTGGCTAGCCGCGGTGGTGCCGAGCTGGCTGCTCAGGCTCAGGCCGGTAATGGCGAAATCACTCGACGGCGCCGCCGTAAGCTGCTGCCGCCCGGCGGGCAAGTTAAGCGCGCCTCGCGGCGAGCACAGGCCCAGCTGAACCGGCTTGAGCTGCACCAGGTCGCCGATTGTTCCGCTTACCGATGTCTGGTAGCGGATCCCGTCTACGGTGACGGCCGGCCCCTGACCGCAGGCGAGCCGGAACGGCATGCTGTCCTTCGGTATCGCCGGCCGGAGGCCGGCCAGGCCGGGAACGATCACCCTTGCCAGTCCGGTCGGCAGCTGGGCAGGCTGGCCCGCTGTGGTGTTACCGGCCGCGCTGGACGATGTCGAACCGAAGCTCAGGTAGATCCGGTTCGTGTGCAACGGCGGGCTGACGCGCACGATGCCGCCGAGGCCGACGCTGGCGAGCCTGGCTCCCGCCGGGCTGCCGATGAGCACGCCCGTTGGTGTCGCAGCCAGGCCAAGGGCGGGCCTGAGCACCAGCTTGCTGATGGTCCTGCGGCCATGCCAGCTGAGCTCGAGAGTGGGATTGCTGTCGTCCGAGTCAGCCAGCCATGGCTCGCGTGCGCCGGCCTCGAATAGGTTGGCGGGCCCGAACTCGGGCAGAAAATTCCAGCTGGACGATGCGCTGGCGGCGAACTGCCTCTTCGTGGGCGGAGAGAGCTGGGTGATGAGTGCCGCCAGCGCGGGACCGGGCTCGGGCACTGCGGTGATCTGCGCGGTGAGCTGGGAGGCAGTCGGCGTGACGAACAAGCGGTCAAGATCGCCGGTGGCTGGCACGGGGGCCTGACTGTATGACGAGGATGCCGGCTGCGAAAAGGAGTAGGCCATGGCCGGTGCCGCCTCGCCCGCGCGATCCTCGGCTGGCTGCAGATAGCTAGTGACCCGCACGCCGGGTATGAGTACGTCGGTGATGCCCGCACCCGGATCACCCGGCACTATGTTGCTCGCTCCGGTAATGGTGATGCGCAGCCATCGCGTCGGACCCGGCGGTAGACGCAGCGGCTGCTCGCTGCCGGTGGCAACGGTGTTGGTGGTGGCACCGCCAGCGGCGGTGGTGACCCGCAGCTGGTTAGCGATCGACCGAGCGTAGGTGTCGCCGAGCAGCTCGATGCCCGCCCTGGACGGCATGTCAACGGGACGGCCGAAGTTGATCTGGATCCATTGCCCGATCGGGGTCTGCGGACTGGACTCCGCCCAGGCCGTGGCCGGATTCCCGTCGAAGGCGTTGACCGGGTCATACTGCGTGGACTCGGCTAGCCAGGTCCCTGCGGAGGACGCGGTGACACTGGCTGCGCCGGAGAGCACTGCGACGGTCTCATTCCCCGCCGCGGGCACCGGAAGCAACTGCCTGGGCTGGCCGCCCGCGTCGCCGAGCGGATCGTCGACCGGGTTGGTCCCGGTGGCAGTGTAGGTATAGGACTCGTAGTTGTCGGTCGAGCCGAAGTCGTCGTCGGCCCGCTGCTGCCCGTCCGTCACCGCCCACAGCGCCGGCCTGACCGCCAGCCGCTGGCCGGCGATGACCGTCGGCTGGACGCCGAGAATGCCCTGCCCGGCGAGCTGGAGCAGGGAGTCCGGGCCGCCATTGACGAGCACGGTCTGGCTGACCGGCAGCGCGGTGACCGGGCTGTCGGGCTGCAGGCGAGCGCTAGCGGACGCGAAGATCTCGATCGCCGGGTAGGTCAGCGCAAATCCAGGAGCCTGGCCGGCCAGGTTGGGGTAGCCAGGCGACGCTGCGACCGGCGGACCGAAAGCTGCAACTCGGCGAAAGCCAGACAGCGCCAGCGTCTCGTTCACGACCTGCGGCTCCGTATACCCGGTGAGGGTCGGATCGGTGTCGTTGCGGACCAGGATGTAGCGGATACCGGCTCGGTCCAGGTAAGCGGGCAGGCCGGCGACCTGTTCGCCAGATTCGATGGCCTGCTCGGCGGTCTCCAGCAGAACCTGCGAGCCCGCCCCGCCGAAGGGCACGAGGCCGCGCTCTACCCAGGGCGAGGTGGCGAGCGGCTCCAGCGGGTCGTCAATCGTGTCGCCCCACGTGAACTGCCCGTGCGGGTCGGCCGGCACCACCAGCGCCGTCTCCCGCGGCGAATGCGCGGCCAGATACGCGGTCGCCTGGTACCAGTAGTTCGGAATGCTCGTGAACGAGCCAGCCTGCAGCGACCGGCCGGTCAGCTGCGGCAATGCCAGCCCGGCTAGCACGATCGCGACGAGTGGGGCCGTGACTGCGGCTGCGGCGAGCCTTCTGGACCGGCCGACCGGCAGGCTGAGCTGCCAGCACCTCTCCATCAGGTGGGCGCAGCCGAGCGCCAGCGCGACCGCGATAACCGGCTCGAGCTTGTAGGTGCTGCGGAACGGGGCCAGGACGCCGTCGAGCAGGCTGTCGACTCCGGCGTGCAATGGGCCGCCGAGTGGCCCGTAGTACCCGGACAGTGCCACCGCGGTGACCAGGCCCGTGCAGATGCACAGCCAGCGCCGCTCGGGCATGTCCCGGCGAGCCAGACCCGCGAGCCCGGCGGCCGACGCGGCGGCCGTAGCCAGGATCGCGCCGGATGAGCTGACGAGCGCCCAGCCAGCCGAATTCCACGGGGAGCCGGTCAGGTCCAGGTAGGCGGTCCACGTCCCAGTTCCGCGCAGGACCGCCGCCGCTGACATGGTCGCGGTCGTCGTCGCCGACTGCTCGATGTACGGCAGGAAATTGAACGAGTACCGGCCTTGCAGCAGGAGCGGGACTACCCACCAGGCGGTCGCTGCGACGACCGCGATGCCCCATTTCAGGCTCAGCCTGATCCGCCGCTCGCCGCTGGTGTGAGTCACGATGTAAAGCGCTGGCAGCAGCAGGACGGCCAGCGTGGACGCAGCGTTCACGCCCGCCATCGCGGCGATCGCGAGGCCTGATCTGGCGACGGCCCGGCCCTCAGGCCAGCGGCCCGATGACGCCTGGATCAGCGGAAGCACCGCCCATGGAACGACCATGCCCGGCAGTGCGGCCGCTGAGGTAGATCCGATCGCTATAGTGAACGTCGGCCACAACGCGAAGATCAGGCCCGCCAGCAGGCGAGAGGAATCGCTGCCGATACCGAGCGCTCGCGCCAGCTTGACCATGCCGGTGAAGCCGACGGCAATCAGCAGCGACACCCACATTCGCTCGATCAGCCAGATGGGAACGTGCAGTAGCTGGCCAGCCAGGAAGAATGGCGCCATCGGGATGGCGTAGCCGATGTATTGATCTTGCAGGCTGCCGAACCATTCCAGTGGATTCCACAGCGACCAGAGTCGGCCAAGAAACTCGCCGGCGTCGATGTCGACCCCGAGTTTGGTATCAAAAACGATCCGGCCGGCGTCGGTGGCGCCGAAAATCAGCAGCGCGACGCCAAAGACGATCAAGAACAGCCACCGGTCACGCAGCAGGGCGGGCCCCTGGCGGGCTCGGGCCGCCGACGGAGCGGTCTGGCTGATCTTCAGCAGCGGCAGGGTGGCGGACATGTCGACTGCGGCGTCCGGGCCTGAGCCGCTCAGCCCGAACGCATGCCACTGGCCTGGTGGTTGCCTAGTCCGACCACGGCCAGCCGTGGTCACGTCTTCCGCCGGACGATCAGGAGCAGATTCCAGGTCGCGACCTCCCTGAGCCAGGGAACCCACAACACGACTTTGCACCATCTCGGGTAATAGCGCGGCAATGCATCGAGAATCTCCACGTCGCTGCGGGACCGCATTAGCCGCAGCATCGGCCCGACATGGACCCGGAACAGGTTGCGGCCTACCGCATGCTTCGGCTGTCGGCCATAACGCCTGGCATAGCGGCGCGCGGCGAAGCCCGCTCCGAGCAGGTGCCAGGGGGACATCTCGTGGCCACCCCACGGCGAGTACCAGTTCGTGAACGACAGGTAGATCACACCGCCCGGCTTGGTGGCGCGGATCATCTCCTCGATCAGCCCAGCCGGGTCGGACACGTGCTCTAGCACGTTTGACGAGAAGCAGACGTCGGCACTGGCATCCGCTACCGGAAGCCAGTAACCGTCGGCAAGCACGGCGCCCGACGGGATCGAGCCGCGGCTGAGCAGTTCGTCCTGGTCGGGCTCGAAGATATAGGAAGCCGCGCCCCTGGCCCGGAAGGCCGCGGTGAAGTGCCCGGCGCCGCCGCCGACGTCGACCACGGTGCGGCCGGCCAGGTCGGTATGCGAGGCCAACTGGTCGGCGGCATCGTCGGCCAGGCCGGAGTAAAAGAGGTCGGGCTCTGTCTGCTCCCTGAGGAACAGTCTGAACAGCCGGATCGATCGGCTCAGGCCGTGCGATCGGCGTCCCGCCGTGGCCCCGGCAGGGCTGGGCTGACTGGCGCCACTCTGGCCAGTGCCCCGTTCGGTGGGACCGCGTTCCTGGGTGGCGGACTGGCGCCGCTGTGGTGATCGCAGCATGGCGGTTGCGTAGTGCGCCTTTCCTGAGGGCCGCGTCTCCGGCAGATGCGATGCTGGCCAGCCATCGGCGCTGGTGACCAGGTCAGCGCGCAGGCGGCACCCGGCGGGGACAAACGATCACTATCACTTCGGCGAAATTACCAGAATGATAACCCAATGTCCGGTACACATTACTCGTTGGTATCCTACGCGCACCTTAATCACCTGACATCACTGCAAACCGCAAAACCGGAGCGTGGTCCTGTGAGTCTTGACTCAGCAGCCCAGCCGGCGGCAGGAGCGGGCTCACCGGCACCCGGCGATGCTGAGCTGCGCGAGGCCCGCCACCGGCCGGAGCTAGTCCGGCCGGCTGTCGTCTCCGCGCCCGGTTGGGAGTCAGCAGGCTGGGAGCCGAGCGGCTGGGAGCCGAACGGCTGGGAAACCGCGGGCGGACCTGGGCCGTGTGAGCGGACCGGGGGCCGCAAGATCTCGTTTGTGGCCTGGCGCGACCTTGCCAACCCCAGGGCCGGCGGATCAGAAGTGCTAGTTGACCGGCTCGCTGCTGGCATGACGGCTCGTGGCGACGAGGTCAGGCTGCTGGCTGGCGGGCCGTCCGAAGACCGGCCCTACAAGGTCGTGCGCAGCGGCGGCACCTATAGCCAGTTTCTCCGGGCACCGCTGGCCTACTGGCGTCAGCTGCGTGACAGCGATCTGGTCGTCGAGGTTTGCAACGGGATGCCTTTCCTCACCCCGGTGTGGTGTAACCGGCCGCAGATCTGCCTGGTCAACCACGTCCACTCGGAGCTGTGGCGGATGATGTTCCCGCGCCCGGTGGCGGCCCTTGGCCAGTTCGCCGAGAGCACCATCCTGCCGTGGGCGCACCGGGCCAATCTGTTCCTGACCGTGTCCAACTCCACCGCGGACGCTCTGCGCGAGATGGGCGTCGGCGACGAGAGGATCCGGCAGATCTGTAACGGGGTGCTGCAGCCGGACCCGCTGACGCCGCGCTCGCCTGAGCCGCTGTTCCTCGCGCTCGGCAGGCTTACCGAGTACAAGCGGATCGACATGCTGCTCAGGCTCTGGGAGCGGGTGCGGCAGGTGGTCGGCGGCACGCTGATCATCGCGGGCGACGGGCCGGAGCGCCAGCGGCTGCAGGCCATGGCCGGCCAGGGAGTGATCTTTACCGGCAGGGTGTCGGAGGAAGAGAAACACCGGCTACTGTGCTCGGCCTGGCTCCTGCTGCACCCCGCGCTGATCGAAGGGTGGGGAATCGTGATCGCCGAGGCAGCGATCCGAGGCACCCCAGCCGTCGGGTTCGACGTCCCTGGCCTGCGAGATTCGGTTGTCAATGGCCAGACCGGCGTACTGGTCAAGAACGAGGGCCAGTTCGCCTCGGCCTGGGCCTCGCTGGCCCTTGATCGCCAGCGGTCCGAGGAGATGGGTGCCGATGCCTGTGAGCGGGCCGAGCGGCTGCACTGGTCGGCGGCGGTCGAGGGTTTCGCGGCAGTGGCTGACGAGGCTATGGCCAGGGCGGGTCAGAAGCCCGCGGTCGGTGGCCGAGCGCGACGGTCATGACCAGCGACGTCACCGTCAGCCGCGGACTTCGGGACTTCTACGAGAACCCGGCCGTGCCGCTCAGCTCGGGTCCCGACCGGGCGCGCAGGCAGGCCCAGATGCTGGCCAAGGTGCTGAGCAAGACTCCCGCACCCGCGGTCATAGTGGACATCGGCTGCGGAGACGGCCTCGCTACCAGCATCGCGGCCAGTGTCAATCCTGGCCACAGGTTCGTCGGAGTCGACTGGTCGGCCGATGCTTTGCGGCAGGCCGGCCCGCGCGGGCTCACGCTGGTACGGGCGGGCGTGGAGGGACCGAGTCTTCCGCTGGCCTCGGCGTGCGCCGATGTCGTGATCATGAGCGAGCTGATCGAGCACCTGGTAGACACCGACTCTGCACTCGAGGAAGCCTGGCGGGTGCTAAAGCCCGGCGGCTCGCTGCTGCTATCCACGCCGAACCTGGCCGCCTGGTATAACCGCGGCCTGCTGGCATTCGGGGTTCAGCCTGTGTTCTCCGAGGTGAGCCTGCGCGCTGTATTCGGCAGGCCTGGCAGTCAGGTTGCCGGTCACCTGCACATGTTCACCAGGAGAGCGCTCACCGGGCTGCTCGCCGCCCGCGGCTTCTCCTCGATTTCCGTCGCCGGCGCCCGATACCACGACGTACCGAGGCCGCTGCGGCCTGTCGACCTGGCCTTCTGCGCGTGGCCGAGCGCCGCGTCGATCCTGCTGGTGCGTGCGCGCAAGACATGAGACCGAGCATCAGGCCCTCGGGGGAGCCCGCGGCAGTCTCGCCGGCCGGGCCGGAGGCCGTTTCACCGGGGGCGGAACCCGCAACGTCGGACTCGGCCGAAGGCGCATCGGCTGCAGCCGCGGCCGGGACGAGCAGACTGGCGACGGGCCTTGGCGCAGCGCTTGGCCTCGCGCTCGGGCTGCTGACCCTCGGGCCTGGCCTGGCGCGTGGCTTCCTGCTCAGCTACGACATGGTGTTCGTTCCTGACCCGCCGTTCTCGGCCGCGCTGGTCGGCCTTACTGGCGGGCCGGCCAGGGCGGTGCCGAGCGATGCGGTCGTCGCTGTGGCGGCCAGGCTGCTGCCCGCAGACATCCTGCAGAAGGTCATCCTGCTGCTCATCTTTACCGCGGCTTGCTCGGGAGCCGCTGCGCTGCTGGCGGCCGGCTGGCGCAGTCTGACCGGCCGTCCCGCTCCAGTACTTGCGTGCCTGGTCAGCGGCAGCTTCTACGTCTGGAACCCGTTCGTGGCCGAGCGGCTGTTGATCGGCCAGTGGGCGCTCCTGCTCGGCTACGCGGGGCTGCCGTGGGTGCTGCGCGAGCTGTGCACCGGGTCGCCAAGAATCAGGCCAGGCAGGCTGCTGGTGGCGATGCTGCCAGCCGCGGTTGGCGGGTTCGCGGCGCTCGCCGTCACCGGGCTTGCTGCCGTCCCCGCCGCGCTGGCCAGAGGTGCCGACGAGGGGGGGCCGGGCCCTGGGAGTGCCCGCGCCGGGCGCGGCCGCCGGCTGGCCACCGTGCTCGGTGTCCTCGCCCTGCTGAGCCTGCCATGGCTGATTCCGTCACTGCTCGTGTCCGTGCATACTGATCCGCTGGGGGTGGACCTGTTCGCCTCGAGGGCGGACACCCCATTCGGCCGCCTTGGCAGCCTGGTCATGCTCTCAGGTATCTGGAATACGCAGACCGTGCCGCGCGGCTACGGCGGAGCCGCTTCGTCCTTCTGGCTGATCTTGGTGGCCTGCGCGCTGGCCGGCTACCTGCTCCTGGGACGCTCGAGGCGCATGTGGCCAGGGCTGGGCTTGGCGGGCATGCTCGGGCTGGCCATCGCGGCAATCGGCATCACCTCGCCCACTCGCGCGGCGCTGCGAGACCTGATCGCTGCCTGGCCCGGGTTCGCAATCCTGCGGGACGGCCAGCAGTTCGTGGCGGCCCTCGCGCTTACCGAGGCCGTGGGGCTTGGCGCCATCATTGCGTGGCTGGTCAGCCGGGCAGTGCCTGCCGGTGCCCGGCCGCGGACAGCGGCGACAAGCGCCCGGCCACGGGCCGAGCCCGCGGCGGTGGCCATCGCGGTGCTGGCCCTGCTCGCCCCGTTCTTGCTGCTGCCTGGCATGGCGTGGGGTCTCGCGGGCCGGGTCCGGCCCGCGCAGTACCCGGCCGACTGGCTGGCAGCCAGGCAGCTCATCGACGCAAACCACCGGCCAGGCAGCGTGCTGCTGCTGCCCTGGGCTGCTTACCGCCGCTATCCGTGGAACCACGGCGAAGCGGTCTACGACCCCTGGAACAAGCTCCTATCCCGTGAGGTCATATCCAACGACGGGCTCCAAGTGGGCCAGCAGGTGCTAACCCAGGAGAGCAGCGCTGCCATCAGGCTCAACGCCATAGTGACCAAAGCTGGCCCACTGACCGCCAGGCTGCGCGCGGCCGGGGTGCTTTACGTCGTCGTCGATTCCGGCGCTCTGCTACATTCGCGCCCGGCTGGCCTGGCTGCCCAGGCGAGGCTGCCGGGGGCGCAGGTAGTGCTGAGCAGCAATGATCTGGTCGTATTTGAGTTGCCGGCAAATGGCTGACTGCGAAATACGGCAATGTGCCGCGGAAAGGCCCGTTCCCCTTCTTTGAGAGAATTCTATGCGGTCGCCGGCATAGCCTGCCTGAATGCGCGGCCGCCATCTACGCGGCTGATGACTGCTCGTGCTGATGCTCGAGCGCGGCAGCATGTGGCTCCGCAGCCTTACGGTGCCTGCCAACGTGGGCGCTGCTGGCGGCTTGCCCCGCTCGCCCGGCGACGCGCGACCAACGACCAATCGCCAGTGCGACGCCACCCCACACCAGGTCGCCAATCGTGGCCACCACTCGCGCCATCAGCGCTACCGCCAGTGCCGCGCCCTGGGGCAGCACCGGTGCCAGCGCGGCGACCAGCAGGAGTTCTCGCGCGCCGATGCCATTCGGGAAGATGACCAAGAGCAGGGCCAGTGAGCAGGCCAGGGCGTAGGCGCCCAGGGCGAGCAGCATCGAGCGGGCGCCGTCCCTGGCCACGTCGGCCAGCAGGAACCAGACCTGAAGGCCGAGCAGAACCCAGCCCAGCGTCGTCCAGGCGAGCGCGATGCCAAGGCCCTTCCAGGTCAGAGGCCGTTCGAGCGGCTCCTGCCGGATCAGGCGGAGGCCGGTGTTCAGGATCCGATGCAGCACCGGCGGCGCGAGGCAGACGGCTATGACCGGGACGACGGCCAGTGCGAGCAGGTACCGGCGGGCCATAGTCGGCGATGAGAACGGCAGGGCAGCGGCCGCGATCAGCAGGCCCACCGCCACCGCTACCGCGAGCGCCACGATGACGGACGCCGCGCCGCGACGTCGCGGTACCTGATAATCGTGGCCAAGCTCGACGTGCGCGGCGAACGACCAGACGGCTCCGGGGACGTACTTGCCGAGCTGGGCGAGGAACGTAACGCGGGCCGCAACCAGGATTGGCAGGCGGGAGCCAAGATCAGCGAGGAGGGTCCGCCAGGCAAGCATCATGCAGCCCGAGGCAGCGATGGCTGCCGCGAGGGAGCCTGCGACCGAGTACACGTGCAGCCGCCCCATCCACGGGTGCACCTGTGGCCATTCGGCGGTCAGGCCGTAGGCACAGAAAGCCAGGATGACGAGCAGCAACCCGGCTCGTACCCACTGACTCGCCCGCATGCGTTGTAGCACGCGGGAAAGAGTACCCTTGTCACCTGTTTGGAGCTAGTAGTGACTGTTAGTCATCTCAATGGGCGATAGCGCGCTGACTGACCGTCCCTGTATGCGAGCCGTTTCGCAGGAAAGCGGTTTTTCCTGGCGTTTCGTCTGCCGTGATGGCACACTTTGTGCTGGCGTAGTGGAGCGCGGCCTCTGTGGCCGCTAAGGAGGGTCAACGGTGTCACATCTGGTGCTCATCATCACCTCTCTGGTGGTTGGTGCGGTCTTGGCCGTCGGGGCCACCTTCGCCACCACTGCGCTGGTCACCAGCACAGTCGCCCCGTCGAATCAGTCCTCATATAACTACGGCGGCTAGCCGGTGGCTGGCCAGGGTGCTGTCCGATGAGGGCGCGTCCTGCGGGCAGTGCCAGCACCGGGCCACCGAGCGGGAGGGCCGCAGTCGCAGGGACATGGGACGGCAGGAGCCGGTAGGGGAGTATGCACGCCGCGCACTCGAGGCCCGCGCTGGTAGTCGCACTGGCCGTTATCGATATGTGTCTGGATTACGCGTGACGCCGATGCTACTAACCAGTACTATGTGCCAATCTTGTACAGAAGTATCCCTATAACTGACATACTGCAACCGTCCCTTGGAGGGTTCGATGCGCCGTCAAGTCGGGGTTACCCTCACCGGGCTGGGTGCATTCTTGCTGGTGCTCGCCCTGTTGAGTCACTTCTTCCTGCCGGGCCAGGTCATCAAGTTCCCCCTGGACGAGTACACCGTCTCCAGGCTGACCGGGACGAATGTCTCGTACTTCAGCGCGGCCACCGGCCAGGAAGTCAATGGCGCCTCGGTCCGGGCGGTTGCCACCACGCAAGGCGACGTCAGCGCAGGGACTTCCTCGACGGCAGTCTGGAACAACGTAACCGGCGTGTTCGACATCACGACGAGCAGCAATCCTGGCACCGCTATCAGCTACACCACCGAGCGGTTTGCCTTCGATCGCCGGACCGGCGTGCTAGTGAACTGCTGTGGTGCGGAAGTCGGGACCTCGCGGCCGCACTTCTCCGGGCAGGGGTATGTGTGGCCGATCGGGACGCAGAAGCAGACGTATCAGATCTTCGACACGACGCTGCTGCGGCCCGAGCCGGTCCAGTACACCGGTACCACCACCGTAGACGGCATGACCGTGTACGTCTTCGTCGAGCACGTTGACAACCAGAAGTTCGGGTCGGTGACGCTGCCCGGTTCGCTCGTCAACATCGACCAGACCACGGTGAGCCTGCCCGAGTACCTGACGGCAACCAACACCTATTACGTGGATCCCGGCACCGGATCGCCGGTCAAGGTGGTCGAGGATCAGTCAGAAACGCTGCAGAACCCCAGCACCGGTGCGACCGCGCTGACCCTGTACAGCGGCACGCTCACGTCGACGCCGCAGACGATCCAGGCGGCGGTCAACACCGCGAGTTCTTCTGACACCGAGATCTCTGCCGTTCAGTCCATCGGCCCGCTGGTCGCGGGACTGGTCGCCATCGTCCTGCTTGTCTTCGGCATCCTGCTGATAGCCAACGAGGATCGGGACGAGTACGAGTACGAGGACGACGACGAAGAGGTGGGCGCCGAGGCCTGATCCTCGAGCGCAGACACGCAGGGACGTGGCCTGGGGATAATCCTGGCTGCAATGCCGGTCGGGCCGACGGACTGCGCGCGGCGGTGCGCCCGGAGGTTGCCAGTCGATGATTATCGTGGAGAGCTAGCCGCAATATTGCTGCTAGCTCACCACAATGATTGGCTGCTCGGCCGCCCGGCTTAGTTAGTCGGCCGCATAGCTCCCGTTATTCAGCTGCCTGGCTCCGTTCAGCTGCCCGGCTCCGTTCAGCCGCCCGGCTCCGTGATCTGGCTGCCAGCAGTCGCAGTGGCAGTTGCCTGCTGCCTGGAACACGTTCTAGTTTGGGGCAGTGCAGGTCTAGCGAAAGCGCCGGTGATGTGGTGTTCTATCGCTACCTGGCTAGGCGAGCGTGCGCGGATGTTACTGGCCGATTCGACCGGAGGTGGCAGTGAGCTCGAGGGGTTTCTGGCGGCGGGCGCAGGACGATCCAGGCTGGATCGCGGTCGTCGAGCCCGACGGCACACAGCACACCGCGGGTGACCTGCTCGGCCGGGCGAATCAGCTGACGCACGCGCTGCGGGCACGTGGCCTCAAGCCAGGTGACGGCATCGCCTCGCTGTTGCCCAACGGCGCTGCGCCGGTCGAGCTGTACCTGGCCGCGCTGCAGTCGGGCTGGTACCTGACCCCGATCAACTGGCACTTCACGGCCCCGGAGGCCGCCTACATCGTGGCCGACTGCGGGGCGAAGGCATTCTTCGTACACGAGCGATTCGCTCAGCTCGGCATCGACATCGCCGATCAGGCGGGTGTCCCCGCGGATGCAAGGTTCAGTTTTGGGAACGTGGCCGGTTTCACGCCGGTCGAGAACCTGCGGGCGGACCAGCCCACCAGCCTGCCCGATGAGCGGACGGCGGGCACGACCATGCACTACACCTCGGGCACCACCGGCCGCCCGAAGGGCGTGCGCCGCGCGCTGAGCGGCATGGACCCCGACGACGCTATGGCGCTGGCATCGTTCCTGCTGCAGTTCTTCGGCGTGACCGAGGGCCAGCCCAACGCGCACCTCCTGACCTCGCCGAATTACCACACCGCCGTCACCGTGTTCGGCGGCGGCGCGCTGCACATGGGCCACACCCTGGTGTGCATGGACGGCTGGGACTCCGAGCAGGCACTCGCGCTGGTGCAGCGGTACAAGTGCACCAACTCGCACATGGTGCCGACGCAGTTCAAGCGCATGCTGTCGCTCCCCGACGAGGTCAAGGCCAAATATGACCTGTCGTCGATGCGCTGGCTCATCCACGCCGCCGCGCCCTGCCCGATCGGAATCAAGCAGCAGATGCTCGACTGGTGGGGCGACTGCGTCTGGGAGTACTACGCAGCTACCGAGGGGGGCGGCACCATCGCCTCGCCGCAGGCATGGCGGGAGCGCCCTGGCACGGTCGGGAACGCCTGGCCCATCAGCGAGTTGCTGATCGCTGACGAGGACGGGAATGCCCAGCCCACCGGCAGTCCAGGCACTGTCTACATGAAGATGGGCGTGGGCGAGTTCGAGTACTTCAAGGACCAGGAGAAGACCAAGGCCAACCGGCTGCGGGATTACTTCACCGTCGGCGACATCGGCTACCTGGACGCGGGCGGCTTCCTGTTCCTCTGCGACCGTAAGTCCGACATGATCATCTCCGGCGGGGCGAACATATACCCGGCCGAGATCGAGTCCGAGATCATCATGAACCCGAAGGTCGCGGACGTGGCGGTCTTCGGCATCCCGGACGAGGACTGGGGCGAGCAGATCAAGGCGGTCGTGCAGCCAGCGGACGGCGTCGAGCCAGGGGACGACCTCGCCGCCGAGATCCTCGCCTCGCTCGAGGGCCGGCTGGCCAAGATGAAGTGGCCCAGGTCCATCGACTTCGTCGCCGAACTGCCCCGTGACCCGAGCGGCAAGCTGCTGAAGCGCCGCCTCCGTGACCCCTACTGGGCCGATCAGGCCAGCAAGATCTAGCCCTGGCCAGCTGAAGGTGACGACTCGCTGGCTCGCAAGTCGTCGCCTTCGGCGCCGCCTTATCGGCGCCGCGGTGGCAGCGCTCATCGCCGTCGACCTGGTCGCTGCATATGCGTTAAGGCCGAAGGAGGGTGTCGCCCCGCCCGCCCAGGTTCTGTCCAACTTCGAAGGCCGCTCAGGGGCGGCGGACATAGTCCGTGATTGCGGCTACAGCCAGCCGCTGCCGGCGGACCCGTCCAGCAGCCTGTGGCTGTTCTGTGACACTGACGTCTACGCGTCAAGCCCCCAGGGAAAGTGGCAACTGGCGCGGATTGTCAACGGATCTACCGCGGCCGTCGGTCCGGCAGAACCGGGTACGGTGCCCGTCGATCTCAGTGAACTGGCGACGCCAGGTAGCGGCGCTCGGGTGATACCCAACGATGCTGGGCCGGCTCAATTCCTGCCGGCGCCTTCCGGCCTGGCGACTGCCGGCGGGCTCGCTTGTGACCTTGCCCACAAGGCATACCCAGCGTCGTGGCTGACCGGCGTCACCAGCGACCCGGCCGAAGACGGGGAGGTATTGATTAGCTTCAACAATTACTGCGTGCCTATAGGCGGAGGTAGCCCGCTCGCCGAGGGGTTCGGGCTGGCCGAATACGACCCCGCTACGAACGCGCGCACTGGCGAGGTGACGGTATTCAGCTCGGGCGCAGTCGGGACGCTCGCGCCTCAGGAGCTACTCGGCTCACCGATCTTCTCCGGTCCCTACCTTTACCTGTTCGCTTCCCACTGCGCCCGGATCGACGATGCGACCTGCACGCCAGGCAGCAGGAGCTCTATCTATCTGGCCAGGGTCAGGGCCAACCCCGCCGCGTGGGATAGATCCGGCAGCTACCAGTGGCTCGCTGGGCCGTCGATCTGGACGGCGGCCTACAGCACGGCGGTCTCGGCGATCGCGCGCGCCGCCCCGATAGCTGTGAATGTCAATAGCTTCGCCGCCACCGGCCACGGCTTCGTCCTGATCGAGCAGACCAACGACGTGGGCCGGTTCGTCGTGTACGAAGCGGCTTCACCGACTGGCAGCTGGCGGCAGGTGACGTCAGGCACCGTCCCCTGCACGGTCAGGCGCGATAGCCTCTGCCGGGCCATCATCGGCCACCCAGATTTGAGCACCAGCAGTGAGCTGCTGGTGTCCTACTTCAACCCGGGTGCTGCGCCTTACTACGACCCAAGTGAAGGTCCGGAGGGTCACGTCATCGTGGCGTCGCTGCCCTGGTAAGTGCCAGCGCAGGTGATAGATGCATCGGGGGGGTCCTTTCGGCAGCGCAGCCCGGCGGGCGTAACGTGCGGCCCGCTCGCTGCCTTAGCGTTGAGCCATGCAGGACCACGTGGATCTGGTTCCGGCCGCCGATGTGGATCTCCCGCTGCTGTGCGGGCTCACCAGCGACCCCAGGGCGACTGGGGAGCACGAGTGGTTCGGCTGGCAGGATCCGCACGCCTTCCGGCGCCGGTGGGAGGTAAACGGTCTGCTCGATGAGGCGTCAGGCGTGCTGATGGTGTCGCAGGGCGGTGAGCGGATCGGCTTCGTCGCCTGGCACAAGCGGCAGATGGCGCGGACTTCGTTTTGCTGGAACGTCGGGATCGCCCTGGCCCCGAAGAGCCGGGGCCAGGGCTACGGGACAGCTGCGCAGCGGCTGCTGGTGCGGTACCTGTTCGCGCACTCCCAGGTGAACCGGATCGAGGCCGGGACCGAGGTGAGCAATCTCGCCGAGCAGCGGGCGCTGGAGAAGGCCGGGTTTACCAGGGAGGGCGTAACCCGCGGCGCCGCGTTCCAGAACGGCCGCTGGCACGACGCTGTCATCTACAGCGTGCTCCGCGCCGAGGTCAACCTCGAGGCCGGGTAGCCAGCCCTCGCGGTCTTCGGCCCGGCTCTGGTCACGATGCAGGCCGCCAGCCCCGGGGCGCGGCCAGGAGGTAAGCAGGCTGTCGGCGGGGCGCTTCGGCCTGCCGGTCAGGCGCAGGGGGCATTCCCGCTGTCGTCTGGGCTGGCGACGCGCGCCAGCACGTCGATCAGCCGGGTGGTTGTCGCCGGATCCGGTGGCTGGCCGTAGGTCATGGCGAATACATGCCGTCTCGCGCCCGGCAGCTCGGCGGTCGCGATGCCCGGGTGCCTGGCGGCTCGCAGGCACAGGCCTGGCAGCGTGGTGACGCCGAGCCCGGCGGCGACCAGGGCCTGTACCGCGACATAGTCGTCGGTGGTGAACGCGATCTTCGGCGTGAAGCCGGCCAGCTCGCATTGCCGGACCAGGTAACTGCGGCAGCGCTCGCAGCCGGCTATCCACCGGCTGTCGGCATAGCCGGCGAGGTCGGGTATTGCGGCCTCGCCGGCGTCGCCCGCCCCTTCTCCGGCCGCAAGCCCGTTAGCCCTGGTCACCAGGTGGACCGGCTCGTCCAGCAGCAGCCGTCCCCTGGTGCCCTCGTCCGCCGGAGCCGGCGGCACCGGGTCGATGTCCTGCTGGTAGTGCCGGAACACCAGGGCCACGTCGACGTAGCCCGCTCGCAACATCCGCAGTGCCTCTGGCGGCTCGGCCTCGGTCAGCATTAGGTCGATGCCTGGCTGCTCGGTCTCCAGCCAGGCCGCCGCGGCCGGCACCAGGGTGCCAAGCGCCGACGGGAATGCGGCCAGCCGGACCCGTCCTTCGCGCAGCCCGACGTGCGCTGCGAGCTCCGACTCGGCCGCGTCGAGCCGACCGATGATCTCCTCGGCGCGCTCCGCGAGCAGCCGCCCTGCCTCGGTCAGCCGAACTCCCCGGCCGACCCGCTCCAGCAGACGCGCTCCGGTTTCCGCCTCCAGCCTGGCGATGTGATGGCTGATCGAGGGCTGGGCGTAGTTCAGGGCCCGGGCCGCCGCGGTCACCGAACCATGCCTGGCGACAGCCACGAGCACCCGGAGTCTGGTCACGTCCAGCATTCACCAACTATAGATCCGCTCGAATTGCCAACCGCGATCCATCGACCCAGGCGTGCTCTTGCCGCGCCAGGGCCGGGGTAGGCGGCCGGCCGAGTTGCGGGCCGGGGTCGGGCGGGCGGGACGTCCGGCGGGCGGTGCCGAAGCCCCACCTATGCCGCGGCCGGCCTTTGATGCATCATGTGGCTGGTGAGTACCAGAAAGCTGACCTGGCGCCCGGCGCCAGGCTGGCCAGACTGCCCGCCGGGATGGACGCCGCCGCCTGGGTGGAATCCGCCCGCCGACTGGCCGCCGGCCCCGCCGGACTGGGAATTCTGGACTACGCCCGAGCCCGTGGCTCCCGTGGTAAGCACCGAACAGACCAGGGATGGCCTGGTGCTCGAGACCAGGCTGGTCATGATCGCCGGCCTGTTCCCGTGGATCGTCAGCGCCATCGTGATCCTCGGCACGCATCTGGACACCGGCAAGGCACTCGTCCAGCTGCCGACCTTTACGCCGCACCAGGCAGTCCTAAACACAGTGCTTGGCCTGCTCAGCTACATGCCAGTCGCGGCCGTGGTGCCGCTGGCCCTGCTGCTGCTCGCCCGCACCGGTCAGCGGCCGGCCAGCCTCGGCCTGACCCGGCTGGGCTGGCGCGACTTCTGGGCCGCGGTCGGGATCGCGGCCGCTGCGTTCGGCTGCGAGCTGGTGCTGGCCATTACCCTGGCCCCGCTGGATCACTCAAGGCTGGTGAACTCGACAGGCACGCTGCACGTTCCGGCCTACTACCTGATCTTCGGGCTGAGCCAGGCGCTGTTCACCGCGGTCGCAGAGGAAGTGATCGTCAACGGCTATCTCATCACCCGGCTCGACCAGCTCGGCTGGTCACCCGCCAGGGCGTTCTGGCTGAGCCTGGCATTGCGCACGAGCTACCACCTCTACTACGGCATCGCGGTCGTGTTCACCGTGCCGTTCGGGTGGCTGGTGACCCGGTCCTTCCAGAAGCATCGCAAGCTGAACAGGCCGATCCTCGCGCACTTCCTCTTCGATGCAACGGCCTTCACGATCGCCATCCTGGTGGCTGGTCATCGCTAGCCAGCGGGTGGCACCAGCTCCGCAGTAGCTAGCCCCTGGTCGGGCCACGGCCCTCAAGCAGGGGCGAGGCAGGGTCCCTCGCAGGCCGGGCCGGGTCGCCTTCGGCCTGCCGGCGGCGCCAGGCGATACCGGACAAGACCTCGAGCACCACCCGGTTGGCCAGGAACGCCGTAATCTCGGCGTGATCGTAGGGCGGCGCGACCTCCACGACGTCCATTCCGGCCACGGGCAGCTCCATCGCGATCCGCCGGACCGCATCCAGCAGCTGACGGCCGGTAAACCCGCCGGGCTCGGGGGTGCCGGTGCCGGGTGCCATGCCCGGATCGACCACGTCGACGTCGACGGAAAGGAATACTGCGTCACATTCGTCGGTGGCGATAGCGAACGCCTCGTTGAGGCAGTCGTCGAGCCCTCTGGCCACGATCTCGGTCATCTCGAAGCTGCGCATCTGCTGGTCAGCCATCCACGCCAGCGTCTCCGGTTCTGGCCAGTAACCGCGCAGCCCAACCTGCAGAAACCGGTCGCCACGGACAGCGCCCGACTCGATCAGCCTGCGCATCGGGGTGCCGTGCCCGTGCAGCGCCCCGAATTGCGTGTCTCCGGTATCCGCGTGTGCGTCGAAGTGGATCATCGATACCCGACCCCAGCCGACGTGCCTGGCCACGCCCGTGGCGTCCGGCAGCGCGATGGTGTGGTCGCCGCCGAGAATGACAGGTATCGCGCCGCCGTGACAGGCGCGGTGCACGGCTTCCTCAAGACGGCGCAGCGACTGCTGCGTATCGCCTGACAGCATCTCCACGTCACCGGCATCGGCAACCTTGAGCTCGGCCAGCGGGTCGACACCGAGCGCCAGATGCGGCCTCGATGCGTCGTGCGGCAGGTAATCGGTGAACCTGATGGCTTGCGGGCCGAACCGGGCTCCCGGCCGATGCGAGGTGCCGCCGTCGAACGGCGCTCCGATGATCATGATGTCGGTTCCAGCCCACGACGCCGGGTCGGCAAGGTCGGCCCTGTCCACGCCTAGGAATGTTGCATCCGGGCCGTACATTCCGCCCAGCCTGGTCATCGTGGATCCTCCGCTAGCTAGATGTTGCGACTCTACTGCGCAGAAGCCGCCGCCACCGCGAGCGAGCGGAGTCGCCAGGCAGAGGTCGCGGCCAGGAGCGGGGGCGGCGTGCGGTGGGTTGGCCCGCCAGGGTGGCTTGGCCGCCGGTGCGGGTATGGCCTGCGGGGGCGCCCGCCTGTTGGCCGTGTGCGAGGGGTGAGCCGTCGGTCGTCCGGGCGGAGTGCCCGCCGGATGCGCGGATGTGAGATCGTGCGGTAGACAATCCTCGAGGGGACGGAGTGGGCGGTTGACGCAGATTGCCGGAGATGCGCGAGCTACCGGAGATGCGCGACTCACCGGAGATGCGCCGGACCGAGCGCGGGGCCTTGCGTTGACCGAGGGTCGGCGGATCGAGCTCGCAGGGATGTTTAACCTGCGCGATCTTGGCGGCTATCCCACGGAGAACGGCGAGCTGCCCTGGCGGAAGCTGTTCCGCTCCGATGCGCTGCATCAGCTCGACGCCGCGGGAATCGACGCCATCAGCGCGCTTGGCCTGCGCACGATCATCGACCTGCGCTCCCACGTGGAAGTCGAGATGGCGCCGAGTCCGCTCGACCACCTCGCCGCGCGGCACTCGCATGTCTCCCTTCTCGGCGGCGACCTGCAAAGCCTCCCGCTCGAACTCGATGCCATCTACCGCTATGTCGTGGATCAGTGCGGCGACGCGATCGCCGACGCGATCAAGCCGCTCTGCGCGGCGGAGGCATTCCCGGCGCTCGTGCACTGCAGCGCGGGCAAGGACAGAACCGGAATTGTCATCGCGATGGTGCTCGCGGTCCTGGGCGCGCCGGACGAGGTCATCGCTTCGGACTACGCGCTCAGCGCCAGCTACCTCGACCCCCGCCACACCGCGGCCATCGGCCAGCTGCAGGCCGGCACTGGTCTTGGCGACAAGCTGACCGACGAGCTGCTGAGCAGTCCGCCGCAACTGATCATGACCGTACTCGCGTCGGCCAGGGCTGCGCATGGCTCGGTCGACGAGTACCTGCTCGCACACGGCCTGAGCCCCGGCGACCTGGCCGCCCTGCGTACAGCGCTGGCCACCTAGCTGCCTGGCGCCCAGCCGATGCCGGTTGACGAGCTTGACAAGCGGATAGTGGCAGCGCTTGTCGCCGATGCCAGGGCTACCTACGCGGAAGTAGGCGCCGTGGTCGGGCTGTCGGCCCCGGCGGTGAAGCGCCGGGTAGACCGGCTGCTGGCCTCCGGGGCGATCACCGGCTTCTCCGCGCAGGTCGACCCGTCGGCCCTCGGCTGGACCACGGAAGCATACGTGGAGCTGTTCTGCCGGGGGCGTACCTCGCCGGCCGATATAGCGGCAGCGGTCAGTAAGCACCCGGAGGTCACTGACGCCTGCACGATCACCGGGGAGGCGGACGCGCTGCTGCACATCCGGGCCTCGGACGTGCGCCACTTTGAACAGGTGATGGAGCGGATCGGCGCCGAGTCCTTCGTGGTCCGGACCCGGAGCGTAATCGTGCTCTCGCGGCTGGTGAACCGGCACGATCTGCTGACGCCGGGAAACAGCAGCTAGGAACGGGACTTCGGTACGGCTTTCGCCTGATCTGGCGCTACTGGCAGTTCGGGCCTGGGGGATCGGCTACAGTGGCGGCCATGTCCGAGCGTCACGAGGATCCCGCAACCCGCGCCGGCCGGCCGATAACCACGGGCGAGTTCAGGGCCACGCCTGATGTGTCGGCCAGCACCGCACAGTTCCGTGCGTTCGCAGAGAAAAGCGCTGAGCCAGGCCGGTCCTGGGATGCCGGTGCGGCAGGCCGGAGCGTACCGAAGATGGCGATCATGATCGTGGTCGCCGCCGTGGTCCTCGCGGCAGTCGTGTTTCTGGTAATGCACTAGCCTCCAGCCAGGTAAGTCCGCGGCTGGGTTACTCCGCAACCCTGATAGCCGGGTCTGCACCTGACGGCCAAGCCTCGGCATGCTTTTATTGGCAGTCATGAACTGCCGCGCCGGGTGCCCCCGTGGCCGCTGAGGCTGATGGCGGTGGCCTGCCCGAGGAAGAAAAGCATCGGCTGACAGCCCTCGAAGGCCTTGCCGCGCTGTCGCTGGACGCACTCTCGTCGGTGGCCTACGGCCCCCAGGCCATCATCATCGTGCTGGCGACAGCGGGCGCGGCCGCGCTGCACTACACCCTGCCCGTCACCCTCGCGATCGTGCTGCTGCTAGCCGTCCTCGTGACGTCCTACCGCCAGGTGATCGAGGCGTTCCCAAGTGGCGGCGGCGCGTACGCGGTCTCCAAGGCACATCTAGGAGTCAAGCCCAGCCTGATCGCGGCGGCGTCGCTCGTCGTCGACTACATCCTCAACGCCGCAGTCGGGGTGTCTGCGGGCGTCGAGGCGCTGACCTCAGCATTCCCCCACCTCTACCCGGATCGGGTGTGGCTGTGCCTGGCTGTGCTCGCGGCGATCACCGCAGCGAACCTGTGGGGCGTGGCCGAGTCCGCCCGGCTATTCATCGCCCCGACGATCCTTTTCATCGTCGCGATCTTCGCGGTCATCATAGGCGGCCTGGTGCGCTCGCATCCGCTGCCCTTCCCAGCCGGGTCCGCCTCGTCGGTCGCGATGTCGGTGGGCATCCTCCTCTTGCTGAAGGCGTTCGCCTCCGGATCCTCGGCACTGACCGGCGTGGAGGCTATCGCGAACGCCGTGCCGGAGTTCCGCAAGCCACGGGCGCGCCGGGCCCAGCACACCGAGGTCGGGCTGGGCGTGATCCTGGGTCTGATGCTGATTGGCATCGCCATCGTGGCCCAGAAATACGACGCCGAACCGTCAGCGACGACGACGACGCTAGCGCAGCTCACCCAGGCTTCGCTCGGGCACAACTTTGTGTTCTACGCGATTCAGCTGATCACCACGGTGCTGCTGGCGCTGGCCGCGAATACCTCGTTCGGCGGGCTGCCGGTGCTGGCGTCCCTGCTGGCCGTCGACAACTTCCTGCCGCACCTGTTCTTCCTGCGGGCACAGCGCCAGGTGCACCGGTACGGCGTGGTCGTGCTGGCGGTGGTGGCCGCCATACTGCTGGTGGCCTCGAAGGGCAGCACGCAAGCGCTGATACCGCTGTTCGCGATCGGCGTCTTCGTCGGATTCACGCTGTCGCAGGCAGGCATGGTGCGGCACTGGCGCATCCAGGGCAGCCCCGGCTGGCGTCGGCGGGCCGCAATCAATGGCGTCGGCGCGATCTTCACCCTGGCGGCGCTGGCTATCGAGCTGATCAGCAAGTTCACCGAGGGCGCCTGGCTGGTCGTGATCGTGGTGCCCCTGCTGGTGCTGATGTTCTCCAGGGTGCACACGGTCTACAGCCGGATAGGCGCCGCGTTGCAGATCGGCCAGCTGCCACCGCCGCCGCGGCGGCGCACCTCGCTGGTGGTCGTCCCCGTCGGCAGCATGTCCAGGCTGACCGCGGCCGGGGTCTCCGCGGCTCTCTCCCTGGGCGACGAGGTAGTAGCGGTGACCGTTTGCTATGCCGATGTCGAGGACACCGAGGCGGACGTGCATTTCCGCGAGCAGTGGGAGGCGTGGCATCCGGATGTGCCGCTGCTTACCCTGCGTAGCAACCGTCGCGCGCTCGGCCCGCCCGTGGTGAGCTTCCTGCGCGAACTCGAGGAGGCCGCGAGCTATGACCAGCTCGTCGTGCTCATTCCGGAGGTGCAGCCGGCCAGGGCGTGGCAGTGGATCCTGCACAACCAGCGCGGATTCGTGCTGGAGCGGGCCATCCAGCACGGCACGACGGACGTGGTCATCTGCCGGCTGCGCTACCGTCTTGCCGCCGTGGCCCAAGGCGGTGCCTCGGCCGGGCACGACGGTAGCTCCGCGGACTAGAAGCCGCCTCCCACTTCGAGCCAGCTGGACCAGCGGCTGGCGGCATAGCTGGACACCGCTACCTCGCGACTGCCGTCCAGTACGGCCGCCGCGGGCGGGCCGAATGTGTTCCGCCAGGCAACTGGCACCCCCACCACCGTGCTGGCCAAAGGCCGCCAGCTCGTCCATCTGGCTGACCCGGCTGGCCGCTGCACTGCGTAGCCGAGCTCGCCGCCTGCCAGCTCGGCAAAGGCCGCGACTGCGCCGCCCGGCCAGACGGTCGCCGTCGGCGACCCATGGACCTTACGGTTCGGCGGCGGACCCGGCACGGCCGTCCAGCCCGATGCCGGGCAGGCCTGCCAGGCAGCCTCGAGCCCGCCCGACCGGGTGCTGGCGAACACTTCGCTGCGGCCCTGACCCGCGGAGACCACCGCAGGTACGCCGGCCAGCCTGGCGAGGCCAGGCACCGTCCGCCAGGCACGCCATCCGCCGGCCGTCTGCTCTCTCGTCGCCAGCCTGCCGTGCCTGGTCACGCAGAAGACCTGGATCGGGCCACCCGGAGCGGTGTAGGCAAGCGGTGAGCTGGCGCAGCTGCCGCCGATGCTGGTCCACGGCGTCCAGCCGGTGTTGTAATCGGGCGCCCGCTGCCGGGTGGTCATCACTGCTCCGCTTGTGTCCGCTGCGAAGACCGCCACCGCACCTCCTGGTGCCTGCGTCGCAGCCGGATCCCCGGTCAACTTGCCTGGCGACCCAGTGCCGACCGCGCCTGCCCATTGCCAGTCGTTCGGCGCACCCTGCCGTTGCCAGGCATGGATTACGCGGCCGGCCTTATCCAGGGCGAAGACGGTCAGGCGGCCGTTCTGGTCCGCGGTGACCGCAGGGTTGCTGACCAGGTCGGCCGGCGAATTGCCCACGTTCCTGCTTGGGGCCCAGTGCGAGGTGCCAATCGGATGCTGGTAGGCGTGCTTCATCGTTCCACTTGAGCCCAGGGCGAACCATTCCGCCGATCCGTTGCTGTTCATGCCGAGCGCGAGCCTGAATAGGAAGGGAAAGGGCATGGGCGGCGGGGGCTGCGCCGATTGCCCGCCCAGGTTGACATCGAGCTGGTCAAGGTCGATGTTCATGGTCACGCCGGCCCATGTCTGGTTGTTGCCGCCCATGTACTGGTGCAGCCGCTGGTGGTCGGCCCACATGGTGGCGGGCATGTAGCTGCTGTTCGTGGTGGCCTGGCCATCCCAGTCGGCGTAGTGGATCACGGTCGGCTCGGTCATCCTGCCGCGGGCAGCGATCAGGTCGCCGATGTTGGAGAACGACTCGTAGACGCCGGGCTCGTAACCAAGCGCGAGCACCTCGGAATCCCAGGCCGACAAGAACGTCAGGACCTGCGCAGTGCAGCCGGTGCCATAGGCCTCCATGTCGTAGATCAGCGGAGTCCCGGCCGGAATGCCGAGATCCTCGGCTTGCTGCACAGCGTCCCGCGCGTCCGCCGTGCCCTCGGCGGCAGGGTGGGACGAGCTGATGGGCACGTCACCGAACGCGTCCACGCATGCGGCCTGCGGACCCACGTAGAACGGGAAGTAATGCCAGCCCTGGCGCTGGATCTCGGCGATCCAGCCTGCCGTCAGGCTGGTCTGGGCGCACGCGCGGTTAATGCCGCCGATGTAGATGCCGATGGCCCGGTATGGAGACGCGAGCCAGCGGCTCATTGTGCCCGCTGCGGGCGCGGAGCAAGTGTCGAAGCCGGGGCCGCGGTACAGGCCCTGCGGTGCGGCCGCAGGGATGGCCGTCGGGGAAACAGCCGTCATGGCCGGCCCGCTCCTGGCGCTTGCGGCGATCCGGATGGAAGCCTGGATGGAGCGCATCAGCGGCAGGTCTGCGGCGTAGGACAGGCTGACCTCGACTCCGGCCGCGGGCAGCAGGTCAATGATGGTGTGGCTGATCGAGCTGTTCGTGTTGGTCTGCGCCGGCAGCCCGGATATGACAGTCTGGCGCGTTGCCGCCCGGACATCGGGGCTGGCCGGGTTGATGGGCATGAGCTGCACGGCCTCGGTCTTGCCTGCCAATTCCTCGGCCGGGCAGGCCGGGTCAGGTCCTGGCGTGCCGAGATAGACGGCATGCACGCTGAGCCGCGGGCAGGCGCGGGGGTGGGTGGACAAGTTGATGACCGGCCAGTCGGCCGGAACTCGCAGCGTTACCGGCCCGAAGCTGACGACACGGTTCGCTGTGGCTGCTGGGCGGAGGGGGGAATTGGTGATGGCCGCAGACGAAGACGCGGTCGGGCCTGCGGACCATCCAACTACTAATGAACTTAGGATAAGTGCCAGTACAGAGGGCAGTCTTCGAAATCCCATGCAGATATCGTGACTGCAATTCAAGTCGCGTGAGACGGTTTTCTAATATCCTAACGTAGCTGCTACTTCACGTACCGTGACATGGCGCGTAAAGGCAGGAAGCTCTCGTTACGCGTCGTCTGGATCGGGCTGATACCTATAGCCCATACCTGGCTCGGTCAGCAGCCAGTGCGGCCTGGCCGAGTCAGGCTCGAGCTTGCGGCGCAGCTGGGCCATGTACAGCCGTAGGTTGCCTGTCGCGTCCGCGTATCCCGGCCCCCATACCTCGGTCAGCAATTGCTGCTGACTCAGTAGCCTGCCCGGGTTGCGGAGCAGAACCTCAAGCAGGTGCCACTCGGTCGGGGTCAGCCTGATATCCGGTGCGCCGTTGCGGTCTGCGTGCATAACCCGCTTGGCGGCCAGGTCGACCACGAGGCCGCCGATGCGAACCTGGGGAATGTCGTCCTCGGCGCCCGACCGCCGCATGACCGCGCGCATCCGCGCCAGCAGTTCGTCCATGCCGAACGGCTTGGTGACGTAGTCATCCGCACCGGCGTCAAGCGCCTCGACCTTATCCGTGCTATCGGCTCGGCCGGACAGCACAATAATTGGCGCGTCGGTCCAGCCCCGCAGGCCGTGGATCACCTCGACGCCGTCCATATCCGGTAGGCCGAGGTCGAGGATGACAACGTCCGGCGGATGCTTGGCGGCCAGTTCCAGTGCCTCGGCGGCGGATCCGGCGGTATGCACCTCGTACTGGCGGACGCGCAGGTTGATCCGCAGCGCGCGCAGGATCTGGGGCTCGTCGTCGATGACCAGAACGTCTGTCACGACACCACGCTGTCACGGTCGCCGGCTAGCCGGCCCGCGCAACGCCGGCCTTCGCGGCCGGGCAGTCCCTGCGTATTCAACTCATGTCTCCGCGACTGAGGTAGGACTCGCTGTCTCGCTCGAGACCGACACCAGCTGCCGGGCCAGGTGCGGCCGGCAGCGACAGGGTCATGGTGAGGCCGCCGCCAGGCGTCTCGTCCGGCTCTAGGGTGCCGCCCATCGCTTCGGTCAGCCCGCGAGACAGCGCGAGGCCAAGCCCGACTCCGGTGGTGTTATCGGTATCGCCGAGTCGCTGGAATGGCACGAAAATCTTGTTCATCTGCTCGGCCGGAATGCCCGGACCTCGGTCGATAACGCGCAGCTCGACCCGGTCACGCAGGGTGCTGCCGGTAAGGGTCGGCGGCGTGCCGGCCGGGGAGTAACGCAGCGCGTTGGCTGTGAGGTTCGCGATGACCCGTTCCAGGATGCCGGGGTCGACCGCAACCTCAGGCAGGTCGTCAGGGATGTCCACGGTGACGACGCTGGCCGGTGGACCGAGGTCGTCCAGCGACCTGGCGACGATCTCGGACAGGTCGGCGGGCCGCGGGAACACCGCGAGCGCGCCTGCCTGTAGCCGGCTCATGTCCAGCAGGTTGTCCACCAGATGGGACAGCTTGTCGAGCGACTCATCGGCAGTTGCCAGTAGTTCGTCATGGTCCTCGGCGTCCCACTCGATGTCCTGCGAGCGCAGGCTGGTGACCGCCGCCTTGGCCGAGGCCAGCGGCGTGCGCAGGTCGTGGCTGACGGCGGCCAGCAGCGCGGTGCGCACCCGGTCGGCCGCGGCGATCGGCCTGGCCGCCTCGGCCTCGGCGGCCAGCCTGCCCTGCTCGAGCGCGGCGGCGGCGTAAGCGGCAAAGGCGCCAAGCACCCGGCGGTCGGTGGCAGGCAGCGCACGGCCGCGCAGCGCCAGCACGAGGCTGTCGCTGATGGGTATCTCCACGTCGGCCTGGTCGGGCCTGGAGACCGGCGGTTCGCCGGAGACACCGACCGCGGTCCATCGGCCGGCCTGTCCTGTCCTGGCCGGCGGCGCTCCGGCCTGGTCGTCACCCGCGGTGGTGAGCGCAAGCTCGAGTCCGGCCCTGTCGCCCTGACGCAGCTCAAGCAGCGTCACGGAGTCCATCGCGAATGCCTCGCGCACCCGGTCAAGCACCGCCGACAGCGCGCGCTGTCCCCGCAACACGCTGCCTGCGGTCGTCGCCAGCAGGTCAGACTCGGCGCCGGCCCTGGCCGCCTGTTTGGTCCGCCTGGCCGCGGTGTCCACCACCGAGCTGACGACCAGGCCTACCGCGACGAAGATCAGCAGTGCCAGCGCGTTGTTCCGCTCGGCAATGGTGAACTGGTATAGCGGCGGCGTGAAGTAGTAGTTCAGCAGCAGTGAGCTGGCTACCGCTGCGAGCAGGGCCGGGATGAACCCGCCAACCAGCGCCACGGCGATGACGCCGGCCAGGAACACGAGCACGTTGCTGGTCAGGTTGATATCACCGCGCAGATTGGCCAGCACCAGGGTGAGCAGGGGCATGAGAACCACCGCTAGCCCGTAGCCTGCCAGCTTGCGCTGTCTCGTAAGCCCGCCCCGCGCGGCCCTGGGCAGCCCGCGGCCGCGGCCGACGTAGGAGTGGGTGACCATGTGCACGTCGATGTCGCCGGACTCGCGCATCGTGCGCATGCTGACCCCCGGCCCGGTCAGCAGCGACGCGAGCCAGCTGCGGCGGCTGACGCCGAGCACGAGCTGGGTCGCGTTCTCCGCCCTGGCGAAGGTCAGCAGCGCGTCGGGCACGTTGTCGCCGACTACCTGGTGGTAGCTGCCGCCCAGGGACTCAACCAGCCTCCGCTGAGTCGCCAGCGTGGCCGGGTCGGACCCGGTCAGGCCGTCGGAGCTACTCACGTGCACGGCCAGCAGATCACCGCCCGCGGACCTGGCCGCGATCCTGGCCGCCCGCCGGATCAGCGTGTCACCTTCCGGGCCGCCGGTCAGCGCCACGACCACCCGTTCCCTTGCCTCCCAGGTCGTGTGGATGTCGTGCGCCTCGCGATAGCGCTGCAGGCCCTCGTCCACCTTGTCGGCCAGCCAGAGCAGCGCGAGTTCGCGCAGCGCGGACAGATTGCCGATGCGGAAGTAGTTGGTGAGGGCGGCGTCGATCTTCTCGGCCTTGTAGATGTTGCCGTGCGCCATCCGACGGCGCAGCGCCTCGGGTGTCATGTCGACCAGCTCGACCTGGTCGGCCGCACGGACCACGGCGTCGGGCACGGTCTCCCGCTGCGGGACGCCGGTGATCTTCTCCACCACGTCGTTCAGCGACTCCAGGTGCTGGATGTTGACGTTGGAGATCACGTCGATGCCGGCCTCGAGCAGCTCGGCTACATCCTGCCAGCGCTTCTCGTTCCTGGAGCCGGGCACGTTGGTGTGCGCGAACTCGTCGACGAGGGCCACATCAGGCCGCCGGGCCAGCACCGCGTCCAGGTCCATCTCCTCGAAGGCGGTGCCGCGGTACGGCAGCCGGGCCCGCGGGATGACCTCAAGGTCGCCAATCTGCTCGGCGGTGTGCGGGCGGCCGTGCGTCTCCACGAAGGCCACGACCACGTCGGTTCCGCGCTCGCGGCGGCGGTGCCCCTCGTTGAGCATGGCAAACGTCTTGCCGACCCCGGCGGCAGAGCCGAGGTAGATCCTCAGCTGGCCCCGGCTGCCCGGCATCCTGTGTTCCAGGTAATCGGCCAGACCCTCGTTAGCCATGACAATTCCCTGCGGCTGTGATGCTGCCTCGGCAGTTGGCTGCCGATCCGGGAGAAATGCCCCGTCCTGCGCAAGGCTAAGCCTGAGGCTAGGCCACGGGCGACGCCAGGGCAGCGAAATGGCTCGCTGCGGGCTCAAGGCTGGTACCGGTAGCCCATGCCAGGCTCGGTCAGCAGGTGTCGCGGCCTTGGCGGGTCGTCTTCCAGCTTGCGGCGCAGCCGCGCCATGTGAAACCTCAGGTAGTGGGTGCTGTTCTCGGTGCCAGGACCCCAAAGCTCGGCCAGCAGCCGGCCGGATAGCACCAGCTGGCCAGGCGACCTGAGCAGTACCTCCAGCATTCGCCACTCGGTCCTGGTCAGGTGGACCGGCTCTGGCTCCTCGGTGCCGCGCCTGACCACGGTGCGGGCGGCCAGGTCGACCGTGCAGTGCCCGATGCTGAACACCTGGCGGCTGGACGGATGCGCGTCCCGCCGCAGCAACGCCCGGAGCCTAGCCACCAGTTCCTCCATCGAGAACGGCTTGGTGACGTAGTCATCCGCGCCCGCATCCAGCGCGCCTATCTTGTCGCCTGATCCGGCCCGGCCGGACAGCACGATCACGGGGACGCTGGTCCAGGTGCGCAACTGCCTGACGACCTCGTTGCCGTCCATGTCCGGCAGCCCCAGGTCGAGCAGCACGGCGTCTGGCGGACGCCGTGCTGCCTCGGCCAGGGCATCCCGGCCGGCCGATGAGGTAGCTACCTCGTAGCCGCGGGCGCGCAGGTTGATCCGGAGCGCCCGCAGCAGGGCCGGCTCATCCTCGACTATGAGGACGCGCCCGCTTTCAGACCGGGTACTTCGCATCGAGCGCGCGGTTCAGCAGCAGCACGTTGACCACCGGCTCACCGAGGAACCCGAGCGTGCGGCCGGTCGTGTACTGCTTGACTAGGGCCTCGACCTGGGCCGGGCTGATGTGCCTGGCGGCCGCGACCCGGTCCACCTGGATGGCCGCATCGGCCGGGGAGATGTCGGGATCCAGGCCGGAGCCGGACGCGGTGACGGCGTCGGCGGGGATCTTCGAGACCGGCACGTGGTCGAACGCGGAGATCTGCGCCTGCCGCTGCTTGACGAACTGGACCTGGGCCGGGTTGGTCGGGCCGAGGTTCGACGCGGAGGAGTACAGCGGGTTGCAGCCGTAGTTGTTCGGCCCGGTGTTCTCCACGTAATACTGGCCGTTCTTATGCGTGCCCAGTTCCCAGTCCACGATCGCGAACGACGGCCGGGGCTGGAAGTACTGCGCCAGCGGGTTGCCCTTGGCGTCCACGAACTCCTGGCACAGCAGGCTGGAGCCGACGACCCGGTTGTCGAACTTGACCAGCGAGCCGTTGGCCTGACTTGGGAACGCCGCCTCCGCGATCCCCCACATCACCACCGGGTAGATGATCCCGGTGATGACGGTGAAGACCAAGAGGATGCGCAGCCCCGCCAGGTGCTGGCGAATGACGCTAGGTAGACGGTTCATGTTCAGATCACCGGAATCCTGGGATGTTCATGATGATGAGGTCGATTGCCTTGATCCCGAGGAACGGGATGATCAGTCCGCCGACGCCGTAGATCCACAGGTTCCTGCGGAGCATGGCCGATGCGGACGAAGGCCGGTACCGGACGCCGCGCAGCGCCAGCGGGATCAGCGCCACGATGATTAGCGCGTTGAAGATGATCGCCGACGTGATCGCCGACCGCGGGCTGTGCAGCCCCATGATGTTGAGGTAGTGCAGGCCGGGGAACACGCTGACGAACATCGCGGGGATGATCGCGAAGTACTTCGCCACGTCGTTGGCGATCGAGAAAGTGGTCAGCGCGCCTCTGGTAATGAGCAGCTGCTTGCCGATCTCCACGATCTCGATGAGCTTCGTCGGGTTGGAGTCCAGGTCCACCATGTTCCCGGCCTCCTTGGCGGCCGAGGTCCCGGTGTTCATGGCCACGCCGACGTCGGCCTGGGCCAAGGCCGGGGCGTCGTTGGTGCCGTCCCCGGTCATCGCGACCAGCTTGCCGCCCTCCTGCTCCTTCTTGATCAGCGCCATCTTGTCTTCCGGCGTCGCCTCGGCGAGGAAGTCATCCACGCCGGACTCGTCCGCGATGGCCTTGGCGGTGAGCGGGTTGTCGCCGGTAATCATGACGGTGCGGATGCCCATCTTGCGCATCTCAGCGAATCGCTCGGCGATGCCCTCCTTGACGATGTCCTTCAGGTAGATCACGCCGAGGGCACGCGCGGTGCCGCCCGTCTTCTCCGCCACCACCAGCGGAGTTCCGCCGACGCCGGAGATGCCATCCACCATGGAGTTGAGTTCCTCCGGCGCAGTGCCGCCGTTTCGCCGGACCCAGTCCGCGACCGAGGCGGCTGCGCCCTTGCGGACCTCCCGCCCGTCGGCCAGGTCGATACCGCTCATCCTGGTCTGCGCGGTGAACTCGACGAACTCCGCGCCCTGTAGCTCGCCTTCGGCCCGCTCGCGCAGGCCGTACTTCTCCTTGGCGAGCACCACGATCGAACGGCCCTCTGGCGTGTAGTCGGCCATGCTGGACAGCTGCGCGGCGCTGGCTAGCTCTTGCGCCGTCACGCCGTGCACCGGCAGGAACTCGGTTGCCTGCCGGTTGCCGATCGTGATCGTGCCGGTCTTGTCGAGCAGCAGCGTGTTCACGTCGCCCGCCGCTTCGACGGCGCGGCCGGACATGGCCAGCACGTTGCGCTGGACCAGCCGGTCCATGCCGGCGATGCCGATCGCGGACAGCAGCGCGCCGATCGTCGTCGGGATCAGCGCGACCAGCAGCGCGACCAGGATGACCAGGCTCTGCCCGTCGTGCGAGTAGTACGCCATCGGCTGCAAGGTGATGACGGCCAGCATGAAGATGATCGTCAGCGACGCGAGCAGGATGTTCAGCGCGATCTCGTTCGGCGTCTTCTGCCGCTTGGCCCCCTCGACCAGGGCGATCATCCGGTCGATGAAGGTCTCGCCCGGCTTGGACGTGATCTTCACGACGATCCGGTCGGACAGCACCTTGGTGCCGCCGGTGACCGCGGACCGGTCACCGCCGGACTCGCGGATGACCGGGGCCGACTCGCCAGTGATGGCCGACTCGTCTACCGAGGCCACGCCCTCTACCACGTCACCGTCGCCGGGGATGATCTCGCCGGCCTCGACGACCACGAAGTCGCCGAGCGTGAGTTGGGTGCCGGGCACCTGCTCCTCGCGGGTCTGCTTCTGGCCCGGCTGCCAGCTGACGAGCCGGCGCGCCACGGTCTCCCGCTTGGTCTTGCGCAGCGTCTCGGCCTGGGCCTTGCCGCGGCCCTCGGCTACCGCCTCGGCCATGTTGGCGAACAGCACGGTGAGCCACAGCCAGACCACGATGGTCCAGTTGAAGACCGCGTTCGGGCCCGGCGTGTTGGTGACGGCGGTATAGATGCACAGCAGCGCGCCGACCTCGACCACGAACATGACAGGGTTCTTGATCTGGACCCGCGGGTCCAGTTTCCTGAACGCGGATGGCAGCGAGTGCCAGATCATCTTGGGATCCAGCAGGCCCCCGCCGATGCCGCCCTTCGCTGCGTCGGCCGACTTGCGGCCGCCGACCGGGGCTTGAGGCTGGGTTGTCATTGCCATGTCAGTGCAGTCCTTCTGCGATCGGGCCCAGGGCGAGCGCGGGGAAGTAGGTCAGGCCGACGAGCACGAGCACCACGGCGATCACCATGCCGACGAACAGCGGCGTCCTGGTGTCGAGCGTGCCCGCACTCTTGGGTGCGGGTTGCTGCCTGGCCAGCGCCCCGGCCAGGCCGAGCGCGAAGATCTCCGGTGCGAACCTGCCGAGCAGCATCACAATGCCGCCGAGCGTCTGGTACCACATGGCGGCCGTGCCCAGGCCGGCGAACGCGGAGCCGTTGTTATTAGCCTCCGAGGCGAACGCGTACATGATCTCGGTCAGGCCATGCGGGCCTGGGTTGAAGATCGCCGCCTGCCCCTGGTGGGTGCCGATAGACAACCCGGCCGCGGTCAGGATCACCACCGGCAAGGTGAGGAAGTACAGCGCCGCGTACTTCATCTCCGTCGGGCGGATCTTCTTGCCGATGTACTCGGGCGTCCGGCCGACCATCAGGCCGGCCACGAACACCGTCACGATGGCCAGGATCAGGATGCCGTACATGCCGGCTCCGATGCCGCCCGGCGCTATCTCGCCGAGCGCGATGTCGAACAAGGCGATCCCGCCGCCGAAGGGTGTCAGCGAATCATGGAAGCAGTTCACCGACCCGGTGGATGTCACCGTGGTGGAGGCCGCGAACAACGAGCAGCCGGACGTGCCGAACCTCGTTTCCGTGCCTTCGGTCGCGCCGTGCGCGAGGTGCGCGGCGGTCGCTCCGCCAAGGCCGTAGTGCGCCTCGAAGAAGCTGATGCCGCCGATAGCGATCAGCCAGATGCAGGCCATGACCGCGACCAGGGCGTAGCCCTGCCGGTTGTCCTTGACCATCTTGCCGAACGCGCGCGGGGTGGCGAACGGGATCAGCAGCAGGAAGAAGATATCGAACCAGTTCGTGAACGGGTTCGGGTTCTCGAACGGGTGCGCGGAGTTGGTGTTGAAATACCCGCCTCCGTTGTTCCCCAGGTCCTTGATGACTTCCATCGAGCCGACCGGGCCGCCGGGGATCGTCTGATGCGCGCCGGACAGGGTGGTGTAGGTCTCGTAGGGGTGGAAGTTCATGATCGAGCCGCTGGCGATAAGGACCAGGCCGCCGACGATGGCCAGCGGGATCAGCAGCCGGAACGAGGCGCGGGTGACGTCCACCCAGAAGTTGCCCAGCTTGTCGGTCCTGGACCGGACGAAGCCGCGGATCATCGCGATCGCGACCACCAGGCCGACCGCGGCCGACATGAACTGCTGCACGGTCAGGCCGGTCATCTGCACCAGGTAGCCCATGGTGGACTCGCCGGCGTAGTTCTGCCAGTTGGTGTTGGTGACGAACGACGCCGCCGTGTTCCAGGCCGTGTCCGGCGGAACGTGTGGCCATGTGCTCGCTCAGCAGCAGGTGGTCCTGCAGCCGCTGCAGGCCGTACAGGAACAGCACGCTGACCGCGGAGAAGGCCAGGATGCTGCGGACGTAGGCGCTCCACTTCTGGTCGGCGTTGCGGTTTATGCCGATCAGCCGGTAGATGAAGCGCTCTACCTTCCAGTCCTTGTCGGTGGTGAAGATATGAGCCATGTAGTTGCCAAGTGGGATATAGCACAGGGCAAGGGCGGCGACTAGCAGGCCGGCCTGAAGCCAGCCCGCAAGGGCGCTACTCATCAGAACCTCTCAGGGAGCACGAGTGCCACGAATAGATACACGACCAGCAGGAAGCCGCCGATCAGGCCGATCCAGTTCTCAGCGCTCAAAGGTCTCAATCCCCTTCACGATCAGCCAGAGCACGCCGAAGACGATGATCGTCAGCACGATGTAGAACCAGTCAGAGTCGAAGTTCATGGGTGTCCTCCAGCGGACGCCTCGGTGGTGGCACTTACGTAAGACGCTCCATCAAATCCCGCTGAGCAGGCGAAACAGGGCTCGCAAACGGGACCCATGCAGGGCTGGGCCGGTTCCTAACGAACTCCATGCACGGCGCACGGGAACTTTGCTGGAACGGGTGGTACGTGGCCGGGGTCGTACCGCAGGCTGGGGCAGCCCAAACGGGGACGGGCCTGTATAGGGCCGGGGCGCACCGCAGGCTCGGGCCGCCCAAACGCGACCGGGGGCGAGGCGTGGCCGGGCCGCACCGCAGGCTCGGGCCGCCCAAACGGAAACGGGCGGCCCGGGCCGCGGGCAGCCCGGCCCTGGCACCGGCCCCTGAACCACAAGATGCCCGGGAGGCTGGGGGAGTTCGTTAGGGGCCTGCGGGTGCTTTACTAGCGAAACAGCGGGGCCGCACTGATGTCGGTGCGGCCCCGCTGTTGCAGGTGAGTTCTGGATCTAGGTCAAATTCAGGCAGCCACGTCAGCCAGTATGTCGCCGAGCCTGGTTAGGGCCGCGCTGATCCACGGCAGCTGCGTGGGGTCTGGCGCGGCCAGGGCGGCCTCCTGCTGTTCGGCGCTTTCGCCGTAGAGCAGTCCGGTGGCGATCCGCAACCGAAGCGTCGCGGCGTCCTCACCGAAGGAGCTGGCAGCCAGAGTCCCGGCACCATAGCGGTCAAGCAGCAGCGCGGCCAGGCCGGCGCCAGACCGGACGCCGAACTTGTCGATCAGCCGCTGACGCACGGGAGCGAAGTCAGGGTAGAGGTAGAACGCCGCTTGCGGGGTCGGAACGTCCAGGCCAGCGCGAGTGCAGATTCGGGCGGCGGACCGCACGACCGCGGCATGCAGCGAGCGGCTGCGGCGGACCCGCTCGGCCAGCTCAGGCGGCTCGGAAAACGCCACCGCGGCGGCATGCTGGACCGGCACCGGAGCTGCTGACCAGATCTCGCTGGCGATGCCGGACAGCCGGTCGCGCAGCAGTCGACCCGCCTTGCTGTCTGGCAGCCTGGTCACCCCAATTCGCCAGCCGCCGACGGACAGGCTCTTGCTGAGGGCCGTGGTGACGACCGTCCGGTCCGGCACGACGCTGGCGGGGCTGAGAAAGTCCGCGTCTGGGTCGTGGATGAGGTCGCGGTAGATTTCGTCGCTGATGATGACCAGATGGTGCCGCTCAGCTACTGCGCACAGCTTGCGCACCGCCGCCGGGCTGGCGATCCTGCCGGTTGGGTTGTCCGGCAGCGTCGCGAGGACAGCGCCGATCCGCCTGCCTGCCGCCTTGGCTGCCAGGACCGTCCGGTCGAGCGCGTCTGGATCGCAGATGCCGCCCTCTCCCTGCGCAGTAGGGACGAAGTACGCCCCCAGGCCGGTCAGCCTGGCCTGAGCCGCGTAGCTCACCCAGCTCGGGCTCGGCATGGCCATGTCGGTTCCGAGGGCGAGCATGAGCCCGAACAGCAGAGCCTTGCTGCCAGGCCCGGCCAGCACCTGGTCAGGACTGGTGGGCAGCGCGCGCCTGGTCCAGTAGCCGGCCACCGCCTCGCGCAACGCGAAGATCCCGGCTACCGGGCCGTACCGGCCGTCACCCGCGGCGGATGCCAGCTCGGCTTGCAGCCTGGGATGCACGGGCAGGCCGGATTCGCCGAATCCGAGCGGAAGAACCGGCTGGCCCGCCCGCCTGCGGGTGGCCATCACCTCGTTCGCAGCCAGGGTCGCGGAGACTGGAACGAGGCTGCGTCCTCCGGTCAGGGTGAGTGGTTCGGACAGGGTGGTGGGGCCAGCCCAAGGCATGGCGATGAACTCCTTGCTGCGGGGCAAGTTGAAGGCGATAGATCACAAGCCAGCGGTCGATTCACGTCCGCTGGCTTCCTGACCAGCCTATGTGACTACGAGCATTAGGACTACCGAGCATGCCTGGTGACAAGCATAACTATTGCTTATGCTTAGGGTCATGCTCGACGTGCACCGGTTGCGACTCCTGCTTGAGTTCGCCCAGCGGGGGACCATTGCGGCTACCGCTACCGCACTCGGCTACACCGCGTCGGCGGTGTCACAGCAACTGGCCGCGCTGGAGCGCGAGGCAGGCGCCGCGCTGCTCGACCGCACACCGCGGAAGGCCGAGCTCACCGAGGCTGGCCGGCGGCTCGCGGCCAGAGCTGCGGAGATCCTGGCGATGATCGAGGCCGCCGAGGCCGACCTTGCCGCGCCCGAGCCGACGGGCCGGGTTGCCATTTCCGCGTTCCCGACGGCCGCGGTGGCCTTCGCGCCCGCGCTCACCAGGACCGCGCGGGCTCATCCGGGCCTGAGCCTGCTGCTGCGGCAGACCCAGGGTGGCGAGGAGGTGCTGCGGCTGGTCCGGGCCGGTCAGGTGGACGTGGCTATCGTTGACGACTGGAGCGGCCGGCTGACCAGCGGGCAGCCCGGGGCGATCAGGTTCTACCCGCTGATCAGCGACCCGCTGGTACTAGTCGTACCGCGCGGGCACTGGGCCGGTGACCCGCGCGAGCCGGTCGCGCTTGACAGGCTGCGGGACGAGCCGTGGCTCGCGCCGCCGGCTGGCGAGGCGTCCAGGCGCGCGGTGGACCGGGTGCTATCCGCGGTGGGCGGCGTTACCACCCCGCCGTCGGAGTTCGAGGGCCTGGCGACGATCCACAGCCTGGTCGCGCGCGGCATCGGCGTTGCCCTGCTGCCGCGATTGTCGCTGGCCGGCGGCGATGGCCGGGTGGCGGTGCGCGAGTTGCCCGCCAGTCCGGCCAGGGACCTGTACGCGGTCGCCAGGGAATCGGCCGTGCGCCGCCCGGCCGTGGCCATCATCGTCCGGGCGCTGACGTCGGCCGCGCGCGGGCTGGCTGGCGCTGGCTCCCGGACGGCGCCGCGCGGTTGACGCGTCAGGCCTCGCGTTCGATCGGGCAGGTCATACAGCGCGGCCCACCGCGGCCGCGGCCTAGTTCGCTGCCCCGCACCGTGATTACCTCGATGCCGTGATCTCGCAGGTAGGCGTTGGTGGTGACGTTCCGCTCATAGGCCACGACCACGCCCGGCGACAGGGCGAGCACATTGCAGCCGTCGTCCCACTGCTCGCGACTGGCCGAGCGTACATCCTGGTGCGGGGTCAGCACGGTGACCGCGGGCAGCCCGAGGGCCGCCGCGATCGCCCCGTGCATTTCTTCTGGCAGGTGCTCGGTGATCTTCAGTTCGTCCGCGCCACTGCCCGGCTCTAGCGTGTAGGAGGGCAGCATGCCCATCCCGGCGTACTTGACGAACACGCCGTAGTCAGCCATGGTCAGCACGGTGTCAAGGTGCATGAACGCGCGGGCCTTCGGCATGTCCACTGCCAGCACGGTGGACGCGGCGCCGGCCGAGAACAGCCGGTGCGCAAGCATCTCCACGGACTGCGGCTGCGTGCGTTCTGACATGCCCACCAGGACGGCCCCGTTCCCGATCACAAGCACATCGCCACCTTCGAGGGAAGCAGGCCCGCTGTCCGCGCCGTGATACCAGACCTCGAAGTCACCGCCGGTGAACATCGGATGCCAGCGGTAGATCGCCTCATCGCTGATCGTTTCTCGCATCCGTGCCTGCTTGCGCATGACGTTGACGCAGACGCCGTGGTATATCCAGCTGCTGCTGTCTCGCTGGTAGAGCACGTTAGGTAGCGGGGCGAGCACGAAGCCGTCCAGATCGATGGACCGGAACGCGATACTGCGCGGCTCTTCGGCCAGGTCCCGGAATTCCCGGCGGGTGATGCCCCCGATCAGCAGCGTGACGAGGCGCTGCGGATCTAGGTCCGCCAGTGCGCGCCGCAGCGCGCCAACCGCGAGCGGTCCGTGCAGGCGGTGGTCGAAGACCCGGTCGAGCATGTACTCGCGGGCCTCATCGATCGCCAGCGTCCGCGTGAGCAGGTCGGCGTAGTAATGCACGACGACGCCGTGCCGACGCAGCACGGCGGTGAAGTCGTCATGTTCGGCCTGCGCCTCGGTCACCCAGAGCACGTCGTCAAACAGCAGTTCGGCGGCGTTCTCCGGGGTAAGCCGCATCAGCTCGAGGCCTGGCCGGTGAACGATGACCTGGCGCAACTGTCCGACCTCGGAGTCGACTCCAAACATGGCTCTCCCGTTCTTGCCCGCGGCTGGCACCCGGGCGTGGCCTGCCGGCCAACCAGGATGGCTGAGCGGACTATGCTGCCGCCGTGGTACTCGATCTTTCCCTGCCCGCGGGCGAGCTGACCGCGCGCCTGGTCGACGTGGAGTCTGTCAGCGGCACTGAGCGGCCGCTCGCCGATGCCATCGCCGACGCGATCTCCTGCCTGCCGCACCTGAGCCTGCACCGGGACGGCAACGCCATAGTTGCTCGCACCGACTTCGGATTGCCCGAGCGGGTTGTGCTGGCCGGGCATATCGACACGGTGCCGACCGCCGGGAACCTGCCCTCGCATGTGACCGACGGTTTGCTGTACGGCTGCGGCAGCTGCGACATGAAGTCCGGCGTGGCCGTGCAGCTGAAGCTGGCGGCGCGGCTGACCACCGCGGCGCGCGAAGTGACATACGTGTTCTATGACTGTGAGGAAGTCGAGGCCGAGCGCAACGGGCTGCTGCGGCTCAGCCGCAACAGGCCGGACTTGCTGGCAGCCGATTTCGCCGTGCTGCTTGAGCCGACAGGCGCAATGGTCGAGGGCGGCTGCCAGGGCACGCTGCGGGCCGACATTGTCGCAGTCGGCGAGCGGGCGCACAGTGCAAGATCGTGGCTGGGAAGTAACGCGATACACAATGCAGGCGGGATCCTGGACGTGCTGCGCGGCTACCAGGCCCGCCAGCCCGTCGTGGAAGGTCTCAGCTATCACGAAGGCCTCAACGCTGTGGGGGTCAGCGGCGGCGTGGCCGGCAACGTCATCCCTGACGAGTGCGTGGTCAGCGTGAACTTCAGGTTCGCCCCTGACCGCTCGGCCGAGCAGGCGCAGGACCATGTGCGCGAGGTGTTCTCCGGCTTCGAGGTGCGGATTGCCGATATGGCAGGCGGCGCACGACCAGGCCTCGGACAGCCTGCGGCCGCGTCGTTCGTGGCGGCCATGGGCGGCGAGCCACGAGCCAAGCTCGGCTGGACAGACGTGGCCAGGTTCGACACGCTCGGGGTCCCTGCGGTCAACTACGGTCCCGGTGATCCGCAGCTCGCGCACACCAAGGGCGAGCACGTTCCGCTGGCGCAGATCGCCGACTGCGAGGCGCGCATGATGGCCTGGCTGGCGCCGGCGGCTGGCTGAGGCCCCGGCGGCTGGCTGAGGCCCCGGCGGCTGGGTGCGGCCCCCACGGCTGGGTGCGGTCCCGGCGGCTGGCTGAGATCCCGGCGGCTGGGTGCGGCCCCGACGGCGGGCTGAAAATCCCGGCGGCTGGGTGCGCCCCCGGCACGCGAGGGGGGAGCGGCGGCGCTGTCGTGCCGCTCGCTCCCCGCTCTCACCCGACAGGGGTGCTTTCCCTGCTTGTTTACGTCGGCGGCGCTGCGGACAGCGTCATTGGGCGATCGACGGTCTGATCGCTGGGGGTCACCCAGATCACCTTGACCGTCTGGCCCGACTTCAGCACGCCCAGGATGCCTACCAGCGAGGCAGGCGAGCTGACGCGCTGGCCGTTCACGCTGGTAATCACGTCGCCAGGGGCGAGCCCAGCCGCGCAGGCCGGGGTCGAGCTGAGCGAACCGAGTATCAGGGTGCCTGAGCTCACCGGCGCGATCTTGCTGGGTGCGACGGCCGAGCCGTCGTTGCTGAGGCAGCCGGTGCCGCTCGGCGGGCCCTGGAATCCGCCGCCGAAGCCGCCGGATCCCTGCTGCAGCGCCTGCTCCGCCTGGAGCTGGGCGCTGGGGCTGGTCAGCGTGCTGTCCTGGCCGTTCTTGCCGCCGGTCACGACGACGCCGAGGAAACCGACGGAGCCAATGCGGATCGCCGAGCTGGCCTTGCCGGCGATGATCTGCCTGGCCGTGGCCATCGCCCGGTTTATCGGGATCGCAAATCCCACGCTCTGCCCGCCGTAGCCCGATGCCTCCGTGCTTGCCGCCGTATCCATGCCGATGACCTGGCCATTCACGCTCGCCAGCGGCCCGCCGGAGTCGCCGGGGATGATGTCGGAGTCCGTCTGGATCATGCCGGTCAGCTTCTCGGAAGTGCTAGCGCCCTCGTCGCTGGCGGTGATCGACTGGTTCAGGCCGGTGATGGTGCCAGTCACGGTGGTGATGTAGCCGTTGCCGTTGGCATTGCCCATCGCGACCACGCCGTCGCCAACCTTGACCGTGCCGGAGTTCCCGATCGGCACCGTACGCAGACCAGAGGCACCCACCAGCTTGATAACGGCGATGTCGGTGGCCTTGTCATAGCCGAGCCACTGGGCCCTGAACCTCTGGCCCGTCGACACGAGCGTCGCGGTCAGGCCAGTGGTCCCGGATATGACGTGATTGTTGGTAAGCACCAGACCGGAACTGCTGATCACCATGCCGGTCGCCTCGGCCGCATCGGCCTGGTACCCCAGGCTGCTGCTGATGATGACCAGGCCGGGCTCGACGGCATCCTCAACCTTCTGCTTGGTCCCGCCGCTGACACCGCTGGTGTTGCCGTTACCTCCTGTGCCGCTGCCGTTGCCACTCGGGTTGAGGAACGGGTTATTGTTGCCGCCAGTGCCTGACCCGCTGCCCGCGTTCGCCGCGGGCGGGTTGCTGTTTCCTGACATGGCGACGACCAGGCCGCCTGCGGTGGCTGCGACTGCGGCAACGGCGATGTAGGCGATCGCGTTGGTGATGCGACGCCGCCGGCGGGAGGGCGGTCCGTAGCCGACATATCCGCTGTAGCTGCCCGGCGGGCCGTATCCGCCCTGGCCGTAGCCGGGCTGGCCGTATCCGCCCTGGCCATAGCCGGGCTGGCCGTATCCGCCCTGGCCCTGCTGGCCGTACTGGCCCGGCGGATAGCCGATGGGCTGAGTGTACGAACCGTGCTGGCCGAACCCAGGCGGCGGCGGCGGCGGGTAACCGTACTGGCCCTGGGGATAGCCGATGGGCTGGGTGTACGAGCCGGGCTGCTGGCCCGCATGCGGCAGGGCTGGGTCGGACTGCTCGGACGGCGTATTACCCGCCTGGCCCCCGCTAACCGCCGATGCCGGGTTAGCAGTGCCATCGAAGGCATCGTCCTGGCCGGAGCCCGGCTGGCCGAATTGCGAGGCTGGCTCTCCCGACTGACCAGCCCCGGCCGACCACTCGGCCCAGGCGTCGGGCCGCTGGCCTTCGCCGCTCTGCTCGTCGTGCATCTCATCACCCTCTGCGCAAGTGCCATGCCAGCTTACGGCCGACCGTGGCGCCAGTCCCGTCCAGAGTCCCGTCGCCTGCGGGAACCAAGCACTTCCAAGTAAGCACTACCGACCTGGACGTTAGCTGAACGAGGACCGAGGATCACCTATCGCGACAGTCTGTCTTTACCCGCCAAGACGATATATCTTGTCAGCGGGCGAGTGAAGATATATCTTGAACATGTCCAAGTGAGTTCGGCCGCCAGCAGGAGTCATCATGTCGGCACCACCAAGCACCTCTCAGACCAACCTAAGCCGCCGCGAGGAGATGGCAGTCTCCGGAAGCGTGCTGTCCGAGGCCCCATGGAAACTCGCCGGGGCGGCGGGCGTCGTTGTGACCGGGGCAGACCTGCTCTTGCACCTGATTGGCCTGCACCTGGCCTGGGCCTCCGCATTGTCGATGGGCTCGGTCGCGTTCTTCGCGGTAGCGGGGCCGGCGCGCTGGTGCGGTCACGCCACACCCGCGCGCTGCGCTGGGCGCGCAGTCAGCCATGGCGGTACGCCGTCGTGCCGGGAGCGGCGTGCGCAGTCGTCGTGTTCTTGCTCACTGTGCTGCACGGCAGCGGCGTGGGCGGGGCCGTCTTTACCGCGCTGTGGCACGGTGCGGTGGCGTACGGCTTGACCGGCGCGGTCGGTGCAGTGGTCCGGCCCCGCGGCCGGAATCAGGGCGCCTGACCCTTAGCCGCATCGCTGTCGTTGTAGCAGTTCGCACTCCCGCCAGTCCTCCCGCGACTGGTTACATGAACACGCGGAGCGCTTGCGTAATGGACCCGGCGCAGGCGCTCCGCGTGATACATGTCACAGCTGCCTACCGCGAGGTCGGCGCGATATAGCACGGCTGGCGGCCGGCGGCACCTGCCTGGCCCGCGGACCAGATGATGCCTCCGGCTGACATCCTGAAGGTTTCCGTCGCCAGGATGCACGATTTATGCCATTTATTCCGACGGAAACCTTCAGGATCTCGCCTGGCCAAGGACACGGACGACGGTCACCGGTGACAAGAACCACCGGATCGGATCGGTCGGCCAGGCGCTCCGGGTCGCTGGCGTGACGGGGTGCGACCTGCGGTCCTCAATCGGCCGCACGTCCCAGCGCCTGACTCGGCCGGGACCCGGAACGGGGTGGTCGGCCCGGTGAAGCTTTGGGCAGGGCCTATCCGGGGAGGCCGTGCTCGCGAACAGGTCCGACGCGCAAGCCGCGGGCGGCGCACTCGGCCAGCAGCAAGGGCAGCGCACCAAGGCCGGCCTGCCAGGAGCCCGGCGGGGAGGTGCAGCCCGAGTCGTGCAGCAGCACGGTGACCCCTCCGGACAAATCCCTGGCCAGCGTTGCATAGACCGACGCAGCGGTAGCGCCGGGCACCCACTCCCGACCCCAGGCGCCCCAGAGCACCGGGGTGAGCCCGAGTTCCCTGGCAGTCAGCAGGGCGGGTCCGCTGAGCACGCCGTAAGGCGGCCGGAAGTACCGCGGCCTTCTGCCGGTGACCCGGCCGATCAGGTCAAAAGCGCGCCGCATGTCCGAGCGTGCACCGGCAGCGGTGCGGGTCGGGAGGTAGCGATGCTCCCAGCCGTGCACGCCTATCTCGTGCCCTGCCGCTGCGAGCTCGGCAGCCAGCCAGGGAGCTTGCTCCACCATGGCGCCGAGCAGGAAAAAGGTTGCCTGCACGCCGTGGTCCGCCAGGACCTGGGTGAACTGTGGCGTGGAGTCAGGGTCAGGCCCGTCGTCGAAGGTCAGCGCCACGTGGCCGGGATCGCCGTAGCCCGCGAGCCGGGGGAAAAGGAGGCGGCGCACCGGCCCGAGTCCAGTGATCCCTGGGCCGGCCTGGGCGACCGCCAGGCCAAGTCCCGCCGCCGCCGTGCCCGCCGCGACGGTCCTGAGCATCCTGTTGCGACTGGCACCAAGACTTGCGGGGCGGGTCATTGCACCTCAGTTCATGATTCCGCAGTTCAGGCTTCTTGACGCCGCGCACAGCACTGGCACGATCGCCCAATTACGAATTCCCGACTCTGCCATTGTCAATGCATTACCGATCAATCAGGTAGCGAATCACGCCATTTACCCGATTGACCAGCAACCTCGTCGACGCGCAACGCCTCATGGGCCTGATCAATACCAGAGTATGACGCCACGGCCATTTAATCGTCGTCCGTGCAGTCGCCTAGCGGCTAAGATTAGCACCTGGGGCGAAGCGGCTCGCATCGGATCAATTCTGACGGTTCATCCGGGACGAAGGGGGCGGCTCGATTGACAGTGCAGGCAGCCCGTGTCGTCTTTCCTGCGGATGATCGTGCTGAGATCGCGGCGGCGACGGCCGAAATCCTAGCCAGCGGAATCCTTACCCTGGGCCCTTACACGCGGCTATTCGAGGCGGCTTTCGCGGCCGCTCATTCGCAGCCAGGAGCGGGCGCGGGCGAAGTCCCGCGAGCGGTGGCGGTATCCAGCGGCACTGCGGCGTTAGAGATCATCCTGCGCAGCATCGGGGTAGCCGGGCGCGACGTGATCGTCCCGGCCAACACGTTCTTCGCCACGGCCGAGGCCGCCCTGCGTGCGGGCGGCACGCCGGTGTTCGCCGACATCGACCCGCTTACCTTCGCCCTCAGCCCGCAGACAGTGGCCGCCGCGCTTACATCGCAGACAGTGGCAGTCATGCTCGTGCACATCGGCGGGCTGATCACGCCGCGGGTCGGTGAACTGCGCCGGTACTGCGCGGAGCAGGGCCTGACCCTGATCGAGGATGCGGCGCACGCGCACGGCTCCACCTACGCCGGCCAGCCCGCCGGTTCCTTCGGTGCCGCGGCCGGCTTCTCCTTCTTTCCCACCAAAGTGGTCACCTGCGGCGAGGGCGGAATGATCATCACACCGTCCGCCGACCTTGAGCAGGAAGCGCGCATCTACCGAGACCAGGGCAAGGGCAGCGTCGGAGCCAATCGTCACTTACGACACGGCTATGCCTGGCGGATGAGCGAGCAGGCGGCAGCCACCGGCCTGGTCCACCTGCGCCGGCTCGAGGAGTTCGTCACGCATCGCCGCGCTGTGGCAGCGCAATATGACGACCTGCTCGCAGGGTTGGATGGCCTGGACTCATTAGCAGAGCCGACCGGCTGTCGCGGCAACTATTACAAGTACGTCGCCGTGCTCCCAGCGGGTGCGGACCGGGCAAGGTTCCGCCGGGAACTGTGCGATGAGCACGACGTCCGGCTGGCCGGAGAGGTCTACGACCTGCCACTGCACCGTCAGCCCGTGTTCGCTGAGCTGGCCCGAGCCACGCCCGCGCTGCCTGTCGCGGAGGACTTGTGTGCCCGGCACATCTGTCTGCCGGTGCACTCGGACATGACGGCCGGCGAAGTCGACCTGGTCTGCTCGGCCGTGTCGGCCGCCTATGACTGCATGGCCTGGGTCTGACAGAAATATGTTGTCCGGCGCCATAACGGGGGTAGGGGAGCGTCCATGCGCGTAGCGATCACGGGGGGCTGCGGCTTCATCGGCTCTCATGTCGTCGATCACCTGCTGCGTGCCGGTAATCAGGTGTCGGTAATCGACCTCAGCTCCCGGTGGATCAACCCCGCCGCTGACTACACCCGCGCGGACGTGTTCGATTCCGATGCCTTGTCGGACGCCGTGGCCGGTGCGGACGCGGTCTTCCACCTAGCCGGGGTGGCGGACGTCAGCGATGTCGCCGCAGACCCGGTACGGGCAGTCCGGCTGAACGTCGAAGGCACCGCGAGGGTGCTCGAGGCCACCAGGCGAGCCGGGGCAGGTAGATTCCTGCTGGCCAGCACCGTCTGGGTATACGGGGCGGCGGTTGGCATGGGCGAACTGACCGAGGAGGCCCCGGTCGACCTGCGCCGGTCCGGCCACGTGTACGTGGCGACCAAGCTGTCGGCCGAGATGATCGTGCATAGCTACCGGGAGATGTACGGACAGCGCTACACGATCCTGCGATACGGCATCCCGTACGGCCCGCGGATGCGCGATGCGCTGGTGGTGGCGAGGTTCGTGCGTGCTGCGCTGGCCGGCACGCCCATCACCATCGCCGGGACCGGCGAGCAGCAGCGCAATTACGTCTACGTGGAGGACCTGGCGGACGCGCACGTCCGGGCACTGTCGGAGGTGGCGGCCGACCAGACGCTGGCACTCGAGGGCGGGACGCCGGTGTCAGTCAGGGAGATCGCCGACACTGTCTGCAGCCTGGTCCGACCAGTCCCCGTCCGGCACACCGAGGCACGCGCAGCCGACTACGAGGGCGTGGGCATTTCCAGTCGGCTGGCCAAGGAACTGCTCGACTGGTCCCCGGTTACGTCGTTCGCGACCGGCGTGCGCCAGTACCTGGAATGGCTGAACAGTGCGGCCCCGGCGGGCGCCACGCGAGCCGCGGAGCGGTACGCGTGACCGGGCGGCGCTCGGCCGTGCTGCTGTCCGGCTCTATCGGCATGGGTCACGATGCGCTCGCGGCAGCGTGCGCGAACACTCTGCGGGCGCAGGGCTGGGACACCAGCACGCTGGATGCGATGCAGATGATGGGCAAGCGCCGCGGCCCGATGGGCGAGACCGTGTTCCGCACGATGCTCGGCGTTCCCGGCCTGTATGACGCATTCCATTTCTCGGCCCTGCGCACCGGCAGTCAGCTGGCGCTGCTTGCCGATGCCGCGGCCAGGCGGCAGCTCGTGCGGCCGCTGAGGGAACACCTGGACCGGCGCCCGGCGGACGTTGTCATCTCGGTGTTCGCTACCGGCGCCGCCGCCGCGAGCGCGCTGGCCGGGCGGTATCCGTCGATGCGGCACGTGGTGTTCTGCACGGATGTGACCCCGCACCGGCTATGGGTGCACCCGAATGTCGACATATACCTGGTTACCTCCGAGGTGGCCGAGCTTGCCGTGCTGCGGTTCCGGCCCGAGGCGCGGGTGCAGGTCGTGCCGCCGCCCGTACGGCCCGCCTTCTACCAGGCGCAAAGTCAGGCTAGGGCCAGGGCTGAGCTACGCATTCCAGCGGGCGAGCGGTGCGTACTGCTGATGTCCGGTGCCTGGGGGCTCGGGCCGCTGGCGGCCGCAGCCCAGGCGCTCGGCGACGCCGGGGTAAACGTGCTCGCGGTGGCGGGCAACAACAGGCGTCTGGCGCGCAAGCTCGCCGACGTGGCCGCGCGTCAGCCGAGAGTGCGACCGTTCGGGTTCACCGACCGTGTTCCCGATCTCATGTCAGCCGCCGACCTGATCATCACCAGCTCGGGGGATACCTGCACCGAGGCGCGGACCATCGGCCGGGCGCTGCTGCTGCTCGACGTGGTCCAAGGGCACGGCCGTGACAATCTGCAGCACGAGCTGGAGCTCGGCGATGCAATGGTCAGCTCGGCCGGGGCAGCCGATCTAACCCGGTCCGCGCTGGCGGCGCTTGACCGGGTCAAGCCGGCCCCGGCTGGGCCGGTGCGCAGCAGGGCCAGCTGGGAGACGGCGTTCTGCGCGGCCCTGGCCACGGTCGGCTTCTAGCCGGCATCCGATCCCATCGCCCGCTCGGCCGCGCTGGCGAGTTCGACCGCGAATGACGACTCCGAGCTGGCGGTGCCGGGCCCAGGATCCACGTTCAGCTCGGTCCTGGCGATACCGCTGCCGTCGATGACGTAAGCCACGTCCGGGTGCAGCACCATCGAGCCTGCTCCTTCAGCCTGGGCAGTCACGTAGTAGTCATGCCATGTGCTGCTCAGCTGCTGGCGCGAGCCGGTAAGGAACAGCCAGTTGGGCACCCCGGTCAGCTGCTCCTGCCGATCAAATGCGCGGGTGTAGGCCGTGGATCGGTAGAGCGGGTTCGCCACTATCGCGACCAGTGCTACCCGGTCGGCCCGGTTGCCGAGAACCTGGTCGGCCTCGCGGAACTCCTGCGCGATGAGCGGGCAGTCGGTCGTGCACACCGGATCGAGGAACGTCAGCAGGACCACCTTGCCGCGGAGGCTGGCGAGTGTGACCTGCCTGCCGTTCTGGTCGGTCAGGCTGAAGGCGGCCGCCCTCGTGTTCAGCGTGGTGGCAGGCCCGTTCAGCGAGCTGGCGATGATCGGGTCGGCAGTGCGGTCCGCCTCGGCCATCGCCATCGGGGCAGCCCCGATGGCCATCATTGCCCCTGCCCACAACGCGACCACGACACTGGCGCTCGCGGTACCGAGTGCGGTGCGCAGGCGCCTGCCGAGGCCGCCGCGATGCGGGTCGGCCCGGTCGGTCGGCGCCGCGTATAGCTGGCCGGTCAGCAGCGGCCGGTGTGGCTGGCGGGTCAGCAGCGGCCGGTGTGGCTGGCGGGTCAGCAGCGGGTGAGTCAATTGCGGCCACGGTCCCGCGGGCCTCCGCAGGCACCCTGGCCGTGGCCAGGAACGCACCGAGCAGGAGCAGCGCCAGCGGCAGCATGGTGCCCGGATCGGTGCCGAGCCCGCCGAAGAAACCAAGATCCTCGACCAGGACCCAGTCAGCGAGGAAGAACGCCAGCAGCAGGCAGACGGCCGGTGTCGCAATGGCCAGCTGGCCCGTGATCAGGGCGGCTGCGCAAACTGCCAGGACGAGCATGACTATCAGGTTCGTCGCGAAGCCGTGCGCGGCAACGAGCGCTCCGAAGTCGGAGACGGCTCGTGCCAGGCCGGGCGGCTGCTTGGTGGCTGCCATCTGCGCGACCATGGCCGCCAGCGGGCCAGGCCGCCCGTGCATCCGGCCCTGCCAGGATCCGCGGCCCGGCCACGCCTGAAGTATCGCCAGGGCGGCCAGACAACCGCCGATGACCTGGAGCGCGCGCCTGCCTAGTCTGCGGTCCAGCCAGCAGCGCGCGGGCAGGGCGATCAGGATGCCCGCGGCGCAGTAGATCAGCGCGCCACCGGGCGCCCCGGTCAGCACGCTTGCGCCGTGCCCGAGCATGCCCCCGAATGCCTCGCCGAAGATCCACACAACCAGGCCCCAGCCGACGCTGGCGAGTCCGGCCAGCCGGGACCAGTTGCCACGGGCGGACGCCATCAGCCAGGCACCGATGCCAAGTTGGATCCACACCGCGGCAGTCGCGTCCTGCACCGGGTGATACGACCATCCGGTACCTGCCCAGGTCACCAGGTGCTGCACCCAGCCCGGCGAGCCGGCCGCGGCGGGTCCGATCACCTGCGAGGGCAGCCCGCCGGGCATCGAAGGCTGCGCCTGCAGGATGGCGTCGAATACCCAGAGCAGGCCGAACCCGACGCGAAGCAGCCTGCGTCCGGCCGGCTCGGCCGGGAGCGAGGCCTGCCGGGCTGACAGCCACACCTTGGTCCGCACCGGCAGCAGTTCGCGGCAGGCGACCCAGGCGATCGCGAGCAGGACGAAGATCAGCAGTGCGATGACGCCCTGGTTGAGGAGCGCGGTCTTGAAAGCGGTCTCGAGGGTCGGGTTGGTCGGGCTCAGTCCGCGGTTCATTCCCGGCATGAGGTCATCCCGTCGTATGACCAGCCAGGCTCCGGGCCCAGGCGGTCAGCTCGGCGCTGGTCAGGCCGCCGATGATGTGCCGGACGATCTTGTGCTGAGCGTTCAGGAAGAAAGTCTGGGGCAGCGCTAGCACGCCGTAGGAGACTGTCACCGGGGCCGGGAACGGGTCGGACGCGACCGGGTAGCTGACTCCCTCGGCCCGGACGAAGGCCATGGCCTTTGCGGCCTCGTCGTTGGAGTCCACGCCGATGATCAGCACCTTGCCATGCTGAGACTGGTAGAACCTGGCCAGCAGTGGCGTCTCGCGCTTGCACGGCTCACACCATGACGCGAAGAAGTTGATGATCACGGGCTTTCCGGCCAGTGCTGCCAGCGAGATCTTCTGCCCAGGATGGCCGAGCGCCGGCAGCGTGAAGCTTTTCGCTGTCGGCGGCGGCGGGCTCGCCTTCACCGGGCCGTTAGCGAGCATCAGCACGATGACGGCGATCGCGACCAGGGCCGCCGCCGCTACGCCGAGCATTACTTTGGATCGGGGTGCCATGCGCCTTCGGCCTGCGGTGGCGGGTCCGGCCTCGATCGTGCCGTCCATGCGTGTCAACCCCTCGAGCAGATTCGCCTTGTTCAGAGCCGAACTTATCGCGCCCGAAGCCGTAATCTGGCCCGGCCGGCCGGATATGCGGGTCATAAACCCCGATGCAGTAATCCCCGGGTGGCTGTCTCGGCGCGGCAGTTCATGCGGGTCGGCAGCCACTTCCCTGGTTGCCCAGTTGGACGGCCACGTTGCCGGGATTGCCGGCGACCGGCCCCATGATGGATTCCGACGTGAGCCGAATGCCGCAGGTTCGGGCGCTCTCGGTCGTGCGGCGGCGTGGCACAGCCGGGTCGTCGCTGCCCGCCAGCGGGGCAAGCCCGGCCGAACTGGGCGCAGCCGGGGCCTACGCGAGGCCATTGACAGCCAGGCTCCGGGTCCGCCTAATTGCAATACAGGGGCGGACTCGAGGCAGTAAACGCGTCCCTAGCTACCGGCATGACGCCGCTAGCTACCGGCAGCGTGCGCGCGGGAGGGCGGCAGCCGTGAGCGAAGGCCAGGTTTCCATCAACGGAACGTGCGAGCCCGGATTCGAGCCGGTCCGGGATGCGTTCGCTGCCAACTTCGCAGACCGAGACGAGATCGGCGCGAGCGTAGCCGTCGTGCTAGGCGGCGAGCCCGTGGTGGACCTGTGGGCGGGCTGGGCGGATTTGGCCCGCACCCGTGAGTGGCAGGCCGACACCCTGACCAACGTCTGGTCCACCACCAAGGCGATGACCTCGCTGTGCGCGCACCTGCTGATCGAACGGGGCGAACTTGACCCGGACGCGCCGGTGGCTAAGTACTGGCCGCAGTTCGCGGCCAATGGCAAGGGCGACATGCCGGTGCGCTGGCTGATGTGCCATCAGTCTGGCCTTACCGGACTGGCGGTTCCGGCCACCCTCACGGACTACTACGACTGGGAGAAGATCACCGGTCTGCTGGCCGAGCAGGCCCCCTTCTTTCCGCCGGGAACGACGTCCGGCTATCAGGCGATTACCTTCGGCTATCTGGTCGGCGAGGTCATCCGCCGGATCACCGGGCAGAGCGTGGGCAGCTTTTTCGCCGTCGAGATCGCCGGTCCGCTGGACGCCGATTTCCACATCGGGGTGCCCGAGCCGGACCTCGGCCGATGCAGCGAACTGCAGGGCGTGCGGCCAACACAGGACGAGCAGGCCGCGCTCGCGCAGGCATACGCCAACGCCACGCCGGCCGCGATGGCGGCGCTGCTGAATCCGTCGCTGACCGGGGACGAGGCAAATGCCGATGACTGGCGCATGGCCGAGATACCGGCGGCGAACGGGCATGGGACCGCGCTCGCGCTGGCCACGATATTCGGCGCTGTGACTGACGGCTCGGACCGGCTGATCTCGGCCAAGACGATGGAAGCCGCCAGGACGGGCAATGGACTGCACACCGACCTGGTGCTCGGGTTCCCCCTCGAGTTCGGCCTCGGCTGGGGCATATCCGGCGATGATCACCACTTCGGGCCCAATCCAGCGGCCTTCGGACATGATGGCTTCGGCGGATCGGCAGTCGGCGGCGACCCCGAGGCGGGCGTGGCTTTCGCCTACGTAATGAATCGGATGGGCATGAACCTCGTCGATGACCCCCGCAAGATGGCGATCATCGACGGCGTTTACAAGAGCCTTTCCGGCTAGTCCCGGCGGCCTGGCCGAGGCCCAGGCCCGGTGGCCAGGAACAGGTAGTTGCGCGTCCGCGAGTCCACCGTGGCGGCGGGTCGCCAGCCGCGCTGCCACCTATACATGGCGTAACCGCGCTCGCCGAGCCAGCTGACAACGTCGGCAGGGGCGTACTGGTAGCGGTCGCAGTGCCTGGCTTCGATCTCGATCAGCATGGCCGGCCGGAACGCTTCGATTACCCTCGTGCCGCCCCGCAGGACGTGCAGTTCGGCTCCCTCGACGTCGATCTTGATGAAGTCGAGCCTGTTCGCACCTTCCAGCAGCCCATCCAGGGTGTCCACCGGCACAGGGAAGCTGATGTGCTGCTCGAACTCCGCGTTGGACCCGAGCCCGCGGCTGTTCTTGCTGATGAACGAGCGGCCCGTGACCAGGCCGTACTTGCCCATCGGCACGCTCATATCGGCCTTGCCGGGTTCGGAGCCGAGGGCAACTGCGCTGTGGCGGACGTTCGGGCTGCTGCGCGCATTCAGCAGCCGGTTCCAGGCCGGCCAGGCAAACGGCAGCGGCTCCACGCTGTAGACGAGCCCGGTCGGGCCCGCCAGCCGGGACAGCGGCAAGGTGTAAATGCCAGCCGCAGCGCCGACGTCAACGCAGACGCTGCCGGGCCCTACCAGCCGGGAAAGGCCCAGGAGTTCGGGCTCCAGCCACTTGGTCCACCGGGCGGCGGCCATGATGGCGGCCGCGGACACGCTGGCCCGCACTGGCCGGGCGCGGACCTGGGTACCGGCCCGACCTCGGGAGGTTTCGCGTATCTGGGCGGCTTCATGAGCCTGGGCGACTGGCGGCCTAGCGGCAGGACCGCCGGGGCCCGATGGCTCGTCATCGGCGGGCCTGTCGTCTATGCCAACGCTCATTGAACTTCCTCCGGTTGTGACGCCGCGTCCCGCGCACCTGCGCACCGCGCGTCGCGCGTCGCGCGTCGTATGTGATGTGACGGACGATGCAACGCCGCCCAGTGAATCTATACGCGCGAGGCCATAGGTTCGGACGGCATGTTCGCCCCGACCCAGGTCCACCTGGCGGCTCTGGCCCGGCCCGATGCAGGTCAGGCAAGCCGAGCGGGTAACGTGTCTGCTGACGCGGTGGTCCCCATGTCTTGCCGGATGGCCGGAAGCTGAGGCCAGATAGCAGCAGCGTGCCCGCGGACATATGTTCGGCACTGGTCGCGGAGGCGAGGCATTGGCGCAGGTCACGGGTGCTCTTGGACCTGGCGTTGCCGACCGCGACGGGCCGGGGGAGGCGCTGGCACCGGGCCGTCGTCCGGTGGCCGTTGTCGCGCGCTCACTCTTCCTCCTGACCAAGCCGCGCATCATCGAACTGCTGCTGGTCACCACGCTGCCGACCATGCTGCTTGCCGATCGCGGCCTCCCGTCGGCGCGCCTGATCCTGGTCACGCTGGCCGGCGGTGCACTAGCAGCGGCCAGCGCTAACACGCTGAATTGCTATATCGACCGGGATATCGATGCCGTCATGAAGCGCACCTCCGGCCGGCCGCTTGTCGCCAGGAACGGCAGCGCGGCCATAAAGCCGGGCGAGGCGCTGGCGTCCGGTGTCGTGCTCGGCGCCGTCGCGACCCTGCTGCTCGGCCTGCTCGCCAACTGGCTTGCGGCGGTGCTGGCAGACGGCGCGATCTTGTTCTACGTGTTCGTCTACACCATCGGGCTCAAGCGCCGGACGGCGTCGAACATCGTGATTGGCGGGGCGGCGGGGTGCTTTCCCGTTCTGGTCGGCTGGGCTTCGGTCACCGGCCGGGTGAGCGTGTGGGCGGGCGTGCTGTTCGCCGTCATCTTCTTCTGGACTCCGCCGCACTTCTGGGCCCTGGCGATGAAGTTCAAGGACGACTACGCCGCAGCTAACGTGCCGATGCTGCCGGTCGTCGCCACGCCCGCGATTGTCGCCCGCAAGATCGTGATCTACTCCTACGCGATGGTGGTCACCACCTTGGTGCTGACCCCCTACGCCGGCTGGATATACGGCTGCTGCGCGCTCGGGCTGGGCGGCTGGTTCCTGGCGGAGGCGCATCGGCTCCGCGGCCGGATAGCCGGGGGCAGTTCACCGGCGCCAATGCGGCTGTTCCACCTCTCGATCGTCTACCTGACGCTGCTGTTCGCCGCCGTCGCGGTGTCTGCTCTGCTGCTGCCGCTGGGGCGCTGGTAGCGCTCCGCCAGCCCGGCCAGCCCATCGCGCATAGTGGTGACGCCAGCACACGCAGTGAAGATTGCAGAAGAATTGCGCGCCTTTGACTAGCTAATGCACTCCGGCAGGCCATGCTTACAGTCATGGCCTGGACGCGCAGAGCTTTTCTCGGCCGCGCCGCCGCTGCTGCCGCGGTGCCCGCTGCCGCCGTGGCAGCAGTCAAGATCGCCGATTCGCCGTCGGCCGCGCGGGCGGGCTCGGGGTCGGGTACCTCCACGGCCAGCGGCCGAAGCGCGGCCGTGCACCACCGGACCGTCTCGGAGAACTCGCTGCCAGGCGACCCTAACTGGTGGATCAGCAACCTTGGCGCGCCGGACGCCATCCTTGGCTATACCGGCCAGGCCAGCGTGCTGCCCGGCGAGCCCATCGACCTCTATGTATCCACCACCGCGCGCGAGTTCAAGGTGCTGGCCTTCCGGATCGGCTGGTACGGCGGAGACCTGGCCCGCAAGGTGTGGCAATCCGGTGCCATCCGCGGGCATCAGCAGGGCGGCCCGCAAGTTATCTCCGATACCAGCACAGTGCACACTCAGTGGGGCATATCGCTCACCGTGCCGACGGACGGCTGGCCGGAGGGCTCTTACCTGTTCCGGCTGGACGGGCACTCGGCCGGGCAGCGATACGTGCCGGTGACCGTCAGGTCTGCCACCGTGGCCGGCAAGGTGGTACTGAAGAACGCGGTGCCGACGTGGCAGGCATACAACACCTGGGGCAGTTACGACCTCTACCTGGGTCCCGGAGGCTACGACGATCGCTCCTACGTGGTCAGCCTCGACCGGCCCGGCGACATGGACGGCGCTTACCTGTTCATGGTCTACGAGCGGAAGGTGGTGAACCTGGCCGAGCGGCTCGGTCTGCCACTGGCCTACCTGACCAGCATGGACATCGCGACCAACCCGCAGTCGCTGGACGGCGCTAGTGCATTGATCTCGCCAGGTCATGACGAGTACTGGTCCCCGCCGGAGCGCGCGATAGTCACCGCGGCCAGGAACAGGGGGGTGAACCTGGCGTTCCTCGGCGCGAACGCTATGTTCCGGCGCACTCGGTTGCAGGGATCCCCGCTCGGCGCCGACCGGCAGGTCGTCTGCTACAAGACCAGCTACCAGCTCGACCCGATGTACGGCAAGCACGACGACCTGGTGACCAGTGACTGGCGCGAGCCGCCGAACCCCGATCCGGAGTCCTCGGTCATCGGCACGCTGTATGAGGGGTACCCGGCGATCTCCAACTTCGTGGTCGAGACACCGCAGGCATGGATGTTCAAGGGCACCGGGGTGCGGAAGGGATCGACGTTCGAGAATCTGATCGGGATCGAGTACGACCGGGTCAACCCCGGCTACCCGGTGGAGCGGCCCATCCAGGTGCTGTCCCACTCGCCGCTGGTGTGCAACGGGGTGAACAGCTTCGCCGATTCCGCCTACTACACGCACCGCGGCGGCGCCGGTGTCTTCAACACGGGGACGATGCGCTGGGTCGAGGCCTTCGGAGCGCCGACCTACGGCTGGGGGATCAGCGCGGCCACCACCCGCTTTACCAGGCGAGTGACAGCCAACGTACTGACCGCGTTCGCCGAAGGCCCTGCTGCGCACAAGTATCCGGCGGACGACAACCTGGACTCGATGCACGAGTTCGCCGGTGATCCGCTGAGCGGCGGAGCGTCGGTCGGCACCGGACAGTGACGTCGATCAGCGCGGCCAGTGACGTCGGTGAGCGCAGCCAGTGAGTCAGCCCCCAGCTTCGCATCGCCTCGGGTGGCTGCCGCATCAAGCCGGGTCGTGGCGCGGCTCGTGGTGCGTCTCGTTAGGTCGCTGTTATGCCCGAGCCGCTATTGTGGGAATTAACCGGGGTGAATGGTGGGTGACGTAAGTGCGCAGAATGGGTGCCAGGGCACGTTGGGCGGTACCAGCGGGGGCAGTTGCGACTGCCGGGATTGTCATTGCCGCCTCGGCGGCGGCCAGCGCGGCTGCGCCGTCGCTGCCCGCCCAGAGTGTCGCGGAACTGCTGGCCGACGTGCAGCAGGCATCCGCGCGGCCGCTTGGCCCGCTGAGCGCGACCATCCAGGAGACTGCGAACCTTGGCCTGCCCGCCTTGCCGCAGATCGCCGGTATCGCCGGCCAATCCGGTCAGCTAGGGGCACTGAGCCCGCTGGCCGGTACCACGACCGTCAGCGTGTGGTACCTCAATCCACAGCACATCCGCGTCGCTCAGCAGGTGCAGATGGGCGAGACCGACCTGCGCCTCGATGGCAGCCAGCTCTGGCTGTGGAATAGCAAGACGCAGACCGCGACCCATGTCCTGCTGCCACGCACTATGGGGAACGGGGCGTCTCCGCTCCACGGCGCTGCCGGACCCGCGGGACTCGGCACTGGCCCCAGCGGGTCGCCGCTCGCGGCGGCCAGGCAGGCGCTTGCCGAGATCGGCCCGTCGACCAGTGTCTCGCTCGGCCCGAACGTCACGGTAGCTGGCCGGGCCGCTTACCAGATCGCAATCGCGCCCAAGGGCCAGGGTTCCCTAGTCAGTCAGATCCTGATCGCCATCGACGCCAGCCGCCACATTCCGCTGCGAGTCGAGGTGCTTACCCGCGGCTCGTCAAGCCCGGCCTTCGAGGTGGGCTTTACCGCGCTGACATTCGGACCGCCAGCCCAGTCGAACTTCTCCTTCACCCCGCCGTCCGGCGCGAAGGTCAAGGTTGTCACGGTGCCGGCAAAGCTCCCGGTCGGCCTGGGCGGCCTGCCCAATCTCGGGCTCGGTCCGCTCGGCGCAATCCGCGGAATCGGCCGCAGCGCTGTCATCAACGGTGGGCCCGCCAGTTTCGCCCAGGGCGCCGCAGGCGCTCCGCCTGTCCCGGCCCCGGCGCTGCCAAAGGCGGCGCTGAAGCAGCTACGAGCCGCGTTCCTTGCGAACCTGCCGAAGAGCCTGACCAAGGCACAGCGAGCCGCGGCGATCAAGGCGTTCGAGAGCGGCATTGCGGGCGGCAAGGTGCATCGCAGCCACCAGGCCGGGATCGCGCAGCTGACCTGGAAGGCGGCCAAGGCGGCCAAGGCTCGCTCGACGGGGATTATCCGCATGAGCGGCGTGCCAGCACTGCCAGCCGGGGCCGGCTCGCCCAAGGTGCTCGGCAAGGACTGGACCTCAGTCCTCGTGACACCGGCCAGTCCCGCGGTGGCGGCGGCCGTGCAGCAACTGCTCGCGGGGCCGAAGCAAGGTCACATCTCCGGTGCGTTTGGCATCGGGTCGAGTTCGCAGGCGGCTCCGGCGCCGGGCAGCGCGTCTGCTCAGCTATCGCCAGGCCCGGTGCCGGTGGGGCCGGACCTGGCCGTCCTCCGGGCCCTGCTGCTGGCTACCACGCCGGTCAAGGGCAGCTGGGGAAGCGGCAGGCTACTGCAGTCCGCGCTGGTGTCGGTACTGATAACCAGCAAGGGCCAGATCCTGGTCGGTGCCGTCACGCCGTCGGTGCTCTACGCCGACGCCGCGACCGTATCCGGGTGAGCGGTCGGCTCGAAGTAGGCTCCATGAGCATGCGAGATGCCGGGGATGAGGTCAGCTTCGGCGGCGCGGCCCGCGACGGCGCCATCGGGGCCGGCGAGTCGCCACTGCCGTTCGACGCCGGGTACGCGCTAGCCACCCGCGGGCTGAGCAAGCGGTTCAGGGGCGGGCAGCTCGCGGTGGACGGGCTGGACCTGGCCGTGCCGACCGGCTCCGTGTACGGATTCCTCGGCCCGAACGGGTCCGGCAAGACGACCACCATCCGGATGCTGCTGGGCCTGATCCAGCCTACGGACGGCACCCATCAGGTGCTCGGCATCCCGATGCCCGAGGGGCAGACCGAGGCGCTGGCACGGGTCGGCTCGCTGGTCGAGGGACCCGCCTTCTATCCGCACCTGTCCGGCCGGGCCAACCTGGCCAGGCTGGACGCGGCCGACCGGACCGCCAGTGCGGCGACCGCACCCGGCCGGATCGAGCAGGCCCTGGACCGGGTCGGGCTGCTGGCCGCCGCGGACAAGAAGTACCGGGCTTACTCGCTGGGCATGAAGCAGCGGCTGGCGATCGCCACTAGCCTGCTGCGGCCGCGCGAGCTGGTGATCCTGGATGAGCCGACCAACGGCCTGGACCCGCAGGGCACCAGGGAAGTACGCGCGCTGATCCGGCATATCGCGGCGGACGGAGCGACTGTGTTCGTGTCGTCGCACCTGCTCGCCGAGGTGGAGCAGATCTGCACGCATGTGGGCGTGATGCGGTCTGGCCGGCTGGTGTTCTCCGGCCCGCTCGCCCAGCTGCGCGGCGGCGATGCCAGCCGGGTGCTTGTCCGCACGCCGCAGCCCGACCTGGCCGCCAAGGTGCTGACCGAGCTTGGCCTGACCGAGCTGCGCCAGGACGGCCAGGAGGTGAGCGCCGACCTGGGCACCATGCAGCCGGAGTTCGTCTGCGAGCGGCTGGTGCTGGCCGGCGTGCCGGTGGCAGGCCTGGAGACGCCCAGGCGCAGCCTGGAGGACGAGTTCGTCCAGCTGACTGGCGAGGGCTTCAATGTCGACGGATAACCTGGCCCGACCGGCCATGGACCTTGACCGGCGGGCAGAGCCGACAGTGGCGGGAGGAAGCCCCGTTCCGTCCTGGTTGAGGTTTTTCCGTTCCGAGTTGCGGCTGGTGTTCTGGCGGCCGCGCAACCTGGCCATGCTCGGCGTGCTTACCTTCATCCCGGTGTTCTTCGGCGTGGTGTTCCGGCTGACCATCAACTCCGTTGCCGGTGGCGGCGGCGGCCCGGAGTTCCTGAACGAGCTGGCCGGGAACGGGGTATTCCTCGCGCTTGTCGTCATGACGCTCATGCTGCTGCTGATCCTGCCGCTGGCCATAGGGGTCGTGGCCGGGGACTCGATCGCCGGGGAGGCGAGCATGGGCACGCTGCGCGGGCTGCTCACGGTGCCCGCCGGGCGGACGAGGCTGCTCGCGGTGAAGTACGCGGCCGTGGTGGTGTTCAGCTTCTGCGCATGCCTGCTGGTGACCGTTGTGTCGCTGATCATGGGGCTGATCTTGTTCCATACCGGGCCGGTCACCCTGCTCTCCGGCACGTCAGTTCCGCTCGCCAACGGCGTGCTGCGGGTCCTGGCGGTCGCGCTCTATGCGGCGGTCGCGATGGCGGCGCTCGGCGCGATCGGGGTCGCAGTCTCCACCCTGACGCAGCATCCGGTCGCCGCGATCGCCGCGATCCTGGTGGTCGTGGTTGGCAGCGAGATCGCCGACCAGGTTCCGCAACTATCGGGCATTCACCCAGCTCTGCCGTCGCATTTCTGGCTGGCATGGGACGGCCTGTTCCGCGCGCCGGTCGACTTGTCCGGCATCCAAGACGGACTGCTGTCGTTCGTCATCTACATCGTGATCTTCGGCTCGATCGCCTGGGCGCGGCTGACCTCCGCCGACATCACCAGCTGACACAGCCGTTTATTCACAGCCGGATCGCCGGTTGCCCGCAGGCTGCCCGCCGGCGATAACGTTTCATCGTGTCCTCCGAGCTGCCCGACGTCGATCTCCTGCTGAAATCGGCGGTGTCCGCCATCGGCGGGGTCCAGCGCCCAGGGCAGGTGGCCATGACCCAGGCGGTCCACGAGGCCATGGAGTCCGGCCGGCACCTTGCGGTGCAGGCAGGGACCGGGACGGGCAAGTCGCTGGCTTATCTCGTTCCGGCGGTCTGGCACGCTCTGGGCGGCGTGGCCAGAGGACGCGGCGGAACCGTCGTCGTCTCGACCGCGACGATCGCGCTGCAGCGCCAGCTCATCGAGCGGGATCTGCCGAGGTTGTCGGCCGCGCTGTCGGAGTTGCTCGGCCGCGAGCCGGTATTCGCGATCCTCAAGGGCCGCCGTAACTATCTATGCCTGAACAAGGTGCACGGCGGGCCGGCGGACGAGCCCGAGGACGTGCTGTTTGATCCGCGCGCGGTCTCGGCGACCGGCCGCCAGGTGACGAGGCTGCACGAGTGGGCCGCCACAACCGACACCGGCGACCGCGACGAGCTCGTGCCCGGCGTCGAGGACCGTGCCTGGCGGCAGGTCTCGGTCAGCGCCCGGGAGTGCATCGGCGCGCAGAAATGCCCGTTCGGCTCACAGTGCTTTGCCGAGCTGGCGCGGGATGCGGCGGGCGAGGCCGACATCGTGGTGACCAATCACGCGCTGCTCGCGATCGATGCGATGGAGGACTTCGTCGTGCTGCCCGAGCACGATGTCGTGGTGATCGACGAGGCCCACGACCTGGTGGACCGGGTAACCAGCGTCGCTGCGCGCGAGCTGTCCGCGGCAGCGGTGGAGACGGCCGCCCGCCGCTGCGGGCGGCTCGTGCCCGAGGACCTGACTGCCCGGCTGCGGGCTGCCGCGGAGGGACTGGAGCTGGCGCTGGCCGACACGGCGCCGGGGCGGCTGGACGTACTGGACTCTCACCTTGAGACCGCGCTGGCCACGGTGCGGGACGGCGCAGCCGCCTGTGCCGCCGACCTGCGCAGCCATCTGGCCGGCGAGGAGGACACCGATCGCCTGGTCGCAACGAGGGTCGCGACCGTCGCGCTGGACGAGGTAGCGGAGAACTCGAGCCGGATGATCATCGCGTTCGCGCCGGAGATCGCGGCGCGGCAGGAGGTGGTCTGGCTCGAGCGGACCGCAGCCGAGGACTCGAACCGCCCGGACACGCTGCGAGTGGCGCCGCTCCAGGTGGCCGGCCTGCTGGCCGACCGGCTTTTCAAGCCGCGGACGGTAGTGCTGACGTCCGCCACGCTGACGCTGGGCGGCTCGTTCGAGCCGCTGGCCAGGCAATGGGGCCTGCCGCCTCCTGACGCGCAGGCCGAGTCGAGCGTCGAGGGCGAGTCGGCAGACTCAGAGCCAGTCGGGCTGGAATGGACCGGTCTCGACGTCGGCTCCCCGTTCGACCACCGGCGCAGCGCCATCCTGTACGTCGCCCGTCACCTGCCGCCGCCAGGCCGGGACGGGCTGTCGGACGCGTACCTGACCGAGCTGCGCGAGCTGATCGAGGCGGCAGGCGGCCGCACCCTCGGGCTGTTCTCCTCCATGCGGGCCGCCCGGCAAGCCGCTGACGTGCTGCGCGACGCTCTCGGCGTGCCACTGCTCTGCCAGGGTGACGACTCCACCGCGCTGCTGGTCAGCAAGTTCGCCGAGGACGAGTCGAGCTGCCTGTTCGGCACCCTGTCACTGTGGCAGGGCGTGGACGTGCCCGGCAGGTCGCTCCAGCTGGTGGTGATCGACCGCATCCCGTTCCCCCGGCCGGACGATCCGCTGGCGTCGGCGCGGCAGCGTGCGGTCGCGGCTCGCGGTGGAAACGGGTTTATGGCGGTGGCGGCTTCGCAGGCGGCACTGCTGCTTGCGCAGGGGACTGGCAGGCTGCTGCGCACGATCGATGACCGGGGCGTCATCGCGATCCTGGACCCGCGTCTTGCCACGGCCAGGTACAGCGGCTTCCTGCGTGCATCGCTGCCGCCATACTGGAGCACCTACGATCCGCAGATCGTGCGCAGTGCACTGCGCCGCCTGGCAGCTGATCCTGCCGTTCCCGCCGAGCCCGCCCGCCCCGAGGCCGCGAGGCGGCCCGGGCCGTAACGCCGGCCAGGCCGGCGCGCCCCGTGGTCGGCGGGGCCTCAGGGACCCTGGTCAAGCCGAATTCAGTCGGGGTGATACTCGTTTCCGGCCTACGCTGGTCGATCCCACGTGTATACATACGTAACGCTGTGTTTCCAGTCAGACTGGTTGACCGGCCAGCGGCCTGATCTACTCCTGTAAGCCTTCCTGGGGGTCTCGATGCGTTCACTTTCACGGTCGACCTGCCTGCTCATCGGGGTAGCGGCGGTCGGCGCGGCCCTGATCACCGGTTGCTCGAAAAGCAGCCCGGCAGCTGCGCCGACCGTGACCGTCACCGTCACCCCGAGCGCGACCGCGTCCGCAAGCCCCGTAAGCGGCCCGGCCGCGACGACGCCGGCCGGGCCCGGCCCGTGCCAGTCCAGCGCACTCAAGGTGACGCTGGGGAAGGGCGGCGTCGCCGCGGGCACGGCGTACTACCAGATCCTGTTCACCAACGAATCCACTGCCACCTGTACGCTCTACGGCTTCCCTGGCGTGTCTTTCACCGGCGAGACGTACGCCGTGCAGGTCGGGCCCGCCGCGACCAGGAACCCCACCAGCCACCCGACGCTGGTGACGCTGGCGCCTGGAGCCGTAGCGAGCGCGCAGATTAGCGTCGTCGACGCACAGAACTATCCGCCGGGCCCGTGCGGCCTGACGACCGCGAGCGGGGTACTGGTCTACCCGCCGAACCTGACCACCTCGGTCGGCCTGCCGTTCAACGGGTACACCTGCGTGCACAAGTACCACGTGCTGTCGGTCGATGCCGTGGTAGCGGGGCCGGGCACTACCGGCTGAGCGCCGTCGAGCCTGTGTTACCTGTCAGTCGAGCGCGGAGTGGAAGTGCCACGGCTAGCCCTCAAGATCGCGGGCATCGTATTCGCGGACGCCATACGGCCGCAGCTGGTCGCCAGATGCACTGTGGATAACCTCGATTAGGCGACCGCATCCAGCAACTTTCCATGATCCCGTAGTGTTTGTCGCCGAATCGGTGCGTGACAAACACTACGGGATCATGAACTGACCTCAGGCTCTGCTCACATGGTGGGGCGGGCTTGGGCGAACGTCCACCGGTTGGCCTCGAGGTCGGCGGCCTCGTAGGCGCGGTAGCCATGCTGGCGGATGCCGGAGAGGATCGTCGCGCCGCGGCTGCGCGCGTGCGCCAGGTGCGCGTCGAGGTCGTCGACGAACACCCAGGCACGTGGGTTGCCAGTGCGTCCTCGGTTCGATCGGCGAACGGCCCGGTGTGCGGTGGCGGAGGAGCCGCGCCCGGGCTCGCCTCCGCGATTGGCACTGACATCCTGACGGTTGCCGTCGCCTCGCTGGGCGATTTGCACTATTTGTCCCGACGGCAACCATCAGGATGTCAAGGCCGTCAGCGCCGTCAGAATGTCACTTCAGGTACCGGCTGATCTCGTCCAGGATCTGGTAGGCGGAGTGACCAGTGATCTGCCCGTTTACGCTCACCTGCGTTGAGTGCACCGTTCTGGGGTATTGCGGCTGCGGCTGTGGAAGCCGCTCGCCGGTGGCCGCCAGGACCCACGGCTGGACGAGAACGCAGTCGTCCGAGTCGAAGAACTGAACGCCGACCTGCCCGTAGCCGTTGCAAGTTCCATCGATGGCACCGGTGCGACCCGCGACATCGGGATCGCCGTGGTCGGCGTGGACGACGACGATCTCCCCGACGCGGAAACCGCCAGGTAGCGCGAACAACTCGGCGGAGAACTCGACCGGTGCGCGCTCGCCGGTACTGCGGAGGTCCTCCTCGTCAAAACGACCCGAAATTTCATCGTCGACTTCTTCGATGCCCGTCACGCCGCTGACTGAGTACTGGTACCGGGGGCCGGCATACTCCCTGACCTGAGTGATGGCGACTCTGCAGCCGTCGTATGCGCCGGGAGGACGGAGCTCGACTATGTCGAGGACCTTGAACTTAGGCGCCGCTAGTGCCGTCACGGACCCGCCCTTACGGCCCGGCTGGAGTAGTCGGCTGGCCCCATGGCCTGGTACGCCACCGATACCGTCCTTTCTGACACATCGCTGCAGGTTAGCCAGATCCGGGCGACTTGGGAATTCAGATTTCGGTGGCTGGCCGCCAGGCTAGGCTGCCGCGCAGGCCGGTGTAACGGCGGCTCCTGGCCCGCAGTTGCCGGAATGCGCAGACATCGAGGTCTAGCCATGGTCGACGACATTTCCCGCCCGGCATTTCCGGCTGGCTTCTGGTGGGGCACGGGTAACTCCTCCAACCAGTGCGAGGGCGCTGCCCCGGCAGGCGACTGGCTGCAATGGGAGCGGGCTGGTCACGCGCCGCCGTCCGGCAACGGCAGTGGGTTCGCCGACCGCTACCGGCAGGACTTTGACCTGCTGACCGGCATCGGGCTGCGGCACTTCAGGCTGTCGCTGGAATGGGCCAGGCTCGAGCCGGAGGAAGGCAGGCACGACCAGGCGGAAATCGAGCGCTATCGTGCCCTGCTCCAGGCTGGCAGGGATGCCGGGATCAGCCTCTGGATAACCGCCCACCACTTCACGCTGCCGGTCTGGTTCGCCGCTATGGGGAGCTTCGGCGACGACCACGCCCGGACCTATTACTGGCGCCGGCACGTTGAGTTCCTCGCCGAGACGTTCGGTGACCTTGTCTACGGCTGGAAGCCGGTAAATGAGCCGCACGCCTACGCCCTGTGCGGGTGGCTGCTTGGCGTGCTTCCGCCGGGGCGAAGGGACATCGCGGAAGCCCGCCACATGCTGATCGGTGCGCACCTGGCGAACCACGAGGCGTGGAAAGCGCTGCGCGGCGGGGGCCAGCCGGTGGCGACGATCCACGACCTGGCGCCGGCGATCGCGGCCAGCCCGGACGAGGCGGATCAGCGCGCCGCCGCGGCCGTTGACGACCTGGCCTTCGGCTGCTGGATCCGAATGGTGCGGGACGGGGTGCTCGAGCTGCCCGCGCTGCCGGGCCTGCCGGCCCCTGAGCGCATCGAGGATCCTGACTTCGTCGACGCTTTCGACGTCATCGGTTTCTCGTACTACCGCGCGACCAGCGTCCGGGCCAACCCGGCGCAGACGTCGACCAGCGGCGTGCTGCTGGGACCGTACCCGGCCGAAGGGCGCCCCGGCCTGATGGGATACGTGCCGTGGAGTGGCGGACTGGGCCTGGTGCTGGACAGGCTGCACACAGAGCTTCCCGGCAAGCCGCTGCTGATCAGCGAGTACGGCATCGGCACGGCGGATGACACGCAGCGGTGCCGCTACATTCACGACGGTGTGGCGATCGCCGCGGACGCGATCGGGCGGGGCATCGACCTGCGCGGCCTCTTCCACTGGACCGGCATCGACAACTACGAATGGGGCCTGGGCTATACGGTCTCGTTCGGCCTCTTCGGCCTCGATCGCACGCCCAGGCCCAGCGCCCAGGTGATCGCCGGCTACGCCAAGCGCTAGTCGCGGCCCACCGGGCAAGGGCCGGACCTGCCCTCGTCGCTTGTCTGGCCAGCGATGGACCACCGCGAGCTTCGTGTCCGATTCCCGCCAGACACGCCCCGTTCCGTTAGTGATCATGGATCTATGACGACAGCTACGCAGGCCGCGACCGGGTTCGCGGTAAGGGCGATCGCGCCGGAGGTAGTTCGCCAGCTTCTGGCGACCGACGACGCCGGCAACCGGCCGCGCATCCTCACCGACGAGCAGGGCGGCGCGCCGCTGCGCTGCTGCCTGCGACCGTTGCAGCCCGGCGAGCGATTCGCGCTGATCTCATATGCGCCGCTGCGCCGGTGGGCGCGGGAGACGGGGGCCAATCCCGGTGCGTATGACGAGACCGGCCCGATTTTCATCCACGCCGAGCCATGTGCGGGTCCGGCGGGGACGGGCTATCCGCAGTGGCTGGCCAGCGGGCACCGGGTGCTGCGAGCATATTCCGCGGACGGCGTGATCCTCGGCGGCAGGCTGCTTCCGGGCGGGCCAGACGGTGATCCCGCCGCGGCCGAGGCTGTCCTGGCCGAGATGTTCGGCGATCCGCGGGTAGCGCTCGTGCATGCCCGCGCGGTGGAGTTCGGCTGCTTCACGTTCGAGGTGCGGCGGGCTTAGCGAGGCAGGGACCCGGGCACGGCGCGAGGAGCGTTCCGGATCCGGCCGTGTCTATGCGGCGAGAACGGCGTAGCGGCCGTTGCCGGCGACGAGGCTGGTGTGCGTACCGGACTCGGCGATCCGGCCGTGGTCCAGGACGACGATCTGATCGGCATTGCGCACGGTGGACAGCCGGTGGGCGATGGTGATCGTGGTGCGGCCGCGGGCGAGATTGTCGAACGCCTGCTGCACGGCTCGCTCGGTTTCGGTGTCGAGCGCGCTGGTGGCCTCATCCAGCACGAGTACGCGCGGGTCGCGCAGCAGCGTGCGGGCGATGGCGATGCGCTGCTTCTCGCCGCCGGAGAAGCGATGCCCGCGGGAGCCGACAACGGTGTCGTAGCCATCGGGCAGGCCGGCGATCAAGTCGTGAATCTGGGCGGCGCGGGCGGCGTTCTCGATCTCGGCGTCGGTGGCGGCCGGCTTGGCGTACCGCAGGTTCTCGCGCACCGTGGTGTGCAGCAGGTAGGTCTCCTGGCTCACCACGCCCACGACCGCGGCAAGATCGGCCAGCTTGAGGTTGCGGATGTCGATCCCGTCGATCGTGACGCTGCCGCTGGTCGGGTCGTAGAGGCGCGCGACGAGCGAGGCCAGCGTGGTCTTGCCGGAGCCGGTTTCGCCGACCAGCGCCAGCGTGCTCCCGGCCGGGACGTCCAGGTCGACGCCGTCCAGAGCGGGCCGGTCGGCGCCGGGATAGCGGAAGCTGACGTCTTCAAGCCGGACGTGGCCGGTGATCGCGGCCGGGTCGATCCCGACCGGATGGGCAGGCTCGCCGATGTCGACCGGCAGGTCCAGGTACTCGAAGATGCGCGCGAACAGCGCCAGCGAGCTGATCACGGAGACACCCGTGCTGAGCAGGCCGGTCAGCGGGCGGAACAGGTTGTTCTGCAGGGTGGTGAACGCGATCAGAGTGCCGATGGTCATCGCCCCGGCGGTGATCGGCAGGCCGGCGGCGAGATAGATGATCGCGGGGATCGCGGCGAACATGATGCTCATCGAGGCCATCCGCCAGCGTCCGGCCAGCTGAGAGCGCAGTTCCAGGTCGATCAGCCGGGCCGAGGAGGCGGTGAACCGCTGCACCAGGGACGGGCCGGTGCCCATCGTCTTAGCCAGCTGGACGCCGTTGATCGACAGTCCCTCCTCGATGGTGACGTTCAGATCGGCCAGTTCGCGCTGCTGCTCGGTGGTAATGGCCCGGCGCATGCCGGCGACCTTGCGGCTGAAGTAGATCGCCGGCGGCATGACCACCAGCGAGATGAGAGTGAGTCGCCAGGACATCGCGACCATGGCGACCGCGGTGGCGACGGCGGTCGTGAGGTTCGAGGCAATGGAGGTCGCCGTCGAGGTCACGACGGACTCCATCCCGCCGATGTCGTTGGTGATGCGGGACTGGACCTCGCCGGTGCGGGTGCGGGTGAAAAACGCGATCGACTGGCGCTGCAGGTGGGCGAACACGCTGGTCCGCAGTCCGTGCATGACCTGCTGGCCGACCTTGGTACTAATCCAGGTCTGGATCACCCCGAACGCCGAGGTGATCGCTGCGATCGCGATCATGCCTGCCACCAGGAAGGACAGGAGCCGGACGTTCCTTTCCGGGAGGGCGGTGTCGATGACCGCGCGGAGCAGGAACGGCGAGACGACGGTGACGCCGGAGGCGGCGACGATGATGACGGTGACGATGATCATCTGCCACCGGTAAGGGGTGAACAGCGCGCCGATGCGGCGCAGCGATACCTCGTGCGCCTGGGCTTTCTCGGCGGCTGTGACGGTTCGTGAGCCCCGGCCGCGGCCGGGATCTCGGTTCATGGGTGGCGTTGCCAAGAGCTTCTCGATTCTGTCGGGGTGGGGCTCGCGCTCAGATGCGCGGGCGGCTGATCGTGACGTTAATGAGGTAGCCTCAATATGAGGCTACAACAAGAACGGCTGATACGCTATTCCCGTGAGTGATCCGGATCGCCGGAAGGAACGCGGCCCCAGTTCGGACGGCGAAGAGACGCTGTCGGAAGCCTTCATGTCCGTCGCGCGCCAGCTTCGCGGCACGTCGCAGGCGACGCTGGCGCCGTGGGATATCACGCCAGGGCAGCTGAGAGCGCTGCGCGTGCTCGGCCACCACGGCACGCAGCGCATGCACGAGCTCTCAGATCACCTGCACATCGCGGCGCGCTCGACCACTGAGGTCGTCGATGCGCTGGAGTCCCGCGGTCTGGTCAGCCGACGGCCCGATCCTGACGACCGGCGAGCCACCCTGGTCGAGCTGACTGAGCATGGCGCCAGCGTCCTGCAGGCGATCCGGGCGGCTCGCGGGACAGAGGCCGAGCGGGTCTTCGACCGCCTCAGCGCGACAGACCGGGCCAGCCTCGCCCGAATTCTGCGCAAGCTCCGCGACTGATCGCCGCGCAGGCTCTTCGGCCTGTTTGCATCAGAAGCCTTGACAGCGCGGGGCGTTGGCGTGAAAAAGTAACCAGGGTTAGGAAACCTTCCTAATTAGCCGATTCCCGGCGAGCCTGGTCGTGCCCGGGCAGGCCGCGGAGAGGAGCCCTGGATGCTTCGGACGCGAATGCTTGCCGGGCTGTCCGCACTGGCGTGCTCGGTCGGCCTCACAGTTGCCGTCGGCGCACCAGCCGCGGCGGCTGCCTCGGACCGGAGCGTGGCTACGGCTGCCTCGGACCGGAGCGTGGCTGCGGCTGCCGCGGACCGGAGCGTGGCTGCGGCTGCCTCGGACCGCAGCGTGGCTGCGGCTCCCTCGGACCGCAGCGTCGCGGCTGCTGGCCGCGCCAAGGTGCTGCCCCCGCATGTCTTCGCGCCGTACTACTTCAACACCGCCGATACTCTCGCCGCGACCTCCAGGGCGTCCGGGGCCAAGTACCTCACGCTCGCCTTCCTCCAGACCGCAAGGCCCGGCTCGTGCACGGTCGACTGGAACGGCGACCCCTCGATGCCAGTAGGTAAGGCCTACGCGGCGGGCATCGCGGCCGTGCAGGCCGCGGGCGGGAACGTCGTCCCGTCTTTCGGCGGCGCCAGCGCGGATAGCGTCGACGAGGAGATCGCTGACAGCTGCCACAGCGTGAGCAAGATCGCCGGCCAGTACGAGAAAGTGATCACGACCTATCACGTGACCCGACTTGACCTCGACACCGAGGAAGACTCGCTGAACAACTACGCGGGCATCAACCGCCGTAACGAGGCAATCGCGATGGTAGAGCGGTGGGCCACCCGGACCCACCGGATTGTGCAGTTCGTCTACACCATCCCGACGAACACCACGGGCATCGACCAGGGCGGCTCGGTGGTGCTGCAGAACGCCGTTGCCGACGGCGCGCGGATCGCCATCGTCAACATCATGACCTTCGACTACTACGACAATTTGCCGCATGAAATGGCTGACAACACTGAGGGCGCCGCGCAGCAGATCTTCGACCGGCTGCACGAGCTCTACCCGGCCTGGTCGGCCGCCAGGCTCTGGGGCATGATCGGGGTCACCGAGGACCTCGGCGTAGACGACTACGGGCCCGCCGAGACCTTCACGCTCGCCGACGCCAGGACGGTCGAACGCTGGGCGGCGGCGAAGGGCCTGGCCGAGCTCTCCTTCTGGAACGTCCAGGACGACAACTCGGCCGGCAGTCAGCAGAAGCAGTCCCCGTACTCATACGACCACATTCTCGAGCCGTTTAGCAGCTGGGCAAAGGCACGGGCGGCCGCAGCGCCCGCGCCGGGCGCCGGGCCCGGCTACGGCCCTGACCACCAGAGCGGCAACTTCCGTTCGGTGTCCTGCCCCACCGCCACGTTCTGCATGGCGGTCGACGAGTCCGGTAACAACGCTTTGCAATGGAACGGGGCCGTCTGGTCCGCTCCAGTTTCCGTGGACCCTGGCGGCGACCGGGTCGAGCTAACCAGCGTCTCGTGCGCATCTGAGTCCTTCTGCGCCGCGGTGGACACTCTCGGCCGGGCACTCACCTGGAATGGCCGGTGGTGGACTGCACCGCAGCCCGTCGACCCGCACGGCGCAGGCCTGGAGTCGGTATCCTGCCCGACCGCCTCGTTCTGCGAAGCCGTCGACGGCAACGGCAACGCCCTGCGCTGGAACGGGGCGTCGTGGTCGGGCCCGGCCCGGATAGACAGCACCGGTATGGCCATTCAGTCGGTGTCGTGCGCGTCGGCCACGTTCTGTGCCGCCGGAGATTGGGGTGGCAGTGTCCTCACCTTCGACGGTACGAGCTGGTCCAGGCCGCGGCTGGCAGATCCCACGACCAGCAGCAGTGGCGGCGGTATCGGCTCGCTGTCGTGCCCGACCCGTGCGTTCTGCGTCGGAGTGGACTGGAACGGGGGCTCGGTTACCTATAACGGCACGTCCTGGAAGCTGGACAAGAGCTTCGACCCGGACGGCGCAGGCGCCCTAATGGAGGTCTCCTGCAAGACCGCGTCGTTCTGCATGGCCGTCGACGGCGGTGACGACCTGATCTGGGACGGGCATACCTGGTCGAGTCCCGATAATATGGACGTGACTGGCGACGGGGTCGAGGACGTCTCGTGCGGGTCCACGTCGTCCTGCATGGTGGTCGACTGGGACGGCAACGCGCTGCACTGGAACGGGACGTCGTGGCCGGCCACCGCGATTTCGTGCCCGGACAGCACCGTGAAGAGTGCAGGCGACTGCACCACCACCGGCAGCTACGCCGATGCGCGCACGGGCGTGCTGGACTCGGTGTCGTGCCCGACCGCCTCGTTCTGCGCCGCCGTGGACGGCAATGGCAATGCGCTCACGGCGGGTCCTGGCCGGTTCGCGTTGACCTGGTCGAGGCCCGCGAACATCGATCCGATCACGGGCATCCTCAGCTCGGTGTCCTGCCCGAAGGCGTCGTTCTGCATGGCCGTCGACACCAATGGCTACGCCCTGAGCTGGAATGGCACGTCGTGGTCGCGGCCGACCTGGTCCGCCGCCAGCCCGGTCGACCGGACCGGGGGTGCGCTGACCTCGGTGTCCTGCCCGAGCGCCGGCGCGTGCACGGCGGTGGACGGGAATGGCCGGGTCCTGACCTGGAACGGGGTGTCGTGGTCGGCGCCGCGCGCCGTGGACCCCAGTGGTGGCCTGACTTCGGTGTCCTGCCCGGTCCGCGATTTCTGTGCGTCGGTCGACACGGCCGGCCGGGCGCTGCGGTGGAACGGGTTGTCGTGGTCGGCTCCGCGTGCGGTGGACGCGCACGGTGGCGGCCTGACCGCGGTGTCGTGCGTGTCGGCCTCGTTCTGCATGGCCGTGGATGGGAACGGCCGGGCGCTGCGGTGGGACGGGACGGCATGGTCGCTGCAGCGTGCGGTGGATGCGGACGGTGGCGGCCTGACCGCGGTGTCCTGCGCGTCGGCGTCGTTCTGCGTGGCGGTGGACGCGGCTGGCCGGGCCCTGCGGTGGAACGGGTTGTCGTGGTCGGTGCCGCGTGCGGTGGATGCGCACGGTGGCGGCCTGACCGCCGTGTCCTGCCCGGTGCGCGGTTACTGCATCGCGACTGACTACGACGGCCGGGCAGTCAAGCTCCGAAGTCTGCGGACGGCAAGCTAGCGTGGAGGCATGCGCTTCGCCTTCAAGACTTCACCGCAGAACACGACCTGGGACGCCATGCTCGAAGTATGGCGGGCGGCCGACGACATCGAGATCTTCGAGTCCGGCTGGACATTCGACCACTTCTATCCCATTCTCGGCGCCGATCCGGCCGGGCCGTGCCTGGAGGGCTGGATTACGCTGACGGCGCTGGCACAGGCGACCCGCCGCCTGCGCATGGGCACGCTGGTGACCGGCATTCACTATCGCCATCCGGCCGTACTGGCGAACATGGCGGCCGCACTCGACATCGTCTCCGGCGGCAGGCTGGAGCTTGGCATCGGAGCTGGCTGGAATGAGCAGGAGTCCGGTGCCTATGGCATCGAGCTCGGAACCCCGAAGCAACGCAGCGACCGGTTCGAGGAGGCCTGTGAGGTGATCACCGGGCTGCTCACCCAGGAGACCACCACCTTCAAGGGCAGCTACTACGAGCTGGCCGACGCCCGGTGCAACCCCAAGCCCGTGCAGCAGCCGCACCCGCCGATCTGCATCGGGGGCAGCGGCGAGCAGCGGACGCTGCGCACCGCGGCGCGCTTCGCCCAGCACTGGAACTTCGTCGGCGGCACTCCCGAGCAGTTCAGCCACAAGCGTGACGTGCTGTACCAGCACTGCGCCGACCTAGGCCGGGACCCTGCGGAGATCCTGCTGTCCAGCCACGTGCAGTTCGCCGGCGATCCTGCGGAGACAGCCGCAACCGCCGCCGCGCTCGGCGACGCCGGCGTACAGCTTGCCATCGTCTACCTGCGGCCGCCGCACACGCCGGACGTGCTGGAGCCGCTGGCCGACGCGCTGTCGGAGCTGGCCTGAGCCCGCCGGCGGACGCGTCGCAGGTATAACATCGCGCTGCCCACAGCCGCGCCTACGGGCTCGCAAGTCACTCAGCGGGCGCGCCCAGCTGACGGTCTCCGACGCCGCTGGCAGCTGGTCGCGGGGCTGGTGTGTTGCCCTGATCGCTGAGGGTCTCCCGGACGCGCTGGGCGTACGGGGCGCCGATTTGCTGGTAGATCGCCAGTGCCTGCTGCAGGTGCGCGATCCCTTCGACGGGGTTGGCGTCCTGGAGGTTGTAGCGGCCGATGCCTTCAAGCGCGCGTGCTACCTCTAGCGGGTCGCCTATATCGCGGGCGATGGCCAGCGCCTGGGTGTAGTGGTCGCGAGCCTGGCGGCTGGCTGGCGATCTGGCCAGCAGCTCGCCCAGGTCGTTCAGCACTGTGGCCTCGCCCTCCCGATGGCCAAGATCTCGGCATATAACCAGCACCTGGTGATGGTGGTCGGCGGCAGCCTGATAGTCGCCGGTGAGCGTACTCAGATGGCCGAGCTCGTTCAGGACCATGGCCTGGCCCAGCGGATGACCGAGGTCACGGTACATGACCAGTGCCTGCCGCTGGGTGGCGGTGGCGGCCGGGTAGTCCCCGGTCAGCCGCTGCGCATGGCCCAGATTGTGCAGTGCTGCGGTCTCGGCGTGCCGGTCGCCGATGGTGCGGGCGATGGTGAGCGACTGCTGGTAGCTGGCGGCTGCGTCGTAATAGTCCCCGGTATGCAGGTGCACGACGCCCAGGCTGTTAATGGCGCTGGCTTGGCCGGCCCGGTCTCCAAGCTCGCGGAAAATGCTCAGTGCCCGCTTCATGCTGGCGGCGGCTGCCGGGTAATCTCCGGTCCGGATTTGCGCAACACCCAGATTCCTGACGGCCACGGCCTGGCCAAGCCGGTGGCCGAGGCCGGAGTACAGCTCGATGGCCTGCTGGTGGCTGGCGGCAGCGGCGAAGCTGTCACCGGTCTCGCGCTGCACCATTCCGAGCTGGTCCAGGGCGCTAGCCTGGCCGCGCTGGTCGCCTAGGTCGCGGTAGATCCCCAGGGCCTGCAGGTGGCTGGCGGTGGCGGCTTGATAGTCACCGGACTCTCGCTGCAGCAGGCCGAGCTCATTGAGGGCGGCGGCTTGCCCGGCCCGGTCCCCGGCCTGGCAGGCGGCGCTCAGGGCAGCCTGGTGCAGGGCGACGGCCTGGTCCCAGTGACCGCGGGCGAACAGGAAGCCGCTGATCGCGGCAGCGATCGCGATGGCGTGCGCTGGCTGGCCGGCGGCGGCATGACCGGCAATGGCGTGCAGGTTAGGGCGCTCGGCGTCCAGCCATGCTGCTGCCTGCCCGGTCGTGGTCAGCGCGGGCGCGCAGACGGGCGGACGACCAGGGGGCGGCCGGACAGGGGCGAGCGTCCTGGACTCCATCTGACTGGCGGCGCTGGCGGCACTGGCGGCGGTGTGGGCGTAGTAGTCAAATAGCCGTCCCGCGGCTGCATCGGCGTCCGCCGCGTCGCCGGCTGCGGCCAGCGCGGCGGCGTGCTCGCGGAGCAGGTCATGCATGCCGTATCGGCCACGAGCGGGCTCGGTTAGCAGGTAATGGTCATACAGGCCTTCCAGGTCGCGGCGCGCAGCGGCCAGGCTGGCGCCGTGCAGCGCGGCGGCGGCGTAGCCGTCGATGGCCGGGCCAGGGTGCAGGCCCAGCCGCCGGAAAAGCGCCTGCTGCCCGGCCGTCAGGTCGGCGTAGGACAGGTCGAAAGCGGCCGCCACCGACAAGTTCTCGGCCCGCATGAGTTCCAGTCGGCCAGCCGTCGCGGCCAGGTCCCCGGCCAGGCCCTGGCCGGTCCAGGACGGGTGATGATGCAGCTGGCGGGCCAGCATCCCGATCGCCAGCGGCAGGTACCCGCACAGCCGGGTTATCTGCCCGGCCGGCCCGGTGGTGGTATTGAGCTCAGGCCGGCCCGACAGCCGGGCCAGTAGCGCGGCGGCCTCACCCGGCGACAGCGTATCGAGGCTGATCGTCGCCGCATCTGCCAGCGCGGTCAGATGCCGGCGGCTAGTTACCAGCACCAGGCTGCCGGCCGTGCCCGGCAGCAGTGGCGTGACCTGCTCATGGGAAGCAGCGTCATCGAGCAGCAGTAAAACCTTCTTACCGGCCAGCCGGTCCCGCCAGAGTCCGGCCCGTGCCTCCACGCCCGGCGGGATCTGCTGCGCGCCGACCCCGGCGGTCAGCAGCAAGCTGGCCAGCGCATCCGCCGGGCCTACCGGCCGCTGCCCAGGGGTGTGCGCATGCAGCGGCACGAAGAACTGGCCGTCGGGGAAACTCCCCGCCAGCCGGTGCGCCGCATGCACAGCAAATGTTGTCTTGCCGATCCCGGCCATCCCGCCGATCGCGTGGATCCCGACCACTCCGCCGCCGGCCGCCGCACCCGCCGCCGCGCTGAGCAGGTGCGCCAGTTCTGCCGCCCGGCCGGTGAAGCTTGCGGTATCACGCGGAAGCGTCCGTATCACTGCCACCGCTCCGGCAGGATCCGCCGCTACACCCGCGATCCCGGCAGCGCCGCGAGGTCCGCTCACTCCCGGAACAGGCCCGGTCGCGGTCTCCCGCGCCGCCAGCACCTCGGCCGCCCCGGCCCGCCCGCGCGCCGCCGCCACGAACAGCTCACGCACCGGCCCGGTCATGCCCAGCGCATCTGCCAGCAGTACTGCCGTGTCCTTACGGGCAGTCAGGTTAACGCCCCGCTCCAGGTCACTGATCGACCGCGGCGACAGCCCTGCCCCCTCCGCGAGTTCCTCCTGCGTCAGGCGAGCCTCACCGCGCAACTGCCGCAGCAGTCCGGCGAAACTCAGCGCAGGCTGCTCCGCCACCGGCCCCTCGCCCCTTCGCCAAGCCGAGCCACTGGCCCGCCTGCCCACTGGCGGGCGCGGCATCGACAAGAACTCGCAAGCAAACCCTACAAACCACGACCAGACCTGTCACGAATCCCTCGTTTCAGGCCGATCGCTCCGCACCGCCGGCCCGCGCGGCCACCTGGCTGCGCCACTCGGTGGGCCTACAGCACGTCGTGACCGGGGTGCGGCTCGTCCGGGACCGTCGTCCGCTCGGCCGGGATGCTGCCAAGTCGGCCGGCCTGGTAGTCCTCGAACGCCTGGACCAGCTCGGCTCTCGTGTTCATCACGAACGGGCCGTAGGCCGCGACCGGCTCGCGGATCGGCAGGCCGCCAAGGACCAGGACGTCCAGCTTCTCACTCGGGCCGTCCATCGTGCGCTCCGCGCCGAAGGTCAGCACGTCGCCAGGCCCGAACACTGCCAGCTGGCCGGTGCGCACCGGGCGCCGGTCAGTGCCGACGGTGCCGGCACCCGCCAGCACATAGCCCAGCGCGTTGAAGTCCGGCCGCCAGGGAAGCCGGAGCTGCCCGCCAGGCTCTATCGTTGCGTGCAGCAATGCGATCGGCGTGTGCGTCACTCCTGGGCCGGCCTGGCCGTCGATCTCGCCCGCGATCACTCGCACCAGCGAGCCGCCATCGGGCGAGGTTAGCAGTGCGACCTGGCCAGCCCGGATGTCCTGGTAGCGGGGAGCGGCCATCTTGAGCCTCGCCGGCAGGTTCACCCAGAGCTGGAAGCCGTGGAACAGGCCGCCGCTCATCACCAGATCCTCGGGCGGTTCCTCGATGTGCAAGATTCCGCCGCCCGCGGTCATCCACTGCGTGTCACCGTTGGTAATCAGCCCGCCGCCGCCGTTGGAGTCCTGGTGGCGGAATGTTCCGTCGATCATGTAGGTAACGGTCTCGAAGCCGCGGTGCGGATGCCATGCGGTGCCCTTGGGCTCGCCCGGCGCATAGTCGACCTCGCCCATCTGGTCCATGTGGATGAAAGGGTCAAGGGCTCGCAAGTCGACGCCGGCGAACGCGCGGCGGACCGGGAACCCCTCGCCCTCATAGGCGGACGGCGCGGTGGTCACCGCTAGTACCGGCCGGTCCTGTGCGACTGCCGGGTCTGGCTCGCTGATCCTGGGCAGCAGCAGGATGTCGGCAACGGTCACGGCTGGCATGACTTCCTCCTTGGTTCCAGTCTGGCAACCACAACAGTAATTGAACGCGCAACATTCCCCGGCGCCCCATCGCACCGCTCGGGCCAACCTGGACCCTCGTCTACCGCTGGAGGCGGTGCCGCCGCTCGCGACGGGCGGTGCCCGCCGGGCCCAGCCTCTAGCTGCGGTGGAGCGCTCTCCTGACCGGCAGTGTGGAGGTAGGCACGTGTCATCCGTCCGCTTTCAACCAGATTGCGGACGCAATGAGTGACGCAGGTTACTCGCGAGTAGTGACCTGCGTCTCATCGCGAAACCGGTTTCGGCCACGCCGCGTCAGACGCCAGTAACGCAACGAGATCCTCGCCGGGATCACGCCCTGGACTTACCGGGGCCGGGGTGCCCTGGACTTCAGGGGCCGAGGTTGATCCCGCACTTGACATCCAGCCGGCGGCGGCGCGATCGCGCGCTGCCAGAGCGAGGACAGACAGGAAGGAACTTCTGTGCGAAGCACTGCCCGAGTAACTGACGCAATTCGGGGCCACGGCAAGGCCATCGCATTTGTGGGCTCGGCCGCAGCGCTGATAAGCGTTGGCACCGCCAGCGCGGCGAGCGCTGCCACCGTTGCGCCAGCCGCCCGGGCGCCCGCCGTCGTGGCGACCCACCAGAGTGCTGCCGTTATCCGCGAGGCGGGCGCGCTACTGGATGCGGCTAGCAAGTCTGTGCCCGCCGGCCATGGTGCGCTGGACGTTGACGGTGCTCCCCGCGACCAGGTCCGGACCGTCGCGGCGACGGATCACGTCAGGACTGTCGCGGCGACGGATCACGCCAGGACTGTCGCGGCGACGGATCACGTCAGGACTGTCGCGGCAAAGCGCCCGGTTGCACCTCAGCACCTGTCCTGGAACGCGGTTGCCAGGATCCAGGCGCATCGTACCGACCCGAGCGCAGGCAGGGGTTCCCTGCCAGCCCAGGACCAGTTGCGTCCCGTTGGCTTTTACGGTCCGCAGGAGTACATGCCGATTGGGTCACAGCAGATGGCCAACGCGACGACGATCGTCAAGCAGGCGCTGGCCAAGAGGATGGGCGTTCGGTCGGCGGTGATCGCGGTAGCGACTTCCATGCAGGAGTCGACCCTGAACAACATCAGCTACGGCACCTCGGACTCGCTGGGACTGTTCCAGCAGCGCCCGTCGTGCGGCTGGGGCACCGCGGAGCAGATCATGAACCCGACCTACTCTTCGGACGCCTTCCTGAACGCACTGCAGCGCTACCAGGCCGCTAATCCGGGCTGGGTTCACCAGCCGCTGTACGAGACCGCGCAGGGTGTCCAGGGGTCGGCGTTCCCCGCGGCCTACGCCAAGTGGGAGGCCCAGGCGGCCGGCCTGGTCCAGACGATCACGACCCACCTGACCAAGTAGCCAGGGGACTGGCACCAGAGGCGGTGCGCCGGATCCGGCGCACCGCCTCTGTCCGCGTGCACCCGCCTTGGAAGCGCGTTATACGGCCGAAGGGCTTGGTGATCCTCGATCACCCTTGATAACTCCGGATCTGGGCGACGACGAGCGCCCAAGGCCGACTGCAGCCGCAGCGGTAGGCTATCGGTCGTGGGTGGACCGACCAACGTTGCCGACGCGGTCGTGATCGCAATACACGCCGGCGATGCTGCCGGGCTTCGCCAACTCCTCGCTGACCATCCCGACATCGCGTCCGCACCGCTCGGCGGCATCTACGACAGCCGAACCCCGCTGCATGTGGTCACCGACTGGCCCGGGTACTTCCCGAACGGCCCGGAGATCGTGCGCGTCCTCGTCGAGGCGGGCGCCGACCCCAACGCTCACGAACCGGGCGACGAGACCCCGTTGCACTGGGCGGCCAGCAGCGACGACGCCCATGTCGCTGCCGCCCTCATCGATGCCGGCGCCGACGTCAATGCCCCGGATGGGTCGATCGGCACACCGCTCGGCAACGCCGTCGGCTACGGCTGCTGGGAGGTGGCCCGGCTCCTCGTCGCCCGCGACGCCCGCGTCGATGAGCCCTGGCAAGCCGCAGCGCTCGGGTTCCTCGGCCGCGTCGACGAACTTCTCGGCGATCACCCGCCAGCCGACGAAGTGTCCAAGGCGCTGTGGCACGCCTGCTCCGGTGGGCAACGCCGCGCCGCCGAATACCTCATGGCCCGAGGCGGTGACCCGAACTGGATCCCAGATTACGCCCGGGGCGCATCCCTCGATGCGGCCATCGGTCCCGGCACCCAACGAGACAATCTCATCGGTTGGCTGCGCGAGCACGGCGCCCGTGTAGCCGACCAGGACACCTGAGCCGCCTCCGCCCTCGGCGCCCGCCCTGGGCGCCCGCCCTCCGCGTCGCGGACCGCTAGCTGGCCGCCCCCGGCGGCTGCCCACCCGCCTGATCGGCAGTTAGTGGCAGTCCAGCCCCGAGGTGCGCGAGCCCTTCGTCGATCCGGTCGAACATGGTGTCGAGGTCGGACCCCTCGTCCGCCTCCCACGGCATGGTCGCGGCCATGATGACGCCAATGATGGCGCCCGCCATGTTCCGAACCTCGAAATCAGCCGGATCGCTGCCAGCCCGCCTGGCAATGGCCGCGCCGATCTGCTCGATGGTCCGGACGAACTCATCCAGGGCGCGGGCCCGGATCTCCGGTATCGACATTGTCAGGTGCATTGTCGTGGCGAAGATCGCCCGGTCCTCCGGCGTGAGCTGCTGCCGCATGGCCGCGGCAGCGCCGCGGAAGGCTTCTATCGGGCCAAGCTCGAGCGGCTGCGCATCCATTTCCGCCAGCGCGAGGATGTCGAAGTCGTCCTGCAGCACCACGTCTTCCTTGGTCGGGAAGTACCGGAAGAACGTGGCCGGGGACACCTCGGCTGCCTCGGCGATCTGCTCGACGGTCGTGGCCGCATAGCCCTGTCGCAGGAACAGCCGGAGCGCGTGCTGCCGGATGGCGGCACGCGTCCTGGCCTTCTTGCGTTCGCGCAAGCCGATCGGGCTGACGCCAGGTTCTGTCATGGCTGTCATTCTGCCCTCGCGGCATCGGCGGGTACACTGACCGGCTGACCGTCGTCGGCGTCAGTGCCGGTGGCCACGGTCTCCGGGCTGGCCGGCGCCGCGGTCGGCATGGTCCGCGGAATGAACAGCGCAGCGAGGACCGCCGCGACGACGGCGATACCGGCGCAGATCCACAGCATGAGGTCCAGGCCATTCGAGTAGGCCATCCGTACATCCTGCAGCAGGCCGGCGGCGTGCGCCTTTGTCGCGATACCGACGCCGGCGGCCAGGCTGCTGCGTGCCTGCGCGGCCACGCTGGCGGACAGACCGGGCAGGTGCAGATGGTTCTGGTACACCGTGGCTATCACCGTACCCAGCACGGCCACGCCGATGGTCGCTCCCACCTGCCGCATCGCGGTCATCAGCGCCGAGCCTGACCCGCTTCGCTCGGGCGTCAGCGCGCTGAGCGCGGCATTGAGCATGGTCGGCATCGCCAGGCCCAGACCGAGGCCGGTGACCGCGAACCAGGCCATCATGAAGCCGGTGGGCGTCGTCGGGCTAGTGTCGATGCCGAGCAGCAGCCCGACCGCCATGATGGCGAATCCGGTCGCTCCGATGATCTTGGGTCCGGCCAGCGGGCCGCGCGGTACTCCGTCGGCGCCGTCCTTACGGACGGTCTGCAGGCGCTGCCCGACGCCGAGGCCGACGACCAAGCCGCCGATCAGCGACAGCATCCGGACGCCGCTGTCCAGCGAGTTCAGCCCGCGCACGCCCAGGAAGTACTGCGGCATGACGAAGAACACGCCGAATAGGGCGAACGAGATCATCGTCGCCAGGATGGTGCCCCAGGTGAATCCGGCTGACCTGAACAGAGTGAGGTCGACAAGAGGCTGCCGGCCGCGCTGGGTGACGTGCTTCTCCCAGGCCACGAACGCGACGGACCCGACGGCACCGGCCGCGATGGTGCCCAGCGTCACCGCCGAGGACCAGCCGTGGGTGCTGGCCGCGATGAAGCCGTAGGTCAGCGCGGTCAGTGCCGCGCTGGAGGCCAGTATTCCGAGCACGTCGATCTGCGGCCGCCGCTGGCTGCGCGACTCGGGCATCAGGAAGGCCACCGCGACCAGCGCGATCGCCACGATGGGCACGTTGATCAGGAAGACCGAGCCCCACCAGAAGTGGTCAAGCAGCCAGCCGCCCAGGATCGGGCCCAGCGGGTAGCCGAGGAAAGTGGCACCGCCGACCAGCGCGATGGCCCGTGGCCGCTCGTCCGGAGTGAACATGACCGGCAGCACGGCCAGGGCAAGCGGAAGGATGACGGCCGCGGCCAGGCCGAGCGCCGCCCGCGCGGCGATGAGCTCGGTACTGCTTCTCGAGTAGGCGCAGGCCAGGGACGCGACGCCGAAGACAGCCAGCGCGATGGTCAGCAGCCGCTTACGGCCGAATCTGTCGCCGAGCAAGCCGGCAGGCAGCAGCGCTGCCGCGAGCACCAGGCTGTACGCGTCCACGAACCACTGCAGATCGCTGCTCGACGCATGCAGTTTGGCGGAGACCGTGGGCAGGGCAAGTGTCAGGACGAAGAGGTCAAGGCCCACGACCAGCACGCTGATTGCCAGCGCGCCGAGAGCCCACCAGCGCCGGCTGCCCGACGTCACGAGGGGCTGATTCATGACGGCACGTCCTCTCAAGAGCTACTTGCTTATGTGTCAGGCTCTAATATGAGAGAGGCTAGCAGATGATGGCGACCATCGGAAGAGCCGATTGACACGCTGCGAGAGACTGGAAGCCGGAGATCGTGACGGCCAAGGAGACGGCTAAGGAGATGCAGTCATGCCGCAGCCACAGGGCGAGGAGCTCGCGAAGGTCAGGGCACGCCGGGAGGACCTGCGTCAGCGGTACTTGCACCCGCTCGCGCAGCGCGGGCCGAGCACTGTCAGCGGAGTGCACCACCTGGCGCTGATCTGCAAGGACGCGGAGGAGACGATCAAGTTCTACCAGGAGTTTCTCGGCTTCCCGCTGGTCGAGCTGGTGGAGAACAGGGACTATGCCGGGTCGAATCACTTCTTCTTCGACATCGGCAACCACAACCTGCTCGGCTTCTTCGACTTCCCTGGATACGAGCACCCGGCATGGCAAGAGACCATCGGCGGAGTGCAGCACCTGGCCATCTCGGTTACGGCGGACCAGTTCGAGGCTGCGAAGAAGAAGCTGGACCAGGCCGGCGTGGATTACCTGGGGCCGGACCGCGGCGCGGACAACAGCATGTACTTCCGCGACCCGAACGGCGTCGGGCTTGAGTTGTACCGCGAGGATCTCGGCCGGTTCGAGGGCGAACTGCTTGTCGACTGACCGACCCGCGCGAGTACTAGTGCGACTGGTCCTGAGTGTGCGAGCGGTCCTGGGTGGACCGCAGCATGCTCGCCGCGATCGAGTGTTCGTGGCCCTCCTCCGGGATCAGCAGCCAGCAGGCTAGGTACAGCGGGATACCTGCGAGGTACAGCGGGATGCCCGCGACCGCTAGCGAGCTGCCGATGATGCCGAGTAGCGCCAGCACCACCATGACGATGCGGACGATCGTCACGTCAACGCCGAAGTAACGGGCGAGGCCCGCGGCCACGCCTGCCAGCATGCGGCCCCTCTCGGGGCGGCGCAGTGGTGGCCGGGGGTTTGGGCGGGTCTGCTGGCTCTCGGACTGCTGGGTGTCGCCATCTGTGCTCATGCCATCCAGGTTGCCGCGTCTACCGGTCCCCCTGGTATCGGGAAGCACCCCGATCCGACCCTGAGATAACGCAGCGGCGGATCAGGGTCCAGGCGTCTGGAAGCGGTTAGCGCGCCGGATGACCAGCCGCAAGCCGGTCCATGTCTGGTCGATCGCGCACACCTTGTTGTCCACCAGGCCGGTCGGCAGCGCGATCTCGCGCACGACGTCGTCAGTGACGTCGGTCGGCACCTTGGAGGCGCGCTTGGGCCACGCGATCCAAAGGCCGCACGCGGGTGCCATCCGGGCACGCAGCCTCGGCAGCTCGGCCTCCAGTTCGGACCGCTCCGTTACGAACGCGATGATGACGTCGTAACGGGCGTCATCCGCCAGGTCGGTATGCAGGCTAGCGACATTCGGCAGCTCGCCGAGAGTGTCCTCGAATCGCCCGGGTGCTCCGATGACCGCTACCTCATCGCCTTCGCCTATACCGAGCTTCACGGGCAGTGGCGTGCCCGAGTAGCCGGCCTGCTCAGGCACCTGGGTGGCTTCGGTGTATGCGGGCCGCCAGCGTGGCCAGCCCGTCTCCGGACAGATCGCGGACCGCCTCGGCCCGCCCCGCCATAGCAAGCAGCAACGAGATGGCGGGTCCCGTGACCTGCGGACCGTCGCCGGTGCTCCAGTCCGCATCGGTCGCGCGCAGCCGCAGCCCGGCGATCCGTTTCTTGCCGCCGACAATCAGGTTGGAGCCCTTGTAGAAGTCTGCGGCTCTGGTCACGGCGGCAGCCGGGTACTCGCGGATGATGAACAGCGGGCGGCGGATGTCCTCGCTATGCACGATTGACTCCCCGAGCATCGCGTCGGCCGGGCCAGGCGGATGCGTGGTAGCGCCGATCAGGCCGCGGAACGCGGCGAGTCCGTCGGCTGCCGAGCCCGCCGTCTCGCGGCGCATGTCATTAGCCGTCATGACGTTGAACCGGAAGCCAGATCGGGCCAATTCGAGAAAGAACCTCGGCGGCGTCATCCGGGCAGTGGCCGTCATGTGCCCTAGCACATCCCGCACGGACCAGCCCGCGCAGAGCGACGGCGTTCGCCACGCGGGCTCGTCGAGCTTCGCCAGGTCGGCTGCCAGCGCCTCGCGCTCGGCCCGAATGAGCGGCCACGGGTTGTCCGCCATCTGCAACCACCCCCAAGATGCGGTGCTGAATGGGGCTCAGGTGGGCCCGTTCCCAGCTTGACAGGTCAAGGCGGATATTTAGCGTAAGCGCCTGGAAGCGCGCTCAGCAGCCTGGCCAGCGCCAAGGCCGCCAGGCGGAACAGGCACCCCGAGGTCGGACTCGTCCCAATCCGGCTGGGCGCCTGCCCACCGCCTGCGATGGCCCTCTCACGTCCGGGTGAGAGTCCGCTAGCGGTGCGGCGTGAAAGACGTGGAGCAACTGCCTTTACGGCTGCCCTTGTGCACGTAGACATCGACTACAACCTTGTATCCGGGTGTAGCACCGCTGATGTAGTACGGCACTGTTGCTTTGCCGGCCGTGTTCGCGGTGCGATGGTGCTTGCGGCTCACCGTTCGGTAATGGGCAACCGTCGTCACGCCTGCGTGGGCCACGGTCCTGACTCGTACGTCCGTGGTGGTGTAGTCAGCCGGATGACTGTTGCTCATGGAAGCGTGGCACCGGAGCGCCGTGGCCGGAGAGGCTGAGGCAGGCGGTGCCGCCAAGACGGCCGTCAGCGTCATGGTCGGGATTCCGATCGCAGCGGTTAGCCTGGTTCGCAGTCTCATTTCGCGCCTCAATCCGTAGTGTCGCTGGGCGTCCATCTCAGCTTCGGGTGAGCCCGTCCGGTTGTAAACAGTCGTCCGCAGATCCTCAACTTCCTGCGGGTGACCATGGACCACAGGCTTGTGGCCGAAGGCCCATTGCCGGGGCGGTCCATCGGCAAACCGTCACGGTCTCCGTTAATCGGTCCCGGTACGACGGAGGCGCTCACGAGCTTCGTTCTCGGAGAGCGAGACTGCTGTCTTCCCGACCGCGTGCTGAAGCTTGGCGTCATAGGCTCGCGTCCAGACTCCGGCCGCCCACGACCGCTGGAGTTCGTCCGCGCTGAACGCCCGGCCACGCGCAGCGCAATACGCCTCTAGGAACCGCTCAGTTTCCTCGACGGTGGCGAGGTCGTCCGGGCTGACGGTCGAATACAGGGCGGCGGCGAAGCCGACGAGGACAGCCTCGCTGTCGGCGGCCGTGCTGTCCCAGTCGTGGACCACCAGCGGTTCGTCTCCGCTCCAGCGCAGGTTGCCGGCCAGCCAGTCGCAGTGGCCGATTACTGCCTCGGACCCGCCAGCCCGCAGCCGGTCGCGGGTACGAGCCCCGGCATCGTCGATCCACTGCGGACCGGCGACGTCGTTGAGGTCGATGTCAGACTCCTCGGGACGGGGCCAAAGCCCGGCCTCAGTGTGATTCCACGCCGCCCACGACGGTGCCGGGTCGAGGGTGGGCACCTCGGCCGGCCGGGGGGCTAGTCTGACGAGCCGCGCGAATGCGTCCGCGAATGCCCGGGCCGCGTGGTCCGCGCTCGGGAGTACGGCGCCGCCAGGCACGTAGGCCTCGGCGGTTGCCATGCCGTCGCCGAGCGGCGCCGGACCGCAGAGCGGCTCGGGGCACGGATAACCGGACTCGAACATGTGGCGCTGGACTTCCACGCATGCCGCTATCCGCGGCGAGTCGGGGCGGACCTTCACCACGACCTCCCGATCATCGGCCAGCCTCAGCCCGATCACCGCAGAGAGATACCCGGACCTGAACAGCTTGGCCGTGGGCGGACAGCCGAGGTGCTCCGCGCACCACTGAACAAGGCGCGCAGGATCGACAGCCGGCACGCGGGGTGACATCTGCTCATCCTCACACGGACTGCTGGTGTCCATGCCGAGAGTGCGTGACCGGGTCGATCGGGGTGAAGGTTGCGAGCCGCTGCTCGATGGCCATTTGCGGCAGCGAGGCCCGGCAGCCACGGTCACCAGCAGTGACAGCATTCGCCCACCAGCGCGCCGGCCAGACCTCCGGCCAAGGCGACCTATCGTGGTGACATCGGACAGAGCCGGGATGAGGGCGAGAAGGGCGGCGCGGACCATGTTCGAGAGGTTCACCGACAGGGCGCGGCGGGTTGTTGTCGAGGCGCAAGACGAAGCCAGGACGCTCAATCACAACTACATCGGCACCGAGCACATCCTGCTCGGCCTCATACACGAGGGCGAAGGCACCGGGGCGAAGGCGCTGGAGTCGCTGGGGATCAGCCTGGATACCGTGCGGCAGCAGGTCCAGGAGATCGTCAGCCAGGGCCAGCACGCGCCGTCCGGGCACATCCCGTTCACGCCGCAGGCCAAGAAGGTGCTGGAGCTGGCCCTGTCCGAATCGAAGGCCCTTGGCCACCACTACATCGGCACCGAGCACATCCTGCTCGGCCTTATCCGCGAGGGCGACGGGGTGGCCGCGCAGGTGCTGGTGAAGCTAGGCGCCGACCTGAACCGGGTGCGCCAGCAAGTGATCCAGCTGCTGCACGACTACCAGGCAAAGACATGATCGGCGGAGGATCCCGGCCAGGCAAGCGGGAGGCGCGCGCCCGGCGCTCCGGCAGGCTAGCCGCGTACTGGTGATCGATCCGGCTGGCCAGCTGCCGCTTCTTGAGGGCTTCGACCCTGCCGAGCCAGACCGGCGGTACCGAGCAGGAACTAGAGGGTCCGGTCTGGCAGCGCGGCACTGAGTTCGGCTTCGACCGCGCTCGTTACCGGCAGGAAGAGCAGTACTACCTCCTGCGTGTCGGGCACGTGCAGGTCAATTTCGCTGACCTCGACGACGTTGAGCGCCGCACCGTGACTGGCCACCGCTGGTGGAGTCATGCGGAACTGACCGCCACCGCGGAACAGTTCCACCCTTCTGAGCTGCCCGACCTGCTGCTCCGGCTGGCGTTCCCCGACGGAGCGGGCTAACTGGCGCCCGGATGCCCGCGCAAGGCCAGATGCAGATAGCGATCGAAGGCATGAAAAGCCTAGAAACCATCAAACATCCCCTGAACCTGCCCCGTCAACGATCAGCTGGACCTAGGCAAATTGCGGCGATCGTCAACGATCAGCTGGACCTAGCAGCGGGGTCTCGGGGCTTCGGCAAGGGCAGCAAGGGGACGGCCTCGGCTCATGCAGGCCGCATCGTTACCCGACTCACCGGCATGACGCATAGCGAGTCATCTGCAGCTCAGGACTATGGGTCGCCAGTCGACGGAGCGCCCGGCCACGTCTCCCGACTGGTTACTGCCATATATACGACGAGACCGACGACTGCGATCGGGAGGCAGAGGCTGACTGGCCAGCGGCCCAGCCCTAGCCCGCCAGCGCTGTGCCCGGCCGCCATCCAGCTGGCGACCCCTCCGCCCAGCGGATAGGTCAGCACGAATGCCAGCCAGAACGCCAGGACCGGGTTCAGGCCGAACCGCCACCAGGCCACCGCAACGATGGCCGTCAGCGCGGCAACCACGACCAGTTCGCCCCGCAGGTAAGTGAACCCGAACTCGGCCGACGCGTGGCCGACGGACTGGCCAAGCGCGAACCCTGACCCGACCGCGGCAAAGTAGAACAGCTCCTGCCGCCGGGTGCAGACGCTGCCCGGCGACATCGTCTCCCCGCTCGCGCGCCAGACCACAAGAATGACGGCCAGCACGACCAGCCAGAACAGCGCCACGACGACGAAGGGCAAGCCTGCCCTATGCAGGCCGTTGGCTGCTTCCTTGCCAGGCCACGCTGACGACACCGAAGGCCGGCCAGAAGATCCAGGCACGTTAACGGCGAACACTGAACTGCAGCGCCAGCGCAGCCACCAGTACCGCGCCCAGGACGCTACTGACCATCACGAGACCGAAACGGCCGTACAGATAGTCCGGCCACCACTCACTAGTCCCGGTGATGAGCGTCTTGGTGATCCAGAAAACGGCGGTCAGCTCGGGAACTTTCCTCGCGGCGATCCGCGCCGAAGAACCCGACAGCTTCTGCTGGAACTGGCCGCCCATCACGCCGCAAGGAGGCGTTGCAGCGCGGCTCGGCTCCCGCTCTCGAACGACGGCTGGCCGTTTTCCCGCGCTTTGATGAGACACCACAGGGCCGTGAGTACGGCGCAGCCCTGGAGAATGGCGTTGTCGGTGTCGTCGAGTTCCCGGCGGTAGCCGCGCAGGAAGGCCTCGCTGAGGTCCGGCCTGTTCTCCCAGATACCGAGATGCAGGCGGGCCAGGTCGCTGATCCACACGTCCGGGCGTGACCATTCGAAGTCGACGACGCACAGACCCTTGGCCCCGACTAGCCAGTTACGCGGGGTGTAGTCGCGGTGGCACGGAACCCTGACCGGGCTGCCCAGTCCCGTCAACGCCTCGACTTCCTTGCGTGCGCCCCTTAGTTCGCGGGCCGTCAGCAGGCCAGCGGCAAGCGAGCTCAGCTGATCGAACTCCTCTAGTTTGGCGCTCCCGAAGTCCCTCCAGGAGATCGCTGGCTGGGCATCGTGAATGCGGCGCAGCAGGGCGCCCGCCTCGTGTTGTACGGCGGCGTCGGCTGCCTGTTCTGCGCTGCCGTCGTCGGTCGTAACGGAAGCGGGCCATGGTGCTGGCACGCCGGGCACGGCGGACATGATGATGGCTTGGAGAACGTCATCGGATGCACGAAGATGCGGTGCCCGGTCGCCCAGCGCCGGCACCCACTGACGATAGGCGGTCACCTCGGTGAGGTAGCGGGCACGCTCGCGGTGCCGTTTGAGGAACCATGTCGTTCCGCTGGCGTCGCGCAGGCGCAGCACCGAAGACATCTGATGCGCCCAGGAGCAGTCCGCTGTCAGCTCGCACGGTCCCAGGATCTGCTCGACATAGTCAAGGGCAGCGTTTGCCACGTTCTGATCACCATCCCATTCGGTAGGCGGCACCCCGGCTGCGGGTTGCAGATGTTGAAGGCCTGCGGATAGTTGATGTCGACTCCATGAAGAAAGTGATGGACGCGAGAGCCCGCGATCGGCGAGCAGACCCTTGTGCCGAAGTGGAACGCGGCAGGGCACGGAAGGAAGTACTCGTGCCCCGGCTCATAACCCCGGAGCTGTCAGGCGCTCAACGGGGCGAGCAACGCAACCGCACGCTACCAGGTCGCGTAAGTCATGGCCAGGCTCAGTGCGGGCGTGCTCAGAAGCTGAAGCCGCCCGGCTTGCCATTGCGATCGGCGATAAGACCGGCCATGGTCGCGATCGCGATCTCGGCCGGTGCCCTGGAGCCGATGTTGAGGCCGATAGGCCGGTGCACCCGTCTGATCTCGTCGGCCGGTACGCCGAGCTCGGCCAGCGCCTTCAGGTGCGGGCCCTCATGCCGGGGATTGCCCATAATGCCGACCCAGCGGGCCTTGCTCGCAAGTGCGTCGCGCAGCTGCACGCCGAGCTCGGGCCGGTGGTGGTCGGTCACCACCACGTCGGTGATGCCGGGCGCGAAGTCGTCCATGCTGTCGGCTACTTCCGTGCCGTCGGCCAGGGCCGCCCTGGCCAGCTGCGGGTCGGGCTCGATCAGGGCGGTGCGGTACCCGGCGTCGCTACCATAGCGGAGCAAATAGGTGGCGACTGGCGAGGCGAAGACCGCTACCAGCACCTTGTCCTGCGCTGGAACCTCCGCCTTGCCGTGCGCGACCTCGCAGCTGGGGTCATGGTCGTGATCGTGGGCGTGGTCATGGTCATGGTCGTGCGGGACGTCGCGGGCGTCTGGACTAGCCATGGTCACGAGCTTGCCACCGGGCTCGCAGCCCGGCAAATGCCGGTCGGGCAAATGCCATCCCGGCGGGTGGCGAGGGCCGTCCGGGGGAGAATGCCAGCAATGCCCTACGAGAACGGAGCTAACGGGATGCGGCTCAGCGCGCGCAACAAGATTTCTGCCAGGGTGACCGGCATTACCAGAGGCGAGGCTACGGCGAATGTGGAACTGGATGCGGGCGGGGTCCGCCTGGTCGCGTCGATAACCACCGAGGCCGCTACCGAGCTTGGCCTGACCGAGGGCAGCGAGGTGATCGCGATCGTCAAGGCCTCGGACGTAATCGTGGCCGTGGCCGACTAGGGCAGCTGGCGGGGCCGCCTGAGCAGCCATTGCAGGAAAGTCCGGCGCGGCCGACGAGCCCGGATATTGCCACCGCGGATCTCGCCGGACATCTCCACGGTCAGGATGACCGGAGGCTCAGGCTCGCTCGCAGGCTTGATCGCGAGGTTGCCGCCGATCATGGAGACCTCCGACGCGTCCACGACGACGCCCGGCCTGGTGATGATGGTCAGGTTGCCGCCGCGGATATGGGCGTCGATGTGCAGCGTAGGCTCGGTGATCACCGCCTGGGTGAAGTCGAGCCGCACGTTGCCACCGGTGACCCGGATCTCCATGCGCTTGGGCACGACCCAGCGGCCCACCTGATGCGCGTTGCCGCCGCGGTGCGTGATCCGCATCACGTCCTTGGGTTTCGCGGTGGCCAGGTTGGGCCCAAGGCTGCCAGCCGCGGGCAGGTCGGCGGTAAGAACTGCCAGCTCCCGGTAGGTAACCGCGGTCAGCGCCGCCTCCAGCCGCTCGTCTAGCTCGGCCGCGGTCAGCCGGCCGTCGCCGGCGGCCACCCTTAGCTCCTCGACCACCCGGTCCCTGTCCGCGTGCGAGGCTCGCAGTTCGGGCCGTGCATCCTCAGGTCGGTCAGCGGGGGATACTTCACCAGTCACCCGACATACTCTAAGCCGGAACCGGCCCTGAGCCTTGGCCGGCCGGGAATCACGCCAGCAACTGCGCGGTGGCGTCGCGCACTCGTTCCAGCCGGGCCGCAGCGGTCTGCCGGGCATCGCTGAGCATCCCGTAATGGACCGGCTGCACGCTCTCGAAATAGGCCTTGATCTTGGGCTCGGTGCCGCTTGGGCGGATGACCACCCGTGCTCCGGGCAGCTGGTAGCTCAGCGCATCTGCCGACGGCAGGTTCCAGCTGCCCCCGGTGAAATCGGTGATGGCCTCGACCGGCAGGCCTGCCAACTCGGAAGGCGGGGCCCCACGCAGCCGCGCCATCACCTCCATAGTTGTGGTGCACGGCTGGCTCAGCTGGGCGGTGAGGTGGACACCGTGGGTGATCTCCAGGGCGTTGTAGGCATCCAGCAGCGACTCGCCCACCGATCTGGCCACGGCCGCGAGGCTGAGCAGAACCAGTGCCGCGCTGATGCCATCCTTGTCGCGCACCACGTCGGTGACCGCGTAGCCGAGCGCTTCCTCATACCCAAAGGCGAACCGGGTGTCTTCCTTCATGTCGGCTGCGCGCACAATCCACTTGAAGCCGGTGAGAGTCTGCGCGTACTGCGCGCCGGCCGCCGCTGCGATCTTGGACAGCAGCGTGCCCGACACGATCGTCGAGACGACTAGCTGCCCGGACATCCGGCTGTCCGGCCCGGCCGACAGCCGGCCGAGCAGGTAGGCGCCGAGCAGCGCGCCTACCTGGTCGCCGGTCAGCATCCGCCAGCCACCTGGCAGGTCGGGGTCGGCTACCGCGACCGCCAGCCGGTCCCCGTCCGGGTCGTTGGCGATCACCAGATCCGCGCCGGACCGGCGGGCCTGGGCCAGCGCCAGATCGAGCGTGCCCGGCTCCTCGGGATTGGGGAAGATCAGCGTCGGGAAATCCGGATCGGGTCTCATCTGGGCGTCGACGATATCGGGCGCGGGAAATCCGGCCTGCTCGAACGCTCGCAGCGCGAGCTGCCCGGCCACACCGTGCAGCGGGGTGTAGACGAAGCGGAGCCAGGCCGCGCTGGCCGGCGGCGGCGCGATCGCGCAGATCGCGTCCAGGTAGGCCTGCGTGAGCTCGTCGCCCGGCCTGCTTATCAGCGGGCTGTCCGCGGCTGCCACTGCCACCTCGGCGAGCGGGCCGAGTTCGCCGATCACGGCCTCGATCTCGTCGTCGGCGGGCGGCACGATCTGTGCGCCGTCGCCGAGGTACAGCTTGTAGCCATTGTCGGCACGTGGGTTGTGGCTTGCGGTGATCATCACACCCGCGGCGGCGCTTAGCTTCCGCACCGCGAACGCCAGGAACGGGGTGGGCATCCTGCCGGTCAGCATATGCACCCGCAGGCCGGCCCCGGCGAGGACGCGCGCCGCCTGCACCGCGAACTCGTCGCTGCGGTGCCGCGCGTCGTGACCGATGACAACACCGGCTTGCGCAGCGGATGCGTCCCGGTCAAGCAGCCATCTGGCCAGCGCTGCCGTCGTCGCGGTCACCGTGGCGGTGTTCATCCGGTTGGGGCCGGCGCCGACGGCGCCGCGCAGCCCCGCCGTGCCGAACTGCAGGCGGCCGGCGAACCGGTCGGCGAGCTCATCGGCGGATTCTGGGCTTGCGTCGGCCAGCAGGTCGGCAAGCTCTGCCTTGTCCCTGTCGTCCGGGTCGGCGGCCATCCAGGTGGTTACCTGAGTCCGGAGCTCGTCGGAGATCATGTGCCGATCACCTCGGGCAGGATCGCGGCCAGCAGCGCCCCGACGCTGGCCGCGGCCTGCTGGCCAGCGGCGAGCACGCCGGAGTGGTCGAGCGCCTGCGGTGAGAGTCCGGCCGCGATGTTGGTGACCAGCGAGATGCCCAGTACCTCCGCGCCGAGATGCCGGGCGGCAATGGCCTCAAGCGCGGTGGACATGCCGACCAGATCGGCGCCGACGGTCCGCAGCATCCGTATCTCGGCCGGCGTCTCGTACTGCGGCCCTGGCAGCGCCGCGTAGACGCCCTCGACCAGGGGCTGGCGGGCGGTGCCGGCCTGCGTCGCGGGGCTCGGTGCGCCCGCCGCGTGCGCGACCTCCCGCAGACGCGCTGAGTACAGGTCCGACAGGTCGGTGAACGGCGAGCTGCCCGCGGCGAACGGCGCGCCGGGAGACGGCGCCGCGGTAAGCGGGGACGCGCCGGTCAGGTTGAGATGGTCGCTGATCAGCACCGGCTGGCCTGGCCGCAGGTCAGCCCGGATGCCGCCGGCCGCGTTCGTAAGCACGACCACCGTGCAGCCCGCGGCGACCGCGGTCCGCACGCCATGGACGACCGCGGCGGGGGAGTGGCCTTCGTAGAGATGCACCCGGCCGAGGAAGACCAGCACTCGCAGGCCGCCGATGCTGACCGAGCGGACGGCCGGCTCGTGGCCGGGAACGGCTGGCTCGGGAAATCCGCCGAGCTCGGCCAGCGGAATCTGGGCGCGGCAGTCGCCGAGCTTGGCGGCCGCGGGTGCCCAGCCAGAGCCGAGCACAACGGCGACGTCATGGCGTGCCTGGCCAGTGCGCTGCGCCAGCAGTTCGGCACTTGCCGCCGCGGCGGCAAACGGGTCTGCGGTCAAGTCCGGCACGTACGGCCCCTCCGCCGGTAACGGTAGTTAACCGGCGGAACTCGCCGGCCCAGGCCATGATCGTAGCGAGCGCGCGATCTGGGCTGCCAGCACAGGCTCGCGAGAGCTGCTACGGCCGGGCAAAGACTGTCAGCAGCCCGACAAGCAGCAGTAGCAGTAGCTCGACGGTCATCGCGGAAAGGATCAGGCCGAGCACGATCGATTTCCACTGGCGCCCGCTGATGCCGATATGCGCCACGTCGTAGAGTCCGAAGCCGTCTTCAGTCTGCTCGCTTGTCAGTCCGGGTGCGGCCCAGGCATCGCCACGGTGCTCGACCCACCAACGCTGCACGGTCATGGCCTTGACTGCGAAGTCGCTGTCCCACAGCAGCAGGCCCGTTCGCGGGCAGGGGAGACAGTGCTGGCGTCCATCGCGCCCCGTTACTACCAGCGCGGTGCCGCCGAGTCGGTGCCGCGGGCTGACGGCCTGCAGGTCATGCCAGGCGATCCGGCGGCGGCGCGCGCCATGGACGATCAGGGCGTCCGGAGTGAGGGTGACTCCGGACCGCACGCACCACTGGGATATCGCGAGCAGCGCCGCTATGGCGGCCGCGGCTGCCACGATCACGCCGGTGGCGGTGGGATGGAAGTAGCCCTGATCATCGGCCAGCGAACTGACTGACACTTGCAGCGCGAACGCGCTGCACAGGTAGCCGACCATCAGCCTCTGTGTCCAGGCGGGCCGGGCTCGCGGCGTGTCGGGCCTGCCGCCGAAGCCGGTGAACGCCGGCCGGTCCGCTGCCAGGAGCGTGCCCGCAGAATAGCGAGACCAGTAGTCGTGGATCAGCTGGACCTTCGCTTCGAAGTCGGGGTCACGGAACAGTGGCCCGGTAGCTGGCATCCGCAGCCGGGTGCGCCGGCCGTCCCGCCGGTACAGGACAGGGGTGCGGGTGCCGGTCAAGCGCTCGACGCGGATCGCGGCCAGGTCGTGCCACGCGACGGTCCGCCGCCTGATGCTGTGCACCAGCACGCCCCGAGGCGTCAGCGTGGCCCCGAACCAGCGCATATGCAGGCCGAACGCGAGCATGAACACGGCGCAGCAGATGAGGTCGAACTCGAGCACGCCTGGAAGCGGATCTGGATCCAGCGACCAGAAGATGATCTGCTCGGCAAGAATCGCTAGCGGCACGATCAGGGTCGGCAACAGCTGGCGGCGGGTGGCTCGAAAGCGGACGAACTCAGACCCGGTGCGGCCCGGCAGGTCAGACATTGCGATGTCTGCGGTCATGCCTAGTCCTCACATGGTCTGATAGGAGCGGATTACCGATGAATGCGAATCATATGGTGCCCGCCGCAAGACTGTGCACCGTGGCCATGGCTATAGCCATTCCTTCGGGACGCACCCACTCGAGGGGTTTACCGAAGTGGCGTGATCGGCCCGCTACGATGCCAGGCGTGCGCTTTGGCATAGTGATCCTGGCTGATCAGCGGTGGCAGCAGGCCGAACGGCGCTGGCGGCTGGCCGAAGACTATGGGTTTGCTCACGCCTGGACCTATGACCATCTCGGCTGGCGGGATCTCGTGGACGGGCCGTGGTTTGACGCGGTCCCGACTCTGACCGCGGCGGCAACGGTAACGTCGCGCATCGAGCTCGGAACGCTGGTCGCGTCTCCGAACTTCCGGCATCCGGTGAGCTTCGCCCGCCAGCTGACCGCGCTGGACGACATCAGCGGCGGCCGGTTCGTGCTCGGCCTCGGGGCCGGGGCCGGGCCGCCGAGCTTTGATGCGGCTGTCCTGGGCAACCCGCCGCTCTCACCCCGCGAGCGGGTCGACCGGTTCGCCGAGTTCACCGAACTGCTGGACTTGCTGCTGCGCATCGACCGGGTCACCTGGCGGGGCCAGTACTACGCCGCTGTCGACGCGCGGAACCTGCCTGGCTGTGTCCAGCAGCCGCGGCTGCCGTTCGTGGTCGCGGCGAACGGCAAGCGGTCGATCGCCCTGGCGGTCCGGTTCGGCGACGGCTGGGTGACCACGGGAGTACGCGCGGACAGCCTAGCTGGCTGGTGGCAATCGGTGGCCGACGCGGCGGCCAGGTTTGACGACGCGCTCGACGCTGCCGGACGCCCGGTCGACGACGTGCGCAGGTTCCTGTCGCTGGATGCCTCGGGCACGTTCGCGCTGACCAGCGCCGAGTATTTCGCGGACGCGGTCGGCCGGGCGGCGGAGCTCGGCTTCACCGACGTGATCACGCACTGGCCCCGGCCATCGGGGTGGTATGCGGGCGATGAGTCGGTGCTGGAATCCGTCGCCGCGCGGATATCGTCCGGCCACGTTGGCTGACGTGCCCGTTTGGCACGAGGCCGTCGCGCCGTTCCGCGCGGTGCCGTCCCGCGCCCGGTACCGGGCGGAGGTGCGCCTGCGCTATCCCGGCCGCGGCTGCCTCGTGTCCTCGTAATCGAGGCACAATAGAGCCAGCCTGGGGCGGGCACCAGCGGTCAGATCACCGCTCACGTTGTGCCGCCTACCAGGGCGATGTCGGCCAGTCCGGCCGGCGGCCGACGCAACGCACGACTTGCCCGAAGGATGCCGGTCACCGGCCAGCCTGCTGGTGATCAGCCCGCCATATGTGGCCCCCGGCGTGCGGCCACCGTCTCAGCCAGATCGCCGATTATTTGCAGCTCTCCTCGCGAGAGCGTAGGCGCCGCGTCGAGCACCGATCAGCCAGATCTGGCGCGCGTTTAAAGGCCGGCGCCCTCGGCGGCGGCTGCCACGGGCGAGCACACGCGGCGTGCTGCGGTGCGCATAGGGCCCGCCGCTGCGTGTCCTGGTGCCTGGCTCATGGTCGGCGTGAGAAAGCTGAGTGGCTTCCTGGCCGGGCTCGCCGGACAGCGCTTTGGCTCACTGGTTGCCGACTACCCGTTGAAGCCAGCACCGCTGCACCGTTGTCGCGTTCTGGGTGGCATTGCGGCAGCGCGCAGCGCGCGGACGGCGGTGTCGGCCGTCCGCGTGCTGGCGAGCCCTGCCACGGCGGAGGAGCGGATCACGCCAGCGGTTCTGCCGTGGTCGGCGCGGTCACGGCGTGGCGGGCGTGTAGGCGGCCCCGTCGGTGTAGGTCGCGCCGGTGCTGCTGTTGTAGCCGCCCCAGACGATCATCTGGCGGCCGGTCCACACCGCGAATGGGTCTGCCCGGCCGCGCAGCGGTGAGGCCGGCAGGGCGGTCCACTTGTTGGTGGCCGGGGTGTAGGCCTCGCCGTGCGGCGGCGGGACCCCGTTCGCGGTCAGCCCGCCCCAGACCAGCAGCTGGCGGCCGGTCCATACCGCCGCGAACCCGGTACGGGCGAACGGCATGGCGGGCAGCCACCGCCACCGGTTCGTGGCCGGGTTATAGGCCAGCCCCCGGCCCGACAGTGAGAAGCCGCTCCCGGCGGGGCGGTAGGCGCCGACGAACAGGACCTCTTTGCCGTCCCACACCGCGGTCCCGCCCTGGCGGGGCGCGGGCATGGGCGGCAGCTTGCGCCAGGTGCGGGTCGCCGGGTTGTAGGCGGCCGCGTCACGGAACGTCGTGTGGTGACTGACCTCGGCACAGCAGCCTCCGCCGGCCACGACGAGTTCCTTGCCGGTCCACGCCCCCGCGGTGCCGCGGCGCGGCTTGAGCGGCGCCGCCGGGATCGGCCGCCAGGTGTTGGTCGCGGGCGTGTAGGCCGCTCCTTCATTGCTGGCACTTAGGCAGCAGACGCCCTCAAAGGTGAGCACCTGGCGGCCGGTCCAGGCCACCACTGCCCCCTGCAGGGGGGCCACGTTCCGCGTGGTGAGCCGGCGCCAGGTATTGGTGGCCGGGTCGTAGGCGCCGTTGGCCAGCCCCAGGACCAGCATCCGCGATCCGGTCCACACGCCGATGTCGTTGCTCTCCAGCGCCACGATGCCAGGACCGGGGGCGAGCTTCTGCCAGCTATTGGTTGCAGGCCGGTATGCGAACGTGACGGGCGCCTCGTTAATGATCATCTCGTGCCCGGTCCACACGCCCACGGTGAAGAACGGGAACTTGGTGACCGGGGCAGCAGGCAGCAGCCTCCAGGTGCCGGCACGCGAGTGCGCGGCGGCCGGGACCGCCCGGTGGTGGCTTGCCGACGGCGGGGCGGCCGGGGCGGCGAGCGCGGACGCCGGGATCAGCGCCGCGGCGCAGGAGAAGACAGCCGCGCCGATCAGTCGCCTGTGGGGAATATTAGCGAGTCGCATGGTGTCCTCGGTTTCTTGGAGATAGTTGAGTACCTATGCACTGCCTATGACTGCGTGGCAGGCTCCACGGTTATGGGGAGGACTCCCCATAACGGCAGCGCCAAAGGTCGGGAGGACCCAGGTCCTTCGGCCCGGACACGATCACCGCCGCACGAGCCCGCTCACGGCCGCGCGCTCTTGGCAGGCAGGGTCACCGGGCTCACGAGGCGCCCAGCCACATCCTGCCCACAAGGTCAGTCGCCCACGGAACCATCGGCCGGATCACCAACCACCGCCGGTCTGCTACCCCCGGTTGCTATCTGGGGCGCTGGGCGAGGAACGTATCGCCGACGTTCGAGTAGTAGGTGTCGCGATAGCAGCACTAAATCCTCGAGCGTCATAAAGTTGATCTTCGTCGCTCGCTGTCGCGCCGCTTCGCCGCTCCGGGACGATCTAGCCACGGCTAGGAACGCCCCGGCGCCGTCGGGTCAGCGCGCCGTCCAGGGCCGGAGCTTGTCGGGGTTGCGTACGGCCCAGATGTGGATGATCCGGTCGGCTGCGACCTCGAACGCGAACACGGTCTGGGTGACGCCGTCTTGCTGGGCGACCAGGCCGGGCTGGCCGTTGACCGTGCTTTCCAGGAAGGTCAGGGTGCCGGGTGCCCTGGTGGCGATGTCGGCCAGGTAGCGGGCGATCTGCTGGGCGCCTTCGATCGGGTGCAGGGCGGCGCTGACGAGTCCGCCGCCGTCGGCGGTCACGGTGGCGTCGGGGTCGAGCAGTCCGATGAGGGCGTCGATGTCGCGGGCTTCCCAGGCCCGCTTGAAGTCGGCGACCAGGCCGGCCTGCCGGGCCGCGGGGACGGGGAGAGGCTGCGCGGCGCGGATGCGGCGGCGGGCCGCGGAGGCCAGCTGGCGGCACGCCGCCGGGCTGCGGCCGACGATCTGGGCCACTTCGGCGAAGGGGTAGCGGAAGACGTCGTGCAGGATGAGCGCGACGCGCTCGGCCGGGGTCATCGATTCGAGCACGACCAGGAAGGCCATGCTGACCGACTCATCCAGGGTGATCCGGTCGGCCGGGTCGGCCGCGGCGCCGCCGGGCCACTGGCTGCGATCGGGCAGCGGCTCGGGCAGCCATTCGCCTACGTAGCGCTCCCGCCGGGCCCGGGCCGAGCCGAGTAGGTCCAGGCAGATGTGGCTGGTGACCGTGGTTAGCCAGGCGCCCGGGTTCTCGATGGCGTGCTGCTGCTGCCCGGTCATGGCATACCAGCGGGCGTAGGCCTCTTGTACCGCGTCCTCGGCATCGGCGAGCGAGCCCAGCAGCCGGTAGGCGAGGTTGATCAGCTGACGCCGCTCGCTCATGACCGCGTCCAGGCCCGGATCGGACCCGCCGCCGTCTGGCCCCGCTGGGGTGCTCATGATGCCGTCGCCTCCCGCTGACTCGCATCTACCGTTACCAGTCCGACGACACAGCACACCAGAATGTGAGGCCGGCACGTCGCGTCACATTCCGCGGAGCCATGTCGTCGTATTGCTGAGAAGAACACACCATCCAGCGGGCCACTGGCTCAGGCTGCGACCCGCGCGGACGGCAAGGAGATGACGATGGACGCTCGTTTGGATTACCTCGGCAACCCCCTGGCGATGAAGCTCGTCAAGCACATCAACTCGGCCGGGGCGGTGCTGCGTGATTCGGCCCTGCCGGCCGCCACGCAGGAGCTCGTAAAGCTGCGAGCCAGCCAGATCAACGGCTGCGCCGTCTGCACCGACATGCACACGAAAGAAGCCCTGCACGCGGGGGAATCCCAGCTGCGGCTGAACCTGGTCGCGGCGTGGCGGGAGGCGACGGTCTTCACCGACGCGGAGCGGGCCGCGCTTGAACTCGCCGAGCAGGGCACCCGCATCGCCGACGCCGCTGGTGGCGTCACCGATGAGGCCTGGGCGAACGCGGCCAAGTATTACGACGATGACCAGCTCATCGCGCTGATAGCTGTCATCGCGCTCATCAACGCCTACAACCGCATGAACGTCATCGTCCGCCAGCCCGCTGGGGACTATCAGCCTGGCCAGTTCGGATAACCAGCGGCCGCACCGGCCGCCCGCCCGACAGGCGGCCGAATCCGGCGACGGCTCGGCTGGTCACCGGGAGCCATTCTGGCTGAAGTATTCGCGGAGCCTGGCCGCGTACGGCTCGCGCCGCTCGGCGGTTACGTAGGCCGGATCCGGCGTGGTCGCATACAAGCGGTCATCCACATAACGGGGGAAGACATGCACGTGGTAGTGCCACGCGTCCTGGTTGCCCGGCTCATTGTGCTGCCGTGTCGACACGCCGTCGCATCCATAGGTGTGACGAACGGCGACCGCCACCTCGCGGACCAGGTCGTGCACGGCGTGCCCGGCCTGAGCCGGAAGCTGGTAAAGGTTCTCGTGATGGGCAGTCGGCACGACGAGCACATGACCGTGGTTGTTCGGCCACCAGCGCGGCGAGATAAACGCCAGCGCCCCGGCCGCACGCCGGACTATGTCGCGCTGCGTGCTGACGGAATTGTCGCCGCCAGCGGCAAGCCGGCAGAACGGGCAGTCGTATCCGGGCGGCTCATGAGTGATCGTCATTTCCTCAATGCTGACCGGCGGCCTGAACCCAGGCAACCCGGATGCCCGGCTGACATCGCTGTGCCCGCGGCCTAAGCCGCGGGCACAGCGAGTCCCCGTTAGCCCGGTCCGGTTAGCCCTTAGTGAACGACTCGAGTTCCAGGTGCGAGACGGTTTCGTTGACGCTGGCGGCGGAGATGGCCGCCTCGGACTGCACGGGGCCTACGCCGTTAGCGACCCACGTCTTGACCACGATGGTCTCGGCGTGGCCCAGCATCGTGAACGACTCAGTCATCTGGACGACAGTTGCCGAGTAGGTACCAGCCGGAACCGTCACGGTCGCGGTGCCGTCGCCCTTGACAACGATGTGCGCGGTGACGTCCGTTTTCGTGGTACCCGCCGTGGCGGCTATCTCCAGCGTGGAGGAGGTCGGCTGACCGGACGCGATCACCGACGCCGGCGGCCACTGCAGGCTGCCCTTGACGATCGTAGCGGTGGAGCCGAGCTGGCTGAAGGGGTAGGTGATAGAGCCATCGGAGTGGAATATGTACGTGATCTGGGTGGTCGCGCCGCCCAGCGAGTTGGTGTTGGACATCGTTACCTCGTTGCCGCCCGACACGGGGGTAACGGAGAGGACCTTGTTGGTCACGGTGCTCGATGAGCCGGTCAGGGCGACCACGGACTTGTACACCCAGGTGTTGCCGACGGCGATCGGGAACGGCACCGAGCTGGAGGAGACGGTGGACGTCGATCCGCCGCCGGAAGTGCTGGAGCTGGACGTCGTGCTCGATGACGGGCTGCTTGAGCTGCCGCCGCTTGAGCCGCTGTTGCTCGAGTTGCCGCCGTTCGAACTGCCGCCGCCCGACGTGCCACATGCGGTGAGGATGAGGCCGGCTGCGGCTATGAGTGCGGCAGCCGCGCCAGCGCGACCGCGAGCTGAGTTGATGGTTCGGTTCATGTCCTTAACCTCGATCGTAGGTTGAATTGGTGCGGTGTGCCGGTGCGTGCCGCACCTCCCCGGCGCCCCCCTCGAGCGCCGGGGATGCGGCGGACAGGCCATGGACCACTGGCGTGGAGTCGGCTAACCGGGCCGGCGCGGCGGCGAGCAGCGGCATCGACTGCAGCCAGACCGCTCCGGGCCCGGAAAGTACCGCGAAACGGGACACTTCGTTCCCGAAGAGATCGGCACTGACCTCCTGAAGTTCGGCCATCTGCACGGCGACTGAGGCGTCGAACATGCCGATGTGCCAGGGGTGGGTGCGCAAGGACGTGCCGGCCGCCAGCTCGCGCCTGACGACGTCGCCGGATAGCTCGACCCACACGCGGCCATGGCCGCCGATGCGCCGCAGAACGAAGTCCCCGGCCAGACCGCCGGTGGAGTTATAGGAATGCTGGTAGCCCATAGTGACCTCGATGCCTGGGGTGCCGGCCAGGAAGCCGTGCCGGTGCACCAGGTACTCGCGGCCCGGAACTATCTCGATACCGAGGATGCTGCCGGGCAGCCTGGAGGCGAACGCGATGGTGCCCGCCGTTTCCCTGGCTGTGTAGGCGCTCAGTCGCAGCGACGACTCACCGAGCGTGCGCTGCATGGCGGTAGTCAGCAAGACGTCGTCGGCGCCTGTTGACATCTGGATGGAGTCGGTCATCCAGGAGAACTCGCCCGACCCGGCGACAATGCTCTCGCCCGGGTCGAGTGAGATGGACAGCACGGGCTGCGTTGATCCGAGCAGCTGATCGTGCATCGTCACTCCTCCCGCTCTTGATGACCATGACGTCCGCGCCGGAACTGGCCCTTGACCCGCGGCGTACGGGGCCAGCTTGCGGGCGAGCGATCGTCCACTGCCCATTTCTAGCCGGGCAACGCTGTCGGCCGAATCACGGCAACCATGTAATTGGCGCGTTTCGATAAATGGCGTTTAACGGGCGAATGCGGTCAGTGATGCGGGGACGAGCCGACGCGCGGCCCGCCGGGACTCGCGACGCTATAACTTCAGCCGCGGCGCTATAGCAGGACCTGACCGGGACGTGTCGGACGCCGGCGCTAGGCCCTTCTCGATAGCGAACCTGGCCGCCTCGACCCGGCTGTTCAGGCCAAGCTTGCGGTAGATCGTGGCCAGGTGCCGCTCGACGGTGGCCAGGCTCAGGAACAGCTTGGCGGCGATCTCCTTGTTGCTCAGTCCGGCGGCCAGCAGGCCGAGGACTTCCGCCTGCCTGGCAGTGAGGTCGCCGGGCAGTGCCGGGTGCCGGCGCGTCGTAGAGAGCTCGGCAACTGCCGCTTGCACCTGAGCTAGCCGCTGCGGATTGCCGATCCTGGCCGCGAGGTCCTCGGCGGTCCGCAGCTGACGCAGCCCCTCTTCGCTGCGGCCGCTGCCGTGCTGCACCATCGCGAGCCCGATCATGGCCTCGATCACGTCATGCGGGTGGCCAGCCGCCTCCGACGCTGCGATGGCTGCCTCGAAGTGCTCGGTTGCCGTGGCCCAGTCACGGCGGTGGGCAGCGAGGTTCCCCTGATTGCAGCGGATCGTGCCGACGATCTGCGGTATGCCGGTCGCGAGCCCGGCCGCCTCGGTCAGCACCCGATCCGCCGCGTCCCACTGGCTCCTCCGAATCAGCACGTCGGCCAGGTTCGCCAGGCCGATCGCGATCGACCGGCGCTCCCCGAGCTCGCGCTTGATCGCGAGCGCGCGCTCGAACAGCTCCTGCGCCCGTTCCAGATCGCCGTCATCCAGTTCCAGCAGTGCCATGTTGTTAATCGCCACTGCGACGCCCCGGCGGTCGCCGAGGGCGATCCGCAGGTCCATGGCGGCTTGGAAACTGCGCCGGGCGGCGGCGTTGTCGCCCAGATAACGATGCGCCGAGGCGAGGACCGTCGAGGCGAAGGCCATCCGCTCGGTCAGGCCGAGCGACTCGAAAATGGCCAGCGCCAGCTCGGCATGCCGGACAGCCTGGTGGTAGTCGCCGTTCTCGGCCGCGAGCACCGCGGCAGCGCACATCGCCCGCCCGGTTCGCTCGTCCTGCCGCGGCCCGGCTGCGCGCAGGAGCCTGGCGAGCCAGCCGCGGCCCAGGGCGAGCCTGCCGGTGATCAGCCACCAGCGCCAGAGCGCGCCGGCCGCATCCAGCCCGAGGTCGAAGTCGCTGTTCTCCACCGTCCATTGGAGCGCCAGCTGAAGGTCGGGCTCCGCTATCTCCAGGCGCGATGTCCAGGCTGCGCCATCCGGTCCGGTCAGGCCGTGCTCGCTCTCGATCGCGAGATCGGCGAAGTGCCTGGCATGCCGGCGCCGCGCGCCGGGACCGTCGCCCGCCTGCTCCAGCCGGGCACCGGCGAAGGACCTAATCGTCTCCAGCATGCTGAACTGGTTCTGCTCCGCACTCCGGCTGACGACCAGCCAGGACGAGTCGACGAGGCCGCGGATGGTGACCGCCGCTTCTGCGGCCGTGACATCCAGCACGGCCTGGGCGTCGGGCAGGCTGAAGGAGCTGGCGAAGATGCTCAGCATCGGCAGCAGTTGCTGCGATCGGGAGTCGAGCAGGTCGTAACTGACCTGAAGCACGTCGCCTAGCCGGCGGCCGCCGGAGTGCCCACCGGTGGCAGGACCGGAGTCGAGCAGCACGGCCCGCTGCTGGAGTATCTCCTGGATCGACAGCGTGCCCACCCAGCTCGCGATCAACTCGATCGCTAGCGGCAGCCCGTCCAGGCGTCGGCACAGTTCCGCGATGGCGTGCGGGGCGACATCGGCAGCCTGAAAGGCGGGCAGCCGGTCGCTGGCCCTGGCGATGAACAACTGCACGGCGTCGGAGGCGGCGATCTCAGCGGCGCCGGCCGCGACGGACGGACAGGCGAGCGGCGGGACCGTCCAGCACACCTCGCCGGGTACGCCGAGCAGGACGCGGCTGGTGACTACTATCCGCAGCTCCGGCACCGAGCCGAGCAGGTCGCTTACTAGGGCTGCCGCTTCCTCGCGCAGCGCCTCGGCACCGTCGAGCACCAGGAGTCGCGGTGTCTGCGCGAGCGCAGTCCGGAGCGACTGGCCCATCGGCACTCCTGGCTGGTCATGCACGCCAAGCCGGGAGGCAAGCGCTGGCGCGAGCGCTCTGGGCAGGCGGACCGACTCGAGTGGCAGGAACACCACGTTTGCGCTGGCGAAGCTGTTCCCGATGACCTCCATGGCGAGCCTGGTCTTGCCGGCTCCGCCCGGTCCGACGAGGCTGACCAGCCGTGACTGGCTGATCAGGTCCGCCAGCTCGACCAGTTCGCGCTGCCTGCCGATGAAGCGTGTCTGAGCAAGCCGCAGCTGGTTAAGCCTGGGGGTGTCGCCTGAGCTATCCGCCGACGTGCCGTCGGGCTGGCCGTTGGCCGAAGCGTCGCTGGCCGACGCGTCGTTCGCCGGCACGCCACCGTCGTCTGCTGCTTGCGCGGTGTGACGCCCGCCGCCAGGCGTGGTTAATGTGCTCCGCGCAAGCGCGTTGCCCGCCGCGGCCGCGGTCCCTGAGCTTGCTGCGTCCCGCGAGTTTGCCACGCCAGGTTCGGCGCGGTGGTCGGCTGAGGACCGGGCCGCAAATTCGGCCTCAAGCTCGGCAACCGACTGGCTGGCGCGCGCCGACGGCTGGGTGCGGCCGGATTCCCACCTGTTCACGGTGGCAAACGACACGCCAAGGCGCCGGGCCAGCTGCTCTTGGCTGAGCCCGAGGTTGCCGCGCAGAACTCGAAGCCGCGCCGCAACCGAATCCGCGTCGCGCGGCTCGCTCACCACCGCAGCCTACCTTCGCACGATGTGCCATAGCACTCATCGAGGATGAGAGGTCATGAACGGGCGGCTGGTCTGCGGGGCGCTGCGGCGGTTAGTTTCGAGCGCCTCAGCTTGCTGAGCTGACGAACAGCGACAGCGTGTCCGCGACGCAGGCGGCCTTGGGCTGGCCCTCGATCTCCACCGTAATCCGGATGTGCGCGAGCGAGCCGAGGTGCTTCTGCTCGACGTCGGTCAGCGTGGCCTCGGCTCGGATCTGCGAGCCCGTCGGCACAGGTGTCGGGAAGCGGACCCGGTCCAGGCCGTAGTTGACGCCCATGGCCAGGTTCTCGATCCGGAAGATCTCGGTCATCAGGATCGGCAGCAGCGACACGGTGAGGTACCCGTGCGCGATCGTGGCACCGAAGGGGCCGCTTGCGGCGCGCTCTGCGTCGACATGGATCCACTGGTGGTCGCCGGTGGCGTCGGCGAACGCGCTGACCTGCTCCTGGGTGATCTTGTGCCACTCACTGTGGCCCAGGTTCTCGCCCTTGGCCGCCACGAACTCGTCCAGGCTGGTGAATGTTCGCATGCTGCTGTACCTCCGTGCTAGCTACCGACATCCTTCCAGCATCGGTGCCAGCCGCATGCAATTTGCACCTATCTGCGGGGCCAATCGCTCTGGCCCGAAGAGCCGAGCGATGCGAGCCTGGAGTTGGAACAGGCGCTGACGCAGCACGCCTGTACTGACTGGCGACAAGGGAGCGCAGATTGACCGTGGGTAACCCGGGTCATGGCCTGCCACCTGTCGCTCAGGCGCGGCTGGCCGAGATCGGCAGCAGCGGCACCTGGGGCTCAGCCCTGACCGCCGAAGAATTCGTCGCGATCAAGAGCGCCAGATTCGAGCCAGTGGGGCAAGTGCTCGGCGCCGCCGTGTACAACGTTGGCTACACCGGCGGGTATGCCTGTCCGGGCCTGGCAGGCGGATATGGCCTGGGCGGATTCGGCCTGGGCCGGTACGCCTCATATAGCGGACCTATGGGCACAGCCACGGCGCTGTCAAGCGAAGGATCTATGGGCTCATATGCGCCGATGGTCCAGACGTTGTATCAGGCCCGCCGGGCGGCGATTGCCCGGATGACGGCCGAGTGCGAGGCGCTCGGCGGTCACGGCGTCGTTGGCGTCGCGCTCACCATCGGCGCATTCCCAACTGGCGGACTGGAGTTCAAGGCGATCGGCACGGCGGTGCGAGCACCGGGCGGCGTGCCGTTGACACAGCGGTTCACCTCCAACTTGTCCGGCCAGGACTTCGCCAAGCTGATCCTGGCCGGCTGGGTACCGGTCGGCCTGGTGCTCGGCATCTCGATCGGGGCCAGGCATGACGACTGGGTGACGGTGAACCAGGCCAGGTGGGGAGCTGGCAACACCGAGGTCCTGGGCTACACCGACCTGGTTACTGCCACCCGCCATGATGCGCGCGGCCAGCTGGAGCGTGATGTCATCAGCCATGGCGCCGACGGCGTGGTGCTGCAGCGGATGGACATCCGGGTCCGCGAGCACGCGTGCGCCATGCAGGAAGGCCGCCGGGATCACGTGGTAGAGGCGACCATCATCGGCACCGCGATTGCGAAGTTCGGCCGGCGGCAGGCCGGCCCGGCGACCCCGCTAGCGATCATGTCGCTTGACCCGCAGCGGCGGCAGGCCGCCCGGATCAGGCTCGGCCCGGGAGGGCGGCGCTAGCTCGGCCGGGCTAGCGGCAGTCGGGCTAGCGGCGGTCGGGCTAGCGGCGGTCCGGCTAGCGGCGGTCCGGCTAGCGGCGGTCCGGCTAGCGGCGGTCCGGCTGGCGGCGGTCCGCGAAGACGTCTGGCGGTGGAGCGGGTGACGGCTCGGCCTGCGCATCAGTGATCGGCCTGGACCCGGCCACGAACCGATCAAGTTCCGTGCCCTCCACCACTCGTGCCGGGAACGGGTCGCCTGCGGCCCGCCTGGTCAGGCCCGCGACGGGAAGTTCATGGTCGGCGGCGACGACTACCAGGTTGCCGAACCGGCGGCCGCGCAGTACCGCGGTCTCGCCGATCAGGCAGCAGTGGGTGAATACCGAACGCACGGTCGCGACCCGCCGCCGCGCATGCGTCAGCGGCGGCCCGTCCCCGATATTGGCGGCGAAGATTCCTGACGGCGTGAGTACACGCTTCGCGGCCGCGACGAACTCGGCCGATGTCAGGTGCGCCGGAGTCTGCGCGCCGGCGAAGACGTCCGCGACCACAACCTCGAACGAGCCTGGCGGGAGAGCCCGCAGGACCGCGCGGGCATCTGCCACCCGCACCCGGATCCGGCCGGTTCGCGTGCGGGCGCGGCCGGGCTGGTCGAGCGGCAGCCTGCGCCGTACGACGTCCGCGACCTCGGCTTCGGACTCGACTGCCAGCTGGCTGGAGCCAGGCCTGGTCGCGGCCACGTACCTGGCCAGCGTGAGTCCGCCGCCGCCGAGATGCAGAACCGGCAGCGGCTGCCCGGCCGGGCTGGCCAGGTCCACCACGTGCCCAAGGCGGCGCATGTACTCGAACTCTAGGTGTCGCGGATCATCGAGATCTACGTGCGATTGCGGAGTGCCGTCCACGAGCAGCATCCAGGCTCGCGGCCGGTCCAGGTCCCCGAGCAGCTCGACCAGTCGCCCTGCACCCGGCTGGCCGGGTTGACTTGGCTCGGTCGGGGCCACCCCGTTCCCCTCGTGATGGCGCCCAGGCATGACGACATTGTCCAGCGGTGCCGCCTAGCCTGCTGAACCCGGCCCCGTCATGAGCCGGCCTGTGGCCAGAGGGCTGTGAGCTGCGCGGGGCTTATGTTGCCGCCGCTGCATACGACCGCCACCCTCCGGCCAGCGAACCGGCCGGGATCGGCCAGCACAGCGGCGAGCGCTGCGGCGCCGGCCGGCTCGACCAGGTTGCGCGTCTTCTCGATCATCGTCCGGGTCGCCTCGGCGAGTGCATCCTCGGAAACGAGCACGAAGTCGTCCAGCAGTTCCCAGAGGATCTGCTGGGGCAGTTCGAATGCTGTCCTAGTCGCCAGTCCTTCCGCGAACGTGCTGGTGGTATCGGTGGCGAGTGTGCGAGCCTGCCAGGACTTGTAAGCCGCTGGCGCGGCCTGCGACTGCACGCCGATGACCTCGATAGACGAGCGGACTGCCTTGGCCACGATGCTGGCGCCCGCCGCGCCACTGCCGCCGCCTACCGGGACCACGATCACCTCGGTGTCCGGCTGGGCCTCGAGAATCTCGAGGGCGTAGGTGGCGACGCCTGCGATGAGGGCTGGTTCGTTCCCGGAATGCACGTAGCGGAGTCCGTGCTCGGCGGCCTGTTTCTCGCAATGTTCGCGCGCGTCGTCGAAGTCTCGGCCGTGGAAGACGATCTGGGCACCAAGGGCGTGCATCGACTCGACTTTGACCGGGTTGGCGTCCTCCGGCACGAACACGGTCGCGCGTACTCCGAAGAGGTTGGCCGCGTAGGCGACGGACTGGCCGTGGTTGCCTGTCGAGGCGGTGGCCACCCCCGCGTTGCGCTCCTCCTGGCTCAGCTGACTGATGAGGTTGACGCCGCCGCGGACCTTGAACGCGCCCACCGGCTGGTGATTCTCGTGCTTGACCCGAAGATCCGCGCCGGTCAGTGCCGCGAGCGTCGGGTAGCGGTATAGCGGCGTGGGCCGCAGGTACGGCGCGATCCGGGCCCTAGCGGCCAGCACGTCAGCGAGATCCGGCGCAAGATCCGGCGTTGATGTGGTCATGGCCCGTTTCTACCACGGGTCTCGCTGTCGACCGAGGCGCCGCCGGTCGGTGCACGATGACGCCACAATGGGCTGCATGCTTGGTTCGGGTGCCGACTGGCCGGCTGTCGTCGCGCACGCAGACTGGGGTAGCGATCCGCGCAAGCGGCAGGTGGCCGTGGCCAGCCTTGCTCGTACCGCAGGCTGCCCGCGCTACGAGGTGGTCTCGCTGGAGCCCGCTCCCGACGGCCGCGACGGCGACCTGCTCGAGGAACTGCAGGGCAGATGCGGGCCAGGCCAGGCGCTTGTCGGATTCGACTTCTCGATCGGACTGCCGCGAGCCTACGCGGCGGCCGCGGGCGTCGACTCGTTTCCTGAGTTCCTCGACGCGGTTGGATCGCCGCCGTGGCAGGACTTCGAGCGGGTCGCGGAGTCGCCGGACGAGATCGGGCTGTACCGCCCGTTCTATCCGCGCCGACCCGGCGGCACCAGTCGCTCGCACCTCTACGCCGGGCTCGGCCTGTCGGCCACCGAGTTGCGCCGGCGGTGCGACGGGAACGACGCGGAAACCCTGTTCTGGACGCTGGGCGGGAAGCAGGCGGGGAAGGCATCCCTGCATGGCTGGCGTTTGCTGCGGCAGGCGCGTGCGAGGAGTGCGGAAATCGCGCTGTGGCCTTTCGACGGCCCGCTCGCTTCGCTGCTTGGCGGAACTGCCAGCGTCGTCGCCGCCGAGGCCTACCCGCGAGAGTTCTATCGCTACATCGGCGCGCCGCCGCGCGGCCGGTGGAGCAAGCGGCGCCGCGACGACCGGCTGGTCTGTGTTCCCGCGCTGCTGGATTGGGCCGAGTCGCTCGGTGTCGGCTGGGATGCCAGCATCAGGCGGAGGGTAGCCGCGGGCTTGCACGACGGGCCGGCCGGCGAGGACGAGTTCGACTCGGTGGTAGGCCTGCTGGGCGTGCTGAGCGTGGTGACGGGGACCATCCCGGCCGGGCCGCCACCCGGCGACGCGGCTGTCTACGCCACCGAAGGCTGGATTCTCGGTCGCGCCAGCCAGGCCATCGGACCGGTCGGAACCCGGCCTGCGGGCCCGCGCCAGTCGAGTAGACCGGATGCGGACAGCGCGCGTAAAGAGGTGGCTCAAAGCTCTGAGAACCGCAAGAAGCAGCTCGAAAACCAGAACTAGGACCGACCTTTGCGCGCCCGGATGGCCAGTACGGCCGGGATCGGTTCGCCTCCCTCGGCGAACCGTACTAGCTCCAGGCCGGCGTCCGTGAACGCATGAAGGAGCCCGGCCAAAGGCAGGTGCGTGGCGCCAACCTTGTCCCGGATGCCCTGGTCGGTCCAGGACGCCTTGGTCCAGTAGCCGTCCAGATAACCGGGCCGGATAACTGCGGCCCGCGGATCGCTACGGTCGGCGAAACCGCCGCAGAAGCACGGATGGACGCCGACGTGCACGAACAGCCCGCCCGGCCGCAGGACCCGTGCGGCTTCGCGTATGGCCGCCGGGTACCCAGGCATGTCGGTGTGGGCCATGACTGCGACGACGGCTGGCAGGCAGCCGTCCCTGAACGGCAGCGACGCCTGGGCCGCGCCCCGCGCCGACGCCAGGGCCGCCCCGCGGGCCGACGCCTGGGCCGCCCCACGGGCCGAGCAGGTCGCGCAGCGCCGCGTCGATGCCAAGCGGATCCGTCCCTGGCGCCGTCCTCGCGAGGAACTCCTGCTCATGCCAGTCGGCGATCTCGTCATATGCCGCCGTCGGCGCCATCGTCTCGCTCCTTGCCTGCATCGCCGCGCCCCTGACCACGCTAAGGCGACCCGGCCTGCTGGCGTCAACCGGACAGCTGACGCCCTGAGCGAACTCCTGCCAGGAAACTGTCCACAATCCATGGCTTCGCTCGTCGTGCAGATGAGAGCCCGGCAGTCAGGCCGACTGCGCCGGGCCACGGAACGCGGAGGTGCAAGATGACGGAAGCAACCGGGGCTCAGGTCGAGGTCGAGATTCTCGTGGACAAGGATCCGGCACAGATGTGGGACCTCGTCACTGACGTGGCCAGGATCGGCGAATGGAGCCCTGAGTGCGTATCTGCGAGCTGGCTGGATGGCGCGACCGCGCGGCCCGGAGCCAGGTTCGCGGGGTGCAACGAGTTCGGCGACGGCTTCAAGGCGACGGTGACCTGCGTGGTCACGAAGGCGGACCGGCCGGTCACATTCGAGTGGGTGGTGCTCGATCCCAGCGAGGTAGCCGAGCATCCTGGCTCGATCTGGCGGTATGAGCTGCAGCCCGGTGAAGCGCCGGGCCAGACCAGGGTGCTGCACCGGTTCGTGCACGGACCTGGCCTGACCGGCCTGAGCGAGGGCATGAGGGAGGACCCGGATCGGGCCGAGAGCATCCTGCAGGCTCGGCTGGACCAGCTACGCAAGAACATGACCGTCACCATCGAGGGGATCGCTAGCAGCTAGCTGCGGCCCGGCCTGGGCACTGGTCAGACCGCGCCGAACAGGCGGTCGCCCGCATCGCCCAGGCCGGGGACGATGTAGCCATGGTCGTTCAGCCGGGCATCGACCGCCGCCGTAACTACTCGTATCGGTACGTGGATCTCTTCTTCTGGGAACGCCGCCGCCACCCGTTCGAGCCCCTCCGGCGCCGCGAGCAGGCAGATCGCAGTGATGCCCGCCGCTCCACGGCTGATCAGGGTCCCGATGACTACCTCGAGGGTGCCTCCGGTAGCGAGCATCGGGTCGAGCACGATGACCTGGCGACCGGTTAGATCGGCCGGCAGCCTGACCGCATAAGCCGACGCGACCAGCGTTTCCTCGTCCCTGGCCAGTCCCATGAAGCCGACCGATGCGCCGGGCAGCAGTCTGGTCATTCCGTCGAGCATCCCGATGCCCGCCCGCAGAACTGGCACGATCAAGGGGGCCTGCCCGGTGAGCCTGACGCCTTCGGCGGCCGTCACCGGTGTCTCGACGGCGACCCGCTCGACCGGGAGATGCCGGGTCGCCTCGTAGGCGAGCAGCGTGACAAGTTCATCGGCCAGTCGCCGGAACTCGGGCGTCGGCGTGCGGACATCTCGGAGCGTCGTGAGCTTGTGCGCGATGAGCGGGTGGTCGGCAACGAAGGTTTGCATGATCGGTAGTGTGCACCCAGCTTCGATGGGACACCCCGACTACCCGCAAAGGCCACGAAACTCTCAGCCGGACGGCTCCCGCATGATGCTCGTAACCGGCCTCGCTGACGGGTCCGGGCAGACCAAAGGGCAGCCTGGTGGTTTCAACTTCGTCGCATGTGTGTTCGAATATCTGCATGCGCGATGGGCAATGGCCGGACTGGTGGGCGTATCCGAAACGGTGCGCGCGGGGGCACGTCTGGCAGCCGGGGGCTATCAGTGTCTCGTGGGTGGTTTGCGGGTGCGCGCCAGATGGCAAAGGTGGCCATATCAGGGTCAGTTGCCGGACCACCGGATGCCCGAGCGTCTGGTACCAGCCGCCGCATGAGCGTGGCGCTGAGGTCACCGGCAGGCCGGGCGGCTAGTCACCGGGTCGGCTGGTCGCGAGTTGTTCATTGCAGGCACTCGAGGGCCTGAATCAGGAAGAGATCACGCCGCGCGAGCAGGGTCCCCTGGTCCAGGTCGGGGCGGCCCTGCGCGGAGATTGCGGCAGGGAACCAGCCCATGTCGGGAGGAGTGGCCGGGGCCGCGACGACGTCCCAGTAGGCGACCTCGTCGGCCTCCCGCCGGGCCTCCCGCTAGGCCGGCCCTAGGCCGGGCGCCGAGGCGGCGGCAGTGCGTTGTGCCGCCCTCTGCAGACCTGTTCCGGGCGAGGCATCAGCGCGAGCGGCCAGGGGTAGCCGGATGACGAATTGGCAGCCGTTTCCCGCGTTGCGTACCCCGATCTGCCCGCGGTGCGCTTCGACGATGCCCCGCGCGATGCTGAGGCCGAGACCTGCACCTTCCCCGGTTGCCGGGCTGCGAGCGGTCTCGCCGCGAAATCCGACGTCGAATACCCTGGGCAGGTGCTCGGCAGGGATCCCACCGCAGCAGTCCGACACGCTGACCGTCGCCATGCTGGCATCCCGGTCCGCGAGTACCTCGACGGCCCGGTCGGCCGAAGTATGCCGGATCGCGTTGACGACTAGGTTGAGTAGCGCGCGGCCGACAGCGGCGGCGTCTACCCATACCGGCAGGCCCGGAATGGCCGAGCCCCGCAGCATGACGCCTTTTGCCCGTGCCAGCGGCTCGGCACTGGTGAGCACTTCGCCGACCAGGTCACCGAGCCCGACAACCTGCCGGGATAGCCGCAGCCCGCCTGCGTGGATGCGGGACAGCTCGAACAGGTCATCGATCATCAGCGTCAGCCGATCAGTCTCGGTGCGGATCTGTGCGTGGTACCTGCCCACCGTCGGCCGGTCGGTGACAACGCCGTCCTCCAGAGCCTCGGCCATGGCCCGCAGGCCCGCCAGCGGCGTCCGCAAGTCATGACTGACCCACGCGACGAGTTCTCGGCGGCTCGCCTCCAGAGCCCGCTCACGGTCGTGCGCTTCGGACAGCAGGCCGTGGGCGGTCTCAAGCGCGGCGGACAAAACCGCCAGCTCAGCCGGGAGATTGCCGCGCGGAGGGAGATACTCGCGGCCCCTGCCCACCTCCTGGACGGCGCCCAGCAGCAGGCGGCTCGCAGCCGACACCCGCCGGCCCAGGAGCCAGGCGACGGCGAAGCCCGCAATCCCGGTGATGGCGACTACCGCGAGCGTTACGTCGAGGTCTTTGCGGGAGATAAACATCTCCAGCGAGATGACCACGATCCCGGCCAGCGTCGCGGCGACGGTTACTGCCGCGACCACCGTCAGGCTGGTGGCGACCGAGCGGGCGGCCAGCAGCCGCAGCACGATCATCCCCGCGGCGGTGGCTAGGGCGGCGATCCCGGCGACGGTGTAGCTGACCGTCCACAGCTCGGCTGCAGTGATCACGCTGCGCTCGGCTCGTACCGGTAGCCCACGCCCCACACGGTGACGATGCGGTGCGGGAGTGCGGGATCGGCTTCCAGTTTCTCGCGCAGCCGCCGCACGTGCACGGTGACTGTCGAGGTATCGCCGAACGACCAGTTCCACACCTGCTCGAGCAGTTGCTCGCGGGTGAATGCCTGACGGGGATGGCGCATCAAGAAAACCAGCAAGTCATACTCGCGGGAGGTGAGCGCGACCAGCTCACGGCGGAGGCTCGCCTCGTGCGCTCCCAGGTCGACCGCTAGGTCGCCGTCACTGATCACGGCCTGACAGGGCGTGCCCTGAAGCCCGCCGCCACGGGCTCGGCGAAGGACGGACCGGACTCGCAGCGTCAGCTCTCGCGGGCTGAATGGCTTGGTCATGTAGTCGTCGGCACCGGTCTCGAAGCCGACGACCTTATCGGTTTCCTCGCCCAGGGCCGTGAGCATCACCACCGGGATTGGCCACCGCGATCGAAGCTGCCTGCATATCTCCAGCCCGTGCACGCCAGGCAGCATCAGGTCCAGCACCACCAGGTCCGGGGGCTCTTCCTCGATCCGGCGCAGCGCCGCTAGCCCATCGTGCACGCACTCCACCCGGTGGCCGTCACGGATCAGGTAACGCCCGACGACATCGGCCAGTGTCCGATCGTCGTCCACGACCATGATCCGGCCGGGCGGATCAGGGTTCCTCAACATTCATTCCGCCGGCGTTCTACTGCCAGCAGCCGCGGTCGCTTCCAGGTCACACTGGCCACGGTAACCGGATACGGGCGTGTCGGCACGCGGCCGACGATCCGTCACCGCTTCGTAAGGACTCAGCGACTACATACGCTCCAGGCGGCCGGGTCTCGGGAACCATGACCTGCCGGCTGTTCAACGCACACGGGTGCCCGGCAAGTGGCCTGCATGCTGAGGCTGCCTGGGTCAGGTACGCGGCGGTTCTGACGCCCCAACGCCTCTGGTCATCCCAGTTGCGGCGTGATGAACGGCCAGGACCGAAGTTCCCTTATGGGTGGCAGTCCGCTAAGCGGCCGCACGGCCTCGCGGGACGAATCAGGACCGCCGGCGACGGAAGACATGCAGCAACCGGCCGCGCACGTGGTCGGGAGGGGCTTTGGCTGGAAGTTCGCCGCACGCAGATGGCCGACGGAACCGGGCAAGGCAGAGGTCACAGTTCTCGCACCCGGTCCCGTGCTCCGAGTGCCGGTATTCGGCGCCATGATCCCAGCTTGGCGTCGAGGTGCCTCATCGAACTCGTCCCGACCGGATATACGACTGCCCGACAGCTCGCCGGGCGCGTGCGCTCCTGCCGCAGGCGGCTGGCTGGCGGAGTCACGGGCCGGCGGGACGCTGTCAGGCTGGACGCCCTGGCCCGTTCGGCTCGCGCCACGCCACGCTAGGTCGGGCGAAGCCGGGCCCGCCCGGTTGGGCGGGCCCGGCCACGCAAGTCTGTGGCCGTCTGGCCGCCGCGGCTAGCCGCCGATGATAGCGATGCCGACTGGAGATGAGTCGGCGGGCAGCGGCGTTGGGGAGCTTGGCAGTTCGGTGAGGTTGCCGCCGTGCACCGCGAACACGGACACGAAATGCATGCCCGAGCCGGTCACCGACAGTGTCCGGCCGTCCGGGGACAGCCGGGCGTCGGTGTCGCCGCCGCCGTCTTTGATCGGCGTGCTGCCGATCAGGGTCAGCGAGCCGTCCCGGTTGATGGCGTAGCTGGAGATGTTGGCCGACGCGGTGTTGACGGCGAACAGGTACCGGCCGTCGTGGCTGATCTCCACCCAGCATGGCGCGGTCTGCCCGTCGGCGTAGGGCGACGATCCGATCGATGAGAGCTGGCCGAAGAATCCGTCGCGGTAGGCGGACACCGTGCCGAGGCCGGCGCCGTTGTGGGCGTTGCTGACGAACAGCTGCCGGGGGCGGACGGGATTGAACTCCGCGCCGATCTGGCCTAGGCCCTGTCCTGTGTAGGGAGAGCCGGGGGCGGTGAGCAGCCGGCCGCTGGGCCGCACCACGAAGCTATCGATCATCGAGCTGGTGCCGCGGGTGCCGACCAGGCGCGTCCCTGTCGCGTTGAAGAACACATCGCCAAGCCCGGACCCGGCCGGGACCGCGACTGTCGAGCCCGCAATCGGTGTCAGCGAGCCGCCGGAGCCCAGGCGGAAGCCGGTGTAGTTGCTGCCGCCGGCGCCGGTGTTCGCGACATAGACCAGGCCGTGAAAGATCGCGATGCTGACCGGCTCGACGCCGCCGGAGGAGACCGGGGGGCCGACCGGCACTGGCACGCCGTGGGCGGTGACGCGCAGGACCGAGATCTGGTTGCTGCCCGCGTCGACGGCCAGCAGGTACCTGCCGTGCCGAGTTGCCTGGATTGCGCCCTGGGAGCCGAGGCCGGTGCCCAGGCCGGCGCCGCCTACGGCGAACGGAGAGCCAGGGATGGGAGTGAGGGAGCCGTCGGCGTGCCGGGCGAACCCGGCGACGGTGTTGGCGGTCCCTGTGTTGTCGTTGACGTAGGTATAGCCGACGACGGGTGAACCGGTCCCAGCGCTGGCAGAGGCCGTCGCGCCGAACAGGCTAATCGTTGCCGCCAGCAGGCTGCCGCCCGCTGCGAGGCAGACGCGCTTGCGCATGTCCTTCTCCTTGGGTCAAGGGGTGGGACCTGGTGTGATCCCGGGACCCCGGCTCCAGTGGACTCCTGATGCACCAGCACGGATACGGCCACGCCACTTGCGTCACAGAACCGTAAGGCGAGATTACGAAACCCTTGCGACCGCCGGTGCGGAGATCAACTCCGGTATCTCAGCCCTGCCGTCGGCCCCGCGGAACCAGGCTGAGTGCCGTCTAGCGTCGGTCGGCACTGCGGCGCTTACTCGGGTCGGGCCCGGCTGCAGAAGTCAGGCACTGTTCGCAAGGATCGGGGGAGCCCGCGAGCCGTCGTCACACTTCGCGCGGAGAACGGCGGAACGCGCGTCGTCCTGCGCCGTCACGACCTGCCCGACCGGGAGCAGTGCGATCACCGCCGCATGGGCTGGGAGCTCTACCTCGGCCGGGCTCGACGTCCGGGTGAGCGGCGGCGCTCCCGGCCCAGACCCGAATGCCTAACCCAAGGTTGATTGCGCGCAGTGCGTTTGCGGCCGGGGCAGCAGCCCAGCCGGTCGGGTGCCGGCTCATGATCCGCCGGCTGCGGGTTCGAGCCCTGGCCGCCCTAGTTGCTGCTGAGGCCGGTGAGCCTGCGGGTGGTCGGCGTCTTCCCGTCCGCTGACAGGGCCGCCGCCAAGCTCGGCCTAGGCCAAAGCACGGTCAGGCTGGCTCGCGCCAGAGTTTGATGATCGCAACCACCATGACCGCGAATGCCGGGACGAAGAACAAGCCGGTGTGCCGGGCGGCGCCGATGATGCCCGCGAGCAGCACGATCGCTGCGGCGACGGCCGTCAGCCTGGCCAGCCGGGCGGGCAGGAATGCGGTGGCCGCGGCGAGGGGGGCCGGAGTGATCGCGAGCAGCAGCATCGCCCACGTGGCCTGGGCCGGATCTGCCGACACGAGCGCGGAGATCGTGATGAGCTGGGCGGGACCGGACAGCAGCATGGCGCCACGGCGCCAGGGCCAGCTGGGAATGGTGGCTCGCCTTGCTACCCGAGCCGAGATCAGCAGTGCGGGTGTCTTGGCAGCGGGTACATCTGGCGGTGCGGTCATAGAAGCCTCCTGGGCGCGAGCACGACAATTCCGCGCCGACCAGGCTTCCCGGCACACCTGATAGGCATCGCGGACGCCGACGCACGGCGTGCCAATGGCGGCCGCTATCAGTACGGCTCTGCTCTCATCCCGGCGAGCCCAGCGTGGATACGCAGCACGGCCTGGTATGCGCGCTGGATGTCAGCCCGGTCGGATTCCTCGTCCACTGAGGACAGGCTGAGGCGCTCGATCATCGCGGCCTGGCCGAGCAGCAGCTGGCGGTCCTCCGTCGCGGTGGTCCGTTCCATGATCTTGGCGAGGGCGTCGAGCTGGCGGATCATTACTGCGGGCATGCCCCGGCCGGATTGCCGGATCTTCTCGAATGCCCGCTGGACGAGCCGGTCATAGGTGGTCTCGGTGGTGAGTAGCCGGACGGCGCCGGCGGCGTCCCAGTAGACCCGGGTAGGGTGCCACCGGCCGGTTACCTTGCACAGGCTGTCACCGATCCAGTCGATGCAGGTCAGCGCCGTGAAGGTGTCATTGACTGCCGGGGACAGTGCGCGGATCGCGATCTCGACCAGCTGGTCGACGCCGAACGAGACATCCTGGGCGAGGGTCCGGTATGGGCCGGTGATGTGCGCGCGGGACAGCTCGCGGGCCACCCGGCCGGCCGCATCAGCCGGCCACACTGTGGCGTAAGGGTGGCCCTGGACCAGGAAGTGGCCGGGCCGGTACCGCAGGTGGATCACCACGCCGAGCTCGGCGGCCAGCCGGACCAGCAGCCGGTGCTGGATGTACTGCAGGTAGCCGCTGCGCGGCGCAGCTACCTCGCCGCCGGGCCCGTGCAGGCCTGCGGCTAGCCGGGCCGCGGCGCTGCCGGTGTCCGCCGCGCCGTCGCCGGCCTGAAGCTCGATCGCTGCCGCCAGGTCGCCGGCGATGCCCGCGATGACCTGGGGCAGCTGGATCTGGGTCGCGATGTGGTGCAGGAAGTAGATGAGTACAGCCAGGTCGGTGACCAGCAGCGCCAGGGTCACGGTGATGCTGATATGGGGCACAAAAGCCGGGCCGCCCTGCCCGATGGACCCGAGCGCCAGCACGGCATAGACGAAGGTCGCCACGAACGTCCCCAGGGTCACCTGGGTGCCGCGGTCGCGGATGAAGTTGCGCAGCATCCGCGGCCCGAACTGAGTGGAGGTCAGCGTCAGCGCGACGATCACGATGGAGAACACCAGGCCGACCACGGTGATGATGGCCGCCGCGATCGCGGTGAGGATCTGCCGCGCCGCGTCCGGCGACCCGCTGACCAGCCAGCCCGGCAACCCGAAATCACCGGCGGACGCGGCCCGGTCAAGCGCGTACGTCGCCGCGAACAGCATCGACGGCGGCTGCCACCTCGACCGCGGGCACCAGCCACAGATTGGTGCGCAGCACCTCCCGCCGCCAGCTTGAACCCTGCAGTAGCCTGCGGATCACCGGCAGCGTCCTGCTGCACCGATGCGGTTCATCATTCGGCAAGCCTCCGGAAGCAGCGCACGAAAATGCCGTGCACTCATCGCTGCCGACCAGGCTTCCCGGCTCACCTGGCACTGATCGTAGCCGGGCCCGCCGACTACAACGGACTAGCCGCCGCGGGCCGGGCGGAAGGCGGCGCCCCTGACGCCGAGCCGGCCCGGCAACTGGACTCAGGACAAGTCAGCCCACGGGACGCGAGCAGCTGTCTCGGGTCGGCCAGCAGGGACGGCGACGGATGCATCCGGAGGGTTGCCAGCCAGCATCAGACGGTGCACGGCCCGGTCAGCAGCCGCAGATGCAACTCTCGCCTCCGCTCAGCCACCCGCAGAGCGGGCCGTGAACCTGGTCGGACTTAGCGAGCCATACGAGCGAGCCGGCGACGACAGGCGACCCGGCAATCGGGCTGCCGTGCCGACGGGCCTCCTGAGCAGCCGCGGGGCGCGGCCTGGCTTGCCGCCGATCTGACCCGCTGACCGGGGATCGCCACGACAGTCCGCGCAAGAGGCCGGCGCGGGCGAGGCCGCCTCTCAGCGGTCACGACGGAGGACAACCTCGGCCGCCCTGGCCGGAGCGAGGCACGCGACCGTCGCCTTCGACGAGCACGTCACGGTCCGGAATCTGCCTGCCGCCGCCCGAGCTATGTTGCACTAGCTGATAGAGTTTCAGTGCGGTAATTGCAGTATGCAAGCAAAGGAGATGGGGTGAGAGTGGCGGAGCGCTTGGTGGACGAGGGCGCGGTAGACGCGGTGCTGACGGCGAGCCGGGCGCTGGTCGCGGTGGCGACCATGTCGCTGGGCGCCGCGGCGGAGGACACCACGATCGCCCAGTACCGGGCGCTGGTAGTGCTCGCCTCCCGCGGCCCGCAGCGGATGGTCGACCTGGCGGCGGCGCTGGCGGTAACGCCGTCGACGGCCGGGCGGATGTGCGACCGGCTGGTGCGCAAGGGGCTGATCCGCCGCCAGCGGGCCCGCGCTGACCGCCGGGTCGTCCAGGTGTCGGTCACCCCGGCGGGCAAGCAGATCGTCGATCAGGCGACCGCGCGCCGACGGGAGCTGATCGCCGGGATCCTGGGCAAGCTCCCGGTCCGGCAGCGGCCCGCTATCGCCAGTGCGCTGGAGGCCTTCGCCCGGGCCGCCGGGGAGGTCCCCGACAGCCTGTGGCCCGCCGATCCCGCCGACTCCGGGGAACCCGCGCCGGCCGGGCGCGCCGACGCGAAGCGACGATCATGACCGGCGGGATCCCGGCGCCCGCGCCGCAGGTTCTTCGGTGGACTGGGCGGGCAGGCGGCTGGCTGCGGGGCTCTCGTGGCGGGCTGCTGGCCGTCGCCGTGGTAGTCGGCGCCGGGTCCGGGCTGGGCGCGGTGGCGTTCCGGTACCTGATCTACTTCGTCACCTGGCTGGCGACCGGGCATGTTCAGTTCGGCCAGCAGGGGCGCGTCGCCAGCGCCCACCTGCCCTGGCTCGGCCTTGCGTTCTTCGTGGTGATCCCGGTGATCGGCGGGCTGATCTACGGACCGCTGATATATAGGTACGCTCGCGAGGCGCGCGGCCACGGGGTGCCCGAGGTCATGATCGCCGTCGCAAGCGAAGGCGGCCGGATCCGGCCGCAGGTCGCCGGAGTCAAGGCGCTGGCATCGGCGCTGTGTATCGGGGTCGGCGGGTCGGTCGGCCGGGAGGGCCCGATCGTCCAGATCGGCTCGGCGCTTGCTTCCAGCCTGGGCCAGTGGGTCCGGATGCCGGAGAGCAGGCTGCGGATCCTGGTCGCCTGCGGCGCCGCCGGCGGCATCGCCGCTACCTTCAACGCGCCGATCACCGGGGTGTTCTTCGGCGTCGAGATCATCCTGCGGGAGTTGTCGGTCGAGGCAGTTTTCACTGTCATGCTGTCGGCGATGGTCGCCGACCTGCTCAGCCGCCAGCTCCTCGGCAGCGCCCCGTTCCTGTCCGGCCTGCCGTCAGGCATCGCGCTGCACCACCTGACCACCTACCTGCTGGTTGCGGCACTGGCCGTCGTCGCCGCGCTGATCGGGCTGACCTTCTCCAAGGTCCTGTACGCGACCGAGGACCTGTGCGACCGGGTGTGGAAGAACCGCCCGGAGTGGGCCCGGCCCGCCGTCGGAGGCGTCGCGCTCGGGCTGCTGCTGCTCGCGCTCCCGCAGATGTACGGCGTCGGCTACCCGGTCCTGTACAAGGCCGTCGGCGGCAGCTACGCCCTGTGGTTCCTGATCATCCTGGCCGCCGGGAAGATCATCGCGTGCAGCCTCACCATCGGGATCGGCGGATCCGGCGGGGTGTTCGCCCCGTCCCTGTTTATCGGCGCGACCTCCGGGATGGCGTTCGGCGAGATCGCCCACCACCTGATCGGGCCGGCCGCCGGGCAGCCCGCCCTTTACGCGGTCGTCGCGATGGGCGCGGTGTTCGCCTCAGCCGCCCGGGCGCCGCTGACCGCTGTCGCGAGCGTGGTGGAGATGACTGGCGACTTCACCCTCACGCTGCCCGTCATGCTCGCCGTCGCCATCGCCACCGCCACCTCCCGCGGACTGAGCTATGGCACCATCTACACTACCAAGCTGCTGCGCCGCGGCACCGACATCGACCGCGCCCCGTCCGCTGACCCGTTCGAGGACCTCACCGCTGCCGACGCGATGCGCGCCTTCCAGCCGGCCCTGCCCGCGGCACCGGGACCCTGCGGCCAGCCCGCCGCCGGCCATCCGGCTTTGCCGGGCCCTGTCACCCGCCAGCGCTCCCCTCAGGTGCTGTTCGCCACCGAGTCCCTCACCCAGGCCGTGCGCCAGCTGGAGCTCTACGGCCGCGGAGGGCTCCCGGTGATCTCCGACGACGGCCAGCACCTGCAGGGCTGGCTCACCAGCCACAACGTGCTGCAGGCCGTGGCCCGGTACATTCACGCCAAGGCACAGCCAGCCGCCGAGCTGGACCTGCCCGAACCGACGCTCTCACCGGGTCAGGTGCCGACCCCGCTGGACAGCTACCAGCTGCTCGAGGTCATCATCCCGGCCGGCTCGGCCGCCGCCGGTCAGAAACTCGGCGACATCACCTGGCCGCCCGGATACGTCGCCGTCACCGTCCTGGACGCCCGCACCTTGCGCGACCCCGACCCTGGCATCACCCTGGCCCTGGGCGACCGCGTCAGCCTGCTCGCGCCCGCACCACCGAGCCCGGCGCGATCACGCCCGCGCGGCGAGCCCGGCAGCCAGCCGGGCGACCGTCCCGCCGATGCCCGGCGGGCCGGGCAGACGCCGGGGCCCGAGGACGGCGACTAGCGAGGACGGCCGGCGCAGTGATGCCAGGCGCGACCGGGCCTGCGCCGTGTTTGACCAATTCCCGTGACGCTGCCGCCGGGGGAGATGCCGTGCTCGAGCCACAGCCCGGCTGCAGCCGTCCAGGGCTGATTCCGGGCGTCTCCCGGCGGCCGTGCGGCGGCCCGTGGCATCGCCGTCGGCCCGGTCGAGCGGGTCCTGCGCCATCGGAACCTCCGTATAGCCGATGGAGTCGTCGATCTTCGTGCCGCAGGGAGGGATCCACTGGCTGCGGTGCCCGGCGGCATTCCAGCCGCAGACGCACAGACGGCGATACCTGCCGTGGCGGCCAGGAATCCGGCGACTGCCGAGACCGCGATGGCGGCCAGGTGGGCTCAAGCCAGCCCGCTGTGCGACCAGGCAGATCTCCGGCGGCAGCGCCGGCCGCCGAGACCTGCTAACCCCAACCGCCGGAGACACCGCCAGGGACAGACCCGCTGTACGGCCTGCGATGGCAGGGCATTGGAGGATGAGTGTACGTCGACGCGGCCGATAAGGGCTCGTGCCGGATAGGCAAGCTCGTAGCTTCTGGTGTGCAGGAATCCTGGCGGTGCTCTCCTGGAGGATCAGGACCGTCGTGCGAGCTGGCGGGGAGATGCGTAGTGGCCGATGATGGGCTGCAGCCGTTGATGAGCGGTCGACACATCGTTAGGAGGTTTATCGTGCCAGCCTGGCTTGCGCGTGTCCGGCCCTGGCTCGCCGTGGCCGCAGTTGTCCTGATCATTGGGATGCTGCTGTCGCCGTTGGGGAGGTATGCGCGGGAGTACGAGTTCGTCGAGTCGCTGCAGTTCGCTGTGTTCGCGGTGGCTGCGCCCGCACTGCTGGTGCTCGGCGCGCCCTGGCGCTTTCTGGGCCTGTCGCGCCGCCTGGGCCGGGACTCCGGCCGGCCCCCGGCCTGGCTGATCGCCTGGCGCGGTCCCGCGGGGCAGGTGCTGGCCGGGCCATCGTCGCGCTGGTGGCGTTCATCGTGCTAGCAATCGCCTGGAGACTGCCCGCAACGGTGAACGCGCTAGCCAGGGACCCGGGCGTCGCGGTCGCTGAGATGGTGACGCTGATCGCCGGCGGATCAGCCGTCTGGCTTGAGCTGGTGGAGTCCCCGCCGCTGCTGCCTCGGCTATCCCGCCCGCAGCGCGCCGCGATGGCGGCTGTGGCGATGTGGACGATCTGGGTGCTGGCCTACATCATGGGCATGTCCAAGGCGACCTGGTTCGCCGCCTACAGTCACGCGGCCGGCCGTGGCCTGAGCACCGCCGCGGACCAGCAGGTCGCGGTCGCCATCTTGTGGGCGGTCTCGGCGCTCTGCTTCGCGCCGGTTATCTACGGCGTCCTAGCGGCCTGGCTCCGCGACAGCCAGGACCCGGACGAGGAACTCCGCTCGGCCGGCGATGCGGACTCCGGCCAAGCCGGGCTCAGCGGCTGGCCGCGTCCGCCGCGGGGCTGGCAGTCACCGTCGGCCTGATCGTCACGGCTCCCGGGACGCGCAGGCCGACGCGGTCGTGACGGCCGCTGCCGGGGCTGTTCGGTGCACGTCTGTTCGTGCCTGTCTCTTGGCTCACCGGCCGCATCGAACTGTGGCCTGCATGGGCCTGAACACCCGCAGCCGTCCTGTTGTGGCACGCTGGGCCGGTAGGGACGCTCGTGGTCGGTGCGGGATAACTGGGCTGACGCTGGCGGGACTGGTCTGCTGGCAGGGCCGGCCGCCGGTGATCATCGAGCGGTGCGCCTGCCGACGGCGGGCACCGGCGCTTCCTGCGCGATGGGGGATGCGGCGGGCCTGGCTGCTGAGAGGCGATGTCCGGAGTTGCGCCGGCCCAGCGTGGCCAGGGCAATCGCCAGCGGGGCGCTGTGGCTGATAGCAGCGTGGCCCGCTGGACCAGGACGGCCGCGACCAGGTGGAACTGCGCATCGCCGACGACGCGGCAGCCTCCCAGCGCGCTGCCATCAGGGCGGATTCGTAGCTGCCGGGTGGGGTGGAGACATGGTTGGCCTCTGCAGGTGAGGAGTTCGATTACGCGGTGAATGTCATGATGCGGAAGGCGGTCCAGCACACCGGGACAAGCCCAGCTGACCTCCGCCGGCCGACCCCGGCCGGCGGGTCTTCACTGCCGGGGCCCGAGGGTAAAGTCGCTGCGGTCCCGCGCGGGCACCGTCCCGCCCAGGTGAAAAGTGCGGGGGCGGTCGTAGTCTGGCGGCCGAGCCGGCGCGGGCTGATCGGGCTGACCCAGCAGCAGTGTCAGCGCCTCGACCTATCCTGGGCAGGGAGAGCCTGGACCCGACGGAGGTGGCCATGACATCCCTGGAGAACCGATCTCGTACCGCCCTGCTCGTCATCGACGTGCAGAGCGGCGTCGTCGGGAAGGCCTATGAGCGCGACCGCGTGATCGCCAACATCCAGGTCCTCGTGGACAGGGCCCGGGCCGAGGACGTCCCGGTGCTCTGGGTACAGCACTCCGGAGACGATCTGCCGAAGGGCTCCGAGGGCTGGGAGTATGTCCCCGAGCTCAAACGCCTGGGCACCGAGCCCCTAGTTCACAAGACGTACGGAGACTCATTCGAGGCGACGGACCTGGAGGAGCTACTCGCGGAGCGGGGGGTCGGGCGTCTGGTAGTCACCGGCGCGCAGACAGAGGAGTGCATCCGCTCGACCTTGCACGGCGCGCTGGTGCGCGGCTACGACGCGACGCTCGTCTCCGACGCGCACACCACCGAGGACATGCGCGAATGGGGCTTCCCTGTCACTCCGGAGCAGTCGATCGCGTACACCAACGCGTACTGGAGCTGGGCGGCGGCGCCCGGCCGCAACGGCAGCGTGGCTCCCACCGCGGAGGTCAACTTCTCAGCGGTCTGAGTGCGCGCGCTGGGATGGATGGCCAGCACCTCCTTGCAGCACTCCAGCAACTTCCACCGGTACGGCGCCCACGAGCAGGTGCAGCTACCGCCTATCAACGAGGGCGCGGGGTCGCAGTAGAAGACCTGCCAGGTCTCTTGGCGTCGACCCGCCATCTGTATCTGGCCGGATCGTCGGGAAGCGGCAAGAACTCGGCGCTCCAGGGGCTTCAGCACGTCGCCGAGCCGCCCGCAGTCGACGTCACGCTATGGGGTCAGCTTCGGCCGCCACTTGACAAGCCGTAGCCGCCGATATGGTCGGCCTGTGGTCTCTCTCGGCATTTGTTAGTCGAGTCGCGGAGAAGAGTTGTTCTGGGCCTTCCGTCATCACCGGGCAGGGGCGCAGGCACCGGCCGCATGCGACGCCCTGGACCGCCGATGCGATGCGGGTTCAGTGCAGATGCAAGATGACCAGGTCCTTGAGAGCGACCATGACCAGTCCGAGGGCTGCCGCGACTGAGGTGGTGGCGGCCAGTTGCCAGCCGTGCAGATGAGCCGCGCGACCCGCCGCCCATCCGTGGAATGTCAGGAGCACGACTGCGGTGATTACGCCGACGGTGGCTGCCGTTGGTGCCGTCGTGCCGGCCAGCCGAGCCAGGAGCAGAGCAAGTAGCGGCACGAATGATGCGCTCACGATGGGCCAGCTGCCCGCGAGTGCTGTTCGAATGTGCCCCCATGTGGGCAAGCGGCCGGCCGCCGCCTGCCCGCCCAGCACCTCGGCGTACTGCTCGGCCAGCCAGTACACCAAGAGAGTGATCAGAACCGCGAGGGCCAGGGCAACGGTGGAGAGGCTGTCCCCGGCGGTCGTCATGATCGAGGCAGTGATTATCGCGCCGTAGATTCCTGCGGCACGTCGCCGCCCGGCGGCAGCTGCAGCTGCTCGTCCCGGCTTGATCGTGTCCGCCGGTGAGAAGCACTTACAGCGCAACTGAAGCCGTCTCACCGGGGATCCTCGTCAGGGAAGGCGAGCACCGTCTGCGCGGTGTCGTAGGCGACCGGCGGTCTGCCGGGCTCGGTTACCACGAACACGGTCAGGCCGAGTAGCTCGCCCTGCTCGTGCGGCTGCGGCAGGCGCACGATTACGCGGCTGCCCGGTGCCACGATGACGCGCCGGATCTCGGGCGTACGCGTCACGAAGTGGCCGACGCCTCGCCGCGTCTCGGCCAGGCCGATCTCGCGCAGGACCTGCATCGACCGCCTGACGGTGTCGCGGCTGACTTTGTACCGCCCGGACAGCTCCGGCTCGGAGGGCAGGGGAGCGCCGGGCGGGAGCTGCCGGACGATGATCGCGCCTCGCAGGTAGATCGCGAGCTGCAGGTATGCGGGCAGCATGCTGTGAGGGTTGATGACGGCGGCGTCGATAACGTCGCTGACGCCGTCGACCGCCCGCTGGTCCTCGGCCGTGAAGTGACGTTGGTCACGTTGCTCCATTTTTGCCTTCCCTTGGCCGGAGATCCGGGATACCTTCGGCCGAGCACTTGTTCGGTCAACCCTACAAGCCGACAGGCGCACCAGCATGCGGGGTGCACGAGCAGGCCACAGCTCAGTGGTACCGCAGGTGCCGTCAGCCAACTGGCCGGACCCAAAGGAGCGCGGAGCGGATAGATCACGCAGAGGAGCCGTCAGCCTCACCACCAAGCAACCACTGTCCGAGCCGGAACCCGACTGGTCCAAGACGCCCGGACTCCCCGGCCGCGCAGGCGGGCCGGCGCCGACGCGAGGGGGCGGCACCGGCCCGCCTGCCCGACCGGGCCTTCACCTTAGATCACCAGGCGCGTCGTCAATCACGGCAGGCGCGATCATGCCGAACGACAACCAACGAGCCGCAGCCCGACCCAGGCCCTTCCGCCGCAAGACCGCGGCTAGAGCGCGGCGAATGATCACTCCGCCAGTGTGACGACGGCACCGGCATACGCCGGGCAGCCAAGTTAAGGACTGAGCGCACCGCCTGTTTCGGAGCCGGGAGGTTCGGGCCGTCAGCTGCTGGCCAACCCAGGCGAGAGCCAGGAGGCGAAATGGCGTTTCCAGCGCGCCCAGGCCGATGCTGCCGGCCGCGCCGATTACGGCGATCGCGGCCGCCGCCCGCGCCCCCACTCGCCGTGCAGTGCGATGTCCGCCCGTCTGCCGACCGAGTGCAGTACCGCCCGTCGGAAGGGCGCGTCGCTGGCGTGAACCACTCCCATCCGGGCTGGCAAGATCACCCGGCGCGGATGATGCTGGACCGCTTGGCAGGGGCAGGTTCACGGGATGGACGCATCGTCCGCGGCTCCCGCGCGGCCAGTGGCGCCGGCCGGGTCGATGATCCTTCCGCTGGCGCTGGCCCAGTTCATCGCCAGCTATGCTGCGACGAACATGAACGTGGCGATCAGCTCGATCGCCGCCGATCTGCACACGACGGTCTTCGGCGTGCAGACGGCCATCACGCTCTTCACGCTGACGATGGCCTCGCTGATGATCCCTGGCAGCAAGCTCACGGATATCTGGGGCCGCAAGCGGTGCTTCGTCATCGGCCTGGCCGTCTACGCGGCGGGTGCCTTGCTGGCGCTGCTCGCTCCCGTCCTCGGGCTGCTCGTCGTCGGTTACTCGCTGCTTGAGGGCGTGGGATCGGCGCTCATGATCCCGCCGATCTACATTCTGGTGACCGTCGCCTATCCCGACATGAAGTCCCGCGCCAAGTACTTCGGGCTCGTCAGCGGCGCGGGCGGACTTGGCGCCGCGGCCGGGCCGCTGATCGGCGGTCTGATCACCAGCGCCATCAGCTGGCGTGCCTCATTCGGGCTCCAGGTCCTGGTCGTTGCCTGGATCATCATCCTGGCACGCAAGATCACTGATCCGGCCCGGCCGGGGCGGCGGCCACGGTTCGACCTGACCGGAGCGATCTTGTCAGCCCTGGGGCTGCTCTTCGTCGTGTTGGGCCTGCTGATCTCCAGGACCTACGGTTTCCTGGCTTCGCGCCAGGACCTCGCCATCGGCGGCACTGTGATCATCCCGAAGGGCAGCGTCTCGCCGGTCTGGATCTCGGTAGCGATCGGCGTCGTGTTCCTGGTCTGGTTCGTGCTGCATGTCCGGTCGAGGGAGAAGAGGGGCCGGGACGTGCTCATCGCCATGCGGATGTTCCGTAACCGCGTTGCCAACCTGGGTATGGGCACCCAGCTCATCCAGTGGCTGGTCATTCAGGGATCATTCTTCGTCGTCTCGGTGTTCCTGCAGGAAGTCCGCCACTTCGATGCGATCCAGACTGGCCTGATGCTCACCCCGGCCACCATCGGGATTCTGGCCACCTCGGCGGTCGCGGACAGGCTCGCCCGGCGGCACGCGCAGCGGTCGCTGATCATCGCCGGGTTCGTGGTGACGGCAGCGGGCATGGGCCTCCTGCTAGCGCTCGTCCGCAAAGACTCGGGCAATCTCAGCTTTGTGCCGGGCCTGCTGCTGTTCGGAGCAGGTGTCGGCGTGATGCTGACCTCGTCGGTGAACGTCGTCCAGTCCAGCTTCAGCGAAGCCGATCAGGGCGACATTTCGGGCCTATCCAGGAGTGTGTCGAACATCGGATCGTCGCTCGGCACCGCGCTGGTCGGATCAGTCCTCGTGGCGGCGGCAGCTGGCTACCCGTTCGCGGCAGCGGCCACCATGCTCCTGGTCTTCGCGCTTATCGGCCTTGGCCTCAGTGTGCTGATCCCCCATCAGCGGGCCAAGGCAGGCTCGGACGGCACGGGAAACGACAGCGGCGCCCCGGCCCTCGTCGGCGTGTCGGGGCGCGAAGGGCAACTAGGCGCGCAGGCAAGTGACGGACCTAGCCAGTTAAGCCCGGAGTCGCTCTACCGCACCGGCCAGCAGTGGCTCCGTCACCCGGAATGCGATGTGGTGCGGCTCGTGGTCGGGCAGTTCGAAGTAAGTCAGCGCACTGTGCCCGACGCTGAGATTGATCATCTCACCTGCTGGCCCATCGGGCGCTGTGTTGCCCTCGCCTAGTATGCCGCGGAGGAACCGCGCTGACGCCTCAGGGTCCGCTGCCGGAATGCCGACGTGGTCAATTGAGATGCTCATGACTGCCTGCCCATGTCCAGTGCGGCGAAGCGGCTTGATATTGCCCGAGCGTCTGCTCCCATGGCGGCAAGAAGTTCAGCCGCCGGATCCGGGCGCCGCAGGTTGAGGAGTGCGTTGAGCACTATTCCGAGGCCGTCGCCGCGATCCTTGGCGATGCGGGGAATGCCGGTGAAGGTGGCCTTGGCCGCCGGAGTGAGCCGGAGCTTTCCTCGCGGGCGCACTGGAATCGGCCCGGCGGTTATCCCCGGATTGACCCCGATAGTGGCGAGCGCCTGACTGTCCATGGTGTCGAGTGCGGCACGGGCCGACTCGAGGTTCAGGCCGATCGCCCGATCGGCCGGCGAGGCCGGGTCAACGAGCAGTGCAAGGAGCATGTGCTCGGTGCCGATGACGCGGTCTCCGCGCCGCGGCGTTGGGCAGGAATCGCGCACCGATCCGGTGCGCACCGATCCGGTAACAAGAACGTCAGACACGCCTTAGGCGCGCCGTGGGAACTGCGCGAAGTCCGGAGAGCGCTTGGCCTTGAAAGCCTCGCGGCCCTCCTTTGCCTCCTCGCTGCCGTAGAACAGCAGGTTGGTGTCGTGAGCGAGTTGCTGGATGCCCAGATAGCCGTCCTCGGCGGCGTGGAAGCTCGCCTTCATGAGCCGCAGCGCGAACGGGGAAAGTGCCAGCATCTCGCGGCACCAGCGGACGGTCTCCCTCTCAAGATCCGCCAGCGGGACGACGGCGTTGACCAGGCCCATCTCGGCGGCCTGGCGAGCGTCGTACTGGCGGCAGAGGAACCAGATCTCCTTGGCCTTCTTCATGCCTACTAGCTGGGACAAAGAGCTAGCGCCCAGGCCGCCGTCGAACGATCCGACCTTCGGGCCGACCTGGCCGAACCTCGCGTTATCAGCCGCGATCGTGAGGTCGCAGACCACGTGCAGTACGTGGCCACCGCCGATTGCCCAGCCAGCGACCATCGCGACGATCGGCTTGGGACAGCGGCGCATCTGCACATGCAGGTCGGTGACGTGGAAGCGGCCGACGGACTTCTCGTCTAGCTTGTAGCCGCTGTCGCCGCGGGTGCGCTGGTCGCCGCCGGAGCAGAAAGCCTTGTCGCCCTCGCCGGTCAAGATGATGACGCCAACCGACTCGTCCTCGCGGGCTACCGTAAGCGCATCCGAAATCTCGATGAGCGTCTGTGGCCGGAACGCATTGTGCACCTCGGGCCGGCTTATCGTGATCTTCGCTATACCGTCGTCAGTGGTCTCATAGCGGATGTCGGTGTACTGCCCGGAGGCGTGCCAGATGATGTCAGAGGTGTCAGTCATGCGGCTAATTCTGCACGTCGGCCCCGAGGGCCGCCGGACCAAGGGCTAGCGGACCAAGGGCTAGCGGACCAAGGGCTAGCGGACCAAGGGCTAGCGGACCAAGGGCTAGCGGACCAAGGGCTAGCGGACCAAGGGCTAGCGGACCTCAGAGCTAGCGGGACCGAGGGCCAGCGGACTCCGGAGCGGCGGCATGCAATGCGACCGTAAGCCTGCCGGTGATCCGCGATCTACGCTGAGGTGACGCCCGGGCGGCTCCGGCACGTGCCCGATACTCAGCGCAGCTGCTGCTCCAGGTGCGCGGCGACCTCCCGGTAGCGCGCAACCGGGATGACGTGCACCCCGTCGAAGGCACCTGAATCACGGATCTGCAGTATCAGGTCGCAGGTTGCCTCGACGCCGGCCAGGCGACCGGAACGCACTCGCTCGAGCAGCGTATCTGGGATGTCGATGTCCGGGATGGCGGCCGCCAGCCGCTGCGCGTGCCCCTCGCTGGCCAGCACCATGACGCCGGCGAACACCGGCACGTCGATCGGGTTCGCGTCACGCCACCGCAGCAGGGCCTCGAGCGAGAAACTGACCTGCACGAACATGAAGTCCGCAGCTCGTTTCCATGCGGGCAGACTACGGAGTGCGGCCGCCGCGCCTACGCGGAAGGGGCGAACTCCCGCGAACGCGGGATCGCCGTCCAGCGCCCGGACCTCCTCTATCATTGCCCGAACGGTAAGCTCGCCGGTCCGGCCGCCCGAGCTTGGCTTGTCGCCGTACACGAACAGGAACTGGTCGACGCCGTAGGACGCTGCGGTGAGCAGGTCCCGGCGCAAGCCGAGCAGATTCCGGTCACGCGAGTTCAGGCAGGCGATGCTGCGACCGCCCATGGCCTCGACCTCATGCGCCACCGCGACGCTCGAGACCGTCGCCCGGCCCAGATGATTGTCCGGAATCAGGAACGCGTCAGCCACCTTGCTCAGCGTTCCGATCTGATGACGGACGTGCATGAGATCCGGCCGAGTCGGCGGCTCGATCTCGCATATGACCTGGAACGGGTGCTTATCCACGGCGCCAGCCTAGAGGACAGCGCTCCTACCAGCCGGCGAGCCTGCGAGGGTGGTAGCAGCTTCGGCGTGTCGGCAGGCGCGCCAGCAACGGGCTATTGATAAAGAACAGTCATCGCCTGGACGGTGCGGGCTGCCTTGTCGCGGAGCTCGGCGGGCCCAAGGATCTCGATGTCGGCGCCGAGCCGCAGGAAGTCCGAGAGTGCCTGGCCGAGGGACTCGATCGGCACGTGCGCGGTGGTCCAGCCGTCCGGCCCGGTAGTTCCGGCTGTGAGCACGCCGGATGTGACCGCGCTGCTGAGCAGCCCGCGCATGCGCTCCACGCCGTGCGGCGACAGCCGGATCAGCGCCTGCCCGGTGTGCAGGTGCCGGTGGAAGTCGGCTAGGTAGGACCGCCAGTACGCTTCGAGGTCGAACCCAGGCTGGGCGTCGAAGCCGCAGTCGCAGGGCGACGCTTCGACGATCTGGTCGACGCGGTACGTCCGAAAGGCGCCGTCGCGGCGGGCGACGACATACCAGACGCCCGCCTTGAGTACTAGCCCGTGCGGTTCGAGCCGCCTGGTCACCTCGGTCGGTTTCTTCCAGCGTCGGTACACCACCTGGATGACCTGCCGGTCCCACACGGCGCTGGCCACGAAAGGCAGGTGTGGCGCATCGTCGGCGCTTCGGTACCAGCCGGGCGCGTCCAGATAGAAGCGCTCGCTCAGCCGGTCGGCGCTCTCACGGAGCGAGGCGGGCAGGGCGGCCCGCAGCTTGAGTGTCGCGGTCGCCAGGATGGTGCCCAGGCCTAGCTCGCCCGCCGGGCCAGGCAGGCCCGAGAGGAACAGAGTCTGCGCCTCGGCGGCGGTAAGACCAGTCAGCCTGGTGCGATATCCGCCGAGCAGCTGGTAGCCGCCCGCGTGCCCGGCGTCGCCGTAGAGCGGCACCCCAGCGGCACTCAGCGCATCGACGTCCCGGTAGATCGTCCGAACCGAGACCTCAAGCTTATCGGCCAGCTGCTGGGCGGTCATCCGGCCGTGGGTCTGCAGCAGCAGCAGCAGGGACAGCAGTCGGCTTGCGCGCATGGGGCAAGTGTCCCTAACTCCACTGACAGAAGGTGTCAGCAGACGCGTCCTAGGCTGCCTGGCCAGGGATACCTCAGGCAGCCCGAGCATCTGATCATCGAACAGTGAGGAAACCTCATGAGGGATTTTGACTTCTATACCGGCACGTGGGACGTCGCCAATCGCTGGCTGATCGACTTCCTGGACCCTGGCAGCGGCTGGGAAGAATTTGCGGGTGTCAGCGAGGCGTCGCGGCACTTCGCCGGCGGCGCGAACTTCGACGAGATCACCTTCCCGACCAAGGGATTCGCGGGGCTGACTCTGCGGCTGTACAACCCCGACACCGGCATGTGGTCGCTGTACTGGGCCAGCAAGCGCACCGGCACGCTGTTCCCACCGGTCACGGGCCAGTTCAAGGACGGTGTCGGGGAGTTCTACGGCGAAGACACCTACCACGACGTGCCGATACTGGCCCGATTCCGGTGGACTGACATGACCGCCGACACGGCCCACTGGGAGCAGGCATTCTCCACCGACAAGGGCGAGACCTGGATCGACAACTGGTACATGAACAGTACCCGGCGGCACTGACCCTGGCCGGCGGGCGGCCGGGCCAGGAGCTGCAGTCAGGCCGGGCCAGGAACCGCAGTCAGGCCGGGCTGAGCCGCAGTGAGGCCGGGGCTAGGCCGCGATGAAGCCGCGGTCGGGTCGGGCCAGGAGCCGCAGTCAGGCCGGGCTGAGCCGCAGTGAGGCCGGGGCCGGGCCGCGATGAAGCCGCGGTCAGGTCGCGCCGGGGCTCGCCCAGGTGCCGCCGGGCCCGACGCTCAGCAGTTGCGGCGGCGCTATGCCGGTCAGGTCCAGGTTGGGCTCGGGCTGAGGCTCGGGCAGCGAGGCGGCAGCCGCGCTCGGTGCGGGCCGTGGCTTGCGCGGCTTGCCCGCCCCGGAACTGCCGCCACGACCGCGGTAGATCAGCAGCCCGTTGACCGGATCGGGAACGGCGTCTAGCGCGGCCCGGACGATCGGCAGGTCCAGGAAGGCTTCCCACTTCTCGGCGTCGTCGAAGCACACCTCGAAGGCGACGCCCCACTGGTCGGTGTGCCACGTTGCGTCGAGTGCGCCGTTTGTCAGCGCAGCCTCGATGAGTTCGGAGTCGTGCGCAGCCGACCACTGGAAAGCCGAGAACTCTCCGTGCAGGACCTCGATCGACCACCACTCAGACATTTGTTGCGATCGTACGTCTGTTGCCCGCCGACTGGGAATGGCTGTCCGCTGCCAGCGCCTATGCCGGGAGCGAACAACGGCAGGGCGAAGACACGTGCAGCCTGGACGAGCTAGACCTGACCGGTCCTGATCGCCAGCCAGGTGCCGGGCCCGGTCGCTGAGCCCGACGCGCGGATTATGGTCCGGCCTGCCCGGTAACCAGCAGTCCTTCCGGGCCGAATTTGCGCGCCGGATAGCTACCCACGGCTACGCAGGCAGAGACGGCCGGACAGGCGACGGCGGCAAGTACCGGCGGCGCGAGCGCTCCCTGCGCCTGGCTTCCCACTGTCGTGGCGTTGCCAGGCACGGGCGCCCGGAACGGTCTCCACGATGTGTACCCGGTCAGCAGCAAGATCTGAGCGTCGCCTGCGGTGTCGGTGTACCTGCCCACGCTCACGCATATCGAGGCGGACGGGCAAGCCACGGATGCGAGCTGCGCGCCGGGTTTGCCTTGCCGCGGCGCCGATCCGGGCGGTAGTGGCGCGGTGACTGTCGTCAGTTTCGAGCCATCTCGAATGACCAGCAGACCCTGACTGCTGCCCGACGTGCCGGTGTAGCTGCCGACGGCTACGCAGGATGAGGCAGAGAAACAGGCAATGCTCCGGAACGCCGTCGTCGACGCGGCCGCACGCGACGGCGGCGGTATCTGGGCCGCAGTCCACGCGGTGCCCGTGCCGCTGACCATGAACCCCTGCGCGTCCGCGGAGAACGAGCCGACAGCCACGCACTCGGTCGTCAGCGGGCAGGTCACGGCCGAGAGCATCGCTCCCGGCACCGTTGCGCTCGCGGGCAGCGGCGATCTGGTCGCGGTCCAGGAGTTGCCGTGCCCGGTCACTAGCATGCCCTGCCTGTTCCCGGCCTCGTCACGATAGGAGCCGACGGCAGTGCAGGCACTCGCGGACGCGCACGCTATCGAGTCGAGCACTGCCGCCGGCCTGCCCGCCGCGTCGGCCGGCAGCGGAGCGCGCCGGCCTGCCCAGGAAGACCCGTGGCCGGTCAGCAGGAGCGCGTAGTCCGACGAGGCGCCGGCATACTGACCGACCGCCACGCAGGCCGAGCTAGTCGCGCACGCAACTGCCAGCACGCTGGCCTGAGGGCTGGCGGCCGCGCCTGCGGGCAGCGGTGCCCTGGTCGCGGTCCACGTCGTACCGTGTCCGGACAGCAGCAGCCCTTGCTGGCGGCCGGAACTGCTGTAGCGGCCGACCGCCACGCATACCGAGGCGGCCGGGCAGGCGACCGACACCAGCCTGGCCGAGTCGACCGAGGCGACCGGGACAGGCACAGCAGCCTGGAACCAGGGCCGCTGCCTGCCCCTCGCGATCAGTAGTGCGGAGCGACCGCTGGTACCGACCGCGGTGCAGTTGGTCGCCGAACTGCAGGCCACCGACAACAGCTGGCCAGTCTGCGAGGTTGACCCTTTCGGCGCCTGCGCGGCGGTCCAGCCGTTAAGGCCGGTGTGGCCGCCGGCGGCCAGACGCAGCCAGTCGAAGGACCGGTAGAAGCCGTCTTCCGTGCTCCAGGTGCGCCTGCCCGCGGAGACGGTGATGGTGTTGAAGCCATCGGCGCTGTCGGTGTCGGAGTTGCCGCCCTGGTTCAGCGTGGTAATCGCCCAGCCGTACGAGGCCGGGGTAACTCGGGTGACAATTGCCACCATGGTGCGGTCGCCGTTCGGCCCCTGTTTGCTTCGGCCCCCCCACATAGAGATGATGTCGCCCGCTGCGGGCAGGCTGCCTGCGACGCCCGACGATGCGTCGGGGATCGCATAGCTTGCGCTAGCCAGCGCGACAAAGTTCCCGGCGACCTCGTTATCGAAAAGAGTGCGCCCGGTCATGGCGAAGAGAAAACGATTCGCTAGCTCTGTAGGCTGGAATCCGGAAAAAGAGTCGAAAGGCGTCTTTCCCGAATTCCCTCGGTCGGGTTTGCAGGCGTAGACGTTTCGGTAACTGCCTAGGTTCTTACCGCCGTAGCCTGCGCACCAGGCCTTACCTGCCCCCTCGCCACGCGTGAAAGCACCAGCTGGACCGATTCCGGTGATCAAGACCGTAACGCCTGCTGCTGCCACAAGCACTGCTAGGGCAAACGTAGACGAGGCTATCTTGCGCGGCGTTCGCGCCATGCGTCCTCCCCCAGATGAACTCCGTAGCCGCAGCTGGCAACTGAAACGGTCGAAATACCGAGCGACGGCCGGAATAAGTATGCCACTGCCCACGCCGAGATAGCGGGAGCGGATAAATCTCCATGGCAATGGACAGGCCGGGACTGAATAGCAATTAACTGAACAGGAAAGGATTCGCGGCTCGGTCCCCGTTGGTGCGCGCCCTAGAGTCCGAGCGCCGGGCAGCCTTCGATAACCGTTCAGACCTCTCGGGCCCGATCAGCACGGATGATCGCGGATTGCCAAACTGACACCGCCCTGCGGCTCTGCCCGCGCAAGCCCCGCCGACGTGGTCCAGCAGCCCGCCACGAGCCCGGCCCGTTAATTAACGTGGTGAGCTGACGGCAATATTGCTGTCAGCTCACCACGATAATCGACGCAGGGTTGGCGACAGCTCGGCCGGCACAGCCAGCTCGGCCGGCCCAGCCAGCTCGGCCGGCCCAGCCAGCTCGGTCGGCCCAGCCAGCTCAGCTGGCCCGCCGGGCCCGCGCGTAGGCATCGAGTCGCCCGAGCTCGTCCACGTAAATCCCGCGCAGCGCCCGCGGGGCGAACAGCCGCTCGAAGAATCCGCCGATGCCGCCCGCGCCATCCCAGCTGGACGCCATCCGCACGACGCAGGTGTCGCCATGTGGGGTGACGGTAAACGTCGTGACAATGCTGGAGTCGGCATCGGACTCGGTAAGCACCCGTCCGGGCTCAGGCTCGGCCACCTGCATCCGCAGCTGCCTGGTGCGCCCGCCAGCGGTGAGCTTGAACCGGGTGACGGTACCCGCGCCGACGCCGCCGGTCTCCACCTCGAAGTCGGAGATCGCGGGCGGCAGGAATCGCGGGTGGTGCGTGCGCATGTCCGCGATGTAGTGGTAGACGGCCTCGGCGGGTGCGCCGATCGCGGCTTCGGAGCTAACTTGGATCGTTCCCATTCCTGGTTCCTTCCGGCGTAAGTGCTCGTACCAGCTGCTGTCCGGGTAGTCCCGGTGCAGCACCAGTGGGTAATACGGCAGCCGACCGGGCTAGCCGGACTGCCCGAACAGCCCAGCCACTTCGCCTGCCAGGCTCTCGTAGGCCGTGACCTGCTCGGGGACTGCCCGAGAAACGAGAACGGGCTGTCCGTTGTCCGCGTCGTGGGCGGCACGCGCGCTGAACGGAATGCGCGCGAGCAGCGGCACCTTCGACCAGATGCTCTCCTGCGGCGGAGTCGGCACGAACAGCTCGCTCGCTTCCCCGCAACTCGGGCACGTCAGGCTGGCCATGTTCTCCACCCCGCCGGCGACGGCAGCCCCATGCCGGTCCAGTTCGGCCAGCAGGCGGTGCGCGTCCCGGTGCGCGACCACCTGCGGCGTCACCACAAGCAGCACATGCACCTGGTAGCCCTGCAACGCGAACACATACTGCTGGATGTCGGCCGAGCCGGGCGGCAGGTCCACGACCAGGCAGTCAAGGTCCTCCCAGGCCGCGTCGGCGATGAGCCGCCGCACCAGTAGCTGCGCTACCCCCGCGTGCACCCCGAGCCCCTGGCTCTCGCCCATCAGGAAAGCGGCCGACGCGAGCTGCACGCCGTGCCGCCTGGCTACCTCCAGCCTCGACGCGGCCGTGCCGCGCGCGGAGAACAGGGTGATGTGTCGCGCCGACTCCCGCCGCCGCAGGCCCAGCATGTGCGCGGCGTCGGGCCCGTACAGGTCTGCGTCGACCAGCCCGACTGTCAGTCCGCGCGCCTGAAGCCCAAGCGCGAGGTTGACGGCTACGGTGGTCTTGCCGACGCCGCCTTTGCCGCTGGCTACTGCTATGACCGGAACGGGGCCGGTCCCAGCGGACTGCCCATTCGCAGCTGGATGTCCCACGAGGCATCACTCCCGGCCTGAGCCTAGTGCGGTAGTGCGGGTGCTCGGCCGGGAGGAGAATGCGGCGCATGGAGCACTTTCGGACCGACCGGCTGGTGGCTCGTGACTGGACTGCCGCGGATGCGCAGAGCGCATTCGCCATCTACGGCCGGGACGAGGTCATGCGATGGCTGGGCCCCGAGCCGAGGGTGGCCGTCCCGTCGGTCGAGCAGATGCGCGCGCGCCTGGACGCGATGGCCCAGCGAGCCGCTGCTCAGCCGGATTACGGGCTGTGGCCGCTTGAGCTGCGGACGTCCGGAGAGCTGATCGGCGCCGTGCTCATGCAGCCGTTGCCCGACAGCGAGCAGGTGGAGATCGGCTGGCACCTCAACCCCCTGCACTGGGGACACGGATACGCCACAGAAGCTGCGCGTGGCGTCCTCGGGCTAGCCTTCGGCGCACGCGGCCTGGACCGTGTCGTCGCCGTGGTGGACCCCGCCAATGTCCGCTCGCTTGCGGTCTGCCGGCGACTGGGCATGACCCACCTCGGTCAGACCAGCGAGTTCTTCGGCCTCACGCTGGAGCTATTCGAGCTGACTGCCGGTCAGGCCGGCCAGGCCGGTCAGTAAGGGCTGCCGCCTGTCCACGCCGTCGACAGGTGCATGGTTACGGCGGCGATCAGGACTCCGGCGGCGATCGCTACCGCGAGCGCCAAATAGCGGGCCGGGCTGCCGGAGACCGCGCTCGGGCTCGGGCCGCCCACGCGTCTGCCTAGCAGCAGCCTGGGCAACCGCGGCGCGTATGCCACGACGTGGACTGTCATCACGCCGAACCACAGCACGAACGCGGCCTTGTGCAGGAACAGCCAATTTCCGTCGCTGCCAGGGCCGACGATTGCCAAGATGACGCCGGTACCAAGGACCGCCACCGACGTGAGGATGACAAGCGGTCCGAGCACCCGCAGCAGTGGGGCGGGCGGTCCTTTGCGCAAGTACGGCAGCGATCCGGTGTAGTACCGCGCGAACCGGTACAGTGTCGAGCCGATCTTCAGCAGTACCGGGCCGCAGAGCAGGAAGCCCAGCGCGAAGTGCAGCCACAGCAGCCGGTGCAGCTCCAGGATCGTCGCGCCCTCGACGGCGAAACCGAGCAGCAGCACCGCGCCGGTCATGGCGGTGAGGTGCTCGTTGCCTTCCGGCCCGCTGCCCGCGCTCGGCTGGCGGCGGTGCTGCGCTACTGCTCGGGTTGCCATTGCCTAGCTCGCCCTCCTGGATTCCTGCTGCGCCGCCTTCACCCTGGTAATTCGCAGCGCCAGCGTCGGGCACGCGCTGACTGCCCGGCGCGCGTGCGCCTCGAGGCCGTACGGGATGGTGTCCGCAAGTATCGGGTAGCCCCACTCGTCGAGCTGGATGAGCTCGGGCAGCAGGTCGGCGCACAGCCCGTGTGCGGCGCACGCGATGGGATTGATCTCCATTTTCAGGCTCATCGCCATTCCCCTTCTGCCGTCGTGTCCGGGACAGGCAGCGCCATGGCCTGCCGCTCGCTGCGGTGTGTCGCCAGGCATGGGCGGCGGCGAGAGTGCGCATGCACGTCGGCAGCAAAGGCCGTGAGCGCCGAGGCGGCCATCCGGATCGCGCCGTCGGGATGCCGGCAGGCACCGCGACCCGATATCTGCGCGAACCGCCGCTGGAGGCGGTCAAGCGGATCGCCACCGGGACGGCCCGCTGACAACTGGGCCAGGTCCTCGGCGATGGCCGGCAGCCCGAACATGCATGGTCCGCACTGCTGGGCGCTCTGGTCGGCCAGGTAGCCAAGTATCCGCGCGGCCTCGACCAGCCCGCAGCCATCGCGCGGCAGCGCGAACAGCACGCCACAGCCGGGCGCGCCCCCGGCAGGCTGCAGCCCGGCCCTGGTGAACGGCAGGTCAGCCACCTGCGCAATCGGGTGCCAGGTACCGAAGTAGCCGCCGACCAGCACGGCCTCGATGCCAGCACTGGGCCTGGCTGCCATCAGCACGTCCCCGACCCGGGTGCCGCCGGCTATCTCGTAGATGCCGGGTTCGCCGACCGCTCCGGACACGGTGGCCAGCATCGTGCCCGGCGCATCTGCCCGCCCGGCGTGGCGGAACCAGGCCGGGCCGTACCTGGCAATGAGTGCTACGTGGGCCAGCGTCTCCACGTTGTCGATGAGCGTCGGGCGCTTGCGCACTCCGCGCTCGAACGGCCGCGGCGGTGTGATCGTCGGCCGTGCCTCGCCGCCGTTCAGCCAGTGCACCAGTGACGTCTCCTCGCTCGAGACGTATCTGTGCGGCAGCTCGTGTACCTCAATCGGGACGCTGTCGAGCCCTGCGGCCTGACGCTCGCTGATCGCGGTGCGGACGAGATCGACGAGCCATTCCCTGGTACGGGGCAGGCACAGGTGCGCCACCTCAGCTCCCACTGCCCCGGCGGCGAGCTCGATGCCGTCCAGCACCAGGTGCGGGGCGTGGGCCAGCAGCGCCTGGTCTTTCTCGCTGGCCGGCTCGCTCTCCATGCCGTTGGCGACCAGGACCGCGGCCCCCCGGCGGTCGGCTACGGCACGCATTTTGGTGGCGGTAGGAAAGCAGGCCCCGCCGCGCCCGGTCAGGCCAGCCGCAGCGACCTGATCCACGAGCTGGCGCTTGGCGGTCTTGCCGTGCAGCGGGGTCAGCGCGCCGTAGCGCCGATCGTGCTCGGGCAGGCTGGCCGGATGCCGCGACTCCTGCCAGCCGACGGTCAGGCGTGATACAAGTCCCGTCTCGGCCCGCGACATGTCGTGGCTGCGGTCATGAGCGCCGGTCACCGGGTCACCGCAGGGCGCACGAAGACCCGGCCGCCCGCGGCCGGATCTGCCGCTGGGCTCGAGGCAGCCCAGGAGACAGGGGCGGTGATCGGCGTGCCTGCCCGCTCGGCCCAGCCGGGCCGCAGCGGGCCGACGATGGCGAAGACGATCGTGGCTACTGGCACGGCGACGGTGGCAGCCATGGCGGCGGTCCGGGCAGTACCAGGTGGCAGTTGCGTCAGCCGCCACAACAGCGCCCCGGCCACCAGCAGCACGCTCGCGGCGTCCAGCGCCAGCAGCCAGGGCAGCCTGGCGTCGGTGCCGGTGCCCAGGCCGTGCCACAGCGCGATCGGCCACGACGCATAGGCCAGCCAGTGCACGGCACGCCAGGCGCGAAAGGAGATGCGGGCGCGGAGCAGGCTGGTCACGACCAGCGCGAGGATCATGTCGAATGCGATCGTGCCCAGGCTCAGCCAGAACGGCCGGTAGTTCGAAACGAACGGGATTACGACCGCAGCCGGGCTGATCGATACGAAGCTGTCCAGCACCGTCGTTAGCACGTGCACGACCACGAAGGCCACGACCAGCAGGGAGATGTTCTTGTGCAGGCCGGCCGTGATGACACGTGGCCATCGGGGTGAGGACAGCCTCGACACCCCGGCGACACCAAGCGCGACCGTAATGGTCAGTAGCACCAGTGCGACGACGCCGGTGGCACGGGTGGCATACCACAGCGGGCTAGGGCCGTCCTGGCCCGCGGCTAGCAAATGGCTGGCCGGACCGCCGGCTGCGGCCAGCCCGGGCAGCGGGCGGGCGGTGCTGAGCACGGGTCACGACCCGCCAGAAGAGACGACCGGGTTAGCCGGCGCGGCCGCGGGCGGCTGCGCCGGGGCAGCCAGCTTGTGATGCTGATGCGGGGCGTCCTGGTTGGGGGCGGAGCCGCGCGCGCCGGGGGCGGGCCGATGCGCGCCGGGCTGCCGGGCGGTCGCGGGCTGGCGCGGTCCCGCGCCGGCCCGGCTCGAGCTTGCGGGCGAGCCGGCGGCGTGAGAGTGGCCCGGCAGTGCATGGGCGAACGCGGTACCCAGGCCAAGGGTTGCGGCCGCGGCGCCAGCCGCGATCCCCAGTGTCAGTCTGCGGATCCGGATCAGCTTGCCGTCCCTGCGTGCGGCAGCAGCGTGAACTGGATGTGGCATACAGCGATCCCTTCAGATGCGTGGCTGGGCGGCCGGCCCGGCGCGCTGCTGGACGCTTACTGGCTGCTGCCGCAATAGCTAGACGGCCCGGTCGGCCCGGCTGATCCGGGCGTCCAGGTCAGCCAGAGCGAACCGCCGCTAGCTGGACAGTCGCGGGAGGGCGCGCTGGCAGGGCAACCTCCCACGGAAGGCCCCAACTGCGACCCTCGTGATTCAGCATGCCCACCCGGCTGCACGGGATCGGTTCAGGAAAAGTTCAGAAGAGGTAAAGACGGCAAGGATGTGAGGAAGGTCTCAGTCCCGCGGGTACCGCGTGGGCATGATCTGCCTGCCGCCGGTCATCCTGCGCTGACCCCGGTCATGTGGTGCGGCAGGCAGCTCGACGGTGACCGTCAGGCCGCCGCCCGGGGTATCCGACAGCGTCGCGGAGCCGCCATTGGACACCACCAGCCGGTCGACGATGGCCAGCCCGAGCCCGGTCCCGCCGGGGGAGTTGGTGGCGAACCGGCGGAACGCAAGCCGCTTTTGCTCGGCAGTCATGCCAGGCCCGGAATCCGCGACCGTGACCTGTGCCCGGCCCGGCATCGACCTGGCCGTGATCACGATCGATCCGCCCGAGGGCAGCGCGTCCAGGGCGTTGGCGAGCAGGTTATCCAGGATCTGCTCAAGCTGGCCGTCTCCGGCCCTGGCCAGGACCCGGTCCTCGCCAGCCACGGTGAGCGCGATGTCCTGCTCTTCAGCGGCTGGCCGCCAGGCGGCTACCCGGCTCCTGACCACCGCGTCCACGGCGACGGTGGCAGGAGCGGCAGTGATGTTCTCTGCCCTGGCGACCGCCAGCAGCCCGTTGACGAGCCTGGACAACCGCCCGATCTCCTCCTGTGCCCCGGCCAGCTCGGTCGCGACCAGGTCATCGCTATCGGCCGCGAGCAGTTCAAGCCGCAGCCTCAACGCCGCAAGCGGGGTCCTGAGCTGGTGCGACACATCGGCCATGGTGGCCTGATGGCCGTGCAAGAGCGCCTCGAGCCTTGCCGCCATCGAGTTGAAGTTGGCGGCGAGCCTGCGGACTTCGCGAGGCCCGGTCTGGGCCTCCGACCTGGTGGCGAGGTCGCCGTCGCCGAGTTGCTGGGCCGCCTCTTCCAGTGCGCTGAGCGGTCGGCTGACCCAGCGGGCCAGGCCGACCGCTATCAGGGCCGCCGCGAGCAGGCCGGCCGTGGCCACCACCACGATCAGGGTCCATAGCACCGTGACCTGATGGTCAACCGGGGCTGTCGGCCTGGCCAGGGCCACGGTACCCACGTTTCCGGTGCCTGCGTCGTCGCGGACGGGCGCGACTACCACGAGAGTGTCTTCGAGCGGGTAGGCGGCAGCGGTGGCCGTGACCCGCGCTCTCGCGAGCCAGGCCGAGGTTACGGGCGGAGCCGGGGTTGTCCCGGCGACCTTGCCGCCGGCCCGGCTGAACACGCTGACCTTGTCGCCAGACCTGGCAAGCTGGACGATAAACCGCTCTAGCGCGGCGGCGCCGGTTCCGTCGTCCAGCCGCTCTTCTGCCAGATTTGCCAATGTCGTAGTAGTAGCCTGCGTTTCGTCCTGAAAGGCGCGGCGATCCTGCCCGGCGGTGATAAGCCCGAGCGGCAGTGCAACGGTGCCGAGCACGGCTGCGATCAGGGCCAGGACCGCGAGCACGATCCGGCGGGCCATTTAGGCCTCGCCGAGCCGGAACCCCCGGCCGTAGACAGTCTCGATCAGCCCGGCCGCGCCGAGCTTGCGGCGCAGCGCGGCGACGTGCACGTCCAGGACCTTGGTTGGCCCGTACCAGTGCGCGTCCCAGGCGGTTTCGAGGATCTCCTGGCGGCTGACTACCCGGCCGGGATCGGCTGCCAGGCACTCCAGGATGTCGAACTCCTTGGGCGTCAGCGAGATCTCCTGGCCGTCCACGGTGACCCGGTGCGTGCGCAGGTCGATCGCCAGCGATCCATGCCGAATGAGCTCGCCGCCCGGCCGGACCCGTCGCAGCACGGCCCTGATGCGGGCCTGCAGCTCGGCCAGGCCAAATGGCTTGACCAGGTAGTCGTCGGCGCCCGCGTCCAGCGCCATCACCCGGTCCGGTTCCTCGCCGTGCGCGGTGACGACGATGATCGCCGCGGCGGATCGTTCCCGCATCTTGCGGCAGACCTGCACTCCGTCGGTGTCGGGCAGCTCAAGGTCAAGGAGAACCACATCTGGGTCGCCCCAGGCCAGTGCCTCGGCGCCGGTCATGACGTGGTCCACCTGGTAGCCACCTCTGGTCAGCCCGCGAACGAGCTGGGTGGCGATGCTGGCGTCGTCCTCCACCACGAGCACACTGGTGCCGGCGGCCTCTTCGGGAGCAGCGAGGCTGACCTGGCCGCTGCCTGGGGCTCTCATGACATCCACCGTAGGCGACGCCGACTGTGACGGGTGCTATTGGCGTGCGTGCTGGGGCCGGGTCCTGGTCCGCGCTTCCGGCTGTATCGGGGCGAGTCGGACCAGCAGGTTGTAGGTGACCAGCGCTATCGCCACGTGCATCGCCATCAGCACCGCGACGGCCTTCGCAGGCGCGCCGCCGTGCAGGATATACAGGTCAGGCAGCCACAGCACCACGGTGACCAGCACTGCCAGCCGGAAGAACAGCCACCGCGGGTCCGAGGTCAGCCGGGTCACCACCGGCCAGCCCGCACAGGCGATGATCACGCCGATCACGGTGAGCTTGGCGTAGTCGGCGAACTGGAAGTGCACGTAGCCGCGGGTGGAGGGAAATACCGCCTGCCCGATCACTACCAGGAGAGCATCGGCCGCCAGCGAGCCGACGATTGATGCCAACGTTGCCGCCAGCACGCGGCTTGCCAGCGGCTGGCGATGCCGCGGCGCGAAGTCAAGCCGGGCCAGCGACATTAGACGACTGAGCATGCGGACAAGAATAAGGGGCCTCGCGCAAAGCCCGGCCGATACGCCGCGGCTCGGCGGACTGGCGTGAAGCCAGAAGGTGGCATTCAGCGCCGATGAGGGGTACCGGGCCAGCTAGTACGATGTCCAGAGCCCCTGCCCGGCCGGGCACGGCGCGACTCACGGAAGGCGGCGCGATGCGGATTGCGCCAGCCGCGACGGGCACGACCAGCCTGTATGACGGCCAACCCGCTGCGGTAATTCACACCGAGGATCTGACGAAGGTCTATCCGGGTACTGATTTCGCCGCGGTCGACAAACTCAACCTGGACGTGCAGGCCGGAGAGATTTTCGGCTTGCTCGGGCCGAACGGCGCCGGGAAGACGACCACCGCGGGGATACTCACGACCCGGGTGGTGCCCACCTCAGGCCGGGCCCTGCTGGCCGGGATCGACGTGGCTGCGCACCCGGCGCTGGCCAAGCAGCTCAGCGGGATTGTGTCGCAGGAGAACACGCTGGACCGCCAGCTCACCGTGTGGGAGAACCTTTACTTCCATGGCCGGCTGTTCGGAATGGGCGCACGGGAGTCCCGGCGAACCGCCGATGAGCTGCTAGACCAGTTCCAGCTGGCGAAGTGGAGGAAGGCCTCGGTCTACGCGCTGTCGGGCGGGATGGCGCAGCGGCTCATGGTGGCGCGGGCCATCTTTCACCGTCCGTCGGTGCTGTTCCTGGATGAGCCGACCGCCGGGCTTGACCCGCAGAGTCGGCTCGCGCTATGGGACCTGCTTGGTGAGCTGCACCGGGCCGGGCAGACCATCCTGCTCACCACGCATTACATGGAGGAAGCCGACAGGCTATGCGACCGGGTCGCGATCATGGACCACGGCCGCATCCTCGCGCTGGACACCCCGGCCGCGCTCAAGCAGGGCATCGACGCGGACACGGTAGTGACCGTCAGGACGGCGGGTGACACCGCCAGGCTCGCCGAGTTGCTGACTCGCGAGATCGAGGGCGTGACCAGGACCCGGCAGGTGGACGGCGGGCTTGAGCTGCATGTAAAGGGCACCGACCGGCTCGTCCCGCGCATCGTGGTGGCCGCGGAGGAGGGCGGGTTCTCCCTCGTCGACCTGTCGGTGGCCGAGCCCAGCCTGGAGACGGTTTTCATCAACCTCACGGGCAAGGAGCTGAGGGAAGAATGACTGCGTCGGCTGCTTCTGTCTCCGCCCGGCCGGCGAGCGCGATCGGCGGCGGGCCGACCCGGTCGGTCGCCGCCGCTAGCTGGACCGCGCTCGGCGCGCTCCTGCTGCGCGACCTGGTCGTGCTGCGCAAGCACCTCTGGGAGTTCGTGCTCCGCACCGTCATCCAGCCGTTCCTGCTGTGCTTCGTGTTCCTCTACGTGTTCCCGAAGATCGGGCAGGGCATCGGCGGGCATGGCGCGGCGCAGGAGTCCGCCTTCGCGACGATCCTGGTCCCTGGCGTGGTCGGCATCTCGGTCATGTTCCAGGGCGTGCAGTCGATCGCGCTGGCGATGGCCCAGGAATTCGGGTTCACCCGCGAGATCGAGGACCGGGTGCAGGCGCCATGCCCCATCTGGCTGGTGGCGATCGCGAAGGTCCTGTCCGGTGCCGCTCAGGGCGTGATCTCGGCGATCATCGTGCTGCCGCTGGCCGCGGTCGTGCACGCGCCCGGCGTGCGCGCGCACATTACGCTGCACTGGCTGCTGATCCTCACCTTCGTGCCGCTGGCCTGCATCGCGATGGCAGGTCTTGGGCTTGTCCTCGGCACCAGCTTCGAGCCGCGGAATATCGGCCTGATGTTCGGGTTCATCATCTTGCCGATCACGTTCCTCGGCGGCACCTATTACTCGTGGACCAGGCTCGCGCCAGTCACGGTTGGCGGCTGGCACTGGCTGCAGACCATCGTGCTGATCAACCCGCTGATCTACGTGAACGAGGGCATGCGGGCTGCGTTCACCTCCGCGCCGCACATGCACCTGTACGTGATCTACCCGGTGATGGTCGGATTCGGGGCGGTCTTCCTGGCGATTGGGCTGCACAACTTCCGCCGCCGCGTCCTGTCCTGACCCATCGTTCCGGTATGGGGTTCGTTATGGACTCCATGTAACGGATCTGTCACACCTCGCTCGATCGCGGCTGCGTGTATAGTTCCTGCACATGCCGCCCGGCTCCTGAGGCCGGGTCCCCATGCCCCCGTTACCGTGGCCGTCGGCATGCTCGGCCCGGTGATACCGAGCTCGCGGATAGGAATAGCCGGGTCGTGTTTCCGCGCCAGCCCATGACATCGCAGGCCGCCGGCAGGCCGGCAGGCCGCCGGCGAGTTGGTCGCCGCAGAATCCGCGGGTGCTGGCAGGGTCTGGCCGGCGTGGCGGCAGTTGCGGCGGTGTGCGCTGGCTGCGGCACGAGCGCCCCGGCTCCGCTCGGCTCGCCCGTGCGCGGGCCCATCCAGACCCTGGTCACGGCGCACTCGGTCAATGCTGCCGGCAACCCCGTCGGGGTTACCTCCTACTACCCTGCAACCAGCCACACGGCGACCGCGGTGGCCTTGCTCGGGAAGCTCGACGGCCCGCAGAGTCTGGTGATGACCTGGTCGCGGCTGACTTCAGCCGGGCCGCAGGTCCTGTTCAGCCAGCAGATGACGGTGACGAGCTTTGGCCGCGCGTATTCCACGGCCGTGACCCGCGGCACGCTGCCGTTCGGTACCTATGAGGTCACCGCTTCGGTGGCGGGTGTCACCCGCACCACCGAGTGGGCGGTTTACGCGCCTGCGAAGACCACGGTTACCCAGTTCCGCCAGACCGCGGTGCCGCTGCGAGCTGGCCACAGCGTCGCGCTGCCTGAGCCATCGAAGCCACCGCACCTGTGCAACACGCAGGAGGCCATCGCGTCCATGCCGAGCCCCGCCGACGTGGACCTGAATGTGTCGGCTGTCTGCCCGGACACCGGAGAGAACAAGGTGACCAGGGGCGCGGTCCTGGCCACCATGGGCCGCAACGGCGGGGTGCGCTTGATCGGGATGATGAAGATGGAGCCAGGCGGAGTGATCGCTGGCAACTTCCGCTTCAACCTCTGCGCGCTGCCCGGTGGCTCGGACCTGCCAGGGGCGAGGCTCGCGATCACTACGATTGTCTATTACCTCGGGGACACGAGGGACTTCACTTTCCTCGCCGGCCTGCCGCCCGACCAGAGCGGCCCGAACGTCAGCATTACCTCGAACGTGCCGCCCGGCGCCCCCGTCCACCCGGGCGAGAAGATCATCTTGCGGGTGACGGCGACCGAGCCGAACCGCCTCGGCCCGCAGATAGGCATCAAGAACATCAGCTTGGATGGGCCGTCCGGTCTCATCAAGCTGGCTAAGTACAAGCGCAAGCTGACCGGCTGTAGCAGCCTGCGCGGTGACCGCGTCATGAAGGTCACCTACATCGTGCCCGCCAGCGCGGCTAAGGTGATCAAGCTGGTCGGATCCGCGACTGACTACCTTGGCCGCACCGCCACCGCGGCCATCAGCTTCCCGTTCGCTGGCTAACCCGGCGCCTTAACTGTGCGGGCGAGGATGCCGAGTGTCGCGCGCAGGGCGCCCTCGGAGATGACCGGGAAGATCTTGGCGTCGCGCCACTTCTGGTCGATGCTGGACCAGTCGTAGTACGAGGTGACGAGGGTGCCGCCGTCGGCGGGCTCGAGGATGTAGCCGTAGACGTGGCCGATCTGCGGGCGGATCTGACCGAGGATCGTCCAGGCGATCTCGCGATCCGGCTCGAAGGTTGTGATCGTGACCGTGACGTCGTAGCGACCGAGCTCGGGATAGTCGTTCAGGGACTCGCGGTCCATGTGCACGACGAAGCTGTCGCCGACCGCGGTTACCGGGCTGCCCTCGGCGGACTGAAGCATGCCGGAGCTGTCGATGGACACGTGACCCTGCGGGTCGGACAGGACGCTAAAGATGGCCGCGGGCTGCGCCTCGATAGTCCGCCGTACCTCGATCCGCTCGCTCGTCATGCCGACATCTTGTCACGGCAAGCGCGTCAGTCGGCAAGCCGGAAGGACTCGTCGGGCACCAGCTCGGCCACGTCCATCTGGGCTTTCTGGAGGCGCCCTGAGTAGTCCCAGTTCAGGCTCTGCCACCGGGTGAACTGATCGAGCACCCAGATACCGGACTGCCGCGAGCCGTTGCCCGACTTGCCGTTGCCGCCGAACGGCAGGTGTGCCTCCGCGCCTGAAGTGGAGTTGTTCACGCTCACCATGCCCGCACAGACGCCTCGGCGGAAGGCGAATGCCTCGCCCGCGCGGCCGGTATAGATGGACGAGGACAACCCGTAGCCGGGCCGGTTGGCAAGCGCGATCGCCTCGTCGAGGGTCGCGTAGCTGGTCACGCCGACGAGCGGGCCGAAAGTCTCGTGCAGGAAGATCGCGTCGCCAGGCCGGACGCCGTCGACGATGACCGGATGGTAGAAGATCCCGGCGTCCGCGTCGCCGGCGAAGCCCTGACGCGGACTGGCGGCGGTGATCCGTCCGGTCGCGCTGGAGCCGAGCACCGTGTGGTGCGGCTGAATCCAGGACAGGTAGTGCTCATACTGATCTGCGAACTTCTGATCCAGCATCGGGCCGTAGAGCACATCACCGGACGGGTCGCCGATCACCGCCTGCCGGGTCGCCGCGTCGAACCTGGCCACGAACTCATCGCGGATGCTCTCGTGCGCGATCACGGTACCGAGCGACGTGCACCGCTGCCCGGCGGTGCCGAATCCGGCGAACAGCGCGGCCTCTACCGCCAGGTCGAGATCGGCGCTCGGCGTGACCACCATCGGGTTTTTCCCGCCGAGCTCGAGGCAGGCCGACTGCAGGTGCCTGCCCGCCAGTTCGCCGATGCGACGGCCGACCTGGCTGGACCCGGTGAATCCGATCTTGTCCATGTTCCCGTCCTGAAGAGCCTGCTCCAGGCCGGCGTAGGTCGCCTCGCCATCGGCCTGCACCAGGTTCAGCACGCCGTCGGGCAGGCCGCCCCCAGCCACGAGCAATTCGAAGAGCGCCGTGCCGCAGGCGGGGGAGTAGTCAGCCGGCTTCCACACGATCGTGTTCCCGCACAGCAGCGCGGGGATGAGGTACCAGGACGGCACGGCTACCGGGAAGTTCCCCGCGGTGACGACGCCCACCACGCCCACCGGATTGCGGAAGGTCAGCAGTTGCTTGTCCGGCATCTCGCTCGGCACCGTCTGCCCGTACAGCCGTCGGCCCTCGCCGAGGAAGAAGTCGCAGGTGTCGACGATCTCACGCACCTCGCCGAGCGCCTCGGCGTACGGCTTGCCTATTTCCCGCGTAACGAGCCTGGCGAGCGGCTCAGCGTTCGCCTCCACGAGACGGCCGATGTGGGCGATCGCCCGGCCGCGGACCGGCGCAGGAACGTCTGCCCAGCCGGCCTGGGCGGCACGGGCGGCCCTGGCCGCTGCCGCGAACGTGTTCCAGTCGGCCAGGGCGACCTCGGCGATCACCTCGCTGGTGCGTGCCGGGTTGGTCGAGGTGATCCGGCCACCGGGTGCTCCCGTGGCCGGCACACCGGCGATGACCGAGGTGAGTGAACGGCTCATCTGACTCCTCCGTGCTGACGTGTGGCACCGGGCCAGGACGACCTTGTTGGCAACCCACAGTCTCGCGTGCGGCTGCGGGGGTGTGGCTAACGGGCCCAGCCCCGTTCCCCGCCATTAACTTGAAGGCCCAGAGCAAGCTAGCTAGCGGGCATGACCCGCTCCTGGGCTGCAATCATCTTGCAAGGCATCGCGGAGACCCTGGCTACTAACCGGCACGCTGGGAGGCCTCGATGGAACGTATGTCCGCTGTAGACACTTTCCTGAATGCGATCGAGAACGCTGCGATCGCCAACTGTGATGCATGGAGCGCCAGCGCGGTGCTGGACGCCACGGTGCCGAACTGGCGGCTGAACGTGGTCGGGGTAGACGCAATCCGGGCCGAGTACGGGCGGTGGTTCGCCGACCGCGCCTGCTTCGAGGAGCTCCGCAGGCATCCGGTGCCTGACCTCGGCGAGATCGTAGAGTACACGCTGTCGTGGTCTGAGAATGGTGTGCCGCATGCGGCCCACCACATGCACCTGCTGACCGTGCGCGATGATCGAATCGTGGCTGACACCGTTTTCTGCGGCGGCCGCTGGCCGGCCACCCTGCTGGCCGAGATGGAGGCAGCACATGACTGAGCCGCGGTCCGCCTCTCCGCGGCCTGGCGCCAGCAGTGTGACGGAACTGCTGGCGGACGCGACGCGCCGGGAAGTCGTCACCGGCGCGCCAGGTAAGTCGGGCGCGGGCCTGGAGCGAGTGCGGATCGACGGCCGTGATTACGTGCTCAAGCACATGGACCTGGCAGCCGACTGGACGATGCGCGCCTCGGGCAGCATCCGCGGTGTCCCGCTTGACCTGTGGGAGCGCGGCATCCTGGACCGGCTCCCCGACTGCATCAACCAGCCGATCGTGGCGGTCGTCCGGGAGCATCGGGCCGGTCCGGCACCGTCGGGTGGCTGCGCTGTGTTGATGCATGACGTATCGCGGTGGCTAGTACCGGTTTCTGACGATCCGATCGCCCTCAGCCAGCACCAGGCCTTCCTGCGGCACATGGCCGCCATGCATGCGGCCTTCTGGGACTGCGGCAGCGAGTGTGAAGTGGTTCCGCCGATGCACAGGTACCTCGAGCTGTCCCCGTGGCTGGCCGAGGCGGAGGCGGCGATCGGCTCGACGCACCTGGTGCCTCAGCTGGTCGGCAAGGGCTGGCCGCTGCTCGCGGAGGTCGCGCCCGCCGCCGCTGCTGTAGTCACCCCGCTCGCGCGCGATCCTGGCCCGCTAGTTGCCGCGCTCGCGCAGACGCCGCAGACGTTCGTGCATAGCAACTGGAAGCTCGACAACCTCGGCACGGACGCCGAAGGCCGGACCGTGGTGCTCGACTGGGAGCAGCCGGGGCGAGGCGCAGCGCTCAGCGACCTGGCCTGGTACCTGGCTATCAACTGCCGCCGCCTGCCGCAGGCCAAGGAGGCATCGATCGCCGTGTACCGGGACGCACTGGAGACGTGCGGCGTCGACACGGCTCGGTGGTGGGACCGTCAGCTAGCGCTGTGCTTGCTGGGCGCCATGGTTCAGTTCGGCTGGGAGAAGGCTCTCGGCGGCTATGACGAGGAGCTCGCATGGTGGGAATCCAGGGTGGTGCAGGCGCGGCAAATGCTGGACTGACCGGGGCGGTGCGGGCGGCCTACGATGCGGCCGCCGGTGACTGGGACTCCGGCCCCGGCCAGATGTATCGCGAGCTCGCGCGGGCGCTCGTCACGCAGCCGGGCGTTCAGGTAGCAGGCCGCAGGGTTCTTGATCTCGGCGCGGGCACTGGCGCTGCCGGGACCGCTGCGCTTGCCGCCGGGGCAGCGCAGGTGGTTGCCGCCGACATCGCGCCCGGCATGCTGCGCCGCTGCCGGGCTCCGCTGCGCCCGGTCGCGGCCGATGCGACCGCGCTTCCGTTCCGCGACCTGAGCTTTGACCTTGCCGTGGCCGCCTGCTGCCTGGGCCACCTTGGCAGCGTGCCCGGCTGCCTGGCCGAGGCCCGGCGGGTGTGCCCGGCGATCGCCGCCAGCGCGTTCGCGCCGGGCTGGACGCATCCCGCCAAGCAGGCTGTCGACGACGTGCTGGCGGCCTTCGGCTACCGGTCACCAGACTGGTACGTGACCTTCAAGCAGCAGACAGAGCCGCGGGCCGCTGACCCCGCCCTGCTGCGCGCGCAGGCGGTCGCCGCGGGGTTTGCCGGCGCCGAGGTCCGGACAGTGACCGTCGCCACCGGGCTGGCGACACCGGCCCAGCTTGCGTCGTGGCGCCTCGGCATGGCACATGTCGCGCCGTTCGCCGCCTCGCTCGGCGAGTCCGGGCACGCCGCGTTGCGGCGGGCTGCCGAGGCAGCTGTAAGTAGCGCAGGCTCCGGCCCGCTGGAGGTATCGATGCTGATCCTGACCGGAGGCCTGGTCTTCGACCCACCCTGACGGCGCTCGCAGGCACCGCAGCGTAGCGCCGCGGACACTCAGCGCACGGCCTGTTGCCACTCGCGCATGCGGCTGTCCGCCTGCCGCCGCAACGTCTGCGCGTGCTGGCCCGCCTCGCTCGCCAGCCGGTCCGCCTGGCGTGCGGCCCGGTCCAGCAAACCGGTCGCGCCGAGGTCGGCTGCTAGGTCGCCCGTCCACCACCAGGACTCGATGGCCACCGAACGCTCCACCATGTCCAGGTCGGCGTCGACCGCGGCGAGCTCAACGGGCAGGCCGAGTGCGGCACTTGCCCGGTGCCGCAGGATCCGGGCGGTACTGGTGTAGCGCGGCACGCCCAGGCCGGCGGCGGAGTCCTCAAGGGCCGCGGCTGTCGTAAGGGCGAGTTCGGCATTTCCGCACAGCAACGCCAGCCGGGTGGCGACAAGCTCGTGCCTGAGCGCCAGCCGCCAGCCGAAGACAAGGTCGCCGGCAATGAGCTCGTGCGCCTCTGCCAGCAACACGGCTGCCCGGTCCGCGTCGCCGGTGTCGAGGCACAGTTCAGCCAGGTCCTGCAGAGCAGCAATCGTGACCTCAGGCGTCCCGTGCCGGCGTGCTACCTCCAGCGCCTCGGTGTGGCAGTCGAGTGCGGCCTCGCGCGCGCCGAGGTTGCGGAGTACCCAGCCGGCGAAGTTCACGCCACGGCCGGCGAAACGCGGCACGTGCCGCCGCTCGACCTCGGCGGTATGGCTGGCAAAGGCCGCCAGGGCCTGCACGGGGAAACCCGCGATGGCATGCGCATGCCCGGTGAACAGCAGCGCGTGCATCGTGGCCGAGGTGTGCTCGGCGCCAATCTGGCCGCGGGCGGCCGGGCGCAGCAGCGGCAGTGCGTCGGCCGGCCTGCTCTGGTGCGCGCGAAGCACGCCGAGCCAGGCCGCGGCGGTGACGCGGTCGGAGCCCTCGGCGAGCGCCATCGCCTCCGCGAGCTGCACTTCCGCTACGGCCAGCTCGCCGGCCGCGTGCCGGATCCGGCCGGCCACCGTGAGGCACCTGGACCTGGTGGCGGCGTCCATGGCCGCGATCGCGCCGTCCTCGGCGAACTGGGCCGCGGGCGCGAACCGGCGATCGAAGTAGGACGCCCACGCACTCACCTCCAGAGCCTCAGCGCTCCCTGGCCCGGCCAGCTCGACGTCCTGGAGTGCCTCGCGGTACCGGCCGCGCCTTGTGCGCACCCTGGCCCTATCCAGCCGGCCCGCCGCGTCTGCGTGCAGGCTCAGGGCATCATCAAGCAGCGCCTCGGCAGCGGCGTGATCGAACCGCTCCGCGGCCCTCGCCGCCGCGTCGCGCAGGGCGCTCGCGGCCAGGGCGAGGTCGCCGCCTAGCCGGGCATGCCGGGCGACCGTGACCGGGTCGGCTGCCGGACGGCGGGCCAGCACCCGCCCAGCCTGGCGGTGCAGCAGCGCCGCTCGGCCGGATGTCGCCGTGGCTGCCAGCGCCTCGCGCACTAGCTCGTGCCTGAACTGGAGCTGACCGTCGTCCTCGGCGAGGAACCGCTGGGTGATGGCGATCTCGCTGTCATCGAGCAGCTCAAGCAGCGGACGGCCGAGGACTGCCGCGAGGAGGTCCAGGTCCAGCTCGGAGCCGATGACCGCGGCTGTGCGCAGCAGCGCCCCAGCGGATCCGAGCTCATCGCACCGTGCCGACACAGACTCGACGAGCGACGCGGGCAGCTGCGCATCGGCCGCCTGCTGGGCCAGCTCGGTCAGGAACAGCGGATTGCCCCTGGATTTCTGGTACAGCGCATCGACACGCTCGGCGCCCACTAGCTCGGTGGCTGCGTCTCGGTCCAGGACGTCGAGATGGACGACCGCCGTACTGGGCAGTGCATCGCCGGCACCGGTGCGGACGGCCGCCACGACGATGACTGCCAGGTCGCTCCGGCGCAAGTACTCGATCCAGTCCCGCAGCGCGTGCCCGGCCAGATGCGCGTCGTCGATAACCACCGCAAGCGGACCCAGGTCGGCCAGACGCCGCAGGACATCGGCCAGCGCCCCGTACAGCACGGCTGGCCCCAGCATGCTGTCTGCCAGCACCGGCAGCGACCGCGAACTCGGAGAGATGCCGAGCAGCGGAGCCAGCAACGGCGCATTCGTGCCGAGTACATCAGCCGCCCGCTCCGGGCCCATCCGCCGCATCAGGCTGGTCAGCGAGCTCAGCAGGGCGTCCAGCGGCATGGAGCGATCCAGCTGGCCGCAGGAAGCGATCAGCACTGTCTCCCCGGCGGCCGCGCGGTGACTCGCCCAGGCGCGCAGCAGGGACGTCTTGCCGATGCCAGGCTCGCCGTCGACGACAATCACCTCGGTCGCGCCGCCGCGAGCGCGCGCGGCGCTGGCGTCGAGGAAGGCTAGCTCGTCCGTGCGGCCGACCAGGCCGACCGCGGCGGCTGCGGGCGGAGCGATCTCTGGCAGCTCGCCGCGCAGGATCGCGGCGTGCAGCGCGGCGGTCTCGGGCGATGGATCAGTGCCGAGATCTTCGGCTAGGCGCTGCCGGGCGCCGGCGTAGGCGGCGAGCGCGGCCGCGTGCTGGCCGCCCATCGCATAGGCCCGCAGCAGGGTGCGCAGCGCGGCCTCCTCGTAGGGATCCTGGTCAACCGAGGCGGCGGCCGCATCAGCGGCGGCCATCCAGTCGCCTGCCTCAAGCAGCGCAGCCGCGCAAGTAAGCCTGGCCCGCCCGATCAACCGGTCAAGCGCCGCGCGGCGCAGCTGAGCCCAGTCGCCAGGAAGCTGCACCAGGCCTGCGCTATCGCCGCGCAGCAGCGATAGCGCAACCCTGGCGGCGGCCGCCGCGCCTACCAGGTTTCCGGCACTGCGGCGCCGTTCGACCTCGTCGGTGAGCTTCCGGAGTTCGGCCGCGTCCTGCCAGTCGGCATGCAGCACATAGCCACCGTGACGGTGGTCGATACGGTCCCGGCCGAGCACCGTGCGCAGGCGGCTCATCAGCACCGCGAGCTGGTCGTCGGGCCTGGCGGGCGGCGAGTCCGCCCATAGCGCGTCCGCCAGCACGTCAGCGGGCACGGGCTGGCCGTCCGCGAGTGCGAGCAGATGCAAGGCGAGCCGTGCTTTCTTGCTGCCCAAAGCTTGTGAATCCACCCCATCTACGGCGAATTCGGCCAGCAGCCGCACGGCGAGCGACTTCATGCAGGTATCAAACAACGCGCCGGTGGGCAGCGCCAACGCCTGTTGCAAGGAGGTTGCAACCACATCGTGTGAGCCTCGGCTTGAGACCGGCGGATCGCCGCCGGCACGTGAGGTGAGGAGACTGTCATGGCGGCACAGGCGGAGCAGAAGAGTTTCAGTACTCCGGACGAAACGCGGACCTTCGGCCACGGCGCCGTGCGTCTGCTGACGATCGGCGGAGCGGAGATCGGGCAGCTGACGCTGGAGCCGGGCTGGCGCTGGTCAGAGCACGTCAAGCCGATCGCGGGCACGGAGCTGTGCGAGGCGCCACACTTCCAGTACCACGTCCAGGGGACGCTCCAGATCGCGATGGCAGACGGTACCGAGTTCACTGCCAGGCCAGGCGACGTGACGGCGCTGCCGCAAGGTCATGATGCATGGGTCGTCGGGGATGAGCCGGTGGTCCTGGTGGACTGGTACGGCGCCAGCAATTACGCGCGCTGACCGCTTAGGCCTCCAGCGCTCCAGCGCTCCAGTGCGGAAGCGGTGTCTCACGAGGCACTGCGCCAAGAGCACTGTTCGCGGTAGTTTGACATGGTCGAAGGGGATAGGTACGCTGCGAAATGATTGGCTAAGCTTTGCCATAGCATTACCTAAAGCTCGCCCTAGCAGCGCCAGTGGTGCTCCGCGACCGCCTCAATGCAGGCGGCGGACCTCACGGGCCGCGACCATGCCGGGGGGAGGGTCAGTCCGCAGGTGGAGGGACGGGCTGACCGCCTCAGGCGCTGGGCACGCCAGGCGGGTGGCTGCCGGATCGGCAGCCACCCGCCGGCGCGCCAGTCGGGCCGCGCGATCTAGTACCTGCTGCGCGGCCGGCAGCGTCGGCGACGCCGTGCTGGCACCTCGGGTTACCAGTGAGCCCAGTCACCGATCTCGGCCACCGGCTGGCCCGTCCGCAGATGGGATCGGCCAGGTGTGGACCGGCTGCCCGGTGCCCGCGCATTCGAGGTAGCGTTCGAGCACCACTGCGAGCGCGGTGTCGCGGTCGTAATGCCGCTGCGCCGCAGCCAGCATGCGGCGCTGCCACACTGCGCCGGTCTGACCCGAGCGGGCCCGGCCGGAGATGACCGCTAGCAGACTGTCGGCCTCATCGGCCGCCACGCCCGCTTGCTCCAGGCCCTGCCGTGCCGCGGGTACTAGCTCGCCGACAAGCGGGCCCGCCTGGCTGGTCCGCACTTCATCTGGCGGCCCGGCTGGCCAGCAGAGCTGCGCAGACAGGCCGTGCTGGGCGGCGCGGTAGAAACTGTCGTCGGCGCGCTCGAACGGCACGGCATACGTCCAGTGCTCATCCTGATCCGCAAGCCATAGGGTCAGCCCTATCAGGAACGCGGCGTTAGCCAGCATGTCGATGACGGTGGGTCCGGCGGGCAGGGCCCGCATCTCGATCCGCAAATGTCCGCCGCAGCCGGGGTCGTAGATGGCCCGGTTCCAGGGCCAGACAGTGCCCTGGTGCAGTCTGAGCTCGGCCAGCGCCGGCGGCCTGGATCCGTAGTCCTTCGGCTCGGCATGCATGGGCAGCAGCGGCTTGTGCAGGCGGACGCTCTCGGTAAAGAGCTCCAGCGCCCCGCCCCTGAGCCAGCCAGTTCCCAGCGACGTCCGGGCCAGTCCGCGGCGCGGTCCAGGACCCTGGCGGTCGTCAACGGCCTGCTTATACAGCGCGATGCGTGTCTCGTCCCAGAGCCGGTGCCCGAGAAACGTCGGTGAGTTGCCGGAGACGGCGAGTGCGGGCGCCGTGGCCAGCTGCACCGCGTTGTATGTCCGGGTGAAATCGCCGGGATCGGCCCGAAGGTGTATCTGGAAGGATGTGGTCGCTCCCTCCAGCCCGATGTCCTCTCGGGCAAGCTCGAGCTGGTCCGTTCCCATTATTCGGATATGGAAGGGTTCCTTCCGAAGCTGCCGCATTACTCTGCTCAATGCACGGTAACGGGGCGAGTCCGTCATCATGTCGGGACCGAGGTCAGCCAGGCGGAGTGTCGGCAAGATGCCGATGAGCGCGACCCGGCCAGCTTCCTCCCCAGCCGCCGCGGTGACCCGGTCGAGGAGCATGTTCAGCTCGCTGCCAAGCGCGGTGAAGGGCCGGCCAGCCAGCAGCTCAGGCGAGGCATTGAGCTCGAGATTGGCGCGGTTGAGCTCAAAAGTGATCCGTGGATCGGCCACCGCGGCGCGGATCGCATCGTTGCGCGGCAGCGGCCTGCCCCGGCGATCGATGAGAAATAGCTCGAGTTCGGCGCCGATGGTGGCGGGTCCGTGGCCGAATCCTGGCCGGTCGAGCAGATCTCCAAGAACGGACAGACAGTCCTCGAGCCGCTCCCGGAAGCGCTCGTAATCTCCCTCGTCGAACTCCTCCTTGACAATGTCCGTTCCCACGACCAGCCCTCAGCGTCTTTCATCTGGTTGTGGTTCTGCTCCCGCATGCATCGCGCCGGATCTCGCTATCCGTCGGCCGGTCAGCATCGCCGGCAGGATGCGCACGTAGCGGCGCCTGGCTCCTGGCGCCCAGGGATCTGCTATCAGCTGCCGCAGACGTGCCAGTTCCCTGGGACCGGTGACCTCCGTTGCTTCCCCGCGGATCAGGACGCTCCAGCCTGTGTGACCGCAAACGTCCACGTCATCGACCTCGAAGGCAACCCGACCGTGCTGCAAGGCGGCGTCTAGCTTGGCTCCCTCGTCCGTCCTGAACACCACCGTGTGACGGTCGAGGAGGAAGTTGACAGGAAGCACTGTGGGACCGTACTTGTCGACGAAGGACAGCCGGCCGAGGTACTGCCGGGCCAGCAGGCTGAAGCACTCGCTCTTGCTGAGCTCCTGCCAACTGACATGGTCCGGGCCCTCAGTCATGATTACCGCCCATGCAGGTCCGTGCAGACTGCGAACACTCCGCCTAGGCATCCAGCCGACGCCAACTGAGCGGCGTTGGGCAGATGCGAAGGTCTGCGGTCCGCGGGACGTTGGTCGGTACGCGGGACTGCCGCGGCGCCGGGCGCACTGGCCTGGTAGACACGACACCCACTTCGTCACCGCCGCAGACCGGACACCCGTCAGGGCAAACCGTGCTCACCGGCCGGGCCGACCGGACGATTCTGTCTATCGCGCCGCCCGGCTCAGGTGCGCTGCTGGAGGGCAGTGACGGCCTGGTCCACCGAGGGGAACAGGTGGTCGGGGCCGAGCTGGGCCAGGATTGCGCCGTGCTTGAGGTCGTGGTGGACCAGGTGCGACGCCCGGGCGATCGCGATGGTCACGCCCCGCTGCCCGAGCTCGGTGACCAGGTCCCGCAGCGCCTGCAGCCCGGTGTAGTCGATGTCGGACACGCCGGCGGCGTCGAGGACGACCGCGTGAACCGGGCCGGACGCGGCGTCGACGAGGTGACGGATCCGCATCCGGAGGTAATCGGCGTTTCCGTACCACAGGGCGGCGTAGACCAGGTAGACCAGGACCCCGGTGACCTGCTCAGTCGGAAGGCCGATGTCGACCGGGATCCAGTGATCGGTGCCCGGCGCTCGCCCGAGGATGGCGTCGCGGGGCCGGGCCGAGCGCCAGGTGCGGTCGGCCAGCGAGAGGATCAGCGCCAGGGCTATGCCCTGCTCGATACCGACCACGGCAACCACGAGCAGGGTGACGGCCGCGAGGGCGAACTCGAGCCGGTCGAAGCGGAGAATGGCCCGCAGCTCACCCGCCTGGAAGAGCTTGGTCGCTATGAATACCAGCATTGCTGCCAGCATCGCGTCTGGCAGGTCGGCGAGCGGTGCGGTAGCCGCCAGCACCACGGCCAAGACGCCGACCGCGGCGATGGTATTGGCGAGCTGCGAGCGGGTGCCGGACGCGGTCGCGATCGCCGTGTTGGGTGGGCTGGCGTCCACCGGGAACGCCCCGATCAGCCCGGCGGCCACGCTGCCGGCCCCGATGCCCACGAGGTCCCGGTTGACGGTACTGGCGGCAGGCACCCCGGCGCTCGACCGCCGGACCGTGGCTGCGGTCTGCGCGATGCACAAGAAGGCCACGGTGAACACCAAGTCGGGCAGGCGACGGAGCTGCGAAAAGGAGACCAACGGCAGGCGGACGTGCGGCAGCCCGCCGTGGACGGTACCGAGGATCGCCACGCCGTGGTGGGATGCCAGATCGAGAGTGTGCACCGCCACGATGGACAGGATCAGCGCGAGCAGCGTCCCCGGCAGCCGGTGGCTGATGCGGTGGGCGGTGGCGATGATCGCCAGGGCCCCGACGGCGATGCCCACCGACCAGCCGTTGATGTGGCCAAGCTGGCCGGCGACCTGGCGGATTCGGCCGATCGTGGTGGTCCCCCCACCGGCCACCCCGAGGATGATCGGGATCTGGCGGACAACGATCTCGACGGCGATCCCGGCCAGGACGCCGGCGATCACCGGGGTGGAAAGGAACTCGGAGATCCACCCGAGGCGGCAGAGACCGGCGGCGACCAGCAAGCCGCCCACCAGCAGGGCGGTGAAGGCCATCACGGTGCCATAGCCGGAGGTGCCCGCCGCCGCGACCGACGCCACGCCGGTGGCCAGCAGCGGCGCGATGGTGGAGTCCGCTCCGACCGACAGGTGACGGTTCGTGCCAAGCAGGGCGTAGATCAGCGATGCGGCGACGAAGGCGTACAGCCCGGCCATCACCGGCAGGCCCGCCAGCCGGGCGGTTGCCATCTGCCCCGGCACCGCCACAGCTATCAGCGTCAGGCCCGCGAGCGCATCGGCGCCCAGCCACGCTGCCCGGTAGCCGCGCAGCGTCGGCGGCACCCACCAGGCTCGCATGCCTCATCTTGGCGCACCGCCACCAGCGACCGCCCACCAGGCCGTCGGGCGCGGGCACATAGGGCAGACCCGTGCGCTGCGCTCCGCGGACAGGTGGGAGAGTGCGGCGAAGGTTGCCGCGGTCAGCGCCAGCCCGGCGCCGACGCACAGGACTGCCATCCAGGCCGCGACGAACGCTGTGCCCGACCTGGCCTCGGTCGCAGCGCCGACGACCGCGCCCGCGCCGAGCAGGGCGAACCCCAGCGCGGGTCAAGACGCACGTGAGCATTCTGCAAGGCGAGATCCTGACGGTTGCCGTCGGGACAAATGACGCGAACCGCTCGTCCAAGCGACGGCAACCGTCAGGATGTCAGTGCCGGACAGCCGTTGGCGCGACGCCAACGCCGCACGCTCAGCTGGCCGCCGCCCGATCTGCTCCGTATTGACGCTCAGATGGTGTCACGAATTGTTCGTCGGCTGAGTGAAGTACCACTGATGGCCCTCGGGATCGGTCACCGAGTACGAGATCCAGCCAACCGGTCCCGGCTCGATCGCCGACGCATTCGCTCCCGCCGCTATCGCATGCTCTCGATACCCGGCCAGGTCCCTCACGGTGATGCGGATCAGCTGGGTTGCCCCGCCGAGTGTGGCGGGCCCGGCGTAGCCGGGGCCAGGCGCCCCGAGCATGATGACGCCGCCGCCTTCCAGCCGCAGCTCACCGTGTCTGACGGTGCCATCGGGCCGCTCGTCCCTGGCCCGGACCGCGAAGCCGAAGGTAGCGGCCAGCCACTCCATCGCCGCGGCCGCGTCCTCGTAGAGGAGGTATGGGATCACCTGAGGATCTTCGGCCACGCTGGGCTCCTGTCCGCGGAATGAGGTCTACCTGGCAGCCCGAAGGTAATCCACCGCGATGCGTGCGGCCAGCCCGATCGCGCGGTTGGCCTTCAGGTCATGCAGTAGTGGCTCGCCGCCGTCCTGCCGGGTGAAGACCGCTACCGCGTACCGGCCTCCGTCCGGATACTCGATCACGCCAACCTCGCTGCGGACGATGAGGCTGGTATCGCTATCGGCGTAGAAGGAGCCGCCGTCCTTGCTGCTGATTTGCACTTGCACGGCCCGCGGGAAGTGGCTATCCAGCCCGCTCGACATCAGGCAGGACCCGAGGATCGCCCGGATCTGCGCCCACAATTCGGCCGGGGCGGCCTGGTCAAGCCATACGGCGCGGAGCAGGAGGCACATCTCCGCTGGCGTGGTCCGCCACGCCGCCGCCTCGGGCTCCAGGTTCAGCTCGGCAACGAGGTGGCGGAGGCCAGCCGCTCGTACGACTGACTGACGGTCTGCTCCAGAGTGGTGACGCCAGGCCCAGGTCCCGCATCGCTGCGGTCACCTGGTCGGGCCGTACCCGGCTGAGGACGACATCGGTGGCATGGTTATCGCTGACAGCGATCATGAGCTGGGCAAGGTCCGCCAGGGAGATCTCCGCTCGGTGGGTTAGCTGCGAGAAGCCGGTCATGCCCGGCGTTCGTCCGCCCGCGGGGATTGCGATCCGCTCGTCCAGCGCTACCGCGTCCTCGGCGGCGGCGCGCATCAGCGCGACGATGATCGGCAGCTTCCCGATGGAGGCACTCTCGCAGACTTGGTCACCGCGATAGGACAGCTCGGCGGTTCCGTCGATGTCCAGTGCGTGGAGGCAGCCTTCCAGGTCGACTGCGGCAAAGGTCGCGGAAACGGTGGCCGCGGCGCTCTGCTCAGCGCTCACGATGCCGTCACTCGCCCGTGCTCCCGTCGACTCGCTCCCTGAGCAGGTCGGCGTGACCGAGATGCCGCGCGTATTCCTTGATGAGGAAGAGGTAGATCCAGCGCAGCGAGCGGTGCTTGGAGCTGCCGAAGGTGTCGTCAAGCTGGTGGGCTGCCATGATTTGCCGCGACTGCCGGCAGTGATCTTCGAACGTCCGCAGGTCAGTCAACGCCGAGTCCGCGGTCGCATCTTCGAAATCCCCATCGGGACTTTCTTCAGTGCAGTAGAGCGGCCCGACCTCCAAGTCCGCTAGCCGGTATCCGTAGGCCCGTTCCATCTCGGTCATGTGCCGGATCAGCCCGGCCAGCGACATCGGTGATGGCTCACAGGAACGCATGGCAAGCTGCTCGGCGGTAAGCCCGGCGCACTTGTGGATCAGGCTGGCGTGGTAGTAGTCAAGCCAGCCGTCTAGCAGGCTGCGCTCCCCGCCGAGGCCTTCTGGCTCGCTGCGGTGGACGTCGGGCACGGTCATCTCCGCCGCCTTCGCTGGAGCTGCATCACATGCGTGAGAGCATAATCAAGGTGCGGACTGAGTGGGATGTCCCGATTGCCATGGATGACGGCGTGCTGCTGCGCGCTGACGTATTCCGCCCGGATGACGACGGCCGGTACCCGGTGATCATGACCCACGGCCCGTATGCGAAGTGGCTGGCATTCCAGGATGGCTTCGCGCGCCAGTGGGCGAGTCTGGAAGCCGAGCACCCTGATGCTGTTGCAGGCTCGTCCAACCTGCACCAGAACTGGGAGACCGTCGACCCCGAGAAGTGGGTGCCGGATGGTTACGTGGTGATCCGGGTCGACTCGCGCGGTGCCGGGAGGTCGCCAGGTTACCTGGACATCTTCTCGCCGCGCGAGACACGCGATTATTACATGTGCATCGAATGGGCTGCGGCTCAGCCATGGAGCACCGGGAAGGTCGGGCTACTCGGCGTCTCTTATTACGCGATCAACCAGTGGCAGGTTGCCGCGCTGCAGCCGCCGCATCTTGCGGCCATCTGTCCGTGGGAGGGCGGCAGCGATTTCTACCGCGACTTCACCAGGCATGGCGGGATCCTCAACGTCTTCGTCCGGCAGTGGTACCCGCCACAGGTCGCGGGCGTCCAGCACGGGGTCGGTGCACGCGGGCCGAGGCACCGGGCGACTGGCGGCCTAGCAGCTGGGCCGCAAACCCTGACTGACCAGGAACTTCAGGCCAACCGCGCGGATACACCGCGCGCGCTTGTTGAGCATCCGCTCCTTGACGGGTACTCCAGCGACCGTAGTCCGGACCTGGCGCAGATAACCGTGCCGGTGCTGTCGGCCGCGAACTGGGCGCACCACTTGCATACCAGGGGGAACTTCGAGGGGTACGCGCGCGTGGCCAGCACCCAGAAATGGCTCGAGGTACACGGACTGCAGCACTGGGTCGAGTTCTATACCGAGTACGGTATTCGCCTGCAGAAGCGGTTCTTCGGGCATTTCCTGAAGGACGAGGACACCGGGTGGGGCGAGCAGCCGGCCGTGCTACTGCAGGTGCGCAGGGTCGACGGGAGCTTCCAGCAGCGGGCCGAGGGCGAGTGGCCGCTGGCGCGTACTCAGTGGACAAGGTTCCATCTCGATATCGCGCGCGCAGAGCTGGCCGCTCGGCCCGACAGCGAACAGCGGACCGTATCGTTCGACGCTCTCGGTGCGGGACTTGAGTTCTGGACGCCGCCACTCGACCGTGAGCTGGAGATCACCGGCCCGGCTGCGGCCCGGCTCGCGGTGGCGTCGTCGACCGAAGATGCCGACCTCTTCGTCACCCTGCGGGTGATCGATCTCGACGGCCGCGACGTGACGTTCGCGAGCGGCCAGGACCCGCACGGCTGCGTCGGGTTCGGCTGGCTGCGTGCGTCCCACAGAAAGATAGATCCGGAGCTCAGCCTGCCATACCGACCCTGGCATCCCCACGACGAGCGGCAGCCACTGACACCGGGCGAACCGGTCGCGCTTGACCTCGAAATCTGGCCGACATCCGTGGTCATACCGGTCGGCTACCGGCTCGGGGTCTGCGTCCAGGGCCACGATTTCGAGCTGCCGGGTGACGGGCCGTGGCCGACTGCTTTCGGCGTCACCATGCGCGGCCATGGCATCTTCGTGCACACGGAGGCGGCGGACCGGCCGCCCGCTGTTTTCGGCGGCGTCACGACGCTGGTCTCCGGCGGTTCGAGCCCCTCTTACCTGCTGCTGCCGGTCATCGCGGGGTAGTACCAGGCTCATGCCTGCCTGGGCGGGACAACCCCGCTCTGCACGGGCGCCTAGCCGGGTCGCTCGTTCCGGCCGCAGGGGTCGGCAGGCGGTGCGGGCCAGGTCAGCCCGGCTAGCTGCCGCGCCTGGCCGGATCGTGATGCAGGTGCAGGAGTGACTCGGCCAGGCAGGTCAGGCCGAAGATCGCTGCGGCGAAGATAGCCAGCAACTGCAGGAGCTGGGAAGGCCCGGCGGCGGAGTTGTGGCTGCCAACTAGCCACCACATGTGATTACGCATCGCGAACGGTACCAGGATCCCGATGCAGGTGATCGCGACCGCATCAAGCTGGCGCCGCCTCGTTCCCGTCAAAGGCGAGTTGCTCCGGATCAGCCCGAGGTAACTGCCGGACGCAAGCAGCAGGCCAAGCATTCCAGCGGCGAGGAGGATGCAGGCCACAATCGTGACCGAGACGAAGTAGCCCTCGCGGATGCCCTGATTAATGCCGACTGCGGCTCCGAATACCGCGCAACCCGCGATGGCCGTCCACACCGGGTGAGTGCGAATCGCCGTGACCAGCCGTCGGTCCGCCCAGTCCAGGAGCCTGAGCGCGGGACCGCGCGCGGGGCCGAGCAGGTGGCTCTGCTGCCGGATAAGCAGGCAGGAATCAAAGATCCAGTCTGGACTCGCCGTGGCTTCGTCGGCGCCGGGTCGCGGCAGCCCGACCCGTCCCAGTTCACGGATCAGGGTCAGCGTCGCGACGCTCATGACACCGAGCAGGGCGACCTGCAACCAGGTCGCGCGGTTCCACTGGGCGCGGTTGTCCTCGATGACGAGAGCGATCCATTCGGTCAGGAGTGTCAAACTGACTCCGGTCACGACCACGCGGCACCCGCGCAGGATGTCACGGACCCGCGCCGCAGGCAGCGGCTCCGACTTCCGGCAGAGCATCACCCGAGGCGCGCAGAAGACCGCGATAAGCGGAACGAAGAACATCATGAACGAGATGACCGTGTCGAACGGGTCGTTCAGCCAGGGCGCGTGGTCGAACAGGACCGGGGTTTCCTTGACCGGCGCGGTATAGAGGAAGAAGGCGCAGGCCAGCAGCATGCTGCCGAAGACCGGGCGGCGCAGTGCGGCCCGCCAAGGACTGCCTACCGAGATCAGCACGGACGATGGCGGAGATAGGGCGGCGCTCATGACTCCCTATTCTGCCGGGCGTCGCAACCTGGGCGGAGTTATGTCAGCAGCGGCCGCCTGCGCCGTGACAACGCGTCCAGGACGAGGCCAATCAGCAGCAGGCACAGCAGCCCTGTGACGACAAGCGACACGTGGAGTGCGGCCGGCTTGAAGCCCTGCCTGGACCCGGCGAGCAGGAAGTACTCAAGGATCGGATGGTCGTCGGTGAGCAGCGGTCCGGGTCCGGCGAAGCGGTTGACCTGGTTGTTAGTCAGCCAGACGCTGCTTTGAATGATCGATGGCCAGCTGGTGGTGGGGGTCGGCGCCCAGTCCGGCGCGCCGCGCAAGTCGCTGCGGGCGGCGGGAGCGCCGAATATCTTCAGGATCGCGCTGGTAGTCAGGTGGATGGGGGCGCTGGAGCCCATCATGTACTGGCCGAACGGCCGCGCCCCGCGGACGATCGTCACGTACCGGAACGAGGCACGGAAGGTCCGCAGCAGCAACGTCTCCAACGCCCCGTGCTCGAAAGGAATGAAGGAAGTCAGCACGCCGCCGGGGGTGAGGCGCTGGCTGGCTTCGGAGTAGAACTCGCGGGTCATCAGGACGACCGCGCCGGCGCTCCAGATGGGCGGCGGGGCGTCGATGGTGATCAGGTTGTAGCGCTTGCTGGAGAGCCGGACGTAGTTGCGGCCGTCGGTGATGATCACCGTGGCGAGCGGGCTGTGCAGGTAGGTGCTGGCGTCGGGGTAGAACCAGTGCATGACCGTCGGCACGGTCGGGTCGAGCTCGACGGCGGTGGTGTGCAGGCCGAGGATGATCGAGGAGCGGAACGTCGAGCCCATGCCGAAGCAGATGTTCAGCATGGTGGTCGCGTCCGGGCGGGCCACCTTGGGGATGTAGGCCAGCAGCTTGGTGTCAATGGTCAGCTTGGTGATGCCCTCCCCGTTGATCAGCAGATTCCGGGCCCGGGCCTTGCCGCCGGTGACATCCACCGCGGCGACCGGGTCCTCGAAGTGGGCCGTGGGAGCGTGAGTGCGGGCGATCTGCTGCTGGATGTAGGTGAGCCGGGCGTCGGGCGCGAACAGCATCGCTGCTACGGCGGCCGCCACACTCAGCCCGAGGATCGGCCTTCTGAGCCTGCCGGCGGATGCATGCGTAATGGCCAGCGCGCTGCCGACGGCAGCCTGGATCAGGCAGATGGTGATGATGGCCACGCTGGTGCCGAGGTAGGGGATGAGCACGAACCCGGCGGTGACGGTGCCGACCACGCAGCCGGCGGTGTTGACCGCGTAGACCAGGCCGACGCCGCGGCTGGCGGTCGCGGCGCTGTCGACGAACAGCCGGACGGTCAGCGGGAAGGTGTACCCCAAGATGCCGGTGACCGGCAAGATCAGCAGTACCGCGAACGGCAGGCCGGCCCTGTGACGTTGCTGACGATCAGCGGCACCACCGCCAGGCCCGCCGCGACCGCCAGCAGCACGCCCAGGGTAGCCACCTGCGGCGGGCGCTGCTTTTGCCGCTCATACACCAGGCTGCCGGCCGCGATGCCGATCAGGAACACCGCGACCACCGCGACGAACACGTAAATCGAGGACCCGGTGCCCTGCAGCATCACCCGGGTCCACAGCACCTCCAGCGCCAGCGACACCAGCCCCGAGACGAACGTCACCCCGAGCATCAGCCGCTGCCGGCCGCTCAGCCCCGCCCGCCCCGGCCGGGCCGAACTGGCCGGACCGGCCGCCGGCACCGCATCCCGGCCGTCCGGGCTGGCCGGGCGGTCCGGGCTGGCTGCCGGGCGGGGCAGGGTCCGGGAGATCGCCACCGCGCCGCCGCCCGCGCACAAGTTCAGCGCCACCGCCACGAACGTGGTGCCGCGCAGCCCCAGCAACTCGATCAGCACATAGCCGCTGGCCACCGACCCCACCACCGCGCCGAGGGTATTCAGCCCGTACAGCCGGGCGATCCGCTCGCCCACATCCGGATCCGAGCGCACCAGATGCCGGGTCAGCACCGGCAGCGACATCCCCATCAGCAGCGTCACCGGCGTCAGCGCCACGAACGCCAGCCCGAACCGGATCAGCGCCACCTCACCGGCCGGCAGCGACAGGTACGCACTGCGGAACAACGTCGCGATCACGTCAAACGCCAGCGGCATCAGCACCGCCAGGCAGCCCACCGCGATCTCCAGCAGCCCATACACCGCCAGCGCCCGCCGCAGCCGCGAACCCACCGCCGCGCCCACCAGCGCCCCGATACCCAGCCCCGCCAAAAACGCCGTCACCGTGGTCACGATCGCCTGCGTCGTATCCCCGAAAATCAGCACCAGGTCCTGCGTCCACACCACCTGGTACATCAGCCCCGCCGCCCCCGACGCCAAAAACAGCACCGGAACCCACGCATCAAACCCCCGAGACCGTGAATCCGGTCCGGGTCCCGCTGCGACATCTGGACTAGCGCTGACCTTGACGCCGTCTGTCCATCGAGCCATCCCGCGAGCGTACAGCTTCCATGCGGCCTGCTCGGCAAATCGTCTCTTGTCGGAACTGGACGCTCTCACCGGCTGAGATTATTCGCGTCCTTACCGGGCAGGCCCTGGCCGCTCGCGGCGCCGGTCGCCCGGTCGCTCGGCAGGGCCCGGTCTGGGGGCCAGGAATCACTCGGCGCGGGTGATGCCAGGGCCGGTGCTCAGCCTGCACCCTGTGAGAGTTCGCAAACTGACCGCGACTGATGTGAGAGGGGCCGCAGTGGCCAAGACCGACAGCACGTTCGTCTACGTCGCGACATATCCGGACGAGATCACGGCACTAGCCGACTACCAGGCCGTTAAGGAGTTGCATGCCAGTGGCCTGGTCGGGTCCTATGACGCGGCCGTGGTTACGAAGGACGCCAGCGGCAAGGTGCATGAGAACAAGGACGAGACGGCCACTCGCCACGGTGCCTGGTGGGGCATCGCTGCCGGGGCGGCAGTCGGAGTGCTGTTCCCGCCGGCCGTGCTCGGTGCCGCCGCTGTCGGCGGCGTTATCGGCGGAGTTAGCGGTCACCTGGCCAAGGGCATGTCACGATCTCGCGCCAAGGAGCTTGGCGATTTCATCGATCCTGGGCAGGCGGGGCTCGTCGTTGTCGGCGATTCGAAGATCGAGGACGCGATCCAGAAGGCCGTGACCAGGGCGGAGAAGGAGACCGCCGAGGAACTTGGCGTGGATCCGAAGGACATCGACAAGACACTCAAGCAAGCCGTCGCCGACATGTAGCGCTAGTACCGGCGGCTGGATAGCTCCCTGGTGGGCTTTACCTGGGCGAGGGCTCGACAGCAATCTCCGGCAATGCCCTCAGGTACATGCTGGCCAACGCGCAGTATCCTCATGAAAGGCCATTCGGCCCTGACGGGGCAGCCCGCTGAAGGTAATGATGGGAAGGGGCCGAGTCCGGCGGGGACTGGGAGCCGACTTTTCATCGCGTCCGGGGGCAAACGATGGAACCACAGATCGATTACAGGGCGGTGTTCGACGACATACCGATGCCAGTCGTGCTGCTGACGCCGGAGTTTGTGATCGCGGACATGAATCTGGCGTATTTGAGGGTGTCGGGCCGGAAAAGGGAAGAGCTCCTGGGCTTGGAGATCTTTACGGCATTTCCCGATAATCCATCAGATCCTAAGGCGACTGGAGTGCGCAATCTCACCGCCTCACTGCGCCGTGTTCTGGCCACGGGCGAAAGCGACACCATGGCGTTGCAGAAATATGACGTTGAGGTTGCGGACAACTCTGGAGTCTTCGAGGCGCGGTTCTGGTGCCCGGTGAATGCGCCTGTATTCGCCCCTGACGGCCATGTGGTGCTGATCGCGCACTGCGTGGAGGAAGTAACCGACCGCGTCCGCAAGTTCGTCTCGACTCAGACTGAGCTGAGGCTCTGACTGTTCAACGCACGGAACACGACCCGAGCGCTTGGCTTCGGATCGTGCCCGCTGCCGGCTACCGGTGCGCGAACCGGCCGCCGCTTCGGCTGCCATCCACCAGGTGGTAAACGAGCAGCAGTACGGCTGCCCCGGCAATGGCGGTGAGCCAGGTCGACAGGTTGAAGAATCCGTGCAGGGTGTGAATGTGGAAGATCTTGGTGGCTGCCCAGCCGCCGCCGAGTGCCCCGGCGATGCCGATCAGGCAGGTCATGATGAGGCCCTGGGATCTTCTGCCGGGGACCACCATGTTGGCGATTAAGCCTGCGGCGAGTCCGAGAACGATCCAGGCGATGATGCTCATAGCTGGCTCCTTTAGTTGGTGTCGAACCTGATTGTGTGGTCGTTAGCAGCCGGGCTGGCTTCTTATCCGGACTGTGCCTCGCGCCGGTCGCGCCGCATGATCCGGCGCAGCTGGGCGATGCGGGCGGTGCCGGCGGCGGCCATGAGCAAGGCGCCGCCGATGGCGGCGAGGAACAGCGCCACAGCTAGCGACAGGCGCAGGTGGGCGCCGAGGAAGCTAACGTTCACGGCATGCGCGTTCTGAATGATGAAGATCATCACCAGGACGAGGAGTGCGATGCCCACGATCAGCCCGGTGCGCATGCCGCTGATCCGGGTGTGCATCTTTCTAGGTGTGGGAGCCGCAGCTGCGGCAGCCGGGGGAGGCGGGCCTGAGCCGTTGGCAGAGGGGGGCGGTAGCGGCAGCGTGCCGGTTGTGCCCGGTGGGTTTGCGGGAGGTTCGGTCATCGCAGTGCTTCCTTCACGAGCGGGAACGCCCGCTGGACCGCGGGTCTGTTCCCGTGCAGACCTCAGGTTTTGTCCGGCAGCTTCGGCTGTCCGTGGTTCCTAAGATTTGCCCTCAGCTTACATATGAATCATAATACTAGCAATCTATTTCTAGAAAAAAGTGCCCTATTGAAGAAGCTGCGGAGCGAAGCCGAGGGACCGCGGACACGTGCCCGCGATCGCAACGTTGCGCCGGAAAAACGTGGCGCCGGAAAGCTGCAGACAGCCCGCCAGGGTTCCTGGCGGCTAACCGTCGGCCTGGGCCTAAGTAGCGCGGGAGTCGCGCGCCGGCCCGTCCAAATCGGTTACGACGCCAACCTGGATAGCGCCAGCGCCGCCTGCCGCACGGTGGGGTACACCGAGAACACGGCGTTGAGGCCGGTGACTTCCAGGATGAGGTGCACCCGTGGCTGCGGGCCGACCAGCAACAGCTCGCCGCCCAGAGCGCGGGTCATCTTCCGGATCCGGACCAGGACTCCCAGGCCACCGCAGCTGATGTAGGCCAAGTCGGTCAGGTCCACGATGATCGAGCCGCAGGCCGCGGCGGCGGCGATCAGATGTGGTACAACGTCAGGGATGTCGGCTATATCAAGCTCCCCGCATAAGGCGACAACTGCGAGACCGCTTATCTTACGGATGGTCATTTCCAGGCTGAACATGAGCCATTCCCCTCCCTGGCCGAGCAGACAGGGTTCGGAGCCTGGTTATGGCATGACTGTCTCACGCGCGGGAACGCCGCTTAAAGGGATGCGAGACGTTAAGGTGAAACAAGGCTCCGGCCCTTTCCGCACAGCCTCTGCAGGCGCGGATGATGCTGCTCGCCTGGGTCCAGAGCGATGACTGTACGTTACTCCTCTTAACGCAACTGCGATAGACTTCGCAACTCGCAAACTCCTGGCGAACGGGCGCGACCCACATTCGGGCGGGTCACGACGGACCTTCTCCTCGTCAAAACGCCTTTTGCCGTTTCCACTAGACATCTAGCGGAAACGGCAAAAAGGGGGTGATTGGTTGGTCCGCGCGGCCATTAGCGGCTACGACGGGCCGACTTATTAACTACCGTTCTTGGCCACCGTGCCGGGCTTTAGCGGCATATGGCCGTTGCCGGCAGTCACCTGGATGCGCTTAGCTCGTGCTTCCTTGGCCTTGGGTACGACGACATGCAGTACCCCGTCCTGCGATGAGGCCTCGATCTTGTCTGCCTGAACGTGGCTTGGCAAGGTGATCGAGCGGCGGAACGTGCCGTATCGGCGCTCGGCCCGGTGGACTTTCTCGCCGTCGGTCCCGCTCGCGAAGTTCCTCTCGCCCTGAATAGTCAGCAGGCCGTCCTCGAAGGTGATCTCGACGTCATCGGCCCGGACTCCTGGAATCTCGGCCGCTACGACGTAGGCGTCCTTGCGTTCGCGGATGTCGACCGGAGGCGCCCACGCGGAAGTGCCGCTAGCCCCATCGTTTCGCCATGGCCGTAGACCGCGGCCTGTGCTCATCCGCAGCATCTCGTCCTGTGCAGCGCGCAGATCCTCGAATAGGTCCCAGCTCGTCATTACTGTCATGCGGTTCTCCCTTGTCCTTGCGCCAGGCCGACGGCCCGGCGGCCCCGGAAGAACACCGCTCGCATGAACACTATTCACTTCCGAGCTACAACGTTTACTATAGCGTGAACATCGTTCACGATCAAGCTGACACCTGGAGGGCGACATGGCGGGCACACCGCAAGCGGCCAGCGACGGTTCTGTGCACCCGCTGTGGTTCAGTCCCCAGGGCACAGCGAGAAGCCGCCGCCGCGCCCTCACGCGCGAGCGTGTTGTCACTGAAGCTCTCGCGTTCATCAGTGCTGATGGTGCGCAGGCGCTCAGCATGCGTGGCCTCGCCGGTCGCCTCGGCGTGGTTCCCGGAGCCCTCTACCGGCACGTGCGCAGCAAAGAGCAGCTTCAGGACCTCATCATGGACGGTGTGCTGGCCGAGATTGACTGCAGCGCCGATGAGTCGAAGGCCTGGACTGAGCAGGTAACTGTGCTGGCCGGCCGACTACGGGTGGTACTGGAAGATCACCCCGGCATCGCCGCGCTGCTGAAGACGCGCGACCTGATCAGCCCGCACTCGCTAGCGCTGGCTGAGGCATTCCTCGCGCCGCTCCATGCGGCCGGTTTGTCAGCGGTTCGGGCCGCAGGCGCCTACCGCCTTATTTATGATTACACGATCGGCTTCGCGCTCGGTGATCCCACCACCCTCGGCGAGCAGCGCCTGCGGGACGCTCAGACCAGTCGCGACCTTCGGGCCTTCCTGCGATCGCTGCCCGCTGACCGCTTTCCGGCGCTTGCCGCCATCGGCGAGTACGTATGGTCTAGCGATCGCGACGAGCGCTTCACCGCCAGCCTGCACATCATCATTAGCGGCTTGCAGGCGACCGAACGCCAGCCCTGATACGCGGCGAGTACTAGACGGGGCAACTCGCGCGGCCGCTGGCTATCACGCCTGCCAGTGGGCGGCTGCCTGGGCGCAGGCGGTCTGTCAGGCCGCCTGCCCCGGCTGCTCCGCTATGGCGGCCAGTGAGCTTTCAGCCCGGGCGCGCGCAGCGTCCTCGTGGCCATCAAGTGCGGCAGGTCGCGGCTGGCTTTGTCCGCGCCTGAGGCCTGGTGAGTACCGCCACGCAAGGCAGGCCAGGGCCCCGCAGGGAATCGGCACGAGGTAGGTAACGGCCCGATACAGCAATACCGCTGCCGTTATCTGCACGGCGACTGCGTGGTCGGCGCCGGCGGCAAGAACGCCGATAAGCCCCAGCTCGGTAATGCCCGCCCCGCCCGGGGTGAGCGGCAGGACGGTGAGCAGTCGGACGAACGCGAACGCCGCTAGGCAGGTCTGCCAGGGCACCTGGGCCTGCGACAGGCCGACTCCGCGCACGGTCGCCAGCAGGACGAGCCACAGGGCGAGGTTGCTCGCAGCGGCAGCGGCGGTGATCCGCCAGCCACGCGCCGCGAGGAGCCCGGACGCCCGCTCGCGGAAGCCGAGGAGCAGACCGGCAGCTGGGGTGGCTTGGGGCCTTCGTGCGATCCGGCAGGCAAGGGCGAAAGCTGGCTGGAGCGCGGCACCGGCCCGCAGGGCGAAGGACTCGCTCCGGAGCAAGAGGCCGAAGCTGACGGCCGCGACCGCGAGCAAGGCCAGGCCCGCCCCGGCGCCGGCTAGCAGGCCAGCCTGGGGGCGACTCACCGTCAGGATGGCCAGCAGGGCGATGACCGGCAGGCCCAGCCGGGCGAAGACATTCCAGATGCCAGAGACCAGCGTGTAGAGCAGGTATTCGGGTGCGCGGACGCCGTGGCTGGAGAGCATCTTCCAGCTGACGCCCATGGCGATGGCGCCGCCGGCCGGAAGCGTGTTTGCGACCGCAGTCGAGCCGAGGTTGACTACGGCGGCCTCATGCAGCCGGATCGTAGGCAGGATCGAGCAGATCACCAGCCAGCCCGCGACCAGGCTGGCCGCCGCCGCGATGACCACGAACATGACGTGCTGCCAGGTCATCATCTGAATGCTGGCCCAGACACTGTGGTAGGACGCGAAATGCGGGAGCGCGAATACGAAGATGGCAGCCACGAGGACGATGGACGCCACGGTGCCGACTATCTTCCGCCCGCGCCGCAGCCGACCTGAGGTGGCCGGGCCGGTCATGAGCCGGGCCGGAGGGACTCGCCCGGGCGCTGAGGTCCCGTTTTACTCGCGGGGACTCGCCGGCCAGGTCTGCAGGCCTCGATGGCCCAAGATCTTGAGTTGATCAAGGGACTTGGGCATTTCGCGGCTCTCCCTGCACTGCCGCCAGGGCGCGGCGAGCCTGACCGGATGCGGCGAGCTCGCCCGGCCGGAGGCGCCGCTGCTCGAGCCGGGCCGCGGTGGGCCAGCGGACACCCGTGACCCAGCCTGCGCGCTCGAGCGCGCGGATGACTTCGGCCGTCAGGTCGAGCTGGCCGCGGTCCACGCCGTGCCGCGCGCAAGACGGGTCGGAATGGTGCATGTTATGCCAGCTCTCTCCGAGCGACAGCACGGCCATTGGCCACAAGTTGGTGGCCCGATCGTGTCGGCGGGTGGTGAACGGCCTGCTGCCGAGCAGGTGGCACAGGGAGTTAACGCTCCAGGTGACATGCTGCAGCAAGAAGATGCGGACCAGCCCGGCCCACAGCAGTGCCAGCAGCGCGCCCCGGACGCCGCCGATAGCCCAGCCGATGCCGAATGGCACGGCCAGCGAAGCGGCGCATAGTGGCAGAAATGCCCGCGATATCGTGCGCATGGCCGGGTCGGCCAGCATGTCAGGCGCGTAGGTCTTCCGTGACGTCGGGTCGTTACTCAGCAACCAGCCGACATGCGCGTACAGGACGCCGCGCAACTGCCCGGCCGGCCCGGTGCCATAGCGGTACGGAGAATGCGGGTCACCGGGGCGGTCGGTGAAAGCGTGGTGCCGCCGGTGGGTGGCTACCCAGCCGGTTACGTCTCCCTGGAAGCTCATCGAGCCGGCGACTGCCAGCACCGCCCGCAGTGCCGGCCGGGCGGTGAAGCTCCGGTGCGTGAAGCACCGGTGGAATCCCACCGTCACCCCGAACCCGGTCACCAGGTAGAGGAATGCCGCCAGCCCTATATCGGCCAGGCCTATGCCGTGACCCCATAGCAGCCATACGGCAGCGATCAGGCCGGCGAACGGCCCGGCCACGATCAGCCCGGTCGCCGTGAGCTGAATGGCTCGCTGCGCTGGAGTCTGAGCCGGCACATCGAAATCCGGAAACGAGCTAGTGCCGTCATAGCGGCCTAGCGTCAAGTCTGCGCCCATCGTTGGCCTCGCGATCTGACAGATGCAGCGAGGCGGCGGATCTCAATACAGGCGCATGGTCTGGACCAGATCAGGAACTCGTTCAGGCTGCTCAAGCGGATGCAGTTGGCATCAGCATACGCGGGCCTCGTTCCAGATGCGTCAGCCCGCTGGCGGCTCGATGACAAGCCGGAGACGGGCTGCATTGAGCGATCCGCACGCTGGCTGGGATCTCGAGCACGAACACGTCCCGCTAGCAGCCATCAAACGACGATACTAGAAGAAGTTTGCTAGTATTCTACTGCTGGCGTAGCGTCACGACCCAGCGTTCTGGCGCCAGCTATCAAGCAGGAACGAGGTACCCCGCGTGAGCGCGGATACGACAGCGCATGCCCCAGTGCGGAGCCGGCCCGAACGTAGCCGCGCGCTGGCAGGCGTCGCCGACCGAACGCATTACCGGGCGCTACCGACCCGGACCGAGCGGGGCTACGTTGTCACCGTCCTGAGCGGCGCCCTCGACGTCGCATGCGCGCCGGCCCTGCGCGAGCAACTCCTCCACCTGCTTCGCCCCGCTACCAGCCGGCTCGTCATCGACCTCTCGCTGGTAGCGCACGCCGATGCCGCTGGCCTGGCCGTGCTTGTCGGCACCGGGCGGCGGGCCCGGCTGCTCGGCGGGTCCCTGCGCCTAGCCGGGCTGACGCCGGCGGTGGCCATGGCACTGGGCGCCGTCGGCCTTGACCGGCAGCTCGAAATCTTCCCCACCGTGCGATCCGCGGTTGGCTGCCCAGCGCGGGTATGACGCAGGAGCAGGCCCGTAGGGCCCGTGCCAGCGCCAGTTCGTGACTTTCGAAGATCAGCCGCGCACCACGGCAAGCCACGACAGGGAGCTGCTTGATGCCAACGTCCTACGCACTGCTCAGCACGTATCCGCCCACGCAGTGCGGGCTGGCGACGTTTACCGCGGCGCTGCTGGCTCATCTGCCCGAGCCGGGAGATCAGGTCAGCGTGGTGCGGGTGCTCGACGATCTGGCGCCGCGCGCCGCCAGCGAGGTGGTGCACAATCTCGTGGCCGGCTCCGCGGCCAGCGCCGCCACCGCGGCCGAGGTGCTCAACGGTTTCGATGTCGTGATCGTGCAGCACGAGTACGGCATCTACGGTGGTCCTGACGGCCAGGACGTCATCTCGCTACTTGACGCTCTGCACGTACCAAGCATCGTGGTCCTGCATACGGTGCTGGCACGCCCGACGCCGAGGCAGCGGACAATCCTCGACGAGGTAGTCGGCGCCTGCGCCGCGGTCGTCACGATGACCCAGACGGCCCGGTCACGACTGCTGGACATCTACGGCACGAGCCCCGAGAAGGTTTTCGTAATACCGCACGGTGCGGGCGACAATCGGGTCACCGCGCCACCGGCAGGGCTAGCTGGCAGGCCCAAGGTGCTCACCTGGGGCCTGCTCGGGCCAGGCAAGGGCGTCGAGCACGCCATAGATTCGATCGCCTTGCTTCGCGATCGCGGGCTGCACGCGGACTATCAGGTGGCCGGCCAGACCCATCCCCGCGTGCTTGACCGCGATGGCGAGGCCTACCGGCGCGCGCTCGAGACGCGAGCACGCGACCGGGATGTGGCGGATCGCGTGCACTTCGATGACAGGTTCCTGCCCGCGGGCGCTCTGGCCCAGCTGATTGGCGTCGCGGATGTCGTGCTGCTGCCGTACGACTCGGTGGAGCAGGTCACGTCCGGAGTCCTGATTGAGGCCGTGACTGCGGGCAAGCCGGTGGTGTCGACGTGCTTCCCGCACGCCGTCGAGCTGCTTAGTGGCGGCGCGGGGCTCCTAGTCGACAGGCAAGATCCGGCAGGCATCGCGGAAGCGCTGCGGCGCGTGCTCTACGAGCCGGGGCTGTCGGCGCGGATGAGCCGACGCTCGGCAGCACTCGCACCGCACCTGCTGTGGCCAGCGGTGGCCCGTTCCTATCGAGAGCTCGCTGCGGCGCTTACCTCGCGGAAGGCTGGAGCGCCGGCATGAGCTACCCCGCTGCACCGTTCCGGCACCTGCAACGGCTGACGGATCATATCGGCCTGCTTGAGCACGCCGAAGGGATCGTGCCACGGCACGAGCACGGCTACTGCGTCGACGACGTCGCCCGTGGCCTGGTCGTGGTGTGCAGGGAGCCATCGCCGCCGCAGGATCTCATCGTCCTCGGGCGCCGCTATCTCTATTTCCTCGCGCAGGCACAGGCCCGAGACGGACGGTTCCGTAATCGCCTCGGGTACGACCGCCGGTGGCACGGCCAGCCCGGTACGGAGGACTGCTGGGGCCGCGCCCTGTGGGGACTCGGCACCGCGGCGGCGCGTGGCCCCACGCCGGCCATCCGCGAGGAGTCGCTCGAGCGGTTCGGCCGTAGCGCGCAGGTCGCCTCTGCGTGGCCGCACGCGATGGCATTCGCGGCCCTCGGTGCCGCAGAGATACTCGACCACTGGCCCGACCACTCTGGTGCGCTGAACCTCCTCGCTCAGGCCATCGAGGTCATCGGGGCGCCGCCGGCGGACCCGGCGTGGCCGTGGCCGGCACCCAGGCTCAGCTACGCGAACGCGGCCATCGCGGAGGCGGTAATCGTGGCGGGCTGCAAACTCGGCTCTGACCGGGTGCTGCGCGACGGTCTGCGCATGCTCGACTGGCTGCTTTCCCTCGAGACCCTGGCCGGCCACCTGTCGGTCGTGCCCACTGGAGGCTGGGGCCCTGGTGAGGAGCGCCCGGCCTTCGACCAGCAGCCCATCGAAGTGGCCGCGCTGGCTGACGCGTGCATGCGCGCCGCGACGGTCACCGGCGACGGCAGCTGGCTCGCGGGCGTGCAGATGAGCGTCTCCTGGTTCCTCGGTGACAATGATGCCAAGATCCCGCTCCTCGACGAACGGACCGGCGGGGGCTGCGACGGCCTCAGCCGCAGCAGTCGCAGCCGCAACCAGGGCGCAGAGTCGACGCTGGCGATGATCTCTGTGCTGCAGCAAGGTCTTCGCCTGACCGCAGCGCAGCAGGGAAAGACGCCCCAGCCGTGAGCGCACTGCTGACGCGTACTGCGCACCGGCTGAAGCCGGACGCCTCTCGCACGCTCTGCCGGCTGTTCGTGCCCGGCCAGGAGACCCTGATCCGGGGTGAGTCGCGCGCGATGGCTGTCATCGATCGCGTCCTTGACTTGAGCGAGGAGGAAGTGGCAGCCACCATGGCCCGGACGCTGGCGCGATTCTCCGACAGACATCGCGATCTGGCGCAAACGCTGGAGCATAACTTCGAGCTCGTCGCGCATCGGCTCGGCGGCGAGATCAGGGTGGGATACGCGCGGCGGCAGCTGATCGGGGCGTATTTCAGCCAGGAGTACGCGCCGGAAGCCGCGGCCCTGTTCAACCCGTCGATGGTCGCGCATCCCGATCAGTCAGGGGTTCAGCGAGGAGAGGTCCGGTTCGTGATGAGCCTGCGTGCCGTTGGCGAAGGCCACGTGTCGAGCATCGAGTTCAGGACCGGCACGATCGGCGTCGCTGGCATACGCCTCGACGATCCCGGCCGATTCCTCGACAGTGGCCGGACGGCGCCCCTTCCCTATGATCGTGAGTATTTCCGCGGAAAGCTCATCGATGCTTTCGCCGAGGACGAGAACGCGCGCTTTCTCTGGAGCATATTGCCGCCCCGCTTCACCATGGCCGAGCTTGACATCGCCCTGGACGAGCTCTCCAGGCAGCATGTCACCCGAGGGGACACCGCGACGCTGGCTGACCGGGTGCGGTGGCTGGCCGCATCCAGCTACGCGGTCGAATTCGATAAGGATACGGCGCTGTCTGAGCGCGTTCTGTGGCCCGCCGGCCCGGCCGAGAGCCACGGGATGGAAGACGCGAGGTTCGTGCGCTTTACCGGCGACGGGGACGCGCGCTATTACGCGACGTACACGGCCTTCGATGGCTCTCAAGTCGCGCCGCACCTGCTGGAAACCAGGGACTTCGAAACCTTCACCATCTCTCAGCTTTCTGGTCCTTCGGCCAGGAACAAGGGCATGGCGCTGTTTCCTCGCCGCATTGGCGGGCGCTATGCAGCGCTGTCTCGCTGCGACAGGGAGAGCAACGCGATCGGATACTCCGACGACTGTCACCGCTGGAGCGGGCCCAGCACCGTCCAGTCGCCCGCGCGTCCCTGGGAACTGATCCAGCTCGGCAACTGCGGCTCGCCGATCGAGACCTCGGCTGGATGGCTGGTCTTCACCCACGGCGTCGGGCCCATGCGCGAGTACGCCATCGGCGCCGCGCTGCTCGACCTGGATCGGCCCGAGCGGCTCATCGGGGCGCTGCCCGAGCCGCTGCTGGTCGCCGACGGGCCCGAGCGCGTTGGCTACGTCCCGAACGTCGTCTACTCGTGCGGAGCCATGATCTACGGCGACAAGGTCATCCTGCCGTACGGCTGCAGTGATTCGTCCGTCCGCATCGCCATCGTCGATCTCGGCCTGCTCCTTGCGCGTCTGGAGCCCGCCTGACCGGCGTTCACCCTACCGGCTAGCCGTCACGGCCCCCGGCTGGCTGCTGTCGGCGCGCTCCGCGGCCACGGTTACGTTGCGGAGCATCCCGCCGAACACCGCACGGTGGAACGGCGATATAGACCGCCAGTACGCATGCCCGGCGAGCCCGCGCGGCTGGAAGACGGCCCGCTGGCTGTAGGTGGTCCTGCCGTCGGGGTCCCGGCCCGCAGAAAGCTCAAGCCAGGCGAGGCCGGGCAGCTTCATTTCCGCACGCAGCCGCAAGAGCGATCCCGGCGTGATCGCCTCTACCCGCCAGAAATCGAGTGCGTCTCCGACCACCAGGTGACGCGGATCTCGCCGCCCGCGCCGGAGCCCAACTCCGCCTACCAGCCTGTCGAGCAGGCCGCGCACTGCCCATCCGGCCGGGAATGAATACCATCCGGCCGCGCCGCCGATACCCTCGATGACCCGCCACAGCGCCGCCGGCGAGGCGCGGACGACACTGGTGCGCTCGTCTACATACAGCGACCCGCCTGCCCACGACGGGTCGGTCGGCAGCGGGTCGCTGGGGGCACCGGGCGTAGTAGCCGAAGACCAGCGAGTCGAAACCTCGCCCTCGCGGGTATGCCGAAGGGCGAGTGCGATGGCACGGTCTACCGGCATAAGACCTCCGGCCGGGTCGGGGACGTAGCTGGCAAGGTCGTGCTCGGAGCAGACGACCTCGTTCCTGAGCGATTCGACCAGCGGCCTGGCCAGGCCGGCCGGCACCGGCGTCACCAGCCCGACCCACAGCGATGAGAGCCGGGGAGTGAGCAGCGGCACCGGAACCAGGATCCGCGGCCGCAGCCCGGCGGTGGTGGAGTACTGGCGCATCATCTGCGCATACGTCAGGACATCCGGCCCGCCGATGTCGAACCGGCGGTTGACATCGTCGGGCAGCGCCGCGCAGCCGACGAGATAGCGCAGCACATCACGGACGGCGATGGGCTGGATTAGGGTTTTCACCCACTTCGGGGTAACCATCGCGGGCAGGCGTTCGGTCAGATACCGGAGCATTTCGAATGACGCCGACCCGCTGCCGATGATCACCGCAGCCTGCAGTGCGGCCGTCGGCACGCCGCTGGCCAGCAGGATGTCCCCGACCTCCCCGCGCGAGCGCAGGTGCGGCGACAGATCGCTGGTATCGGCGGGAACGATGCCGCCTAGGTAGATGATGCGCTTTACGCCGGCCGCCCTGGCCGCCGTCGCGAATGCGTGCGCCGCGTCTCGGTCGCGCTGCTCGAACGACCCGCCCGTCCCCAGCGAGTGGATGAGGTAGTAGGCCACCCCCACGCCTTCCAGCGCCCGCCGCACGGCGGTGAGGTCCAGTGCGTCGGCTGCTGCCATCTCGACGTCGTCCGACCAGGGCCTGTCGCTAAGTTTTCCCTGGTCGCGCGCCATGCATCGAACTGGGTATCCAGCACTTAGCAACTCAGGAACCAGTCGCCCGCCAATGTATCCGGATGCTCCGGTGACCAGGCAGCGCGGCAGCGAGGGCATGTCGTCAAGTCTTGCAGTGCCCTCGGCGGGGATCACTATCAGGTCACCTCAGGCAGCTTCACCCACGCGGGGTGACGTGCCGTCACAGCCGCGCACGCGACGATGGCAGCGTGCCCTGGTCGGGGCGCACGCGGGGCCGGACTCGGCGCGGCCGAGCCATGCCTGGCCAGCGGAGGAGGCGATCGATGAACTACCCGGCGATCGAAGATCACGGACTGATCGGGGACCTGCAGACGGCGGCGCTGGTGACTACGGATGGCACAGTGGACTGGCTGTGCCTGCCGCGGTTCGACTCGCCAAGCGTGTTCGCGTCCCTGCTCGATCAGCGGCGCGGCGGCCAGTTCACCCTCGCGCCAGTCGGCGGCGGGCATGTGACCCGGCAGATGTACTTGCCAGGCACGGCCATCCTGGTGACGCGTTACCTGTCCGAGGCCGGGGTCGCCGAGGTGGTGGACTTCATGCCGATCGAGCGGCCCGCCGTGGCAACCGACCGTCACCGGCTGATCCGCATGATCACCGGCATCCGCGGCTCAGTGAAGTTCGAGGCCAGGATAGAGCCGAGGTTCGACTACGGCCGTGCGGCTCACAAGACCCACGTCAGCGAGAACGGGGTGGTCTTCGACCACGCATCGCCGAGGCTGAGCCTGTCGAGCAGCTGGCCGGTGCAGGCTGCCGGGGATAACGCCAGGGCCCGGTTCACCGTCAAGGCCGGGGAAACCGGAGCGATGATCCTGGAATCCGGTAAGTCGGCGCGGCCGGCCAAGATCAGCGAGCGGCAGCTCGGCAAGTGGTACTCAGAAACCACCGAGTACTGGCGGCGCTGGCTGGCGCGCGGCAGTTACCGGGGCCGGTGGCGTGAGGCCGTCGAGCGGTCGGCCATCACCCTCAAGCTGATGCAGTACGCCCCGACCGGCGGTATTGTCGCGGCGCCGACCGTAGGCCTGCCCGAGCAGGTGGGCGGCGAGCGCAACTGGGACTACCGCTACACCTGGATCCGGGACGCGTCGTTCTCTGTTTTCGCCCTGCTCGGCCTCGGCTTCACCGACGAGGCGGCCGGGCTGAGCGTGTGGGTCCGCAACCGGATCGAGGACCGGAACGCCGGCAACGGCAATAAGAGCCCGCTGGCCATCATGTACCGCGTCGACGGCAGCTCCGACCTGGATGAGTTCACCCTCGACCACTTCGAGGGATACAAGGGCTCCCGGCCGGTCCGCATCGGCAACGGGGCGGCGGACCAGCTGCAGCTCGACATCTACGGCGAGGCAATGGACTCGTTCTACCGGTTCGACCACATGGAGCCGGTGATCGCCGAGCGGGGCTGGAACGATCTTGTGCACATGCTCGACTGGCTCTGCGAGCACTGGGACGAGCCGGATGAGGGCATCTGGGAGACTCGCGGCGGCCAGCGCCCGTTCATGTACGGCAGGCTCCAGTCCTGGGTGGCCTTCGACCGGGCTATCAAGATGGCCACCGAACGGTCCAGGCCCGCCGACCTGACCCGGTGGACGTCGGAGCGGGACCGGCTGTATCACACCGTGATGGACAGGGGCTGGAATCCCAAGCTCAAGGCCTTCGTCCAGTACGAGGGCAGCGACGTGCTCGACGCGTCGACGTTGCTCATGCCGGCCGTCGGGATGATCGTTCCCACCGACGAGAAGTGGGCATCGACGATGGCCGCGATGGACAAGACCCTGGTCACCGACAGCCTCGTCTACCGCTACGATCCCAAGGCCTCCCCGGACGGGTTGCGCGGATCGGAGGGCACGTTCTCGCTGTGCACCGGGTGGTACGTGGATGCCCTGACCAGGACCGGGCGCCTCGACGAGGCCAGACTAGTGCTCGAGAAAATGCTCATCTACGGCAACCACCTCGGGCTGTTCTCTGAGGAGATCGGGATGACCGGCGAGCAGCTCGGCAACTTCCCGCAGGCATTCACCCACCTGTCGCTCATCAACGCCGCGATCAACCTCGATCACCAGCTGGACATGCGGCGGGTCCCCGCCGTCGCCTGAACCCGCACGCCCGTCGCCTGACCCCGCACAAAACTCAGGCGGCGGACGGTCAGGAATCGGCGGCGCGGCCCTGCCTGACCCGGATCAGGTGTTCCTGAATGTCCAGCAGGGGGGCACCGGAGGCATCCAGGTGGTGCCGGGTCCAGCGGCCGTCCGGGCCCAGCCACCAGGACGCGGTCTCGTCGTCCATCGCCAGGTCGATGAGGCCGCTGAGCTCGGCCCGCTGACCAGGATCGGTCACCCGGACCAGCAACTCGACCCGGCGGTCCAGGTTCCGGTGCATGAGGTCGGCGCTGCCGAGCCAGACGTCGCCAGCTGCCGTCCCGTCCTCGCCGCTGCCGAACGCATACACCCGCGAGTGCTCAAGGAACCTGCCGAGTATGCTGCGGACCCTGATCGTCTCCGACACGCCTGGCAGGCCGGGCAGGAGCCCGCAGATTCCGCGAATCCACAGGTCAACGGGCACCCCGGCCTGCGATGCGCGGTACAGCGAGTCGATGACCACCTCGTCGATGATCGCGTTGCACTTCATCCGGATCCGGGCCGGATGCCCGCGGCGCGCCCGTTCCGCCTGCTCGTCTATCCGTTCCACCAGGCCAGCACGCAAGGTGTCAGGGGCGACGAGCAGCCGGCGGTACTCCGACTCGCGGCTGTAGGCCGTGAGGTGGTTGAACAGGTCGGTGATGTCCTGCCCCACTGTGCGGTCCGCGGTCAGCAGTCCGAAGTCCTCGTAGAGCCGGGCGGTCTTGGGATGGTAGTTGCCGGTGCCGATGTGACAGTAGCGCCGTAGCGAGCCGTCCGGCTCCTCCCGTACCACCAGCACCATCTTGCAATGCGTTTTCAGCCCGACGAAGCCGTACACCACATGGCAGCCCGCCTGCTCCAGCCTGCGGGCCCAGGCGATGTTGGCACGCTCGTCGCCGCGCGCCTTGAGCTCGACCACCACGACGACCTGCTTGCCCGCCTCGGCCGCGTCGACCAGCGCGTCAACGATCTCGGAATCGCCACTGGTCCGGTATAGCGTGTGCTTGATCGCCAGCACCTGCGGATCGGCGGCGGCCGACACAACAAGGCGCTGCACGCTCGCCGCGAACGAGTCGTAGGGCAGATGCACGAGGACGTCACGCTCGGACAGCGCGGAGAAAATGCTGGAGTCGACCGGCAGCGCGGTCTCCGACGGGAGGAACGGCGGGTACTTCAGCTTCGGCAGGTCAAGATCGGCGATAGCGGTCAGGGCAGAGAGGTCGAGCGGGCTCGGCAACCGGTAGACGGCACGCGTGTCGACGCCCAGCTCAGCCACCAGATTGCCGAGCATGTCGCTCGACATCGATTCCTCCGCCTCCAGCCGGACGGCAGGCTCGAAGCGACGCCGCATCAGCTCGCGTTCCAGCGACTTCAGCAGGTCCTCGGTCACGTCCTCGTCGATCTCCAGGTCGCGACCGCGGGTCACCCTGAAGACGTAGTGCTCGATCACGTCCAGGCCCTTGAACAGCAACGGCAGATGCGCCGCGATGACGTCCTCAAGCAGCACGAACCGGTACGGCGATACGGCCATGAACCGTGGCAGCAGCGGAGGTACCTTCACCCTGGCGAACATCGTCTTGCCGGTACGCGGGTCGGCAATCATGACAGCCAGGCTCAGCGACAGGCCCGAGATGTAGGGAAACGGGTGGGCTGGGTCAACCACCAGCGGTGTCAGCACCGGGTAGATCCGGTCACGGAACAGCTGCTCCAGCTTCTCTTGCTCCGCGGCCGCGAGCTGCTTCCAGCGCAGGATCTCTATGCCCTCCGCGGCCAGGGCCGGCTGCACCGATTCGCTGAAACATGCGGCATGCCGGCTGGCGAGCTCGCGGGCCGTCTCGATCGTGTTCTCCAGCACCTGCCCGGGCCACATCCCGCCTGCGCTTTCCACCGGCAGCCCGGCCGCCATCCGCCTGATCCGCCCAGACACGCGGACCATGAAGTACTCGTCCAGGTTGCTGGCGAAGATCGCCAGGAAGCGCACTCGCTCGAGCAGCGGTACCGTCTGGTCCTCGGCCAGTTCCAGTACTCGCTGGTTGAACCTGAGCCAGCTCTCCTCGCGATCCAGGTAGCGGCCGGGCGGCAGGTCAGTGGCCGCCTCGCCGCGCCGCAGCTGGCCGGCTGGCCTGGTCACCGTGCTCGGCCGGGTTATCTCGCCAGGGCTGTCCGCTACGACCGGATTTCTGGTAGTCCCGGTGCCCCGGACCTGGCCCGGCCGACGGGCTAGGTCGCGCTCGCGCGACGTGGCAGGCGGCGCCGCGCGTCCTCGGGCTCGGCCGCGGTCCGCGCTCGCGTTCTTCTTCGTGCCCTGCTGTGGTTTGGCCTGAGCTGAGCTCATGCCGCTATCGTCCCCAGCGTGCGGCGGTTGAAAGGCCGCGGGGCGACCTGGCTCGACATCATCGGCGGGGTGAGTGCCAGGTCGGCCGCCGTGACCGAGCCCGGCGAAGAAGCCGCCCGTTACCAAAAATCGGACCTGAGGTGACGCTGAGCCGTCCTGCCTGAGGCGCCTCAGGCAGGCTCGATCGTCCTGCCCGTCGCTTTAAACATCGGTCATCTGACGGATGTCCCGCACTGCAACTTGCATGAGACTTGCCGTGCAAGTACCAGCACGATCCAGCCCGCGACAGGCTGACCGGATCCTCAGGCCGGAGGTCAGCGTGCTGAGATCAGTCCACTGGTGGCGACGGCGAAGAGAGGCGGGTCAGTTGGACGTTGCCCGGCTGCGGGAAAGCTTCGCCCGTGTCGCGGTGCACGGTGACGAGCTGCCGCTGTTTTTCTACTCTGACCTATTTCTCAAGCATCCCGAAGTGCGGGACATGTTCCCCGTCTCGATGGAGGTTCAGCGCGGCCACCTCGTCGACGCGCTGGTGAAGATCGTTTCTCACGTTGACAGTGTCGATGACCTGACCGCGTTCCTGCAGGGGCTGGGCCGTGATCATCGGAAGTTCGGCGCGGTCGCCGAGCACTATGACGCCGTGGGCGCGAGCCTGCTGGCGACCCTGAAATATTTCTCCGGGCCGGCCTGGACACCAGAGCTGGCCGCCGACTGGCAGGCCGCCTACGAGCTTGTTGGCTCCGTCATGATCGCCGCGGCGCGCGCGGATGAGCACCTGCGGCCGCCCTGGTGGTCGGGCACGGTCGTGGCCCACGAGCGGAGGTCCTTTGATGTCTCTGTGCTGGTCGTCAAGCCGGAGCCGCGCCTGGATTACCTGCCGGGGCAGTCCGTGGCGATCGAATCCCCCAGCCGTCCGCGGTTGTGGCGTTACTACTCCATGGCGAACGCCCCGCGCCAGGACGGGCTGCTGGAATTCCACATCCGGCTGATCGACGGCGGCGCCGTGAGCATGGCCCTGACCACCGGGACGATCGTTGGCACCGAACTCAGGCTGGGACCCCCCGTCGGAGTTCTTACGCTGAGGGAGCCGCCCGGAGACCGGAACCTTCTGCTCGTGGCGGGAAGTACCGGACTGGCTCCGCTCAAAGCCATCCTCGAGCAGGCAACCGGGTTTCCGCGGCCGCCGAAGGTGCACATGTTCTTCGGCGCCCGGACCGCCGAAGGACTCTATGACCTGGACAGCCTGGAGAAGATGGCCGCCCAGCACCCGTGGCTCGCCATCACGCCGGCCGTGTCAGCCGAACCCAGGTTCGGCGGCGAGACCGGCAGCCTCCCGGACGTGGTGGCGAGGCACGGTGACTGGTCAGGGTACGACGCCTACCTGGCCGGGCCGACCAAGATGGTCGAGGACACGGCCGCGAGGCTCGCCTCAGCGGGCATGGCGCAGGATCAGATACACATCGAGGATTTCGGCTGGAGCGAGCCTTGACCAGAGCATGGTTCGAAGATCAAAACAGGATGACTCCCGAAGATCTCCTGGCCGTGACGTTTCCCAGTTCGCGGCGCGGGCGGCGCGGCTTCGAGGAGGACTCCGTCCGTGAGTTCCTGCGCGCGGTGCACGACGAGTTCGTGCGTCTGGTAAACGACCGGACGGATCTGTGGCAGGAAGTACAGCGGCTTCGCAGCCGGGTCATCGCGGGAAACTCCGACGGTGATCCGCAGGCCGTGTTGTTCGGTGAGGCAGACGCGCACATACACGCGGTGCGGATACTGTCCACCGCGCAAGTCACCGCCGACCGCTACGTCGCCGACGCCAAGGCTTACAGCGGCCGGATGACCGAAGAGGCCAGGGTGCGCCGCGACGAGATCATGCACGAGGCGCAGCAATATTCGGACATGCTCCTGGAAGAGGCGCACGCCAGGGCCCGCGAGGCAGCGGTATCGGCACTGAACACGACGGCGCCGCCTCAGTCCGACAGCGAGCGGCAGGCCGCGCAGGCGGAGCTGGCGTATCTGCGTACCTTCGGTGACGTCTACCGGGCGCACCTGCGCGCATATACCGAGGGAGTCCTGCGGGGCATCGAGGACTGGGAGCGCAAGGAGGCAGTCTCACTCAAGGAAGCAGCACATAGCGTCCCGATTGCCAGCGCGCCGGCCATTGACGGCAACGGATATCTGCACCGGTGAAATAAGGCGCGCCCATCCCTGGCAAGACTCTCGGCTCCGTTGCCTGCGGTCACGCTGATTGGGTGTCATCCTCCAGGGTCGCCGTCAGGGTCAGAGCATGTGACAGCCGTCAGGGTCAGAGCATGCCATTTAAAATGCGCCGGATAAGCGCGTGGAAATCCGGGCTGCTCTCATCCATGAGGAATAAGAGCAGCCCGGAATGGTGACCACGCCGCAGACGCAGATCCAGGACGTACAGATCCGGAGCGTGCTACTGGATTAATACATCCAGGGTCTGTTGGATACGAGGACGGAGCTCGCCACGGGAGAACTTGCTCCGAGACGAATGCTGCCCGCTGGCTGATGGGCGGCGCCGGCTTGGTCGCCACTGCTGTGCGCCAGTGCATTAGCACCGAGGCCGCCGCCCAGCACGAGCGCCGCTATAACTATCCCGCGCGTCGCTCGGCCTCGCGGATCGGTTCGCGGCACTAGTATTGAGCCCTCGACCGGAACGGTACGCGCATGCATAGCGACGTACGGTGTGCACCTACGTTTCATCGATGCGATCCCTACTCGGTAAGTTTTGATAGCGGGATCTGCGCAGATTCTCTTAAAAGAAAACCTACACCACGATCCGCATCGCGTTGGGCCATTCCGATCGATCCGCGCGACATTTTGTACGCGGGGTTGGTATCGTCCGCTCCCTGGTGCTAGGAGCTGATTTTCGCCACACTGCTGTGATTCCAGTGATCCATTTCGGCGCCGGACCGAGCGTTGGCAATCGGCCCTGCGTCATTGGCTGCGGGGAGCACTCATGGTCGCGGACGACTCGGTGCCCGCCCTGGTGAGAGGAGTCAGCGCGAATTGCAGTGAAAGTTGCGTCGCATGTATGCGGCAGGGACCTGGCCATTTTCGTGTGCCATTAATACTTTCCAGGTGCGCGTGAGAACTGGCACACTGGGTATCAGACCCAACGAAACTGCTTTGGCACATCTCATGTAGGTGTCAGCTGAGATCATTTCCACGGGCGGTGGAAGATGCAAGGCGATCATGGAATTCCGGGCGCTGGGACCGATTGAGCTCTTGTCGGCTGGACAGCGACAGGATCTGGGACCCGCCAGGGTGCGATTTGTCCTGGCCATGCTGCTACTCACGCCGCGCGCGACAGTCCCGGTCGACGCTCTCATCGACAGGCTGTGGGATGACCGGCCGCCGCCAAAGGCGAGAGAGAGCCTGTCGGTGTACATCGCCAGGCTCCGGGCGTCCCTGCGGCATGCCGTGGGCGATAGCGTGCAAGTAGTGGGCGGGGCGCGGGGTGGCTACATGCTCGAAGTCGATCCCGAGGCGGTCGACTTACATCAGTTCCGTCGGCTGCGCCAGCAGGCCGGTGCCCTCGCCGCAAGCAGCGACTACGATCATGCGGCCAGGCTGCTGCGTGAGGCGGACGGGCTCTGGCGCGGCCAGGCGCTGGCCGGGATCGGCGGCGACTGGGCAGCGCGGATGCGCGACGCCCTCGAGGAGGAGCGCCGGGCGGCCATCCTTGAGCGTGTCGGGTGCGAGCTGGAGCTTGGCCGCCATGCCGACCTCGTGGGTGAGCTTCGCCATCTGCTAGCTAAGTACCCGCTGGATGAAACACTCGTCGCCCACCAGATGACCGCCCTCTACTCGATCGGCAGGTCAGCCGACGCGCTCCGCCTCTACCGCGAAACCCGCAGCCGCCTCGTTGAGGAGCAGGGCACAGAACCCGGGGCGATGCTGTCGGAGCTCCATCAGCGCATCCTGGGCGGTGACCTCAGGTCGGTCCCGCGGCCTGCCGGCCCGCGTCACCTCCAAGCGGCACTTCCAGACACCGTGCCGGCCGATTCCGCGCAGTTCGTGGGCCGCGACGAGGAACTGCGGCTGCTCACCGGGGAGCACGGCGCTACCCCGGGGATCGCGATAATCGAGGGCATGCCGGGCGTGGGCAAGACCGCGCTTGCGGTCCGCGCCGCCCGACTGGTCGCCGGGGATTATCCGGACGGGATCCTGTACCTCAATCTTCGCTCCCATGATCCTTGCAGCCCTTCGCTCGATCCAGCCGAGGCGCTGTACCGGCTGCTCCAGATGTTGTCTGTTCCGTCCGCGCAGATACCGGAAGCTGTCGGCCAGCGTGCCGCGCTGTGGCGGGCCCACCTGAGCCGTCGTCGCGCCGTCGTGATCCTCGATGACGCTGCCGGACACGACCAGATCCGCCCGCTCCTGGCGGCCACCGGCCGGTGCCTGATCCTGATCACGACCCGGCGCACGCTGCCCGAGGTCGGCGAGGCCCGCTCGCTGAGCCTTGATGTACTGTCCGTCGACGAGGCCATCACGCTATTCAGGCGGACCGCAGGCGAGAGCCGGGCGGGGGACGCGGATGAGATCGCCGCGGCCGTGGCGTTGTGCGGGCGACTGCCGCTTGCGATCGAGGTCACGGCTGGCCGGATCGCGCAGGACGGCCCGCCGAACCTCGACTCTTTGATCGAGGAGCTGTCGCACACCCCAGCCTGGCTGGGAGGCGCCGGCGCGGCAAGCGCGGAGGTGATGGCGGCCTTCGACCTGTCCTACCGCGGCCTGGAGCCCGACCATCAGCGGTTCTTCCGGCGGCTGGGCGTTAGTCCGTGCGCCTGTGTCAGCCTGGCGACGGCGGCCGCACTGGATGGCTGCACCCTTGCCGAGGCGGAGAAGGCGCTCGTCACCCTGCTCGATTATCACCTGCTGGCCCGGGCCCCCGACGGCCAGTTCCGCCTCCATGACCTCATCCGTGGGTACGCGGCTGCGCGGGCCGCGCGCGATGACTCCGAGGCTGAGCAGACGCAGGCCGTGAGCAGGCTTCTTGATTACTACTTGCACACGGCCGATCGCGCCGACCGGGTCCTTTACCCGTTCCGGCACCGGCCTGGAGTGCACGTCACCCAGGTGCCTGCCGAGAGCCCGGCCCTTGGCACACAGGAAGACGCGGCGTGCTGGCTGGATTCGGAGTGGCGCAACATCCTGCAGGCCGCGCGCTACGCAGGCAGGCATGCGTGGAAGCAGCAGTGCGCCGACCTTATTTACCTGCTGGCCGACTTCGTGGAGGTCAACGCGTACTGGGACGAGGCGGTCGCAGCCCACACAGTTGCCCTGCAGGCAAGCCGCTATCTCGATGATCCGGCCAGGATCGCGCAGGCGGCGCTGGCTCTCAGCGCAGTGCGCCAGCAGACCGGGGAGCATGAGGCGGCGATTCTTCTGGCTAAGGAAGCCGCATCGATATACCGCTCGATGGCCAATAGGAGAAGCGAGGCTCAGTCCCTCGACCAAATTGGCCTGGCCCATCAGCGGACAGCCCGTTCCCGTGAGGCGCTGGCCTATTTTCAGGAAGCACAGATTCTGTACCACGCCGCCGAGGACCCACGCGGCGTAGCCGACACCTTGAGCCATTCTGGGATAGCCTGCTGGCACCTGGGCCGTTACGCCGAGGCAAATGCGGACCTGAAGTCCGCGCTTTCGCTGTACCGTGCCGTCGGCGACCGCCGCGGGGAAGCGAAGGCGCTCAACAATCTGGGCAGAGTAAACCTGTACAACGGCTTCCATCGAGATGCCCTCGACGCCTACCAGAAGTCTCTGAATATATTCCGCGAGATAGGCGGCGCGCAGAACGAGGCGATCCTGTATCAGAACATCGGCAGCGTCCACCATTACAAGGGCAGCTACGAGCAAGCGCTTGCTGCCTGCCGACGCGCACTGGCGATATACCGGAACATAGGTGATCTCCCGAACGAGGCTGATGTGCTCAACGACATCGGTGCCATTTATCAAAGCGCCGCATGCGACGACGAGGCCCTTATCCATCACCAGAAAGCACGGCGGATTGCCGAGGAGATTGGTGACCTCTCCCAACAGCTGATCGCGCTTCGCGTGATTGCTGATATTCATCGAGGATCGGCTCGGTACGACGAAGCACTGGATCATTACCGCACCGCTCTGCGGCTGGCCAGGGAAATCGGCGACCTGTACGAAGAAGCTAAGATTCTCGAGGGAATCGCGGAGTCGACGCTCAACACACAGGGCTCCGGTGCGGCACGGATCGTCTTTCGGCAAGCGCTGGACATCTTCGAACGGCTCGGCGTGCCAGAGGCGGCGTCAGTGCAGATACGCATAGAGACCATGGATCCCGCCTTCGCCGTCCGCATCACCTAGTCCGATCCGCGCTGCCGCCGCGCTGGCGTTGCGCCTCGCGCTGGCGTTGCGCCTCGCGCTGGCGTTGCGCCTCGCGCTGCCACCGTGACCTGGGGTGCAAGGCAAGCGTCAAGGCGAATGCAAGATGACCGGCAACGCTGGTAGCACGCGATGCTGCTGCAGTTCCCGGTAGCCGGAGGTCGCCGGTCGCCCGCTCTTGAGGGACGCAGCGACTCGGAGCAACCAGGGAGGTCTGCGTGGACCCGAACCAAAGTCGAATCCGTCGGGGTTCTCGATGGCCTTCTCCCGGCCGCGGCCGACCGCGCAGCCGCCGCGCACGCGGCCTGGAGCCCGGCGAGGAGTCGCCGGCGTTCCCTCTTTTCACTGCCTGCCCAGTCGCGACCGACGAAACCGAGAGTGGCTTCGACGCTAGCCTGGCCGCCCTTCCAGCGAGATGGACCTTGGCGGACTACGGCCCGTCCGCCCTTGACCGCGTGCTGGCCAGTGCGGAGCAGTTCATCACGCTGTTCTACAGCGAGAATCGGCTGGGTCCGCCCGACCGGCGGCTCCGGCACGTCCGCCGTGAGATCGAGGCGTCGGGCACGTACTGGCACACGGCGGAAGAGCTGGCCTTCGGCGCGCGTGTCGCGTGGCGGAACAGTTCGCGATGTATCGGTCGGCTCTACTGGAGCAGCCTGCGGGTGCGTGACCGCCGCGAGGTCACTGCGGCAAGCGAAATCGTCGCCGAGTCGGTGACACATCTGCGGGAAGCGACCAACGGCGGCCGGATCCGTCCGCTGATTACCGTGTTCGCGCCGGACGCGCCTGGCCTGCCGGGGCCGCGGATCCTCAACTCCCAGCTCGTGCGATACGCCGGTTACGAGACTCCCGACGGCGGCGTCATCGGGGACCCGGCGACTGCCGATCTCACCCGCCTCGCCCTCGATCTCGGCTGGCGAGGCGGCCGGTCGGCCGGCCGGTTCGACATTCTGCCCCTGCTCGTGCATGAGCCCGGTGAGCCAGTCACGGTGCATGGGATACCGGCCGACGCGGTACTCGAGGTCGCCATCGAGCATCCGGAGTTTCGCTGGTTCGCCGATCTGGGGCTGCGGTGGTATGCGGTGCCGGTTATCAGTGACATGTACTTGGACGTCGGCGGTGTCCGCTACCCGGCCGCGCCATTCAACGGCTGGTACATGTGCACGGAGATCGGATCGCGCGACCTCGGTGACAGTAGCCGCTACGCCCAGTTGCCAGTGATCGCCGCTCGCATGGGCCTTTCCACCATCAGCGACCAGAACCTGTGGAAAGACAGGGCGATGACCGAGCTCAACCTCGCGGTCCTGCACTCGTTCACCACAACCGGTGTCACAATCACAGACCATCACACCGAATCGGCCCGCTTTCTGCAGCACCTGGAGCGGGAGGAACGCCACGGCCGCGCCTGCCCGGCGGACTGGACCTGGATCGTGCCGCCGGCGGCATCCTCGGCGACTCCCGTCTTCCACCGGTATTACCAGGACTTCGACCAAGTGCCGAACTATCTACCGGCACCCGGCGCCCGCCAGCCATACGCCGGCCAACGTCCACAATCTCCACCAGCGCATCGACGAGGTGGCTTTCGGCCAGCCGGGCAACGTCCAACAGGCCCGCCTTTCTCCGTCGTCGTCACCAGTGGCCTAATCTCGGCACGCTCACCTCCGGCCGCAGGAGCCGGATCAACTGTCGCAGGCTGCAACGTATCGGTAGTTGCAGCGCAAGTCTCATGCAAGTTGCGGGACCAAACATCCGTCAGGTGACGGATGTTTGGTGTCGACGGCCACAACTGGCGGCTTGCACCGGCCTCGCCGTGTGCGGTTGCGCGACGCCCTGTTCGCGGCGAACTCGCTGACCCTGCTTTAAAATCCGTCAGCTGGCCGATGTCTCTCATTGAAACTTGCAGCAACATTTGTCATGCAACCGACATCGGGCACGTCAGCGGTTGCTCAGATCCTCGGCCCAGTCACACGGAGTGACCAGCGCTCTACTGGGCCAGCTCAACCCGGCCCGCTAAGGAACCAGATGAACACGATGGCGCCTACCCGTCGGAGCGTGTTACGCCGGCACCGCGTCCCGCTGACCGCAGGCCCGGCCGCTGCGGGCGAAGCCCGCGGCCAGGTCCGCGCGGTGATCTGCACCTGGGATGTCCCGGTCGACCCAAGCGTCGCGGTGCTGCTCACCAGCGAACTGGTGACGAATGCCATCAGGCACGAACCGGGCGAGACAATCATGCTTGCCATCACCCGCTCCTGCGACCAGTTGCGTGTTGAAGTACACGACACGTCGCTCACCTTGCCGGTGCTGGTGGACGCGCCAGCTGACGCGGAGACCGGACGAGGCCTGAAGCTGGTCGCCAGCCTGTCGGATGAGTGGGGCTCTTACCGCACCCCTGCGGGCAAGGCGGTGTACTTCACGCTTGCGTTCCAGCCCGACTTTTACTCAGGTGGCGAACATGGCCCGCGCGCATTCGCGCGTGGGTACGTAGAGGTGTGAGTCACCGATTCACCCGAGCCTCGAGCGGCCTATCGACTCCCGCGATTCCCGCCCGGTCACCTAGTCGCGATAGTGCGCAAGGCTGCCTCACGGGCGATATCTGTCCGCGAATTCACGTCGAGCTTCTTCAGGATGTGGGAGACGTGAGTGGCGACGGTTCGTCGCGATAGCAGCAGCCTCGCGGCGATGTCGGGGTTAGACAATCCCTCCTCCACGAATGCGGCGATCTTGGTCTCGGTCGGCGTGAGGCTGTCCCAGCCACTGCGTGCCTGCCGGTGCTTTGAGTGCGGACCGCGGCGAATGCCGTGGGCGCGGAACCTGGCCTGCAGCCGGGCTACATCGGCGGCAGCGCCCAGCGAGCTATAGACCTCTACGGCCCGAATGAATGCCGCGCGCGCCTGGCTGCGGTCGCCAGTGCGGACGAAGTCTCCAGCGGCCGCCTCTAATGCCATCGCTCTCAGCAGAGGCCGGCCGGCGTCGTCGTACCGGTCCGCAGCCGTCAGTAGCCGGGTGGCATCATGGTCCAGCAGCCCGCGGCAATAGAGCGCATTCGCCTGCCGATGAGGGGTCTGCGACTCAGCGGCCAGCGTGGCGGCTTGGCCAGCGAGGTCCTGCGCGGTACTCAGGTCGCCAGTCTCGGCGGCGAGGCGCACGGCATCGGCCAGCAGGTCCTCGATCTCGTCGAGTTCTTCTGTATGGCCGCGGAACCCAGCTGTCAGCTCGGCAAGCGCCTCTTGCAGGGCCCCGTCATGCTCGCGGTCCAGGCTGCGGGCCAGTGCTAGGGAGCCAACAAGCCGCTGTCCGATCCGCTTGGCGTGCGGCGCGGCAGCGGCGAGGTGGCGACGGGCCGTGCCGATCTCGCCGCGATGGAAGCTGATCACCGCGGCGATGCCCAGATCGCAGCAGGCTGCGGCTGGTTCTTTCAGGTTTTCCTGCAGGATCTCTATCTCGGCAATCGCCTCGTCCCATCGCCCCGTTTCGAACAGCAGCTGACCAAGGGCGCCATGCGCCTGAGCCAGCCGGATCACCGTGCCGACCTGGTCCGCGAGGCGCCGTGCCTGCCGGGCCACGGCCAGTGCCTCCTCGTGCTGGTCGAGGTATCCCAGCGTGACAGCCTTGTTGATCTGTAGCAGCAGCCGTAGGTCGATCAGTGCCGGATCGGCCTGAGTCACGGTCAGCGCCCGGTCGAACAGCGGCAGCGCATCGGTCATTTTCCCTTGCGCCGAGTTCACGAGGGTCAAGACGTGCAATGCCCAGCCCATGGCCCAGTTGTCAGCCGCCTCCGATGCTTCCGCGAGGGCCCTGGTGGCGACCCGGCCAGCCTTCTCGAGCTCGCCAAGGTTGCAGTGCGTCCGCGCTGCGAGCACGAGTAGCCTGGCGCGGTGCCGCGCTAAGATCCCGGGAGAAGCCAGCGCCCGGTCCAGCATGGCCTGGGACTCCGCGGAGAAGCCAGCCCGCATGCGGCACTGTGCCAGCGTCCAGTGCAGGTCCACGAGGAGATCGGGCTCGGCCGCATGCTCAAGCGCACGGTTCGCTACCTGCTCCGCCCTGGCCGTGTCGCCGACGCGGTAGAGGGCGTCGGCGAGTCGGCCCTCGAGCCAGTCATGCTGAGGCAAGCCAGCCGGGGAGCTGGCGACTGCCCAGGTGAGGAGTTCTGCCGCGACACCGGGCGCCTGGCCGACCAGCGAGTCCGTGGTGCGGGCCAGCCAGTTCAGCAGCCACTCATCCATCGGCTCGTTCGTGCTGCCGGGTCCTCCGACTGCGCGCAGCAACTGCCGGGCGACCCGGTCTGCCGGTGCGCAGGCCTCCGCGAGGGCGCGGCCTGCATCGCGATGCCAGGCGGCGCGCACCGGCGCCGGCATCTCCTCGTACAACGCCGCCCGGATCAGCGGATGCCGGAACCCGAGGCCGTCGCCGGACTCGGCCAGCACGCCGGCGGCGCATGCCTCGTGCACGGCCGGGATCAGATCGGCCACGCTACGGCCCAGCACGATGGCCAGATCCGGCACCGCGAAATCCACGCCAAGCAAGGCCGCCGCGCGCAGTACCTCGCGGACCGGCCCGGCCGCGAACCCGAGGCGGTCCGCTATGGCCGCTGACAGGGATCCAGGCGCGGGACCGCTCGCCGCCTCGACGGCGCCCGTATCGGTGATGGTCAAACTGGAGCTCCGGGCCAGCGCGGCGACAAGCTCGGTGACGTAGAGCGGATTACCCGCCGCCCCGTCCGCGAGCCGCAGCAAGTTGTCGTCAGGTCTGCCGCCAGCCAGGGCTGCGACCAGGTCGGCCACCGCCGCCTCGCTGAGCCTGGATAGCTGGAGCCTGGCGGCATCGCCCACCATTCGCCGTAGCGCCAGCAAGTCATCCCGCTGCGGCACCGCGCGCATCATCCCGACCAGCAGCAGTTGAGCCTGCTGCGCCGACTTCGCCAGCCGGGCCCACAAGGTGATCGTGGCCGGGTCGGCCCACTGCAGGTCGTCGACAACCAGGATGGTGGGCTGCGCAGCGCACTGCTCGGCGACGAGCGCCAGCAACTGCTCAGCCAGCGCCGCCGATACGTCCGTTCCGCGATCGGCACTAACCTCACCGCGCAATAGCCGGACAATCGCATTCCGGCGCGGATTCGTAGAGGGCTCGCGTACTCGCAACCCCTCTAGCAGAGGTAACAGCGGTAGCGCCTGCCCCAGCTCATCACCGGAACCCCAGAACACCTGGCAGCCGACCTCCGACGCCTTCGTCAGAGCCGCCCGCACCAGCGCGGATTTGCCGATACCTGGCTCGCCCTCGATCAGCAACGAACTACCCCGGCCGCGAGCGGCCTCGCTGATGAGCCCGGCCAGCAGCGCCATCTCGCTGTCGCGGCCGAGCAGCACACCGGGCGGGGTTACCGGGGGCACGGAGCGAACTTTACTACCAGAAGAATTAGGGAACAAGTGGACGTTTTCCGGATATTAGTTCGAGCACAGTCGCAGCGCCAGGCGGCAAACGCCGCTATGCGTTTTCGCGCCTTGCCGTGCAAGTTGCCTAGATCCTTGCAATGCAAAGACTACCGATACATTCCGCGTATAGAGCAGCACATTTTGCTAGCAAAGGCATAATGAAATATGTATTGCTGATTTTAATATTTGGATAAGTCTAGATAATGACTTACTCTAGTAGTTGAAATAGTCGAGCACTAGTAATAATTCCACATGACTGGGATGTCCCGTTCGGACCCATCGGGCCATGTAACAGGCGCCTGACCTCTGTAGACACCATGGAGGAATCATGCACATCGGGCGAGCCATAATCATTCCTGCTATCTTGGCGCTCGGCGCATCCGGATCAATTCTGGCCGGCTCGGCGGTAGCCGTGACGGTGGCGCAAGCACCCGTTGCCCACGCGCATTTAACTGCCGCTCCCCAGGTGGACAACCTTCTCTATCATACGTGAACTAACGTGGAGTGCGGCCCTCCTGGCCCGAGCTTTGACTCACTTGCGGGCGTCGCGCGAAATGCGGCGCCGTTCCGCGTATAAGGGGCTTCTCGTTGCGTTCCCAATGTGTTAGATGGGCAAGCGGCTGGCTGCCTCGGTCACCAGTTACATCCCGACCGGCGCCGTCGTCGCCTGAACCTGCGAGGCGGCCCGCCGCGATCCCCGCCACCGCCGCATCCGGATCGTGTTCGTCGAAGGACGCGGGCAGCAGGCAGCAGTTCGATGCGATCCAAGCTGAAGCCGCCGGCGGGAGTGTCGTGGTGTACGTCGTGGCCTATCCAGCTAACGTGGCTCGGTCAGCCGGCCTGGCGGTCACCGTGCGCATCGCCGCCTGCACGGCTGACTTGGCGGCGGCCGCCAGGCGGGTGCCACAGTGCACGTCGTCGCCTGCCCGGCTGACTTGGCGCCAGCCAAACCGCCGCGAGTCACCGCGCACATCGTTGCCTGCCCAGCTAACTTAGAGCAGGCCGACCGCCGGGCGTCGCCGTGAGCGCTGTCGCCTGCGCGGCTGACTTGGCGTGGGTAACGGCGGCGGGATTCAGGCCTTCCGAGCCTCGCCGGTCGTGTGGTGATCGCAGGCTCTTATTTCCGGGCGTTCGACCTGGCTTACTGCCGACTCGGTCGCAACCTCAGCCCCAGTCGCATGGCCACATCGCGACCTCAGTTATGCGCGTCCGTCTGACGACTGGCCGTGCCGGGATCGGCAGAATGTGGGCCGACTACAGATCGTCAGGAAGCGTGGCCGCCGGGCAGCTGGATTCGCATGCGCCGGTCAGGCCAGAGGCTTCGGTTGCGAGGCGTCAGCGTACGGCGTGTAATAAAAGTTCCAAGATTGTTTCTATAACATCCATGTGACGGTCGCACCAGCCCGCCAGCAGCTCCGAGCAAGAGGGACGCCCGATGATCGCGCCAGCAAGCCCCACGGTACGGCGGCGCCGACTTGCCGCCGAACTACGCGGGATCAGGGAGAGCAAGGGCAGGAGCGGCGATTCCGTAGCCGCCGCGCTGAAGTGGTCGCCCTCGAAGATCAGCAGGTACGAGCGGGCGAGGACCGGCTTACGGCCACGGGAAGTCGAGAGACTCCTGGACTACTACGAGATCAGCGGTGCCCGCCGGGATCTCCTACTCGCGCTGGCTGAGGATGCGGCTCAGAAGGGGTGGTGGGAGGAATTCGGGGACAGCCTTTCCGAGGACTATCAGCAGTTCATCGGCCTCGAGCATGAAGCGACATCTATCGCGATTTGGCACGTCGATGTTGTAACTGGCTTACTGCAAACAGAAGCTTATGCCCGGCATATAATTAGCAGTTACAGCCGGGTTGAGCCGATAGCACCGGGCATGATCGGACGGCTGGTCAGGGTACGTATGCGACGCCAGCAGGTGCTTGATCGCGAAGAATTGCATCTGTCAGTGGTGCTCGATGAATCAGTCTTGAAGCGCCGGGTCGGCAGTGATTCCGTAATGTATGAGCAGCTCCAGCATCTAGCGCGTGAGGCTGAACGGCCAAACCTAACATTGCAGATTCTCCCGCTGGACGCGCAGCATACGGTCACAGGTGAGTCATTCGTCCTATTCGGCTTTGGCGAAGATAGTGATGCGATGCTTCAGGATGTGGTTAGCACAGAACATCTTAGGAATGGTTTCTCTTTGGAGGGGGAGAGGGAAACCTACTTGCACAGGATCGCTTTTCAGATGCTAGCCGATGCATCGCTCGGCCCGGCCGCGTCTAGGGCGCTCATACTCGAGACAGCGGAGTCGCACTGGCCAGGCGCTCGTCAGGCACGCTAGCGCACATGACCGTGACTCGACCTCTCCGACGAGCCCAGAGGGCTAGCCCGGCCAAGTCATCGGCCTTCAGGCCAGGACAGTACAGCACAGTAAATGGCGCATGATTATTTCTGTCCGGATTGTTATGGCGATAGTGCTCTGGCGCGGCCCGGTTCCGGGGCGGTGCGCCTAGAGTGAGGAAGCTTGCCTTCTTGTTGCCGGCCGGTGGGACACTGCCGGGTGATTGCCATAGCCATGTCGGTGTTTGGTTAATGTCCCCCATGTTCTAGCGCCGTCTGCTAGCCTTACCGCCATCGGGCGATTACGGAAGGTAATGTGCAAATTACGTAACGTAATCGCCTATAGACCATACATCCGACAGTAAGTGGGGTAAAGACATGGGAAGTTCTACGCTAGTAGATCGCCCAGAAGGGCCGGATTCTGGCTCGTACTGGGTTAAGAGCTCTCTGAGTTTCGCGAACGGCAACTGCGTCGAAGTGGCTGACCTGCCTGACGCCGCGATTGGCGTTCGGAACAGCAGGGACGTCGAGGGGTCAGTTCTCCGATTCACATCGGCCGAATGGCGCGCATTTCTTGGCGGTGTGCGCAATGGAGAATTCGATCGTTTTGGCACGGAGTAACCTCACAGCCAAAGCGCTATAGCGTCCTTCTCGCGAGCTTCGCCGATCTGATTACGGGCGATGAGCCGTGCGGGGGTCCCGAGCGGTCGGCGTCCCGGTGCAGGCCGGGGCGTCGACCGCGGAGCTGCGTGACGATTTTGGCAGCACGACCGCGATCGCGATGACGGCGGCGGCGTGTTCGCTCCAGCGTGGCGGAGCCGCATGAGCGATCCGCCACTGAGAGGCGCGGCGGCGCAGCCGGGGCGGCGTGGGCGCCGATTGCCGGCTGGCTGCCGGGCTGGAATGTCCTCTGGCAACTTATCTGATCTTGGGCGACAGTCCGGGGCCGCTTAAGCCGAACCCGGCGTTGCCGGCAGCGAGCTCCATGGTCGCCCATAGGGTGCAGTTATTCGGCCAGACTCAGCAGACGATCAACGTGAAGGCCTCACGCAGCGGCAATGCGGAGCAGTCGGTCACGCTCGACGGCATATCTGGTGACTCGATGCTCGTGAGCAGTACGAGCGCGGACGGTTGAATAAGTGACAGTGCATTCTGCAGCATCAGTTCACCCGCACCGACGCCCTGTTCCCCCTCGGCACGTCAGGAAGGTCAGCGTTGACAAGCACTATCAAAGTGATATCATATTGATAGGTGATCGGGTGGCCGACACCACAGCCACAGGAGGCATCCCGATGAACGCAGCCATCTTCGACTACACGCCCTTCCCCAACCTTAGGAAAGGTCTCAGCGGGTGGTGGCTAACTCCCCCGCGAGCCGGCATCTACCGCCTGATCGCGCCATGGGAGTACCGCCACCTCCGCTTCTTTGGCGGCGGGCATATTGCCGGTGGCATCGTCGCGGCCGCGGCCGGCGTGGTGTGCCTCTCGTACGGCGTCTACGGATGGGCATCCTTCTTCCTGATTGTTGGTGCGCTGCATCTCGCGGCTGGCTGCTGGTTCCTCGCGACCGCTCGCTCCGCATCTGCCCGAACCTGAGCCCGCTCAGAACCGAACTGATCTTTGTCGTCAGCAAGATGGGATGTTGCACTGTGGCGCGGCGAAAACGTCCTCGTCCCGACAGCCGAGGTATAGAGCAGTCCGCCGCCTGCCGCAGGCGACGCTGTGCCCGGCGTTCGGCTACCGCTCTTGTTCAGTGGGGCGGATCAGTACCTCGTTGATGGCGACGTGGCGGGCACGGGTGATGATGTAGTTATGGCTGACCAATTCGGTGGCCGTTGCGCCCGGCTCGACCAGCGAGATGCGCACGTAGCGACCGGTCACCTCTTGCCGCAAGGCTTCGCTGAACGCGCCAACGCCATGCTTGGTCAGGTTGTAGACGCCGCTACCGTTGCGGGCTACCCGGCCGGCCACCGAGCTGACGTTCACCATGTCGGCCACTTGCCGCGGGCCGTCTTGCGCGGCGCGAAGCAGATGCGGCAGTGCGGCGTGCGCGCAATACAGCAGGCCTAGCACGTTGAGATCGACCATCTGCTGCCACTCCGCCAGCGGCGCGCCGACGGCCGGGCCGAGCAGCATCATGCCGGCGTTATTGATGAGGGTGTCCAGGCGGCCCAATTCGGCGACGGTCCGGTCGACGGCATCGGCGGCCTGGGCCTGATCGGTGACGTCGCACTCCAGCACCACGGCGGTCCCGCCCTGGTCGCGGATGTCGACCGCCAGCGTGTCCAGCCGGTCCCGCCGCCGCGCCGCTACCGCCACCGCCGCGCCCTGCCGGGCGAGCGCGGCGGCTGTGGCCGCGCCGATCCCGCTGGACGCTCCTGTAACTAGTGCGACAGTGCCGTTCAGTACAGGCTCCACCAGGAACCGCCTTTCTCTTTTTGCCATCGGACTGATTGCCTAGTCTGCCCGCAAGGCATCCGTCGGCGGCTGCAGCCCCGGTGACTCGGGCGCCGGCCGCCGGGCTGGCCTACTCATGCACCACCAGGCGCCTGTCCCCGAGCAGCCTGCATCGTCGTCGGTCGCCAGGGCCCCCGCCGGTGATGGTCAAACTCCCGGCGGGCGATGGTCTCAGTCGGCCGGATGGGCCGGCCCATCGGTGCGCTGTTGCTAGTCCTTGTTGCTTAGGGCAGGTTCGTTGAGCTTGACATGTGCTGAGGAGTCCGAGCCAGGGCTCGGAGTGCAGGTCAGTAAGATGCCGGTCGGCTCGTCACCGTCGTTCCAGTGTGGCGACCTGCGCATCGACGGGACCTGGACGCGGAACGGCGCTTCACGCGCCTGCCGCGCACGCCGATCGGCACCGACGGCCAGGCGTAGCGCCAGGCTGTCAGCGCCGAGAGGGTGACGACTCAGGTCATGGCACTGCGCACCGCAACCTGGCACAGCTCCGGCATCTTGCCAGCGGCCGCCACGGCCGCGAGCCGCACGCCGGCCAGCGCGAGCGCGAAACCGTACACGGCCGCGCACGGCCATATAACCCCGATCCGGATGGCGTCTGAATCGGTCGCGGTCTGCACCACCCCGATGATCACGGGGGTTGCCGCCACCGCGGTGCCGGCGAGCGTACCCAAGACGCCGCCGATCCGGTAGGCCCCGTATCCCTGCGCGGCCACCAGCATCGGAGCGCCCGCTCGTTTGGCCATCGGGTACGGCAGCGCCGCGCTGAAGAGGTTGCTCAGCCCAAGGGACGCGCCGAGCCCGGCCAGCACAATCGGTGCGGCCTCGATGCCGAATCCCGGCCGGCCGGCCGCGGCGGCCAGCCCGAAGCACACCGCGACGACCAGCGGTGCCCCGATCACGCAGAGCGCGAGATTCTGTCCCGAGAAGTACGCACGCAGGTCGCGGCTGCGGCTCAGCGCCGTTGCCTCGAGGAAGAACGGCGGTCCCGTCAGCCCGGCCGAATTGGTATGGAAGATGCCGACGAACGCAGCACCGAACACCGCGCTCGCCAGGATGACCGCCGGATGACGGATGTGGCCGAGCAGGGAGCTGGCGGATACCGCGGCCGTGATGACCGCGACCAGCGCCCAGTAAACGAGGGAGGTCGGATCGCGGCGCTGATAGAGCCAGAACCGCGCGGCAACGGCGCCGCGCAGGCCGAGGCCGGCCAGCGGCAGCTTGGCGCCGCGGACCCGCGCTGCCTGGGTCGTCGTGTCGGCGGTCACCAGAGCCCGGCTCAGCGACCTGACCCACAGCCAGCCGAACACGACGATGACGGCGGCCAGCGCCCCCAGACGGGCGAACGCCATGCCGGGACGCCCATCGGATGCATCCTGGATCGCGTGCGCGGCCAGGCCTGGCGGCAGCCAGCGCATCCATGAGTCGAAGCCGGTGAAGCTCGCGGCGGTGATCTTGCCCTCGGCGGCGGCCTTGGGCACCACCTGGGTGAAGAACTCGTATAGCGCAACCAGCGGGATGATCATGAACGCCGCGAGGTCCCGGCCGCGACGCGAGCGCAGCAGGCTGGCCAGGGAGGTCGTCACGAACCGGGATAGGGCGATGCAGAACAGCACCTGCAACCCCACCGCGATCACCGCGACGAGCAGGCCGAGCGCGCCGGCGGCCAGTCCGACGGTGACGCCGAGCAGGCCGATCACGTTGGCCAGTGGCCACGCTCCGGTAGCCGAAGCCGCTAGCAGCCCGGTGATGAGCTTGCGGGTGCGCAGCGGGTAGAGGGCTAGCGTCGACGGGTCGAGCGTGCTGTCCACGCCGAAGACCATGATCGGCGCGATCAGCCAGCCGAACGCGAACACGGTGAAGATGACCGCAGTCAGGTCCACCGACGTGCTCTTGCCGCGGAACGAAGCCAGCACAAGGAAGGTGCCAGCCGCCAGCAGCACGGCGAATATCGTGCTGATGATGAACGAGACCTTAGCGGCCCTGGACGAGCGCAGCGCGTTGAGCAGCAGGCGCAGTTTCAGCTGGACGAGGAGCCGAGCCATGACAGCACCTCCTCGTCGCGCGCCCGCGGGCCGACCAGGTCGATGAACGCGCGCTGCAGCGTCTTGCCACCGCGCACCTTGTCCGTGGTCCCGCTCACCACGATCTTGCCCTTGTCGATGATGGACACGTGATCGCAGACCTGCTCGACCAGTTCCATGACATGACTGGAGAACAGCACCGTGGAGCCAGACGCGACAAACCGTGTCAGCAGCCGGCGGATCACGTCTGCGGACACCGGGTCAACGCCCTCCAGCGGCTCGTCCAGGAACAGCATTGACGGATTGTGGATCAGCGCGCAGCCCAGCGCGGCCTTCTTCCGCATGCCGGTGGAGTAGTCGGCAACCAGCCGGTTGGCGTCTTCGGTCAGGTCCAGCACGTCCAGCAGTTGCGCGGCCCGCGACCGCGCCTCGGCGGCCGGCAGGCCGCGCAGCCGCCCCGAGTACTCCAGCAATTCCTCGCCACTCAGCCGCTCGAACAGCCTGACCTCGGCGGGAACGACGCCCATGATCGCCTTGGCCGCGGGCGGGTCCGCCCACACGTCGAGCCCGTTGACCAGCACCTGCCCGCCGTCCGGCCGCAGCAGCCCGGTCATCATCGACAGCGATGTTGTCTTGCCCGCCCCGTTCGGCCCGACGAGCCCGGCGAGGGAGCCCGCCGCGATCTCCAGGTCGATGCCGGCCACCGCTTCCTTGTCACCGAATTTCTTCCGCAGCCCGCGCACCGCCACGGCCGGACCGCCGGTTGTCGGCTGGTAGCGGGGCAACCCGGTGGCCGACGGGACGCCGGGCGCACTCTCGTAGTTCATGATTTCTCCCGTCCGCGTGCTAACCATGATGGCAGCTTCCTCTCTCAGCCGAAATGTCCGTCCTGTTACGATGTCGCGACGGCGGCTGGCACGGCCAGGCTGGCGGCCCTGCGGGCTGGCGGCCATCGTGGTTCGCGCCCGGCGGGATGTCGACCCCCCGTTGCCACGCTGTCCGGTAGGTACATGACCGTCTCCCTGTCCTCGTGCCGCCGCCGTTGCAGCGTCTCCGCCGTCCTGCCAAAATCTGATATCACAATGCTACGCGTTTGGTATCACGCTGGCAAGCGGCCTGACTGGCCGGGCCGGTCAGCGTGCGCTACCACGCAGGCATCCTGGAGGTCTACAGCCCGTCTGCCAGCCCGACAGCTGTCATCTGCGACCGGGGCGCTCGCTACGAATGCGTCGGAGCAGACCGCTGGCCGCAGTCGCGGCAGGCCGCGGTCAGGATCACCGGCTGGTCGTCTGGCTAGATCCCCCTTTTGCGGCTCTTCAAATTTGAGGGGGCACGACACGGGCTCAGCCTGCGGGTGAAAGGCCTGTGACTCCTTAACACTGGCTGTTGATCAAGGACAGCTGGCGGAGGAGCCACAGGCTATGGAGAACGGTACTTCGATTCTGTTCGGGCTGCCCGGCGTGGCGGTGCAGCGTGTCGAGCGCGGCGTGGACGACAGCGGCGCGGCGGTCCGGTTAGTGCACCTGGTGACCACGGCGTCGAGCGCGGCGGGCTGCCCGCAGTGCGGGGTGGTGTCGACGTCGGTGAAGCAGCGGCGGACGACCCGGCCGCGGGACTTGCCTTATGGCGAGGAGCCGCTGGCGGTGCGCTGGCGCAAGCGGCAGTACCGCTGCCGGGAGCAGGCGTGCCCGCGCAAGGCGTTCACCGAGTCGATCGCCGAGGTCCCGCCGCGGGCGCGGCTGACCGGCCGGCTGTGCCGCCAGCTGGCCAGCCAGGTTAGCTCGGGCCGGAGCGTCTCGGCGGTCGCGGCGCAGTACCAGGTGAGCTGGCCGGTCGCCCACCGGCACTACGCGGCGCACGCGGACGCGCTGCTGACCGAGCCCGAGCCGCCGGTGGTGCTGGGCATCGATGAGACCCGCCGCGGCCGGCCCAGGTGGGTGAAAGACGACTCCGGTGCGTGGCAGCGGACCGAGCGGTTCGAGACCAACTTCACCGACCTGTCCGGCGACGGGCGGCTGCTCGGCCAGGTCGCCGGGCGGACCGGCGCGGCCGTCGCCGGGTGGCTGGAGGACCGCGGCCAGGACTGGAAGAACCAGGTCACGTTCGTGGCGATCGACCCGTGCGCGGTCTACCGGTCGGCGATCACCCGGGCGCTGCCGGACGCGGTCATCGTCGTGGGCCACTTCCACCTGGTGCGCCTGGCCAACCAGGCCGTGACCAGGGTCCGGCAGCGGGTCACCCGGCAGGTCCTGGGCCGCCGCGGCACGACCCAGGGATCCGGCCTGGGCGAACCGGCGGCGGCTGCTGCGGGCCCGCGAGCGCCTCACCAGCGAGCAGTTCAACCGGATGTGGGAACAGATCCTCGCCCAGGAGGCCACCGGCGAGCTGCTGGCCGCGTGGATCGCCAAGGAGGAACTCCGCTACCTGCTCGCCCTGGCCCGCACCCACCCGCCCCGCTCCGAGGTCAGCGCCAGGCTGTTCGCGTTCTACGACTGGTGCGCCCGCGCCGACGTCCCCGAGGTCACCACCCTGGCCCGCACGATCGAGGCCTGGTGGCCGCAGATCCTCGCCTTCATCGACACCGGCATCACCAACGCCGCCACCGAGGCGAACAACCGGCTCGTCAAAGACGCCGCCCGGATCGCATTCGGCTTCCGCAACCTCGCCAACCAGCGCCGCAGAGTACGGTTGCACTGCAAACGGACAACGATGAGCTAGCCGTTACGAGGGTGACCAGCCCCCTCAAGATCGAAGAGCCCCTTTTGCGGCTGCCATCCGCGCCGCTGGGTTGCCGAGCGTCAGCCGGCGGGCGGGGCGGGGATGAACCATGCGGTGGTATCTGCGGGCAGCAGGCCATCAGTGAGCGGGCCGCTCGCCACGGCAACGGTTCCGCGCGGCAGCGAAACGGCGCTTGGCCCGAAGTTGGTCACAGACTGCCAGCCGCCAGGGCGCCGGAAGTGCAGGACATGGTCGTTGGCAGCCGGCATCCACTCCAGGCTCTCCGCGGTCTGGATACGACGGCGCCAGCCGAGCGCCTGCCGGTACAAATTCAGGGTAGACACCGGGTCGTGCTCTTGGGCCTGGACGCTGACCGGTCCGAACCAGTCTGGCTGCGGCAGATGCGCGGCGGAGGTGCTAAATCCGAACGCCGGGCCGTGAGTCGCCCACGGCAGCGGAACCCGGCATCCGTCGCGACCCTTTTCCGTGCCGCCAGAGCGGTGGAAGGCAGGATCCTGGATGCGTTCGGCGGGAATGTCCGCGACCTCGTGCAGGCCGAGTTCCTCGCCCTGGTACAGGTAGGCGGATCCAGGCAGCGCCAGCATCAGCAGGGTCGCGGCGCGGGCGCGCCGGATGCCGAGTCCGTGGTCGAGCTCGGGCGAGATGCCGTTGCTGAGCAGCCAGGCCTTGGCGTTCTCGGTGTTGCTGAGACTGCCATCCGCCGGGAGAGCGTAGCGGGTGGCATGCCGGACCACGTCGTGGTTGGACAGCACCCACGTCGTAGACCCACCGTGGCGCTGCGCCTCGGCGAGGGCACCGGTAATGACACGCAGGAATTCTCCCGCCTGCCAGTTGGCCTCGAGCAGGTCGAAGTTGAAGGCCTGTCCAAGCCCGGAGGGGCTGGCATACCTGGGCCGCCGGGACGGATGCACCCACGCCTCGGCCACGCCAGCGCGCGGCGGGTCGTACTCGTTGAAGACCTGGCGCCACTCGGCGTAGATGTCGTGCACCTCATCCCGATCCCAGAGCGGATGGGTCCCGGTCTGGTCGGACCACTCGGCGGCAGGATGCCGCCCGGCCGGGAGCGACTCGAGTGGCTCGGCCAGGTTCTTGGCCAGGCCGTGCGCCACATCAACCCGGAACCCGTCGACCCCGCGGTCGGACCAGAACCGCAGCGTGGTCAGGAAATCGTCACGGACCTCGCGGTTCGCCCAGTTGAGGTCGGGCTGCTCGGCGGCAAACAGGTGCAGGTACCACTGCCCATCGAGGACACGGGTCCACGCCGGGCCGCCAAACATCGACGGCCAGTCCGAAGGGCGCTCCATCCCGTCCTGGCCATGCCCGTCACGGAATATGTACCGGTTCCTGGCCGGCGACCCCCTCGGTGCGGCCAGGGCCTCGGTGAACCAGGCGTGCCGGCTCGAGGTGTGATTCGGCACGATGTCGACGATGACATTGATCCCGTTCGCATGCAGCCTGGCGGTCAGCGCGTCGAAATCAGCCAGCGTGCCCAGTTGCGGGTCGACGTCGCGGTAGTCGTCCACGTCGTAACCGCCGTCCACGAGCGCCGACGGGTAGAACGGGCTGAGCCAGACGGCGTCGATGCCCAGTGACGCCAGGTAGGGGACTCGGGAGAAAATCCCGTTGAGATCACCTAGGCCGTCACCGTCGGAGTCGGCGAAGCTGCGCGGGTAGATCTCGTAAACCACTGCCTGCCGCCACCATTCGGCACTGGTGGCGGCAGGATGCCGTGACATCTGCATGCTGGCGTGCCCGTCCGGGTCTCGGTGGGTTCGGCTGTCTGTCCGCACGTGTTACCCGATCTACTTGATCGATCCTCGCATGATGCCGCTGACCACCCAGCGCTGTGCGATGAGGAAGACGACGAGAGTCGGCAGCAGGGCCATCAGGTAAGACGCAAAGGCCACGTTGAAGTTCGTGGTGAACTGGTCCTGGAACAGGTACTGAACTACAGGGAGAGTCTGCCACTTGGGGTTCGCCGTGATCAGCTGCGGCATCATGAAGTCGTTCCAGGACTGCAGGAAGGCGAAGATGCCCACGGTGGCGGCCATCGGGGCCAGCAGCGGCAGCACGATCCTGCGGAAGACCTGCCACGTGGTGCAGCCATCGATGCGCGCGCTCTCTTCCAGCTCGGCCGGGATACCGCGGATGTAGGCGGAGAACAGCAGGACGTTGAAGGCCAGCTGGAACATGATGTGCAGGATCGCGACACCAAACGGGTTATCGAGGCCGATCGCGGCCGTGAGCTTGACCTGCGGCAGCGCGACGACCGGGAACGGAATGAACAGGGCTAGCAGCAGGTACACGAACGTGGCCCGGAACTGCCAGTGGCTCCAGTTGCGCACGATCGACCACGCCGCCAGCGAGCTCACCAGGATCTCCCCGGTCACCGCAATGACCGTGACCAGCAGGCTCATCGAGAACGCCAGCGGGAAGTTGGTCAGATCCCACGCGGCCCGGAAGTTCCCCCACTCGATAGGCCACGGGAAGGTGAAGCCGGTGCCCGTGCCGGTCTGGGCCGGTGACTTCAGCGCCATGGCAATGGCGAAGTACAGCAGGATCAGGACGATAAGGGAGATGATCCCGACGACGAGCGTCAGCCCCCAGTAGACCCGGAAGTCCTCGCGCAACGGGCTCCGGCGTCGTGCTCTGGCCTGCTTTACCGCGGCGGGCGCGGTAGTTACCTGGGTCGCCATTTACAGAGTCCCTCCTCGCCGCCGCATGACGCTGAGCTGGAAGAGCGCGAAGAACAGCGTGATGATGAAGAAGATGACCGCGTTGGCCATCTGGTAGGCGTAGTCGCCGTTGAAGAAGCCGTTGAAGATGGTCTGCGCCACGCTCGTGGTCGCCGTGCCGGGGCCGCCGCCGGTCAGGCCGACGGTTACGTCGTAGACGTTGAGGAAGCTCTTGAATGTCAAGATGGTGTTGATCATGAAGAACGGGAACAGCAGCGGGAATGTCACCTTCTGGAACTGCTGCCAGCCGGACGCCCCGTCGATCGAGGCGGCTTCGTAGACCTCCGCCGGGACGGACACCAGCCCGGCCAGGAAGATGATGATCGCGCCGGGCACGGCCACCCAGGACGCGACGAACACGACGCCGAGCCAGGCATAGTGCTGGCTGGCCAGCAGGCTGGATTCCAACGGGGCGAAATGAATCACCCCAACGATGATCGGCACCGACGTCCCGATGATGAAGGTCAGAACGGGCACAGCCTCGGCCTGGTGCCTCCCAGCCGCGTCGTGATCGAGCGGGCCAAGGGCGTCATCTCCGAACGCGCCGGAGTGGACCTGGCCGAGGCGGGCCTGTGCCCTTCGTACCGGCCAGTGGGGACTTACGGCTCTGCGGGCGTTCTGACTCCGGCGGCGACTATGGAAGGGAGCCAAGGGGATTGGCGCATAGAGAAGAAGGAAGCCTTCGAAATGGCAAACCTCCCAGTCGCGGTGATCGGTGACCCGGCCAAGCGTGCCAACCTGCGCGCCTGGGAATGGGTCAAGGAATCCAAGCTCATGGCGGTCGGCTGGCTGGCCATCCGGGTCTGGCTGGGGATCATGTGGATCCAAGCGGGCTGGGCCAAGCTGTTCGGGGCCGAGAACGCGTACTTCTTGCACAACAACGGTGCTGGCGTGGCCGGTTTCGCCGCGCACGGAGTTCCTGCCTACAGCTGGTGGGGCACCTTCTTGCACAGCTTCGTTGTCCCGAACGCCGGCTGGATCGGCGTCCTGGTCGCGGTGGCGGAGTTCACCATCGGCGTCGCTCTGGTGGCAGGGTTGTTCACTCGCATCGCGGCGCTGGGCAGCCTGGCCCTGCTGTTCACCTACGTGATGTCGGGCACCGCCAGCGTGTGCGCGTTCTACGCCCTGTGCGCGATCGTGATCCTGACCATGTGGCGGACCTCCAGCTGGATCGGGATCGACGGGCTGATCGCCAGCTACCGGCAGCGCCACCAGGGACGGCACGACGCCGCCCTGACCACCCAGACCGGCGTGACCGGGACCGCTCCCGCGGTCAAGACGGCTGCGTAAGCGGTCCGCTTCCTCGGCCACGCCACTCCTGATGCGGCCCGCCCTGCGGGCCGCATCAGCATGTTCCGTGGTCATGGCGCGCTGCAGCCCGCAATCGCTTCACATACGAAGCACGGCGCCGATCCGGTTCGTGCTCTGCCATGTGAAGGTGATAGCCACCGCCGGGCACGCGGCGACAGGTAATGCCTGCCGCCCGGCCAGTCGGATGCAGGGGTCACCGAAATGCCAGGTACACGAAATTACCCGCCGCGCGAAGGTGCTGCACTGTGCTCCGGAATGAGACGATAGGCAAGGGACAAGCGGGCTGGCGCAGCAGGAAGGAAGGCTGGCGTGTTCGAGGCTGCCGACATCCGGGAATGGCGCGGCCACGACGTCGTCGACGCTGATGGTCACAAGATCGGCGAGCTGGAGTCCGTCTACGTGGACACTGCCACCGACCTGCCGTCATTCGGCACGGTCAAGGTCGGACTGCCGACCCGGCACCGGCTCGCGTTCGTGCCCCTTGACCGGGCGACCGTGGGTCCGGGATACCTCAAGGTCTCCTACGACAGGAAAGCAGTAAGGGATGCCCCGTCGATCGGTACCGACGGCGAGCTGCCGGCGGGCGACGAGGAGGCGATCTTCAAGCACTACGGCCTGGCATACGAACCGGGCGGCGGCGGCGAGCGGCGGCTCGCCCGCCGCTGAGCAGCAGCGTGGCCTGAGCGGAGGATCGGATGATTGCCCTGTTTCTATTGCTGGTGATTGTGGCGATCGTGTTGGGCATCGTCGGCGTAGTCGCGAAAGGCCTGATATATCTGCTTTTCATCGGTATTATCGTATTGCTCTGTGCACTTCTCCTCGGCGCCCTGCGGATGCGCCGGCGACCCGGCAGACGCCAGTCCAGGTAGCCGCTCCGCTCACGCCGCCGCTGATGCAATCCGGGCTGCCATGTCATGTCACCATCTGGGCAGCTCCACCTGGGTTTATGGGTGTCGAGGCTAAGGCAGGATCTCGATGTATCCGTCCGTTCCGTGCACGCGGATCCGCTGCCCGTCTCGGATCAGCCGGGTGGCTTGCGCCACGCCCACGACGGCCGGCAAGCCGTACTCCCTGGCGATTACTGCGCCATGGGTCATAAGGCCCCCCACCTCCGTCACCAGGCCTGTGATCGCGACGAACAGGGGCGACCAGCTGGGGTCCGTGTAGGCCGTGACCAGGATGTCGCCCGCTTCGAGATCGGCCTCCGCCATGTCATGAATGACGCGAGCCCGCCCCTCGATGATCCCTGCGGAAACCGGTAGGCCGACTAGCGCACCGATCGGCACGTCATCGCGTCGGTACGCCCCGGCGATAACCTCGCCATCCGACGTGATCACCCTGGGCGGTGTCAGCGCTTGATACGAGCGAAAGGCGTCCTTGCGCTCGTGGATGAGCTGGTCGTTCACTTGGTTCGCGCGCACTACGTCGTGGAGCTCGGTGAACGTGAGGTAGAAGATGTCCTCTTTCTCGCGAAGCACGTGGGCCTGCACGAGGCGCTCGGCCTCTGCCAGCAGGGCCTGCTTGTAAACGAAGTAGCGACTGACCATGCCGTACTTCGGATACTCCCGGTACCCGATGAAGGCCCGGACCCGGTCGATCATCCGCCTCGCTTCTTCGGCCTTCTGCTCCCCGTCCGGCAGCACCTGCAATCGCTCCAGCACTTCCTGTTCCTTGTTCCACGCCTCCTGCCGGCCCTGCTCGAAGCGCCGCTCGCCGGCGCCCGGCTCGAAGTTCTTGATGTTGCCGAGGATCATGGGCACGAGCGTGGTGGGGTGTTCGCTCCAACGCGGCCTTGTGATGTCGATCTCACCGACGCACCGCATGCCGTACTTGTCAAGGAAGGCCACGATGGCGTCCCGCGCTTCCCGCCCGCCCTCAAGCTTGGCCAGCTCGTCCAGGAAGGCCTCGTCCTCGACGTGTTGCAGAAAAGCCACCACCTCCGAACGCGGACGCATTACGTCCGCGACGTCCAGCAGCGCCAGACCCATCTCCGACGTGACGTTGTGGGGGACGGACTGCGTGAGCGTGTCGGCCGCGTTCTTCTCGCCCAGCCATGCCTGCAGCTGCTCGTTTAGCCACCGCGTGGCCTCCATCGCCGACATGAACACCTGATGGCTCCGCGGATCGAAAAGGATCCGCTTCAGCTCCTGGATGTCCGCCAGGATGAAGTCGAGCAGCGCCGATCCGGACTTCGTCCGGATTGTGCGCTTCAAGACAGCGATGGAAGCCTGGTTCCGCCCGATCAAGTCGGCGACGATGGCCGGATCGGTATCGATCGGGGCTGGCACGTCGCCAGGCGACGGGACGCCGGGACCCTCGTCCGGGAGCGAGGAGATGAAGTCGTCCCGTGCGAGTACGGTCTGCAGCGCATCCCTGATCAGTGGATCGGATCTCCCCAGGACCTCCAGGAGTCCTGCCCGGCTCGCCGGCGAGGCCAGGCGCTGGGTGACGTCAACAAACAACCTCCCGCCGGCCTCGTACATTGGCGCGAGTGTCGTCAGCCGGAACAGGGAGAGTCCCAGGGGCTTTATCGGGTCGGTCATCATCTGCTGATGACCGACGGAAACGTAGACGTGGTTCTCTCGGTCACCGGCCGCCGGGATGGGGAACAGCATGGTGATAGGCCGGCTCTGGACGACGTGGAATTCGTCATCGACCAGGCACCATTCGATGTCCTGGGGGCAGCCGAAGTGCGCTTCGATCCGCCGGCCCAGCCGCGCCAGGCGCACGGCCTGCGCATCCGTCAGCGCCGGCTGCCGCTGGCGCGCCGGATCGATCGCCTGTTCCTGCGTGCCGCCAGCCGGCCGGGCGCGGATGGCAAGCTGCTTGGCGGCGATCGCTTTGGCGACGACCTCGCCATCCCGCACCTTGTAGGCGTCCGCGTTCACCAGGCCTGAGACCAGGGCCTCGCCGAGGCCGAAGCTGGCCTCTACGGAGGCGACCTTTCGGTTTGACGTGACAGGGTCGGCCGTGAAGAGGATGCCGGCCGCCTCCGGCACGGCCATCTGCTGCACGACCACGGCCATGTGGATCTTCCTGTGGTCGAAGCCGTTCCGGAGGCGGTAAGTCACGGCCCGCTCGGTGAAGAGCGAGGCCCAGCACCGGCTGATGTGCTTAAGGATCGCCGCCGGCCCCACGATGTTCAGATATGTGTCCTGCAGGCCGGCGAAGGAGGCCGTCGGCAAGTCCTCTGCCGTCGCGCTCGAGCGGACGGCGTAGGCGGCCTGGTCACCGAGCCGGGCGAGCGCAAGGGTGATCGCCGCCGCCAGATCGCCGGGGATGGTGGTCCCTGCGAGGGTCCGGCGGATCTCCGCGCTGAGAGTCCGGATCGCCTCCCGGTCACGGGGGTTCAGGCGCGACAGCCGATCGAGCCGTTCGTCGATGGACGGCGCTTCCGCGATGATCCGCCGGAAGGCGTCCGTCGTCACGCAGAAGCCAGCCGGCACGCGAACGCCTTCGATTCGCGAGAGCTCCCCCAGATGCGCCCCCTTGCCGCCAACAATGGCGATCCGCGTCAGGTCGATCTCCCCGAAGCCCAGCACGTACCTGCCCATCCGTCCACCTTCCTTCAGGCCGCTCGGACCGCTCTCATTCCTACTGTCGGTCGCGCCGACCGCAGCTGTACTGGGCTGCCCTGGCCGCCGGCAGGACCACACGCGGTCACCGGGCCTCACCCGTCTCGGTCTCGGACTCCGCCGAGGTGAACGGCACCCACCTGTGCACCGCCAAACCGGCGACCAGCTCGACCACGCTAACGGGACTCGAACCAGTGACCTTCTGGTTGCAAACCGCATGCCCGGCCGCCGTCAGGTTCCTGACGCTGGTGTGCATAGGTCATCCGTCCGTCGGGAGCAAGTATCCGCCCCGACGCGGGGAACGAATGACCTCCTGAGATAACACAAATTTGTGTTATCTCAGGCACTTGCGTAGGATGGTCATATGCCAAGTGATGGTGAGATCACGTTTGCCGACCACGCCGGGCGCTTCTATGCCCGGCGCTTCGGGATGGCGCCGATGGTGGGCAGGCTGATCGGGTACCTGGCGGTGTCCGATCCGCGAGAGCAGAGCATCAGCGAGCTTGCCGACGCCCTGCTGGCAAGCCGGAGCGCGATCGCCGGCGCGGTGAACTACTTGGAGAACCTCGGGCTCATCCGGCGCTCCCGTGCGGCGGGCGAGCGGATGGACCGGGTGCGGATTGACATGTCGTCGTCGCATGCGATGGGCTTCGACGTCTCCGAGTACCAGGAGATGGCCGACCTCGCCCGAGAGGGTCTGCGCCTGCTGGACGAGGCGCCACCTGAGCGGAAAGCGATCCTGTTGGAGTGGGCGGCATTCTCCGATTTCCTGGTCGGTCGGATCCCGGTCTTGGAGCAGGAGTGGAAGGCACACCGCGAGGCGCTGCGCGCCGCGGGCAAGATTCCCGACGACTCGACCACACGGCAAGGAGGGAGAACGCTATGACAAGCGTGTCTGCTACGACGGGGATTGTCGCCCAGGAGGTGTGCAAGTCCTTCGGCGACCATCTGGTGCTCGACAAGGTGAGCCTAGCCGTGGAGGAGGGCGCGATCCTGGCGCTTCTCGGCCCCAACGGGGCCGGCAAGACCACGATGGTCCGCATCCTGTCCACCCTGATCCCGGCCGATTCCGGATCGATGCGCATCGCCGGTCACGACGTAGTCACTGACCCTGACGGGGTGCGCGCCGTCATCGGGGTCACCGGCCAGTTCTCGGCCGTGGACAACCTGCTCACCGGTGCCGAGAACCTGCAGTTGATGGCCGACCTTCGCCACCTCGGCCGCGAGGCTAGGCAACGGCGGGTGGCCGAGATGCTGGCGCAGTTCGAGCTCACCGACGCCGCTCACAAGCTGCTTTCGACCTACTCAGGCGGGATGCGACGACGCCTCGACCTGGCGATGACCCTTGTGGATCAGCCGCGGGTGATCTTCCTCGACGAACCAACCACCGGCTTGGACCCGCGCAGCCGTCGCACCATGTGGCAGATCATTCGTGAGCTCGCCGCGGCCGGGGTCACCATCCTGCTCACCACCCAGTACCTCGACGAGGCCGACCAGCTAGCCGACCGGATCGCGGTGCTCGACCAAGGCCGGATCGTCGCCGAAGGAACCTCCGCCGAGTTGAAGAGCCGCGTCCCTGGCGGCCACGTCCGGCTTCATTTCGCCGACCCGCGCGAGCTCCACTCGGCCGCAGAACTGCTCCCGGCGGCCGGTCCCGACCAGGACCAGCTCGTTCTGCAGGTCCCGGCCGACGGCACCGTCGACTCGCTCCGCGAGCTGCTCGACAAGCTGCACCGCGCTCGCATCCAGGTCGAGCGGCTATCGATCCACACTCCCGACCTCGACGACGTGTTCTTCGGCGTTACCGGCAGTCACGTCACCACTCACGACGCAGACCATGCATCACAAGGAGTACTGCAGTCATGACAACGCTCGCCTACACGCTCAGCGACTCACGGGTCATGCTGCGCCGCAACCTCAAGCACCAGCTCCGCTACCCCTCCATGACCGTGATGCTCATCGGCCTGCCCATCGTGCTGTTGCTGCTATTCGTCTATGTCTTCGGCGGGCAGCTCGGCGCCGGCCTCGGCCCCCATCTGGGTCGTGGCGCCTACCTCGACTACGTGGTGCCCGGGCTGTTGCTCATCACCGTGGCCTCAGTCGTCCAGGGCACCTCGATCATGGTCGCCATGGACATGACCGGCGGCATCATCGACCGGTTCCGCACCATGGCCATCGCCCGCGCCTCGGTCCTCACCGGCCACGTACTCGGCAGCCTGATCCAAACCCTCGGTGCCATGGCCATCCTCATCGGGGTCGCGTTCGGCATCGGGTTCCACTCCGGCGCCGGGCCCCTCCAGTGGCTCGCCGCGATCGGGATACTGGCCCTGTTCGCCTTCGCGCTGATCTGGCTGGCCGTCGCGCTCGGACTCGCCGCCAAGAGCGTCGAGTCCGCCAGCAACACCCCCATGATCCTGTTGCTGCTGCTGTTCCTCAGCAGCGGCTTCGTGTCCACGGCCACCATGCCAACGGGCCTGCGCCAGTTCGCTGAGTACCAGCCGTTCACCCCCGTCGCCGACACCGTGCGCGGACTGCTCAGCGGCGCCGCGATTGGCGACCACGCCATCGCCGCCATCGCGTGGAGCATCGGCATCGCCGTTGTCTCTTACCTCTGGGCCATCCGCCTCTACAACCGGCGCCGAGCGGCCGAGCCAAACTGAGCAGGCCCGCCAGCTCCGCAGGTCACTCGCGCGCAGCAGGTTAGATGCGACACGGCAGGCCGGGTCGGATCAAGCGAGCCAGCGAAGGGCCTGGCGAGATCATCAATACCTCGTATTGGTATGATCATTGCAACCGGTCAGTGGGTCAGGAACGACCTCGGCGCCCGATCAGGTATCTACATGGGTTTGGCGCTTGCTGTGCTGCTCGCAGACTTCGCGGCGCACGAGCTAGCGTAGGCGCGCTAGCGCCCGGCCAGCCCTCAGGAGGCGCAAAATGGGAATAATGGACAAGGCCAAAGCGCAGGCGAGTCAGGTCGCGCAGAAGACCCAGGAAACAGCTCAAGCAGGCAAGGCCAAGTATGACCATGCTCAAGCCAACCAGCACGCGAACGCGATGCTGCAGCAGCTTGGCGCGGCTGTCTATGCGGAGCGCACTGGGCAAGGAACTACAGACGGCCAGGCCAAGATCGACAAGCAGGTCGACGACATCTCCGCATACGCGCGGGAGAACGACCTCAACCTGACCGGCAAGTAGCAGCCGACGGTCCCGCAGCCAGGCTCCCCGCCCACGCCAGCCTTCGTGCCCCGGCGCGGCCGGGCACTCCACCCGGACACGCGCGCCTCGTCGTTGCCGCCGGGACCGGCGGCACGTCCCCGCGGCTCGCCTCCGCCAGCGCCGGGGCAGTCGGAGGGCTAACGCTCGGCTGGTTCCGTGATGACGACGCAGCCGCTGCTACTGTGCATCGGCCATTGGCAGCCGGTCGGGCGGTCGAATATGCCTGTCCCGGCAGCGACCCAAACGAAGGTACCGGCCGGGGCCCCGCGGTCATAAGATTGGCTGGCGCGCCACGCTCCCGATACAAGATCACTGCCGACGCCGCGATCATGCATCGGCGCAGGTGAGGGCGGGTGCGCCGCCAAAAACTTGAACCCCGAACCCGCGGATTAAGCGCTTGAGCGGAGCCAATGCGTGCGGGTTCATAGGTATTCATGCCGCAGGTTGGGCCACGGGCCTGTACTCCAGTGGCCCTCGCCGGACGGCGATGAAATGCAACCCAGATTGCAACCCTGGCTCCTGACACTGGTTGCCCATGACGACCGGAGCCGCAAGACGTGCGCGATTATCTTCGAGGGATTGCCGGAGACCACCTCGCGCGCCTATTTTGAGGAGCTCATGACGGAACCGGCGGACCCTCTGATGATATTGATACATCATATGTACCTGGTATTGTCTCGGGGGAAATATTGAACTGCCATCTGCTGGCATCATTCTTCGTGCTACAGATGTTCGCCTGAGCGGTATACGCATGCCCATCGTACGAACTGCTTATACCCCCCCACTCACCTGGCGGGTAGTAATAATTATCGCCCTCGCAGACATTCTTGATCTCTGATTCGATCGTACTGAGCGGGCCGGCTGTCGTATAGTAAACCGTTGCATATGGAAACAGCACACCAGCAATAGGCTTAGTCCGCGCAAAGCTCGAGGGCATATTGGGAAAAGCATAGCCTCTATATGTGTATACACCCGACCCCGACGGTGCCCGCGACTTGTGGCTGCAAATATAGTATCCACCTAGGCTGATAACGCCCAACGTCATGATTGCAAGCAGCAATTTGGCCGAGCGAGAGAAATTGTCACCTCTTGCGAACTTTCTCACTTTATTATGCTAGCATGGGCTTTGGTCCTTCTTCAACGAGACCTGTGCATACGCCCTGTTTCTGCACTAAGCAGAATTCACTTCCCCACCGGTCCCGCTTGCTGGTGATCCCATCGCGTAGCGCCGGTCGCTTCAAGGCGTTGGAACCCGGCCTCTATCACCGTCAGCCTCGCTTCGACGGGCTTGCTGTTGCACGGATGTGGCACGCACACGATCACGGAGGTTCGCGTCCATGACGCTCGGCCGCCGTCGGCGACACTGGCCACACGAAGGTTGAGCCGTCATCTTTTAGTGCCGACCGTGATCCAGCCGTGCCACCAGCCGTCTCCGCTCAGATAGATCGGCGATCGGCGGCTCGGCCGAGTATGACCAGGTCAGTACGGGTGCGCCGCCAGGGACTTGAACCCCGAACCCGCGGATTAAGAGAGCACCGCCAGGCCGCGCTGAGCGTCCGACCTGCACCAACGCCATCACTGAGTGCCCGGAACGCGCAGAATGCACAATGCGGCCAAGTGCTCTCGTTCCACGAACCGTTCCACGCGAGTGAGGCGAGGTGCGGCATGGGGATCACGCTAAGTAGCCGATTAGCGTGTACTGACGTCAGGGCGTGGGCACTGCTCTGCTCTGCTGCAAGCAGCCGAGGGCATGCTCCCCGGCCTGGCCCCGGACCGCCGATGCCGCCAGCATCGGACCGCCCGCCGACAGGCCGGGGAACTGGCCCTCACGAAGCCACGACGCGCACGCCGCATCAGGCAGCGACGCAAGTCCGGAGACGCCGCGCATCTAGAGCGGGAACGGCAGGACGCCGACGCTGGCCGGGAAGACCCCGAGCCTGGGAGGTGCCAATCGGCCTGATCCAGCCATGCACGCGACCCGGCATTAAACCGCTGCCGAAGGCAGGGGAGCGACAGTGTGGTTAAGCGGACTACGGCGACCTGAGGCCGCAGCGCGTGACCAAGCCGCGGGGCAGCCGCATGTCACTGGTGTTGGCGTGTGAGCTGTTCCTGCTGCCTGAGCGCGTCCCGCAGGCCAGCCTCATCGTCGGCGTCGATGGTCATGTACCAGTCTGGGCTTTGCTCGGCTGGCGAGAGGTTCCCGCGCCGGGTGGCCCAGTATCGTCCGGCGCTGGAGCGCCACGCATGCCAGCCGGGGAACTCCTGGCTGACGGCGGCGAGGTCCGTGGTCAGCATGCCGGCTCCGGCGTCGATGTGAGGCGCTCGAGCTTGTCCAGCAGGTCACGCAGCTCATGCTCGTTGACGACGTGCTCGTGGCCGTTCACCTGGCAGGTGGCTGTCCAGGTCCAGGGCTCGGAGGTGAAGACGATAGTCACGCCGGGATGCGCGGCCTCGAAGCACTGCCTGCGCACCACCTGGTCAGCCCGCGAGCCGCCGGTACCGGTCCGGCCCGCCTTCAGGTCGCTCATGGATTTACTGTCGCTGCGCCCGGGCGGTCAGGCACATACCGTCGCGGTATTCCCCGCCGGGATAAAATCGGAGTCATCGCTGGGATTGCCTGAACGGAGGAGCCGCATCGGTATGCCCGGCCGATCGAACAGCCTGATCGCCATACCGGGGTCATTCTGGCAGCGCCCTGAGGTGCTGGATGCACTGCGCACGCGTGCCATCGGGCCGCTGTTCAGGCTGGCGCGCCAGCACGCGGGCGCGAGCCAGACGCAGATCGGCATCGCGTGCGGCCTGAGCCAGGGCAAGGTCAGCCAGATCATGCGCGGCGTCACGCAAGTCGAGAGCCTGGCGGTCCTGGAGCGGATCGCGGACGGGCTGAATGTGCCCGATCCGGCCAGGATGACGTTAGGCCTCGCGCCGCGTTCCGCCTCTGCTGCTGGCACGGCAGGTGAGGCCGCTGCGCATCCCGTCCCGCATGCGAATGCTTGTGCGGACTGGGATGCTGCTGTCACCAGATTCCAGATGAGCCCCAGCGCGGTGGCCTGGCAGGAAGAAGACGACCCGGTGCGACGCCGAACCTTCGTCAGCCTGGCGGGCGCCGCGCTGGTGAGCGAGCTTATCGGTGATGACATGGGCGGCAGCTCGCCCGTGGTTGCGACGACGGCTGTGCCGGAGCTCGGCGCGGAATCGGTGCCGGGGCGGGCCGGCGAGCTGCCAGATATCGCTGTGCTCGCGGCAGCCGTCGGCAACGCTCGGCGCCAGTACCAGGCTTGTCAGTATGCGAGCGTGCAGCAGCGCCTCCCCGTGCTGCTCGGGCAGCTTGACGCCGCCTGCTGTGCGCTGGCAGGGGACGGGCGGCGGCGCGCGCATGCGCTGTCCGCTGACGCCTACCACGTCACGGCCGGGCTGCTGCTCAAGCTCGACGACCAAGGGCTCGCGCAGCTTGCGGCCGACCGCAGCATGCGGGCAGCGCGCGCCAGCCAGGACCCGGTGACCGTCGCGGCCAGTGCCCGCATCGTCATCCATGCGCTGACGAGCGGCGGGCACTTGCGCGCGGCCGTCTCCGCCGCCAGGCAGCACGCGGCCCGGCTGGATCAGGAACTGCCGCAGCACGGATCCGAGGCGCTGTCGGTGTACGGGTCGCTGCTGCTGCGTGGCGCCATCGCTGCCGCGCAGGATGACCAGCGCGGCACCGCGCGCGAGCTGCTCGCCGAGGCCAGCCGCGCGGGCCGGCATGTCGGCACGGACGCGAACCTGCGCGGGACAGGGTTCGGCCCCGCCAACGTCCGCCTGCACGAGGTGAGCGTCGCGGTCACGCTCGGGGACGCGGGAACGGCGGTCGAGGTAGCGCGGAGCATCGACCCCGCCGCGTTGACCGTCACGGAGCGTAAGGCGGCTTTGCTGATCGACACGGCCCGCGCATACCTGCAATGGGGCAAGCACGAGAACGCCTACCGCTGCCTGCGCGCAGCCGACCAGATCGCGCACGAAGAGATCGCCACCCGCCCCGCCACCCGCAGGCTCGCCAGCGAGCTGGCAGCGGCCGCGCCGCCCTCGATCCGGCGCGAAGCCCGCCAGTTCGCCACCCGCATCGGCGCCCCGGCGTGACCGCCGGCACGCACGAGCGGAAACTCGCGCTTGTAGTCTGCGGAGCTGGCCCAGCCGCGGCGATCGGCACGCTGATCAGCCTCGCCCGCCAGCGCGGCTGGGCGGTGCAGGTCATCGCAACCCCGGCCGCACTGGAATTCTTCGACGTGGCCGCCGCCGGGCGGCTAGCGGGAACGCCGGTCCGCAGCGCCTACCGCGACCCCGGCGCCCCGCGGTCGGAGCCAGCTGACGCAGTCATCGTCGCGCCCGCGACCTACAACACGATCTGCAAATGGGCGCTGGGCATCAGCGACACCTATGCCCTGGGGGTTCTGGCCGAATCCACCGGCCTGGCCATCCCGACGATCGTGCTCCCGTTCGCCAACTCAGCGATGGCAGGCCGCGCGCCGTTCCGCCGCAGCGTCGACGCCCTGCGCGCCGAGGGAGTCCGCATCCTCCTCGGCCCCGGCGGCATCCAGCCGCACCCGCCGCGGACCGGCGACACCCTTGTCGACACCTACCCGTGGCACCTCGCCCTCGATGAAGCGGACCGGCTCACACCCTCCCGCACAGAGCTGTGACAACGCAGCAGGCGATATTCGCCAGCCGCCTGCCGCCAGCCGGCGCCTAGCCCAAGGCGTAACGGCTTAGCGCTCCGTCAGCCGGAAGGCCAGGGCCCGTTCCAGGTGTTCGGGGCCTAATCTCGTCGCTGTGGACGCGCGCCCGGACCGTGTAACCCAGCCCGCCCAGTTCATGCCCGTCGCCGCTCAGGCTATGGACATCGCAAGCCGGATCATCCGCGAGCGCCTGCCGGCCGTCATCAGCGGCAAGGGTGACCGCGACATGGTCTCCGATATCGATGTCGAGATCGAGCGGGCTGTCCGCGGCTACCTGCAGGGGCAGAATCCGGCGATCGGATTCCTGGGCGAAGAGGAGGGCGACGGTGCTGCCGCTGGCAGCGACGGGCTGCGGTGGGTGCTCGACCCGATCGACGGCACGGCGAACTTCATCAAGGGCATTCCGCTGTATTCGATCTCGCTGGCGCTCGTCAGCCAGGACCGGCCGGTCCTCGGGATCATCGACCTCCCGGCCGATGGCAGCCGCTACATTGCCGCCGAAGGCAACGGCGCGTACCGCGATGACCGGCGCATCCATGTCCGGCCCACGGAAGAGCTCAGATCGGCAACTGTTACGGTCGGCGACTACGCGGTGGGGGAGCAGGCGGAGACCAAGAACCAGGCCCGACTGGCAGCGCACCGTCGGCTCGCGCAGCGCGCCCTGCGCGTCCGGATGCTCGGCTCCGCCGCGATCGACCTTGCCTGGCTCGCACCCGGCCGCACCGATGCCGCGATCCTCTTCGGCGCCAGGGCCTGGGACGTCGCCGCAGGAGTAATTCTCGTCCGCGAAGCCGGCGGTATCGTCATCGACGCAACCGGGTCCAAGCACACCCTCCGCAGCGCCACGGCGATCGGCGCCTCGCCTCAGCTCGCAGGCCAGGTACTCGCCGTGCTGCCCAGCCCGGAGGCTCCAACCCCCATGTAGCTCGACCTTCGCGCGCACGGCCGGCTGCGGCAGACAAACCATCTAGTGCCCGTGAGCTACGGCCACCTCGCCGAACAGGCGCGATTCCGCCTGAACGGAGATCAACTAATCCGCAGACGAGTCATCGTCCCTGCGGCCCCAGACAGGCCAGGATCCAGCGGTCCTCGACAATGACCTCATGCCGTACGACTGAGACATGGGCTGCGTCGTGGCACCCAGCAGGCGAGCCGAGGTGTTGTCCGTGCCCATGAGTCCCGAAACGTGTCCTTCTCCAAACCCCGGCGTCCTCCTCAGTCCGGAGCAGCTTCTGAGGCATCACGGGCGCGCGCGGCACCGGAGCGGCTGGCCTACACGGTCGAGGAGGCCGCGCTTGTTCTCGGCCGCGATCTAATCTGCGACGAAATACGCGCGACTGCGGTCGAAGAAGGCAGGGCGCCCGCCGGATGATCGCGCGACATCGCTTGCTCGAGTGGCTGGACAGCGACCAACGGCCTGGTCGCCGCATCAAGTTAGTCCTGCCCCCGCTTCGGATACCCGATCGGGCAGAGCTACTGGTTGAGCCATCTGCGCGGGCATTGGCGCGGCGACCTCGAGGGCGGCCGTGTCGGTCAGCAATTCGGCCAGGATGTCGCCCGCCGCTTTGCGTGTTCGGGTCGCGAGATCAGGGTGATCGCCGATCGCCGTGCGTGCCGCCGCAAGCGTCCGGTCGAGTGGAAGTCATCGGGCCGAAATCCTGGTCGCGAACGGCAATGTCCGGACCGAGGTGCATGTGGCCACGGGCGAGAGTAACGGTGCCACCAATAGGCCGCGACAGCCCGAGACGGGCACATGTTGAAGCGATGAGTGAGGTGCTTCATCCCTTCTAGCTGCCCTTCACCCAAGGAGCAGCTGCGGCAGCACTTCGCGGCCGTGGGACCGACCTGACAAGCGCCGACCGGCATCTGGACTACAACCGTAAAAGAGCCGAGGCGGCGAAAGCGTGGGAACGGCAGCCGGCCGCCGGGCTGCCTGGCGAGGTTGCGGCGGCGGGCTGGTGGTCTGGGTTTGCCGGGGGACCAGTCAGAGCCACGCCTCGCCGTTGGCGAGGTCTGCCTCGCCGGGATGCGCGGCAAGGACTGCCTCGAGCGCGCTGACGATGCGGCCGGTATCCGCTGTTGTCGTTCTCCCACACGCTAGTGATCGGGTCCTGGCCGATCTCGCAGTCGGCAATGTTGTAACCGCCGCTCGCGCTGGCTGTCGAGACCGGGATGCCGTCGACCTCGATGGAGCACCGGACCGAGCCGCCGCCCTGCAGCTGGGCGCTGATCGCGTAGTACTCCGGGTCGCCGAGACCAGCAATCACCTTCATCGGCACGCTGCCGTTGTAGTCGGAGCCTGCCGGTCCGTAGGTCACCTGGGTACCAGGCGTGCCGCGGACGATGTAGGTGACGGTCTGCGCCGGCAGATCATTGGCGCACATGTCGTGCTCGGCCAGGCGCGTCATCGCGTCGGCCAGCATGGGTGACATGTTCGACCAGGCTGTCTCGGTGTAGGAGACGACAGCGGTCTGCTTCTGGCCGGCCTGGCGCATGCTGCAGACCTGCTGCCCGTAGGCGGCGATCTGCGTGCTGGATGTCGAGCTGCCGATGCTGACCTGCGAGCTCGACTGCAGGTCGCTGGCGAACTGCTGCGCCGAGGCGCTCAGCGCCTGGGCTGTGGCGGCTGGTGCGGCCGTGCTGGTGGCCGCACCCGGCGTCCCCCTACTGCCCTGGTGGCTCTTTCCGCCGTTGCTGGCGATCGAGCCGATCACGATGATGGCGAACAACGCGGCGACCGCGGACAGCCCGATGCTCCGGCCGCGAAGCCGTCGGCGAGCAGGACCCGGCGGCGCCGCCGGACCGGGCTGGTATGGCGACGGGACTTGCCCGGTGCTGTCCTCGCCTGGCGGCGGGACCTGAGGTGTTGACATTCTTCCCTCCGAATGGGTTAGGCCGTCCCAATGACGGCCGTGCCGGTACTTGTCGCCGCTCTGGGCGATGGTGTGCATCAACCGGGTCCGTGAATCCGGGGTAGCTGCGGTGGCGACGTGCACTCGCCTCGCGGCCGGGATCGCCCGGAGCCTGGCTGCGGCGTAAACCGGCTCAGGCCGGCCTGCGTCACATACATGCGGTCGTTAGTTGCAAATGCCAAGCAATCGCGCATTCCCCTCCAACCGCCGTGTAGCCGCTCGACGTAGATGGCGAGCAATGTGGGCGCGGTCGCGCTGTTCATGAAAAAGCATGGACACGCATGGAGTCAAGCGATTAATGTGAGAGCCATGAGCTCTAGCCAGGACGAGGTGAGCCTCGGGCTTGCCCGGCAGGTCGCGGCCGCTATTGAGGGGGGCGACCGGGACGAGGCTGTCCGGCTGACCAGGGAACTGGAGAGAGCACTCACGAGGGCGACCAGCGCTACGGCCGACGGAGCGCCGGCCTTCGAAGCACAGCCTGCGGTGGTGCCGATGAAGCACGCGCCCACGCCTTCGCGCAGCGCCCGGCAGGTCGTCACCGGCGCGCTCGCTGAGATCGGCGTCGCCTGCCGCGCAAAGATCGTGGCCGACTATGCGGAAGCGCGGTTCGGGCAGCGTGTCGAGCCCAGGATGCTTGCGGCCCTGCGCCGGGACGAGCGACGTGCCTGGGACAAAGGCACCGCCCGCCCGACGTATGTAGTCCCCGCGCTCGAAGGACGGTTCTTCCAGCCAGTGCGCGGCCTGCTCACGCTCTCGGACTGGCCGCTGGAGCGGCGCCTGCTGGGTCCATGGTCCGAGCGCGCCGATCACCTCGCCGCTACCGCGCAGCTTGCCCGGCAGCTGGCCTGGCTCAGTGGGCGAGACGCTGCGGTTGCCGAGCGGTTGGCGCCGGTCGTAGCAGGCATGGCCGCCTCGATTCCGGGCGCCCTCGACGGACCCGGACTGGACACTGCCCGGGTGGCCGAGGCGGCCGAGGCAGAGCTTGGCCCGCTGGCTGCCAGGGACGAGCCATCGCGGCGCGAGGCGGCTGCCCGTGCCCGCGGTCAGCTGCCAGCCGACCAGCAACTGTGGGGCACCCGCATCGGCATCGTGACCGAGGGCGAAGCGTGAGCCTGCCATGACCAGCCAGAGCCAGCAGCGGCCATCCGGCGGGGCGACAGTCCTGGACCGGGTTCGCGGGCGGGCCCCGTCTCTCCAGGCGAACGTCCGGCGGCTTGCTGCCTTCGCGAACGTCCATTCCTGCCCGACTGCCGCGGTTGCGTTCGCCGCGCGGGTCGACACCAACCGCGTCCTGGCCGGCACGAGCATGGCGATGCCGTACGGGCAGTCCCCGTTCGCCATCGGCCGCGGCATTGCGTTCGAGGCGCTGCTGCGGCGGCACGGGCACGCGGAGCTGCGCCGGGTACTGACCGACGGGCTGGGGACCGACTTCTCGCTCGCCGCGATCGAGAACCTGCGCGAGGGATACCAGCCGAACCGGACCGGCCTGGCGATGCGCGCGAGGGTGACCAGTTCGCGGATGGCAGAGATCGCGGAGGCGCCGCAGGAGCCCGTCGTCCTCGACAGCGCGGTGCTCCGCGCCGACATCGGGGGCCTGCCCGGGTTTTTCGAGGCCGACGAGATGGCTATCGGCGTCGGCGGCCAGATCATCGTCGGCGAAAACAAATCCTGGCCGGTGGTGGACGGCAGGCCGACCGACGAGGACGCGCTCGGCGCGGCCCTGGACCAGGCGGCGACCTACGTGCTGATGGGCCGGCGCACGCTCGAGGAGTCAGGCGTTGATCCGGCGTGCATGTCCGACACGGTCGTACTGGTGACCCCGCGCAACACCGGCCTGGCCCCGGCACTGCACCGGCAGGACGTCGCCAGCCGGATCCGCCGTATCGACCGCCTGCTCGGCGCCGTACCCGACGTCCAGGAGACCGCCGCATCCACTCCGCCGTCGGTCACCTTCGACACGATCGCCGACATCACGCAGCCCGAAAGCGTCCGGCTGGACACATTCGGTCAGGTCACCGACGAGCTCGGCCGGGTCTACGAGCCTGCCAGCTGCCTGACCTCATGCGGGTTCGCATGGGCGTGCCGGCAGCGGCTGTTCGCCGACGGCGACCCTGCTGTGGTCGGCGGGTCCATCGCGCGTGCCCTGCCGGGGATCGCCAGTCTCAGCCGGGTGGCTGAGCTGGGCCAGGGCGCGCCCGCGTCGCCGGCCGAGGCTCCCGCCGCCGTGCCGCTCGCGCGGGCGAGCCGACTCTACGACGACGTCGCCGTCGTTCCCCGCATGGCGCGGAGTACGGCATGAGCACTGCACTCGAAGCGATCTTCGCCGCCCGCATCTTTCAGGGCGGTCAGGCGTTGCGCCGCACCACCCTCCGGCATGTGCATCTCGCCGACCCGCCGCTGGCCATCGCGATCTGGCGGCTCGGCGGTGAGCGGTTCCGGGCCGCAGCGGTTGCCTGGGGTCCGCTGGACGGGCCGTTCCAGCTCGCCGTGCCGGGCGAGCCGCGCAACCGCGACCTCTACTTCGCCGCGCTGCAGCCGTTCGCGGCCGACCTGTGCGCGCGCGTCCGCCGGGCTGCCGTGTCGCGCGAGGTGCGGCAGCGGGGGAGTGGCATCGAAGCGGTACCTACGGATGCGCTCCAGATCGTGGTCGCGAACCGGGCGACCGTGTCCGCGCTCGGCCTGCTGGGCCGGTACCTCGCCTACCTGTCCGACCGCGGCGGCACCGCGCCGGATCCCTCACTGGTGGAGGCGGGCCGGCACCTGAGGTTCTATGCCAGGAACGCCAGGGTTCCCGGCCAGGCGCTGCTCCTCCCGCTGGACCGGCTCGTGGCCGATCACTGGGCCACCCTGCTGTCACCGTTCGAGCAGGCCAATCTCGCCGCCCTGGACGCCCAGATCTCGCCGGAGCCGGGGCGTCACCCGTTCGACGCGTCGGCCGCCGCCGAGGCGTCAGCCCGCATCGGGCCCGAGCCCACCGAGGACATCGACCGCATCACCGGCACCTTGCTGGCGGAATTCAACGCCGCCCGCGGCACCAGCACCGACCCCGCTGTCGTCGGGTCGCTGGCCGGGCCGCTGCGTACCCATTACCAGGGACTCGTCGAGCCGGTATGGGAGCTGATGGGCCGCGTCGTGGCCCGCGAGCGGCAGCTCACCGCCGCACCGTCGGCCGCGCGGCGCTTCGAGGCCGACCGGGAAGCGTTCGGCCGCCATGTCGACTGGGTCATTCCAGGCGGCTACTACCGGACCACCGACACGCCACGGCAGGCCGCGATCACCCTGCGCAGGCTCGAGGACGCACTCGCGCACTACGAGGCAGACCGCGCCGTTGAGGACCCAGCCTGCATGATCCCCTACCTGCTGGACGGAGACGCGATCCGCGGCACGGTGGCGTCCGTCGCGGAGACAAAGGTGATCGTCAAAGTCCGGGCCGTCCGCCGTGCCGTGATCGCAGTAGACAGCCCGGATCCGGTGACCCTGCCCGTCGGGAAGCTCCTGTGGTGGACGGCGACCGCCGGAGATCAGCCCTGGCAGGTCGATTCGGTGCAGCCGAACGGCACCGGCTCACGGGTAGTCCTCATGCTGACTGCCAAGCCAACGGCGGCGCGGCTGCCGGGTGTCGGTGACGCCATCACGTTCTCGACCCTGTGCACCGGGCGGTCCGGGTTCTGGCTGATGCCGCCTGCGAATCCGCCGTGGACGCACCGCCCTGACGTGGCGTTGCTCGACGGGGAGCCAATCGACGCGGGCGATTCCGAGCAGCCCGCCGCCGCGGTCGACGGCACAACCGTGCCCGATCCGGGGAGGTACGCGTGACAGCCGACGTTGCGGGCGCCCGCGAGCAGCTCGACCAGTCGGTCATCGCGGCAGCGGATGCCGTCGAGGAGGAAATGCGTGCTGACCTGATGCGGCTGGTCGGTCGCCAGGCGGCCGTCGTGGCGGCCGCGCCGGCGGGGCAGGCAAGAGCCATTTCGTCGCCGCGACTGTCGGCCGGCTCCGGGCTGAGGGTTTGCGGGTCGCGCTGGCTGCTCCGACGAATGACCAGGTGCAGAGTCTGGTCCAGCGGGTGAAGCAGCTCAACCCGGGCCTCCCCGTCGCGTTCGTGCACGGCATAGGCCGTGAGCTGCCGGCCCACATCGCGGCTCTGCCGGGCGTGACGCAGCCTTCCGCTTTGGAGGCGCAGCGGCTGCGGGATCCGCTGGTGATCGCCACGATCGACAAGCTGGCGGACGCGTTCCTGCGTAATGGCCTTGGCGGTTTCGACGTGCTCGTGATCGACGAGGCCTACCAGGCCGACGCGGCCCGGTACTACACGGCCGCGGGCGTGGCCCCGACTCATCTCCTGGTGGGGGACACTGGCCAGCTCGACCCGTTCTCGCCGCTGGACGACGCCACCTACTGGCGCGGCGGGCCCGAGGACCCGTTGCAGACCGCGGTCGGCGTGCTGCTCCGCAACCATCCCGAGACGGTAGTGCGCCAGATACCCATCACCTGGCGGCTGGAGCCGCGGGCCGTTCCCATCGCGGGCTGCTTCTATCCGGGGCACCCATTCGGCGCGGCGGTCCTTTCCGGGGTGCGATCGCTCCGGCTGACCCGCCCGGGGCCGGGAAGCCAGGCCCTCGCCCCGATCGACGCCGCCCTCGACAAGGCGGCGCGATCCGGCTGGGCGCACGTCACGCTGCCAGGCGCGCCGGTGCTCAGTGCCGACCCGGCAACCGCTGTGATCATCCGTGAGCTAGTGCACCGGCTGCTGGCCCGCAGCGCCCAGGTGACCTGCGAGAACCGTAACGGCTTCGCCAGCCTGCTGCCGTCGGAGATCGCGGTGGGCGTCTCGCACAACGACCAGAAGGACCTGCTGCGGGCTCTGCTCGACTCCTACGGCCTGTCGGCGGTGCGGGTCGAGACTGCTAACAAGCTGCAGGGCCTGACCTTCGAGGTCGTCATCGCCTGGCATCCGCTCGCTGGTGCAGGGGTCACCGACGCGTTCCATCTCGACCCCGGGCGCCTGTGCGTGCTGCTCACCCGGCACCGCCAGGCCTGTATCGTCGTCGGCCGCGACAGCGACCGGGCCCTGCTCGAAGGCGTCCCGCTGGCGACGCCCGGCTTCCTCGGCTGGGATCCCGACCCCGTCCTGGACGGCTGGGACGCCCACGAAGGCGTGTTCCGCCTGCTGGAGCCGCACGTGATCGCCGCATGAGCAGCCCATTGCCGTCGCCGCCGCGTCTGGTGCGTGAAGCCTGCACCTTTCATCTTCCTAAGAAAATTGGCGCTCGGCTGGAGGACATTATTCGGGGGGGAGGCTGCGCGGCAGATTCCCCGGTGATGGCACGCAACCATCGTTATGGTGCGCTCGAACCGGGTGGCTCAGAAGGGACTGCAGGTGATTGACACCGGCTTTGGCTGGCCCTCGCGCGACCGGGGCACGCTTGTCCGTCAGGCCATCCACACATGGCGGGATAGCCTGATCAACCTCACGAGATCCAATCGGCTGCTGAACTTCAAGCCAGGTAAAGCTAGCGCCATCACGCTGGTCCGACCGTCAGCTTCCGAGATCCTTTTCGGTCTTGCGCGCGGGGAACAGCTACCGGATCCGTTCGCTGCAGCCACGGCAAGCCGAACTGAGCAGGGACGACGAAGCTATCGGCGATGACTCGGACCCGGAGCGTCCAGTTCCACCGCCCTCGCCGGGTTTCCTGGACACCGAGAAACCCTGGGAGGACCTGACTCTGGGCATTGTACTCACTATACCGGCGGGCGAACCAGGAATATCTGGACCGCGGCGTCTGGGTGCTTTACCTCGCCTTCGGCTCCCTGACCTGGATAGATGAGGACCGTACCCACTTTGAAAGCCCGCTTCTTCTCATTCCGATTCAAATAGAGGACGTCAGCCCAGAAGGGGCTGAAGTGAAGGCGGCGCAGGAGGATCCTGTCATCAACCCGGCGCTCACGCTCTGGGTCTTCACGTCAGGGCATCGAGCTGCCGCATGTTGATGCACTCGAAGACATCACGCTCGAGTCCGTTCTGGCAGCGGTACGGACGTCGACGCAGAGCCGGGCCGGGTGGCAGGTCGCCGAGACGATGGTGATCTCCTACTTTTCTTTCGATAAGGAGGCGATGTACCGGGACCTGCTCGATAACGAGGACCAGATCGCTGACCACCCTGCAGTTGCGGCGCTGGCTCTGGGGGGCAAGACCGAGCTGCCCACGGATTTCATCTTCGACGAGATACCTGACCAGGATGTTGACCGGCTCGCCGCACCGGAGGGCGTTCCGGTGATTCTGGACGCGGATTCATCGCAGCGGGCGAGCATCGCAGCCGCGTTGGAAGGTCGGTCGTTCATCATGGACGGCCCGCCGGGCACGGGCAAGAGCCAGACGATCGCCAACATGATCGGCGTCTTGCTGCATGCCGGAAAGACTGTTCTGTTCGTCTCGGAGAAGGCTGCAGCACTCGACGTGGTGAGAGACAGGCTGGATGACGTGGGCTTGCGCTCTTACCTGCTGGAGCTGCACTCGCATAAGGCCACTCGCAAGGAGGTAGCGGTCGCGCTGGGGATCGCCCTGGATACAGTGTCTGTACCCCCAGTGGCGATGCCGCCTATGGACGTCGACACGGTCGGAAAGCGCCGCGCACAGCTCAACGCATACGCCGAGGCAATGAACCGCAGCCGTGAGCCGCTGGGTTACTCGCTGCATCGCGTCCTGGGGATGATTGCCAAGCTTCGCCATGTTCCGGCAGCGCCGTCCACTGGCATCCCACCGGTGGACCTTACCGTCGAGACGTTCGGCGAGATCCTGGCAACGGCAGCAAGGCTCTCGGGGGTGTGGCGGCCCGCCAGGCAGGGACGCACCTTCGTCTGGCGTGGGGTAACGGAGCCCGGCTCGCTGGACTCGCGGCTCTACCAGGCCACCTCGGCGCTCAACTCGTTGCGGAGCATGACGAGCGCGAACGCCGCGTTCGCCGAGGCCACAGGACTCACGCGCCCGTCTCAGGCGCAGGCTCTGGCTTGGATGCTCAGGCATCTAGCCGTGGACCGGCAGGTTTGCCGGAGGAGTGGCTTACCGCCAATGCTCTCGATGACGTGGCAGCAGCGATAGCCCGTCTTTCGAGCAAAGTCGCCAATATTGCCGCATGCGAAGACAACGGCGCAAGTGCGGTCGGCGGGGCGTGGCGCCGGTTGCCGGCGTCGAGGGCGCTGCCGGGGACCGAGCAGGACTTGCGCTGGCTGGCCTTTCTCCTCGCGCCGCCAGCATGCATCTCCTCGAAGAAACGGAGATCGCCGAGGTCTACCAGCGGTTCGCCGCCGACGCGGACATGCTGCAGGGTCGGCTCGGGTCTATGACCGGCCTCGCACAGGCATCATGGGAATCCGCGTCCCGGAAACATTCCACGAGGCCGGAGACCTTCTGACGATCGCCAGCGTGGCCGCGGAAGAAGATCGCCCCAACCGGGCCTGGCTTTCGGTCCCCGGGCTGGCAGCCGCGCGGCGAGCGGCGGACGTCCTTCGAGATGCCTGGCACGTGGCTGGCCGCGCTGAGACAGCCGCCAGCGCCTTCTACACCCCGGCTGCGCTGGCAGCAGACATCGACAGAGCGCCACCCGGCTAGCGGATGTCAGGCTTCTCGGCAAGCTGTCCAGTGACTACCGCACCGACCGCAAACTCGTTGCCTCCTTCACCAAGGACACCATCAACAAGACTTCCGCGCAGCAGAATCTTCACCTTGCGGTGTCGTGGAAGCAGGCCTCCGAAGCGGTCTCTGCGGCAGAGGCGGCGCACGCGCCCACCCTAGGGCCGTATTACGCCGGAGCGTCCACGGACTGGGGTCAGCTCGACCCGCGCGCTGGCGGCCGCAGACGCTGCCGTCCGCGCAGCTGGAGGACAGGACCTGAGCCGAGCTGCCGCGCTCATAGGGCGTGACGCGCCTGCGAACCCTGCGATCACCGACGTGGCTGCTAGCGCTGCCGCCGACCTGAACGGCTGGTTTGCGGCTATCAGCGCTTCCCGCCGGGCAGCATCAGCTCCCCCTGAACTACTCAACGGCACGATCGGCAACGCCATTGGCTGGCTGCGTGCGCACTTGCAGCCGTTGCATTCAGCCAGCAGCTTCACCCGAGAGGTCAGCAGCGTCGTCGGCCGGTCTCTCACCGTAGGCGAGGCCCGCCATCTGGTGGCGCTGCGTGACGAAACCGATCGAGCGTACGCCGACCTGACCGAGCGGGACACTGAGTTCCGCGACAGCTTCGGTGATCTATACGCGGGTTACCGGACGGACATCGCGTCACTGAGATCGGCGCTCGAATGGGCACGACGCCTACGCATCAACATCACTGGCAGCGACTCTGCGTTGAGCCCGCTGCAGGCTAAGGCGGCGGACAGCGTTGTCCAGACCACTCACCTGGGGGAAGCGGCTGAGGCATGGTTGCGCGCCGGAGGCGCTCTGCTCGCCGCGTTCAACGGCGCACGTCAGCGCGAGATGACGGCCGAGCTAGATGAGTACGACGATGCGCGCGGCCTGATAGAAGCGCTGCGTGAGGACACCGGCGGGCAGGATGAGTGGCACGTCTACCAGTCGTGTCGTGCAGCGCTCGCCGCGCATGGTCTCGATGTCGCAGTCGAATTCTGCATCGCCGAAGGGGTTCCGTCCGAGCAAGTACCCAGGTTCTCGAACGAGCACTGCTGCAGGAATGGTCTGATCACTACCTTGCGACGGAGCCGGATCTATCCGCGGTGGCGCAGCGGTCGGGACAGCTCGTGCGCGAGTACCAGGAACTGGACCGCGCGCTTATCGCCGCAGCCTCGGGCTCGATCATCCGCGCTTGCAACGCGAGACGCCCGCGCGCCGACGTCGGCGAAGCGGCCGTCATCCATCGTGAAGCGGAAAAGAAGAGAAAGCACATGCCTGTCCGCACGCTGATTGAACGGTCCCGTCACGTGACTCAGGCGATCAAGCCGTGCTTCATGATGTCGCCGCGGGCGGTAAGCCAGTACCTCACGCCAGACATGCATTTCGATGTGGTGATCTTCGACGAGGCAAGCCAGATCAGTCCGGGTGACGCCATCAACTGCATCTATAGGGGTTCGGCTCTTATCCTCGCGGGCGACCAGAAGCAGCTACCGCCAAGCAACTTCTTTGGTGGCTCGATGATCGATGACGAGGAGGAGTGGTCAGAGGACTCGGACGACACCGCAGAGTTTGAGTCGATTCTGGACAGCGCCAAGGCCTCCGGTGCATACCGCCACCTGACGCTGCGCTGGCACTATCGTTCCCGGCACGAGGCGCTGATAGCGTTCTCGAACGCGTCCTTCTACCAGGGGCAGCTGATCACATTTCCGAGCGTCCACGGCGACGGGCCGGACGGTGGAGTGGAACTCTTCCCGGTCAACGGTACCTATCGCAGAGGAAGTACCCGCGACAACCCTGCCGAGGCAGAGGCGGTAGCTGAGCGTGTGATTCACCACTACGACACACGTCCTGGACTGACGCTCGGGGTGGTGACCTTCAGCGAGGCGCAGGCCGAGGCAGTGGACTCCGCACTCAGGGCTGCGCGCCGGGACCGTCCTGACCTCCACCGGTTCTTCGGCAATGACCGACTGCGAGGATTCTTCGTCAAGAGCCTCGAGTCCGTGCAAGGCGACGAACGCGATGTCCTGATCTTCTCCATCGGCTACGGGCCGGACGAGAACCGCAAGATGACGATGAACTTCGGGCCGCTCAACCGGTCAGGAGGCTGGCGTCGGCTCAACGTCGCTGTCACGCGCGCCCGGTATCGCAACGAGATCGTGAGCAGTATCCGCGCCGGCGACATTTCCGAGTCCGTTCACACTGAAGGAGTCCGGCACCTGCGCCGCTACCTTGACTACCGCCAGGGGGATGGCCGCGCTGGCCCTGGATACGAGCACGGGCGGCGATGCTGAGTCTCCATTTGAGGAGTCGGTCATCGGCGTGATCAGATCCTGGGGATATGACGTCACCCCGCAGGTCGGTACTGCGGGTTACCGAATCGACATCGGCGTGCGGCATCCTGATCACCTTGGCGTCTTCGCCCTGGGGGTCGAATGTGACGGCTACCAATACCACTCGTCAAAGGTGGCGCGTGACCGCGACCGGCTACGCGAGCAAGTGCTACGCGGCCTGGGGTGGAACCTGCATCGCATATGGGGGACAGCCTGGTACAGGGATCGGAACGGAGCGGAGCAACGGCTACGGCCGCTATTGAACAGGCCATGAGGCTGCCCGTCCGTGGTCTCCTGACGGATGTAGGCCAGCATGACGACGTGCGCCGTCCAGTGGTTGAGACGACGCCGGTTCACTTTGCTGACCACCCGACGTGGGCGAAGCCGTACCAGACGGCACGCGTTTCGCGGCTGCCGATCTGGATCGATCCAGGCGAGCCTGGCAGTCACATCGATATGGCCGCGGGAGTCCTTGCCGTCGTTACCACTGAGGCACCCGTACATGTCGCAGTGCTGCACCAGCGGCTTCGGGATGCGTGGGATATCGGCCGCATAGGAGCGCGAATCAGGGAAAACCTCGATCTCGCCATTCCTATCGCAGGCATTTTGCGCGAGGGGGACTTCCTGACTCTCGCTGACTCCGGGCCGACCGTGGTCCGTACCCCGGTAGATGGATTCGCACGGAGAGTTGAGCACGTCCACGATGACGAACTGATGCTGGCTCTCGTGATTATCGCCCGTGACGCCAGCGCGATAAGTTACGGCGAACTCACCGAGTACGTAGCGCGGTTGTATGGCTGGAACCGGCGTGGTCCCGATATCAGCTCTCGCCTAGCTGCACTGGTCTCTCGCCTGCGTGCGCGGGAGTCCTGGTCAGCCGCGATAGCGGCGTCGATGGCGCAAGGACCGTCGAGCCGCAGACCTGGCTCGCTTACAGCGTTGGGCCGCGGCCCGTGAGCGATATGGCTACTTGACCGGCTTATGGGACGACGACTAATAGTTCGTTCCACGCGTCAGTTATCTGGATGGTGCACAAGCTGGATGCTAGGTCCGACAGCGAGTAGCTGGCAGATGCGAGGAGGCTGGAGGAGAGGTGGCGCGAGCGCAGCGCTGGAGCGAGGTGACCCGCTCGCAGTTCAGCCACGAGGCGGAGGGCCTCGGGCTCATCCGCGATCTGCTGCCGCAGCTCGACCCGTTTCGCGCCTGGTCCAACTTCGAGTTCCGCGATGGCCAGGGCAAGTGGCACGAGGTCGACCTGCTGGTCATAGGTCAGCGACGGCTACCTGGTGGAACTCAAGTACTACTCGGGCGTTCTGCGCGGCGACGATCTGACCTGGCGGCGGGACGGTCACCGGGCTGAGGACTCGCCCCTGAAGCTCGCCCGGCGCAAGGCTCAGCGGCTGGCGAGCAAGCTACAGGACCAGCTGGTGCACTGGGCTCAGCAGCGCGGCACCCGGATCCCCGACCCGCGCGAAGTGGTGCCCTATGTTCAGGAGTCTGTCTTCCTGCATCATCCCGGCCTGCGCTGCGAGCTGCCGGAGTCATCGCGAATCGACCTGTTCGGCCTGGATGGCCACGAGCGCGACACCGGGCTGCCCGCCATCTCCGAACGCTTGCTCGAGCCTGCCACCCCGCAGCACTCCATCGGCGCCAACCGGTCAGCGATCGTCGCGGACTTGATGGCCCAGATCGGGGCCGTCCAGCGACGTCAGCGCGAAGCGGGCACCTGGGTGATCGATGAGGAACCGCTCGGCGAAGGTGATGGCTGGCAAGACTGGCCGGCCTTCCACCGGGTTGCCACCACCGACAAGGCCCGGATCCGGTTCCTGGTCACGCCATCCGGCGCGCCCGCGACGGCGCGGGCAGCAACAAGACGGCTCGCCGAGCATGAGTACCGGATCATGTCGCGCCTTGCCCACGACGGGCTTCTGCGGCCCCGCGACATGGTGGACGCCGAACTCGGCGTGGGCCTGGTCTATCCATATGACCAGCGGTTTCAGCGTCTCGACCTCTGGCTTGCGGACCAGACTGGCGGACTGCCGGTCGCAGATCAGCTATCCATCCTCCGGCAGATTGCGGAGATCGTCGGCTACGCTCGCCTCCGGGCCAATGAACAGCAGGCCGCCATCCTGATCGATGAAGCCGCTGGCAACCAGATGGCGGAGGATCGGCTCAGCACTGCGGTCCAGTCTCTGCTGTCCACCGCAGCACGCTGGTGAGGTCGCGTCCCGAAGACGGCGCCAGGTCAGTCGCAACGACCACGGACCGGGACCTCGCCAGCGCCGACCCGGTCTTCAGGCTGCTGCCGCCGTCCGGCCTCACCCCGGACGCCATCTTGCAGCCACCACTTCCGCCGATTCCGCCCGCAACGCGTGTCCTGCAGCGCGCCGCGGACCCCAGCGCCGACCGCGAGGCAGCCAGCTGACAAGCCCGCAGCCAAAGGCCGAGCATGCGACGAGGAGAAGCACCTGCCTCGAACACAATTTCGCTCCCGGCCGCCGCGGGCTACTCTTACAGCATGGGAACCGACGGCATCGTCGCGGTGCGGACGCGGTACCAGGCACGGCCCGGACGCCGCGCGATCGTGGTCACCGACCTGGACAGCCTTCAGGGACCCGCGCACGGCATTGTAGAGCTGCCGCTGCGGCTGTTCTGGAGCAGCCCGGACCGCACCTTCGACCTGGACCAGCCCACCATGCGGGAGTGGCTGTACCAGACCGTGCTGCGGGAGGCCTCCCGGCCCGAGGATCTCACCGGGCTGCTGAACCGCGACATCCTCATCAGTATCTGGCCCGGTATGTGGCTGCCCGCCGGAGTGCGACGGGCCTGGGAAGAGATCCATCCGGTGCTGCAGGCCCGCACCGCTCTGCCGAGCTGATGACAGCCAGCGAGCTGCACCGCCAGGTTGCGTTAGTCGCGCTGACGGTGGCCAGCCGGCACGGGTTCGCCCTCGGCGGCGGCAATGCCCTCATCGCGCACGGGATCATTACCCGCCCGACTCAGGACGTCGACCTGTTCACCAACCAGGAAGGCGGCGTCGAGGCGGCCGCCCGCGCCGTGGAGGAAGCACTCGGCGCCGCCGGGTTCACCGTCCAGCGCGAGGACCAGGCAGCCGAACTCGCCGATATCTTCCCGGACATAGGCCAGGGTATGGCCGAATGGACTGTCATCAGCCCGGCCGGGGAGCGCATGGTCTTGCAGCTGGCTTACTTTGACCGCAGCAGCGATCCGGTCCCGACGGATATCGGACCGATGCTGGCCCTGGAAGATGTCGCCGGCGGCAAGGTATGCGCCCTTGCGAGCCGGGTCGAGCCGCGGGACTACGCCGATACCGCGCGGATGCTCGAGCGGTACAGCCCGGCCGAGCTGATCAACATGGCGCGCAAGCTCGATCCCGGCCTGACCGCACGCGACTTCGCGGACGCCGGCCTGCAGCTCGACAAGATCGCGGACGCGAGATTCGCGCGCTACGGACTCTCCTCGCAGGAAATGGCAGCCCTGCGGGAACGGTTCGCCGGCTGGCCACGGACTGCCGAGGCCGTCCAGCGGGCGCTGGCAGCCGCCCAGCGCGGACAGGAACCGACGCGATTAGCAGCGACAGACATCGCGCCGATCTGGGAGCAGGCCCATCCGCGGCCGAAGGACACCGGCCGAGACGACCCGCAGCCGGGCGGGTGATGCTAGTGCGTCTGAAGCGGCCGGTGACCGGCTGGGTCCCGCGTCCGGCCGGACAGCAGAACGGGAATCTGGGAAAGCGCTGGCGGCTGAGGCGACAGCAAAGCAGGAGCGGTCAGCAGCCCAGTCGTGGTCGGGTTGTTATCGACACTGTGCTGGCGCAGCTGGACACCCTCGATCCTTGCCAGCACCTAACCACCCTGGACGATATGCGCTACTGGATCGCGACCGACCCTGGCCGCGTACTGTGCGAGTTCTGCTGGGGCGCGGTCCAGGTACTCGGCGACGAACGGCAGCTGGCCTGCGAATTCTGCGGTCGGCCGGTGACTGACCCAGGCGGCGCCAATGCGGTCGTCCTGGCGAAGGCGGCGCCAGGCTTTGGCGTGCATTTCTGGCTGTGTTGCACCTGCACGAGCGCGGATAAGACCGAAGGTATGGCGTGACCCCAAAGACGATCGCAGGTCTGTCTGTTGCGATGACATTCGCGACGGCGAAGACCGTAAGGCTTGGTCGCACTCGACGGGCACGATCATCCTGGCCGAGACGATGATGCCGCGCGCAGCTCGCGGCGGGCACTAGCGCACGGCGTATCTGCACCCATACCGCCGGGAATCGTCCACGCTCAGCAGGCAGCGATCAGGTCCGCGACCGGCCCTGCGCCGAAACCGGCTGAGGGTCGAGACAACCGGTTACGGCCCTACAGCGGACCCATGGGTGGCCGAGCTTGCCGGGCTGGCAGTCACAGGGCATCCAGTCGGCCGTGACCAGCTCTGGCCCACGGTGGCAGTGGTGACATGCGGCCGGGCAGCTCCACCAGGAAGGACGGTCAGCCATCCGTGAGCGTCGAACGCTTGTTCGGCTCCGGCAAGCCGTGGGTACAAACCAGGTGCTCTCGGAGAAGCAAACGGGCCAGACTGGTTGACATGGCCTGCGTGCTCTGCGGTTCCGAGGATGATCCGACCGACGAGGACGTGATCCCAAGGTGGCTGCTGCATGCCCTCAACGTGGAGCCGGGTTCGACCGTCAGCGTCGCCGAGGAAGCTGGCGACTCGCGCGAGGTCGGAAAGCTGCGACACTTCCAGGTCACGCTCGATAAGGGCCTATGCCGGACGTGCAACAACGCGCGTCTTGGCGGGCTTGAGCAGTTGGTGCAGCCGATCCTTGAGCCGATGGCCGTGCAAGGCGAGCGGATCACACTCGGCCTGGCCAGGCAGCGACTACTCGCAGCGTGGGCGATTAAGACCGTGTACCTGCTTGAGCTTGCTAGCCGACAGCGGTATCCAGGTACGCGGCTGACGGACGGGTATCTGCCAAGCTCCTCGGAGATTGGCTGGCTTCTTGCAGAGCTAGAGCGCGGCGCCGTCAAGGCCATCAAGCCGCCGCCGCGTTCGATGGTGTGGCTGGCTCTTGGGACTGCAGGAAAGGGAGTGCGGCGGTGGACGGCGCCACCGTACTGCACTATGCAACTTCTACGGCACCCGTGCCGGCGCCAGAAGGTGGCAAGGTCGTCGGTCAGTTCAGCACGATAGCCGTCGGCTACGCCGCTTTTCAGGTGTTCACCGTTGACTTCGTGGCGGCAGAGGTCCGCAAGGCCACGGGCTGGAATCCCGACCCGCCCCCCAGCATCGCTGACCAGGTCAGGCTCATCTGGCCGCACCGCCTGTACGCAGGCGATGTCGATTGCCCCCCCTGCCCTTCGCGCACGACAGCTTTGACCGGCTGGCCAACTGGGAGATGGCGCTGCGGCGTGGGCACGAGGGGTAGCTCGCCGTGTCACAAGGATTAGGGGTGACCATGCGGCTGACCGTACCGCTTGCACTCTGGCGAGCAGCTTGCCGGCCGTTACCGAGTGCCCATTGTGACCTGTTAGCAAGCTCCGCACAGGCGCGACTCCCTGTTCCCTTGGGGCACAATGGCGGTTATGCACACTTGGCGTGACTATCAGGACGAGGCTGCGGCCTTCTTCCGCGACCTTGGCCTGGATGCCACCCCGGACGAGACCATCACCGGGGCAAGGAGTCCGCACCGGGTTCATGTTGCCGTGCGCACGAAGCGCTTGGGCATCTCGCAGCTATGGATTGTCGAGTGCAAGCTATGGAGGCGGCGTGTCAGCAAACTTCACGTTGAAGCGCTTAGCAACATCGTGCAGGACGTAGGCGCTGATCGCGGCATTATGCTTAGCGAGTCAGGCTTTCAGGCGGGCGCAATTCTCGTCGCAGGGCACGCAAACATCACTCTCACAAGCCTCGCTAGCCTGCGCGAAGATGTCGTACCGGAGGACGTGAGCGCGATCGACTTGCTGAGACTCCTGATTAAGGCGTTTAAGGGCGCAGCCCGCAGCTCCTCCTGGCCGTCCCCGGAGTTCAGGGCGTAGCTCGCCGCTAGCCGTCGTCGCCGCATCGGGGCGCTCGTAGCATCTGGTACGGTGCACCGTTGCAATCGCACTGGCATCGTCGGCGTAACGCTGGCTGGTAGTGACGGTCTCGCCGGTTTCCTGCAATTACTACGGTGCCCAGTCACATCATGGCGCCTGATCCGTTCCAGCGAGAGCGCGCTCAGCGGCGTGAGATCCGCTGGCCGCGGCCGCGTGGTAGGCCCGACGGGCAAGCACGGCCATGCTGATGCCGGCGGCGATGAGCAGGACGGCGATGACGGGCGCGGGGTCGATACGCCAGACGCTCGCTGTGCCGCCGGCGGTTGTGATGCGGCATGGGAAGCACCAGGCCGGCGGGTCGCTCCATGAGGTGCTGACTATGCGGGTGCTGCCACCCAGTGCCAGGATGCCAGGGAATTTGATCCGGGCGGTTCCAGCGCGGGCGATCAGGTGGTTATCGAGCGAAAGCACGTTGCCGGTATTGCGGTACGTCAGCTTTAGCGGGACGGGGCCGCCGAAGCTGACAGCCGGTGCGGTGAGGGGACCGATCGTCACGCCGCGGCGGACGTGCCCGGAGACGTTCACGATCAGCTCGGCGTCGATGCCCACGCTCACCATGGCCCCGGCCCCGTGCGCGGTGGTGACTGCGGGGAGGGCGGCGAACAGGACGGCCAGGTAACGCTGGCCGGGCGAGTGGCGGGCCGGTACCCGGATCAGCACGGTGACGGTCCGGGTCTGGCCGGCCGCCAGAGTCAGCCGGTCCGGGCGGACCGTCAGCCATGCCGCGCCCGAGTCGGGACCGGGCGCAGTGAAGATCGACGGGCCGGAGGGCAGCTGGTGGCCCTGGCGGACCGTGCCGGTGACCGTGACCGGCTTGGCGCTCATGTTTTCTACCCTGAATGTTTGCCGGAGCGGCCGGGCGCCGGCTGTGACCAGGACGCGGGTCGGGCTGACCGCGATGCTGAGGCCAGCTGGAGACTGCCCGGCGCCGCGCGCGGGCGCTGCGAGGGCGGCGGGGGCGCCGGCCAGCCCGGCGAGCGCCGCGGCGACGCCGGCGGCCGCGGCTGTCCGGCGCATGTCAGTACCCGATCGAATACTGCAGGGTCGTGGTGTAGGTGCCAGGGGCAGTCCCGGGCGGCACGTACAGCCAGTAGCTGTCAGTCACAGTCCCGGAATTGGACGGCGCATCAGTTACGGTGCTGCCGTTTGTCAGAGGGACGGGCCCGTTGACGCCGGACACGGTCAGGTTCCCGATGGGAATCGAGGACTCGCCGCCGCCTTCTGCTGTGAAGTCTCCTGTGTTCACGGTCACGAGGTCCGGGTTCGTGGAGTTGTTGCCGACCGAGAGGCTGACGGTCTGGGGGTTGTTGGTGGCCTGGCCGTATCCGGCCGCTGGCAGCGTGAAGTCGATCTCTGGCGTGTTATCGGTGATGTAGAACATTCCGGGGACGTTGACGCTGACGGTGGTAGTGGTCGGCGAAGAGACGGACTGGCTAAGCGCTGCCCCGGCTGGGGAGGCAGGCGAGAGCAGGAAGACGCACACACCCGCCGCCGTGAGCACCGCGGCTGATGCACCTAGCACGACAGTCCTGAACGTATTCATCGACGTCCTTTCCTCCATCTGCGCCCTCACAGGGCGGAAGCCAGCGGCTGCAGCGGTCCGGCGCATGTCAGTACCCGATCGAGTACTGCAGGGTCGTGGTATATGTCCCTTCCGCCTGGCCGGGCGGCATCGACAGCGCGTAGTTATCAGTCACAGTCCCGGACCCGGTCGGCGCGTCCGTTACGACGCCTGCGTCCGTCACCGGGGCCGGAGCGGACTGGGCGCTTCCCTGCACGGTCAGCAGCTGGCTAGTGGGCATCGAGGGCACGCCGGGAAACTCGTCTTCGAAGTCCAGTGCGCTCACGGTCACGAAGGCCGGGCTCGTCGAGTTGCTGACATACGAGACACCGACGGTCTGCGGGTTGTTGGTGGCCTCGCCGTACCCGGCCACTGGCAGCGTGAAGTCAATTTCTGGCGTGTTATCGGTGATGGACAGCGCTTCCGGGACGCTGACGCTGACCGTTGTAGTGGTCGGCGATCCGACGGACTGGCTGGCGCTGCCCCTGCCGGGGAGACCGGCGAGAGCAGCAAGATGCCGACACCTGCCGCCGTAAGCACCGCTGCCGATGCACCTAACACAACAGCCCCGACCGTGTTCATCGAAACCTGTCCCTCCATTCGCGCCCTCACGGGGTCCCCGGCCAGAGCTACGGCGCCCGCGCGGACTCTGACCTGGGCAGAGCACCGACCGGCGCGGACGGCCCGACGCGCCGGGCCAGGGCGCCATCCGCTGCATGAGCGCAACAACGCGCTCGACGCCGACCGCACGCCGACGTTACTGCTATCAGTAATGAGCTAGATGCGAATGGCGAGAAATTAGAGGACTAGACCAGCCACATGCTGCGGTGAAGCCCCCATTCTCGGCTGCATATCGCGCATGCGCGGCGGTCGAGCTACGACAGGTTTGGCCGGAATAATCGCTGCCTCTGACAGTCTCCGAATTAAAGAACGACCGGCGGCAGATCTGGACGTTGTAACGTGAAGCCTCCGGTCCGAGCCCGAGCAGCGCTCGGTTGCAGAACCTCGCTCACCGCGGGAGTAAGCGCTCGGGCGCCATGGCGGCGAGAACAACCTGCCAAAAGGAAATCGCCGTAACGGTTGAGTCGAAAGGCTGATTGCGGATCGAGCCCCGCACAGCTTGCCCGATCTGCGTTCGAACACCGACCGCGCCGGACCGTCTCTCCTCGCCCATCGGGGGCTCGAGTCGCTGAGACCCTACCAGATGACAAATTGCGCAGCTGAGCGCGGGCCTCATAATAACGCGCTGCGGCTCACACTCCGGGTATTCCCGCCGCGCACGGCGCCTCCGGCTCAACTCGCGCAGCCTCTCAGCGTCCTCGCCGGCTGCCTCGTGCATTTGCTTGAGCATCCTGAGAACCCCGGCACGGCGTGCCTCGGGCACGAGATCGTCGGCGTATCTCTCGCCGCACTTAGGACACCTGCCGATCACTTTGAGCTCGGCCTCGTCGGCCATCGTGCCGGGCTCGAGATACACGATCTCGCGTAGGGCCGACGGCCCGTGATCATAGATGCGCTTACGGGGATCGGCTTGGGACGACCAGCCTACGTAGTGTCGCAGCGGATTAGCCGAGATGAAACCTTTAGGGCCGAGTTGCCCGGCGGCGCCGGCGTAATCGCGGCTAACCGACCTGACGAGTTGCGGCACCTCATAATGAAGCACGTATACCGTGCCTGGTATCAGCTCGAGCGGCAGGCCGAATTTCGCTTCGAGCGCCGAGGCCCAGTCCGGCGGCGGCCCGGTGCTCATGTCGCCGTCGGCCAGATGTCGGGTCGTCTCCGAGCAAAGGTCGCTTGTACGGTACGGCTGGCGGCCATCACGCCGGATCTCTCTTCGGCGCAACTGAGTTGGCGGCCTTACCCGTGCTAGCTTCCGGACGATCTCGCGGACCTTGTCCGCCGCTTGCAGCGAGACCAGGTCCGCGCCGTCGCGCATGAAGATGACATCAGGGTCCACGCCCAGATCATCGCTCACACCCTGCAGAACACGCGAGCTTAACGCTTACGCGATGAGCAGACATCTCGCGTGCTGTCCAGCCATCCCCCGCCCGAGTCGGCCATCAACACAGCGGCATGTGAGTGCGTGACGCCGAGACGAGAACTGTGGGAGTGCGTCTGTCGGGTATGGAGCCGTTCCGAAAATCAGGCGCCCCCCTTGTACTGTGATTGCGTGCTCCTACAAGTCGCCGCGTTCACGCTCGCGGCGGTGCTCATCGTCCTCCTCCCTGGCCCGGACACACTCGTTGTCGTCCGCAATCTCGTCCGCGGTGGGCGACGACTGGCGTTCTGCACGGTCCTCGGCGTTCTCTCTGGCCTTATGGTGTGGGTCGTCACCGCAGCGCTGGGTCTCTCAGCGGTGCTTCGCGCCAGTCACGACGGTTACCTTGGCCTGCGCATCGCCGGGGCCTGTTACCTGATGTTCCTCGGGGCGCGGTCGCTTCGTTCCAGCGGAGCGCAATCTCTCGAGCCCGCCGCAGGCCCGCGGAAACTCCGGACCGGATACCCGGCCGGGCTCCTTACCGACCTTCTCAACCCGAAGGTCGGCGTGTTCTTCGTGACCTTCCTCCCAGGCTTCATCCCACACGGCGAACCAGTGGGCTACGTCTCGTTACTCCTCGGCGCGATCTTCATCGTCCTAACGGAAGTTATTTCGTGCTCTTGCTGGCGGCCTCCAAGCCGGTGCGGCGGTGGCTCGCGACCACGCACATCCGCCGGCGGCTCGACCGATGCACCGGCCTCGTCCTCATCGGTTTCGGGCTCCGACTGGCGCTCGAGCCCTAGCCCTTCAGGGGTACACCGATGAAGATGATTGGGCCCGCCGGCACGCGGTCCGGTAACGCTAACCGCCCTCAATAGGCTCACCTGACGGCGGCAGAACATCCCATGTTCTGAAATGTCAAGCGGCTGCCTTGAGGTGGTCTCCCAGGCGGTGGTCTCGTCGTAGTGGGTGCGTGTTTGGAGGCAGCCGTGCAGGATTCCGACCAGGCGGTTGCTGAGCTCGCGCAGTGCGGCCTGGTGGCCGGTGCCTCGGGCGCGTAGGGCCTGGTAGTAGGCGCGGGCGCCGGGTAGCCGCGCATGGCGCAGAACGCCCACTGGTGCAGCGCGTCGGCAAGGCGGCGGTTGCGCGCGTAGCGGGCCAGGACCACTTTCCTGGTGCCGGAGGCGCGAGTGATGGGTGACGTGCCGGCGTAGTTCTTGCGTGCCTGGGGCTGGCGTAGCGGCCGGTGTCGTCGCCGAACTCGGCCAGGACCCGGGCGCCGAGAATGGTGCCGAGGCCGGGCTGGCTGCGGTAGATCTCAGCGTCCCGGTGCTGGCCGAAATGGGCAGACACCACCTCGCCGAGTTCGTCGATCTGCGTATTCAGCGCGCGGATCAGCGTGACCTCGCCGGCCACGATGGCCGCGTAGGCGGCCTCGACTGGCGGCGGCTGGCGCAGCTGCGGCGCGCGCAGCACAGCCTGGATCTGCTGTGCTTCGGCCGCGGCGGCGCGGCGGCGTGCCCGGCCCAGGACGGCGGCGATCCTGGACTGCGACAGGGCCGCTGCCGTGCCGGGATCGGGAGCCAGCGCGAGCAGCTCGAGGGTGTCGGGCGCGTCCAGGTCGGCGAAGGCCTGCAGCGCCGCGGGGAAGAACTCGCGCAGTGCCGCGCGCAGCCGCAGCACGTGCCGGGACCGGTCCCAGATCATGCTCTGGTGCGCGCGGGCGATCAGCTTGATCGCCTCGGCCTGCGGGGAGTCCCCGGCGACCGGCCGGTGATGCGCCCGGTCCAGGCGGACGATCTCGGCCAGCAGGTGCGCGTCCGCGGCATCGGACTTCGCGCCGGAGGTCGAGTGCCGTTCCCGGTACCGGGCCACCGACATCGGGTTGACCGGGAACACCTCATACCCGGCCGCGACCAGCGCCTGAACCCACGGCCCCCGCTCGGTCTCGATCCCGACCTTTATCCGGCGCGCGGCCTCACCTTCGGGCAGATCCGCCCAGTCCGCGGGCATGTGACCGGCGATCAGGGCATGCAGCCGCGTGATCCCCTGCAGCCCCTCCGGCAGCCGCACGCGGGCCAGCCGCCGTCCGGACTCGTCCTCGATCTCAATGTCGTGATGATCTTCAGCCCAGTCATCGCCGACGAACAGCATCATTCCTCCCGCGCATCTCAGCAGAAACCGGCTGGCAGCGCGGAGGAGACAGCCAGCGATCTAATGGCCAAGTGCTCACCACGGCCGCGGGGCACGTCATCCCATCAGCGGTTACAGCCTCCCCACGACCAGCGGGCGCACGGTCTGCCGCAAGGCCTTCAACGGCCTGAAGAGTGGAGTGCTGACCCGCCAGCCGCTACCGGAACCGAGCCTGCCAAAACAGGCCGGCAGAAGCCATTAGAAGAGCGCGTTGGTCAGAGCCCCGGCCAGATGCGCTGGCAGATCTCGAGCGAAGGCGTCGCCAACCGCCGCAGAATCAGCAGCCCAGTCCACCTAGCGGACTATTCGCCTAAAGCGACGCCGACGAACATCCCCCAATTTCTGCCATGCTCGCCCATGTATCGGCCCAGAGGTGCCAGGCCCGGATCGCGCCGATACCAGTCCGGCTCAAGGTGATTTCGTGGATCGCGCTTCGCATAGGCCAGCTCACGAATCGCGGCGCGCGCACAGTCCATCTTCCATCGGTCGACGTCACGGTTATCAGCGCTCCCGCCGACAACTAGATAGTCTTGCGGCACATAACACTTCGGCAGATCGAGAGCCACGGAAAAGAAGATCGCGGCATTATAATGAGCGAGCCAGCCGACTCGCCTTTTCTGCTTCACTCGCATCGCAGGGCGCATGTCCAAATCGGCACCATCGATCGCCGCCCGGCCGGAGGAACTGATCGTCGTGCCGCCAGCAGGCGATTGGAACAGGCGGTCTACAGCCGATCCTCTCCCGCGCGTCGTGAGGCGTGCCATGCGTTCGAGCAACCTAGAAACCTCGTCACTGCCGGCCTGTTTGCCATTACACAGGCGTGAGACTGCGTGCGCATTCTTCGCGATCTTTGCAGCAGTCACGTATGCTAGGCGTTTGCTCAAGCCAAACACCACGGGTCGGCGCCGGAGCCAAGATAGCCAATAACGCGCTTCACCAACATTGCGCGGGGTGTGTCGCCATGTACGTCTCCAAGAACGCCAGAGCCGGACACGGCCCAATCTCCTAATTACTTCGTCCAAAACCTCATCGGCCTGCATGTATTGCGCAATGGCCGCTTCGCTGCTGCTAGGCGACTGTTCGCGCGCGAAGCGCGCGGCGTTATTCGAATAGGATGCCGCTAGCCGATATGCGACCTCTATCGCCTCAGGCCACAGTTCTTTACACGTACGGTAGGTACCAGAGGCCAAGTCTGGCTTGCGCATCAGCTCGAGGAGAGCAGCCTTGCGCGTAGTAATCATGAAGTTGGCAGGGTCCAAGCGTATAGCTTTGTCGTACTGCCTGAGCGCTTGCTCCTGAGTAGCTCTGCCTGCACGTTCAAGCTGCAAAGCAGTGCGATACGCCGAGTAGGCCCTGATATCTGAGCTCCACTGCTCCCATCGTGGTGTGTGCAACGTAACCTGCGGGTCTTGGCGGACGCTATGTATCACGAGGACAGCAATGTCATGGACGAGATTCTCTAGTGTGTCTCGCCTGACGACATCAGATGAGATAAGGCGATTCCTGGGAGCCTTCGTTATGCGCACCGTCGCCTCGCAGGTGTGCGAATTAGTGCCGGGCCTCGAAAACGTAACGGAGCTCAGAGCTACTTGGAATGATGGCTCGGTCGCGATAACTATGCGCATGACAGCAGCCAACCAACCAGGACTCGGCATGTTCTCGATCGGATAGGCCTGTTGCACAGGACCGCCGCCGGGCGGTATGACGATGTCCGTTCCAAGCTTGTCTTGAACGAGATAAGCGGACAATCCCGCGGCCAGTGCGTCGCCTTCAGGAGTTGCTTTCGCATGAATCACGATGGGTGGGAATCCGCGCTGTCTGATACGGAATATCAGAACCCTTACTAATCGTGCACACACAGCGGCAAGAACTATAGCGCATGGCACCGCCAGCGGGATTACCAGGTAGTGGGCAACGTCTTGCAGTATGCCGTGCGTAGGCATAATTATCAGACCCTTCCGCGGCGACGCAGTTTTGCGCTTCAGTCACGATGGCGAACGGCGTGAGTTCAAGAGGACAGGCAGGGTGACTGGGAACGCCCGCCTGTCGCCTGCTGCTCCGACCTCCGAACTGCGCGTGATGATACGGATCACACTACGGGTCAGGAAGTATGGACAAGGCGGTTCGGCATGCCATCGCAAGATCAGTGAGAGCTTTGCGCCGGGCAGTGGGCCTACGTCCTCAATTCGGCATTATGCCGGTGATCGCAGTCAAGTTGATCATGGCTGGCTCCGGTGGTGGGTGGTCATGACGCGTCCTGGTCGATTCGGCTAAGGATCTGCCCGAAGAGTTGCTGGCGGCCGGGCTGGCCGTGGGCGGCGGCGTGGTCGTGCTGGGCTTGCAGGGTGGGGCGGAACTCGATGCTTGTCTGGAAGAAGGTGCAGGTTTCGCAGATGGACTCGAAGGCGCAGTCGAGTTCTGGGGGCCGGGTGCAGTAGCCGTTGCCGAGCATCCTGTGGTGTTCGCGGCGCAGCCGGGCCATGTTTGGTCCGAGCGCGTCGGCGGGCAGGACGGGCGGCTGGCCGTAGAGCGCGTCGACTTTGTCGGTGACGGCGAAGTACTCGTCGGCGACGGTCCGGCTGGCGATCTTGGCGTAGCGCAGGGTCATGTCGAGGCTGCGGTGTCCGAGCATGGCGGCGATGGCCTCCAGGCTCATCCCGCGGTTGATCGCCTGGGTCGCCAGGGTGTGGCGCAGCTGGTGCGGGTGGATGTGCGGCAGGCCGGCGGCGGCCGCAGCTTTGTTGATGTATCGGGTGACGGCGTGCCGGTCCGCGGGCTTGCCGTTCTCCCGGGGCAGCAGCAGCGGGTTGGCCGGATCGACGTGCGCGGCTCGGTAGTCATCGATCAGGGCGACCAGCTGCGGGTGCAGCGGCAGGTACCGGTCTTGGCGGAGCTTGCCGACCGGGACGTGCAGCCACGGCCCGGCGCCGATGTGGACGACCGCGTCGGCGCGCAGCGAGGTGTACTCGCTGACCCGCAGTCCGGTGCGCAGCAGCATCTCCACGGTGACGCGGACGAGCATCCGCTTGTCGGCCTGAGCGGCGCGCAGCAGCTTCGCCGCGCTGGCGTCGTCGAGTGCCTTGGGCAGCGGGTGGTCGCCGCGGGGAAGGTCGCCGGGAAACATCGGCACGCGCGGCGGCGCTTCGTCCCAGCCCCATTCGTCGAGGCGGACGAAGAACATCCGCAGGGTACTGAGCCGGTGGGTGATGGTCGCGGTGGTCAGGGCCGGCTTGTTCTGGCCGGGCCGCAGCGCCAGCCACGGCTTGTAGTCCTCGATATGGCGGCGGGTCACGTCCGCGACGCAGGTCACCTCGGGCGCGGTCTCGGCGAGGAAGCCGGCGAAACAGCGCAGGCCCAGGTCGATGCCGCTGACGCTGCCCGGCCGCAGGACGCAGCCGAGCTGGGTCAGGTAACGGCGCATCGTTTCGGTGATCTGCGGAATAGCTGGCTCCAGGTCAGCCCACGACGGCAGCAGGCCCATCCCGTTAGCGCCTCGCCGCGGCCCGGTCACCGCCCGCTCCGGTGCAGGGCTGGATTGCCGGCGAACACTTGCGCGTCGATTACCTCGGCGGCCTTACGGTACTGTGCGGCCAGCCAGTCATCGGCCAGGTGCAGGTAGATCCGGGTCGACTCGATCGAGGCATGGCCGGCCTGAGCCTGCACCGCTTCCAGCGCCATCCCGGCCTCGCGCAGCCGGGTCAGGCAGGTGTGCCGCAGCTCGTGGCAGGTCGCGTGATCAAGCCCGGCCCGGCGGCGGGCGGCAGCCAGGACCTCATCGGTGCCCTTGGCGGACAGTGGCTGCCCGCGCCGCGGCCCCTTCAGCACGACGAAGACCCGGTCAGTGCCGGCATCGGGCGGCCGCTCGGCGTCCAGATAGGCGCCGACTGCGGCGAAGAACCGGGCTGACACCGGGATCAGCCGCTGCCGGCCGCCTTTCCCGTCAGCGACGAACACCCGCCGCTCGGCGGCACGCAGATCATCCAGCCGCAACCCGAGCACCTCACAGCGGCGTAACCCGCCCAGCACCATCGCCGCGACCATGGCGCGGTCCCGGTGCGTGCGCAGCGCGGCGGTCAGCGCATCGACCTCGGCCGGGGACAAGACCTGCGGCAGCCGCAGGCCGACGCGGACCAGCGGGACACCCTGGCGGGGACGGGAAGCCTCCCGTCGCGTCGGCAGCCCCCGCGGCACCGGATTAGCCGGCACGTCACCGCGGGCCTGCAAGAACGCGAAGAACCCCGACACGATCGACAGGCGCCGGCGCACCGTGGTGCCGCTCATGCCAGCCAGCTCACCTCCACGACCAACAGGCCGCAACGCGCCGTACTCGCCGGCACCGCCCGCGCCAGTGCGCTGCGCGGTGATGAACGCCAGCACATCAGCGGGCCGCACCTGATCGGGCGGCTTACCGACAGCAGTGAAGAACACCTTCAGGTCGTAGGCCGCCGCGAGCACCGTGTTCGGCCGGCACCGGCCGCCCAGGAACTCCAGATACACATCAGCCAGCGGCATCCCGATTCCGACCACCAGCCCGCCGGACCGGTCATAAGAACGGACCACACCAAGCTCGGCCGCATCCACAGCATGCGCTCCTGTCGTCACCGTCGATTTAACCCGTCAAGGGTGGACCAGATAACGAGGAAGATCACAGGCATAACATGCATGTGCGGGCGACTCGCCGTAGCCGACACCGCCAGGTCTGCGTACCCGCCGACGGCAAGCGTCTCATCGCTGCCCGCATCCAGGTGGTTATCTCAAGGCTCCTGCGAGAAGCCGTACGGCTCGAGATCAAACATTTGCGGGCGACGAAGATGGCGCAAATCGTCTCCTCAGGTACGTCGGCGGACTGTCACGATGGCTGGCGCAGCCAGCTACAGGTACTGGCCCGGCCCGCTGTCTTCTCGTGGCTGGTCCGGTTTTGCGGGCAGGTCTTCTGGCCGAAGCTCCCGGACGTCGGCGCTGCTGTGGTCTGCTTCGGTGATCCGCAGGGCCTGGGCGGCGATGGCCTGGTCGAGCAGGTTGCGTACTTGCCGGGCGTTGCCGAACTCCGGCCCGCGCGGTGCGGCGGCGATGGTCGCCCGAACCCGTGCGAGGACGCCATCAGCGAGGTGGAATCCGTCATGGGCGGCCATGGTGGTGAAGATGGCGGCGAGTTCGTCGTCGGTGTAGCCGGGGAAGTGCACGACGGTCGGGAAGCGGGATGCCAGGCCGGCGTTGGCGTGCAGGAAGCTGGCCATCTCGCGCTCGTATCCGGCGGCGATGACGACGAGGTCGCGCCGGTAATCCTCCATGAGCTTGGTGAGGGTGGCGATGGCCTCGGACCCGTAGTCGTGCTCGGAGTCGGTCATGGTGAGGGCGTAGGCCTCGTCGATGAACAGGACGCCGCCCAGCGCGCTGGCGACGACGGCGGTGACTTTCGGCGCGGTCTCGCCGATGTACCGGCCGACGAGGTCAGCACGGGCGACCTCGGTCAGGTGCCCGGAGGACAGCAGGCCGAGCTGGGCGTAGATGGCGGCGATGAGCCGGGCGACGGTGGTCTTGGCGGTGCCGGGCTGGCCAGTGAAGATCATGTGCCGGGACTGGTTGCGGCCGGGCATGCCGGCGTCGCGGCGCAGCTGCTCGGCCCTGGCCTCGGCAACCAGGAGCCGGACCTGCTGCTTGACCGAGGCCAGCCCGGTCATCTGGTCGAGCTCGGCGAGCGGGTCGGCGACCGGCGTCCGGCCCTCAGCCGGGGATGTGGCGGGGTCGGGAATGTCGTCAGCAGTGAGCAGAGTGAGCGCGGACGGATCCGGACTGGTGGTCATGACCCGGCGGGCCTGCCGCGCGGCTGCCTGGTCGAGGAGCCGGGCGGCGAGGCGGGCGCTGCCGGCCTGAGTTCCGGCGGCGGGGGCCGCCTGCCCGATCACAGCTGCGGCCCTGGCGGCGGCGCCGGCGGTGAGGGTGAACCCGGCATCGGCCGCGCGGTGGGTAAAGATCGCGGTCAGCTCGGCGGGCGTGTACGGCGGGAAGGTGATGGTGACGGGGAACCGGTCGGCCAGGGCCGGGCTGGCGTCGAGGAACTGGCTGACCGGCTGGGCCAGGCCCGGCGAGGATGACGACCAGGCCGCCGTCGCGGCGGGCGGTGAGTTCCTCGGTCAGCAGCCGCAGCGCGCGCCGGTCCTGGGCGTCGACCGGGCCGGGCAGGTGCGCGTCGCTGACCAGCAGCATGCCGCCGGCCGCGCGGCCGAACGCCTCCTCGCACAGCCGGGCGGTCTCGGCGGCGTGGTCGCTGGACAGGCCGGCCCTGGTCACCTCGGTGAGCGTCCCGGCCGGCAGGACGCCCAGGTCGCGGTAGATGCCGGCGAGCAGCGCGGCGACGCGGGACTTGCCGGTCCCCGGCCCGCCGGCGAACACCAGGTTCTTCCAGCCCGGCCGGACCCTCACCCCCGCTGCCTGCCGTGCTTGCTCGGCCTCGGCAACCGCGATGACGGCGGTGAGCTGGGCCCGGACGGTGTCCAGGCCGGGCAGCTGATCCAGCAGCAGGCGCGCGCCGCCGCCTTCCGCGCTTCGGGACGGGAACGGGCTGTCCTGGTCGGCCGGTCCGGCACCGTCAGCCGATCGGGCCGGGCTTCCGGGCCGGGTAGTTAGCGCGGTGGTCAGCGGGTTGCTGACGCGCGGTGCCATGGCGAACGCGCGGATATCACGCTGGAACGCGGGCACCGGCACGTAGCAGGGTGAGGGCATGGCGGGCTCGCCGGGCAGGCCCTGCAGGATGCCGGTGATCCGCACCGCCATGTCCAGCCAGCCGCGGCAGGCCTCGATTTCGCCGGCGGCCAGCCCGCGGGCTAGCCAGCCGCGGGTCTGGTCGCGCCAGGCGCCCGGCCGGAACTCTTCTTCAATGTCGGTGAGGTGTTCTTGCACGGCGAGGTATCCGTCGGTACCGGCCGCGACAGCCAGCGCGGCCGGCACGGTGTCCAGTCCGGCCTGCAGGATCCGCTCGGCGGTGATCTGGGCGAGCGGCGGGACGCCGCGGATCGCGGCCGCGATCCGGTCGTGCGCAGCTGCCAGCCCGTCATGTGCCCACGCCAGGTAGCTTTCCGGCCCGGCCAGCTCGGGCAATGCGGCAAGCTCGGCCGGGCCGACTGCCGCAGCCCACAGGTCGTGCACATCCGGCGGCGACCCGGCCAGCAGGATCGCCTGAGCGCCGGGGTCGGCGGTGACCCCGGTCGTGCAGCGCGAGTAACGCCCGGCGCCGCTCGTCCAGCGGCGTGATCCCTTCCAGCACCTGCATGCAGCGCCCGGCCAACGAGATCGCTGCCGTCCGGTGGTCGGGATCGTTCAGGAGCCAGTCTGCGGGCGGCCGCCAGTACGGGCTGTAGGCCGCCCATTGCAGCGGGTCGTGCTCCTCCGGCGGCAGGCCCTGCCGGAACTGGTCGAAGATCTCGAACTCCAGCCGGGCGTGACTTCCCCCGCGGATCGCGCCAAGCCCGCACAAGAATCCGGCCATGCTCAGCAGGTCCGCGGCCACCGCGGTCGCCTCCGGCCGGAAGCTGCGCTGCAGCCGGACCTGCAGGGATCGCGCCTCGGGCGTCGCGGAAAGGTCACGGGTGCGCTGGCGGATCTCCTCGATCAGCCCGGCCGGGACACGCCATGGCCCCGCCTGATACAAGTCGAACACAGGCTCGTTCGACAGCAGCACCTCCAGACGCCCGGGCAGGTCAGCGCACCCATGGGGCCACCCCCCGTCAGAACCAGACCGCCGCAGCGATCGCCCAGGCAGCCTCTCCGCGAGGCCGCCGCGACGACGCTAGTGCCGCCAGCCTGCGGCCACGGTAGTGATCAGACCCGGGCAGCAGCATCCGGCCGCCCGAGCCTGCAGCCCGGACGGGTGCGATGTCCGGATCAATGACCATTACGGACAGTGTCCCGGGAATGGCCGGCCAGGGCTATCGGCACTACGCCCGCAAAGGATCACTGGCGCGGCAGCGCGGAGAGCGCTGTTACCCGTCGAGCTCTATGAGTATGTGGCGTCACTCGCCATTTAGCACGGCCGGGACCGTCGCCTTCTGCTGCCGCCTCGTTGACCCATGAAAGGTGTTCGGCGAGGTAGTCCTTAGGGCGGTGGCCGCTGTAGAGAGTCACCACGTTCTCTCCACCGCCGAGCATGACTCAGGAAAACCGATTCCAGTTCGCGGAGCGGCCACAGTCATGCGTGCCTGGCGGAGGGACGCGTCTTCACGGCATGCTTTGAGCATGCCGGAGGCACGCCCGCCGAGAGCCTGGGGATGTCAGACGATTCGGCGCACTGCGCGGGCGGCCGCCATGGTGTTGTTCGGCGAGACCCCGGAGCTGCCGCGCATCCCGAGCCCGCCGTTGTCCTCCAAGGTGCTCCTGCTCGCGGCCTCGGTCACGGCGCTGGCGGGGATGGTGCTCTTAGTCGTTACGCCTGCGGGCACTGCCCGGACTGCCTGGCTGACGACCGGCGCCACTTTCGATGCGCTAGCGGGACTGGTGGTCGGGTGCGTGCTAGCGCTGCGGGCCAGCCGTGACTACCTGCTGGGCCTGCCGGGGATGGCCGCGTCGCTGTTCGTCTCCATCGTGCTAGCCACCTTCGCCAGCCTGACGCTGTACATGACCGGCCTGACACCGCTGGCGATGGGCGCCAACACGTCGGCCGCCCGCCAGCACCTGGCGGCCGGGCTCGCGCTGGCTGGCTTGCTGGCCGCCATCGCACTGATTGCGGCACCGTGGTCGCCCTGCCGGAAGGTGGTACAGCCGTGTCTTACCGCGGTCGCGGTGCTGGCGCCGGTCGTGGCGGTGCTGACCTGGGCAGGCCCGGGCGCGCTGCGAGGCGGTGGTTTCGGTGTCCTGCCGGGCCTCGACACCAACCCCATCCTGGTGGTGGCCTCTGTAGCTGGCCTGCTTGCCATCCCACTGGTCGTGGCGAGCAGCATTGAATGGGTGGCGGCATGTGTGGGCGCAGGGTTCCGGCTTGCGGCACTGCTTGACGGACCCCAGACGGGGAAGCGGCAGGGAGTGGCCGGCCAGCACTGGCCGCGCACACTGATCGTGCTGACGGTGCTGTCGTGGCTGGTTCTTGGTTCGTTCGGCTGGTTGCCACGGTGGCTCGGCGGGCACCTAGGCGCGTGGCCGCTGATACGTGACGCCCACCCGGACGCCTGGGTGCTGGTGGCCGGCATGACCGCCCTGGCGGCATTCTTCATCGGCAGGGCACGCTGGCGTCTCGAGCTGCCGGAAGCGGTCGGAGCCGCCTATGTTCCCACCTGCCTGCTCTTCTATACAGGTGTCGCGGCGAGTCTGGACCTCCTTTTCTTCGGAGCCAGGTATGTGCTGGTGGAGACTCTGCCCGCGGCCCTCCCCGAAATTGCCGCCAGTGCCGGCGTGCTGGCGTTCGCCGTGTTAGTGCTCTGGTTCGCACCCCAACGGCGGCGCCCTCGCGCGGTTCTCGCCGGCCTGACAACGTGCGGTCTGTTGACCCTTGTCATCGGGTTCCTCTGGCCTACCGGTGTGACGCTCGGCCAGCTTCCCGCATCGCTGGTGCTGCCTTTCGGCCTGTCTTTTCTTGGCAAGATCCTCGACAGCGCGTACGTACTCGCTGCCGCGTCGGGCTTTATCGTCCTGTTCTGCCTGGGCGCCTGGCGGCTCTTCGCCCTGTGGGGCCGAAAACAGAAGACGAGGAACTTGGATGGTAGCCCGGCCGAGCGCACCGGCTACGAGACCGTCGTGCTGCCTCTTGCGGGCTGGGCTTTAGCGTTGTTCGCAGGAGCGTTCCTGCGTTTGCGCCTAGGCCTGCTGGCGTCCGCGTTCACCCCTCCGGTGCTGCCGGATCCCGTGGTGTTCACCATGGTCGCGGTGCCGGTCGCGGCGGCGGTCGCGCTCACCCAGTGGCGCCGCAGGCCAGGGGTGGCGCGATTGGGGTTCTGTGTCGTCCTGACAATGCCTGTCATCGCGTTTGTTCCCTTCGCGGTCCCGGCCTCGCTCGGGCCGACGGGCAGGCTAGCGGTGGTCGTGCTGGCGGCGCCGATCATTTACGGGCTCTTGTTCGGCGTCAGGGACCTCAGCCGGGACGCGGCTGCGGAGCGGCGGCTCGGCTGGTTGCTGGGTACAACTGCAATCGTCGTGCCGCTGCTCGCATACCTGGCTGTGGACGGCTACCAGCGGGGCAGCCTGACCAGTTTGCTGACTGAGACCGGCCAGGGCGCCGGGACCGGCCTCGGAGCTCACCTCCGGCTGGTGCTCCTGCTGCCGTTGTTCGTGGGCTTTGTCATGGCCAATCCCGGGCCCGTCGCACCACTGCGTGGTCCCTCGGCCCGCTCCCGCGCTCTCAAAGCAGACATCCTTGCCTATTTCGTGCGAGACCACGAACTCGGCGAGTCCTACTTGGAACCTCTTCGGCGCCACCTGGCCGCCGCGAGTCCGCAGGACCAGACGCGATATACGTGCGAGCTCGCCGATCGTCTCGCCCGCTGGTACACGCCGCCGCGTCGGCGCGTCCGTGTGGCTTCGGGAGGAGGGCCGGGAGCCACGGCAGACACCGACGGCAGGGCGGCAAGACCAGCCACTGCGCGGGGTGCGCCTGGTTACCCCCGGCCCGAATCCGTCAGGTTCGCACTCAGCGTGGCCCGCCGAAGGCTGCAGGGAGAGGAAGCGTCTGCACACGATCTGGCCAGGGCGCGTTCGCTGGTCACGCGCAGCCTTGTGCCGCCCAGCGCTGGCGACCGGGCCGCGCTGCGTGCCTTCGATACCGTTGAGGTGCTGCGATGTGCGCTGCGCGGGGGTGAGCGAATGTCCGACGCATGCCTGGACACGGTGGTCGCAGCTTCGGGGCATGAACTCGAGGACGCCGCCGCAGCACTCGCTGCCCCACGTGAGGGCCGGGAATTCGCGCGCGACTTGGCGCGCGCGCGCAATGGTATCGACGCGCAACTCGCCAGCCTTCCCAGTTTCGACTTCTATCGAGGAATGACGGATTATGTGTGGTTCGCTCCCTCCGTTGTGCTGGGTGAGCTGCCATCCGGAGTGGGCGAGGGCGAAGACACAGGTGGTAAGCCCTACCTGTACATAGGGGCAGTTCTGGCGGCTGGCGTGTTACTGGCGGCGATGGTAGCCCTCTTCTCCTTCGGTGGTCAGCTCAGGTGACACTCCGTGTGAAAGCCTGATCGCACTCCATTGGCGCCGGCAGTGAAAGCGGGAAGTTCGAGCCGAGGCGTTCCCGCGGGAGGTCCGCTTCTGCATGTCGCCGGTCGGTCAGTTAGCCAGTCGTGCGGGCGGCCGAATATAAGCTGGCAGCCATCAGCTGTCCCTGGCTACGCGCCCAGGTTGATATAGAGCAGTTCACGATGGCTTGGCTGGAGGAACTCGCGCGGGAGCGATAGGCCGGGCGACCCTCGCGCCCTCTACGCGACGGCGTCGTCGGACCGAGAGAGGTAAGTTCGTCCAGGTAGGCAGCGGCCTGACGATCCACCTCGGATACCGGGTCGGCGTAGTGCCGCAATGTCGTTGCACCGCCATCGCCGTGCCCAAGGCGCGCCGCAGTGTTCCGCAGGTCGATTCCGCCCGCGAGCAACTGGCTCGCAGAGTAATGCCGCAGTGCCTTGATGTTGAGCGTCACGCCCGCCCTCTCGGCGACTTGCGCCACCTTGTGGGTTACGCAGTCTGGGTTCCACGGCTCTGCGCCGAGTGGGTCGTTGGAGAAGACGAAAGCGGTGGGAGAGCTCAACACCGGCGGTGTTCAACTGATCGCTGACCCGCTCCCAACGATCCGCGAGCATGGTGACAGTGATCTTGTCCAGAGCGAGGTACCGGTCCTGGTGAGTCTTAGTGTCCTTGCGAGTCTTGATGCCCGCGCGGACGAGATAGCTGTTGGCTACGTGCAGGACACCTCGTTCCAGGTCCACGTCGATCCACTGCAGCCCGCACAGCTCTCCGCGCCGGGCTCCGGTAACGGCGGCGAGCCACAGGTACAGGCCAAGATGGTCAAGCTCCATCTTGCGCGCGGTCGCGATCGCCTTCGCCACGTCAGCGGGACCGGGAGAGACCGGGGACCGCGGCCGGGCCTTCGGGAGCTTGGCCGACGATGCGGGGTTACGGTCGATCCACTCCCAGCGCACCGCTGCCGCGAACGCACCGGAGAGGATCGAGTGGATCTGGCGGATCGTCGCCGCGGACATCGGTCGGCACACATGCGGCCGGCACCCTGCACGGGCGCAGTCGTGAGCTGGTTGGGCACGGCGCTTCCGCCGCCCTGGCTCAGCAGGAGCGGATGGTGCCTCGGAGAGCTCTCCGGCCACAATTGAGGGTCTGCCGGCCCGTGTCTGCAGCAAGCCCTCAGCAGCCAGGGCATCGATGGCATGCCGGACCGCGGCGACTGGGAGGTCATACCGGGTCGCCAGCTCGCGGGACGACGGAAGCTCCGTGCCCGATGCCAGTTCCCCAGACTTGATCGCGTCCCGCAGCAGGCTCGCGATCCGCTGCCAGCGCTGGAACCGCCCGCCGCCAGCGTCCGAAAGCACCGGGAACAGGTTGCGCTCGGTAAACGGTCGCCCGCTCACGCACGCAATGTCGCTACATCGCCGCAGCCGCGCGTACAGCGTGTCGAGCATCGGCCCGCGAACCTTCCGCACCTCCACCGACCCGAGGGCAGGCAGGACTATGCGGCGGAGGTAGCTCCCATAGGTATCGCGAGTGGACGGCTCCAGCTCGGCGACCTCGAGGTACTGGGCCAGCAGGTCGCGAACCAGCACCCTGGAGTCAGGCCGGCGGCCCGCGTCGGCCTGCTCTAGCAGCCTGCCCAGCAGGATCTGGGCTTGCTGCATCGTCTTGGCCGTCGCGCGGTGCCGCAGCTCGCGGCCGGTCAGCGGGATCGCAGCCCGCATACACGCTCACGCGGTACGTCCCGCTGGGTAATTGCTCCATGTGACCAGAGGGGGGCGCTGTCATACATTCAACGCTAGCGTCAGCCACCGACACGTTCCACGAACCGTTCCACGCGGCCGACCGGACCAGCAGTGGTCTGGGACGAAACCCCAGGTCAGCACGGGTGCGCCGCCAGGGACTTGAACCCCGAACCCGCGGATTAAGAGTCCGCTGCTCTGCCAATTGAGCTAGCGGCGCTTGAGACGGTGCGATCGTAGCGCAACTTATCAGGACGAGCGAATCACGACGTCCGGCGGGTCTGTCAAGTGCGGGCCGGCGATGCCCGCGCCAGCCTCGCTACTCACCGAGGAACCTGCCCATGAATCGCGCTGCCCGAGATGGGCGGCCCGTCCTGGTCTCGGCGTGATCCGCCATGCTCATGACCTGCAGGCCAGCGTTCAGCCCGAGCCAGCGAAGCGGCTCGGGCTCCCAGTCCGGTGACCGGTGGCCCACCCATGGCAGCCGGACGAGCTCGCTGTCCGTCCCCGTGATCAAGTCTGCCAGCGTCCGGCCAGCCAGGTTCGTGGTGGACACGCCGTCGCCGACGTAGCCGCCCGCCCAGCCGATCCCGGTATCGGGGTCCAGGCCGACAGACGCGCACCAGTCACGGGAGATGCCAATCGGGCCGCCCCAGCAGTGCGTGACCGCCACGTCACCGAGAACGGGAAACAGCTCGGTCAGGGTCCGCCGCAGTTCGGCGAACACGGCCGGGACCCGGTCGAATGACGGCCGTACAGCGGAGCCGAGGTGGTACGGCGCACCACGTCCGCCGAAGGCGAACCTGCCGTCGGCAGTGCGCTGGCCGTAGATGATCAGGTGCCGCAGGTCTCCGAACGTCGGCCGGCTAGCCAGCCCGATCTGATCCCAGACGGCATCCGGCAGCGGTTCCGTCGCAATCATCAGGGAGTACACGGGCACGACGGCCCGTTTCAGTCCGCGCAGGGCCGGCGTATAGCCTTCCGTCGCCCTTATTACGTAACGGGCTCGGACCGTGCCGAGCCCGGTCACGACCCGGCCGGGCTGAATCTCCAGCACCTCGGTGCGCTCGTACAGGCCGATGCCCGCCCGTCGCACGACGTCTGCCAGGCCTCTAGCCAGACGCGATGGGTGGATGGCCGCGCAGTGCGGGGTATAGGTGCCGCCCGCGACGCTGGTGGCTGCCGCCATGTCCTTTGCCTCGGCGGCAGTCAGGACCCGCAGGTCCTCGGGGCCGAATCCGAACTCCCTGGCCTCTTTGACTTCATCTGTTGCCCGCTCGAGTTGCAGCGGTGATCTGGCCAGCATCACGGTGCCGCCTTTGGCCCAGTGACAGTCGATGCCCTCCGCGGCCGCTACCCGTCCCACCTCGTCGACCGTGGCGTGCATAGCGTGCTGCATGGCGACCGCACCCGCCCGGCCCGCCATCCGCTGGAGCTTGGTCAGCGAGGCGGGGAACAGTGCCGAGCACCAACCCCCGTTCCGCCCTGAAGCCCCGAAACCGGCGATCTCCCGCTCGCAGACGACGATACGGAGGGTGGGATCGGCCTTGTGCAGGTAATAGGCAGTCCACATGCCGGTGAATCCGGCCCCGACGATTGCGACGTCGGCGTCGGTATCGCCGGGCAGCGACGCGCCGGGCTCGAGCGTTCCGGGCACGGTGTCGTGCCAGAACGAAAGGGACCGGTAGGGCGACGCTGGTGGCATGCGCTACATCGTGGCAGGCGGCAGGCGGCCATACCGCATCGGGCATGCTTGGAGCCATGAGCGCTTACCAGCGGGCCTCCGGCGTGGCACCCCCGCCGCGGAATCCCGCGGGACCTTACCGGATTTGCGTCGTATGCCTGGGCAACATCTGCAGGTCCCCTACGGCGGAGGTGGTGCTGCGCGAGAAGTTCGAGCAGGCTGGGCTGGACGGCAGGGTAGTGGTCGAAAGCGCCGGGACCGGCGACTGGCACCTAGGCGAGCCGATGCATTACGGTGCTCGGGCCGAGCTCAGGCGCCGCGGCCTTGACGGATCCGGGCACAGGGCGCGACAGGTCGAGCGGTTTTGGCTGGCGGATTACGACCTGCTGCTGGCCATGGACCGGCGCAACCTGGCCAGCCTGCGGCTGATGGCGGCCGGCGACCAGGAACTTGCCGGGCGCATTCAGCTGATGCGGTCGTTCGACCCTGACTCGCTGGAGGATGCGGAGGTGCCAGACCCGTACGAGGGGAGCGACGAGGAGTTCAAGGAAGTCTTTGACCTGGTAGAAGCGGCGTCGCGCGGTGTCGCCAGCCAGGTGGGCGCGATCCTTTAGCTGGCGACCGGACGGCAGGCGACAGCGGGCATGGATGAGGCGGCCAGAGTCCGGCTCGAGCAGGCGATGGGCGCTAATCTGCGGGAGGCGCTCCGCCTGGGTGGCCAGCACGGGGTCGATCACTACCGCCTGGTGCTGGCGGACGGCCGGGTTGCGTTCGCGAAGGTAGCCGGCCACGCGGTGAGCCGCGAGGCGGCCGGCTTCGCGGCTGAGGCGGCCGGTCTGCGCTGGCTCGCCGCCGCAGCCGCTGTACCGGTGCCTGAGGTGCTGGCCGCCGATGACAGCGTGCTGGTCATCGAGTGGGTACAAGAAGGCCGGGCTGGCCAGCAGGCCGCGGCGCGTTTCGGCGCCGATCTGGCTCGGCTGCATGCGGCGGGTGCGGACCACTTCGGCGCGCCCTGGCCCGGAGTCATCGCCGGTCTGCCGCTGCCGAACGCGGAAGCCGATGAGTGGCCAGCCTGGTACGCCGGTCAGCGGCTGCTCCCGTATGCCCGGCTAGCTGCGGACTCCGGCATGCTCTCGTCGGCCGACGTCCGCCTTGTCGAGTCAGTCGCGGACCGGATCGCCGAACTTGCCGGGCCCGCCGAGCGACCGAGCCGGATTCATGGGGATTGCTGGGCAGGCAACGTTTTGTGGTCGGGCGGCAGGGCCTGGCTTATCGATCCGGCCGCCCATGGCGGGCACCGCGAGACCGACCTGGCCATGCTCGGCCTGTTCGGCGCCCCGCTCCTTGACCAGATCGTGGCTAGCTATCAGCAGGTCGCGCCGCTGGCCGACGGATGGCGCGACCGCGTCCCGCTGCACCAGTTGCACCCGCTGCTCGTGCATGTCTGCTTGTTCGGCGCCGCCTACCGTGATGCCGCGCTCACGGCAGCTCGCGCGGTGCTGCGGAGCTGACCGCTCAGAAGGAGATCTCGTCGACCGCTCCTGGCTCGATCCAGGCCGGCTGCTGTCCTGAATCCGAGCCATTGAGGCCCGCAGCCCCTACGCCCGCGGTCAGGTGACTGACCTGCATGCCGGGAGCGTCAGGCAGACATGCAACGTCCGTCTCCGTCTCCGTCACGTCGGGTCCGGCACGTTCTTCGTCCTGGTCGCAAGCTTGCGCTGGCTCGCGCTTCGGGGGGAACGCGACGCAGAACGTAGCGCCGTTGCCGGGCCGCCACTTGACCCATGCGGCGCCGCCGTGGGCCTTGACCAGGGCCCCGACGATAGCCAGGCCCAGGCCTGAATCACTGGCGGCCGGTGACCGGTCGGCGCGGTAGAAGCGCTCGAAGGCGTGCCTGGATTGCTCGTCGGTCAGACTCGGACCGTGATCCGTCACCTCCAGCACGGTCGCCGCAGGCGTGCCTGCGGCCGCGTCCGGGTCCGCGGTATCCAGAAGACCCGGCCACCAGTCGGTCTCCGCCCCGGCTGCTGACAATTCGCCCTGCAGATCCGCGCATGTGGCTGATCCGATTCGGACGTCGATAGATGTTCCATCCGGCGCGCGGGACAGAGCGCTGCTCATCAGGTTGGCGATGACCTGGCGCAACTGTGCCTGGTCGCCTTCGACGATCAGCGCGGCGCCGGGATCGACGCTGAAGGTGACCCCGATATTGGGTGCGGTGCCGCGAGCATCGCGGACGCTATCGTCCGCGATAGCCCGCAGGTCCACCGGGTGATTGTCCGGTTTGCCGTGTGGATCCAGGCGTGCCAGCAGCAGCAAGTCCTCAAGCAGCCCGGCCATCCGATCAGACTCCTGCTCGACCCGGCTAATGATCCGCTGGAGGTCGGCAGGCATCGGCTTCGCGGCAAGGCTGTGCGCGGCCGCGGCACCATTGCCTGCCTCCGCGGCACGGGAGCCTGTGCGGCCACCATGCTCGGGGTTCGATGCCCAAGCGCCGAGGTCCGGCGCCCTAACCCCGCTGTCGGGCGCCCTAGCGCCGCTGCGATGGCGGTAGTACTCCGTGATGCCGCTGATTGCGATCAGCGGAGCTCGGAGTTCGTGGCTTACATCGGCGACGAAATGACGCATCCGCTCTTCGGATCTGCGGGCTGCGCGTTCTGAGCTGGACCGGGCGTGGTAGGCCTTCTCGATTCGGCCGAGCATCCTGTTCAGCGCTCGGCTGGCGCTGCCGAACTCGGTCCGCGGGTCGACTTCCGGCACGCGTTGGGTCAGGTCCCCGTCGGCTATCGCCTCTGCGGTCCGCTTGATCTTCGTCAGGGGCTGCAGGCTCGCGCGGATGACCGCGACTCCGAGGATGAGCAGGCTGAGCAGGAGGATGACGCTGATCAATACGTCAATGCCAGTCAGCCTGTTAATGGTCTGGTAGACCGGGCTTACGTTGATGCCCACGATCAGCACGCCCTCTATCGGGCCAGCAGATGTCAGGACCGCCATGGTGCTTGAGACGACATCCCAGCGGGCTGGGCCGGCTCGGGCACCGACGATGACCGGCGCAAACTTCTGCAACCATGGCGCTCTAGTCGAGAAGCTTGGCCCCGGTACGTCGACGGGATACCCCATATCCGAATAGCCGGATATTGGATAAATAACCTGGTACAGCTTTCCATCTGACACCCAGTCCGCTGAAAACCTCGTGGACATCTGGTGCACGAGTAGCGTGCGCCTGCCGCCGGCGAACTCGGTGTCGAGGTAGTTCTGCACCGTGGTCTGCAGCGTTTCGGACTCGTCCGCCGCGAGGAGTTCCTGGTTCTGCTGTTTCAGCAGATAGCTACGCAGGACATCGATGCCGGCCACGCTGATGGCGGCGAGCGCGATGGCCACGAGCGCAAGCTCTGCCGCGACCAGCCTGATCCGTAGTGGCGTCCGGCCCGGCAGTTCCTTGACGAATTGCCAACGGCCGCCCGACCATCGCGATGCGATGGCCATAACACGAGCCGGATCCGGCACGCTGCGAGCGTGACCAGGCTCATCGCGTCGAGGCGGGCGTGTTGCCGCCGCGCCTCAGTGGTGCAGATACCGCGCCGGAGCAAGGAAACGTAGGATTCCACCACCGGGGTCTTCCCCGCGGAGGTCGCGGACCCACCTGATGAGAGCCTGCTTCTGGGGTCAGGTCCGCGGCTGACTGGGCGGCTCGGATTCCGCGGATCTGCGCCCGATGGCTGGGCCCGGCCTGAACCCTTAGACCTTCTTAAGCCGCGCTGTCCTGCCCGGGGCTGGCCGAACCGGGTTCGGTCCAGGGCGGGCCGGGTCCCTGGCCCGTGACTCCGGTTTCTGCGGCGTCGGTTGCTGCGGCCTCGGGCTCGGCGGCGTCGGTTGCTGCGGCCTCAGTTGCTGCGGCGTCGGGCTCGGCGGCGTCGGTTGCTGCGGCGTCATCTTCGTGACCTGCGCCCTGCACCGCCTCGGGTGCGAGCGGCAGCGCGATGGAGAAGGTGGAACCGCTGCCGGGCTGCGACCTGACCCAGACGGCACCGCCATGGGCGGCTACCAGCGCCGCGACGATCGCGAGGCCAAGGCCCGTGCCACCAGAAGTCCTGGCCTGGTCGGCACGGTAGAACCGCTCGAATGCATGTCGCGCCTGCTCCTGGGTCAGGCCCGGCCCGTAGTCGGTAACCTCAAGTACCGCGGCTGAGGGCGCGTTCGCGGCGTCCTCGGTGTCCGGGTCCATGCCGGGCCGGGTGCCAGGCCACGCGCCTGGCTCCGCCTCCGCGACAACGTACGCACCATCGTCTACAGGATCTGAACCAAATCTTCCTGTCCCTCGCCCTGCAGCCGTCGCCGTGGCAGCCTGAATCTCAGCCCGGCTGCCCGACCTGATGCGCACGTCGATGGCCGTGCCGTCTGGCGTATGAGAAAGCGCGTTGCTCATCAGGTTGCCGATGACCTGGCGCAGGCGTACCTCGTCGCCGTTGACAAGCAGCGCGGCGCCCGCGCCGACGCTCAGGTTGATGCTGCGATTCGGCGCGACGACGCGAGCATCGTGCACCGCGTCCGCGGCAAGAGTGAGCAGGTCGACTGGGCTGCGGTCCAGCGGGCGCTGCTGGTCAAGCCGGGCCAGCAGCAGCATGTCCTCGACGAGCACGCCCATCCGGGCGGACTCCTGCTCGACCCGGCGCATGATGCGGTCCAGGTCGATAGGAGCGAGCTTTCCTGCTCCGTTGCGTACGGCGGCGGAGCCGACGTCGACGCCAGCCTGCGGATCGGGCGCGGTTCCCCCGGAGGCACTCCCACCGGCGGCGCTCCCCCCGGCGGTGGTCGCTCCGACCGCGGTCCCTTCTGCGGCGGTCCCCCCGCGTTGGCGGTAGTACTCGGCGAATCCCCGGATCGCGGTCAGCGGCGTCCGCAGCTCATGGCTGGCATCGGCGATGAACTGGCGCAGCCGCTCCTCGGATCGCCGGGCGGCTGCCTCCGACTCGGAACGGGCGTGGAAGGCCGCCTCTATCTGGCTCAGCATCGCGTTGAGCGACCGGCCAAGGCGCCCCACCTCCGTGCGCGGATCCCGCTCGGGCACCCGCCTGGCTAGGTCGCCTGCCGCGATTGCCTGAGCAGTTTGCTCGATATCTGCGAGCGGCCGTAGGCTCGCCCTGATTACCGCAATGCCCACAACGCCGAGCAGGAGCAGGACCGCTAGGCCGGTCACAACGAGGACGATCGTCACGCTGCCGATGGTGTCGTACACGTCAGTCACGTCGATGCCGACCACAAGGGTGCCGGTGATTTGCAGCCCGCTGGGCTGCACGGTGAAGGCCTGCTTAGGATCGACGATCACCCGCCACCGGTCTCCGCCGGTTTGCGCTGGCACTGTAACTGGCCTCAGGGCATTACTCGCGAGCCAGGAAGCAGATGTCGGGATTAGCGGATCCGTGCTACTCAGGCTGTAGGGGTAGGCCGGGTACGCTGACCCGCTGCCCGGGATGGCCTCGATGATCTGCCGTTCCCCGACGGTGAAGTAGCCCGGCGGACCTAGGCCGCCCCGGACGCTGTGGTTGTTGATGGCGTGCTCGTACAGGACCGTCAGCTCGTTGTCCGACCGCGTGAGCAGGTTGCTGCGCAGAAGTGAGATGCCTGCCACGCTGATGACGACCAAAGCGATGGCTACCAGGGCGAGTACCGCCGTGATCAGCTTGGTCCGTAGCGGCGTCCGGGCTGGCACAGCCCTGACGGACTGCCAGAAGCCGGTCGATCGCGGAGTAAATGCCATAACAAGGTTCGTGCCTAGGACGCTGGCAGCCTGAGGACGTAGCCGACGCCACGCAGCGTGTGCAGCAGATGCGGCTCAGAGGCGTCGATCTTCCGGCGGAGTACGGATACGTAGGACTCCACGATCCCGGTGTCCCCGCGGAAGTCGTAGTCCCACACGTGGTCGAGAATCTGCATCTTGGACAGCACCCGGTTGGCGTTGCCCATGAAGTAGCGGAGCAGCTTGAACTCAGTGGGGGAGAGCTGGACCTGCTTGCCGTCGCGCCACACCTCGTGGCTGTCCTCGTCCAGCTCCAGGTCGGCGAACTTCAGCCGCGGCGGTGGCTCGCTGCCGTCGCCACGGGTCCGGCGCAGCACCGCCCGGATGCGGGCGATCACTTCCTCTAGGCTGAACGGCTTGGTCACGTAGTCGTCGCCGCCGAGGGTCAGGCCACGGATCTTGTCCTCGGTCGAGTCCCGCGCGGTGAGGAAGACAACCGGAATCTGGGCACCACCGCCCCGGAGCCGCCTGACGACATCGAACCCGTCCATATCGGGCAGCATTACATCCAGGACGATGAGGTCCGGCCGGTGCCGCTGTGCCGCCTGAACTGCCTCGTTCCCGGCCGCCGCGGTGATCACCTCGAAGCCCGAGTACCGCAGGCTTGCTGCCAGTAGCTCGAGAATGTTGGGCTCGTCTTCGACCACAAGCAGCCGGGCATCAGGATCCCGGCGCCCGTTACTGTACTGGCTGCTCATTGTCCCATTGTCCGCCGGATGTCTGAGCGTTAGCTGAAGGCTCCCTGAGCCAAGGCTCCGCAGATGAGACGGGCGGGCTACGTGTGACCCGGCGTGCCAGCCTCAGGGGGTCACTCCTAGGCTGGCACGCCCTCGGTTCGCGGCTCGTGGTTCACGGTTCTTGGTTCGCAGCCCGGTCGAGCCGACATCCTGACGATTGCCGTCGCCTAGACACGTGTTTTGTCGGCTTCGCCCCGACGGAAACCATCAGGATGTCGAGGCACGAGCCCTCGCAGTCGGCCGCAGAGCCGGGATCTGACGAGCCAGCGTGAGCCGGACGTGGGACGAGCCAGGCGGGGCCAGACGCCGGACGAGCCGAATGGGGGCCGGCGCCGGACGCCGGAGGAGCCAGGGTGAGCCGGACGTCGCACCCATGCGAGGCTCAGGAGGCCTGCTGTGATCCGGTGATCAGGTACTTGGGCACGGGCTGGCCGGTGTTCAGGTCGTTGAACAGTACTTTCGCCTGCTGGCTGTCCCAGAGCACGGCGTCGCCGGCCGGGGTCGGGTCGTTGGCGGTCGCGATCGGGACGGTCGTGGTCTGCGGATTGCGCATCGCCATAGCGACCCGAAGGAGGTCGTAGAGGCTGGTCCCGTTGTCCACCGTCAGCGTGTCCGCCGCGCCGGACGCGGCGGGCAGGGCCGCGAACGGGTCCAGCATGACGCCTGGGCTGGTCATCTTCGACAGCAGCGCCTTGAGGAAGATCCGCTGGTCCTGCTCGCGCTGCAGGTCCTGGGTGGCGAAATTATGCCTGTCCCGCACGTACGCGAGGGCCTGCCCGCCGTTCAGTGTCTGGCATCCCGCCTTCAAGTCGACCCCGGAGCTGACGTCGTGCAGCGGCGCCGTCAGGCACATCCGCACTCCGCCCACCGCGTTCACCACGCTGACGAAGCCGCCGAATCCGATGCCCATGTAGTGACTGATGTACAGGCCCGTGGCGCCCTGGATCGTCTTGGCCAGTAGCTGCGGGCCGCCGAGGTCAAACGCGGCATTGATCTTTTCCATACCGTAGCCAGGGATGTTCACATAGGAGTCCCGCGGAATGCTGATCAGCAGCGGACGGCCGCCGCCAGCCGGAATGTGCAGCACCATGATGGTGTCGGACCGCTGCCCGCCGATGTCGAACCCCGTGACGTACTTGCGCTCCTGCGCGACGGTGAGGCCCTGGCGGCTGTCCGAGCCAGCAATGAGCCAGTTGGTCCCAGCGCCAGGCGCGGGCCTGCCTGGGTAATTGACCAGGATGTCGGCCCGGTGCAGCTTGGAGTTCAGGTAAAAGTAGGTGCCCGCGGTTGCCAGGACGGCGAGCGCCACCAGTACGGCGAGAATGCCGATAATCCGCTTCGGGCGCGTCCAACGCCGCCATCCACCCTGGCCACGACCGCCCCCCGAGCCCCGGCCCGGCCGAGAGGGCGAGCCCGGCAACGACCTTGCGGGCGGCTGGTCCGGCCATCCACCTGGCGGCGCGGCCGCCGGACCGCCCGCGGCGGACCCTGCCTGTGCCTGTCCGGCGTACTGCCTGACCTGGTATTGCCCGGCCGCGGTGCCCTCCGCGTCACCGACCCCGCGCTGGCTCGCAGGAATGCCAACTGTCTGGTCCGCTGCGCCGGGCTCGCTCGCGGCAGACCGCCCGCCGCGGAACCAGTCGTCTGGCCACTCGCCCATGGTGGATCCCGCCCATCGCCGTAACTGTCTCCATCGTCTTTACCTGCAAGACGGGCCTGGAGCCAAATCGGCTGCGGGAGAAAGCGAGAAATGGCACCACTCGGCACCGATATTTCTGGCTGCAGGCATGGCAGAGCGATCTAGAGCGGAACGGGGCCAACTCCCTGCCGACTGCCCTGCCTATCCGCGCGGCCGTCCCACCAGATGGTGACCGCCTCCCGGCCAGACGAGGCCAGGTCCGTCGGGTGGTCAGGGCTAATGCCCGACTCCTGCAGAGCTCGAGCCACCTCGTCGGACCGCTCGGGCGGCAGGCAGAGCCGCCGCCTGGTAACGTCCGTCAGCTCGGCGAAGCTGGCGTAGTCGGAGCCGCCCGGCCGCAGCCAGCTCTCGTGCCCGGCATCGATCCCGAGCGCGGCCAGGATCGCCAGCAGGTCGTCGGCTGTGGGTCGCTGCGGTCGGCGCAGGCCGTGGAACCTCAGCCAGAGCTCGTTGAGCGAGACCAGAGGGTGAGCGGCTGTCATCTCGACCACGACGATGCGACGGGCGGCGTTAGTGAGCGCGGCCAGGAACGGCTCGATCTGCTGCACGTTGTAGGTCACGTGATGGCAGGTCACTACGTCGGCGGGCCCAGCCTCGGCGGCAGCATCCGGCCAGCTGCCGTGCACAAGTCGTGGCTGCAGGCCCGCCGCGGCGGCCCGCTCGGCCAGCAGGGCCAGCATGTTTTCGTCGGTGTCCACGGCGGTCAGTTCGGTGCACTGGGGGAGCAGCGGCAGACAGGCGGCACCGGCACCGGAGCCGACGTCGAGCACGCTGCCAGGCGGATCCAGCGCCGCCAGGGCGCGGCAGTAGGAAGGCCCGGCCGGTGCTGCCGCCAGCCTGTCGGCTCGCCGGGCGAACACCTGCCTGGGCAGTACCCAGGGCGACTGCGCCACGGCAGCGGTGATGTGCTCGGGAATAGCCCAGGCGGCCAGGTCTGCCTGCCAGCTGCGGAGCAACGCATCGGCCGGGCCCGGCCCGTTCGCGTTATCGTTCATCAGCGCAAAACCTACGCGATCGAGCGCGGCCTCGCCGGTGCGGCGCAGCCCGTCAGCGGCCGGGTGGCGCGGCGCGCGGCCGCGGCCGGCACCGGTGACTGGTGCGCTCGGCGATCTGGGTCGCCACCATCACCGTGAAGCCGACGAAGAAGACTGCCTCCATGACCCCGCCCATTCTGTTCGCCAGGTAAGCGAGGCCGAGCAGCGGATAGCCGATGAGCGCGCCGATCCCGAGGCGGCGGTAGACCCGGCCGAATCCGGCGTTGCTCTGGCGGGTCCGGCGGATGGCGAGGATCAGGGCGATCGTGATGGCGCCGAACTCGGCGATGCCCGCCACGATGTGCACGTACTGGCCGACCGGAAGCTGAAAGTGAGACTCCTGCTCGCGGCACAGTGCGCTGATCCCGTCCGCGCAGACCTCGGGGAACAGGCCGCCGGCCGCGCCGCCGACGGCGAAGGCGAGCATGGCCAGCCAGTCCCGGCGCCCAGTGGGAATGCTCCGGCGCCCGGCCGCCAGGAACGCGCCGAACAGCAGAACGCCGGACAGCAGGTCAGCATGCTGCATGGCCGCCGCATAGGGCTGGCCGCTGACCTCCAGGTTGCTGAACAACTCGTTCGGCGAGGTCATCAGGCCGGGCTTGAGCGGGACCAGGAGCCACCAGTTGTAGGCGAGTAGTCCGGCCAGCGCGAGCGTCCAGGCCAGGACCCGGCGCCAGCGGCTGGTTGTGGTGTCGGGACCTGCGGCCATGTCCGGTCCGACGAACCCATCTGGTCCCGAGGGCCCATCCGGTCGCGCGGGTAGCGTCTCGCCCGATGCTGGCGTGAAGCCAGTGGCCATGCCCGAATTCCTCCCTGACCGGCAGGGACGACGCAGCGGCCTCACTGGCCGACAGGTAACGCCGTGCCCCTCCAATCCAGGCTAAACACGGAGCTAACCGGCCGTCAAGTAGGTTTTTGTGCAATGCAAACTAACGAACGAGCCGGGCGACAGAATCCTCGACGGCGCCTGAATAGTTCGGTATGCGCGCAGCGCCAGGGAGCGTGCTCTCGACGTTTGAGCGACAGGTGCTGTAGGAGCAGCACCTAGTACTCGAATGTCGGTGGCGGCAGCAGACCGCTCGGCCGATGTCAGGCTGGCGAGGCACTGGGCGATGGTTCACCGCCATCGAGTCGCACGATGGGAGGCCCGCGGCCCGATAGGGGGGCCCGCCCCTGGGAATGCCAGGGGCGGGCCCGTTCGTTTGGTCTCGCTAGATCAGCGAGGGCTGAGGTGCAGGATGACGACCTCGTCGGTGCCGGCGCCTGCGCCGCTGTTGGTACCAGACGGCTGCCCGGTCTCGTATGGGTTTGCCTGTGTCGGCCAGCCGACGAAGCGCTGCGAGTTGTACTCGAACCACTCCGAGGCGGTCGTGATCGGTATGACCGGCAGGTTCTGCGCGACGTAGGACTCCAGCGGAGCCAGGTCGGCGGTCTGCTCGGCCACGGTGGACGCACCGGCCAGCTTGGACAGGTCGGCGTTGAGGGCCGGGTCGCTCAGCCGCTCGTAGTCGCCGGTGGCGCTGCTGGTGTCGAGAGAGCTGTTCAGCCAGTTGTCGTACAGGTTGTACGGCGTCAGGCCATTGTTCGACCAGTGCTCACTGATGGAGAAATCACCGTCGCCGACGTCAGCGTTCCAGGCATTCACGGTGAGCCCCTGGAAGCTAGCGTTGATCCCGGCGTCCTTGAGCTCCTGCGCGATCATGGCGCCAACCGCCGCGTAGTCGGTGTAAGCCGACGGGCTGACGAGTGTCACCGTGACTTCCTTGCCGTTCAGGGCGAAGAAACCGCTGGAGTTCTTCTTGTAGCCTGCCGCCGTCAGGACGGCCTCGGCCGCGCTCGCGCTGCCGGTGGCTGAGACGGTGTCGGCCGCGGCCGGACCGGCCCAGGCGGAGAAGGTCGGCAGCGTGATGCCGCTGGTGTTGGTAACCGGGTTCTCCAGACCCGCCTCGCCCTCGGAAGCGACGAGGTTGCGGTTGATTGCAAGGCTGATCGCCTTGCGGACGGCCAGCTGGTTAGTCGGCCACTTGTGCAGGTTCGGCATCAGGGCGTTGGTGCTGCCCGGTGCCTCCCAGAAGTGGTGATAGGCGGGTGCCTTGTTGACGAATTGCTGCTGCAGGCCGGGGATGAAGTTACCGGTCCAGTCGATGGTTCCGGAGAAGAGCGCATCCAGCGCCCCGGTGTTGGAGGTGTAGACAGGGAAGTAGACGTTCTGGATCTTCACCTGCGAGGCCTGCCAGTAACTCGCGTTCTTGGTCAGCGTGAAGCCCTCCGGGGTGAATGTCTTCAGCACGTAAGGCCCGGTGCCGACCGGCGTTGCATCCGTGAAGGTGGTCGGGCTGGTCACGCTGCCCCACACCGACGCCGGCAGGATCGGCACGCCCGCGATCTCCTGCAGGTTGGTGTACTGCGCCGTCGGGAAGCTGATCGTGACCGTATTACCCGACGTGGTCACGCTGGAGATGTTCAGGCCCGCGAGGTTGATGGCCGCGTACTTCTTTATGTAGTTGTAGGTGAAAGCCACATCGGCGGGCGTCATCGCCGTGCCGTTGTTCCACTTCACGCCCTGCCGGATCGTGAAGGTGATTGACTTCCCGGCGTTACCCCAGGTGTAGCTAGTCGCGAGCCAGGGGTAGTACTTCGGCGGCGCGGCCAGGTCGAACTGCAGCAGCGGCTCGTAGATGAGGCCCGTTGCGCCCATTCCCTGGGCGGCCACGGTCGAGACGAAGGGGTTGAAGTCCTGGGTGATGGCGCTTTCCGGCGAGCTCTCCATGACCAGAGTGCCCGATGCGCCCGTGCTCTTCGATGAGCTTGTGGAGGGTGCCGGGGTCGAGGAGCACGCGGCTACTCCGGCGGCAAGCACGCCCGCCACCGCAATAGCCAGGAGCCCTCGATGGCTCAGATTTCTCCGGATCATTGTTGCCTTTCCTATAGTTGAAGGATCCGCACTTAGTTGAAGGATCCAATTCCCCCCTGGTCTGGGCTGAGATCTAGTTCGTAACGTCCCCACCCCCTTGTCGGCTGGCGAGAAGTTCCGGGGCGGCGACATCGAGGTGCCAGCACGCCGCGGCGCGATCGGAGGTGATCCGATGCAGGGCTGGTGCCTCGCTGCGGCACTTGTCATCCGCGAACGGGCACCTGGCATTGAACGGGCAGCCGACAGTCGCCGCCGCCGTTACAACCGCGGACTGGGCGCGGCCGTCCGCTCTCGGGCCGCCGCGCAGCACGCTCCCGAGTTGATCGGGATCTGGCGCCGAGGCGACGAGCAGCTGGGTATATGGGTGCGCCGGCTGCTGCGTTAGCTCCTCAGCCGGACCGCGCTCGACAACCTCCCCGGCGTACAGGACGATCACCTCGTCGGCGAAATACCGAGCGGATGCGATGTCATGGGTGATGTAGAGCAGCGCAAGCTGGAACCGCCGCCGCAGGTCATCCAGCATGCTGAGCATCTCGAGCCGGATCGAGACGTCGAGCATGGATACCGGCTCATCGGCTAGTAGCACCTCCGGCCGGGCGGCGAGCGCACGGGCGAACGAGACCCGCTGCCGCTGGCCGCCGGACAGCTCGTGCGGGAACTTGCCGAGGAACTGCTCGGGCGGCGTGAGCCGCACCTGCTGCAGGAGGGCCGCGACTTCCGTGTTCACCTCGTCCTTCGACCTCTTGTCCTGATGCAGGCGGACCGGCCTCTCTAGGTGGTAGCGCACGGTGTGCACGGGGTTGAGCGAGGAGAACGGGTCCTGGAAGACCATCTGGACCGAGCTCTTGTAGCGGCGGAACGCCTTGCGGCTGCCCACGTCGACTGGCTGCCCGTCGAGCCGGACCGAGCCTGAGGTAAGCCGCTCCTGCCCGGCAAGCAGGCGCGCCACTGTCGACTTGCCGGATCCACTTTCGCCGACGAGAGCGACGACGCCGCCCCGATAGAGATTGAAGGAGACGCTCCTGACCGCGTGCAGGTTCTGGCCGTGACCGAGCTTGAAGTCCTTGCAAAGCGAGATCGCCTCCATGGCGAGCGGGCCCCTCGCGGCCGCAGCCGATTCAACGACTGCGGGCGCGGCGGGGCTCGCGCTGGCCGGGTCGGCGGCGGTGCTGGCCGGACTGCCCGCGGTGCCCGTGCCGCCCGCGCTATCGTCCCTGGTCATCGGGAACTCCCTGGGCACACTCGTGACGCTCTCAAAGTTCCAGCTCCTCCTGGCCCGGCGCGTCCGCACCGGTAAGGGCCGTCGTCGCGTCCGGCGCGAGCGCGTGCGCCAACGGCGGCTGGCCGGCAGTTCCGGGTGCCATGCTGGCGAGCTTTGCCGCCCCGCCTGGGGGCTCGTCCCGACTCCGGTCCTTCTCGTCCCTGGTCTGGGCGGGCAGGGGGGTGCCCGGCAGCACGAACGGGCAGGCAGTGACGTGCGTCGGATCGGCCGACGACGCGACAGGAGCAAGGCTCATATCGATCTCAGTGCAGGCTGCCGTGCCGTAGCCGCAGCGCGGCAGGAAGGCGCATCCGGGTGGCGGGTTGTTCAGATCGGGTGGCGAGCCAGGGATCCCGGCGAGCTTCCGCCGCGGACCGCGCAGCGAGGGAAACGAGCTGAGCAAACCCATCGTGTACGGGTGGGCAGGCTCCTTGCGCATCTCCGTCGAGGTGCCGACTTCCACGAGCTGGCCGGCGTACATCACCGCGATCCGGTCGGCGAGCTCGAGCAGCAGGGAGATGTCGTGCGTGATGAACAGAATGGCGAAGCCCAGTCGCTCTCTCAGCTCCGCGATCTGAGCGAGGATGTCGCGCTGGACCACGACGTCAAGCGCGGTGGTCGGCTCATCCATGATGACGATTTCCGGATCCGTCGCGAGGGCCATAGCGATCATCACCCGCTGGCGCATGCCGCCCGACAGCTCATGCGGATAGCTGCGCAGCCGTGACCGCGGGATACTCACAAGGTCGAGCAACGATGCGGCCTTGTCCTGTGCCTCCTGCCGCGACATCCGCAGATGAGCGCGAATCACGTCGACAATCTGGTCGTGCACGTTGAGAACGGGGTTCAGCGCGTTCATGGCGCTCTGGAAGACTATGGCGATCTCGCGCCAGCGCAGGTGCCGCAGCTGCTCAGGCGCGAGCCGCAGGACGTCGACCGGCTCGGCCATGCGACGCCCGTGATATTCGACGCTGCCCCCCGTGATGACTGCGGGAGCCCGCAGCAGCAGGCAGGCGCCGTAGGCGAGGGTCGACTTACCCGCGCCGCTCTCGCCCGCCAGGCCGACCACTTCGCCAGCCCGCAGCGTGAGGTTCACCTGATCGACGGCGCGGACGTCGCCCGACGGGGTGCGGTAGGCGACCGAGAAATCGCGGATGGTCAGCACTGGCTCGCCGGACCGGTCTGCTAGGCCGGGCGCGAATAGCCGGCTGTCGGGTGCGTCTGTCATCGCTGGCCGCCATTCGACCTGTGGCTGGCTGCGCGGCTTCGGCTGCCCGCGCCGTTGTCGATGCTTCCGTCCACAAGCGAGCTGCGGGAGAAGGAGTGCAGGAGTGCTGCCACCGGGGTGCGCTGCTGCTTGAGCTCCGCGAGTACTGGCGTCGGGTCGGTGGGCCGCAGTATGCGGCCGGCGATCCGGTTGGCGCTGGCCGCGTCCCGCAGCCGCGGGTTAACCAGCTCGTCGATGCCGGTGTTCAGCAGGACAAGCCCGGTTCCCATCAGCGCCACGGCAAGACCGGGCGGCGCGAACCACCACCAGGCGCCGAGCGTGAGCGCTTGCTGGCTCTGCGCCCAGTAGAGCATGGTGCCCAGGCTCCAGCTGGACAGGTCAGCCAGGCCGAGGAAGGCGAGAGCTACAGACGCGCCGATCGCGTAGAGGACAGTGTTCACGAAGTTCGCTGCGATCAGGCTGATCTCGTTCGGGATGATCTCGTACGTCAGGATCCGCCAGGTGCTCTCGCCGGTCTCGCGGGCGGCAGCGACGAAGTCCCGGTTGCGGATCGCCATGGTCTGGGCCCGGATGACCTTCGCGCCCCACGGCCAGCCCAGGAAGCTGAGCACGATGATCATGGGCGCCTGGCCTCTTTGCGGCAGGTAGCCGAGCAGGACAACCAGCAATGGCAGTGCCGGAATTACCAGGAACACGTTCGTGGCCAGCGACAGCAGGTCGTCCCAGAGCCCGCCAAGGGTGGCCGCCGCAACCCCCACGATGACAGCCAGCACGGTGGCGACGGCGCCCACGATCAGCGCGAGTTCCATCGTCAGCCGGATGCCGACCAGGAGTTGCGAGAGCACATCCTGTCCGCTCTGGGTGGTGCCTAGCAGGTGAGCGGCATCCGGCGGGCGCAGTGACTCGCTAAGTGACGGGTATTCGTACGAGGGGTCGTAGGGCGTGACGAACGGCCCGATGATGGCCGTCAGCGCGAACAAGCCCAGCAGGACGGCGCCCGCCTTGGCCTTGGTTGGCAGCCGGCTCCAGCGGCCGAGGCGCTGGCGGCCCTCTGCCAGCGCCCCGGGGTCGACGCTGCCGGACAGTACGACGCCGAGGCTCATCCTCTCGCCTCCCTTGTCCGTACTCGCGGGTCGAAGAAGACGATGACGATATCGACGATCAGATTGGCGAGCAGCACCGCGAACGTGATCACCAGGAAGATCGCCTGCATCAGCGGGTAGTCGTTGGACGTCACCGCGTTAAAGAGGAGCAGGCCGATACCGGGGTACGAAAAGACTATTTCCATCACGATTGCCCCGGACACGACGTAACCAAGCGCCAGGCCGAATCCCTGCAGCTGGGGCAGCAGGGCGTTTCTTGCCGCGTAGGTAAAGATGACCCGGTGGTCTTTCAGGCCCTTGGCCTGGCCAGCCAGTACGTAGTCTTCGCCGATCGTGGTGATCATCACGTTGCGCATCTGCAGCATCCAGCCAGCCACCGACGTGATGACGATCGTGAAGGCCGGCAGCACCGAGTGGTAGATGGCGCTGCCGATGAAAGCCGAGTTCCAGCCCGGTACCTCGGTCTGGCCGTATCCGGATCCGGTCGGGAACACGTGCAGGTGCAGAGCCAGCAGGTCGAGCAGGATCAGGGCTAGGAAGAAGTACGGGATCGCCTGGAGGAACATCAGGCCTGGGAGGACCCGGTCCAGCCCGCCGCCGTGCCGCCAGCCGGCCATGATGCCGAGTGCGGTACCGAGGAAGAAGGCGATCACGGTCGCCATGCCCACCAGGGTGAGCGTCCACGGAAGCGTCTCGCCGATTATGGTCGACACCTTCTCCGGGTACTCCGAGAGGGACGTGCCGAAGTTGAAGTGGGCTATGTCTACGAGGTAGGCCACGTACTGATGCCACAGCGAGCCGGGGTGATCGACGCCAAGCATCGCCTGGAGCGCCTTGGCCGTGCTCGGCTGCAGGCCGGGGAACTTGGACATGATGTCCTGCACGGCGTTGCCAGGCATCGCGCGCGGCAGGAAGAAGTTCAGGGTGAGTGCCACCCATGCCGCTACGGCATAGAAGCCCAGGCGCCGCGCGAGGAATGCCATCTACGAACCTGCCTCAAGGCCGGAGTTCAGCGAGTCGGTTACCGGTCGGCCGTCAGCTTGCGCTACGAGGACCCGGTTCGCGCCGTCCACGACATGCAGATCAGTGCCATGGCGCCCGGAGCAACCGCAGCTTTCCCTGACGACGAGTTCGGTCGGCAGCAGTTCGACCAGGTGCGGACGGGACGGATCGGCGATCCGCTCGAGCAGCCGGGAGCAGGCGCGCTCGCCGAGGAGGCGCATCGGCTGGCGCACCGTCGTCAGCGCCGGCGCGATCAGGATGCCAGGGAAGATGTCATCGAAGCCGACCACCGCCATGTCCTCGGGAACCCGGACGCCGCTGGCCTGGAGTTCGCGCATGGCGCCGATGGCCATCTGGTCGTTGGCGCAGATGACGGCGTCAGGCCGATCCCGAACCGGCTCGGCGAGGATGGCTTGCGCCGCCTGCTTGCCGCTGATCGCCGAGAACCGGCCCTCGAACTCGCCGCGCGCGGTCGCGCCAGGATGCTCGGCGAGCACTTCGTGGAACGCACTGCGCCTGGCCCGGGCGTCGGGCGCCTCGGTCGGCCCAGCCACGTAGTACAGCCGGGTCATGCCGTGCACTTCCACGAGGTGGCAGACGAGCGCCTTCGTTCCCGACCTGTTGTCGGCATCGACTACGTCCACGTTCGGCTCGTCGGGAGAGCCTGCGACCAGCGCTACGGGCAGCCGGGCAGCCAGCTTCGCGAGCTGCTCAGAACTGACGATGCCCTCGGCGATGAGCAGCCCATCGACCTTGCCGGACATCGACTGCAGCCGCTGATAGGCGGAGTCTCCTGCCTGCAGGAACGAGATCAGCAGCGACCAGCCGATCTCGCCAAGCGAGGATTCCACACCACGCAGGACCTCTTCCACGAACAGCAGGCTGGTCTGCTCGACATCGGACTCAGGACCGCGGCTCTCGACGGCTACCAGGCCGACTACCTGCTTGGTCTTCCGCGACAGGCTCTGCGCGGCGCCGTCAGGGACATAGCCAAGGGCGTCGATGACTTCCAGTACTCGCTGGCGGGTAGACGCCTTGACCCGGTCGTGGCCATGCACGACTCGGGACACCGTGGCGGTCGAGACACCCGCCTCCCGCGCCACGTCGTAGAGCGTGGACGTCGGCATGGGCGGCAGCCCGACCAGCTGAGCATCGTCTGTCGGAATCACCAGGTACCTTGCGATCCAGATAACTGCCCTGATAGGTAAGGTCGCACTGACAAGGAAGTTAAACCGCTTACATGTCACCGCTTACACCCTAAAGTGTCACCGCTTACACTAAGGACGGCAATGGGAGGCGTCAAGGGTCTCCCGGCCCTGCTTTGGAGGACCAATGACCATCGATGGGTTCAGCACCGCGACACCGCGACGACGCTTCCCCGACAACTTCCTGTGGGGCGTGTCAACCGCCGCGTACCAGATCGAAGGGGCGGCGCGAGACGGCGGTCGCGGACCCTCGATCTGGGACACCTTCAGTCACACGCCTGGAAAGGTGCGGCGGGGCGACACGGGCGATGTCGCCTGCGACGCATACAACCGGATGGAGTCCGACCTTGACCTGCTGAGCGAGATGGGCGTGCGCGCTTATCGCTTTTCGATTGCCTGGCCGCGGATCCAGCCGACCGGCAGCGGCCTGGTGAATGCGGAAGGTCTGGACTACTACCAGCGGCTGGTCGCCGGGCTGCGCGAGCGCGATATCGAGCCAGTGGCCACGCTCTACCACTGGGACCTGCCCCAGCCGCTCGAGGATGCCGGGGGGTGGCCGCGGCGGGAAACGGCCGAGCGATTCGCGGACTACGCGTCCATTCTCGCCCGTGGCCTCGGCGACTCGGTTGCCCGCTGGATCACCCTCAACGAGCCGTTCGTGGTCGCCAATCACGGCTACCGGGTCGGCACGCACGCGCCGGGCCGCGCGGACGCGGCGGCTGCCGCGGCGGCTACGCACCATCTACTGCTGGGTCACGGGCTGGCCGTCCAGGCGCTGCGCGCTGAACTCGGTGCTGCTGCCCATATCGGATTCACGCTGAACATGACCGTGGTGCGGCCGACCAGCGAGCAGGCAAAGGCAGTCGCCGAGGAGATCGAGGCGGAGACCAACAAGGTATTCCTCGATCCGGTCCTCACCGGTGCCTATCCGGTCGGCGCCGTGCGCGCCGGGCTGCTGCCGGCGCCGGAGCTGGTCCACGACGGCGACCTCGCCATCATCAGCGCGCCGATCGACTTCCTCGGCGTGAACTACTACCGGCCAGGCACGGTCGGCTGGCGCGACGAAAACGACGAACTCCGGCACGGCGAGGAGCGGATCAGCGGCTACCCGGGAGCGGTGAGCGTCACCCTTGACGGCATCGAGCGCAGCTCGATGGGCTGGCCGATCGATGCCAGCGGCCTGTATGACCTGCTGGTCCAGCTGCACGAGGACGCACCGGACCTGCCGCTGTACGTCACCGAGAACGGGATGGCCGCCGAGGACTATGTCGACCCCGAGGGCGGCGTCGATGATTACGAGCGCATCGCATACCTGCGCGATCATCTCGACGCGGCCGCGCGCGCCATCGAGCGTGGGGTAGACCTGCGCGGCTATTTCTGCTGGTCTTTCCTGGACAACTTCGAGTGGGCCGAGGGCTACCAGAAGCGGTTCGGGCTCGTCTACGTCGATTACGGCACGCAGCGCCGTATCCCCAAAGCCAGCGCGGAGTACTACTCCCGCGTGATCCGCGCGAACGAGCTACCCGAACTCGTGCGGTAACCGCGCAAGCTTAGTTAGCGGGCCAGCTCCGCCAGCGTGTCCGTGGCGAACTCAAGCCCGTGCCCTGGTGGAGTCTGTGCCTGCAGGCTGTCGCCGGTGATGACCACGCCGCTGGGCCTGGCCAGCGCGCCGAGCGCTGCGAACGATCCGGTATCGATGTCCTCGACCATGCCGGGCAGCGGCAGGCACATTGCGAGCTGACCGGAGATGTCCGGCAGCAGGTGCGGCATGACCGGAATGTCGAACAGCCGCGCCAGCCTTGCAATTCGCAGGAACGGGGTTATGCCGCCGACCCGGCAGACATTCGGCTGCAGGTAGTCCACCGCGCCGGCTAGAAGCATGTCCCTGAACTGTGCCTCGGTATACAGGCTCTCGCCCGCAGCAAGCGGGATTTCGATGGCTGCCCGCAGCCGCGCGTAGCCCTGGGTGTCCTCCGCCGGGAGCGGTTCTTCGAGCCAGAAGATGTCGAAGGCCGATAGCGCCCTGGCCGCGCGGCGGGCGGTGGGCAGGTCCCATAGCTGGTTGGCGTCGACCATGAGCAGCCGGGATGGCCCGATGATCCGGCGGACCGCGGCGACCCGCTCCACGTCCTCGTCCAGGCTGGGCTGCCCGACCTTTATCTTGACCCTGGTGTGGCCGGCCTCGATCCAGCCGCTGACCTGGTCGATGAGCTCGTCCAGCGCTAGATGCCGGTTGACCCCGCTGGCATAGACCGGTACCTGATCGCGCTGGCGGCCGATCATGTCGGTCAGGCTCAGCCCGGCGGATTTCGCTTGCAGGTCCCACAGGCCGATGTCGATCGCGGCCATCGCCAGCGTGGTGACGCCCCCGCCCGCCTCGCGAAGGTGCCACCACATCAGGTCCCAGGCCGCCGACGGTGCCAGCGGGCCACCGGTGGCGAGCCTGCTGCAGTCTGCGTCGATCATGGCCAGGATCGCTTGCGCGCCGGCCTGAACCGCCCAGCTGAAGCCCTGCCCGCTGCGGCCGTCGCTGGCATGGACCGTGCTCGTTATCAGGTACTGGTTAGTCGCTATCGGTCCCCACGGCACCGGCATGGGCAACTGGTAGGCGCTGCTGGTGACGCCCGCTATCCGGGCGGTCACGTCAGGAACTCGGCGTCGAGGGACGGCAGGCAGAACTCGCCGCCCAGGTGAGCCTGCACCGGGTCCGCGGAATCGGGCGGGCCGCTGCTCGCTATCACGTCGTCCGCGAAGCGCTCAGCGTCGTCGAGCGGCTCGTAGCCCAGGGCGCGCGCTTCATCCAGACTGACCCAGCCGCCCCTGGCATTAGCCGAGACCCCGTACGCGACGCGGAAGCCGGGCTTGTCCGCGGTCAGGCAGGCCTCGAACAACCGGCCGGTGTCATCGGGAGACAGCCACGTCGATAGTTCCCTGATGGTGCGTGGCCGGTCGGTACACGACAGGATCCGCAAGCAGATCGCCTCCAGTCCGTATCGATAGTGGTACAGGGCGGCCAGGGCCTCGCCGGCCACCTTGGACACGCCGTAATAGGTGTCAGGAATCGGGAACGCATAGTCAGCCGCCGGGAAGTCCGCGGCGGGTGTGAAGCCGACTGCATGATTCGACGAGGCGAACACGACGCGACCGACGCCAGCTCGGCGGGCCGCTTCGAAAACCGCGTAGGTGCCCTGGATGTTGACCTCGGCTATGCGGTCCCAGGCTGCTTCTGCGGCCAGGCCCGCCAGGTGCACCACGGCGTCTGCTCCGGCGCAGGCGTCCGTCAGCGCCGCCAGGTCGGTGATCGATGCCTGGATTACTTCCTCGCCTGGCTCGGCGATGATGGCCGCCACATCGAGCAGTCGGAGCGTGCGGCCGGGCCGCGAGAGTCGGGTGCGGAGCATCGCGCCGACGTGTCCGGCGGCCCCCGTCATGAGGATGGTGGGCATGGCAGGCAGGAGTCCTCCGGTCGTGGTCGGCAAGATCAGGAGTCATGTACATCCGGCAACGAGCCAACCGCTTCGACCCGACCGATGTCCAGTCGGTGATCATGCCAGGGCGCCGGGACCCCGGAAGCGGCACAGCGGGCGGCGGGCGACTTCCTCGTCGCGCTGGGGATCGAGCTGGACTCCGAGGGACTGCGCGAGACGCCCGCCCGGATGGCTCGCGCCTATGCCGAGATGCTTGATGCCAGGCCGCTTCGCCTCACCACCTTCCCGAACGACGCCAAGTACGACGAGCTGGTGCTGGCGCGCGACATCCCGTTCCGTGCCATATGCGAGCACCATCTGCTGCCGTTCTCCGGCGTGGCTCACGTCGGCTACCTGCCCGGCGAGCGCATCCTGGGATTGTCCAAGCTGGCCCGGCTCGTTGAGCACTTCGCGGCGAGGCCGCAGACGCAGGAGCGGCTGACGCGTCAGGTCGTCGACTGCCTGGCCGTTCGCTTGCGTCCTCGTGGCGCGGGCGCTGTGCTGGAGGCCGAGCACATGTGCATGATGCTGCGCGGGGTGCGGTCGCGGGGCTCCACGACCGTCACCTCCACGCTGCTTGGCACCCTGCGGGCCGACGCGAACTCCAGGGCGGAGTTTCTCGCGCTCGTCGACCTGCGCTGATCGAACGTACTGTGGGCAATTGCCGACAGGGAAGCGGAGGGCACGATGGCCGATAACACGACGTACCTGATAGTCGGGGCAAGCCTGGCCGGCGCGAAGGCCGCGGAAACGCTGCGCGCGGAGGGGTTCGAGGGCCCGATCACCCTGATCGGGGCGGAGAGCGAGCTGCCGTATGAGCGGCCGCCGCTCTCGAAGGGCTATCTCCTGGGCAAGGCCGAGCGGGACACGATCTACGTTCACCCGCGGCAGTGGTACACCGACTCCGACATCGACCTTCGCCTTGATGTCACGGCGACCAGCATCGACCGGGCGGCACACGAGGTGACGCTTGCCGACGGCAGCCGGGCCAAGTACGCGAAGCTGCTGCTGACCACCGGCTCGTCACCGCGGCCGGTGCCGGTGCCCGGCGCGGAGCTCGAGGGCGTGCTCTACTTGCGGACCGCAGCGGACAGCGACCGGCTCAAGGCCACGATTGACCGCGCGTCCCGGATCGCTGTAATCGGCGCTGGCTGGATCGGCCTCGAGGCGACAGCGGCCGCTCGCGAGGCCGGGGTCGAGGTGACGGTGCTCGAGGCAGCGGAACTTCCGCTGCTGCGCGCACTCGGCCGCGAAGTGGCGCAGGTATTCGCCACTTTGCACCGCGACCATGGCGTCGATATGCGGTTCGGCGTCCAGGTGGCGGAGATTACCGGCATGAATGGTCACGTCGGCGGCGTTCGGCTCGCTGACGGCCGCCACATTGGCGCAGACGCTGTACTAGTCGGCATCGGCATCTCGCCTAATACCGAGCTTGCTGTAGCAGCCGGCCTCGAGGTGGACGACGGGGTTAAGGTCGATGCCCAGCTCCGCTCATCCGACCCGGACATCTTTGCGGCCGGAGACCTCGCTAACGCGTTCCATCCCTTGCTTGACCGGCACATCCGAGTTGAGCACTGGGCGAACGCGCTCAACCAGCCGCAAGCCGCGGCCAAGGCCATGCTCGGCCAGGACGTTGCCTACGACCGGGTGCCGTATTTCTTCACTGACCAGTACGACCTGGGCATGGAGTATTCCGGTTACGTACAGCCTGGCGGCTATGACCGGGTCGTTTTCCGCGGCGACGTCGACGGGCGCGAGTTCGTCGCGTTCTGGCTCGCCGCGGATGGGCGCGTGCTGGCCGGCATGAACGTCAACGTCTGGGACGTCAACGAGGCGATCCAGGGGCTGGTCCGCGCGGGCCGGCCGGTCGACGAGGCCGCGCTCCGCGATCCGGCGGTCCCGCTGGAGTCGCTCGCTGGCTAGTCAGCCGCGATCGCGGCTCGCGAGCCCGCGGCCTGCCGGGTTGTTCTCATTATTCCGCGCAATCACTGGTTATCCGCCGCCTGGTGCCGGGAATCATGCTCACGGCGTGTCCGCGAGCAGAGGATCGCAGTCGCGTTCGGCGTCGCGCGATTGCGGCCGGGCCGTCCGGGCCCCGGAGATACCCCGTCACTGCCCGCCAGCCAAGGCTCCAGGAGGGATCTAAGTACCCAGCCAGAATTACAAAAGCCGCAGACACGAACAGAAGTCACTGACATCACAGGAACTGGAGCTGACATCGTGGATATGAAGTTCGAGGTCGCGGTTCTGCCGGTCACCGACGTCGATCGCGCGAAGGCCTTCTACGAGGGGCTTGGCTGGCGCCTGGACGCCGACATATCCGTAGACGAGCACTACCGGGTGGTGCAGTTCACCCCACCGGACTCGCCCGCCTCGATCCAGTTCGGCACGGGGATTACGGCGATGACGCCCGGCTCGGTCCGGGACCTGTACCTGATTGTTGAGGACGTCGAGGCCGCCAGGAACGAGCTGATCAGCCACGGCGCGGAGGTCAGCGATATCTGGCACGGTCCTGGGCTGAACAACATCGACAAGCGCGTGCCCGGTCCCGACCCGAAGCGCGCCTCGTACCGTAGCTTCGCGACGTTCGCGGACCCTGACGGGAACACCTGGCTGATGCAGGAGATCACGCAGCGGCTCCCTGGCCGGGTATGGCCGACGGACGTTGCGGCTCTGGCCGAGCTGCTGCACGAGACGGCCGACCATCACGCCGTGTTCGAGGCAGTGGCCCCGCCGCATGACTGGTGGGACTGGTATGCGGCGTACATGGACTCTCGCGAGCGCGGGAGCACCGCCGAGGTGGCTGCCGCGGATGCCGGCCGCTACATGGCGGACGTCAAGCACGTCGTCGTCTGAGTCCGGTACACCACGCCCCGGACCCGGATCTCGTCAGGCCGGACGCGATCCTCCTCGACGACCAAGGATCACGTATGTGCCTGCGCGCGGTGGCCTGTGAGGGGACCATGTTCCAGGCCGCCCACGAAGTCCGGGTCCGTCACACTGGGGTCAGCGCGCCGGTCCGGGTTGTCACCAGCAACCGAAGGAGATAACGATGAGCTCGACCAGTGATTATGACGTGATCGTGTTCGGCGGCGGAGCGCCTGGGGAGCACTGCGCTGGGGCGCTGGCGGCGCGCGGGCTGCGGGTCGCGGTGGTGGAGCGGGAACTGGTCGGCGGCGAGTGCTCGTACTGGGCGTGTATTCCGTCGAAGTCGCTGCTGCGGCCGGGGGAGGCGGTGCACGGCGCCAGGGAGGCCGCCGCGACCGCGCAGGTCGACGTCCAGGCTGCGCTGGCCTGGCGCGACTTCATGGTGTCGAACTATTCCGACGCCGGCCAGCAGCGCTGGCTGGCCGATCGGGGCATTGACCTGCTGCGGGGCACGGGCCGCTAGCCGGGCCCGGGGTGGTCGAAGTCGACGGCGTCGGGCACACCGCGGATCACGTTGTGATCGCAACCGGGTCGGCGCCGGCAGTGCCGCCGATCCCGGGGCTGGGTGAGCTTGAGGGTGTCTGGGGTACTCGCGAGGCGACGAGCATGAAGGCTGTACCGCGGCGTCTGCTCGTGCTGGGCGGCGGGCCGGCAGGCGTCGAGATCGCCCAGGTGGTGCGGCGTCTGGGCGGCGAGGCGGTGATTATCGAGGGCGCCGACCGGGTGCTTCCCCGTGAGGCGGCGCCGCTGGGCGAGGCGCTCGGCGAGGCGCTGCGCCGGGACGGGATCGAGCTGGTGCTCGGCAAGCATGCCACCGCCGCGCAGCACGACGGCAGCGACTACGTCCTGCACCTGGATGATGGCACCGACCTGTACGGCGAGCGGCTGCTGGTGGCAACGGGCCGGCGGCCGCGGGTCGAGGGCATCGGCCTCGAGACGGTCGGCATCGAGGCCGACCCGCGCGGGATCAAGGTGGACGAGTACCTGCGCGCGGGCGAGCGGCTGTGGGCGATCGGCGATGTCACCGGCATCTGGCCGCTCACCCACGTCGGCGAATACGAGGGCGACGTGGTCGCGGCGAACATCGCTGGCGAGGCGCATCGAGCGAATTACGAGGCTGTGCCGCGGGTCACCTACACCGATCCGCAGGCCGCTGCGGTCGGTGCCACCGATGCGGAGTACAGCGCCACCGCGCCGGTCTCCCAGGTGCCCAAGACCGCCACGTACACCCACGCCTACGCCGAATCCACCGGGTTCCTGACCCTGCTCAGCGACGGCCACCGGCTGACCGGCGCTTACGCGGTTGGGCCCGAAGCCGGCGAGTGGATGCAGCAGGCCACGCTGGCCATCCGCGCCCACATCCCGCTCGAAGTGCTCAGCGACACGATCCAGCCCTTCCCCAGCTTCTCTAGCATCTACGACACGGCAGTGAAGACACTCCGGATGCAGATCGCGGACATGCCGCAGCCAGCCGGGCCGATGAACGCGCAGATGGCCAGCCTCCCGGCCTGACCACGACCCCGCCGGACTCCTGCTAGGCGCAGGCGCGGCCGACGACCGGATAGACAGGTCGCGTTGTCGGCCCGGCCGACGTGGGAGCGCTCGCCGTCCGCATCATGACCAACACGGCGCCAGCCGTCGACGAACACCTAGAAGGCTTGCCTGAGGCATGCCCAGCCAGGCTGGCCGCCCGTTCGAGCCGGGCCATGCCGCATCGTTGCCGAAAGCCCGGAAAAGGTCTACTTGCGACCTAGAGCTGCACTACCCGGCCATACCGGCGCAGCGTGCCGGCCTGGCCGATGTTCTCGTGCTGCTTGAGCTGAAGCGCGACCAGCCGTGTCGGGCCGCGCGACTCGATATGCGGGTCGTGACCGCGTCTGCTCCAGGCCGGGCCGACGGCCAGACCACGCTCGTCCCACGCCAGCTGCGGCGCCCGTTACCTACTTCGCGCGACGGACTGGTGAGCTCGAGACCCTGACCAGCCTGCTGAATGAGAGGGGCATCCGGGCACGGTCGCTGAAGGTCGTTGCGCTGCCGATGAGGGTTATAACTGTCTTGGCCCTCGATCACGGACTTCCGGCCCGACGCATCGCTGTGACCTGCGAGTTCCGGGCGCGGGGCGAGTAAATGCGCGCACTAATCCGGGGCCGTAGTGTGGCCCGGTGCCGTATATGCGGACGGTGATGACGGTGTCGGATGCACAGCGGTGCAGATCGTCCAGCCCTCCCGGCGCCCGGTTCAGCCGAGAGTGGCGGTAACGAGGGCCGCCGGGCCTGTGGCGGTCGCCGGACCGTCGGCGGCCGAGAGGAAGCAGGAATGGCCCCGGCCAAGCTTCAGCTGCGTACCAGAGGCGTCCCGGAGTACCGCTTCGCCATCGAGACAGAGCACAATACGGGGGCCGTCTCCCGGTACCGGGAGATCGCCGACCGTGCAGGCCAGCCGGTAGAGCCGGAACTCAGGTACCGGTGTGTCGTACACCACGACCGAGTCTGTGACCTTGCGCGGCTGCAGGACTGGCACGGCAACTGAGGGATCCACTATGCGCAGCAGCTCGGCGACATCCATGTGCTTGCCGGTCAGACCCGCGCGTAGGACGTTGTCCGAGTTCGCGAGCAGTTCGACGCCGACGCCCCTGATATAGGCGTGCAGCCCGCCAGCCGGCATGAACAGCGCCTCACCGGGCTGCAGCACTAGATGCTCGAAGAGCAGGGAGGCGAGCACACCGATGTCTGCCGGGTGGTCTGACGAGATTCGCACTGCAGCGTCGCAGGACCCTGCATGCGGTCCGCCCTCCGCAGCAATGCGGGCACAGGCTGCTACGACATCGTCTAGCAGCGCGGCCCGCGCAGGCTGAGGCCAGCTGAGGATCCGGCCGAGAGCCCCAGCCAGGCTGGAAGGGTTTTTGCTCGCTCGCAACGCGACCGCTAGCGGGTTGAGATCCTCAATTTCCAGCGTCTCCAGCAGATCAGCCGCTTCCTGTGGATCGCGGAATCCGGCGAGTGCCTCGAACGGAGTCAGCGCACAAAGGACTTCCGGCTTCGGCCAGTCGTCCACATAGTTTCGCGCCGGATCACCCGGACTCATTCCACGATCATTCTCCGCCTTAAAGCCCGCTTCTGCCTGGGACCGGTCTGGGTGGACCTGGATCGACAGCGCCTTCTCGGCCGCAAGGATCTTCAGGAGAAATGGCAGCCGCGGGCCGAATCGGTCAACGCACTCCTGACCCAGCGCGCCGATCGGGTCCGCAGCGATGACAGCGTCGAGCGTCGTGGCAAGTCCGTCGCGCTCCACGCCAGACGGAGAGGACTGGTGGGCACCCATCCACAGCTCCGCCTCGGGCCCCGGTGACGGGGTCGGTCTGCCTTGGATTTCAGCGATCGCATAGCTGGAGCCCCAGGCGTAGGGCTGAATAACGGGTTCAAGGAGATGCACCGAGGCATCGTACTAATCGTCGGCTGCCGCGCTCGGACCCAGATCCGCCGAGTGGCGGTCGCGGGACATTGAGCACATCGGGTCAGCGCATGCGCCCTGCACCCCACGACTGCGAGGTGCTCTGGTCGACCGAAGTAGAAGCGCGGAGTCATTGTTTGGTGCGTCGCAGACGGCGTGCCACTAACGTGTCGGACGCCATATCGGCGGCTACGCTGGCCGCGAGGGCGCGGCGCACGGCCTGCGGCCCGTCAGGGTGCCCGGTCCAGGCCGCCCCGGACGAGGGCAGCTGCCTGGTCAAGGTCGGCCCGGCTGGTGATTGCTGATCCACGCTCGATCCGGAACCCGTCGCCCGGTGTCCTGGGCAGCACGTGCAGGTGGATATGCATGACTTCCTGCCCGGCGACCTGGCCGTCGGCGACGAACAGGTTGACTCCCTGGCACGGCAGCGCCGAGCGCCGGATGGCTCCGGCCAGCCGCTGCCCCACGGCGAACATCGCCGCGCCCAGCCGCTCGTCCAGGCCGGCGAGGTGCGCGGCGTGGGCCCGCGGCACGACCAGCAGGTGGCCGGCATTGATCGGGCGCAGGTCCATGAAGGCGATGATCGCGGCATCGGAATAGACCACGCTGGCCGGTTCCCGGCCGGCCACGATCTGGCAGAAGACGCACGTCGCTCGCGGTGATCGGTCAGCAGGCACGGCTCTCATTATCCGCGCCCAGTGCGGTGCGCTGTCCAGGGCCGGCGCCTAGCCTGTGGCCAGGCCGCCTGAAGTTCATCATGATCACCTCATCGCTGCAGCCGGCCAGCACGACGACCGGCCGCAGGGCCAGGCCGCAACAGCCGTCTGGAGTGCTGGCGAGTGCAGCTACTACAGGGGGAGTTGGAGGTCGGCGGAGTAGACGAGCGCGCCGCGGGGCGCGGCCGACGGCGGGGCTGCGACCGGGGTCCGGGATAGTGACCTGCCATGCGCGATGACCATCTGACATGCGGAAGGCGTAGAGCAGATCCGGACCGACCGGCCGGCTTCTGGCGCGACCAGGAGGGGACCGGCCGGGAAGACCGGCAGCGCCGGGGCCTGCTGCCATTCGAGGTTCAGCCCGGCCGGATGCCATCACGTGCCGCCTGGTGGTGCGAAGGTGCTGCGATGGGCAGCTTCCTGTGTCTTATGCGCAGTGTGTCGGGGTCGGGCGAGGTGTACGCCCGCCCGGTAAACCAGAGACTGAGTCCGGCACAGAACCGTCATAATTGCCGCATGATCGACGCATTGATCGAGCGCATGACGGAGCTCCTCGAGCCGATGGAAGCCGCTAACGATCCGAAGCGGGTCTTCCACGCCACCTACCTGCGGACCACGATCGCCGTCGCCGAGGAGATTAAGCGTCCGGGCGGCTTTGCCGACCCGGAGTGGACCGAGCGCTGGGACGTCGCGTTCGCCGACCTATATCTCCAGGCACTGGAACGGTTTCAGGCCGGAGAGCAGCCGCCCCGGCCCTGGGCCGTCGCCTTCGGCGCGCGGCGCGGGCTGCCCGTCCTGACCGGCCTGCTGCTCGGCATGAACGCGCACATCAACTACGACCTGCCGCAGGCCCTCCTGGCGGTGATCACCGATGACGAATTTGGCGATGCGGAGCTGGTCGCCAGGCGCGAAGCGGACCACAAAGCGATCGATGACATCCTCGCCTCCCGGGTGTCGGCCGAAGGCGACGAGTTGACCAGCATCGGCGGGCCGGGCTCGCTGCTGGATCGGCTGCTCAAGCCGCTCAATCAGAGCGGCACCAGGCGTTTCCTGCGCGAGGCGCGCCGGAAGGTATGGGCCAACGCGATCAGTCTGAGTCAGGCGCGCCGCACCGGCGCTGGGGCCTACGCGGCCCGGCTCGCCGAACTCGAGGAACTCAGCGCCACCAAGGTAACCGAGCTGCAAGCACCGGGACAGGTCCTGCTCAAGCTCGCGATCAAGGGCTTCGGCGTTCGCCTGCCCAACCACCCGGCGGGGTGAACAGCAGGTTTCCGATTCCTTCGGTGCGGCCCGCCTGGACGGGAGGACCAGGGCATGATCTTCCCAGTCTGGTCCGGTGCCGGCGCCCGGCGAACTGCGCTTCTTGTGTTCCCTAAGGGCGTCGACGCGGGGCGGAGAAAGCTAAACCGTCGGTGTCGAGCAGGCTGACCTCCACTGATGGCCGGTCGTGCTCGTCGTCCCCCTCTTGGCATCAGTCGCCGTAAGGAGCATGGCGGATCCAGCCCGGTCCGGGCGTGTCCACGGTCGTTGCTAGCAGATGCGTTGGCAAGGGCGGTCAGATCACCGGCTTGAGCTGCCGGGTGGCAGGTAACGGGAACGCGTTGATGCTGCGTTGGATAGGTGTGGGGACCGAGCAAATGGACTTCGCGGAGTTCTACCGCAGCGCCGCCGATGAATGCCTGCGGGCCGTCGTGGTGAGCATCGGTGACCAGGACACGGCACGTGAATTGGTGGACGAGGCGTTCGCCCGCGCCTGGGCGTCGTGGCACGCCGTGAGCAGGCATCCCGCGCCTAAGGCATGGGTAGTCCGCACGGCGCTCAACGCGGGCATCTCCCGGTGGCGCCGCCATCGCCGGGAGATACCAGTCCCAGACCCGGCCAGTGTCACGGACCTGCCAGCCAGCGGGGCATCGGCCGGCATGATCGACCCCCGGATCATGGCGGCGCTGATGCGGCTGCCCGCCCGCCAGCGGCAGGTGATCGCGCTGCGACTGATCCTTGACCTGGACACCGCCCGCACCGCGGACGTGCTCGGTATCGCGTCCGGCACGGTCATGGCCCACCTAGGCCGCGCGATGGCCGCGCTCCGCCACGACCTTCAGCCCGAACTAGAGCAGGAGAACAGATCATGAACGACAACGAGGTGAGCACCGCCGTACGCGAATCGGTCGCCCATATTCACTCCGCCACCCCGGTCGCCCAGATCATCGGCCGCGGCCGTGCGGTGCGTGCGCGACGGCGGATTTCCGGCATGGCCGGAACTCTAGCCCTGGCGGCCTGCACCGGCCTGGCCGTGGCCGCACTCTTGCCCTCAGGCCATCCGGGGCTGGTATCCGCCGGCCATCCGAGCAGCCATCCCGCCAGCGTCCGGCTAGCCGCCTGGACGGTGGCCAAGCAGGCCAACGGCAACATCGACGTTACCATCAACCAGCTCAAAGACCCGGCCGGGCTGCAAGCCACGCTGCGCGCAGCCGGGCTGCCAGTCACAGTGAGCTTCTCCGGGCACCTGAGCCTGAGCGCGCTTTGTCAGCCATACTCCAGCACGCTGAGCGCGATGAACGCCGTCACCCAGATCCACGGCAACAACCTCGTCATTGACCCGTCGGCGCTACCCAGCGGCGCCGGGGTGGCCATCTTCGACGAACCCGGCACGGGCCGCCTACCTCAACTGTCCGGAACCACGCCGACGCTCGGAGGACATCCGCCGACGCACCCTTCCGTTCCGCCGCTGCTGGAAGCGCTCAACGGCCCGCTGGCTATCGGCATGGTCTACGCCAGCCAGCAATGCACCGGGTAGACGAACCGCCCGGCCTGTGATCGTCAGGCGAGCAGTCCGACCAGCGCAGAGCCACGTGCATTACTGCGCGGCTCTGCGTGCTTTCTTCCTGCCAGTGGCCTAATCCGAGGGCCAGTTCCTCGCAGGCGCTAAACCCTCAGGAGTGGCGGCCGGCCCTAGGTGGCCGCAGCCATCACCAGGCGAGCCGAGCGGGCAACCTGGACGCGGCGCCAGAGCGGCCAGATCTGCGTCCCACATGTGCAGCGTCGGCAACTCTCAACAACCGCGCAGATCGGCCTATTGCTAAGTGAGTGGCGAAAGGGCCGGTCACAAGGCGCGACGTGGAGCACTGGCACCGGATGCCGGAGGCGGCAGGCGGCTACCCGGTGCCAGGCGCCGTTCCGCGCGATACCTTGAAGCTGGTGGTGGTCATGCGCAGATATCTTGTTGTCGCCAACCAGACCCTGCAGGCGGCGCAGTTGCGGGAAGTGCTGCGCAAGCGGATCAGCGCGGGGCCATGCTCGTTCTTCGTTATCGTCCCGGACACCAAAGCCGCTCAGTACGACCCCGTGGCGGCCGGCGGAATGCTCCCCCAGCCGGGCATGTGGTGGTGGGCGACGTATTACGCGCGCCCCGCTACTGATGAGGAGGCGACCGCGCAGGCCCGGCAGCGGCTCAGCCTGATGCTGGCCGGCCTTGCTGCGCTGGACGTGCCGGTGGAGGGCGATCTAGGCGCCTCGGACCCGCTGGAGGCCATTGAGAAGGTGTGCGCCGGTCGCCAGTTCGACGAGATCATCGTGGCCACCTTGCCCCGGCACGTCTCGCGGTGGCTTGGGGCCGACCTGCCCCATCAGGCAGAGCGGCGGTTTGGATTGCCGGCCACGACCATCATCACCAGTTACTGACGGCTCGTCGTGCCGCTGGTGGTGACGCTGGCCAGCGACCTGCTGACGCTTGCCGCGCCGACCACGGCGGGCACGTCTTGCGCATATCAGATCCTGCTACCCGGCCGGTCCCAGCCGTGAACCCGATCGAGTCCACGTTCGCACCGCCGCCCTCGCGATGGTCTTTAAGCTCGTCGAGCGTCCCGAGGCCAGCGCGGCCTGAGCTGACTCAACTGATCTACAGTTTCTGATAGTTACTCACCATAGGCAGCTCGAACCACCTGGTACCAGTTAGCACAAGAACAGGTTTCCCAGGAGCAAAGCGAGCCTAGCGGCCCTTGTACGGGCGTAGCTCGGGCATCGTGTCGTGCATGTCGTGCGACCGTAGCCGTACTTGCGGGGTGGGACGGTGCTTCGCTAGCCAGTCCGTGTTCATTTGGTCTACGTGTCGCGTGCTCTCGTTGCCAAGCGTCAATAGGACATCGCCTAGACCGCGCGCGTTGAGTTGCCGAACCCAGCGGTGGAAGTCTTCGTGTATGGCGTCGATTCCCTGTTGTGCGCCATGCGCGTTCATGGCGGGCCGTACATGCGAAGACCCCGGAGGTAGAGAGCTCCGGGGCCTTCGTGCCTGTTGGGCTACTCGGCGGGGAGTCTGTGGAGGATCTCGGCTAGCGAATGGTCGACAGCGGGCGCTGACCAGGCTCAGGTTCGGGGAGATGCGGAACGAGCGATAGCCAGGTACCAGGCGGCCGTCGCGAAGTTCAGCGCCGCCCCGGCCAGGAACACCATCGCAAACCCGACAGCTGCCGTTGTAAAGGAACCCCCCACGAGGGTAACGGCGCCAAGGCCGACCAGGACGATACCCGCGGCAATGCTCACGCGTGCGAACGGACGGAGGTGGCGGTACACGAATGGCCAGATTATGCGTTGCAGGCCGGATCGGGGGGGAGATGCCCACCACCCGCGCAGACCTGTCGGAGCGGTGTTGTCGTTGTGTGCGTTCATCGGGATGCCTCCTTTGGAGGCTTGCGGCGTCGGCTACCCGATCACCTACTAATATGATATCACTCTGATACCGTCGGCCAAAATGGTGGCAGTCCTAAACGGGCCCTGGGAATAGAAGGAGTCGCATCCTGTCATGAAGCGGACGCTACGGACCTGAAGCATGCTCCGGACCAGGACTGTGCGCCGGTCTGTACCACACCGAGGAGCAACCCTCTGCCGCGTGGCAGCGCACCCCATAGGTGCCCCATATTCTCCGCTTGCGCTTCCGACACTCGCACGGCATCCAGCCGACCGTGACAAGCCCCGGCCCCCACTCGTGCCCGTGGGCGCAATGGGCCGGTCGCCATGTCCACGAGCGCGGGAACCGTGATGTCGTGCGAGCCTCCGCACTCGACGCACGAGCGCGTGTGCGTGCCCGAGTAGGTGGGTTACTGAGGATCTGCTTGGCCGTGTCCGGGCTCCACACGGCGTTGCCGGTCCCGGTCTCAACGCCCTCGGCGGTCAGCCAGTCGGCGATCTTCTGGAGTGACTCGCCCGTGGTCGCGCGGGCGTAGATTGCGGGCACGTAGTTGGCCGTCGCGGCGGGGACGAGGGTCTTCCGGTACCGATTGCCCTCGATCTCATAGCCGAATGGCCTGCGGCCGACCCAATAGCCGTCGCGCATGATCCGGCAGTGAGATTGCACGATCCGGCCCCGGATCGTGTCCCACTCTCGGTCGGCCCCTTCCTTAATCCCGGTCCAGTTATAGATGTCGGCCTCACGCATCCCCTTGCGCGGCGGGAAGTAGACGCCCCCGCGCCCGACCACGACGAGAGTTTTCCCGTGGGCGACGGCCAAGCCTCCAACTCTGACCAGTGGGCGAACTCAACGCGCGAGATCCGGTCGCCCGAGCCGCCACGAGGACATCCCACTGACAGACCAGCGCGGGTTCGGTCAGCCACGGTCCGAGGTTCTTGCGCTCGGTCGGCTTGACCTTGCGACCGCTCATTGTCTCGCCCGCCGCGCCTACGATCGTCCAGTCCTGAGCAAGGGCGTACGCCCGCGCGGTCTCGTCCTGGGTCTCAAGCGACAGGCCGTCTCCGCGCTCGGCGGCGTTGATCTGCACCTTGTTAGACTTCCGCGCCAGTAGCAGAGCCCGCATCGTCCCTCCCGAGGTAGCGAACGCTCCGGGGACTCCGCGTGAGTTCGTGATCTTGCTCACCTTGCCGTTGACCTGCACTTTTGCCTCCGCCTGCACTCTGGGAAACCCGTCTAAGTGCAAGAGGGCAAGCGGGTCAAGAACCGGGTCCATCTCGACTTGAGTACGGCCGATGCAGCCACAGAGGTCAAGCGGCTATGTCCGCTGGGGGCAACGGTTCAGGCCGAGCGCGAGGACTGGATCACGATGCAAGATCCCCATGGCAACGAGTTCTGCGTGATGCGTTCGTGAGCGGACCCAAGCCCTCGGCCATGGTCTTCAACCCCACCCAGGCATCATCGCTTTATGCTCGCTTGTAGCCGCGCTTTCTACCGTTCAGAGCAATAGGACTGCAAGGAGGTCGGAAGGTGGCGACACACGACGAAGAGAGTTCCCTGGTGTTGGTGGTCGGGTACGAAGGATCGGATCCGGCCCGCCGGGCGCTAGCAGCTGCCGGGCGTATCCTTCGAGACCGAGAGGGATGGGTCGAGGTCGTCTATGTAGAGCCGACCGAGGGTGGCGATGACGATCCGCCCGAACCCGCCGCCGACGTGATGGACAGCCTCGGGTCGGCGCCGGTCGACCTGCACTATGAGGTTCGCTCGGTGCTGGAGGCGGAGAAGCCATGGCGGCTGCGCCGCGCGAGCGGAGCGGTGGCTGAAGAACTTACCCTCGCTGCCCGAGCGATCGCCCGCGAGGGTGGGCCTTCCCGGACGGTTGTGATCGTCGTGGGCAGTGACCGTCGACTGGCGTTCAGTGTGCCAATCACGCTTGCTCGGCAGTCCAGCTTCCCGGTGATCATTGTGCCGTGATGTGATGCTTCCTTCGCGAGTGATGGGCACAGATCACTTGTATGTCGCGCAAGTTCCGTGGCGGCCATAGGACTTTCTCTGGCGCGGTCAGCACGGGGCGGCGGGTGTGCGTCGCCAACGGGTGGGGGACGCTGCCCAGCAACGCGGTTCTGAGAGGGCTCCGGCCGTGCTGTCCACAGACGGTGCAACAGGCAAAGATCTCGCCAGCGGCGCCGACGTCCCGAACCTGACCAGAATGCGCTCCCAATATCGGACGGCCGGTCCGGGAGCAAGGCTCCGCGATTGGGAAGCGGAGCGCTGACCTGCGGTTTCCTCGGGGTGAGCGATGGGATTCGAACCCACGACATCCAGGACCACAACAATGCTGCCGCGCAGGAAAGGCAGCGGAAACACCCCGCTTCTAGGGATTCCTATCGAACGGGTGGGCATTATCGCGCGCGTTAGACGCCACCTGGGACCCTTCTCGTCTGCCCCATTCCTGCCCCACCATTCCTGCCCCACCACCCCTGCCCCGCCGCCAGCGCCGCCAGATACGGCTATCGTCTCGGATGCTTGAAATGGTGCCGCAGCGCAGGCCTGCGTCCTGGAGAGCCAGCTCCAGCTCCGCGAATCGGTCCGCGCGGCCAGGTGGCTATCGATGTCCGAGCTCTTGGAGGGGAACCGCGGAATCGCGTACGGGGTCGTGAGTCACAGAGCCGCCGCTCGCGGACCCTGGGCCGTTGACAAGCGGGCCGCTTGTTCTGCGGCGATTGAGCCGAGGCCCGACCGGGAGCTCACAATGAGATCATCATTTTGCACGTTGCGGTCGGTCGGGAGGTGCAGCAATGATGGAGGAAGCTCCGGAGTTGGTGGGGTTGTCGAGCGAGGCGTCTGCACGAGAAGCTTGAGCCAGCCTGGCCGCGGGGCGCAGAGCAGTCCGGTTTAGCATGAGTTAGGCCACGATGACTATCGAAGCGGTTGCTCGTCGCGAACGGGCAGTCGGCGGCAACTTCGCTGACGGGCTATCGACGCGGGTGGCGGCGGTAAAGCGGGCAGAGAGGCGACCCTGACGCTCGTCCTGCCTCAGACTCCGGGCCTGTATGACGCAACGGGCAAGTCATCGCCTTAGGGCGTTGCGGCAGGTCAGAGTGAACCGGGAGGTTAGGGGCGGGGTGACTAGGATCTGGCAGGATCGCCTGGCCGAGGTCTGGGCGGAACCTGGCAAGGCTGGGACCGGGGTTGTGATGGGCGCCGGGGCCGTCCTAACCGCCAGGCACGTGGTAGCAGGCGCCCTCCAGGGCGGCAGCGTTCTGGCACGCGTGGTACGGCCGGGTGCGCTGACAGCCGACTGGGTTCCGATGAATGTACTCGCTGAGGATTCGCGCTGGGATGTTGCGCTTCTTGGCGTACGCCACGGTGAAGGTACGGCTGATGCGTTGGCTGGTTCGCGGTGGCTGATTCCATCATCTTCGTCGCCTGCAGTCGCAGATCTTAGTCCGGCTGGCGAAACGGGCTGTGAGACGGTCGGGTTCCCGGACTCTGAAGTACAGCGTGCCGGAAAGAGCGGCTCGGCTCCCTTGGTGCGCCAGAGTGAGCAGCTGACGTGCACGCTATTGCCCGCGGGCCAGGCGAAGCCTCCGGTTACTCCGGACCGGCCCCTTCCTCGCAGATGGCTGCCATTAAACGTAGATGGCCCGCGGCCTGGCGCTGAGGCCGGATGGGCTGGCATGTCGGGAGCTGGCGTCATCCTGCCCGACGGGCGCCTGGTGGCAATCGTGGTGAGTACGGTGTCCGATCACCAGTCCGGCCGTTTTTATGTCGTGCCGCTGGCCGACGCGTTGGCGGACTCGTCGCAGATGGCTGGAGCGCTTGCGGCAGCGCTTGGTCGTCCGATGGTCGCCGAGGCTAGGGACGCGCCGCTGTACCGTGATGTTCTAAACGCTAATTGCCTCGGGGCAGATGGTTCGCCAGCGCTGGTCTCGGATGCCGGCTTTCAAGCATTCGGCGTCAAACGCGCCGGCCTGCCGGAGGAGCCTGACTTCCTGGACTATGTGCCACGCGACGGTGACCAGGAATTGCGGGAGAGCATGCAGGTGGCGCAAGCTGACCACCGGCTGTTGCTGGTAGTCGGAGGTTCGGCGGGTGGGAAATCGCGCTCGGCTGCGGAGGCGGCCCGGCGGCTGCTGGGCGAGTGCCGGCTGCTGTGCCCTAAGCAGACCGCCTTGGGCCGACTGCGTGACCTGTCGCTAGCCGATATTGGTAGCGCACTGGTCTGGCTGGATGACGCTGAGCGTTTTGACGGGCGCGTTTTCCGGGACACCGTCGACTGGCTGCGGGAGCTGGGAGTCGTGGTGGTGGCCACCATCCGGCGGACCGCGCTCGAAGCAAGAATGCCGATTGGCGACATCCACGACCCACTCGGCGACGTCTTGTGCGACGACGATGTCGTGCGGGTGGACTGGGATGTGACCTGGAATGAGCAGGAGCTGGCACGGGTCAGCGAGCATGTCAGTTATCAGCCTCTGCTCGACTGGGCCGCTGCTGGCAATTCTCCCAGTGCATGGGTCGTAGCTGGGCCTGCACTGGAAAAGCGGCTATCGCTCGCTAAGAATGATGACGAGAGGCCCGTCCGCTACGCGCTGGTCCGGACAGTACTCGACTGGTACCGCACCGGGATCAGCGCGCCCTGCCCGAAGGATACGGCAAGGGCTCTTCTGCAGCCTGGCGTCGAAGCCGGGGACGACGATGTAGCAGACGCGTTCGAGTGGGCACTTGAATCGGTGATCGGCGCCAGCCGCGGGACAGCGCAGGCGCTGCTGTCCGAGGTGGTCACAGGCGCACTGGCCGTTCATGACTATATTCAGGACGCCGACGCCCGATCTGTCGCCAGCGTCATTCCCGATCACGTCTGGCACGCCTCGCTTAAGCTGGCACGCACGGCAGGCGTGCTCTTCTCGATCGGCATGTCTGCCGCATTGCAGGATAATAATGATATTGCCGCGAAGGCTTTTCTGCCTCTGGCCAAAGCGGGAGATATTGACGGAATGACAATCCTTGGATTGCTGCTCATGGAACGAGACCCGAGGCAGGCGCGCAAGTGGTGGAAGAAAGCAGCCCGGACAGGCTACAGCGCCGCAATGTTCAAGATACGGATCCTGCTCGGGCCTAGGAACCCGGCGCAGGCCCGCAGGTTGCTCCAAAGGGCCGCTAAAGCAGGAAATACCGATGCGAAGTACAATCTATCAATACTGCTCGAGGATACGGATCCGGATGAGGCGGCCCGCTGGCGGGATGAATGGGAAAACAGCGGTCACGACATGATTCATACCATGCTGGGAATGATTATGGAGGCAGAAGTCGCAGAAGCTGTCGAGAAACGACGCAAGCCAGAAAAGTAAATTACTCTGACCGGTTTAACCTGCGCCGGGCAATACCGTTAATTAGTGCCGAATCAAACTACGCTTGCCCGGCGACGATGCGGCGGCGTCGTTCGTCGTAGCCGTAGCTGTTGTGCCAGATGATATACCGGCGCGTCATGCTGGCCTACTCTTTATCGCCAGGCGTGGTCGGTGCCGTCCAGGGTGAAGTAAGCGCAACGCGGTGAACTGTGGCTCGATCCGGCTCTGCCACGACGAATTGGTCGGGGTGTAGCGATCTCGGTGTTATTAGCGGCGGCCCAGGCGCCGACCCTGGTGTTCGGGTGGGGGCCGAAGTTGTTGCAGATGATCGCGATCCGCACCTGCGGCGGCCGATGAGTGGCTAGCGGCGGAACTCCAGGAACTTCGCGCTGGTCTGCGCACCTTGACGGGCATATAGGGCTTGTCTTCGCCCAGCTCGCAGCGGCGAACAGGCGGCCGGATCCCGGCCGGGTGCGGGTATGGTCGCTCCGCCTGGGCCGCGGTTCAAGTCCGGGGCTCTTTGCCGTTGCCGCTGATCGCGGTCTCAGTGCCGCGCCGGGCCGGGGCTGCAGATTCAGGTCTGAACTCGCCCACGCAGCAGATGACCGCCGGCTCGCTGGGATCCGGGGCCACCTCGCCGCCGGCGATCGCTTACGGATGCTCGACCGGGCTGTCTTCACTGCGTAGTCCGGGGCTGCGCGACGGGTAAGTCCGCCCGCCAGGTCACCGCGATGAACCGCCGAAGCGCTGGCGGGCTTCCGCTATCCACTCATCGGCCGCCGCGGGATCCTCCTCGCGCAGCAGCAGGGCGTACGTTAGGACCGCATTGCCCACTCCCGCGTCGGCAGCCTGCCGCAGGTATTCCAGCGCCGCCGCCCGGTCCGAGTTGGCCAGCAGCAGGCCCAGGTTGAGGCGGGCCAGCAGCGCGAAGTGATAGAGCTCGTCCGCGGGATCCGCCTGGATGGCCTGCTCATACCAGTACCGTGCCCGCTCTGGGTCGCTTGGGGCGAGCAGTACTCCCAGGTTGAAACGGGCCGCGGTGTGACCGGCCTCCGCTGCCTGCTCGAACAACCGGCGAGCTTCCTCGGGGTCTGACTCCGCTAGCGTCACGCCCAGGTTGTACAGCGCGCCGACATTGCCCAGGTCAGCGGCCCGCCGCGACCAGACGCGCGCCTGCTCGGGATCCTCCTCGGCCAGGATGGCGCCCAAGGCGTCCATGCCCATAGCGTTCCCGGCCTCAGCCGACCTCGTCAGCCAGCGGATGGCCGCGTCACGGTCCGATTCCGCCAGCAATACACCCAGGTTCACCATGGCGCCGGTGTCGCCCAGCCCAGCGGCCTGCTCATACCACTGCCGGGCCGCCGCAGGGTCTTGGCTGGCGAGCATCACGCCGAGGTTATACATGGCGCCGGTGTGCCCGGTCTCGGCAGCCTGCTCATACCAGCGACGTGCGGCCGCGGAGTCGTCCTTGACCAGGAGAGCTCCCAGGTTAACCATGGCATCGGGCTCGCCGGCTTGCGCGGCCCGTTCGTACCAGCGCCGGGACTCATTGGGATCGTCCGGTTCCAGCAGCCGTCCGAGGCTGAACATTGCCCGGCTCAGACCCGCGTCTGCGGCGCGCTCGTACCAGGTCCTGGCTTCCGGACTGCCGCTGTTCTTGAGCACGACCGCCAGGTTGAACATGGCGTAGCTATCGCCCTGGCTGGCGGCCCGCCGGTAAAGCCGCTCGGCCTCGGACGGGTTGTCCTCGACCAGCAGCGAGCCAATGTTGGTGATTGCGCTGACATCGCCTGCGTCGGCCAGCGGCTGGTAGGCGGCGCGGGCGATCTCCCGCTGGCCGGCGTATAGCGCGGTGGTCCCCACGTCGAAGCGCCGGGACCCGTCGACGTACGACAGCGCCGCCCGCCAGATGTTCTCGTTCACGTCGGCGGGCGGTGACTCCTGGGCGCGGTCGAGCAGGTAGTCGTGCACGGCCAGGGTGTCGTCGGGATGCTGGGACAGCAGGCTCTGCCGGGTACGGCGGCCACCACCGGTGACGGCCTGAAGCGCCCACTGTAGTGCGTCGCGGACCTCCTCGCCGTCGGGCAGCTCATCGAGCCGGTCAGCAAGTGAGGCGAGCATAACCGCCGCGTTGACCGGTACGGGCAGCCCGACGCCCGTCCGGTACCAGTCCAGGACAGTGCGCACAAGCAGGTACCGGTAGGGCCTTTCCTCGTCGGCCACGCTGTCGTCAAATCTCCGGACAAGTTGCGGCCCGGCGACGCACCACACGCCCAGGGGATAGCCCTGAGTCAGCGCATTGCGGGCTCCGGGGTTGCTGAGAGAGGCTTTCCCGCGCTCCCGCTCGGCCGCCGACCAGTCCAGGCGCCAGTTGACCTGGAGCACGAGGCGGTCGTCGCTGAGTGCCTCGCCAGCCGGGTTGCGGACCTCGCCCGGCCGGGTCAGCAGCTCCAGCTCGGCCCGTCGGATGGTACCCACAACTACGGCGCCCTCATCAAGCAGCCCCTGCAGCCGCGCGCGCAGCCGTCCATGGCCGGTCTGCTGCTGTATCTCGTCCAGCCAGACCAGCACGGGGGCGCCGTCCACCAGCACCCGCAGCCCCGCAACTTCCGGCAGCGCGTCCTCCAGCGGCCAGAGGAGACGGTGATTACCGAATCGGCCCCGCACCGCCTGCGCCGCCGACCGAGACTTTCCGGCCCCCGAGGCGCCGACCACCAACAGCAGCTTGCGCTGCCGAACTGCTTGATCGAGGGCCTCGCGGAGGCGGCCGTCCTCGTCCCTCGGCACATAGCCCAGGTATGGCGGCTCGCCGGGCAGGTCGGCAGGCTTCACGCCGAACGCCCCCAGGTCATCCAGCTGGTCGATCAGGCGGGGGAAGCCATCCGCGCCGAGGCACTGCGGGCGGAGCGCGACGGCGTACCCGCGCGCGTCACGCACCTGGGCTATGGCGGGCCGTCCCGCTACCTCGGCCAGGGCCGCAGCCAGGCCCGTTGCCTGATCGAGCACATCAGCAAGCGGGACCACATAGAGCCGACCCTGCTGACGGTCCGGATCTGCAGCCACGACCAGGCCTGCGAGACGATCGTCCGGCAGCACCACCCCGGCACCGGAACTGCCCTGCCACCCGGCCGTGGTCTGCGGGTGCGTCGTGTCCACGTCCAGTGGCATCCAGCGCCTCGGAAGCCGCCGCCCGAGGTGGGACGGCGGCTTCCCCTGACCTGCCGGGAGCAGAGTGCCGACCACTTGCTCGGACTGGCGCAGAGCCTGAGCAGGGCGCCCGTCACGGGCCGGCACGATCTCGGCGTCCGGGAAGCCGACTGCCTCGCAGGCCGGCTCGGCCGATGTGCCCAGGCGCACCACCACCGGCGATACCGAACGCGGGCGCACCCAGGCGGCCTCGGCCGCGCCCGGAGAGTGGTCCAGCACCAGCAGCGCAACATCCCAAGCGGCGTCCGCCCAGCCGATGCCCATCGGCGACCATCTCGGAACCGCCGACCCCGGGCGCACGATGCGGGCCAACACCTTCCCACCGTGCAGCGCTCCAGCCACCACGTGCCGTGCGGTGAGAACGGCCCCGCCGCCGATGACCACGCCGCTGCCGGCCTTTCCCGGCGACGCCCAGACCTCGGCCAAGCGGTCGTCCCAGAGTCGGCCCATCGTTCCCCCTGGGTCGCTTGTCCCTACTGCCCAGGCTCACTCTGATCGGCGGCCACATCAAGCGGGGAGGGGCGCCCCTCCTCATCGTAGAGGCCGGGGGTCAGCGTCAGCACGATCGTCTGGGTAGCTTCTCGACCCGATGTGACCCCGCCGCCAGCGTGCACCACATACCAGCGCACGCCAGCCGAGACCTCCTTATCGGACCTTATGACAGTCTCCACCGTCAGCGTGACTCCCGATGCCCGGAAACGTATCCGCTGCCCCTGGCCGTCCTGGTAAGCCAGCGCCAGCTCATGTCTGAGTGCTTCCAGTGCCTTGGCCAACGGCGTCTCGTCATCTGTCGGCGTATTCATAGGCGCACTCTACAACCGCCCTGCGCCGTACGAGAGCTTCCCGGATTGTGACCGTAGCCCACGATCACCGGATGGCACCGAGGCGCGCTCGCGGCCTTAGTCGATGACGAAGGCGCTCGGGATGAGCGAGCACGTCGAGCCAATACAAGTACGGCAGAAAGGCGAAATTGCCTGGGATGTTGCCGTCGTGCTGACAGGAAGAGCGGGCCGAAATATGCGTCGCGCGACAGTGCCAGATCGCTGGACAGATGCCAGCCGGAGCCAAACGCAATCTCCCCCGGAGCCGGGGTAGGCGGGCTGATGAGACTGGCTCATGCGAATTCTCCAGTGGCCAGGTTGAGGCGCACGGCCGCCACGACCTCGGTCGCTACCTCGGGGAGATTCCGATGTATGTCGCTCTCCCACAGCCGGTAGTCGACGGCCGCGAGATATCCTCGCTTCATCAGCAGTCAGCGTCCTGAACGACCTGCATGCCACCTAGCGCGCGAAGCATAATTTGATCTTGCCCCAATCCTGCCCCAGATTCGGACACAGCGGCAGGGCGGGAACTCCAGCAATGCTTCTCGACATGGCCGCTGACCTGCGGTTTCACGTGGGGTGAGCGATGGGATTCGAACCCACGACATCCAGGACCACAACCTGGCGCTCTAACCAACTGAGCTACGCCCACCACGCGGCCAGGGACCGTTGAGCTCCCCGGCGGCTCCATGAGCATACCGGGCAGCGGTCACTGCGCAGAACTGGATTGGTCGTTGACGGCGGACTCGCGGGAGATCCGGGCCGCGACCTGGCGTGCCGAGGCCGTGTCCAAGCCGGGCTGAGGCACGAACACGGCCTCCCGGTAGTACCGCAGCTCGCGGATGCTCTCCCTGATGTCGGCGAGCGCGCGGTGCCCGCCATGCTTTTCCGGGCTGGCGAAATAGACCCGCGGGTACCACCGCCTGGCTAGCTCCTTGATGCTGGACACATCGACCATGCGGTAGTGCAGGAACGCGTCGAGCTCGGGCATGTCCCTGGCCAGGAATGCCCGGTCTGTGGCTATCGAGTTGCCGCACAGCGGCACCTTGCGGGACTCGGGTACGTGCTGGCGCACATAGCCGAGGACGAGCTCCTGTGCCTCGGCCAGCGTCAGCCCGCCCGCCAGCTCGGTTAGCAACCCCGAGTTAGTGTGCATCTCCCGCACTACCTCGGGCATCGTGTCAAGGGCCTCGGCCGGAGGTTTGATCAGTACGTCAATGCCCTCGTCGACGGGTTTGAGTTCGCTGTCAGTGACGATGCAGGCAATCTCCACTAGTGCATCGGTGGTGAGATTGAGCCCGGTCATCTCGCAGTCGATCCAGACGAGCTGATCACTCATTCACCCAGCCTAGGGCAGTGTGAGGGGCAGTCCGGACTATCAGCCCTAACCTGGTCCAGGCCCGCCGCGCGTCCGCCCGGCTAGCACGGCTATATGGTCAGGAACCGGGAGATTACCTGGCAAGGCGGGATCGGGCTCGGCGGAGCCGAAGCTCAGGGCCGAAGGCAGGACCCCAGCCCATATCCCGGAGTCGTAGTCCTCGGGATCATCCTTGGGTCCACCGGCCCTGACCTTCACTGACGCCTCGTCCAGCGGCAATGCCAGCACGGCAGTCGCGGCGAGTTCCTTGCGTGTTGGCGTCCTGGCGTGCTCCCAGCGACCCGGTACTAGGTGGTTGGTCACCGCGTGCAGGGCGGCCAACTTCTCGTCGGCATCGGTCACGAGGCGACCGGTGCCGAAGATCACCGCGCTGCGGTAGTTCATCGAGTGGTGGAAGACAGCCCTCGCGCAGACCAGGCCATCTAGCAGCGTGATGGTGACACATACCTCCTGCCCAGCGGCCGCCAGCAGGGACTTATTAGCCGATGAGCCGTGCAGGTAGAGGTTCTCGCCGATCCGGCCGTAGCCGGTGGGCAAGACGACTGGCGTGCCGTCGATGATCACGCCCAGATGGCAGATCAGGCCGGCGTCCAGTACGGCGTCCAGGTCGCCGCGGTTAAGTCGGCCGCGCTCGCGCAGCCGGTGGATCTCGGTGCGCGGAGTGGGCGATAGCTGGCGCTCGGAATTCATGGGCCTTACCGTACCTGGCTGTCACGGGGACCCCTCGTTCCCCTCGAGACCAGAGATCACCTGGGACCCCCCTGTGCCTGGGCGCGACGATAAGGGATCATTGCCGCATGCAGTTTCAGGCTGAGCCCGTCAGGGCGGTCAGCTAGGGCCAGATCGAGGTGCATGTTGACAGGTGACATCAGCGTTCCGGGCGGGATTCACCGCGTAGCCGGCGTGCCAGGAGTAGAAGACCCGCCGGGGCTGCACAGGTGGATGGCGGGCGCCGGACTTGATGATCTTGGTGCGCTGCGCGGGGTCCAGCTGATCGCGGGGGGCCGGTCCAACCTGACCTACCGGCTTGATTTTGATGGCGGGCAACTGGTCCTGCGGCGGCCTCCGCTCGGCCATGTGCTGCCGACGGCTCATGACATGAGCCGGGAGTACCGCGTGCTGACAGCGCTGCAGGGCACGGAAGTCCCGGTGCCGCAGACGATTGCCATCTGCCAAGATGCCGACGTCATCGGCGCGCCGTTCTACCTGATGAAGTTCGTCGACGGGCTGGTGCTGCGCACGTCCGACGACGGCAGCCTCATCACACCCGACCAGGCTCGCCAGCTTTCTGAGCTGCTAGCCGGGATGATGGCGACGATTCACGCCGTGGACACCGAGGCTGTCGGGCTCGGTGACTTCGGTCGGCCGCAGGGCTACCTGGCTCGCCAGCTGAACCGCTGGCAGCGGCAGTGGGAGCTGTCGAACACCAGGCAGATGCCGGGTTACGACGAACTGGTCGCCAGGCTGGCGGCTGGGCTGCCGGAGTCGGCGGGCAGCACTCTGGTGCACGGCGACTTCCGGCTGGACAACACGCTGGTGACGCTCGGCGAGCCGACCAGGATCGCTGCCGTGGTGGACTGGGAGATGTCCACGCTCGGAGACCCGCTGGCCGATCTCGGCCTGACACTGTCCTACTGGGCGGACTCCGGCGATGACAGCGGATGGCTGGACATCAACGTCGGTGCAGGGATCACGGCTCAGCCTGGATTCTTCAGCCGGGCCCAGTTCGCTGCCCGGTACGCCGAGTTGACCGGTCGCGATGTGTCCGGGATCGGGTACTACATGGCGTTCGGGTACTTCAAGCTCGCGGTGGTACTGGAGGGAATCAACGCCAGGTACCAGCAGCGCCTGACCGTGGGCGAAGGCTTCGAGCGTGAGGGCCGTGCGGTGCCGGTCCTGATAGCCAGGGCGCATCAGATGCTGGATACTGCGGCAGACGGGCCAGGCGGCTGAGGTACGGCGGCCGACGACTAGGGCCCGGAGAGTTGGAGTGAGGCCCGGCGCCCCGCTCTCGCCGGGCCTCATAAGTGATGACGCGCTAGTCCGGAATCAGGTTCACACGATTCGTGGACCAACTGTGCGCAAGCTAGTGGCGGGTGCGTTATGGAACTGCGCAGCCCTGGTCACACATCCCGTGGGCCAGCGCCTCGATGAAGATCTGGCCAACTTCGGACGGGTTTGTTATCTGGTATGCGGCGCCGTCCGTAGCGTCGGCGATCTCCTTAAGCGCCGCGTGGCTGCCCTGCTGGCCGAACTGGACGATGATGATCTCGACCTTGCGGCTCGGGTTGTAAAGGGTCTTGAGCTGGTCCAGCAGCGAACCGAGCTTCATGTCGCCCGGTGAGTCGACGCCTGCGGTCAGGACGAGCAGGGCATTGGAATAGTTCGGCGCATACGAGTTGGTCATCTGCTGGTACGCCGCCAGGATCGCATCGTGCAGCCGGAGCGGATTAGTACTAGGGGTCAGAGTCAAGTCGATCTGCTGAAGCTGCTCGCGCCTGGTGATCACGCCCCAGTCCGCAGGCAGCGGGCCCATGGGCACCAGGCTCCGGTAGTCATCGCTGGCATTGGTGGTGTCGGGCGCCTCCCAGAGCCCCATCTCGGTGGTGTCCGGGAACAGGGCGAGCCCTCTGGACGCCGTCTGCGTGAGCTCTTGTTCCAGCGTCAGATTGGCCATGCCTGAAGGCGCGGCCATCGCATCGGAGTCGTCTATGATCGTCAGTGCCCTGGTCCCGAGGCCGAGCTTCTGCCAGTCGGCGAGGTTGGTGGCTGCCTCACTCGGGCTGGGCGGAGTAGCCGGCTCGAGTGGCTGTGAGCTCAGGCCGGACGAGGGCGGCATCTGGTCAGGGACTCCGGTCGAAGAACGGAAGCCGTCGTATCTGATCACCGACTGCGCGTAAGACCCCTCCAGGTACTTTCCGAACGCGTCTGCTGCCTGTGTCACGAGCGGATCTGACGAGGTCAGGACGTACGGATAGTCCAGCTCCGGACTGCCGAGAGCCTTACGGGCGGCGGTCGGATAGCGGGCGGCTAGCGGCTGGCTCGGGTTCGCCCGGTCGTAGCTGATCACTGCCTGCTCCGAGGTAACCGCGATCGCCTTGCGGTAGAACGGCGCGCCCGTGCTGGCGACGAACGACTCAAGCGCAGCGGCGGAGTTGAATTCCTCGGTAGAGGCGGTGCTGAAGACGAATTTGGTGAACCCGGTGCGGCCCGCCTGCGCGGGCCCAAGGTCCCTGTTGACCTCGATCAAGGTGGACAGCCCGACTGCGCTGTCACTGGGGTCGGGCATGTCCACGGAAAGGCCCATGCTGCTCGGCGGGCCGCCGTAGTTGGGCGCCAGCAGCAGGTTCCAGCTCGCCGGGGAGCCGAACACGTCGGTCGCCTTGGCTACCGCCCGTGACGTCACGATCATGATCGGCGACCTGGCGACGTTAATCCCGGTCTGTTGTACTACCTGGGCGCCGGTGGCGTAGCTGCGTGCTACGTCGACCCACAGGCTTGAGTCGGGTATCCAGGCGTCGATAGCAGTCGTCCCCGGCAGACTGTCCTGTCCGTCGATCTGCGCGGCCACCGCTGACGGCTCGCCCTGGGTTACCTCGACCTGCACGCATCGGCCGTCGGCAGACTCGCTCTGGGTATTGAAAGTCCTGGCGATTTCCTGGATGGCCGGGGTGATGTCGTAACTGACGGCGAGATTCACCAGCACTGGCTTGTTGGCGCAGGAAGCACGGGCGATGACGGCCCTGGCGGTCATGCCGACCATCGCGGTCACGGAAATGGCGAGCGCGATCGCCACGAGCGCTCCGGTCCGGACCCTGCCTGCGCGTCCGCGACGGCCCGTCCCCGCCCCTGCTCCGCCTCGTGGCACGTCCGCGTCCTTCGGTCGTGCGGCCGGAAAGGCCGCATGCTCCCGCACAATGGCGATGATCGACTATATCGAACTACCAGCAACAGATCAGATGAAACCGGGCTAGTTATCCGGTTTGCTGGCTTAGCGCCGCATCTCTTTGCGGCGCCGCTGTTAGCTGTCAGCTAACGGGCGCCGCTGTTAGCTGCCAGCTAGCAGGTAGCAGGCTATGGCCGCGGCTGAGGCGACGTTCAGGGAGTCGACGTGCCTGCTCATCGGGATCCGGACCGCTCGACCCGCAGCGGCCAGCCAGTGCGCGGACAGCCCGTCACCTTCGCCGCCGATCAGCAGGGCCAGTTTTCCATCCGCCTCGATCCGCCCGATAGGAGTGGCGGCTTGGGTTGGGAGTCAGCGCCGGCAGGCGGAACTTCACGCTTCGCAGCCATGCCATACCCTCGCGCCAGTCGGCGAGGGGACGCGTACGGCACGGCGAATGCGGTCAGCGATTTATGGCCACTTTAATTTGTTGTTCGCCGCGGACGCTGCGCTCCGCCCCGGATGCATGCGGGCAGACTATGCGCCGTGGCAGATTCGGTGTGGGTAAGTGACGCCAGTGACCCGCGGCTGGCAGACTACGTACGGCTGACCGATGTGCATCTGCGCCGGAGCCTGGAGGCCGAGCACGGCCTGTTCATCGCGGAGGGCGAGAAGGTCATTCGGCGCGCTATCGCCGCCGGCTACCCGGTCCGCTCGCTGCTGGCGGCAGAGGAAAAGATGAGCACGGTAGCGCAAGCGGCCGCAAGCGTGGCTGCACCGCTGTACGTGCTCCCGGCCGCGGCAGCCGAGCAACTCACGGGCTACCGCGTGCACCGGGGCGCGCTGGCCTCGATGCAGCGGCTGCCAGTGCCGTCAGTGGCGGAAGTGCTGGTAGACGCCCGGCGGATCGTCGTCCTGGAGGACATCACGGACCACGCTAACGTCGGAGCCGTGTTCCGCTGTGCCGCGGCGCTTGGCTTCGATGCGGTCCTGCTGGCGCCCCGCTGCGCCGACCCGCTGTATCGCAGGGCGGTGAAAGTGTCGATGGGTGCAGTGTTCGCCCTGCCATACAGCAGGATGACCGACTGGCGCGGCGGTCTGGCCGAGCTGCGCGCCGCCGGATTCCGGCTGCTGGCCTTGACCCCGGACCCGGCCGCGCTTCCCATCGGCCAGGTCGTCCCCGCCGAGAGCCTTGCCCTGTTGATCGGCAGCGAGGGCAACGGCCTGTCGCCCCGCTGGCTTGCGGCTGCTGACGAGATGGTCCGGATCCCGATGAGCCTGGCAGGTCGACTCCCTCAACGCCGCCGCGGCCGCGGCCATAGCGTGCTATTTGCTGGCAGCGGACTAGTCTCGGGGGTTTCTTAGCCTGCTGCTAGTCGGGCCTGGTCAGAGGCATGCGGAGGTCGCCAGTTGGAGCCAGCGTGCCTCTCTGACCTCGCCGGACGTGAAGGTGCGTGACTCATCACGCCAAATCACGGCCGTGATTGACAGCGTGATTGCACGGACCGGCTAAACCGGACCTGCGCCCGGCAGGCTTCGTCGCTGGCTTACCTGCTTAGGCGTGGGAGGCGGCACGGCTACCGTTGCATGGGTGGAGTTTAAGATCGACGTGACATCGAAGCGGGCCTCGTACTTGCAGCTGGCCGATCAGATCCGCGCGGCGATCGAGTCAGGCGGGCCGCAGCCGCGCGATCAGATCCCGTCTCTGCACCAGTTCGCCGATCAGACAGGCCTCGCCGTCGGCACGATCCAGAAGGCAATCAGGAAGCTGGAGCAGGAGAGCTGATCTACATCGTGAGCGGTCGCGGCGCATTCATCACCCCGAGGAACAATACGCACCGAAAGGCTAACCGTTGACTGACCCGACCGATCCCAGCCTTGGCCGCCAATTTGTTGCGCTCATCCCTGGCGGTGGCTGGATGATCTTCCACAGCACAGGCGACGACGACTACAGCAGCCCGGTAGTCGCGTGGGCCCTCCAGGCCAATGGTGACGTCGTGCCCCTCGAAGTTGACAATGATGGCCGGGTGTACCTGTCGCCCGCTGACGCCACGGAGGTCTCCGGCGAGCTCTGGCACCCGGACAGCTCCAGCCGACGTGCGCAGATGCGGATGCAGTACCACCGGGATCAGATCGGCCGCGGTGGCGGCTGAGCCATGCCGTCACCAGACGATGTCCGCGGGACTCTCGACGACCTCGGCCCTGATGAGGACGGACCAGATGGCGGGCTCACTGCGGGCGCAAAACAGCGTGCCCGGGCTTGATCAAGGCTCGTAGCAGCTGCGGGCCGCTGCGGCGACGGCCCGCACGTTGACCGGGACGGTGGTGTCCACGGTGATGAGGGTGCCGATTCCGACCGGCCGGTCGTACTCGGCCATCGCCTCCGGCTTGAGCGTGGTCAGGACGTGCACCGGATGAGTGACGCGGGCGTTGTAGCGCTGGAGGGCGAGTTCGGGCGGGCAGGCGCAGTGCACCTCGACCGGCTGCGTGGCAAGGCTGGACAGTTTCGTTCGTTCGTACTCGCTGTACGGCCGGAAATTCGCCTCGATCACTATGGCCGGAGCGTCGGCCGCCAGCGCCCACAGCAATTCCATCGCGGCGCCGCCGAGCCAGCGTGACCATGCCAGGTCTGGTTCGGGTGCGCCTAGGGCATCGTGCAGTGTCTCCTTGATCCGGTCCTTGCTAAGGAGCCCGTAGCCAAGTTCGGTCGCCAGCGGAGCTGCGATGCTTGTCTTGCCCGACCCCGGCGCGCCAGAGATATATACGAGCCTGCGGCAGTCGCTCACGGACACCGCTGTGATCGCATCTGCATCCCTGACGCCACCCGATTGCCGGTCCATCGGCTGACGGTCGGGACGGCGAATGCGTATCGGAGCACCTGCCCACCTTACGGTCAGATTCAGTGCGCAGACTCGCCGCGACGAGCTACCAAGCCGCAGGTCAGCGGAGATACTGCGCCGAAGCTCATTAGTCGGGAGCGGTGCGCGCGACGGGATTGCGCCCTAGGTGGTGCCTAGACGGGTAGGTGGTCACGCCAGGAGTGGCGAGGCTCGTAGCCGAGCACCTTGCGGGCGCGGTCGATCGACAGCAGCGTGCCGAACTCCCCGACGCGACTGGTCAGCGGGACGCCGGGAAAAACCGACGCCATCAGGTCCGCCGACGGCTGGTTCATCACCGTGTCCGCCGCCGCGATTATGAACGACGGGCTCCCGGCGACCGCCGGTTCGTCCGCCTCCAGGGCAAGGCGGCACGACAGCGCCACATCGCGCTCGTCGACGTATCCCCACAGGTTCCACTTGCGATCCTGCGGATCGTCCCAGAAGGACGGGAACTCGTGGTAGTACTCGGGCGACCAGATGTTGGAAAATCGCAAGGCCACGAAGGGAATACCGGACCACTGCGCGAAGTGCCCGGCGATCGTTTCTGTGGCCACCTTCGATAGGGCGTACGTCGAGGTGGGCACTGGATAGTGGTCCTCGTCCACCGGCGCGTACCGGGGCGGCACGTCGAACGGGAGGCCGAGCGTAGTCTCGCTCGACGCCCAGACCACCCTGGACACGCCCAGTGCGGCCGCGGCCTGGAACACATTGAAATTCATCGTCATGTTCGCGTTGAACGTGACCGCAGGGGTCGTCAGCCCAGGCGCCGGGATGTTGGCAAGGTGCACGATGGCGGACACGCCGTTCAGGGCTTGTACCGCCTGACCGTAATCGGTCAGATCCGCCCGCAGCACGTCGTCCTCGCCGAACCTGGTGGCGATGTCGGTCGCCGCCACCTCGTACCCGTGCTCTTTCAGTTCCCTGACCACTGCCGTGCCGGCCAGCCCATTCGCCCCGGTCACGCAAATCCGCTGCGTCATCACGATCCTTTTCCGTCGTCAGTCATCTGCGGGCAATGCTGGCACATGTCCGCCGTCCGGCAGGACTTGCCGACAGAGCGTCCGAACCGGCACGTTCTGCACCCAGCCGCTGGCCGGTGCAGCCACTGCCTGCTTTCAAAGCCACCCGGATGCCGCCAACGGGCTACGTCGGCGACTTCCTGGGAATGATCGCCCATGACCGGATCTCTGCTGGACTAGACCGTGCTCGTCATCGCCACGCGGCAGTGGGTGCACGCACGCCGGTCCGCAAACTGCCCACTCCGAGGCGCCCCGGACGGGGCCACCTCGACGGCTAGGTCGCTGTCTGTGGCTTCTGTTGATCTGTGAGTGAAAGGCCCGTTATGCCTGAGCGACCGATCGTCGTCTTCGACGTCAACGAAACCCTGCTCGACCTAGATGCGCTCCGCCCGACCTTTGAACGGATTTTCAGTGTCCCCGCCGCCATGCGCCTGTGGTTCGCCAACCTGATCACCTATTCGGAGGCGCTCACACTCAGCGGAGTGCACGTCCCGTTCACCGACATAGGTGGAGCCGTGCTCCGGATACTCGCGACGACACGCGATATCGCGATCAGTGACGCCGACGGGGCCGAGCTCACCGACCGGTTCGCCACCATGCCGCCCCATCCCGAGGTCCCGGCGGCGCTTCGCCGGCTCCGCGACCATGGCTTCCGGTTGTTCACCCTCACCGACAACACGCTGGAGATTGCCGGGCGGCAGCTCGAGCGCGCGGGCGTGATTGATGTGTTCGAGCGCCGTTTCAGCGTCGACGAGACAGTGCGACGCCACAAGCCCGCGCCAGAGGCCTACCACTCCGTAGGCGCCGCGCTCCAGGTCGAGCCTGGCGATATCTGCCTGATAGCGTGCCGTGTCTGGGACACGATCGGCGCCCTAGCGGCCGGCTGGCACGCCGGGCTCATCCTTCGCGAGGGCAATGCCCCGCTCGACGTCGGCCCGCAGCCGACTTACATCGGGAAGGACCTCGATGCTATCGCTGACCAGCTGATCGGAAGATATGGCGCTCGCGGACCGGACCGGGCGTGACCGCATCGGGTCAGTTGGCGCTGACCAGGAAATCAGGTTCTGGCAGAAAGATGGTGGACAGATGGTGGCGTGGGACCACGTGACGCGTGAAGACGTGCTGCGCGCGATCCAGGAGTACGACCGACTGGGCCCGGACCAGTTCTTCTCCGAGCATGGCTTCGGACCGAGCAGGAGTTACGAGCTGGTCTGGGACAAACACCAATACCCGCACAAGGCAATTCTGGGTACGGCGTATGAGTTCGCCACGGGCCAGCGCCTTGCCCCCGGTGACTTTGAGGGCGGGAAGGCCGGAGCCGTCAGGGTGCTCGGAAAGCTAGGATTCACCGTCCGGCCCCTGAGCTGACTCAGCTAGCGATCAGACGCAGAAGAGATCTCCGCCGAAGCGAACATGCGGACGGGCGGCCGAATACAGGTATCGGCGAGGGCCTCAGCGGCCGGCTGAGGAACGGATACCGCCGAACTTCGGACACTAGACTGCGCTGATGCCTAATTGCGCGGAGATCGTGTTGTTCGATGATTCCCCGCCACCACCTGGTGCCGATCCATGGGTGTCCGGTGCCGCTCCAGCGATCGGCCTTGAGGTGTCAGAGCCCGACCCTGCCTGGCCACGGCACTACGACGACCTTGCGGCGCGGATCCGGGATGCGCTGGGCTGGCGGGCGCTGCAACTTGAGCACGTAGGCTCCACCTCGGTCCCTGGCCTGCCGGCGAAGCCCGTCATCGACATCGACCTGACGGTGGCTGACCCTGACCGGGAGGAGCACTACGCGCCGGCGCTGGAGCGGATCGGCTTCCGGCTCGTGATCCGCGAGCCCTGGTGGTACGGCCACCGGGCGCTGCGGGCAAGGGAGCCGTCCTGCAATCTCCACGTCTTCGGGTTCGACAGCCCCGAGCTAGTTAGGCACCGCATCTTCCGTGACTGGCTGCGGGGCAACCCTGGCGATCGTGAACTCTATGCCGCCACCAAGCGCCAGGCAGCGTCCGAGGCCAACGCGCACGGCGAGCACGTCATGCAGTACAACGTCCGCAAGCAGCAAATCGTCCGGGAGATCTACCACCGAGCGTTCGTGGCCGCAGGTCTGCTCGAGGAGCGACACGCAACTAGAATTCGAGCATGCCCTTCGTTGTGCTCTGCGGACCCGCTAACAGTGAGCCCGACCTACTCGTCGGGCCCTTCGAGACTGCTGACGACGCTAATGAGTGGATAGCGCGCCAGCCGTTCCAGCCAAGCCGGTATGCGGTACCAATGTCACTCACTGCGCCACAAGACCACAAACCGTAACGGTCCTAGTCGCACCGGTGCAGGACAGCCAGGGACCCCATCGGTGTCTATGACGCGTCCTCCGACTGCCCACCTGCCAGTTGGCAGCGGCACTGACACCTTTGCGGAAAGCCTCGTCGCATGGTACGCAGCCAAGAAGCAGGGCTGCTCGTAACCCTGCACATGCGCGGATCGTGTGACCTAGCGCAGCTGCAACAGCCGCGCTGCCGCGCTGGTCACAGCGTCGCTGTCTTGCAGCGGCGGCTGCCTGACGCCGCCTGCCGAGACAAGATCGGACAGGCATCCATCAGGTTTGACCACCACATCAGGATCCCTGCTGGATACCGGCGTGAACTCAAGCTGGTAGAAGAGCCTGTTTCCGCCAATCGAGGGGCACCCTATGAGGGAGCCTGGCGGCCTGACTGGCAGCCCGTTCACCAGGTCGGCCAGCATGGCGATCTCTCGCCGGGAGGTGATCGTCCGCTGGATGATGCGCATGCTGCTGTCCCACCGTTCGGCGCTCACGGAGACCGAGCGGAAGCTGGCTGGGTTCGGGTACTCGGCTGCCGACCGGCGCAGATAGAACATCACCTGCATGTCCGCACGCAGCAACGAGTCCCCGCCGGGAGCCTGCGCCATCGTGTACTCCAGCATTACTGCACCGATACCCCGGGGCGAGGTGCGCGGCGAGCCCTCGAGCACATTTCCCGGCGTGCTTCCGCCACCCACCGTGCCGATGACGTCGAAGGTTAGCCCGGCCGGAGGATGCTTCCGCAGGAACGAATCCGCGGCTGCCATCGTCATCGGCAGCCTGAAGTACCGGTAGAGATCGACATCTTCGCCGGCGCCAATGAAGCCCGGATGCCGCAGCGCGGCCGGCACCGGCTGCTGTCGCAGCGGGGGGGCTCCGTCAGGTAGCACCAGCTTCGCCAGAAGTTGCCTGGCTACAGCCTTCGCCTCGGCCGCGCTGCCGCTCGGCGCCCGTGCCCCTCTGGTCCAGTATCTGAGCGTTAGACGACGGTGCGGGCTCAGCGGTTCCGGCAATTCAGATCGGGGCGGACCGTCCGGCCGCGGATCATGGCCGCGAAATTGACACGATTGGCGACGGTCGGGTAGGCGCGGACGCTCCGCGGCCAGGCGGTGACGCGAAGCAAGAGCGTCTGAGTCGTTCGCTGGGCGCCGAAAAACTTGCTCCGCCGGGCTGGCAATAAATCACGGAGTCGCCCCATGACGCGGTCCCGCCCAGGACGGACGCACGATACAACCGAGATGTGAGATTCGGAGGTAGCGACTATTGGCTTTAGCCTAAGTTTCTGCTGCCTGCCGGCGGCTACCACCGACCTTGATGCACCAGGTCGTCCAGGCCCCGCCGCTTGATGACCTTGCCGGACCCGCCCTTGTCCGCTGCCGGGTCCGGGTGGCCGATCGTGACCGCGCCGATGGGCATGTATGTCTCAGGCACGCCGTACAGCTCGCGGAACTCGGCGATCAGGTCGGGCGGGATGCCGAAGAACAGCGCACCAAGCCCTTCGTCGACTGCGGCCAGCAGCATCAGGAGGGCAGTGAACCCAGTGTCGATGTCCCAGTACGGAACTGGCCAGTGTGCCTCGTCGCGGTCGGTCCAGCCTTTGTCCTGCCGGGCGTACCGGTCCAGATAGATGTCCTTGCACGACAGCGGCACGACCACCAGCGGCGCGCGGGTGACCCGATCGAAAGAAGGGCCTGCGTTATCCTCATCGCCGTGATAACGGCTCACTAGCTCCCAGAACGGGCCAAGCTGCTGCGGACCCTCCAGAGTCATGAGGGCGTAGCCCTGACTGAATCCGGCAGATGGCGCACGGTTGGCGGCCGCCAAGATCCGGTCCCTGACATCTGGTGCTACCGGCTCGTCGGTGTAGGCCCTGACCATCTTGCGCTTCCTGATCACTTCGGCGAAATCCATCAGGCCAGCCTAGATTCCGTCGAAACGATGGCGTGGAGGGGCCCGCCTGCTCCGCCTCGTCGCCTCCTTGTAGTCGCCGAGCGCCCTCCGGATAGCGGAGGGCGCGCCATGGAGCCGTCGCGCCATGGAGCCGTCGCGCCATGGAGCCGTCGCGCCATGGAGCCGTCGCGCCATGGAGCCGTTGCGCCATGATCCGCGGGGCAACGGACGGCGCTCCGGGTCTCATCAGCCCGGATTGGTAGCGTGGTGTGACGGTGGCTGGCAAGGGGGAAGGCGTCATGCCGGAGTCGGGCCCACCTGGAAAACCGCCGTCGCATGCTGCGCTGCGCGACTTGTCCGCGACGGTCGATGAACGGCGAGCATCCGGACGCAGCGCCAGGCAACGTGCACAGCGGGGCACGCTCGGGTACTGGGACGAGGACCAGCGTAAGCAGGACGCGCTTGAGACCATCCTTAGCCAGAACCAGATCCGCGTCCCAGAACTCGTTCCGATCCGCCATCAGCGCATGGCGGCATCCCGCTGGAACTACTACCGGGGTGCCGCAGCGGTGATGGCCGCTGACCTTGCGTCCCAGCCCGACAGCGGGCTCTCGGTTCAGCTATGCGGTGACGCTCACGTACTTAACTTCGGCCTGTGGGCCACGCCAGAGCGGAACTTGTCGTTCGACCTTCGCGACTTCGACGAGACCCTGCCCGGCCCGTTCGAGTGGGACATCAAGCGCTTTGCCGCCAGCCTGGTAGTAGCCGCCCGCGAGTACCGGATCACACCGGCGAAGGCGGCCGCCGCGGTAGCAGCCGGAGTGGAGGCCTACCAGGCACGGATGCGCCAGTACACGACGATGGCGGAGCTCGACATCTGGTACGACGGCATCCGCGTCGACAGGCTGATCCGCTACTTCGGGCCCGCCGACCGAGGGCGGATTTCTATCCACATTGAGAAGAAGCGGAAGCGCCGCACGAGCCGCGGAGCGTTCACCAAGCTGACCACGATGGCACACGGACGGCCTCGGATATCCACCGATCCTCCGATCCGCGTCACGATAAGTGATGACGAGCAGGCCGATCTCGTCGATCACCTCCTGGCCGAGTACCGGCTCACACTCCAGGAAGATCGGCGGGACCTGTTCGACCGGTTCACCGAGGTCGACACAGTGAGGCAGGTCGTAGGGGTTGGCAGTGTGGGCATGCGGGTCTACCTGGTTCTTCTCGAGGGCCGCAACGGTGCCGATCCGTTGTTCCTCCAGGTCAAGCAGGCCGGGCCGGCTGTGTACGAGGCCCACACTCAGCCCAGCCGCCATCCAAGTCACGGCGCGCGGGTGATCAGCGGCAAGCGGTTGGTGCAGAGTGCAACGGACATCTTCGTGGGATGGGGCTCGTTCCACGGCAAGGACTACTACGTGCGCCAGTTCCGCGATATGAAGATCATCCCGACCGCCGAGCTAATCGCACCTCGCCTCGCCGAGTTCGCCACGGCATGCGGTGAGACACTGGCGCGGGCGCACGCCAGGACTGGCGACCCTGTCGCGATCGACGGCTATATGGGGAAGGGCGACAAGTTCGCGACGGCAATGAGCCAGTTCGCTCGCCGGTACGCGGATCAGAACGAGCGAGACCACGCCAAGCTTGTCGGGGCCATCGCCGCTGGCGCCATTCAGAGCCTGCCTGGCTAACGGCCGCCGCGACCGCAACGAGGGCGACGCCGCGACTGCCGCGGGCCCCAACGAAGGCGACCGCCGCAACGAAGGCGACCGCCGCAACGAAGGCGACCGCCGCGACCACCGCGATCGCCGCAAGGCTCAGCCCAGGGGTACCTGATACTGAAGTCGCTACTTGACTATAGCTCCGGCTTGATGAGATGCTCAAGCGCGTACTTAACCAAGTGCAGGGGGCCGAACCGGGGCCGTCAGGGTGCTGGCCTGCCGAGCACTGGCCGACGCGCTAGGTTGCGCCCCGGTAGGCCGCACCCCGCCTGGATTACGCCGCGATGGGCCTGAGGAGAGCCGATGAGTACTCGTTCCGTTATCCATGACACCTTCACGATCGAGCGGAATTACCCGGCAACGCCGTCCAGGGTGTTCGCGGCGTTCGCGTCGGAGGAGGCGAAGAACAGCTGGGGTGACACCGGGGACCTTCAGCCGGCGGATGCCAGCGCGGGCGAAACCGAGTTCGACTTCCGCGTCGGCGGGCGCGAGCGCTTCAGCCACAAGTGGCAGGGCACGACTTATCGCTACGACGGCCTGTACTACGACATCGTGCCGGACCAGCGAATCGTGTACAGCTACGAGATGTACGCGGACGATGTCAGGATTTCGGTCTCTGTCACCACGATCGAGTTCGTCAAGACCGGCGAGGGCACCGCGCTGACCTACACCGAGCAGGGAGCCTACCTCGATGGCATCGACGGGCCGCAGGCGCCAGCGCTCCGCGAGGAAGGCACCACCGAAATGCTCGACGGCCTGACCAGCTACCTCAAGTCGGACGCGAAATCCTGACGGGCGCCGCTGTTCGCCGACATCGCGAAGCCGCGGGAGCTGCGACTCGTATCGAGCCGTGCCTTCGCCGGCGGAGTCGTCACGCTCGTATATCGCCGGCGTCGCTGAGCGCAGGAACTAGCGGGAGGCGGCTCACCAGGTGGCGGTCGCCGACTCGCGCAGTCTGGCCGCCGCGGCGGGCCCCGCGCCTACCTGATCGAGTCCGAGCAGGGCAGCCCCGGCTATCGGTGGCACGTCCACGATGCGGACGTACGCGCCTGGTATGCCGGCCGCAAGCTTGCGACCGATCGCGTCGGTCAGGAGCGGGTCACGGGCGGTCATCAGGCTGCCGCCGAGCACGACGGGCACCGGGGTGCCGACGCGGGCCTGCGGCTGGCCGCCGGGCACGACCTGCGGCTTGCCGGCCAGGCCCAGCCTGGTGGCCGCAACGATGGCCATAGTGCTGATCTCATCGGCCAGCCGCAGCACGATCGACCTGGCTACCTCATCGCCGCGCTCGGCCACCTCAAACAGCACCGGGACCAGGCCATGCAGCTGCCCGTAACCGATCCGGCCCAGGTGCAGGCCGACAACCACGTCTTCCACCTTGCCCAGGCCGAAGTGGGCGGCGACAGCTGGGCGCAGCTCGGTTGCCGGACCCCGGCCGTCTTCGGCCCGGATGGCCCACCACAGAGCGTCGGGCCCGAGATCACCGCCGCCGCCCCAGTCCCCGCTGATATGCCCAAGCGCCGGGAACCTGGTCGTGCGGCCGCCGGGCGCCACTCCTACGCAATTGAGGCCGGCACCGCAGACCACCGCGATGCCCCAGTGCTGACTGCCTGGCTCGGCCGCGTCGTCAAGCCCGGCCCGCAGTACGGCGAAGGTGTCGTTGACCACGGTGCTGGTCGCCGACCAGCGCTGGGCTGCGATGATCGCGCCCAGTTCGGCTTCCTCCTCCGGCAGGTCGGCGCCGGCCAGGCAGGCTGACGTGTGGCTGGCAACCGCCTCCCCGGCTGGCAGCCCGGCCTGTTCCGCGACCCGCGCGACCAGCTCGGTCAGCACGGTGAGCGCACCGGCCCGGCCGACCACCTGATGGTTGGACGCGCCGCCACGCGCCGCCGCGAGCACGCTGCCGTCGGCACCGATCAACGCGACGTCGGTCTTGCTGTTCCCGCCGTCGATGGCGAGGACGGCGGCGAGGCCGGCATCGGAGTCAGCGGCACCGGCGTGGGCGGCAGGAACAGCGGTAGCGGGGCCGACGGCGCGGGCGACGGGGCCGACGGCGTGGGCGACGGGAACAGCGGTAGCGGGGCCGACGGCGTGGGCGACGGGGCCGACAGCGCCGGCCGGGGAGCGCGGCGCGTCGGTCACCTATTCGCCCATCGGAGGAACGCAGCGTTCTCCGCCAGCAGCCGGTCCGTCAGCTCGGCGGCCAGGTCGAACTGCCCGACCAGGGGGTGCGCGAGCAGCGCCGCCGCGACGCGGTCCCGGCCGCCGCGCAGCGCGGCATCCAGGGCAAGTTCCTCGTAGGCCGACACGTGCGCGATCAGGCCGCTCATCAACGGGCTCACCGGCGCGACCGGTGCGGGCCGCGCGCCGCCGGCGCCGATAGCGGCTCGCACCTCGATGACCGCTTCGTCGGCTAGGAACGGCAGCGTGCCATCATTCCTGACGTTCACCACCTGCTCGTCACCGGCGTCGCTGACCAGCGAGGCCAGCAGGGCAACCGCGGCCTCGGAGTAGAACGCGCCGCCCCGGTGCGTCAGCAGGTCCGGCTTGGTGTCGAGCGCCGGGTCGGCGTACATCGCCAGTAGCTGCCGCTCGATCTCCGCGACCGCTTGCGCCCTGGTCTCCTGGCCGCGCTCCTCATCGACGACCGCGTCATGCGCCCAGAAATACCTCAGGTAGTACGAGGGCACCGCGGCGACGGCCTCGGTGACGGCGAACGGCAGCCCGGTATGGGCGGCGATTTCCTCTCCGTGCGCCGCGAGCAGGCCAGGCAGCCGGTCGGTGCCGTCCACGAGCGCGGCCCGCTCCCAGGTCAGGTGGTTCAGACCGACGTGGTCCAGGGCGACGGCCTCCGGCGCCACATCCAGCAGTGAGGCGAACAGCCGCTGGTACCCGATGGCTACGTTGCACAGGCCGATCGCGCGATGGCCTGCGTCCAGTAGCGCCCTGGTGACGATGCCGACCGGGTTGGTGAAGTCGATGATCCATGCGTGCGGATCGGCTCGCTGCCGCACCCGCTCGGCCACGTCCAGCACCACCGGCACCGTGCGCAGTGCCTTGGCGAAGCCCCCGGCCCCGGTCGTCTCCTGCCCGATGCAGCCGCACTCGAGCGGCCAGGTCTCGTCCCTGTGCCTGGTGGCCTGCCCGCCGACCCGCAACTGCAGCAGCACCGCGCCGGCCCCCTCCACCGCCGCATCCAGGTCGGCGGTCCACGTGAGCTTGGCCGGGTGCCCGTAGCGCGCCATGATCCGGGCCGAGAATGGCCCTACCACCGACAGCCTGGCAGCGTCAGGATCGACAAGTACCAGCTGGGTGATCTTGATGTCGCCGGTGAGCCTGGCTATGCCGTCGACCAGCTCCGGGGTATAGGTGGAGCCGCCGCCAACAACCGCGAGTTTCATATTCAGAACGCCTTCACTTCAGCACCGGACTGCGCGACATGGCAGGCGGCATCGTGACCGGGGGACAGCTCAAGCAGCCTCGGGGTGAGGTGGACGCAGTCGTCGACAGCCACCGGGCAGCGCCAGCGGAACCGGCAGCCGGGCTCGGGGTCGATGACCCGCGGCGGCTCGCCCTTGTCGGTGTCGGCGCCGATGGTCAGCTCGGCCTTGGGATCCGGCACCGCCGACAGCAGCAGCTGGGTATACGGATGACGCGGCGCCGCGAGCACGTCCTCGACCGGACCCTGCTCGGCGATCTGCCCCGCGTACATGACGATCAGCCGGTCGGCGACGTACCGCGCGCTGGCGATGTCGTGGGTGATGTAGAGGATCGATACGCCCTGCTCGTCGCGCAGCCGTTGCATCAGGTTGAGCAGCCCGATCCTGATGGAGACGTCCAGCATGGACACCGGCTCGTCCGCGAGGATCAGCTTCGGCCGCATCGCCAGCGCCTGGGCGAACCCGACTCGCTGCCGCTGACCGCCGGACAATTCGTGCGGGTACCGGTGCATGATCTCGTCGGCCGGGGTCAGCCCGACGATCTCGAGTACCCGCCTCGCCTCGTCGAGGCGCTCTGCCTTGGACAACTCAGTCCGGTGCAGCTTCAGGCTGCGCAGCACGCCATGCGAGATCTTGAAGACCGGGTTGATCGAGCTGAACGGGTCCTGGAACACCATCGGCACGTCACTGCGGTAAGCCAGGGTGTCGGCCCGCGACTTCAGCTGCGACAGCGGGCGCTCGCCGAAGTAGATCTCGCCGCTGGTGGGCTGGTAGATGCCCGCGAGCAGCCTGGCAATGGTGCTCTTGCCGCTGCCGCTCTCGCCTGCCAGCGCGACGATCTCGCGCGCGCCGATCTGCAGGTTCACGTCGTCGACCGCGTGCAGCGTCTTGCGGTGCAGGCCACCGCCGATCCGGAAGTGCCTGGACAGGCCCTCGGTGCGCAGTAGCGGCTGGACGTCGGTCATATGGGCGACACCGCGTTCCCCTGCCGAAGGCAGCGGACCAGGACGTCATCGACGCTGAAGAGCTCGACCGACGTGCCCAGGCAGCGATCCTGGACCTGCGGGCAGCGCGGCGCGAACCGGCAGCCCGCCGGTGGCCTGGACAGGTCCGGCGGGCTGCCAGGGATGCCGGTCAGCGCCACCTTGGGACCGCGGATGGAGGGGAACGCGTCCAGCAGTCCGGCACTGTAAGGGTGCCGCGGCGAGTCGAAGATCCGCCGGGTCGCGCCCATCTCGGCCACCTGTCCCGCGTACATCACCATGAGCCGGTCGGAGAAATGGCTGACCAGCGACATGTCATGGGTGACGAAGATGACGGCGAAGCCGAGCTCCTGCTGCAGCTCCTTGATCTGGATCATCAGCGAGCGCTGCGCGACCACGTCGAGCGCGGATGTCGGCTCGTCCATGATCACCAGGTCCGGGGTGAACAGCAGCGCCATCGCGATCATGGCCCGCTGCCGCATGCCCCCGGACAGCTGGTGCGGGTAGCTGCGCAGGTGCTGCGGGTCGATGCCGACCATGCGCAGCACCTCGGCTGACCGCTCGGCGATCTGCTGCTTGGAGCCGACCCCGTGGGCCCGCATCGCGTCGGCGAACTGGCCGCCGATCGACTTGACCGGGTTGAGCGCGTTCATCGCGCTCTGCATGACGACCGAGAGCTCCTTCCACCGGATCGGGGCGAGCTGCCTGTCGTCCAGCGCCGTCAGGTCGGTGCCCTTGAACGTGACGCTGCCGCCGGTGATCTCCGCTGGCGGCGCGAGCAGTTGCGCGATCGCGAACAGCAGGGTGGACTTGCCGCAGCCCGACTCGCCGACGATGGCGAGGAACTCGCCCCTGCCCAGCGCGAAACTGACATTGTCCACGGCGCCGACGTCGCCGCGTCGCGTCCGGTAGGCCACGCTGAGGTCGCGGACTTCCAGGATCGGAACGGGGCCCGGCCCGGCAACCGACGTCTGGACGGCCGCGGCCGTCCGGGCCCGGTCAGCCGACGCGCTTCGCACGGATCCTCCATGGTGCTGTGTGCCGGCTGCGGCGCAGGCTGACGCGCTGCAGGGCCGGGTTGCCGATCTCGTCGAAGGCGTAGTTGAGCAGGGCGAACGCGGCGCCTAGCAGCGCGATGCACAGACCGGGCGCGATGGCCCACAGGTACTGGTTGGTCTGTAGCGCCTCGCCGTTCTGCGCGTTGTAGAGCATGGTGCCCCAGCTCAGCGAGTCCGGGTTGCCGAAGCCGATGAACTGGAGGGTGGCCGCGGCGATCACGTTGTACACGGCCGTTCCGAGGAAGACCGCCATGATCAGCGAGGTCATCGACGGGATGATCTCCACGAAGATGATGTACAGCCTGCGCTCGCCCCGGACCCTGGCCGCCTCCAGGAAGTCACGGCCGCGCAGCGACAGCGCTTCGGCGCGCAACTGCCGCGCTCCGTAGGAGTAGCCGGTGATGACGAGCACGGCTATCAGCGGGATCAGGCTGCTGCGCGGGTAGTACGCGATGATCACGATGAGCAGCGGCAGCGTCGGGATGACCAGCAGCGTGTCGGTGATCAGGTTCAGCCCGTGATCCCACCAGCCGCCGAGGTAGGCGGCGGCGATACCCATGATGATCGAAAGGAGGGTGGACAGCACGCCGGACACCAGCGCGATGATCAGCGTCTCCCTGGCACCCCAGATCACCTGGGAGTAGATGTCCTGGCCGGTCGCGGTGGTGCCGAGCAGGTGATGCAGCGAGGGGCCCAGGCTGCGCGCGTAGGCGAAGGCCTGGGGGTTGTCGGGCGCGATCTGGCCGGGGATCGCGGACATGATGGCGAAGATCAGCAGGATGATCGCGCCGGTGGTGGCCTTCCCGTTGGACCGGATCGCGCGCCAGATCCGGCCCGCGGTCCGCTCGCTGGCAGGCGCGGCGGGCGCGGCCGCGCCGATCTGCATGGTGGCCACGGCTAGCCCCCCGTCCTGGTGCGCGGGTCGAGGATCGCGGTGAGGATGTCGGCGAACAGGATCGCTACCAGCACCGCGACGGTGATCAGCAGGAACAGCGCCTGCACCAGCGCGTAGTCCTGGCTTACCGTCGCAAGCAGCAGGTAATAGCCGACGCCCTGGTAGTTGAACAAGTACTCCACCACGATCGCGCCGCTGAGCACAAAGCCCAGCGACATGGCGAACCCGGACAGGTTCGGCAGCATGGCGTTGCGCGCGGCGTAGTCGAACATGATCCGCCAGCCGGGCAGGCCCTTCGCCCGCGCCATCCGGACGTAGTCCTCGGCCAGCACCGTCACCATGGTGTTGCGCATGGTCAGGATCCAGCCGCCGATCGACGTAATCAGGATGGCCAGCGCGGGCAGCAGCGCGTGCTGCAGCACGTCGGCGATGAAGGCCCCATTGAGTCCGGGGGTCGCGCCATAGGCGTAAGCGCCGCTGGTCGGGAACGTGGGGAAGAACCTGCCCACGAACAGGATCAGCAGCATCCCGATCCAGAAGAACGGGATCGAGGAGGTAATGACGAAGACTGGCGGAAGGAGGCCGTCCAGCCAGCCACCCCGGCGCCAGGCCCCGACGATGCCGATCAGCGTGCCGAGGATGAACGCGAAGATAGTGGTCACGCCGATTAGCCCGACCGTCCACCAGACAGCCCCGGCGATCACCTGGCTGACCGGCTCGGTCTGCGTCAGCGACATGCCGAAATTGCCGGTCGCGGTGTTACCCAGGTACTGGAAGTACTGCGAGACCAGGCTGGCGTGCGTGTCCACGCCGAAGGCGACCTCGATTGCCTGCAGCGTCTTGACCGACACGTGGCCGTGGTACTTGGCCATCATGTCGGCGATCGGGCTGCCCGGCATCAGCCGGGGCAGCACGAAGTTGAGCGTCAGGCAGGCCCACAGGGTGCCCGCGAAGAAGCCAAGCCGGCGGAGTGCGAATCTCATGCCCTCCTCCTTCTGCTCATCGTCACTTCGTCACGGTCACCCTGCGGCTGCCTGCTCGCCTAGGCTCTGGCGTCAGTGCGCAGGCGCCAGATGCAGCAGCGTCCAGCCGAAGTCGGGCGTCACTGCCGGGCCAGGCTGAGAGTACGGGTTGGCTGCGGTCGGCCATCCGGTGAAGTCGGCGGTGTTGTACTCATACCAGTCCACTCCCTCAGTGACCGGGATGAGCGGCACATCGCTGAGCATGATCTGCTGCAGCTGGTCGATGATCTGGTGCTGCTGAGCCGGGCTGGCCATCGGGTACTGCGCGAACAGCGCATCGGTGGCCGGATTCTCGTACCGCTCCCAGTTAGTGGAGGCCTGCTGACCGATGGGCGCCGAGTTACTCGACAGCAGCCACTGCCGCATCTCGTAGTAGGGCCCCGGCCCGCCGGACTCGGTGTTGTAGCCGAGCTCGTAGTCGCCGTTTTGCATATCGGTGTCGTAGGCGTTGCTGGACAGGTTCTCCACCGTCAGCCCGATGCCGACGGCCTTGAACTCCTGCTGGATGATCTGCATCGAGGTCACCCAGTCCGAGTAGTCGCCGATGTTGACGATGGTGAACGACAGCGGCGTGCCGGTCTTGGTCTGGAAGATGCCGTTGCTGCCCATCTTGAAGCCCGCGGCAGTCAGGATCTGCTTGGCCTTCGCCGGGTCGTAGCCGTAGTTGTATTTCGCCGCAGCGCTGGTGTCCTCCCAGCTGGAGAACGTCGGCGTGACGATGCCGGTCTGGTTGGCGGGCGGCTCGTAGCCGTACTCGCCGATCTGGGAGACCTTGCTCGTGTCGATCGCGTAGACCATCGCCTGGCGCACCGGCAGTTCGTCGAGCAGCGGCTTCTTCAGGTTGATGAAGATGTCGTTGTTGACGGTCGGCGGGAACCAGTACTTGTTGGCCGGGTTCTTATCCGCGTAGAACGTCTGGATGCTCGGGATGAACTGGTTGCCCCATTGCGCCTGGCCGCTGGCCAGTTCGCTGTTGGCCGCGTTGTTGGACAGGAACGCCGGGTAGTCGACCGTGGCGATCTTGGGTTCGCCCGGCAGGTAGTAGTGCTTGTTGGCGACGTACTTGATGTTCTCGGGCGTGCAGCCCCCGACCGTGTAAGCGCCGGTACCCACCGGGTGGTTGTCGTTATAGGTGACCGGGTTCTTGATCGTGGACCAGATGTGCTCGGGGATGATGGGCGTCTGGTCGGCCGCGTAGAAGAAGTCGGCCGTGCCCGCGGTGTTGAAGGTCATGACGACCTGGTCGGAGCCCTTCTGCACGACGCTGGTCAGGAAGTTCCAGTCCGACTGGATGTCAATGCCGGGGTACTTCTTCAGCTCGTTAAAGGTGAAGACGACGTCGGCCGCGGTGAACGGCGTGCCGTCGGACCACTTCACGCCCTTGCGGATGGTGAAGGTCACGACCTTGTTGCCGTCGCTCCAGGTCCACGCCGTGGCCAGCCAGGGCGAGGCCTTGCCGCTTTCGAGGCTGTCCATGTAGACCAGCGGCTCGTACACGGGGCCGAACGGCAGGATGCTCACGTTGGGGTTGAATGGGTTGAACTGGCAGGTCCAGGTGGACCCGAACTCGTTAGAGATGGTCAGCGTGCCGCTTGGCCCGGAGACAGCGGGCGCCGTGCTGGAACCGCAGGCCGCTGCTGCCGTCAGCAGCCCGGCGGCTCCTATGGCGGCCCCGATCGACTTGAGGCGTCTCATATGTGTGCCTAGCCCTTCAAGGGAGAGTTCTGCCCGTCGGCTCCGGCCGGATTGGCCGGGCCGCTCAGGCATGCGCCGGATGGTGAGGTGGCCAGAGGTGGTCCCGCCGGGGGGTCTCCCTGTGGCCGCGAAGAGGTACTCATCGTACTGTTTATATGACTAATACCTATATGCCCGTTTGACTGGGCTCTGTTGTCGTCGGCATCCAGCAAACTGCCAGGTGCCGACGGGATGCGGTCGCCGCCCGCCGCGTCTACGGCCATGGCTACCGCTCCGAGCAGCGGGGCGTCGTGCGGGAAGTGCGCCAGCACAAGCTCCGGCGGGTAGGGCACGGCCTGCCTGAGCGCGTCCGCCAGCACTGGCCGTATGCGCTCCCACGACCTGACCATTCCGCCGCCGACGGCGATACGGGCCGGATCTACGAGGATGGCCAGGTTGACCACATGGAACGCGAGCTCGCGGACGAAGTCGGTGACCAGCTCGTCGAGCTCGGGATCGGTGGTGCTGGCCGCGAACACCTCGGCGGCGGTGAGCATGCGGCCGGTCTGGGCTGCTCGCCGCTGCAGGGCCTGCCCGCTGACCATGTCTTCGAGCAGGATCCTGCGGTCGGCAAGCAGGCCGACGTCGGCGGGCTCGCGCAGGCTGTAGCCGATCTCCCCGGCGGCCCCGTTCCGGCCGGTCAGCACCCGGCTGCCGGTAACGATCGCGGCGGCGAGGCCAGTGCCCAGGTTCAGGTAGACGGCCGGGTCATAGCCGGTCAGCGCACCCCAGCGCGCCTCGGCCATGGCCGCCGCCTTCGCGTCGGTGGCCATCATTATCCGGGCGCCGGGGAAAGCGGCGCGCAGGTCGCGGCCGAGCGGCAGGGCGTCCCAGCCGGTGATGGCGGGGGCCAGCTCGACCCTGTCCTCGAACGGGATGCCAAAGGTAGCGACGCCGACGGCCGCGAGCGGGGCGCCGTCCGCAGCCGTGGCGAGCAGTTCCCGCGCGGCCGCGATACCACGCTCGAAGCTGCCTCGCGCGCCGAGCTCACCGAGGCTGTCTACGACGACGGACGCGAGCTTGTTGCCTGCCAGGTCGCAGACCGCTGCCGCGATCTTGGTGCCGCCGAAGTCAAGCCCCAGCACGACGGGGGGATGGCTCATTCAGGTCTTCCGCTTGAGGTCGGGGGTCGTGGGTCCTGGGAAACCGGTCATTCCGAAAAGTTAGTTAGGACAGTATCCTAACTAAGTAACGCGGACAAGAGCTCCCTTCTGGGAAGTACAGGCTCGGGTTGTTCGCTGACCGGGCGGTTCGGATTGGCCGGTAGCGGTCCGGCTCTGCAGGCCGGGTGGACCGCACCGGCGGTGCCGATACGGAAGGATGTGAGCGTGACCGTCAGTACATCCGCCTCGCCCGAGGAGCCAGCCGGCGACACCGCGCGCGTGGCCGCGGAGTACGCCCCGGCGCCGGGCCAGGATGTCGTGTCGCCGATCGCGACTGGTCAGGCCCGCTCGATGCAGGCGGCGCGCCCGCAGTTGCTCCGGGCCCTGAACGAGCAACTGCTGCTGCAGCACATCCGCCAGCTTGGGCCGTGCTCCCGAGCGGAGCTCGCCCGGCTGTCCGGGCTGTCCAAGCCGACGGTGTCGCTGGCACTGGCCAATGTGGAGCGCTCTGGCCTCGTGCGCGAGGCAGGCCAGCGGACCGGTGTGCCCGGCCGGTCGGCAGTGCTGTATGAAATCCGCCCGGACGCGGGATACGTGCTTGGCCTCGACATCGGCCGCGAGTACCTGCGCGGCGCGCTTGCCGACCTGACCGGCAAGGCTATCGCCCGTTCCTCGCGGCGGAGCAAGACCGCCAGCGTGAGCGGCCGGGTAGCCGAGCTGATCGATCTGGCCGACGAGCTGTGCAGCTCGGTCGGCCTGACCAGAGCGGACGTAACCCAGACCGTGATCGGCAGCCCTGGCGTCTACGATCCGCGGCGCAACGCGATCGCGCTGGCCGGCGGCCTGGCCGGCCTGAGCAAGCCGACTGTGCTCAAGGAGCTCAGGGCGGCGTTCGGCCAGCAGCTGGCGCTGGAGAACGACGCGGACGCGGCCTCGCTCGCCGAGCGCGAGCACGGCCACGGCCGGGACGTCGGCACGTTCGCCTTTGTCTGGATCGGCACCGGCGTCGGCATGGGCCTGGTCATCGACGGGCATCTGCATCGCGGCGTGCATGGGGTCGCCGGAGAGATCGCCTACATGCCGATGACCGCCGGCCAGGGCGCGGACGAGCAGGACGCCAGGCGCAGGGGCATGCTCGAGGCCGCCGGGTCAGCCGCCGCCGTCGTGCGAGCCGCGCGGCGGGCAGGCATGCGCGGGTCTTTGTCAGCCCGCCGCGTCTTCGAGGCGGCCGCGGCCGGGGATGAGCGGGCGGCCGCCGTTGTGGCTGGCGAGGCGGAGCTTGTTGCCAGGGCGGTGTGCGCGATCGTCACGGTCGTCGATCCCCAGCTTGTAGTGCTTGGCGGCGGAATCGGCCAGGCCCCTGGGTTCGCGGCCGCGGTGTCCGCTCAACTGCGTCGGCTCGCCCCGGTGATGCCAGAAGTCCGGGTCAGTGCGCTGGGCACCGACGCCGTGGCAGATGGCTGCCTCGCCTCCGGTGCGGACCTAGCCTGGCAGCGACTAACTGCCCTGGTCCCGTCATCGGCGCCGGCTGACAGCGCGGCGGTGACGCCCGAGCTGCGTTAGCCGCCGCGGCAGCGGCCGGAGCAGTCGGCAGAGCACGCGGATTCACCCGCTACAGTCCTGTGGTGACCCTCGCGGATGACGCCAGCCTTTCCCTGCCGTCACCCAGAATGCTGCGCTGGGAGATCTTCACCGTCTTCGCCGTGTCGCTGGGGGCCAGCGGGCTGAACGCTCTGCTGAGCCTGATCGGCTCGCTGCTTGCCAGGCAGTCGCTGAGCAGCCAGCACGCGCTGCTGGTCGGGTCGCTGTCCACGAACAACTGGCTCGACCTGGTCCTCCAGCTGGTCGCGATCGCCGAGGACCTGATGCCGGTGGTGCTCGTCTTTTACCTGATGGCCAGGTCGGGGGAGCCACCGTCGGTCATGGGGCTGGACGCGCGTCAGCCGGGCCGGGATCTGCTCAGGGGAGCCGTCCTGGCGGCGATTATTGGCGGGGCCGGCCTCGGCCTGTACCTGGCGGCGTATCACCTCGGCGTTGAGCTTAACGTCGTGCCGGAGTCGCTGCCCGCAGTCTGGTGGCGTATCCCCGTGCTGCTGCTGAGCGCGGCGCACGACGGCATCCTGGAAGAGATTCTGGTCATCGGCTACCTGCTGCGGCGGCTCGATCAGCTCGGCTGGACGCCGTGGAAGGCGATCCTGTTCGCCGCGGTGCTGCGCGGCTCGTACCACCTGTACCAGGGCGTCGGCGCGTTCGTCGGGAACGCGGTCATGGGCATCATCTTCGGCTACCTGTACCGGCGGTGGGGCCGGGTCACGCCGCTGATCATCGCGCACACGCTGATCGACGCGGTGACCTTCGTGGGCTACGCGGCGCTGGTCGGCAAGGTGTCGTGGCTGCCGCCCAGGTGAGGTGGCTACGCGCGGCCGCGATCGAGCGCTAGCGGCCAAGCCCGGCGAATACCGCCGCGGCCGGCAGCCGAGCCAGCGCGGCACCGGGCAAAGTCAGTTTGGACCGGCGCACGCCGCTGCCGATGATGACCCTGGGCTGCGTGGCCGCGGCCTCGTCGACCAGCACCGGCCAGGCCGCGGGCAATCCGATCGGCGTGATGCCCCCGTACTCCATGCCCGTCAGCTCGACAGCGTCGTCCATCGCGGCGAAAGATGCCTTCCGCACGTCCAGCTCCCGTTTCACCAGGCCATTGACGTCTGCCCTGGTAGTAGCGAGCACCATGCACGCCGCGAGCTTCGTCTGGCCATCGCGGCGGCCAGCGACCACCACGCAATTAGCAGACTCGGTCAGCCCGACGCCGTACTCGGCGCAGAACGCGGCGGTGTCGGCTAGCTCGGGGTCGATCTCCGCGACCCCGACCTGATCGGCGCCGATTACCTCGGCCAGTTCCGCCAGCGCGGCCGCCACCGGGGCTGCCAGCAGGTCGGGACGCTCCAGCGCCGGAACCGCGGCCAGGCGACCTATGCGCATCGTCACCTGCCGCAGTCTATGGCTACGGCGTCGTGAGTACGCCGGGCCGGCGACTACGCGGCCAGCTAGCTGCCAAGGCTGCTCAGCGTGGCGGTAACGGCGACGGCGCTCACGGAGCCATTGCGCCGCACGCCCAGGGTGACCCTGGTGCCGGGCTTATATGTGCTGAGCGTTCCCTCTAGTGCCTGGACCGTGGCGGTGGGCTGGTCGTCGACGCTCACGATGATGTCACCGGGCCGCAGGCCGGCCCTGGCCGCCGAGCCGCGGGCCGCGACCTCGATGATGGCCACACCGGCCGCCTCGCCGTGGGAGTTGGCAGAAGTCTGGGCGGTGATGTCGAGCGAGGCGCGGTCGGACTTGGTGACCTTGCCGGTATTGATGAGCTGGTCGGCGATGTTGCGGACGGTGTCACTCGGGATGGCGAACCCGATGCCCGGCGCCGCCCCGCCAGAGTCAGGCAGCCGAGCCGCGAGCGTCGGAATCCCGATTACCTGCTCCTGCAGGTCAACCAGGGCCCCGCCGCTGTTGCCCGGGTTGATCGCGGCACTGGTCTGGATCGCCGAGGTGATCAGCGCGGTTCCGCCGGCCTCGCTGGCTGACACCGTCCGGCCGGTGGCCGAGATGATGCCCTGGGTCACGCTGTCGGTTAGCCCGAGCGGGTTCCCCATGGCCAGGACGATCTCGCCGATGTTCGTCTCGTCGGAGTTGCCGAACGTGGCGACCTTCAGCTTGTCGGCGTCCTTGGTGACCCTGATCACCGCGAGATCGTCCGGCTTGAACTCGCCGATGACGTTCGCGGTGACCATGCCCGAGCCGCTGGCCGGCAGCACCTCGACGGTCTTGGCATCGCCCACGACATGCGCGTTCGTCACGATGTCGCCCTTGGTGTCATAGACGACCCCTGAGCCTGTCGAGTCGTTTGTGCTGATCTGCACGACCTCTGGCAGCACGTTGCGCACCACCTGCTCGTAGCTGTCCTGCAGCGGCACTGCCGAGTTGGTGCCCCCCGACTGGCCCGAGCTGGTGCCGTTAACCGAGTTGCTCGTACAGGAAGCGGTCGCGGTCGCCACCGCCAGCAGGGCGACGCCAGGCAGCAGCCATGCACGCAGGCGGGAGCTAGCTGGCGAATCCATAGATAATTCCCCCCGTGACGAATCCGCAGACGCCCATATTCTGTCCAGCATGTCGCTATCTGAATCTCTGGCCGAAACCATCGGCCGCACACCGATCGATGCCGACCGCGCCACGGTTGCGCGACTGGCGGAGGCGCTAGCCGGCCGGACCCTGACCGCGGCCGAGCTGACCGCCTTCTACCTGGCCAGAGTCGAACGACTGAATGCGGACCTGCGCGCGGTCATAACGGTCAGCGCAGCTGCGGCCGGGGATGCGGCGGCTAGTGACGACCGGCGCTCTCGCGGTGCCAGCCTCGGGCCGCTCGATGGCATACCGGTGCTGGTCAAGGACAACATCTCCGCGACCGGCTTGCCGGCCACCGCCGGCTCGCCGGCGCTGCAGCACGCGGCAGATAAAGAAGCCTTCCTGGTGGCCAGGCTGCGCCAGGCAGGCGCGGTCATTCTCGGCAAGGCCAACCTGTCGGAGTGGGCGAACTTCAGGTCAAGGCCGTCGAGCAGCGGCCTGAGTACGCTCGGCGGACAGGCTGTCAACCCGCATGGCAGCGGTCGCAGCCCGTCCGGATCGAGTTCGGGATCTGCGGTCGCGGTGGCTGCGGGACTGGCTCCGCTTGCGGTCGGGACCGAGACCGACGGCTCTATCGTCTCGCCGGCCGGCGCCTGCGGGGTTGTCGGCATCAAGCCCACCCTGGGCCTGGTCAGCCGGTCCGGCGTGGTGCCGATTTCGATGGCCCAGGATACCGCCGGGCCAATGACGCGCACTGTCGCCGACGCTGCGGCTCTGCTCAGCGTGCTTGCCGGTCACGACGACACCGACCCGGCTACCGAGCGCGCCGCGACCGAGGCGTGTGACTATACGGCCTTCCTGGATGCTGCCGGGCTGGAGGGCGCGCGGCTGGGCGTCTGGCGGGAAGGGTCCCAGGGAGTGAACGCCGCCACGGCCGCGGTGCTGGATGCAGCCATCGCCCTGCTGCGCGATCAGGGCGCGCAGGTCATCGACCCGGTGCAGCTTGCCGACTCCAGCAAGATCAACGAGCCGGAGTTCACCGCCCTGGCCTACGAGTTCAAGCATGACATCAACGCGTACCTGGCGGCGCTCGGCGGTGACCACCCAGCCGACCTGGCCGGCCTCGTAGCCTTCAATGCCGCGCACTCCGCTGACGTGCTCAGGTACTTCGGCCAGGAGGTGTTCGAGGAGGCGGAGGCAACCAGCGGCGACCTGGCCGACCCTGGCTACACCGAAGCGCGCACGGCGGCGACCAGGATCGCCAGGACAGGCCTGGATGCGACGCTGAGCACGGAACGGCTAGACGCGGTAATCGCGCTGACCGGCCATCCGGCCTGGCTGATCGACCACGTTCTTGGCGACTACCACAACTGGGGCACGTCGAGCCCGGCCGCAGTGGCTGGATATCCGGCGATCACGGTTCCGGCCGGGATGGTATCCGGACTGCCGGTGGGCCTGTCCTTCGTCGGGCCAGCCTGGAGCGAGCCACGGCTGATAGCCCTGGCGCACGCATTCGAGCTGGCCCTGGGCCGGCCGACACCAGGAAACGCCGCAGCGTCCGGGCAGCGATAGCCTGACGCCCATGGACTCCTGGCCCGCCGCTGATGTGCCCGAACTGCCCGGACGGGCGCCGGAAACGAGGATCTGGGATACCGCGACCGGAACGCTGAGCGTAGCCGCGGATAGCAGCGAGGCGACTCTGTACGCCTGCGGCATCACCCCGTACGACGCCACCCATATCGGGCATGCGGCCACTTATGTCGCCTGCGACCTGCTGGTCCGCGCGTGGCGGGACGCCGGGCACCGGGTCAGCTACGTCCAGAACGTGACTGACGTCGATGACCCGCTGCTTGAGCGCGCGAACCGGGATGCCGAGGACTGGCGCGAGCTTGCCGCGCGGGAGATCGCGCTTTACCGCTCCGACATGACCGCTTTGCGGGTCCTGCCGCCTGACCATCTCATCGGCGCGGTGGAGGCAATGCCGCTGATCGAGCGCTTCAATACGCGGCTCAACGACCGGGGCGCGGTTTACGAGCTCGACGGCGACGTGTACTTCACGAGGTTCGCCGACCCGCGCTTCGGATCGGTCTCAGGCCTGGACGCCGTCACGATGGCCCTGCTAGCGGCCGAGCGCGGTGGCGATCCGGGACGGCAGGGCAAGAAGGACCCGCTCGATCCTATGGTCTGGCTGGCTGAGCGGCCCGGTGAGCCGTCCTGGCAATCGGAGTTCGGCCCTGGCAGGCCGGGCTGGCACGTCGAGTGCGCGGCGATCGCTACGCGTTACCTGGGTGCCGAGTTCGACGTGCAGGCCGGCGGCCGGGACTTGATCTATCCGCATCATGAGATGAGCGCCTCGCACGCCAGGGTGGCCCTGGGCAACGGGCAGGCCTTCGCACGCAGGTACGCGCACGCGGGCATGGTGCGGCTTGCTGGGGAGAAGATGTCCAAGTCGCTCGGCAACCTGGTCTTCGTGTCCGGGCTGCTGCGGACCGGGCACGATCCGATGGCGATCAGGGTGGCGATCCTGGCGAACCACTACCGCCAGGACTGGGACTGGACAGATGCCGGGCTGGCGGCGGCTACCGAGCGGCTAGGCCGTTGGCGTTCGGCCGTTACGGCCAGTGACGCCGATGCGGCGGCGACGGGCCAGGCTGGCCGCGGCACTGCGACGGGTGCGGCCCTGCTGGCGGCTATCCGTGAGCGCATCGCCGACGATCTCGATGCGCCGGGCGCGCTGCGGGCGGTCGACGAATGGGCTGTCCTGGCCGCGAGGGGTGCGACGGCAGGCTCGGGGGATCTGGTGCGCTCGGCTGTCGACGCCGTGCTGGGCGTGGCACTCTGAGGAGCACCGCGTGCTGACAGTGCGCCAGGCCGAACCGGATGACGTGCCCGCCCTGCGGGCGGTGGCGGCCGCCGCATACGCGCCCTACCTAGATCGCATCGGCAGGCCCCCGGCACCAGTCAGCGCCGACTACGCCGCGGCTGTAGCGCGCGGCGAGGTGTGGGTGGCCGTCGGCGCCGATGGCGTCATCGGGCTGCTCGTCCTGGTAGCCAGGCCAGATCACCTGCTGCTCGAGAACATCGCCGTGCATCCGGCCGCGCAGCGCGGCGGTGTCGGCGCCTGCCTGCTTGCCCGAGCCGAGGACCAGGCCGCGTGCCTCAGCCTGACCGAGATCAGGCTGTACACCAACGTGGCTATGACCGAGAACCTGGCCTACTACCCGCGGCACGGTTATGTCCAGACGCATCGGGCGGTGCAGGACGGATACAGCCGGGTGTATTTCGCCAAGCATCTGCCGCCAGCTGGCTAATCCAGCGAACTCGTCAAGCCGATAAAGCCCGGCTGTGGGCAACTGCCGCAGCCTTGCGCCTGCCGGTGGACGCCGGGTCGCGCCGCCCTGACGTTCGCGGCGAGCCTGAGGCCATGACAGACACCACTCCGGCCGGCGCGTCGTCACCGCGCCGGCGCGATCAGGCCGCGGGCGGGCACCAAGCCGGCCGGCGGCAAGACCAGCAATTGACCCGGGTGAAGGCCGGGACTCCTGATGCCCTGCTGGCGGTAGTGCCGCATCTGCTCGGTTTCTATCCGAGCCGCAGCCTCGTCGTGCTCGGGCTTAGCGGCAAGCGCAACAGCATCCGGGTGACGTTCAGGTACGACTTGCCCGATCCCGTCGATGCCGCGCTGGCCGCTGACATCGCTGACCACGCCGCATCGGTGCTTGGCCGGCAGCGGCTCCGCGCGGCCGCGCTCATCGCCTACGGGCCGGCGCAGTTAACTGCGCCAGTACTTGCCGTCACCATGGAATGGCTGCTGGCGGGCGGAGTGCAGCTTCGAGAGGTGCTGCGAGCCGACGGCGGCCGGTACTGGTCGGTGCTGTGCGACGACCCAGCGTGCTGTCCGCCAGATGGCCGCGCTTTCGACCCCGGCTCGCACCCGGCGGCGGCGGCCATGACCGAGGCCGGCCTGCAGGCGCTGCCCGACCGGGCCGCTCTCGCCCGCAGCCTGCAGCCCACGGCCGGGACCGCGGGAACCATCCGGCAGTCGACCCGGCTGGCCGAGCAGCGGCTCTGTGAGCTTGGGTCGAGGCACTGGGCGCAGGGCCGGGACGCCAAGAAGCTGACCGCGCGTACTGGCCGGGCCGCGGTTCAGCGTGCCATCCGGCACTACCGGGCAAGCGGAGCGGCGCTGAGCGGGGACGAGCTGGCCTGGCTGGCAGTGCTGCTCGCCGACCTGAGAGTTCGCGACGATGCGTGGGCGCGGATGGACCCGCGGCACCGGGAGGCTCACGGCCGACTATGGACTGACGTGCTGAGAGGTGCCGCGACCGAGTACGTGCCGGCCCCCGCGTCGCTGCTCGCGTTCACCGCATGGCAAGCCGGCAATGGCGCACTGGCCGCGGTCGCTCTCGATCGCGCGCTGGCGGCCAGGCCCGGCTACTCCATGGCGCTGCTGCTCGGCGACGCGCTGGCCGCCGGGCTGCCGCCTTCGGCGGCCAGGCTGCCGATGACTCCGGCCGAGGTGGCGGCGAGTTATGCCACTCAGGACGCTGAGCCGGCTCAGGCGGACAGCGCCCGGTCGCGCCCGGCGGGCGCGCGCCCCGGCGCCAGGACTAGCGGAGCGAGCAGACGTCCTTCCGGATAGTGAGCCGCCGCTTCGGGAAGCCCGGCGGGCCGCCCGCTGAGCAGCACCCGGACCGTCCCGATCCGGTCCACCTCAGCGGGCGTCGCATCGGCTCCGGCTGCGGCCCGGCGAAGAGCCTGGGCGGCGACCGCCGGTGCCGATCCGAGCGTGACCGCTCCTGGCACGGCCCGGCCGATCCAGCTCGCCGCCAGCTCGTACTCGGTGCAGCCAAGTACCACAGCCTCGCAGTTGTCCGGGGTGCTTTCGGCTGCGGCCGCGACCGCGGCGGCGATGGCATCCTCGTTCCCCGCATCGACGGCGTCGGCCAGGCCCGGACAGGCCACCGGAGTGACCTGAGCGGAGCCGCCGAACTCGGCAATGAGCCGTCGTTGATACTCGCTCCGCGTAGTCGCCACAGTGGCCCAGATAGCCACGACCCGGTGGGCCGCAGCGGCGGGCTTGATGGCCGGCACGGTGCCGATGACGGGGATGGCAGGCTCGAACTCGGCGCGCAGCGCCTCGAGTGCGTGCACGGAGCCGGTGTTGCACGCCATCACGAGCACGTCCGGCTTGAACTGAGCCGCAGCGCGAGCGCACAGCAGTGCCCGCTCGGCAATGCCATCGGGGGTGCGTGGTCCCCACGGCATGCCGTCGGGGTCGCAGGCCAGGACGAGATCGGCGTCCGGGCGAAGGGCGTGCAGCGCGGCAGCGGCTGCGAGCAGACCAATTCCCGAGTTGATCAGCGCGATTCGCATCAGCTCACTCTACGAGAGCGCTCCGGGCGATCGGCCGCCCCGACCGGCGCCGGCCGGGATCAGGAAGGTCTCTGTCGCCGGCCGGCCGCGGCCCCGGTGGCAAGGCCGGGCGGATCAGGCCACAGCTCGCCCGGCGCTGCCAGCGAGCCAGGCCTCAGCCAGCACCGAACCAGCCGGGGACGTCGAGCGGGACGTCTACTTCCCGGTCTCCGGTCACCGCACGCAGGTCCACCTCCAGGGCCCGCAGCCGGTCGGGCCCCAGCTTGCTCGCCCACCGTGCCCGCAGGTCGTCGAAGATGCGCGCCGATCTGGCTAGCGCATCGAAGCCTCGGTCGGTCAGGACCACGATCTTCTGCCGCTGGTCCCGGCTGTCCGGTTCGCGCCGGACATAGCCGAGTTGCTGCAGGGAGTCGATGGTCTTTCCTGCGGCCTGCTTAGAGACACCTAGCCGTCGGCCCAGCTCGGCGGCCGTGATGCCGTGCGGGCCGATGGCCTGGAACACGAAGCCGTGCATGGGCCGCATGTCCGGATGGCCCTGCCCGGCCAGCTCCGCGTGCAGGTCATCGATCAGCGAACGGAAGCCGAGCAGCAGCCGAAGTGGCAGCTCGAAGCCCGGACCGTCGGCCGGCGGCCCCGGCTCAGCGGGCAATTCATTTGACATGGAAGACAACCTGGTTGACGATAAAGACAATCACGTTGTCTAGTTTAGGAGATGCGCGTCATGCCTGTCATCCGGAGCGCACAGCAGCGCCGCACAGCGACGCCGAACGCGGTCATGACCACGCTCGCCTCACCGTCCCAGGGCCAGGCGGCCATTTCGGTCTGGCGGGTCGACATGCGGCCTGGCCAGGCCGGCCCGCTCCACGGCGTCGACGCCGAGCAGGTCTGGGCCGTTCTCGAGGGCGGCGCGAGCGTTCTGCTCGGCCCGGATACCGTCACCGTCGGGCCCGGAGACGCCATCGTGATGCCCGTCAACCTGCCGCGGCGGGTCACGGCGGACCCGCGGTCCGGCGTCGTGGCGATGGTCGCGGCGCCCGCAACCATGCGCGCATACGTGCTGGATGCCGCCGCGGAGCAGCAGCCCGCTACGGTCGCTGACCATCACAAGCTGGTCCCGGCCTGGGTGGCCTGACCGGCGGTGCCGGTATCCTGCGGGCCGCGTTCGCGGCTTCCTGCGCGAAGCTGCGCACGGTGCCGGCGGTGTCCAGGTAACGGCGCAGCTACCCGTGCCTCGATGCGGGCTAACCGGTCACCGAGATCATGCTCACGCCCGCAGGCGCGGCCACGTCGTAGCGATTCGCCGCTGTCGGCCAGCCGGGCGCGGTCAGTACGGTGCCGCCGGCGATGCCGGTATAGGTCCGCCCGCCCAGATTCGCGGTCGACGCGCCGCCGAACAGCTGCAGCCTGGCCGGCACGCCGGCTGGGACTGTCATGTCCATCTGGCTGGCTCCGCCCGCCAGGGTGATGGTGACGGTCCCGGCGGGACGCGGCAGGGTCATCGCGATGAGGCTCGAGCCCGCGGTGAAGTCGACGCCGGTGAGCGCCCCGTTCCCCATGTCGACGACCGTCTGGCTGGAGCCGCCGCTGAACTGCAGTCGCCACCGCACGGCTGAGCTGAGCTGTATCCACACGGCGTCAGGACCGCCCTGGCCGGTGCTGACCAGGTACAGCTGGACCGCGCCGTTCACTTCCACGAGCTCTGGCCGGATGCCTGAGCCCGCCGGAGTCCAGGCGCGAAGCAGCCGGGCGGGCATGGCCGCCGCGCTCACCGTGACGCTTGCCGCCCCAGTCAGCACCGCCAGCGAGGCGCGGTGCTGACCGTCCGTCGGCAGCGCGGCTGTATGCGCGGACGGGGCCCGCACAGGCGCAGTGCGCGCGACCGGGTGCCCGGCGGCGGCTCCGCTCGCGCACCCGGCCAGGGCCGCGGCCGTCGCCACAGCGATGACTACGCGTGTCCGCATGAGCGCCAGCTGCCCCCAATGCGCCGCGCTATGCAAGCCAGCGGGCTTAGCTGGGCTGGCGGGCCAGGTCGGCGTCGATGGCGGGCAAGCCGTCGATGCTGGCCGAGTTCTTCTCCGCCCGGTACGCCGCGAGCTGTTCGGTCGACTTGCGGCCGGCCCAGTTGAGCAGGAGATCGCGCTCTTGCTTCAGTTCCATCACCGGAACGGCGTAGCCGCACGAATCGGCGATCCGATGGATCTGCACGGCTATGATCGCCCGCTCGCCGCCCCGCTCGGCGCCGGTGCCCGGCTGGCCGCGGAAATGCCTGGCCAGCTCGTCCCATTGCGCGTCCTGCGGCAGCACCACCCGGCCCGTCCCGTACAGCCGGAGAATCTTCGGCGCGGTGTCGAAGGCGCAGAACATGATCGTGATCTGGCCATTCTGGCGCAGATGCGCGATGGTCTCGGCGCCGCTGCCGGTCAGATCGAGGTAGGCGACCTGCCGCGGGCCGAGTATCGCGAACGTGTCACGATAGCCCTTCGGGGAGACGTTGACGTGGCCGCCGTCACCGTCCGCGGTCAGGCACGGCGCGGTAGCCACGAAGAACACGGGCTGGGCAGCGATGAAATTCCTGAGCCGTAGGTCCAGTTCCGGGTAGAGCTTGCCCATAGAAGTGCCATCCGATGTCTGGTTATGGTGGAGGGTCCGCGTGTCGCCACCCGCATGTGAGCATTGTCGAACATCGGGTGGTCCCGGGCGAGCGGATAACAGGCTGGGAGGCCCTGCGTGACCGAACTCACGGCGCTTGATCATCACGGGCCGGCCATGGCCAGTCATCGGGCCGCGGTCGCCGCGATCGAAGGGGCCTATTCGGCGATCCCTGCTGGCAGCCCAATCCGGCTCGCCAAGAAGACCTCGAACCTGTTCAGGTTCCGCACTGACAACGCCGCGCCTGGCCTGGACGTATCGGCCTTCGGCCACGTGCTGCAGGTCAGCCCGGCCGACCGGACCGCGGTAGTGGGCGGCATGACCACCTACGAGGACCTGGTCGCCGCCACGCTACGCCGCGGGCTCATGCCCCTGGTCGTGCCTCAGCTCAAGACCATCACCCTCGGCGGCGCGGTATCCGGGCTCGGCATCGAGTCCACCTCGCTGCGCAGCGGCATGCCGCACGAGTCTGTGCTCGAGATGGAGATCCTGACCGGCGACGGCACCGTAGTGACGGCGGCGCCCGACAACTCCCACGCCGCGCTGTACCGGGGGTTCCCGAACTCCTACGGCACTCTCGGCTACGCACTGTCGCTAACCATTGAGCTTGAGCCGGTCAAGCCGTTCGTCCACCTGCGGCACTTCCCGTTCAGCGACCCGGCGCAGTGCATGCGGGCCGTGGCCGAGGTGGCGGCCGAGGGCAGCTACAAAGGGCACCAGGCGGACTTCATCGACGGCACCGCCTTCGGGCTCGATGAGCTCTACCTGACTGTCGGCAAGTTCAGTGATGTCGCTCCGTGGCGCAGCGACTACACCAGGGAGCGGATCTACTACCAGTCGATCCGGGGCCCGCACGAGGACTTCATGACCATCGGCGACTACCTGTGGCGGTGGGACACGGACTGGTTCTGGTGCTCCCGCCCGTTCGGGGTGCAGCGTCCGCTAGTCCGGCGCATCTGGCCACGGCGGTACCGGCGCTCGGATGTGTACCGCAAGCTGGTCGCCTTCGACCGCAGGCACAAGCTGACCGCCGCGCTGAATGCACGACGCGGAGCGCCGGCGAACGAGGCCGTCATCCAGGATGTGGAGATACCGGTAGAGCGAGCCGCCGCGTTCCTCGAGTTCTTCCTCTCCGAAGTTGGCATGAGCCCGGTCTGGATGTGCCCGTTGCGGCTGCGCGGCGAGCAGACCTGGCCGCTCTACCCGATGCGGCCAGGGCAGGCCTACGTCAACTTCGGGTTCTGGGGCACCGTCGCCCTGCCGCCGGGCGAGTCCGACGGCTATTTCAACCGGCAAGTCGAGGACAAGGTGACAGAGCTGGGCGGGCATAAGGGCCTGTACTCGGACTCCTACTACGCCAAGGAGGAATTCTGGGCGCTTTACAACGGGCTGGAATACAACGAGCTGAAGCGAGCTTACGACCCGCAGGGTCGGCTCGCTGACCTGTACGACAAGTGCGTTCGCGGACTGTAAAGGTGTGGTGACAGACATGGCGCTGGCCGAGGTGTTCGAGCGGGTCGCGGGCCCGGATGCCCCAGTCGAATTCGAGGCGTTCGACGGGAGCTCGGCTGGCTCACCCAGCTCCCCGGTGAAGATCACGGTCAAGTCTCCGGTCGCAGTTTCCTACCTCGCGCAGGCACCCGGCGCGCTTGGGCTGGCTCGCGCGTACGTCTCCGGCCACCTGGACGTGGTCGGCGACATGTACTCGGCGCTGGCCAGGATGGCTAGCGCCCAGCGGCTGGAGACCAGGCTGCGCGAGAAGCTGCAGCTGGTGCGCGCCCTGGGCGGCGCGAGGGTGCTGGTGCCGCGGGTCCCGCCGCCGCCACAGGAGGTCAGGGTCAACAGCCGGTGGATGGCCGGCCGCCGACACTCCAAGCAGCGCGACGCCAGCGCGATCTCGCACCACTACGACGTATCCAACACCTTCTACGAGTGGGTGCTCGGTCCGTCCATGGCCTATACCTGTGCCTGCTACCCGACCGCCGAGGCAACCCTGGAGCAGGCTCAGTACAACAAGTTCGACCTGGTAGCACGCAAGCTGGCCCTGCAGCCCGGCATGCGGCTGCTGGATGTTGGCTGCGGCTGGGGCGGCATGGTGATGCACGCGGCTCGCGAGTATGGCGTCAAAGCCCTCGGCGTGACGCTCTCCGCCGAGCAGGCGTCCTGGGCGCAGCGGGCCATCAAGGAGGCCGGCCTGTCCGAGCTGGCGGAGGTCCGGCACCTGGACTACAGGGACGTGCGCGAGACGGGTTTTGACGCTGTCAGCTCGATCGGCCTGTCGGAGCACATCGGCAAGGCGCAATTGCCCGATTACTTTGCCTTCCTCTACGGCAAGCTGCTGCCGCAGGGCCGGCTGCTCAACCACTGCATCACCCGGCCGGACAATACCGGCCCGGCCCGCGTCACCGACGGGTTCATCTACCGCTACGTCTTCCCTGACGGCGAGCTCGAGGGCCCCGGGTACCTGATGTCGCTCATGCACGACGCCGGCTTCGAGGTACGGCACGAGGAGAACCTGCGCGAGCACTACGCCAAGACGCTGGCTGCCTGGTGCGAGAACCTTGACGCGCACTGGGACGAGGCTGTGGCCGAGGTGGGCGAGGGCACAGCGCGGGTCTGGCGGCTGTACATGGCGGGCTCGCGCCTCGGGTTCGAGCGCAATCAGATCCAGCTGCACCAGATGCTCGGCGTCAAGCTGGGATCCGGTGGCGAGTCCGGAATGCCGCTGCGGCCGGACTGGGAACCGCCCGCGGCTGCTGCCCCGCGGTCCACCCGGTCACCGCGGGCCAGGCGAGCTGCGCCGACCGTATGACGAACTCGCAGGCGCGGGCCGGCTCGCCGGATTCGAGGCTGACCAGGACCGCCGCATCGCAGGCCGTCGAGTCCATCGGCTGGCGGTACCTGCTGGGCACACTAGCCGCGTCGGTCCCGGTCAGCTCGCTAGGGCAGGCAGCCGCGGTCGCTGCTGCGGCGGCCGCGGCCTGCGGCGAGCATGCCGATCGGCACCTTCGCATCGACCTGCGGCCTGACCGGGTGGAGTTGTCCGTGCAGGACCGGACCGTGGCCGCGGTGACCGACCGGGACGCCGAGCTAGCCGGAGCGATCACGGCCGCGCTAGCCGGCCTGGGCGCGCAGGTCGCCGACTCGGTCAGCGAGGGGTACCGACGGCCGGTTCAGATGCTGGAGCTTGCGATAGACGCGATGGACATCGCCGCCATCCGGCCGTTCTGGAAGGCGGTGCTCGGCTACGGCGACGAGCCTGGCCACGACGGCCCGCAGGATCCGATCGTGGATTCCGCCTGGCAGCTTCCGGCGATCTGGTTCCAGCAGATGGACGCGCCAAGGCCGCAGCGCAACCGGATCCACTTCGACATCACGGTTGCCCACGACGAGGCGGAGCCCCGAGTCCGCGCGGCCCTGGATGCGGGCGGCACCATGGTCAGCGATGCCGCGGCGCGCTCCTTCTGGGTGCTCGCGGACGCGGAGGGCAACGAGGCGTGCGTATGCACCTGGACTGACCGGGACGAGCGCGGCTGGTGAGCACGGGCAGCGATGTCAGGTCGGTGACCGGCGGTAGCTTTCCGCGACGATGAACGCCAGGTCCAGGGCCTGGCTGCAGTTCAGCCGCGGATCACAGGCGGTCTCGTAGCGCTGGTGCAGGTCCGCGGCGATGATCTCGTGGCTGCCGCCCACGCACTCGGTCACGTTGTCGCCAGTGAACTCGATGTGGATGCCGCCGGGATGAGTGCCCAGGCTGCGGTGCACCTCGAAGAAGCCCTGAACCTCATCGAGAATGTCCGCCAGGCGCCTGGTCTTGTGCCCGCTTGGGGCCTCGAAGGTGTTGCCGTGCATCGGGTCGCAGACCCAGGCGACCGGGATGCCCTCGGCGATGACCGCCTTGATCAGCGGCGGAAGCAGGGGGCGGATGAGCCCGGCCCCGAGCCTGGTGATCAGCGTCAGCCTGCCGGGCTCACCGTCAGGGCTGAGCGTGCGGATGAGAGCGCGAAGGCCGTCGGGGGTGGCATCCGGGCCGACCTTCACGCCGACCGGGTTCCGGATGCCGGTGGCGAACCGAACGTGCGCGCCGTCGATGGCCCTGGTCCGATCGCCGATCCACAGGAAATGCGCGGACAGATCGTAGGTCTGCCCACTGCGCTGGTCGATGCGGGTGAGCGCCTGCTCGTAGGGCAGGAGGAGCGCCTCATGACTGGAGTAGAACTCGACGGTTCGCAGTTCATCTGGGTCCGCGCCGCAGGCCCGCATGAAGGACAGCGCGCGCTCGATGTCGCCGGCCAGGCCCTCGTAGCGCTGGCCCGATGGGCTCTGCCGGACGAAGTCCTGGTTCCAGGCGTGTACCTGGTGCAGGTCGGCGTAACCGCCGGTAGTGAAGGCGCGGCACAGGTTGAGGGTCATCGCCGCGCTGTGGTAAGCGCGCAGCAGCCGGCCGGGGTCGGGCGTCCTGGCCGCTGTCGTGAATTCGAATCCGTTGATCGCGTCGCCGCGGTAGGCCGGAAGTTCCACATCGCCGCGCGTCTCCGTCGGCCTGGACCTTGGCTTGGCGAACTGGCCGGCCAGCCTGCCGATCTTGACGACGGGCACGCTCGCCCCGTACGTGAGCACGACGGCCATCTGCAGGATGGTCTGCAGCTTGCCCAGGACAGCGTCGGCGGTAGCACCCGCGAAGGTCTCGGCGCAGTCGCCGCCCTGCAGCACGAACGCCTCGCCTCTGGTGACGGCCGCCAGCCGGGCGCGGAGCAGGTCGCACTCGCCTGCGAATACCAGCGGCGGCAGTCCGGCCAGCTCCGCAAGCACCTCGTCCACGCGCGCCGGGTCGGGCCAGTCCGGCTGCTGCGGCGCGGGCTGGCCGCGCCAGCTGTCGAGCAGGGGCGCAGGCGGCGCGAGCTCGGTCATGTCAGCCTGGCCAGGAAGAACGTCGCAGGCGCTGGTGCGCCAGGGGGGATCACGGATCTCACGCTACTCACCAGCTGCGAGCGGCAGGCGCGCCGGGGGACAATAGGCGGATGGAATCAGCGCCGCCCGCCGGGCCGCCCCGCGACGTCATCCTGCTCGGCTCGACCGGCTCCATCGGCACCCAGGCCGCGGACATCGTCCGGCGAAACCCAGCCAGGTTCCGCCTGGCGGGCCTGGCCGCCGGGGGCTCCAATCCGGCCCTGCTGGCCCGCCAGGCGCTGGAGTTCGGCGCCGAGATGGTGGCTGTGGCCAGCAAGGACGCTGCCGAAAGCGTCTGCGATGCGCTGGCCGCGCAGGCATCAGCCGCCGGGATCCGGCGCAGGCTGCCCGAGGTGCTTGCGGGCCAGGACGGCATAGCCGAGCTTGCCGGGCGGCAATGCGATGTGGTGCTCAACGCGGTCACCGGAGCGGTCGGCCTCGCGGCCACGCTGGCTGCGCTCGACGCCGGCCGGGTGCTAGCCCTGGCCAACAAGGAGTCACTGATCATGGGCGGCCCGCTGGTGGCGGGCCGGGCCGCCCCTGGCCAGATCGTTCCGGTCGACTCCGAGCACTCGGCGATCGCGCAGTGCCTGCGCGGCGGCCGGCCGGGCGAAGTCAGCAAGCTGGTGCTGACGGCCAGTGGCGGCCCGTTCCTGCACCGCAGCCGGGCCGATCTGGCCGCAGTCACGCCTGCGCAGGCCCTGGCCCACCCCACCTGGAACATGGGCCCGGTGATCACGGTCAACAGCGCCACCCTGGTGAACAAGGGGCTGGAGCTGATAGAGGCGCACTTGCTGTTCGGTGTCGGATTCGACCGGATAGAGGTGGTCGTGCACCGCCAGTCGGTCATCCACTCGATGGTGGAATTCTTCGACGGATCCACCATCGCCCAGGCCAGCCCGCCCGACATGCGGATCCCGATCGCACTCGCGCTCGGCTGGCCAGACCGGATCGCCGGGGCAGCGCCCCCCGTGGACTGGACCGCCGCGCACACCTGGACCTTCGAGCCGCTAGATGAGGAGGCATTCCCCGCCGTCGCGCTGGCCAGACTGGTCGGCTCAGCCGGAGGGACCATGCCGGCCGTCTATAACGCCGCCAATGAGGAGTGCGTGGACGCTTTCCTGGCGGGCAGAATCCCGTTCGCCGGAATCGTCGACACGGTCGCCCAGGTAGTCTCTGAACATCATGATGCTGCCGGAGAAACCGTGGAGCTAGCCGACGTGCTGGCCGCCGATGGCTGGGCCCGGGGCCGGGCGAGGCAGCTATCCGGGGCTCGGGAAGGGGCGAGCGCTTCATGAACGGCCTGCGGCGCTGGTTCGCTGTGGTCCTGCGGGCTCGGGTCGTGATCCTCGTCGTCGGCATCCTGCTCGCGGTCATCGTGCTTGACGCCAGCCACCTGACCTTCCTGCTGGGCATCGCCATCTTCGTGTTTGCGCTGCTTATTTCGGTCATGTTGCACGAACTCGGGCACTTCCTGACCGCCAAGAAGTTCGGCATGCGGGTCACGCAGTTCTTCGTTGGCTTCGGCACCACCCTGTGGTCGACGGTCCGCGGCGAGACCGAGTACGGGGTCAAGGCCCTGCTCCTGGGCGGTTTCGTGAAGATCACCGGCATGACCTCGATCGAAGAGGTCGATGTGGCCGACGAGCCCAGGTCGTTCCGGAATCAGCCGGGCTGGCAGCGGATCATCGTGCTTGCCGCCGGGTCGTTCATGCACTTCGTGCTGGCCCTGTTCCTGCTGTTCGTGCTGGCCGTCGCGGTCGGGCAGCCGTTCAGCAGCAACGTCGTCGCCTCGCTCGCGTCCTGCGTCCCGGCCAGCAATGCGGCCCTCAACAGCGCCAGCCCGTGCGCGGGCGGCGGGCAGGGCACGCCACCCGCGAAGGTTGCCGGGATCAGGACCAACGACACGATCGTCTCGATCGACGGCCGTCCGGTAGCCAACTTCAATCAGCTGCGTACGGTGCTCAAGTCACAGCCCGCGTACGTCAAGCTACCGATGGTGGTCGAGCGGAACGGGCACCACGTGCGCCTCGAGGTCACGCTTGCGTCCATCCCCGGCGATTCCGTGCCCTACCTCGGCGTCGAGTCCGTCGTCTCGTATCAGCGGGGGAACCCGTGGAATGGGATCACGTACGCCGGGACGACGTTCGGCCAGACGCTGTCATCATCGGTGGAGGCGATCGGCAAGCTGCCGTCGGCCATACCTGACCTGTTCGCCAAGGACCGGGCCAGCACGCCAGCGGGCCAGGTCAGCAGCGTTGTCGGCGTTGGTGACGTGACCGGGGACGTCGTCGCGGCGGCGATCCCGTGGCAGGCGAAGGTAACCCTCGTGCTGCTCCTGGTCGCCTCGCTGAACATCTTTGTCGGTTTCTTCAACCTGCTGCCGCTGCTGCCGCTGGACGGCGGTCACCTCGCGGTAGTGATCTTCGAGCGGATCAGGGCCTGGTTCGCCAGGCTACGCGGCCGGCCAGATCCCGGCCTCGTGGATATCCAGAAGCTTGTCCCGGTCAGCTTGCTGGTCTTCGCCGTGATACTGGGCGTGGGCACGCTGCTGATCGCGGCCGACATATTCAACCCAGTCCACCTCCAGGTGTAAGCGAGATCGCGTGATGACAGTAGACCTAGGCCTGCCCGAGGTGCCGCCCGCGCCGCTGGCGGTACGGCGAGCTTCCAAGCAGATCATCGTGGGCAGCGGCAAGCACGCAGTCCCGGTAGGCGGCAGTGCGCCGGTCTCGGTGCAGTCGATGACCACGACCCTGACCGCGGACGTCAACGCGACACTGCAGCAGATCGCCGAGCTGACCGCGGCCGGCTGCCAGATAGTGCGGGTCGCGGTTCCGTCGCAGGACGATGCGGACGCGCTGCCGCAGATCGCTCGTAAGTCGCAGATCCCGGTGATCGCCGATATTCACTTCCAGCCTAAGTACGTCTTCGCCGCGATCGACGCCGGCTGCGCGGCGGTCCGGGTCAACCCGGGCAACATCAAGGCCTTCGACGACAAGGTCGGCGAGATAGCCAGGGCCGCCCTGGCGGCCGGGGTGCCGATCCGGATCGGCGTCAACGCGGGTTCGCTGGACAAGCGGCTGCTGGCCAAGCACGGCAAGGCCACGCCCGAGGCGCTGGTGGAGTCTGCTCTCTGGGAGTGCTCGCTGTTCGAGGAGCACGGCTTCACCGACATCAAGATCTCGGTCAAGCACCATGACCCGGTAGTGATGATCAATGCCTACCGGCAGCTGGCCCAGCAGTGTCAGTATCCGCTGCACCTGGGCGTCACCGAGGCCGGTCCGGCGTTCCAGGGCACCGTGAAGTCAGCCGTGGCTTTCGGGGCCTTGCTCGCCGAGGGCATCGGCGACACGATCAGGGTCTCGCTCTCGGCGCCCCCCGTCGAGGAAGTGAAGGTCGGCATCGCGATCCTGGAGTCGCTCGGGCTACGGGAGCGCGGCCTGGAGATCGTGTCGTGCCCGTCATGCGGCCGGGCCCAGGTGGACGTGTACACCCTGGCCGATCAGGTGACGGCGGCGCTGGACGGCCTGGACGTGCCGCTGCGAGTGGCTGTCATGGGCTGTGTCGTGAACGGCCCTGGCGAGGCCCGCGAGGCCGACCTCGGGGTCGCGTCCGGAAACGGCAAGGGCCAGATCTTCGTCCGCGGTGAGGTCATCAAGACCGTGCCCGAGTCGCAGATCGTGGAGACGCTGATCGAAGAGGCCATGAAGCTGGCGGCGGCCGCGGAGCTTGCGGAGGGCTAGGCCATGGGCGGGCCGAGTTCAGTGGCCGCCCGTCGCGGCGTCCGCAGCCGACGGTGAGCCGGGACGCTGGCAGCACCTGGCGAGCCTCGACGGCTGGGCTCGCGGCGTCGTCCGGCAGGATAGCCAGATGAGCAGAAGGCTCCCGGCCATTGCCGCGATGGCCACGGCCCTGATCGCGGCGCTGCTCTCGGGCTGCTCGGGCACCTCCGGCACGTCAGGCTCCGCACCAAGCGCGAGCAGCACGGCAGCTGGCGGTACCGGCGCGGCCGGGGCCGCCGCGGCGGGAGCCGCCGCGGCGCCCGCGCTGCACTGGCATCCGTGCCCGGCGGCCGGCGACGGGGCTCCGGACTCCGGTCGGCTGCGGTGCGCCAGGTTGCAGGTCCCCCTCGACTATCAGCACCCGTCCGGACGCAAGATCAGCATCGGCCTATCGGAGATCCCGGCGACCGCGCCCGCCAGCCAGCGGCAGGGCGACCTGCTGGTCAACCCAGGCGGACCGGGTGCCAGCGGCCTGAGCCTGGCGGCGTCCGTGGCCGGCATCCTGCGGCCGGCTGTCGCCGCCGACTACACCATCGTGGGCTTCGACACCCGCGGCGTGGGCTCATCGGTGCCGGCCCTGACCTGCGACCCGTCGTTCTTCGCCAAGCCCCGCCCGAACTACGTGCCCGCCAGCCCCGCGGCCGAGCAGGCGCTGATCGACCGGGCGAAGCAGTACGCGGCCGACTGCCAGAAGCGATTCGGCTGGCTGCTCCCGTACATGACGACCGCCGATTTCGCCAGGGACATGAACTCGATCCGGGTAGCGCTCGGCCAGCGGCAGATCAGCTATCTCGGCTACTCCTATGGCACGTACCTCGGCCAGGTGTACGCGACGCTATTTCCGCACACCATCCGGCGGATGGTGCTGGACAGCGTCGTCGACCCCGAGGGGGTCTGGTACGAGGACAACATCATGCAGGATTATGCGTTCCAGGCCAGGATGAACGCGTTCTTCGCGTGGGTGGCGGGCAGCGACGCGGTCTTCCATCTCGGCAGCACGCGCACGCAGGTCGCAGCCGCCTGGGCGCGCGCCATGGCCCGGCTGCAAGCACACCCGATCGCGGGCCCGTCCGGCCCTCTCATCGGTCCCGACGAGCTGAGCGACACCTTCCTGATAGGCGGCTACGACAACGCGTTCTGGCCCGACCTCGCATCCGGCCTGGCCGGTTACCTGAATAACGGATCCACCGGCGAGCTGGTCGGCCTGTACCAGGCTGTCGGGAAGCAGAACGAGAACGAGTTCGCCGTCTACAACGCGGTGGACTGCTCCGACGTGAACTGGCCGCGGAGCTGGGCGAAGTGGAACGCCGACACCAAGAGGGTGTACGCGACAGCGCCGTTCGAAGCCTGGGGCAACGTCTGGTTCAACGCTGCCTGCGCGTTCTGGCCGGTCAGGGGGCCAGCCGTGGAACCGCGCATTGACGGAGCCGGGCTGCCGCCCATCCTGATCCTGCAGGGCACGCTGGATGCGGCCACGCCGTACCGCGGCGCCCTCGTGGCCAGGAAGCTGCTGCCAACCGCGCGGATGGTGGTCGTGGAAGGCGGCGGCAACCATGGCCAGTCCCTTACCTCGCCCCCGAATCCGTGCGTGCTTCGTTACCTCAGCCGTTATCTAGGGAACGGAGCGCTGCCCAGCGGCAGCGGCTTGGTCAGCGCGACATGCCCGGCCATGCCCGCACCTGCGGCTTAGGTACCGCCCGCATTGCCGCTAGGCTGGAGGTGTGCTACGCACAAGGGCATGGCGGTCGGCGTCGCTACGCCTGCTGACTGACCACGATCGCGACGAGGTGCTCGCACTGTGCGATCGGCACCCCGTCACGAACGTTTTCGTCAGCTCGCGGATTCGCGCCGTCGGGATGGAGCCTGCCCGCCTGGGCGGCCAGGTCTGGGGCTACACAGAAGGCGGCGGCCAGCTGACCTCACTGTGCTACTCGGGCGCCAATCTGGTACCGGTCGAGGCTACCGAGGCCGCGATCGCGGCGTTCGCGTCCAGGGCGCGTATGCAAGGCCGTCGGTGCTCCTCGATCGTCGGGCCGGCCGAGGCTGTCGGTCCGCTGTGGACGCTGCTGGCACCGCACTGGGGCAGGCCGCGCGAGGTTCGGGCGGTGCAGCCGGTGCTGGCCATGTCAGGCCCGCCGGTGGCTGAGCCAGATCCGCTGGTCCGCCGGGTGCGTCTGGACGAACTCGACATCATGCTCCCGGCCTGCATCGCGATGTTCACCGAGGAGGTCGGGGTTTCGCCCGTCGGCGTCGACGGCGGCGCCGCATATCGCGGCAGGGTCGCGGAGCTGATCAGGGCGGGCCGGTCGTTCGCCAGGATCGATGGCGGGCAGGTGATCTTCAAGGCGGAGATCGGCGCGATCACGCCCTTCGCCTGTCAGGTGCAGGGCGTCTGGGTGCCGCCATCCGAGCGCGGCCGCGGGCATGCGATCCGGGGCATGGCGGCTGTCGTGCTGCGGGCGCTGCAGATGGCGCCCGCCGTGAGCTTGTACGTCAACGAGTTCAATACTCCCGCGCGGGCGGCCTACCGCCGAGTGGGCTTCACCGATGCGGGCACCTTCATGTCGGTGCTGTTCTGAGCTGGCCCAAGCGGCCGCGCGCATCAGTGCTGCGGTCGCTTCGAATGCACGGGTCACGGGCCTTTGGATGGCAGCGGTGGCGGGTCGGCGGGCGGAAATTGAGATGCCGCTCGCGGGGCACGGTGCTAGGCTCCTGTGCCCTTGTGCCAACCACCCCGCGCCAGCGCTCGCCATGCCGCGATGTGCCTGCTGTCCGGCATCGGCTCGCCACCCCTGACGCCGGGACGGCCGCCGGCGTCTGTGCCTGCCAGCCCGCGAACGCAAAGGAGATGAGGCATGCCAGCGGACGTAGCTGCAGGCCCTGAAGCGGGCTCGGGCATTCTGGCTTCCGAACGCGCGCACCTCAGCCAGTCCCGCGAGTTTCTCAGCCGGATGCGGGCGGATGTGCTCTCGCTGCGGGCGATGGGCGGTGACCCGGTATCCGAGGAGTACCTCAAGGCTGACCTCTACCGGCGGGCCGAAGCGCTGCGCGACCTGCCGGATACCCCGCTGTTCTTCGGACGGCTTGACTACCGGCCGGGCGCCGTAACCCCAGCTCAGGTCGGCCAGGAGCCAGGCGGTCCTGCGGACGCCAGCCGGGAGCCAGGCGGTCCCGCGAACGCTGGCCAGTTCACGGGCGAGCACTTTCACGTCGGCAGGCGGCACGTGCACGATCAGCATGGGACCCCGGTGGTTATCGACTGGCGCGCGCCGGTGTCCAGGCCGTTTTACCGCGCCAGTCAGGCCGAGCCGATGGGGCTGGATATGCGCCGGCGATTCGGCTTCTCGGGCGGAGAGCTGACCGCGTTCGAGGACGAGCGGTTCGGCCTGCCGGGCCGGCAGGCAGCCGAGGCGGCGGGCACAAGCCGCATCCTTATCGACGAGATCGAGCGGCCGCGATCTGGCCCGATGCGGGACATTGTCGCCACAATCCAGCCGGAGCAGGACGACATCGTCCGGGCCGGCGTCGACCAGACGGTGTGCGTGCAGGGCGCGCCCGGCACCGGGAAGACGGCAGTGGGCCTGCACCGGGTCGCGTACCTGCTGTACGCGCACGCCCAGCGGCTCAGCCGGGGCGGTGTCCTGGTAGTAGGGCCCAACGCCGCGTTCCTCGCCTATATCCAGAACGTGCTGCCCGCGCTCGGCGAACTGGATGTGACCCAGCTGTCGGTGGCCGACCTGCTGGCGACCGTGCCGGTGCGCGGCAGCGACGGTGACCTGGCGGCCACGGTCAAGGGCGACGCCAGGATGGCCGAGGTCCTGCGCCGGGCGCTGTGGGCCCAGCTCGCCGAGTCGGCCGAGGCGATCATGCTGGTCAGGGGGTCAAGGCGATGGCGGGTGGCCGCCTATGAGGTTGCCGAGCTGATTGCCGAACTGCGGGACAGGGGGGTGCGCTACGGCACCGGCAGGCAGATGCTGGCGCACCGGATTGCGCACGTGATCCTGACCAAGATGGAGGCAGCGGGGGAGCCGTGCGACGACCGGACACACGATGCCGTCCGGCGGAGCAGGCCGGTGCAGGCGGCGGTAGACCAGGCCTGGCCCAAGGCGGACCCGGTCCGGCTGGTATTCAGGTTGCTGTCCGACGCCTCGCTGCTGCAGGAGGCAGCCGAGGGCCTGCTCGACCCGGCCAAGCAGGACGCGGTGCGCTGGCCGACCCCGCCGCGCGGGCCAGGATCTGCGCGCTGGAGTGCCGCGGACGCCGTACTCATCGACGAAGCGTCGGACCTGATCGAGCGGACGCCGAGCCTGGCCCACATCGTGGTCGACGAGGCGCAGGACCTGTCACCGATGCAGTGCAGGGCGATCGGTCGGCGGTGCGCGACCGGGTCGGCGACGGTGCTCGGCGACGTCGCGCAGGGCACCACAGCCTGGGCTACGACGAGCTGGATTCAGATGCTCGCCCACCTGGGCAAGCCCGAAGCCGACCTGCGGGTGCTCGACACCGGTTACCGGGTACCGCGGCAGATTCTCGACTTTGCCAGCAGGCTGCTCGCGCAGATAGCGCCCGACTTGCGGCCTGCGAGCTCGATCCGGCAGGATCCGGGCGCCCTGCTGATCATGCGGCTGGCGTCAGCCGAGCTGACCGGCTCGCTCACGGCAGCCTGCACGGAGGCGCTCGGGCGGCCAGGCTCCGTCGCCGTGATCGCGGCCGACGACCAGGTGGCGGCGATCGCCGCGATGCTCGCCGAGGCCGGCGTGCCGCACGCCCCGCTGGCCGGCGCGGCGGCCGGCGAGCAGGTCACGGTGGTGCCGGTCACGCTGGCCAAAGGCCTGGAATTCGACCAGGTCATCGTGGTTGAGCCCGCGCAGATCGCGGCGGCGGAGAGCCGCGGCCTGCACCGGCTGTATGTGGCGCTGACCCGCGCGGTCTCCCGGCTTACCGTGCTGCACGTGCAGCCGCTGCCCGAGCCGCTGCGGTGACTAACGTGGTGAGCTGGCAGCAATAGTGCTGCCAGCTCACCGCGTTAATCCTGGCCTGGGCTGGGCTCGGGGCGACTGGCGCTGGCTGGGCCAGGTTTGGCGGGGTCGCGGTGGTCGGCGGCGCCGGGTCTGTGCGGATCGGGGCTGCGGGCCCGGCTACATCTCCTTGACCGCCGCGGTAATCAGCGCGGCAGACTGCTCGAAGGACAGCGCGCTCGCGCGCAGGTGGTTGAAGAACACGTTGTAGCGGTCCACTTCTTCGACGTTCTCGACCCAGAGCGCACTGGTCAGGTCTTCCAGGTAGACCACGTCAGGGTCGACGGTTTCGCCGAAGACGAGGATCACGAACGGCCTGCCCATAGCCGGGTGTGCGCCCCCGCCAAACGGGATGACCTGCAGCGAGACGTTGCGCAAGGCGCCTAGCTCGCGCAGGTACTCAAGCTGCATCCGCATCACCTCGGGTCCGCCGACCTGGCGGCGCAGCGCGGCTTCGTCCAGTACCGCCCAGACCGTGGGCGGACTCGACCTGGTCAGCCGTTGCCGTTCCATCCGCAGCGCTACCCGGCGCTCGATGTCGGCGCGCGGACTCTTGACCATGCCCGCGGTGATCACGGCCCGGGCGTAGTCCTCGGTCTGCAGCAGGCCGGGAATCAGGCTTACCTCGTAGATCCGGATCTCCGACGCCGCGCTCTCCAGGCCGAGATACGTGGCGAAGTGCGGCTGGACGCTGTCGCCGTACGCGTGCCACCAGCCCTTCTGCCTCGAGTCCCTGGCCAGCTGGACAAGGCTGTCGCGCTGGTCGGGCGGCGCGCCGTAGATCTCCAGCATGTCGCGCACGTCGCGCGGCGATACCGAGACCCGGCCGGTCTCGACCCGGCTGATCTTCGAGGCCGAACACTCCAGGCGCTCGGCAACTTCCTCGCACGTCAGTTTGGCCGACTCGCGAAGTCGCCGTAGCTCAAGCGCAAGTCGGCGGCGCCGCACTGTCGGGCTCTGCGCACTTGCCAACGTTTCACCTCCCGCCCCTCTCCTGGCGGTTCGTTAAGTCTGGCCGGGGAGCGGCCTCTGCGTCCAGTGCTGGAACGGGTTCCAGGTAAAAAAAGCAACGTGCGAATTCCACTGTGCATGTTGCACATCGGCTTTGCGGCAGGCATCCTAGTGTCAAGTCATTACTCTAAGCTGTGAACCGGCTACCAGGGGTGACACAATGACGATGGAAGCTCAGCAAGCTCAGCAAGCTCGCAGTCCCGACACCTGGCGTGCCAACCTCGCCAGGCTAGAGGGGCTAGCTGAGGTACTGGCAAGTCATGGCATGCGAGCGCGGTTACTGACGCCGCCGGGCCGGGTGCCGAGCTTGCACGTGGTGAACCCGTCCGCTGTGGCGCTAGCCGAGGACGTCTACGCCGGTCGCGGCCAGGACGGGCTGTGGTGGTTCTGGTGGTCGTGGGCAGAGCGGATTGCCGTCGGGGAGGACCTCGAAGGCGCCGCGAACATGATCGAGCATGTACTCGCGGCGGGTGGCTGAGGCTCGACCCCGTTAGCCTGGCTCGCTGATGGCGGGCTTGGACCGCGTACCGCCCTGGCCGCTGGCCGGGAGGCCAGGGAACGCGACCGTCGGCTGACCCCAGCTTGCAGCGCGCAGCGCCGCGGCGCGCAGCTGCCCGGCGCCCAGCGCTCGCAGCGTCAGATCCGTGACCCCCACCAGCCCGATGTACGCCTGCGCTACCCGGTCCTCAAGGATCACGGCCAGTGCCCTGGCCGAAGGAGCGGAGTGCACCGGAATCGGCAGCTGGTAGGCGACCGCGGCGGGCACCGGAGGCGCGCCCGCCGCCGTGATCGTCGCGGTCAGGTTGTCCCTGGCCACCTGATGGGCATTCCAGTCGGTGCGGGCCCTGGCGCGCTGCGTACTGCCCGGCAGGTAGGCACCGATCACCCCGTACCCGTAACAGGCCGCCTGCTCGGCCGCGAGCGCGGCCTGCAGCGCCGCGATGCCCTGGGCGCCGATCGCAGCGACGGGGCGCTGGCTGGTCATCGGGCCTGCCTGAGTGCGTGCAGCACGGGGACGTGCGTGGCTTCCGAGGCAGAGATGCTAGCCATCAGCTGCGCTAGCGACGGCGGCACGGCTAGCAGCTGGGTGGCGAGCCGGTTCGACGCATCCTGCTCGTCGATTGCCAGCAGCTCGATCGCGGCGGACAGCCCGGCTGGCGTCGGCCTGCGGGCAGGGCGAAGCTGCTGCGGCGAGGATCCGGTCGGCTCGATCAGCCGCGAGCTGAGCTTGGCCAGATGCTGCTGATGCTCGGCCAGCAGTCCGGTCAGGGCCGTCGCCGCGGCTTGGCCGGGCGTTCCGGCTGCGGTCGCCCGCGTGATCACCGCCGCGTACCTGGAGATCATGAGCCGCTCGGCGTCGATCGCGTCCCGCAGCTGCCTGACATCAGCCGGCGCGGGCGGCGGAGTGCCCAGGACCTGGACGCCCCGGCAGGCGCTCACCAGAACCGCCGCGGCAGCGGCCGATCCGGCGAGTACGGCTCGCCTTGTGGGGCCGACGGGCACTGCTGGCCTCCTTGCCGCTAGCGGATCCGCGCGTGTCAGGGCACCGCGTGCCAGCTCACTGGCATGCAGTGTCCCAGCATCGCATGGGCGCGCTGCGGCGGCTCGCGGGTGCCCAGACGGGCCAGGCGCGGGCCCGCCACCGCGCATCCCAGCTAGGCTAGATCACGGCTGGTGTACAACAGCAAAGCTCGCGGGCGAGGAGGTCGTCATGCACGGTGGCTCCCGTCAAGGTTCGCGCGGTCAGGCTCAGCCGGGCGCCAAGGGCGCAGGTGGCCGCGCGGCGCCCGGTCGCCCCGGCGCTGGCCGGGCAGGCGCCGGCAGTGCGAGCAGGGGCAGGGGCGGGGCGGCTATCGCGGCTGGCGGACTGCCCGATGCCGATCGCCTGGCCCGGCTGCTTGAGCCCGTGGTCAGGGCCATGAGCATGGACCTGGAGAGCGTGCGCGTCACCGCCGCGGGGCGCAGGCGGCTGCTGCGCGTAGTCGTGGACGCCGATGGCGGCGTAAGTCTGGACACCATCGCGCTGGTCAGCAGGGAGCTATCGGCCAGGCTGGACGGCGCGACCGAGATGGGCGAACTGCCCTACACCCTCGAGGTCTCCTCTCCTGGTGTGGACCGGCCGCTGACTGAGCCGAGGCACTGGCGGCGCGCGATCGGCCGCCTCGTCGTCGCGCCCCTTGCCGGGCAGGACGGCCAGCAAAAGGGGAACGGGGCGCTCACCGTGCAAGGCCGGATCGCCGGCTCGAGCGACAAGGGCGTGACGCTGGACTGCGACGGAGTGCTCAGAGAGTTCGGCTATGCCCAGCTCGGCCCTGGCCGGGTGCAGGTCGAGTTCGGCCACCTTGACCCAGGCGACGGCGAGATTGATGACGACGGGGCGTACGACGAAGATCAGGACGAGGAGGGACTAGGTGGACATTGACCTGAGCGTCCTGAAGAGCCTGGAGGCAGAGAAGGACATCTCGCTCGACCTGGCGATCAAGGCCATAGAGGATGCCCTGCTGGTCGCATACCACAAGACCGAGGGCGCGGCCGCGGTCGCCAGGGTCGAGGTGAACCGCAGCAGCGGTCACGTCACCGTCTGGGCGAGCGAGGTGGCCGAGGATGGTCAGCCGGCCAGGGAGTATGACGACACTCCGGCCGGGTTCGGCCGGATCGCGGCCACCACCGCACGGCAGGTGATCCTGCAGCGTCTGCGCGATGCCGAGGACGAACTGACCTTCGGCGAGTACGCCGGCCGGGAGGGTGACGTCGTGGCCGGCGTGATCCAGCAGGGCAAGGACCCGCGGGCGGTGCTGGTGGACCTGGGCAAGCTCGAGGCGATCCTGCCGCCCACCGAGCAGGTGCCCGGCGAGCGCTATGTGCACGGCGAGCGGCTGCGCTGCTACGTGCTGCACGTGCGGAAGGGCTACCGGGGGCCATCGGTGACGCTGTCCAGGACGCACCCGAACTTGGTCAAGAAGCTATTCGCGATGGAAGTGCCGGAGATCGCGTCGGGCGCGGTCGAGATCGCTGCCATCGCGCGCGAGGCTGGCCACCGCAGCAAGATCGCGGTCATCTCGCATCAGCAGGGCATCAATGCCAAGGGCGCCTGTATCGGCCCGATGGGGGCCAGAGTGCGCAACGTGATGACCGAACTGCACGGCGAGAAGATCGACATAGTGGACTTCTCCCATGATCCCGCTGAGTTCGTTGCCCATGCGCTCTCGCCTGCCAGGGTGTCCAGGGTGAACGTGCTCGACCTGCCCGGACGGGTAGCCCAGGTGATCGTGCCCGACTATCAGCTGTCGCTGGCGATCGGCAAGGAAGGGCAGAATGTACGGCTTGCTGCCCGATTGACCGGATGGCGGATCGATATTCGGGCGGATACCGCCGAGGCCTTCCAGGCGTCCGCGTCCGCCGGACCCGACGACCATGAGGAGCTGGCGGAGCCCGCGGCAGGAGATGCCGCCCCGCCCGGCGACCAAACGGCGACCGGGCCAGGTGCCGGGGACGCGCCGGGCCTGTAAGCTGACTAGTGCGAAGGTAGACGGACTGCGTTGGCTTCCTGTTCGGTGTCACCGACCCGGACGTGCGTAGGGTGCGCAGCCCGTGCGGCCAGATCCGAGCTCATCCGCGTGGTGGCAGCAGGAGACGAGATCGTTCCTGATGTTGCCGCGCGGCTGCCTGGCCGGGGTGCGTACCTGCATCCGAGCCTGGCATGCTTGGAACGAGCCCGCCGCCGACGGGCGTTCTCCCGAGCACTTCGCCTGCCGGCAGCACTGCCGGACGGCAAGCTCGGGGAATACCTGGCGGCACTGTCGGGCTAGTTGCGGTAGCGGCCTCAGGTCAGACGAGGGCAGCTAGACGTGCGGCGCAGACGACAGGAAGCGCCGGAAGGAAAGAAGGCTGAGATTTCGATGAGCGCCCGATGAGCATGCGGCGATGAACAGCACAAGCTGACGCCGCCCGGAGCACGCGCTGCCCCGGTCGGCTGAGGGTCCGGGTATCCGGGCCGAGTAGAGGGAGCGTAGTGGCGAAGGTTCGGGTTTACGAGCTCGCAAAGGAGTTCGGCGTAGAGAGCAAGGCCGTGATGGCCAAGCTCCAGGAAATGGGCGAGTTCGTACGGTCGGCGTCCTCGACGATCGAGGCACCGGTCGTACGCAGGCTCAAGGAAGCGTTTGCTTCGCAGCAAGCAGCCAAGCCAGCCGGAGACGGCGCCGCGAAGGCGGCACCGGCATCCAGGCGCAGCGCCAACGGGCGCGCCGAGGCCGCGGCGCCGCCAGCCCCAGCGGCACAGACGCCGGCTGCGGTGGCCGAGCCCCCTGCGGTGGTCGAGCCGGTGGTTAGCCCGGCCAGTCCGGCCCCGCCAACCCCGGCGGTCACGGTGCCGTTCCCGCAGGACAACGGCGTCGGCCCGCAGCTGCCGCCCGCGGAGACGATGCCGACGGAGCAGTCACGGCCGGCCGCTGCGGCAGGCCCCCGCCCGTCAGCGCCGCCCGCGCCCGGCCAGCGGCACGCGCCGCGGCCAGGTCCTCGGCCCGGCAACAACCCCTTCAGCTCGACCGCGACGGGAATGGGTGCCACGCCCAGGACGCCGCAGTCCGCCGCACCCGTAACCCCTGGCACCCCGCCACCGAGTGCAGCCGCGCCCGGTGGTCCGCGGCCGGCTGGCCCGCGTCCTGGCGCCCCGCGGCCAGGCCCTGGCGGGTCCGGTGACGGCGCGCGACCTGGCGGTCCGCGGCCAGGCAGTCCGCGGCCGAGCCCGAGCAGCATGCCACCGCGGCCGGTTGGCGGCCGCGGCTCCTTCGGCCAGGGCGGCGGCCCCGGTGGTGCAGGCGGCGCGGGCCGTGGTGGTCCAGGCGGTGGCCCCGGCACGGGCACCCGGCCAGGCGGCCGCGGCGGCCCCGGTGGCGGCGGTCAGGGCGGCCCGCGCGGCGGCGGTGGTCCCGGCGGCGGTGGCGGCGCGCGGCCGGGCATGGCCCCGGCGCGGCCGGGCCCTGGCGGGCGCGGGCGCAGCGGTACGGCCGGTGCGTTCGGCAGGCCAGGCGGCCGTCCGTCCCGCGGCCGGAAGTCGAAGAAGCAGCGGCGCCAGGAGTTCGACAACATGCAGGCGCCGGCCATCGGCGGCGTGCAGATCCCGCGCGGTAACGGCCAGGTCATCCGGCTGTCGCGCGGTGCCTCGCTGAGCGACTTCGCGGACAAGATCGGCGTCAACCCGGCGTCGCTGGTGCAGGTGCTGTTCGTCCTCGGCGAGATGGTTACGGCCACCCAGTCGGTAAACGACGAGACGTTGCAGCTGCTCGGCGCCGAGCTAAGTTACAACGTCCAGGTGGTCTCCCCGGAGGAAGAGGACCGGGAGCTGCTCGAGGCGTTCGACATCGAGTTCGGCGAGGACGAGGGCGACGACTCCGACCTGGAGGCACGGCCGCCGGTGGTGACCGTGATGGGTCACGTCGACCACGGCAAGACCAAACTGCTTGACGCGATCCGGCACACCAACCTGGTGGCGCACGAGGCTGGCGGCATAACCCAGCACATCGGCGCCTACCAGGTCGACACGGTCGTGGACGGTCAGGAGCGCAAGATCACCTTCATCGACACCCCCGGTCACGAGGCGTTCACCGCCATGCGTGCTCGCGGTGCCGAAACCACCGACCTGGTGATCCTGGTCGTGGCGGCCGACGATGGCGTGAAGCCGCAGACGACCGAGGCGCTCAACCACGCGCAGGCGGCCGGCGTGCCGATCGTCGTGGCGGTGAACAAGGTCGACAAGGAAGGCGCCGACCCGCAGCGGGTGCGCGCCCAGCTGACCGAGTACGGCCTGGTGGCCGAGGAGTTCGGCGGCCAGTCGCTGTTCGTCGACGTGTCGGCCCGCAACGGCACCGGCATCGACGCACTGCTCGAGGCCGTCATCCTGACCGCGGACGCCGAACTCGACCTGCGCGCGAACCCGAAGCAGCAGGCGCAGGGCGTGGCGATCGAAGCGCACCTGGACAAGGGCCGCGGCCCGGTCGCGACCGTCCTGGTCCAGCGCGGCACCCTCAACGTCGGCGACTCCATCGTCTGCGGCGAGGCATTCGGCCGGGTCCGCGCCATGCTGGACGAGAACGGCGATCCGGTCCAGGATGCCCCGCCGTCGCGGCCGGTGCTTGTACTCGGCCTGACCGCGGTGCCCGACGCGGGCGATAGCTTCCTCGTGGTCGATGACGACCGGGTAGCCAGGCAGATCGCCGAGCGGCGTGAGGCCAGGGAGCGCAGCGCCATGTTCGCCCAGCGGCGGCCGCGGGTCACGCTTGAGGACCTGGAGTCCGCGCTCAAGTCGGGCGAGCGGGAAGAACTGCTGCTCATCATCAAGGGCGACGTGTCCGGCTCGGTGGAGGCGCTGGAAGACGCGCTGATGCAGCTGGATGTCGGCGAGGAAGTGCAGCTTCGCGTGATCGGCCGCGGCGTGGGCGCGATCACCCAGGACGACGTGAACCTCGCCATCGCCTCAGACGCGGTGATCATCGGCTTCAACGTCCGGCCGGCTGGCCGTGCGGGCGAGCTAGCCCAGCGCGAGGGCGTGGACATCCGCTACTACTCGGTCATCTACCAGGCGATCGAGGAAGTCGAGGCCGCGCTCAGGGGCATGCTCAAGCCCATCTTCGAGGAGGTCCAGCTCGGCACCGCGGAGATCAGAGAGGTGTTCCGGGTGCCGCGGGTCGGCAACGTGGCTGGCTCGATTGTCAGGTCGGGCACGATCACCCGCAACAGCAAGGCCCGGCTGGTCCGCGACGGCGTGGTTGTCTCTGACAACCTCACCGTCGACTCGCTGCGCCGGTTCAAGGAGGACGCGACCGAGGTCAGGGAAGGCTTCGAGTGCGGTATCGGGATCGGCTACAACGACGTCAAGGTTGGCGACACGATCGAGACGTTCGAGCTGCGGGAGAAGCAGCGGACCTGACCGGAGCTAGTCCGGCCGGGTCGGCAGGCTGCCAACTGCGGCGGCTCACGGTGAGGCCGAGGTGTATGTGGGAGCCCTGACCCTGGACGTGCTGCTCGGCGATGTCCGGTCGCTGAAGCAGAAGCGTTCAGTGGTCAGGCCGCTCATCGCCGAAGTGCACCGGCGGTTCCCTGGCGTGGCAGTCGGCGAGACCGGGTACCTCGACCTGCATCGCCGGGCCGAGATTGGCATCGCCGTAGTCAGCTCGACCGCGGCGAATGCCATGCAGGTGCTGGATGCATGCGAGCGCTTCGTCGCGGACCGCCCCGAGATCGAACTGCTGGTGGCGCGGCAGCGATTGCACACCGACGAGGGGGAGTGACGCATGAACCAGGCCAGGGCGCGCAAGCTCAGCGATCGGGTCGCCCAGATCGTCGCCGAACTGCTGGAGCGGCGGATCAAGGACCCCCGGCTCGGCTTCGTCACGGTCACCGAGGCGCGCGTGACCGGCGACCTGCGCGAGGCGACCGTGTACTACACGGTGTACGGCTCGGACACCGAAGTCGCAGGCACGGCTGCGGCGCTGGCCAGCGCCACCGGCCTGATCAGATCTGAGGTCGGCAGGCAGACCGGGATCAAGCACACTCCGTCGATCAGCTTCGTGCGCGACACCATACCGGACACCGCGCGCACGATCGAGGATCTGGTCGCCAAGGCCAGGCAGGCAGACGCGGAGGTGGCTGCCGCGCGGGCCGATGCGGTGCCAGCCGGCGACGCTGACCCGTACCGCCAGCCCGTCGCTGCCGATGACGACGATGACGACGATGACGAGTCCGGCGAAGACGAATTCGACCAGGACGCGGCCGGGCCGGATGGCACCGAGGGGTTTTCTGCGGGATCCGGGGGCGTGTCCCCCGAAGGGTCGGCGCCGCTCGGCGATTATCCCGGCGGCCGCGACACGGGCGCGAGATACTCGCGGTCGTGACAGCTGGCCAGGTACCGATGGAGGCCGGTCCGATAGCGGAGGCCGACTGGGCCCGTGCCGTCAAGACCCTGGACGGGGCGCAGCAGGTGTGCCTGGCCTGTCACGTCCGGCCGGACGCGGATGCCCTCGGCTCGATGCTTGCCATGGCGCAGGCGCTCAGGGCCAGGCCGGGCCGCCAAGCTGCGGTCATCGCCTCGGTCGGCGACGACCCGCTCGAGGTACCAGCGATCCTGAGGTTCCTGCCCGGCACCGGTCTGCTGTCGTCACCTCGGGCCTATCCGGCCCGGCCCGAGGTGATGGTGTCGTTCGATGCCGCGAGCATCGACCGGCTCGGGATTCTGGCCGAGCCCGCGTCGGCGGCGGGCGAGCTCATCGTGCTCGATCACCACGCGTCGAATGCCGGTTTCGGCACGATCAACCTGGTAGATCCGTCCGCCGCTGCGACCGCCGTAGTCGGTGCCGAGCTGATCGGCCGGCTCGGTATCGCGATGACTCGCGACATCGCGCTCGGCCTCTACGCTGGCCTCGTAACCGACACTGGCTCGTTCAAGTTCTCGACCACCACACCGGGTGTCCACGAGCTAGCCGCCCGGCTGCTGGAAACAGGGATCGACCCCGGCGTCGTGTCCCGCCACCTGTACGACACCGCCCCCTTCGGCTACCTGCGCATGCTCTCCGCCGCCCTCAGCCGCGCCGTGCTCGAGCCTGCTGCCTGTCACGGCCTTGGGCTGGTGTGGACGACCGTGACTAAGGCCGACCGTCAGCAGGCGGGCCTGCCCCTGGATGCCGCCGAGTCCGTCATCGACATAATCAGGCGGACCGCGGAAGCCGAGGTAGCGGTTGTGCTCAAGGAAGCAGACGACGGCAGCTGGCAAGTATCGGCCCGCTCTAAAGAGATCGTTGACGTTGCGGCCGCATGTTCAGCCCTGGGCGGAGGCGGCCACGCCCGGGCGGCCGGTTTCTCCGCTTCCGGCGGCCCGGACGCGGCCGTGTCCGCCTTCAGGCGACTACTGGACAGCGCATGACCGCACAAAGCGGCCTTGTCATCGTCGACAAACCGCAAGGCTGGACCTCGCATGACGTGGTCGCGAGGATTCGCAAGCTAGCCGGAACCCGCCGGGTCGGCCACGCCGGCACCCTCGACCCGATGGCGACGGGCGTCCTGGTGGTGGGCGTGGAGAAGGCCACCAGGCTGCTCGGTCATCTCGCGCTGACGGACAAGGAATACACCGGCACGATCCGGCTCGGCCAGGCAACCGACAGCGACGATGCTGATGGCACGGTAATACGCCGCGTTCCCGCCGTTAATGTGTCCGATGCGGAACTGCTCAGCGCAGTGGACAACCTGACCGGGAGGATCGAGCAGGTGCCGCCGAGGATAAGCGCGATCAAGGTGGCGGGCCAGCGGTCGTACCGGCTGACCCGAGCGGGCGCGGCGCCCGAGCTGGCGCCGCGGCCGGTGACGGTCAGCGTGTTCGCCGTCGAAGCGATCCGGCGGACGGGCGATGTCGTAGACGCAGACATCCGGGTGCGCTGCTCGAGCGGCACGTACATACGCGCGCTGGCCCGCGACGTTGGGGAGGCACTCGGCGTGGGCGGGCACCTGACCGCGCTGCGGCGCACCAGCGTCGGCCCGTATCAGGTCAGCCAGGCCCGTGCTCTCGATCAGCTGGCCGAGCGGTTCGAGCTGGTCCCGCTGGCGCAGGCCGCGGCCGCGGCATTCCCGCGCCGGGACCTGACCGCGGACGAGGCCCGGCAGATCGGTCACGGCGGCAGGCTTTCGGCCCTCGGCGCGGGTCAGCAGCCGGTGGCCGCGTTCGGTCCTGACGGCTCGCTGGTCGCGCTGATAACCGAGGTGGACGGGCAGGCGCGGTCCCTCGCGGTATTCGCGGGCGACTCGCCAGCCGGGAGCTAACATGCCGTGGCGATCCACGCCATGGCAGGCTTGGGGCACCGCCCGAACTAACGCCGGACTGGCAGGGGGATAGCAGACATGCAGCGGTGGCAGGGCCCGCTGGAGGTGCCGGACGACTGGGGTTCCTCGGTCGTCACCATCGGCGAGTTCGACGGCGTGCACCGCGGGCACCAGCGGGTCGTCCTGCGCGCCCGCCAGGCGGCGGGCGATCTGGGGCTGCCCGTGGTCGTGGTGACCTTCGACCCCCACCCCGACGAGGTGGTCAGGCCGGGATCGCATCCGCCGCTGCTGTGCACGGCCAGGCGCAGGTCCGAGCTGCTCGCGGGGCTCGGCGTGGATGCGGTCTGCGTGATCGCGTTCACTTACGAGTTCTCTCAGCTGGGGCCGGACGAGTTCGTCCACGCGGTACTTGTGGACCGGCTGCATGCGGCCAGCGTGATAGTCGGGGAGGACTTCCGGTTCGGGCACAAGGCGGCCGGTGACGTGGCGCTGCTGGCAGAGCTGGGAGAGAAGTACGACTTCACCGCGGAAGGCGTGCCGCTGCTGGCCGAGGACGGGGTGACGATCTCCTCCTCCGGCATCAGAGCAAGGCTGGCCGCTGGCGACGTGGTCGGCGCCGCGCACGATCTTGGACGCCCGCACCGGGTCGAGGGTGTGGTCGTTCGCGGTCATCAGCGTGGCCGGGCGCTCGGATTCCCGACCGCCAACCTGGAGACTCCGCAGCACACCGCGATCCCCGCTGATGGCGTCTACGCGGGCTGGCTGGTCCTGCTGGACGCCAGCGGCCCGGAACTGGAGCGTTGGCCGGCCGCTATTTCGATCGGGATTAACCCGACCTTCGACGGCCAGGAGCGCACGGTCGAGGCCTACGCTCTGGACCGGGACGACCTGGACCTATACGGGGCGCACATGGCTGTCGAGTTCGCCGAGCGGCTGCGCCCCACCCTGCGGTTCTCTTCCGTGGACGAGCTGGTCGCGCAGATGCGCGCCGACGTGGACGAAGCGCGCGGTCTGCTCGCTCACTAGCCGTACATCCGCCAGCCCGTACAGCCGCTAGCCCGTACATCCTTACGGTTAGGCGGCCTCGTAGAGGTGATTCATCCATGTTTACTCCAGCCGAACCGATGCTCTTATGTCTTGTCAAGGTTTCCTGGTGTTGTCTGGCGGGTCTGGGCGGGGGATGGTGGCGGCGGGCATTCAGCTGGGTTGCGGACAATACAGGGACGGGCCGCTCCGGGTGGGAGGGCAGGCTCTTATGAGGTCACGCCCAGCAGGGTCGGGTTGGGGTCCGGGGCGGCCGGCACATCGGTTCGAGGCGAGCACGGATGCGGCAGTAAGGATGCGGGCCAGGCCGCTCCGGGGCATGGGGGGTTAGCCGCCGGGCGGGCGGAGGTGGGGGGTAGACCTCGCGGGCGACGTACCGCTTGAGGCAGCGGATGATCTCCTTCTTCGATTTCCCTTCTGCGGTGCGCCGTTCGACGTAGGCGCGGGTGGCCGGGTCGGAGCCCATGCGGGTGAACACGATCCGCCACAGGGCGTGGTTGGCCTGCCGGTCGCCACCAGGATTGAGCCGGTGGCGGACGGTCTTGCCCGAGGATGCCGGGATGGGAGCGGCGGCGCACAGGTGCGCCCAGGCGGCCTCGCTGCGCAGCCGCTCGGGATGGTCTCCCGCCGCGATGAGCAGCAGCGCCGCGGTGTTAGGTCCGATCCCGTCGAGGGCCAGCAGGCCGGGGGCGTAGACGGTGACGAGGGGGACGATGAGCTCGTCGAGGCGGCCGAGCTGGCCGTCGAGGAACTCGGCGCGCCGTCCCAGCTCGCGCAGCGCGACGCGGGTGGCATACCCCACCACATCGCCGGGGCGCGGCCGCAGTGACGCTGTCCCGGCCACCAGGGCAGCGGCGGTGTGCCGGGCGAACCGGGCGCGCAGGTCATCGGGTCCGGTCAGGACCAGGGCCCTGGCCTGGTTGATCGTCCGGGTGCGTTCTGCGGCGGCGCTGCGCTTGGCGACCATCAGCGCGCGGACCGCCTCGACGGTGCCGTCCCGGCCTTTCGGCGCGCCGCGGGCCCGGCCGGACTGGGCGGCACGGGCGGCGCTGACGGCATCGAGGGGATCAGACTTGCCCTGACGGCGGCGGTCCTGACGGTCGCAGCGGTCCACCTCTACAACCCGGATGCCGGCGGCGGTGACGTGACGGGACAGGCCGGCGCCGTAGCTGCCAGTGCCCTCGATCCCGACCAGGCACACGGTCCCGAATCCGCCCAGCCAGCCCAGAAGGCCGGCGTAGCCAGCCGGGGTGACCGGGAACTCCCGGACGCCAAGCAGCCCCCCGACGGGATCGAGCGCGGCGGCGACGTGCACGTCAGCGTGCGTGTCCACGCCGCCGGTGATAGCGCGTATCTCTACCATGGACAATGCCATCCCTTTTCTCAGGTTGAAGGGGTGGCACGCACCCGCTGGCCGTCAGACCTGTGAACCCCGGCCTCTTCCACAGGACGGGCAGATCAGACCGGCAGCGCCGGTGGGTGCCTGGAACCTGGGGCCCGGCCGACAGATCGTCTCGCAGGACAGCACGAAGCGGCGTCAGCCGAATCGGAGGTCAGGCCGGGACCCAGTGCCCTGACCCTACGCCCGTACCAGGCCAAAACGATGGAAGCAGGGCCGGAGCCGGGAGCACTTATCCACATCCTCCCTGTAAGGATGTCGGATGCGGGCGCTCTCCGGACGGCGACGGCGTGCCTTCTCGGTATTCCTTGGCATCTCCGGTGTTCCTTGGCATCTCCGCATCGCGCTTCGCTCGCCATTGCGCTGCGCTAACTTACAGTGACACGAGCCGGCCGACAGTAGGCCGGCCAACGGCCGAGGGGCGGGCACAATGGCCAATCCGAACGAGGAACTGCTCAGGCGCGGATACGAGGCGTTCGCATCGGGCGACATGGACACCGTGCTTGCCCTGTTCTCAGACGACATCACCTGGCACGTTGGCGGGTCGAATCAGCTGAGCGGCGACTACCACGGCCCGCAGGAGGTCATGGGCTTTTTCGGCCGGCTCATCGAGGTAACGGGCGGCACCTTCCGTCTTGACGTCCACGATGTGCTGGCCAACGATACCCACGGCGCCGTCCTAGTGACGGCCTACGGGCAGCGTGACGGCCGCGCCCTCGCGATGCGCGAGGTAAACGTCTGGCACTTGTCTGAAGGCAAGGCGACAGAGTTCTGGGCGCTCGCAGACGACACCGCCGAATTGGACCGCTTTTTCGGCTGACGGCCTTGCTCGGCTGACGGCCTTGCTCGGCTGACCGGCCTTGCTCTTGCTCTGCTGGCCACCGCCTTCCTGTACCAAGCCTTCCGCGGCTGGCAGCACCTGAGCCTGCCGGATCGGCTGCCGTGCCTGGGCCCGCGGCCCGCATGGTACCGTTGTACATCGGCCGGAGTATCTGGCCCGGTTAGCTGCGCCCTCAGGCGGCTGGCCAGCCGGGAGGCACTGCCCTAATGGCGCGGTGCTTACCCAATGCCCCTGTAAGGCTTGATAGGCCTGGCCGGGGCGAAGCAGGCAATTAGACGAGCAAGAAGGAGCAACGTGCCGCTCAACACCACGGTGAAGACAGAGATCATCGCTGGGCACGCGACCAATGAGGGTGACACCGGCTCGCCGGAAGTCCAGGTTGCATTGCTGACCAGGCGGATCGCTGACCTGACAGAGCACCTCAAGGTGCACAAGCACGATCACCACAGTCGTCGCGGGCTGCTGCTGCTCGTCGGCCGTCGCCGGCGGTTGCTGAAGTACCTCGCCAACAAGGACATCAACCGGTACCGGGCACTCATCGAGAAGCTCGGCCTGCGTAGGTAGCACGGCGACGGCGCGGCTCCGGCTGCGCCGTCTGGCATAAGAAAACTCAACAAAGGAAAAGAAACCGTCCCGCGCCTCGGGGCCAGGAGCGCCTATATGCGCCCAATGGGCCGGTCCTCGGTAGTGGTTCTCGGGTCATGGCGGCCCCGCGGGAGCGGGGCTCCAAGCCGAGGGCTTCGATCGAAGACCGGCCGGCAGCCGAACCCGGCATCATGGCAGCGCCCTGACTGGCCAGAAGTATCCTGGCCAGCCGGAGCCTCCAGCCGGCCCTGGCGCTCCATCTGCGGCGGACAGCGCGCGGGACCTTCAGTCAAGGAGGTCACCCGTGGAGGGTGTCTTTACCGCCGAGGTCACGATTGACAACGGCTCATTCGGCACGCACACGCTCAGGTTCGAGACCGGCAGGCTGGCTAAGCTAGCAGGCGGCTCGGCTGTCGTCTACCTGGACGACGAGACGATGGTGCTGTCCACCACGACCGCGTCGAAGGCCCCGCGCGAGGGCTTCGACTTCTTCCCGCTCACCGTGGACGTGGAGGAGCGGATGTACGCGGCGGGCCGGATCCCCGGCTCGTTCTTCCGGCGCGAGGGCCGTCCATCCGAGGACGCGATCCTGACCTGCCGGCTCATCGACCGTCCGCTGCGGCCGTCGTTCGTGAAGGGCTTGCGCAACGAGGTCCAGGTAGTCGAGACGATCATGGCCCTGCACCCGGACCACTTGTATGACGTCGTCGCCATCAACGCGGCATCGCTGTCGACCCAGCTCGCCGGGCTGCCGTTCTCCGGACCCATTGGTGGCGTCCGCGTCGCGCTGATCAAGGGCCAGTGGGTCGGGTTCCCGACCTACTCCCAGCTCGAGGACGCGACCTTCGACATGGTTGTGGCCGGCCGGGTGCTGGAGGACGGCGACGTCGCGATCATGATGGTCGAAGCCGAGTCCACCCCGAGCACGCTGCGACTCGTTGCCGACGAGACCAGCGGTGCCGTCGCGCCGACCGAGGAGACGGTGGCGCAGGGCCTGGATGCGGCCAAGCCGTTCATAGCTGCGCTCTGCGCGGGCCAGCTTGAGGTGGCAAGGCATGCCGCCAAGGAGACCGCCGAGTTCCCGGTATTCGCCGACTACGGCCCGGACGTGCTGGCGGCGCTGGAGGCGGAGATCGGCAGCGACCTCTCCCACGCGCTCACCATCGCCGGCAAGAACGAGCGCGGCGCCGAGACCGACCGAATCAAGGCCCTGGCCACGGAGAAGCTCGCCGCCCAGTTCGAGGGCCGGGAGAAGGAGATCAGCGAGGCCTTCAGGGCGCTGAACAAGAAGCTAGTCAGGCAGCGGATCATCCGCGACGGGCTGCGCATCGACGGCCGCGGCCTTGAGGACATCCGCCAGCTATCCGCTGAGGCGGGTGTGCTGCCGCGAGTGCACGGCTCGGCCCTGTTCGAGCGCGGCGAGACCCAGGTGCTCGGCGTGAGCACGCTCAACATGCTCCGGATGGAGCAGATGATCGACACGCTGAACCCCGAGCGCACCAAGCGCTACATGCACAACTACAACATGCCGCCGTACTCCACCGGCGAGACCGGCCGGGTTGGCTCGCCCAAGCGGCGTGAGATCGGCCATGGCGCGCTCGCCGAGCGAGCGCTGGTGCCGGTGCTGCCGACTCGCGAAGAGTTCCCGTACGCAATCCGGCAGGTATCAGAGGCTATCGGGTCGAACGGCTCCACCTCGATGGGCTCGGTCTGTGCGTCGACCATGTCACTGCTGGATGCTGGCGTGCCGCTGAAGGACATGGTGGCTGGCATAGCCATGGGCCTGATCCACGAGGGCGGCGAGTACGTCACGCTGACCGACATCCTCGGCGCCGAGGACGCGTTCGGTGACATGGACTTCAAAGTGGCAGGCACCAAGGACGTCATTACCGCGCTGCAGCTGGACACCAAGCTCGACGGCATCCCGGCCAACGTGCTCGGTGCCGCGCTGCGGCAGGCGCGCGGCGCGCGGCTGACCATCCTGGATGTCATGCGCGAGGCGATCGACGCCCCGGCGCAGATGAGCGAGTTCGCGCCGCGGATCATCACGATCAAGGTTCCGGTCGACAAGATCGGCGAGGTCATCGGGCCCAAGGGCAAGATGATCAACTCGATCCAGGAGGAGACCGGCGCCGACATCACGATCGAGGACGACGGCACGATCTACATTGGTGCCACCGACGGCGCATCGGCCGAGGCCGCCAGGGCCACCATCAATTCGATCGCCAACCCGCACATCCCCGAGGTGGGCGAGCGGTTCCTCGGCACGGTGGTGAAGACGACCACGTTCGGCGCCTTCATCTCGCTGCTGCCGGGCAGGGACGGCCTACTGCACATTACCCAGATCCGCAAGCTGCACGGCGGCGCGAGGATCGAGAACGTGGACGACGTTGTCAAGGTCGGCGACAAGATCCAGGTCGAGATTCGCGAGGTGGACGACCGCGGCAAGCTGTCGCTGGTGCCGGTGGAGGTTGTCGAGCGCGAGGCCGCCGGCGAGGACCTCGGCGGGCGTGACGAGCCGCGCTCTCGTGACGACCGCGGCGATCGTGGCGGCTACCGCGGCGACCGGGACCGGGGTGACCGGGACCGCGGCGACCGAGGCGGGGATCACCACCGCAGCCGGCAGCGCAGCCGCGGCGGGTCCGGCGGCTCGGGCGGCGCCGAGTCCGCTAACTCCTGACGGCCGGGTCAGCGATCATGGCGGCTGGTACGCAGCGGCTAACCGGCAGCGACGAGGGCGTGCGGCGATCCGTCCTGCCGGGCGGCCTGCGGATCATCACTGAGTCCTTGCCGGCGGTGCGGTCGGCGGCTGTCGGAATCTGGGCTGGCGTCGGCTCGCGCGACGAGGGCCCCGAGTACGCGGGCGCCACGCACTACCTTGAGCACCTGCTGTTCAAGGGCACCGCGCGGCGCAGCGCGCTGGAGATCTCGGCATCGATGGACGCGGTCGGCGGCGAGCTGAACGCGTTCACCGCCAAGGAGTACACCTGCTACTACGCGCGGGTACTCGACGCCGACCTGCCGCTGGCCATCGACGTCCTGTCGGACATGGTGACAAGTTCGCTGATCGAGCCGAAGGATGTCGGGGCCGAGCGCGGCGTGATCCTCGAAGAGATCGCGATGAACGACGACGACCCGGCCGATCTCGTACACGAGGCGTTCACCGAGAGGCTATTCGGCGACACTCCGCTGGGGCGGCCGATCCTCGGCACGGTGGACTCGATCAACTCGATCTCCAGAGACCGCATCGCTGAGCACTACCGGGCCAGGTATACCCCGGACAATCTGGTGGTCGCGGCGGCCGGGAACATCGACCACGATGACCTGGTCGCCCAGATCCAGGCCGCATTCGGGGCTGCGCTTGACGGCGCCAGGACTCCAGCCGTGCCGCGACTTGGGGGCACCGAGTCGGGCAGCGCGAGCGGCACCGGCGTGCGGCTGCTGTCCCGGCCACTCGAGCAGGCCAACCTGGTCCTTGGCTGTGCCGGGCTATCGCGGACCGATGACCGCCGGTTCGCGCTCGGCGTGCTGAACGCGGCTCTTGGCGGCGGCATGTCATCGCGCCTTTTCCAGGAGGTGCGGGAGAAGCGCGGCCTTGCCTACTCGGTCTACAGCTTCAGCTCGCAGCACGCGGAATGTGGTCAGTGGGGTATCTACGCCGGATGCCTGCCGGCCAAGGCGGACGAGGTGCTTGCCATCTGCCAGGAGGAGGTCGCCAAGGTGATCGACTCCGGGCTGACCGACGAGGAGCTGTCACGGGGCAAGGGCCAGCTGCGCGGCTCGATCGTGCTCGGCCTCGAGGACCCGTCTTCGCGGATGAGCCGGCTGGGCAAGTCGGAGCTGGTGTATCCAGCTTTGGAGCCGGTGGAGGAGATCCTCGTCGCAATCGAGTCCGTCACCCACGACCAGATCCTCTCAGTGGCTGCGGACGTGCTCGGGCTGCCGAAGGCACTGGCTGTGGTCGGCCCGTTCGAGGACGCCGGTGCATTCGACGCGGCGCTGGCTTAGCGGCCGCGTCGCTGTCGGCTGATCGCTGAGTCCGGCTAGGTCTTGCCGTTCCTGTGGGCCATCATCGTGCTCTGCCAGTCGGTGCTGCCAACCGACCGGGCACGGCACGCGGACGTGGTGATTACCTCCAGCAGCGAGTTCGGTAGCCGGCGGGAGCCGCCCCATCGCGGCGTGGCCGCCAGCACGGCGCGAGTGCGCCACATGCTGTATATAGGCAGTGAACGCCGTATTCGCCGTGATCTACGCCGCGTGCTACGACTGGAGTCGTCCATTGCCAGGAGCTGAGCCACCCGGGCCGCTGATCGGCACCGGCCGGTCCGCTGACATTTATGCGATCGGCAACGGCCGGGTGGTGCGGCGCTTCCGCACGCCCTATGACTCGCAGGTCGAGGCGGACCTCATGCTGTACCTGGCGAAGGCCGGCTTCCCGGTTCCGGCTATCTACGACGCGAGCGGGCGGGACCTGGTCATGGAGCGCCTCGACGGGCGGGACATGCTGGCCGACCTCGGCAGCCGGCCGTGGCTTGCCCGCCAGCACGGACGCACCCTCGCCGGCCTGCACAACCGGCTGCATGCCATCCAGGCGCCGCCCGGCCTGCGTCCCGCGTTCGAGCCGGGGGACAAGGTGCTGCACCTGGATCTCCATCCGGGCAACGTGATGCTGACCTCACGGGGCCCGGTGGTCATCGACTGGACCAATGCCGCAGCGGGCCCTCCAGGCGCTGACGTGGCAATGGCCTACGTGATCATTTCCAGCTCAGAGACTGACCTGATACCGATGCCGCTGCGGCTCGTGGTCGGGCCGCTGCGGGGGGCCCACCTGCGCCAGTTCCTCGCCGCCGCACGCCATGACCCGGTGCCGCTGATGGCCACGACCGCCAGGCATCGGATGACCGATCGCAACGTCAGGCCGTCGGAGGCCAGGCGGCTGCAGCAGATAGCGGACCGGGCCGAGTCATCGGCCTGACGGGCGTGACAGGCGCTGGCGGGCCTGACCCGGCCGGCCGGCTACTCCTGGTAGCGCTGCGCAGTCAGCTGCTGGGTTGTGCTGGAATAGCGGTCGCCGGATCAGCGGTCAGCCAGGCGCGGATCTCGTCACCGTGCTCGTCCAAGGCTGGCGGCGGTAGGCCATAGCGCGGCGCGGTGGCGGAGAAAGTCAGCGGATTGCGAACGCCTGGCACCGCCGCCTCGCCCGATCCGGCCAGGACCACTGGATCCAGGCCAATCTGCTCAGCGAACTGGATGCCGCCCGCCACCGTATTGATGGGGCCGCACGGTACGCCAGCCGCGATCAGGTCATCAAACCACTCGGCCGCGGTTCGCAGCCTGAGGCGGTCGGCCAACAGCGGCCTGAGCTGGTCGCGGTTGGCGGTCCGGCCAGTGTTGGCGGCGAAGCGCGGGTCTGTCGCGAGCTCGGGCGCACCGATGACCGCGCACAGGTTGCGGAACTGCGCGTCGTTGCCTGCCGCGATCACCAGGTCGCCGTCGGCTGTCGGCAGCGGCTCGTAGGGGAACAGGCTCGGATGCGAGTTGCCCATCCGGTGCGGCACGACCCCGGCCGAGGCGAAGGCACCAGTCTGGTTGACCATGCCGGCCAGGGCAGCGGCCATGAGATTGACCTCGACCATCTGCCCCTCGCCGGTGCGATGGCGGTGGTCGAGGGCCGCCAGCACGCCGATAGTTGTCTGCAGGCCGGAGATCACGTCGAACACCGCGACGCCCGCACGGTACGGCGGACCATCGGCGTCCCCTTGCAGGCTCATCAGCCCGGACATGGCCTCGACGATCAGGTCGTAGCCCGGCAGATGCGCACCGCCCCCGGCGCCGAAGCCGGTGATGGAGGCGTAGATCACCGCTGGGTTGGATGCCCGGACGCTGTCGTAGTCGAGGCCAAACTTGCGGAGCCCGCCGGGCTTGAAGTTCTCCACCATGATGTCGGCCCGCCTGGCCAGTTCCGCGGCGGCGGCCAGGTCGGCCTCGTTCCTGAGGTCGAGCTTGACGGATCGCTTGTTCCTGTTGATCGAAAGGTAGTAAGTGGACTCGCCGCGGCGCACCGGCGGCATCCAGTGCCGCGTGTCATCCCCGCCGGGTCCTTCAACCTTGATTACCTCGGCTCCAAGATCACCGAGGATCATGGTGCAGTAGGGTCCGGCCAGCACCCGGGAGAAGTCGGCGACCAGCAGCCCGGCCAGCGGACCCGGCCGGGGAACCTCGGCCAGTGCCTGGTCCTGGCTCGCTGCAGCGGTCTGCGGGTCGGCGGGAACCTGATCCATAGCCCGGTGGCACCTCTCCGTCCGCGTCGGCGCCGCGCCAGTTAAGGCCCCGCCATGCTGCCGCCAGGCTACCAATCCCAAGGGGAACGAACCCGGCCAGCCCAGGCCGGTCCTCGCCCCCCAGCCCGGCACGGGCATGCGGGACCTTAACCGAGCCCGCTGCGGACAGCGCTGACGTCCTTATCTGCCATGCCCGAGCGGACGAGTTCGTGCATCGGGCAGCATGGTCAGCACCACGTCGGCCATCGCCACTGCCTGCGCTGGCGTCGCGTGCACCCCCGCGCCGGCGTCCGTCAGCGGCCTGGCGCGCTCGGGGGTGCGATTCCAGACCTCCACTGCCAGCTCTGCGTGCAGCAAGTTGCGGGCCATGGCCGCGCCCATCGTGCCCGTTCCGATAATCGCCACGCGCGGCGACGGGGAAGGTTCGGCTCTCGTGTCCGATCGGGCCGACGCTACCTGGGTTGTCATTGCCGTCATTGCTCGTGCCTCCTCGCTTGATTGCTTCTCACACGCTGTCCGGGGTCGGCCCGGCCGTCGGTGCGGCGAACCGGATGATGTTGTCGGCCCGCGCGAGCAGTTCGGCGCTGAGCTGCAGATCGGCCGAGGCGATCGCGTCGTCAATATGGCCGGGATCGCGGGTGCCCACGATCGCCACCTGCACTGCCGGGTTCGCGAGCGTCCAGGCAATCGCGAGCTGGCTTACCGAGGCGCCGAGTTCGGCGTGAGCGAGCCTTTCCAGTTCGCCGACAGCCCGCAGGTCGCTGGCGAACTGATGCCCGGTGAACATCGCGTTCCGGCTCCGCCAGTCCTCGGGCGCGAACCGCGTCTTCGCTGTCATATGGCCGCCGAGCAGGCCGTGGGCCAGTGGCCCGTACACCAGCACGCCGATGTCATGGGCGGCCGTGTACGGCAGGATGCTGGCCTCGATGGCCCGGCGGAACAGGTGATACGGGGGCTGCAGCGTCTCGACGGGCAGCGTCGCGCTGAACTCCGCCATCTGGGCAGCGTCGAAATTCGAAACCCCGACATGCCGGATCTTGCCGTCGGCCACCAACTTGGCCAGCCTGTCTGCGGTCGCCGCGAACGGAACAGCCGGATCCGGCCAGTGCACCTGGTACAGGTCGATGTACTCGGTGCCCAGGGCGCGCAGGCTCGACTCGACGCCAGCGGTGATCCATGCTGGGCTGGAATCCCGGCTGACCACGCCTGAGTCGCCGGGCCGCAGGCCGCCCTTGGTGGCGATGACCAGTTCGCTGCGATCGAGACCTGCCAGGGCCTTGCCAAGCAGCTGCTCAGAAGCGCCGAAGCCGTAGGCCTGGGCGGTGTCGAACAGGGTCACGCCCTGGTCGGCCGCGCGCCGGATGGCCGCGATAGCGGCCGCTTCGTCCGTGGGTCCCCAGTCCCCGCCAAGCTGCCAGGTGCCGAAGGCGATGCGGGAGACTTGGAGCCCGGTGCGGCCGAGGGTGATGTACTTCACGACGATCCCTCCTGTGATTGATAGTTGCGGTGTGTCGCGTCTGCGGCGCAGCCGAAGCGTGAGCAGTCGGGCTGCCAGCCGGTGCAGGCCGGGTCGCGCGGACGCCACGCCAGGCGATGAGAGCCGCGAGAGTCGCGGCGAGTGCGCCGGCAAGCATCGCTGCCCTGGTTCCCTGCGCGGTCGCCACGGTCGGGTCATGGCTGGCCGCGGCCGCGATCGCGGGCAGTGCCGCCGCCCCGATGGCCGCGCCGATCTGGCGGCTGGTGTTGATGACGCCTCCGACCACGCCTTGCTCGGCGCCTCGCACCCCGGTGGTGGCGATGACCATCGTGCCGAAGGCCGTGCCGGCCGTGCCGAAGCCAACAAGCATGACCGCGGCGAGCAGCGGGCTGTAGCTGCCAGTCGCGGGCAGCTGGCTGAGCACGGCGAAGCCGGCGGCAGCGACAGCGCCGGTCAGTACCAGCATGCGCCGGATGCCGATGCGGGCTGACAGCCTTGCCCCGAAGGCGCCCGCGGTGAAGCCGATGATTCCCTGCGGCGCTATGGCCAGCCCCGTAGCCAGCGGCGAGTCCCTGAGTACCTGCTGGAAGTACAGCGAGAGCACCAGCATCTCGCCGCCATTCCACAGGCCGAGCAGCAGGTTGAGAACGCCGGCCGTGCGCAGCGCGGGTCGCCGGATCAGGTCGGCGGGGAGCAGCGGATCGGGGTGCCGACGCTCGGCGGCAACGAAGGCGACAGCGGTCATCGCGAACAGGGCCAGCGCACCGAGGACGTTCGGCGACTGCCAGCCCTTGATTCCGGCCTGCGAAACCGCGAAGACGAGCGCGGCCACTGACATGGTGATCAGGACCGCGCCACGGGCATCGATCCGGCGCTTCGCGGCGGTGGCGCGTGAGTCCGCAAGCAGCCGCTGCGCAGCGATGGCCGCCAGCAGGCCGACCGGGACGTTGACCAGGAACACGGCCCGCCAGCTGGTGAACTGGACGAGCACGCCGCCCAGTACCTGGCCCGCGACGAACCCGATCGACGCGGTAGCACCGTACAGCCCGAGTGCGCGCGTGCGCTGCTGGCCGTCGGCAAAGCTGGTGGTTATCAGCGAAAGAGCTGCTGGCGCGACAAAAGCGGCACCCGCTCCCTGGATTATCCGGGACGCATTGAGCAGGACCGGGTCCTGTGCCAGGCCGCCTGCGAGCGATGCGGCCGTAAAGATCAGCAGGCCCGCGATGAACATACGGCGGCGCCCGAACAGGTCGGCAGCCCGGCCGCCGAGGATGAGCAGTCCGCCGAACGTGATCGCATACCCGGTGATGACCCATTGCGCGGTCGCGGGTGCGACGTGCAGTTCGCGCTCGATGGACGGGAGTGCCACGTTCACGATGCTGAAATCGAGCACGACCATGAAGGCCGCGACGAGGATGAGTGCCAGCCGGAGTCCCTGGCGCCTGGCCGGGCTGCCGGTCATCTCCAAGTGCGGTGACCGACGCTCGCGGACCAGAGCTGACACGGAAGTGCTCCTCGTTATGAATACGCTACGATGCGTATCTATATTCTGGCTGGCGTTCTTCGGTGGCGTCAACGCGACGCGGACGTGATACCGGTCACATATAGATACGCTACGGTCCGTTTTATTTATCTGCTGTACGCTGCAGCGTTATGAGGGACGTACATGTTTCCGGCGCCGCACCGGTGACGGCGGGTGCTGGCCAAGCAGCGACGCGCAGGGGCAGGCCGCGCAGTCAGGAAGCCGATCAGGCCATCCTGAGTGCGGCCGGGCAGGTCCTGGCCGAGCGAGGGCTCGGCGGGATGTCTATAGAAGAGGTGGCGGCCAGAGCCGGAGTCGCCAAGACCACCATTTACCGGCGGTGGACATCGCGGGGAACGTTGGCGCTTGACGCGTTCCTGGCCGAATTCCAGAGCCAGCAGCCGCCGCCAGACACGGGCACATTGCACGGCGACTTGCTCGCCGCGCTGCGCTCCTGGATCCGGTCTGTGACCCGGACCAGCGCGGGGCCGATCCTTGCCGGCCTGATTGCCGAGACGCAGCAGGATCCCGAGCTTGCGGCGGCCTGGCGCGAGCGGGTTGTCGAGCGGCTCCGCGCCCAGCACAAGATCATGCTGAACCGGGCTATCGAGCGCGGCGAGATCCCCGCGACTACTGACCAGGAAGTTGCACTTGACCTGATGTTCGGCGCCGCCTATCACCGCCTGCTGCACGGCCACCGTCCGCTGACCGACAAGTTCGCCAGGCAGGTAGTGGACGTGCTCGTGGCCGGACTAAGGCAGCAGTAGCCGCAGCCGTCCAGGCCATGCCGGCCTCGGTCCGGAGGCCGCCGGGCCCTAGCTGTGTTCTTCGGCGATCCACTTGATGGCCGCCAGCCTGGTGTCCCACTCGGCCGCAATGGCCGCCAGCCAGTCGGCGGTCTGCGCCAGGCGGGCCGTGCTGACGGCGAACCGGACGTCCCGCCCGTGCTTGGAACTGGCAACCAGGCCTGCCCGGTTCAGCACCCCCAGATGCTTGGCAACTGCCTGCCGGGTCATCGGCAACTGCCCGGCCAGCGCGGTGGCCGTGGCGGGCCCGCCGGCCGCCAGCAAGCCCAGAAGCTGACGGCGGGTGGGGTCGGCCATCGCTGCCAGGACCGCGTCGGGTTCGGCCGGGCCGACCTGCAGGCCCGGCCGGCCAGCGGTCACGCAGACAGCCGTTCCGCGTATTCCTTGAGCTCGGCCAGTTCGGAGGTCCAGCCCTTGGCGTTCTCCTCGGCGGACGTGACCTGCTCCTCGGCAGTGGCGTTCAGGCTGGCGAAGCCGGTCTCGACTACGCGCAGCAGCGTGCCCGAGCCATCGGGCACAAGCGTGAACTCCACCAGCGTGGCCTCGCCATCCGTCGGCGCGACTCCCATGCTCCGATGTGACCAAGCGTGCAGGGGCCACCTGGTCACATCGGCCCGCTGCCGGCCGACTACAGCTGGCCGACGCTGAGCACCTTGATCATCGCCACCCCGGCCTCGTCCGATCCGGCCAAATCCACGGCTGCCGAGAAGCCCCAGTCGTGGTCGCCTGCGGGGTCGTCGAAGATCTGCCTTGCCCGCCATTCGCCCTCATCCGGCAGCTCCTCGATGATCAGCATGGCCGGCCCGCGCGCGTTCGCCCCTGTGCCGATCTCGTCGTGCTCGGCAAAGTACGGCTCAAGCGCATCGGCCCAGGCCGCGGCGTCCCAGCCGTCTTCGCCGTCCAGCTCACCCAGCTCGTCCCAGCGCTGCAGCGCTGCGAGCTCCACCCGGCGGAACAGGGCGTTCCGCACCAGCACCCGGAACGCGCGCTTGTTTCCTGTCACGGCCGGCGGCCGGTCGGCGGCCAGGTGCTCGGCCTCCTCCACCGGGTTGCGCAGCCGCTCCCACTCGTCGATAAGGCTTGAGTCCACCTGTCGTACCAGTTCGCCGAGCCACTCGATGAGGTCGGAGAGTTCCTCAGTCCTGGCCTCCTCGGGCACAGTCTGGCGCATCGCCTTGTAGGCGTCGGCCAGGTAGCGCAGCACCAGGCCTTCTGAGCGGGCCAGTCCGTAATAACTGACGTACTCGGCGAACGTCATCGCCCGCTCGAACATGTCCCGTGCCACCGACTTCGGGGACAGGACGTGGTCGGCGACCCAGGGGTGCCCCTGCTTGTAGATGTTGTAGGCACCCTCGAGCAGGTCCGCCTGCGGCTGCGGGTAGCTGACGGACTCCAGCAGGTTCATCCGCTCCTCGTACTCGATGCCCTCTGCCTTCATCGCGGCGACGGCCTCACCGCGGGCCTTGAACAGCTGCGCGGACAGCACCTGGCGTGGATCATCCAGCGTTGCCTCGATCACCGACAACACGTCCAGCGGGTACTCAGGCGATGCGCGGTCGAGCAACTCGATCGCGGCCAGCGCCAGCGGCGAGAGCGGCTGGTTGAGCGCGAAGTCCTCCTGCAGGTCAACGGTGAGCCGTACCCAGCGTCCATCGGCGTCCGGTTCCGCGAGCCGCTCCACTACGCCGCCTGCCAGCAGCGCACGATAGATCGCGATGGCCCGGCTGACATGGCGACGCCGGGCCGACAGGTCCTCGTCGTTGTCCGTAAGCAAATGCTTCATAGCCAGGAACGCGTCGCCGGGACGGCTGATCACGTTCAGCAGCATCGCGTGGCTCACTGCGAAGCTGGACCGTAGCGGCTCCGGCTCGGCCGCCACCAGCCGGTCGAAGGTGGGCTCGCCCCAGGACACCATGCCCTCAGGCGGCTTGCGCCGCACGACCTTGCGCCGTTTCTTCGGGTCGTCCCCCGCCTTGGCCAGCGCCTTGAAGTTATCGATCGCATGCTCCGGCGCCTGCACAACCACCCGGCCCATCGTGTCGAAGCCGGCCCGGCCAGCCCGGCCCGCGATCTGATGGAATTCGCGCGCCATGAGCAGCCGGGTCCTGGTCCCGTCGTACTTGGACAGCGCGGTGAACAGCACAGTCCTGATCGGCACGTTGATGCCTACGCCGAGCGTGTCGGTGCCGCAGATGACCTTGAGCAGGCCGGCCTGGGCAAGCGTCTCCACCAGTCGCCGGTACTTCGGCAGCATGCCTGCGTGGTGCACGCCGATGCCGTGCCTGACCAGCCGGGACAAGGTCTTGCCGAAGCCCGAGGAAAACCGGAATCCGCCGATCAGCTCGGCGATCGCGTCCTTCTCCGCCCGGCTGCACACGTTCACGCTCATCAGCGCCTGGGCCTGCTCGATGGCGGCGGCCTGGGTGAAGTGCACGATGTAGATGGGCGCCTCGTGCGTATCCAGCAGTTCCTGCACGGTCTCGTGCAGCGGTGTCATGGCGAACGAGAACGACAGCGGGACGGGCCGCTCGGCCGAGCTGATCACTGCCGTCGGCCGCCCGTTGCGCCGGGTGAGGTCACGCTCGAACCGGCTGACGTCGCCGAGTGTCGCTGACATAAGCAAGAACTGCGCTTGCGGCAGCTCGATCAGCGGTACCTGCCAGGCCCAGCCGCGGTCGGGGTCAGCGTAGTAGTGAAACTCGTCCATCACGACCTGGCCCGCATCCGCGCTGGCGCCCTCGCGCAGTGCGATGTTGGCCAGCACCTCTGCGGTGCAGCAGATGATCGGGGCCGCACCGTTGACAGTGCCGTCCCCGGTCATCATTCCGACCTCTTCGGGGCCGAAAATGTCGCAAAGCGCGAAGAACTTCTCCGACACCAGCGCCTTGATCGGCGCCGTGTAGTACGTCCGGTCATCCCTGGCCAGAGCCGTGAAGTGCGCTCCGGTAGCGACCAGGCTCTTACCGGAGCCGGTCGGCGCGGACAAGATCACGTTGGCGCCGGACACTATCTCGATCAGGGCCTCTTCCTGGTGCGGGTACAGGGCGAAGCCCTGATCCGCGGTCCAGTCGCAGAACGCGGCGAACACGGCATCCGGGTCGGCGTCGTCCGGCAGCTTGTCGGTCAGAGTCATTGTGCGTCTATCGTGCCAGGCGGCTTGTCCGTGGGCCGAACCGCACGGGACCGCCCACCAGGGCCGAGAACTAAACCCGGCGCCGCGTCGATGTTAATGTCTCTTATATTGTAAGTGCTTCTTACATCGACTGACGACACCAGGTGGGGTGCGCCATGACTGACGACAGCACGGCACCGGGCGGCCAACGGCGCTGGACCGCGGCCGACATGCCTGACCTGGCCGGCCGCACGGCCGTCGTGACCGGCGCCAACGCGGGCATCGGGTTCGAGACGGCGCGGGCGCTGGCCGAGCACGGCGCGCACGTGGTTCTCGCCTGCCGGAACGCCAGCAAGGCGGAGGAGGCGGCCGATCGCATTACGGCACAGCACAAACGGGCCGCTCTCGCCGCCGTGGTCCTGGACCTTGCCTCGCTCGACTCAGTTCGCGCTGCGGCCGCCGAGATTCGCGCCTCCTATCCCAGCCTTGACCTGCTCATCAATAACGCAGGCGTGATGGAGGTTCCCTACGAGCGGACGGCCGACGGGTTCGAGCTGACATTCGCTACCAACCATCTCGGTCACTTTGCGCTCACCGGGCTTGTGTTGGACAGCCTGCTGGCAAGTCCTGGCTCGCGGATCGTGACCATGAGCAGCATGGCGCATCACGATGGCGTGCTGAACTTCGACGACCTGCAGGGTGAGCGCGGCTATCAGCCGGCAACGGCCTATGGCCAGTCCAAGCTGGCGAACCTGCTGTTCACCTATGAGCTTGACCGCCGCCTCGCGGCGGCCGGGGCGCGGGTAAGCGCACTGGGCAGTCATCCTGGCGTGGTTTTCACTGGGTTGTTCCGCACTCGCTCGAGGTTGAACAGGGCGCTGCTCGGCCCGTGGCTGCGAGTGATCAACTTCTGGGCGGTGCAGAACGTGCACATGGGCGCGCTGCCCACGCTGCGGGCGGCCACCGACCCCGACGCGCGTGGTGGCGAGTACTACGGCCCCTATCGCAAGCACGACACCGGCTACCCGAAGGCGGTTCGCTCGAGCGAGGCGTCCCGCAATGAAGCCGACCAGGCACGACTGTGGCAGGTATCAGAGCAACTGACGGGAGTCAGTTACCCCGTCAGGTCGGCGGCGGTCCTACCCTGAAGGGACTATGCCCATACCTGCCAAGGGCGGCCGGTACCACCACGGGGATCTCAGGTCGGCGCTCGTGGACGCGGCGGTCGGCCTGATTGCGGAGCGGGGCGTGCGCGGGTTCTCGCTGGCCGAGGCGAGCCGCCGGGTCGGTGTGACGACGGCCGCTCCCTACCGGCACTTCGCCGACCGTGATGCGCTGCTCGCCGCGGTCGCTGTTCGCGCGCTGCAGGTCTTCGCGGCCATGGTGGCGGCGGAGGCGGGCGACGCGGACGAGCCCACGCAGCGGCTAGCCGCGATGGCCCGCGCGTATGTCCGGTTCGCCGCGGAGCAGCGCCCGCTTTTCGACACGCTTTTCAGTTCCGGCCTGGACAAGAGCCGCTATCCAGAGCTCACGCGTGCCTGGGAGCCGGTGGACGCGTTCCTGGCCGTGGTGCAGGAGATCTGCGAGGGCGATGCCGACGCGGCGGAGGCACTGGCAGATGCGGTGGAGGCGACGGCGCACGGTCATGCCGCGCTGCTCATTGACGGGGACTACGGCCAGGGACCAGACGCCGTCCTGGCCGCCGCCGATAAGGCCGCCTACGCCACGCTCGCCCTCATCCAGGGTCGCAAGGCACTGCACAAACCGCAGGCATAGCGAGTCGCCGGCACTGCCAGGACACGGTGCAGACATGCGGCAGTCACTTAATCCAGGCCGTAAAGTTAGTACTGGGGACCACGCAGCCTAAGACGTGGTTCCGCCCTGTCAGGTAGGCGCATGAGCAGGCCAAGGACCACCACCGTACGAGACCTTCGTACCAGCAACCGGTCGCGTGCGCTGTGGCAGATCTTCCTCGACGGGCCGCTCACCCGGCAGGAGATTGGCGCCCAGGCCGGACTGAGCCCTGCGTCCGTCAGCAACCTAGTTACCGCGCTTGAGACCGAGGGCGTTGTCGCCGAGATCGGGCTCGAGGAATCAAACGGTGGCCGGCCACGCGGGCTGTTCCAGGTCGATCCCGCCTACGGCTACGTGATCGGGGTCGACGTCGGCGAGACCACGTTCCTGGTCGAGCTGTTCGACTTCGGGCTGCAGTTGCGAGCGCGGCACACTTCGGTGACCGACATGTCAACGCTGGATCCCGAGGATGCGGCGGAGCACATCGGCGCGGGCATCGAGGCCGTCATCGCCGAGGCGAAGGTGCCAGAGAGCGCCATCCTCGGCGTCGGTGTGGCTGTACCCGGACTCGTCGAGCACCAGGAGCAGGCGGTCGTGTACGGCCAGAGTGTGGGCTGGGACGCGGTGCCGCTCGAGGCGATGTTGCGCCGCAGGACGAGCCTGCCAATCTTGGTCGATAACGGAGCGAGGGTACTCGGACAGACCGAGAAGTGGTTCGGGGCTGCGCGTTCCGTTGAAAACGCAGTGATCGTACTGCTCGGCATGGGCGTGGGGACGTGCATCATCTGCAACGGCGAGGTCTATCGTGGTGCCGCCAGCAGCGCGGGGGAGTGGGGACACACCACAGTTATGGTGGGTGGCCGTACCTGCCGCTGCGGCGCGGAGGGCTGCCTTGAGGCCTACGTCGGCGCGGGTGCCATTGCCGCGCGATTCGATCAGCTTAAGCGCCGCCGCAGGCACGCGAGCCCGGCTGAGCTCGAGGAGCGGATCGCCGCGATCCTTGCCGCGCGGGAGACGGACCCGGCGGCGGCGCAGGTCCTGGACGAGACGGTCACCTACCTCGGTGCCGGGATCGCGGACCTGGTCAACCTCTTCAACCCCGAGCGGGTGGTCATCGGCGGATGGCTCGGCCAGGCGCTGAGCGCGCACCTGCTGCCGGGCATTCAGCTGGCGGCCAAGCGCCACTCCCTGCGGCTGCCGTTCAGCCGGGTGCAGATCGTCAAGGCCGACCTCGGGAAGGACGCCGTTGCGCTTGGCGGCGCGACACTGCCTATTGCCAGGCTGCTAGACGCCGGGGCGACCACGCCAGTGCAGTCCGGCGGGCGGCGTCGGCTCCGGCAAGTAGCATCCACCGGCTGACACTCAGCCGGCGGCGGGACGGTTGAGCAGGCCGGCGCGCGGCGTCAGCACGTCGGCGGCTACTCGGTGCGATCGGAGCATCGGCGTGAGGTTCTCCGGAGAGACGATGGTGTTACGGCCGATGCCGATTCCTATCGGGGCTTATGCGGCAAGAACTCGCCATGCCGCAGTGCGACGACGCTGCGCACGGTGAGCACGAGCACCATTGCTGTGAGGAGTCCCAGCGTGAGCCATTGCCAGCCGAGCGCGCCCGCAGGTTGTTCGTGCTCGGTCCACCGCAGGGCCAGCGTGCAGGCTGTGGCGTAGGTGAATGCGAACGACCAGAATCCGGGATTGAACCACGCTCGACGGTAGGCCGGGATCAAGGCGAGCTGAGCGGCCGCCATCAGGAGTGTCGCCAGCGCCAGGGCGATCGCCACGGAGTCGTATTGGCGGAAGACGACGAGATAGGTGTTACCGGCCAGCGCTGGCGCCGCAAGTTCCAGGACCAGGGTGGTCTGGAGGGGCGGGGGCAGCTTAGGCCCCCGGACGAAGCGAACGCCGGTGATGACGCCCAGGACCACCCATGCGGCCAGCCCGAGCGCGAACAGTGCCTGGGCCAGCCCGGTCCAGCCCAGGCCAGTGATGCCTTGTGCCGTGAGCATGGTGCCGCCGACCGTCGCCAGGTAGAAGCCGGGGTTGTAGTCACGCCAGGGCAGGCGGCCTAGAACCCAGCCCGCGACGACAGCCAGGCACAGGACCAGGGTGAGGATCGCGAAGATCGCAACCAGAGTCCGGCCTGTGGTGCCGGATACCGGAATCAGCGTGGCCGACAACAGCATCGCCGTAAAGGCGGCTACCGGTACCGATGGCCCGGCAGCGGGGTCCCGCAGCTGGGCGAGCAGGTTATCTTGACGCCGGACGAGCTGAGCCATCCACGGCAGGACCAGTGCCAGCAACAGGACCGCGGAGATGACGGCGATCACGTCGGCGACGCCAGAAAATGAATGGCCGGGCCCCGACGCGACTCGCCACGCCCCCGAGAGGCCTTCGAATCCCAGGGCTATCGCGAACAACCCGGGCGTGACATTGACCGTGCCAGCGCGCCGGCGAAGACGCGCGGCCAGCCCGGACAACGGCACGTTGAGCGGGTTCGCGGCGGCGCAGTGCCCCTGTTGCGACTTCGCCATCTTGGTTCCCCCCAGGCTCAGCGGAGAGCGCCGCGGCGCATATCGTGCAACCCCTGCAGTCCAGGGCGTTCTCATCCTGGGTTGGTGGCTGTCGCTGTGGCGGGCGACGGGCGCCGACGAAAACGAAGACCAGCGCCAGCATGCCAGCCAGGACGAACAAGATCTTCCGGTTGCCGGGCGAGAAGACAGCTCTCCCGGCCGCGGACCCCGCGCTGTCACGGGCGCCAGTCACACGGCTGGCGCTATGGTCGCCGCTGTCTCCAGGGCGCACGTGTCCTCCTTCAGCTGGCTCGCTCGCTGCTACGACCCCACGCTGCGCGGGCCAGGAAGCGACGGCCGGGAGCGACGACTTGGGCTGTTTACCGCACTGTCACCGCTGATGAGGCTTGCTCGATGAGGTCGGCGACCGGGCCGGGTTGCGAGAGGTAGACGGAGTGGCTGGCGGCGACCTCGACCACGGTGGAGCCGGCTCGGTCGGACATGGCGTGCTGGGCCGGCGGGGGAATCATCCGGTCTTGGGTGGTGATCATGTACCAGCTCGGCTTGGTTCGCCAGGCCGGCTCCGAGATCGATCCGGCGACGGCGTCCACGCCCCACGGGACCTGCGAGTCGGCCATGAACGCGGCCTGCTCGGCGGGCAGGTCGCCGGCAAAGGAGGCGGCGAATTTGTCTCGGTCCAGGAACAGGAAACCATCCTTAGGCGGCAGGATCGGCGGCACGGGAGCACCGGGCGGCGGGTCGGCGATCAGCGTGTTGACCGACTCGCCTGCGTCCGGCGCGAACGCTGCGATGTAGACCAGCGCGGCGACGTTTGGGTCGGTCCCCGCCTCGGTGATGACGGCACCGCCGTAGGAGTGGCCGACGAGGACGACCGGGCCGTCTTGTTCGTCGATGATTTCCCGCGTCGCGGCGACGTCGCCGTCGAGCGACAGGGTCGGGTTCTGCACCACGCTGACGTCGTAGCCGTCCTGCTTCAGCAGATCGTAGACGCCCTGCCAGCCGGATCCGTCCACGAATCCGCCGTGGACCAGGACGACGTTCCTGACTGGTGACGCCGTAGTCATGACGATCTCCTTCCGCTCGGACTTGCCGCGGGCTCCTTCCGCTCGGACTTGCCGCGGGCTCCTTCCGCTCGGACTTGCCGCGGGCGCGAGCCTCAGCAGGCGGGTGGCAGGCCTGACCGATTCGGCAAGTTGACGTAGGTTTGGAGTTTTCCGTACGGGATATCCGCGCTTGCACCAGCATCCGGTCGTCGCGCGTAACGAGCATCCGGCGCATCGCCTGACGACTAGCTGGTCGGGCATGCATGACTGCGCCTCTAGACCTGTACCCGAGCCGCGCGCTCCTAATGTCAGCCGCTCACAGCGATTGGCTCCTGTTCGCCCGGACCAGGTGCCGCTGGCGATTCCGGTCTGCCGCCGCTGCGTCGAGGGGCGGGGCGGTGCTCGGTCACCGCTCCGCCCCTGGGCAGCTACCTCACGGGTAGTTCACGACATCGCTCGGGCCGCCGAAGCTGGAGCTCACTGCCGCCCCGGTTCCGTCGATCACCGACTCGATGCCGCCCGACCCATTCAGGAACACGGTGAGGAGGTCGTGGAACTGCACTCCTGAAGTGTCAGGCGCCTGGAAGGCCATCGCGTTCTCGATGGCCACACCCTGGTCGAAGTAGCTATAGCTGCCCATGCCGTAACCCTGGAATGAGGTCACGGCGTTCGGAACGTAGAAGGCCGGGTACCCGTCCTGAGTCGAGCTTGACATCCACGCGCTCTGACTCGGGACCTCGTACGGATTCTCGTTCTGGAAGAAGATCACCTCGCCGCCCTGGCCGTTCCAGATCACCTCGTCCTGCTGGTAGTGCTCGACCGCGAGGCCGTACGCGGTGACATCGTTGCCGTTCACGATGAGCCCGGTGTTGCCCTGGTCCGAGGTCCAGGAGCCGGCACCGGCGCCGTGGTCGGCCCGCCATGCCCACACGTCGTCGATGATCGAGTTGTTGCTGTTGTCGATAAGGCTGGTCGCGGCCGTGCCCGCCTCCGCTCCGCCGACGCGGAAGAAGACGTCGTCAATTGTGACCGGATCGCTGGCGTGGCTCACGGTCGAGCCCTGGGTGCCGACCTGCAGCAGCGCCGGCGAGCTCGTCGGCCCGGCGTCGAAGATAAGGCCGGAAATGTTCACGCCGCTGACGTCGGCGACGTTCATGGTGATGTCGCCGGCGGTCGGGATCAGCGTGGGGAACCCCAGCCCGATGATCTTGGTGTCGGGGTTGGTTACGTTGATCGTCGAGGCGTAGCTGTACACGCCCGGCGTGAAGAGCAGGTTGTCGCCGGCGGCGAGCGCGGCGTTGATCTGCGCCACCGTGCTCGATGAGCTGACGATGTAGAAGGTGTTGTTGACCGACAGCGACGTGCCCGACGTGTTGCTGGTTGCCGACCAGCTCGGGCCGGATGAATTCGTCCGCAGCGACGGCACGAACACGTCATAGTTACCCGAGGAGTCCTGGTACAGGTAGGGCTCCTCTTCGGTTACCGGGCAGGTAGCCAGCGTGGTATACGAGCTCGGCCCGCCGCTGTCGCCCGAGTTGCTGGCGAAGCTCTGCGCGGGCGCACCTGGATCGCCGCAGAAGACCTGGTTCCACACCGAGTTGCTCCAGCCATCCAGGCTGCTGTCGCGAGTCATGTACTGCTGCTGCGAACCGTTGGTGACGGTGCCGCCGGTGAATATCGAGTCGGCGATGAACCCGCCGCTCGCGTAGTCGGGAGACCCGTTGCAGTAGTCCATCAGGGACAGGTTGCCGTTGATCTGGACTCGCCGCAGTGGCGCGGCCTGCGAGACGGCCCAGAAGTCGTCGCCGGCTTCGCAGCCGGTCTGGCCAGTGACGTTGATGGTGAGGTTCGATAGCGAGCGCCAGAAGTTGTCGGTCGCGTTGCATGTGCTGCCTGAGCACTGGTTGTACACGTCGACGGTGCCGTTGATGACGACCTGGCTCGGGCTCTGGCCGAGCCCGGCCACGCTGGTGTAGAAGCCGACGGTGAAGGTAAGCGGGTCCGACGTGGACCCGTAGGTGCCCGGCTCGAACAGCAGGGCGTAGCGCGCCGTGCCGAACTGGTTGCCTGTCTGCGCGCTGGAGATGCTGTTGAGCTGGCTCTGGATCGAGCTCTGCGACTCACTGGGCGTGAACACGTAGACGTTCGGGCCGAGGCTGCCGCCGGTGGGCGGCGGCGGGGTTCCGCCGCCTCCGCTGCTGGCGGTGTAGACGGTGAACTCGGCGATGGACCACCAGTTGGTGGTGACTCCGGTGGTGAGCACGACGCGGATGTACTGCGCGGTCTGCGCGCCGAAGGTGACGGTCTCGGGTGAGGAGGTGCCGGTGCCGGTGGCGACGCTGGTGAAGGTGGTGCCGTTGGTGGAGACCTCGACGTTGTAGCCGCGGGCGTAGTCGCCGGTGGAGCCGCCTGAGTTCATCTCGATCTGGTTGAAGGTCTGGGCCGAGCCCATGTTGAGCTGGAAGTACATGCCCGATGCCTGGTCGGCGTCGGAGCTGAACCTGGTGTTGATGTTGCCGTCGATGGCGTTGGCGGGGGCGTCTGCCGCGCTGGAGTTGGTATTGGAGCTAGCGGTCCAGCCGGTCTCGGACAACTGCGTTTCGGGCACCGCGTTCCCGGTGTAGACGGTGAACTCGGCGATGGACCACCAGTTGGTGGTGACTCCGGTGGTGAGCACGACGCGGATGTACTGCGCGGTCTGCGCGGCGAAGGTGACGGTCTCGGGTGAGGAGGTGCCGGTGCCGGTGGCGACGCTGGTGAAGGTGGTGCCGTTGGTGGAGACCTCGACGTTGTAGCCGCGGGCGTAGTCGCCGGTGGAGCCGCCTGAGTTCATCTCGATCTGGTTGAAGGTCTGGGCCGAGCCCATGTTGAGCTGGAAGTACATGCCCGATGCCTGGTCGGCGTCGGAGCTGAACCTGGTGTTGATGTTGCCGTCGATGGCGTTGGCGGGGGCGTCTGCCGCGCTGGAGTTGGTGTTGGAGCTGGCGGTCCAGCCGGTCTCGGGCAACTGCGTTTCGGTTGCTGCGGAGGCGGCCGAGCCGACAGCCTGGACCGCGACCGGCGCGAGCGCGATCGCGGTGGCGAGGGCGAAGAAAGCGGCGCCTGCTAACCGCGCCCGGCTGCGCGCTCGCCGTCTGGTCAGTGTTGAGATCGGTCTGGCGACCGCTTCCCCCGAGGCGGCGCGTTGCGGATATAAGCGGCCGGCTTCGTTGCTCATCGCGCTACGACACTCCTTCTGCCCGCGGTGCATGGCGTATCCCTGCACGGATGATCAGAGTTTCGCCACGACTTAAACTAACTTTTGACTTTACGCTCGCGCACGTCGCGCGCAAGAGGTCAAATTGCCGCGGCCGGGCGGCCGGCTCAGCCCGCGAGGCGGGCGGCGAAGAAGGAGAACACCTTCTCCCAGCCATCCATCGCGGCTTCTGGCCGGTACATCGGGGTTTGGTAGTAGAAGAAGCCGTGCGAGGCGCCGTCGTAGCGGTGGAACTCGTGGTCCTTGCCGAGTCGCTTCAGCTCCGCCTCGTGCTGGTCGACTAGATCGGGCGTCGGGTACCTGTCGTCGTTGCCGAAGATGCCGAGCAGCGGCGCGGTCAGGTCCGCGGTGTAGTCGATCGGGGCGACCGGGCGGGCCGGAGACAGCTCCTCCTGACTCATGATCACTCCGCCGCCCCAGAGGTCGGCCACAGCATCGAAGCCGGGAACCCTGGATGCCGTCAGGAGCGCGTGCCTGCCGCCGGAGCAGGTGCCGATGATCCCGACCTTGCCGTTGCTCGTCGGCTGGGCGAGCAGCCATTCGCGCGCGGCCGCGCAGTCGGCGACGACGCTGTCGTCGTGCACGCCGCCCTCGCCGCGGACCTTCGCCGCGATGTCGTCCGGGGTTCCATGCCCGTAGCGGCAGTACAGGTCCGGGCAGATGACCGTGTAGCCATGCCGCGCGAGCCGGTCGGAGAACTCGCGGTAGAACTCATCCCACCCCGGCATGTGGTGCACGGCGACGATGCCCGGATGCGGACCCTCACCGTTCGGCCGGGCTACGTAGGCGTGAATCTGGTCGCCGTTGCCGCCTGCATATCTGATCACTTCGGTGTCGATGCCCACATTGGCGTCCGTCGTGAACGAGTTCCACATGTGCGTGATCCTTCTGGTTCGGGGGCTGAGTGCCGCTCCCCGTACAGTACTGATCGCGCGAGGCGGCCGGTGCGCCGAGGGCTAGGATCGAGCCCATTACCGCAGACACCTCCGGCGAGGAGAGCGCGATGATCCGGGTGGGCGTGCTTGGCGCCAAGGGACGCATGGGTTCGCAGGTTTGCAGCACTGTCGAAGCGGCACCGGACATGGAGCTGATGGCTCGGGTAGATGTGGGGGACGAGCTCAAGCTGCTAGCTGGCGCCGACGTGGTCGTCGACTTTACGCATCCCGACGCGGTCATGGGCAACCTGCTCTGGTGCATTGACCATGACGTCACGGCGGTGGTCGGCACCTCAGGGTTCGACGAGCCGCGGCTTGCGGAGGTAGCCGGCCTGCTGGCAGAGAAACCGCGCTCGCGCGCGCTCATCGTGCCGAACTTCTCCGTCGGCGCCGTGCTGATGATGCGCTTCGCCGCGCAGGCGGCGCCGTTCTTCGAGTCCGCCGAGGTCATCGAGCTGCACCACGCAGCGAAGGCCGACGCGCCGTCCGGAACCTCCGCCCGCACCGCCGCGATGATCAGCCAGGCGAGAGCCGCAGCGGGCGTCGGCCCGTGCCCGGACGCCACCGTGACCGCCGCGGAGGGCGCGCGCGGCACCGAGGTCGAGGGCGTGCATGTGCACTCGGTCCGGCTGGCCGGGCTGCTCGCGCACCAGGAGGTGCTGCTCGGCGGGCACGGCGAGGTCCTGACGATCCGTCACGACTCGCTGGACCGGGCCTCGTTCATGCCTGGCGTACTGGTTGCCGTGCGCGGCGCCGCGGCCCTGCCCGAGGGCCTGACCGTCGGGCTGGACGGCCTGCTCGGGCTGGGCTGACGATCAGCGGCGCAGCAGTCGCATCGGCAGCTTGCCTGGCCGCAGCGTAATCGCCGCGATCGGCTTTGGTATTCCAAGCGGCGTCAGGTCGAGCCGGAACCGCTGCGCTATCGAGGCCAGGACGAGGACGGTTTCCAGCTCGGCGAACGACTGCCCGACACAGGCGCGCCGTCCGCCGCCGAACGGTATATAGGCGTAACGAGGCCTTTCCCCGACCGGCCCTCGTCCGCCACTGGCTGTCGTTCCCGGCTGATCCGCGGGCAGGAACCTGGCCGGATCGAAGCCCGCCGGGTCGGGCCAGAACTCCGGGTGCCGGTGCACCAGGTAGGGCGGGATCGCGATCGTGCTGCCGGCCGGGACAGGCACCCCGGCCACGTTGTCGTCGGCCCGGGCATCCCGCTCGATGGTCCAGGCCGGCGGGAAGAGCCGCATCGTCTCGGCGATGACGGCGGTCGTCCATGGCAGTTTGTCGGCGTCGGCCGCCTCCGGCTCGCGGCCGCCGAGCACCGCGTCAACTTCCTGCTCAACCTGGTCGCGGGCAGCCGGGTAGGCCGAAAGCAGCGCCAGCGCCCAGGACAGGGTGACCGCGCTCGTCTCATGCCCGGCCAGCATGAAGGTCGATAGTTCGTCGCTGATCTCGGTGTCGGTGAGGTGCGAGCCGTCCTCCGGCCGCGCTGTGAGCAGCAGGTCGAGCAGGTCCTGGCGTTCGTCGTCGGCCGGACTGTCGGCTTCGCTGGCGGCGGCCGCGGTTGCGGCGGCGACTGCGGCCTGCCGGGCGCGTCGATCGGCGATCATGCGGCCGACCGGTCCCTCGACACCCTCCGGCGAGCGCCCGGCTCGCCTGGCCACTGCCTTGAGCGCGCGGGTCGAGCGCGGGCCCCAGGGCAGCGGCACGAACGTGGCCAGCACGGCTACCCGCTGGCCAGCGTCCATGGCCCGGCGGATGAGCTCCGCCTCGCTGGTCAGGTCGGTGCCGAACAGGGCGCGCCCGACCACATCGAGCGCCAGCGCGCTCATCTGGCCTGCCACGTCGATCTCGCTGGCGGCCGGCAGCGCATCCCAGTGCCTGAGCATGCGGCTGGCGGCCATGGTCATCGCCGGGCCGAACGCGCGCACGTCCCGGCGGGAGAACAATGGCTGGACGAGCCGCCGGTGCCGGCGCCAGTCCTCGCCCTCGCTCGTCAGCAGGCCGTTGCCGATCAGGGCCCGTAGCGGCCGGTAGGTGAACGCCTTGACGAAGTTGTCCTGATTCTGGGCCAGCACGTACTCGGCATGCTCGGGCCTGCTGAGCAGGAAGAAGCTGCTACGGGGTGACATCGGCACGCGCACCGCGTCACCGTAATCGGCAGCAAGCCGCAGGTAGCCGACCAGCGGGTCGCGCAGCAGCGAGGCTAGTCGCAGTGCGGCCTCGCCACCGCCGGGGCCAACAGCCGCGCCGCGCTGGGCCTGAGTGCTCATATCGGCATCTTCTACCGGGTGGAGCGCCTCGCGCTACCGGTGACATGGCGGGGCGAACTCTACGCAGCGCAGGCCGGACTGACTTGGCTGCGGGACGCATAGCTAATGACGTCATATCTGTTGGCCTAGTTGTCTGCACCTCCTGGGTTAACCAGCTGACAATCCAGAAACAGGATCGGCGCTATGTCACTTACAACGGGCGTAAATTCGTACAAGTAATCGCGATTAACGCGATTCTCGCTGCACTGAGGCTAGCCAGACCGGGAGCCGCGCTATTTTAGGGTCGCCGCCCCGCCGGGCCGCGGCTGGTACACGGCACGTGACGACCACCTGGGCCGACCAGCGGCTCGAAATCCGGTTTGGCCGGCAGGCCCCGAGAACATCGGCGTCTACGGCGTGAGCCCGGTTAGCGTCGCGAACGGGCGCCATCTTTTTTACTAATTCCATTAGTAAAAAAGATTTCAAAGAACGTCGATCCAATTGGTAAACCACGGCGTCGTATCCGACGTCTCTCTATTAGAGCTCGATGCGGACCGTTGAATATCCGTTACGAGGCAGTGCTCCGCATTCTCTGGCATTGAGCACATGCCGCAGACAGCCGGTCCTTACCTGCCCTGATCTATGCGGAAAACCGAAAACAAATTAGCAGCAGGTCCATCCGGCGCCGATAGTTGCCTCCGTTCCTGGCTAAGCGCCCCGCAATTCCACAAGGAGAATAAAGTGCGCAACCGAGTCTTCTCGAAGCGGCGTCTCGCCATTGTCGCCGCGACGGTGGCGATCGCATTAGCCGGCGGCGGCGCCGCCTTCGCCTACTTCACCAGCACCGGCACCGGCACCGGCACCGGCACCGTCGCCACCAGCACGCCCTTCACGGTGAGCGTCAGCACCCCGACGGGCGGCCCGATCTCGCCCGGTAGCCCAGGGGAGACCTTCACCTACAGCGTGATGAACAACGACACCGGTACCCAGGACATCTCGGGCGCCACGATCACGGTGGCTCCGGACGCAGCGGCTCTGGGTAGAGGTTGCGACGCGGCGTGGTACCAAGTCAGCGGGGCGGACATCGCGACCACCGGCAATCCAGCGACGGAGACCTACACCGCTCCGATCAGCATTGCGGGCGGCGCTACGAGCAACGACCCCCAGCTGACCCTCACCCTGTCGATGACCGACACCGGCACGAACCAGGACGCGTGCCAGGGTGACGCGCCCGTGGTCACAGTGACGGTGAGCTAGGTCCCGCAGCGATCGGCTGGCTGGCCGGGTGGCGAGCGTTTCCGTCCTCGCCACCCGGACGGCCGGACGACCCCCCGATCAGGTGAAGGACGAGCGAGGGAGCAACTCACGTGACCAGGTTCCGGCGGGTGATGACACGACGAACGGGCGCGCGGGCCGGGCTCATTGCCGGTGTCGTTGGCGTCCTCACGGGCGGCTATTTCGCGGTGGCGGCGTTAGCCGGGCCGGCGATTCCCGCTCCGACAATTACCTCGTCGCCAGTGAACCCGACCTCGTCCACCATCGCGGCGTTTACCTACACCGATAGCCAGCGCGGCGTGACCTTCGCCTGCGAGATCGACGGCGATGGCTTCATCACCTGCCCGCACGCCGGGATCGTTTACAGCCACCTGTCTGACGGCAGTCACACCTTCGCCGTCGAGGCCGTCACGGGCCGCGACTCGGTGAGCGCTCCGACTAGCTACACGTGGGAAGTGGATACCACCGGCCCGAGGGTCACTCTGACATTCCCGGCTGACGGCCGCGCCTACGACGCAGCGGGATGGTCGGCTGGCTGCACGCCACCGGGCATCTGCGGTTCGGCCGCCGATCCGCAGGGGGTCCAGAGCGTGGCCGTCGCCGTTTACCAGCGGTCGAGTGGCCTGTACTGGAACGGGTCAGCATTCATCTCGCTCGTGCCGGTCCTGCACCGGACCACCGGGACGACAAGCTGGCGCTACGGCTTCACCCCGCCGCGGGGCGGCCAATACGAGGTTTTCGTGGTGGCCACCGACGACCTGGGCAACACCACCACGGTGCACGCGCGATTCAGCTACGAGACAGTCGGCCCGGCCGCACCGCAAATCACCGAGGAACCCTCGAATCCCTCCACGGATACCAGCCCCGAGTTCCGGTTCACCGACCGCGACTGGCCCGACGTCGCGTTCTGGTGCTCGCTCGACTCCGGGCCGGTCCAGCCGTGCACCGGCGACGGCGACCGCTCCGTCGAGGGCGAGCTGCACTTGCACAACCTCTCCTTCGGCCCGCACTGCTTCTCGGTGTACGCGCGCGACGAGGCAGGCAGCGATTCGCCGTCAGCCAAGTACTGCTGGACGATCACCGGCCACTCGGCGACCTTCGCGGTCGGCGGAGACCTGACGTCTCCGCTGGCCCCAGGGGTTAGCGAGCCACTCGACATGACCTTCACGAACCCGAGTTCGTCTGCGATCACCATCGCGGCCGGCGGAGTCACCGGCGCGGACATCACGATCACGCCGAATCGGGTCGGCTGCGCGGCGTCGAACTTCAGGGTGTCGCAAGGCCTCACTAGGGCGGTGACGATCCCGGCGGACCGGGCGACGCCCCTATCGCTGTCCGCGCTCGGCGTTCCGCGGGCCGACTGGCCGGTGATCACCATGCTCGACACCACCACTAATCAGGACGCCTGTGAGGGCGCCACGCTGACCCTCACCTACTCAGGCATCGAGGCCACGGGATGAAGCACCGAGATTTCGCGCCGGTGAAGCACCGGGTATTGCCCCGGATGACGCACCGACTGTTGCTGCGGCTGACGAGACGCACGGCGACGGTTGTCGGAGTGGGGGTCGCGCTGCTGGCCATGGGTGGCGCGGCGCTGGCCTACTTCACCTCGACCGGGTCGGCCACGGCAACGGCCAGCACGGGGACTATGACCGTGTCAATATCGGCAACGGCCGGGGCAGTGTTCTCGCCGCTGGTTCCCGGCAGCACCGGCGGCGTCAGCCTTCGGGTGGACAACCCCAGTAACTTCGCGGTGACGCTGACGAGCGTGGTGGGGGACGGGGCGATCACCGCGAGCGGTGCATGCAGCGCGCCGGGCGTCACATTCAGCGACCGGACCGGCCTGGACATCAACATTCCCGCGAATGCGACCGACTATCCGGTCGATCTCGCCGGAGCGGCTGCTATGAGCACGTCGTCGCCCAATAGCTGCCAGTTGGCAACGTTCTCCATCCCGGTCACGATCACCGTGGAGTCATGATGCGACACATCGTCGTGGCGCGGCGGGCGCGCAGCCGCGCCTTCCGTCGGCATATTCCCCGGACAGCGCTCGCGCTGACCCTTGCCGTCGGCCTCATCGCCACGTCGGGCGGGGTCGCGTTCGCTTACTTCAGTGCCAGCTCTAGCTCGCACCCCGCCGCGGCGTACGGGGCGGAACTGTCGGCACCGGCGTTCGGTGCGCAGAACGGAACCGCCACGCCCACCTCGATCCCGATCACATGGTCGGCACCGGGCGGATACGTGCCGACAAGCTACACGGTGCTGCGTTGCACTGGTTCCTCCTGCACGCCGACCGCACCGGTCGGCAGCGGCACGTGCAGCGGCTCGATCACGGCGACTAGCTGCACGGATACCGACGGCACGCTGACCGCGGGCACGACGTACAGCTATGCCGTCGAGGCGAATCTGTACCTCTGGGTGAGCCAGCCGAGCACAGTTTTCCAGGCATCTACCACCGGGGGAGCACAGCTGACGTTCACCGACCAGCCCGGATCGGGAGCGTCGATCAACGCCGCGAACACCTCCGCGCCCGACACCTTCGACGTTTCGGTCGCCATTCAGGACTCGGGGGGCGTCACCCTCACGAATGACAACACCGACCAGGTGACGGTCGGCATCGACCCGGCTCACAACCCCGGTAGTGGCACGCTCACGTGCACCGGCGGCGACACCGTGACGGTCTCGGGCGGGATCGCCGCCTTTACCGGCTGCGCGATCGACAAGGCCGACAATGGCTATGAGCTCACGGCCACGAGTTCGACGTCGCCCGCGCTGACCGCGCCGACAAACGCCGACTCCTTCGACATCGGCGCCGGGCCGGCCACGCAGCTGGCCTTCACCACGGCGCCTGTGACCGGCGAGACGTCCACCGCCGCTGACCTCGGTCCGGTCACCGTGCAGGAGCAAGACGCCGACGGTAACCCGGTGACCGCCGGTACCGGCGGCCTGACCGTCGACCTGTCGGCAAGTCCCTCGGTGGATGCGGTGTTCGCGTCGTCACAGTTCGGCTCGAGCGCCACGAGCGCCACAATCCCGGACGGCGATACATCGGCCAGCTTCTACTTTGGTGCCACCACCTCAGGTCTGGTCGTGATCACAGCCTCGTCTGCCGGACTTACGTCGGCCACGCAGACCGAGACGATCAGGGACTTCTCCGCGACTGACGCAGGGAACGCCGCGGCGGTATGCGCCGTCGGCGCCTGCACTGGCCCGCTCGTGACGACGACGAGCGGCCGGAGCGAGTTGATTTTCATCTACGTGGCCGGCTCAGGCTCTCAGTCCACCTCCGTCAGCGGGGTGACTGGCCCGTTCAGCAGTGCACCGGTGAGCTACGCGAGCGCGGCGAACTTCCCGAAGACGGGGGGTGGCGGCTCTACCGACAACTACCTGTTCGCCTATCAGGCGACCGGAAGCGGAGGCTCCGGTACCGCGACCGCTACTTTTGCCAACCTGGGCGCCGGTGCCAGCGTCTGGATCGACGTCGTGGAACTGGGCTCGGGTGAGGCGCCCGTTGCCTGCAGCGGCTGCACGGATTCTGGCACCAGCTCTCCCCCGGCGATACTGACGGGCGTCAGCGACAGCTCCGACAGCGAGCTTGCGTTCGTCGGCACGGCAGACAGCGCGTTCTTTACCTCACGACCGACGGGCTTCACGAGACTGGGCGGCGCACTCACCGGCATCCCGTACGGCACCTATTTCAATCCGCAGGTGGCAGCTTTGTCCTATATCGGCATGAACGCCGCGGACGTCGGCTGGGGGACCATCGGCGTCGAGGTCAGTCCGTAACACGCGGCTAGCGGCTGAAGTCGACGGCGGTGGTGTTGGCTCCGCTCAGCACCACCGCCACGTTCTCGCCGGGACCAGGTGAGTAGGCGCCCGACATCAGTGCGGCGAGCCCGGCGCAGGCACCGGGCTCCGCCACGATCCTGGCCCGTTCCCATAGCAGGCGCTGCGCAGACAGAATTGCTTCGTCGCCTACCAGCACCATCGCCTGCACGCGCTTGGAGACCACCGCGAAGGTCAGCTCGCCGACCTGGCGGGGCGCCAGTGAGTCGACAGCGACACTGCCGGTCGCGGCGTCTACCGGATGGCCGGCGGCAAGGGCGGCCGTCATCGTCGGGGCGCCCTCCGGCTCGGCGCCGATAACGCGGATGCTGTCGCCGACCGCGGTGGCGATGCCCGACAGCAGGCCGCCGCCGCCGACGCTCGCCAGCACTGTTGTGACTGCCGGGGCCTGACGGATCAACTCAAGGCCGGTAGTGCCCGCGCCCAGGATCGTCTCGGCCTGGTCGTAGGCATGCACCGCCAGCGCGCCGCTGGCGGCGATCCAGTCCTGGCTCACGGCCAGGGCGTCGGAGTAGGTCGCACCCTGGACGACGAGTTCCGCGCCGTAGCCGCGGATTCGGCTGATCTTGGCCGGTGAGGAGATCTCTGGTACGAAGATCCGCGCGGGAACCCCGAGCACGCTGGCTGCGTAGGCCACGGCGGCGCCATGGTTGCCGCCTGAGGCCGCTGCCACGCCCACCGCGGGCAGGTCGCGGAGCAGCAGGTTGGTGAAGGCGCCACGGACCTTGAACGAGCCTGAATGCTGCATCACCTCAAGCTTGAGCGTCAGCGGTCCCGGCGACAGGCCGAGTTCGGTCCTGTCGATCGTGATCACCGGCGTCTGCCGTACGTAGCTGCGGATGACCTGCTCGACCCCGGCGACAGCCGCTGCGGTCAGGCCGCTAGCCGGATCGCTCCCGGACGGCTCCCACTTGTGCGCGTGCATCGTTCCTCCCGCGCCGACGGCGCCAGTCACTCGTGCCCAACTATGACACAGCGGGCAAGTGTTTCTTCGGCACCGCTGGTAGCGAAGATACCGTAGACTTCTAGGGCGGATACCCTGGATATAATGCTGTAGACGAGCCGAGGGGCGGTGGGGTTCATGGCAATGATCAAGACACCCATCGAGATCGATCAGGAGGCCTTGGCGGTAGCCGCCGAGGTGCTTGGGACCAAGACCAAGAAGGACACGGTGAACGCAGCCCTGCGCGAGGTCGGACAACGACTGGTCCGGCTGAAAGCCCTGGCCAGACTCGGCGAGATGGCCGAGCGCGGAGACTTCGATGAGTTCCTCGGTGACAAGGCTACGTACCGGAAGTGAGCTCCTGCCTGTACCTGATCGATACGTCGGGCCTGTTCCGGATCTTTCAGTCAGAACTGCAGATGGCATGGTCGGACCATCTGAGTGCAGGAGTCATCGCGATCTGCCCGATCGTGGAGTTGGAGTTCCTATATTCCGCACGCTCATTGGCCGACAGGCTGGAGAAGCGCCAGCTAATCCGCGACGTGTTCGGCTGGGTGCCTATGTACGAGGGTGCATACGAGCGGGCGCATGATATACAGCAGGCGCTGACCGAAGCAGGCGCGCATCGCTCGGCTGGAGTCGTTGATCTGCTCATCGCCGCCACCGCGGAACGAGAGCGGTTGATCGTCCTATGCGACGATCGCGATTTCCAGACCGTAGCTGCTGTCACCGGTCAGCCAGTGCGGTTCGTGACCGACGTCTGACGACGCGCTTACGATGGCGCAATGTGCGTTGACGACGGCATAGACAGCCCTCCGCCTGCTTTGCCCCATGACATCGAGCTGGCCACCACGTTCGACCTCGAGCCGGTCGACTCCGTCGTGGTGACGACGCTGATGGACAACATCACCGACGTCTTCATGCCCGACCAGGGACCGGCGCGGCGATTCGGCGGGCTCATGCCGGTCGGCCCGGCCCGGCTGATGGCGGACGGCAAGGCACCGGAAGCGCTGATCGCCGAGCACGGGTTCTCCGTGCTGGTCACCGTACTGAAGGCTGGACGCGAGCACAGACTGCTGTTCGACGCCGGGACCAGCCCGGACGGCATCGTCGAGAACATGCGCCGGCTGAGCATCGAACCCGGTTCGATCGAGGCCGTCGTCTGCAGCCACGGCCACTTCGATCACACGACCGGACTTGACGGGCTGATCCGGGTTCTGGGCCACGCGAACATGCCGGTGCTCATACACCCGCACTTCTGGCGGCGCCGACGGGTCCTGCTGCCCGGCCGCGAGCCACGCGAGATACCCACGACCAGCCGGCGCGCACTGGAAGGAGCCGGATTCGAGGTCGTCGAAGATGTCCAGCCTAGCTTCCTGTTCGAGCGTTCCGTCCTGATCACCGGCGAAGTGCCGCGCACGACAGGCTATGAGCCGGGCTTCCCGCCGCAGCAGGCGTGGCTAGGCGGCAGCTGGCAGCCTGACCCGCTTGTCCTGGACGATCAGGCGCTCATCATCAATGTCGCGGGCAAGGGACTGGTGGTGCTCACCGGCTGCGGCCACGCCGGGGTGGTGAACATCGCCAGATATGCCGCGCTGCTCTGCGGTGGCCAGCCTCTGCACGCACTGCTTGGCGGTTTCCACCTGAACGGACCGATCTTCGAGCCGCTGATCCCGCGCGTGCTCGATGACCTCGCTGCGATGAGTCCCGGTGTGCTGGTGCCCGCGCACTGCACGGGCTGGCGGGCGCAGCATGCGATGGCGGCCCGGTTCCCCGATGCCTACGTGCCCAATACCGTCGGCACCAGTTTCTATCTCTGAGTCGCGGTACCGGTAATTATGCCGCTCGCGCCCGATCTCGGCCCCGGCGCGGCTACCGCGACTAGGCTGAGAACCCCGGCCGTTTCGGCTGCGGCGGGATCAAAAAGTCGCTATTCATCTGGCAGAAGGAGCACGCGATGCCCACCCGCACTGCTCGCACGACTTGGACTGGCAGTCTGCAGGAAGGAAGCGGCACGGTTGTGCTGGCCAGTTCCGGCCTCGGCACGTATGAGGTCAGCTTCCCTAAGCGCGCGGCCGACGACGCGGGCGGTGCCACCAGCCCGGAGGAGCTCATTGCCGCGGCCCACTCGGCCTGCTTCGCGATGCAGTTTTCCGCGCTGCTTGGTGCGGCCGGAGGCAGCGATCCGGAGCTAGAGGTCAGTGCCGATGTCACGCTGGGGCCGGATCCGGCCGGCGGCTTCCGAATCAGCGGCATAAAGCTGATCGTGAGCGGATCCGCGCAGGGCGTGTCGGCAGACGACTTCGCCAAGATTGCGGCGGACGCCAAGGGCGCCTGCCCGGTCAGCAAGGCGCTGGCCGGTACCGAGATCACGCTGGACGTCCGGTAGGGCGGCCAGAACGTCGGGGCCGCCGCGATAATTCGGACGGTCTCCGTCGGCCAGCCGGCGTCAGGCCGTCTCGATCTGGCTGGCCCCGTGCAGGCCGAGTTCCGTGATCGAGGTCTCGCGCATCTTGAACTTCTGCACCTTGCCCGTCACCGTCATCGGGAAGTCCGCGGTCACGCGCACGTATCGCGGCACCTTGTAATGCGCGATCCGGCCGGTGCAGTAGTCCCGTACCTGCTCGGTGGTCAGCTCACCGCCCGCCCGTACCTTTATCCACGCGCACAGCTCCTCGCCGTACTTCGCGTCAGGCACGCCCACCACCTGGACGTCCTCGATGTCCGGGTGGGTGTAGAGGAACTCCTCGACTTCGCGCGGGTAGATGTTCTCGCCGCCCCGGATCACCATGTCCTTGATCCGCCCGACGATATTGAGGTAACCGGCTTCGTCCATCACCGCGAGGTCGCCGGTGTGCATCCAGCGGGCCGAGTCGATGGCCTCGGCCGTCTTTTCCGCCTCGTTCCAGTAGCCAAGCATCACCGAGTAGCCGCGGGTGCACAGCTCGCCGTTCGTACCGCGCGGCAGCACCTGGCCGGTCTCGGGATCGACGACCTTGATCTCTACGTGCGGGTGCACCCGGCCCACGGTGGACACCCGCCGCTCCATGTCATCGTCTGCGCCGGTCTGGGTGGATACCGGGGAGGTCTCGGTCATGCCGTAGCAGATCGTCACCTCATCCATGTGCATCTCGCTGATGACGCGCTTCATCACCTCGACGGGGCAAGGCGAGCCCGCCATGATGCCGGTGCGCAGCGTGGACAGCTCGTAGCTGGCGAAGTCGGGCAGCGCGAGCTCAGCGATAAACATGGTCGGCACGCCGTACAGCGACGTGCACTTCTCGGCCTGCACCGCGGCCAGCGTCGCGCCCGGCTCGAAGCCGGGTGCCGGGATCACGATGCAGGCGCCGTGCGTGGTGCACGCCAGGTTCCCAAGCACCATGCCGAAGCAGTGGTAGAACGGCACCGGGATGCAGACGCGATCCGCGGCCGTATACCGGCAGCCTTCGCCGATGAACAGCCCGTTGTTCAGGATGTTGTGGTGCGACAGTGTCGCGCCCTTGGGGAAGCCCGTGGTACCGCTGGTGTACTGGATGTTGATCGGGTCGTCGAACGCAAGGGTGGCCCGCCGCCTGGCGAGCGCGTCGCGATCGGCCGCGCGGCCGGCTGCAACCAGCGCATCCCAGTCCGCCGTGCCGATGTAGATGACCTGCCGTAGCTCGGCCAGGTCGTCGCCGCGGACCTCCTCGATCATCGCCCGGTAGTCGCTGGTCTTGAAGTTCTCCGCGCTGACCAGCACCGAGATGCCCGCTTGCTTCAGCACGTAGCCGAGCTCGTGGCTGCGGTAGGCGGGGTTGATATTGACCAGGATCGCGCCCATCTTCGCGCTGCCGTACTGCAGCAGCACCCACTCAGCGCAGTTCGGCGCCCAGATGCCGACCCGGTCGCCCTTGGCCACGCCGGCCGCGATCAGGCCGAGCGCCACGTCTTCGGTATCCGCATCCAGCTCGGCGTAGGTCCAGCGCCTGCCGGTTGGCACGTCGACCAGGGCCTCGCTCGCGCCGTGCGCGGCCGCGATGCGGCGCAGACTGTCGCCGATCGTCTCGCCGAGCAGCGGCTCGGGCGAGCTGCCGTGGCTGTAGGAGAGTTCGCTTGCTGCAGGCACTATCTGGGACATCGACTGGCCTTCCGGATGACGAGTAGGTCAATCCTCCCCGTTCCGCTCCGCGCTGTGAAGCTGATATGCGACTGTCGCCGCGCGGAGATGCGCCTGCGGCCAGACAGGTCTAATGTCGAAGCTGAAGGTCATTCGGGTTCGGAGCGCCGCGATGGAGAGTTGGATTATCTGGCTGATCATCGCGGCCGTGCTGGGCACGGTCGAGATCATGACCACGACGCTGGCGTTTGGCCTGATTGGCATTGCCGCCCTTGTCGCCGCCGTCACCGGGTTGGCCGGCGGCCCAGCTGCTGTCCAGTTCGGTGCCTTTGTCGTGACATCGGTCGTCGGCCTCGGCGTTGCCCGCCCGTTCGCACTGCGTCACGTGAGGCAGCCGCCCATCCTGCGCACTGGAACTGCCGCTCTTATCGGCCGGACTGGCTACGTGCTGGACGAAGTCAGCGAGCACGGGGGCCGGGTCCGGATCGGCGGCGAGGAATGGTCCGCCAGGCCGTACGACGAGTCGCTCGTCATCCCGGCCGGCACCAAGGTCGACGTGCTGCAGATTGAGGGCGCCTCCGCGCTCGTGTACCCGAGGGAGTAGCCATGTTCGCTGAGGCTATCGGCATCGTGCTCGCCGTCATCGGCCTGCTCGTCGTGCTGACCGCGCTCCGGACGATCCGGATTGTGCCGCAGGCGCGGGCCAGGAACGTGGAGCGGTTCGGCCGCTATACCAAGACGCTGGAACCCGGCATGAACTTCATCGTCCCGTTCGTCGACCGGGTCAAGCCGCTGATCGACCTGCGCGAGCAGGTGGTCTCGTTCGTCGGCCAGCCGGTCATCACCGAGGACAATCTGGTCGTCAAGATCGACACCGTGCTGTTCTTCCAGGTCACCGACCCGCGCGCGGCGGACTACGAGATTGTCAACTACATTCAGGCGATCGAGCAGCTCACGGCCACCATGCTGCGCAGCGTGATCGGGTCGATGGACCTGGAGGTAACGCTGACGTCTCGCGACAAGATCAACACCATGCTGCGCGGCGTGCTCGACGATGCGTCAGGCAAATGGGGCATCCGGGTTACCCGCGTCGAGATCAAGGCGATCGACCCGCCGAAGAGCGTCATCGACGCGATGGAGAAGCAGATGCGGGCCGAGCGGGAGAAGCGGGCGGCGATCCTGACCGCCGAGGGCGTTCGGCAGTCGCAGATCCTGACCGCCGATGGTGATAAGCAAGGCCAGATCCTGCGGGCGGAGGGCGACAAGCAGAGCGCGATCCTGCGCGCCGAGGGCCAGGCGCAGGCCATCGACTCGGTGTTCCAGGCCATCCACGAGAACGACCCGGACCCGAAGCTGCTTGCCTATCAGTACCTGCAGACCCTGCCGCAGATCGCGTCCGGGCCCGGCAACACGGTCTGGATGATCCCGAGCGAGCTGACCAGCGCGATGAAGGCGCTCAGCAGTGCGTTCGGCGGGTCCGGCGATGGCGAGGCCGCTGCACCGGGCGGGGCCGCCTCTGGCACCGCGAGGCGCAGGCCGCGCAAGGCTGCCCACTCCTCGACGTCGCAGACCTTGCCCGACTCGGAAGCGGACGACATAGCGCAGGCGCTCGAAGCCGCGGCCTCCGCGCTCGACCCGCCCATGCCCGGCGAGCTTGCCGATTCCGTGACTCTTAATACAGGGAACGGGGTGGTTCCGGCCGCACCAGAGGAGACGGCGCTGGCCGACAAGGCGGACTGACACGCGACGTACCGGCCCGGCCATGATTCCGGGCCGGCCCGCGCTATCTGCTCGGTGCGGGTGTCTACTTGCGCAGCGGCGGGTTGTCGTGCACGAGCATGTCCCGCTCGTCCAGCCACCCGTACAGCGGCGTGGTCTTCGGGTAGTGGCCCCAGTGGTGGTCACCCTCGAGCTCGCCGGGGATGCCCTTGCCGATCCAGCCGAGCAGCTGCTTGCGGACCGGGCTGAGCGACTCCACCCACTCCGGGTCGTCCACACCGGCGATCTCGTCCCTGATCGCGATCCACCGTGGACAGTAGGCGAAGAACATCCCCTTGCGGGTGATGTCGGAGTAGTTGTTGGTGCGGGTGTGCCAGAGCCGGCGGTCGAAGAAGACCGCGTCACCCGGGCTCGCGCAGACCTCCACGGAGCCTTCAGGCTCTGGCCACTCCACGTCACGGCGCGGCGGGCCGTCGATCCAGTTGGTCTTGTGGCTGCCGGGGATGACCTTGAAGTTGCCCCGGCCGGTCTCGGACACGTCCGAGAGCCAGAACGCCAGCTTCACCGACAGGCGCTCGCGCGGCTCGCCTTCCAGCTCGCGGTTCTGGCGGCCGCCATCCTGGTGCCACTCGAACCGGAACGGGGCCTTGACCGGGATGTGCGGGTGCACGTCGAGATGTGAGTGGTAGATGTGCACGTTCCAGCCGAGCATGGACCACACCAGGGGAAAGGTCGCGGGGTGGTCGATGAGACCGACGGCCTCGTGACAGTTCGCGGCCGCGCTGAGCATGTGCATGGACTTGCCGGGAGCGATGGCGCCGGACGCCTCCTGCTCGGCATACACCCGGTCAAGGGCGGCGGCGTAGTACTCCACCTCGGTCGGCGTCAGCGCGCCACGGATGACGAGGTAGCCGTCCTTCTCGAACTGGGCCCGCTGCTCCTGGGTCATGGCCGTGGTCGGGGCTTCGTCGTATGACGCCGGCCGCTGGTGGTCGCTGCTGATAGCCATTGGGGGGCTCTCCATACCTTCCGGTCCGTACGCTTATCAGATGACTGTCCGAGGCACAATGGTTGCACCCTACAGCGGATAATTCGCTGTCTTGGCCAGCACTCGCCTAGCGCATACGAACATAGCCGGACTCAACGAGTCGTGTGGCCGGGACTGTAACGCAGGTCACACCCTTATCGCGAGACCGAGGGTGAGCAGCGCGCCGAAGGCCAGCTGCAGCCGCCCGGTCTGGCCGAGTGCGACTATCAGGCTTCGCCCAGTCGCGCCCGCCAGCACCTCCCTGACTGGCGCGAACGCGAACGGAAGGGCAGCAAGCGCGAGCAGGCTCAGCGGCGCCACCGGGGCCAGGGCGAGTGCCACGCAGAACGGGACACCGACGCAGCCGAGGTACAGGGCCCTGGTCCGGCGGTCACCGAGCACAACGGCCAGCGTCTGCTTGCCGGTCTGCGTGTCGGTCGGAATGTCACGCAGGTTGTTGATCACCAGCAGGGCACAGGCCAGCAGGCCGATCGGCACAGACGCCGCGACCGGAAGCCAGGCCAGGGTGCGCATCTGCACGTAGGCGGTCCCGGCCACGGCGGCCAGGCCGAAGAACACGAAGACCGACACCTCGCCGAGCGCCCGATAGCCATATGGCCGGCTGCCGCCGGTGTAGAACCAGGCGGCTGCCACTGCGGCTGCCCCCAGCAGCAGCAGCCACCAGGAAGTCATCGCCGCCAGCACTAGGCCGGCCACGCCCGCCACGGCAAACGAGCCGAGGGCGGCGGCCAGTACTTGCCTGGGCCTGGCCAGCCGGCCCGCCACCAGTCGGACCGGGCCGACCCGCACCTCGTCGGTTCCGCGGACGCCGTCGCTGTAGTCGTTGGCGTAGTTCACGCCTATCTGCAGTGCCAGCGCGACGACGAGGGCCAGCCCGGCCCGGCCCGCGGAGAACAGGTGGTAGCCGAAGGCCACACCAGAGCCGACAGCAACCGGGACCACGGCGGCCGGCAAGGTACGGGGCCGGGCGCCGGCAACCCAGGTCCTCAGGTCCGCCACCCGCCTGCCTTCCGCCGTGTCATGGGATGCCCCAGACTATTACGGGATGTGTGGTGACCTGCGGCAGGGACCCGATGAGATCGTCCGCCGCCGGGCGGCGGTCTCTTTGGCGAGGGCGGCCGGCTTCGGCGGGTGGGCGGTCAGGTTCGCGGCAATGCCCGTTGGGCCGCGTTGTAGATCTCGCCTGCTTCCTCCCAGCTGAGCCTTACGCCCCTGGCGGCCCGCATCTCCCTGAGCGCCCTGCTGCGGCCGCGGAAGTACTTGCGGACTGCGCGTCCGGCAAACACGTCGACGCCGCGCAAAGTGGCGACCGCCCAGGGTACGGTCGGACCGTAGATCACCATCGCCGGATAGACCGTGATCTCACGGCCGAGGTCGGCGCTGAGCAGTCTTGAGGCCTGCGCCGCCTCCCACCGGGCGTGGGCGAGACGGTCTTTCTGGCTGAACGGGCCGTGGTACAGCACGGGACCGGCCGCCGAGTTAGTGGCCGCCGTGCGCACTGGCAACCTGCGATCCCATCGCTCGGAGTCCAGCGCAAATACCCCGGCAGGTCCCACCACAAGGTGGTCGATGACCGAGTCCGTGCCTGGAATAGCCCTGGCGTGCACCGCCAGGTACCCACTTGGCCTGGCGAGGTAAAGGCGGCGCCTCGTCCGGCGCTGGGCCGAGGTAACCCGGACCGCAGCCGGGATCAGGGACGTGGTCTTGGAGCGGTAGATCGTGTCCGCGATGGCGATGATCGCAGCGGCCGTCAGGCCCCAGCGCCAGTCCTGCCAGATCAAGATGATGAGGCCGACCATCAGCGAGATGACTGCGCGACGTATCCACACAGGCAGCCGAGGATCCGCGGCCAGCCCAGCCATGATGGCTCGCGACGGTACTGGATAGTCCTGTAGGTCGTCGGCCGAGTTCGATGGCCCTGTCGCTGACGGCTCAGTCCCGGTCTCCCGGTCCATGCGCCTAAGAGTAACGGAGTGCTTACCCACTGAGTGGTCAGGTTGGCCTCTTCCGCCCGGATTCTGTGGTGCCTCGCCGACCTGCGAGCACTCGCGACGGCAGTTGCTGCAACTGCGGGTCTTGAGCCAGGCGGCAGATGTAGAGGAGGCGTGGAGGCGTGTCCCGCCGCCAGGTGTTTACCGGACTGCGGGGTAGGGCTACCCTTCGGTAACGTGACCCAGATTCATGATCTTTCAGTAACAGAGCTCGCGGCGGCCGTCCGAACCGGAGAGACTTCATCGGCCGAGATCACCGAGCATTACCTGGACCGGATCGATCGGCTCAACGAGCAGGTCGGCGCCTTCTACACGGTCACCCACGAGCTAGCCCGCGAGCAGGCGACCGCTGCGGACAAGGCCGCCTTGGCCAGGCGTAAGGACGGCGGCGAGCTGCCCTCGCTGACCGGCGTGCCGATCCCGATCAAGGACCTGAACATGGTCGCCGGGGTAAGGCTGACATACGGCAGCACCATCCTGGCCGACAACATCGCGACCGAGGATGACTACGTCGTCGAGCATCTGCGATCGGCCGGCATCGTGATCACGGGAAAGACAGCCACACCGGAGTTCGGCCTGCCCTGCTACACCGAGACCAGGGTCGGGCCGCCTGCCCGGACGCCGTGGGATCTGACCCGCTCGGCTGGCGGATCCAGCGGCGGCGCCGCCGCCGCCGTGGCGTCCGGCCTCGCTCCAGCGGCCCAGGGCAGCGACGGCGGCGGTTCCATCCGGATCCCGGCCAGCGTGTGCGGCCTGTTCGGGATCAAACCGACCAGAGGCCGGATCTCGCAGGGCCCGCTGATGCCAGACCTGACCGGGCTGTCGACCGACGGGCCACTGGCTCGCACGGTCGCTGATGCCGCGCTGCTGCTGGACGCGATGACTGGCAACCACCCTGGCGACATGTACACGCTACCCCGGCTGCCCGCGGGCGAGTCGTTCCTCGGCTACGCAGGCAGGGAACCTGGCAAGCTGCGCATTGCCAGGTCGCTGAAGACCGTCGTACCTGGTGCGCAGGTGCATCCCGACTGCGTGGCCGCGTACGAGGAGGCCAGCACGCTGCTTGCCTCGCTCGGTCACGAGGTCGAGGACGCGGACCTGCCGTTCCCCGAGGAAGCGGTGCCATCGTTTCTCGCGCTCTGGTTCGCGATGGCCGCGTTCACCCCGATTCCGGCCGAGCAGGAAAGCGAACTGCTGCCGCTTACCCAGTGGCTGCGCGCTCGCGGCGCGGAACTGTCTGCTCCCGACATCTTCATGCACCAGGCGATCCTGCAGGGCGCAGTGCGGCCCGCGATGACCGCCATGAACGCCTACGACGCAATCCTGACCCCGACGCTCGCGCTGCCGCCCCGGCCCGTTGGCTGGTTCGACGAGGTCGAGCCGGCGGACAATTTTACCCGGCAGACACTGTTCACCCCGTGGACCGCGTTGTTCAACCTGTCCGGGCAGCCCGCTGTCAGCGTTCCGCTGCACTGGACCGCCGACGGCCTGCCCATCGGGATCATGCTGGCCGGCCGTATGGGTGACGAGGCGACCCTGATCTCCCTGTCGGCTCAGCTGGAGCGCGCAAAGCCATGGCGCGATCGGCACCCGCCCATCTGGTAACAGCGGCCTAGGCCGGCCCCACGCACCCGGCCGGTGCCGTACGCCGCGCGGGCCAGGCGGGGCCCGGCGCCGGGTACCTGGTGCGCCAGGCAAGACGGAGAAGGCTTGTCTGTGATGAATTGCCAGGCTGCTGCCTTCGACTGACCTGCTGCCACTCGAAACGGCAAATGCGTAGCAGGCCCTGCCGCGGGGGATAGTGCCTTGCACGGCAGGGGGCCGTGCCTGCGGGGGTGCGTGGTGAATCAGTGGCTAGAGCGGCTTGGCGGCTTCTCTGCCCGGCGGCACTGGATCGTGATCATCGCCTGGGTGCTGATCCTGGGCGGGCTGCTGGCCGCGAAGTCGGCGTTCGGCGGAAGCTACGTCAACAATTACAACGTGCCCGGCACGCAGTCCGACGACGGCCTGAACCGGCTGAATAGCACCTTTAGCTCCCAAGGCGGCTACTCGGGACAGATAGTCTTCCACGCCAGGAAGGGGACGGTCTCTGCCGACTCCGCGGCCGTGAACCAGGCCACTGCCAACATCGCCAAGCTGCCCGACGTGATCAAGGCGATCAGCCCGTTCAGCTCGCAGTCGGCCGGCGCGGTGTCCAGGGACGGCACCATCGCCTACTCCAGCGTGTCCTGGAGTGCGAACCCCTACTCGCTGGACACCGCCTACCTGAACCGGCTAAACACCGCAGTCGCGCCGGCCAGGAAGGCCGGGCTGCAGGTCGAGTACGGTGCGGGCGCGTCGGAGATCGGCCAGACGACCAAGGACACCACCTCGGAGATCATCGGACTGTCACTGGCGCTGGTGCTGCTGCTGTTCATGTTCGGCTCGCTAGTCGCCGCGGCCATCCCGCTGGTGTCGGCCATCTTCAGCGTCGGGGCGGGCCTGTCCGTGCTTGGCCTGCTCGCAGCCGCGATGACGTTCCCGACCACCGCGCCGACCATCGCCACCCTGCTCGGCCTCGGCGTGGCGGTGGACTACGGCCTGTTCCTGGTCGCGCGGCACCGCGAGCAACTGGACACCGGAATGGACGTGGTCAGCTCGGCCCGCCGGGCCGAGGGCACGTCCGGCGCGGCGATCGTGGTGGCTGGCAGCACCGTGGTCGTCTCCATCCTCGGCCTGTACATCTCAGATGTCGCGTTCGTCGGCGCCCTCGGGCTGGCGGCGGCGATCACAGTCGCGATCACTATGCTCGCCGCGCTCACCCTGGTGCCGGCGTTCATGGGTGTGGCCAGGTCAAACGTGCGCGCCCTGTCGGCGCGCTGGCGTGCACACAAGGCCGGCGAGACTGCCAGGGAGCAGGCCAGGCGCACCGCGGCGGCCACCCAGGAGCAGCACGAGCAATCGGCCTTTGCCCGCTGGGGTCGCAAGGTCAGCGCGCACCCGTGGCCGTGGGCGATCCTCAGCGTGGCCGTGCTCGTGATACTGGCGATCCCGTTCTTCTCCATCACCCTCGGCCAGCCGGACAACGGGACCAACCCGACCTCCGACACAAGCCGGCGTGCGTACGACCTGATGACGCAGGGCTTCGGCGTCGGCTCGAATGGCCCGCTCGCGGTCGTCGTCGTGCTCCCGAAGCAGTCAAGCTCGGCTACGAGCGCGCTGCTGAGCACGATGCAGAAGAACGTCAAGTCGACGCCCGGGGTCGCGTCGGTCGGTCCCGCGGCGATCAACTCGGCCGCGACCACGGCGGTGTTCAGCGTCATCCCGACCACCCGCCCGCAAGCCACGCAGACAACCAGCCTTGTCAGTTCGCTCCGCGACAGCGTGCTGCCCAAGTCTCATGTCACCACGTACGTGACCGGCACCACCGCAGGCGCGGTCGACTTCACCAACCGAATCACGTCCAGGCTCATCTGGCTGATCCTGGCCGTCGTGGCCATCGCCTTCGTGCTGCTGACCATGGCGTTCCGGTCGATCGTCATCGCGACCAAGGCCGCCATCCTCAACCTGCTGTCCATCGGCGCGGCATACGGCGTCATCGTGGCGATCTTCGAGTGGGGCTGGGGCGAGAGCCTGATCGGCCTGCACACCACGCTGCCGATCCCGGCCTACGTGCCGATGCTGGTGTTCGCCATCGTGTTCGGCCTGTCCATGGACTACGAGGTGTTCCTGCTGTCACGGGTACACGAGGCGTGGATCGCAACCGGGGACGAGCACCGCGCGGTGGCCATCGGCATCGGCGGCACCGCACGGGTGATCACCACGGCCGCCGCAATCATGATCGTGGTCTTCAGCAGCTTCGTGCTGAATACCGACCCGACGGTCAAGATGCTCGCGATCGGCATGGCGTTCGCCGTGCTGATCGACGCGTCGCTGGTCCGGATGGTGCTAGTCCCCTCGGTCATGACGCTGCTTGGCAAGCATGCATGGTGGATGCCCAGGTGGCTGGAACCGGTCGTGCCGCACCTGCAGCTGGAGGGCAGCATGGCGGCGGAGGCTGCCCCGCCCGCGGAACTCGCGCTGCTGGAATCCGCCAGGCAGGCCAGCGCGAAGCGAGACAGCAAATAGCCGCCGTCGATGACCCGGTTTCATGATCCCGTAGCGTTTGGGGCCGCTCAGACCCCAAACGCTACGGGATCATGAAACGACTTCGCGGTCCGGGCAAACGGCGCACGCACGATGACCCGCTATGGGGTAATTTTCTCCCGCACGGAGCGACACCCCGCAAGAATGCGTAATGTCGTGCGCATGAAACCGGCTCGGCGTGGCACGAGCATGCCGCGGGTCGGCGCCAGCGCCAGCGCCGGCTCGCGCGCGAGCGCCGGCTCGCGCGCGAGCGCCGGACTGGCCGTGGCGAGCGGGCTAGTCGCGGTCGGCGCGCTGCTGGCCGCGTGCTCTAGCAGCGGCCCGACGGCGCAGGCAACTGCCAGAAGCTACCTGGCCGACTGGGCCCGCAAGGACTGGCCGGGCATGCGCGGCCTGGTGGCAAGTCCGCCCGCTGACTTCGCCGCGGTGAGCTCGGCCGCCCTGGCCGACCTCGACGTCCGGCACGCGTCCTACGCGGCCGGCCCGATGACAGTCAGCGGCAACACGGCCCGCGAGCCGGTGACACAGCACCTCGAGATCGACGGCGTTGGCACGATCAATGTCAAGAGCGTCCTGCGGCTCGTCAGCAGCGCGGGGAGCTGGCTGGTTCACTGGTCGCCCGCCACGATCGCGCCGCAGCTCAAGCCCGGTGACCAGTTGTCGCTCCAGGTGACGTGGGCGCCGCGGGCGCAGATCCTCGGTGCCGGGGGAGCACCGCTGACGACCCAGGCGCCCATGGTGATCGTCGGTCTCGAGGGTCAGCGCATCAAGAACAGCAAGACAGTGAAGGCCGCCCTGGAAAAGGCCGGTGCTCCCCAGCAGGCGGTGACCACCGCGCTGACCGGCGCCAAGTCCGAGCCGACCTGGTTCGAGCCGGTCTTCACGATCAGCTGGGCTCGCTACCAGCAGCTGGCGCCGACGATCTATCCGATCCCAGGGACGGTGTTCCAGACCGTGCACGAGCGTGCCCCGCTCACGCCCGGTCTTGGTTACGTCGTCGGCTCGGTCGGGCCGATCACCGCGCAGCAACTCCAGGAACTGGGCGCTCCGTACGACGGGCAGAGCGTGGTCGGCCAGACCGGGCTCGAACTGGCCTACCAGCGACAGCTAGCGGGGCAGCCCGGCGCCACGGTCACCGTCGCAACGGCCAACGGAGCTTCGGGAGCGACGGTCGCGACGCTCCCGCCGCGGCCGGGCACCCCGGTGCAGACGAGCATCGACCCCCAGGTGCAGCGCGACGCCGAGGCGGCTCTCGCGGGCGAGCGGAAACAAGCGGCCCTTGTCGCGGTGGACGCCAGCACCGGCCAGGTTCTGGCCTCGGTCAGCATGCCGACTAGCACCGGCTTTAACCTCGCATTTGACGGTGCCTTCCCACCCGGCTCGTCATTCAAGATCATCACTTCGACTGCACTGATCGAGCACGGGCTTACGCCGTCCTCGCCCGCTACCTGCCCGCAGCAGCTGACGGTGGACGGCGAGGTCTTCCACAACTCCGAGGGCACGGCGCCCATCAGCGACTTCCTGAATGCCTTCGCCGAGTCCTGCAACACGGCGTTCATCGGCCTGGCGACACACAACCTCACCGCCGCCGAGTTCCCGGCCACGGCCGCGCAGTACCGGATCGGCACCATTCCGAAGCTGGGGCTGCCCGCCTTCGGCGGCTCCGTGCCGACGCCTACCGACGAGGCCGACCTGGCCGCTACCACGATCGGGCAGGCCCGGGTGCTTATGTCCCCGCTGGCTATGGCGATGGTTGCGGCGGCGGTGGACACCGGCCAGGTACGCGCGGCCGGGCTGGTCGCGGGCACGCCCGATGCCCAGGTACCGGCCACAAAGCTGCCGCATGACGTGGTCACCAGCCTGCACACGATGATGGCCCAAGTCGTGGCGACCGGCACCGCCTCGGGCAAGGGCCTGCCGCCCGGCACGTTCGCCAAGACCGGCACCGCGCAGTACGGCTCGGGCAACCCGCTGCCGCAGGACGCCTGGCTCGTCGGCTTCAATGGCAACATTGCCTTCGCCATGGTCACTGTCGACGGCGGCGAAGGCGGTCCTACCGACGGGCCCCTGGTCGCGAAGTTCCTCGACCTCGTGCGCCAGTCCGGCGGCTGATCGGCCGGCCGGGCTACGAGCGATGCGGGCCCAGAACTCCTAACATGCGGTTAACCGATGGATCGATGCGCGGTAGGTCAGTCACGATGCGGGGGCACGGGATGACCGAATGACGGATGGCCGGCGGCGTTCCCGCCTGCTGTTTCGATATGGGAACGGGGTAGTCGCGCTCGCGGTCTCAGCTGCGTTGCTCGGGCTGCTCGGGGCCGGCCACGGACCGGTTCCGGCTCTCGGGTCGGCACTCGTGCCTGGCCATGGCGTGTGGACTTCGGCCGCCGGAGCCCGGCTGCCAGCCGACGAGAGGCTAACCCTGGCCGGACTGACGGCTCCGGCGCAGGTGTCGTTCACGCCGCAGGGGGTGGCCTCGATCACCGCGTCGACCGATGACAACCTGTTCCTGGCCCTTGGCTACGTGCACGCCAGCTTCCGGCTGACCGAGATGGACCTGGAGCGGCGGCTGGCCGAGGGCAGGCTGGCCCAGCTGGCTGGGCCCCGTGCGGTGGCATCGGACAAGTTCGAGCTTCGCCTCGGCCTGCTGCGGACAGCGCAGCAGGAGTGGGCGGCGATGCCGCGATCCAGCCCGGCGGCGCAAGCACTCATCTGGTACTCCAGGGGCGTCAACGACTACCTGGCGAAGCTGCGCTCGGATGGTCAGTGGCCCGCCCTGTTCTCCCTGACCGGGGTCTACCCGGCCGACTGGACGCCGGTCGACAGCCTGGCGGTGCAGGGCGACTTCACCCAGGGACTCGATTTCACGACTACGCCGCTTGACTACGCACTGCTGCAGCGCTCGCTCGGCGCGCCGCACACCATGGCCTGGTTCCCGGTGCTGCCGCCGAACGCGCAGCGGCCCTACGACCCCGGCCCCTACCGCAACCTCGGCATCGCGCCGATCCTCCTCGACGGGCGGCTGACTGCCGCGGGCGCGCAGGCTCCGCGCCCGGCGGCCAGGCTGGCGGACGACAGTCGCCGGGGCACAGGCCGTTCCCCGCAGGTGCAGACCAAGGCGGCGGGCAGCAGCCAGGTATCGGCGGCGGGCGCGCGGGCGGCGGCGGCAATCCTGGCCGATGTGGCTGCGCTGCCGGCGGGCCAGCTGTACAGCGCCCCGGCCAGCAACGCGTGGGCGGCGAACGGGCCGCAAGTGGCGGGCGGCGCCATGCTCGCGGGCGATCCGCACGTGCCGCTGACGCTGCCGTCGGTGTGGTACCAGGTCGCGCTAGACGCGCCCGGCTACGACGTGTCCGGCGTCAGCGTGCCGGGCGTGCCGGGCGTCGTGATCGGGCATAACGCGCACATCGCCTGGTCAATCACCGACACGCAGAACCAGGCCACGCTGTTCTACGCGGAAAAGACCAGCCCGAGCAGGCCTGGCGAGTATTTCTGGGACGGCCAGTGGCGGCGCATGCAGAAGCTGCACTACTCGATCGCAGTCCGCGGCGCGGCTACCCAGCAGCTGACGGTCGAGGTCACCGTGCACGGGCCCGTGCTCACGCAGGCCGGCCAGACCACCGCGGTCGACTGGATGGGCTCGCTCGGGTCGCCGGACGTGGCGGTGCTGTACGCGGTCGGCCGGGCCAGCGATTTCGCCCAGTTCCGCGCGGCGCTGGCGAACTGGCGGTCACCGACGCTGAACTTCGTCTACGCCGACGACCGCGGCCACATCGGTGCTATCTCGGCCGGTTACTACCCGGTTGTGCGTGGCGGCGACCCATGGCGGCCGCTGTCGGGCACCGGCGCCGACGACGTGGCCGGCGTCATCCCGTTCAACGCCGAACCGCAGGTGTATGACCCGGCCGAGCATGTGGTGGCGACCGCGAACCAGCGGCCGGTGACCGGAACCTACCCGTATTACATAGGGACCTCGGCCGACTTCTTCGATCCCGGCTACCGTGCCAGCCGGGAGTATGCCTTCCTGGACAGCCACCAGTCGATGAGCGCGGCCAACTTCGCCGCGCTGCAGAACGACCTCACCGACCCGCTCGCGGCCCAGATAGTGCCGCGGCTGCTGGCCGCGCTGCGCGGTGCCACGCTCACCGCCGGGGAGAAGAGTGCGCAGCAGCAGTTGGCCAACTGGAACGATCAGATGACGCTGACGTCGCCGGCAGCCTCGATCTGGTGGACGTTCTGGTCCCAGTACCTGACCTCCGTGTTCCAGCCGTGGTGGACCGCCGGCGATGTGCCGGTGCACCTGGACCGGGCTGGCCTGGCTGTCTCGCCACGGCAGTCAAGCCTGGACGAGGTCCTGGAGAGCTGGACCCTGCACGACCAGGGCAACTCCGCTTTCTCCCCGCCGGGCGGTCCGCCGCGAACGGCCGCAGACGTGATGCGGTCCGCGTTCGCGGCCGCCGTGGCGCACTTGTCAGCCAAGCTCGGCGGGTCGCCGGGAAGCTGGACATGGGGCCGGCTGCACACCCGGCAGATCCCGTCGGTTACGCAGGCGTCCGCGCTGGGATACGGGCCGAAGCCTGCCGGCGGCGACATCTGGACGGTTGACGCGGCCGAGGGGGGCCTCAACTCCACGATCGGCCCGAGCTGGCGGATGATCGTCCGCTGGACTGGGGTGGGCCAGCCCGTGGCGAAGGCCATTTATCCCGGCGGACAGAGTGAGAACCCGGCCTCGCCGTGGTACGAGAACATGATGAGTGACTGGTGGGCGGGCAGCTATCTGCCCATGCCGTGGCCGCCCGCGGCCGCGAGCGGCGCGGGGGTTGGGGCCGACGGGGCGGGTGCGGCCGGATCAGCGGCCGGCCTGGTCAGCTGGGAGTTGCAGCCATGACCACTGACTTCAAGCGGCTGGGCAAGCGAGGTTCCTACCGGCTCGGCCGGCTACGCGCGCAGGGCATCCACGAGGCGGTTCCGCCGATCCCGTTCCGGCCGAAGTTCGCCCGCAGCTACCGTCGCGGCCCGGCCTCAGCGTGGCTGCTCGCCGTGATCCTCGGCGTGGCGGTGATCGCCGGGGGAGCGGTTCTTGGCTGGTGGTTCATGCCGTTCGCGGCCGGGCTGGCCTGCGGGCTGGCGAACCGGATAGCCGGCTGGCGCGCCAGGATCGCGCTGCCAGCGATGGCCGCGATGGCCCTGGCTGGCTGGGGCATACCGCTGTGGTGGCAGGGGCTGCACGGGCAGGCCTATGGCGCGGTGGCGCGGGAGATAGCGGCTATCGGCGGACTGCCTGGTTATGCGGCGGTCGGCATTGCCGTGACGTTGCTGGTCGCTGTCGTCCAGGCTGAGGTCGGCTACTGGCTAGGACGTGCGGTTACGCCGCGGCCGGCCGATGACTAGCGTGGCGGCTGGCCAGCCTGCGAGCGGCTGACTGCGCTTAGTGCGGCTGAACAGCAGCCGGGTCAGCGGGCACCTCGCCTGCCCACCTGCGGGCCTGACGGACAAGCCTGCGCGTGACCAGGATCGGCCCGGCCAGCCCGATGAGGATCACCACTATGGCGAGCACTGCCGCGACCGGATGAGTGCCGCCGCAGCTAGACGCAGTGCCGCTGCATGAGGAAACCCGAGCCGGGAACACTGCCGCCGCGCCCAGCACCAGCATGATCGCCGCGAGCCCGCCGGGCCAGATCAGGGTGCCGAGCAGCTTGTCGCTGACCCGCCAGCGCGGCGAGAGCCAGAGCAGAATGACTCCCGCGACCCAGCCGATCCCGGCCAGGAAGCCGCCGATCAGGAGCAGGACGATCGCGACGACTTCCATCCAGCTGAGCGCCTGCCCGGCGCGATCGGGACGATTCGGGCCGTAACCACCTGGGCCGTGCCAGCCTGATGGCGGACCGGCCCAGCCGCCGCTGGAAGTGTAGCCCGGCTGGCTGGGGTAGCCTGGCTGGCCGGGGCTGTAGTCCCGCTGGCTGGGGTAGCTTGGCTGGCCGGGGCCGTAGCTTGGCTGGCCGGGGCCGTAGCCTGGCTGGCCGCCGGGCGGACCGTAGCCGGACGGGCTGTAGCCAGACGGGCTGTGCTCAGACGAGCCAACGCCCGGTGCCGACGGGCCCGACTCGGTTCCCGTCTCCCCCTGGTCGGCTGCGGCCTGCGCAATATCCTGGGGGCGCCCGAGGCGCTCCAGCACCGTTGCGACAGTGTCGGGCGCACCGTCCTTCGCGACCGCCTGCGCTGCCCTGGCCTCGGCGATATGTGTCGTTATCTCGTCAATCAGCTCCGCGCGCCGGTCCGGCGGCAGTATGGCCGCCGCTTCGGCGAGCCTGCCAAGGTAGTCGGCAATCATCCGATCGTCGGTGCTGCTCACGGCCGAGCCTCCTGCCCGTGATGGCCCTCCGGCGGGATGTACCGCCGAGGTTCTGGTTCTGCCGTTGTCATCATGATCCGTGGCCTGTTCCGGACAGCAGGTCGTCGACGCTGTCTCGCAGCCGTTGCCAGGACTGCGCAAATTCAGCCAGGGCGTCGTTACCCGGCTCTGCGAGCCGGTAGTACTTGCGCGGCGGGCCTGCGTCTGACTCCCGCCAGGTGGTTTCGACCAGGCCCTGGCGCCGGAGCCGGGCGAGCAGCGGGTAAATGGTGCCCTCGCCAGTGACCATGCCGTCGACCCCGGCGAGCGCCTGGACTAGCTCGAAGCCGTACCGTTCCTCATCGCTGAGCATGGCGAGCACGCAGTATGGGAGTACGCCGCGCCGCATTTGCGCGACCAGGTTCCCGGCTTCGCCAGCTACCATGCAGTGCATAGTAGTGAGCAGGTGCCTTGTCCGTCAATGGCTGTAGCCGGCCAGGGCACTGGTGATGTCGCGGGTTAGCGATGGTCGGCCCGCTCTTCAGGCCTCACGACCGCGGTCCGCAGCAACCGCAGGTCTTTGATGGCGTCGGTGCTGTCGATGAACTGGTCAACCGCGCCGGTCAGCGGCAGCGCGCGAACCCGCTCATCTTGGATGGCGTCCCGTAGCGCCCGGCTGAACCTGGCCGCGCTCAGGACGCGGAAGGGCCGCTCAAAGTAGGTAGGCCGGACTGCGGGGTCGACGTACGCGGTCAGTCCGAGCTCGTTGTGCAGCCGGGCCGCTGCCTCGTACCCGGTGCAGAGGTAGTCCTCCCGCTGCGGCCACGAGCTTGCGGTTAGGGCACCGCTCAGTAGCGGCAGCAGGCCGGCCGCCGCAGGGCTCTGTGCGAAGGCGGTGCCAAGCCACTTGCTATAGGGCGGATAGCGCCGCTGCATAAGCAGCACGAGCCGGACCAGATCGCGCACCAGCCGGGCAGCCACCAGCGCCGAGCCGAGTTCGTCGCCGGCCTCGGCGCACCGGCCGGGGAACGCCTCCTCCTGGTCGATCCGCTGCCACTGGCAGGCAAGGATGTGCAGCCACACGTCGCGCGGGTACCACGCCAGCGCCGCACGAGCCGCCGACAGTCCGCCGCCCCCGGAACTGGCTCCGGACTCGCCAAGGCCGTCGTAGAAGACGGCCCCGCCGGTGATCTCGGCCAGGACCTGGGTCGGCGTGGCCAGCCAGTCCAGCAGCCGAACGCCGGTGAGAGGGTCGAAACCGAGCTGGCGGGAGAGCCAGTCTCGCAGGCTGGCCACCTCGACCCCGTGTGAGGCGGGCTCCGGTCCAGCGCCAGACGCTCGGAAGGCTGTCGGGTAGCCGCGGAACTGCATCGGCAGCCGCTCCGCCAGGACTTCGCTGATCGTCATCGCAACGTCGGGGCTGTCGCGCGAGTCCGCGAGGAACAGCTCGAGCCGCGGCCCCCAGTCATGATCGGTGGACCGGTGCGAGTCGAAACCCAGCACCTCCGAGCCGGCACCGATGAGCGCAGCCGAGTGCGGCAATGCCGGGAACCGCTCGTCAAGCAGCGGCCGTACCTGCTCGGCGTAGTAGAGCCGGGCCAGCTCGATACCGGATATAAAGGGCACGGTCATCCGCCGAGCGTGCCCTAGGCGGGCAGTCCCGGCAAGCCAATAAGCCGGCGCGACGGGCGTCGACGTCAAGAGCTTCGAGTTATCGTGGTGAGCTGGCAGCAATAGTGCGGCTGGCTCACCACAATAATTCGATCAGCTCATCCGAGCTCGTCCGGGATAGCCGCTTTACCGGACAAATCAGTGGCCAGTCCGGCGACGTGCTAGCATCGCGACGGTGTCGCTCAGGGTAGGGGTGGCCGGTGGTGGCAGCGCAGGCCACGTAGTTCCGGCGCTCGCGGTAGCTGCGGAGTTCCGCCGTCGCGGGCAGCATGACCTGATCTTCTTCGGCCGCGCGGCCAGTATCGAGGAGCGGCTCGCAATCCAGGCCGGGCTGCGATTCGTGCCGTTGCCAGCGGCGGGCCTGCGCCGGTACCGATCGTGGCGGAACCTGACGCTGCCGTTCGTCGTGCTGTGGGGGATCGTCTCCGCGATAGCGGCCGTCCGCCGGGAGCGGATAGACGTGCTCCTCTGCAAGGGTGCCTACGTGTCGGTGCCGGTCGCGATCGGCGCCTGGTTCAACAGGGTCCCATTCGCGATCCACGAGTCGGACGAATCACTCGGCCTGGCCAACCGCCTCCTCTCCAAGTTCGCGACCAAGGTGCTGACGACAAGCGAGGCCACGCAGGTCGGGAGCCGCCGGATCAAGCCGATCTGCACCGGCCTTCCGGTCCGCGACGACTTGGATGCCGCGGATCCCGAGCGGTTCCGCGCCAAGTACGATCTGGCTCCGGGCGGCCGAGTGCTGCTGGTCTTCTGCGGCAGCAGCGGCTCGGTCCGGATCAACGACGCAGTCCGCGCCAAGCTGGACGCGCTGCGGAAAGAGTTCCAGGTCGTGCACGTATGCGGCCCGAATAACCTCGACGCGAGCCTGACTGGCACGCCGGGCTACTTCCAGTTCGAATACCTCAACGACGACATGGCCGACGCGCTTTGGCTCGCTGACGTGGTCATCGGCCGGTCCGGCGCGACGACGCTGGCGGAACTGGACGCGCTGGGCAAACCGGCGGTCCTCATCCCGCTGCCGCTCACGGTCAGCCGGGGCGACCAGATCGTCAATGCAGAGTTGTTCGCCAAGTCGCACAACTGCGTGGTGCTGCCCGACGACGAGCACCTCGCGGCGGGCCTCGCCGATGCGTGCGTGCGCCTGATCCCCGCAGCCGACGCGTCGGGCCGGGGCGTCGCCGCAGGTCGTGACGTGCGCCGGGCCGCCCGCTGCGTGGCGCAGGAGGTCGCGAGCATGGCCAAGTCCCGGCACCGGCGCAAGTAGTTCCTCTTCGGCTGGCGCGCCGAGTCCCGAGCGCGAGCGCCCTGAGCGCTAGGACCGCGGCCGGATCGCACGGCCGGACCCGAGCCTGGGCCCGCGCGCCCGCGCTGGAGGGCACGGGCCGATCATGGATGGGTGACCGATCCTGTGATCATCAGGCGAGCGAAGGCAGCCGGGATAGCGCCGGCGTACGAGAACTGGCGGCACGAGCGTGTTGAGGTCTCGCAGGAGACCCTGGAAGCGCTGCTAGCGGCCCTCGATCGGGCGGCGGTCGTGGCCGAGCCGACCGGACCATCGGAAGCGGAGCGGTCGGTAAGCACGGCAACCGAGCGGGCGGGCCTGCCCGCCCTGCCGGACCGCAAGACCTGGGGCTTCACCGTCCAGCTGTACTCCGTCCGGTCGCGGCGGTCCTGGGGTCACGGCGACCTGCATGACCTGGCGGAGCTCGCGGCCTGGAGCGCCCGCGAGCTCGGAGCCGACTTCATCCTGCTGAATCCGCTGCACGCGGCCGAGCCGCTCCCTCCGGTCAGCCCGTCCCCGTACCTGCCCATGACCAGGATGTTCACCAGCCCGCTTTACCTGCGGGTGGAAGACATCGAGGAATACGGCCTCCTGGGAGCTCCAGCCAGGACAAGGATCGAGCGGCTGGCGGCGCCCCTCAGGGCAGCGAACGCAACCGCGCGCCTGATTGACAGGGATGCGGTCTGGCGGGCCAAGCGGACCGCCCTGGAACTCGTCAGCACAGTCCGGCTGAGTCCGGCCCGACAGGCGGAGTTCGACTCGTTCAAGGTCGGCCACGGCGCCGAGCTGGAGAGCTGGTCGGCCTGGTGCGCCCTGGCCGAGCAGCACGGCCCGGACTGGCGGACCTGGCCGGCCTCGTGCGCCTCCCCGCCGGCGGGCCTGGCCACAGTCAGGCAGGACGCCCGACTGGCCGACAGCGCCGCCTTCCACTCCTGGCTGCAGTGGCACTGCGAGCAGCAGCTCGCCGTCGCCCAGCAGGCAGCAGTGGAAGCGGGCATGCGGACGGGCGTCATCCACGACCTCGCCGTGGGCGTGCACCCGGGCGGCGCGGATTCTTGGGCGCATCCGGAACTGCTGGTCCCCGGGGTCAGCGTCGGTGCGCCGCCCGACGGTTTCAACCAGCTCGGTCAGGACTGGGGACAGCCGCCCTGGCATCCGCAGCGGCTCGCAGCGGCGGACTACCGGCCGCTGGCCGAGCTTTTCGCCGCGTCGCTGCGACACGCGGGCGGACTGCGGGTCGACCACGTCATGGGCCTGACCCGGCTGTGGTGGATACCGGCCGGCCGCCGGCCCGACCAGGGCGCTTACGTCAGCTATGACCATCGCGCCACGGTCGCGGCGCTCGCCGGGGCGGCCGCACGGGCCGGGGCGATCGCGATTGGCGAGGATCTTGGCACCGTGGATGCGTGGATCCGCACCGACCTGGCCGACCATCACATCCTCGGCACGATCATGCTGTGGTTCGCCCGCGAGCCGGACGGCTCGCCGCTGCGGCCGGCGCACTGGCGCCGCGACTGCATGGCCACCGTGGGCACCCACGACGTGCCGCCGGTCGCGGGTTTCGTCACCGGCCAGCAGGTGACGGTTCGCGCCGAGCTCGGCTTGCTGACTCAGCCGCTCGAAAGGGAACGGGCTGAGTCCGGGCGAACCCTGGCCAGCTGGCAGGCGGCCCTCGAGGGCGAAGGGCTGCTCCGGCGGGGCGGCCCGCCGCCCGACGCGGCCGAGTTCACCGTTGCCTTGTACGGCTACCTGGGCCGGACGCCATCATTGCTGACCGGGGTGTCGCTGGCTGACGCGGTCGGGGACGTCCGGACGCAGAACATCCCGGGAACTAGCACCGAGTACCCGAACTGGCAGATCCCGTTGTGTGACGCGGCCCGCCGGCCGGTGCTGCTCGAGGACCTGCCCGGCAGCGCGCTGCTCCGCGCCACGGTAGCGGCTGCGAGTGCCGAGGTTAGCGCGAGATAGCAGCTAGCAGCGGACCAGTTGTGCTGCTCCGAGGAGTGCCGCGCATGGCGCTGCTCCTATCCGACGCGGTCCGACCCGTGGCTGGCCTCGATCGAGCGGGCCCGGCAGCGCAGCGCGCGGGCCACATCGTCACGACCCTCCGACAACAGGCGGGCGAGCGCCGGCGCCGGATGAGTGCGCTGGATGAAGTCGGTGGCGGCGTCGATGGCCTGCTGGCTGATCACGCTCATCGGGTACGCGAACTTGGTGAAGAACTGGGCCATGTCCGAGGCGCCGTCGGTCCACATCGGCGCCAGCGCGGCGAAGAACTGCTCCGCGTAGGGAGCAAGCAGCTCGTCCTGATCCAGGTCGGCGAAGCCCCGCAGGGTGGCCCGGAATTTTGCGTTAGGCAGCGAGCTGCCAGTGATCGCGGCCCAGGCCTGCGCTTTTGCCTCGGCAGTCGGAATCGCGGCCAGGCACGTCTGGGCGTGCCGCTCGCCCGCGTCGGTCCGGTCCCCGTCCAGCTCGGCCCCGACCGCCTCCGGCCCGGCGCCGCCGCGGCTCACCAGCCGGTGCAGGAACTGCCAGCGCAGTTCGGTGTCGACGGTCAGGCCCTGGGCGATGGCCGACCCATCAAGTAGTCCGGCGAGCAGGTCAAGGCTGGCCGGGGTCGTCGCCACCCCGGCGAGGGCCTGTGCGTAGGCGAGCTGGTGATCCGAGCCCGGCTCGGCCGCGAGCAGCCAGCCGCGCAGCGTCTGGTCGAACCTGGCTATGGCCTCAGCCCGCCAGGCCGGGTCGGCGTACCGGCGAAGCGCCACGCCGGTCGCCGCCAGCAGGCGCTCCAGCACGGAGATCTGCGTAATGGACGGAGCGCCGGAGCACACCAGCGCAAGGTATTCCTGCGTGCTCATCTCCGCGTCCCTGGTCATATCCCAGGCGGCGGCCCAGCACAGCGTGGCCGGGAGCGACTCGGCGAACTCGCCGATGCTGCTGACAACGGTGCGCAATGAGTGCTCGTCCAGCCGGATCTTGGCGTAGGTGAGGTCGTCGTCGTTCACCAGGATCAGGTCGGGCCGCGCCTGGCCGGTCAGGCCGGGTACCTCGGTGACCGCGCCCGCGATGTCCACCTCGATCCGGTGCCGCCTGCTCAGCTGGCCCTCGGCCCGGTCGTAGAGGCCGATGGCGATGCGGTGCGGGCGCAGCTCTGGGTGGCTGGCCACCGCCTCCTGCCGCACCGAGAACCTGGTGAACGTGCCGTCCTGGCCCACCTCGTAACTCGGCCGGAGGGTGTTGACCCCGGCCGTCTCCAGCCAAGACTTTGACCAGGCAGCCAGGTCCCGCCCTGACTCCTGCTCTAGCGAGCTCAGCAGGTCGGTCAGCGTCGCGTTGCCCCAGGCGTGCTTGGCGAAGTAGTCACGTACGCCCGCCAGGAAGTTGTCCTGGCCGACGTAAGCGACCAGCTGCTTGAGCACCGAGGCGCCCTTTTCATAGGTGATGCCGTCGAAGTTCACCTCCACGGCATCGATGTCACCGATGTCGGCGGCGATCGGATGCGTCGAGGGCAGCTGGTCCTGGCGGTAGGCGTACGCCTTGGATGCCTGCGCGAACGCGGTCCAGGCGTCCGGCCATCTGCTGTTCTCGGTCATCGCGACCAGGCTGGCCCAGGTGGCGAACGACTCGTTCAGCCACAGGTCGTCCCACCACTTCATGGTGACCATGTCGCCGAACCACATGTGGGCCATCTCGTGCAGGATCGTCTCGGCCCGGTCCCGCCGCTCCGCGTCGGTAACCCTGGACCGGAAGATGTAGTTCTCGACGAAGGTCACGCAGCCGGCGTTCTCCATCGCGCCGGCCTTGTACTCCGGCACGAAGAGCTGGTCGTACTTGCCGAACGGATACCGAACTCCGAAAGCGCGGTGATAGAAGTCGAAACCCTGCCCGCTGACCTCGAGGATCTCGCCGGGGTCAAGGTAGGGCGCCAGCGACTGACGGCAGTAGATGCCAAGCGGGATCCCGTCGTGCTCACCCGTTACCTCGTAATACGGGCCAGCTGCGATCGCGGTGATATAGGTGGGCAGCACTGGCGTGGGCGGGAAATGCCAGCGCCTTTTGCCGGTGCCGGCCGGCTCGGCAGCGACGTCCGGCGCCAGGTTGGAGATGACCGTCCAGTCGTCCTGGCCGGTCACAGTCAGCTCGAACGTGGCCTTGAGGTCTGGCTGGTCGAAGCATGCGTAGATCCGGTGGGCGTCGAACGTCTCCAGGTCGGAGTAGAGGTAGACGCCCTTGTCGGCCGGGTCGGTGAAGCGGTGCAGGCCCTCGCCGGTTCTGGAGAAGGCACAGTCGGCGACCACCCGCAGTTCGTTCCGCTCGGCCAGGCCCGCCAGCGTGATGCGGTCGCCGTCGAAGGCATCCAGGGCAACTGGCTGCCCGTTCAGCGTGATTTCGGTCACGGCCGGGGCAGTCAGCTCGATGAACGTTGACTCCCCTGGGCGCCTGCACGTGAACCGGGCAGTGCTGACGGACCTGAAGGTCTCCTGCGATCCGGCCAGGTCAAGCTCTACCTGATAGGACTCGACGCTGAGCAGGTCAGCCCGATCCCGCGCTTCATCGCGCGTCAGATTGCTGGGCACGGTCGTCACCTTTCGCCGGCGGTGGTTCCTGCAGGCTGTTCCTCCGGCACCGGAATGCGCAACCAGGTTAATCGGTTGCCGCCTACATACGATGACGTCGCGAGGAGCAAGAATGCCTGAGCAGGAGCCTACCCAGGTCGACTTCTGGTTTGATCCGCTATGTCCATGGGCCTGGATCGCCAGCAGGTGGCTGCTCGAGGTCGAGAAGGTCCGGCCGGTGGCAGCCCGCTGGCATGTGATGAGCCTGGCGCTGCTCAACTCCGACAAGGAAGACCTGCCGGAGCGTTACAGGGAGGCCCTCAAGCAGGCCTGGGGCCCGGTGCGCGTAAGCATCGCGGCGGAGCAGAAGTTCGGGCCCGAGGTCCTGCTGCCGCTGTACACCGCGCTCGGTACCCGGTTCCATCACGAGAAGGCGGAGCGGGACCGGGCCACCATCGAGGCGGCGCTGGCCGAGGCCGGGCTGCCGACGGAACTCGCGGACGCGATGGACTCCATCGAGTACGACGAGGCGCTGCGCGTCTCCCACCACGACGGCATGGACCGGGTTGGTTACGAGGTAGGCACTCCGGTGATCTCGGTGGAGGGCGTGTCGTTCTTCGGTCCTGTCGTCTCACCGATCCCGCGCGGCGACGACGCTGCACGGCTGTGGGATGGCGTACTGCTGGTCGCCGGGACTGACGGCTTCTTCGAGCTGAAGCGCAGCCGGACCCGCGACCCGATCTTCGACTAGCGTGCCGCGGCCTGGGCCTGAGCTGGCCGGAGGATCCGTACTCGTGCCGGTCGGACCGAGCTGAGCCTGGTCGGCCTGGTCACTGGGCTGATGGTCTGGGCTGGCCCGGCAGGTCTCGTCCCGGTGAGCCGCCGGACGCCGCAAGGTGGATGTCGCCGCCGCGGTGACGATCCCTGCCGCGAGCAGCAGGAAGAGGCCGGCTAGGTCGCCAACGCTGGTGACTGGGCTCATGTGCTCTGCTTCACCTTCATGGTCCACGAGCAGGTGGAGATTACGACGAGGTGGTGCGTGCGTCCGTCCGGGCTGAGCAAGGTATCGCCCTGGCCTGCCGTTCCCGACTGGCTAATGCTTGCTTCCGCCGTGCCCGGCGTGGCGTCCTCTACGACCAGGAGCCCGAGCGGCAGGTCCGGCGGGCAGCTGTAAGACCACACGATCTGCCATGAGGTCTTGTCGCTGAGGCTGAACTGCGGTGTGGTCTTGTCGCCTCGGCCGGTGAAGGTCGCGATCAGCTGGCCGGAACTGTCGTGGCGCGAGTAACCCGCGTCGCGCGCGCCTGCCGTCGGCGCACCGCGAGCCGAGGCCTGCTTGCTGCGGTCGGCGGTCGGCTGGCTGGCGCTGCGACCGACGCGCTTGTGGCCCGCGGCACCGTGGCCTGCGTTGGGCTGCGAGGACGATTCCATCGTGAGCCGTCCCACCCGGCCGGGGCTTGATCGGGGTAGGACCAGCACGAACGCCCCGATGACCAGGCACAGCCCGGCAGCCCACATGCCAGCGGTGCGGAATAACCGTAACGCTCGTTGTGCCTGCAGGAGGACAGGCGAGGCAAAGTAAAACGAGGCGGCCGCGTGCTGCGGCGCGCGCGGCCTTCCCGGCCATCCGCCAGGATCACGATGGGTCGTCCACATAGCCTCAGTCCGTAATCAGGCTTCCCAGTACTGACAGTTACTCATTGTGTCCGTTACTCTCAGGTAGCGTTGTATCACGAAATGAATTGGCGTCCTGGCGTTACAGAGGTTTTGGCAGGTAAGAACGGTAATCGAAATCGCCGGTCGGTTGCGATGAATGAGCTGCCTGAGTTGGATCGATGCGGAACTCGCACTAATAGTAGCGTTGAAACTACATAGCGTTCTTCAGGTAGATACGTTCTGTAATGCTGGCCCGCCGGGTCGCGCATGGCCCGGCTGTCCGCGAGGATGACGGTATGCGCGCTAACTTCATCGGCGGAAGCTGGGTCGAGTCCGCCAGCGATCTGGCCATCGACGTCGTCAACCCGGCCACCGAGACCGTCGTGGACCAGGTTCCTGCGGGGCATCTGGCCGATGTGGACGCGGCTGTCAGGGCCGCGAGGACAGCCTGGGCCGGCTGGTCCGCCACTACCCCGGCGGATAGAGCCGGGTATCTGCAGGCCGCGGCCGAACTGCTTGCCGAGCGGGCGGATGCGATGGCCGAGGTCATCAGCACGGACATGGGGTCGCCGGTGACGTTCGCGCGCCGGGTGCAGGTGGGGACTCCGCTTGCGGTGCTGCGCAGCTTCGCCGAGCTGGCGGCCGGCTATGACTTCGCCGGAGAGCGGATAGGCAACTCGCTCGTCGTGCGTGAGTCTTCCGGCGTGGTGGGGGCGATCACGCCATGGAACTACCCGCTGCACCAGGTCGTGGCGAAGGTCGCGGCTGCCCTCGCTGCCGGGTGCACGATCGTGCTGAAACCGAGTGAGGTTGCCCCGCGTGCCGCGTTCGAACTAGCCGACATCCTGCACTCGATCGGTCTGCCTGACGGCGTCTTCAACGTGGTCAGCGGGACTGGTCCGGTAGCCGGCGAGGCCCTGGCCGCACATCCTGGTGTCGACGTCGTTTCTTTCACCGGCTCGGCCGCAGCCGGGCGCAGGGTCGCGGAGGTGGCCGCCGCGTCAGTCAAGCGCGTGGCCCTGGAGCTAGGCGGAAAGTCGGCCAACCTGATCTTGCCCGACGCGCACCTGGACACGGCCGTCAAGGTCGGCGTGGCTAAGGCATTCGCCAATTCCGGCCAGACATGTAACGCGCTCACCAGGATGCTCGTGCACCGCAACAGCTATGACGAGGCCGTCGACCTGGCGGTGCGGAACGCCTTGCGGTACCAGCCAGGCGACCCGCGGGCCGAGGACACCCGGCTGGGCCCGCTCGCCTCCGCCGCCCAGCGCGACCGGGTCGTGGGCTACATCGAGAAGGGCCTGGCCGAGGGAGCGAGGCTGGCCACGGGCGGCCCGCAGCCGCCGGCTGGGCTGACCGCGGGCTACTACGTGCAGCCGACAATCTTTGCGGACGTGACGCCGCAGATGGTGGTCGCGCAGGAAGAGATATTCGGGCCGGTCCTGTGCCTGCTTCCGTACGCGACCGAGGAGGAAGCCGTCGCCATTGCCAATGGAACTCCGTACGGCCTGGCGGCAGCTGTGTGGTCATCCGACCAGGACCATGCGGTCACAATCGCCAGACAATTGCGGGCGGGTCAGGTCGAAATCAATGGCGGTGCATTCAACGTGTCCGCGCCATTCGGCGGATTTGGCCAGTCAGGTTACGGACGGGAACTGGGGATTCACGGCCTTGAGGAATTCCTGGAGGTCAAGGCCCTTCAGTTCTGACTTCCCTGCCTGGCGCAAGGACCGTCGAGCCGGAGTGCCAGACTAGCCCTGTGCGCATATACCTGGGATCCGATCATGCGGGCTTCGAGCTGAAGGCTGCCCTGGTGCAGTGGCTGACGCAGGCAGGCCATGAGGCCGTGGACTGCGGGCCTGCGAGTTATAACCCCGACGACGACTATCCGCCGTATGTCATGCGGGCGGCTAGCGCGGCCGTCGCCGAGCCGGGCAGCCTGGGTATCGTAATCGGCGGATCGGGCAACGGCGAGCAGATGGCCTCGAACAAGATCCGCGGTGTCCGGGCCGCGCTTGCCTTCAGCGAGGAAACCGCCAGGCTCGCACGGCTGCACAACGACGCCAACGTGCTCAGCCTCGGAGCGAGGGAGTACTCGATCGACGACGCCGTGCGCTTCGCGCAGGTCTTCGTGCAGACCGCTTTCTCCGGCGAGCCCCGGCATGCCCGGAGACTAGGCGAGATCGCCGCCTACGAGACGTCAGGCGAGCTTCCGCCACTGCCGTAGTCCGCGCGTCGAAGACGGCCCGGCCGGGCATCGCGGGGCCGGCCGGCTCGGCGATGGGTAGCTGGCCGCAAGTCCAGCCGGGTCGCGGCGTGGGATGCCGGGTTGCCTAAGCGGGATCGGCGGCGCATTCGGGGCCGACCAGGCTGCCGCGCGTTGCGTGGCGGGGCCGGCTTTGGCGGCGCCGTTTCCGGGGCAATCGCTGTTAGCGGACTGTCAGCGGCCGAGCCGGGACTGGCCTGAGCCGCCAGCCGGGAGGGGCTGGGTGGCGTCGGTCCGCGATCTGCGCCCGGGCCGGCCTGAGCCGCAAGCCGGGAGGGCCTGGGTGGCGTCGGTCCGCGACCTGCACCGGGGCTGGCCTGCGCGCCCAGCTGGCCAGGGCGTACCCACGGCGGGCTGAGGTCAGCCTCGGCCTCGGCCTCCGCCTCGTCCGCTGTGCTCGGCCGCGATACGTCACGAGCGCGCAGCGCCGCGTCGAGCGAGATCTTCATGCCTGCCATAAGCCGTCCTCACCGTGGTCGCCGGGTCGTGCTACAGCCAGTCTGGTCCAGGCGGCCCGGACGCGCCAGCGGGGGCAGCGCGCGGGGCGCCGAGTCAGAACATCATGCAGCTGTACGGTGCTCGATCCCACGACATGGCGGTAGCGAGCCTGGCCAGTGACCCCGCAGTCAGCTCGGCAATGTGGCCGGCCGCCGCCAGCTGACTGAAGCTGCCGCCACCGAGGTAAGCCGCGCCGAGCGCCTGCACCCCTAGCCGCAGGTCAGCCGGGTCCGACGTACGCTCGCAGGTCGTCGGCCCTGGCGCGGCTGGACCCGCCGCCCTAAGCCGCCAGCGGCCATCGTTGGCGTCGAGGAGTGGGTCGCTAACCTGCAGGACTACGTCAGCGGCTGCGGCGTAACGTCGCTGGCACAGGGCGGCAGGCAAGTCGATGAGCCGAGCCCAGAGCCCGTCGGACGGCTTAGGCCGGGCCCGGCGCGGGTCCGCCAGCATGGCCAGGACCGGATCATCGATCGGCCGCATTGGCGCGACCACCTCGCTAACTAGGTCCCTGGTGAGCAGGTCGGTCCACAAACCCGCGGTGGCCGCAGGATCGTTGGCCATCAGCTCCCTGATCCGCAGCGTCCCAGCCGCCAGGTGGTCCTCACCCCAGTTCAGCTGCGTTCGGTAGAGCGCGTAGCCGCGCGGGCCGCGATCATCCTCGGCGATCAGGCAGCGCAGTGCTGACATGCCCGGCGGGCGGATGGCCTGGGGATCGCTGAGAATGTGACTCCACCACCGCTCGTCCCGGCCCAGCAGGCCCGGACGCTGCGGTAGCGCTACGTCGAACACCTCGGCCAGCTCAGCCTGGGCCTCTAGCGGCGGCATGTTCTTCAGTCGTGGCCTGCCCGGCTCCGTCGCCGCGTTACCCGTGGCCAGCTGGCCTTCGCCGCGGCCGATCGTCAGCCGGTGATGCATCGACGCCATGCCGAAGCCGAACCGCCCGTAAATCGCCGATTCGGACGCGAACAGAATGGCAACCGGCTCGTCGCGGTCCCGCGCCTGATTGATCAGGTAATTCATCAGTCCGGTCAGAATGCCGCGGCGCCGGTGGGTCGGCAGGACGGCAACGAAGGTGATGCCCGCGGCCGGGACGGACCCGCCAGGCACCGCCAGCTGGAACGAGTAGGCGCTCGCACTGCCAGCCATCTCTTTGCCATCCAGCGCGGCGATGGTCCTGTCGTACTCGATGACCTGGCGCTCATGCTCGAGGGCCTCGGGCGGCCAGCTCTCCAGGAATGCGTGGGCCGGCACCTCGCACAGGGCCTCGAACTCGTCTGCGGCAATTGTCCGGATCGGGTAGCTGGCGCTCATACTGGTATTCCTACCGCCCGTGCTGGCCGTCAAGCCAGCGCATTTCCGGCGGCAGGCCGGTCGGACGGCGATCGCGCCGGACTGCGCCCGTTCCCTCTTGAAGAGTTATGCACTGGACGGCGGCAAGCCGACGGTGCTGCGGCCTTTGACTGCGCTGCCCTAATGCCTGCGAAGCGCCGGGACCGATAAGGTGCCGGGAAGATGGTTGTTACGACGTCCCGCCGGCTCTGGTCCGCGGCCAAGTCGGCTGCGGCTCGCCAGCGCGGCCGGATCAGGCGCCAGCTGATCACCAGGAACCGGCGGATGGCGCTCGCCCTCGCGCTGCTCGTCGTCGCCATCGGAGTGGCCGCCGCACGGACTACGAGCGACTGGATCTCGCCAGGCGTACTGATCCTGCCAGTCCTGGCCGGCGGTTTGCTGCTGTGGCCACGCGCTCTGCGCATCCTGTTCGGCATAGCCGCGGGCATGCTGGCCTACGACTGGCTCGAAGGCCGCGCCGGTCCCGGCATCGTGGCGACCATTGTCATCACAGCCGTATTCGCCTATGTCCTCGCGCGGACCCGGGCCAAGCTCGGCATGCAGGGCCTGCGCGGAGACCAGATGCTGATCGACCTGCGGGACAGGATCAGGGCGCAAAGCAAGATTCCCGAGCTATCCGAGGGCTGGCACGCGGTGTCCGTGCTCAGGCCGGCGGGCGGGTCATCGTTCGGCGGTGACTTCCTTGTCTCCACGTGCGACGGCAAGGTGCTCGAGCTAGCTCTCGTCGATGTAGCCGGCAAGGGCATCGACGCGGGCACCAGAGCGCTGCTGCTGTCCGGTGCCTTCGGCGGCCTGCTTGGCTCGGTGCCGCAGTCCGAGTTTCTGCAGGCCTGCAATTCTTACCTGCAGCGGGGCGGGATCTCCGAAGGCTTCGTAACCGCGGTGCACCTGTCGCTTGACCTGGCAACTGGTGAATTCGTGATCGCCTCGGCTGGCCATCCGCCTGCCGCCCAGTTCGAGGCGGGGAACGGCAGGTGGCGGCTCACCGGCGCGCGCGGCATCGTCCTCGGTGTCGTCGCTGATCTGCGCAGCCGACCCGAGCGGGGCACGCTCCGGCCGGGGGACGCGCTCATGCTGTACACGGACGGGCTGGTTGAGGTACCGGGCCGGGACATTGACGCGGGTATCGACAGGCTCCTCGGTGAGGCTGACCACCTCATTGCCAGCGGATTCGGCTCGGGCGCGCCGAAACTCGTGCAAACGATGCAGGGCGCCGGGCCGAAGTCGGATGACTGCGCGCTGGCGCTGATCTGGCGATCCTGACGGCCGGTGGGCGCCGATCCGGTATCTGTCTGAGCCGGACTCTGGCCGGCGGTCGCGGCCGTTAGCTGGCGGGCACCGCGTCCGCGGTATCCGCGCCACTGAGTAGCCGGATCGCATACTCGACCAGGGTGACCAGGACGTCACGGCTAGACGTGCGCTGGCGTGCATCACAGAGCACGACCGGCACACCAGGGTTGAGGTCCAGGGCCGTGCGCACCGCTTCTGGGCGGAACCGCTTCGCCCCCTCGAAGCAGTTCACCGCGACAACAAACGGCATTCCGCTGCGCTCGAAGTAGTCGACAGAAGGGAAGCTATCCGCGAGTCGGCGAGTGTCCGCCATCACGACGGCCCCGAGCGCGCCTAGCGCAAGCTCATCCCACATGAACCAGAACCGATGCTGACCCGGCGTGCCGAACAGGTATATGACCAGATCATCGCGGACCGTGATCCGGCCAAAGTCCATCGCCACGGTGGTCGTGGACTTTGTCTCGACCCCGTCCAGGTCGTCGACGAGGATGCTGGGCTCACTAAGCATCTCCTCGGTGCGCAGCGGCCGGATCTCGCTGACTGAGCCCACCATGGTGGTCTTGCCCGCACCGAAGCCGCCGGCGATAAGTATCTTGATCGACACCGGCGACTTGTCGGCGCGGTCATTGTTAGAGCCTGCGGAGGGCATCAGCGACATCCTTGAGAAGTTGCGGGTCGGTCAGTCCAGTCCGCGCCGGTTTACCGATGGTCACGAGGCCCCGTTCGCGCAGGTCGGACAGCATGATGCGGACGACGCCTAGCGGTAGGTCGAGATCGGATGCCAGGTCAGCGACCGGCATGGGACGTCGGCAGAGCCTGAGCACCTGGGCGTGCTCGGGCTCGAGCAGCATGCGCTCGACGGCCCTGGCGTCGACGGCCGACCCGACAACGGCCAGCAGGTCAAAGCTCTCACCTCGCGGGCGAGTGCGCCCGCCAGTAAGGGCGTACGGCCGGACGACAGGACCCGCACCTCGGTCGAGCCAATGGTCGTCGGGCACTGAGCTCACACTGCCTCGGCAGTCGTCACTGACGGCCGGGCGTTAACTGCCATGTGCTCGCCGACGCGTCGCACCAGCACTGCCATCTCGTACGCGATGTGCCCGGCGGCTTCGGCGTCCGCGGCGGCAAGGACGGCGAGGCAACTGCCCTCGCCCGCGGCAGTGACAAACAGGAAGGACGTCTCCATCTCCACGATCGTCTGCCGCGGCGCACCGCCGCCAAAGTGCTGGCCGACACCTCTGGCAAGGCTCTGGAATCCAGCGGCGACGGCCGACAAATGCTCGGAGTCCTCACGGCTTAGCCCGGCTGATGCGCCAATCGCCAGGCCGTCTCTGGACAAGATCACCGCTTTCTCGATCTGCGCCACCCGCCCGACTAGGTCGTCGAGCAGCCAGTCCAGTGCGCCAGTCCCGCTCATGTTGTTGGCCTCCCCTGCCGGTGCCGATGTAGTGCTAGTCGATCACATTCTGGTCCGTGTCGGCCTGCTCGGCTCCGGCCGGCTGCGTGTCGCCCGGCTCGGTCCCGGCGGCGGTCGAAGAATTCTCAGCCGACCGCGAGTCAGCTGACTCGGTATCAGTCGGCTCGGTGGCGGTCGGCTCGGTGGCGGTCGGCTCGGTGGCGGTCGGCTCGGTGGCGGTCGGCTCGCTGGCGGTCGGCTCGGTGGCGGTCGGCTCGGTGGCGGTCGGCTCGGTATCAGCCGGAACGAGGAAGGCATCGCTCTGACCGTAAGGGTACGGTTTAGCTGGGGGGTCTGGCAGTTCGGCGCTGGCTTCGGCCCGGCCGAGCTGCCACCCGCGCTGCAACGCGCTCACAGTATTGCGGGCCGCCTCCGGCGAGCTCAGCGTCTCGCTGGCGGCTGCAGTTGCGGGCGGGGCGGCCGGGTCGGACGGCGTTACCGGTGCCGAACCGCTATCACGGAGCTGCGGCGCGAGGCTCGCTTGGCGCACGCGCATGGGCAGGCCGAGTTCGGCAAGCTCGGCGGTCGTCACCCGCGCATCGAGGTCTTCCTGGGGCAGGCTAGCCGAACCTGCCGCAGCCGTTCGCTTCGGCAGGTCGTCCCCGGTCAGCCGGAACCCCTGCTGGTCATCGGAGGACGAGCGGTCGTCACGAAACACGAGGTCGCCCGACAGAACCTGGTCACCTGGCAGCACGGGATCGCCCCAGGACAGCCGGCCGCGGGCTGCGATCGGGTCGCGGGTGGACAGCGGTTCCCTGGTGGGCAGCGGCTCGCGGGTGGGCAGCGGCTCGCGGGTGGGCAGCGGCTCGCGGGTGGACAGCGGTTCCCTGGTGGGCAGCGGCTCGTTGGCCGGGAACGGGTCTCGGGTGGGCAGCGGGTCGCGGGCCGAGATCGGGTCGAGCGCCGAGATCGGGTCGCGGGCCGGGAACGGGTCGTTGGAGGGGAACGGGTCGTTGGCCGGGAACGGGTCGTTGGAGGGGAACGGGTCGCGGGCCGGGAACGGGTCGTTGGCCGGGAACGGGTCGTTGGAGGGGAACGGGTCGCGGGCCGGGAACGGGTCGTTGGAGGGGAACGGGTCGTTGGCCGGGAACGGGTCGCGGGCCGGCGGGGCATCGCGAGTGGGCAGTGAGTCGCTGAAGGACAGGGTTTCGCGGGCCGGCAAGGCGTCGCCAGGCGCCAGGCCGCCACGACCCGGTTCGTCGCCGAAGGCGCCGGCGTGGCCGTTGCCGGAAGTCAGCAGTCCGCGCTCGGGCCCGGCTAGAGCTGCATGCCGACCAGACGGGAGGCTGCCGCGTGGTCCGGCCGCCTCCAGCGCGGAATCAGCCGCCAACGAGTGCTCATCCACCACGAGGCCGGTAGGAATGAGCACTATGGCGGTGGTGCCGCCGTAGACAGACGGCTGCAGCGTCACCCGGATGTCATGCCGTCGGGCCAGCTGGCCCGCGATGAACAGGCCGAGCCGGTCGCTGTCGGACAAGTCGAACTGCCGTGGACTGGCAAGGTCGGCGTTGATCTCAGCGAGGCGCTCCGGGGAGATCCCGAGTCCGCGGTCTTCAATCTCGATGGCAAAGCCGCGGCCGACGACGTCACCCTGGATGCGTACGGGTGTGTTCGGCGGGGAGAACACCGTCGCGTTCTCGGCCAGCTCCGCCACCAGGTGAATGACGTCGGCCACGGCGTGACCAGCCACGGCGGCCCTGGTACGCGAAAGCACGCGGATCCTGGTGTAGTCCTCAACCTCGGCTACCGCTGCGCGGAGCACGTCGATCAGCGGGACCGGCTGGCGCCAGCCCCTAGCCGGAGTCTCGCCAGACAGGATGATCAGGCCCTCCGCGTGGCGCCGCATGCGGGTCGTCAGGTGGTCAAGCCGGAACAGGTCCTCAAGCTCGCCAGGTTCTGTCGCCCTGCGCTCCATTCCGTCGAGCAATGTCAGTTGCCGGTGCAGGAGCGACTGGCTGCGGCCGGCCAGGTTCCTGAAGACGTCGCTGATGCCCCTCCGCAGTCGCGCCTCGTCGACAGCCGCTTGCACAGCGGTCTGCTGCACGACGTTGAAGGCGTGCTGGACCTGCTCGATCTCGTCCTTTGTGCTCGTCTCTTCCGGCGCGACGTACGCGGAGAGATCGACTGCCTCGCTGTCCCGCAGCTGGGTTATGACTCCGGGCAGCTTGTCCCTGGCAAGGCCGAGCGCCGACTCGCGCAGTGTCCGCAGCTGCCTGACGAGGCTGCGGCCGATGTACAGCGAGAGGCCGATGGAGGCAATGGTTCCGAGCAATCCGAGCCCGGCGGCGAGAATGAGCTCGGCGAGCACGGTGTCGGCTTGGTGCGCTGTCTGAGCCTGCAGCTCGTCGGCAGCCTGCGCGATCGCGGTGTCCAGCGCCACGGAATACGTCGCGAAGGCACCGCTGCCGGCCACGATCTGCTGCGGCGCGCCATGGCGCCAGGGGGTCGCGACAGCCTCGGCCTCGATTCTGGCGAGCGCCGCGGCGATCGCGGGGGTGACGTGCGTGGTCAGCAGCTGGCTATACGCGGAGTCAAGGTCGGGAACGGTCTGCGCGATCGCCTGGCTGCGCGCGTACGCGAGCTGCGCGAAATACGTCCTGTCCGCCGGCGGGAAGCTGCCCCTGGCGATCTCGCCGGCCAGCAGGTCGCTCTCCGCCAGGGTGGTTTGCGCGACCCCATCGAGGTTGATGATGTCCAGCGCCTGGGTCACTATTGGCACGCTGGACTGCTCGTCCATCGCACCGACAATTACCTCGTAGGCGTCCGTGACGATGCCGCTGTATGCTTTCACCGCCTCAGGCAGGCTGAGAGCGTTTGCTTCCACGTCGGAGCGGATGGCACTCAGCCCGCCGGCCGCACTCAGCAGCGTGGTGATTGCCTGCCGCTCGTGCGGCTGGGCGTCCGCCATGACGCTGGGCGAGCCGAGTGCGCTCTTCAGGCTGGCCAGCGTCTGCATGGTCGTGTTCTCTTGGAGACCGTACTCGTACGAGAGCTTCGCGCTGTTCGGGGTGGCGAGCATCAAGACCGCAAGATGCCGCTCTTTGTCGAGCTGAAGCTGGAACGCGGTCAGCGGATCGAGCAGCTGATTCCGGAGCGAGGTGGCATGCGCCTGCGTCAGGGCGTTTCCCAGCGTGATACTGACCACGAAGCCATACAAGGCGACCAGGCAGAGCACCGGAACCACGATGAGGACGCCAACCCTCAGGCGAATCGACCTGTGACGCAAACCCATGCAAAGGCCCCAGTGTGAGAAGTTGTAGCCGTATCGCATGCGGGCAGCATGCACCGGCAGGCGATATCGGAGCGTAACATCCAATTAATGAGTTGACCGCTGAAACGGTATGACCAGGCCTAATGCTGCAGCTAGCGGCGTTGCAGGCAAACGACCAATTGCATGGTGCATCCGCTAATTGACCGTGATGTTCAGTGATTGGCGGGCACGCCGGGGGCGGTCCCGCCGCCGTTGTCGCGCTCGCGGCAGACTGCTGCCGTTTCTGGGGTGCCGTCTGAGAGCCTGCTGCGATGCCAGTGGCCCTGAGCCCGTACCTGTGTCCTAGGCGCGACGGGCCATCAGCAGTCCGGTGATGCCAAGCAGGACCACCGCGGCGATCTCCACCACCAGGACCGTATTGGCCGGGCCAGAGCCGAAGGTGAGATGAAAGCCGAATATTCCGACGGTTCTGGCGAGCACGAAACCCACGATGGTGCCGACCGTCAGCAGGATGGATCCGAACACGATCAGCAACTGTCGGGTGGCCAGCAGCAGGACTGCTGCTATCACGGCGGCAGCCACCTGGACCAGGAAGAGCACGTCCAGTACCTTGACGTGCCGGTACGCGATGTCCCACAAATGCAGGTGAATGAGCTCTGACGCCAGGAGCAGGCCAGCGTCGCATACACAGAGCAGCCAGAGCAGGCCGCTGGTACGCGACGCCGTCAGGTGCGGTCGACTGTTCCTGGCTGTCACCATGACTCCGTCCTGATCGAGGTGAATGGCTCGATGAGCTGAGTCAGCATCGTTCGGCCCAGACGCGCCCGCTGGCCGGACTGCTCGACCGGAACTGGCCTGCCGGCAAGGCCCGTCGGACTTGCCTCGCGCACGCCGACGCGGGCGGGGAAGATGGCCCGGCGCGAGATCATGCCCCAGAACGGGAACACGGTGCCGAGGTTGATAACGAGGCGCCCGGTAGCTGCGTGGTGGATCCGATGGTAGGCGGGGCTGATCAGGACCTTGCCGCCGCGCCCGTACGTCCAGCGGACGTTGGCGTGCGGCAGCGCGCCGAGGCATGAGTATGCCGTCAGTACGACCGCTGGGGTCACCGCGTTGGCCTCCACCGCCAGAATCGGGATGGCCGAGATCAGGAAGCTGACATGCACGAGCGGATGAGCGCGGCAGGTCGTGAGGATGCTCAGCTCTTCCTGTCAGTGATGAACCGCGTGCAGTCGCCACAAGCTGGTGATCTTGTGGTTTCCGAGATGGGCAATCCAGTCGACGGCGTCGATGCCGAGTACGGCCAGTGCTACGAAACCCCAGCTCGGCACGCCAGACGTCCTCGGCAGGACCAGCCACGGCGCCAGCCTGGCGATCAGGTCAGCAGATCCCGCACCGAGCAGTACGACGAGCGGCACCACTGCGGTGGCGTTCCCCTGGCCGTCGGCGTCCGTACCGAATCGAGCTCTTTGGCTCTTAGGTCCACTCCAGACGCCATTGTCAGATATCCGAATCAGTAATGGTATGGGACTAACTCGATCGGCCATCAGGCGGCCTAGCGTCTGGCTAGAATTCCGAGTGCGTCCAGCCATCTGCAAGCAGGGGGAATGACCGGCAAAGCTGGATGTGTCCAGCTCACGGGGTAGATGCCGATGTAATACGTCCGCGGCGAAATGAATAGATGCCGTGCGAGCATTGGCTTTGGGAATTCGGTCGGGAGAATTGTGCGGCACGTATTAGGCGCTAATTACGACGGTCTCTGCGATCTCTCCGGACGGAGCCTGGCGGGTCGGCTTGGTGGTGCGCGATGACACGTGATCGAGTCGTGGTAGTTGGCGGCGGTCTGGCCGGAATCACCGCGGCCATCGGACTGGCGGAAGGCGGGCTGCCTGTCACCCTGCTGGAATCCAGGCCCTGGCTCGGCGGTGCCACCTGGTCCTTTGGACGGCGGGGACTGACCATCGACAACGGCCAGCACGCTTTCCTGCGCTGCTTCACCGAATACCGCGATCTGCTGTCCAAACTCGGCGTGGGCAAGGCCGCGCAGATCCAGGACAGGCTGGACCTGACGGTGCTCAGCGATGCAGGACGATTGCGGATACGGCGGAACGGGTGGCCGGCTCCGCTGCACCTGGTCCGGATGCTGGCGGGTTACCGGCTGCTGCGCCCGGCCGAGCGACTGGCCGTCGTCCCGGCCGCGATGGCGATGTGGCTCAGCGATCTTGCCGGGCCTGGGCAGGCCGGGACCAGCATCGGCCACTGGCTCGCCCGGCACGGCCAGGACGAGCGGGCACGCAGGCAGTTCTGGGACCTGTTCCTGGTCCCTGCTCTCAACGCCACCTCGGAGGAAGCTGATCTCGGCCTGGCCGCCGGGATGATCAACTCTGCGCTGCTGAGCAGCAGGAACCGGGCGGACCTGGGCATGCCGTCGGTGCCGTTGCGTGACTTGCATGGCGGCCCCGCGGCCAGGCTGCTTGCCAAGCTCGGCGCGCAGGTGCGGGTCGGAGCACAGGTCACGGCGATCCGGAGCAGGCCGGGTGGCGGGTACACCGTCCGGGTTGGGCCGGGCACGGACGAGGACGGGGCCGGGCAGCTGTCGTTCGGCGAATGGGACCCCGACGTGATCGAGGCAGCAGGCGTCGTCCTTGCGGTGCCTGCCTGGTCCGCCGCCGAGCTCGTTCCAGCCGAGCTCGCTACGCTGGCTGCCGCATGCGGCGGCCTCGAGCCGTCCCCGGTTGTCAGCATCCACGTCGTCTACGACTCCAGGGTGACCAAACTGCCGTTCGCCGTCGCTGCGGACTCCCCGCTTCGGTGGATAGTCGACAAGACTCGCTCGGCCGGACTGCATACAGGCCAGTACCTCGCGGCGAGCGTTCCGGCCGCGCGCGAGTACGTGGATGCCCCGGCGGCCGCTATCCGTGAGCAGTTCCTGCCGGAGCTGGAGCGGCTATTCCCGGCTGCTGCCTCCGCACGGGTTCAGGACTTCTTCGTCACCAGGGAACGCCTGGCCACTTTTCGGCCGGCGCCTGGATCTGGCGCTTTCCGGCCCGATCAGGTCACGGAGCTGCCCGGCTTCGCGCTGGCGGGGGCCTGGACCAATACTGGCTGGCCGGACACGTTGGAAGGCGCTGTGCGCAGCGGCCGCCTGGCGGCCGAGAGCGTGCTGCTCGCGCTGAGGGCTGACGGCCAGGCGGCCGAGCCAGACCCGAGCCGGCCGCGAACCCGCGATGTTGCGGCGGCGATGCCGACCACAGACGCGGCGGCGCCAGCCTATGCATCTGGTCCGGCTCCCGAGTTGGTGGCGCGGGCGGACCGCGACGGCGGCCAGCGCGCAGACCCAGAGACCGCCGCGCCGGCAGATCTTGAGGCAGGCGGGGAACTGGTGGGCGATCCGGCCGGGAACGGCGCGGTCGGTCTCGCCAGCCCGACCCTGTCTAATGCCCGGCCGGCGGCCGGTGCCGCCGCGACAGTCGCTCACGCGGAGCCGGAGTCTGGCGACGGTCGATCGGACCGCGAAGCCGATGATCGTAATGAGCCAGTCACGGCCGGTCCTGCTGCTGCCGAGAGTGCCTCCCTGGGAGCGCGGGACGGCAGCGAGCTCGCAACTGGCAGCTCGGGTCCAGGTGCCCGGCCCGCCCAGGAGACTTTCTCCGGATCTAGCGACCATGGTGCGAAACCCTCCGTCGCCGACGCCGACCGGGCGCCTGCGCGAGCGGGCGAGTCGTCCACCAACGTCGCCAGACCTCGGGCGATGCAAGGCGCGGGCAACCCGGCCAGGAACCGGTCCACGAAGACAGCCGCTGGCGCGCGCGCCGCTAGCCCGGAGGAGCCCGTTGTGGTCGCGATTCCCGACACTGCGGCCGAGCACGTCAAAGCGGTCGGGCCGTGACGGTCGCGGCGGCTACCGCCGTCGGCCAGCGCGCTCTGGCCAAGGCCGCGGTGGAACGCGCCAGCAGGTTTCTTCTTGACCGGCAGGATGAGCGCGGCTGGTGGCGAATCCAGCGGCCTGCGCACGTAGCCGACGACGCGGAGGACCTGCTATTCCGGCACTTCGCTGGCATCAGCACCCCGGAACTGGCCGACGCGGCGGCGCGCTGGATCAGGTCGGTGCAGGAGCCCGACGGCAGCTGGTGGGGACGTGAGCACGGAGCTGGCGATCTGTCCTCCTCGGTGCTGGCCTACCTGGCGCTGCGTCTGGCCGGCGACTCGCCGGACGCCTACCACATGGCGATGGCCGCAGGCTGGATCCGCGATGCGGGCGGCCTGGCCCCAGTGGGAGTCCGAGCCCGAGTCTGGCTCGCCTTGTTCGGGCTGGCTGAGTGGGAAGGACTGCCCGTTCCGCCGCCTGAAGCCATATATCTGCCGGTCTCCTGCCCGGTGCGGCTGCCCGGCCAGCCAGGCTGGGGCAGGGCGACCGTCATACCGCTCACCGTGGTAGCCGCGCTCAGACCCGTGCGCGAGCTGCCATTCGGCCTGGGCGAGCTGCGGGTCCCTGCGGCGCACGGGCAGCAGCCGGCGCCTGCCAGTCGGCCGGAACCCGCCACCCGACTGGCTGCCGGTAGCCAGACTGCGCGGCAGAGCCGGGCAGTGCGGTCGGGTCGGGCCGGGCAGTCTGGGGAGGCGAACTGGATCGCCGGGCTCGACCGTAGCCTGCCGGCGTACAGCCGCAACCTGCGGCTGACGGCGCTCGGGGCGGCACGGACCGCCGCGCTGCGCAAGTGCGGCGAGTGGATCATCGCGGCGCGACGGCGCGACGGCTCCTGGCCCGGCAGCCGGACCGGATGGCTATTCTCCCTGCTCGCCCTGCAGTTGCTAGGCCACCGCACGGACGATCCGGTGCTGGCTGGCGGTCTGGCCGCGCTGGACCGGTCAGTCATCTGGACGCCGCAGGTCGGCACGCCGGCCCGGCGACTGGACACCACGCGCGTGTCGATCGCCGCGACCGCGCTCGCGGTCGCGGCGCTGACCGATGCGGGACTGCCGCGCGACGATGCCGCGCTGTCGGCGGCGGCTAGCAGTCTTGCTGCGGAGCACAGCAGTCTTCGTGCTGGATGGCGGGCCGGGAGCCGCGACGTGGAGCCAGCCGAGGGCGAGGCCGGGCCGACCGGCGGTGTGCAGGCAGGGATCGGCGAGACCACCGCGGTGATGCTGGCGCTTCGGCGGGTGAGCTTGCCCGGCGCATTTGTCCGGCTTCCGGAGACCGTGCTCGCCGTCCACTGGCTGGCAAGCATGCAACGCAAGGACGGGGGGTGGGGGCGGAACGCGGCCGGGCCCGGCAGCGCGCTCGTTACCAGGCTGCCGCTCTTCGACCTCGCTGAAGCGCGAGACGCGTCGTCGGCCGAACTGACCGCAGACGCGGTGCTGGCGCTGGCGCAAGCTGGTCAGCCCGGCGCTCGCGCAATCCGGCGCGGGGTCACCTGGCTGCTGCGCGCTCAGCTGGCTGACGGCTCGTGGCCAGGTGAGCGAGGCACCAGCAACCACCTAGCCACCTGCGCCGTCATGTCAGCCCTCGTGGCCGCGGGCGTGGTACCCGCGAAGCCCCCGCTGAGCCGAGCCAGATCGTGGTTGCTCGCGCGGCAGAACTCGGACGGCGGATGGGGCGAAGGCTACTCGGCCGCGGATGGCAGGCAGGCGGGACGGGGCAGCTCCACCCCGCTGGCCACGGCTCGGGCGCTGACCGCGCTGATCGCCGTGCTGACGGTCGGCGGCCCGGACGCGGCGGAGTCGATCGATCGCGGGGCGGCGTTCCTGGTGTCCGCGCAGCTGCCCGATGGCAGCTGGCAGGACCCTAGCCAGGTAAGTGGCCCAGGCGCGGCGATCTGTGCCATCCGGGCGCATGCGGCCGCGCTGAGCGCGCTCGGTCAGTACCTTTCTGCCGGGCCCGGCGCGACTGCCGGGCAGGGCTAGGCCACCTGGCCGCGCTAGGGCTTCGGACCGGCCGTATCATCTGACCGTGCCGACCGCCGGTCCGGCTTGACTGCCATCCATGCGGAGTCGGCCATAAGGCTAGTTCGGAGAGCCTCTTCAGCATCCGCTCAGGATGCTCGGCCAATATCAGAACCGCTCGGGCCGACCTGGCCCGCTGCGGGGCATCCCATGACGCCGTCCGGACGCCGTGGCCCCACCAGAATCACACGGTGCGAGGAGTACGGATGTTTGGTACCTACCTAAGGCGCGAGCTGCGCCGGCGCGCCCGGCAGTCCAGCATCATTGCAATCGGCCTCGCGCTGGGCATCGGGCTGGTCATCACGGTCACGGCGCTGTCGGCTGGAGTCAAGAACGCGCAGGGCGAGGTCCTGCACTCGCTGTACGGACTTGACACCGACATCACAGTGACTCAGGCCCCGGCCGCTGGCAGCGGGACCGGCTTCGGGTTCGGATTCCGCGGCGCGTTCGGCACGAGCAAGCGGCCTGCCGCCGGAACGACCATCAATACGGACACGCTCAGCAACACCGCGGGTTACGGAACCCTCACCAGCGCCAACCTCAGCAATGTCTCCGGCCTGAATCACGTCGCGGCCGCTGCGGGCGGCTTGGCTCTCACCGACTTCAAGGTCTCGGGCAAGATCCCGGCGATTAACTTCAATGGCGGCGGGGGCGGGTTCGGCGGCGGAGGCGGTGGCGGCACCGGCGGCACGTTCCGCAGCAGCTTCAAGACCCAGTTCATCTCGGTTGACGGCGTGGACCTCGGGGCCAGCGCCTCGGCGCTAGGCCCGCTGAGCAGCGGGAAGCTGACCAGCGGCCGCACCTTCACCTCGGCCGACAGCAATGCCGACGTCGCGGTCCTGGACGCCACCTATGCCAGTACCAACAAGCTCACGGTCGGCTCGACGGTCACCCTGGCCAAGACGAGCTTCAAGGTCGTCGGGCTGGTGACTACTCCGGCCGGCGCTACCTCGGCGAATATCTACATCCCACTGCAGCGCGCGCAGACCCTGGCCAGCATGAGCGGCAAGGTCAACACCATCTACGTGGCAGCCGACAGCGCGTCGAACATCACCACCGTGTCCAAGGAGATCTCTGCGAGCTTGCCGAAGGCCACAGTGACCAACTCCAACGACCTCGCGAGCCAGCTAACTGGCTCGCTGTCCAGCGCGTCCAATCTGGCCAGCAACCTGGGCAAGTGGCTCGCCATCGCGGTGCTCGCCGCGGCCTTCCTGCTGGCGAGCCTGCTGACGATGTCGGCGGTGTCCAGGCGAGTCAGGGAGTTCGGCACGCTGAAGGCCCTTGGCTGGACCAGCCGACGCGTCGTCGGTCAGGTCGTCGGTGAGGCGTTCGTCATCGGCATCGTCGGCGGCATCGTCGGGGTCGGTCTCGGCTTCCTCGGCTCGGCCCTCGTCGGTCACTTCAGCGGGACCCTTACCGCGGCTCTCGGGCCGACGACCGGGACAGCGACACCCGGCGGCGCGAGGACTTTCACCGGCGGGGGGTTCCCCGGCGGTGGCGGTGGCGGTTTCGCCGGCGGTGGCGGTGGCGGTGGTTTCGGGGGCGGCGGCGGCGCGGGCTTCGCTGGCCGGTTCCATCACGCCGCTACGACCGCGGCCCCGACGATCGGGGTGCACCTGAGCGCCCCCGTTACCGCTGGCGCGATCACGGCAGCGGTCGTGCTAGCGATCGCAGGCGGCCTCATCGCCGGGTCGCTGGGCGGCTGGCGGGCGGCACGGCTGCGTCCGGCTGCGGCGCTGGCGAGCGTCGCGTGAGCGCGCAGAAGCGAGCTGACCGACCCCGCGCGGCGGCAATCCGAACCCGCGCTGGCGCCATCCGACCCCGCATGACGGCCATCCGAACCCGCAGCGTCGTCCGAACCGGCGCCGCGGCCATCCAGGGAGACAACCCATGTACAAGCTGACGGGCGTGACCAAGCAGTACCAGAAGGGCCGCCAGGTCGTCGGCGCCTTGCAGGGTGTCGACCTGGAAATCTCCGACGGCGAGTGGCTTGCCATCCAGGGGCCGACTGGTCACGGGAAGACCACGCTGCTGCAGATGCTGGGCGGCCTTGACCGGCCGACGGCGGGCAGCATCGTGTTCGGCAACGGAAACGCCGTGGACCTCGCTCAGTTGCGCGAGGGTCAGGTGACGAAGATCCGCGCCGAGCAGATCGGGTTCATCTTCCAGACGTTCAACCTGATTCCCACGCTGAGCGCGCAGGAGAATGTCGAGACCGCCCTCGTCCCGCTTGGCTTGAGTACGGAGACCAGACGGGCCAGGGCCGCGCAGGCACTTGCGGACGTGGGCCTGGCGGACCGGGCGCGGCACCTGCCCTCAGAGCTGTCAGGTGGCCAGCAGCAACGCGTCGCCATCGCGAGGGCACTCGTCAAGCAGCCCAAGGTCCTGCTGGCCGACGAACCGACAGGGAACCTGGACGAGGACACCAGGGACGAGATCATCGGACTTCTGGAGAAGCTCTGGCAGGACCTGCACCTGACCCTCATCCTCGTCACCCATGACAGTCAGATCGCCCGCCGCGCGCAGCGCATCGGCCTGATGCAGAACGGCAAGATCTCGATCAGGCAGGACACCCGGCGGGCACCCCGCGTGACGGCACCGCAGGCCGGCGGCTAGCCAGGCTCGCGCCCGGCCGGGAGGAGCCGCCCGTCACGCGTAGGGCAGGGGCAGCTCGCACCAGACCACTTTGCCGGACAGCGAGCGTCGCGCACCCCAGCGCTGTGCTACCTGGCTGACCACCTGCAGGCCGCGTCCGCGCTCGTCCTCCTCGTCGGGGTGGCGTAGCCGGGGCAGCGCGGCCGAGTCGTCGAGTACCTCGACGACCAGCCCGCCCTCGAGAATGAGCCGGAGCCCGATCTTGCCCTGGGCGTACCTGACGGCGTTGGTCACGAGTTCGGAGACCAGCAGTTCTACCGCTGGCTGCAACTCGGTAAGGCCCCACTTGCGGAGTGGCCGACGGATCAGTGACCTGGCCTTGCGAGCCGAGGTGAGTTCGGCGGGCAGGGTCCAGCGCACGACGTTCTCCGCCGGGATTGTCCGCAGCCTGGCGATCAGTACGGCGATGTCGTCTCGCTGCTCGTCCGCGTACACGCCGGCCAGGGTTGCCTTGCAGAGGTCCTCGAGCGGCAGGTCGACCGTTGCCGGGGTGAAGATGTCCCGCAGCCGGTTCAGTCCCTCGTCGATATCCCTGGTCCGCTTTTCCACCAGCCCGTCGGTGTAGAGCACGAGGAGGCTGCCGTCCGCGACCGCAATCGTCCGGCTCTGGATCGGCCCGGTGCCGACGCCGAGCGGCGGCGCGGGTGACACGTCCAGCAGTTCGTTGCTACCGTCCGGCCGCACCAGCAACGGCGGCAGGTGCCCGGCCGAGGCCACTTCGCAGGTGCCTGTCACCGCGTCGAAAATGGCGTACACGCAGGTAGCGAAGTGCGGCTCGCGGACGCCAAGCTCCTGCATGAGCTCGTTCAGCTGCTGGAGCGACTCGGCCGGGGGCAGCTCGAGCATGGCCAGGGTGTGGATGGCGGTCCGCAGCCTGCCCATCGTCACCGCGGCCCGCACACCATGACCGGCGACGTCGCCGACGACGAGCGCGACCCGTCCGCCGGGCAGCGCGATGGACTCATACCAGTCCCCGCCGACTTCGATCAGCTTGCTGCCGGGCAGGTAGCGGTGCCGGACCTCGACTGACGAGGGCGCGGACAGGCCGGTAGGCAGCATGGCGCGCTGCAGCGTCAGCGCGGTGGCGCGCTCGCGGCTGTACCGCTGCGCGTTGTCCATGAAGATCGCCGCGCGAGAGGCGAACTCCATGCCGATCTCGACGTCGTACGCGTCGAACCGGCGGAAGCCGACACGACGCACGCAGACGAAGAACCCCAGCATGACGTCCCGCGCGATCAGCGGCAGCAACAGCATGGAGACGCCAGACAGCAGTTCCGCGACCGGGCGCCGCGTCCAGGCGGCCGCAATCTTTCCCGCGTTATCGCTGCTCATGACCTCCATGACCGGCTTGCCGGTGTCCATGCAGCGGGTATACGGGGTGTCCGGCGGGTAGTAGAGGATCTCGCCCGTCGGGAAAGCGGCGTCCCAGCCGCCGTTCTCATCGTCGTGCGCTACCGCCAGCCGCCGCACGGGATGGGACCCGTCTGGCGTCTCGGCCGGGAACTCGTCCTCGCCGACCAGGCTCTCCAGCAAGAGCAGGCCGGCCGCGTTGGAGAAGTGCGGGACCAGGATGCTGATCAGCTCGGGCGCCATCTGGTCGATGTCCAGCGCGCCGCCGATGCGCCGCACCGCGCCTTCCAGCATGATGTGCCGCATCACCGCCGGATCCAGGAACCGCTCTACGACGGGCGGGGTCATGCGCAAGATCACCTGCGCGGCCAGTTCCGGGTCGTCCGAGCGGACCGGCTGGACGGTGACGACGGCGTCTGCGGCGGATCCGTTGGCGGTGCGGAATGTCAGTATCGCCGTGCTCTCGCGATCGGAGATCGCGGAGTCGACCAGGCTCTGCAGGGTGGTGGCGGCCGGGCCGTTCGGGACCGCAAGTAGCGTGGCGAGCTCCGTTCCGATCAGCGTGCCTGGCTTATCGGCCAGCACGTCGCCGGCGACGCGGTCGTGCTGGCGAACGCGGCCAACCTTGTCGATCCCGAGGATCAACGTGCGGGCGGACGTGTTCGACAGCACCGCGGAGACCTCTGCCGCCACTGCGGATGCCACCGAAGTGCTCCCTTCGGCAGAAGCGGACTACGGCTCGTTCTCTTTAGTATGGAGCAGCTTTATGCCTATTGGGAGAGAACGAGGGGTTGGCTTCGCGCCCATTACCGGTAATCCATTGCGTCAGGAGGACGGGTGTCGGTACCGGATTCAGATCGGGTGATCATCGTCGGGGCCGGGCCGACAGGGCTTGTCCTCGCGGCTGAGCTGGCACTGGCCGGCATCCGATGCCTTGTCTTGGAACGCCGCGACGGGCCGCGGACCGACTCGCGAGCGATCTGCCTGCATGCCAGGAGCATGGAGACGCTCGATCTGCGTGGGCAGGCCAGTCTGTTCGCCGAGGCCGGCCTTGCGGTGCCGTCGTTCCCGCTCGGCCCGCGCGGGGCGAAGATCGACTTCCGGTACCTGGACTCGGATTTTCCATATCTGCTGGATATGCCGCAGAGCCAGATGGAGCAGCTAATGCTGGCTCGCGCCGTCCAGCTTGGCGCCGAGATCCGCTGGCGCGCCGCGGTCACCGCGATTACGCAGGACGATGACGGAGTGACGGTGACCATCGCGCCGGAGCGATCCGACGATCCGCATCAGTTGGGAACGGGCTGTGGCGAGGCCGCATCTGGCACCCTTGAGCGGGCCGGGTACGTGGTTGGCTGTGACGGCGTGCATAGCCTCGTTCGGCAGAGCGTCGGCCTGCCATTCCCCGGATTTGCCAACCCCGGTTCGGTGTCCCTCGCCGATCTGTCGCTGCACGGGCTTGCGATGAACGCCGCGCACGGCGAAATGTCGAGCGCCGGGATGCTGCTGGTTTTCCCGTTCAGGGACGGGTCCTGCCGGGTGGTCCTGTACGACTACGCCAGGGCCAACGCCGATATCAGCGAGCCGGTCACGCTGGCGGAGATAGCCGACGGGCTGCGCCGGACCACCGGGCGCGACCTCGGCCCGCGCGACATGTACTGGTCGGCCCGCTATCGCAGCGAGAGTCGGCAGGTGCCGACCTATCGCAATGGCCGGATCCTGCTGGCCGGAGACGCCGCGCACTCGCACTCACCGGCCGGCGCCCAGGGCCTGAACACGGGCCTGCAGGACGCGGTCAACCTGGGCTGGAAGCTTGCCGCGGAGATCGGCGGATACGCTCCGGGCTGGCTGCTCGACTCTTATCAGGCGGAACGTCACCCGGTGGGCGCCGCGGTGTTAGCCCTGACCGGCCGCCAGTTCCGGCTCAACACAGCGCGAGGTCCCGGCCGACGCGCGTTGCGCTGGGCGCTCCGGTATCTGGTCGTGCCGCTGCCACCGGTGCAGGCGCGGCTGGCGCGCGACTACTCCGGTATCTCGATCGGCTACCCGCCGCCGCCCGACTGTGATCATCCATTGGCGGGAAAGCGACTGCCGCCGGGCACGGTCACCCTCGCCGACGGCACCTCGACAAGGCTGTATGACCTCTTTAACGACGGCCACTTCGTACTGCTGACGCCGGGGCCAGCAGTTGAAGGCCTGCCGGGCGGCGTGATCGCGGTGGCATACCGCAGCGGCTTAGGACCTGGCCTGCCGACCGCGCTGCTGGTCCGGCCGGACGGTTATATCGCGTGGGCCTCGGACGAGCGCGACCCGGTGCTCCGGGTCGCGGCCGCGATGGGCGCGGCTGTTACCTGGACCGGGCTGCGCGAGAGTTAGCGGGCGGGCCGGATCGGCCCATTCGCTGCCTGGGCCGCGCAGGCCGGGACCGGCATCGCCCGGACGCTCGCGTCCTGTGCTAAGCGTCCCTGGCCGGCTCGCCGTGGCCGCCATTGGCCCGGCCACGACCCCAGTAGGCCTTAGGAGACATCTGATCCTCGGCCAGCCCGCGGCTCGACAGGATCTCGCGCAGTCGCAGCACAACCTTGGCCTCGCCCAGCAGGTAGGCGTGCCCGTTGCCTGGCGGCAGCTCGACCTCCGCCGCCTCGGCTGCCAGCGCGGCTGGGTCGCCCGCCTGGCCGCCCAGGCGGTGCAGCCAGCTCAGCCGGGTCCTGGCCGGGGCCAGGAGTTCTTGCTCGTCGGCGGGATCCGGGACCTCAAGCACGATTGTGGCGTCGCTGTCGCCAGGCAGCGACTCGGTCATCGCCAGGATGGCCGGCATGGCTGCCTCGTCGCCCATGAACAGGTGCCAGTCGGCGTCAGGTGCCGGGCTGATCTTGCCTCGAGGTCCGATGCCCTCGATCCGGTCGCCAGGCCGCGCGGAGCGCACCCAGCGCTCACCCGGCCCGTCGCCGTGCAGGACCACGTCGAGAGTCAGCCGGCGTTGCGCGGGGTCGAGCCGCCTGATCGTGTAGCGCCGCCGCACGGGCTTGGTGCCCTCGGCGCCGACCAGCACCATGACGTCCTGACCCGGGCGGTAGGTGAAGCCGCCCAGCTCTGGCGCGGTAAGCACAAGCCGCTGCAGGTGCGGGCTCACCTGATCGGTGGCGGCAACCTGGAAGTGCAGCCGCCGAGTGTCGGCGAGAGGCCCTGTCAGCTGGGCGAACGGGTCGTCCAGCGCTGCCATTACCGTCTCCGGCAGGGCGTCGGTCATGTCTGGATTGCCTTCCTGGCGCGACATTCACCGCCTGCTCGGGCGGTGAAGCCTCAGCGTATGCGAGTGGCTGATGGGCCGTGGGGCCTGGTGTCGTCGAGCGGTTGCGGTCAGAATGGGGGCGATCGACGGGTCTGGGGGGCAGCGTGCCGGATGCTACGCGACAACTGACGCAGGACCAGTGTGCCGATGACCTGGGCAACCAGGTCGCGGTGCCCGCTGCGGTACGCCGCGTTGTCTCGCTGGTCCCGTCGCTGACCGAGACCGTGGCCTCGCTGGATCCTGGCCTGCTCACTGGCGCGACCGCGTGGTGCTCGCATCCCGCGGACCTGCCAGTTAGCAGGGTGGGCGGTACGAAGAACCCGGAGATCGATAAGATCATCGAGCTGGCACCGGACGTGGTCTTGGCCAACGAGGAGGAGAACCGGGCTGGTGACCTCGATGCCCTCCGGGCCGCCGGCCTGGCGGTATGGGTGACCAAGATCAGGGACCTGCCAGGCGCGCTCGCCTCCCTGCGGCGGATGATCACGCTGGCCTGCAGGCAGCCGAGCCCAGCGTGGCTGGATATGGCCGAGCACGCGTGGCGCCGGCTTCCTGGCGATCTGGCTGGGGCGGCCGTCGTTCCTATCTGGCGGCGCCCGTGGATGGTGATCGGCCGGGACACCTTCGCCGGCGACCTGCTGTCCCGGCTGGGTGTCACCAATGTCTATGCCGGGCACCGTGATCGCTATCCGCGGGTCCTCTTCGACGAACTTCGGAGCGTCGGCGCCGATCTGATCGTGCTACCGGACGAGCCGTACCGGTTTACCGCCTCCGACGGCCCCGAGGCTTTCCCCGGCCGCCGGACCGCGCTGGTGAGCGGCCGCCATCTGACCTGGTACGGGCCGTCCCTGGTGGAGGCGCCGGCCCTGCTCAGCCGTCAGCTTGGCGCGGCGAGAATCCGCTGAGGCGAAGCGTTTGCCCTAACCAGAAACGCCCCCGGGAGCGTCTGCTCACGAGGGCGTACCGGCGTCGATGCGAGGTCGCCTCTCGGCGAGTGGCTCATCGCGGCTCCAGCCTGACGGTATTCCGCGAAGGCAGTAGTTGCGGCCCGGGGGACACAGCGCACCGACGGAGTGTGTAACGAGTGCGGCGCCTGGCATATTCCACGCCCTGGCTGGTTCCCCGTCCCGGCTGGATCGCGGAGATAATGAGCAGCTATGGCAGACAGGTCACCGGAGGTGACTGCCGGTGGCGCGTGATGAGGCAATCATCGGCTGCATCGGGTTGATCACCGTGGCGACCCGCGGGTCCGGCGGTCCCGGCGAGGTCCAGGTCCGGGTCAGGGGCGGGACGGAGTCGCTCATCGCCTGGTCGCCCGAGCCATTGCCCAAGGGAACCACGGTGCTGGTCATCGAGTCCCGCGGCCATCGGGCGGTCGATGTGAGCGCCTGGCGTGATCCGTTTGATGACTTTCCAGCTGGCATCGATGCATAGGGCCAATGCGGGGATAAGCTTATCCATGCCAGACAGGGGTTAAAACATAACACACTGGCTGATATGGGAGATGGACGATGTTTGGTTATCGGGTGCCTGCGCCGGACGAGGCAATGCTGATCTCGGGCGGCCGCTACGGCCAGAAGGGCGCCCCGTTCAGGGTGGTGATCGGCCACGGTGCCTTCGTCCTTCCCTTCGTCCGCAAGGCGCGCTACCTCACTTTGTCGATGTGCGAGTCAGAGGTCGCCGAGCAGTGCGTAACAAGGCAGGGCATCACGCTGAACGTGCGTGCTGTCATCGCGTTCAAGGTGGGTAACGACGACGAGAGCATCGTCAACGCCGGGCAGCGGTTCCTGTCCGACCAGGATCAGATGTCTACGCTGACTGGGCGGATCTTCGCTGGGCATCTGCGGTCCATCATCGGCTCGATGACGGTCGAGGAGATCGTCACCGAGCGGCAAAAGCTCGCCACCGAGGTCCTGGACGGCTCCAAGACCGAGATGGCCAGGATCGGACTCACCGTCGACTCGCTGCAGATCCAGTCGATCGACGACATGAACAGCGGCTATATCGACGCGATGGCAGCCCCGCACAATGCCGCCATCCAGCGCCAGGCGCAGATCGCGCAGGCGCAGGCGACACAGCAGGCCGCCGAGGCGCAACAGGAGTCGCAGCGCAATCAGGCCGAGTACGCGCGTCAGACGGCCGTTGCCCAGGCCGGGTACAAGGCGGAGATCGACAAGGCCCAGGCTGAGGCGGCTCAGGTCGGCCCGCTGGCGCAGGCACAGGCGACAATGAGCGTGCTGCAGGCGCAGACCGAGCTGGCGCACCGCCAGGCCGAGCTGCGCCAGCGCCAGCTGATCGCGGAAGTGGTGAAGCCCGCAGAGGCCGAGGCGGAGAAGGTCAGGGTGCTGGCCCAGGCCGACGCGCAGCGGACCCGAATAATGGCGGAGGCAGCCGACTCGAACAACCGGGTGGCGCTGGACCGGATGCTGATCGAGCAGCTGCCGCAGATCGTCAGGGAGGCGGCGAGCGGGCTGGCCGGGGCCAACGTCAGCGTGCTGAACGGCGCCGACGGGCTCAGCGAGATTGCGGCGGGCCTGGTCGCCCAGGGGCTAACGATCCTGGAGTCGGTCAAGAAGGGCCTCTCGGGCCAGGACGCGACCTCGTTCCCCGCGCCGTCGGCCATCGCGCCTGCGGAGCCGTCGGACAAGTAAGCCTGGCCTGCTCCTTCGCGGGCAGGCCAGGCCGGGCTGGGTGCTGCGGGGCCGGCTCTGTTCCGGCGGTCCGGGTGCTGTCGATCCGGGTGTGCGGCGCTGCAATGGAAATAGCCATTGGAAATAGCCATACCAACGCCGCACACCTCGAGTGTTGTGCTGCCATCGCCTGGGTCGGCGCGCCCGGCGTGCATGGCCTGGCCGACTCTGCTTGGGCCGGGCCGGCACCTGCGGCGGTAGCCGGGCCGCCGCCTGCGGCGGTAGCCGGGCCGTTGTCGACGGGCTTGCCCTAGGGGAGCTGTCCGGCTAAGGCGCCGGTAATGACATTGAAACAACCCGCCATTTGGCCGCAGTAATGCGGATGGAACGATCTATGCGAGCGGCTTGCATTCTTTGCCGGGCATATTCCTTATCTGGATTACCTCACGAATGCGGTGAATCTGCGCGGCAGCGCTCCTCTCCGTTGTGGATTCTGTCAACGGCGCTATTAGTGGTCGATGATTACGCAGCGCAGTTGGCGCCGAGCGCCATCTTCGCGCGGTGTTACGCAGGGGCGCGTTTATCGCGTGCGCACCTCCGAGGCCGCCTAGTACACCGGGCTGACCTGGTGTGATACCAGAATCTGCGGCGAAATTGGCGGACATGTGAATTCCGGATTTCGCCTTTTGAGAAAGTCATTGGCGCCTTTTCCTCGTCACGCCTTATGGCGCCACGACTACTCGTGGTAGCGTGCGATTACTGACTGGCAGGGCGGGATAACATAGAGCAACTAAGGCCAGCGCAACGGCTAGTCGGTGCCGACCCGAGCTTGACCGCCCGAGCCAACGGAAATCACAGTCGGCACGGTTCATCCGACAGGAAGGAAACACCCATGCGTATCCGCTATGGGAGAGCGGTGTATGGATTGGCGGCCGCTTTTGCCGTCACCACCACGCTCAGCCTCAGCGCAGCCGGGGTAGCGAACGCCGCTGCGCCGAAAGCCAAGCCGGACCTGACGCCTGCATGTACGTTTCAGTCGTACTGCAGCGACCCAGTGTTCAACGTGGAGTTCGGGATCCAGTACTTCATCAACAACAACAACTCGCGATGGGACCCAGGCAACGGCATCAACCTGGCCTATGCGAACGACAACAACCCTGGCCAGGACTGGACGGTCGACCTCCAGGGATCGGTCCGCAGGCTTTACCACCTGGGCTACATAAGCTCAGCGATGCAGGTGCACTACCGGCACAGTTTCGCGGTCGAAGTGATGTGGACGCCGTACGGCGTTCTCACCAACCTGTGCCGCGGCATCGCCAGGACCGCATGGAACGGCGAGAAGGTCACCCTCCAGCCGTGCGGGGACTTCCCCAACACGCTCTGGATCGTCGGCAGCAATCAGTACGCGGCGATGAAGAGCCAGGCTCGCCCCGACAAGACTGCGTACTACGGCGGGAACGAGCTGATCACGGCCGCGACCAGCAATCCCAGTGTGCCGTACGTGCTGACCGCCGGCGGCAGCCTGTTCGGCGGCAACCCGTTCGCCCAGCTGCGGGTCTACGAGCAGACCGCCAATAATGGCGTGGTCAACCCTGGGCAGCTGTGGTGCACGGCATCGGTGAACTACAACACCCAGAACGGGCCGCCGCCGGTCTCGCCCCCGCAGTACAAGTCCAACAGCCCGTACTGCTTCGGTAGCATCAACGACAACATCGGGTAGGACGCGCAAGCAAGGCCTCGGTGAGTTGGAGACCTAGGCTTGAGTAGGAGTGAACGAGGGCGTGCCCCCGCAAGTCTTGCGGGGGCACGCCTGTCTGCGCAGCGGACCCAGTGCAGGCGGCCCGATAGGGACTGAACCAGGTCAGGCAATTGCGTCCGGGCGCGAACTGGCTCATTGGTCTGGGACCCACCCGGCCGCTCTTATGTGTCGCCGCTGTGTCGCCGCACATTGTGTGGTGACCGTTGGTGCTAGCGTTCGGCTACGTAACGAAGCCGCCTGATTACGCAGGCCGGTTCGGTGGCCGCGGCGGCTCCGACGGGGGAGGAAATGCCGATGCGCAGACGCGGGGAGAAGGCGTTATATGGGCTGGCGGTCAGCACCGCCCTGGCCGCCACGCTCGCGCTCTTACCTGCTGGGCCGGCCATTGCGGCAACGCACAACGGCAAGCCATCGGTAACCCCGGCCTGTTCGGTGAACTCCTACTGCAGCGACCCCGTCTTCAACGTGGAGTTCGGCATTCAGTACTTCACCGACAACAGAATCGCGGGCGACAAGCGAGGCAATGCCGTCGACCTGAGCTGGGCGGACGATAACAACGCGGGCGAAGACTGGCGGGTCGATGTGCAGGCGCCGGTCGTCGTGCTCTACCACCTGGGATACATCGGCGCCGCGATGGAACTGCACTACCACTCCATGCCTGCGGTCGAGGTGATGTGGACGCCTTACGGCGTCACCAGCAACCTGTGTCGCGGCACCGCGAAGGCAGCGGCGCAAGGCGAGAAGATCAGCCTGCAGCCGTGCGGGAGCTTTCCCGACACCCTCTGGGTGGTCGACAGCAACACTCAGCTAGCCGACCACGCGAACGTCGTCGGTCCCGTCTACGGCGGGAACGTCCTGATCGCGGGCTCGACCCGCAACCCGAGCGTTCCGTACGTGATGACGGCCGGGGGTCTGTACGGCGAGAATCCGTTTGGGCAGCTGCGGACCGAGCAGCTGACGGCCGACGACGGAGTGCCTGACCCGGCACAGCTATGGTGCACCGCCACGGAGACCTTGCCGGACCCGTCACGGTCGCGTACGGCCGGTCCGGCGGGCCCACCCGCATTCTCGGCGAATAATCCATGCTTCCCGACAGCCGGGATGTCCAGCCGCGCAGGTCAGGCCGAGAAAACGCGGCCGCGCTTTCCCGGCAGTCGGAAATCTAGCCGCGCAGGCTAGGCCGAGAAAACGCGGCCGGGCCGCAGTCCGGATACGTAGCCACAGGCTAGGCCGGGAATCGCAGCCGAGATCCGCCGCCAGCCGCGCCAGGCCGCCCTGACTGGTCAGCTGGCGGGCCCGCCGTGCGCGACCGGGGGCCAGGCCCGCATGGGCCGGCCGATCTCCCAATGGTGACCGAACGGATCCTCGATCCGCCCAAGCCGCCAGCCATGCTCGTCGGCCGCCGGCCGGATCTCCCTGGCCCCCGCCGCCACGGCGGCGGCGATAGCAGCATCCGGATCCTCCACCACGAGCAGCATTCTTGTGGTCGAGCCGCCGACCGACTCAGGACTGAAGTTCGCGTGCTCGGGGGACTCGTCGGCAACCCAGAACGTCCCGCCGCCGACAGACAGCTGGGACACGACGGCCTCGTTCGCATCGCTGCCGCCTACCCGGTAATCCTCGACCGCGCCGAACGCCGTTTTGTAGAACTCGACAGCTTCGCGACCCCGCCGCACGGAGAGCTGGGCCATGACCGTGACCGGCTGGCAATACCGCTGTTCCTCCACCGCCCGATCCTGTCAGACTCCGCTGCCGCCCTCCGCCGAGCCGTCGGGCCACCACCGCGCAATATGCTGCTGCTCTGCTGACTGACGGAAGGAAGGTGGCCGGGTGGTCGCGAGGGTCATTCGTCCAGCCGGAATGGGGTTTATTCTCCTGGACGCGCACCCGTCCGGCTGCGCCAGGATCGTGGACGAGATGATCGCCGAGGTCCCGGCGGCACCTCGCGGCGGCGGCGAGGCTGTGCTGATCGTCGGCTGCAGCGCAGGTTACGGCCTGGCCGCGACGGCAGCCGCGCTGTACGGACGGCGCGCTCGGGTGCTCGGCTTGTGCTTCGAGCGGTCGGTTACGCAGCGTCGGTCGGCTTCGGCTGGCTGGTATCGGGTCGCGGCGCTGGCGGCCCGCGCGCAAGCGGACGGACTTGACTTCGAGCCGGTGAACGGCGACTGCTTCGATCCGGAGGTCAGATCGGCCGTGCTCGACCGGGTGGCAGCCAAGTTCGGGCAGATCAGCACCCTTATCTACAGCGTCGCCGCGCCGCGGCGCACCGATCCGGCCACGGGAGCGACTTACCAGTCCGCGGTCAAGCCCATCAAAGAGGCGTACCAGGCCAGGTCGCTCACGTTTGCCGAGGGCAAGCCGGTCTCCGTCAAGGAGGCGGTGCTTGAGCCCGCCACGGACGCGGAAATTGAGGCCACGGTCAAGGTGATGGGCGGAGAGGATTGGACCGACTGGGTCACCGACCTTGCTAACCGTGGACTGCTCGCGCCAGGATTCCAGACGGTCGCGCTCACTTACCTGGGCTCTGACCTCACCGCTCCCATCTACCGCCAGGGCACCATCGGCCGGGCAAAGGATCACCTCGAGGCCGCGGCTGGGCGGCTCACCGGCTCGGTGCTGGCCACGTCCGGCGGGCGCGCGCTCACCTCGGTCAACGGGGCCGTCGTCACGCTGTCCTCGGTCTCCATCCCCGGCATCTCGCTGTACCTCAGCCTGCTGCACGAGGTGGCGGGCCCGTCGGCTCAGTCGCCCGTCCGGCAATCCACCCGGCTCTGGGATCATCTGCACGGTGAGCCCGGTGCCAGCCTGGACGATGCCGGCCGCCTCCGGCTCGATGACTGGGAGTTCGCTCCAGGCATTCAGGATCAGCTGCGCAAGCGGTGGGATGACGATGACGACGCGGTCACGGCCGGTCTCAGCGACCCTGGCTGGTTCGGGCGAGAGATCGGACGGCTCTACGGGTTCAATGTGACCGGGATCGACTATTCGATGCCGGTCGAGTTGGACGTTCCGTGGCCAGCCACGCAGGCACAGTAACGACAGGTCGCTCACGATCGCCCCGACCGTGCCGAGTCAGTGTCGCTGGGGGATTTTGACCATATCTCCACGCGGACTGCTCCGAGAAGAGCTCCTCGTCGCGTGGGGCAGCCCGGCCCGGACCGATCACTGGCTTCGGACCTGACTCGTGCCAGTCGCTTAGTGACCTGTTTCGAGCCGCTTGAGGATGTCGGGGGCGCGGCGTCGGTGAGGTCGGGGGCGAGGGTGGGGCGCTGGCCGTTGATCTCGATGGTCGCTGAGCGTGCCGTGCGCAGGCCCGGGCGATCTTCTTGATGCTGGTGCCGGCGGGGGTCCTGCCGGTGACGGGCCAGCGGCCGGGGCGGCGGACACGACGGTCAGGCGGGTCCGGGTGGCCGCACGCTGATGGCGGGACACCGGCCGGCCGGTAGATCGCCCGTGGTCATGCGGACCGGCTGCTCCGCCTTCCGAAGGTGGTGGCAGGCCGCGATAACCGCGGCGCCGTCCATCCCCCGGGGGCGGGGCGGTTCGTGACGTGGCCCTGCGCCGTGGTGTTCGCGGCACTGACCGGTCCTGCCTGCCGGCGGCCAAGCGCTGCCGCGGCGGAGCATCCGCGTGTTCATGCGGCCGGGGATCCCGGCCCGCCTGCGACAACGCCCGGCTTCGGCCCGTAACCTTCCAGTTCCAGCGCATCGTGCGGGCAATTCGCCGTAGTTTGCGGCCATGAAACTGGAAGGTTATCGAAGTCACGGCTTGCGCGAGCGCGGGCCTTGCGCACCAACCGCGAGACCACCCCGAAGACTTCCACGACGAGGTTCTTAGTGACCACATCACGCGCAATCGCGACGCCAGCCAGCAGGCCAACGACCCGCGATCACTGCCAGCCCCGAGGGTCGCACGAGGCAGGTCGGACTTCAGGAGATGGCCCGAGCGGGATGGTGCGCTGTTCCACTGGCGAGCGTAATGTCCGCTGCAGCGAGGGATTGGGGCCGGGACGCAGAGGTTATCGTCAACTGCCGGCTGACAGCACGCAGCGCCCCGGCCCGCCAGTCCGCCGGGCAAGGAGGCATCCATGGCAAAAGCATTGCTGGCTTGGCAGACAAGGAGGCGGTTAGTCGCGGTCCTAATCGCGGCCGTCGCGCTGACCATCGCGCCGCTAGCGGCTACCGCGGCAAGCGGCGCCACGGCTCATCCCGCTCATTATTCGCACTTCCACCCGTTCACAGTTGTGAGCCCCAACTTCCGCGACGGGCAGTTCCTGCCGGTCAGCACGGAGTTCGGCGGGCCGGGTTCCAAGGGATCCGGGTGCAGCGGCAAGAACCTCGCGCCTGCTTTCGCCTGGTTCAACGTGCCGACAGGGACCAAGAGCTTCGCCTTCACGATGTTTGATGTGGACGCTCCGGTCGCGGGCGGCTTCCACCACTGGATCGTTTACAACATTCCGCGTCGGGTGAGATCCCTCGCGGGGCATGGTCACAACCCGTTCAGCGAGGGCACCAATGATTACCCGACGGTCGGCTATGGCGGTCCGTGCCCGCCAGCGGACGGCCAGATCCACCACTACATCTTCACGGTCTACGCCCTGTCCGCGGCACACATCAAGGGCGTCCACCTCACCTATCCGCAGCTGATCCAGGCCATCGCGCCTTACGTTCTTGGCGCGACCAGCATGGTCGGAAAGTTCAGGCTGCCACTGAGGCACTGACGCGCCGACCCGGCGAACTGTGGTAGCGGCACGACCCCGTCCCGCCCGGCGAGTCAGGGCGGGAGCGGGGTCGTCCGTCGCCCATATCGGCCCGCCATCAGCCTGCACCTTGGGCCGTTCATGCCCCGTGGCCGTCACAGTGGGTCTCGTTCTCGCGACGTACATCGGCCAGGTTGTGGAGGGAGAGCCCCGTTCCGTCCAGATACGGTCCGGACGCGAGCGTCCGGCTGCCGGGTCGGACGCCGGCTGTAGCAGGTGCACCGCGAGCACCCTGAACGCGTCACACATGGGGGCAGGTCGCTCGGATCCCATGAAAGGACGCTAAGTGAAGAGATCCCCTCTGCTGGCTACCGTGATCGGCGCGGCGGCATTCGCCCTGACGGCGGTGCCAGCCTCTGCTGTTACTGAGCCTGTCGCTTCTTACCAGCACGCGTGCGCTGTCACGGCCGCCCCTGGCCATATGACCTGCCTGGCTCTGCGTGACACCGCGCTGGCAGCAGCCGTAAGCCCGTCAGCCGGGGAGCCCGGATCGTACGGTCCCGCCGACCTCCAGAGCGCCTATAACCTCACTGCGGCATCGGCTTCCCAGGGCAGCGGCGAGACAGTGGCCATCGTTGATGCCTACAACGACCCAGACGCGCAGTCCGACCTGAATGCCTACCGCAGCAACTACGGGCTGCCGGCGACCACGATCACCGTGCTGAACGAGGATGGCGCAGCCTCGCCGCTGCCGGCCGACGCGGGCTCGACCGGGTGGGACGTCGAGGAGTCGATGGACCTGGACATGGTGTCCGCGATCTGCCCGCACTGCCACATCGACCTGCTGGAGGCCGACAGCACCAGCGTGGCCGACCTCGGCACTGCGGTGCAGTCGGCAGCGGCACTTCCCGGCATCGTTGCCGTGTCCAATTCTTACGGCGGAGACGAGTTCGCGGGCGAAAGCAGCTACGACACCTACTATGATCAGCCCGGCGTGGCGGTGACGGTCTCTGCCGGGGACAGCGGCTACGGCGTGGAGTACCCGGCCGCCTCGCCCTGGGTGACCGCAGTCGGCGGTACCAGCCTGACGCCGGATAGCGCGGTCGCGCGGGGCTGGGCGGAGAGCGTGTGGGGCGACGGCACCGAGGGCACTGACGGCGACGGCACTGGCTCGGGCTGCTCGGCCTACGAGCCGATGTCAAGCTGGCAGCAGACTATTAGCGACCCGTTGTGCTCTAACCGCACCGTGACCGATGTCGCGGCCGACGCTGACCCGGACACCGGAATCTGCCTGTATGACTCCTACAGCCTCTCCGGCTGGTCCTGCGGCTGGGGCGGCACCTCGGAAGCCAGCCCGATCATCGCTGCGACTTACGCCCTGGCTGGCACGCCCGCCGCAAGCAGCTACCCAGCGAGCTACCTCTATACTCACGCGGCCTTCCTGCATGATGTACCCAGTGGCAGCAATGGCGACTGCGACAACTATCTCTGCAATGGCGGCACTGGCTATAACGGGCCGACAGGAATGGGGACGCCGGACGGATTGCGTTCCTTCATGGCTACCGACGACACGGTCGCTGTAACTAGTCCCGGTGCGCAGTCAGGCACGCAGGGCAAGGCGATCACGCCGCTGCGGATCAGCGCATCGGATTCCGGGTCGTTCCCGCTGAGCTATCGTGCCAGCGGCCTGCCGCCAGGCCTGAAGATCAGCGCGGCCGGGATCATCAGCGGCACGCCGTCCAAGGGCGGCACCGCCTCGGTCACCGTGACCGCGACCAGCGACACCGGGGCATCGGGCTCGGTGAGCTTCACCTGGGCCATCAAGGCAGACAAGCTGACCATCACCAACCCTGGCAAGCAGAAGCACAAAGTCGGCCAGAAGGTCAGCCTGCGACTGCACGCGACCAGCAGCACGGGCTCGGCGGTCAGGTTCACCACCGCGAGCGGGCTGCCACCCGGCTTGCACCTGAACCCCTACGGGCTGATCAGCGGCAAGCTGACCAAGGCGGGAACCTACGTCTGCAAGGTCCGGGCGCACGACGCAGCCGGGACCATCGCCAGCGTCAAGTTCACCTGGGTGGTCCGCAAAGCCTGACCAGCTATGGCAGGGTCACCACGACGAAGGCGCCGCGCTCCGCACGGAAGCGCGGCGCCTTCGCCGCGTCAGGAGCCTTGGGCTCAGCCGCCGTTCCCCGGCCTGACTGCGGTAACCGTCAGCAGCTTGGCACCGCCGACGCAGGCCATCGACTTGTACGGGATGTACAGCGGGACCGTCTGGTTGGGCGGGATGACCGCAAGCCAGGTCGCGTTCTTCTGCGTGCAGTCCGCCGGCGGGAAGTTCCCCGCATCGACGATCTGCAGGGTGGAGTAGGCATAGCCACCCGGCTGGAGCGTCACCAGCTCGCGCGAGGTGGTCGAGCTCTCCGTCGACGGGTTGCCGATATCCGCGACCGGCGTGCCCGCCGCCTGCGCGACACCGGGGAAGCCGTACAGCGTGCACGGGACGTTGTCGAGGTTCTTGAACGAGATCACTACGTACACCGAGCCGGCAGTGCCCTGCGTCAGCCCGGTTGCGCCGTGCAGGTACCTGCTCAGGCAGCCTGACGTCTGGGTCGGCACGGTTGCTGAGATCGACGTCCCGCTCGAAGGCTGGGTCGAGGAGCCGGTGGCCGGCGCCGCCGAGGTCTTGGTTATGGTGACTGTCGGTCGGGGGCTGGCGGCGTTGCTTCCGCAGGCAGCGGCAGCCAGGCCGGCAGCGGCAATAGACGCGATAAGCAGCGGTTTCATCGCTGGGAAGTCCCTTCGCCTTGGGGCCGATGAGGTGCAGAAGTCGCCAGCGCCCTGGGACTACCAGATATCTTGCGGGAAACCGCCAGATTTTCGGTGGCGAATGCCCAGGTTCGTTGGCCAGGACTGGCGCAGACCGCGCGAGCGGCCGGACAGCTGTGGCCGGGCGCGGCCCCGTTCCCGGCAAATATGAGTTGGGCAGTGCTACATCAAGGTGGGTACAATCTTGCCATGAAGGTCGGTTATCCGAGCACTGTCGCGGCCGCGCGAGCTACCCGCTCGCCGGTTGCCGCTGCCTGACCTTCTTCATCCGCTGGCGACCGGAGACGGTTCGCCGGCGCTCCACTCTGGTCTGCCAGGCTGCGTCAGCGGCTGATTCTCCGGTGCCCGACACCTGTGAGGCACTGCGATGGACACTCTTGGCACTATACGGACATTTATGGAGTTTTTTCGCGAGCGCGGCCACTCGCTGATCGAGGGCGGCACGCTCATACCGCCGGACGGCGACTCGGTGCTCTACACCACTTCGGGCATGCACCAGCTGACCCGCTACCTCGTGGGCGAGCCGCATCCGCTCGGCCCGCGGCTGGCCGGCATCCAGCGGTGCCTGCGCACCACCGACCTGGACGAGGTCGGCGACCACAGCCACCTCACCGTCTTCCAGATGCTCGGGTCATGGTCGCTCGGCGACTACGGTGGCCCGCAGAGCCTGCGCTGGGGACTGGAGCTCATTCGCGACGGGTTCGGTCTGCGATCTGACCGACTGCACGCGACCGCGTTCGGTGGAGACGAACAGGTCGGGCCGGACACCGCGTCGATCGAGACCTGGGGTGAGCTCGGGCTGCCTGTCGAGCTGACTACGGAAGACAACTGGTGGTCGAATGGGCCCACGGGACCGTGCGGGCCTGACTCGGAGATCTTCGTATGGACGGGTGACGGTCCGCCGTCGGGCACGCCCAGCACCGACGACCGCTGGCTAGAGCTGTGGAACCACGTCACGATGCGTTTCCTGCGGCACAGCGACGGCAGCCTCGGGCCGCTAAGTCAGGTCAGTGTCGACACCGGAATGGGCCTGGAGCGGCTGATGATGGTGACGCATGGCGTGCGCTCGGTGTTCGAGACCGAGGTGTTCTTCCCGTGGCTGTTCGCGCTGCCCGAGCTGTGGCAGCCGGAACCTCGCTCCTTGCGTATCCTCACCGACCACCTGCGCGCCGCGGTCGTGATAATCGGCGATGGCGTGCGGCCCTCTAACACGGGCCGAGGCTACGTGCTCAGGCGGCTGCTTCGCCGGGCGCTCACCGAGCTGTGGCGTGGCGACGGCTCCAGGACGCTGGCAGACCTGCCGGACCTGCTGCTGCAGGACACGCTGACCCGGTTCGGGCAGTCCGCGCCATCCGGGCCGGTGCGGGAGGTGCTGCTGGCGGAGGAGCGCAAGTTCGGCGAGCTGCTCGCCCGCGGGCGGTCCCTGCTGCAGCGGCTCTACCCTGACGGGCTGATGACCGAGGATGACTACCGGTACCTGCATGACACGCACGGGCTGCCTCGCGAGCTGGTCACCGAACTGTCGACACAGATGGTGGCCGGGCCCGGGTAGCTCGAGGCGCGACCCGGCCGGGGCGGCGGCTGGCTGGGGTGGCTTGCGCTGCGGCCGGGCTGGGCGTGCCTTGCGCTGCGGCCGGGCCTAGAGTTCGCGGCCGGTGGTGCTGTGCACGTGCTCGGGAATGTTGCCCTCGTGCCAGTCGCCAGTACTCAGCGTCTGGGATGGCTCGAACATCAGGATCGATCCGCCGGGCGAGGACGGCCGGTGCGCGGTGCCCTTGGGCACCACGAAGACGTCGCCCTTGTGTAGCTGCACCGTTGTCTCGGCGCCTTCGGCGTCGCGCAGCGCGATGTCGAACCGGCCGTCGAGTACCAGGAAGAACTCGTCCGTGTCGCTGTGCACGTGCCAGACGTGCTCGCCCTTCGCGTGTGCGATCCGCACGTCGTAGTCGTTCATCCGGGCGACGATGCGCGGGCTGTAGGTGTCATCGAAGGAAGCCAGAGCGGCGGTCAGGTTGACAGGCTTGAGGTCCATGTAGCCATTCTGCCTTGCCGCTTCTTCGCACCTATCGTATATTTCCGGCATTACGAACGGGAATGCCGTCATCGAAGCGCCCAGGCCGCCCGAATCAGCCGTTATGTACCAAAACGCAATGACTCGTTTCATGATCCCCGTAGGGTTTGGGGTCTGAGCGGCCCGCTCAGACCCCAAACCCTACGGGGATCATGAAACCGAACTGCCGCTAGTGACTTGAGCGCCTTGAGGCATTGGAACACGGTCGTTGTCGGCGGGCCGAAAGGGGTCACTGCTAGTGGCCAGCGCGGTCACCGGCCGCCGGTGCGCGTTCTGGGAGCCGAGTGGTCGGCGGCGGGGGCGGAGGCGGCGAAAGAACGAGAGCACCGCCTGGCTATTTGCCGAAAGGCACCGACTTCAGCTGTGAGATGCGCTCTCTGAACGCTGAAATGCACTAAGCCCAATGGGCTTATTAATGCTATCCTCGGAGCTTAACGACGCTGGCGAAGGCGTTTGCTGAGCTGTCGCTCGCGATAATCCCGGAGGATGAGGTCGGCCCAATTTATTCTGCCAGTCCAAACGGCTGCCGGTGGGCCTCGAGAACCTTGGAGCGGCTGCTGACCATCGAAACTCATGGCTGAGAATCTATAACCTAACCTACGTCTAGGTCTGAGGCCATTGAGCGGATCGGGGGCAAGACCTACCTATCTTCGTTGATGGGTCTGCGATGAGCATAACTAAATTCGTCCTGGTAGCAGCGTTGGCGGCTGGCGTCTTAGGCGAGGCTACCGCGTTTGCCGCTACAAACCCGGCTGCCGTTCAGCCTGTGGTCAAAAAGGGCCATAGGGTCTCCGATGCGACCAGCATCATGTGCGGTGACAACCAATGGAAGTGGGCCGACCACGGATTGATGGTCGTGCGCAACGATGTGTTCGAGCCCGGTGTTCAGTGCCTCTACAACGCTGGTGATGGGCCGAACCTCATCATCACCAGGGACACCACTCCGCGGTTCGCATGGAACGCATACCCCGAGATATATGAAGGCTGCTTCTATGGCGTCTGCTCGCAGACCGGCCGCCTGCCGATCAAGGTGAGTCGCATACGCCGACTGCGCATGACGCTCTGGACTCGTTATCCGCCGCATGCCATCGGCAACGACTCAACCGACTGGTGGTTCAACAAAACCAGGGCTGCGGGGCAAGCGATGCATCCCAACGGCGCTGAGCTCATGATCTGGCTGCACCAGAACGGTTACCCGGCCACCGATATGCGTCGAGTCAAGATCGCAGGCAACAACTACCTTTTTAGAAGCTGGATAGCCAGGCAGGGAAGGGTTAGGTGGAACTATATTCAGCTTCGCCCGGCCTGGCGCAACAGGCATCCTAGCCTGACCGACTGGAATATGGCCGCGCTCATCCACTGGTGTGAACGGCAACACCTGATTAGCCGGTCCTGGTATCTGACGACGGCAGCCGCCGGCGCTGAGGTAGTTAAGCACGGCGCAGGATTCCAGATCATCAGGTACTCGCTGCGCCTGGCCGGTTAATCAGCTAATCGAGTACTGCCCGCTCGACAAGCCGGTACGGGCCCCTAGCTCACCTTGCCGATGACTGTGTCGGCGTACTTGCGCAGTTTGTCGAGCTTGGCCGGCAGGGCCTCGGTGTCCGGGCCGAAGTGGTAGGGCCAGCGAAAGCCGACGATCACCTCGGTCACACCGGAATCCTCCAGCCGCCGGATGCCGTCGGCGGAGTAGGCGTCCATCGAGATGACGAGCACCTCGAACGGCCTGTCAGCGGTGCCCGCTTCGGCCCTCAGCTCACTAAGCCTCGCGAGCATGCCTGGCAGCTGCGCCGGTTCGCCGCCGCCATGCAGCCAGCCGTCACCGCTGCGTGCCGCCCGGTGCAGCGCCGCCTCGCCGTGGCCGCCGATCAGGATGGGAACGGGCCGCGTCGGCACCGGCGCCATTTTGATTGCGGGCACGTCATAGATCTCGCCGTGAAACTCGAAGAAACCGCCGGCTGACAGCCCGCGCAGGACGGCAAGCGACTCGTCCATCCGCAGTCCGCGCCTGGCCCACGGCACGCCCATCACGTCGTAGTCCTCGCGCCACGGGCTGGTCCCGACTCCGAGCACCAGCCGGTTGCCGGTGAGGACGGCAGTTGACGTCATCTGCTTGGCCACGATAACCGGATGGCGTACGGGCAGCTTAAGCACGAAGGTGATGAACCGCAGCCGCTGCGTCACGGCGCCGAGAGCCGGGATCAGCGAGAACGGCTCAAGGAACGGCTTGTCCTCAAGGAACTCGCGGGTCCCGTCCGGGTTGAACGGGTAGACGCTGACTGACTCCTGCGGGTAGCAGATGCTGTCGGGGATCACCATCGAGTCGTATCCGGATTCCTCGGCGGCGCGGGCCAGCGGTGCGTAGAACGACGGGTCGGTCATGGACTCGGCGTAGCAGAAGCGCACTGATCCCTCCGGTCTGGGCGCCGCGCACGTGCGGACTTGCGACTTTAGGTAGAACATGTTCTTGTTGGCAGTCAACCAGATATGAGGGCTGGATGGATATGGACCTTGTCGCGCTGGAAGAGATCCGCCGGGTGAAGTACCGCTACCTGCGCTGCGTCGACCTGAAGCTTTGGGACGAGATGGAAGACGTATTCACCCCCGATGCCAGCGCGGACTACGGCACGCATGCGGTTGGCAAGCCGCTCAGCCTGCGCGGCCGCGACGAGATCCTGACCTACCTGCGGGACAACCTGGGCCCGAATATCATCACCGTGCACCGTTGTGGCCAGCCAGAAATCGAGATTGACGGCGACTGCGCCAACGGCACCTGGTCGTTCGAGGACACCGTGATCGCAATGGACTTCCGGGTGCTGATCAAGGGCGCGGCCTTCTACGAGGACACCTACCGGCGGGGATCGGACGGCCGGTGGCGGATCTCTCATATCGGCTACACGCGCATCTACGAGACTATGAACTCGCTTGACGACACTCCGTCGCTGCGATTCATTGCCAATAAGTGGGCCGACGAGCCGACGGGCTGAGATGCGGAGATTGACGTACTTTTAGAACGTGTTCTACCTTGGTCGAGTCCTTCTCGGGTGGGGTTCCGCTGGGTTCGGTGGCCAGTCAGGACGGGCAGCGTGCCCCGGCCCGGTGCAGACGTGGAGAGGTTGCCGTGCTCACCCAGTCATTCGCGGACGCGGTGCTCGAGGCCGAGAAGGTAATCAGGGCTGCGCCGCACGTACGGACCGTGCAAGATCTCGCCGAGGGATATGACTACCTGGCGGGCAGCATCCAGGCTTCCCTGCACCTGGCCTGGGCCTATCAGCGGGACTTTCCGTACTTTGTCCAGTCCACGGGTCCGTACACCAAGATGGGCCTGGACAATCCGGACACGCTCTACCTGCATGCCTACGTCCGCGATGACGCCGAGTACATAGTGACAGGCGTCCGCGGCAGCACCCGCGACCTGAGCTTCCAGATACTGAACGGCGACTACTCGCCCGTCGATGTGCCGAACAGCCTGACCGCATTCGACGATCGGGCACTCGAGATCGCCGAGGACGGGACGTTCGAGCTGCGATTCGGGCCGCAGCGAGAAAATTCGCCGCGCAACTACTTCACGCTCGGTCCGGGCTCGGCCATGCTCGTGGTCCGCGAGGTCTATAGCGACTGGGCAGCCGAGAAGCGCGGCACGCTGCGCATCCAGCGGGTCGACAAGATCGGCCAGGCGCCGCCAGCCGTGGACGAGGTGACGATGGCCAAGCGCTACAACGTGGCTGGCAAGATCTTGCTGTCCCGGCTGCGAACGTTCCTGGCGTTCCCCGAGTGGTTCTATCTAAAGGAACCGGTCAACACGATGACCGAGCCGCGCCGCACGCCCGGAGGGCTGGCCAGCCAGTTCTCCGCCGCGGGCCACTTCGACCTGGCGCCGGACCAGGCCATGATCGTGACAGTGCCCGACGCTGGCCGGGACCTGGCTCCCTACCAGGGCATCCAGCTCGGCAGCATGTGGTACATCTCGCTCGACTACAGCAACCACCAGACCAGCCTCACCGCCGATCAGGCCCGCCATGATCCCGACGGCAAGTTGCGGTTCGTGATCAGCGACACCGACCCTGGCGTGGCGAACTGGCTCGAGCTGACCGGGCGCCTCCGGGGCTACGTGCAGATCCGCTGGCAGCGGCTGGCGAAAGATCTTGGCCCGGAGTACGGGCCGCAGGTAGAGGTCGTTCCGGTCAGCGGAGTGCCAGCTGCGCTGCCGTATTACGAGCAGGCCCGGCTCGCGCTGGGGGAGTACGCGGCGCGCATCGCCGCCCGTCAGGCCGCCGTGGCCAACAGGATGCTGGGCTGATGATCGTGTCGACGAGGTTCGCGTAATGGCCGAAAGGAAGCTGGCCTGATGTTCTTGCAGGACAAGGTCCTCGTAGTCTCCGGTGTCGGGCCGGACCTCGGTCGCCAGATCGCGGTGCGGGCCGCGGCGGCCGGCGCGGATGTGGTGCTGGCGGCCAGAACCGCTTCCCGGCTGGCGGAGGTCGCAGCCGAGATCAAGGAGCTTGGCCGGCGCGCGCTGGTCGTGCCGACCGACATGACGGTCGAGGCGGACGCCGAGCGGCTGGCCGAGGCGTCGGTCGCCGAGTTCGGCAAGGTGGACGCCCTGGTGCACAACGCGCTTGTCATGCCGCCGATCAAGGATCTGGCCAGGGTTGACCTGGACGCCGTGCAGGCAGGCTTCAGCAACAACGTGATCTCCGCGCTGCGAATGACCCGGCTATTCATTCCTGCGCTGACGGAGACCAAGGGCGCGGTGGTGATGGTCAACTCGATGGTGATCAGGTTTTCTCAGCTGGGCATGGGCCCGTACAAGATGGCCAAGTCCGGGCTGCTCGCGATGGCGTCGAGCCTGGCTACCGAGCTCGGCCCGAAGGGAATCCGGGTCAACTCAGTCGCCCCCGGCCACATCTGGGGCGAATCGCTGAAGTGGTACTTCGGGTACCTGGCCAAGAAGCGCGGCGTCGACCCGGACGAGATTTACGCCGAGACGGCGAAGAACATCGACCTCGGCAGGCTGCCGGAGCCGGACGAGATCGCCGACGCGGTGCTGTTCCTCGCCTCGCCGCTGGCCCGCGGCATCACCGGCCAGTGCCTGGACGTCAACTGCGGCGAGTACCACCACATATGACGCCTGGGGAGCGGGACAACGTCGGCACGGTCGAGGACCTGCACGAGTCCGCGACCCGGTTGACCGGCCTGGCCGACTATGGCGTCGACGACTACAGCGACGGCCTGGCGGTCATCCTGGAGTCCTACGCCAGGGATGCCGACCTAACTCCGCTCGGACGCAAGGTAGCAAGGGTTGGCCTGCGCGGAGCACTCGCTGCAAGGCTGCTGAGCCAGGCCGGGTGGGCAGCGCACCCGGAGCATGCCGCCGTCCAGATTGATCGCCCTATTTTCGTAACGGGGTTGCCCAGAAGCGGGACGACCGCTTTGCATCGGCTGCTCACGGCGGATCCAGACCACCAGGGCCTGGAGCTGTGGCTGGCCGAGATGCCCCAGCCACGGCCACCGAGGGACAGCTGGGAGGCCAATCCGGTCTTCCAGCACATCCAGGCCGGGTATCAGCGACATCACGTGGAGCACCCCGAGTTCATGGGCGTGCACTACATAGCTGCGGACACGGTCGAGGAATGCTGGCAACTGCTGCGCCAGACACTGCGCTCGGTGTCCTACGAGTGCCTGGCGCACCTGCCAACCTACTCGGCCTGGCTACGGGAGCAGGATTGGACCGGCCCGTTCCGGCGGCACCGCGGCAACCTCCAGCTCATCGGGCTGAACGACACCGGCCGGCGCTGGGTGCTGAAGAACCCGAGCCACCTTTTCTCGCTGGACGCGATCATGGCTGTGTACCCGGACGCGCTGATCATCCAGACGCACCGCGCGCCACGGGCGGCGATCGGCTCCATGTGCAGCCTGGCTGCGCATGCGACGCAGGGCTGGTCGAGTGCTTTCCTGGCCAAGGTAATCGGAACCGATCAGCTTGAGCTCTGGGCCCGCGGCCTTGAGGAGTTCGCGGCGGCCAGGGCCCGGCACAGTCCGGCGCAGTTCCTCGACGTCGACTATGCCGACTTCACCGCCGATCCGGTGGGCACGGTGGAATCGGTGTACGCGCACCTCGGCCTGCCCTACAGCGGCGCGGCCGCAGCCGCGATCCGGGCGCTGCACGCGCGGGCCGGGGAGGGCGACGCGCGGCCCGCGCACCGCTACTCGCTGGCCGACTTCGGCCTGACCGGCGAGCAGGTAGACGAGCGGTTCGGCGGGAACGCGCGGGGCTAGCAGGCCGGGCAAGTCCGGTACGGGCGGCCGAGGCGCGGTCATGGCGGGCGGGTAGAGTTCGTGAATGCCGAGCTCCCAGGGCTGGACAGTGCTTGGAGTGCCTGTCGACAGCGTTGCCGCGCCGGCCGGCGGTCCGCTGTTCGGCACCGAACTGAGCCCGTCAGCCCTGCGAGACCTTGGGCTGGTGCGGCGACTCGATGCCCTCGACGCGGGCGATCTAGATGTCCGGATCACCGGGCCGGATCGCGACGCAGTCAGCGGCATAGTGGGCTGGCCGAGCGTCGGCTCGGTGGTAACCGCGATCCGCGGGGCTGTCACTGGCCTGGTCCGCGATGGTCGGCGGCCGCTGCTTCTGGGCGGGTGCTGCACGATCTTGATGGGCGCCGCTCCCGCTGCCCGCGACGTACTCGGCCGCATCGGCCTCGCATATGTGGACGGGCACGTAGACGTCTACGACCACCGCACTTCACCCACCGGCGAAGCCGCCGACATGCCGGTCGCCGCACTGCTCGGCCTGGGCTGGCCTGGCCTGCTGGACACCATGGGCGCGACGCCGGTCATCGACAGCCAGGACATCGTCCTGATGGGTGCGCGCGACGAGGACGAGGCTGCGGATATCGGCGACCTGCCAGACCGGCTCGGGCTCAGCGTCTACGGGCCCGACGCCATCGCGGCCGGCCCGGCGGCACTCGGGCAGGCCGCTCGCGACCAGTTCGCCGCGGCGGCTGTTCCTTACTGGCTGCACCTGGACGTCGATGTCCTCGACGAGGCCGAGTTTCCGGCTACCGACTACCGCATGCCCGGCGGCGTCGACCTGGGACAGCTAACCGAGCTACTGCGGCCAGTCGGCCACGACCCGCGGCTGATCGGCGCGTCGGTCGGGTGCTACAACCCGCAGAAGGACCCCGACGGGCGGTGCGGTGCCGCCCTGACCGATGTGCTTGCCGAGGTGCTGGCCTAACGCGGCCCGCGGCAAGGCGACAACCTGACAGTTTCCGTCGGGGCAAATCGCATAAACCGCCCAGCTGGCCGACGGCAACCGTCAGGACGTCGTTGTCGCGGAGGCTGGTGCGGCAGCTGCGGACGCGATGTCGGTGCCGCGTAGTAGGAATGGCCTATGCAGCGGGCCATCGAAGATGTCAGGGACCTGGTAGCGGCGATCGTCCCTGCCGATGAACGAGAGCGTGCAGATCAGCGCGACTGCCAGTCCTGGCTGGCGAGCACTCCCGATATCTACCGGCGGGTGAAACCGGCCACACCGCCTAAGCACCTGGTGTCGTATGCGGTGCTGGCAGACGAGCGCGATTGCAGCATGTTCCTGGTGGACCACCGCCTGGCGGGGTTGTGGCTGCCAGCCGGTGGTCATGTCGAACCGGGGGAGGACCCGGCGGACTGTGCCCGGCGGGAGGCGGCCGAGGAACTCGGCATCGAGGCCGACTTCCGCATCGCTGGCGAGGTGCCTTTCTTCGTCACCGTTAACCGCACGGTGGATGTCGCTGGCCCCGACGCGAGCGCGGCCGACCAGGCTGCCCACCGCCCGCACACGGACGTGAGCTTGTGGTACGTCTTGTCCGGACGGCGGGACATGTCAATAGTGCTGGACGAGCGGGAATTCGCCGGCGGCCGATGGTGGCACGCGGCCGAGCTCGACTCAGCCGACCCCCGCCTCTTCGACCCTGGCCTCGGCCGGTTCCTCGCCAAGCTGCGCAGCACCGTCGGCTAGCTGCCTCAGCCGGGTCCGACCGGCGCGGACCGGCTCCAGCGCCACTGCTGGCCGCGATTGGGCTGAGTGAGCTCTGGCCCGCGGGCATGCCTGGCAGGATGATTTCGTGACAGGAAGCCTGCAGATCTCGCTCATGCTGGCGGTGGAAGATGCCCAGGCTGCCAGCGCCTGGTACCGGCAGGCACTCGGCGCCGCCGAGCTGTGGAGCCTGGGCAGCGTGGTGGGCCTGCACATCGGCGGGGCGCCTTTCTTCTTGCACGAGCCGACCAACGCGGGGTTCGAGTGCCCGGCCGCGATCGGCAAGACCACGGTGCGGGTCGAGGTGTTCGTCGATGACCCTGATGCGTTCGTCGCCCGTGCTGTTGAGTCAGGCGCTGACGGCTCGGCCGACGAAGTCGTCGATCACCAGACCCCGTGGGGCATCCATCGGCAAGGCGGGTTCCGCGATCCGTTCGGTCACATCTGGCTTGTCGGTGACAAGACCCCGCTGAACCCGTTCCCGCGACCGGCCTAGCCAAGAACGCTCAGCTGGAGGAAGCGGCAGCCCATGGCAGCAGAGAATCGCCAGACGAGCGAATACGACGCCTACGCGGACGAGTACGCGGTGTCCGTAGCCTGGCGGGAGCGAGCCGAGGCGGGCGGTGACGCGTATGGCATCCTGCCTGATCTGCTGGAACTGCTGGGTGACGTCAGCGGCTGCCGGGTGCTGGACGCCGGCTGCGGAGACGGGTATCTGTCCAGGGTGCTGGCAGCCCGCGGAGCGCACGTCACAGGCATCGACCTGTCGCCGCGGCTGATCCAGGCGGCCAGGGACAAGAACCCAGCCGGGGACATCGACTACAGGGTTGCCGACCTGAGCCGGCGGCTTCCGGCCGAGGCGGCTCGGTTCGACGCCGTGGCCAGTTATCTGGCGCTCAACGACGTGCGCGACTACCGCGGATTCATCGCGACGCTCGGCGCTGCGCTCAGCCCCGGTGGCCGGATGGTGCTGGCGATCAACAACCCGTACGGCGCCGTGATCCGCACGCATGTGGCCGACTATTTCGACTCCAGCGCGGTGTCGCCTTATCGCGGCCTCTGGGCGCAGGGCATCGAGGTGTACTACTACCACCGGACGCTGCAGGAATACCTGGACGAGTTCCTCGGGCCGGCCTGCGGCTTAGCAGGCTGCTCGACGTCGCGGCGATGTCGAGCGTGCATGAGCAGCGGACGATCCTTCCGGCAGGCGGCCGGTTCCCGCGCTTCATGCTGCTGGCGTTCGGTAAGCCATGAGGCGGGAGTGCGCCCGGCGCAGCCCGTTCCGCCCATGCAAGAGCGGCAACCCCGCCGCGCGCTGCCTCGCCGTTACCTCCGCAGGCCAGGGACGCGGTGGATAGGGCGCAGGCGCATGCCCTGCTCGCCCGGCTTCATGAGGCCCAGAATCGGTTCTACAGCGGCGGCAGCGGCGATGCGTTCCATGGTCTGCTCGCCGAAGACATCCTCTGGACTATCCCCGGCCGGAACGCGATCGCGGGGAGGTACCGAGGCGTGGACGCAGTCGTCGGCTATTTCGCCAGGAGGCGGGAGATCGCTAATTCGACGTTCCGGCTACATCGCCGCGATGTGCTCGTAGGCGAGGGTGATCGGATCGCGGCCCTGACTGACGGAACGGCTACCATCGCGGGCCGGTCGCGGGCCTGGTCGACACTCGGGCTGTACGAGGTCCGCGACGGACTGATCGCCGCGTGCTGGCTCCTACCGCTCGACGCTGCCGAATTCGACGAGATCTGGTCCTGACTCTGATGCCCGGCCGCGGCTTGGGCGCTGGCTGAAGGTCGGCCCCCATGTTGGGGGGTCCTTAGCTGTCGGGGTGATCGATGTCGACGGGGGGCAGGTCCTGCACCTGCTGCTTGGTGATATTGAGCTGGATACCGTCGTCGAGCACGGTCACGGCGCGGATCGGGATGGCCACTTCCTTGTGGCCCCACAAGTGTCCCTCCTGCAGGAGCACATGAGTGACATGGCGGCTGCGGGGATCGATGACGAGCCCCTGGACGTGGCCGATGCTGCCGTCGGTGGCGAATACCTGGTCGCCGCGGCGGACGTCTACTTCTCCCACGGGGACGGTGTCGTAGGTGACGGTCTGGTCCGGACCGAAGCCGACCCCCAATGCCCCGAGGCCGTAGTAGGCCAGTTCGCGCACCGCGTCCTGGGGATAGCCCTGATACCCGGTGCTGCCAGGCCGGAACTGCGTCTCCTCGGCGCGGTCGAGCTTCTCGAATTCCGCCAGCGTGCAGCGAAGCCGGATCTGGCCGGTCGTGGCCTCGACAAGGTCGAGAGGTACAAGCCTGCCCGCGCCTTGCCGGTGCCTGGGCTCGACCACGAGATGGGTGACCGCGCGAGCGACCGGGTCAACGACCACACTGATCACTTTGCCGCAGACACCATCTACGCAACTGGCGTCGGCCCCGATCGTGAACGGTGTCGTCTCTGCCAAGGCTGCCTCCTCGTTTCCATGGACTGTAGCGCGAGCCCCGCTGGTACCGGTGCCCTGGATCTGTGCCGATGGTTTTGCGGCTGCCGAGTGTCCTCGTTGTCGCTGACCACCAGTCTTGCTCGCCATCCGTCAGGCTAACCGGCCTGCTCAAATACGGAGTCAGATTGAGCGCGTGCCAGGGTCGAGTCTCGATGAGCGCGGGCCAGGGTCTCGGCGGCCGCTGCCCTTGACTATTATCTATCAAAATGATATCACTTTATTAGGTCGCGCTAGAGCGCCGGGAGTCTCAGGGCGCGATGCAAGCGCCTGAACTCCCGAGCTCGATCGCTTGGAGTGAGAGCAAATGGAAGTTTCGAGGCACGGCAAGTGGTACTGGCGGCCGGACTATCTGGGATGGTCCATCGGTTGCAGTCTCGCCTGGGGCGTGGTCTGGATTCTGGTGGGCACCCTGGCCAGCACGAAGACAGTGCATATCCTGGGCTACGTTTTCCTCGGCTGGGTCATCGGGTGGTTCACGGCCACATTCGCCAGAGTCGTGTACCCAGCGCCGAGGCGGACCCTGCTCACCTGGGACCGCAGCGACCGGGCGTCCGAGGGCTAGGCCAGCATTGCCGCCAGGTCCGCCATCGCACCATGACGCATCTGCGGCCAGGAGGCCCAGGTACGGTCCCTGGCCCGCATGCCCCAGCGTAACCGTAATGAAGTCTACGGCTGGCTGCCGTACACGGCGATCATCCGGCCTTCGTTGTCCGCGCCCGCGGCCCAGAGGCTGCCCGAACCGGGAACCGGCGCGATGGCCTGCAGGCTGAACCCGGAAAGCGATGGGAACGGGTTAACAGTCGGGTAGCCGTCGATCCAGCGGCTGCCCGTCCGGTGCAGGTACGGGCCGACCCACACGCCCGCGCTGCCGTCGTAGGTCAGCGGCGGCGGCACCGAGACTGCACTGAGCAGCCTGCGGGGTATGGTCAGATGCGTCCAGCGCTTGCCGGTCCACTGCCGCAGTATCCACTGATCGCCGTGCAGCGGCGCGGCCAGCAGCCAGAGGTGACCGTCTGGCTCGGGCGCGAGCATCGGCGGAACGCCGGTGGCCGGGTGGGGCGAGCTGAACGGCCGCCAGCTGCCGTCGGCGAACTGATACAGCACCGTTTGCCCGGTCGAGTTCGTCGTGACGTCCGGGCCACGGATCCCAGCCGCCCAGACGTGCGTACCCGAGCCGGCCAGCGCCTGGATCAGGGCGTCGACGGTGTAGGAGACCCACTGCTTGCCGGTCCAGTGCAGCAGTTGCGTGCTGCACTGCCCGGTGCTGTCGTCACAACCGTCGGCGAAGCCGATCATCCATACGTTGTCGGCGCCGAGCACGGCGATCGTGGTGGAGCTGATGGCGCCGGTCGCGGCCAGGAACCGCCAGCGTCCGTGCAGCAGATGTAGCGCTTCGAAGTTTGACCCCAGCTCGCCGAAGAACCAGACGTCCGACGTAGAGGTGGACTCGGCTACCGACGGCCGGAACGCGCCGGCTCCGGCAATTGTCACGGCCCGCCAGCGCTTGCCGTTCCAGTGCACGAAGTTCGGGCTGTACCGGCCGCTCGTGGATGTCGTGAAGCCGACCGCCCAGGCGTCCTTCCTGCTGGGCGCGGTAATCCCGTACAGCGAGGTGACGCTCGCGGTGCGAGCCTGGTAGACGAGGTGCCAGGAGGCGGACTTCGCACTGGCTGCGTTGGCACTGGCTGCGTCGGCACTGGCTGCGTGGGCACCGGTGGCAGCGGTGACGACAAGGCCGAGCACGGCGGCGACTGCTAAGAAATATCGGATCATGTGTTATCAAGACCATCTTCATACTGAAAAACCATCTACGAGAAGCTAGCACCGCCGGTCGTGATCCGCATAGCACACCCCGGCCGCGACCCGATTACGAACATCGGCCTCGACCACGCCGGGTGCTGCCCAGGCAGCCTCAGCCGCGCCGCTCAGTGAGCCCTTCCGGGCAAGGTGGTGGTCTTCTTGAGGGCTCATGAGCAGGGCACACCCGAAGCCGCTGACCATGAGTGCCGGCGTCGTTAATCCCTTTGCCGGCCGCCATGCGCATCGCCAATGATTGCGGTCATGGCCACGACCCGACGAACCGACATGTTCACCGCGGACGGCAAGCCGTCTGCCGACGACCCGCGTGAGAACGGGCCACGGTTGGGCGACGAGCGCGTCACGCTGGTCGAAGCCTTGCGCTGCGTCCGCCTCACATTGGAACTGAAGTGCTCAGGCCTTGATGCGCAGGCTCTGGCGCGGCGGTCCGTCGAGCCGTCGACGATGTCGCTCCTGGGGCTGGTGCGACACCTGGCCGAGATGGAGCGTGCGACGTTCCGGGTGATGATGGCGGGCCAGGACGTGCCCCGGCTGTTCGGCTCCGGTGACGGTGATTTCGATGGTGCTGTTCCCGACCCCCGCGTGGTTGCGGAGGCGTGGGACGCGTGGCGTGCGGAGGTGGACTTCGCCACCCGGTTCGTGGCCAGGGCGCCCAGTCTCGACATCACCGGCGATGATCCCCTGAATCAGCATGGCAGCGGCGGCGGGCCGATGTCGCTGCGCGAGGTGCTGGTCGAAATGATCAAGGAGTATGCCCGCCACATGGGTCACGTCGACTTGTTGCGCGAGCGGATCGACGGACGCATAGGCCAGTAATGATCAAGGCTGTCCTGCCGCAGATCACCTCAAAAGAGCCCTACGCCAACCGGCTGTCAGGCTTGCAGCCCACCGCCGACATCATCCAGCTTCACCTCGGCCGCCGACCCGAACTGCGAGAGCTGACCGGTCACTCGGTCTCACGCGGTCCGAGATCCCGCTGGCCAACCATCGGGACGGTCGAGCGCGTACCCGACCATCGGCCAGACCGCGCCTTTCGCCTGCTGAGACTTATCGTGGTCCGGGCTACGCCGATACCCCACGCCCATGGCGACGCGCTGCGAGGCGACGTTGTCGCGGTGCGTGCGCAGCCATAGCACTTCAAGCCCCACTGCCTGGAGCGACCAGACGCTGAACAAGGCCAGCGCGCGCCTTGCGACCCCGCGCCCGCGGGCGTCAGCGGCCACCCAGTACGAGACTTCTCCGGAGTTGCCGTCGTGGTGCAACGCGATGTTGCCCAGCGGGGCGCCGGTGACGGCATCACAGATCACGAAACCTTCTTCCGCGCCCGATGCCCGCATTCTGCCTATCGCCGCCAGCACATCCTCGGCGGTCAGCGTCGGGGATTCTGTCGTGAACTGCTGTATCAGCGGGTCCCGCACGCTGTCGGCATACCACGCCGCGTCGTCGTCGGCCCACTCCCGAAGCTGTACTACCTCGTCGCCCAATTTGGGGTCATTCATCCCGCCACACTGCCAGCTGGCAAGCCGAACCCGCTACAAGCCGGGCAACATTGGGCCGGACGGTAAAGCCTCGGCCCTTTACTCTCTCGGTGCTGCCCGAACGACGCCTTTGTGTGACGGCCGCCGCAGCGGTGCGGGTTCGCATTCGCCGGCGATGCCCTTCGATGACCGCCCAAGTCCAGCAGCGGAGCTAGCCAGCGGGTGGGAGAGTATCGCGTCCACCACTTGGTCGAGTGGCTGTGTCGCGTCGATGGTGATCGCGCCGAATGCGCGCAGGCGGGCCTGATATCCCGGCAGAAAGCGGCGTAGGTATTCGCGAGTGTCCCCGATACGGCCCCAGTCGTTGTGCTGGCGCGCATCAATTCGTGCCAGCATGGTGGGCTCGTCGATCTCCAGCAGGAACATTTGAGTGAAGCGATCGGCCAGTTCTAGCTCGTTGGTCGCTCCGCCGCAGACGTACAGCGTCGCCGGCGCTGCTGCCGCAATCAGGTCGTCCAGGCGGGCCGGATTCCATGCCCAGCTGTGCCGGGCAAGCCAGGCGAAGTCCGGCGCTGCCGGCTCCTCCACCACGGCGCCGCTAAGGTCAACGGACCGCGCCAGCGAAGGGTCGTCGTCGGCATCGATGGATGCCAGGCTCCGTCGGGCAAGGACGGCGGCGATCGCGGTCTTCCCGGCGCCGGAACAGCCCGTGATCTGGACAGCGCTCATTGAGTCCCATCGTCAGTCACCCCTGGAAGGGGCGCAACCGAGATTCGTGCACGGGCGCACCCCGCGTTCTCTGGCTCCTGCCGTGGCAGGACGGGCTCGCGCTGCCGCGGCCTTCCGAGGGCAAGGTCGCCTCGCTGCGGAGGCTGGTCGGCGAGCTTAGCCGCGAGATCATGCTGCTGGACACCGTCATCGCCAGCCTGCTTGATGGCCACGACGGCGACCATGCGATCCAGGTGCTGCCCGGCATCGGCCCGGGAGTGCCAGGACTCGATGACGGCGCTATCCGGCATTTGACCGGCCCATGGCTGCTGGCCGCCGAGCCGCTGGCAGGCGTGGCGCAGGCGGCCGGCAGTGAATTCGCTGCCCTGTGGCCGGTGTGGAAGATGAGGCCCGGCCTGACCTCGCCGCACACTGCGACGGCCGCCGGTCTTGCGCGGTAAGTAGATTGACGACGTGTCGGCCATCTACATATTGTGAGCCTCATGACCAGATCACCGGTCGCGATGCGAGAGCCTACGTACTTCGTGCTGGCCGCGCTGCTGGATGGACCGTTGCACGGATATGCCATCATCAAGCGCGCCGAGGAAATTTCTGGTGGCCGGGTCCGGCTCGCCACCGGAACGCTCTACACGGCGCTCGACCGGTTGACGGACGAGGGCTATATCCGGCTGGTCAGCGAGGAGATCGTCAGCGGCCGTATCCGCCGCTCGTACGGCCTGACCAGGGCAGGCTGCGCTGCGCTGCGCGCGGAGGCGGTGCGGATGGCCACGGCCGCGCGGCTAGTCACCGGCGCGGAAGAAGGCCCGCAGCGCGCCCGCCTTGGCCGGAAGACGAGGACCGCATGAGCGGGCTGGAGCGCTGGTGCCGGCTGCTGCTGATCGCCTATCCGGCTGAGTACCGGCGGGAGCGGGGCGAGGAAATCGTCGGCACGCTGCTTGACGCGACGCCGCCGGGCCGCGGCTGCCCACAGGCGCGCGATGTCCGGGCGCTGATCATCGGCGGATTGCGGGCTCGCGCTGCGGCCAACCGGCGACTCGGCGGCGCGGCCGACATCCGGCTTGGCGTGCTGCTCGGTGTTGCGCTCGAGCTGAGCGCGGGCGCAGCGGGCTTCCTCAGGGACTTTGCGACTGGCCCGGCGACGTTCCCCGCTGCGCCGGACACGGCGGCGTCCGGCTGGAGGGAGTTGCTGGCCGGGTTGCTCATCGCGGCGGCCGTAACGTGCGCCTGGCGTGGGCGCGGTCGGCTGCTCGTCGCTTGCGCGCTGGCGGTGGCTGCAGCAGTGATCTGGCTCCTGGTCCACCAGCCGGCTTACGACAGCCGCGGTTTCGTCGTCACGACTGTGTCGGTTGGCACTGCCGGGAGCCTGCTGCTGTGCGTGGCCGTGCTGATCCTGCTGGCTAGGCGGGCCGAGCGGCCAGCCCGATCGTGGTTGTGGCTGATCGGCTTGATCGTCGTGACCGAAAGCCTGCCGGGACTTATGCCGCGCCACCTACTGCTGCAGTCCTGGCTCATGCCGGCGCTGCTGCTGACCATGCTCATCGTGCCCATCGCCTGGATCGCAGTAGACGCGCGGCCCGCTGTCGGCCTGGCCACCTATCTCGCGCTGGAGGTGGTGACAATCTTTGGCGATAGGGTGCGGCTGGGGGCGCACTACCTCGTGCCGCCGGTCCTCGCGCAAGCGGCAACGATTGGCTCCACCGTGCCTGGCGCCAGCGCGATGTGGTCGCTGTACGCGATTCTGCTGGCTGTGGGCGGGCCTGCGCTGTGGCGACTTCGCCGTCGGCAGGCATCGCACTAACTGTCGCGGCCGCCGGGCACCTCTCAGGGCTGCCGGCGAGATCGTCGGCGGTGTGCACGGACAGGTCGGTGTCTTTGGGCAGGTACTGACGGAGCAGCCCGCTTGTGTTCTCATTCGAGGCGCGCTCGCGATGGCGCCTCGACCTGGTCGCGCGGGGCTTCGATGGCGTTGGGAAGGGCCACGGGTTCGAAATCTCGTCGCGCGCTTCGTGACCCTTCGCGAAGATGGGTCGGTGGGATGGGAGGCGCTCGAGCAGTGGGGTGACGACGTCGTTCGCATCGCCCCGCTCACTGGCGGAGCTGGCGTCAACGAGGTGTGGAGCGTGCGCGTCAACGGGCACCTCGCGATCGGTCGTCTCGGCCGACGCAGCGACGCTGACCTCGCGTGGGAGACCGACCTGTTGCGACACCTGGACCGTGAAGGGATGCCGGTGCCGGTGCCGATCCCGACTACGGACGGTCGGCAGTTCGCCGGCGGTCTGGTGGTGATGAGCTATGTGGAGGGCGGACCGCCCGAGACCGAAGTCGACTGGCGTCGCGTCGCCGGCACACTCCGCCAGCTGCACCGGTTCACGCACGGCTGGCCGCAACGGCCGGGCTGGCGATCGTCGGCCGACCTTTTGCACGCCGAGACCGCGACGAGGGTCGATCTCGGCGCGATGCCGCCCGAGGGTGTCGTTCGATGCCGAGCAGCGTGGGCGCGACTCACCGGTCGCGCGACGTGCGTCGTCCACGGCGACCCCAACCCGGGCAACATCCGCATGACCGCGGATCGCGTCGCGATGATCGACTGGGACGAGTCGCACGTCGACGTCCCCGACCTCGACCTGGCGCTGCCGCACAACGCCGCCGGTCTCGACGACGACGCGTACGACATCGCCGCGCAAGCGCGGGCCGCATGGGAAGCCGCCGTCTGCTGGGACCCCAGCGGTACCGACCAGTTCGCAGTCAAGCGGCTCGCCGAAGTTCGAGCGGTCTGAGCAGCAGCGACTCGGCAGAGCGCACCAGGAGGACCCTGTCACCCGGCCCATCCGCAACCTCAAGGCCCACCGGCCCTGGTCCCGCGCGGACAAGCAGCGGCTGGAGCAGGAGCTGGCCAAGGCCCGCTTCGTGGTGGATGTGCAGGCAAAACTGCACGCGCTCTTGGAGACGCTCTCCGAGAGCGCGGACACCGAGCCGGGGTCGACGCCATGACCGACACCGCGATCACCGAGCTGGCCCCCGCGATCGGTGTCCGCGCCGCGTGCGATGCTGTCGGCGCGGCACAGGCCGGCTACTACCGGCGGAACCGGCACAGCCCGGCCCCGCCACGGCGGGCGCCGGTCGGCCACCGCGACCGTGCCCAGCCCCGGGCGCTGACCGCGGCCGAGCAGCAGGCCATCCTCGACCAGCTGCACGGCGACCGGTTCGTCGACGTCTCGCCGGCCGAGGTGTGGGCCACGCTGCTGGACGAGGGCGTCTAGCTCGGATCGATCTCCACGTTCTACCGGCTGCTGCGCCAGGCCGGGGAGAGCCGCGAACAGCGCCGGCAGGCCACCCACCCGGCCAGCGTGAAGCCGGAGCTGGTCGCGGCTGCGCCGAACGCCGTGTGGTCACGGGACATCACCAAACTGCACGGCCCGGCCAAGTGGACCTACTACTACCTCTACGTGATCCTCGACATCTTCTCCCGGTACGTGACCGGCTGGATGGTGGCCGGCCGCGAATCCGCAGGCCTGGCCGAGGTGCTGATCCGCCAGACCTGCGCCGGGCAGGGCATCGGCCGCGATCAGCTGACCATCCACGCCGACCGCGGCTCCTCGATGACTTCCAAGCCCGTGGCGTTCCTGCTCGCCGACCTCGGCGTCACCCAGTCCCACTCCCGCCCGCACGTCTGCCCCTTGACCGGCTAATCACGGGGAAGCTGCAGGTCAATGACACGCCAAGGGTTGCGACGATGCTTGCCTGGCGGTGACGGCGGCGATACACCTGTCCGTCATGGGCACGGGGGAATGCTCGCTTCGGCTTGAGCAGCGTGACGGTAACTGGGTGCTGGTCGGCCCTGAGGCTGACGGGTTCGGTCTGGTGAATGAGTACCTGGGGTATCTGGCGGACCGGAACTACTCGCCTCGCACGGTCCGCTCCTACGGGTTCGATCTGCTGGCTTTCTGCCGGTGGCTGGCCGCCGAGCGGATCGGGCTGGCAGATGTGAGCACTGATGTGATGCTGCGGTTCCTGGCTTTTTGCCGGCAGGCAACGGTGGCGGGCCGGCCGGGCCCGAACGTGCTCACTTTGGGCGGCCGGCGGCTGGATCAGTTCGCGGCCACGACCGTGAACCACCGGCTGGCAGCGATCTCGGGCATGTTCGCGTTCCGGGCCATGCGCGACCCGGCAGCGGTCAGTCCGGTTCCGAAAGGACGCGAGGCTAGCCGGTCAGCTGCCGGCGAGCGTAACGGGCTGCTGGCCCATGTCGCCCGCCGTCCCAGATCCCGCTCGGCGCTGCGGCTGCGCGAGTCCCGCCGGCTGCCCGTCGCGTTGTCACGGCTGGAAGCTGCCGAGCTGCTGGCCAGCTTCGGTACCTGGCGGGACCGGGCCATCGCCGGGCTGATGCTGTATTGCGGGCTGCGCAGCGGCGAGGTACTCGCCCTGGACGTGACCGACGTGGATGTCGGCGGCCGCTGGCTGCAGGTCACCGGCAAGGGCAACCGGGAGCGGCGGGTCCCCCTCGACACCGACGTCGCGTCGGTGATCCAGGTCTACCTGCTGGCCGAAAGGCCCGAGACCGCCAGTACCCGGCTGTTCATCGTGGCCAAGGGCCCCAGCCGCGGGCAGCCGCTGACAGCTGCCGGGCTGCGCACGGTCTTCCGGTATCACCGGCAGGTCACCGGGGTCGCGGCCGGGCATCCGCATGCGCTGCGCCACACTTTCGGCACTGCCCTGGCCGAGGCAGGAGTGGACCTGGCCGTGATGCAGGCGCTGCTGGGTCATGCCCACGTGGACACCACCGCCCGTTACATTCACCTGGCGCCCGCGCACGTGAAAGCCGAGTTCGATGCAGCCCGCGACCGCATCCGCGCCCGCGCCTGACCCGGCGGCGCTGCACGCCGCCTACCTGGCCCACCTCCAGCGGACCGGGCGGGGCAATACCGCGTACTGGACTGCTGCCCGCACGTTCTTCGCACGCTGGCCCGACCCAGCGGCGTGGGCAGCCGAACCACTGGATGCACGGCTGTCGGCCAATGGCGCGACCCGGCCGCTGATCACGTTCCTCATGCTGCATGGCCATCTGCAGCCCGGCTATGACTACCTGCTGGAGCGCAAGCTCTCCAGCCTCTGGCGGGAACTGGCCGCCTGCCCGGTCGGAGAAGACCTGGCCCGGTTCATCGCGGCCTCGGGCGAGCTTGGCTTCCGCCAGCCCGTGGAGGTGAAGGTCGCGTCCCAGGTCCCGGCCCGGCTGCTGATCCAGACCGGGTGCCGCCTGAACCAGCTGACCATGGCCGACCTGGAACAGTTCGCTGCCGCGTGCGCTGACCGTCAGCAGCGCACCGGCAAAGGCTGGTGGCATTACAAGGCCGCACTGAGTAACACTCAGCGGGTCTTGTTCCACCTGCAGATCCTGCCCGAGCCGCCCGGACCCGGCCGCCGGCTAGCTTCCCGGATCGGCTAGCTGGGGTCACGCCGGAGATCGCCGCCGCGATGACGGCCTACCTTGACCGCAAGCTGGCCACCCGCAAGCCCAAGACAGTCTCCAGCCTGGCCACCAGGCTCACCCACTTCGGGCTGTTCCTCACCCAAGCCGATCCGGGCCTGGTCTCGCTGGCTGGCCTGGACCGGCGCCGCCACATCGAGCCTTACCTGTCGGCCCAGGCCGATGCGCTGAACAGCAAGAACGACACCGTGATCACGATCGGCGAGCGGCAGCGGCGGATCCTGGCAGTCGGGAACTTCCTCACCGACATCACCCAGTGGGGATGGGACGACGCGCCCGCACGCCAGCTGATGTTCTCTGGCGACGTGCCCCGGCTGCCCAGAACGCTGCCGCGCTACCTGCCCATCGACGCCGACCGCCGGCTCGCGGCCGCGCTGCGCCGGCCCGGCAACGAGCTGGCCGCTGCTGCCCTGCTGCTGCAGCGCGCCTGCGGACTTCGCATCGGCGAGCTGCTCGACCTCGAGCTGGACTGCGTGCACGAGGTCCCCGGCTCCGGCGCATGGCTGAAAGTGCCGCTCGGCAAGCTGGACACCGAGCGGATGGTCCCCCTGGACTCCGAGATCCTGGAGCTGGTCGACCAGATCACCGCGATCCGCTCCCCGGGCCGCCCGCTGCCGCACCCGCGGTATGGCCGCCCGGTCCAGTTCCTGTTCACCCGGCACGGGAGGAGGCTGTCCCAGAACGCCGTCCGCGACGAGCTTGACCGGGCCGCGCAAGCCGCCGGGCTCGGCCACGTGACCAGCCACCAGCTCAGGCACACCTATGCCACCGCCCTGGTCAACGCGGTGGTGTGTCGCTGCAGGCCCTGATGGCGCTGCTCGGACACGTGTCGGCGGAGATGAGCCTGCGCTACGGGCGGCTGTTCGACGCCACCGTCCGCACCGAGTACGAGCGTGCCCTCACCCTCGCCAAGCAGCGCCTCGGCACCCTGCCCGAGGGCCGCACCGCCTTGCCGCTGGCCGGCATCACCAGCGGCGCCGGCTGGAAGGACAGTCCTGTGATTAAGTCCCGGCTAGCCGGCGGCTTCTGCCTGCGCGCCCCCGCTCAGGGCGCCTGCGCCTACGCCAACATCTGCGAGCACTGCCCGAACTTCCGCACCGACGCCACCTACCTGCCCGTCCTGGCCGCCCAGCGCACCGACGCCGGAGCGCTCGCCAAGGACGCCGAAGCCCGCGGCTGGATCAGCGAAGCCACCCGCCACCGGGAGCTCCTCACCCGACTCGACACCCTCATCAGCAAGGCACAAGCCGGATGACCAGCCCCGACACCATCACCCGCGCCGAACGGGCATGCAGCCAGCTAGCCGAGCACGGCCATCCTGTCACCTTCACCGCCGTCGCAGCCCTCGCCCGGATCAGCCGGACCAGCCTCTACCGCGACCCCGCCCTGCGCGCCCTCGTCGAAGAACACCGCCACCACGCAGCCGAAGCGAACACCCTCACCGGACTCGCCGCAGACATCAGCGCCTTGCGCATCGCGCTCGAAGCCGTCGCCGGCCGCGTCCGCCGCCACGAGGAACAACTACGCCAGCTCACCCGCCAGGAACGCCGACCCATAGTCGGCCAGTAAGCCCGACAAACATTAACCGGCCAACGCAGATGCCCAAGATCATTAGCCGGTTAATCCGACGACAACCCCTACAGCGAGGCGCAGTTCAAGACGCTGAAATACCGGCCCGGCTTCCCCGGCCGGTTCGACTCGATCCAGGCCGCCCGGCTGCACTGCCAGACCTTCTTCACCTGGTACAACGACGAGCACCGCCATACCGGGCTGGGCCTGCACACCCCGGCCGACGTCCACTACGGCACCGCCGGCGCCGTCCGTGACAAGCGCGCCGCCGTGCTCACCGGCGCCTACGCAGCACACCCCGAGCGGTTCGTCCGCAAGCCGCCCTAGCCACCGAAACTGCCCGCCAGCTCATGGATCAACAAGCCCGACGACACCCAGGAGACTGCTCAGTAAATACGGCTCGACGGTGCCTCATTCAGGTTGACATGTTCCGCCGCCTCATCGCTGAACGGCGCATCCGCTCTGAGCGAGTTCCTTGCTGCGGACGTAGTGGAGCCAGCTTCTCGACTGCGGGAAGGGTGGCCTGAGGACTGGCTCGCGGGAAGTCCAGTGATCAAGATGAGGCTCGAAGTCATGCCGCTGAGCTGGGGTTTCGGGCTGGAGCGGGCGAAGGTGTCTGAGCGGGCGAAGGGAAGAAAACCCTCATGACCAGCTTGGGAGGCTACGACTGCGCGGGCTCTGACCTGCATCTGTCCCGGTGACAGGTGCCGCCCTTGTCCGCGAATGATCATAGTTGCCCGTGGTTTACCTCTCGATCGGGCACGCCACGGGCGCGGTCAGATGGGCGAATTTAGAGGCAGGCTCGGCGACGGCGAATCAGTCGCGGTGAAGTCCGGGTGACGCCTTGGTCATGAACACTATGTCAGACCGCTATGTCACGCTATGGGTATGACGTTGACGACTCGGATGCTCACGCCGGAGACCTGGGACGACTTCGCTGCGCTCGTCGAGGCTAACAACGGCGTCTGGGGTGGTTGCTGGTGCATTGGCTTCCACCCGGAGGGCGTCGGCCACGGGCGCGAAGGAAACCGGGAGCTGAAGCGTCGGCATGTGACGCGCGGAACGGTCCACCAAGTGCTCGTCTACGACGGTGAGCGCTGCGTCGGCTGGTGCCAGTTCGGACCACCCGCCGAGGTGGCTACCATCAACAACTCCAAGGCCTATGAAAAGGGCCTAGCCGAGCTGCCGGACTGGCGGATCGGCTGCATCTTCACCAACGCGAAGGACCGCGGCAAGGGCGTCGCTGCCGCTGCGGTCGCGGCGGCACTCGACGAGATCAAACGGGCCGGCGGCGGCGTCGTAGAAGCCTATCCGGAGCAGACCGAGGAGCGGCCTCCGCAGCGTGGCGCCTATCTGCATACAGGACCCGAGGAGTTGTATGCGCAATACGGCTTCACGCGGGTACGGAAGATCGCGAAGTGGCGATGGGTCATGCGCACCAAGATCTGATCCCGCCGCTAGCTACCGTTCTCGCAAGAAGATGCACTGCGCCTGCGGTCGTAGAACCAATGGCATCCCTGGGCTCAGCCGGTTGGCCGAGGTGGCCGAACTGCCCGGCACTACTGATCGGTTTCCTCGTCTGATCGCCGCCGCTATGGCCAGTGCGCTGACGGCCGCCAGGGACAAGGCGACCAAGCGTCGATCGGGCCACTACCCGCGCGACCTCCTGCAGAGGCATATCCAGGCTGCGCAGCAAGACGATCAGACGCGCGGTGAACAGCTGGCTCTCGTCATACCCCCGATAGCCGTTGTGCCCATCGACAGCTGCAGGCAGCAGCAACCCCAGCTGGTCGTACAGGCGCAGCGCCTTGATCGACAGCTGCGAGCGGCGAGAGAACTCCCCTGTCGTCATCCGCCCGGTCTGGCCGGTCATCCACACTGTCTACCGCACAGGGAAGGCGACATCAAACACCACATCGTTCCCGCCGGCTGCATAGAAGTCGGTCCAGTACGTCTCGCGTGGAGCCGCCGCGATGTCCAGGCCGTTGCTGCCTATCCACTGCTCAATCGCCACGTACACGTCGCCGATACGACCCGACTGCACCACGCTCTTCGTCACCCGGCTGTATGCCTCCCGGTGCGCTGGAACGACACGGCTGGCGGCGTCAGCAGGCGCCGGGACTCCTGCCCGCAGGGGGGTGCAGCACTCGACGGCGGTCTCGCCCTCGTTCGGGTTTCCTTCGTAGATCACGATGAACACTGGCTCGTGGGGAAGGTGGTCGCGCTCCAGATAAGGCTGGTCGGTTGTCCCGGCTGCCGCATCGCCGGCAGCCTTGAGCACCCGGGACATCGCGCCAGGCAGCCAGCTTTCTAGGGCGGCCTGGTCCACCATTCGCTGCTCGGTGATCACCACTTGCTCAGGCACGTCACGCACCAGAACATCCATCTCCCGTAGCTCCTAGCTATGACGTCCCGACGATCCGCCCTGCCCCAAGGGCCGAGTCAAGGACCCGCCGAAAGTTTGGTTCTGACGGGTCGCTTTCCCGGCAATCTGCGGACCCGATAGGGCGATCACAGGCTCGGGATTCCGTCGGTGCCTAATCCGGAGCTCGGAGATCTCGTCCGCGAGGAGCGGCTAGGAGCTGCGGCGAAGGTCGCCATGAATCGCTAGCTGCGTAGTGATCGACCTGCCGTGTGCACGAACCGAGCCTTGCGGCGATCCGGGCCAGACGCCGCTCATCAAACATCGCTCTGAGCTGGGGAAACGGGAGCGGGCGAAGGGAATCGAACCCTCATGACCAGCTTGGAAGATCGGAAGACCATGTGATGACTGACCAGCACGGACGAAGCCGCCGGTCGGTACGGCGAGGTGACCGGCAGTCGCCGTGGCTGACTGTCATGGCCCGCTGTGCATGGCACGCATGTGGCACGGAATCGCGAGCCGCTACTTGATCTTGAGCGGCCAGCCATCTGGATCGCGACGCCTTAGTTCGCGGTAGAAGTCGGAAGGTTCGCGGCGCAGGTCGATCGTTTCGAGGACAGACCCGTCGCCGCTGATCGCCGCGACGACAGCTCGTGCCCGGTCGCGCACTACTACCGGCAGATAACCGTGGAAGGGTACTGGGCGGTCGCGCTTGCCGATGCGCACCGTCTCGACCTCGGCTGTGACGTGGATTGCGGCCGCCAGCCAGCGCTTGTCGCCGGTCCCGGTGTGTTGCGGGCCTGCCTGGTAGATCCGGATGTGCAGCCCGGCCGGGTCAGCGGGCCTGCGCGCAGCGAGCGGGTAGTCGCGTGGCGGCAGGCCGCCGCTCGCGTTAGCGGGGTACCAGTCTCCGTCGTGCCCGACCAGGGTCGCGTTCCACAAGCTGGGTTCCCAGCCGGAGTCTTGCTCGGACCAGCTCAGCAGCGTGACGATGGCGACATCCCCATCTACGTCGACGGCCATCGGTATAACCGAGTTCTCGTCGTCCAGTCGACGGGGGATGCTCGTCGGCACGCCCTGAGTCAGTGCCCGGTCTGCTACCTCCCACATCAGACCGCTCAGCGTGTGCCGGTTTAGCTCCACAGCTCAAGCCTAAGGTGCCGCAGGGATCGGCGGCGGGACCGTCGGCTTTTCAGGCGGGTGACGAGAATCGAACTCGCACTGTCAGCTTGGGAATCTGTTCAATCCGACCTTCTACCTAGCCTGACCTGCGGGTCCAGGTGCCCCGCGAGCCACCGTGAGCGACCGCTCGTGACCGGGCCTAATTGCACGTTAATTGCACGGTGATCTTGCTGCTGCGCTGCCTCAGTGCTGCTGCCCCCTACCCAGCGACCTCCGGCCAGTGCCCGATCTCGGCCGAGACGTGGCCGCCGTCCCCGTCACACCACCAGACGCCGGTACCGTTACGTGCCTGCGGTGAGGCACATAGGCCGTGCTCCGGGCAGGCTGGCCATACTCTTCCCGTGAACTGGTAGTCCAGTGACTCCATGACGGCCTGGCTAGCCTGCTCGGCTACCGTGACAAGCGCGGAAAGGTCGTCGGCGGCTTCGGACGGGAAGACTCCAGCCGTCCATCCCGTGTCGCCCGCCCACGTCTGAACTACGACGTTGCTGGGGTACCAATCCGGCCGGACTAGCCCGAGTTCTCCGGTCAGCCCGGTCGCGCGCAGATCGGCTCGCACGGTGTCGAGAGCTCGCTCAAGTCGAGCGAACCGGTCTGGCGCCACCTCGAACCCCGGTTCGTACCCGCATGCCTCCAGGAATGCCGACGCCGCTACCGCGAGCCTGGGCTCGTCGCCCGCCAGGCTTGCCTCCGCCAGCTCGCGCGCTGCCTCAGCTACTTGATGCGCCTCGGTGTGCGGCGGAAGGTACCCGAGGTCTTCCGTGGCAATGTCGAACGCAGCCTGCGGGTCAATTGCCGCGCCGGTCCGGATCGCCACGTACAGCAAGTCCAGGCCCTGCACCGGCTCCGGCTCGTAGTTCACGCGCCAACTATGGCGTGTGATGGCACACATTGACTATCAGCTAGGGAATCTGTGCCGGACATCGGCCTATGCAGCCTGGCCTGCGCCTGGTCCCCGGACTGGCGGAATCCACCGACGGCGAGGAGCCGGAGTGAGACTCGCTAATGGCACGACGGGCAGATGGGGGACTCACGCTGGTACCCGGCTCGGTGCAGGCCAAGCCGCTGAGCTGGGGTTTCGGGGGTTGGAGCGGGCGAAGGGAATCGAACCCTCATGACCAGCTTGGAAGATCGGTGATGCTGCCCGCTCGCCTTGGCCGGTCAGCGTTGGTGCAGGCAGCGTTGTGCCGGGTGCTCGTCAGTGACCGCTGGTACCCGCTGCTGACCGTTGATTATGGCCCGCATGTGGCCCGCACGGCCGCTGGTGCGGATTGCCAGGACCAGGCGCTGATGCGGCTTTCGCTTTCGGTCCGGTCGCGAGCCCAGTCCTGCTCTTCAGGTCGGCTTCCAGCGCCAGCTCAGCGAGTGTCGCGCATCGCGCCACACCGGGGTGCGCTCATCGAGGCTGAGCAGCCAGTCACGCGCTTCTGGTACGACGGTCTGATCGATCCACTGGTGGATGGCAGCGCGGTGTTCGGATGGCACTGCCCAGACTGTTAGCACGGGCTGTCGGAGGGCCGATCGCGGCGCCCACTCAAGCCAGAATGTAAGGTCTCCGCTTGGGCCTCGCCAGTCGGCAGGCCGCCCGTTCCACGTGACATGACCGACATGAGGAAATAGATCGGCCACTTCGGTCGCGCTCACTGGGCGAGACCATCCGGCGGGAAGCTTGCGGCGATTGCGTGCCACCAACAAATGATAGGCGCCCGTGCCTTCGGCTAGATCCTGCTCGGCGACGGCGTTACTGCGCCTCCAAGGTTGAATGCTCATAGGCCCGGTTCCCTCGATAGCTGCCAAGACCGGCGACTCTCGGCTGGGTTTAGTCGGGAGTGGCCGTCAGGCCATCGCCGCAGGCGACGTGGAGCGCTCTCGACGGGTTCCGGCCGACGCCGGATAATCGGGAAGCGAGGGAATCGCCACCCCAGAGTAAGGCCGCCAGCTGCTCTCAGTCTGGCGCGCCCGCGCGAGCGGGGCCTCAAGCCAGAGCGCGGCGCGGAGCGCGCCGCCGCGGAGCGCAGCGGAGCCGCCTTGATTACTAGTATGGATTAATTCGGCAAGCGACTCCATCTGCGTCCGTCCGGTTGCCACTTCGTTTCGCCGGTGTTCGCCGCGAGGGGGTCGGCGAATGCGGCCACAGCGCTTACCAGTGACTCAAGGTCGGCGGGAAGCTGCAGGCCGGGACTGCCGAGCCCGGCGCGGTAGGCGTCGTAGGTCTGGCGCCGGAGCTCTGCGAAGCCGCCGACAGCGGCGGATAGCGGCTGGACTGAAATCGCTCGGTGGGCGGCGGTTGCCAGTAGTGCCTGGCGGGCTGTGCGGTGGTCAATGGCGTGGATGGCGGTGAGCGTGTAGATGTCGGCGTAGTCGCCGGACGCGGGTGTTGGCTGGCCCGAGAGAGTCACCCAACCGACGACGCCCCCGCAGGCTGGCTGGCCATGCTTGAGGCCATCTCCGCACCTGATCATCAACCAGCAGACCGCCATGACCACCAGGGCTGTCAGCGAGAACTGGCTGACCGAGACATCGCCGGTCCTGCTCAACGGCGGGCAGAGCAGCTGAGTGACCGCAGTTGACCGCTGATCGCCTTGGCATGTGGCACATGCGTGGCACGGCCTAACCGCATTAGCAGCTCGGATCGTGGGCGTTCAGATCGGTTCAAGCTGGACCAACGTCCTTGAGCGGTCCCGGTTGAATGCGGTGGTATAACGGTGAACTGCAACCCAAACTGCAACCCATGCGCGAGCCTCGCCAGCTGCGGGCGCGTTGGTAGCAGCGGAATCGGAGAACCTATGACGTCGCAACTCAGGCTCGCCGTCCACAGCTTCCCGGGCGAGCGTCCGGTGCTGCTCGTCCATGGATTCACCAGTAGTGCCCAGATCGACTGGATCGAGCCGGGCTGGCCGCAGGCGTTGGCTGCCCAAGGGCGTGGGACGGTCGCTGTCGACCTGCCCGGTCATGGCTCGTGCCCGCCGGCCGATCGCGACGCGATCTCGGTTAGCGCGATCATTGCGGGCCTGGTCGCGGCGATCGACAGCACCGGCCAAGACGAGGCCGACGTGGTCGGTTATTCGCTCGGCGCCCGGCTGGCCTGGCCCTTGGCTGCCACTGGCCGGGTAGGGCGCCTGGTCCTCGAGGGGCTGGGCACGACCGACCCGCTGGCCGGTATGGACATCGAGTTGCTCCGCACGGTGGCCAAAGGCGAAGCCGAGGCGCCCGACCCCGACCTCGCCGAATTCGCAGCCTGGATCTCTCAGCCCCACCTCGACCGGGATCAGATGCTGCTGCTCATGGAAGCGCTGGCCGCCGAACCGTTCGATGCAGGCGCCGACCTGCCCACGGTCCCGACGCTGTTCGTCGCGGGAACCGAGGACGATCCTGTCGACCAGCTGGCAGCGACCCTTCCGAACGCGAAATACCTCCCGGTGCCCGGTGATCATCGCGGCGCGCTGATGTCGGCTGAGTTCCGCGCCGCGGCGCTCGACTTTCTCCACTAAGTTGGGCGGTCCGTCCTGCGCCGTGGCATCACAGCGCAGGTCACGGGGTCGCGTCTTGGTCCCCTCCGTCGTCCTCGACAGGCGCCGGAACCCTGGCGAGCGGGTGCCGGGTCGAGGTTCGGCGTAGCCGATCGCATGCGACGCGACCGCAGGGAGCGACCTCGACGCGGTGGCCGGGAGCGGGACGCTGGAAGCGCCGAGGAAGACGGCAATGTCCAGCACCGGATGCCCTGCCGGATGGCCTGCCATGATCAGCGGCACGATGGCGTGAGGGCCGGCTTCCGGTCCGCGATAATCTTGACGACTACCTCGCGCGACCGGCCTTCCAGCTCCGGGTCCATGTCAACGACGCGGCACTGGTAGACCCGCTTGCCGGTCAGCTTGTCGACAGCCGGCCGACGTGTCCTCGTCTCCCGCAAGTGGTCCGGCAAACCCTCACTGACCACCGCGCCGACCCCGAAGCGTGGCTCATGGCCATGCTGGATCTTCCGGCAACAGGTTTCAGCGACTACAAGTGGGATCGGGTTACGCCCGCCGACCCGGACCACATGCCACCCGTCCAGCGGCTCCTGCACGTCCTCAAGGACCGATCTGCATGGCATGCCGCCCTGGCCGATGCGAGAAACCAAGCTAACGAACGGGTCGGTGATCAAGCAGCGACAGGAAGGGCAGCGTGATGGTCGCCACGCAGAGCAATCCAATTGAGCGGCACCTGACCGTCGCCCAGGTCGCCGAGCTACTCGGCACAACCGAGCGGTTCCCGCGGCGCCTCATTGCGAGCGCCGGATTCGCTTCGTTCGGATCGGTCGTCATGTGCGGATACCGGAGTCGGCCATCAGGGACCTTCTTGAGTCGGGTGTCGTTGAGCCGCTGATGTCACCGGCGGCTCACCGGGGGAGGGTGGCTTAGTTGCCCGGCTCGAAGACCCGCCAGTTCGGCAATGTGCGTAAGTTGCCATCGGGTCGATATCAAGTGAGGTACCGCGGCCCTGACGGCAGAATGCGCTCCGCGCCCCTGACGTTCGTCCGGAAGTCCGATGCCAGCCGGTGGCTCGTTTTGAAGGAAGCCGAGATCAAGCGCGGCGACTGGCTCGACCCGGATCTCTCGGCAATTCTGTTCTGCGACTACTCCGCGGACTGGCTGCGCGATCGAGTCCTCAAGATCCGCACGCAGGAACTGTATGAAGGGCTGCTCCGCAACCATCTCCTGCCGACTTTCGGCACAATCAGCCTCGGCTCTATTGACGAAGCCGCGGTGCGACGATGGCGGAAGGAAAGACTCGAAGCTGGTCGGCACGCATCGCGCAAGTTCGGGCCGGTAACCGTAACGAAGGCTTACCGCTTGCTGCACGCGATCTTCGTGACTGCCGTCGGTGATCGCCTCGTCGGCCGCAATCCGTGTCGTATTGACGGGGCCGGGAAGGAAGAGTCACCCGAGCGGCAGATCATCTCTGTTCCGGCAGTGTTCGCAGTCGCCGACGCGCTGCCTGCTCGATATCGCGCCATCGTTCTCCTGGCCACTTTCGCAGGCATGCGGTGGGGCGAGCTGGTCGCCTTGCGTCGGCAGAACCTGGATCTGGTGTTGTGCCAGATCCGGATCGTAGAGACAACCGCTGAGCTGGACAGAGGCGAGATTCTGCCGGAAAGCCCCAAGTCACGGGCTGGCCGCCGGATGGTGAGCTTCCCGGAGGATCTCGTGCCAGAGCTGCGCTGGCATCTGGAGCGATTCGCCCAGCCCGGTGACCGTGGTCTCGTCTTCGTTGGCCCATGGGCGCCCCGCTCCGGCGCTCGAACTTCCGGCCAACCTGGAACGCGGCATGCCTCAAGGCTGGATTGCCGGGCCTGCATTTCCACGACCTGCGGCACGTTGGAGGAACCCTTGCCGAAACCGGCAGAGTTGCATCTGATGCATCGCGGGACTGGATTCGGCGGATCGCGTGACCGCTGTGCGTTGCGGGTTCTGGCGTGCCGTAGGCGGGCCCGGGGCGGCGGGCGGGCTTGGTAACACGCTAGGTGACCTGGGGTTACGTGCCTGCTGATGTATCGAGCGTCAGGATGTGGCAGCTGGTGTTGTTGCATCGGGGGGTCTCGTTGTGGCAGCTAGTGCACGTATCCGGGGGGCGTGACGGCGGAGGGGCAGCATGCTGGGCGGCTGATGGTGCTGGCGGACGGCGCGGCACCGCCGCGGGTGGAACTGGCGTTATTCGAGGAGATGCTGGCTGGCTGGTGCCGGCAGCAGCAGAGCCGCCGGCTGTCGCCGGAGTTCGTGCGGCGGCGTGAGCGGGTGGTGCGCCGGTTCGCGGTGTTCACTGAAGGCTGGCCGTGGTGCTGGACGGCGGGGCAGGTGGAGGCGTGGGTCGCTGGGGGCGGCTGGGCGCATTCGACGGTCCGGTTGTATCAGGGGTCGCTGGCGTGCTTCCTGGACTACGTGTGCGATCCCCGGTATGGCTGGGTGGCCGAGTGCGAGGCTCGGGTGGGCGCCCGGCCGGCGCAGGTCTGCCATGAGGGCAACACCGCGGTGCACGTCTCGGATTACGAGGGGCGCCCGGAGCGGCGGCCGCTGTCGCGGGCGGGCTGCAGGCCCTGTTCGACACCGCTGATGACCTGGTCGGCCAGGCGGCCCTTTCCCGCCGCAAGGGGTGGCTGGCCGCGTTCCGGGATGCCACCCTGTTCAAGGTGATCTACGGCTGGGGGCTGCGGCGGGCCGAGGCGGTGATGCTGGACGTCACCGACTTCACCGCGAACCCGGCGGCCCCTGAGCTGGGCGGGCTCGGCGTCTTGCACGTGCGGTTCGGCAAGGCGATGCGGGGCAGCCCGCCGCGGCGCCGTGCGGTGGCCACGGTGATGCCGTGGGCGGCCGAGGCGCTGGAGCAGTACCTGGCTGAGGTTCGCCCCCGTTACGGCGCGTCGGGGACTGCGGCGCTGTGGCTGACCGAGCGCGGCGAGCGGATCTCGGCCCGGTCGGTCGATGACCGGTTCGCGCTGGCCAGGGCGGCGGCCGGGCTGCCAGCCGAGCTGAGCGTGCACTGCTTACGTCATTCCTTCGTGTCGCACCTGATCGAGGACGAAGTCGACCCGCTGTTCGTCCAGCAGCAGGCCGGCCACTCGTGGGCATCCACCACCGCGACCTACACGACGGTGGGAGCTGATGCCCGCAACCGGATGCTGCGGCTGGCGCTGGCGCGGGCCTTCGGGGAGGGAGAAGGCAAGTGATGAACGGGAAGGTCGGATACGTGTGGCATCTGCGGCGGCTGATGGCCGAGCGGGGATTGTTCGCCACTACCGAGCTGAGGCCGCTGCTGGCTGAGCGCGGGGTGGTCTTGTCCCGTGAGCAGGTCTACCGGCTGGTGGTACGCACCCCGGAGCGGCTCAGCCTGGCGACACTGGCCGCGCTGTGCGACATCCTGGGCTGCGGCCCTGGTGACCTGGTCGAGCCCGTCGCCGGAGCCCGTCCGCCCGGCGCCGCTGCGCGGCGGACGCAGCCGGCACTGCTGCGCCCGCGCCGGGCGGAGGTACTGCCGCGGCCGGAGCGGTAGGGGTGGCAGCCGGCTGCGCAGCAGGGCATGAGCGCGGCGGCGGGGACCGGCGGGCCTGCCCGGCCTGCCGGCGGGATCAGGTGGTGGCCCAGGTCGCGGCTGCGGAGGGTTCCTTGCCGGCCCTGGTCATCACGGCGGCGGTGGACGCGGTGATCACCAGCCCGCAGGCTCTGCGTGATGTGTCCGCGGCGCTGGCCGCAGACCCGCGGGCGCTTGCGCACGGCGCCCCGCCGGTGGTCGGACGGCTGGTCACCGAGCTGATAGCACGCGGGTCGGCGACGCTGGCCGAGCCGGCTTGCGTGCGCTGCGGGCGGACAGGCCGGCCGCTGACCGCCACCGGCAGCGGCGGGATGTGCGGTCGCTGCCGCCACCGCGAGCTGGCTGAGGAATGCGCGACCTGCGGGAAGGTAAGGCCCGTCGCCTGGCACGACGAGGCGGGCCGGCCACGGTGTGAGACCTGCCGGGCCTGCGGGAAGACCGCATCGATTGCGGTTCGCGCGCGCGGCGGGCTGCCGGACATCTGCGTGAACTGCTACCAGCTTTCCCAGGCCGTCTGCACCAGGTGCGGCCGGGAACGGCCTTGTAACTTCGCCAGCGATCATCCGGTCTGCACCGCCTGCTCACCCCGGGCCGCTGCCGAGTGCGCGCACTGCGGCCAGCTCCGGCCGCCGACAGCCCGCTGGCCCGAAGGGCCCGTCTGCGACCCGTGCTACAACGCGGCGCTGCGCAGCCGCGGGCGATGCGCCCGCTGCGGGCAGATCCGGCGGCTGGCCGCCCCGCCCGGCCCGGCCGCTGACACCTGCGCTGACTGCGCCGGAATCCCGATCACGCACGCCTGCTGCGACTGCGGGATCGAGGACAAGCTTTACGAGAAGGGCCGCTGCTCCCGGTGCAGCCTGCGCCGCCGGGCTCGCGTGCTGCTGTCCGCCGGATCCGGCGATTTCCCGGCCGGGCTGACGGGCGTATTCGAGGCCATCACCACAGCACGGCAGCCGCGCAGCGCGCTGAACTGGCTGCGCAACGGAGCCGGCGCGGCCCTGCTCGCCGATGTCGCTGCCGGCCGCCTGGCCGCCACGCACGAGGCACTGGATGGGCACCCGCACCAGCGGGCAGCCGACTATCTGCGGCACATGCTGACCGCGGGCGGGATGCTGCCGCACCGGGACGAGGAACTGGCCCGCACCGAGCAATGGCTCGCCACGCTGCTCAAAAGAACCGGCGACCCGGCGACCCGCAGGCTGGTGCAGTCATTTGCGACCTGGCAGGTGATGCGCCGGCTGCGCCGCAACGCAGGGCAGGCCGGACGGCCCCGCAGCGTCACCGCGCACGCCCGCAATCAGATCACCGCCGCGGCAGGCTTCCTGGCCTGGCTGGACCGCCGCGGCCGTCCGCTGGCCAGCTGCCGTCACGCTGACATCGACGACTGGCTCGCCACCGGCCCGGGCGCCTGGCAGGTACGCGGTTTCCTGGCCTGGGCTGCCCGGCACGGCCACTGCCCCGTGTTCACCATCCCGGCGCCCGGACGCACCCACGGCACCGCCACCAGCCCCGATCACCGATGGGCGCTAGCTGGCCGGCTCCTGCACGACGACACCCTCGACCCCACCGACCGCGTGGCCGGCAGCCTGCTCTTGCTTTACGGCCAGCAGCTGTCCCGCATCGCTGCTATCACCACTGGCCAGGTCTCGCAGCGCGATGACGCCGTATTCGTGCGCTTCGGCCAGCACGACGTCCCGGTTCCCGAACCGCTCGGCGCGGCCCTGCTCGAGCTCATAGGCAACGGGCGGACACATGTCGGCGTGGGATCACCCGCCCGCACCCGGTGGCTGTTCCCCGGCGGCCAGCCCGGCAAGCCCATCACCGCCTCCCAGCTCGGCGACCGCCTGCGCGCCCTGGGAATCTACGCCATGCCCGGCCGCCGCGCAGCGCTCACCGACCTCGCCGCACAGCTGCCCGCAGCCGTACTCTCAGACCTCCTGCACCTCTCAGCGGGAACCGCGGTCCGATGGACGCACGACGCCGGAGGCGACTGGTCCACATACGCCGCCGCGGTCGCCCGGGAACACGTTCACCAGACCTGACGAATGCCCCGCCCGACCGGCACTGGGCTGACACATTCGGCGCAGCTCGAATACCGCTGGTTACCAGTTCCGCGACGGGCGCGAGCATGAAGGAGCTGATGGCGCGTCCCGGCCATTCGAGCACACGTGCGGCGATGATCTATCAGCACGCCACGAGGGACAGGGATCAAGCGATCGCCAGTTGAGTCCAGCAGAGTGGTGTACCGACCCGCTCGCTGATGGGCGTGGCGTCAGGGCATGAGGGCGGCCACCGCGTGATCCTTCGAGAGACCTACCAAGTCGACTCGAGGGAGAACTACGCGATGGCCGCAAAGCCAAGTATCGAGCCTGCCCGCTTCCTGCACGACCAGCTGGAGTCCGCGTCGCCGGATCTGCTGCGGTCGCTGCTGACCACGTTCCTGGATGCGCTGATGTCGGCGGAGGCCGACGCGGTGTGCGGCGCCCCGTACGGGGTGCCGTCACCGGACCGGGTGAACGTCCGCAACGGCTACCGGCACCGGGACTTCGACACCCGGACCGGGACGCTGGACCTGTCGATTCCCCGGCTGCGGCAGGGCACCTATTTCCCGGACTGGCTGCTGGAACGCCGCCGCCGCGCCGAAGCGGCGCTGACGTCGGTGGTGGCGACGTGTTACCTGCTGGGCGTGTCGACCCGGAGGATGGAGAAGCTGGTCCAGACGCCGGGCATCACCCGGTTGTCCCGGTCGCAGGTCAGCGAGATGGCCAAGGACCTGGACGCGGTGGTCGCCGACTTCCGGACCCGGCCGCTGGACGCCGGCCCGTACACGTTCGTGGCCGCGGACGCGCTGGTGCTGAAAGTCCGAGAGGGCGGCCGGGTGGTGAACGTGCACGCCCTGCTCGCGACCGGCGTCAACGCCGACGGGCACCGGGAGATCCTCGGCCTGCAGGTCACCTCCGCCGAGGACGGCGCCGGCTGGCTGGCGTTCTTCCGGGACCTGACCGCCCGCGGCCTGGCCGGCGTCGCGCTGGTCACCTCCGATGCCCACCGGGGGCTGACCGAGGCGATCGGCGCCACCCTGCCCGGCGCGTCCTGGCAACGGTGCCGCACGCACTGAGACTGTAAAGAATCAACTTGCTGGGCCGAGGGACGTGGAGTCGGGCGGGGATGCCGTGGCGGCCATCAGGTCGCTGCTGGTGCGGTAGCGAGCTGGTGCCGGCGCTGGGACATGTCCGGCCTGGTCGAGGAGCGGAAGGGTTTCGCGGATGGCGTTGCCGATGGAGGACCGGCAGACACCCAGCAGGCTGGCCAGTACGTCCATCGTGCACAGGTGCCGCTGGTAGAGGATGGCGAGCAGGACGCGTTCCCCGTTGCTGATCTTCTGATGGAAGACGCCGCCGCGGGCACTGGGCTGGCGGGGGCCGCCGCGACGCTGATAGCCGAAGCGTTCGGCCTGGGCGGCTTGCTGCGGTGCGAGCTGCCTGGTGAGGTCATGCAGCTCGCGCCGGGTGAGCCCGGTCAGCGCCGGGTGGGACAGCTGCTCGATGACCGTGGCCCGTGCGGGCCGCAGATCGCTGTCTGCGAAGGACAGCAGGGCATCGCGGGTTGTGAACCGGACCGGGGCGACTCCGGGGTCATGGCCGTGAAGGCGTCCTGGCTGTGGGTGCGGACGCTGCTGCACTCGGTCTATGACCAGCCCGACGCCGCGTCTGTGCACGCCCAGTACGACCGCCTCATCGACGCCGTGACCGAGAAACTCCCCGCCGTCGGCGCGCACCTGGATACCGCCCGCGCCGACGTGCTGGCCTTCACCGCGTTCCCGAAGGAGCTGTGGCGCCAGATCTGGTCGAACAACCCGCAGGTTATCTGGAGTCCTCGCGGGGGTGTCCTGCATGTTGACCACGAGGGGTTGAGGAGCCGGGATCTGCGTTGCGGACGTGGTTATCTACCGCTGTCCATCACGCGGATCTCTGGGGGGAACCATGCTTGTTCAGCGGGTGCTGTCGCCCGTCTCGTCGCCTGAGTCGTGGACTGTGCTGGGGGACGATGATCTCCCGGTTGCCCCGGTCGAGCGCTACCTGGCTTACCTGACTGATATTGAGCGGTCGCCGAACACGGTCCGGGCTTATGCCCATGATCTGAAGGACTACTTCTGCTTCCTCGAATGCCGCGGCCTGGAGTGGCGCGAGGTTCGCCTGGAGGACATCGGCGAGTTCGTGGCGTGGCTGCGGCTGCCGCCGGCTGGCCGGGACGGGCGGGTCGCGGTCCTGCCGTCGGCCGGCGACTATGTGAGCGCGTCGACGGTCAACCGGAAACTGTCGGCGCTTAGCGCGTTCTACCTGCATGCGGCGCGGCACGGGGTGGATGTGGGCGAGCTGCTGGTGACCTGGGCCCCGGCGGGACGCCGGGGCGGGTGGAAACCGTTCCTGCACCACATCAGCAAAGGGCAGCCAGTCAGCCGCCGCGCGATCGCGCTGAAGACGTCCCGCAAGCTGCCGCGGGTGCTGACGGCCGCGGAGGTCCAGGAGATCTTAGACGCCTGCGGCAGGCTGCGGGACCGGCTGCTGTTCGCAGTGCTGTATGACACCGGCATGCGCGTCGGTGAGGCGCTGGGACTGCGGCACGAGGACGTCGCCGCCGCCGAACGGGAGATCACCGTGACGCCTCGCGTCAACGCCAACGGGGCCCGCGCCAAGTCAGGGACAGCCCGGACGATCCCGGTCTCCGCCGAGCTGATCCGGCTCTATGCCGACTACCTGCACGAGGAGTACCGGGACCTCGACTCCGATTACGTGTTCGTCAACCTGTGGGGCCGCCCGCATGGTCATCCGCTGGCCTACCCGGCCGTCTATGACCTGGTCGGGCGGCTGCGCCGTCAGACCGGCATCGAGTTCGGCCCGCACTGGTACCGTCACACGGCAGCCACGCGGATGCTCCGCGACGGCGTCCCGGTCGAGACGGTGTCTGCTCTGCTGGGACACGCGTCGGTCACCACGACGTTAGCGACATACGGGCATCTGAGCAGCGAGGACGCCCGCCGGGCGCTGGAGGCGGCCGGCTGGTTCGCAGGACGCAAGGTGTCGTGGTGACCGGCACGCAGCCGGTCTCGCCGGCGCCGCGGACGGGGCTGCTGCTCGGCAGGCTCATGGCGACGGTCCGGCCGGAGTTCCGGGCTGACGAGTTCGTCTTTGACCCGGCCGACCCGGTGTTCGGCGGAGCTGTCTGCCTGGTGCCCGGCTGCCTGCGGACAGGCCGCGGCGGCTGGGGGCTATGCGCGGCTCACCATGACAGGTGGGTCACCGCCGGCAGGCCCGACCCGGACGCCTTCGCCGCCTCCACCGAACCTCGCTGGCACAAGCAGACCCCGCTGGCCTGCTGCCGGGCGCCGGGCTGCGGCCGCGGGGTCGCCCGCCAGGGGCTGTGCGTCCGCCACGCTCAGTCCCGCGAGCGCGCGGGCCTGGCGCTGTCGCAGTGGCTAGGCGCAGTGCCCGTGACCTGCATGCCGGACGGGCAGGCACTGTGTCAGATCGCGGTCTGCGACCTGTGGGCTGAGAAGGGCATCCCGTTCTGCCACGGGCATGGCAACACCTGGAAGACCAACGGCCGCCCCGCCGCCGGGGAGTTTGCCCGCGGCTATGCCGAGATCGATGTCGTTCCCCGCAACGAGCGCATCTTCCTGGACGGACTGCCCGCGCAGCTGAAGCTGGAGATCCAGTACGCCCTGCAACGCCGCCGGGACGAGCGGACCGTCAAGGTCCAGCCCTTCGTAGTCACGCAGGTGGTGCGGTTCCTGGCAACGTGTCCGGTGACCTCACTGCTCGACTGGCCCGAGCAGACATGGCGGCAGCGGATCGGCCGCCCGGCTCCCAAAGACTCCAACCCGCGGGCCCTGCTCATCTTTGCCCGCCGTCAGGCCGAGGACCTGGCCGGCGCTGGCGGCGGCTGGGACGCCGAGTACTGCCGGGACGTCTGGCGCCTGCACAACCTGGGGTTCGGGGGTCGCCAGACGCTGCGATTCGACCGCATTCCCCAGCCATGGCTCAAAGAGCTGGCCAAGCGGTGGGCTCGCTGGCGGATCAGTACCGGCCTGTGCCTGGAGGCCGTCCGCCGGGCAGTCCGCGCGGTCGAGCGCTTCGCTCAGTTCCTGTCCGCACCGGCAGTCGCCATCGCCCGGCTCGCCGACGTGGACCGGCCGCTGCTCGAGCAGTACCTGGCCGACCTGCACGCCGAGATGGCCGGCAGCCAGCGCCAGGGCGCTCACATCGGGCTGCTGAACAGCTTCTTCACCGCGATCCGCCAGCACCACTGGGACGACACGCTCCCGTCCACCGCGATGTTCTTTCCCCAGGACCTGCCCAAGCGCAGCGAACGGCCGCCACGGGCACTGGCCGAGCACGTCATGGCGCAGGTCGAGCATCCCGGCAACCTCGACCGATGGGGCAACCTCGCCTACCGGCTGGTGACCCTGATCCTGATCCACTGCGGGCTGCGGGTCTCCGACGCCCTCCGCCTCGAACGGGACTGCATCGCCTGCGACGCTAACGCAGCCCCGTATCTGCGGTACTTCAACCACAAGATGAAACGCGAGGCACTCGTCCCCATCGACGAGGAACTCCGCCGCCTCATCGATGAGCAGCAACACCGCGTCCTGGAACGCTGGCCGCACGTCCCGCCGGGCCTGTTCCCCAGGCCCACCAAGAACCTCGACGGGACGGCGCCGGTCAGCAGCTCCACCTACCGGCTGGCGCTCTACCGCTGGCTGGAACGCTGCGACATCCAAGACGAGCATGGCCTGCCGGTGCACCTCACCCCGCACCAGTGGAGGCACACGCTCGGAACCAGGATGATCAACCGGGACGTGCCGCAGGAAGTGGTCCGCCGGATCCTCGATCATGACTCGTCGCAGATGACCGGCCATTACGCCCGGCTGCACGACACCACGGTCCGGCGGCACTGGGAAGCCGCCCGCAAAATCAGCATCACCGGGCAGGCGGTCATCCTCGATCCGGACGGGCCACTGGCCGAAGCCGCGTGGGCCAAGCAGCGCCTGGGCAGGGTCACCCAGGCCCTGCCCAACGGGTTCTGCGGCCTGCCAGTGCAGAAGACCTGCCCGCACGCCAACGCATGCCTGACCTGCCCGATGTTCATCACGACCCCGGAGTTCCTGCCCCAGCACCGCGATCACCGGCAGCAGACCGTCGAGATCATCTCCGCGGCCGAAGCCCGCGGCCAGACCCGTCTGGCCGAGATGAATCAGCAGATCCTGTCCAACCTCGACAACATCATCACCGGACTCCAGGACGACACCGGATCCGCGGAGGTCACCGCAGATGCCAGCTGACAACACCGCCCAGCTGATCGACGCGGCCCGCCACCGGCACGAGCTGACCCGCGCCAAGGCCATCCGGGCACTGCGCGAACTCAACCGGGCCGGAACCCCAGTCACCTTTGAACTGGTCGCCCGGACGGCCGAAGTCTCCAGATCGTGGCTCTACTCCCAGCCCGAAATACGGGAACAGATCCAGCAACTGCGCGACACAGCCCGGCGAGCACCGTCATCGCGGATTCCCGTCAGCCAGCGTGCGTCTGACCCATCGCTCCGGCAGCGGCTGCAGGCCGCCAGCGAGCGCAACCGGCAACTCGCCGACGACAACCGGCGGCTCCGCCGCCAGCTCGCCGAAGCCCTCGGCCAGCTACGAACGCCCGGAGCCGCTCACGCTTCGGCAACAATCGCACCCAGATGACAACGCCCCCACCACCTCAAGCTGCCTCGTCCAGGACACTGTCCTCGACGAAACAGCCCAGGTCACAGCCCCGACAACGCTTCGGACTCCAGATAACGCAGGAACGCCTCAACCGGGAAATACGCAGAAGGACCGACGTCGTCGGCATCTTCCCCGACCGCAACTCCCTGATCCGCCTCGTCGGCGCCGTCCTGGCCGAGCAGCACGACGAATGGGCCGAAGGCCGACGCTACCTCGGCGTCGACATCCTGGCCCGATCCCGCACCGCCAGCTGCGATCCGTCCACGGAGGTGCACCACAACAGCGACATCCCGGCGCTCAGCGCCTAACAAGAACGAAGGATCACGCGTCAGCTACCCCGTACACCACGTCAAAGGACTTGACCTGAGGTCCGCCCGGCTCCACCGGGGGAGCCATCAAGATCGCAGAATGAAGCGTGAGTGGCGCGCTGTGTGGCACGTATGTGGCACGGAACGGCCTGGCAACGCCTGACGCATGTAGCCGAAGGAGGCAGATCATGCCGCTGAGCTGGGGTTTCGGGGTTGGAGCGGGCGAAGGGAATCGAACCCTCATGACCAGCTTGGAAGGCTGGGGCTCTGCCATTGAGCTACGCCCGCGCGTGACTGCCATCCGTAGCGTACCGGTTCCTCGGGCGACTATCGGACCCGCCAGAACCCGCCTGACCCGGCGCTGGGTGCGCCCAGGTGAACCTTGTCCGAGCGTATGACGTCCCTTCGGTGCATGATGAGACGAAATCGGTCCAGCAAGCTCGTCAGCGGAGACAGCCGACCATGCCCGTAATCCTGCTTGAGGTCGTGGACCTAGTCGCAACCGTTACGCTCAACCGCCCTGAACGCCGGAATGCCATATCCGGGCACCTGATCGCCGAACTGCGCCAGACGTTGGCGGACCTTGACGCGCGTTCCGATGTCAGGGCGGTGGTGATGACAGGCGCCGATCCGGCATTCTGCGCTGGGCTGGACTTGATCGAGCTAGGCGACCCGGAAAGCCCGCTGAGGAGCGTCGCGCGCGGTCCGGTTATTCCGGACCGGGCGACACCGCTGATCGGCGCGATCAACGGTGTCGCCATCACCGGCGGTCTTGAGCTTGCCCTGGCCTGCGACTTCCTGGTGGCGTCCGACCGTGCCCGGTTCGCCGATACCCACGCTCGGATGGGCATCCAGCCTGGCTGGGGGCTGACCGTTAACCTGCCCGAGGCGGTGGGGCTGCGCCGGGCCCGCGAGATGAGCGCGACGGGCAACTTCATCGATGCCCGGACGGCGCTTAAATGGGGCCTGGTAAATCATGTCGTGCGCCATGATGAGCTGCTGGAGTTCACTGTCATGCTCGCGGCAGACGCCGCGTCGAGCGACCCGGACGCGCTGCGCGCGATCTTCAGCACCTACGACGAGGGCGCGCTGGTGACCCGCCGGGAGGCATTGCAGGTAGAAGCGCAGGCTCACGCGCGATCGCATGCCACCGGCATCGACGCTGCTCAGGTGGCCGAGCGTCGCGCAGACGTGATCGAGCGCGGCCGGGCGCAAGGCTAGGGTGACGCCACAAATGATGGTTGGCCACCCGACGCGGCAGCAGATCGCACTCGCCGCCATGGCCAGACAACTTGCGATCATGCCCGAGATATTTGGGGCGCTCATCGTGGGCTCGCTGGCATCGGGGGCGGCCGACGCGGCAAGTGACATCGACCTCATCGTGTGCCCATTGCCCGGCCAGGTCGAAGCGGCCTGGAGCCGCAGGAGCGACATGCGCGTTACTGGCGCGATGGTCTGCTGGGACAGCGAGCCAGAAGAGTGCTCACAGATCGCCGTTCACAGGTGGGTCACCGATGACATGGTGCTGGTCGAGGCGATGTTCGCCGCTCCAGGTAGTCGTGCTCGGCTGGCTGTGCCTTGGCGCGTCGTTGCGGGCGACCCGGACACCGCGGCGCTGTACGCGGCGCGGCCGCCGATCGAGAGGACGGAGTTCAATGCCGAAGCCGCGCACCCGGTCGACCGCGCATTCTGGGAGCTGAAGCTGGCGCTGCGGTCACTGGCAGGAGATGCTGCCTAGCCTTATAAAGATCAGTAGCGGCGCTGTTAGCCAGACAGCGGGGCCGTCGGGGTCGTTCATTGGTGCTCAAGAACTGCGCAAGTTAGGCGGACGCCGAAGATCCATTGATGAGTCCGGCGACGCCCAGGTAGTCGGCCGGACGCCCGCCGCTGCCGCCGTGGTGTCACGATGAATGCCATGAACCTGCAGAGGTTTCGCACCGCGATCACCGCCGGTCCTGGTGGTCGGCCGGTCATCGCTGTGCCTTTCAACCGGGACGAGGCGTGGGGTGCCAAGGCTGAGCATCCTGTGCGCGGCACGATCGACGGCGGGCGGATCCGCGGAAGGCTTTCGCCAGACGCCAGCGGCTGGGTGCTGATGGTGGCTCCGACTTGGTTGCGTGATAAGGGCGCCGCCATCGGCGCCGACGTGACTGTCGAGCTGGCGCCGGAAGGCCCACAACGCGGCGATCTTGCTGACGACATCGCCACTGCTCTGGCGGCCAACCCGGCCGCGGGCGCATTCTTCGACACGCTCGCGCAGTTCTACCGCAAGGCATACCTGCGCTGGATCGACGCGACCACTCGTCGGCCCGACGTCCGCGCGGCGCGCATCGCCGAGGTAGTCGATCTGCTCGCGGCCGGTATCAAACAGCGACCCAGATCGTGATGCGCACGACAGGATATGACAGGTGGAGGCTGCATCTTCGTTCCGCCGGACTCGGTCGGCGGGAGCGGATACGGCGACGCGCCAGACCGGCCACCTCTCACCTAGCTACGGCCGCGCAGCCGTACGCCGCCTTCAGCCGGTGCAGGCAGGATCAGTCTGCGGCCATCCGACCAGCCCGGACGGTCTACGAGATCACCGACCAGGGGCGACTGGAACTCGTCACCCAGCGTGACGCGGCACTGGAGGTCCTCCTCGGGCCCGCCGATCCAGTGTCGGTCGTGCTGATCTTTGCTTCCGGTGCAGACGACTCGGACCTGAGCAGTGGCTGGCCGCCCGGCGTGACAAGGTTGCAGCCTAACTCGATGCAATGGCGGGAGAGCGCGAGCGACTCACTGCACAGGGCGTCCTGCCGCCGCTAGCCGTGGCTACCTTCCGTCGCGCAGAGCTGAGATTTGAGGCTGAGCTGCGATGGCATGACGAATTCGAGCGGCACGCCGCGGTGGGCCAGGTCGGCAAACTTGCATCGGTCGGCTCGGCAGACGACCGCGCCAAAGGCGTCCCTGGTGCCGCCTTCAGAGCTGGAAACGGGGGTTGATCATGCGGTTGGTGGGCGCGGAAACGGGTCCAGGCCATTTGCACCGCGCGAGCCGGGTCCTTGCCGTGAACCTCACGGCATGCGTGATCCTGCTCATCCAGTACCTGCTCGGGATGGCGGTGAACCTATTCGTCACCATTCCGGGACATCATCCCGGTGCCGGCGCGAGCAACTACTTCACTGGCGCGGCGTCCGGCCTTGACTGGCTGATCTCGCGCGGCCCGGCCTGGGCCGCGGCGCACGCGGCGCTCGGCCTCGCCCTCGTGTTGGTGGCACTTGCCAGCGTCGCTCTGACGCGGTGGCGGAACGGTCGCATCGCGGCCGTGACGTCGGTGCTCGGCGCCCTGGCCATCGTGGGCGCTGCGTTCAACGGAGTCAGTTTCGTAAACTACGGGCACAACTTCAGCTCGATGATCATGGCCGGATTGTGGGCGCTAGCGCTGGGTTGCTACATCGCGGGCGTGGCCATGGCATGCCGCCAACGGATGCGCGGCTGATGTGACCTGGAAGCGCCTTCAGCGTTCGTGAATGCGCGCACGGCGCGAGACTCACGGCAAAAGCCGATTCAGGGGCGTCGACTCTCGCCGGCCGTCAGGAGCCGCTGCCCGAGGACGCGCGCTGCCTCCTGGAGCTCGGGGCATCTTACTATCCGGTAGGACACCGGGATCGATGCGAGCCGCTCGGCGTACCACACCGGGTTGCTAGTGCTGGCGACCAGGCGGGAGGTGTGAGCATCGACGCGCTCGAGGCGTCCGACGGACCTGGGCAGGCAGCGCGTCAGAGTTTCGACGGGCGCGTCGATGACGACCTCGATCTCGAACTCCCATCCGACGGCGAGATGCTCCTCGAGCATGGCGACCGGGTCCAGGTTAGCGGGCGGGCTGAAGGGGTCATCGAGCACCTCTACTTCGCTGACCCGGTCGATCCGGTACGCCCGCCGGGCATCGGTTGTGCGCGAATGACAAAGCAGGTACCACCGGCCGTGGCGCACCACGACCGCCCACGGGTCGACCTCGGTAAGCCACTGCGAGCCGGCCTCGGATCGATAGCAGATCCGCACCCGGCGGTGGTCCGAGCAGGCCTGTACCAGTGCGGTCGTCGTCTCCGGGTTCGGCCGGGCGGCGGCGCGGTCTGGGGCAGGCGCAGTGGTCCGGCGGACAGCCTCGGCCTGGGCGGCCACTGGCTCCGGCAGTGCCCGCATGAGCTTGCCGAGCGCGCTGCCGACCGGGTCGGCGGGATCGCTCGCATCGTGGTGGCCGTCGAGTACCGCCATGACCAGGCCGAGCGCCTCGGCGGCGCTGAACGTCAGGGGCGGGAGGCGGAGGCCGCGGCCCAGGCGGTAACCGCCGTACCGTCCGGTCGTGGATTCGATCGGGATGCCTGCCTCGCGGAGGATACCGACATACCGTCGAGCGGCCCGCTCGGAGACGCCGAGTTTGTCGGCGAGCCGGTCCGCTGTGATGTTCGGGCTGCCCTGCACCAATTCGAGGGTCAGCAGGGCCCGTGCCGTGGGGCTTGCGTCGTCTCTCACGGCCACCCCAGCAATCCGGAAGCAGAACGTCCGGAATTGACCCTAGCATGCAGACCTTGCCCGAGGACATGGTTTGGACACCCCCACTCGTTCACTGTCGACAGCGGGCGAGTCGGCATGCCGGGCCTGGCTGCGGCCGGGGATCGGAGAAGAATGGAGTATGGGCGCGGCAGGTGTATGGGAGTGCGACACGTCGCTGTTGGGTTTGAGGCCGCACATCGTTGGTCACCGTGTTGTTTTCGATTCCGGATACGGAACAGGGGAGATCGTGCCTGCGCCGGAGATAACGTTTGAGCTGCTCGACGGCAGGCGGGCCGCCGGGCACGCGGCCGAACTGCAGGCCCTGCAGACCGAGGTATACGCCGGTCTGCCCTACGGCCGTGAAGCTGGCGACGCCCGGTTCGCCGACCGGTTCTCGGTACGGGTCCGCCAGCCCGGCTTCGCCTTGGCCGAGGCCCGCAGTGGCGGCTACCTCATCGGTTGCGCTGCCGGGATGCCGCTGCGGTCGTCCACTTCCTGGTGGCGGGACCTGACCACGCCGCTGCCGGACCAGGTCACCGCCGAGCATCCAGGTCGTACCTTCGCACTGATCGAGTTGTCGGTGCGCTCCTCTTGGCGACGGCAGGGTATCGGCCGGTCTCTGCACGACCTGATGCTTGCCAGCCGGGGTGAGGAACGAGCGACGCTCGTCGTGCCCCCGACGGCTACTGCAGCGCAGACCGCCTTCCAAGAGTGGGGCTGGCGCAAGCTCGCGCGGACGCGCAGTTCTGGTCCGGGCTCGTTGGCATCGGACGTGCTCCTCACCGATCTGCCCTTGAGCCGTGACCACTGAGCTAAGGCGCTCTGCGAGGTCATAGACAAACGGCCAGCGCGGGGTTAGTAGTTGGTCTTGCTCTCGCGGTAGAGATGTCCAGGCACTCTCCGTCGTGCTGGATGGTGCCGTCTGGGTCAATGGTCCAGGCCTGGCCGGTGCCGTCATTACGGTCCGAGATCGCGACCGGGGCGCCGTTCTTTGCGAAATTCCCGGCGTCGTCGACGCGCTTCGCCTTGTTGTACCCAGGTCGGCGGCGAGGTGCGTCCGGATCGGCCTGCCTCGACATAGGCCCAGGCAAGACGCGAGACTTACCGACACTGATACGCGCCATGACGAGAAGCGGAGACCGCACCGATGAGAAGGCAACGGGATCATGACTACTCACCGGCATGGCGCTCCGGGACGAAGGTGGTGCTGCCCCCACTGATCAAGTCACTGATGAAGCGAGACTGGCACGGGCATGAGCACTTGCCACGGCAGGGCGGGGTGCTAGTGGCCGCCAACCACCTGTCGTACGCCGACTGGCCGGCGATGTCCTTGTTCGTGCATGAGGCAGGGCGCTACCCGGTGTTCTTGATCAAGGCCTCGGCGTTCGACGTGAAGCTGATCGGCCCGTTCCTGCGGGTCCTCGGCCAGCTGCCGGTCCGTCGCGGCGAAGCCGATGCGGCACTGGTGCTCCAGGAAGGCGAGCAGGCCCTGGCTGCTGGTGAGTGCGTGGTCATCTATCCGGAGGGCACGGCCACGCGTGACCCGGCCGGGTGGCCGATGGTGGCGAGGACCGGCGTAGCCCGGCTGGCACTGGCCACTGGCGTCCCGGTGATCCCGGTTGCCCAGTGGGGGGCCCAGGAGATACTCCCTTACGGCACCACTAAGCCGCACCTGGTGCCGCGGAGGACCGTGCGGATGCTGGCCGGGCCGCCCGTCGACTTGACCGCGTTCGCAGGAGAGCCGCTTACAAGGGATGTGGTGCGGGGCGCGACGAACGCCATCATGGCCGATATCGCCGCGCTACTGGGTCGGCTGCGCGGTGAGCAGCCGCCGGCGATCCCGTACGACCCGGCCGCCGCCCGCCGGACCGAGGACGCCAAGGACGCTTGACAGCGTTGCGCCTCCGCCGCTGCACTGCTATCGCTGGCCACTTCACGGTTCCGGAGATCTTGACGGCCCCGGTGCGCCGATGTTACTCATGCGTAAGCCGAATTGCCCTGCAGCCGGAGCGCCCATGCCAACGCGAGTTCCCCGCCATGCCCGTCCCGTCGGGACCGTAGCCGCGCTTGCTGCGGCGACCGTCACCGCTCTGCTCGTGTCGAGTCCGGCGAGCGCCCAGACAACTGTCCGTTATGTCGCGCTTGGTGACTCCTACTCTTCCGGCGTGGGAGCTGGCAGCTACACCAGCTCCAGCGGATCCTGCGACCGCAGCACGAAGGCCTACTCCCAGCTGTGGGCAAACGCCAACGATCCCGCCTCCTACGTGTCCGTCGCCTGCTCCGGGGCGACTACCAGCACAGTCATCAGCGGCCAGCTCTCGGCGCTGAGCAGCTCGACCACGCTGGTCTCGATCACTGTCGGCGGAAACGATGTCGGTTTCAGCTCCGTCATGGAGACCTGCGTGCTGGATTCCACTAGTTCCTGCGTCAGCGCGGTGGACGCCGCGGAGGCCAAGATGACCAGTACACTGCCTGGCTCACTGAACTCGGTGCTCGCAGACATCGCCGCCGATGCGCCGAACGCTCATGTCGTCGTGCTCGGCTACCCGGACCTGTACGACCTGTCGAAGTCTGCTGGTTGTATCGGCCTCAGCACTACGGACCGGACTGACCTGAACGTGGCAGCAGGAATGCTAGACGGACAGATCTCCGCCGCGGCCGCCCGGCACGGTGACTTCTACGTGAGCGTGCAGCCGTACTTCGCCGGCCATGAGATCTGCGACTCCAGCAGCTGGCTGCACTCGGTCAACATCCTGGACATCGGCGAGTCGTATCACCCGACCGCCACCGGGCAGGCCGACGGCTACGAGCCGGCCTTCGCCCACGGCGTCAGTGAAAGCTAGTGCCCTCGGGCGGTCTTGACCCAGCCGCCGGAGACGCCCCGGCATAGGCCGCCGGGCTCTGTCTGGTGGCGGGCAGGCGGTCGGGGTCCATCGCCGGATCCCGACCGCCGTAAGGAGCTTGCACCTACCTCACGGTGCGGCTACCTGACGCTGCCCTTGCCCGCGACGGTCTCGGGATGCCAGGTCGTGGTGCCGTTGATCGCCCAGTAGTACTGAGCCGTGGCCGGCGTGCCGACGGCGGTGATGTTGACCGCGTTGTTGTTGAGGATCATGGACGGGGCCGAGTAGGTCGAGTTCTTGCCGGCGATGGTCTCGGGGTGCCAGGTCGTGGTGCCGTTGATCGCCCAGTAGTACCGCAGCCTGTCCTGCGTGCCGACGGCGGTGATGTTGACCGCGTTGTTGTTGAGGATCATGGACGGGGCCGAGTAGGTCGAGTTCTTGCCGGCGATGGTCTCGGGATGCCAGGTCGTGGTGCCGTTGATCGCCCAGTAGTACTTGAGCCGGTGTGCCGGGTCCCATGGCGGCGATGTTGACCGCGTTGTTGTTAAGGATCATCGACGGCCCGGTGGCAGCCACGGCGGAAGCTGCTCCGAGTGCCATCATCGCTAGCGCGGAAAACGAGACGAGAGCGAGTCGCCGGCCGCGCCAGGCCGAGGCCTGGATACGGCGCTGGCGACATGGCCTGACCAGGCGGCCTCTCGCGGATGCGGTGTTGTTCATCTTTCTCTCCTGGATGGAATTGGCAGTTATCCGACCGGACGGGCGGCGCTATACGACCGCGAGCTCAGGAGGTGTACATGTCATGCCGCGTTGGCCATGCTGCGATCTGTGCCGTTCGTTGATCCCCTGGCTTACATGCTTAGGGCGGTCCATCCCGTGCCGCCCCGTTCCACGCCTCAAGGTGCGCCGGTCCCGGCCGTCATGCCGGGCCGTCATTGGCTGTGTGCCATGCTGTCCGGCCACCTGGACGCCAGACGCGAGCTGAAGGATCAGCCTGGCCAGTAGGAACAGCGCACGCCGGTATGCACCGTCCGGTGCAGATGCTCGCCAATGGCCGCATCCGCCTCGGTGATACGAGCGATCGCGCGGCGGATGGCCTTGCCCACTGCCACGCGGGCGCGTTCTCCTCCGTCGGGAAATGACCGGGCGCGCCCGCCCAGCCCCGCGGCACCGGCTAGCTGAGCGAGGACCCAATCACGCTCGGCGCGAGCGCTCGCGGCCTGGTCTCCGTTATCTTTCGATTCCAGCTCGCCGATCTCAGCGTCCAGTTGCTTCACGCGGCTGCGGTACTCGCCAATCGCCTCGTGATCCAGAACTGAGTGGGCCGTCCCAGCGCCAGCCGCGCGGTTGAGCGCAGCTATCCCCGCCACCAGGTCAGCAGCCGGGATTTCCTGGCGCGGACTGCCGATCAGCACGGCGAGGTGCAGCATGCCGATACTGTCCGATACGAGGACGCTCCGGTCTTGCAGCGCGAGCCGCCATAGCCTGCCGACGCGGTCGCATCGAGCGAACGTTCCACTAGGGCTCCGGGAGTCGCGACGGCCGGGAACGGGGAGGCCTAGTGCGGCCGCCTCGCCTCGGGCGGCCTCCAGTTCCCGCTGCGCGGCGGCGGCGTCACCTGGCTGCGCGCGCAGCTCATGCGCTCGGGCAAGTCGCTGTCTGGAAGACACCACTGCAGGCCAGTGCGCCAGTGCGAGGTTCTGCTGGACGGCTGCACGGAGATGATCAATAGCAGCGTCCAGGTGCCGTGAGGTCAGCGCGGCGATCCCAAGGGCCTGCTGAGTCGTGCCGAAACAGGTCACGCAAAGACCGCCGACCATCGGCAGGTGAGCATAAGGCCGCAGCAGGTCATATGCCTGCCCGGCGAGGTCAGCATCCTCGAGCAGGTAAGCGGCCTCGACGACGCCATTCATCGTCACCAGCCAGCTGCTGGACCGCGGCAGCATCGCGAGATCTGTCCCGCGCAGGGCAGCCACGCAGCTCACCGCCGTGCGACGGTCGCCGCCCAGGGCCGCCGCGACGGCCAGCGCGGCCACAGCGGAGTTATCGACAGGGCTCAGAGCGGGGGAGTGGACTAGCTCGTGCAGCATGGGCAGGAGCTCCGCAAGCCGATCTTGGTACCAGCGGATGGTCACGAGCTGCGCGCCAGGCCACCATTCACTGTCGATGTCGCCCGCTGAGGCGCCGCTTTTGGCGCAGATGTTCACCAGTGACTCGGCGTCATCGAGGTGACCCGCGCGAATCGCGAGCATCACCTCGATTGCGCTCAGGACAAAGCCGACTGCAGGGTGGTCACCCTGATCCAGGTGATCCCGCAGCTCGCCCAGGAACCGCCCGGCATGCGGATCTCCCTCAGAATAGGAATCGACAGTCTGCCACAGCAGGCCCATCAGCCTGTCGCTTCGGCGCTTCGTACGGAAGCTCACCTTGACCAGTTCGATGGCTAGTCCCCGCCGCAGCGTCACATGGTCCGGACCCAGGAGGCAGTGATGGGCCAGGCTCAGTGCCTCGGCTAGGGCCACGGGATCGTCGGCCGCCCGCGCCTCGCCGAGCACGGCCAGGATGTCAGCGTGCCCGCCGCGCAGATAGTCTGCCTCACCCGCCAGCCGGGCGCGGATGCGAAGCGCCAGCGAAGAACTGCCCTCGAGGCAAGTAAGAACATGCTGAAGGCGCGATTCGAGCAGCACTGAGCCAGTGACTGTGCGGCGTTCGCTCACCCACAAGCCGGCCAGTCCAAGGGCGGCGACGGCCATAGCCTGAACGTCATCCGCCTGCTCCGCCAGCTGGTAGGCGCGCTCGAATCTCCGCCGGCTCTCTTGCAGATCGCCGTCGGAGTTCAGCATGCGGTCCCCGTCAGCAAGCGCAGCCTGAAGCTCATCTGCCACATCAGTGACCAACTCCAGCCGACGCACCGCCGATCTCCCTCCCCGCCCGCTCGTCATACCTCGCAATGTATTCTCGGCTGATTTCCACCGTCGAGGCTAGAGATGAAAACCTTCAAGAACGTTCTCGCCGGAAAGCCACCCTAATGATGGCGTTGACGTCGACTGACGTGTTGACCTATTGGTAGTGATCGCCTAATTTGCTCTCAATGAGCATGCCCTTCTCGGGATGGGTCAGCGACCCGCCGTGGCGCAGGGGAGCGCAGTGAAGATCATTGACCTGACGCAGGCCATGACCAACGGAATGCCCGTGATGGATGGCATCGAGCCGCCGCAGTTCCGCGACCTCGCCGACGTGGCAACCGACGGCTACGCGATGTCGCACTACGCCTTCGTCAACCACACCGGTACCCACGTGGACGCGCCCGCGCACCAGATCGCGGGCGGGCCCAGCCTCGATGACATACCGCTGGACCAGCTGGTGACGCACGCAGTGACGTTTGATCTGTGCGGTCACGATCCCGGCCCGGTCGGGCTGGATGACCTGGATGGCCGACTGCTCGAGCAGGTCAGGCCGCGCGACCTAGTTCTGTTCCGCTCGGGCAACGCCCTGAACTGGGGAGCCGACACGTACTGGCAAGGGTGGTGTTATCCAGACGCTATAGCGGTCCAGGCGCTCATAGACCTTGAGGTCGCAGGTGTCGGCTTCGACGGGCCATCCGCCGATCCGGTGGATACCGATGACTACCAGCTGCACCGGCTGTGGCTCAGCGCTGGCAAGATCATCGTCGAGAATCTGGCGAGCCTGGCCGAGCTGCCGAACCGCTGCCGCATCGTGGTGGCTCCCCTGAAGGTGCGCGGAGCGAACGGCGGCCCGGCCCGTGTGCTCGCCTTTGTCGACGACTAGCAAAGCCCGGCCACGGGCAGCCAGCACGCCCGGCCGCGCAGGTCGCCGGACATTGCCCCGTTCCCTTGAAGCTGGCCATGCAGCCCACGGGAACATCTCGCTTATCTCTCATAGTCGCAAGGCGGAAAAGAGGTAGCCATGCCCGCCGGTCAGAGCAGGAATGGAAGAGTCGGCGAGCTGCGCCACGGCATTCTGGGCAGTGCGGACGCCGTCGCCCAGTCGCTGGCGTTGCTTGCGCTCGCGTTCGCGGTCTCGGCAGCGCCGGCCGCGGCGGCGACCACGGCAGGCGCCGCCGTGCCGGTCGCCTACGTCATTGCTGGCGTGGGAAGCCTGTGCCTGGCATCAGTAATCGTGCGGTTCACGCGGCGCATAGCTCACGCTGGAGGGCTCTATACCTACACGGTCCGCGGACTCGGACCCCAGGTCGGGTTCCTTGCGGGCTGGCTGTATGCGATCGCCTTCGCGGTAGGGATCTCCTTTGTACTGATCATCTCCGCGGACTTCCTGTCGGCGGTGCTGGCCGCCAACACCAGCGTGCACCTCAGCTGGTTTCCGCTGTACTGCATTCTGCTCGCCCTCATCCTGCTGATCGCGCTGGCCGACATCAGGGTCTCGACTCGGGTTCAGCTCGTGTTCGCGATTATCGGCGTACTCACGATCGTCGCGCTGTCGCTGGCGATCGTTGCCAAGGGCGGGGCGGACGGGCTTACCTGGCGGCCGTTTGATCCGGGGGTCGCGCCGAGCGGGCATGGGCTGGCTCTCGCCGTCATCCTCGCGTTCACCGGGTACATCGGCTTCGAGGCGGCCGCTGTACTCGGCGAAGAGGCGTCCCAGCCGCGCCGCGTGATTCCGCGAGCCATTCTCGGCACCGTCATCGTCGCGACCGTCTACTTCATCTTCGTAACCTGGGCGCAGGCCATCGGCTACGGTGTCGCCGGGGCGAGCCGGTGGGCGGCCGACCCGACGGCGCTGGCAACGCTGTCGGACCGCTATGTCGGGCACTGGTTCAGCACGCTCGTGGACATCGTCGTGGTTATCGATGCTTTCGTGGCTGCACTGGCAGGGGTGCACCTCACGGCCCGCACCCTGTTCGCCATGGGCAGGGATGGAGGCATCCCGAAGATGTTCGCCGCGACGACGCCGCGATTCCGCAGCCCGTACGTGGGCATAGCGGTCTCGGTCGTGCTGACGCTTATCCTCGGCGCGTGGCTCGGTCGCCATTTCGGCGTCGGCACGTACTTCGCGCTGATGGCCACGACGGCCTCGCTCGGGATCCTGTTTGTCTATGCCATGGTCGCGATTGCCGGGATGGTCTTCTTCTGGAATGCCCGGCATGAGAGCGGCGAGTCCTACAACGTCTTCCTGGATGTCGTCCTGCCACTGATCGCCGTGGCAATCTGCGGCTACGCGATCTACTCGACGCTCGTCCCGCGGCCTCCCGCGCCTATCAGCTATTCCGCGTGGATAGCCCTGGCTTGGTTGGGGGCCGGCGTGGTCATGGTGATCGGGCTGGTGCTAACCCGGCCCGACCGGGTGCGCACGTTCGGGAGCGCGTTCGATGTCAGCGAGCGCTGAGCCAGGCTAGTGTCCGGTGCCCGGCGTCGCAGGCCACAATGGAGGCCGTTCTGCGGGGATATCGGCCGGGACGATTAAGCTATTTCGAGAAGGCGCTGATCTGAAGGGAACCCTGTCGTGACGGACCAGTCGGCAGCAGGCCTGGCCGGACACCAGGAGGCTCCGGCAGGGATCGATACCAGCAGGGCACATCAAGCCCGGATCTATGACTACTGGCTGGGCGGAAAGGACAACTTCGCTGTCGACCGGGATGCCGCCGAGCAGGCGCTTGCTGCCTACCCTGGGCTGCGCCGGGGTGTTCAGGCTCAGCGGGCGTTCCTGGCGCGCGCGGTGGAGCACCTGGCCGGCCCGCTGGGCGTCCGGCAGTTCCTGGACATCGGCACCGGAATCCCTACAGCGAATAACACGCACGAGGTAGCCCATTCGGTTGCCCCGGACTCCCGGATCGTCTACGTGGACAACGATCCCATGGTGCTGACACATGCGCGTGCGCTGCTGACCAGTGCGACGCCGGGCCTGATCAGCTATCTCGACGCCGACTTGCGGGATACCGCGACGATTCTCGGCGCGGCGGCCGACCTGCTGGATTTCCGTCAGCCGGTCGCAGTGCTGCTTATCGGCATCTTGCAGCTCATCCCGGATGCGGACGACCCGTGGGCGATCGTCGCCCAGCTGGTGGAGGCGGTGTCGCCGGGGAGCTGGCTGGCCGTTTTCCACCCTGCAAGCGACATCATGGCGGATCAGATCGGCGAGGCGGCGCGGCGCGTCAACATGCGCTCTGCTAACACCACGACGCTGCGTACCTGTGCCGAGGTCGCGCGGTTCTTCGACGGTCTGGAGCTCTCGGATCCGGGACTGGTTCAGGTGCACAGGTGGCGGCCGGGCACGACCGCGCCCGACGATGGCGATCAGGTCGCTGGCTACGCCGGCCTGGCCAGCAAGCCATGACAGCAGCTGATCCGGTGGCCAGGCCGACGTAGCCGTGCGGTCGTCGGTCGCCTGATTTCGCCATGTGCTGTTAACGCCTCGTCTATCTGACGGTCCGCCAGTGTCAGCGGTGATTTGCCAGCATCTGCAGCTGTCCCCTGATGAAGGCGTCTGTTCGGAGGTAGGGCGTGACTCAGCTTGTATCCCGCCGCGGTTTTCTCGGCGGAGTAACCGCGGGCGGGCTGCTGCTCGCTGGTCCTGCGTTCTGGCGGCAGCCGGCGATCGCCGGCACCCAGAGCGCCACTCAGATCCACATTACGTTCGGTAGCGACGCTGCGCGCGAGATGAACGTGTCCTGGTCCACGGCTGGATCGGTATCCAATCCGCGAGTAGTTCTCGGTACGCCAGGCGGCGGATTCGGACAGACGATCCCGGCTGAAACGGTGACGTATGTCGACGCCATAGACGGAGTCGAGACCTATATGCAGCATGCCAGCATCCGGGGACTCCGCCCTGACAAGACCTACGTGTACTCGGTACTCAGCGACGGGGCTACGCCAGTGCAGGGGACGTTCTCGACTGCTCCGGTAGGCCGCGTGCCGTTCCGGTTTACCAGCTTCGGTGACATCGGCTCCGGTAACCCGGCTTGGTCGAAGTCCTCGCTCAACGCGATCTCCGCGACGAGCCAGATCGAGCAGTTCAACCCCGTCGTGCACCTGCTCAACGGCGACCTGTCGTACGCGAACGTGAACCAGGCAAGCATGCCGGCGGTGTGGGCCGACTTCGCTAACAACACCCAGGCCTCGGCGATGAACACGCCATGGATGCCGGCGCTCGGCAACCACGAGATCGAGGCGGGCAACGGACCTCTTGGATACCTGTCCTACCAGACCCGATACCGGCTGCCGCACAACCACTCTCAGCAGTTCGGCGGCAACTGGTACAGCTTCCAGGTTGGCTCCGTGCTGTTCGTCTCGCTAGACAACAACGATGTGGTTTACGAGAACGACGGTGGCGTCTTTGCGGGCACGACCAACGGCCCCTACCTCCTTGGCTACTCGGGGGGCCAGCAGGAGCAGTGGCTGGCGCGAACTCTGCAGCGAGCCAGCCACGATCCGACAGTCGACTGGATTGTCGCCTACATGCACCAGCCGGCCATGTCCAGCTCGACTTCCGGCAGTGGCAGCGACCTCGGCATCCGCGATAGCTGGTTCCCCCTGTTCTACCAGTACGGCGTGGACCTGGTGCTCTGTGGCCACGATCACGACTACGAGCGCAGCTACGCTGTGCGCGGCACCGATCCCGGCACCTTCCAGCGCCCGACGGTCGTGAGCTTCGACACCGAGGTAGTGGACACCTCCGAGGGCCTGGTGCACATCGTGCTCGGCGGCGGCGGCACATCATCGCATGACGACGTATACGGCCCGCCGGACAGTTCGTACGGCAACGACAACGGGCAGCTCGTGTCGCAGATCTACACCACGTACCCGCAGGTGTACAAGGCTGCCGCAAACGAAACCGAACTTGCGACCTGGTCGGCCGTGCGGGACCCCAACACCACGTTCCCGTGGGGCGTCGGGGTATTCGACGTGGACCCTGGCCGCTGGGCTGGCGACCGGACGTCGATCACATTCACCTACTACCACACGCCAGCGGCGACCAGCAGCGACCTGAACCCGGCACCGATCGTGTATGACTCATTCACGGCGGTCCGCCGTCGGCGCGACGCATTCTTCGGCGGTTCGCGCACGGACGACCGGGCGGCTCCCGCGCACGCCTGATCTGGGTATTGGAAGCAGGGCCGGCCGGGTGCGGGGTCGGCCGGGTGCGGGGCCTGCCTGGGCGGAGGCCTGCCGGGTGCGGGGGTCCGGCAGGCTCGCCGCCGATCATCCGCGCCGCGAAACCATGGCCCCGGCGCAGCGGCCCGGAGCGCCGAATACCGGGTAAGTGCACGCGGCTGACGTGCGGCTATGGCGGGGAGTCCCGCTCTACCTTCCTGAACGTCGCGCGCGGTGGCGCACCGCCGCAGCCGTAGTTGTTCTAGCCCGGATCGGTCCGGGGCTCAGTCGAGCCATTGGGTCTTCATCGCGGGTGCTGCGTGGATACATACGAGCCTGGCGGGACCCGGCCCCAGGTTGGTAAACCCGTGCGGCGCCTCGGCCGGGCCGATCACGATGTCACCGGGCCTTCCCTCGATGTTTTCCTCCCCGACGGTGACCCGAACACGGCCGTCAAGGATAAGAAAGGTCTCATCATAGGGATGATGGTGGAGCCGCGGTCCTTGGCCGGGCTGGTTGTGCACGAGGAAGAACGACACCGAGCACGGGCCGTGCTTACCGCCCTCGAACGTGCGGGACACGTCATTGCCCGGCAGGTCATTGGCGTTTACGTGGTACATCGATCGCCACCTCTGGTGGGCGGGCCATGGCTTGCCCGTTGAGATGCCGCGCAGCCGCACGCCGTGACACCGTTGTGGCTGCCTGGGCCGGATGCGCGGGCCTTTGCCGCCACGGTATTACGAGTCGGCTCCTGCCCTTCGGTCGCGGTACGCGCTCGAGCCTGGTAACCGTGCTGAGGTCATCCTCGATGACATCCTCGTTTGCGATCGGCGCGGGCAGTTGGACGCGGCGGTGATGCCCAGGATCTCCTTGGGCCGCCCGACGCGGGCATAATCCGATTTGCTGGGGCTTGTTCTGGCTGGCTCCCGGTTTTCCGGCAATGGCTGTGGTGGTGGGCGACAGAGGGGCGGACTGCTGTGTCGGATTACTTCGATCTTGGGACCTACCAGCGGCTCGTGACGACGACTTCGGTCCAGGCCGAGAAGTGGTTCAACCGGGGGCTGGTGTGGGCCTATGCCTTTAACCACGAGGAGTCGGTCCGCTGCTTCGAGCATGCGATCGAGAGCGACCCGGAGTGCGTGATGGCCTACTGGGGCCTGGCATATGCGCTTGGGCCGAACTACAACGCTTCGTGGGAAGCTTTCGACCGGCAGGTCCTCGGCGCGACAGTGGCACGCGCCCATGAGGCGCTGGCGGATGCCGCGCACCGCGATAGTGGAGCTCAGCCGGCCGAGCGAGCGCTGATCCGGGCACTGTCCGCGCGCTTCCCGGCCGCCCGGCCGCCGGAGGACTGCGCGCCCTGGGGCGTGGCCTACGCCAGCGCCATGCGGGAGGCCTACCGCGAGCATCCCGATGACCTGGATGTGGTGGCGCTATTCGCCGACGCGCTGATGAACCTCGCGCCGTGGGCTTTGTGGCACCAGGACACGGGTTTGCCGTCTGCGGTGTCCTGCACCAGCGAGGCCAGAACAGTCCTGGAGCGCGCCCTGGCCACTGACTCGGGCCGCGCGCATCCAGGGCTTCTGCACTTCTACATACACCTGATGGAGATGTCGCCCTATCCGGAGCTCGCGCTGCCCGCCGCAGACCTGCTGCGCTGCCTGGTGCCGGATGCCGGCCATCTGCTGCATATGCCGACGCACCTGGATCTGCTGTGCGGTGACTACCGCCGGGTCGTCTCGTCCAACACCCGCGCGATTGCCGCTGACGAGAAGTATCTGGCGGCGGAGGGCGCGATGAACGGCTACACCCTGTACCGGGTGCACAACTATCACTTCAAGATCTACGGGGCGATGTTCCTCGGCCAGTCCCAGGTCGCAGCGCGCACTGCGGAGGAGCTAGCCGCGAGCATCCCGGAGGCCCTGCTTCGGATTGACCGGCCGGCGATGGCTGACTTGCTGGAAGGCTTCGTGCCCGTCCGCCAACACGTGCTGATCCGCTTCGGCCGCTGGCAGGAGATCATCGACACGCCGCTGCCAGCCGATCGCGAGCTGTATTGCACCACCACCGCGATTATTCTGTATTCGCAAGCGGTGGCGCAGGCGGCGACCGGGAACGTCGGTCTCGCCGAGCGGACTCGCGATGAGTTCCGGGCTGCCGTCGAGCGCGTCCCGGATTCACGCAAGCTCTTCAACAACACCTGCAATGACATCCTGAAGATCGCCGCAGCCATGCTCGACGGTGAGATCTACTACCGCAAGGGGGAGGGCGACACGGCATTCTCACAGCTGCGCCTCGCCGTGCAACTCGACGACGGCCTGTTGTATGACGAACCTTGGGGCTGGATGCAGCCGGCCAGGCACGCCTACGGGGCCCTGCTCCTGGAGCAGGGCCGTGTCACCGAGGCGGAGGCGGTGTACCGGGCTGATCTCGGCCTGGACACCACTTTGGCGCGCGCTTGCCAGCACCCCGGCAACCTGTGGAGTCTGCACGGCTATCACGAATGCCTGGTCCGCCTGGGCAAGCACGAACTTGCGGCCGTGATCGCCAGTCAACTCGCGATAGCTGCGGCTCACGCGGACGTCCCGGTTGCCTCATCCTGCTACTGCCGGCTTTCCGGCCAGGTCCCCGGCCAATCCGTGTGAATCGAGTCGGCAGCCGTCGGCAGCTCGAACGCGTCTACAGGAACTGGAGCAGGATTCACAGTGGATGCCGGGGGGCCATGATGGTTCACCTTGCCTCGGACCGGTGGCGGCGTCATCGCTCGTGGCGCGGCAAGCCAGGGCTGCTGCGCGCAACCGCCCTCGCGGTTAGCCGCCTGGCGCCACCTTCCTCGCGGGGTGGCCGTCACGGCTTACGGGCGAGACACACCCAGAGCGCCGCCGGCCCTTCGGCCGCCCTGGCGACGTCGGGCCGCCACTCGGATACGTTGACCAGTCCCGGCTCAACCAGTTCCAGCCCGGCGAAGAAGCGCGCGACCTGATCCCGGTCGCGAGTGGTGACCTTCTCTGCGATGAGGTCGTTGAGCCGCGCGACCATCGCGGTGACCTGGTCCTGTCGGACGTCAGACGTCGGGTGCGACAGCGCCAGGTAGCTGCCGGGCGGGACCGCGGCGAGCAGGTCGGCCACGACCCGGTACGGTTCGTCGTCGTCGCCCAGTAGCTGCAGGACCGCTAGCAGCATGATTGCAACCGGCCGGGAGAAGTCGAGAGTCTGCGCGGCATGGGCCAGGATCGGGCCGGGCTCTCTCAGGTCGGCGTCAAGGTAGTCGGTAACTCCCTCGCGAGTGCTGGTCAGCAGCGCCCGCGCGTGCGCGAGCACCACCGGGTCGTTGTCCACGTAGACGATGCGGCTCTGCGGTGCCAACGATTGCGCGACCTCATGGGTGTTGTCGGAGGTCGGAATGCCCGTGCCGATGTCGAGGAACTGGCGAACTCCTGCCTCGGTCACCAGGAAGCGAACCGCCCGCCGCAGGAACGCGCGGTTGGCTCGCGCCGACGCCACGATGCCGGGGTAATCCGCCATCGTCCGATCTCCCGCGGCGCGGTCCGCGGCGTAGTTGTCCTTGCCTCCCAGCCAGTAGTTGTACACGCGGGCGATGTGCGCGACGCTTGTGTCGAACGTCGGAGCTTCTGCCTTCTCCAGCGCTTCGGCGGTTTGCCACGGTGTGTCGCCAGCCATTTCCAGCCCTTCGTGATGGCCCTTCGGCTTGGTTAGCTTTGGGGTAGCTAGTGTAGGCGTTTACCGAACTGCCGCGCCTGCCGACCTTGCTGCGCGGGTCGAACTTGTCATGATGCTGGAATCCGTGCAGAGCAATCCGCTGACCGGCTTTCAGGATCGTCGTTGCCCCATCCGATCGAATAGGCAGCGGGTCGGTGACCTCCATGACTGCCTTGGCACTTTGCCGCTTTCGGTTGCCTGATGTGGCGTCTAGCTGCGGTGATGCTCGCTGGACATCGCCTGATGCCTCGTCATGTCTGTGCTTGGCTCCCACGCCGAGGCCATGTGGCCGCCCAGTTCTTGGCGACCGCGGGGGGCAGTGAGTCGCGCCGGGCGGCGGTCCGGTCTGGGCCGTGGCTGAGACCCCGCGGGCGGCCGGGCCCTTGGTGGGCTATGGCGCAAACACCATAGCTACTGGCGCTTCGGGGACAGGAATCGGTCTGCCAACGTTGTTGGCGTTAGTTCGGATAGGAAATACGGCGAACTTGGTCCATCCCGACCCTACTTCACCGCTGACGTACACGGTGGAGCCGTCCGGGCTGGCCGCGATGAGTATGGGGAGCGAGATCTCCAGCCGGACCGGCGCGAGTCCGGTATTCGTGGCAGTCCGGATCGGGACGACCTCGGTGCCCCTATCCGTGCCTGGGGATCCGATCGCGATATATGCCGTGCGGCCATCGGGAGTGAACGCGACTCCGCTGACTGCCCAGAATCTCGCCGGCAGGGCTATCGGCCTGAGCACGGTGCGGTTGGCCAGGTCAACTGGCAGTAGTTCGTAAAGCTGCCGCCTCGTGTAGTCCGTCACGTAGGCGGTCTTTCCGTTCGGGTCTATTGCCATTCCCATCACAATGCCCGGGAGCTTGATCGGCTGCTGCGCCGTGTTCGTGGCGGTACTGATCGGCGTTATTTCTCCGCCACTCCTGGTTGGGCTGCCGCTCAGCACATACAGGATTGCTCCGTCCGGGCTGACCGCGATGTCGGACGGCGTGCCGCGGCTCCCGGTGATCGGAATCGGCCTGAGAGCAGTGCTGGTCGCGGTACTAATCGGGACCACGTTACTGGAGTTGCTGAGCACGTAGACAGTCCTGCCATCAGGCGTCATGACCATCTGGGTCACCGTAGTCCTGATGAGCTTGCCCCTGCGACCGCTGGCGAGGTTGACAGGGATCACCCCGGCCCCCGCCTCCACATAGGCGGTCCGGCCGTCTGGCGTGATCAGAATGGTGCCGAGCATCTGCGACGTCACCCGGATCGGAACACCCGCCTTGTTTGTGGCCGGGTAGATGGGCGTGAGCCCGCCGAGTGCCGTGGCGGCGTAGATGACCTTGCCATTGGGTGCGACCGCCAACGGATTGTCCGAACCGGCGAACCTGGCTAGCTGGATCGTCGGACCCGCCGCATCGGTGCCTATCCGGATCGGCGTCACCACGCCGTCTGAGCTGGCGGAGTACATGGTCTTAGCCACAGCCGCGTGCCGCGGAGCGGCTGGCGCCGGGTGGTCACGGGCCCCGAAGGCAGCCGATCCGACAGCGGCGATCAGGCCTACGACCAGTGCGGTCGCGACTGCGGCCTCGATCCGGCGGCGCAGCCGGAGTTTCCTGCCGAGCCGCAGGGACTCGGCTACCAGCTGCGGGGTCGGTGGCCGGGCTGCCACAGCGCGCTCAAATAGCGCGGTCAGCGATGACTCATCCATGCCGGTGTCTTCCAGGTTCATGCGACTCGGCGCAGGCAGGAACTCTGCGGTCTGCATCGGCCATGGGTCCGAGGAGTTGTCGCAGCTTGTCGAGGCCGCGAGCACTCTGGCTCTTCACATTGCCTGCCGAGCAGCCGACCAGCGCCGCCACCTGGTCGACGCTCATGTCCTCCCAATAGCGCAGTACGACAATGGCGCGGGCTCTGGGCGGGAGCATCGCGAGGGCATCGGTCAGAGCGAGCCTCATCTCCGGGCCATGCGCAGTGGTAGGAATCTCAGGGACTTCGCTGGTGAGCACCTCGGGCCAGCGCTTCCTGCGCCGCTCGACCAGATAAGTGTTGACCAGCGTGCGCCTGGCGTATGCGAGGGCGGCGTCCTTCTTGTCGATCCGGTGCCAGGATGCAAATACCTTCGCGAGGGCAGTCTGGGTCAGATCCTCAGCGGTATGCCAGTTTCCGCAGAGCAGGTAGGCAGTTTCCAGCAGTCGTGAGGACGCCGCGTGTGCAAACGAGGTGAACTCAGCTTCGACTGCGGACGTCACGCGACGTGTCCATTCAGTCTCCATTCTGCCCAGCTGGGGAATCGGTCCTCGACTGAATAGATTCACCGCGCCAGCTGCCAGGTTGCACCATCTACTGAAATCGCGGCAACTTCCCGATTCCGCTTCGCGATCGGTCGTTGCTCTGAGTCTCCGGCTGGGTGAGCGGTGCGGTGCCACCTGTTCGCGTCCGGTCAAGATCTCGGCGCCCTGGGTGTCAGGCGGCGTGCCGGATGATCCCGTCGGCTGGGCGGCTGGCACGGGGGGCTGCGAGCCGGATGCCTCGCCAACAAGCTGCCGGACCCAATGCATCCGGTCGCGGGCTGGGTCGGGGTGGTCGCCAAACTCCTGAGCCATCCGGCTGGCGCAGCCACCGGTGCCGAGCTGCTGCACGGTGCGCCTGATCGCCTCCGCTGCCGCCTCGAGGGCAAGGGCGTCCGATCCCTGCAGCGCTGACGCGAACAGCGCCTCGCATAGTTCTGGTGGTCCGGCCTATGGCTGGCCACCAGAACGCGGCACGACAAGGCCTGACGGATCGCGCGCCGTTCACGTTCAGCCGGGTCATGGCGGTCGCCGTTTTCTGGAGATGGTTAACGACCACACCGGTTATGACTGCTTGGCCGGTCCGACAGCCGCGGCCGATCACCGGCCACTGGCGCTCCACGCGCTCGTCGCGGTAGCAGCGGCCTCCCGCGGCGAGGACGTACACGATGGTTCCGCTCTTGCCGCCGACTGGGTGATGCGTGGCCACGCCGAAGGCCCGAGCTGCGCCCGGTTGGCGCCGGCGCGAGAAGTGGACCCAGTTTCTCTGATGCCGGCTGCTTAGCGCATTCGCGGAGTGGCGCGGCCCGGCCCGTAGGATGCGTGCCATGTCGGCCATTTCGCCCCGCCCCGAGCCGTTCACGCCGCTGGCTGCCCGCGCGGAGGTCGATGACCTCCGCGGGCGGCTGCGCGCGACTCGCTGGCCAGACACGCCCGAGGGGGCCGGGTGGTCGCTCGGGACTGACCTTCGCTACCTGCGCGAACTCGTCGCCTATTGGGCGGACGGATTCGACTGGCCAGCGCAGGAAGCGGCGCTCGCCCGGTTCCCTCGCTTCCGCGTCACGCTCGGGGGCATGGGGATCCACTTCGTTCATGTCCGCGCTGCCGCGCCGGCCGGGCCTGTCCTGCCGCTGGTCTTGTGCCACGGCTGGCCGGACTCGTTCTGGCGCTATACGAAGGTCATCGGGCTTCTCGCCGATCCCGGCGCGCACGGCGCCGACCCTGCCGACGCGTTCGACGTGGTGGTGCCCGACATGCCGGGCTATGGCTATTCCGACCGCCCGGTCGGCCCACCCCTGGACTCCATCGCCGTCGCCGGCTTGTGGGCCGAGCTCATGGGCGTCCTCGGCTACGACCGGTTCGGCGCGGCGGGCGGAGATATCGGCAGCGGCGTGAGCCGCTACCTCGGGCTCGACTACCCCGACCAGGTCGTGGCGGTTCACCGCACCGACGCGGGCCTGCCGGTCTTCACCGGCAACCCGGCAGATCTCGCGCCCGAGGAGCGCGCCTGGCTCCGGGACGCCGCCGCCTGGGGAGCGGCCGAGGGTGCCTATGCCGCGATGCACCGCACCAAGCCGCAGACCGCCGCCTTCGGGCTCACCGACTCGCCAGCCGGACTCGCCGCGTGGATCGTCGAGAAGCTCCGGGCATGGAGCGACTGCCGCGGCGACGTCGAGCGGCGATTCACGAAGGATGAGATCCTCACGAACATCACGTTGTACTGGCTCACGGAGACGATCGGCTCGTCGATGCGCATGTACCGCGCGAACGCCGCTATCCCGCCGGCGCAGCACGCCCGCCGGGTGGAGGTGCCATCCGGCTTCTCGCTGTTCCCCGCCGACATCAGCCGCCCGCCGCGCACATGGCTCGAGCGCACGGCTAACGTCGTGCGCGTGACCGAACCCGCGCGCGGCGGGCACTTCGCGCCGTTCGAGGAGCCCGAGATCTACGCGGAGGAACTGCGCCTGTTCTTCCGCCCCTTCCGACCGACGGCCACAGCGGTCTGACCCCGGCCACAGGGAGCGGCTGAGAGTCACCGAAACTGCGTCGAGTTCCGCTGCGACAATGCGCATAGTTATACGGCATCACTGGCCGGTGGCAGCACGACGACAAGCACGCGCTCATGCCGCTCTCAGTGCGTCCAGATCGCGGGTACTGCGGAGCGATGACCTGCTCGGCGCCGCTCCTCGTGGACCGATGAGCCAGTTCTGGGGCCGGCGCAGCTGAGTCGCCTCATAGGGCTCACATAGCCACTGCAGTGGCTGGTGCCTCGGTCCGCCGCAATAGAGAGAGCTGCGCCTTGTCAAGGCGCACCTCATCGCTGCCGCGAAGCCAGCACGCGGGCACTGGTACGGGACTCCAGCGCTGGCAGGCTGCGTCGACCACAGCGTCCCCGAAGTCAGCCGGACCCATGGCCGACTTGCCATGTCGCCGTTGCGGCCGGGCGGCAGTCCGGCGGCAAGGCTCAGCAAGCTGCAGCCCTTGCCGAGACGGGAATGCAAGACGACGCTGAGTCTCACGAGATCGACGTCGGCTCGGTTTCTGTACCGATCTTCAACAGGAGGCAGGGATGACACGAAACAAAAAACTCATGATTGCTGGCGCGGCCGTGATCGCTGTGGTACTCGCCCCTGTCGCGGCCATCGCGAGCAGCAGCCCGGCAAACGGCTTGCGGCATCCCGTGGTCATCCACGTCGTCGAGCACGCAATCACCGACACCGTGCAGCAGTTCCATCCGCCCAAGAAGAGCCTCGGTGACGTGCTTGGCTTCCACAACCCGGTCTACAACGCCTCCAACACGCGGCGGATCGCAACCGACAACGGCTACTGCATCCGCACCGTCGCGACCGGGAAAACCGAATGGGAATGCACCTGGACAACGCTGCTTCCCGGCGGCAACCTCACCGTCGAAGGCCCCTACTACGACGACGGCACCAACACCACGCTCACTATCACCGGCGGCACCGGCAAATACACCGGCGCCGAAGGTTCCATGCTGCTCCACGCCACAGGCAACCCAGTCGGATCAGAATACGATTTCATCTTCACCCTCACCCACTGACCATCACACATACCAGCGATCGGGTGCCGGCGATCACCACCACAGGCACCCGATCGCACCGACGCACCAGACCTCGCCGCCCCGGGAACCCATCGCAGGGTGCCGACGGCCGGACGCGCCTCGGAACCGCTCGATCCCGGTCAGCCGGGTCATAGCCAAGATCAGGCGGCAAGACTGCTATTGAAATTCGAGGGCCAGCCCCGTGCGAGGTCCCAGTCGGTCCTGCATAGATACTCGTAAGTCCCCGGCTCCCGCCGACGCACTCTATGCCGCATACCGCTTTTGCTGAACGAACTACCCGGCCATATGGGCCCGGGCACCGGCGCCCGCTGGAATGCCGGTGGTGCCGTACTGCGGCCGCCAGCCCAGCGAGGTCCGTCGGTGCCGTTAGGCCACCAGGGCCGACCGCCTTGGTTTCTGGCGGCCGGAGAGTTCTGGTAACGGCGGGCGGCTGCATCGCTGCGGCGGTTAGCATATGGCGCCATGCGGTCGGTGGGCGATTTCGGGCGGTTGCCGGCTGTTCTCGGTTCGGTGCTGGCCGCGGCCGCGTGCGGCACCGCGGCTCACCAGGCGAGCGCAGCCGCCCTTGGCCGCGCCGCGCGAACGACGCCGCCGGCTGCGTCCCCCGCGTCGGCTGCGTCCCCCGCGTTGGCTGCGTCCCCCGCGTTGGCAGCATCACCGACCCCGGCCGCGACGCTGAAGCCGAAGGTGCCTGCGGCTGCGCCCAGCCAGCTGCTGCCTCGGTACGGCAACCCCGATGGCCACGCCTATGTGCCACCGGCGGGCCAGGCGGTCAGCACCGCCCATCCGGACCACATCATCGGCGACGGCACCGCGGCCAGCTGCACCTCGGCCGCCGTGGTCGAGGCGGTGGCCATGGGCGGCGTCATCACCTTCAATTGCGGGCCTAAGCCGGTCACGATCACGATGACGCAAACCGCGAACATCGTGCACGGTGACCTCATCGTCATCGACGGCGGCGGCAAGGTCACCCTCAGCGGAGGCGGCAAGATCCGGATCCTGGACATGGACACCTGCCCAGGTTGCTTTGAGCAGGCCGGGCCGCACCTGATCGTGCAGAACATGAGGTTCGTCGACGGGTACTCAGGCGCCCGCCAGGTCAGCGGGTCAGCGGACTACGGCGGCGGCGCCATCTTCGACCAGGGCGGCCAGCTCACGGTAGTCAATTCCGATTTCGCTGGCAACAGCTGCTATCAGTACGGTCCCGACCTTGGCGGCGGGGCCATACGTGCCTACGGCATGGACATGAACGCCCCGGTCTACCTGACCGACGACACGTTCCGTGGCAACAGGTGCTCGAACGGCGGCGCGGTCAGCGGGCTGTACGCCAACTTCGTCTTGACCAACAGCCTGCTGGTCGGCAACAAGGCCATCGGCTGGGGCGCGAATCCGGCGCAGGCCGACACCCCCGGCGGTGGCAGCGGGGGCGGCGTCTACACCGACGGCAACAACTACAACCTGATCATCGACGGCACGGTGATCCGCTCGGACAGCGCCCGCGAGGGCGGCGGTGCCATCTTCTGCGTGGTCGACAACGGTCAGGGCGCGCTGACGGTCGAGAACTCAGACCTCCGCGGCAACCCCAGCGGCGAGTTCCAGAACGCTCCCGGAATCTTCGACAGCCTCGACGGACACGACGTCCAGCCGACCGTGATCAACTCGGCCATAAGCTGACGGCGCGGCTGACAAGGCGAGCAGGCTCGCGGGCACTGCAGTGAATCGCGGTAGACCTCCTCAATCGACAGGGGCAGCTGGACTCGTTCTCATGCCGGTGACAGGCGCCGACAGGAGTGCTCGCGACTGGATGGAAGCACCGGCCGGCGCCGCGTCGAAGGCTGAGGTGTCGCGCTTAGCTCTGGAGAGCCTCCGCGGCCTTCACCAGGCCGGCCACGATGACCGGGTACAGGTTACGCAGCGACCGGTACACCAGGCGGCCCAGGATGGTCCGGTCCCACGATGCACCCCAGCGGATGAGGGTGCCGTCGGGTGACGGGGTCAGCGTGACCTCGGCGCGGTAATTGCGCACCGGGATGCCGCGCAGGACGGTGTAGGCCAGCCGCTTGCCAGGCTCGACGTCGAGGACTTCCTCAACCGAGACGGGGTACCGGAACCCGTACCGCTTTGACCCCTCCAGCCAGTAGACGGCGCCCTTGCCGTTCGCGCCCGCGTCGCCCTCGCTCCGGTAGCCGGCCTTGCGCCACGGTCCCCACTGCGGGTACACCATGACGTCGCTGAGCAGGGACCAGACGACCTCGGGCGGCACATGGGCAGTCTGCTCTGCCGCAGCTTCCACCTTGCGCATATGCAGGTTCTACCGTCCGCCGGTCAGACCGTACAAGAGCAAGCCGAGTTCCGTGTCCGCCACCGTGACCCGCCCGCGCCATCGGTGACCATTCGAGCCTCACGGCTCAGCGAGCAGCTCGGCCATGGCCTCATCATGGGACACAGCGCCGGGCCGTCCCGCCGCCACCCACTCGCGGTGCACGGCGAGGGTGATCTCGATCTCGGCGGACTCGATAACCTCGGCCGGGGCCAGCCGCTCGACAGCCTGCAGCCGCCGCAGGTCAGCCAGCGGCACGATTGCCGCTTCCTGGCCGCCGAGATGAATAACCTGGTATGTCTGACCCGGATCCGGCATCGCTGGCAGCGCGGTCATGCCAGCACCATAACGCGATCAGCAGCCAGACACGGGCCGACCACGCGGGACTGGAGCGCAACTCCGGACGTCGCCCGATGTCTGCCTACGTTGGCTCTCACGCGTAGTCATACGACTGATCGCCGACGCATCTGTTGTCCGTATTAAGCGCCCCCTGCTACGGCCGGGCCCGCCCGATAGGCGCCTAACTTCGGACCTCCAATGTGGTAAGTCCCTGGCCATGACCAGAAGTGCTGTCGCCTGAGAAGCGGAAGGTCATCAGTGGCCATCGACCCGAGTGTCCAGCGAAGCGATCATCGTGACCATGACGGTCGCGATCGTGCGCGGGTGCGGATCAATCAGGTTCCTAGTGGGCCGAACCTCGATTTCGGAGCAATTCCGGTCGGCTCCCGACCAGCGCCAGCATCGCGCTGGCGCCCGACCGAGCTTGCGCGAGGGCTTCGTCGATCTTCCGCAGTTCAAGACCACGGCCCAGCAGCAATTCGAGGCACCTGATGCCAGCACCAGCAAGGTGCGGCCAGGACTAGGCGACCCCAGGGAAGCGAGACAGCCAATCCCGGGCTTACGCTCGCGGAAAATCCGGTCAGGGAGGAACACCATGACCAGCACCGAGCAAGCTGTCCGGGTCGACGGCGAGCAGACACGTGCGCGCTACCCCGACAGCACCGGCTACGTCGAACGCGACGGGGTGCGGCTGTACTACGAGGTCTACGGCTCTGGTGAGCAGACGGTGCTCCTCCTGCCGACGTGGTCGATCGTCCATTCACGGCACTGGAAAATGCAGATTCCCTACCTGGCCCGGCACTGCCGGGTCGTCACGTTCGACGGGCGCGGCAACGGCCGCTCAGACCGTCCGGCCGACGCGGATGCCTACAGGGAGACAGAGTTCGCCGCTGACGCGCTGGCCGTGATGGATGCGACCGGGACCGCGCGCGCGACGATCGTGGCCCTGTCCGTCGGGGCGCAGCGCGCTCTTATCCTGGCGGCCGACCACCCGGACCGTGTGACCGGCGCTGTCTTCATAGGCCCAGCGGTGCCGCTCCGGCCGCGGCAGGCAGGCGACGCGTACGACCTGTTCGGTGCGGTGCTGCCTACCGACCAGGGCTGGCCGAGGGACAGTTTTTCGGCGCTGGTGCACGACTACCCGGGATTCCTGGAGTTCTTCTTCTCCCAGATGTTCACTGAGCCGCACTCCACCAAGCCGATCGAAGACTGTGTCGGTTGGGGCCTGGAGACCACGGCCGAGACGCTCATCGCGACCGAGATCGGCAACGGGCTGGACGAGGCGACCGCGCGCCAGCTGTCCGGCCGGATCCGGTGCCCAGTCTTGGTGATCCAGGGGACACACGACGCGATCACCGGGCCAGGCCGCGGGATAGCGCTCGCCGAAGCGACCGGCGGCGACCTAGTCCTGCTCGAGGGCTCGGGCCACGGCCCGCATGTACGTGACCCCGTCAAGGTCAACCTGCTGCTGCGTGACTTCGCTCTTCCGGCGCAGACGGCCTCCCGATGGGTCCGGGGTAACGCACGTGCCAGGCGCGTGCTGTACGTCTCCTCGCCGATCGGCCTGGGCCACACTCAGCGGGACGTGGCGATAGCCGACGAACTGCGCATGCTGCACCCCGATGTGGAGATCGATTGGCTGGCCCAGCATCCGGTCACCAAGGTGCTGGAAGCCCGTGGCGAGCACATCCACCCTGCCAGCACCTACCTGGCGAGCGAATCCGGCCACATCGAATCAGAGTCGGCCGAGCACGACCTGCACTGCTTCCAGGCCATACGGCGGATGGACGAGATCCTGCTCGCCAACTTCATGGTTTTCCACGACCTCAGCCGCGCCGAGGACTACGACCTGTGGATCGGCGACGAATCCTGGGAGCTGGATTACTACCTGCACGAGAACCCAGAACTGAAATCGGCCGCGTACGCCTGGCTCACCGACTTCGTCGGATGGCTGCCGATGCCCGACGGCGGCGACCGTGAAGCGTGTCTCACCGCCGACTACAACGCCGAGATGATCGGCCACATCGACCGCTTTCCGCGGGTCCGCGACCGCGCCATCTTCGTCGGCGACCCCGACGACATCGTGCCGGAGACCTTCGGCCCAGCCCTCCCGCTAATCCGCGACTGGACCGAGAGGCACTACGACTTCGCCGGCTACGTCACCGGCTTCGACCCGCGGCAGCTCGCAGACCGCGAAGCACTCGGCTACCGCGACGATGAGCGCGTCTGCATCGTGACCGTCGGCGGCTCAGGAGTCGGCGGTCACCTGCTGCGGCGGGTGATCGCCTCCTTCCCCGAGGCCAAGGCCCGCGTGCCGGACCTCCGGATGATCGTGGTGGCTGGGCCGCGGATCGACCCCGGCAGCCTGCCGGCCCCGGACGGGCTGGAGATCCGCCCGTACGTTCCTGACTTGTACCGTCATCTGGCCGCCTGTGATCTCGCCGTCGTCCAGGGCGGGCTGACGACGGCGATGGAGCTGACCGCGAGCCAGCGGCCGTTCCTGTACTTCCCGCTCCGGCACCACTTCGAGCAGAACCTTCACGTGCGGCACCGGCTGGAACGCTACCGCGCCGGCCGCTGCATGGACTTCGAGACCACCCCGGCCGACATCGCCGCCGCGATTGCCAGCGAGATCGGCCGCAAAGTGAACTACCTGCCCGTTGCCACCGATGGCGCTGCCCGTGCCGCTGCCCTGATCGCCGACCTCCTCTAGCAGGAAGCAGCACTACCCGGAGTGCTGCGCGACGAGCTGATGCCGGGCGGCGCGGCGTCGAGAAAGCGAGGGCCGCTGAGACCGATCGCGGCGCCAGAGCACGATCCGTGCGCACGAACCCGGTCGTCTGCCGCAGCCGATCTTCAATCGCGGTGGCGATGGCAGCAGCTGAGCCCGCTGCTTCTGAAGCAGGTCGCTCGGCAGGCTTGATCACGCCTGATGCGCGCCGAAATCCGCGTGCGGGTGCATGGTGCCTGGTCAGCGCAACCTAGCGTGGTTCACTGAAAAACGGATGATCAGCCGCCACGGTCCGGACTGCCTGACTTCTTCCGCCCAGTGGTGCGACGCCAGCACCAGAAGATTTGCGTACAGGTGGGGCGATCGAGGTCGGCGCGGCCGGACGACGTTAGAACACACGGCTAGTCCGAAGGCCGCTGCTCTGCCGCCACTTCTTAGACGACAGCGCACCTTTCCACTGACCAGCCAATACGCCCGCGCAGGGACGGACAGTCCGTTCTGCAAGCTGCCAGTGCCGACGATGACGATCTTGCTATTCACGATCTTGTGGTGCGCCTGCGATCCTGACTGCGGGTGGCGATGTCGTCCGGGGCTGCGCCCGACCAGAAGCGGAGGGACACTGCGAGCGAGGTGAGTGCCAGACGGTCCCATTAACGAGTCGATGAAAACGTGACACGCCCACGGCGGGGCGCTTGAGCCGGGCAGCGGCGCAGTCCGGTTGGCTCGGCCCACTTTGGCTCCCTTCCCGCGGGTAGGAACCAGTACCTGGGTTGTGACCAGTCGGGATGGCGGGATTCGAACCCGCGGCCTCCTGCTCCCAAAGCAGGCGCGCTAACCAAGCTGCGCTACATCCCGGCTGCCGGGCGCGACTGCCGCCTGCGGGCGGTCCCGCACGCGCGGCACTGCGCAAGTGTACGGGAGATTCCCGCGGGAAGATCCTCCACGGTGCTCTACCTCGTCCGCCATGCCATGCCCGACGTCGACCCCGCCTGCGACCCGGCCACCTGGCCGCTCGGCTCGCAGGGGCGGGCGGCTGCCCGGCAGCTCGCAGACGTGCTGCCCTCGCGGGCATTGCTTATCGCAAGCGATGAACCCAAGGCCTGGCAGACTCTCGACCCTTCAGGGGAACGAGAAGTTCACCGCGATCGACGCCTGGCGGAGGTGCGGCGGTCCGAGGAATTCAGGGACGACTTCCGGCGCCTGCGTCGGTCCTACGTCTGCGGCGCGGTCATCGACGGCTGGGAGCCCCAGGAAGACGTGACTCGACGGTTCACCGCAGCAGTGGGCGAAGCCGGTCAGCAAGCAGGCGGCCGCGACCTCGTAATCGCCAGTCACGGCATGGCGATAACCGTCTGGCTGACCCAGGCCGTGGCGCTGGCGGATCCCGGCTCGTTCTGGGCGGATCTGCGGTTCCCGGACCTTTTCGCCGTCGATCTGTGGACAGGCACCGTGGTCAGGCATCCGTCGGACCAGCCTGACGGACGCGACTAGGGGAGCGGTAGGCTCGCGCGGGATGATCCTGATAGTCGCTGGGGTGGCCGGCTGCGGTAAGACCACGGTGGGCGAGCTGATCGCGGGCCGCCTTAACTGGGCGTTCGCCGATGGCGACGACTTCCACCCGGAACAGAACGTGGCCAAGATGAAGGCCGGGACGCCGCTGACCGACGAGGACCGCTGGCCTTGGCTCGCGGCGATCGGCGCGTGGATGGACGCATGCGTGGGTAACGGGCAATCTGCCGTCGTGGCCTGCTCGGCCCTCAAGCGCAGCTATCGCCAGGCCCTGCTGGCAGGCCGCGATCAGGTCGTGATGGCGTTCCTATCAGTCAGCTGGGATGACGACGAGCGGCGAATGCTGGCCCGGAAGGGACACTTCTTCGCCGAGCCCCTGCTGGCCAGCCAGTTCGCCACTCTGGAGCTCCCCGAGTCCGAGGAGCGCGTGCACGTCGTAGTCTCGGACGGCCGGTCAGCCGACCAGATCGCCGACGCCATCATCGACGAATTCGGACTGGCCTGAGGGGCAGTGCGAAGCTGGGGACAGCGCGCCGGACAAGCCCCGTTCCGCTGGTGAGAAGGGTCCGTCCGGCTCGCAAGCGGGTGCGTGCCACAATCAGCGGATGCATGCGCAGCTCATTGGCGGCAGGCAGTGACCAAGCCGCCACCGGGGTCGGTCCAGGCCAGGAGGGCAGCCGTCACCGCGTTGCTCATCGTGCTTGCGACCGTCGTGTTCTACCTGCTGCCGGTGCCGGGGCGGATGCGCGAGACCTCCTGGGTATTGCTGTTCTACTGCGGGGTCGCCGTGCTGGCGGTCTTCATCGTGCTCAGCATCAACAGACTGCTCCATGCGGGCGAGGACACGCGGGTAAGAGCACTGATCATGCTGTTGTGTCTCGCCGTGCTGTTCTTCTCCTACGCCAATGTAACGCTCAGTGCGATACCCGGCGAATTCGTAGGTTTGCATACCAAGACCGACGCTCTGTACTTCTCGGTCTCGACGCTGGCCACCGTTGGTTTCGGCGACGTGCATGCGTCCGGCCAGGAGGCGCGCGCAGCGGTGATTGTGCAGATTCTCTTCAACCTGGTGTTCATTGGCACGGCCGCGGCCATGCTCTCCGGCTGGATGCGGGCCAGGGCGAACCGCAGGATGAAGCAGCACGGCGCCAGTCCAGGCAGCGGCTAAGCGCCCGGCGGCTAGCGGGCAGCGGCTCGCGCCCGGCGGCGAGTGCCCGGGGCGAGTGCCCGGCGGCGAGTACCCGCCGCCGAGCGCCCGGCTCGCACGCGGAATCCCCGCTGCCCGTCGCCAGGCCGTCGGCAGCCAGGCGCGGGCGGGGAACGCGGCAGGATTCACTCGGCACAGGTGATGACCGCGCCGCCTACTCGCGACACCGTAGAACCTTGACGGCCCCGGCAGACCGGCGGCCCGACGGCGAAGGCCGGGGAGGCGCGTGCCATCCCCACGGCTGGGCGGACAGAAAGGTGGTGCTCATGAGCACTCCGGATGTCGACGTGACAGTGGATCAGGCGACCAGCGATGTGCTGACGGCTCTGGCGCTCGGCGACGCCGGGATCCTGGGCGAGGCCGTCGACCTGCGTGAGCAGCTGCGTGCTGACAGCACCCTGGATGCGAAGACGTTCGCCCTGGTGAAGATCGCCGCTCTGGTGGCGCTCGACGCGGCGCCTGCGTCCTACCTCTGGCAGGTTGGGGAGGCGCTGCAGGCAGGTGCGTCCGCGCGGGAGATTCTCGGCGTACTGACCGCGATAGCGCCGCAGACAGGAATGACCAGGGTAGTGGCGGCCGCGCCGGAAATCATGATCGCGCTCGGCCTCGAGCTGCCTGATTCACCGGCCCTCTGACCGAGCCGTCGGGAAGCGGCGGTGCTCAGGGGCTTACGTCCTGGACAACCCTTTAGACCGTAACGGCACACGCCCGCCTGGCTGCGGATCGGCAGCCGGGGCGGGCATGAGGCCGGAGCGAAGAACCCGGCGCCCCGTGCCGACGCGAATGTCCGGCGGCCTTAGCTCCGCGGGTACATGAGCGCCAGCACGTCCCCGACCGGACGCTGGCGGCATGCGGGACAAATATCTACGTTTGCCTGCCCTGCGCTGTTATCGGAGTGCATTAGAGAAGACGCCATCATTTTGGCGGCGGATATCTTGTTATCGCTCCGATACAGCGTGACGGCCTCAGGCGGGCTCATCTCCCGGCCGCACAGGTCACATAGAAGGTGCTCGGTCGTCTCGGATTTGGTAACCATGTTCGCCCCCGTGCGCTGCTGGGCCGCGGCCGCCCCGTTAGCTCACCGCCCTGAACTACTACAAGTTGGTCGTACCCCCGGTCACGGTCAGTACACGGCGCGAGGTCTGAGCACGCAGCGGAATCCGATGTGGCTGGTGACGTGTCTACCGCTTCACCCTGCCGGGCGGCGGGCCGGTACCGCAGTCCAGTAGCTCGGAGCACGCAGGAGCTAGCCGCCCTTGATCACCATGCGCGGGATATCACCGGCCGGGACCGGACCGCGGTCGGCGGCGCCGACCCGCGGGTTTCTGGGCGCGCAGCACGCCTTACCAGCGTCGCCATCGGCACCGTGGTCGGTGGCGCGATCGGCATCGCCGTCGGCGCTACGGTGGCGCGACCGGAAGTAGTCGCAAGTCCACTCCCAGACGTTCCCCGTCATGTCACGCAGGCGATAGCCGTTGGTCGGGTGGCGGGCGCAACCTGGCTGGCCGCGGTCGGCACGGCCAGGGCAGTTTCACCCGGTACGGATGAGGCCGCAGTTTCCGTCGCGGGAACGCTTAGACAGTGATCGCCGCCGCGAGACCGGCTCAGGCCCGTGGCCGGAATCGAGGCTAAGCCAGGTCACAGGCCTGGCGATGCTGGCGGCGATCTCTCCTGCTGTTCTGCTGGCTGGCGCTGAAGCGGTGCGGGGCGGCTTCGCGGCGCAGGGGGCCGCGCGGTGCGGGGCGGCTTCGCGGCGCAGGCGGCCGCGCGGTGCGATATCAATCCTCTACCTGGGCTGGCACGGGGCTTGCCCGCGCCCGGCCAGCCCTAGATGAGCCGGCCGTCGGCGCCGCGGCTCGACGCTCGAGGATTTGGTGCTGCAATAACAGCACCTACTCCTCAAACGTCAGCGCACGGCCAATAAGTGGATGAAGCTGGTGCGGTAGGTGGGATAAGAGTTGTCGCCGCGGCGTGTGCGGCCGTGATGCCGAAACCTGCGGCTGCCCGTTTGTCATCGACGGCGTTATGGGCCGCACGGGCACGGTGAGCTGACGGCCGACGTGGCGGGTCACGAGCACGGTCAAGCCCCGCCCCGGAGGACCGGGACGGGGCTCATGCCAGGTCCAGCTGCGCCGGACCTGGCGATCGCCGGTTACATCGAACTTGAGCTAGTTTGCGTGCCGCCGTCGCGGAGTAGGCCCCAGATGGCCAGCGCGCTCAAGGCCACCAGGATGACGCCCCAGACTGGGAAGTAGGGCAGGAACAGGAATCCTGCGACGGCGGTAAGCACCGCGAGCCCTACTCCGGCGAACCTGCCGAACGACATGCCGAGTAGGGCGGTCACCCCGGCCGCGAACAGGAGCACGCCGAGGACCAGGAGGACCCAGCCCCAGCCGCGTACGTTCCAGTTGTAGGCGTAGCCCGTCAGGGTCGGGTAGTAGCTGCGCTTTATGACTGCGGACAGCCCCGCGAGGAACGTCACCGCACCGGCGACGATCGCGATGGCCCCGCCGACGCTACCCCCGCCGCCTCGCTCCGCAGGCCCGGCCCGGCGGTGACTCGGCTGTGTGGCGGTGCCCCGCGCATACGAGGTAGTTGTCTGGGCCCGGGTTGTCTCGGCGTGAGTTCCCGGCTGATCATGCAGGCTCGTGCTCGTCGCCCCGGCGCTGCCGCCGGATACGTTGCCGGCCGAGTCAGTGACGTTGCCGGGCGAGCCAGTGACGTTTCCGGTGGTGCCCTGCGTAGGCGGAACTCCGGACTGGTTACCCGTTGATCGATCCTCTGCTCTGCGCATCAGACAGCACTCCCCTCTGACCTGACCTGCCGGGCAGGTGCCGCCTGGTCTTTGCCTGAGTACCAGAGCAGCATCAGCCACCGCGTTGGCCGGTTGTCCGGGTTGTTCTCTCTTCGCACCCTACGGACGGGCCGCGCCGGGCTGCATCACCCGACCTGGGTGATCCATTCGGCCGTGCTGGTGGCCGATGAATTGCGGTCATTGCCGGTGAACGTGTTGGTATGGCGGCCCTACCCGGGCCTCAGAAGTTGAATGAAGATAGCCACGCATACCCTCGCGTACTGGACCGGCCGGTTGGTAGGTGTCACCCGCGGGTATGGCTGTTACGGGGCTTTGAGCTGGTATTTCGCCGGGGCGGGTGAAACCAGGAAGCTTTTTGCGGGCGGCAACGGGCCGAAGGCGCTGGCGAGCGACCGCTCGTCTGGAGATTCCGGGATGGGTGAATCAGTTTGGCCGCGGGGGCGGCGAGTCGGGGGGGCGATGACACCAACGGCCGGCGGGCTTGTCGTTTCCGATGCTTGCGAGGATTTCGGGCTGTTCGACGACAAGCTGGAGATTCCTGACCTTGGCGCGACGACACTGCGGCGTGCCCGGATAGACGAGCTGATGGAGCGGGCCACGCGTCACCGTGTCACCATCGTGACCGGCCCGGCCGGAGCCGGAAAGACGGTTGCCTGTGCAGGCTGGGCGTCCGCGAGCATCGCCGGGCGGCGGGTTGCGTGGCTGACCGTTGACGCCGGGGACCGTGATCCCGCCCGCTTCTGGCAGTACATGATCACCGCGCTCGCGCGCGCCGGGGCCGTCGCGGCCGAGGACGCCGACCAGCTCAGCGCCCGTGTCCTGGCGCCGCACGGTTTGCCGCAGCAGATCCTAACCTGCATCGCGGCTCCCGATTTCCAGGCCGCGCTTGTCCTCGATGACGTGCACGAACTGGCGGGCTCTGAGGTGCTTGCTGACCTTGACGAGCTGGTACACCACGCCCCCGCGGGGCTGAGGCTGGTGCTTGCCGGCCGGCATGCACCTGGCCTGACGCTCGCGAAGCTTCGGCTGTCCGGCCAGCTCGGTGAGGTGGGGCCGGCCGACCTGGCCTGCACGAGCCAGGAGGCTGAGGCATTCCTGGCAAGCGTCGGCGTGCCACCGGACCCAAGGTTGCGGGCCGCCATCATGAAGCAGTCTGAGGGCTGGATGGCGGGCCTGCGGCTGCTGTCGATGTCCTTGCGGCCGGGTGCGAGCGTGGCCACGGAGCCTGGGCCCGGCCTGGAGCCAGATGCCGCGCGGGGCCTGGAGCGGGATGCTGCGCGGGGCCTGGAGCGGAATGCTGCGCGGGGCCTGGAGCGGAATGCTGCGCGGGGCCCGGAGCCGGAGCTGGGGGCTGCGCACGAGTTCATCGGCGACTACATCTGTGACGAGATCCTCGCTCCCCTGGGACCGGAGACTCGGGAGTTCCTGTTGCGCACCTGCCTGACCGACATAGTGCCGCCCGACCTAGCGCATGTCCTCACTGGGGAGGGGGCAGCAGCCGCCAGGCTCGAGCAGCTCAGCCGGGAGAACGGGCTGATCCGGCCGACAGGCCCGACGTATGCGGACTACCGCTACCACCCGATGCTCAGGAGTGTGCTTGAAGCTGTACTCCGCCGCGAGTACCCAAATGAGGTGGCCCCGCTGCTCAGCCTGGTAGCCCGCTGGCAGGCAGGCCGGGGCGAGCCAATGGCAGCTCTGCGGGCAGCGGCGCAGGCGGGGGACTGGGACTTCTGCCGGCAGGTGATAGCGGCTGCGAGTCCGTTCGGGCCGCCTGACGGCGGCTGGGGCGAGCTGGAGGAAGTCCTCAGTTCCTTCCCGCCGGGCTGCCGCAGCAACGACGCCGTGCTGGCATGCGCGCTCGCCGCGGCGAGGCTCTGGCAGGGCGACCCGGACGGCGCGCTGCCACACCTGGACTGCGCGCAGAGCGCACTCGCTGCGGACCCGAGCCCGGCTAGTCCCGGTCATACGGCCGGGCGCCTGTGGCTGGCAGCTCTGCAGGTCATGCGCCTGGCCGGCACCGATGCCGACCTGACGGCGCAGTGGTCGCTGGCCAGCCATGCGCATGAGGAATCCAGGAGCGTGCCTGAGCACCGCGGGACCGGGCTGCTCTGGCTCGCGCTGGGCTGTGCCAGCTTGCGCCAGCTCGAAGTGCAGCAGGCAAGGACCGCGCTGCAGCACGCTGGCTCGCAGCTTGCCGCAGGCGGACTCGCCGCAGTGCGGGAACGGGCTCGCTCCTGGGAAGCCGTAGCCCTGTCCTGGCACGGCGACCTGGCCGCTGCAACCAGGATCGCGGCCGAGGTCGCAGCGGGCCTGGGGGACAGTGCGGGCGACCTGGCGCCCATCCTGGCCGTCAGCCAAGCGCAGGCGCACGTCGCAAGGGATGAGCCAGAGGCGGCGGCAATGCTCCTCGACCAGTCCGACCAGGCGGTTGCCGTGGTGCAGCCGGCGGCGAGCCCGTTATCAGCGTGCTCAGTGGCATGATCAGGACCCGGATCGCGATCGACGAGGGTAATTCGGCGGGAGCGCGCGGCCTGGTCCGGCTGCTGACCGAGACCGCTGCGGGTGAACGCGGGCCAGGCGCTGCCATAGCCGTACTTGACGCTGAGATCAGCCTTTTGGCCGGCGAGCCGGAGCGCGCGAGGGCGACCCTGTCCGGACTAGCCGGGTTGTCTGGACTGTCGGGGCCGACTGGGTCGGCGGAACGGACGGCCGGAGTGGTCGCGACCAGCCCCGAGGCTGCGGTGTGCCAAGCCAGGCTGCTGATGGTCGACGACGATGACAAGGGCGCTCTGAAGGTCCTTGAGCCCATGATCGGCGGACCGGCAGGCATCGGCGGACCGGCAGGCATTGGCGTGCTGGCGGGCGCTGGTGGACTATCGGGCGCTGGCGGACTATCGGGCGCTGGCGGACTATCGGGCGCTGGCGGACTATCGGGCGCTGGCGGACTATCGGGCGCTGGCGGACTATCGGGCGCTGGCGGACTATCGGGCGCTGGCGGACTGGCCAGCACTCGTGTGCTCCCGGTAACAGGGCGGCTGTCGGCGCTGCTCACTGCGGTGATCGCACATCGCAGGCTGAATCAGGCAACCGAGGCGGCCGAGCTTCTCGAGGAGGCGCTGGCTCTTGCCGAGCCCGACGATCAGTCCGGCCCGTTCATCGCGGCCGGGCCGCCCATCAGGTCGGCCCTCACCGTGCTGATCACGTCGGCGAGCAGGTGCGCGGCCTTCGCCGGCCGCATCCTGGACCGTTTCGATGGCCGACTGCCGCACGGGGCCAGTCCTCCGTCGGGCACGCCGCTTACCGACAGCGAACTGGCGGTCCTTCGGTTCCTGCCGTCGCACATGACCAACCAGGAGATCGCCGAGTCGTTGTTCCTGTCGATCAACACGATCAAAACCCACCTCAGCTCGGTCTACCGCAAGCTCGGAGTGACAAGCCGCCGGCAGGCGATTGCGCAGGGCCGCCGTCTGGACCTGCTGTGAAGACCAGATCCGCAGGGCAGGGCCGGGGAGTGCGGGAGAGCGCCCAGTCGGCAGACCGGTAGCGACTATCGGCCCTGCGTGTGCAAACGCGCCGTGGCCCGCACCGAACCGGCGGTGCGGGCCACTTCATCTGGCCGCTGCGGGGCTGCGCTGGAAGCCCCTGGCCAGGCTGGCCGAGCCTGGCCTTTGGTCAGGCCGCCCGTGCGGGCATGGCCTGCGTGGTCATTTCTTCTTTCCGGGTCGCGTTCTTAGCCATACTCCGCACGCCGAAGGCGATGGCGATGAGCATGCAGCCGTAGAAGAGCAGCCAGGCCGCCACCAGGGTGAGCAACAGCACCAGGGTTATCGCCGGCCAGACCACCATGAGTATGCCGGCCGCGATGCTGAATACCCCGAGAACCGCGCGTAGAGCCCGCACCGAGCTTCCTGCCGAGGCAGCAACGCCGAGCTCGGCGATGCCGAGCGCGACGAAGTAGACGCCGGCCAGGAACGCGAGGAAGAACAGGCTGACCGCATGATGCCGGACGAAGTAAAGTCCGACGAGCACGGCCAGCAGCCCGATCACCACGTAACCGGCCCGCGCCCCTCCGCTCCGTTCGTGCGCGGTGAAGCCCTCCCAGAGCCTGACCAGGCCGGACGCGATCAGGGCGGCGCCGATCAGGATCGAAACCACGGTGAGGGACGCGTGCGGCCATACCAGCAGGATGATGCCGACCGCGATCATGCCGAGGCCGCCGAGCACTAGCGCGGGCCACGATTTGTTGGCGGCGGTCGCGAGCATGCCCATTCCCGGCTCGCGGGCGCCTGCGCCGGTCTCGTAGTCGCGGCTCACCTGGGTCTCGGCGGACGGCGCCCGGCCGGCCTGCTGCGGCACCGAGGTGGTGGTGCTTGTCGTCGTGCGGGTCGCTGTGCCGACGGCGCTGGCGCCGGTGCCGCTCTGGCCGGTGTTGGTGGTACCGGAGGTCCCGGCGCTACCTATGCCGCCTTCGCTGCCCGGCCCCTGGCCAGGGATATTCTGGCCGGAAGGGCCATGGTTTGAGACGCCTGGGCCAGGTACCTGCTGGCCGCTCGATCCTGGCGGGCTCATCCCGCCTTCCTGGCCCGGCAATCCTGGCGGGTCGATCCGCGGATCGGTCATCGGTTGACCTCCATCAGACTAGGAACCCGGCACCGCCGCGGACGGGCTCCGCTGCGCGGCCCCATAAGCACTCAGGGAACCCCTGAGTGCACCTGTGTTCCATCGTGCGATCGCAGAGTTCCCGTGATCATCACCCGTGGCGGGTGAATGCGTGCTGGCTGTCCTAGACTTGGCCCGCAGTAGCCGTGAGCGACACGTCATACTGGGCCGGGCCTGGTAACCGTCCGGGCAAGTGGCCTATGTCGATGACCCTTTCCAGGAGCGACCCTTAGGTGAAGACCGACGTCGAAGAGCTAAGCCCGACCAGGGTCAAGCTGACCATCGAAGTTCCGTTCTCCGAGCTCAAGGCGAGCCTCGATCAGGCGTACCGGGAGGTTGCGCGGCAGGTTCGGGTGCCCGGCTTCCGGCCGGGCAAGGTGCCGCCGCGAGTCATCGATCAGCGCATCGGCCGGGGCGCGGTGCTGGAGCAGGCGGTCAACGAAGCTGTGCCGCAGCTGTACACCAAGGCCATCGCCGAGCACGAGGTCGTACCACTCGGCCAGCCGGAGCTGGAGATCACCAAGCTGGACGACGGCAAGGAACTGGCGTTCACTGCCGAGGTCGATGTCCGGCCGCAGTTTGACCTGCCGAGCCTGGACAGCGTGTCGGTGACCGTGGACAACGCCGAGGTGTCGCCGGATCAGGTGGAGGAGTACCTCACCGCGCTGAGGGAGCGCTTTGCCTCGCTCAAGACGGTCGAGCGGGCCGCGGAGACTGGCGACTTCGTGTCCATCGACCTTGCCGCTTCGGTCGACGGGAAGCCCGTCGAGGACGCGCAGGCCACCGGCGTCTCCTATGAGGTCGGCACCGAGTCCATGCTGGACGGGCTGGACGAGGCACTGGCCGGGATGTCCGCCGGAGAGTCGAAGACGTTCACCGCGGAGCTCGCCGGTGGCAAGCACGAGGGCATGGCCGCGGACGTGCTCGTCACGGTGAACACCGTGAAGGTGAAGGAGCTGCCTGGCCTGGACGACGAGTTCGCCCAGGCTGCCAGCGAGTTCGACACCGCCGGCGAGCTGCGGGCCGCTACCCGCAAGCAGCTGGAGGCCATGCGGAAGGCCGGCCAGGGTGGCCAGGCCAGAGAGCGCGCGCTCGATGTCCTGCTTGAGCAGGTGGACATGCCGCTGCCGGAGCGCATCGTGGAGCAGGAGATCGAGCAGCGGAAGGCGAACCTGCAGGCCCAGCTGGACCAGGCCGACCTCACCATGAAGGCATACCTGGACTCAAGCGGCCAGACCCCCGCCCAACTGAATGCGAGCTTCGAGGCCGACGCGCGCAGGTCGCTCAAGGCCAGTTTCATCCTGGACAAGCTCGCCGCCGACGAGGAGCTCAAGGTAACCGCCGAGCAGCTCAGCGCCTATGTGGCCGAGCAGGCCTACCGGATGGGCGTAGCGCCTGACCGGCTCGCCAAGCAGCTCAGCGACAACGGCCAGCTTGGCGCGGTCGCGGGCGACGTGCTGCGCTCCAACGCCCTGACCGCGCTGGCTGAGCGGGCCAGGATCGTGGACGAGGCCGGCCGCCCGGTGTACCTCACCGCAGAGGACTCTGTTGTCGACGACGAGGCCGCGGCCAGCGAGGCCGCTGCCGACGAAGCCGCTGAGGAACTCGATGAGGCGGAGCTCGATGAAACCGAGGACGACGCCGACGAGAGCTGAGGCGAGCCCACGCCTGCCGGGCACCGGCAAAGGCGGGTCAGCGGTTACGGAATGGCTGCCCAGCCTGCGCCGGTAGCGAACAGCGGGGATCGGCGGACTTGGCGCTGGGGTCCTCGGGTTATGGTCACTGTCAACGACCGGCGCTGTGCGAGGCGGCACACGCCGACAGCACGAGGAGGGTACTGTGACCACGCCTCCCGACGACCAGCGCCAGATTAGCCAGGTGCTGGCAAAGGCAGCCGATCAGGTTTTGCCGCTGGGCGACATGCTGTTCCAGCGGCTGCTGCGGCACCGGATCATCTTTCTCGGCCAGCAGGTCGACGATGATCTTGCGAACCGGATCTGCGCCGAGCTGATCCTGCTCGCGGCCGAGGACAGCAAACAGGACATCAACCTATATATCAATTCGCCTGGTGGATCTGTCTACGCCGGAATGGCGATATATGACGTTATGCAGTTCGTGCCGAATGACGTGGCCACCTACGCGATGGGCATGGCCGCATCCATGGGCCAGTTCCTGCTCACGGCCGGCGCCGAGGGCAAGCGGTACGCGATGCCGCACGCTGCGATCTTGATGCACCAGCCGCACGGCGGCATCGGCGGCACGGCCACCGACATCAGGATCCAGGCCGAGCAGAGCCTGTACCTCAAGCGGCTAATGGCTGAGCGGATCGCCGCGCATACCGGCAGGCCCGTCGAGCAGATCGAGGCCGACTCCGACCGGGACCGCTGGTTCACCGCGGAGGAGGCCCGTGACTACGGGATCGTAGACCACGTCGTGCGCAATGCTCGAGAGCTAGCCGAACCAGGCCCGCTGGCATGAGGGCGACGATCATGACCCCGGTTGCCGAGATCACGGGACTCCCGGCGAGCTGGCCGGAGATAGCGCGAGCGGAGGAGACGCACAGTGAGCGCTGATTTCGATAGGCGGCCTCACCAGGCTGAGTCCAGGTACGTCCTGCCCTCCTTCGTGGAGCGGACGTCTTACGGCGTCAAGGAGATGAATCCGTACAACAAGCTGTTCGAGGAGCGGATCATCTTCCTCGGCGTGCAGATCGACGATGCATCCGCCAATGACGTGATGGCGCAGCTGATCACGCTGGAGTCGATCGACCCGGTAAGGGACATCCTCATATACATCAACTCGCCGGGCGGGTCGATGACTTCGATGATGGCGATCTATGACACCATGCAGTACATTCAGCCCGATATCCAGACGTACTGCCTGGGCCAGGCGGCGTCGGCAGCCGCGGTGCTGCTGGCTGCCGGGACCGCGGGCAAGCGGTTTGCGCTGCCGAATGCCCGGATCCTGATCCACCAGCCGGCCGTGGAAAGCGGCTACGGACAGTCGAGCGACCTGGAGATCCAGGCCCGCGAGATCCTCCGGATGCGCACGTCCATGGAGCAGATCCTGGCTAATCACACCGGGCAGGGCGAGGAACAGGTACGCAAGGACATAGAGCGCGACAAGTTCTTCACCGCCCAAGAGGCCAAGGAGTATGGCCTGGTCGACGAGGTTCTGACGATGCTGAAGCGCAAGACCGAGGTAGGGTCGTCCTAACCGGGAAGTCGGCAGTGCGGCCGGCGCGCCGCCCACGGTGTTCCTTAGGCCACAACTAGGGTCGCCGAGGCGGTACCGTCTATGTGCACAGGCAATTGAGCTCGCAGGTAGGTCTGGCAGAGCGACCGTCCGGCGGTCTGGCAGGCATTTCGGCGCCAGGCATGCCGGTCGGACCGCGATCGGCAGCGGCTAGAAGGAGTAACTGGGTGGCACGCATCGGCGATGGCGGTGACTTGCTGAAGTGCTCGTTCTGCGGAAAGAGCCAGAAGCAGGTTAAGAAGCTCATTGCCGGCCCAGGCGTCTATATCTGCGATGAGTGCATAGACCTGTGCAACGAGATCATTGAGGAAGAGCTCGCCGAGCCACCGGAACTGAAATGGGACAGCCTGCCCAAGCCGCGGGAGATTTACGAGTTCCTCGATTCCTATGTCATCGGCCAGGACAAGGCCAAGAAGGGCCTCTCGGTAGCGGTCTACAACCACTACAAGCGGATCCAGTCGGGCGGCGACAGGGCTGGCGAGGACGGTGTCGAGCTGGCCAAGTCGAACATCCTGCTGCTCGGCCCCACCGGCTCGGGTAAGACGCTGCTGGCGCAGACACTGGCCCGGCTGCTGAACGTGCCGTTCGCGATCGCCGACGCCACCGCGCTGACCGAGGCCGGCTACGTCGGCGAGGATGTCGAGAACATCTTGCTGAAGCTCATCCAGGCCGCTGACTACGACGTCAAGAAGGCCGAGACGGGCATCATCTACATCGACGAGATCGACAAGATTGCCCGCAAGAGCGAGAACCCGTCGATCACCCGCGACGTATCCGGCGAGGGTGTGCAGCAGGCACTGCTGAAGATCCTGGAGGGCACAACGGCCTCGGTGCCGCCGCAGGGCGGGCGTAAGCACCCGCATCAGGAGTTCATCCAGATCGACACGACCAACGTGCTGTTCATCTGCGGCGGTGCCTTCGCCGGCCTGGAGAAGATCATCGAATCGCGGGTGGGCAAGAGCGGCATGGGCTTCGGTGCGGTGCTGCGGGTCAAGACCGACAAGACGGAGGCCGATCCGTTCGCCGACGTGATGCCTGAGGACCTGCTGAGGTTCGGCATGATCCCCGAGTTCGTCGGCAGGCTCCCGGTCATCACCAGCGTGCACAACCTGGACCGCGAGGCCCTGATCCGGATCCTGACCGAGCCGAGGAACGCGCTGGTGCGCCAGTATCGGCGGCTGTTCGAGCTGGACGGGGTCGACCTGGAGTTCACCGAGGATGCCCTGGAGGCCGTGGCCGACCAGGCGATCCTGCGCGGCACAGGAGCGCGCGGGCTGCGGGCAATCCTCGAGGAAGTGCTGCTGTCCGTCATGTACGAGGTGCCGAGCCGCAAGGACGTCGAGAAGGTCGTGATCAGCGCCGAGGTCGTCCTGGAGAACGTCAACCCGACGCTGGTGCCGCGTGACGTTGCCCGCCGCACCCCGCGCGAAAAGTCCGCGTAGATCCGCTAAGGCCGCCTGCGGGGTGCGGAGCCGGGCGTGACCGTAGCCGGGCGCCAGCTGACTCCGGGCGGGACCACCTTTGCATCCAGGTAGCGGAGATGATTCATGAGCCACGCCACCCCGACCGTGCCCGCGTTCCCGGTCTCGGTAAAGGGGGTGCTCGTGCGCGATGGCCAGGTCCTGCTGCTAAAGAACGAGCGGGAGGAGTGGGAGCTGCCAGGCGGCAAGCTCGAGCGCGGCGAGGACCCGCCTGCCTGCGTCGCGCGGGAGATAGCCGAGGAGACAGGGCTCCCGGTCACCACCGGCCCGATCCTGGACTCCTGGCTGTACCACATCCGCGAAGGGTGCGACGTCGTCATCGTCACCTACGGTTGCCATGCCGACGGCAGCCAGACGCCCGTCCTCAGCCGTGAGCACAAGGAGATCGGGTTCTTCACCCAGGCTGACGTCGGCAGTCTCACGATGCCCGCTGGCTACCGGCGCTCTATCCAGTCTTGGTTCACGCGGCTGGCAGAGATCGATAGCAGCGGAACGCGAGTGGCAGCGGCCACATGTCAGCCCTGCGTCAGCTGACGGCGAGCGTGACCGTCCGCGAGCGGATCCCCTCGGCCGCTGAGATGGCCGCCAGGGCACCCCGGCGGCGATCCCAGCGACACGGCGCCCTGCCGTGACCGAGGCGGCGCTCATAACGGTCCGTTACTGGTACAGGGCCGGGGCCGTCCAGCGCATGGACTGTCTCGCCGAGCGGCGTGTGACGGCGTCCGGGCCGGGAAGCTGGCCTGCCGTCTGTGCAGGTCACCGCTTGGCGTAGTCGGCGAACCCCTGCCAGTCGATCACGACACATGGCTCGTTGCCGACGGTCCACGCGTCATGCCCCGGTGCCATGATGGCGAAGTCACCTGGGCCGAATTCCATTTCCTCGCCGTCGTCCATGACGACCTTCATCCGGCCGGAGACGAAGTAGCCCATGTGGGCAGCCTGGCAGCTGTCTGTCTTGGCGATCGGCCTCACGTGCTCCGACCACCTCCAGCCTGGCAGGAAGGTTGCCCGGCCGACGGCGCCTCCTTCCGTGTTCACCAGCTGGAGCTGGCCCGTACCGCCCTCGAACGGCCGGGTCTCCTCCGGCGAATCGAGGCTTTTACGAACAAGACTTGACATCTTGGCCCCCTCTTTTGTCGTTGTGCTGGATCGTAGAGTCGCTGGTTCGAGCGCCGCATCAGGGGGGGTCCCCTAGTCTTTGCCGTCGCATTCCTTCCGGTTGCGCGGGACCAGGGCTTCCTCCCGACTGGTGCCGATTGATCCGGCGGAGCAGCGGGGCGCGGAGCCGGGCGTAGTCGTGGGCGGGCGTCAGCTGACGCCGAGCGCGATTCGCGCCGGACAAGTGACACATGGCGCTCACCGGTTTCAGCCCCGCGTGGCATCGCACGCGGGGCTGCGGTTCGCGCGACGACCTAGCCTTCGGTCAGCTGGCCGTTCCGCAATGTGAGCACCCGGTCCGCAAGGTCGATCAGTGCCTTGTCATGAGTCGCGACGATGCCGGTCAGCCCTTCTGCGTGCACGATCTTGCGCAGCAGCGTCATGATCTGAGCACCGGTCGCCGCGTCCAGCTGACCAGTCGGCTCGTCGGCTAGCAGCAGGCTGGCGTTGTTGGCGAGCCCGCGGGCGATGCCTACCCGCTGCTGTTCTCCGCCGGACATCTCCTGCGGCCGCAGATGCTCCCGTCCTTCCAGCCCGACCAGCCGCAGCAGGTCACGGGCCCGTTGCTCGCGGACGGCTGACGGCTTGCGTCCGAGGCGCATCGGCACGCCGACGTTCTCGACCGCCGTCAGCATCGGCAACAATGCGAACGACTGGAACACCAGCGCCATGTGCTCGCGGCGGACAGTCCGCAGCTCTTCCTTGTTCATGGCGGTTAGCTCCTGGCCGTCGAACCAGAGCTGGCCGCTTGTGGGCCGGTCGAGGCCGGCCATGATGGATAGCAGCGTGGTCTTGCCCGACCCGGAGCGACCGACGATGGCCACGAGCTCGCCGCGGCTGACCTCGAAGGACACCTCGCTCAGGGCGTGCACCTGCTGGGCGCTGGTAGTGAAAGTCTTGGAAATCTCGTGCAGCAGCACCCAGGTGCGCACCAGACCCGCGGGCCGGGCCTGCCCGGCGGCCGCGTAGCTGGCCAGCGCCCTGCGCAGTGGCTCGAGCCCGCGCGGGTCGGCGGCAGCCGCATCCGCTGCGCGTCCCGTCCCGGCGGCGTCCGGCGCCTCGGCGGGCTCTGCGTGCGTGCCCCCGCTCTGGTCACTCGCAGTGTTCATCCGTTACCGCCCTGTCGGTCGTCCGTCGGCTGCCTGGCCTGGCCTGGCCACACTGTCACGTGGTCAGGCTCGAGCCCGAGCCTGACCCTTTCCTGGAGTCCGAGCGCCTCGACGTACTCGGCGGGTAGCTGCAGCCTGCCGACCCGGTCGAGGGCGGCGTACTGCACCGCGACGTGCGACTCCGCTCCCTCGTCATCGACTTCTGTACTCCGCAGCACCTCTGTGCTGATCCGGCCGTCCCTGATCGCGATGGTCCTGCGCACGTGATCGGAGACGGCCGCGTCGTGGGTGACAATCAGGATCGTCGCACCCATCTCCGAATTGGCCGACCGCAGCGCGGCGAATACCTCCACCGCCGTCTCGTCGTCCAACTCGCCAGTGGGCTCGTCGGCCAGCAGAACCTGCGGGTTGTTCGCGATGGCGACGCCCACCGCCACCCGCTGCTGCTGGCCGCCGGACATCTGCGGGACCAGTTTCTCTGTGCAGTCGGCCACGCCCATCAGGCCCAGGATGTCCTTAGTGCGGCGATTACGCTCGCGCCGGCCCAGGCCCGCCAGTTGCATGGGCAGCGCGATGTTCTCTGCCCCCGTCAGGTGCGAGAGCAGGTTCCGGCTGGTCTGCTGCCACAGGAATCCGACCGTGGATCGCCAGTAGTCCAGGCGCTCCTTGCTGCCCATCGTGAGCAGATCGTGGCCTGCCACCCTCGCCTGGCCGCCGGTCGGCTGGTCAAGACCGGCGAGGATGTTCAGCAGCGTCGACTTGCCGCTGCCCGAGGCCCCTACCAACGCTGTCAGCTCGCCCGCGCCGACGGTCAGGTCGAGTCCTTGCAAGGCCTGTACCTCGACCCCGCTGACCTTGAAGATCCGGACTACCCGGTCACAGTAGATCATCGCGTTCTGCGCAAGCTGGCTTGCGTCTGGCCGTGGCCGCGACTGCGGCAGGCCTTCGGCGATCACATCGTCGATGGTCGACATCTACTAGCTGACCTCCTCAAACCGAAGGGCGGTGGCCGAGTCTGCGCGATTGGCCAGCGCGTGTTCTGTCGCCACGGTGACGAGCGCGAGCACGATGACGCCCAGCGCCGGGATCACGATAGCCGCCGCGTTAAGGGCCACGGGGGCTGGCGTGGGCGAGCTCGTCAGCGCCGCGAGGTTGATGACCTGGCGGGATATCAGCGACAGGGTGAGGCCAGCCACAACCATCCCGGCCACGCCCACGGTCAGCAGTGAGACCGGATCGAACAGCGCCAGTGCCCGAGCCTGACGGGAGGACATGCCCAGACCCGACATCCGGGTCCGCAGGTTGCGGCGGCTCTGCGCGGTGGCCGCCAGCCCGAAGAACAGCGCCACGGCGCTCAGCGCGGCGGCCGCCCAGCTTGCTATCACGAACAGCCGGACCGCGTATTCGGCTGCCGAGACCTGCTGGGCGTGGACCAGCAGCGCGCGCAGGATGACCTGGCTGCCGTGCACCTCGCGCGCGGCCAGCGCGGCCAGCGCGGCCGGTGACGCGTTCGGCCCGGTCACCAGCAGGGTGCTCGCGCCGGGGATGGACGGGAAAGAGGCCTCGGCCCACTGCGGCATCATCACGTACGTACCGCCAGTCGGGAAGGCGGGCGTCGCGCTAATTGTGCCGGCGATCGTCACCGGCAGGCGGATTCCGTCGAGCTCGAGAATCTGGTGGCTGCCCGCCGATCCGTCCACCCCGGGCACTGTGGCGGCCGCTGCGGAGATCAGGATGGGAACGGGGCCTTTCCCCCTGGCCAGCGCCGAGGCCGGGAATCCTGTCCAGGGCGTATCCGCAGACAGCTTCGCATACGGGCCGGGATTGACCACGGCGAGCCCGAGCGGCAGGCTCATACCGGTCGGCGAGATCAGGCTCGGCGCGAATGGGGTAGTGCCCAGCGCGGTGTAGACCAGCGCGGTGTGGCGCACCCTCGGCAGCGCGGCGAACGCGCGTGCGTCAGCGGCACTGATGGTGTTGTTGCCGGGTGCCGTGATGACTGCGTCGGCGCCGGACTGGCTCCAGGAACTGGCCAGCTGGCCCGCCGTCACGGACTGCGTCAGCATCCAGCCGAAAGCGGCCAGCGTCAGGGTGAGGACCAGCGCGAGTGCGGGCAGGATAGTAGCGAGCCCGGCCCGGCCTGTCTTGGTCAGGCCAAGGAACCCGACCGGACCGCGGCGGCCGGCTGCCAGCGGCAGCAGTGCCCGCACCGGGATCGGATACAGCCGCCCGACGGCGATGCTGGCCGCGATGGCGACCAGCACCGGGCTGATCACGGCGAGCTGGTCGGACCCCGACTGCAGGCCGCGCACGCGCAGCGCGACCACGGCGCCGGCCGTGATCGCCAGGACAGACATCTCGGCTACCACGCGTCGCGGCGACCGCCGGGGCACGGTCAGATCGGACCGCTGCGCCGCGTGCGCTGAGTCGCTCTTGCGTACCCGCCACGTGCACCTGACCGGCACGCTGCCGATCGCCACGATCGCGGTCAGCGCGGGCAAGATGACCGCGGCCGGGCTGCTGCCTATGGTGCCGACCAGGGTTGCGAGTCCGATGCCGACCGCCAGGCCCGGTGCGGTAGCGCCGAGCGAGCGGCCAAGCGCGCGCAACGATATCTGCAGCAGGCTGGCGCCGCGGGCCCTGGTCAGGGCTAGCTCCGCCTCGTACCGGTCAGCGGCCAGGCCCGCGCACAGCAGCATCAGCAGCAAGCCGGCCGCGAACAAGCCGCCGATGACCAGGCCGTCGATTCCGGACGTCGCTGCCAGCTGCCCCTGGATGGCGGTGAGCAGGCCTGCTAGCTGAGAGGCGATTACCGGCGGCTGGATGAACCTGAAGCCGATCGCTTGCGCAGCGCTACTGGTCGCGTTGGATCCGGCGCTGGCCGTGATGGCGGCGGCGAGCGGGCCAAGCTGCTGCGGCGCCACGTGTGCGACCTGGATCGGGAAATCCCACACGCCGTGCATGTCGGTGCTTGGATCGATCGACTGCATGGTCGTGAACTCGGCCGGGCTGACGATTGCTCCGCCAATCCAGTATCTGCCTCCCATTGGCCCGGTCGGGTACGGCGTCGGCAGCGCGTCGCTTGAGCCCCAGAACAGCGCCTGCGGGCGTGGCTGGATGACGCCCGTGACCTGCAGCCAGACGGGCCGGCCTGCGAGTACGCCTAGTTCCTGGAAAGACCCCGGCCGGAGGCTGAGCCTGGCCGCGTTGGCCTGGGTCAGGGCGACCTGCAGTACCTCCGCATCCCGGTCGGCGGCGGTGCGCCCCGGCAGGCCCTGATGCGCTGCACCGGGCCAGCTGCCGGATGCCAGCCGAGCGTCCGCGGTCAAGCCGGAGTCGTAATTGAGCTGCAACTCCGGCGGCAGGTCCATCGTGGCGGACGGAGCCGCGGTGGGCACCCGCAGCAACGGGCCGGCCAGGTAGGCCCGGATGCCGCCGGCCGGCGCTGTCATCGGCTTGGGGAAGCTCCCGGCCATCGCCGAGCCGAAGCTCGCCTGCTGTGATCGGGTCATAATGGTGGATGGTTTGCCCGATTGCGGATACCAGTCGGCGGTCACGACGACGCTCGCCTGGGCCGGCGGGATGGCGGCGAGTGCACGCTGCGCGGCATCGTTCTGCGAGGCCTCGACCTCCCGCGGGCCCGCCGCGGCGACGAAGGCGGTCAGCGCGGCTACGGCGCCGAGGGCAAGGGCCAGCCGGAACCCGGCCTCGCCGATAACGATCGCACGCAGCCCGCGTAGCCTCACAACTCCTCCTCGGCCCGCAGCCGGGCCATGGTCCCGGTGCCGCCGAGCACCGAAAGGGCCACGGCCGCTATCGGCACCGCCGATATCACGCACGCGACTGCCAGCGCGGGCGTGAGCGGGATCCGCACAAGCACCGACGGGATCGGATGAGCTGCCTGCGCGGTCAGGGTGACGGCGGGAATGATCAGTCGGCTGAGCAGCAAGCCGAGGCCCAGCCCGCCGGCCGCGGCCGGCACCGAAAGCATGCCCTGCTCCAGGCAGAGCACCCTGGCCAGTTGACCAGGCGTAGCGCCGAGCGCGTCCAGCACTGCCAGGTCCCGCCCACGCTCCCTGGAGGAGCTCGCGCTTACCAGGAAACCGAGGCTGGCCAGCGCCAGCGCTACCAATGCGACCGCCAGCAGCGAACGCAGGGGCGCGACTTCCAGCGGCTGGCTGCCCAGCGAGGCCGCGACGGCCGCCTTCGTGGTGATAGCACTGCCCGGGGGAAGCTGGCCGAATGCGGGCGTGCCGGTATCCGATAGCCACCATTCGGTGATCGGAACTGGCCCGCCGCCGTTGTCCTCTAGGTACTGCTGCAAGGCGGACTCGCTGACGACTATGCCGCCACCCGAGCTTGTGATGGTCGGGAACTGGCTCACTTCTGCGACGATGCGAACCGGTACTGGGGCGGCGAGATCATTGATCTGGATCGTGCTACCCAGTTGCTGCCCGCTGGCAGCGAGGAACGCCTTGGTTGCGACGGCTGGCAGTACAGGGGCCGCGGGCGGCGCGCTCACCGTCAGCGTGGCGTCGACAGACTCAGGGAAACCGGGGCCGTCGATGGCGTTGCCGCCGGCGCCGGTAGTGAATTGCAGCACCGCACCGCTGGACAGCGCATGCCAGTTCAGGTCCGCCGGGCCGTCGAACCGGGAATTGCCCGTCCAGGACTCGAGCGGCGGCGTGTTCGCGCTGAGGTCAGGGTTCGGGCCGGCGATCTGCCCGATGCCGGGAATTGCCGTGCCCGGCTGACTCGAGCCGGTTACCTGACTGACCGACGTGATAGCCAGGGTGGCCTTCTGGTTAGGCCCGAATTGCGGCATCTGGTACCCGAGGCTGAAGCCGGTGAGCCGGAGCGGATAGTCGGGGCCCGGGCTCGCGCCGAAGCTCATGTCGAGCCGCTGGGCCTTCCCGTTCGCCGGCAGCGAGCCCGCGACGAGCTGGTAGCTGACGCCTGCCGCATCGGAGAGTTGTACCGTCAGGACCGCTCCGGTGACAGCGGAACGGCTTAGCGCGGCGACCACCTGCAGCCCCGTCGGCTTGCCGGGCAAGACCACGCCGGTCGGGCCGTTGTCTTCGGCGATCGTCCCGAGCGGGTTGGCCAGCGGCTTGACCAGAAGGTCATGGCGGAGTGGCACGATGGCGGTGGCGGGCCGCGGGTCCAGGCCTAGAAGCGTGCCCAGGCCACTGTTCCCTGGCAGCGAGAAGGTTGCCCGGATCACCGGGGTCACGGCCCGCACGCCGCGGACGCCGGTGATCTGGGCAACCTGCCCGATGGGCAGCGGCGCCGCGGCGGGCAGGGTAATGCTGGTGTCACCGCCAACGGTGAAGCCCGCCTGATCTTGCACGGAGTCCCGCCAGCTAGTGCCCTCGGCCAGCGCGATGACGGCCGTGGCCACCGCGAGCACGGTGAGCAGCGCCGGGCCCGCCTGGCGCATCGTGCGGCGGCTGATCATCCAGGCCGCGGTCGGCACGGTGATCCCCCGGCCGCGAGCGGCTACCCGCTCGGTCAGCCGGATCAGCAGCGGCAGCAGCCTCAGCATGATCAGCGTTCCGGCGCTCAGCGCGAGCACGGGTGCAGCGACCAGGATCGGGTCGACGCCGATGACTCCGCTGACTCCGGTGCTGACCGGAGCCGAGTAATGCGCGAGCTGCCAGGAAGCCGCCAATGCGAGCAGAACCAGAGCGATGTCCGCGCCGCTGGACAGGGCCGCTGTGATGGTTCGCTGCCTGACTCGGCCGGCTCGTCGCCGGATCGGCGAAATCGGCCGGCGCAGCCACGGCAGGGCGACGATGAGGGCACAGCCGGCCGCGACCGCGACCCCGGCTACCCAGGCGACCGCCGGCAGGCCGCCGGGAATGGACAGCGAGCCGGTGCCGATCAGCCCGAGCCTGGCCATCTGCGGTGCTAGCCACGCTCCCAGCAACGGGCCGCCGATGGCAGCTGGGATCGCGAGCAGGGCGGCGTCCGCGCCGCCCTTGGCCGCAAGCTGGCGCCTGGTGGCGCCGCGCGCCATCAACAGCCCTGGTTCGCCGGCCCGCTGGCTGGCCAGCAGGTTGACTGCCACTGCCAGCGACGCGCCCGCGATGACCAGCAGGATCAGCTGGCCGATGAGCAGCTGGGATCGAGCTACCTGCAGAGCCACCGCCTGATCGCTCAGCAGGGTCGGCAGGCTCGTGGTGATGACCGGGCTGATCGACGACGAATTGCTGAGCGCTGACAGCGCCGCCCCGACGGAGGCCGCCAGATCGCTCAGGTTGCGCGCGGTCATCGCGCCGAAGTCGGGCACCGCCAGCCAGTTCGCGGCAGACGGCTGGACGGGCCAGCTCGTCGGCGCCGCGGTCACCACCATGGGGCCGTAACTGGTGAAGCCTCCGGCCTTGGCGATGGCGGCGGTGCCTAGGGCGTTCAGCTGCCAGTACGCGCTGGCAGGGTCGAGTTCGGTGAACGTGCAGCTGATGCGGATCCCAAAGGAGGCTCGGTCGATGCTGTCACGGACAGTGACCACGTCTCCTACCGCCAGTCCAAGCAGCTGCGCGGCTCGCACCGGCAGGCACGCCTGCATCGCGCCCCCCGAGCCCGATGGCCAGCCGCCGGCCGAGAGTCGAGCGTGCTTGCGGACCTGGCTGAGCCCCAGCAGGAACGTCTGCGCCCCGTGCCCGCCGCGTCCGGCCGGCAAATCAAGGGCCTCTGACTGTGGCGCTGCCACGAAGGTCATGGGCAGGCCGGGGGCGTTGTGGGCGATGGTGCGGGTCACCGATGCAGTCTCGGCCGCGAATTGCGTGGTGGTCGAGGTGACGAGGATCGAGCTAGCGGGATTGTCGGTCAGCGTCTCGCGGTTGGCGGTAGTCGCCGCGGCTGCGGCAAACGCGGCAATGGCCGCGGTGGCCACCGCAGTTACCAGGACGGTAAGCGCCGTGACGCAGAACGCTAGCCGGTGCAGCGTCAGGTAGCGGACCGCGGCGGGCATCCGGCGCATGGGTTGTGCGCACCTCCCCTGGGCCGTGAGCGAAGCTGACCTAAAGCGCGTGATTGCAAATTATGGGCCTTTTGTGACAGCCGGAAAACCGTCCGCGCGGCGCTTGGGTGGAATGTGGGCATCCGGCGCGCCGATTGTTATGGCGCCGAGTCCTGGCAGGTACCTGGCCGTCATCAGTGGCCTGGGCTAGACCTGGCGGGCTGGCTCCGGCCGCGGACCCGGTCAGCAGCGAACCTGGCCGACCGCGGACCCGGTCAGGAGCGACCCGGTCGGCCGCGGCAGGATTGGGCAGCGATCCCTGCGGCGACTGCGCAGGCCCGTAGACTCACCTGACGTGACCGGATCAGATCCATCTCAGCTGCCGCCTGTCTATGTCCCGGCAGACGTCGAGCCGCGCCGCTATGAGGCCTGGGTCGAGGCAGGCTACTTCACGCCCGATTCCGACTCACCGGCCCCTGCGTTCGCGATCGTGATACCGCCGCCGAACGTCACCGGCTCACTGCACATCGGCCATGCGCTCGACCATACGGAGATCGACGCGCTGGTCCGCCGGCGCCGGATGCAGGGCTACAAGGCGCTCTGGCTGCCGGGCATGGATCACGCCGGAATCGCCACCCAGAACGTCGTAGAGCGCGAGCTGGCCAGGGACGGGCTTTCCCGGCACGACCTTGGCCGGGAGGCGTTCGTCGACCGGGTTTGGCAGTGGAAAGCGGAGTCCGGCGGGCGGATCCTGGGCCAGATGCGCCGGCTGGGCGACAGCGTGGACTGGAGCCGGGAACGGTTCACTATGGACGCCGGGCTGTCCCGTGCCGTGCAGACCATCTTCGAGCGGCTGTACTCCGACGGCCTTATCTACCGCGCGCAGCGGATCATCAACTGGTGCCCGCGCTGCCTGACCGCCCTGTCCGACATCGAGGTGGACCACTCAGACGACGACGGCGAACTGGTCTCCGTCAGGTACGGCGATGGCGACGACCAGATCGTGGTCGCGACCACCAGGGTCGAGACCATGCTTGGCGACACCGGCGTGGCGGTCCATCCCGACGACCCCCGCTACGCGCATCTGGTGGGCAGAGATATCGAGCTGCCACTGACCGGCCGTCGCATCCCGGTGATAGCCGATCCGCACGTTGATCCCGAGTTCGGCACCGGCGCGGTGAAGGTGACGCCAGCCCACGACCCCGATGACTTCGAGATCGGCCGCAGGCACGACCTGCCGAGCCTGGTCGTCATGGACGAGCGGGGCGTGATCACCGCGGCCGGGCCGTTCCAGGGACTTGACCGGTTCGAGGCCAGGCCGGCGGTACTGGCCGCGCTACGGGCCGAGGGCCGGGTAGTTTCCGAGCGCCGCCCGTACCTGCACGCTGTCGGGCACTGCTCACGCTGCGGCACTACGGTCGAGCCGCGGCTGTCGCTCCAGTGGTTCGTCAAGGTCGAGCCGCTGGCCAAGGCAGCCGGCGATGCGGTGCGGGACGGCCGGGTGCGGATCTACCCGCAGGAGATGTCGGCCAGGTACTTCGACTGGGTCGACGACATGCACGACTGGTGCATCAGCCGCCAGCTGTGGTGGGGGCACCGGATCCCGGTCTGGTACGGACCTGACGGTCAGGTCGTCTGCGTCGGGCCGGAGGATGCGCCGCCGGTCGGCGAAGGATGGCAACAGGATCCGGACGTACTGGACACGTGGTTCTCCTCGGCGCTGTGGCCGTTCTCGACGCTAGGCTGGCCGGACGACACCGCTGATCTGCGCACGTTCTACCCGACCAGCGTCCTGGTCACCGGCTACGACATCCTTTTCTTCTGGGTAGCCAGGATGATGCTGTTCGGCCTGTACGCAATGGCCGACAGGGGCCCCGAGGACAGCGTTCCGTTCCGTAAGGTCGCCCTGCACGGCCTGGTGCGCGACCAGTTCGGCAAGAAGATGTCGAAGACCCGCGGCAACACCGTCGATCCGCTGGACTGGATCGACCGGTTCGGCGCCGATGCGACCAGGTTCACGCTGGCCCGCGGGGCCACGCCTGGCGGCGACGTGGCCGTCAGCGAGGACTGGGTGGCTGGCTCGCGTAACTTCTGCAACAAGCTATGGAACGCGGCCAGGTTCGCCCTACTCAACGGAGCTGTCGCAGGCCAGCCACTGCCGTCGGCCAGCGAGCTGACCGCACCGGACCGGTGGATCATGTCGAGGCTGGCAGCGGTGACCGCCGAAGTGGACGAGCTTTACGAGCAGTTCGAGTTTGCCAAAATCTGCGAGGTGCTCTACCACTTCGCCTGGGACGAGTTCTGCGACTGGTACCTGGAGTTGGCGAAGGCGACGTTGACCGGCCCCGACGATGCGGCGGCAGATGCAACCCGGCGGGTGCTCGGCGATGTGCTCGACCGGCTGCTGCGGCTGATCCATCCGGTGCTGCCGTTCGTAACCGAGGAGCTGTGGATCGCGCTGACCGGGGGCGAGTCGGTGGTGGTGGCGCTGTGGCCGGGTCAGGCGGCCGACGGCGTCAGCCCGATGCCGCAGCTCGCCACCGACCCGGCCGCCGAGGCGGAGATCAACTCGCTAATGCGGCTAGTGACCGAGGTGCGGCGGTTCCGGTCCGACCAGGGCCTGCGGCCCGGCCAGCAGGTCCCGGCCATGCTGGTCGGCCTCGGGTCGAGTCCGCTGGCTAGTCATGAGGGCCGGATCCGATCGCTGCTCCGGCTGACCCAGCCCGGGGAGCGGTTCGCTGCGACCGGCTCGGTGCATGCCGAGGGCGTCACCGTGGAACTGGACACGGCGGCCGGGATCGATGTCGCGGCCGAGCGAAAGCGGCTGACGAAGGACCTGGCCGCGGCGCGCGCCGACATCGAGGCAGCCGAGCGCAAGCTGGCCAGCCCGTCGTTCGTAGAGCGGGCCCCGGCGCAGATCGTGGCCAAGAGCAGAGACCGGCTAGCCACGGCGCAGCAGGAGGCCGACCGCCTGGCGCAGCGGCTCGCGGTCCTGCCTGCCGGGACTGACGGCGCTGGGGTCTGACCCGGCGCCCCGACCTGACCCGTCGCGCGGGCCTGACCGGTCGCGCGGGCCTGACCAGGCGCCAGCCAAGGTCGGGCGACCGGCCAGGTCGGCGGGACCAGTAGGCTTCCAGCCGTGAGGGGCAGCAGCCAAGCCGATGCCATGAGCGGCGGGTGAACATGACCGCCGACTGGCAGCAGCGGCTACGCGAGATCGAGAAGCAGATCTTCGCCCGTCGTCCTGAGCACGCCATCAGCCCGTCACTGGAGCGGATCACCGCCCTGGTGACGCTGCTCGGCGACCCGCACCGGGCATATCCGGTCATTCACCTGACGGGGACCAACGGCAAGACCTCCACCGCCAGGATGACCGAGGCGCTGCTGAGGGCCAGGGGGCTGCGGACCGGCCTGTTCATCAGCCCGCACCTGTCCATGGTCGGCGAGCGGATCTGCGTAGACGGGCAGCCGCTGTCGGGCGAGCAGTTCGTCGAGGCCTACGACGAGATCAAGCCGTACCTGGACCTGGTCGACCACGCATCTGACGTGCCGTTGTCCTTCTTCGAGGTACTGCTTGGCATGGCGTTCTCGGTGTTCGCTGACGCGCCGGTGGACGTCTGCGTGCTCGAGGTCGGCATGGGGGGCACCTGGGACAACACAAATATCGCGGATGGTGCGGTGGCGGTGGTGACTCCGATCTCCATCGATCATGCCCGCTACCTGGGCAACACCGTGCAGGAGATCGCCGCGGACAAAGCGGGCATCATTAAGCCGGGTGCCGTTGCCGTGCTGGCACAGCAGCCGCCGGCCGCGGCTGAAGTGCTGCTGCGCCGGGCCGTCGAGGTCGGTGCGACGGTAGCGCGCGAAGGGCTGGAGTTCGGGGTGCTGAGCCGCGAGCTTGCCGTCGGCGGGCAGCAGCTTGCTATACGCGGGCTGCGCGGCGACTACACAGATCTCTACCTGCCGCTGTTCGGTGCCCACCAGGCGGGGAACCTGGCCTGTGCGATCGCCGCCGTGGAGGCGTTCGCCGCCACACCAGATCCGGCCGCCGCGGATCTGGCCGCTGCCGATCCGGCCACGGTCGACTCGACCGTAGGCGGCTCCGCCGGGCCGAACCATCGGGGTCATCATCAGGCACTTGACCCGGCCATCGTCCGACGTGCGGTGGCGGGCATGAGCTCGCCAGGCCGGCTGGAGATCGTCCGCCGCAGCCCGGTGGTGCTGGTAGACGCCGCGCACAATCCCGGCGGAATGGCGGCCTCGATGGAGGCGCTGACCGAGGCGTTCAGCTTTACCGAGCTGATCGCCATCATTGCTGTCGCCGCCGACAAGGACATCGCCGGGATCCTGGACGAGCTGGAACCGGTCGCCACCCGGCTGGTGGTGACCGGCAACTCCTCGTTCAGGTCGATGGACCCGGTAGCCCTGGGCGAGATCGCGGCGAGCATCTTTGGCCAGGACCGGGTTAGCGTGGCGAGCAGGCTGGACGACGCGATCGAGCTGGGCGTCGCACTCGCCGACGAGGCGGACGCGGTGGACGGGCCCGGCAGCGCGGGCGTGCTGATCACCGGCTCGGTGATTACGGCGGGCGATGCGCGCGTGCTGCTCGCCCCCGCCGACGGCGACGGTGCCAACGGCGGTGCCAGCGGTGGCGGTGCCAGCCCTGGCCGGGGGGAGTACTCATGAAGCGACTGTGCGCCACCGTCTTGACGATGGAGGTGATCGTGATCGCACTGGCGATCCCGGTGGCCATCCAGATCGATCACCTCGCGCCGAATGCGGCCTGGCTTACTGGCGGGCTCGCCGCGCTGGCGGCGCTGCTGCTCGCAATCCTCGCGCGTCACCAGCTGGCAGTGACCCTCGTGGCCGGCAGCCTGCTGCAGGTGTTCGTGATCGTGTCCGGCGCGGTCGTCCCTGTCATGTATTTTCTTGGCGGCATTTTCGCGGCATTGTGGGCCATAGGCATCTGGCTCGGCCATCGCGTCGAGCGCGCTGCTGGTCACTAATTACCAAAGCGCGGGCCAACTGGCGTGCCCCGCCTTAACGGGCGCAGGACCGACATGTAGGCTGTCGATCCGCGGGGCACTGCCGCTCACTTTCGATAACTGAGTGCATGTGTCCGGTCGCTGACGGTGGCAGATAGGGATTGTCAGAGCCGCTTTCCCTTAATTGGCACTATCGGTCGCGACGGCACGTTGGACGTTCCGGACGGAGCGTCCATGGTTGTCGGCGCAGGCTCGCGTCGGCCTGGCAGCCGGGGGATCTGCTGCCTTGCCGGTGCTGGTCGGCCCGGCCCGGTGCATGGCTGCACGGGGACGGCGCCACCTGACCGCCGACGGCGAGCTGTCTGAAAAGTACAGATCACTGCAGGACCCGGCTGGAAGGTTCTAGTTCCTCATGAGCAACGCGATGGCGTTTCTGGGCCGTGATATGGCTGTCGACCTCGGGACCGCGAACACCCTGGTGTATGTCCGAGGCCGGGGGATCGTGCTAAATGAACCGTCAGTCGTGGCGCTCAATACCAACACCGGCCAGATCGTAGCGGTCGGCGTCGAGGCTAAACGGATGATCGGCCGGACTCCAGGCAACATCGTCGCGGTGCGCCCGCTGAAGGACGGTGTCATCGCCGACTTCGACGTGACCGAGCGGATGCTGCGGTATTTCATCCAGAAGGTGCACCGCCGCAGTCACCTGGCCAAGCCCAGGATCGTCGTCGCCGTGCCGAGCGGTATCACCGGCGTGGAGCAGAGCGCGGTCAAGGAGGCGGGCCATCAGGCGGGTGCTCGCCGGGTCTACATCATCGAGGAGCCGATGGCCGCGGCCATCGGGGCCGGCCTCCCGGTCAACGAGCCGACCGGGAACATGGTCGTCGACATCGGCGGAGGCACCACCGAGGTGGCCGTCATCTCGCTCGGCGGGATCGTTACCTCGCAGTCGATCCGGGTCGGCGGTGATGAGCTGGATCAGGCGATCATCACTTTCGGGAAGAAGGAGTACTCGCTGATGCTGGGCGAGCGCACGGCCGAGGAAATCAAGATCTCGCTCGGGTCCGCCTATCCGTCCAACGACGAGCCGAATGCCGAGATCCGCGGCCGCGACCTGGTCAGCGGCCTGCCGAAGACCATCGTGATTTCCGCCGAGGAGATCAGGCGCGCCATCGAAGAGCCGCTCAGCGTGATCATCGATGCGGTTAAGACCACGCTGGACAAGTGCCCGCCAGAGCTGGCCGGCGACGTGATGGACCGTGGCATCGCACTGACCGGCGGCGGGGCGCTGTTGCGCGGTTTCGACGAGCGGCTGCGCGAGGAAACCGGCATGCCCGTCCACGTGGCCGACAATCCGCTGGATTCGGTCGCGCTCGGCACCGGTAAATGCGTCGAGGACTTCGACACGCTGCAGCAAGTGCTGGTGCCAGAATCGCGTCGCTAGGCAGCTTCTCGCTCAGACGCAGACGCAGGCGCGGCCCGGATGGCCGCAGACGAGGTGACAGGCGGCTGACACTGTGATGGGAGTGCGGGACACGCGGCGAACTCGCCTGGTCCTCCTGGTGCTTCTGGTAGTTGCGCTTGGGCTCATCGCGTTCGGCTACCAGGACGGCTCATCCCCGCTGCTGCGCGGTGTCCGGCACGTCAGCGGGTCAGTCTTCGGCGGAGCCGAGCACGCGGCCAGCTCGGTCGCCAGGTTCTTCGGCGGCTCCAGCTCATCGCAGACCCAGGTGCGCCAGCTCCAGCAGCAAGTGGTCGGCCTGCGGGCCGAGCTGAGCCAGGAAACGCTCAGTAAGTCCGACTACGAGCAGTTGCACAAGCTGCTGCAGCTAGCCGGCACCGGCCGTTACCGTATCGTCGCGGCCAGCGTGATCGCGGTCGGCCAGGGTTATCAGCAGACGGTCACCCTCGATGCCGGCAGCGCCGACGGGGTCAAGACGGACGAGACCGTGCTCAACGGCCAGGGGCTGGTGGGCCAGGTCACCGCCGTGACGGCAAGCACGTGCACGGTGCTGCTCGCGACCGACTCCTCGTCCGTGGTCGGCGTGCGGCTCGCGCCAAGCGGCCAGATCGGCTGGGTAACCGGGCCGGGCAAGGCCGGCGGCACGGCCGGCCTCCTGCATCTGCAGCTGCTGGACGCCACAGCGGCGCTCCGGCCCGGCGAGGCGCTTGTGACCTCCGCGTCGGTGAAGGACCGGCCGTTCGTCCCTGGCGTGCCGGTCGGCGTCATTGCCAAGGTGGAGAACAAGGCGGGCTCGCTGACCGCGCTCGCACTGGTGCGGCCTTACGCGGACTTCACCGCGCTGGGCGTCGTCGGGATCGTGATCGTGCCGCCCGCGCGTGACCCGCGGTTCTCTGTACTGCCGCCGATACCGCGGCCCGCCCCGGCCGTCACCGTGACGGTCACCGCGCCGCCGAAGAAGCCTGGCGCCAGCCCGTCCCCGACGCCAAGCGCGGGGGGCTGACATGCGCAAGACGGCGCTGCCTGTGGTGGTGCTAGGACTCGCACTGGCACTCCAGCTCACCGTGCTGAACGGGCTCAGGCTGCCCGGCGGCGGGGTACCCGACCTGGTCCTCGTGCTGGTGGCGGCCCTGGCGATGGCCGACGGACCAGTCCGCGGCATGGTGACAGGCTTCGCCGCCGGGCTGTGCGTCGACCTGGCACCGCCGGGCAGCCCGGTGCTCGGCGAGTACGCGCTGATCTTCTGCCTGGTCGGCTGGGCCGCGGGAAGGCTCAGTGGGCTGGCGGCTAAGTCGGCGCTGCTAGCGGCGGCCATGCTCGCAGTCGTGGTCGCGCTGGGCGAGGCGCTGGCCGCCGGTCTCGGCCTGGCACTTGACCCCGCCCAGGTGAGCTGGAGCGAGGTCAGGCAGATCCTGCCGTTCTCGGTGGGCTATGACCTGCTCATCCTTCCGTTCGCGCTATGGCTGGTCGTCCTGGCTCGGGGCTGGCTGACCGCGGCGTCGTCCCGGCGCAAGCCAGGCGGTGTGCTTGCGGCTGCGGGTGCCGGCAGCGCCCGCGGCAGCGCGAGGGGCGGTGCCAGGGGCCGGGCGGGCAAGCGGCATCAGCCCCGCCAGCCCAGGCTGGCCGAGGCGGCGGCCAGGCCGCACGACGGCTGGGTCGGCAGCGGGCCCGGCGGGCTGGCCGGCCGGACGGCGGCGCGGCGACACCCGGCCGTGCCCCGTCGGCTGCATCCCGGCAACGGCGTAGCCGGCTCAGCGGTGACCGGCTCGGTGCGCCGCACTGGCCCGCCCGCACCCGAAGTGCACCTGAGATTTGCCGGGCGGCGGCGCCGGGACGGTGCGGTCGGCAACCCTGTGGGCAGCAGCCTCGGCCATGCTCCCGGCCGGCATCCTGGCCTGCGGACCAGGGCCAGCCGAAATTTCCGGCCGCATGGCGGAGTACCCGGCGGCTCAGCCGCGATGCAGTCCGCGACCCTCGGCCGGCCGGAATGGCGGCGGCCGGTATCGGTCAGCTTCAGCCCTCGCCGCGGTGATGCCAGCGTGGGCCGCCTGCTGGGTACGTCGCTGAGTTCCCTGATCACGCCCCGTTCCCGTCGGATCGCTTCGCCTCGCTTTCGCCGCCAGTCGTCGGCCGCATCGCCTGGCCTGGCGACCCGGCTGAACTCAGGCCGGACGCTGGATCAGCAGACGATCATGTCGGTGCGCCGCAGGAACGCACCGCCGCCGCGGCTGCGCCTGGGCTCGCGGCGGCGCGGTGATGCGCGGGTCGGCGGCTCGGCACACGGCGTGCGCCGGTCGGTGCGTCCGGCTTCGCCCCGCTTCCGCACCCAGTCGCTCGCCGCCCCGCCGGGGCGCCGCGGCAAGCAGCCCCGCTTCCGCACCCAGTCGCTCGCCGCCCCGCCGGGGCGCCGCGGCAAGCAGCCCCGCTTCCGCACGCAGTCGCTCGCCGCGCCGCCGGGGCGCCGGGGCAAGCGGCCTCGCTTCGGATACGGCCGCCACTCGCTGCTGTCGTTCCTGGCCGGGCGGCGGATCGGCGGCCGGTGGCTAGCCAGTTCCAGGGTTGGCACCCGGTCTGGTGTGTGGCTCATTGGCAGGCGAACAGGAGGAGCACGGTGATTCCGGCATCCAAGGGCCGGCTGCTTGGCGTGACTGTGATCATTACGGCGCTGCTCGCGGTGCTCGGCGTGCGGCTGTACGACGTCCAGGTCACTGAGCACGCCAGCTACGTGGCGCTGGCGAACCAGGACCGGATCCGCGAAATCATTGAGCCGGCCGTGCGCGGCGACATCGTTTCCGATACCGGCCTGCCGCTGGTCTCCCAGACCTCTTCGCTTGTCGTCGCGGTCAACATGGCCCAGGTCGGGCAGGAGTCGGACGGGGGCGCCGCCGAGCTGGCCAGGCTGGCCAAGCTGCTGGGCATCACCGACAAGGTGATGCAGGAGCGGGTGCGGCTATGCACGGTCGGCGTGCCGCAGCCGTGCTGGCAGGGGTCGCCTTACCAGCCGATCCCGGTGGCCGAGCACGTGCCTGACCAGCTGGCGCTGCAGGTGCTGGAAAGCAAGAACGAGTATCCCGGTGTCACCGCCGACGTGCAGCCGCAGGTCAGCTACCCCGAGCCCGCGGGCGAGGACACCGCTCAGGTGCTCGGCTACCTGCAGCCGATAACCGCGCAGGAGGTCAAGCAACTGCATGTGCCGGTGACCGGCTTCTCCGGCGTGGACCAGGTCGGGCAGTCGGGCCTGGAGGAGCAGTACGACAGCGCGCTGCGCGGCACAGCCGGGGTGGACGAGGTCGCCGTGAACGCCGCCGGGCTGGTCACGGGCACGATCAAGAACACCAAGCCGGTGGCCGGCGACACCCTGGTGACGAGCCTGAACCTGCAGATACAGGAAGCCACAGAGAACGCGCTGCGGAACGCGATCCTGAAGACGGAGGCTGAGGGCAACACCGGCGCGACGTCCGGCGCAGCGGTCGTGATGACCACGACCGGCCGGATCGTGGCAATGGCGAGCTATCCCACCTACGACCCGAGCGTCTGGACCGGCGGCATCTCCGAGAAAGAGTTCAGGAGGCTGTTCGGCACTGGCGACGGCGAGCCGATACTCGAGCGAGCGACGCAGGGCCAGTATCCGCCCGGGTCCACCTGGAAGGTGACCACGCTGACCGCGGGCATCAAGGCCGGCGACTCGCTTTACGCCGACTACGACTGCCCGGCATCACTCGACGTCGGCGGGCACGTCTTCAACAACGACTTCGGCAACGGCGGGGAGATGTCCCTGCATCAGGCGCTCGTGCTGTCCTGCGACACGGTCTTCTACGACATCGGCTATCGGATCTGGCAGACCGACAACCGCAAATACGACACCGTCACCAGCCCGAATGCGCCGATCCAGGAAGAGCAGAAGGTCGAGATGCAGTGGGGCTTCGGCAAGCTCACCGGAATCGACCTGCCGGGGGAGTACGAAGGCACCATTCCGACCAGGGAGTGGCTGTACTACTTCTGGAAGGACAACGCGCATACCGGCCAGGACTGGTGTAAGTACGGCCAGGCCAACGGCAGCTACGTGCAGCAGATCGAGTACGACGACTGCCTTTACGGGAATGTCTGGGAGCCAGGCCAGGCGATTATCGCGTCCATCGGACAGGGCTACGTCGCGGTCACGCCACTCCAGCTGGCCAGGGCCTATGCCGCCCTCGCCAACGGCGGCACGGTGTACAGCCCGCGGCTCGGCGAGGCTCTGCTGAGCCCGACGGGCAAGGTGGTGCAGCGGATCAACCCGCCAGTCGTCGGGCACCTGCCGGCCTCCAAGGCCACGCTGGCCTACATCAGGAGCGCGCTGCAGGGCGTGATCACGTCAGGTACCGCTGCCGGGACCTTCGCCGGGTTCCCGCTTGGCCGGCTGTGCGTGGCGGGCAAGACCGGAACCGCGCAGGTATTCGGCAAGAACTCGACATCGAACTTCGCGTCGTTCGCGCCGTGTAATAACCCGAAGTACGTGGTGGTCATGATGATCCCCGACGCCGGTTTCGGCGCCGACGTGTCCGGTCCTGCCGTCCGCCAGATATGGGACGCGATCTACGGCCTGGAGGGCCAGAAGGCGGGCCTTCCCGGCGGTGCGCTGCCGCCGGTGCCGCACCTGAACAGCGCCGGCCAGATGGTCGAGTCAGGGACCGCGGCAAGCCCGCAGAAGACCAAGAAGAAGACCGGATAGGCGCGGGGATACGCGGCGATGGCGTGGACGAGAGGGTCAGGGAGCGTGACCGGGAGCAGGGGCAGCCCGGTGACCGGGAGCAGGGGCAGCCCGGTGGGTGAGGGCAGGCTCGGCCCGGCCGCCTACCGCGGACTCGCGCCGGTGCGGCTGGACGGCGGCAGTGCTCGCCGGCGCGGCGGCGGCGGCTTCGGCGCGTGGCCGCCACGTCGGCGCGGTCGGGTGTCGCGGCTGATGCGGCGGCTGTTCGGGCGTCAGTCACCGCTGCGGCAGCTGGACTGGATCCTGCTCCTGGCCGTGCTGGGTCTCAGCCTGCTCGGAACCCTGCTGGTCTGGTCGGCGACCGCGCCTTCCCTGCGGCAGCAAGGCGCGGATCCGCGAACCTACCTCATGAAAGAGCTGCTCAACATTGCTATCGGCCTTGTGCTGATGGCGGCCGTCAGCATGCTCGACTATCGGCAGATCCGGATGCTGTCGCCGATAGTGCTGGTGCTCTCGTGCCTGGCGCTGCTTGCGGTGCTGACCCCGCTCGGCAGCGTCGTGAACGGCGCCAAGTCCTGGATATCGCTGCCGGGCGGATTCCAGATCGAGCCGTCGGAGTACGCGAAACTGTCGATCATCCTCGTCGGGGCAGTGATCCTAGGGGAGCTGCAGCCGGGCCAGACGCGGCCGCGGCTGCGCGCGGTGGCGCTGACCGTCGCCTGCGCGGCTGTCCCGCTGGTGCTGGTCGTGGCCGAGCCGGACCTCGGCGTGACGATGCTGATGCTCGCGCTGCTGATAGGCCTGCTCGCGCTGTCAGGGATCAGGCTGCGCTGGCTGGCGGGGCTGGCGGTCATCGCGGCCGTGGGCATTGTCGCTGTGGTCAAGTTGCACCTGCTGAAGTCCTACCAGGTCTCCAGGCTGACCTCGTTCCTGAATCCGAATTCGGACCCCCGCGGTACCGGGTACAGCGCCCACCAGGCCGCGATCGCAATCGGGTCGGGCGGCTTCCAAGGGCAGGGGCTGTTCCATGGCCAGCTGGTGGCCGGGAGTTTCGTGCCTGAGCAGTACACCGACTTCATCTTCTCGGTATCCGGCGAGGAGCTTGGCTTCGCCGGCTCGCTGGTAATCCTCGGCCTGCTCGCAATCTTGCTGTTCCGCACGCTGCGCATTGCCTTCCGGGCTGATGACCAGTTCGGCATGCTGGTGGCGGCCGGAATCGCGATCTGGTTCGGCGTCCAGTCGTTCATCAACATCGGCATGACCATCGGGATCATGCCGGTAACCGGACTGCCGCTGCCGTTCGTGTCCTACGGCGGGTCGGCCATATTCGCCGACATGATCGCCGTCGGCGCGTTGCAGGCTGTCTACCGGCGCCGGAACGTATTCAGCTAGCTGCTGGCCTCGCTTCCGGGCTCGTGCTCGGCCTGATCGGCGCGCTTATGCGCTTGGCTCGCTTCCACGCTCTGCGCGGCACGGTCGATGGCGCCCCCCAGTTCGGACATGACGTGCCGCAGGAATCCCCTTCCCTGCTCAGAGGCTGCCTTGGGCAGTACCGCCCTGGCTAGCCCGTCGGGTATCAGGTCGATCGGCAGCAGTAGCGGGACTGCCAGGTACAGCGTCGGCGCGACGATCAGCGTCACCATCGCCAGGCCGATGGCGAAGACCGCGAAAGTGGCCAGCCCGCCGTTGCCCGCGGGCTCGCCGTCGGCCAGCCAGATCAGCGAGAGCAGCTCGGCGATGGTCAGCAGTATGAAAACGACCAGCCAGGCGATGGCTCCGGTGATGGCGACGACCCGCTGCGCGACGTGCAGCTTGGATAGCCTGGGGACGCCCTTGAAGTAGGCGAAGATATCCGCGGCGGACCCGGCCGGGTCCAGTTCGTGCTCGGCGCCGTACCGTGCGAACTCGCGCTCCCATTCCTTGTCCGGCTGCTTCAGCCGATCCCTTATCGTCCGCGCCTCGGCTCCGGCCGCTAGCGCGAAGATCGGAATCGAAACGGTCACCGCATTTGCGAAGCCATCGGTCATTTGCACGGTGCTAACCGTCTCACCGGTGGCCCTCCGCCGACAAATGCAGGCTGCCTGGCGCTTGCGGTCTTATGACGGAACGGGGCCTCGCCCGCCTCGCCCCGGTCCGCTGCCGCGAGGCCCTCGTGCGATTGCCTGCGGCCCGCCGGCCCTAGTCCGTCAGGGTGCGTTCTGGCTCAGGCAGCTCGGGCGCGCGATCGGGTTCCTCAATGCTCGCCGCAGGCAGTGGACTAGCGGTCACGCCGCGGCCGTTGCGCCAGGGCTTGGCCCAGGCGAGCCAGCCGATGGCCGAGCCGAGCAGCAGCAGGCACAGGATCCAGCCCAGAGCGGTGGTACCCACGCCCACGTACTTCAGGCCGGAGGCAAAGATCACGAAAGTGATGACCGGCCGGATGTACTTGTCAGGCGCACGTGCGGACAGGAAGGAGCCGACCAGGACCGCGGGCACGCTCCCGATCACGATGGAAGCGGTAACGCCGAACTCGACATGCCCGAAGACCAGTGCGCCGAGCGCCGCCGCCGCGGTCAGTGGGACTGCCTGGGTCAGGTCGGTTCCCACCAGCTTGTTCGCGCTGAGCATCGGGTACAGGAACAGCAGCAGCACGATCATCAGCGAGCCAGAGCCGACCGAGGTCATGCCGACGACCACGCCGCCCAGCATGCCGATAAGCAGCGTCGGCAGCGGCTTGCACACGACATCCCTGACTGCGCCGGTGCGGTCGGAGCCGCTTCTGACGTCCATCACGTAGCGCACTACCATGGCCGCAGCCCCGGTCAGCAGGGCTGCGCCAAGCGCTTGCTCGACATGTGTCTGGGCCGACTTGGCGTTGCCGAGCAGATGCAGGAAGTAGGCCCCGGCGAAGGCCATCGGCACCGAGCCCGCTGCCATCCAGCCGACCAGTCGGAGGTTGACGGTGCCCTTGCGCAGGTGCACGGCGGCACCGACCGGCCGCATCACGACCGCCGCCACCAGGTCGCTGGAGATGGCCGCTGGTGGCGTGACCTTGAACAGCAGGATCAGCATCGGCGTCATCAGGGCGCCGCCGCCCGCGCCCGTGAGGCCCACGAGCAGGCCGACAACGGCGCTGCCGATCACTATGTACGGGTCTACGTGCACTGCTCACCTTCCGCTAGGCCCGTTGCCACCGGCCTCGTCCGTTGTGACTGCGTCGTCCGTTGTGACTGCGTCGTCCGTTGTGACTGCGTCGTCCGTTGTGACTGCGGCCGGGCACGCCCGAGCCCGGCGATAAGCCACAAACTTTACCTGCCGGATTGCTCGGATTGATGCCATAACCAGGCAGCGCAGGCCCGTGCAGCACGATCGGCCGGACCGGCCAGCACGGGAGCTTCCCGCCGTCGGTACCCTGTAACCGTGCCCGTGCAGTCGGTATACCCCCTGCTTGAGCCGCTCCTTCCACTGGTGCGCAAACCGATCCAGTATGTCGGCGGCGAGCTCAACTCTGTCCAGAAGGACTGGGACTCGGCCGAGGTCCGGTGGGCCCTGATGTACCCGGATGCCTACGAGGTCGGCCTCCCTAACCAGGGCATTCAGATCCTGTACGAGGTGCTGAACGAGCAGGACGGCGTGCTCGCCGAGCGCACGTACAGCGTCTGGCAGGACCTCGAGGCGCTGATGCGCGAGCACCGGGTGCCGCAGTTCACGGTGGACGGGCACCGGCCAGTTCGTGCCTTCGACGTGCTCGGCGTGAGCTTTGCTACCGAACTCGGCTATACCAACCTGCTGACCGCGCTGGACCTGGCCGGGATCCCGCTGGCCGCAACCGACCGCGGGGATGATGACCCCATCGTGCTGGCAGGCGGGCACGCCGCGTTCAACCCGGAGCCGATCGCCGAGTTCATCGACGGCGCAGTTCTCGGCGACGGCGAGCAGGCCGTGCTGGGCATCACCGAGCTGATAAGGCACTGGAAACGGGCCGGCAGGCCAGGCGGCCGAGATGAGCTGCTGCTGCGGCTGGCTACCACTGGCGGGGTCTACGTCCCTCGCTTCTACGACGTGGAGTATCTCCCTGACGGCTCCATTGGCCGGGTAGTCCCGAACCGGCCAATGGTGCCCAGGTCGGTGGCCAAGCACACTGTCATGGATCTGGATGCGTGGCAGTACCCGGCCAAGCCGCTGGTGCCGCTGGCGGAGACCGTGCATGAGCGGTTCAGCGTGGAGATCTTCCGCGGCTGCACCAGGGGCTGCCGGTTCTGCCAGGCTGGAATGATCACCCGGCCGGTACGGGAGCGGTCGATCACAACTATCGGCTCGATGGTCGAGGCTGGCCTGGCGTCGAGCGGGTTCAGCGAGGTCGGGCTGCTGTCGCTGTCCAGCGCAGACCACAGCGAGATCAACGAGATCGCGATCGACCTCGCTGACCGGTACGAAGGAACGAACACCGGACTGTCGCTGCCGTCGACCAGGGTCGACGCGTTCAACGTGACCCTGGCCGACGAACTGAGCCGGAACGGCAGGCGATCAGGGCTGACTTTCGCGCCCGAGGGCGGCTCGGACCGGATTCGCAAGGTGATCAACAAGATGGTCACCGAGGACGACCTGATCAAGACCGTCAGCACGGCCTACGCCAGCGGCTGGCGGCAGGTGAAGCTGTACTTCATGTGCGGTCTGCCAACCGAGACAGACGAGGATGTGCTGGCCATCGCGCGGCTGGCGCGCAGGGTGATCGAGACTGGGCGCGCTGCCACGGGTCGCCACGACATCCGGTGCACCGTGTCGATCGGCGGGTTCGTGCCCAAGCCGCACACGCCTTTCCAGTGGGCCGCCCAGTGCGATCATGAGACCGTCGACGCCAGGCTTCGTGCGCTCGGCAGCGCCATGCGCTCCGACCGCAGGTACGGGAAGGCGATCGGGTTCCGCTATCACGACGGCAAGCCGTCCATCGTGGAGGGCCTGCTCTCCCGCGGTGATCGCCGGGTCGCCAAGGTGATCCGGGCCGTCTGGCAGGACGGCGGCAGGTTCGACGGCTGGAGCGAGAACTTCTCCTACGAGCGCTGGGAGCGCTGCGCGGCCGGCGCGCTCGCGGCAGACGGGGTCGACCTGGACTGGTACACCACCAGGGAGCGGCCCTACGGCGAGGTTCTGCCCTGGGACCATCTCGACGCCGGCCTTGAGCGGGACTGGCTGTGGCAGGACTGGCTAGCGGCGATCGACCCCGACGGCGCCGCCGAGGTCGAGGACTGCAGGTGGACACCGTGCTTCGAGTGCGGAGTCTGCCCGGCAATGGATACGCAAACGCAGGTCGGTCCGACCGGCAGGCGGCTGCTTCCGCTCACGGTGGCCGGCGCGGGAGTGGCTGGTCCTCCCGGCGTGGGGGTGGCTGGTCCCGGCGCGGGGGTGGCTGGTCCCGGCGCGGGGGTGGCTGGTCCCGGCGCGGGCGTGGCTGGTCCCGGCGCGGGCGTGGCTGGTCTGGCGGGCGAGCACTAATGCCAGCCCGTCAGCAGCCGAGTTCGCCACCGCCGCCTCCGGCGGTCCAGCGGCTGACCATAAGGTACGCTAAACGTGGCAGGATGCGTTTCGCGAGCCACAGGGACATCGCGCGTGCAGTGGAACGGGGAGTACGGCGGGCTGGCCTGCCAGTGGCATTCTCAGCCGGCTTCTCACCGCATCCGAAGATCTCTTACCACGGCGGCGCGCAGACCGGCGCGGCCAGCGAGGCTGAGTACCTGGAGATCGCGCTCAGCTCGAGCCTGGACCCGGACGATGTCAGGGTGCGGCTTGACGCAGCACTGCCGGATGGAATTGACGTGATCGAGGCCGTTGACCTGGCCGTCGCGACGGCGGCGCCCCAGCTTGAGGCCTCGGTTTGGCAGGTGGTACTGCCTGGTGTGCAGCCGCAGGATGCCGCGTCCGCAGTGCGGGCGTTTCTTGCCTCCGCCCATGTGGAGGTGGATCGCCGCACAAGCAGCGGAGTCAGGCGGCTGGATGCCAGGGCCGGGGTCGTATCGCTGGAAGTTGACCAGCGTGCCTCCGACGGCGAGTACGCAGGATGTGCGATACTTCGAATGGTTGTTCGGCACTTGACACCTGCCGTCCGGCCCGACGACATCCTGGTTGCGCTCCGCCACTTGTCGGCTCTCGAGCCGTCGTCGCCCCCGCTGGCGACGCGCCTGGCTCAGGGGCCACTAGGCGGCAATGCTGCCGCCGCGGGAGCCAGCGCGCCTGGCCCGGACGCGATGACCGGCCTAGCCGGCGCGTCGGGGTCAACAGCGCCAGCCGGCCTTGCGGCGGATGAGTCCCGGCCTGGCTGGCGGGGCGCAACACAGGGACAGGTAATGGCAACGTGCCTGGATGCGGGAGACGCCGTAACGACGTGCCCCGCGCCAAAGAGCGCGTACGAACAGTTCCCGCGCGGCGCGGAGCGACCCGACGAGGTTGGCTGCGCCCGGGAGCCTGACGGGAGAGATCGCCCGAATGCTCGAGATCGAGCGACAGAACAACGAGTCTGCTGATGGCCGCAATGAGGCTGCCGATCAGGATGGAGCCGAGGGACGGAGCTTGCTGCGCCGGGCCCGCAGGGCGGTAACGCGTCCAGCCGGCCCCCCGGCCGCCGAGGCAGGGTCCAGCAGCGAAAGCGCCGGACATGGCTCCGGCACTACGCAGGCAGGCACTACCCAGGTCGGCCAGGCTGGCGGGGACACGCAGGCTGGGGCCGCGCAGGCTCGCGGTGCTTCGTCGGCTCGCGGTGCTTCGTCGGCTCGCGGTGCTTCGTCGGCTGGCAGTGGCGCACCGACCGAGAGCGCAGCGACGGCCAGCGGTGCCGCCACAACCGACGGTGCCGCCGCAACCGGTACCGGACAGGCGGCCGGAAGCCGGGCTGGCGGCGCAAAGGGGCGCGCGGCCAGGACCAGCAGCACAAGGGCCAGTGCCGCCAAGGCCGGCGGGCCGCATGCGGATGCTGACACACAATCCGGTAGCCCCGCCACCCAGGCTGGTGACGGCGGGCAGGCTGGCCAGAGCACGCAGGCCGGTGGCGGCACGCAGGCCGGTGGCGGCACGCAGGCCGGCGGTGACACCGGGCCGGGCTCCGAGGCCGCGCCGCCGAAGGCAAGCCGCAGCCGCACGTCCAGGTCCAGGACGACAAAGCCCGACCAGGGGTCCGGCCAGGCCCAGCAGCCAGATCTTCCGCACGCCGCCGCATCAGAGCAGACGGCAGCACCCGAGCGCCCGGAGACGTCTGATCGGCCCGGCGCGTCGCAGCAGCCTGCAAAGTCCGAGCGGTCGTCGTCCGCCGCGGCGCAGCCTGCGGTCCCGGCCGCGTCGTTCCAGCCGCCGCTGGTGATCTTCCAGCCGCCTGAGATCGCGGCGGCACGCCCGCCGGCGTCGCAGCGGCAGGCTGTCGCCGCAGCCGGCCACGACGAAGGCGCGGAAACGCCGGAGGACGGCCGGGACGAGTCGACCGGGTCTGCGGCCAGCAGGCGCCGAAGGCGGGGCGGCCGTGGCCGTGGCAAGCCGCGCGACGGTGAGGCCGAGACCGCAGGGACGCAGGCCCAGAGCGCGTCCGCCCAAGACGTCGCGGAAGCTGACGGTGCCGATACCGGGCAGCCAGGCGAGGACGAAGCGGACGAGACCTCCACCGGCAAGCGCCGCCGCCGCAGGCGACGTACCGGCTCCGCGAGCGATGCCGATGGCCAGGTCGCGGACGGGTCCACCGACGATCCGCCCAACACCGTGGTGCACGTGCGCTCGCCGCGAGCGGTCGCCGAGAGCGACGTGCGCGCAGTAAAGGGCTCGACCAGGCTCGAGGCTAAGCGCCAGCGCCGCCGCGAGGGGCGTGAGTCCGGTCGCCGCCGCCCGCCGATCATCACCGAGTCGGAGTTCCTGGCCAGGCGCGAGGCCGTCGAGCGGGTCATGGTGGTTCGCCAGCACGGTGATCGCACTCAGATCGCCGTTCTCGAGGATGGCGTCCTCGTCGAGCACTACGTGGACAAGGCCAGCCACCAGTCGTATGTCGGCAACGTGTACCTGGGCAAGGTGCAGAACGTCCTGCCGTCCATGGAGGCTGCCTTCGTAGACATCGGCAAGGGGCGGAACGCCGTGCTCTACGCCGGCGAGGTCAACTTCGACGCCAGTGGCCTGGAGGGGGAGTCCAAGCGCATCGAGTCGGCGCTGAAGTCCGGCCAGGCGATCCTGGTGCAAGTCACCAAGGATCCGATCGGGCACAAAGGCGCCCGGCTGACTAGTCAGGTGAGCCTGCCTGGCCGGTACCTGGTCTACGTGCCGGGCGCCAGCATGACCGGCATCAGCCGGAAACTGCCGGACACCGAGCGGACCCGGCTGAAGCAGATACTCAAGCAGGTCATGCCGGAGAACGCCGGGGTGATAGTCCGGACTGCGGCCGAGGGTGCCTCGGAAGAGGAACTCTCCCGCGATGTTGCCAGGCTCTCCGCGCAGTGGGAGGCGATCGAGAAGAAGGCCAAGACCGCTAGCGCACCCGACCTGTTGTACAGCGAGCCTGACCTGACCCTGCGCGTGGTCAGGGACATCTTCAACGAGGACTTCAGCAACCTGGTCATCGCCAGCGACAGCGAGTGGGACCTGGTCGACGAGTACGTCCGCTACGTGGCCCCGCACCTATCCGGCCGCATGCAGCGGTGGGACGAGGACAAGGACGTCTTCGCGGCCTACCGGGTAGACGAGCAGCTGGCGAAGGCGATGGAGCGCAAGGTCTGGCTGCCCAGCGGCGGCTCGCTGGTGATCGACCACACCGAGGCCATGAACATCATCGACGTGAACACCGGGAAGTTCACTGGCCAGGGCGGCAACCTGGAGCAGACCGTCACCCGCAACAACCTGGAGGCGGCCGAGGAGATCGTCCGTCAGCTGCGGCTGCGTGACCTCGGCGGCATCATTGTGATCGACTTCATCGACATGGTTCTCGAGAGCAATCGTGAGCTGGTGCTGCGCAGGCTGCTCGAGTGCCTGGCCAGGGACAGGACCAAGCATCAGGTGGCCGAGGTGACCTCGCTCGGGCTGGTGCAGATGACCCGCAAGCGGGTGGGTTCCGGGCTGCTCGAGGCCTTCTCGGTGCCGTGTGAGCACTGCAACGGCCGTGGCGTGATCACCTCGCTGGAGCCGGTGGACCACACTCCGGCCCGTGGTCGCGGCGACGATGGCCACAGCAGGGATGGCGGTCGGGCCGGGCTTAAGGATCAGTCTTCGGCACGGAACGGGGCCGCCCAGGGCGGCAGCAAGAGCGGGGCGGCCAGGGGCGGCCAGGACAAGAGCGACGCCGCCAGGGACACTGGCCCCACCGACAGCGCGGGCAGTTCAGATGATTCCGTCCTGCCGACGGGCGAGGCGCCTGAGCCTGCCGGAACTCCGGCAGGCAGATCCCGTGGCTCGAGGTCCCGCTCTAGCCGGGCCAGTCGCGCACCGGGGCCGCCAGGGGCCAGGCCAGATCCCGGGGCCGGGCCAGCTGGGAGTTCCGCGGCCGCCGGCCCGAACCCGGGTCAAGCGACGCCAAATGGCGATGCGGGCGCGGGCCGCGGCCCGGCTGAGTCGGTCGGCAGTGGTGCCGGTAACCAGGCTTCAGCCCAGACCAGCACTCAGGCAGTCGGCGGATCGGGCCGGTCCAGGTCCGGCCGCGGACGCCGGCCCGGGCAGGAGAGCTCGGACGGCTCTGAGGAGGACATATTCGCAAAGTCCGCCGAGGCCGGGCCTGGCGATTCTGGGCGAAGCTCGGCAAGCCAGGGAAGTAACCCAGAACAGGGCGACTGGCGGGACGAGCCAGCGAACAGCTGAGGACCCGCGCGGTCTGATACGCTTTATGGTCGGTGCATGTGAGCCCGCAGGCCTTGCGGCCCGGTACGCAATGCGCAACGTCAGGTAAGCCCGCCACCAGCCCAGCTGAGGGTTGCCGCGAGTATCCGCGGTGGGGGCGAGCACAAAGAGGAGAGAACTCTCGGTGTACGCGATCGTGCGCTGCGGCGGCAGGCAGGAGAGGGCGTCAGTCGATGACGTCTTGACCGTCGACAAGCTGACTGGTGACGTCGGATCCCGCGTGACGCTGCCAACCCTGCTCGTCGTGGACGACGGCAAGGTCATCAGTGACCGTGCGGAGCTCGGCGGTTACCAGGTCACTGCTGAGATCGTGGGCGCCGCGAGCGGCCCCAAGATCAACATGATCCAATACAAGAACAAGACCGGCTACCGGCGCCGCCTGGGCCACAGGCAGAAGTACACGCAGGTGCGCGTCACCGGCATCGGCCCGGAAAAGGCCGGCACGGCCAAGGCCAGCGCCAGCTCAAGGAAGAAGGGCTGAGATGGCACACAAGAAGGGCGCGTCCTCCAGCCGGAACGGGCGGGACTCAAGCGCGCAAAGACTCGGTGTGAAGCGGTTCGGCGGTCAGCTCGTCAACGCGGGCGAGATCATCGTCCGTCAGCACGGCACGCACTTCCACCCTGGCGTGGGCGTCGGTCGCGGTGACGATGACACGCTGTTCGCCCTGGTGGCGGGCAAGGTCGAGTTCGGCAGGCGGCGCGGTCGGCGCGCTGTCAGCGTGCGTGCGGCCGAGGCTGAGTCGGCCGCCGCGCGAGCCAGCTAGGCACTGTGACAGCGACGCCGGGGTATACCAGGCGAGCGGGTCCATGCACACACGGAGGGCGGACCGCCTTAGGTCCGCCCTCTGCCGTTTTATGGCCGGCGGCTGTTGGTCCCGCGGGTAATTCCACCGGGACCGGAAGGGGTTGAAGCCGTGGCGGAGTTCGCGGATCAGGCCGACGTGCGGGTGCACGCCGGCAACGGGGGGAACGGCTGCGCTTCGGTGCACAGGGAGAAGTTCAAGCCGCTCGGTGGCCCGAATGGGGGTAACGGCGGGCGCGGCGGCGACGTGATCATCGAGGTCGATCCCGGTATCGCTACGCTACTGGACTTTCACCGCCGCCCGGTGCGCAAGGCCGGAGACGGCAAGCAGGGCGCCGGCTCGAATCGCAATGGCGCCGACGGCGAGGACATTGTCCTGCGCGTGCCGGACGGCACTGTTATCAGGACAGCTAGCGGTGCGGAGCTTGCGGACCTCATCGGAGCGGGAACCAGGTATGTGGCGGCTCAGGGCGGCCGCGGCGGCCTCGGCAATGCGGCCCTGGCATCGATGAAGCGCAAGGCGCCGGGCTTCGCGCTCCGTGGCGAGCCAGGGACCGAGCTTGACCTGGTCCTGGAGCTGAAGACCGTAGCGGACGCGGGCCTCGTCGGATTTCCCAATGCCGGTAAGTCATCGCTGATCGCTGCCATGTCCGCGGCCCGCCCGAAGATCGCCAACTACCCGTTCACCACGCTGACCCCAAACCTGGGCGTCGTCGAGGCCGGTGACGTGCAGTTCGTAGTGGCGGACGTGCCAGGGCTGATTCCCGGCGCGAGCGCCGGCAAGGGCCTGGGGCTGGACTTTCTGCGCCATGTTGAGCGCTGCTCTGTTTTCGTGCACGTGCTGGACTGCGCGACGGAGGAGCCGGGCAGGGATCCGATCAGCGACCTGGACGCGCTGGAGGCGGAGCTGGCGGCCTACGAGGAGCTCACCGGGGCAAAAATGATGGACAGGCCGCGGATCGTGGCGCTCAATAAGGTCGACGTGCCGGCCGCGCGCGAGCTTGCCGAGCTAGTCGAGCCTGAGCTAGAGGCTCGCGGTCTCGTGGTGCACCGGGTATCGGCAGCTACCACCGAGGGGCTGCGGGATCTCGCCTTCACCATGGCCGCGGTGGTCGCGGCCGCGCGCGCCGCGGCGCCGCAGCCCGAGCCGACCCGGCTTGTGCTCAGACCTGAGCCCGTGGCTGGCCCGGCCTTCGAGGTGGTGGCGACCGGGGAGAACACCTTTGTCATCCACGGCGAGAAGCCACGCAGGTGGATCCTGCAGACCGACTTCAGCAACGACGAGGCGGTCGGCTACCTGGCCGACAGGCTCGCCAAGCTTGGCATCGAGGACGCGCTGGCGAGGGCCGGAGCCACCCAGGGTGCCGAGGTCCTTATCGGCGATGAGGATAACGCCGTGGTCTTCGACTGGGACCCCGACGTGCCGGCTGACCGGCGCTGGCCTGGGGCCTCGCGGTACTGACCGGCGGGTGGGCTAACGTCCCGGTCCGCCTTAGCTCGGCCCCCGTGATTAGCCGGAAATCAAAAAACGCGCTACTTTTGTAGCGCGAGTGCATTTCCTGACAAATATATAATAGTCATGCCAATTGTAGCGCGAAGGAGCCTGGTTGTCAAACACGGGAGCCTTGTTGTCCAATACTGAACTGGATCGCGAGCAGGAATACGTCACGCTGCTATACGGCCGCCTCGATGACCTCAGGAAGCGCGCGGGCGATCGGATGGCCGGCGTCCTTCGGCAGGCCGGGGGGACACCGCAGGCACGGGTGGAGCGCGATGCTTTCAGTGCCATGTACCGCCAGCAGATCGCCCAGCTAGATGCGGCGGAGAACGGGCTGTGCTTTGGCAGGCTCGAGTTCAGCAGCGGCGAGCTGCGCTATATCGGCAGGCTGGGCATCCACGCTGACTCCGATGACTACGCTCAGCTCCTGATGGACTGGCGGGCCGAGGCGGCGCGGCCGTTCTACCTGGCGACCGCAGCCTCGCCCGGCGACGTCCGGGTCCGCCGTCATCTGCGCACCAAGGGTCGCACGCTGACCGGCCTGGACGATGAGGTACTTGACCTGTCGGCAGCCGACCCGTCCAGGCACGAGGGCCTGACCGGTGAGTCCGCCCTGCTCGCGGCCCTCAACGCGACTCGCACAGGGTCGATGACCGACATCGTGGAGACGATCCAGGCCGAGCAGGACATGATCATCCGGGCACCGATGCCCGGCGCCCTGGTGGTGCAGGGAGGGCCTGGCACGGGCAAGACTGCCGTTGCACTGCACCGCGCGGCCTTCCTGCTCTATACGTTCCGCCGACAGCTGGAGAAGCGTGGGGTGCTGGTCGTGGGACCCAACTCCACGTTCCTCCGCTATATCGGTCAGGTGCTGCCATCACTGGGCGAGACGAGTGTCCTGCTGTCCACCATCGGGGACCTTTTCCCTGGCATCCGCGCGACCGTGGCCGACCGGCCTCCGGTCGCGGTGATCAAGGGCAGGCTGAGCATGGCCACGGTGATCGCGGCCGCGGTCAGGGACCGCCAGCAGGTTCCGGCCGAACCGGTGCGGATCGAGGCGGACGCCGGCCGGGTCAGCCTGACGCCGCGAATGGTGGCGCAGGCCCGCGAGCGGGCCCGGCGGTCCAGGCGGCCGCACAACCTCGCCCGGCCGGTGTTCGCCAGGGAGATCATCACCGCGCTGACCAGGCAGCTTGCCGGGCAACTTGGCAGGAACGTGCTGGGTGGCGGCAACCTGATGGACCAGCAGGACATCGACGATCTGCGCAGGGAACTGAGGGACGACCCGGCGGTGCGGGCAGCGATCGACGAGCTGTGGCCCGTTCTGACACCCCAGCAGCTGGTCAGCGACCTGCTGGCGGACCCCGCCCGACTCAAGGCCGCGGCTGGCGGGCTTTCGGTGGCCGAGCGCGACGCGCTGCTCCGCGAGGCCAGCGCTGACCTCAGCGAAGGCTGGACGCCGGCCGATGTTCCGCTGCTGGACGAGGCAGCGGAGCTGCTCGGCGAGGACGAGCGGGCGATCAGGGCGGAGAAGGACCGGCGCAGGCGGCTGCAGGAGGCCTATGCGCAGGGCGTGCTCGACATCATTGGCCGTGACGACGAGGACGACCCCGAGCTGCTCATGGGTGCGGACCTGGTGGATGCCAGTCGGCTCGCTGGGCGATTCGAAGACGAGGCGAACATGACCGCCGCCGAGCGGGCCGCCACCGACCGGACCTGGGCGTTCGGCCATGTGATCGTGGATGAGGCGCAGGAGCTGTCGTCGATGGCCTGGCGCATGCTCATGCGGCGCTGCCCGGCCAGGTCACTGACGATCGTCGGGGACCTAGCCCAGACCGGTGACCTGGCCGGCCCGGCGTCATGGCACGACGCGCTCGGCGCCTACCTGGGCGACCGGTGGCGGCTGGCCCCGCTGACGGTCAACTACCGCACCCCGGCCGAGGTCATGGCGGTGGCCGCCGACGTGCTGGCCGCCATTGACCCGGCCCTGGAGCCACCGCGGTCGGTTCGTGAGTCCGGCCACAAGCCGTGGCAGCAGGAGTGTGCCCCGGACCAGCTCGCAGCCACCGTGGCCGAGGCGGCGGTCCTGATGGCCGAGCAGGCAGGGGAAGGCAAGCTCGCAGTGATCGTGCCGGCCGCGCGCCTCGCCGACCTTGGCACGGTCGTCAGCGAGGTGCTGCCCGGCACCGCCCTCGGTGCCGATCCGGACCTGACCAGCCCGGTGGTGGTGCTGACGGTATGGCAAGCCAAGGGGCTGGAGTTCGACTGCGTGCTGATCGCCGACCCGGCCGGACTGCTGGCGGAGTCGCCGCGCGGGCTGAACGACCTGTACGTCGCGCTGACCAGGGCAACTCAGCGGGTGGGCGTGGTGCATCCGGGCCCGCTGCCCGAGGTGCTGCGCCGCCTCAGCTCGCTGGCCACGGCGAGCGCCTAGCCAGGGCTGGCGGTGCAGCACGCTCGCCCGGCCGGCGACTCCGGGCGCTAGGCCGACCGCCGATACTGCTCGATCACCACGGCGACCGGGCAGTCTGGCGAGCACGGCCTGGCCCCGGTGAATCCGCGGCTCATCAGCACCAGGACGACTTCGGCTGCCACGAAGCAGGGCCTGATGGCGACGTCCACCCAGCCGTACCGCAGCGTGATGATCCCGAGCGCTGCAGCGGCGTTGTCCCGGCGGATGTCGTCCCATCGCCTGTCGCCTGGGTGCGCAATCCGGCCGTCTAGTTCAAGGGCGACGCCGTAGGCCTCATAAAGCTTGTCGCGGTACTCGCTGTGGCCGGCTCGCAGCGAGCGCACCTGCCGGCCGCCGCCGGGCAGCCCATGCGGGCGCTCTACATCGCGGTAGTAGCGCCACTCCAGCGACGAGTGCACGCCGTCCACTTCCGGGCTGAGCAGCTCCGCCAGTTCCGTGCGCCAGCCCATCTTGCCGCGCGCCTCCATGGCCGCGCGGAGCTTAGGCGCCGTCGTGAGCCTGCGCCCGATGCCGCGAGTCACCCAGCCGCATGTATCGTCCAGGCTCCTGGCCGCGCTAGCCAAGTCGAGGATCGTCTCCTCGATCCGGGTCTGTGGCGGCAGTCGAGCTGGGTGCTGGGCCTGAGCTGCCCGCGCGGAGAGGTGGATGGCGATGCCCGGCGTCCTTGCGATCCGCCGTTCGCCGGGAATCGTGACGTGGACTACCTCGCCCGGCTTGTCGATCAGGCCAGCCACCTCGGCTGCCGTCGAGTAGCTGAGCATCGCTCCTGGTCCGGCGCTCAGGACGGCAGCCCATAAGACAGCCTCACGGCCTGGCTCGCCGGAGAACGTCGCATAAACCCCGCGGTGCAGCCGCTGCCAGTTGCCCAGCCGGACTCGGGACTTCAGGGTGTCCCGTGTCAGGTCGGTCCCAAGCAACTGGGCCGCGCTCAGGACGCCATGCTGAAGCTCCGCCATCTCGCGCAATCCCTGCGGAACGCCATAGAACATGCCACCAAGGGTGCCCCTCGGGTCCGCCATTCTGGCTTGCTGTCTACCCGGCCTGTGGATAACCAGGGTTCACGTCGGTTTGACGTAGCGTTTGGGGTCTGGCAGACCCCAAACGCTACGGGATCATGAAACGAGCGGGCCTGGGCGCGGGATCACCGGCTGCGGCGCCGGGCCAGCCCCGGCTGCGGCGCCGGGCCAGCCCCGGCGAGCGGGTCAGTCGTCGTCCGAGTCGTCCCGCTGGCCACCGCCGGTGCCGAACCGGTTGAACAGCCTGGTCCCGGCGTCCACCGCACCGTTGGCCACGCCGCGGACGGCGCCGATCAGCGGATCGGCACTGCGGTTCCAGGACTCCTGGTAGGACTTGGCGGCGGACTTGAATTCGTCACCGACCGAGCTGTCCGGGTCGTCCTCGCGCCGCGGGTAGCGGCCGGCCAGGATGTCGCGGTACTCGCCCTCGTCAGCCCAGCGGTCCAGCTCGGCGAACCTGACCACGGCGAACGGGTGCGTGGTGCCCTGCAGCTGGAGCAGCTTGAGCAGGCTCTCCCGCATGTCAGGGACCGCGTCGTACTCGCGCGCCTGCTTGTGGAACTCGTCGCTGCTGAGCTCGGCCAGATGGCGGCCGCCTGCTAGCTTCATCAGCGAGCGCCGGGCGGCGTCCACGTCCTGGGTCGCGAGCAGGCCCGCTCGGTCACAGGACATCTCGGACTTGCGAAACCACTCCTCGAGGCCCCAGACCACGGCCTTCAGCCCGATCCAGGCGAACGGCACGAGCGCCAGCCGGGCAGCCAGGGCGACTAGGTAAAACATCATTGTCCGGTACACGCTGTGGCCCGACAGTACGTGCCCGAGCTCGTGCCCGATTACGAACCTGATCTCCTCCGGGTCCATCAGATCGACGATGCCGCTGTCGAGGACGATGAACGGCTTGCTGGTGCCGAGCGCCATCGCGTTGACGACCGGGGTCTGGCAGACGTACAGCTCGGGCACCGTGGGCAAGTCCAGGATGTAGGCGCCGTCCAGCATCGCCTGGTACAGGTCGGGGAACTGCTCGGGCGAGCAGCGCACCGAGCTGGCGAGGAACATCAGCCGCAGGGCCCGGTCGTTGAACAGGTTGGCCAGGTTTTTCAGGATGGTGTCGAAGCCGGTCAGCTTGCGCAGGGCGACAAGCGCTGATCGGTCGGCGGGGTGCTCGTAAGCACGAGAGCTAATACCCGGCAGACGGATCCGGGAGCGTTCCGGCAGAGTGGTCATAGCGTCATCGTAGGCGCCCCGGGCGAGAGGTACGCACATGTCAGAGCAGGGTGTCCGGGTCATGTTCGAGCCCGAGGCCGAATCGATGCCTGCCGAGGCGCTTGCCGGGCTCCAGCTGGACCGACTGCGCGCGATGATTGACCGGCTGATCGGGCTCGGCGGTCTGCAAGGCACTCGGCTGCGGGAGGCCGGGGTAACGGCCGGAGCCGATGTGAACCTGGCGACCCTGGCCCGGCTGCCCGGCATCACCAAGCAGGACCTCTGGGATGGCTACCCGTTCGGGCTGCTGGCGGTGCCGAGGGAGGAAGTCGTCGCCGTGCACGGCTCGAGCGGCACCGGCGGCCGGCCGACGCTGGTCGCCTACAGCCGGGCCGACCTCAAGCTGTGGGCCAGGATGTGCGCGCGGGCGCTGGCCGCGGCCGGAGCTACGCCGGCCAGCATCGTGCACAATGCCTACGGATACGGCCTGTTCACCGGGGGCCTCGGGATCCACCAGGGCGCGATCGAGCTTGGCGCGACCGTGGTGCCGGCCTCGGGCGGCATGACCCAGCGGCAGGTGACGCTGATCGCTGATCTCGAGCCGGACATCCTGACCTGCACGCCGTCGTACGCGATCCGGCTCGGTGAGGCACTTGCCGAGGCCGGCGTCCGGCTGCGCCTGAAGGCTGGAATATTCGGCGCCGAACCGTGGACCGACG